>NZ_VDET01000009.1 GCF_006381105.1 Flavicella sediminum | reverse complement strand
TTTGGTGATCAATCAATTTAAGAACAAGCAAAAAATAGATATCAATGCAACCGATGTAAAACGTATTAACAACATATTGGTAAAAGAATATATCAATGAATACAATGGCTATGTAGCTTAATAGGAAAAGTGCTTGTCGCAAAATATGCGACAACCATTCGATAGCTAGTGTTCAATAAAAAAAATATAGAAAAAAGAGCAAGAGTTAGTTGAATCAATACAGCTACTAAATTTAAAGAGGATGGAAAATAAAATTGACATATTTAAATCTACTGACGGTATTGAGGTTCAAGTAAAATTAGAACAAGATACTGTTTGGCTTGATGCGCATCTAATTGCAAAACTATTTGGTGTACAAAGACCAGCTATTGTAAAACATGTAGGTAATATATATAAATCTAAAGAGTTAAAGGAAAAGTCAACCTGTTCCAAAATGGAACAGGTTGCTTTGGACGGAAAACTTCGTAAGATGAAATTGTATAATTTAGATATGATTATTTCAGTTGGATATCGAGTAAATTCATCGCGTGCTACTCAATTTAGAATATGGGCAAATAGTATTTTAAAAGACTATTTAGTAAAAGGCTATGCCATTAATCAAAAACGTTTAGAACAAAAAGAACAAGAAGTACGTGTTTTAAAAGATGGTATTCAAATTTTAAGTAGAGCCATAGAGGACAAAACAGAAGACAACCAATGGTTAACAATATTTGCCAAAGGCTTAAGCTTGTTAGATGATTATGATCATGAAGAATTAGATGCAAAGGGAATATCTACAAAAGAAGCTGAATACCCAACTTTAGAAGAGTACCAACAAATTATCAAACAAATGCTAACGGAGTTTGATTCTGATGTATTTGGAAAAGAAAAAGATCAAAGTTTTCAAAGTTCTGTAGCGCAAATAGCAAAAGGATTTGGAACAGATGATTTTTACAACACATTAGAAGAAAAAGCCGCAATGCTATTGTATCTGGTAGTAAAAAACCATTCTTTTGTTGATGGAAATAAACGCATAGCAGCTGCTTGTTTTCTGAAATTCATACACCAGATTCATCACGTTATTTTTATGCGGAAGGTTATGATGAAATTCAATTAAAAGACCAAAAACAAAAACAGCTCTCTAAAGAATTTGTTAGAGAATGGTTGATAGAAAATAGGTTTCAAGGGAAGGAAGGACAGCAAATACCTGAAATCACAGATGAGAAGATAGAAGAGATCTCGAATCGTTATATTGAATTGTATGAACAGATCACAGGAGAACAGTTTGTAAAAGCTGATGTATCTGATGTCTTGACAAGGATAGAGAAAAATGTAACTGCTTATTTAAGTTAAGAAAAGTAGTTGTTTAGAAAACAGAAAAAGGGACTGCATTATTATGCAGTTCCTTTTTTTTGTTATTTGCTGTCGTTTTTCAGTAAATTAGTTCGTTTCCGATCTTCGAATTTTCTTCCGAAATGTAGGATTTCAATTGTCTTATTGTTCTTTTTAGTTTGAAGGATAGATTTCTCTAGCAAAAGTTCCTGGTAAAATCGCTTAATGGTTAGAA
>NZ_VDET01000008.1:327047-364064 GCF_006381105.1 Flavicella sediminum | reverse complement strand
TAAAATCTGAATTATTTTTTTTAACACTTTCTAAACCACAACTCCAAACCTTTTTAAGAACTAACTCCCTAAACACTTTCGCGGTTAGCGGCTGCAAATGTAAAAGCTTTTTTCTTTATAAAAAAATAAAATTTTAATTATTTTCTTATTCCGTTTTTTAACCCTCAATCAACATCCTAAGGAACTCTTTTACCAACTACTCTCGCTGTTAGCGGCTGCAAAGATACAACCTCTTTTTACTTTACAAACTACTTTTTAATAACTATTTTTTTACTTTGTTTTAACACAAACTCCAAACCGCTATAAAACATCCAATTAACACTAAAATTAAACAACTTTATTTTTACAAACAACACCCCTCAAAGGGAATTTCAGAAGTCCTTCAGCCTTTTCTTTAACAGAACCACTCCTTAAACAACTAAAGAACCTTCTACTTAAAAAGATCAAAACTTATCTAATTCTCACTTCGAAGCTAAAAAAAGAACTTCAAATCAAAACTAAAATTCCAGTTCACACATCAATAAACGCGTAAAAACCTTTTCAACTTTTATTTTCTTATAACCATAAAGCGATTTTACCAGGAACTTTTGCTAGAGAAATCTATCCTTCAAACTAAAAAGAACAATAAGACAATTGAAATCCTACATTTCGGAAGAAAATTCGAAGATAGGAAACGAACTAATTTACTGAAAAACGACAGCAAATAACAAAAAAAAGGGACTGCATAATAATACAGTCCCTTTTTCTGTTTTCTAAACAACTACTTTTCTTAACTTAAATAAGCAGTTACATTTTTCTCTATCCTTGTCAAAACATCAGAGACATCAGCTTTTACAAACTGTTCTCCTGTGATCTGTTCATACAATTCAATATAACGATTCGAGATCTCTTCTATCTTCTCATCTGTGATTTCAGGTATTTGCTGTCCTTCCTTCCCTTGAAACCCATTTTCTATCAACCATTCTCTAACAAATTCTTTAGAGAGCTGTTTTTGTTTTTGGTCTTTTAATTGAATTTCATCGTAACCTTCCGCATAAAAATAACGAGATGAATCTGGTGTATGAATTTCATCAATTACAACAATCTGACCTTCTTTTGTTTTTCCAAATTCATATTTAGTATCCACCAAGATCAATCCTTGCTTTGCAGCAATCTCAGTTCCTTTCTTAAACAAAGAATAGGTATAAGTTTCTAATTGTTCATAATCCTCTTTAGATACTATCCCTTGAACTAAAATATCTTCTCTTGAAATATCCTCATCATGATCGCCAATAGCTGCTTTTGTAGATGGTGTTATAATAGGAGTCTCAAATTTTTGGTTTTCAATCATTCCATCAGGCATTGACACACCACATAAAACTCTTTTCCCAGACTTGTACTCTCTCCAAGCATGCCCCGTTAAATAACCTCTAATAACCATTTCTACTTTAAAAGTATCACACATATGACCCACCGTTACGTTAGGGTCTGGACTAGCTACCACCCAATTAGGAACAAGATGACTGGTTGCCTCTAACATTTTAGCAGCAATCTGATTTAATATCTGTCCTTTGTAAGGAATTTGTCTTGGCAAAATCACATCAAAGGCAGAAAGTCTATCCGTAGCAACCATTACTAAAAGCTCATCATCTATATTATAGACTTCGCGAACTTTTCCTTTGTATATGTTTTTTTGCTTTGGAAAGCTGAAATTGGTATCGTTTATTGTTGTACTCATTATATACTGGTATTAACTATATTTAACTACCTTGAAATAGGCAGCGCAAAAGTAACAAATTTTATTCTGTCTCTATACTTTTATAAGCCTTGATAATCTCTTTAACCAATCGGTGACGAACCACGTCTTTGTCGTCAAGAAAAACATTAGCAATTCCCTTTACATCTTTTAAGGTTAACAAAGCCGCTTTTAAACCTGAAACTTGTTTTTTAGGAAGATCTATTTGACCTGGATCTCCTGTGATGATAAATTTTGCTCTTTTTCCCATACGTGTCAAAAACATTTTCATTTGAGCATGTGTTGTGTTTTGAGCTTCATCTAAAATAACAAAAGCATTGTCTAAGGTTCTTCCTCTCATAAATGCAAGTGGCGCAATTTGTATGACTCCTTTTTCTATATAAGACTCTAACCGTTCAAAAGGAATCATATCTCTTAGTGCATCATATAAAGGTTGCATATAAGGATCCAATTTATCTTTTAAATCCCCTGGTAAAAAACCTAAATTCTCACCAGATTCTACAGCCGGACGTGTTAATATAATTCGTTTTACCTCTTTATCTTTTAATGCTTTTACAGCAAGTGCAACCGCTGTATATGTTTTACCCGTTCCTGCAGGACCAATAGCAAACAACATGTCATTCTTCTGCATTTTTTCAACCATCCTTCGCTGGTTTTCAGTTTGAGCTTTGATTAGTTTCCCGCCAACTCCATGTACTAAAACACCATCTGCTTTTTCTCCTGTTTTTTCAGATTTCCCTGTTGAAGTCATTAATTGCTCAATTGAATGCGCATCTAACTTATTATATTTCTGAAAATATTTAACAAGCATTTCCATGCGTTTCTCAAATTCATCTAGAATTAAGGGTTCACCAAAAGCTTTAATTTGTGCACCTCTTGCCACAATTTTCAACTTTGGAAAATAGGCTTTTACCAATGTCATGGTACTATTTTGAGGTCCGAAAAAATCATTAGGATTTATTTCTTCTAAAAGAATACTGCGTTCGTTCAAATTGAAAGTATTAGAATTTATCTCTTTTCTATAAAAAAAATAAAAGTACTAATAAAATTCAATACAAAACACTAGAATTTCTCTCAAAATTATGTTTTTAATTATATGATTCTGCCTATTGGCTAGCCATATTTATTTCACTAAATTTGCTCAACAATAGGATTGAACTATTGCAAACAGCTACCCAAAAACGAACAAAAATTTCAGATGCCTATAATAACCTTAACCACAGACTTCGGAACCAAGGATCATTTTGTAGGAGCTGTAAAAGGGGCTATTTACAGCACAATTTCCGACGCTAAAATTGTAGATGTTTCCCATGAAATTTCTCCATTTAACATTACAGAAACTGCTTACATCTTAAAAAACACGTATAAAAATTTTCCTGAAGGAACCATACATATAATAGGTGTTGATTCTGAATTAAACGAAGAAAACAAACACATTGCACTTTTATTAAACGGGCATTATTTTGTTTGTCCTGATAACGGAATAATTTCCATGATTGCTGCTGAAATAAACCCCTCAAAACTTGTTGAAATAAATATTCATGATCGGCTAGAGACTAGTTTTTCTGTATTAGATGTTTTTGTACAAGTTGCTGCGCATATTGCTAGAGGTGGAACTTTGGAAGTTATTGGAAAACCCATGCAGGATTTCAAAAGGCTTTTTGAACTACAGCCACAAATATCTGACGAGCACCATAAAATTATTGGGAATGTTATTTACATAGATAATTACGGAAATATTATAAGCAATATTACCGAAAAACTATTTAAAGAAGTTGGCAAAGGACGTGATTTTATTTTGAAAGCCAGTCGATACAATTTTAAAAAAATACACCACAAATACAGTGATATTGTAGACTTTAAACTCCCAACCCATTTAAGACAAACGGACGGTAGCAGGTTGGCAATTTTCAACTCAGCAGGATTTATAGAAATTGCGGTCTATAAAAGTAATTTAAAAACTGTAGGCGGAGCTTCTAGTCTGCTTGGATTGGATTACCGTGACAATATTACCATTGAGTTTCTTAAATAATTCAATACCTAACAACTAAAATTCAATTTTCATGTTTGCCATATTAAAAAAAGAACTTCGATTGTTTTTTGGAACTACTGTTGGCTACTTTGTCATAGGAAGCTTTTTACTATTAAACAGTTTATTGTTGTGGTTTTTCGACAATGATTCTAATATTCTGAATGCCGGTTTTGCCGATTTAACTAGTTTTTTCACGCTTAGCCCATGGCTGTTTAGTTTGTTAATACCAGCACTTGCCATGAAGAGTTTTTCTGAAGAAATAAATTCAGGAACCATTGAAATACTAAAAACCAAACCCATAACTAATTTACAATTGATTTTGGGCAAATATTTTTCTGTACTAAGTATTGTTTCCATAGCCCTACTCCCTACATTGCTTTATACTTTTAGTATTTATCAATTAGCTTTACCTATTGGAAATATTGACTTTGGAGTTCTTATCGGTTCCTATATTGGCCTACTTTTTATTGCCAGTGCTTTTGTTGCCATTAGCTTATGGATTTCTACTTTTTCAAACAATTCACTTGTTGTATTACTCGCTGCAATTGTCAGTTGTTTTTTTATGTATTATGGTTTTTATTCTGTTGCCTCTATTTTTGGAAACAAGGAATACTTTATCATTCAATTGGGTATGCATGTACATTTTGAAAGCATTGCTAGAGGTGTTATTGACAGTCAGGATTTAATTTACTTCTTAAGTGTTTCTCTCTTTTTTATCACTTTGTCTTATACACGAATGGCTTCCAAAAAAAATTGGAAACCTTTTATCTATATTTCTTTAGCTATCGTTGTTTTGCAATTGCTTAGTCCAAAAATATCGAAACGATTGGATTTAAGTTCTGATCAACGATATACACTTTCAACTATTTCAAAAGATCTTGTAAAAGACTTAGACGAACAAGTGGTTGTACGTGTGTATTTAGAAGGAGATTTCCCGGTAGAATTTAAACGATTACAACTAGAAACACAACAATTATTAAGAGAATTAAAAGTTGAAAATAAGAATTTAAAAGTTTTATTTATTGACCCGAAAAACGATTTAACAACTCTGATAAAAAAAGGATTGGAACCAAGTAAATTAACCGTTGAAGAAAACGGGGTCGTTTCAGAAAGCATCATTTTACCTTGGGCTACAATTCATTATAAAAACAAAATTGAACATATTTCACTTTTAAAAAACAGTACGCAAGCTACCCGTCAAGAAGCTCAGTTGGAAAGTTCTATTCAAAATTTAGAATTTGCTTTTTCCAATGCCTTCAAAAAAATAAGTTCTGAGAAAAACAAAAGCATTGCGATACTTACTGGAAATGGCGAATTAGAAGACCTACAGCTATTTAGTTTTCTAAAAGACTTATCGAAACAATATCACTTAGGGAAATTCACTTTAGACTCGGTACAAAATTCACCAAAACAAACTTTAGAACAACTACAAAAATACGACTTAGCAATTATTGCAAAACCTACTGTAGCCTTTTCTGAAGAAGAGAAATATGTTTTGGATCAATATACCTTAAATGGAGGAAACACACTTTGGATGCTAGACCACGTGTATGCTGAAATGGACAGTTTGTACAAAGGAGGCAGAACATTAGCATATACTAGAGATTTGAATTTAGATGACTTCTTTTTTCGATACGGTGCCAGAATCAATCACAATATTGTAAAAGACCTCTATTCAGCAAAAATAGCTTTGGCAACGGGTAACACTGGAAACAAAACGAATTTTCAAAACTTTTTATGGTTTTACCACCCTGTTGTAAACCCAAGCAGCAAACATCCTATCGTGCATAATTTAGGTGGCATCAGATTGCAGTTCCCATCAACTATAGATACTTTAAAAAACAATATCAAAAAAACCATTTTATTAGAAAGTTCTGTCTTGACAAGAATTGTTGAAACTCCAAATTTCATAGAATTAAAATCTGTAGCTGAAAAACCAGACCCAAAAATATACGCTAAGGGAAAACAAATTTTAGGGGTTTTATTTGAAGGTAAATTCACCTCAGCTTACAAAGACCGACAAAAACCATTTGCAACGAACAGCGCCAAAGAAATTGGTTCAACTAGTAAAATGGTCGTCATTTCTGATGGAGACCTTGCTGCGAACCAAACTCAAAATGGCAAACCTTTAGAACTAGGAATTGACAAATGGACCCAAGAACAATTCAGCAACAAAGAATTCTTACAAAACACCGTAGATTACTTATTGGACGACAGTGGTATTTTGAAGTTAAGATCAAAGCAAATAACGCTTAGAACTTTGGATAAAGCATTGGTCTCTCAAAACAGGCTGTATTGGCAAGTTTTAAATATTTTTACACCTATTTTGCTTTTGACTATTTTTGGTTTGGGCTTTCTTTATATCAGAAAACGGAAATATCTAAAACACTAAATCTATTTAATCCATTATAAAAAAAGCCGAGATTTTAAATCTCGGCTTTTTTATGCTTTGCGGTTCGCTATTTAATTGCAGTCCAAGAGGTCGTTTGGAGTATCCATAACATTAAGATCCCCCTCCCCCTTTTCTTCTAAAAATTTTGCATAAAAAAAGCCGAAATGTTTCCATTTCGGCTTTCAAATAAAGTGCGGGCGGAGAGACTCGAACTCTCACACCTCGCGGCACTAGATCCTAAGTCTAGCGTGTCTACCAATTCCACCACGCCCGCTTTATTATTGTGGATGCAAATATACACAATCCAACGATATTTCAAAGGAGTTCTCAACTTTTTTCTTATTTTTGAGAAACAAATTTTCCCACCCTATGAAAAACAGAAAAGAATACCTTGATAATCATAAAGATAGATTTATAAATGAACTTTTTGAACTTTTAAAAATTCCTTCTGTAAGTGCAGATTCTGCTTTTTATCAAGATGTTTTAGACACAGCCGCATTAATTAAGACTTCTTTAGAAAAAATAGGTTGCGACAATGTAGAAATTTGTGACACGCCAGGATATCCAGTTGTTTATGCTGAAAAATTAATTAACCCCGATTTACCTACAATTTTGGTCTACGGACACTATGACGTTCAGCCTGCTGACCCTATTCATTTATGGAACAGCCCACCTTTTGACCCAGTCATAAAAAAAACAGAAGCACATCCAGAGGGGGCTATTTTTGCACGTGGTGCTTGTGATGACAAAGGTCAAATGTTTATGCACGTAAAAGCGGTAGAATATTTAATTGCCAATAACGAATTGCCTTGCAATGTCAAATTTATGATTGAAGGTGAAGAAGAAATTGGTTCTCCTAGCTTGGAATGGTTTGTTAAAAATCATAAAGAAAAATTACGCAATGATATTATCTTGATATCTGACACTGGAATGATCTCTAACACGCAACCTTCTATTACTACTGGTTTAAGAGGATTGTCCTATATGGAAGTGACGGTTACCGGTCCTAATCGCGATTTACATTCTGGTTTGTACGGAGGAGCTGTAGCCAATCCTATCAATATTCTATCTCAAATGATAGCAAAATTGCATGATGAAAATAATAGCATTACCATTCCTGGATTTTACAAAAATGCGGAAATTCTTTCTACTGAAGAAAGAGCAGAAATGGCTAAAGCCCCCTTTTCTTTAGAAGAATACAAAGCCGCTTTAGACTTGAACGATGTTCATGGAGAACTCGGATATACCACCAACGAACGAAATTCAATTCGCCCGACATTAGACGTTAATGGTATTTGGGGTGGTTATGCAGGTGAAGGCGCCAAAACAGTAATTCCTTCCAAAGCCCATGCTAAAATTTCAATGCGATTAGTTCCTGGTCAAGATCATGTTGAAATTTCTGAATTGTTCAGTAACTATTTCAAAAGTTTGGCCCCGGCATCCGTAAAAGTAGAAGTAAGCTCCCATCATGGCGGTCACCCATATGTTACTCCAATTGACAGTATTGGTTACCGAGCGGCAAAAATGGCTTATGAAACTACTTTTGAAAACAGTCCTATACCTCAACGATCTGGAGGGAGTATTCCAATAGTTGCCCTATTTGAGAATGAATTAAATAGCAAATCTATTTTAATGGGATTTGGTTTGGACAGTGATGCGATTCATTCACCAAATGAACATTTTGGTGTTTTTAATTACTTCAAAGGAATTGAAACGATTCCATTATTTTACAAACATTTCACTGAACTCAGCAAGAAATAACATTTTACAAATATATCTGAACCATTTTACGCCAGTAATACGCTTTGTGCGCTTCCTCATCCCATTCATATAGTTGATGCGGAATTTCTTTTTCATTGAGTATACCACTTAACAAAAAATTACTGGCTAAAAACAAATCTTCTTTCCCGATAGCCAGAATAATTTCCATTTGACGAAGCTGTCCAATAAGATATGGATCTGATAAATTTTTCAAGTATTGATTTGGCATATTGAAATACACATTTTCATCGTGATAACCACTTAACAAATCTTGAAAATAACCTTTGGATTCGGTTAAATCATAACGACCACTCATACCTACCACTTTGCAAAATAAATAAGGATGGCGCATGGCAATGTTTACTGCATGAAAAGCTCCTAAGCTACAACCGGCAGCAACCATGTGAGGGTTTTCATTAATTTGATTTGCTAAAGGAACAACTTCGTTTATTACATACTTCTCAAATTGCGTATGCCTATAAATTCGGTAACCAGGGTGACTGTAATTATTATAAAACGACTCCAAGTCGACACTATCTATACAATACAATTGCAAATAACCTGCATTAATTTTATTTTGAAGAGCTTCAATTACACGCCAATTTTCATAATCATAAAAACGCCCCATCCTTGGAGGAAAAAATAATACTTTGGTTCCGGAGTGACCAAAGATCAAAAGTTCCATATCTCGTTCCAAATTTGGACTATACCATTTGTGGTATTCTCGTTTCATGTCTTTTTCATTTTAATTTTAGCCTAGCAAGCCATCTTCAAATAAATCACATACTTACTAGAATTTTTTCTGGTAATATTTCTTTATGCCCTTTCAAAATATTTTTCCATAAAGCATAACCTTTCGCACTCATATGCAAACCATCTTCCACAAAATAGGCACCAATAGGATAGCCTTTTTTATCGAGCATGGCATCATACACGTTAATATAATGAAAATTTTTATCGATTAAAGTAAGTTCTTTGATATTGCTATTGGTATATCGAATACTGCCAGACAAATGCCATCGGCTAATACTAGGTTTTATAGCTATAAAAGAACAGGGAATGTTTCCATATTTTTTTCGAATTTTCGCCAATAGGCTTTCAAAAAAAAGGACAACTTCCTCTGGATGTCTGCCATCTCCTAAGTCATTATCACCTGCATAAATAACAATGGATTCTGGCTTTTTTATGTTTTCAAAAACACGTTCAAAAAACCACGTACAGGCAGCTAACGTGGAACCTCCAAACCCTAAGTTTACAGGTTTATAGTCTTTAAAAATAGTTGTAATTTCATCCCACAATCTTATAGAAGAACTTCCATAAAAAATAAGTTTGGGATCGTAGGCTAAGTTTGATATTTCTTTTTCTAAGCGCTCTAAATCTTCATGGTACCAAAACACGTGCTTTCCTTTAATAATTTAAGGTCTAAATATAAGCTTTAAATACATGGCAACCCAATAAACATTTGATTACAATTAGTTGAATGGAAAAAACCATAGGTTAAAAAGTAGAATTACTTACATTACATAAGACCTAACTCAGTTTTCACTTTCTTTGTCAAGCTTTTTACCACAAGATCATAAGAATGATCCACCAACTTCAATAATAATGTTGGTGAAACCTCATCTTGATAATAAATCGTATTCCAATGTTTTTTATTCATATGAAAACCTGGCTGAATGGCTTCATATACATCCCTCAACTCCAATGCGTAATCAGGATCGCATTTTAGATTTATAGCAGGTGGAAATCTCTCTAAGCCTGTTAATGCAAACATTTTACCGCCAACTTTAAAAACCAAAGTCTTTTCATCAAAAGGAAAGCTCTCTGTTACATAGGCTTTCGACAAACAATACGCTCTTAGTTCTTCAATATTCATAGCTATTCAATTAAACAAGAAAAGGGCTCTCATTTCAAGTAATTTTGCTCAAAATAGAAACCCCTTTATTAATTTATTTTTTCTTTACTTAACTCTGTACACCCAAGCAGCATCATTTAAACTACTTTTTTCAAGGTAATTATACGCTTTTGTGATCGTCTCAAAAGATTGAACACTTATTAAATAATTTCCTTCTCTACTTTTAACAATTGTACTTTTTTCGCCATTAGAAGACCATTCTTTCTGAAAGCCAATAGCGTTTTTTTGTACAGAAAAACTGCCTACTATAATATGAAAAGGTTGTGATTTTGGTGCCTCCACAATTTTCGGAGCAACTTCAGCTTCCGCTACCTCAGCTTTGGACTGCTCAACTTCTTTTTCCTTAACCAATAATGCATCAATTTTGCTTATTTGTTCTTTTGGATACGCCGCATCTTTCTTCAAATTTGAAGCTTTTAAGTAGATTGCTTTTGCATCGGCATATTTCTGCTCCTGAAACAATGCATCTGCCTTAGAAATTTCAACCGTATAGGCTTCCTTAGCCTCATCTTTACAAGAAGAGAATGTCAAGCTAATCATTAGCCCGAATAATAAAGTAAAAGTTAATCTTTGAAATAAATTCTTCATCATATATGTTTTTAATTATTCAACTGAAATTCTAAAGTCTAAAACTACACATAAAACAGCTCAGCAGCAATACCATCTGCCAAGAATTTTCCTTTTTGTGTTGTTTTTAAAATACCTTCTTCTACAACTACTGTTTCTTCTCTTAAAAACACAGCAACACCTTCTTGTAAATACTCAAAATACTTCTCTCCAAAACGATTTTTTACATTTTCCAAAGAAACCCCAAATACGGTTCTTAAACCCGTCATTATGTATTCATTGTACCGATCTGTTAGCGACAAATCTTCTATTTCCAAAGCCAAGGTGTTTTGCTGTAAGGCCCTTAAATATTTTGCATTGTTAGCGATGTTCCAAGCTCTTCTATTTTTTATAAAAGAATGAGCAGAAGGACCAACGCCTAAATAGGCGACACCTTGCCAATAAGCGGTATTGTGTTTAGAATAAGCTCCTTTTTTGGCGAAATTAGAAATTTCATACTGCTCAAAACCATTTTTTTCAGTTTCTGAAACCAAAGTATTAAAATGTTCTAGCGCTAAATTCTCATCCAAAGACGGATAGGTTTTGTTTTTTATAAAACTAGCCAAGGCTGTCTTTTCTTCAACGGTTAGAGCATAACTAGAAATATGCGCTATTTTATAATCGAAGGCTTTTTGTAAATTTTGTTTCCAACGTTCATTTGTCAAGCCCGGAACCCCGTAAATCAAATCGATAGTGATTAAATCAAAATATTTTGTAGCAATGGCCAAGCATTTTTCCGACTCCTGAGCACTATGAGCTCTGTTCATCATCTTTAAATCTTCTTCAAAAAAAGATTGAATTCCAATACTTAATCGATTTACTCTTGTTAACGAAAGTGCTTTGATTTTCTCTTCATTCAAATCATCAGGATTTGCCTCTAAAGTTATTTCAGGATGTTTTGAAACTTTGAAGTTTTTTGAAATACAAGCTAAAAAAGATTCAATTTCAGAGATACTCAATAAACTAGGTGTGCCGCCTCCAAAATAAATAGTCTCTACAATTTCACCCTTTAACTCTTCAGCACGTAATTGCAATTCTTTATGCATGGCTTTTAACACCTCCCTTTTATATTTTAGTGATGTAGAAAAATGAAAATCACAATAATGACAAGCTTGCTTGCA
Source organism: Flavicella sediminum (assembly GCF_006381105.1). Lineage (GTDB taxonomy): Bacteria > Bacteroidota > Bacteroidia > Flavobacteriales > Flavobacteriaceae > Flavicella > Flavicella sediminum. Next base: position 352,502 of record NZ_VDET01000008.1, on the reverse strand, counting down.
AAAAGGGATATGAATATAAATTCCGGCCATTCTGAGTGTTGAGTGTTGAGTGTTGAGTGTTGAGTGTTGAGTGTTGAGTGTTGAGTGTTGAGTGTTGAGTGTTGAGTGTTGAGTGTTGTAATCTATTCTAAAAAAGAATTCAATGCCGCTAAAAATTAATTAATTTTAAATCGAATATTTTCCTTTTCCATTCGTGCAAAGAACTCAGAACTGGCATTAATTTTCATGGTTCTACTTGGCATTGTAATATCTATTTTCTCTCTTCTTTCTCTAATATTGAAAGCTAATTTTTGTTTTCCAGCTATTTGATAATCTTTCAAAACCGCATGAAGATGGTTGATGTATTTTTCATTTACTTCTGTCGAATTCATTTGAATGGTAATTTTTTCACATTTATCATCCATAACATCATGCAGCAACATAAAGTTTGTAAACTTTAGTCGAGGTTCCCCTACAACACCTGTTTCTTTATTCGTCCACCCCGGCTGAAGAACAGCATTGATATATAGAAAAGAATTGACCACTAAAAAATGACGGAATTGCAAATACTCATTCCCAAAAATTCGGAACTCATGACTGTCTCCATAATCTTCAACAATAAAAGTAGCCCAGCCTTTTCCCATTTTTGAAACCCGATGTTCAACAGCGGTAACAATTACTCCAATACTCAACTTATGCCCAACGTAATTTGTCATATCTCCTTTAAAAGCAGATAATTTACAATTACAAAAACGCAATTCATTTTTAAAATCATCCAAAGGATGTGCAGAAATATACATTCCAGTCACTTCTTTTTCTTTGGCTAATAACTCCATGGTTCCCCATTTTTCACAAGTAGGAATATCTGGTTCAGGAAACTGTACTTCAGAAGCTTCACCAAACAAAGAAACCTGAGAAGAATTTTGACTCTCTTGGTATTTATGTCCAAACTTCAATGATTTTTCTAAGAAGTTCGTGTTTTTTTCATCTGTAATATAATACTGTGCTCTGTGTGTTCTGGTAAAAGAATCGAAACCTCCTGCTAAAATCAATCCTTCTACGGCTTTTTTACCCGCCAATCGAAGATCAATTCGTTTGACCACATCAAATATAGAAGTGAAATTTCCATTTTCTTTTCGTTCGCGTATAATTTCTTCCACAGCAGCTCCACCAACTCCTTTGATGGCTCCCATTCCAAATCGGATGGCACCCTCATCATTTACTGAGAATTTTAAATACGATTCATTCACATCGGGACCTAAAACCGTTAAACCTCCACGCTTGCACTCTTCCATAAAAAAGGCCACCTGTTTGATGTCACTCATATTATTAGACAAAACGGCTGCCATATATTCTGCAGGATAATGTGCTTTTAAATAGGCCGTTTGATAGGCGATCCAAGCGTAACATGTAGAGTGCGACTTATTAAAGGCATAGGATGCAAAGGCCTCCCAATCCTTCCAAATTTTCTCTAAAGGCTCCGCTTCATGTCCTCTTTCAACCGCTTGACTGATAAAAAGCGGTTTCATTTTTTCTAGAACGGCAATTTGTTTCTTACCCATGGCCTTACGCAGGGTATCGGCCTGACCTTTGGTAAAGCCTGCCAAATCTTGAGAAAGTAACATTACTTGCTCTTGGTAAACGGTAATTCCGTAGGTTTCCGATAAACGTTCCTTCATTTCAGGAGCCGGTAAATCGTAAACAATTTCTTCTATTCCATGTTTTCTATTAATAAAACTAGGGATATATTCTATTGGCCCTGGACGATACAGGGCATTCATGGCAATCAAATCGGCAAACACAGTAGGCTTTAATTCCTTCATGTATTTTTGCATTCCTGGCGATTCATATTGAAATATCCCTACCGTTTCTCCTCTTTGAAACAGTTCATAAGTTTTCAAATCATCAATTGGAAAGGATTCAGGATCCAAGTCGACATTATGCCTTGCCTTTACAATTTTACAGGTATGCTTGATTAGAGTCAACGTTTTCAAGCCCAAAAAATCCATTTTCAATAATCCGGCATCTTCTACCACCGAGTTATCAAATTGGGTGACATACATATCCGAATCTTTAGCTACGGATACTGGAACATATTTTGTAATATCGTCAGGTGTAATAATCACTCCACAGGCATGAATTCCTGTATTTCTTACAGACCCTTCTAATATTCTTGCTTTATTTACTGTTTCGGCCGTCAAATCATTTCCATTGGAAATTCTTTTCAGCTCATTCACCATTTCAACCTCCTCTGGCCGCAATTTACTAGACAATTCTTTGTCACTAAGACCGAATATCTTTTTCAGCTTCATTCCAGGAATTAGCTTGGCAACTCTATCTGCTTCAAACAAAGGTAAATCCAAAACACGTGCAGTATCACGAATAGAGGACTTTGCAGCCATGGTACCATAGGTAATAATTTGCGCTACTTGATTGGCCCCATATTTATCAATTACATAATCAATAACACGCCCACGTCCCTCATCGTCAAAATCAATATCAATATCGGGCATCGATATACGTTCAGGGTTTAAGAAACGCTCAAAAAGCAAATCATACTTAATAGGATCAATGTTTGTAATCCACAAACAATAAGCTGCTACAGAACCCGCTGCCGATCCACGTCCGGGACCTACAGAAACCCCCATTTCTCTAGCTGCTCGAATAAAATCTTCTACAATCAAGAAATATCCAGGGTATCCTGTTTTTGCAATTACATCTAATTCTAAATCTAATCGTTCTTTTATTTCAGGAGTAATTTCTTCGTATCTCTTTTTAGCTCCTTCATATACCAAATGGGCCAAAAAATTATTCTCTCCTCTTTTTCCTCCATCTTCCAAATCCTTTGGATCTCTAAATCTTTCAGGGAAATCAAAAGCAGGAAGCAATACATCACTAGCCAAGGTAAAAGGCGTGATTTTTGAAACTAGGTCTTCAATATTTAAAATTGCCTCAGGAACATCTACAAAAAGCTCCTTCATTTCTTCTTGAGACTTAAAATAGTACTGATCATTTGGCAATCCATAACGATAACCTCTCCCTCTACCAATAGGTGTTGCTTGCTTTTCACCATCTTTTACACACAATAAAATATCATGTGCATTGGCATCCTCTTGCTTTATATAAAACGTATTATTGGTCGCAACCGTTTTAACATTGTACTGCTCAGCAAAACGCAACAGTACTTTATTCACCACATTTTCATCTTCCTGACCGTGGCGCATTAATTCAATATACAAATCGTCACCGAATTGCTCCTTCCACCAAATCAGGGCTTCTTCCGCTTGTTTTTCTCCTACATTTAATATTTTACTCGGTATTTCTCCGTACAAATTTCCCGTTAAAACAATAACATCTTCTTTGTATTGCTCAACAATTTTTCTATCGATACGAGGTACATAGTAAAATCCATCGACAAAGGCTGTAGATGACATTTTTGCTAAATTTTGATACCCATTTCTATTTTTAGCCAACAGAACTACTTGGTTTCCGTTGTCCTTTTTTGTTTTATCGGTATGGTTTTCACAAACATTAAACTCGCAACCTACAATAGGCACCAATTCCTTTTGATCAAATGGCTCTCCTTTTTCTTCAGCTTCCTGTCGCTTAGCTGCAATACCTTTGTTATATCCTGCAACCGCATTGGTAAAATGAAAAGATGCCATCATGTTTCCGGTATCCGTCATGGCAACCGCAGACATATTGTATTTTCCTGCCTCACTGACCAAAGCTCCAATTTCTATAGTAGATTGTAGTATAGAATATTGAGTATGATTGTGAAGATGTGCAAAAGTTGCATCTTCTAATTTTTTCCGACTTTCCTTTATATTTATTCCTTTGCCTTGCGCTGCTTCTTGAGAAGATTGGCGCTTGCGAATCTTATCACTTTCTTGTTTTAAGTTTAAGTGCTTTAGTCCGATTACCTGTATGGGGTCTGGATTTATTTTTTTAAACTCTATAAAATAATCAGGAGCCGCTTGTAGTTGTTCTTGCTCAAATTTTTCCAAACGAATTAATTCGAAAAAACAACGTGTCGTTGCCTCCACATCAGCTGTTGCATTATGCGCTTCACCAAAACCTACGGCGAATAAATACTCGTGTAATTCTGTAAGTGTTGGCAATTTAAATTTTCCACCTCTACCTCCAGGTATTTGACACATTTGGGCAGTAGCCTCTGTACAGGTATCTAAAATTCCCAAAGCATTTTTATCTTGATCTTTTAAATCATCAATAGCCATAGCTCTATTGGAAGGCTGTTTTGCTTTAAAATTATAGTTATCTAAATCGAAACTATCAAACTCAAAAGCTTTAAAATTGGGTTGAATACCCGCCCTAATAAACTCTGCCCCCATGATATTTACATCAAAGGTTACATTTTGCCCTACCAAGAATTTCGTTTTCAACAAAACTCGATTAAAACGCTCTAAGCTTTCAATTAATGAAATACCTTGCTCTTCTGCTAATTCTGTAGAAATACCGTGAATTTTTTCTGAATCAAAAGGAATATTAAATCCTTCTGGCTTGACCATAAAGTTGTCATGCTCCAAAACTCGACCAAAATCATCATGCAACTGCCATGCAATTTGTATGCATCTTGGCCAGTTGTCAGTATCAGTCATTGGCGCTTTATAGCTCTTAGGAAGTCCGGTAGTTTCGGTATCAAAAATTAAATACATAGGTGCTTTTAAGTGTCCATTTTAGAAGCTTTAAAAATACAAATAATTCAAATCAACTCTACGAGGATTTTTTCCTTTTTTGGAATAGATTTCAACAAAAAAATACAATGCAAAAAAAATAAGCCTAAGCACTCATAAAGTGTTTAGGCTTATCCTTTTTAAATGCTTTTGCTTATTTCAAATACGAATTCAACATCCATATTACTTTTTCAGTCTCTGTGATATAATCACTCATTAAACTAGCCGTTCCTTCATCATTTGCATCGGCTGCATCAGACAGCACCTCTCTTTCTATAGCGATTAATACGGCAAAATTATTTAAAACAATTTGCACGCCTTTCTCCCCATCAGTAACACCTACCTCTTCTGCTATTTGTGCATTTTTCAAATACGCACTAAATGAATGTAAAGGCTCACCTTCTAAGGTCAAAATTCTTTCCGCTATTTCATCTATTTTAATCACTGCCGTATTGTACAATTCTTCAAACTTTAAGTGTAGCTCAAAGAAATTTCTTCCTTTAATATTCCAATGCAAGCCTCTTAAATTTTGATAAAACAATTGATAATCGGCCAATAATTGATTTAGTTTTCCAACTAGCTTCTCTGCTTTTTCTACTTCTATTCCTATACTATTTTTCATTCTATATTATTTTAAATATGTTTCTATATTAATATTCAATCCTTTGGCAACCCCTACTCCTAATTTAGGACTTACACGAAACCAATGGCATAATTGCCTGTTAATGATTTCATCTTTTCGTGTACCTGAAATCCCACTCATAGAACCAACAATTGTATCAATGGTTCTTTGCTGCTCGTCTTCAGAAAAAACATTTTCAAACAACCCTTTAGGCTGAGAATAATGATCGTTATCATTTTCATTTCGATCAAAAAAACCAATTTCAGCATCCTGTACATTGTAAGGCGCATCTTTCATTTCTTGTTTACTTTCTATACTTTCGTCGAAACTATTTGGAAAATAATTAGCGCTACTACCTCCATTTCCATCAAATCGCATAGCCCCATTGCGATGGTAATTATTGGTCATATACGGACATTTATTGACGGGTAAATCATTGTAATTTGATCCTATTCGATAACGTTGCGCATCTGGATAGGCTAAAATTCTACCTTGCAACATTTTGTCAGGAGAAAAACCGATTCCATCAACTATATTAGAAGGAGAGAAAGCCGCTTGTTCAACATCTTGAAAATAATTTTCAGGAATTTCATTCAATTCTATTTCTCCAACATCCATCAAAGGAAATTCACTATGCGGCCAAATTTTTGTCAAATCAAAAGGATTCCATTTAAATTCTTTCGCCTCTTTATCTGTCATGACTTGAATTTTCAAAGCATACTTCGGAAAATCTCCTTTTTCAATAGCTGACACTAAGTCGCGTTGAGAATAATCTGGATCTTCTCCTTTTAAGCGAGTAGCATCTTCATTTGACAAGGTTTTATTTCCTTGCATAGATTTGTAATGGAATTTCACATAATTCCGTTCACCTGCATCATTTAACAAAGAAAAAGTATGACTTCCGTAACCATTCATAAATCGATAGCCGTCTGGAATTCCTCTGTCTGACATTAAAATTAATACCTGATGCAAACTTTCAGGATTCAAAGACCAATAATCCCAAACCGCCGTAGCATCTTTGCAATTGGTTTTTGGATTTCTTTTTTGTGTATGAATAAAATCTGGAAACTTTTTAGGGTCTTTTATAAAAAACACAGGGGTATTATTACCTACAATATCCCAATTTCCTTCTTCAGTATAAAATTTCAACGCAAAACCTCTTGGATCTCTTTCTGTATCTGCAGACCCCATTTCACCACCTACCGTAGAAAAACGCGTAAATAGTTTTGTTTCTTTTCCTATTTCAGAAAACAGTTTAGCTCTTGTGTATTTTGTTATATCATGTGTTACTGTAAACTTTCCATAAGCACCTGTTCCTTTTGCATGCACAACTCTTTCCGGAATTCGTTCTCTGTTAAACAATGCTAATTTTTCTTGTAAAAAATAATCTTCTAGCAAAGCAGGCCCTCTTTGTCCTACTGTTTCTGTGTCTTCATAATGATTTACTGGACAACCATTATTTGCGGTGATTTTTTTATTTTCTGCCATTGTATATTCTTTTAGTAATTCTGTTCAAAGGTACGCCAAGCTCAATCATAAGTCAAATTGATAGTTTTTATTTTAAAATCAATAAAACTGATTAAGTTTAAAACAACTACCTTTAAAGGTATTCAAAAAATAATAGTTACACTTGTAGAATATGGAAAACTATCAGACAAAAATAATTGCACATAGAGGTGCTTCTTTTGATGCCCCTGAAAACACTTTACCGGCTATTCAACTAGCATGGAAGCAGCAAATACATAAGGTTGAAATAGATGTTCACCTTACAAAAGACCACCAAATTGTAGTCATTCATGACGCAAACACCAAACAAACCTCTAGTTATAGCTCTGAAGTAAAAGACGAAACCTTTGCCGATTTACGAAATTTAGACGTAGGGGCTTGGAAGGGGAAAAAATGGAAAAACACAAGAATTCCAAACTTGACCGAAGTTTTAGCGAGTATTCCTGATTTTGGCACCTTAATTATTGAAATAAAATGCGGCAAAGAAATTGTTCCTTTTTTAAAAAAGGCTCTGCAAAACATACCCGTTCATCAAATAGAATTTATCTGTTTTAATTTTGATGTTATTTGCTTACTTAAAAAAGTTTTACCTCAACACAAAGCTTTGTGGTTATTGGATCTTGATTATACAGAACAGACAAAAAAAGAAGTTGCTCATGTAGATACATACATTCAAAAAGCCAAGGAAAATAACCTAGACGGCTTGAATATTTGGGCAGGTGAAATTGCCACAAAACAATTTATTCAGCGCATACAAGAAGCCAACTTATTGGTTTATATTTGGTCAACCAACACACTAAAAACAGCACAACGTTTTTTAGACTGCCAAGTAGATGCAATTACTACAGACAGACCAAAATGGTTATTAGATAAATTACAAGAAAATGAAAAACACCGTTGAAAATACTTTTTGGGATGTCTTAATTATAGGAGGTGGCGCCACAGGAATTGGAACAGCCATAGATGCTGCATCTAGAGGCTACAAAACCTTATTGGTAGAACAATTTGATTTTGGATCAGGAACTTCTAGCAAAAGTACCAAGTTGATTCATGGTGGTGTACGTTATTTACAGCAAGGAAATCTTTCCTTAGTTACAGAAGCTTTAAAAGAAAGAGCCATTCTAAAAAAAAACGCCCCTCATATAGTTCATGACCTTGAATTCATTGTCCCAAATTACGATTGGTGGGAAGGACCGTTTTATGGAATTGGTCTTAAATTATATGATCTTTTAGCCAGAAAAGAAAGCTTTGGCGATTCTATCTTTTTATCTAAAGAAGAAACCATCGCACATTTACCAACGATAGAACAAAAAGACTTGCAAGGAGGTGTTTTATATCATGATGGACAATTTGACGACACACGACTATTAGTCAGCATGATGCGTACAGCAGAAAAACAAGGAGCCACTTTATTGAATTACACCCAACTTATTGCGCTTACCAAAACAAACAACACCATAGATGGTGCTATTATTGAAAATAAACAATCACAAATTAAACAAACCATCAAAGCAAAAGTCATCATCAATGCAACAGGTGTATTCTCTGATTCGATTCGTAAAAAAGATAATTCTTCCGTAACAAACATTATCAAAGGAAGTCAAGGAATACATATTGTTTTGGATCAAGATTTTTTACCTGGTGACAAAGCTATTATGATTCCACATACCAAAGACGGACGTGTATTATTTGCCGTGCCTTGGCATGGTAAATTACTAGTAGGAACTACAGACACCGAACTAAAAAACTACCCCATCCATCCCATTCCTTTTGAGGAAGAAATAGATTTTTTACTAAGTCACACAGCGCAATACCTAGTAAAAGACCCAACAAGAAAAGACATTAAAAGCATATTTTCTGGAATTAGACCATTAGCCTTGAGCGGAAATACCAGCAACACTTCAGAAATATCCAGAGAACACAAAATTGAAGTCAGTGATAGCGGACTTGTAAGTATTCTTGGTGGAAAATGGACTACTTATAGAAAAATGGCTAAAGATGTAATGAATGTAGCTTCTACTTTGGTAAGTTTACCTAGAGTAAAGTCAAAAACACAAAATTTAAAATTACATGGTTATACCAAAACCCCAGAACAGTTTGGCACTCTTAGTATTTACGGAACAGATGCTGCATTAATTGAAGAACTTTACAAAGAACATTCCTCTTTTAAAGAAAAGTTACATCCGCAATACGACATCACAGTTGCACAAGTAATTTTTGCCATTCGATTTGAAAAAGCGGTCACTATAGAAGATGTTTTAGCCAGAAGAACCCGTTTGTTGTTTTTAGATGTAGCCGCTAGTTTGAAAGCCTCAAAATTAGTTGGACAATTATTAGTGAAGGAACTGAATAAAGACCAAGAATGGCTGAACCAACAACTAATTGCGTTTGAAAAAACAGCTAAAACGTTTACAGCCTCTCCACTTTAAACAAAAAAATCGATTCAATTAATCACCAAAGTTAAACTCAAAATAATTCAAAGAAAACACTCCAGAAATTTCTTCCTTATTATTCGTTACAAAATTAAAAGAACCTCTAACATAGTTTTCTTCTTTATTTAAGGCAACTATCGTCACTTTACCTTCCGTTGCAACACTCATTTCAGCGGAAGTATCCAGGGTAAAAGTTGCTACATTACCACTTGTCTGTGACAAATCAAACTCTCCCACTTTTGCATCCTTTAGTTGCATTTGAATAGCACCCTCAACAGTTTTACTACCAACAATTGTATTTCCAAAATTATTTATACTAAACAGGCTCGACCCTTCAGATTCTGTATTTAGCACAATACTTTCTGTTCCATTAAATTTTCCATTTGGTATAGTTGCTTGAAATTGATCTGGCACATATGACAGATTTACTGCTCCATCTAATACAATAACATCTCCCTCCAAAATACCGGTATACTTAATTTGAAGTTTCCCATTTTCCAAATCCAGCTTTGTAATAGTTGCTTCTCCAGAAATCATGTTAATTTCCAGATCCTCTTCCGAGGCTCTTACCGCTTCTTTTTTATAAGTAGCGGTAACTTTGTCGCCAAACACATAAGTCTCGCCTTCTATAATTTCACCCGACAAACCAATTGTAAGCACTTCGCTTTTAGTGGTTGCAACTATAGCTACTTCCACTTCATTTGTTGCCAAAGTAAAAGAAAATCCTTGTTCGTGCACACTTAACTGATTGCTTGAAAACTCCTCTTCACCAAGCATTGCTTTTACCGAACCTGATAAAACCTTATTCCCCACATCAGGATTCGAACCCGCATAGTTGGCATTGGAAAGTGATGCACTTTCTGTACAGGCCAAACAACTTATCAAACAAACAAAAATTAGTGCAATTTTTCTCATATCTATTCTAACTTAAACCGTTTTTTTTAGTCGTTCAAAAATACATTAATCCCAAAGAACCCACAAACTCCAATTTCGTTAATAAGTCGCTAATTTAGAAACGCTTAAAAAAATAAAGTAAAAAAGTTTTATATTCCAAAAAAAGTGTATTTTTGCGCTCTATTAATAACCAAGGTCGAGAACCTTAAAAATTAAATTATGTCAGTAAAAATTAGACTACAAAGAAACGGTAAGAAAGGAAAACCATTTTATGCAATCGTTGCAGCTGATGCACGTTCTAAAAGAGATGGTAAATTCTTGGAGAAATTGGGAACTTACAACCCTAACACAAATCCAGCAACAATTGATTTAGATATTGATGGAGCTGTAAAGTGGTTACAAAACGGAGCACAACCTACAGATACAGCGAAAGCTATTTTATCTTACAAAGGTGCAATGTTGAAAAACCATTTAGAGATAGGAGTTCGTAAAGGAGCAATTACTGCTGAACAAGCTGAGGAGAAATTCAACGTTTGGGTAGCTGAAAAAGAAGGAAGAATTCAAGCTAAAAAAGATGGTTTATCTGCTGCTGAAGCTGATGTAAAAGCGAAAGCTTTTGCTGCTGAACAAGCTGTTAACCAAAAAAGAATTGATGATGCTCAAGCTGCTGAAGATGCTTTGAAAGCTGAGGCTGCTGCTGCTGCAGAAGCGGAAGCTGCTGCAACTGAAGAAGCTGCTCCTGAAGCAGAAGCTACAGAAGAAAAATCTGCTGAGTAATTCACATTTATAACGTTATGCGTAAAGAAGATTGTTTTTATTTAGGCAAAATCGTTAGAAAGCACAGTTTTAAAGGAGAAGTCGTTATCAAATTAGATACCGATGAACCCGAACTTTACCAAGAAATGGAATCAGTTTTTGTCGAATTAGGCAATAACTTGATTCCATTTTTTATTGAAGAATCTTTACTTCAAAAAGGAAACCAGCTTAGAATTCGATTTGAAAACATTGAAAATGAAGCGGATGCTGATACCATCCTAAAAGCAGGTATTTATTTACCGCTGACCATGCTTCCGAAGCTATCCGGAAAGAAATTTTACTTCCATGAAATTATTGGGTTCCAGGTAGAAGATGAAAAACACGGTAACATAGGTGAAATAACAGGTGTAAACGACACAACCGCACAGCCTTTGTTTGAAGTAGAGTATGGAGCGACACAAATATTGATTCCAATGCTAGATGAATTTATTCAAAAAGTAGATCGAGAAAACAAAATCATGTTCTTAAAAACTCCTGAAGGGTTGATAGAAATGTACTTATAAAAGTGTTAAGTGTTAAGTGTTAAGTGTTAAGTGTTAAGTGTTAAGTGTTAAGTGTTAAGTGTTAAGTGTTAAGTGTTAAGTGTTAAGTGTTAAGTGTTAAGTGTTAAGTGTTAAGTGTTAAGTGTTAAGATACTTTTTTCAAACTACAAACCAAACAAGACCTCCCAAAATTTCAACTTTAGAAATAATGAGCAAACCATTTCAGTTTAAAGAATTTTCTATTGAACAAGATCGTTGTGCTATGAAAATTGGTACAGACGGCGTTCTATTAGGAGCCTGGGCTGACCAAGAAAATGCTTTTTCAATTTTAGATATTGGTGCTGGAACTGGTGTTATTTCATTAATGCTAGCTCAAAGAAGTGCTGCTGAAGTTATTGATGCCATTGAAATAGACGATGAAGCCTACGAGCAATGTGTTGAAAATTTTGAAGCTAGTGACTGGGGAGATCGCTTGTTTTGTTACCATGCTTCACTTCAAGAATTTATTGAAGAAATTGAAGATTCCTATGATTTGATTGTTTCAAATCCTCCTTTTTATACCGACACCTACCAAAGTGAAGACAAGCAACGAAACAAAGCACGTTTTGAAGATTCCATGCCTTTTGAACACTTGTTCCTAGCAGCTTCTAAATTATTAAGTCCGCAAGGTAAGTTTGCAATGATTGCTCCTTTTAAGGAAGAAAAAGAACTTTGTGTCTTAGCAAAAACACACGGACTATTTCTTAACAAAGCTTGCCATGTAAAAGGAACCGAAACTAGCGACTACAAAAGAAGTCTGTTAGAGTTTTCATTTACAAAAACCGACACACAGTATACAGCACTTACCATTGAAATTGCAAGACACGAATATACACCTGAGTACATTGCACTAGTCAAAGATTTTTATTTAAAAATGTAGTCCTTTTTAAACCATCGGATTTTCTATTGGTCGTAGGTACAACTACAATCAAAATCCTATGAAAATCTCTTTCCTATTCTCGTTATTTTTCGGTCTATCTATTAGTCTTTACTCTCAATCAAAAACTACAGAAAACTCCAAAGGAAAATTAATTTTCTCAGATGATTTTAATCGCTTGGAAAAAGATGACAGTAAGGAAGAATTAGGAAAAAACTGGACAACAAATAGCAAAAACAGAGCACAAGGTTTAAAGCAAGCCGATTTAAAAAACGGTACTCTTCATATAAAAATGACCAAAACAGCCAACCATGCCGTTTCCGTAAAACACGACGCTCCTTTTAAAAATGGAACGGTACAGGTAAAATTCCAAATAACAGACAAAAAAGGAATTGCTTTTAACTTTAATGACCCTGCTATTAAAAATACTGTTTGGGCAGGGCATGTATGCCAAGTAAAAATAACACCAAGTTCTATTAAAATTACCGATCAAAAAGAAGGAATTTTCAAACTAAGCATACATTCTAAAAAAAAGGCCGGTGCCTCTGCTAGAGAAATTCAAGAATTGACCAAAGGAAAATCTAAAAGCATTAAACATAATTGCCAACCAAACACTTGGTACAATTTAACCTTAAATTTTGAAGAAGAAACCTTAAGCGTTTGGATCAACGATATGAAAGTTGGCACTCATAGCTCCTTAGGTTTTGCACACAACCCAAAACAAAACATAGCTTTTAGTGTTGCTAGCCATGCTATAGTTGATGATTTAAAAATATACAGCAAAGATTAAGCTACTTAACTTATTTAGAAATTGGCAGTTGCTTAGATTTCCATGCTGTAAAACCTCCACTCAAATCATAAACATTTTCATACCCATTTTCTATTAAAAATTTCGCCGCTTTTCCACTTCTACCACCAGAACGACAATACAAATAAACCGCCTTGTCCTTAGGAACTTTCAATATATTTTTTTGAAAGTTTTTTGAAAAAAAATTGACAAAAACAGCACCTTTGATAAAGCCATCTTCTATTTCTTGAGGCGTTCTAACATCTACTAAAACACCTTGACCTTTTGAAATTAATTCCTGAAAACTCTTGGCATCCAGTTTTTTAATAAGATCATCTTGTACTGAGCTAGCCCCTTTTAATTTTTGACTTCCATAAAGCAAAGCTGCCAGACAAATAATCACTACTAGTGCTGTTTTCATATATACCGTTTTATATTTTAAATCTATGAAATATTTTTGAAGCATAAAGTTATTGTCTTCTACTGATACGCTATAGATCTGATTTTATTACAAAATTAACCTAGTAAAAACAAAACCACTGTAACTTCTGTTACACAAAAAAGAAGATGCTTACTAATTTCTCTTAAATAATTGATACTTTAGCCACTAGTTAAATTATACCTATGGAAATTATAAATGAAAAGTTCTGTTCTGACTGCGGAAATAAAATCAACGCCAAAGCAGAAATATGTCCTAAATGTGGTGTTCGACAAATGGCTCCACCTAGAAATACCGACGAAAATAAATGGTTAATTACCTTATTACTTTGCTGGTTCTTTGGTGTTTTTGGTGTGCATCGCTTTTACAATGGTCATACCGGAACCGGATTGATTCAACTATTTACTTTAGGAGGTTGTGGTATTTGGGCACTTATCGATTTGATCATTATTATTACAGGATCTTTTAAAGATGCTGAAGGGAATTACATCAAACAGAAGTAACCATGCTTACGTATTTGAGGCAACGCATTTTATTAATCGGGCTTGCTTTCTGCTTTATTTCTACCTTAGTTGCCAAAGCTTGTTTTTCTATCGACGTTCTGATTCCCTGTTTATGGAAAATGCTATTCCATACAAATTGTTGGGGTTGTGGTATCAGCACAGCTTTTATTCATTTGTTACATTTCAATTTTCAAAGTGCCTATCAAGCCAATCCACTCGTATTTATTGTACTTGGCATTTCACTTTTCTTTTTTTTAAGAGATATAAATCAATTCAACAAAAATAATTCACATGAACAAATTACTTAGTTTTAGCATTATTCTCGGTGCTATTGGAATCATTTTAGGCGCTTTTGGAGCACATGCTTTAAAAGGAATACTTACCGAACAAAGTATGGCAAGTTTTGAAACGGGTGTCCGCTACCAAATGTACCATGTATTATTGTTGGTAGGCGTCAATTTAGCAACGGTACTAAGTGACCGAACTAAAAAACAAGTAAGTAGTTTGATTCTCTTAGGAATATTCTTCTTTTCAGGCTCTATTTACGCTATTACTGTGGCAGGAATTCCTGCAAAAAGCATTTGGTTTGTTACTCCCTTAGGCGGATTGCTATTTATTATTGGCTGGATCCTTTTAGCTGTACGAACACTTAACGAAGTCCGACATTAAAATTCACTTTGTATTTGTATTCTACAAATTTGAAATAGTTGTACAACTTGTAATTTACTTCCAAACCATAATCTGTAAACGCATCATAGTCGATTACTTGTTCAAAAATTTCCGACTTAAAACTCATTGGATTTCTGACACGCGCATTCCATTCATTTACATATAAAATATTTCTATTCTGATAATAAGACTCAGAATAAAATTCCATAGGCCTCGCTATAGACAACAAGTAGCTATTAAAACCAGGGTCTAAAACAATGATTTTATATTCAATGCTATCGTTTGATATTACCACAGGTTTTTCTTCAGAATTTTTCCGCACCGTATTTTGGGTAGAAAAACAGGAATACAACGAAAGACTTATAACCAAATACAATAGATATTTCATGAGAAATTATTTTAACACCAGTAAGTTACAATAAAGCTAGCAAAAGTACTTGTTAAAATTTAGCCTTTTTAGCAAAGAAGAAAATTACATTGCAGTTGCCTATATTTGTAGCGACAAATAATTTATGAAGAATACTATTAAAGATCCTGGCTTAGGTTATAACTCCAATAAAAACATAAAAAGTTTTATTGATGAAAATGGAGAATCTAGCATTATTCACCAAAATAGACCCAGGAATATCAACGACTTATACACTTATTTAATTCATATTTCATGGATAAAATTCTTTGGATTTATAGTATTCGGCTACCTACTTATCAATAGTTTTTTTGCACTTATTTATTTGACCTATGGAGTAGAAAAAATAAGTATTTCTACAGATACACTCTTCTCTGAGTTTTTACATGCTTTCTTTTTCAGCGCACAAACAGTAACCACTTTAGGATATGGAGCTTCGGCCCCAACAGACATTGTAACAGGACTCATTTCTTCCTTTGAAGCTTTACTTGGTTTGCTTTCTTTCTCATTTGTTACAGGATTACTTTATGGGCGTTTTTCAAAACCAAAAGCTTCTGTACGATTTAGCAAAAACATGGTGTATCGAAAATTTGAAGACAGCCATGCCATCATGTTCCGATTGGTTAGTAAAAGAACCAGTATCATGATAGAGCCAGAAGCAAAAGTGACTTTATCTATTTCTAAAAAAACTACGAAAAACGAATTTAAAAGAGAATTCTTTTCACTGAAACTAGAACGAGAAGCCATTACCTATTTACCAACTGTTTGGACACTGGTACATATTATTGAAAAAGGCAGTCCCTTGTACAAATACACAGAAGCAGAACTTACCGAATTGAAGGCCAAATTAATCATTCTATTTCAGTACCATGAAGATTCCTTTTCTCAAAAAGTATATCAAATTCATTCCTATGATTTTGACAAACTATTGATCAACCGGAAATTTGCACCCTCGGTTTCCTTTAATGAAGATGGCTACACCGTTTTAGATCATGATGCTATTGACAAAACGGAACCAATGGACTAATGAATGATAATTCTTAGTACAATAAATATAAAAATTACAAGAATACAGACCACACCTACTTTGAAGCCTCCATTTTTATAGTGAATTTTATGTCGTTTGATGTCTTTTCGATAACTCCAAACCATTAAAGCCACAAAAGCAACGATAAAAAAACCTGCAAATATTAACTGACCTCTACTAAACATAATTTTGTATTTTAGGCAAAAATACACAAATCAAAAAGGTTATGCCAACTTACCTTACTAATCCTTTACAAGAATGAAAAACAAAATTGAAGCCGTACAAAAATTCCACGAATCATTTAAACTAGGTATCAAACAAAAGCCTACAGCCGACTTAGGAACTGCTAAAAATAATTTACGATTTAATTTAATGGCAGAAGAAAATGAAGAATATTTAGAAGCTGCCAACAACAATGATTTGGTTGAAGTTGCGGATGCACTAGGTGATATGCTGTATATTTTATGTGGAACAATAATAGAACACGGAATGCAACATAAAATAGAGGAAGTTTTCAATGAAATTCAACGAAGTAATATGAGTAAACTAGGCGCTGATGGAGAGCCTATTTACAGAGAAGATGGAAAAGTATTAAAAGGACCCGATTATTTTAAACCAAATATTCAAAAAATTTTAGAAAAATAGTCTTTTTAATTTACCGAAAGAAGTTATATTTAGTACCCCCTAGGAAGTTTAAAAAATACGCATAAGAAAACAAAATTGTTAATTATCTAGAATTTGAACAGGCCAGCGATAAATACCAAGTACAAAGAAATATTTCAAATATACGACTTAGATAAAAAAGAGAATTATTTGGCTAAAATTGCCGAGTTAGACTCAATTTATCCGGTAGACAGTACGTATTTCTGTATTGTAAATACAGCCACACAAAAATACGATTACATCAGTAAAAACTTTACTGCCTGTACGGGCTACGACAAGGAATTGATAGAAAACGGAGGCGTTCCTTATTTTGTTTCCTTATTTCATCCGGAAGACATTCCTATTTGGATAAAAATTTTGGACGAATTAATGACATTTACTTTGGGGAAATTTAAAACCAAAGAAGATCGTAACAAAATAAGTTATACATGGAACTTTCGTATTAAAACCCATGAAGGAAAATACGTCAACGTTATCCAAAATACCACTCCTTTAAGTTTCGACAAACAAAACAAACCCTACATCGGTTTATCACACTATACCCTTTTAGATTCACCATCGAAAATGGATATTTGTGCAACGGCTAAATACCTGAATGGTAAAAATAAATTAGAGACCGTATATTTTAAAAACTTCACTACGGAACTCATACTTGATTCAGTAAGCAACAGAGAACAAGATATTATTCGTTTATTACTCCTAAAAAAATCGAGTAAAGAAATTGCTTCTTGCTTATTTATTAGTACGTATACTGTCAATACACATCGTAGAAATATTCTAAAAAAATTCAACATCCAATCTACTGGAGAGCTGATCAGTTATTTTAAAAACAATCCGGAACTGCTGTAACGGAGAAGTATACCTATAAAGTTCCTTAATTCACTTTTCTTTCAAAAAAAATAAGCCCCGTAAAAATACCTAATTTAGGTATTGTATAAAAAACCAATCTCCTCTAGTTTTGCAGTCAGAACAAGAAAAGAAATTGGTTGCTCATTATCGCTGGGGAAATTGCTATGAACCGAATATGTCCGGGCAACCAAATCACCTAATTCAACAAAAAGAATCTGAAAACTATTCAGATTCTACCCTCACTTCACTTTAAAGGCAGTCACCCACAACGGCCCTTCTCTTTTAAATAAAAAACAAATCATACACATTAATCACTAACAAACAGTAAGTTGTCTAATTTATTTATTCAACACTTGCACGTTTAAAATAAAAAACTATCTTTGCGTCATACCTTACTAGTACACTAAAACAATAAGCTATGATTGAAATCAATAATTTAAGTTTTCACCATAAAAAGCAAAAAACGCTTTTTAACAATTTAACCTACAAGCAAACTAGCGGAAGCATTACCGGTTTGCTGGGTAAAAATGGAGCAGGAAAATCGACCCTTTTAAAATTAAGCGCTGGCTTGCTGCATCCCAAACAAGGAAGCATTATAATAAACGGCTATACGCCATCTAACAGAAATCCTGATTTTTTAGCGGATATTTTTTTAGTTAGCGATGAGCCTTACTTACCTTCTTTAACCGTTGCGTCCTATTTAGCGATCTACGCTCCGTTATACAAAAATTTTGATTTAGAAAAAATGTCAAAAATTCTGAAAGAATTTGAACTGGAAGCGCATCAAAAATTAGATGGCATTTCACACGGACAACAGAAAAAATTTATCATTGCTTTTGCTTTGTCCACCAATTGCAAGCTCCTTTTATTAGATGAGCCCACCAATGGTTTGGACATCCCTTCAAAAAGTATTTTCAGAAAAGTTTTAATTAGCTCTGTAGAAGAAGATCAATTGGTAGTCATATCTACGCATCAGGTAAAAGACATTGAAACCATTATCGACAAAATTGTCATTATAGAAGAAGGCACTATTGTTTTTGAAAAAGAGACACAGCTAGTTACTGAAAAACTACAATTTCAAAAATTAGAAAGTATTTCAGAAAATTCAAATATAATTTATTCAGAAAAATGCCCTGGTGGTTATAATGCCATATTACCCGCTAACAACGATGAAGAAACAGAAATTGACATTGAGTTGTTATTCAATGCCATTTGTAATAAAACTGAAATAAAATTATAAGCTATGACTACGAATTCTTACTTTTCACCTCAACGATTTTTGAATTACCTAAAATTCGATTTAAAAATAAACGCAAAAACCTATTTATTCTTTGCTATTGGTTTACTTGTCGTGCTTTTCTTTGCCGATTATTTCTCTATTAGTCAAACAAATAGTACGATAGGCTATACAGAAAAACAATACAGCCCCTTGTTTTTTGTTATGTTTACTATTTGTAGCATTTTAGTTATGGCAACCAGTTTTCCAGAGCTAAGAAACAAAAAGGAAGCCAGTCATTATTTTCTACTTCCTGCCTCAACCTTCGAAAAAATATTGGTGCAATTCTTAATTCGTATTGTAGCATTTACCGTTGTATTCTTTCTGATTTTTTGGATAGATTTTAAAATGACTCATATTATTTATCAAGCCATTGAATGGAACAAACCCATAGCTATAAAATCCTTCGACCTATTTACACCCTTTTATGATTTAACAAGAACAACAGATTTAATTGCAGTAATATTAGCTATGTTTTCGGTTGCTACTTTCTTATTAATGGGGTCTTCAATTTTCAGAAAATATGCTTTATTTAAAACCATATTATCATTTGGTATTTTACTCGGAATCTTTTTTTTAACCATGGTCTTCTACTCTCATGTGTTTTATCCTGAAAAGGTGAAAAATTTCTTTTCTATAGAGATTCAAAGCTATAAAATTAGGCCATACTTATACAATGTACAATTGTTTGTATACATCTTAATAAGTTTCGCAAGTTTATTTTTCTTACCACTTACCTATTTCAAACTTAAAGAAAAACAAGTCTAAATATGGAATTCAAATCTAACAAAGGGATTTTTCTTCAAATAGCCACTACAATTTGTAATCAAATTTTAGAAGGAAAACTAAAACCTACAGAACGAGTTCCTTCGGTTCGAGATTTAGCCGTAGAACTAGAAGTAAATAGAAATACGGTTATGAGAACCTATAGCCATCTTCAGGACGAACAAATTTTCGAAAACAAACGAGGCATTGGTTTCTTTGTTTCTGCCAATGCTGTTGAACAAATAAGAGAAAAAGAAAAGAAAGAATTCTTTCAGCAAGAACTTCCGTATTTACTAAAAAAAATAGAATTGTTACAGCTTAACAGTACCGACTTAAATCAACTTATCTCAGAAATTAAAAAAAATGATTGAAATGAAAAAATCTAATTATATCATCATCGCATTCGCTGTATTTTTCTTCGGACTAATAACCACAATGTATGTAGATGCCGCAAACAACGGAGAAAACAATTTTAAAAAGAACAACACACTTGTTTCCTCTGATCAAAATCTTGATAATTTTTCTGTGATTGTAGCCCATAAAAACACAAAAATAGTATTGCTTAGTCATAATCAAAATCTACTAACAGAATCTTATTACCAACATAAAGATTCTACAGATTCTTCTATGAAAGCCTTCCAAAAAAAGTGTGATTACCGTGTGCAAAATGACACCTTGTATATAGACCGTACCTACAAGGCCAAAGTCACCATAAAAACAACTACGGTAAAAACGATACTTGCACGTGAATCCTCTAATATGAATTTCAAAAAAGTTGAATCAGATAGCTTGACCTTATATTTGACCAATGCAAAAGTGAATTATTCCAACTTGACTTTAAATCATTTGAAAGTAACTGCAACAGAAAACTCTAATATCAATTTAGGAAATTCAAAAATCAAGTCGATACAAATTAACCTCGATCAATCTAAAATTAATAGTTACCGTAGCAATTCGAATAGTGTCCTTGCCGTCTTAAAAAACAAATCTAATTTAACGGTATCTAAACCGAATAACTTACATATAGAATCTGACAGGTCGAGTACTTATCGTACATACTAATTAAAAATATCGTAAAATAATTACGCATTCGTGCGTAATTATTTTATTAAAAAAAGTAATAAAATAGTCTAAACGAAGTCTTTATTAAAGAAACCACCTTTGTTTTCTTTTCGTTTCATGGAAAATTCACAAATCAAATAAGCCGTCGTAATTAAGTTTCTAAGCTCACACAATTCCACCGAAATAATAGATTCTTTATACAATTCTTCTGTTTCTTCGTAAATAAAACTCAAGCGTTTTTCAGCACTTTTTAAACGTCTATTAGAACGAACTATTCCCACATAATCACTCATAATTTTTTGAACAGAAGAACGTCCATGTGTGATCAATATATTTTCTTTATTCTGTGACGTATTTGTTGTATCCCATTCAGGTACATCGGTATTAAAAGACAAAGCATCAAGCTCCTTTACACTACTTACAAAGCTTCTTTGAGAATAGACCAAGGCTTCTAACAAAGAATTTGACGCCAAGCGATTTGCACCGTGTAAACCTGTAGAAGTACATTCTCCACAAGCATATAAGTTTTTAATAGATGTTTTCCCATCCATATCAACTTTTACACCTCCACAAATATAATGCGCTGCGGTTACCACTGGTATCCATTTCTTTCGAACATCAATTCCTAGGCTAGCACATTTATTTAAAATATTGGGAAAATGTTTTTTAAACTCTTTGTAATCTAGGTGTGTACAATCTAAAAACACATAATTATCACCACTGGCTTTTAATTCCGTATCAATAGCTCGGGCAACAATGTCACGAGAAGCCAATTCTCCACGATCGTCATATTTACGCATAAAAAACTCACCTTTTGCCGTTCTTAATTTTGCACCAAAACCTCTCACAGCTTCAGAAATTAAAAAGGCTGGAGACTCCTGTGGCAATTGATACAAGGCTGTAGGATGAAACTGTATAAATTCTACATCTTCAATTTCAGCTTTTGCTCTATACGCCATACCTATTCCATCACCCGTAGCGATAGACGGATTGGTAGTTGTTGTATATGCCTGCCCACTTCCTCCAGAAGCAATCAAGGTAATTTTTGAAACGATGGTTTTTACTTCATTTTGGTTTTTATCTAAAACATAAGCTCCAAAACAAGTAATAGCCGTATCTCTAACCGTTTTTCTAGACTCCAAATGGTGTTCTGTAATAAAATCAATAGCGTAGTGCTCTTCTAAAACAGTAATATTTTCTGCTTTTCCAATCATAATCAACAAAGCACGTTCTATCTCGTAGCCCGTTATGTCTTTATGATGTAAAATTCTATTTTGCGAATGTCCTCCTTCTTTTCCTAAATCAAAATCACCAATATGGTTCTCGTCAAAGTTGACACCCCAATCAATTAATTCTTGCAATCTAGCAGGTCCTTCTTCAACCACCATTCTTACCACGGCTTCATTGCAAAGTCCGTCTCCAGCCACTAAGGTATCTTGAATATGTTGTTCAAAAGAATCGATGTCTAAATCGTGAACTGTAGCAATTCCTCCTTGGGCGTATTTGGTGTTAGATTCCCCTTTTTCTGCCTTTGTAACAACGGTTACGCTACAATTTTTATTATGATTTGCGACACGCAATGCATAGGTTAACCCAGCAATTCCCGAACCAATAACAAGATAATCTGTTTGAATCATTTTATTTTGATAAAGCTAACATTCTTTCAATTGGCAATAGCGCTTTGGCAGCCATTTCTTCGTCTACTTCAATATCAGGCAATTCAAATTTCATACAGGTATACAATTTTTTCATTGTATTTAATTTCATGTAAGCACATTCGCTACAAGCACATGTATTGTCCTCTTCTGCCGGAGCAGGAATCAAGGTTTTATTCGGTACTTGTTTGATCATTTCATGTAAAATACCTGCTTCAGTAGCGACAATAAACTTGTCTTTTTTACTATTTTTCGCGTAGTTTAACAAACCTGCTGTAGACCCAATATAGGCAGCCGTTTTTAATATATGCGCTGGAGATTCAGGGTGTGCAATTATTTCTGCATCTGGATGCTCCTTATAAATATCTAGTAATTTTTCAATAGAAAAAGCTTCATGTACCATGCAAGCACCATCCCACAAAAGCATATCTCTACCTGTTTGTTTGTTCAAATAATCTCCCAAATTTTTATCTGGAGCGAAAATTAATTTTTGTTCCCTTGGAAAAGATTCAATTATTTTGACAGCATTTGACGACGTACAAACAACATCGCTCAATGTTTTAATTTCTGCAGAACAATTGATATACGTTACCACCTTATGATCTGGATGTGCATCCACAAAAGCTTTAAAATCTGCTGGCGGACAAGAATCTGCCAAAGAACAACCGGCTTTTAAATCGGGTAATAATACTTTTTTCTTAGGGTTTAATATTTTTGCTGTTTCTGCCATAAAATGCACTCCTGCAAACACAATAATATCAGCATCTGTTTTGGCTGCTTCTTGTGCCAAAGCCAAACTATCTCCAACAAAATCAGCAATATCTTGAATAGCTTCTTCTTGATAATAATGTGCTAAAATAACCGCATTTTTTTCTTTCTTAAGCTTGTTGATTTCTGCAACATAATCCATTTTTTCAGGAGTTTTTACGTCTAAAAACCCTTTAGAAATCATTGTTTCTTTTGCCTGCTCAATTGTAGTCATAATATTTTGTGCTATAAAATTTCTTTAAGTTATGTAGAAAAAACTTGTGCAACAAAGAATCGCACAAGTTTTATTTATTTTAAACTTAAAAAAAGTAAGTATTTAATCTCTCACCTTGTAAGTCCAACCAAATTTATCTTCTGCTTTTTTGGTTTGAATACTGGTAATTCTATTTTTAAAATGTGTTGCGTAACTATTTTCTGTTTTCGGCAACTCATAATCATTTCCTTTAAAACTAAACCCTAAAATAGGATTTACTACGGCTGCTGTTCCAGCTCCAAACATTTCTAATAAGGTTCCGTTTTTAGCTGCTTCTTCTATTTCAAATACTGAAATAGTTCTTACTTCGTATTCAATTCCTTCGTCTTCTGCCAAAGTCAAAATACTTTTTCTGGTTACACCATCTAAAATTCTATCAGAAGTAGGAGCGGTAATTAATTTATCACCAATTCTAAAGAATACATTCATGGTACCAGCTTCTTCCAAATTTTCATGCGTACTAGCATCTGTCCAAACTACTTGTTGGTAACCTGCATCGTTTGCTAATTTTGTTGGATAAAATTGCCCTGCATAGTTTCCTGCACATTTTGCAAAACCTACACCTCCACTCGCTGAACGACTGAATTTATCGGCAAATAAAACACGTACCTCACCACTATAGTAAGATTGTGCTGGCGAAAGAATAATCATAAACTTATATTCTTTTGCAGGATTTGCTGATACACCAGATTCTGTTGCAATAACAAACGGTCTGATATACAAAGAGCTTCCTTCTTCTTTTTGAATCCAATTTTTCTCAATATTCAATAAAGTCTCTAAACCATCAAAGAAAAGTGCTTCTGGAAATTCAGGAATCGCCAAACGTTCTGCAGATTTGTTCAATCTTTTTTGGTTTTCGTCTGGACGAAACAACCATACGTCATCCTGCGTATCTTTATAGGCTTTCATTCCTTCAAAAATTGCTTGACCATAGTGAAAGACCTTTGCTGACGGGTCTAAAGAAATTGGACCATAAGGTCTAATTTTAATAGTTTGCCATTGGCCATCTTTATAGTCACATTCCAACATATGATCTGTAAAGACATTTCCGAAAGAAAGATTGTTAAAATCTATTTTCGAAATTTTTGATGTATCCGCTTTTTGGATATCGATTACTGTCTTTTTATCTAAAATCATGATCCTTTTTATTTAGTAGAACAAGGATACAAAAATACTATTTATTTTAATAATTAATATGTGAAAACTACTTTAATACACATTGAAATATGCGAATTCTTTCATTTTGTTGTTTTTATAGTTTTATTGTTTGCTTTGAGTATATTTGTGGCACAATTTCAAAGCAAAACGTGAAAAGAGAAATAATCATAACTTCAGATGGCTCAACAACCATTTACATGCCAGACTGGGATGAACAGTACCATTCCAAACATGGTGCGATTCAAGAAGCTTATCATGTTTTTATTAAAAGTGGCTTAGAGGCACACCCTTCAAAAAACTTAAACATACTTGAAATTGGTTTTGGAACCGGTCTTAATTGTTTTATTACCCTTATTGAAGGCGCAAAAAACAACCTGACTGTTGATTATGTTGGAATTGAAGCTTACCCTATTAAAGAAGATGAAATTTTACAACTAAATTATGTTTCCGAATTGGAAGCTAGAAATTTGGCGCATAAATTTGAAGAAATGCATTTATTTCCTTGGGATGCAAAACAACAGGTAAATGAAAATTTTCACCTAACAAAAAGAAAACAATTTATCAAAGACATTGCCGACATCAACACTTTTGATCTGATTTATTTTGATGCTTTTGGTGCAAGGGTACAACCTGAACTATGGACGGAAGAAATTTTTGGAAAAATGTTTGAAGCAATGAAACCTGGCGGAATATTGGTTACCTACTCGGCCAAAGGAAGCGTAAGAAGAGCGATGCAAACTGTAGGTTTTACCGTAACAAGATTGCCAGGCCCTCCTGGAAAAAGAGAAATGCTAAGGGCTGTGAAATAATTGAGTATTGGCTATTGGCTATTGG
>NZ_VDET01000008.1:0-327001 GCF_006381105.1 Flavicella sediminum | reverse complement strand
TATTGGCTATTGGCTATTGGAAAATAAATTATTTGGTATAAACGAACAAAATTTATTCAAAAAAAAACTCTCTGAAAAATATTTTTTCAGAGAATTTTTTTTGTCTTTTCTTTAAAAAAAATCTTAAATCATTTTAAGTGTATTTATTTCCAATTCTGTCAAATGTCTCCAATGACCTCTTTGAATATTTTTCTTCGTCATACCCGCAAAAATTACACGGTCAAGTTTTACCACTTTGTATCCTAAAGATTCGAAAATCTTTCTTACAATTCTGTTTCTTCCTGAATGAATTTCAATACCTATTTCTGTTTTAGACTCTCCTTCTACATAAGCCACATCATCAATAAATACTTTTTTCCCTTCTACCTGAAAATCACCACTCGATAATTTCTGTAAATCGCTTATCGATAATTTTCTATCTAAAGAAGCATGGTATAATTTTCTAACATTGTGCTTTGGATGCGTTAATTTCTTAGCCAAATCACCATCGTTGGTAAACAACAACAAACCTGTCGTATTTCTATCCAAACGCCCTACTGGGTAAATACGTTCTTTAGCTGCCATATGCACCAATTCCATTACCGTTTTACGACCTCTTTCGTCGTCCATAGTAGTGATATAGTTTTTAGGCTTGTTCAACAAAACATAACGTTTTGTTTCTGGATTGATCAATGTTCCATCAAAACGAACCTCATCGGTTAATTTTACACGGTGTCCCATTTCAGTAATTACTTTACCGTTTACCATTGCCGACCCTGCTCCAATCAAAACATCTGCCTCTCTACGAGAACAAATTCCTGAATTAGAAATATACTTGTTCAAACGGATTCCGTCTGCTTCTGATCTAACAACTTGTTTAGCGGGTGCTTTTTTTTCAAATTTACTTGGACGCTTTTTCGGTCCTTTAGGAGCACCAGTACTTGGTCTCTCCTCTTTTGAGAAAGTAGAACGTTTATTAGTAGGTTTACTAAATGTTTTTCTGTCTCCTTGTCGTCCTCTCGACGAGTTTTTTCCTGTAGTCATTTTAAATAAAATTTATTTTTTGCAAAAATACACTTTTGATTTGAGTTATCCGCAATTAGTTGAAGGCATTCCTTAAAAAGAAATAAAACCATAACAAACAGATTATAAGCGTTCTAGAATTCTGGAGATAATTACAGAGGTATCTATTAAAGACAGGCTAAAAACACCTATAACAATGAGTATTTTTAAAATATTGTGCAATACATTATAATTTGCTTGGGATTTAGCCTTCCATAACAGGACTAGAAATACCAAAAGCGAAACAAAAACAAAATAGAAATAATAACGCATCATTCCAATTTCAGGATATTTCCATAAAAAATAGATGGGATTCATCGCCAAAAACACAAACAAGGCAATGATTACCTTAGAAAATTCCGGACCGTATTTTACGGGAATGGTTTGGTATTCATAAATAAAAGCCCCTTTTACATTCTCTAAATCTTTCACCAATTCTCGAATTAGAATCATACAAAACAAAAAAGCTGCATGCGTGAAAATAATTTCTGAGATATTTTTATGGTATACAAAAATCACAAAGAAAGGTAACATGGCTAAAGAAGTTGCACCTAACAAACCTAAAAAAGGTTTCTTTTTTAATTTATGTGAATAGAACCAGATTAAAAAAATATAAATAGCAAAAAATAAGGCCGCCTTCCATGAGACAACAAAGCCCAAGAAAAAACCAAGAAAATTTAACAAGAAATAAATTCGCAATTTTGATTTTTGACTGACAAAATTATCTATCGATGTTTTTAAAGGTTTGTTGATTCTATCAACTTCTGCATCGTAAAAATTATTAATGATATACCCCGCAGCAATAACCAAACTAGTTGCTAAAACGGTGATAAATAAATGACCATCTAACAAAATACTTTTTAACGACTCATTCGGTTTGAAGATAAATATAGAAGCCAAATACTGGGCAATGACTACAATTAGAATATTGTAACCACGCATTACGGACAACATACCAATAAAAGTATAATATAGGGGTTGCTGAGCCTTTCGGTTATTCTCGGATATATTCAATAAATCCATTTTTTTTAGAATCGATAAACCAGTTCTAAGTTATAACCTTTCAATTGTTTTTTTACTTTTTCGTAATCCTTAGCAAAACCTAAAATATAACCACCACCACCAGAACCACAAAGTTTCAAGTAATAATCATTGCTGTCAATTCCTTGCTTCCATAATTTATGAAAGGCAGAAGGAATCATTGGTTTGAAATTTTCTAAAACAACTTTGGATAAACTTTTCATATTAGAAAACAGCGATTTCACATCTCCAACTAAGAAATCTTCAATGCAAGAATCTGTATGTTTTGCAAATTCTTCACTAAACATTTTTCTAAAGCCTTCGTTTTTCATCTTGTTCATAAAGATGCTCACCATCGGCTCTGTTTCTCCAATAATTTTTGAATCTAATAGAAATACTGCAGCTTTCCCTTCTTTTTGATAAGGAATTCCGGTTGGTTCTACATTTGTTGAAGAGTTGATTAAAATAGGCAAACTTAAATAACTATTTAAAGGATCTAATCCTGAGCTTTTTCCGTGAAAGAAAGATTCCATCAAAGAAAAAATCTGCTTTAGTTTTAGTAATTTTTCTTTCGTTAAATTTTCTAAAACTGTTATTTTATCATCTGCGTATTTGTCATAAATTGAAGCCACCAAAGCACCTGAACTTCCCACACCGTAACCTTGCGGTATACTTGAGTCAAAATACATCCCCTTGTCTATATCTTCTTTCAATACTTTTAAATTAAAAGAAACCAAATCGCTATTTAATTGCGAAAGGTATACATACAATTTTCGTAAATTTTTGTTGGAACTTTCTGTAGCTGCTGTTGCTTTTTCAGAAATTTTCAAAGCTCCTTGAAAGTTATTGTAAGGAATTGCTAAGCCTTTGGAATCTTTTATAATTCCATACTCACCAAATAATAATATTTTGGCATAAAATAAAGGTCCTTTCATTTTTTGGCTATTTTATGGCAACAAAGATACGTTTTTTTAACGAGTGTATATGAGCATTTTAACAATAGGTATAGTTCTCTAAACAAAAGGTATACAAATGCTACTTACTCTTGCGGAGTCCCGTTGTAATAATAGGTTTTCCAAATCCCAACTCGCAATCCTTTTTTATACAAACCTTGTTCTTTTAGCTTTCCATTTTTATAATACACCTTCCAAACGCCTTCTCTTTTATCATCTATATAAACACCCGATTCTAACAAAGTTCCATCTTCATTGTAGCTTTTACTAGGCCCTTTTAACACTCCAAACAAATACGATTCCGAAATTTTCAATTTCCCTGATTTGTAGTACACTTTATGATCGCCGTACTTAAATCCATTTTTATAAACCATTCGTTCAGCAACCGAACCATCCGCATTAAAATAAACGACTTCCCCTACAAAAGCATCCTTTACTTTTTCTAGCGTCACGCCTTCCTTTAGTTTTTCTCCTTGCAAATTATAATCCTTAAAAGGAAAAAATTCTTTAAAGCGTTCTTCTTTTAAAGTAGCTACTCTAAAATAGGTAGCCGCCTCTTCTGCTTGAACTTTCCATTCTTTATCAAACCAAATAGTGTCGGTTTGCGAATGCCCTTTGAATACTGAAAACGTAACTAAAATAATTAGCCCAATATTTTTCATACCTCTATTTCATTTCTTTTGCACCATACCCAAGTTCATCATGGATAAAGTGGTTGTTTTGACAATGTATTGACAATTCAGTTTCAATAAAACTGTGAACTTTTTCTTTTTCGTTTTCAGGATACAATAAATGAACATTTGCTCCAGCGTCCAATGTAAAACAGATATTCGAATCGTTTTCTGCTCTGTATGCCCAAATTTTATTTATAATTTCCAACGTATTTGGCTTCATCAAAATAAAATAAGGTTGGCTCGTCATCATCATAGCATGCAATGTCAAAGCTTCACTTTCAACCAAAGCAATAAATTCTTTTATAGCTCCCGACTTTAGAAACGTTTTAATTTTTGAAATATTTTCAACTGCTTGTGAAAATCGACTGGCCGCATACGGATGCCCATGCATTAACTGGTGCCCTACCGTACTACTTACTTGTTTTTCTCCTTTATCTACCAACAAAATAGTATCTTGATAGTTCTCAAATATTGGCGCAATTTCTTCTGAAAAAGGTACTCCATACAAATCAGAACTTTCAGCAATTTCAGGATGCGCTCCCCAAACAACCAAATTTCCTTTCACACTTCTACAAGCACTACCCGATCCTAACCTTGCCAAAAAAGAGGCTTTTCTATAAAAATAAGTTTCAGAAATTTCTGGATTTAATTGTTTTTCAATACTCATCAAACACATGGACAAAGCACTCATTCCACTTGCCGAAGAGGCTATTCCACTACTATGCGGAAATGAATTATCGGAGGTAATGGTAAAATGATATTCCGAAACAAAAGGAACATATTCTTGAATTCGCTCAAAAAACTTTTGAATTTTTGGTTTGAAAGCTTCTTTCTTTTCTCCTTCAAAAATAATATCGAAACTAAACTCACCATCTGTAATCGTTCTTTTGACAAAATCTACTTTTGTATTTGTATGACAGTTTTTTAAGGTAAAACTAATCGAAGGATTTTCTGGCAATTGCGGATCTCTTTTTCCCCAATATTTAACCAAGGCAATATTACTAGGCGTTTGCCAAGCCACGGATCCTTGTGCTACTTGTAAACTAGGTATAGGTTCTTTAAAATCTTCAGTCATCAAATCAATATATTTTACGCAAAGATATTTGTTTCTAATCAATTTCATAAACCTTCCTTAATTTATTTAGTTAGGCCAATTTTGACTTAAAAAACCAACTGCTCATCTTCCGTCTTTCCTTCAATAAAAAGGAAAAAATCCATTGAAAACGAAAACTTGAAAACCATACTTTTTGGCTACATTTGTGGCAATGAAACCTACAACTGCCTTTTTACTACTTAACGGAGCTGCTCCTAAGCATTTACCAAACTTAAAAGAATACTCTCTTGTCTGTGCTATTGACGGTGGTTACAATCACTTACGTAAAATGGGCATTGAACCTCATTTGGTTACAGGCGACTTTGATTCAATTATAGACAAACCTGAGCATATTGAGGTGATTCATACTCCTGATCAAAATTTTACGGATTTTGAAAAAGCATTGCAAATCCTTCAACACAAAAACATAACAGAAGTACATGTATATGGTGGCAGTGGAAAAGAACACGATCATTTTTTAGGAAATATTAGCACGGCATTGCAATGGAAACAAAAACTAAATATTACTTTTTTCGACGATTACGGTCGCTATTATTTTATAGAAAACAACTTCGAAATAAATAACATTAAAAATAGTACGGTTTCTTTGATTCCCTTTCCTTTTGCTACTGAAATAGAAACAACAGGTTTGCTGTACCCATTAAACAAAGAAAAATTGGTTTTTGGAGAAAGAATAGGCACTAGAAACAAAGCAAAAGACGATACCATTAAAATAAATTTCAAAGAAGGGAGTTTATTAATTTACATCAGCCATAAATAAACATATTTTGAACAGAAAATTAAAATTAATTTGGGATTTTAAAGGCCCATCAGGACTAGGAACTGCAAAACACCATTGCATACATTTAAAAGAATTTGCCCAAATAGAAAAACTACACTTTTACGAAATTGACCACCTAGAAATTTCAGAAATGCATGCAACCGCTTTTATAATTGTGGATGAAGTAGATATGAAAACCTACAGAGATGCTTTAAAACCACACAGAGGTCAGCTTGCCGAATAACCTATATGCTTCATAAAAAGGAAAAACACATGAAAAAGTCGTATTTATTTTTTTTTGCCTTCATTTTGTATACAACTGGGCTAGTGGCTCAAACCTTAGGAAATCACAGTTCTAAAATTGAATGGAAATCCATAGAAAATAAAAATGTTCGTGTCATTTTTCCAAAAAACACCAGTGAGCAAGCCAAACGAATTGCGGATGTTATTGACTACCTGAATAAAAACACCGGAATTTCAGTAGGAAACGAGTCGAAAAAAATAGATGTAATTTTGCAAACACAACAAGTTATTTCTAATGGTTTTGTAACCCTAGCTCCTTTTAGAAGTGAACTTTTTGGAACGGCTCCGCAAAATTTTTCTTCGTTAGGTTCTACAGACTGGCTTGATTTGTTAACGGTACATGAATACCGACATGTATTGCAATATGCAAATTCAAATGTAGGTTTTACAAAAGGTTTCTATTTTATTTCTGGCCAAATTGGTTGGTCTGCTTCCATCAATTTATTAATTCCAGATTGGTACTTAGAAGGAGATGCTGTTTTATCAGAAACTTTGGTCTCTGAAAATGGACGTGGTAGAAATCCTTCTTTTTTTAAAGAACAAAGAGCCTTGTTGTTAAATGACCATTTTTACTCCTACGCAAAAGCAAGAAACGGTTCATACAAAAATATTGTTCCGAATGCCTATCCTTTAGGGTTTGTTATGACAAACTATTTAAGAAACAACTACGGCATTGAAACTGGAAAAAAAATATTGTACGATGCGGCCGCAGCAACAACAATTTTATATCCTTTTTCTGGTGCTATGAAAAGACATACAGGGCTAACGACCACCAAAATGTACAAAAAAGCCTATACATCTCTTCAAGAAAAATTTAAAACAGAAGCAACGCAATTAGACTATACACCTTTTACTGTTGTCAGCAAAAAAAACAAAGTCCCAAGCCATTATCTTTTTCCGCAGTATTTAGAAGACGGAACCATTGTTTGTCTCAAAACCAGTTACAACGACATTCCTAAAATTATTCAAATAACAGACAAAAAGGAAAAAGAACTAACAACTACAGGTATTACTCCTGACCGTTTTCTTTCTTCCAAAAAAAATAAACTTATTTGGACAACTTTTCAAAAGGATTACAGAAGGGGAAACACAAATTACAGCAATATTACCATTTACGACCTAAACAGAAATTCAAAAAAAACCATTACTAAAAATGGGCATTATTTTTCTCCAAATCTTTCAGACGATCTTTCAAAAATTGTTGCCGTAAAAGCAGATTCAAATTTAAAAACACATTTAACAATTCTTAATGCTGAAACAGGTCAGGTAGAAGCAACAATCCAAAATCCTAAAAACGATTTTTACAGCTATCCAAAATGGACGGCCAAAGATGCTGAAATCATTTACCTTGTTAGAAGAAAGTCTAAAATCGCCTTTTTTAAATATACGATAGCCACTAAAAAAACAGAGCAATTATCCGCATGGACAGCACATACCATAGAAAATTTTACGGTTTCAAATAACCATATTTATTTTACCGCTTCCTTTAGTGGTATTGATAATATTTATGTTTTAAAAGATCAAATAATAAAACAAATTTCTTCTGTAAAAGTCGGTGCTTATACGCCCAATATTTCTCCAGAAGGAAAAATAATTTATAGTGATTTTACTGAAAACGGACATCAAATTAGCGAATTGGACTTGCGTGATATCTCGCCAAAAAACATATCCATCATCGCTCCAAAAGATCAAAAAAGATATGCTATTAAAACAACAAAAATAGAAAGACCTGTTTTAGACAGCATTCCTAAAAACGCCTATAAAATTAATTCTTTTAAAGGATTTTTTAAAGGCTTGCAATTGCATAGTTGGGGCTTTACACAGAATAATTACCTATCAAACGCAACTGCCTTGGGATTGCAATTTAAAAACACACTGACCGATTTTTCTGCCAATGTTTCTGTATTATTTAACGAAAATGAAAAGACCACAGGTTATATAGCCGAGGCGACCTATAGCAAATATTTTATAGAACTAACTGCAAAAGCCACAAAAGAAGATCGAACTACACTTTTTGAAACCTCAGAAAGACTCAGTTCCATTGCCTTTTCAGAAAACACCATAAGTGGTGGAATTTCGATACCACTCTCAAAGGTAAAAGGGAATTATTCGCAATCTTTTCAACTTGAAAGCAATTATGCACAGCACCTTACCAACAATTATACAAACGCTTCAATTAGCAGCTTTAATTTTGGCGCCATAGAATCTAGTGTTACTTTTTATAATTTACGCCAAACGGCCTTACAAAACCTTGGACCTAGATTCGGGCAATATTTTAGTATTTCATTCAAAAAAGGACTCACATCAGAAGCTGTTCAGCAAACCGCAATTCAAAGTATTTTATTTTTTCCTGGGTTCTCTAAAAATCACAGCACAAAATTAGTGGCTACTTGGCAAAAAGAAAATTTGACCAACACCTACAAATACCCAAACACCTTTGCTTTTTCAAGAGGTTATGAATCCTTGTTTAATGATGAAGCTTTGAAATTATCGGCCAACTATGAATTCCCGATATTTTACCCGGATTGGGGTTTTTGGGGACTTACTTATTTTAAAAGAATACGAGGAAATTTATTTTTCGATTTCAGTAAATTAGACAGGAAGTTCAGCTATGAAAGAAAAAGTGACTCAGCCATACTTCCCACCTCTGTAAATAGAAATTCCTATGGAGCAGAATTAATTTTCGACAATATTTTTCTAAATGTATTGCCTGTTTCTATTGGACTGCGACAAAGCATTTTATTAAATCAAGATATCTACTCAACTGAAAAATCAAATTCAGCTTTATTTCTTCAGTTGAATTTTTAAATAAAAACACGAGAAGATGAAGTTAAAATCAAACCTAACAGCTTTCTAAAACCTGCTAGGCTTGATGCTATTATTCATTTTCTGCTAAAGCATTTCCGATAACAAAACCACCTGTCCATGCGTTTTGAAAATTAAAACCACCGGTAACGGCATCAATATTTAAAACTTCTCCTGCAAAAAATAAATTTTCATGAATTTTACTTTCAAATCTTTTAAAATTTATTTCCTTTAATTTGATTCCGCCTGCGGTAACAAACTCCTCTTTAAAAGTACTTTTACCGCTCGCTTTAAAAACACCTTTTGTCAATTGAGCAGCAATTTCTTCTAGTTTTTTATTTGATAAATCGGCCCATTTACTGGTTGGCTCCACTTCGCAAGTAGTTACCAAGCGTTCCCACAAACGTTTCGACATGGCTTCAAAGGGAGAACGCAAAGCGATTTGTTTTTTGGTATTCGCTTTTTTAATTTTATGCAATTCCTGAACCGCTTGCCCCAAAGGTTTTGACAACCAATTTACTTCCACCTGATACTCGTAATTTTTTTCAGCTAAAATACGTGCACCAAAAGCCGATAATTTTAGTATGGCTGGCCCACTTAAACCCCAGTGTGTAATTAATAACGGCCCACTGCTTTCTAATTTAGTGCCAACAATTTTCACTGTGGCTTTAGGCACAGAAACACCTAACAAATCTGTCAATCTAGAATCTTTTATATTAAAGGTAAACAAAGAAGGAACAGGCTCTACAACCGTATGGTCTAATGATTTTACCAATTCCCAAACTCGCTTGCTACTACCCGCACAAATCACCAATTGATCGCAAGTCAAATTTCCTTTTGTCGTAACGACTTCCCATACATCAGCATTTTTAGACACCGCATTTACGCCATGATTCTTCAACACCTCAATTCCTAAGGTGTCTACAGAATTTTGAAAACAATCAATAATACTTTGAGAAGAATTAGACTGTGGAAAAACGCGATTGTCCTTTTCTATTTTTAAAGGAACACCTCTGGTTTCAAACCATTCCATAGTATCTCCTGTCATAAATTGATGAAAAGGTCCTAATAATTCTTTTTTCCCTCTTGGGTAAAACTCACACAAATCTTTAGGTACAAAACAAGCATGTGTAACATTGCAACGTCCTCCTCCAGAAATTTTCACTTTTTGAAGCACTTCCTTTCCTTTTTCAAGAATTGCAATACTTAAATTGGCATTCTTTTCTTTGGCAGTAATTGCCGTAAAAAAACCTGCAGCTCCTCCTCCTATAATCAACACATTTTTGTGCATAGTTTTATTCTCTTTTTATATTATAAAATCATTTCCTCATAAGGAATGACGGTTTCAAATCCTTTTTTAAAAAAATATTCTGGCGTTGTTTCATCACCGGTTACCAAAACAAAATCGCCACCCCAAGCCCCTAAACTTTTTACAGAGCCAAAATAATCAGAAAACAAACGTTGCTTTACAGGAGTTACCTGCAATAAATTTCCAATAAGTTCTTCATGTTGATTGAGCAGACCTTCAAATTCTTTTAAAGAATTGCTTGCTACAATTTTTTCAGAAAGTTCAGATATTTGTTGAATGCATTCCTCTTTATTTGCCGACAAGGATTTGTAGGCTTTTATTCCTTCTTTACTATCTTGTTTTTCATTCAAATAAACAAAGAAGAGCTTCTCTAAAAAGTCTTTTTCGAAAGAAACTGTTTCCACTTTTGCAACGCCTTCTTTCCTGGTATAATATATAGGTGTATTATTTTGAGCACAAGCAATATCATAACCACTTCCCCCGAAAGAATTTTGCAACAACATAAAGGCATCTACTTTTGCCCAGTTGGCAATATTATTTATTAAGGTAGAAGAAGTTCCTAGTCCCCAATTGTTTGGAAAACTTAAAAAGGTTTGTACAAAAGCGCCATTTCCATCGTTTAAAAATTCTGGATTCAACTTTTGAGCGCTATGCAATATTTTTTTTAAAGTCGCCAACATCGGATTGTTGCTTTCAACTTCCAAATCGCTCAATTTAAATTCTGTTTGAAACCACAATTCTTTCAATACAGAAAAGCTTTCCCAAATAATAACCGGAACATCCAAAGAACTAACCTCTAATGACTGTCCGAATTTAGTAGGCAATGCAAAAGACAAAGCACCGTCTAAAACGCAATACTCTCCTGAAATCAACAATTTTCCGTTGCTGTAAAACTTTTCCATTAAACAGTTTTTAATTTTTGATATGCTTCTTGAACACCCGAATGGGTAACAGGAATATGTTCAAAATATTTTACTAATTTTTCTTTTTCCTCCAAACTAGCCCCTAACTGATTTAGGATATTCATTAAATGCATTTTCATATGCCCTTTTTGAATTCCTGTAGTTGTTAAGGCACGCAGAGCAGCAAAATTTTGTGCCAACCCAGCAACA
Source organism: Flavicella sediminum (assembly GCF_006381105.1). Taxonomy (GTDB): domain Bacteria; phylum Bacteroidota; class Bacteroidia; order Flavobacteriales; family Flavobacteriaceae; genus Flavicella; species Flavicella sediminum. The sequence goes on along the minus strand of NZ_VDET01000008.1, from coordinate 315,910 downwards.
GCAATTATTTTCATCAACTCTTCTGCAGTAGGATTTTGCAATAATTCCAATGAAAATTTTGCCATAGGATGCAAAGCGGTTAAACCACCAACAGTTCCAATTGCCAAAGGAATTTCAATCCAAAATCGAAATATTCCGTCTTTTACTTCGCAATTGGTCAAACTTTTATAACGCCCACTTCTTGCAGCATAGGCATGCGCACAAGATTCTATAGCTCTGAAATCGTTTCCTGTTGCCAAAACAACCGCATCAATTCCGTTCATAATTCCTTTGTTATGTGTTACCGCTCTATGCGGTTCAACATTGGCAATGGCCACAGCATTTTTAAATTTTTCTGCATATTCCGTTGGGTCAATTGTTGAAGATCCAGGCAATAAGTCTTCCACCTTACAACTTACTTCCGCCCGCACCACACATTCGGGCACATAATTGGACAGGATACTCATGACAATTTGAATGCCTTCTTTTTCAAATTCATCTGCAATGGCTTCCAAACAGGAATTGATAAAATTGGCCCCCATGGAATCTTTGGTTTCAAAAGTCACATGGAGTTGGTAGTAATTTTCTAAATCTGAAGTTTTATCTCTTAACTCAATAGCCAAGATACCCCCACCACGCTTACGCATGTTTTTAGTAATTGCTTTTGTAGCTTTCAATAAGTCTTCTTTTTTCTCCTCAAAATAGTCTTCAACCGCTTTAGAAGTCATTTTAGTCATAAAATGCACCTGACCTACTTTGGTTGTTCCTAATACCGTTGCCTTAAAACCACCACGTGTGCTCCAAAACTTCCCTACCAAAGAAGCCGCTGCTACTACAGAACTTTCTTCAATAACCATAGGAATGGTATATTCTTCATCATTAATTAAAAAATTGGGCGCTACCCCAAATGGGAGGTAAAAATTGGAGATGGTATTTTCGATAAAGTCGTCGTGTAACTCTTGCAGTTTGACGTCTGAATTCCAATATTTTTTCAAAGTTTCTTTGCTAATTGATTTTTCTTCAAAAAAAGCTTTCATCAACCAATCTATTTTTTCTTCTTTCGAAAATTTAGAGAAACCCGTAATCCTTCTAACCATAAAACATGTCATTTAATAGTTGCAAAGGTACTTTTTCCTACTAATTAACCATTAAATAATTTTTTGTTAAATTGTGTTAACATATATTAACTATATTCGCATCTGAATGTATAAAAAAATAATAAGCTATTAACACTAAACTATTTGTATGAAAAAAAACATTTTATATCATGCTTTGGCATGTTTAACCCTTTTTGCAACATCCTGTGATGTCTCTTATTTAGACAAGGATATTGATGACATTACTTGGGACGGAAGTGTCCGTATACCTGCGGGAACACTGACTTATACCGTTTCTGAATTATTTCAAGAACTAGGTTCTGATGAATTCGACTCTGCATCTACCGAAGAATTATCATTCAGTTATACGGAGTCATTTTCTAATGCAACTGGAAGCAACACTACTTTTGATGTACCTTCTAAAACTATTTCTTCATCTGTAAGCACACCTGTAACTGCGGCTGATTTAGCTTCTATTGGAGAAACTTTTCCTTACACCATTACAGAACAAATTGCAACTCCAGGTGGACCAATGGACAATCCATTGATTGGTACGCAATCAGATTCTGACCAAGTGGTTTACGATTTAGCACTTGATCAAGATATTACTGGTGCTTCTTTTGATGGAGGAACGATGAGTATTGATTTCGAATCTACTTTTGATGCTGAAGTTACTTTAACCATTGAAATTCCTTCTTTTACAAAAAAATCGGATGATGCTATTTATTCTAAAACTGTTGTTTTTAGCGGAGCAGGAACAGAAACTGTTGTCATTACTTTAAATGAATACAACGCCAACTTTACACATAACGGAACTGATTTCGAAGAAGGTATCGTGAACAAAGTTGTGATGAATTTGGATGCTGAATTTGAATTCTCAGCGGGTAATACTTTAAATGAAGCTGATAAAATTTCTTATGAAGCTGTTTTAGCAGATATAGGAACAGAAGTTATTTATGGAGATTTTAAACAAGAAGAATTTTCATTATCTAGCCAATCAATTAGCTTGAGCTTTTTTGACAATTTCGGAGAAGGAGATGTAAGTTTTACAAGTCCAAAAATGAAATTGACAGCTACAAGTAAATACGGATTCCCACTTGGAATTGATTTATCTGAAATTGTGGCTACAGGAAATGGAAACACAACCAACCTAGAATATGACGGAGATTCAGGAATTGCGAATATGTTGATTATTGACGAGGTAGCAAATTTTGGAGATGCCGATAAAGTAACGAACAGAACTTTGAATACAACAAATTCAAATATTCGTGATTTACTAGAAGCGAAACCAACAGAGATAGCTTTAAACATTAGCGGTATTGCTAATCCAATAAATGGAAGTCCAAACACAAATTTTTACGCAAAAAGCACGGTAGCAACAGACAAAGACATCAACGTTAATTTAACTATTAGCTTTGACGATGTTACTTTCAATAAAGATATTGATTTTGATAATGGTGATGATCTTGATGATTTTACCGACATCAAATTAAGTATTGGTGTAGAAAATAAAATCCCACTTAAAGGAAGCATTGTTTTAGACTTTAAAAACAGTAGTAATCAAATTACTCATACAGAATCAATTACTGCCTTTAATGCCGCAAATGTAAACCAAACGGGTTCTTCGGACGGAGTTGCTGTTGTTTCTAATTTTGACATTGAATTATCTTCAAGCGAAATAGACGCTATTAAGGATTCAGAAACTATTGAAGTAAGGTTGACACTTGACTTACCTAGCGGTGAGGATTCTGTAACGTTACATGGCTCTGACGAATTGAAATTATTTATCGGTGCTGTAGTAGATGCCGAAATCACATCTGACGATAACTAAAACATAAAAGCAATGAAAAAACACATATATACATACATCATCTTGCTTTTTACTACTATTGGTAGTGTAAATGCACAAGACTACTTTTCTTTTTACAATTTAGGAGATTATGTAGCGCAAACACAAAATGTTTCTCCGGTTTATCTTCCTAAAAATTCTTTCACTTTTGGAACGCCTTTAAATGTTGGAATGAACTTAAAGTCGAACTTAACTCTATCTAACATTCTTGTTGACAATGGTTCAGGAGGATTAAAAATAGATTTTGATGGCTTGAATGAAAGTTCAGAAGAAATAAACAAAATCAATTCGGATGTAACAGCAAACATTTTTATGTTAGCTTTTAAAACTAAAAAAGGATCTTTAACTGTTTTTGCAAATCTTAGATCAACACTTAACTGGCAATACAGCGACGACTTTACTAATGTTGCTGCAAACGGTTTTGGAGCAAGTTTTGCATTATCAGATGACAAAATGAGATCGTCTTCTTATAGCGAGATAGGAATTGGATATACTAGAAAGTTCTTAAAAGACAGGTTAGCTGTTGGACTTCGTTTAAAGTCTTTAAACGGTATTACCCACTCAGAGACTGCTGAAAACTCTTCTCTATCTGTAGACATAGACCAAACAACTTCTTACTGGACCGTAATGGCGTCTAACGCAACGGTTAACACTTCTGGCTTAGAAGAGGATGAAAACGGAGATAGATCTTTCTTTACAGGAAACAAAGGTTTTGGTTTTGATATTGGTGCAACCTATGCAATTACTCCTAAATTAACAGTAGAATTAGCTGTAAATGACATCGGATCGATTGACTGGAGTGAAAATGTTAAAAATTACAACATTGCAGATACGGATGGTGCCGTTTTTCAAGGAGGAGATTTAAATACTGAAGGAAGTATTGAAGACGAACTAACAAGTGCCTTAGAAGACGTAATTGGAACTTCAGAAACGACAGAAAGTTTTAAAACAAAATTATCTACTAAAACATACATCTCTGCAAAATATCAATTGACTGAAAAAAATGCTTTAACTGCAGCTTTCTTTAAGAAAAGCAATACACTTATTGATGTGAAAGCAAGTTATGCTTTAGGATTCAACAGAACTTTAAACAAAACTACTTATGGGGTTGTTGCAAGTGCAGGTGGACCTAATAGTGATATGAGATTTGGAGCCAATGTTGTTTTAAGATTAGGTTTCTTACAATTATATGCAGCAACTGATAATATTGCTAACTTGGCAGGAAAAATTGAAGATACAAATGGAGGAACCGTTCGAGTTGGACTTAACTTTGTTTTTGGCTACAATAAATGGATAAAAAAATAAATATTGACTAATATCTTAACTGATAAAAAGCAATAATTATCTTTTGAACACGATAAAAAAGCTACTCATTCGAGTAGCTTTTTTTATGCCAATAAAAAAAATAATACTGAAAATCAATCGCTTAAAAAAAAGTTTGTTTTTTATTCATTTTTTTCTTGCGTAGTACATTAAACAGACATATATTTGCACCGCTTTAGAGAAACACATATCTTTAAAACAAGCCGATGTAGCTCAGCTGGCTAGAGCAGCTGATTTGTAATCAGCAGGTCGTGGGTTCGAGTCCCTCCATCGGCTCAAAAAAAAAGAACATCCTTTTTAGGATGTTTTTTTTTGCTTAAAACTCAAGCCTTGTAAACAAAGGATGGATCAGGGATAAGGGATCAGGTGCAAAAGTTGGGTCTTAATTTAGAATATTGTTAATTTGTATGATTATTTTCATTCAACTATTGCAAATGGACAACTCCCTTATTTCGGGTCAGTCGTAAAAGTTGTGGGATTTTGATAATTACGCATAAATATTGGCAAGTCTAAATAAGAAGAATTTGATGTCAGTTACACCTCTAAAACTCCTTCTAAAGTCTTTAATTTTGGCATTGAAGGATTCTGCAGCAGCATTTGTACTTCTGTTATTGAAGAAGTTTGCAATTGAGTCATAATGCATCTGATTAGGTCCAATATTTAAAGGATAGTTAAGGCAGTCTGTTGCATGTATTTTTGTTTCCAATCCTTAAAATCACTCAGTCGTTCTTTATACTGTCTCTGAAAATTCTTTCCGTTGATTCCAAAAAAGACTTCTAAGCTTCTTACACTTATTGCATTGCTATCGATTAAGTTCTTTTAAAAAAGCAGCAAATTCAGTGCTTATTCGAAATCTCTTTGCTACTAAACTCCAATCACTTTGTACTATTTCTTTAGAGGTTCTTTCTAACCATCTACGACATTTTATATGAAGATAAACGATGTTTCCATGCAAAGGAAAATCTTGAAGGCAATTCTTTATGAAAACGGTGAGCTATTAAAATACGACTCGACTCTTCTCTTCTCTTCTTTAAAAATGCTATTGCAATCTTCAAAATACAAATGTAACACCTCTAATTCTTTATTATCTTTTATCAAATCAAAATTCTATTTGAATCCCTACACAACTTTTAATCTTGATCAAAAAAAACATACACTTCAACAAATCAAACAGTTACAAAAACTCTTCACAGTTGTTAACAACTTTTCACGTGAAGCGCCCAACCTCACTGTATTTCATTAGCTAAACATTCCTATATTTAGGAATACATAACACCTTAAAATTGATTTCTATAATGAGCAAAACCACAAAAAAAATATTTGTTTTAGACACTTCCGTTCTTTTGTTTGACCACAATGCTATCAATTGTTTTGAAGACAATGACATCGTTATTCCTATTACCGTATTAGAAGAACTAGATAATTTTAAAATAGGAAATGAAACGAAAAATTTCGAAGCAAGATCTGTCATTCGTTTTCTAGATAAAATGTCTGACCAAGGTGGGCTAAACAATTGGATACCTCTAGGTAAAAATAGAGGACAAATGAAAATTGTGATGCTAACAAAGGCTTTAAAAATTGATGCAGAAACAATTTATGGGAAAAATAAAAATGATCATAAAATAATCAACGTGGCTTTAGGCATGCAAGAGGAACACCCAACTGCCACCACAACACTAGTTACCAAAGATATCAATCTAAGAATCAAGGCAAAGGCTATTGGTTTGCTTGCTGAAGACTACCTAACAGGAAAAGTTACAAATATTAAAAATATTTCGGAAGGAGTTGTTAACTTAGATGACATTGACCCAACCTATATCAAAAATCTGTACAATCAGAATAAAATTGATGAGGACGGTATTTTAAAGGAAGCCAAAGTAAATAACGGGTATTATGTACTAAACAAAAGTTCCGATTCTGTTTTAGCCAGGTACAATGGTTTTACCAATCAACTTGAACGAGTAGAAAAAAGCTATGCCTATGGTATCAAACCAAAAAATGCAGAACAAACATTTGCCTTAAATGCTTTGCTAGACCCAGATATTAAATTAATTGCTTTACAAGGTGTGGCAGGAACAGGAAAAACCTTATTGGCTTTAGCAGCTGCACTAGAACAAAAAAACAATTTTGAACAAATTATTCTTTCCAGACCTATCATTCCTTTAAGCAATCGGGATATTGGATTTTTACCTGGCGGTGCCGATGAAAAAATTTCGCCCTATATGCAACCGCTTTGGGATAATTTAAAATTTATCAAAAGTCAGTACCGCGAAAACGAACGCAAAAGAAAAGCTTTGGACGATATGGAAGCTAGTGGTTTTTTATCGTTAACTGCATTGGCTTTTATTAGGGGAAGAAGTTTAAGCAACGTTATTTTTATTATAGATGAGGCTCAAAACTTAACACCGCATGAAATTAAAACTATTATTACCAGAGCTGGAGAGGGCACAAAAATTATTTTTACAGGAGACATTCATCAAATAGACACCCCTTATATGGACGAACAAAGTAACGGACTGTCTTATTTGATAGACAAATTACAAGGGCAAAATTTATTTGCACATATCAAACTAGAAAAAGGAGAACGATCTGCCCTAGCCAACTTAGCCAACGAACTTCTTTAGCAAAAAGGTACACTGCTTAAGTCACACGAAAACAAGGTCAAAAACTAAGAAATGTTTTGAACAATCCTACTAATTTTGTTGAAAACATTTCTTTGTTAGACAAGCGATTTGCTCTATATTTGTTTGTTGAGTGACAGGAAGTCAGTAAGTACTAATACTGTAGAAAAACGCTCTAAAAACTATACCAACTAGCACAAAATAAACATATATAATGAAATTTATTGTATCAAGCTCGCAATTATTAAGACAACTTCAAATTTTAGGTGGAGTTATCAACAACAACAATACATTGCCAATTTTAGATAACTTTTTGTTTGAATTAGACAAAAACGAACTTAAAATTTCAGCTTCTGACCTAGAAACAACAATTACAAGTACCATTGAAGTTGAAAGCGATTCTAGTGGTAATGCAGCTATTTCTGCAAGACTTTTATTAGATACTTTAAAAACTTTCCCGAACCAACCTTTAACTTTTAAAACAGAAGACAGTTCGACTATTGAAATAAGTTCTGATCAAGGAAAATACGACATGGCTTATTTTGACGGAAATGAATTTCCTAAAACAATTTCATTAGACAGTCCTAGTTCTACAATTATTCCTGCTGCTATTTTAGGCGCTGCTATTTCAAAAACAATTTTTGCTACTGGAAATGACGACTTAAGACCTGTAATGAGTGGTGTGTTTTTTCAATTTAGCACAGACAGTCTGACATTTGTAGCTACGGATGCACACAAATTGGTAAAATATACAAGAACAGATATTACGGCAAACGAATCGGCTGAGTTCATTATGCCTAAAAAACCTTTGAACTTATTAAAAGGAATTTTAGGAGCAAACAACACCGATGTTACGATTGAATACAACAACACAAATGCAAAATTTGTATTTGACAACGTGGTGCTTATTTGTCGTTTAATTGACGGAAAATACCCAAATTACGATGCGGTAATCCCTAAAGAAAATCCGAACAAATTAACTGTAGAAAGAGCTTCTTTCTTGAATTCAACCAAACGTGTTTCTATTTTCTCTAGCAAAACAACACATCAAATTCGCTTAAAAATGGCGGGTACAGAATTGAATATTTCTGCAGAAGATATTGACTATGCAAACAAAGCAGACGAACGTTTGAATTGTGATTACCAAGGTGATGACATGCAAATTGGTTTCAACTCTAGGTTTTTAACAGAAATGTTGAGCAATCTAACTTCTGATGAAGTATTGATCGAAATGTCTTTACCTAACCGTGCCGGAATTTTAACTCCTGTTGACGGAAGCGAAGAAGGTGAGCAAATTACCATGTTGGTAATGCCAGTGATGCTAAACAGCTAAAATAATTTTCAACTTATATTTAAAACACCCATAATTTTATGGGTGTTTTTTTATGTCCTATTGCGAAACATCTGCAAATTCCTTAACTTCAATTTTCAACAAAAAAATCCCTATGAAACACATACTTCTATGTATCTTCTTTATGGCAGTAAGTAGTTACGGACAAACAAAATTTGCACATCATAGAATTACACTTTCAGAAGCCAAAGAAATACTCAACGAATCCTTAACAAAAAAAGAAGTCCATAATATCATAGGCAGTAAACCAATATTGACGGATCGAAAAAAAGTTATAGACTTTTCAGAAGCTGTTTTATTTGACATTTACGGACAAAAATCAATCGAAAAACAAAAGCCTTATGCTGTTTTTATGATCAATAATTATTGGTTTATTCAAGGCTCCCATAGAAAGCCCTGGAAAGAAAATGGACAAACTATGTTTGAATTAACAGGCTTATTCACCATGATTATTGATGCTAGAAACTATCAAATTATAAGAATTACACACGGTAAATAAACAAACTAAGCCCCCTCTCAAACACAAAACCATGCGTTTTCTACAAAAACAACTCTCAATATTCGTCCTTTAGAAAATAAACGAAAAAGTAATCTTTATATAATGTTCCTCCTATATATTTTACCTAATTTCCCTCAATGAATTTTTTAGCCCATTTGTATTTAGCAAAAAACGTAGAAGGTAAAATCGGAAATTTTATTGCGGATGCCATTAAAGGACGAAAATATGAACACCTGCCTTTAGGCGTACAAAAAGGAATTATTCACCATAGGGCTATTGACACTTTTACTGACAGTCATGCTATTGTAAAACAAAGTAAAAGACGCTTAGACCCAAAATACCGCCATTTTAAAGCAGTAATTATTGACATAATTTACGATCATTTTCTAGCCAAAAACTGGCAACAGTACAGCGCTACTCCGCTACATAATTTTACCCAAGACACTTACCAACTTTTAGAGGACCATTACGAAATACTTCCCGAAAGAACACAGTATCTTTTGCCTTTTATGAAAGAACAGAACTGGCTCTATAACTATAGAAGTATTGAAGGAATTTCTCAAATATTATGGGGTATGAACAAAAGAACAAAAGGAATTTCTCAAATGGATTTAGCCAAAATTGATCTTGTAGAACATTACGAAGATTTTGAAAAAGACTTTGAATTGTTTTTCAAAGAATTGATCGTTTTTTCTAAAGAATTTAAGAGCTAGTATTTTCTTTTTTATTTTCTAGCAGCAAGGCCAACAAAGGCAACAATCCATGCGACAAACGAAATAGTGTTCCGTGCAATTCTTGATGTATGGATTGCCACATAAAATCTGTTTGAAAACCTGTTACTATTCTTGCAAAGGCAGTTAACAAGCCCCAAAACACAGCATAGCTCAAAGCATATTTTGCCACTTTTGGTACAAAAATAAAAATTGCCAATATAAAATCTAGCCCCCCTGCAACCAACAAAAAAAGTTTAGCCTTCTCTTCTGAAAAAGAAAAAACATGAATCACCATGTCTACAAACTTCCCAGGCACTGGATAATAACCAACTGCATACAATCCATGCGAAACAAAAACTACCGCTATCAATAACTTAGCTATTGTAAGTAAATTCTTAGGCTGGCTTTTTAAAGCGTATAAAAAAACAAAGGGCAAGCCAAACTGAATACTGTGTTCAAAAAACATAGCCCATTCATAAAACTTATCTTTCATCAATAAAAAAGAAAGCAGCACCAAATTAATTCCACCTAAAAGCACAATTCCTTTTAATATTTTCTTGTTGTGTTTTAATAGCAACAGACAAGAAACAGCAGCGAATGCATACAATAAACCCGTATAAAAAACCAACTCATCAATAAACATATCTGTGCTGGAACTCGTAACATAAGCATACCACGATATAGAACAAAAACTTTCTATGAGCGGTTTTAACAATTCTTCATCCCAAAAAAAACTGCGATAAGGTGCATCCCAAAAAATAAATTGCCAAGCACGTCCAATAAAAATACTACAAACAGAAAAAGTTAAAATATAGCTTGTCTTTTTAGAATCAGTTAGCTGCATGTACACGGTTTTTAAAGCTACAAGTTTACTAAAAAAGACTGACACTACTAGAATTATCCTAACCAAAACAAACACAAGCCAAACAAGCCTTAACCAACAATTCGTATTCATAACAGCACTCCAATTAATTCTATAGAAATTGCTTAATATTGTAACTTATAATTATAGCTGCTTTCACAAATGAAAAACTTCTTATTTTCCGCAATAATACTATTGATTACAAATATTACTTGGGCAAAAACTGATAAATACAGATTAAGTCTACGAAGCAATCCTGCCACTTCTATCGTTATTGGTTGGAATCAAATTTCAGGAACAAATCCTGAAGTTTATTTTGGAGAGAAAGACCATGGCAACGATTATAAAAAATACCAAAACCAACAAAAACCAGATAGAATTATTGCCTTTAAAGAAATGAACAATCATTTTGTACGTTTGGAAAATTTAAAGCCAGATACCGCTTATTTTTTTGTTATTAATGACAGCGAAGGAACGAGCAAACGTTTTTGGTTTAAAACGGCACCAAACAAAAACACAAAACTGTCTTTTTTAGCCGGTGGCGACTCTAGAAACAATAGACTACCAAGACAACAAGCCAATACCTTGGTGGCTAAATTAAAACCACATGCGGTATTATTTGGTGGTGATATGACCGCTGCCGACAATGCGCCACAATGGAATTTATGGTTTGACGACTGGCAATTAACAACTTCAAAAGATGGAAGAATGTATCCGATTGTTGCCACTAGAGGAAACCATGAAAAAGCAAATACGTCCATTTATAATTTGTTTGACACTCCTCATAAAGATATTTACTACGCCCTAACTTTTGGGAATAATTTAGTAAGAACCTATACCTTAAATAGTGAAATTGCCATTGAAGGAAACCAAACCGAATGGCTTAAAAAAGATTTAGCAAAACATGAAAGTGTTATTTGGAAAACGGCTCAATACCACAAACCAATGCGCCCTCATGTTTCTAGAAAAAAAGAAGGAAACAAACAATACAGCAATTGGGCACAATTATTTTACGACCATGAAGTAAAGCTGGTAGTTGAATGTGATGCACACACGGTAAAAACGACGTGGCCTATAAAACCTAGCACACAAAAAGGAAGTTCAGAAGGTTTTATTAAAGACAAAAACGGAACTACTTATGTAGGTGAAGGTTGCTGGGGGGCTCCTATTAGAGAAAACGACGACAACAAACCTTGGACACGAGATTCAGGTAAATTCAACCAAATAAAATGGATTTTTGTAAGCCCTAAAAAAATTGAATGCCGAACCTTGTTGGTTGACAATGCGATGGACTTAAAAGAAAATTCGAATAAAAAGACTTTCAGCATTCCTAAAGACTTAAAAATTTGGACACCTTCAAACGGTGCCGTTGTGGTTATAAAAAAATAAATAAGCTATGAATTCAAAAACTCTTGCCAACGGAATTATTAGAGCCCTTCTTATCATAACCGGTAGTTTGGCTGCTCTCTATTTTCTATTTCTTATCAAATCGGTGTTAATATATGTGGCCATTGCTGCTGTTTTTGCCTTAATAGCACGACCGATCATACGGTTTTTAAAAAGAAAACTAAAACTGCCAAATACCATTGCCGTCATTTTCACCATGTCGTTATTTATATTGTCATTGGTTGGGCTAACAAGTATGTTTGTACCGCTTATATTAAAGCAAGGAGAAAATTTATCGCTACTAAATACCGCTGAATTCAAACACGATATTGAGGTATTATTTCAACAAGTAAATCTTTATTTTTTAGACAAGGGTATTGACTTGTTTGATCAGTTTAAAAATTTAGACTTGATGGGAAATTTTAAAAATATTCCCAATTTATTCAATACTATTTTAGGCGGAATTGGTTCTTTAAGTATGGGCTTATTTTCTGTGCTATTTATTACCTTTTTCTTTATGAAAGACACGCAATTAATGCACAACGGAATGTTTACACTAATTCCAGATTCCAAAGCAAAAAGAATGGAAAAATCTTTTGAAACTATCAAAGAATTATTGTCGAGATATTTTATTGGATTGGTTTTTCAAATCACTATTTTGTTTGTTATTTACACCACCGTTTTACTCATCTTCGGAATTGAAAATGCTTTGGTCATTGCATTTTTATGTGCCATCTTAAATTTGATTCCTTATATAGGCCCATTAATTGGTGGTTTCTTAATGCTGGTGTTAACCATGACAGAAAATATTGGACTCAACTTTCAAACAGAAATAGTCCCTACTACATTATATGTTATGACCGGGTATATTATTGCACAGTTGATTGATAATTTTTTAAGTCAGCCCATTATATTTTCCAAAAGCGTAAAATCTCATCCCTTAGAAATTTTCTTGGTCATTATTATTGGCGGAATTCTTTTTGGCGTTATGGGTATGGTTGTGGCAGTTCCTACCTACACTGCCATAAAAGTTATTTTAAAAGAATTTTTATCGGATAACAAAGTAGTTAAATCATTGACTAAAGATTTATAGCCAGGTGAATAAAAATATTCTAAATCAAGAGGTTCAAGATTTTATTGAGCAAAATTTGAACGAGAACCTTACCAAACTAATTTTAAAAGGAAGTCCTTTTGAAACGGTTTCTACACAAGAATTGGCACAACAAATTGAAGGCAAAAACAAGTGTGCTAAAAAATTACCACTTTGGTTTGGCACGCAAAATATTGTATATCCTCCAAAATTAAATTTAGAACAAACCTCATCAGAATTAACAGCCAACTACAAAGCAGCTTTAGTATGTGGAAACAGCTTATTAGACGCTACAGGTGGTTTTGGTATTGACAGTTTTTACTTTTCAAAAAAAATAAAAGAAGTCACCCACTGCGAGCTCAACGAGGAATTATCAGAATTGGTGGTTCACAATCAACAGCAATTTGGAATTGAAAATATAAAAAATCATGTAGGTGATAGTCTTGACTATATAAAAAAGCTTCAACAAAAGTTTGATTGGATTTATATCGATCCTTCCCGTAGAAATGACACTAAGGGAAAAGTTTTTTTGTTAGAAGATTGCCTTCCGAATGTTCCAGATAACATCGATTTCCTTTTCGCGCATAGCGACCAGTTATTGATTAAAAATTCGCCTATTTTAGATATTACAAGTACCATTAATGAATTGACATATGTCAAAGAAATTCATGTCATCGCAGTCCAAAATGAAGTAAAGGAATTACTCTTCTTATTAGAAAAAGAATACGCGGGTGAAATTCATATCAAAACAGTCAACCTCCAAAAAACTGAAAATCAATATTTTTCTACCCAGTATAAAAATGAAGAAGTTGCTAGCTACGCACTTCCAAAAAAATATGTATACGAACCCAATGCGGCCATCATGAAGGCAGGCGCTTTTCAAGAAATTAGTGCGCAGCTACAACTGGACAAACTACAGCAGCACTCGCATCTATACACCTCTAGTGAGATCGTAAAAAACTTTCCAGGAAGGACTTTTAAAATCAATCAAGTAGTACCTTTTGACAAAAAGAAACTAGCCAAATTAATACCTGATAAAAAAGCAAATATCACTACGCGTAATTTTCCAGAAACGGTTGCTCAAATCAGAAAAAAAACCAAAATTAAAGACGGTGGAAATCTGTACTTATTTTTCACAACCAACCTAGAGAATCAGAAAATAGTATTGTTTTGCGAAAAAGCATAAAGTGCAAATTGTTCAAATTCTCAAAATCACAGTACTCTAAATAGGATTCAAACAAATTAAGTAGACGATATTTCTCAAACTCACAGAAGTAACTTGACATTGAAATTATAAAAGTATTTCTTTTGAAAAAAGTAGTAAATTTGCCGTACACAATTGAACTACATCATGTCACAACTTATTAAAACATCAAAAGAATCTTCTGTTTCTATTACAGAATTGATGCTTCCAGCTAACTCTAATTTTAGTGGAAAAATTCACGGAGGGTACATCTTAAATTTAATGGACCAGATAGCATTTGCTTGTAGTTCCAAATACTCAGGAAAATACTGCGTAACAGCTTCTATTAATACTGTAGATTTTTTGAACCCTGTAGAAGTAGGAGAATTACTAACCTTAAAAGCACGTGTCAATTATGTAGGAAGAACCTCTATGACCGTTGGAATTAGAGTGACTTCAGAAAACATTAAAACAGGAGAAATCAAACATTGTAACTCCTCGTACTTTTTAATGGTTGCTAAAAATGATGATGGAACCAATGCGCCCGTTCCAAAACTTAAACTAACAAGTAAAGAAGGGGTTCGTCGTTTTATTCGTTCTTTAGACCGTTTGGAAATGAAGAAAAAAAGAAAATTAAGTTTTCACAAAGATGAATTCTCTTATGAAAACTACAAAGAAGAAGTCAAAAAACACAATGTGGTTATCGACCTAACAGATGATTAAACCAAAACGTAATTATACAAAAGCCTTAAAAATTAATTTTAAGGCTTTTTTTATCTTAAAAAAGCAGCCAATCAAAAGTCAAAATAGATAAACAATCGCTCAAAATAACGTTCATACACTCTGCTTTTTATTCTTTATGTTTGTATACTAAACCCTACTGATGCAAACGTCACTTTATAAAGGTCTAAAAAAACAAGAACAAAAATCGACTGTTACCGATGATTTTCTAGTTGTTGAAGCGCCTTTGGAAATACAAATTAACAACAAGCCATTTACAGTTGTTATGCGAACGCCTGGCAATGACGAGGATTTGGTTCGTGGTTTGTTATTTGCAGAAGATATTTACAAAGATCCTTCAGAAATACAACTGAACCTAATAGAAAACAAGGACAACGGTTTTTCTAAAATAAACGCTACAATTTCAGAAAAAAAACTTGGGAAAGGCTATTTAAACAAACGATCCTTACTCTCTGTTTCTTCATGTGGAATTTGCGGAAAACAAGAACTTGAAGATTTTAACACAGCCAAACCGTCCTTAAAAAACAAAAACAAGTTGGACATAAAACAACTTCCTTTTTTGTTTGAAATAATGCGGTCAAAACAACGTACTTTCGACTTAACCGGTGGTTCTCACGCCGCAGTTCTTTTTGATAAAAACTACAATTTTTTAACACTCAAAGAAGACATTGGTCGACACAATGCAGTAGACAAATGTATTGGCAATTTATTGGCTACAAATAATTTAAAAAGTGCTAAATTTATGTTGGTCAGCGGACGTGTTTCTTATGAAATAATTACCAAAGCTTTCTTTGCCAAAATAAGCACCATTGTAGCGGTATCTGCCTGTTCATCTCTAGCGGTAGATTATGCTAAAGAATTTGGAATTTGTCTAATCGGTTTTTCTAGAAATGGAAAAGCAACCATTTACGCTCACCCAGAAAATGTCATTTAATTTTATGAAAAATAAAAATACCATTGCACAACCTCCAGAAAAACTAACCGGAATTAAACTGACGGAAGTTCCAAAAACATCTGTAGGTCCCACCGCTATAAAATCGGCTTTAACCCATATAAAAAACGAAGTTGGCTTAATTAAGGGTATTGGCTTGCTTTCTAAAATAAATCAAAAAGATGGTTTTGATTGTCCGGGTTGTGCTTGGCCAGATCCGGATGAAAAAAGAGCTTTTTTAGCAGAATACTGTGAAAATGGTGCCAAAGCCATTGCAGAAGAAGCTACAAAGCAACGTGTTTCTCCAATTTTTTTCGCAACACATTCTATACAAGAATTAGGCGCTTTGTCGGATTATGAATTAGGAAAAAAAGGAAGAGTTACTCACCCAATGTTTTTAAAAGAAGGCGCTACGCATTACGAAGAAATAAAATGGGAACAAGCATTTGAACTTATTGCAACCTCTTTAAACAAACTTGCCTCGCCAAATGAAGCTATTTTTTATACTTCAGGAAGAACAAGTAACGAAGCCGCTTATTTATACCAATTATTTGTAAGACAATACGGAACCAACAACTTACCCGATTGTTCTAATATGTGCCATGAATCTAGTGGTGCTGCACTTTCTGAAACCTTAGGAATTGGAAAAGGCTCTGTAACGCTAGATGATTTTAACCATGCAGATTTGGTTATAGTGATGGGACAAAATCCAGGTACCAATCATCCACGTATGCTTTCTGCTTTGGAAGGAACAAAAAAGAATGGTGGAAAAATAATAAGTATCAATCCGCTTAAGGAAGTTGGATTGGTTAATTTTAAAGATCCGCAAAATCCGTTTACATGGTTGGGGTCTGGTATTAATTTAACCGATTTATTTTTACAAGTTAAAATTAATGGAGATGTTGCTTTGCTAAAAGCTATCCTAATTTTACTAAAACAAAAAGAAAACAAAAATCCAGGTACGGTTTTCGATCATCATTTTATCAAAGAAAAAACACAAGGATTTGATGCTTTTATAGATGATATAGACAATTATAATTTAGACGAATTAATTGCTCAAACGGGAGTATCAAAAACTCAAATTGAAGCAGCCGCAGAAATGATTGCACAAAATAAAAAAATCATTATTTGTTGGGCAATGGGACTTACACAACACAAAAATGGTGTAGACAATATTCGTGAGGTTGTCAATTTACTTTTATTAAAAGGAAGTATTGGTAAACAAGGAGCAGGAACTTGTCCGGTTCGTGGACATTCCAATGTACAAGGAGACCGAACTATGGGAATTTGGGAAAAACCGCAAGCTGCCTTTTTAGACAAACTAGAACAAGAATTTCATTTTAACGCACCAAAACACCATGGTTATGATGTGGTAGAAGCCATACAAGCCATGCACGATAAGAAAGCAAAATTTTTCTTAGGGATGGGAGGAAATTTTATTTCGGCAACACCAGATACAGAATTTACGGCAGAGGCTTTACGCAACTGCGACTTGACCGTTCATATTTCAACAAAAATAAATAGGAGCCATTTGATACACGGAAAACAAGCTTTGATTTTGCCCTGTTTGGGACGATCGGAACAAGATTTTCAAGAAAGTGGCGAACAATTTGTGACGGTTGAAAATTCGATGGGCGTTGTTTCTAAATCGAAAGGACACCTTTCTCCTTTGTCTGAATACTTAAAAAGTGAAACGGCAATTGTAGCTGGCATAGCTACGGCAACCTTAAAAAATTGTTCTACAAATTGGTTGCAACTCGCTTCCAATTACGACTTGATCAGAAATGCTAT
The DNA here is from genome assembly GCF_006381105.1 of Flavicella sediminum. GTDB lineage: Bacteria > Bacteroidota > Bacteroidia > Flavobacteriales > Flavobacteriaceae > Flavicella > Flavicella sediminum. Next base: position 298,494 of record NZ_VDET01000008.1, on the reverse strand, counting down.
AGAAAAAACAATTCCTGGTTTTGACAATTACAATGTCCGAGTAAGAAAACCTGGCGGATTTTATTTACCAAACAATGCACGCGAAAATAATTTCAGTGTGACACATACCGGTAAAGCCAATTTTTCAATCAACCAGACTTCTGATCTTCTTTTAGAAAAGGATCAGTTTTTAATGATGACCATACGAACGCACGATCAATACAATACCACTATTTATGGATTAGATGATCGTTATAGAGGAATTTTAAATGAAAGAAGAGTTGTACTTATGAATCCTGAGGACATGAAAGAATTTCAACTTCAAGAAAAAGATTTGGTTACGTTAACCAGTCATTTTAAAGGAGAAAAAAGACATGCCCATAAATTCTTAGTGATTTCTTACGACATTCCAAGAAAATGTACGGCAACTTATTTTCCTGAGACCAACGTTTTAGTGCCTATCAATAGCAAAGCAAGAATTAGCAACACACCAGCCTCTAAAGCAGTGGTAATTAGTATTCATAAGGAATAAAAACTTAAAAAATGATCCGTTCAGAAATTATAAAAAAACTACGACCCGAAATAAAAAAGGCAAGCACTTCTGAGCAGACAAGTACAGAAGAGTATGTACAAAATACTGTTTTACGACCTGTTATAAAACTACAACATGAGCTTATCACAGAAATGGTATTTGCCTCTATTTCTAAAACGAATGCAGCTTATAAGGAGCTTTCAAAAGAAAAATTAACAGGTTTTCTTGACAGTATCTTTACAAAAGACAAAAATCTGAGAAACCAATTAATCGGTGTTATCATAGCATTCTTTACACTTGAAGAATTACAAACCTACCGCACTATAGAAAAGGAGTGTAACAAACGGATGTTACAAATTTGCAAAGAACGAATACTTTCGAATCTTTAAGGAATTATTTTAATCAAACAAAAACCCCTTTACATTGCTGTAAAGGGGTTTCTTTTTATTTTTAAACCTATGAATTAAGGAATAAACACAAGCTCTAAAGGATTGTTTATTTGACTAGAAAATAAATTCAAATAAGACACCCAACTAGCATTTGTAGGATATTGTTTGCTTTCTTTCCAAGCAAAACCTGAATAATACACCACTTTTCCATTAGTTACGTTTAAGTGTGCATAAGCATTACTTAAATCTGCAGCTTCTACATCGTATTTTTCAAAATCTTTAAACGTCGCTTTGTCGGCAATAATAGCCGTACCTATTTCTGAACCTAAATGTGGTTGCCAGTAGCTAACCCAACCGTTTGAAATATTTCCGGTAACTTCTCCATCTTTCTCGTGCAAAGTTAAACCTGCCGAAATAGTTTCAGTTCCTTCTATAGATGTCTCAAATTTAGAGAAATTATTTCCTTTATCTAAAGAAACAATTTTACTTTCTTTGATCAAGTTTCCTCCAGCATCCCAAGATTCATATTCTAAATAAAAACTTGTACGAATAGGTCCTGTAGTGATCGTTCTCCATTTTGTATAATTTTTAGAGTAGTAAAATTCACCTGCATTTTTTACAGCAATTCCACCAACACCTCTACTTACACCTACATGAAAATTATCACAACCTTCACCTGTATCTTCATGATACGAACTCGTTTTTGAAACCAATTCTTCATGATACCACTTATTGATAATAGGATATTCCACTTTTTTCAACCAAGCATCTACTCCACTAGAAAGTGTTCCACCAGGCTTACCAGATTCTTTAAGTTGCTGCGCAACTGGACCATATACACGAAAAGCAACTTTGTCGTTTTCCCAAGTATAATCATCCGTTCTTTCAGGTACAAAACGAGAATAACACACCAACTCTGCTTTAGGCTGTTCAGCTTCTGTAATAGTAACGACTTCAAATTTAGCTTCCGAAGTTGCCTTAACTTTAGGTTGAAACAACAAAACATCCATTACCCCATCGCCATCATTATCAACCAATTGGGTAATTTGTAAATTTCCTGTAGCAAGATCTTTTAAACCAACAGTCGACAAATCAGTAACTCCTAATTTTTCTTTTGAAAGTTCAATAGTTTCATTAGAACGCTCTATTGACAACGAATTTTTTACTAAGAACGTTTTGGACTGCTTGCTCGAAGAACAAGCAGTGGTCAAAACTATACTTAGTAAGCAAACCAAGGTATATGTATTTCTCATTGTATAATTTTTATTAATCTTCATTAGAAGGTTTTCCAATTGTCGCTAAAATTCCTCCATCAACATAAACAACTTGTCCGTTTACAAAATTACTTGCATTCGAACTCAAAAATATAGCCGCTCCTTGTAAATCATTTGGATCTCCCCAAACACCTGCTGGCGTTCTGTTTACGATAAAATCGTTGAAAGGATGTCCATCTACACGGATAGGTTCCGTTTGACTTGTTGCAAAATATCCAGGACCAATTCCATTTGTTTGAATATTAAACTTAGCCCATTCTGTAGCCATGTTTTGCGTCAACATTTTTAAACCTCCTTTTGCAGCCGCATAAGCCCCAACAGAATTTCTTCCCAACTCACTCATCATAGAACAGATATTGATAATCTTTCCTTGTTTACGAGCAATCATACCTTTTACAACATGTTTAGAAACAATAAAAGGAGAAACTAAATCTACCTTAATTACCTCTTCAAAATCGGCAACTTCCATTTCTACTAAAGGCGTTCTTTTAATAATTCCGGCATTGTTCACCAAAATATCAATCACTCCAACTTCAGCTTCAATTTTTTGGATATTTTCTTGCACTGCTTTTTCATCAGTTACATTAAATAAATAACCATGCGCATTGATGCCTAATTCTTTATAGGCAGCCACTGCAGCATCTAATTTTGTTTGAGAAGAATTCCCATTCACAATAATAGTTGCACCTGCATTTCCTAATCCAGTAGCCATTGCCATACCTAGACCGTGCGTACTTCCAGTAACCAAGGCTACTTTTCCTGTTAAATCAAATAAATTTATCGACATATTCTATTATTTTAAATCCGTGATTTTACAAACATCCATATCTCCATAGTCTAAGTTTTCACCAGCCATACCCCAAATAAACGTATAATTACTTGTACCAGCACCTGAATGAATTGACCAAGGTGGTGAAATCACTGCCTCATTGTTTGCCATCCAAATATGTCTTGTTTCTGAAGTTTCACCCATAAAGTGACAAACAGCTTGCTCTTCAGGAATTTCAAAATAGAAATACACTTCCATTCTTCTATCATGAACATGTGCAGGCATTGTATTCCATGCTGAACCTGATTTGATTTCCGTCATTCCCATTTGCAATTGACAAGTATCAACAATACTATTTACAATTAGTTTTCTAAGCGTTCTTGCATTTACTGTTTCAGGAGCTCCCAATTCAACAATTTCAGCTTCGTCTCTTCCTACTTTTTTATTTGGAAAAGCTTTATGAGCTGGTGTTGAGTTTAAGTAAAACTTCGCTGGATTTGAAGCATCTGCACTTGAAAAAACTACAGATTTAGCACCTTTACCAATATACAAAGCTTCTTTAAAGTCTACATCAAAAACTTCTCCATCAACAGATACAGAACCTTTTCCTCCAACGTTGATAGCTCCTAATTCTCTTCTTTCTAAAAAGTATGACGATTTTAAAGGATCAATTGTCTCTAAATCTAAAGGACCTGCAACCGGAACTGCACCTCCTACTATATATCTATCGTAGTGCGAGTATACTAATTTAACTTTATCAGCTACTAATAAGTCTTGTACTAAAAACTCATCTCTTAATTCTGTAGTATCCATTGTTTTTACTTCTCTTGGAGAAGCTGCATACCTTACTTCAAATTTTTCTTCCATGATATTATTTCTGTGATATTAATTTTAAATTTTTGTAAAAGTAGTAAATATTTCTGAAAATACAATCGATTGTATTTTTGTTTTTATTTTCCTATGTTTGTGAAATAATTCCAATTAATTTTAATATATTAACTCCAAAGGGTTCCAACCAAACCTAATTAACTGTAGCAATGAAATCCAATAAAATCACCATTCATGACATCTCTAGCGCTTTAAACATTGACAGTTCTACCGTATCTAGAGCTTTAAATGACAGCCCAAGAGTCTCTAAAAAAACCAAGGAAAAAATTGCTAAAAAAGCAGCAGAATTAGGCTATCAAAGAAATAGTTTGGCTTCCAATCTTAGAACAAACAGAACCAATACCATTGGCGTTATTGTACCAAGAATTTCGAGAAACTTCTTCTCTACGGTAATTGCCGGAATTGAAGAAACCGCTTATGAAGCAGGCTTCAATGTGGTCATTTGCCAATCTTTAGAAAGTATCGATCGAGAAAAGAAATTGATAGAAACTTTGCTTGCCAATCGAGTGGATGGAATTTTAATTTCGATCTCTATGGAAACAACATCCTATGAGCATTTACAATCGTATTACGACCATGGATCACCAATTGTATTTTACGACCGACCTTGTCATTTTCACAATTGTACAGCGGTAAGTATTGACGATTACAAAGCAAGTTTTGACGCTACAGAACATCTCATTCAAAGTGGTCGGAAAAATATATTTCATTTCTCAGGACCACAAGAAATTGAATTGTATCAAAACAGAAAACGCGGTTATAAAGATGCTTTGAAAAAACACAATATTGAGGTAAACGAAGACTATTGTCACGAATCGGGTTTGTCTGAAAAAGAAGGGATAAAGGCTGCCAAAAAGATCATGAATTTAAAAAATATCGACGCTATCTTTTCCGCCAATGACACCGCAGCAATTGGCGCCATGAAATATTTAAAAACCCAAGGCATTCGCATTCCTGAAGACATTGCTGTTGTTGGTTTTAACAATGATCCAATTTCAGAAGTTATTGAACCTTCTTTAACAACTGTAAACCAACCTGATTTTAAAATGGGTAAAATTGCAGCTACTATATTATTAGGGCAAATAAAAAACAAAAAAGCAGATACCAAAGATCAATCAATTGTCTTAAATTCCGAATTAATTATTAGAAACTCTTCAATCAACTAATTTATGAATAGGAAACATATAGCCCTCGTTCTACTTTTTTTTAGTTCCGTTTTTATGGCAATCGCTCAAAAAAACTATATCGCTCCTAGTAATTTAAGTTTTAAAAATTTCACCACAAAAGACGGCCTAACTCAAAGTTCTATTGTTTCCATTACACAAGATTCTAAAGGTTATTTATGGTTTGGTACCAGAGATGGCTTGAATAAATTTGACGGTACTCGATTTATCAATTACAGACACAATTCCGAAGACAGTACAAGCATAAGTCACAGCTGGGTTACCTGTATTTTTGAAGACAATGATAAAAATATTTGGATAGGAACAAAAAATGGCTTGAACTTATTTAAGCCCGAACAAAATAATTTCCTGCAAATAAAAACAAATAGCAATGGAATTAGTGTTAGTGACAACCAAATTTGGGATATTACACAAACAAACAAGAATCGTATTTATGTAAGCTCTAAAAAAGGAATTACAGATATCAATTACAAGAAAAATATTTCAACGTATATAAAGAACGATTCTACCAACCTCAACTCACCAAGTCACAATAATACACGCTGTTTTCTAAACACCAATGACGGTTATTTGTGGATCTGTACAATTGAAAAAATTGACCGTGTTCATTTAGCAACCAACACTTGGGAGCATTATGAATACCCTAAAAACACAAACAAGGCTGCACATATAAGCAATACACCTGTTTTATTTCAAGATAGCAGGGGGACCATTTGGTTAGGCTACGAAAATGGTATTGCTTTTTTACCTGCGCATACAACTCAATTTGAAGACTTTTTATTCAAAAATGAAAAAAAAATAAAAACGGGGGTTCGATCTATTGCCGAAGATTCAAACCATAATTTATGGATCGGAACGTATTCAGGCTTGCAAATTTTAAACACCAAGCATCAAATTTTTAAAAAATTTACCCACAACGAAAACAATCCTAAAAGTTTAAGCCAAAACTCCATCTATAAAATCATCAAAGATTCAAAAGGCGATATGTGGATTGGAACTTGGGCTGGCGGTATCAACTATTTTGATCATAGCTACGATAACTTCAAACAAATTTCCTCTGGTGCATCACCAAACATGCTAAACTATAAAGTAGTAAGTTCTATCTTAGAAACAAAAGAAAACAATTTTTGGATTGGAACTGAAGGTGGGGGACTTAATTATTTCAATAAAAAAACAGAACAATTTACCTACTATACCCACGATCCAAAGGATGCTAAATCTATCAGTTCAAACAACATCAAATCCATGGTTCTTGATCAAAATGAAAATTTATGGATTGGAACTCACGATGGGGGTTTGAATTTTTTAAACACAAAGAAAAAACCTTATGTTTTTGAAAAACTCAATAAAAAACAAGCCAATGGAATTGAGTTAAAAAACTATCGAATCATTTCTTTGTTGGAAGATATTGACCATAATATTTGGATAGGGACCGAAAACAATGGGGCTATTACTTACAATACAAGCACTAAAGAATTTACGCGATTAGAAAGCGAGATAAAATTTCATAATTGTCTTCAACAAGCTAACAATCCTGAAATTATTTTTACGGGTGGCTCAGGCGGATTGTCAAAAGTTAATATTCGTACAAAAAAAACAGAAGACCTTCATATCATCAAGTCAAAAGGCTACAAACCCAGAATAAATTGTGTTTTTGAGGAAAACGATAACACCATTTGGACAGGAACTGAAGGCCAAGGACTTTTCGAATTCAACCCTAAAACCAAAGAAAGCAAAAAGTATGGTATTGCAGAAGGCCTACTCAACGAAGTCATTTACGCCATACTTCCCGATGATGATAATAATATTTGGGTGAGTACAAATAATGGAATTAGTCGATTAAACTTGTTGACAAAAAAAATTAAAAACTTCGATGAATCTGATGGATTGCAAGGAAATGAATTTAATTATGGCGCAGCGCATAAAAACGACAATGGTATTTTAATGTTTGGAGGAACCAACGGTCTTAATTATTTCAATCCGAGGAGTATTATTGAAAATACGTTTGTTCCAAAAGTCAACATCAGCGCTATAAAAGTCAACAATAAGCCTTATTTAAATTCAATTGACAATATTCAAGAAATAAAACTGAAACACGATCAAAACGATTTTAGCATCAATTTTACCGCTTTAAGCTATTCTCAAGCCAATAAAAATCAATACGCTTATCAACTGGTGGGTTTTGATAAAAATTGGAATTATGTTGAAAACAAAAAAGAAGCCAACTACACCAATTTAGATGAAGGTACATATTTATTTAAAGTAAAAGCATCCAATAGCGACGGACTTTGGAACGAAAAAGGAAAAAGCATAAGCATCATTATTTTACCTGCCCCTTGGAAAACTTGGTGGGCTTATAGCATTTATATCTTCGTTTGTTTACTTATTAGCTATTTCATTCGATCTTTCGCTTTGACACGTATTAAAGAAAAAAACGAACTAAAACAGGAAAAATTAGACAAAGAAAAATTGGAGGAAGTCAACCAAATGAAATTAAAATTATTTACCAATATTTCACACGACTTTAGAACTCCCCTAACCTTAATTATAGGGCCTTTACAAAGAATGATGAAAGAGAAAAAAGGAAACTCTTTTATTCAAAGTCAGCATCAAATTATGAATCGAAATGCAAACATGCTGCTCGATCTTATCAATCAAATACTAGATTTCAGAAAAAGTGAATCCGGAAAATTAGTTCTATACGCTTCCAAAAGCGATCTGATCTCATTTATAAAATCTGTAAAAACTGCATTCAACGATTTAGCCAACCATAAAAACGTTGAATATATTTTTGAATCTAATTTTGAATCGCTCGACGTTTGGTTTGATAAAATTAAAATGAAAAAAATTATTTTCAATCTCTTATCAAACGCCTTCAAATACAATCAAGACAATAGTAAAATTAGTCTTAAAATAACTAATTCAAAAGCATCTTTTGTAACAATTGAAGTCGTCAATTTTGGCGAAGTCATTCCTAAAGAAACTTTAAATTATGTCTTTGATCGATTTTATAGATTTGATCAAGAAGGCATACAGGCAGGTACAGGAATTGGCTTAGCCTTAACCAAAAGTTTGGTAGAACTGCACAAAGGAGAAATTTCGGTTACAAGTTCAATTGAAAAAGGAACCTGCTTTAAAGTCAGTATTCCTTTGGGCGACGAACATTTAGATGAAGATCAAAAAATTACAGAGAACCAAGAATTCAAAGAAGAAATTGACAGTACACAACCTTTTTATTTAGAAAAAGACATCAGTATTGCTGACACAAAAGAAACAGAACTTCAAGAAAAAGAAAACCATACACCTACTCTTCTAATTGTAGAAGACAATGAGGATGTTCGAAATTTTATAAAAGGAATTTTCACGAAAAAATATCTGGTTTTAGAAGCTGAAAATGGAAAAATAGCCGTGGACATTGCTCACAAAAAACAAGTAGACCTTATTATTAGCGATGTAATGATGCCTGAAATGAATGGCTTCGAACTGTGTGAACATATCAAAACAAATATTACTACAAGCCATATCCCTGTTATATTATTAACCGCAAAAACAGCTGAAGCCCATCAAAAAACAGGATATACAATTGGTGCAGATGCCTATATTACCAAACCTTTTGACGATGCCATTTTAGAAATCAGAGTCGACAATTTGTTAAAAACTCGCAAAAGCCTAATCTCTAAATTTAAAAAAGACATTATTCTTGAGCCCAAAGAATTAACTTTCACTTCTGCCGATGAGCAATTTTTAGAACAAGCCATCAAAATTATTGAAGAAAACATTTCTGACCCTGAATTTAACGTCAATTATTTCACCAATAAAATGAACATGAGTCGCTCTGTTTTGTATCGAAAATTAAAAGCGATAACAGATCAATCCATTACCGAATTTATCAGAACCATTAAACTCAAAAAAGCGGGACAATTAATTGCTCAAACGCAAATGAATATTTCTGAAATTGCCTATGAAGTTGGCTTCAACGATTTAAAATATTTTAGAAAGTGCTTTAAAACCTTATTTAAGGTACTTCCTTCTGATTATAGAATTCAGAACAGCCAAACTAAAGATGATTCTGAAAAAGAATAAGTAAGCTAAATCTTCCTAAACACGATATACCCCATGAAAAGGAACGTTGTGTCCCCTTTGTCATGAATGCGTATGGTATAATTTTACCTAATAACCAATACGTTACTTTATCATGAAATTAAAAATACTATTAATTGCGTTTTTTTCTTGTACTGTTTTAATACAGTGTACAGAGAATAAAAAAGAATCACCAACTGCGATAAAGAAAAAACTACCAAATATCGTTTTCATCTATACCGACGATCTAGGCTACGGTGATGTCGGGTTTAACGGCCCAAGTCAAATTAAAACTCCCAACTTAAACAAATTAGCCAACAACGGTTTGCGCTTTACAAATGGTTACGCAAGCTCTTCTACATGCACGCCTAGCCGGTATGCCTTACTAACGGGTAGATATCCTTGGAGAGAAAAAGAAGCTAAAATATTACCAGGAACTGCGCCCTTAATAATTGGTACAAATCAAGCAACCATTCCTAAAATGTTAAAAGAAAAAGGATACCATACTGGAATTGTTGGCAAATGGCACCTAGGTTTGGGAGCAGGAAATGTAAATTGGAATGAAGAAATTACTCCCGGCCCCAATCAGGTTGGTTTTGATGAATCTTATATCATGGCGGCAACTCAAGACAGAGTACCCACCGTATACATAAAAAACGGGCATGTAGTAAACATAGATCCCAATGATCCTATTGAAATAGATTATCAAAACAACTTTCCTGGTCAACCAACTGGACTCGACAACCCTGAATTGTTAAAAATGAAATGGTATGACGGGCATTACAATAGTATTGTTAACGGAATTCCTCGAATAGGGTTTATGAATGGCGGAGAAAAAGCCAAATGGATTGATGAAGATATGGCGGATCATTTTTTACAAAAAGCCCAAGACTATGTAAAAAAAAACAAAGACAAACCTTTCTTTTTATACTATGCGATGCAACAACCGCATGTACCCAGAACGCCTCATCCACGATTTGTTGGAAAATCGGGTTTAGGATCAAGAGGTGATGTCATTTTAGAAGCGGATTGGTGTATTGGAGAATTTATAAAAACATTAGAAAATGAAAACTTATTAGAAAATACATTGATTGTTTTTTCTAGCGATAATGGCCCTGTTTTAAATGATGGCTATTATGATGATGCCGAAGAAAAACTAGGCAGTCACAATCCGTTTGCTCAATTTAGAGGTGGAAAATATAGTTTGTTTGACGCAGGTACACATGTTCCATTTTTCACTTATTGGAAGGGAACTATAAAACCAGCCGTTTCAGATGCATTGGTTTGTCAAATTGATTTATTATCTTCATTGGCCAAACTTGTTGGCAGCAATACTAACGTTTCTGATAGTAAAGAATTGCTGAACACCTTCCTCGGAAAATCCGCAATAGGAAGAGAGCATCTTGTCATTGAAGCCATGCAATATACCGCCTTTAGAAAAAACAACTGGATTATGATTCCACCAAATGACGGAGAAGCTGTAAACAAAATGGTGAAAATAGAATTGGGAAATTCAACCAAATACCAACTTTATGATATTAGCAATGATATTGGCCAAAAAACTAATTTAGCAAGCGTATATCCAGATAAACTAAAGGAGCTAATTCAAGAATATAAAAAAGCAATAAAATAATCTCACACAAAACTAGATGCTCTATATGCTGCCACTTTTCCTATTCAGAATTAGAGAGGGGGATTTTTAATTTCCCTTCTCCCCCTTAAAACATGGGGCTAGCCAAATAGAATCAGAACAATTTCCCCCGCTGTATAGAGCAATATACACCGCCCTACAACCAAAGTTATTTTAGACATTTATCCTGTTAAAAAACCATTATAAACAACTTTTACTAATTATGAAAAAAACTATCTATTTATGGAAATTCGTTTTTGGCTTCTTGCTCATTTTTGCAAGTTGCGACAAAGAAACGTTTATTTCCAACACAAGCTCCGCTGACTACAAAGCTCCAAATAGTCTTCTTTATGCAGAAGTAACAAATGTTCGGGAATATGCAGCTGTAAAAACAGGAACACCAGTTTTAGATACTGACGGACTTATTCCTAACTTCGAAATTATCTCAGGAAGATCAGAAGATGGAACTATACTAGATGCCTCTTATATGGATGCCGTTAGCATCAGCAATCCTGTGTTAATAACAAAGGATTTGGCTATTGAAGACCAATATGAACTAAATGGAGAGCTCATCACACAAACAGAAGGTTGGGAAACTAAAAACAGTGGTATCATCCAAATTGCCGACGAAAACAAATTCGGAATCGGAAACTACTACTTTACCGTAAAAGTAACTACCACTATCAACGAAATAAGTCATAGTACTGTTTTTGAGGATGTATTTCACCTAGGGGTTGGACCACAATTAGTCAGTACTTTATTGTATTCGCCTTTAGCACAAAACCTGGTTGCAAATACAGGAGCTAAAACATCCAAACCTTATTTAATTACAGGCAATCCTGCCGTTACTTTTGCATTGACAAGCGATACTGACAAACTAGGTATCAACTCAGAAACAGGAGTCATCAGTCTTAAGGATGGATACACGACAACTGAAAACGACACCATTTACCCAAATGTACAAATCACTAGTACCATTAGTGGAGAAACTACAGAATTTAATGGAGAAGGATTTTTAATGTTAGTTGCTTCCAACACTCCAGTAGTTTTGCCTAAAAAAACCAATTACTTTTTCTATCCTACTTTTCAGGCAGAAAATAAACTGTACGGTTACACTAAAGAAATTATAGATCTAGGAAGTATCACCGCAGACAAAGTTTGGATCCAATCTGGCCCAGCAAATATTGCGGCTGCAGAGCGACCTTCAGATGTTACAGGTATCAAATCTATCTTCACAAATCCAACAGCCGGAACACAAGAACTTCATGAATCCTATGTAACCATCAACCCTCAAGATTTAACGCGTTATAGATTGGGTTATAATTTAGCAACGGTCTTTTACATTAAAAATCAATATGTTGAATACATGCCTTCTGGAATTGCACCAACAGAATTAGAAATTTATATTTCTACAGACTATACAGGTGATGATGCTAGCTCTACGTGGACCAAAGTAAACGACCAACTAAGTTGTCAAATTAATAGCTTAGATGCTCCCACTATTATTGGAACTCCTTATCCGGGTGATCAAAAATTAAAAGCAGGAATGGCCAATTTTGGGCAAGACACTTCAAAAAATGCAGATGCAAAATGGGTACGTTGCGAAATGAACTTAAATGAATACAAAGACGTAAAAAGCTTTGCCTTAAAGTTTAAAATCGCTTGTAATTTTACTAAGGCTGAATACCCAACTGGCGTAAAAGGTGTAGGTGGAAGCCGATTAGGAAGATACTATATCTCAGATGTACATTTCAAAGCTTCTGAAGAATAAATCCATGTCATTTACAAAAACACACAAACAAATGAAAAAAATAATTTTACTTATCATACTCATAAGCTGCTCTTTTTCTGGATTTTCACAAATTAGTGTCAACGGAAAAGTAACCGATAGTAGCGGAGAACCACTACCTGGGGTCACCATTTTAATAAAAGGACTGGCTAAAGGAACAACTTCAGATTTTGATGGCTTGTATTCCTTTCCAAAAATAAAAAACAATGCTGTTTTAATTTTTAGCTATTTAGGATACGAAACACAAGAAGTCTATGTAGAAGGAAAAACCAACATTGATCTTGTTATGAGCCAGTCTAGCGTTGGCTTAGAAGAAGTTGTTGTTGTAGGTTATGGAACGGTAAAGAAAAAAGACTTAACCGGATCTGTAGCAACTATTAATGCTGATGACTTAGCCAAAACAGCCACCACAAACTTTGACCAAGCCATTGCAGGACGTGTTACAGGCGTACAAGTTTCTTCTGTAGATGGTACTCCTGGAGAAAGTTTGAAAATTGTAATTCGTGGTGGTAACTCTATTACAGGTGACAACTCTCCTTTGTATGTGGTAGACGGAATTCCTTTGGAAGATTTTGACCCCGCCAGCATTAGTACTAGTGATATTGAAAGCTTTGATATTTTAAAGGATGCCTCGGCTACCGCTATTTATGGATCTAGGGCTGCCAATGGAGTTATTATAATTACCACCAAACAAGGTAGAAGCGATGGTAAAACGGATGTAAAAGTGAGCTCTGCTTACAGCATGCAGTGGATTCCTAACAGACTGGAAGTTTTAAGTCCGTATGAATATGTAAAGTACCAACAAAATATTGCCACGGCTTTAGACAATTATACTCCAGGTGACTATACCCGATTTTTCAAGAAACAATGGGTAGATGCTGAACTATACAAAAATTCAGAAGGAACGAGCTGGCAAGATGCTATTTTTAGATTGGCTTCAACCACAAGACATACCGCTAGTTTAAGTGGTGGTAACAAAACAAGTACCTTATATTTTTCTACGGAATATTTAGACCAAGAGGGTACGCTGTTAAACACAGGATTTAAAAAAGTATTGAACAACCTTAAATTCTCTCATCGATTGAGCTCTAAAACTAACTTCAATGGATACATGCAATATTCTCACCTTAAAAAATCTGGAATAAATATTTCAGGAAATAAATACACCAGTATTATTAGAGATGCCTTACAATTTAGACCTGTTGAACCAATTATTGACGATGGCTTAGAACCTGGAGGATACGATCCTGATGAAATCAATCAACGTTATTTATTCAATCCTGTAAAAAGTTTAGAAAATACAGACAGACAAAGTATCTCAGATGTGATCCGTGGTAGTGTTTCGATGACGCATAAATTCAAACCTAATTTGTACTTTAAAACCTCTGGTACTTACCAAGTAGACACGAGAAAAGAATCTGTTTTTTACGGACAAGAAACACAGCAGGGAACCCGAGGAACCGATCATATAAACGGAACCTTAACCATGAGACGTTACCAAACATTGTCTACCTCAAACACCTTAACCTATAAAAAGAAATTCGGAAAAAACAACCTAACCTTTTTAGGGGGATTTGAAGCTCAAAAAAGAGACTATGAATATGCCCGTATGAAAAACTCTGAAATCCCTACAGACATTTTTGGAATTGCGAAGCTTGGTTTTGGTACCTCACCTTCTATTCCTGAAACGTTAATTTCGGGCAATACTTTGGCTTCTTTCTTTGCAAGAGCTAATTATGCGTTTAAAAATAAATATTTACTAACGGCTACTTATAGAGCCGATGGTTCTTCAAAATTCAAACCAGAAAATCGCTGGGGCTATTTCCCTTCTTTCTCTGGAGCATGGAAAATAAGCGACGAAGATTTTATGATGGATATAGATGCCATAAGTTTTGCCAAACTTCGTATTGGTTGGGGGAAAACAGGAAACAATCGCGTTGGAGATTACGACGCCTTTAGCCAACTAAATGCCAGTACTTCTAGCGGATATGTTTGGGGAGTTGGACAAAATTACATTCCTGGTGCATACCAAAGTAATTTAGGAGTTCCTGATTTAAGATGGGAAACTACTGCGCAAACAAACGTGGGCTTAGACCTTGCTTTATTCAACCAAAAAATAGAAGTAACTGCCGACTATTACAAAAAGAATACGAGTGACCTGTTATTAAAAGCAGAAATGGCTTTACATACCGGTTTTGATAAAGTACAACAAAACATTGGAAAAGTAGAAAATGAAGGTTTTGAATTAACCATCAACAGCACAAACATCCAAAAAGATCGATTTAAATGGACCACTGCTTTCAATATTTCATTTAATAAAAACACAACAATTGCTTTAAACGATGGTCAAGATGCTATTTATACAGACCCTGAATGGAGCGGAAGCTATCCTGAATACCAATACATAACCAAAGTAGGAGAGCCTGTTGGAATGATGTACGGTTTGCAATTTGATGGCATTTACCAATGGGATGATTTTTATTGGGATAATGGACTTCAAGCTTATCAATTAAATGAAGGAATTCCTGATAATGGAACCTTACCTGTAGGACCTGGAAGTGTTAAATTTATTGACCAAGATAATAATGGAACGATTAATTCGGACGACAGAGTTGTCATTGGAAATCCACACCCAAAACATTTTGGAGGATTGAACAATAGTTTTCAAATTGGAAATATAGATCTTCAATTTTTATTACAATGGTCCTATGGATTTGATATTTTGAATACAAACAATGCCGTTTTCGGAGTACCTTCTGCACAACGATCTAACGGGTTTGCTTCTTTAGCTAACGCATGGTCACCAACAAATACAGATACGGATGTTAGTACCGTACGTTATTTATCTATTTATGGAGCACCGCCAAAAGGAAACCAAATTGACAATCGTTCTGTTGAAGATGGCTCTTACCTAAAATTCAAATCATTTACCGTTGGTTATACTGTCCCTTCAAATATTTCTGAAAAACTAAATATCCAAAGGCTACGGTTCCATTTTACAGGAAACAATCTATTTACTTGGACCAAGTATTCTGGATACGACCCAGATGTTTCTGTAGGTAAATTTGGAGCCTTAACCCCAAACTTAGATTACTCAGCATACCCACAAAGCACAACATTAATGACGGGAGTTGAAATTACTTTCTAATGAATGATCGTCTTTAAAACTAAAACACATACCATGAAAAACATATTAAAATTACCTCTTAGCATACTCACAATGGCCTTGCTTTTTTCAAGTTGTGAGGATTTTTTAACAGAAGAGCCACAATCTACCTTAGGTGTTGACGATTTTTACAGTTCTGAAATTGAAGCTGAAATTGCCATTGCAGGAATCTATTCTCCATTAGCAAGCGATAAGGTCTACGGGCAAAATATGACCGTATCTATGGAGTCTGGTACAGATGAAGGATACTACAATAGAAGATACAACGAAAACTGGACGGTTGGTTTGTACCGACATACACCAGCAGACAATGACATCAAAGATTTATGGTCGGGCTTATATTCTTCCATCAACTTAAGTAATTTGTTTATTGAAAAATTGAACAAAGATGCTTTTGAACTAGCGCTTTACAACCAATATATTGCAGAAGCTCGTTTTTTAAGAGCCCTTTCTTACGCTCTTTTAGTAGATTGGTTTGAAGAAGTTCCTCTGTCCTTAAAATCCACTCAGGATCAATCTTCCAATCATTTGGCACCTGCTTCTTTAGAAACATTGTACGAACAAATTATTGCAGACTTCATCTTTGCTTCTGAACACTTACCAAAAGCAAATGACCCAAATTATGTAGTGGGAAGAGCCAACAAAATGGCCGCACATGGATTGATGGCAAGAGTGTATTTAAAAATGGCAGGATACCCTTTAAATGACACTTCAAAATACCCATTAGCAAAAGAGCAATGCGAAGTAATCATAAATGATCCTGACCAAGTGCATGGTTTAAATCAATCAACCACTGAATTAGTCGCAGCAACAGAAACAACAGAAGAAAAAAGAGTCGTTACCGTTGATGGCTATAGAAAACATTTCTTAAGCTATATTGAAAATGAATACGACGTAAAGGAATCTATTTTTGAAATTTCTTTTTCTTACCTAAGAGAGCTAGGAATTGATACACATGGACGTATTGGAGGTATTAATGGCTTGGCCTTTGGTTATGGAGGTGGAGATGATGGTTACCCTGGTGCCTATGCCATGTTTAACGCTTCACCTATACTAAACGATTTGTATGTAGCCAACAACGATAGCATCCGTAAACAATGGAATGTTCCTGCTATGCAGTATACAAATAATGGTGATGCCAGAATGGTGACTAGTACCTTAGCAGCCAATTATTGTCCCGGAAAATTTAGACGTTGGGAACCTTCTGATTACAATGATTTATTTCTTACTCCTGAAGACGGCGTTATTGAAGCCTATACTTTATTAGAAGCCAACCCAACTCCAAACAAAAATTTTACAGGCGTAAATTTCCCCGTATTACGTTATGCGGATGTTTTATTGATGTTTGCCGAAGCTGAAAACGAAATCAACAACGGACCTACAGCTTTAGCCATAGATGCATTAGATCAAGTAAGAGCAAGAGCCGGCGTAAGTCCTATAGCCGAAAAAGTTGGTGCAACTGCCAACAAAACAAACTTTTTTAATGAGTTGGTAGACGAACGTTTACGTGAATTGTGTTTTGAAGGCTTGCGCAAACATGATTTGATAAGATGGAACTTATTAGGTGAAAAATTAAATCAATTGAATGAAACGATTAAAGGGTCGGCAGACTATAGCAGCGCAAATGAAAATCATAATGCTTTTTTACGATCAGGTGAGTTTTTTGACCCTGCAAAACATATGTCTTTACCATATCCTTTACAAGAAGTTCAGCTAAACAACAATTTAGATCAAAAATCAGAATGGTAAACATCTCTTTATTTTTCTAAACACAACGAAAGCCTCTTACTCATTTGTAAGAGGCTTTAATTTACAACAACAAATCAAAAAAACAATTCGATTTCATTCTTCTACAGAAGAAGAAATTGTTCACTAAATGAATATACAATGAAGCATTTCCAACTTTATCTTTCAAAAATTGTTCAAAGTTTACTAGTGGTACTACCCATTGTAACCTCCAACTTTCTTCATGCCCAAAAAGAGGAGCGTCCAAACATCATTCTAATCATCACCGATCAACACAACGCCAGAGCTTTGGGCTCAACAGGAAATAAGGCCGTCAATACTCCAAATTTAGACAAGCTTGCCAACAGCGGAATACGTTTTGAAAAAACCTATGTGACCTTTCCTCTTTGCACGCCTTCTCGATCAAGTATATTTACTGGTAAAATGCCTCATACCCTTGGTGTGCATTCAAACAAAGAAGGAGACAATAAAATAAATCCTTTAGAAAAAAAACACGTGCTTGGAAAACTATTGACCGAGGCAGGTTATGATTGTGCTTATGGCGGAAAATGGCATGCCCATGAAGCAAATATGGTGGCAGGCAACGGATTCGAATTTATTGCTCCAATGGGAGATATTGGCTTGGCTGAAAAAAGTATCGCCTATTTGAATTCTAAAAAAGATTCAAAAAAACCTTTTTTTATGGTTGTTTCTTACGATAATCCACACAATATTTGTGAATGGGCACGTAATGAACCTCTACCCTATGGCAACGTAAATGAGCCCAAATTAAGCCTTACACCTCAGCTTCCTAAAAACTTTAAAAAATCGAAAAAATTTCCAGAAGTATTAAATTGGGAGCAACAAGCCAATAAAAAGGTTTACCCTACAGCATATTATTCTAAAGAAGATTGGCGACAATACCTGTATGCTTACTATCAATTAGTGGAAAAAGTAGATCATGAAATTGGAAAAATTCTGAATGCCGTAGACCAATTAAAATTAAAAGACAATACCTTAATTTTATTTACCAGTGATCATGGGGATGGAAATGCTGCACACGGATGGAACCAAAAAACCATTTTATTCGAAGAAGCTGTGAGAGTTCCTTTTGTTGCCAGTTTCAAAGGAAAAATAAAACCTGGAAAAGTTAATACACACTCCGTAATTTCTAACGGTCTAGATTTATACCCTACTATTTGCGACTACGCCAAAATAGTCCCTCCTGAAAATAGAGATGGAAAATCATTGAAAAAATTATTTGAAGAAAAAGAAAACAATTTAAACAGAAAATTTGTTGTCATTGAAACAAAATTTGAAGGAAAGCAAGCTCTTGGAACAATGGGTAGAGCCGTTGTTTCGAAAAGGTATAAATACATACTATACAACTGGGGAAAACACAGAGAACAACTTTTTGATTTAGAAAATGATCCTTTAGAAATGAATAACCTGGCAAATTCTAAAAAACATTTAAAAATTTTAGATACCTATAGAGAATATTTACATAAATGGTGTTCTAAAACAAAAGATTACAAATTCTTAAAAAAAATAATTTTGCCCAGTAAAAGCACATTTACAAGTGACGCATTATTTTTAACTCCATATTAAATCACTTTAAAAAACGAATCTATGAAATATGCAATTATTTTCCTCATATTGTTTTGTATATGCTGCAAACACAACTCGCCTGTTCCTGAAGGAGCCGCTTTATACAAAGCCTCAAATTGGGTTGTTGAACAACAAGAAGGAGGTACCGTTATTTTTCATATGAACCAACTAGAAATAACTGATGCCAAGGGTTGTACGGTTTGGTTAAAACACAAATTGAAAGCTCCAGTAAGCATTCAATACGATGCTACGGTAATTTCTAATGGCGGCCCATTTGATCGTGTTTCTGATCTAAATTGTTTTTGGATGGCCAATGACCCTAGCAGTCCTAACAATTTTTTCAAACATTCAAAAAAAAGAGCCGGAAAATTTTCAAACTACCATAGCCTAACACAATATTATGTAGGCTATGGAGGTCATAACAATAGCAAAACTAGATTTAGAAGATACAATGGTCAGGAAAACAGACCACTTTTAAAAGAGCACGATTTATCCGACAAAAAATTTATGCTAGTTCCTAATAAAAAAATGCGAATTACCTTAAAAGTTAAGAATAATACAGTCACTTATGTAAGAGATGGTGAAGTTATTTTCACCCTTACAGATTCAATTCCGTATCACTCAGGTTATTTTGGAATTAGAACTGTAAAAAATCACATGAAAATTGAAAACATAAAAATTCAAGAGTTCTAAAACGGTTTTCATAGTTCTTTATTTCTTCTAAAAAAGTCATCTTAACAAATTACAAGATGACTTTTTTAGTTTAGACACTTTTCAGCATCAACTATCTTAAACCCTTGTATTCATAAGGATTACAACTACTAAATCAAATTTAACACACGTTTTACCCCCCATCTAAAACGTAGTAGCCCCCCTTTAAAACACCAAATTTAATAGAAATTGCACTTAGAAAAAACGACAAAAATCCTTATTGCAAAATCATCTATATATTATGAGAATTTTAAAACCATTGGCACTTCTTTTAAGCATCATCTTATTAAGTTCATGCATGGCCACAAGTAAAAAAGAAAAAATAAGTCAAGTTGAAAAACAACTTCTTTATGCTGAAAAACAATTATCACTACTTTTGGTTGATGCAGAAAAAGCGAACAAAATCCCACGGACTTTAGACGAACATGGACAAATGCATTTCACCCACAACAATTTTGATTGGACCGAAGGCTTTTACCCCGGAAGTTCTTGGTATTTATACGAAGCCACTGGAGATGTGAAATGGAAAAATGCTGCTGAAAAATTTCAAAGTTTATTTGAAGAACACAAAAACAGAACTACAAATCATGATTTAGGTTTTGTTTTTAACTGTTCTTATGGAAATGGATATCGACTAACAAAAAACGAAGCTTTTAAAGAAGTGATGATTACGGCTGGTAATTCTTTACTAACACGTTTTAACCCGAATGTAGGTTGTATTAAATCTTGGGATGTTGACAATGGTTGGCAAGCCACAAGAGGATGGGAATTCCCTGTAATTATAGACAATATGATGAACCTAGAACTTTTATTTGAACTTAGCAAATTAACGGGCGACATGAAATACCAAGAAGTAGCTATAGCGCATGCCGACACCACACTTAAAAATCATTTTAGAAGTGATAACAGTTCCTACCATGTGATAGATTATGATGCTGAAACAGGAGCCGTTCGTAACAAACATACCGCACAAGGTTTTGCCCATGAAAGTTCTTGGGCACGGGGTCAGGCTTGGGGAATATATGGCTATACCGTTTGTTACCGATACACAAAAAATGTTAAGTATTTAAACCAAGCAGTAAAAATTGCAGACTATATACTTAACTACAAAGGTATGCCTACTGATGGTATTCCTTATTGGGACTACAATGCTGCTAATATTCCTAATGAACCAAGAGATGTTTCTGCAGCAACAGTTACCGTAGCTGCCCTTATTGAATTAGATGGTTATACCGAAACTTCTTATTTACCTGAAATTGACAAAATCTTGCGTTCTTTGGCTACTGAAGAATACACAGCCAAACTAGGAAAAAACAAAAACTTTTTGTTAAAACATTCTGTAGGAAGCATTCCTCATAATAATGAGATTGATGTACCTTTAAACTATGCAGATTATTACTATTTAGAAGCTTTGTTAAAATACGAAGACAGCTATTCTCCTAAAAATTAAAACTTAAAAAATGAATATCAAACTCATAACATTCTCCTTAATCAGCTTCCTAAACATTTCTGTTAATGCACAAAAAAGCGCACTTTGGAATGAATTTGTAGACGCAAAAAAAAACGGCACAGAAGCTGTTTTACCCGATTTTTCTTTTGCTGGCTATAAATATAGCGAAGTAGAAATACCTTCTGTAAACTATAAAATTTTTGATGTCACTAAATTTGGAGCAAAACCAAATGACACAAAGTCTGACAAAGAAGCCATACGAAAAGCGATTGCAGCCGCGATTAAAAACAAGGAAGGAATTGTATTTTTTCCAAAAGGAAAATATTATATCAACACCTCCAAAGATGACATAAAACCCATCCTGATAAAAGCATCTCATATAGTGTTTCGGGGTGAAGGAGCAGGAGAAAATGGATCCGTTTTGTTTTTTGAAAAGGACTTACCTCCTACCGATCCTAAAAAATTATATAGCTGCCCTAGTGCTATTCAAACAAGTGCTGGTGGATCGGACAATTTATTGACAGAAGTAACTGCCAATGCTAAAAGAGAAACCTTTAAAATTAGTGTAAAGGATGCTTCAAAAATAAAAAAAGGCGATTGGGTTATTTTAAAAGTAGTGAACAATAGCAAAGATTTAATTCGCTACGACACCCAACCTCTTACTGTTGAAAAAGAATGGGAAACCATACGAAACAAAGGAGTACAAGTAAATGAAAGACATCAAGTGGCACATGTAAAAGGAAATACAATTACCTTTAAAGAGCCGATCCGCTTTGATATTCAAAAAAGACACCAATGGAAAATTTATAGCTTTGCTCATTCCGAAGGTTTAGGTTTTGAAAATATCAGATTTGAAGGAAACTGGATGAAAAAATTCAAACACCACAGATCGGCACAAGATGATGGAGGCTGGAGTATTCTAAAAGTTTCAAGAGCTGTCAATTCTTGGGTTAAGGATTGTACATTTAAAAACGTCTCCAATGCTTTAGGCTTTTCTCAGTCGGCCTACAGTACTGCCCTAAACATTCAAATTGAAGGAAATATCGGTCATAGTTCTGTTCATGCAGGAGGAGGTTCTACAGGAATTTTATTAGCCAATATTATTGACAAAGCAGGAATGCATCACGCAGCTGGGGTTGGTGGAGGAAGTACCTGTGCCACGGTTATTTACAAAGCTACTTACCCAGCACACACTTCGTTTGAATCGCATGCTTCGCAACCGCGTTGTACTTTATTTGACAATGTTGAAGGCGGTTTTTTTGCAGGACGAGCTGGTGGAGCTAGAAAAAACTTACCAAATCATGGACGCTATTTGGTTTTATGGAACTATAAAGAAACGGATGTCGCTGAAAAAGACTTTCGATTTGTTGCCACAGACTCTTGGTACTGGAGAATTGTACCACCTATTATTGTTGGATTTCATGGATCCGAAACTACTTTCAAAAAAGACGAAGTACAAGTTCTAGAAAGCCTAGGAACCCCGGTTACACCAAAATCATTATTTGAAGAACAACTAAAATTACGTTTAGGAAAACTACCTGAATGGATAAAAAAATAATTAATTCTAAACAATCTACCTAATGAAAAATTTTATAAAAATAATTTTACTTACTGTATTATTTGTAGGGAATACAAATGCACAAAAGAAAAAAATTACCGTTTCTGAAGATGCTTTTATACAAGGAGGAGACACTGCCGACAAACCATTGGGTGAAACTGCTGCTAAACACTTACGTATTTTTAATTCCAATGCCAATTCTAAATACGCACGAATTGCTTATTTAAAATTCAACATGCCTAAAAAGTTGAAATCCGTAAAAAAAGCTACGCTACATTTCCCTTTAAAAGTTTATAAAAATGAAAAACTACCAACAGACACGACCTTCAATCTTGAAATTTTTGCCGTTGAAAATGATCGATGGAGAGAATTGTCCATTACCTGGAATGACGCTCTTGAATTAGGAGAATTACTTGCTTCTGTAGAAGTAGGACAGTCGTTAGATGGTAGAAATCAAAAATTAAGCATTCCATTAGATGCCGAAAAATTGAGTAAATTATTCAACGGTAAAAAAGACAGAAAAATAACTTTAGCACTCGTCAATTCGAATTTCAATAAAATTAGCGCTATGGCTCCTTCTAAAGAGCAATCTTCTAAAGCTGCCGCTTATTTAGAAATTGAGTAACAAACTAATATCGAACATTTACGCCAATTATTCTTTCTATAAAAAATGAAAAAAAACAACTTTATACTCCTTATTTTAGCTGTATTGAGCATCAATTGTCAATCGCAAAAGGAAACAAAAAAAGAAGCAACATTCAAAAAACCAAATGTTCTCATCATCTTTCCTGACCAATTGAGAAGATACAGTGCAGGTTTTTGGTCAAAAGCGCCTTACAAAGATTTCGTTAAAGGAAAATCGGATCCAGTTATTACGCCAAATTTTGATAGGTTGGCCACAAACGGTGTGGTATTTACCAATGCCATTAGCAACTATCCATTGTGTAGTCCTTATAGAGGAATGCTGATGTCTGGAAGATATCCTGAACAAAATGGAATTTGGAACAACTGTAAAAAAGGTAGAGACCATAGTTTAAAAGACGACATCAGTACCATTCCTGATTTGTTTCTAAAAGCGGGTTACAATACTTCTTATTTTGGAAAATGCCATTGGTTGAAAAACGAACCTTTGTTTGATAAAAACGGAAACTATGTAGGTACAACTGAAGCCCCAGGTGGACATCATGTAAATGCGTATGACACTTATGTTCCTGCCGACAAAAGACATGGTATTGAGTATTTTTACCAAGCCTTGAAAGACGAACATTTTAATCCAAGAATTTACTCTAACGATCCAGACGCTATCGAAGGAAAAAAAGATGGTGAATTGCATATGCCGAAAATATTTTCTGCTAAAAATGAAGCCAATAAAATTATTTCTTATTTAAACAATAAAAAATACAGAGATGACTCAAAGCCATTTTGCATGATTTGGTCAATGAATCCTCCTCACAATCCTTGGGACGACAAAAACACAGATATGGAATCTTTGCATGAACATTATGACAAAGATAAATTCCCAAATATCGATGAGAAATTAGTGGTTCGTAAAAATGCCGATTTAGAAGTCGCCAACTATGCAAGGCATTATTACGCCAACGTAACCAGTGCCGACAAACATATTGGAAGAGTACTAGATGAACTTGAAAAATCAGGACAATTAGACAATACGATCGTTTTATTTAGTTCAGATCATGGAGAAATGTTAGGGAGTCATGGAGCTACAGGAAAAAATACGGTCGAATTAGAATCTTTGGCTATTCCCTTTATCATCCATTGGCCAAAAGGATTGAAAACCGGAATTTCAGATATAATTATGAGCGTTCCAGATGTACTACCAACACTAATGGGATTAGCCGGTATAGCAAATGAAATTCCTAAGGACATTGAAGGAGCCAATTATGCGACTTTAATTCAAGACGAAAAAAATGCCACTATAAAAAAACCAGAAGCTGCGCTTATTATGCTTGGAAATTCTAGAGGTGTTCAAACAGAACGCTATACTTTTTGTGTAGAAGAAAACAAAAAGCAATGGGATACTAAAAAGGGTAGCAATGTAAAATCAGTTTTTTTCTATGACAACTTAAAAGATCCCTATCAACTAAATAAAATACAAGCAAAAGATGCTCCAGAAATTTCTAAAAAATTAGTAACCACTTTAGGTTATTTATTAAAAAAAACAAATGACCCATGGTTTCAAGAAAGAAGATATAGTGATTTAATTATCTACCCCAATAATTAGAATTACTACTATTTTTAATCTTTTTCAATTGACCTGACACATACTTAACATATGGTCAGGTCTTCTGTATTTCAAATAAAACATATGTAAGCGCTATGAAAACAACACTCAAAATTAGTATCCTCATTAGTTTTTCTTTCCTATTTCTTCTAGCTTGTAAAAAAGAAATAAATACCACTTGGGAGCCTGAGATTTTAAAACAATTCAAACAAAAAGGGATAGCCTCCAATTTACCAGATTATTCTTATGCAGGCTATGCATATGGCGAAAAAGCAATCCCTAATTCTAAAGGAAAAATCTATAATATTTCAAATTATGGAGCAATTGCCAACGATGAAATTGACGATACCGCTGCAATTAACAAAACCATTGAAGAGGCCGGGAAAAATGGTGGAGGAATTGTTTTTTTTCCAAAAGGAAAATTCTTGGTAAATATGGATACGACAAAAACAGCTATTGTTCGTATAAATTATAGCAATATTATTTTAAGAGGTTCTGGGTCTGAAAAAAACGGAACTATAATTTATAGCGGAACAGCTACAAATCAAGCTGAAAACAACAGTCCATGGCTTTCTCCTTTTGTCTTTCATAGCGGACTTAATTTATTTGGTACAGATCGTTTTTTCGGAGTAGACGAACTGGTTGTACATTCTAAAATAACTAACAACCACAAAGCAGGATCCTCTATGCTTTCTTTAGAATCTACCAAGAATTTAGCAAAAGGAATGATTGTACTCATCGCTTTGCAAAACACCACAGATGATGGAAATTTAATATATGATTTAATGCAGCCTTTGCCATTTGAAGCATTTCAAAAAAATTATACAGAAGCTGGAATTCAAAGAGCTAAATCATTTCAATACCCAATGGAAATTGCAGAAGTTATTGACGCACATCAAATACGCTTAAAGCAACCACTTCGTAGAGCTATTTCTTTAAATTTCAATCCAACTATTTCCATCATGCCCATGTTAAAAAACATAGGCATTGAGCATTTTAAATTTGAATCGGCTTGGGATAGAAATTACAAACATCACGGCAACAGAGAAATGGATTACGGCTGGGGAGCCATTAATTTACACAGAGTTTCTCACGGATGGATACGAAACATACATATTGATAATTATACACAAACCACACATCTAGTCAATTCAAGAAACGTCACCATTGAAAATATTAAAATAACTGGAAAAGCAGGACATTATTCTCCAAAGACCTATCACTCGTCTGATAATTTAATGCAAAATATTAAGGTAACTTCTACGGTAACACATGGTCCCAGTTTAGAAGGATGCTCCTTCGGAAATGTGTATCGAAATATTCATTTTTCGAACCCAACACCAATTGATTTTCATGGAATGGCAGACAAAGGATTTTGCCCACCTATGTACAATTTATACGAAAACATAACAGGTATTGAAAGTATTGCAGGAGGAGCTGCTCCTCAAAATATTCCGCATGCAGGAGAATACAATACTTTTTGGAATGTAGAAATGACGGGAAGGAAAGACGGCAGTTATCACGAACTTTTTTATTCTTGGATTTGGAGAAACCCAAAACAGTTTAAAAACGACATGCATATTGACTGCCACAAACAATATTTACGCAGTAATGTGATAGGTGTTTTTACTAAAAGAACAGATGAAAAATTAAGCATTGAGCATTCTTTTAAAGACAGATCTGATGCATGGATTTATGTAGAAGGCTTAAATAGCACGAAAAAAATAGTTCCACTTTACGAGTCACAACTCCAGCTTCGCTTAAACAATAATTAATACTCTTGTCTTCCTAAAAAAAGACCTTGAAAAGTAAAAAAATCCCCCAAGGTCTTTTTATTACAGTAGCTACACTAAAGAAACAGACGAATTTAACCCTCCTTTCAGAACGACATCCCCCCTCTATTCTCCTCTATAAAAAATTAGTTTTACCTAAACCATTATTGACTTAAAACTAATAAAATGTTACAACAACAGAAAACGATACAAAAATATCCTTCAAGATTTCTATTTTTATTTCTACTAAATATTCTAACAGCTACTTTTAGTAGTTATGCCCAAGATCAATCCTTTGAAAGCGCAAGCGTTCCAAACAACTGGAATACTACTTTAGGAAGTTTAAGTACTTCTAACTTGCATTACAAATTAGGCGAAAAATCACTGAAATGGGAATGGAATGCTGGAGATGTTTTAACCGTAAATGATCTACAAAATCATGGACTGGTCAAAGAAGAAGTTGTGGGTTACTACCATAATATGTTTAGAATGTGGGTCTATAATACTTCAGCATTAACTAACCAAGATTTAGAAATAGAGTTCTACGACAACACCAATGTTAAACAATTTCACTACAATGTACACCTTAATTTTACAGGTTGGCGAGCTGCTTCGGCTAGTTACAAAAGCGAAATGTCTGGAAATAAAAAATCTGACAATATTACAACGCTAAAAATCAAGGCACCTGCTACTGGAAGTGGGACCTTCTATTTTGATTATATAGATTATACGATGGACAGAAATACGTCTCGCTCTCCTGATTATCAATTGACTTTTATCAATGCAAACAACGAAGAGCACTGGGGAGATATCGTTTATTTTCAATCTTTACCTAAAACAGTTACTGCTTCTACTCCAACAAATAAAGAGTTAAATGACTTGTCGGAGATAAAAGATTTATACGATGCTTATATACGAAGTAATGCCCCTGGAAATTCAGCATTGACCAATGCGATAGCGGCATATAACACCCAGAAAATAAAATTTGAAAATGGAATTTCAAGCGGAAAACCCTTATACGGAACAGATTACTCGGATGCCAACTCAATTGCAGTTGTAGATGATTTTATTCATGTATTAGCCAGAGACTACAAACATAAAAACACAGCAAGCAGCTTGACCTACTTTTTAAATACTGTTCGCTATTTATTAGATCAAGGTTATGCTGAAGGAAGTTTGGTAGAAACCATTCATCACATAGGGTATCGATTTAGAAATGTTGCCAAAGCTGTTCACCTAATGAAAACTGAATTGGAAACTGCTGGTCTTTGGAATGAAGCTCAGAAAATGGTAGAATGGTATGCAGCAGTCGATGTTATTTGGCACCCTACGGCCCATAAAAGCAATATGGATGATGCCTTAACTAGATCCTTACCTATTTTAGGAGCCTGTTTGTATCAAACAACAGACATCGAAAAGGTAAGATATTTAAAAGGTTTTAGAAATTATGCTGAAACTTGGCTTACCCCCTATGCAAAAGAAAGTAACGGAATCAAAATAGATTATACAGGTTTTCATCACAATGTGTATTACCCGCAATATGCTTTCGGTTCTTACAAAAGCTTGTCGCAAGCAGTCAATTATATTGCCAGTGATACGTATGGTATTTCTAGTGAAAAAAGAACAATTTTCAAAAAAATCCTTTCTATTGCTAGAGTATTAATGTCGGACGACAATTTTGCTAATTCGTTATCAGGTAGATCTCCTTTAAATGCAATTTCCATTACCCGTGCTTATAAAAATTTGGGGTTAATTCGGCCTGTTGACGAACAATTATTGGGAGCCTATAATTATATAACCGGCGGAGATAATCAGACAAATTCCTATGCAGCTGAAACCTTACCTACAGGATTTTGGCAAGTGAATTTCTCGAATCTTGGTGTGTATCGTCAAGAAAATTGGTTGGCTACCCTAAAAGGATTTAATAAATATTTTTGGGGAACCGAAATATACAATTCAGACAACCGCTTTGGTCGTTATCAAAGTTACGGAGCTGTAGAAATCATGTATCCTGGAGGGCATTCAAATTCAGGATTCAACATCAATGGTTGGGACTGGAATAAGGCACCTGGAACGACAAGTATTCATTTAGATTGGAATGACTTAGAAGCAAAATCGAGCCGACAAGATGAGAAAACAGATGCCAACTTTGCCGCGAGTCTGCGTTTTGGATCAAAAAACAAGTATTATGTTGATGAAAAATTAGAAGGAAACTACGGCTTGTTTGGGATGGATTTTCAACAAAAAAATATTTCTGCTACCCATAACACATCTTTCGCCTTTAAGAAATCTGTTTTCTGCTTTGATGGAAAATTAATTTGTTTGGGATCAAATATCAATAATAATGATAATTCTAATACTACTGCTACAAATTTATTTCAAAACAAACTCAATAGCACTTCAACACCAATTACGTTAAACAATGCCAATCTTAGTACATTTCCTTACAACACAACATTAAACAATGAGAACGACCAATGGATAATTGATGCCTACCAAACAGGCTATTTTATAAAAAGCGGTTCTGAGTTGGTTATTAACAGAAAAAATCAAACTTCACCAAATGAAAATGGCAAAGGTGGATTTACTAATGGAAATTTTGCTTCAGCCTATATCAGTCATGGGAAACAACCCACAGACGCCACTTATGAATTTGTCATTCTTCCACAAACAACTGAATCTGAAATGGAAACTTTCCAAAATTCCATGCAAGATTCAAACACCGAATTCTATAAAGTACTGCAACAAAATGAAACGGCACATATTGTAAAATACAACAACAGGCATGGCTATGTTTTATTTTCAAATGGAAATTACGGAAACACGTCCCCTCTAAAATCAAATGACAAACCTTGTTTGGTCATGACAGAAAAAAGTGGAAATAATTTAAATCTTTCCGTTGTTAATCCAGACCTCAACTTTGCAGATAATTTTGGTGTAAGTCAAGCCCAAACAATAACACTTGTATTAAATGGTAATTGGAGTTTGCAAAATAGTTCAGGAGGAAATGTGCAAATAACCGCAGGAGACAACGAAACAATTTTAAGCCTTGAAGTAAAAGACGGACTTCCGATAGATGTTGAACTTTTCTCAGGCGTTTACAATCCTTTTTACCCTTCGTTTTATTATGAAGATTTCAGATACAACACCGGCCAACGTGGATATGATGTACAAATTGTTTCCAATACAAATGGACAAAGTATTTCTAATCTTGGCAAAGTTATTTCAGACATCGTGGATGCGACAGATTCTAACGGAGCATTTACTGAGACAAGACCTAATAACAGAATTCCTAACAACAGCCTTAGAGAGCAAAAAGCCATTTCAATTGTAGGCGCCACGAATGGGCAAAATTATGGCTTGGAGGTATGGATTCCTATGACCACCATAAACTTATCGAGTACCAATCCTTATATAAGTAAAGACGACACCTATAAATACGTGACTTTCTGGACAGAATCTAGATACGCCAATGGAGGAACTTCTTCTTTGGAGGTTTTAATTTCTACAGATTATACAGAGGATGTAAGTACAGCCACTTGGACTAATGTAACCCATCAACTCAGTCAGATAGCCAAAAACGACGATGCCAATAATTTAACTTATTTAAAATCTACCTTAGATATTTCAAACTATTCCAGTACAACTTTCACTTTGGCATTTAAATACACAGGATCCAATGGGACCTATTCTTTAAATTCAAGAAATGGAACTTTTTACATTTCAGATGTCAATTATTTCACTTCAAATTCAAGTCTCTCTTCACAAGAATTTATTTTAGAAAACGATGTAATTATTTATCCTAATCCAGTTAAAAAAAATCTACACATTCAAAATTCGAACCCTGCTTTTAAAATAAACAAGATTAGTCTAGTCGACCTCCATGGAAGCGTTTTAAAAACACAAAAAAACGGACGAGAATTTCCGGTTCATGAATTCGCCAAAGGCATCTATTTCTTAAGGCTTGAAACAAATACCCACTCCACAATAATCAAAAAAATCAGCATTCAATAAAAATCAAAAATTTCTTATTTAAAATGGAATTCCGGTCAATTTACCCATCTCTCTAGAGCAACTACCCCCACATATTCAATAAAATATCTATCTAGTTTTACTTCATATTAACCACATAAATTAAAACTTTTTATTATGAAAAAAAATACCTTTAAAACAATTTTGTTGCTAACGTTGTGTATCACTTCGTTTATGACTTCAGCGCAAAACGTGATTCATTATCAAGATTTTCAATATTTTACCAACTCTGGTTTCACAGCCTTTGCCACTAGCAACCCCGACGGGGAAACCCTAACCGCTAATTCAGGGAATGCCTTTGTAACTAGAAAAACGGGAGCCTCAGATATTGCTTCTGAAACAACATTGGGCTATACTAGACCAGCAACAACAATTCCGGATGGAGGCACAAGAACAGCCACTAGTGTTAAAATGTCTGGGAATTATGGAAACGACAATCTAAATGGAACGGTTTGGGTAGTTACAGATGCTATAGATATATCGGGTCAAAATAATATGACCGTTTCTTTTGCTACAAAAAATGCTTTTAAAGAAGGCGGAGGCACAAATACATTTCAAGTATTAATTGCGAAAAACTATACTGATGGAACCTCGCCAGATGATGGCTCACTGTCATGGATAGATGTTACTTCTTCAATTGTGGATAGCAATAATGACGGAAAGATTTTTGGTAATGATGGTTCATTTGCCTACACGACTATTGATTTATCATCCTATATAGCAGATGAAGGGTCTGATAAATTTGTTGTCGCTTTTAAATATACTTTTACCGATGCTGGAGATTATAACGACCCAATTCAACCTATAAGAAATGGGGCTTGGTGGATTTCCGATGTACGATATTACAGCACTCCTGTGGATGTAGCCAATGGCGCTTTTTCAGCTTTAAACACTAGTTTTTCGGGGCAAACAAATATCTTCAACACACCTAGTGCTGTAATCAGCAATGACAATTTTTCAAACACAGGAGCTTGGGCAGAAGTACTAACTGCAACAACTTCGGTTCCTAGATTGGTTAATGGAACCGAGACTCCTTTAAATGAAGGCTATCTTTTTGAAGTTTCTGCAGCTTACAATCCTATTCTCGTAACAGAAATCCGTCATAAATTAGCCAACGCCACAAGTACAAAAGGTGCTACAGGTGATTCACAATGGATGGTACAAGCAAGTAATGATGCCTCAACTTGGGACAATGTAAGTTCAGTAATAACTGTTCCAAGCAATGCTAATGATGAACGCACCACTACCTTAACAACAACCCAAACCTATAGATATTATCGTTTTGTATTAAGTTCAGCATGGACTGCTAGTCAAAATTTCACGGCACTTCAAGAGCTTGATTTTACCGTAGATGATTCTGTACTATCCAACAATAAAAACACTTCCGAAACAGCAATTATACTGTATCCGAACCCTACAAACAATTTATTGCATATTCAAAACAACAACAATGATGCAATAGTCTCTGTTAGCCTCATTGATTTGACAGGTAGAATTATCACTCATAAAACAGATACAAGTACTATAGACGTAAGTGCTTATACCAAAGGAATTTACTTGGTAAATATTACCTTAGAAAGTGGGATAAGCACTACAACAAAAATAGTTGTGAATTAAAAATTTTATTCATCTTACTCTAAATCCTTACCACTTTTGATAGGTAAGGATTTTTTTATTTATATAACAATAGCGCAATTTACCCCCTCTAAACGACCCCGTATTCCCACTTATAATTTAGGACTTCAAACTACTTTTACAGATATACAATCACTATAAAACCTTAACTTATGATAAAAATAACTACATTAAAAACGATTCTTATTTCAACTTGCTTTTCCCTAACAGCAAATTTATTTGCTCAGGTTGAAAACACTATAGAATACAACGACTTTCAGTTTGCCACAAATTCGGGATTCACCGGATTTGTAACCCATAACCCCGGATCAATTGCAGAATCTACTCTAATTAAAAGAACTTCAAACATTCCTACTGACGAAGCCTCTGCTCCCGGAACAAGTGATTTAACTTATACAAGACCTGCTAACAACGAGGGGCATTTTACAGATGCTAAAGTTTCCAAATCCGTAAAACTTTCTGGACATGAATCCAATTTAAATTATGAAGGCATTAGCTGGCTTGTTACGCAAGCAGTAGACATATCATCCTACCTAAACATGACCGCTAGTTTTGCTACCCAAAGTCAGTACCACGAAGGAGCCGATGATGAATCTTTTAAAGTTTTAATTGGTTTTAACTATACAGACGGAACGGATCCTTCAACGGTTACATGGACAGATGTTACTGCAAATATAACTTCTATAAATGGTGTTTTTGGAAACGACGGCGCTTGGGCCTTATCAGCTATAGATTTATCCTCTTATATAGCAACCACTGGATCTGACAAATTTGTTTTGGCATTTCAGTATGAGTACCACAATGATGGCAATCCATTTAGCGGTACCGAGAACAGGAATGGTAACTGGAATATTGCAGATGTAAAATATTCTTGGAATGGGTATACCGAAACCTTAGAAAATTATACCGATGAAAACAATGTTTGGTCAACAGAAACTTATACAGGTGATCATGGTTTTTCATGGACAATTGAAGGAAAAACCACTTCTACAAGAATGGGCTCTTCTAAAGAAATTTATATGGTCGCTGATAAAACAGGTTTATTGTCTGGAACAATCCCTGGAGGAATAGCTTCCTTTGCGGTTTCTTGTATTGATTTATTCAACACCACGCAAAGAGATTTAGAGTTATTAATTAATGGAGAAGTTGCTGGAACACTTTCACATTCTGGTGCTGAAGCTTACACTTTTAAAGTAGATAATATTGATATTGCTGGAGCTATTACAATAGGATTAAGAAATGCCGATACCTCTACTGGTTCTGTAGCATTTGACAACCTAAGTTGGACTG
The DNA here is from genome assembly GCF_006381105.1 of Flavicella sediminum. Lineage (GTDB taxonomy): Bacteria > Bacteroidota > Bacteroidia > Flavobacteriales > Flavobacteriaceae > Flavicella > Flavicella sediminum. The sequence goes on along the minus strand of NZ_VDET01000008.1, from coordinate 264,791 downwards.
CTTATAGTGCTGTAGCATCTGTTGAAAATGATCTTTTAAACGAAAGTATCAATATCTACCCTAATCCAACTAACAATTATATTCATATTGCAAACTATGAAGATTTGCAAATAGCAACTGTTCGACTTTTAGACCTTGCTGGAAAAATTATTTACAATAGCAACACAACAAATCCAATAGATGTACAATCTTATGCCAAAGGCATTTATATAGTTTCTATTCAATCAGAAGCGGGAGGTATTTACAATTCAAAAGTTATTGTAAATTAATTTCACTTCACTATTTTTAAAATCTCCAATGGCAATAAACCTTGTTATTGGAGATTTTTGGTTTAATTCATCCTCCTGTTCGAACAATTGCCCCCGCTATTAATTAGCTATTTCGTAGTAATTTTACAACAAGTTCAAAATTGAATTTCAATCTAAAAAACCAATCTCTATGGCGAATCCTTATAAGAAACTATTCCTTTTATGTTTTGCACTTTCTTTTTCAGTTTATAGTCAAGAAAAAACAAAACCAGCAGTTGAATCTTTTGAAGAACAAGAAGTATTAACTAGCTACAAAACCTCAGGTCATAGTGAACTAGCAATTAGCTCTACACATTATAAATATGGAAGTCATGCCCTGCAATGGACATGGAAAAATGCAGCTTCTTTTAGTACAAGTAACTTCAGACAGCTAAGTTTAAAAGAAAGCCCTTTAAAATATGGTGACCATTTTCCTGCGAGTCCTACCCTATCTTTTGCTATTTACAATGAAAAATCACAAAATGAAAAAATAAAAATCTCTGCCACAACAGTCAATGACAAAGAAGTGTGGTTTGAAATTGACTTGGCATTTACTGGCTGGAGAACCTTATGGATTCCCTATTATGAAATGCAAGGAGCAGCCCCAAAAAAGCAAGCGGATATTCAACTTAAATCCTTTGAAATAAGTACACAATCTGCATCAGGAAACTTATTTTTTGATGATATTGTTTTTTCACAATACCAAGATGACCGACATTCTTATCCAGACACATTGGTTCCTTTTATTAAAAAAGATCTTACCCCTGGTGCTGATCATTGGATGCCGCTGATGCAAAATCTAAAATACCTAACCAATATTCGTATATTTCCTATTTCGCCTGAAGAAAAAAAGGACCTAGCAAAAATCGAAAAACGTCTTGATGCCGCTACGGCAATCTCTAAAAAGCCGAAAGAAAATATTGAAGGCATTGTTCACAATTTTGAGCAATTAAAAATTAAAAGAAAAAATAAGGTGGTTTTAGGCCCTCCTATGGATTTTAAAAGTTCTCAAATTTATTTCAATAAAAAACAGCAGGGAGTTGATAATCATAATGAAATTGAACAACTCGGTAGTGTCTTAAAACAAATTGCCCTAAACTATCCAAATGCAAATAAAGTAAATAAAGAAACACTAAAACGCATGGCTGTTTTAGGAACAGAATATTTTTTAGACCAAGGTTGGCAGGCGGGCTCATCTGGAGGAACAAGACACCATATTGGCTATAATGTAAGAGAATTGGCCGAAGCTTTTTTTATACTAAGAGATTTACTGAAAGAAGAAAAATTATTAAATCAGGTAGGTGAGAGTCTGCATTGGTTATTTAATTTAGGAATGGTTTTAGGAGATGAAAGTAAATTTCATGTAAATATTGATTATTTAAACACACAAGCTTATTACCACCTTACACTACTATTTTTAGTGGAAGAACCCGCAAAACAAGCCGCTATTTTAAGAGCCTATAAAAACTATATCAGTATTACTTTGGCGCAACAAAAACAAGAATGGGGATTCAAAGTAGACGGCACAGCTTGGCATCATAACGGACATTACCCGGCTTATGGGATGGGAGCCTTTAGAAATGTACCCAAAATAATTCATACCCTATCTGGAACTAAATTTAGAATAGAAAAAGCGGGACATGAAAATTTTAAAAATGCATTTTTAGCCACCCGTTTGTATAGTCAAAAATTAGATTATGGCTTTGGAAATGCTGGAAGACACCCCTTAGAAGACAACAGCATTGGTTCTTTAAAAAAACAATACCTACAAATGGCCAACTCAGGTTCTCCTGATGGTTCACAAAAAATTGACAAAGAAGTCGCGGCGGCCTATTTACGCTTATGGGGAAAAAGTGATTCAAAAAACAGAAAACTATTTACAGAAACACATGGAATTCAAGAAGAAAAGCTAAGTGTTTATTCCAGCTTTCCATATGCTGCAACTGCGGTTCATAGAAGAAATAATTGGGCGGCAATTATAAAAGGATACAGTAAATATGTTTGGTCATCTGAAATTTATGTGGCCTCCAATAGATATGGTCGCTACCCTGCCAACGGAACAATTCAATTGTTAAACGAAAAAGGAGAAGCCGCAAGTGGTTTTAAACAAAATGGGTGGGATTGGAATCGTTATCCAGGGGCAACTGTCATCTATCTGCCTTTTGAAGAACTTGAACCTAACACCCCTCTTTTAATGTACCGATCTAGTGAAACTTTTGCGGGTGCTGTTGCTTTAAACGATAACGGGGTTTTTGGAATGATTTTAAATGAGAGCAAGGGTTCCAACGCTGACGGAGAAGAAGCCAAAATTGGATTTCCGGGAAAACTAAAGGCTAAAAAGTCGGTTTTCTCTTTTGGTGATAAACTCATTTGTATTGGAACAAACATTTCTAGTATAGATAATATTAACCCAACGCAAACAAGTCTATTTCAAAATGCATTAAGAAGTTCAAATACACCTATTTATACTTCTAAAAAAGGAATGATCACCGGATTATCCAAAACAGGATCTTCTAAAAAATGGCTTATTGACGCTTACAAAAACGGGTATCATATACTTTCAAAAGCAAAAACCAATTATTCACGAAAAAAGCAAAAATCCTACCACAACAAGTACTCCATAAAAACTGGTGCCATGAATCCTAAGGGAAAAGGAGCTAAAGAGACAGAAGGAAATTTTGCCAGTGCTTGGATTGATCATGGTATCGCACCAAAAAACGCTTCCTATCAATATGTTATTTACCCCTTCTTAAAAAATGAAGAAATAAAGAAATTTGGAAAACTAGTAAAAAAGGATACATCTTTTAAAATACAGAGAGCAGACAGCATTGCTCACATCGTAAAAGACCTAAAAACCAATTCTACAGGACTCGTTATTTTTGAAGCAACAAAAGAATTAAATAATGAATGGGTCAAAGAAGTTTCAGCTCCATGTTTGATTTTATTTTCTAAAAAAAAGAAAAACACGATCCTCTTGCACATAACGGAACCTAACTTAAATTTTAAAGAATACAAAACAAACAAATTTCTAAATTACAGTAACCCAGTGAATTTAAAAATATGTATTCAGGGCATTTGGAACATCAAGAAAGAGAATAAAAACAGGAAGCTACAACACAAAAATGATAAAACACTGATTGACATCACTTGTATAGACGGAGCTACAAATAGCTTAGAATTAATCAAATAACATTCACGCCTACATCCTAGGCGAAACACAAAACACATTAAAATACAATCGATTGTATTTTAATGTGTTTTTTTTATATATTTACGAACCGAAAAAAACTATACGATAAAACCGTTCACATGAAATTGAAAACATACTCAATTCTATTACTTATTTGTGTGCTGAGCATAAGCTCTTGTACAACAATATCAAAACAAAAAACCATTAAACTGGCGCATGGTTTAGACATGAGTCACCCAGTACACAAAGCCATGGCTTTTATGGCTTCCGACTTAGAAAAGCGTTCTGGTGGTAAAATGAAAATCGAAATTTACCCAAACCAACAATTAGGTAATGAGCGCCAATGTGTAGAATTATTACAAATTGGTAGTTTAGGCATGACCAAAGTTTCAGCGGCGGTTATGGAAAATTTCTCTCCTAATATGAAAGTGTTCGGATTGCCTTTTCTATTTAGAGATAGAGCACATGCTTTTAGCGTACTAGATGGTCCTATTGGAAAAGAATTATTAGATGGTGGACAAAAATATTGGTTAAAAGGTTTAGGTTATTACGATTCTGGAAGTCGTAGTTTTTACACCAAAGAAAAACCTGTTGAAACTCCAGAAGATTTAAAAGGATTAAAAATACGTGTCATGGAAAGTGTGACTGCCATGAATATGGTAAAAAGTTTAGGAGGTTCTCCTACTCCAATTTCTTGGGGAGAATTGTATACTTCCTTGCAACAAGGTGTCGTTGATGGTGCAGAAAATAATCCTCCAAGTTTTCACCTTTCTCGTCATTATGAAGTTTGTAAATTCTATTCTTTAGATGAGCATACAACCGTTCCTGATGTTTTAATTATTGGAACACACCTTTGGGATACCTTAACCGAAGAAGAGCAAAAATGGTTGCAAGCTTCTGCAAACGCTTCCGTTACCTACCAAAGAAAACTTTGGGCTACCGCCGAAGAAGATGCGCTTAGAGAAGTTCAAAAAGCGGGAGTTACAGTTATTAGACCGGACAAAAGTGCATTCCAAAGCAAAGTATCATCAATGTATGAAGATTATAAAGATGAAAACGAAGTGTACAGCTTGATCCACAGAATTCAGAAAAGCAACTAAATAAAAAGACATGGAGATTAGACAAAAAATAGATAAAATATTAGGGAATACCCTTGCATTTATCATGGCCATTATGGTTGTAAATGTATTGTGGCAAGTATTTACAAGATTTGTAGTAGGAACACCGAGTTCTTTTACAGATGAACTAGCACGATACCTAATGATTTGGGTGGGTGTACTTGGTGCAGCATACATTTCTGGAAGAAAAATGCACGTGGCAATTGATTTATTCCCTGCCAAATTGAATAAAGAAGGGCAAGCCAAATTAAAAGTATTTGTAAATATTTTGATTATTTTATTTTGCTTCGGAGCACTTATTGTTGGCGGTATTCGTTTGGTGTATATTACGTATACCTTAGAACAATATTCTGCAGCTTTGCAAATTCCTTTGGCTTTGGTTTATTTGGTTATTCCAATTAGCGGAGTCCTTATTATATTTTACAAAATTTCTGACATCTTTAACAAACAAGTTTTATAATGGAATATTTACCTATACTTATACTAGTTCTAAGCTTTCTTACCTTATTATTAATTGGAGTTCCTGTAGCTTGGAGTATTGCCATATCTTCTTTATTAACGATGATGGCAAGCATACCTGTAATTCCTGCCTTAACAACGGTTTCACAAAGAATAGGAACCGGACTCGATAGTTTTGCCTTACTCGCCATTCCCTTTTTCGTATTATCCGGACAGTTAATGAACAAAGGAGGAATTGCCCATCGATTAATTGCTTTTGCAAAAACTTTAGTAGGAGCACTTCCTGGTGGACTTGCACTAATTAATGTAATTGCAGCCATGTTAATGGGTTCTATTGCAGGTTCTGCAATGGCATCGGCATCTGCCATGGGAAGTATATTAGGTCCTGAAATGGAAAAAGAAGGCTATTCAAAGGAATTTGGTGCCGCTGTAAATATTACCTCATCAACTATTGGTTTGGTTATTCCTCCTAGTAATGTACTTATTGTCTATTCTTTGGCCAGTGGTGGTGTTTCTATTGCCGCTTTATTTTTAGCAGGTTATATTCCTGGAATCTTAACGGGTCTACTTTTAATGTTGGTAGCTTCATTTTGGGCAAAGAAAAAAGGCTATAAATTAGGAGAAAAAAGTACTTTTAAAGCTGTAGTTAAATCTTTTACCGCTGCCTTTCCTAGTTTAATGTTACTAGTTGTAGTTATTGGAGGAATTGTAATGGGGGTTTTTACGGCTACCGAAGCTTCGGCCATAGCTGTATTGTATACTTTAATTTTAGGATTTTACTATAAAGAAATTAAAATCAAAGATTTGCCAGATGTATTGCTAGAATCTTGCGGTACAACAGCTATCGTAATGTTGCTTATTGGTGCTTCCATGAGTATGTCGTGGGTAATGTCTTATGAAAACATTCCTCAAAACATATCTGAGGTGTTATTAGGAATTAGCGACAACAAAATTATCATTCTACTTATTATCAATTTCTTATTGCTTTTTGTAGGAGTGTTTATGGACATGACGCCTGCCGTTTTAATTTTTACACCAATTTTTTTACCTATTATTGAAAAATTAGGAATGGACCCTGTACAATTCGGAATTGTAATGGTATTAAATTTATGTGTTGGTTTATGTACACCTCCCGTAGGCTCCGTTTTATTTGTGGGAGTAGGAATTGCAAACACGACCATAGAAAAGGTTGTAAAACCTTTATTACCGCTATTTTTAGCCATGATCGTATCTTTATTTTTGGTGACGTATTTCCCAAGTTTAAGTTTATGGTTACCAAGTTTATTTGATTTATAAAAAAACTTTTATTCATAAAAAAGCCAGCAAATTTGCTGGCTTTTTTTTGCTCAAACTAAATTTTAAGACAATCCAGCAATTACTTTTATTTCGTCGATAATTTTGCTTGCCAAAGCATCTGCATTTTCTTGTGAAGTACTCTCGGTATAAATTCGAATAATAGGTTCTGTATTTGATTTACGCAAATGTGCCCATTCTGTTGGAAAATCAATTTTTACACCATCAATCGTATTCACATCCTCAGCAGCGTGTTTTTTGGCCATTTCTTCCAAAATTTCATCTACATCTAAACTTGGTGTCAACTGAATTTTGTTCTTACTCATAAAATAACTTGGGTAAGAAGCTCTTAATTCTTTACAAGACAGACCACATTTTGCCAAATGTGATAAAAATAATGCTGTTCCAACCAATGAGTCACGACCATAATGTAATTCTGGATAAATAATTCCTCCATTTCCTTCACCTCCAATAACCGTATTTGTTGCTTTCATAGCAATCACTACATTTACTTCACCAACAGCACTTGCTGTATACGTTCCGCCATGCTTTTCAGTTACATCTCTTAAAGCCCTAGAAGAAGACAAGTTAGAAACGGTATTTCCTCCGATTAATTCTCCTAAAACATAATCAGCACAAGCTACCAGGGTATATTCTTCACCAAACATAGAACCGTCTTCGTTTACCAAAGCCAACCGATCGACATCGGGATCGACAACTATTCCTAAGTCTGCTTTTTCTTTAACAACCAAAGCTGAAATATCCCCTAAATGTTCTTTTAAGGGTTCTGGATTGTGTGGAAATTGTCCGTTTGGTTCACAGTATAATTTGACACATTCAACACCTAATTCCTCTAACAAAGCAGGAATAAAAATTCCTCCTGTAGAATTTACAGCATCTAAAACCACTTTGAATTTTGCTTTTTTAATCGCTTCTACATCTACCAATTCCAAAGCTAAAACAGCATCAACATGTTTTTTAACATAGGTTCTGTCTTTTGTATAGGCTCCCAAATCATCTACTTCTGCATAAGAATAGCCATCATTTTCAGCCAAAACTAAAATTTTCTCGCCTTCTTCTCCATTTAAAAACTCTCCTTCTTCATTTAACAATTTCAATGCATTCCATTGTTTTGGATTGTGAGAAGCGGTGATAATAATTCCACCATTTGCCTTTTCTAAAGGAACAACAACCTCAACCGTTGGCGTGGTAGACAAGCCTAAGTCAATCACATCAATTCCTAATCCAACCAAAGTATTGCTGACCAAACTGCTAATCATTTTTCCAGAAATACGAGCATCTCTACCAATAACAACTTTTAGTTTTCCTGCAGCTGACCCTGTATTTCTATTCAACAACCAAGTACCATAAGCACTGGCAAATTTTACAGCATCTAAAGGGGTTAAATTCTCGCCGATTCCTCCTCCAATGGTTCCTCTAATTCCTGAAATTGATTTTATTAATGACATATGTATTCTGTTTTTTATTGTTGTTTTTTTCAAAATAAAACCCAGTAAAGCGAAGGCCTTACTAGGTTTAGAATTATTTATTTAGATACTACATTTTAGTAATGCCATCTTACAAAAGCTTCCATAGCGGCATAACGAGCCAAACCTAACAAATCATATAAATCTGCAGTTTCTCTATTTCTATCTTCGGCACGTTGCCAAAATTCTCTACTGTCGGCTCCTTGAAAAACAACTCCATCTTTTTGAGATTGATGTTTAAAAATACCGTAGCGTTTTTCCAAAACCTGATCTGGTCCCATAGGAACTGCCATTTCAATTTCATCAACTCCCCATTCTTGCCAAGCTCCTCTATACAACCACAGCCAACAATCGTTCATAAACGGTTTTGGTTTTAGGCGTTTTACGGCTTTAAAAATAGCATCTAAACATACTTTATGTGTTCCGTGTGGATCGGCTAAATCTCCTGCAGCATAAATTTGATGTGGCTGAATTTTTTCAATTAAATCCATGGTTAACTGAATATCATCCTCTCCAACAGGTTTTTTCTCTATAGTTCCTGTTTCATAAAAAGGAAGGTTCATAAAGTGAATTTGTTCATCTGACAAACCAACAAAATAACTGGTGGCTCTTGCTTCGCCTTTTCTTATTAATCCCTTAATATGCCTTACTTCAGACGTATCAATTTCACTTGCTTTTTTATTTTTCAAAAAATCATTGGCTTGTTGAAAAATATTAATTGCCTGCGGACTTTCAATATTAAAATGTTGGTTATAATCACAAACAAAACTGGCAAAACGATGCGCTTCATCATCGGCAACAGCAATGTTACCTGAAGTTTGGTATGCCACATGAACTTCATGTCCTTGTTCCACCAATCGTTTAAAAGTTCCACCCATACTGATAATGTCATCATCAGGATGCGGACTAAAAATCAATACCCGTTTTTTAGCAGGCAAAGCTCTTTCAGGACGATTCGCATCCTCCGCATTTGGCTTTCCTCCTGGCCAACCTGTAATGGTATTTTGAAGTTTGTTAAATATTTTTATGTTTATTTCATAAGAAGGACCTTCTTCGGCCAACAATTCGCTCATTCCATTTTCAATGTAATCATCATCAGTCAACATTAAAATTGGTTTTTGTAATTTCAATGCCAAGCCTAATACAGCTTTACGAATCATTTTATCTGACCATTCCACTTTTTCAACCAACCACGGACTTTGAATTCTTGTTAGCTTAGAACTTGCTTCTTTGTCTAGCACAAAAGTTACATTGTTGTGTTCTTGTAAAAAACTAGCGGGAATCTTACTCGTAATCTCACCTTCTACAGAAGCTTTTACAACTTGAGATTTTCTTTCTCCCCATGCCAATAAAATTACTTTTTTAGCTTCCATTATTTTTTTTACACCAAGCGTAATCGCTGTTCTTGGCGTATTGCTAATTCCGGAAAAGTCACTACTTGCCGCTACTCTTGTCATATGATCTAAAGCAACCAATCTTGTTTTGGAATTTTGCAAGGATCCTGATTCGTTAAACCCAATATGTCCATTTCCACCGATGCCTAAAACTTGCAAATCGATACCACCCAAGGCTTCAATTTTTTCTTCGTATGCAGCACAATAACTTGATATATCCACCTTAGCCAAGGTTCCATCTGGAATATGACAGTTTTCAGGTTTGATGTCTACATGATCAAACAATAGTTCTTTCATATAACGAACATAACTATTGATTGAATCTGGTTCCATTGGATAATATTCATCCAAATTAAAACTCACCACATTATGGAAACTTAAATTTTCTTCTTTGTGCAAACGGACCAATTCCGCATATACTCCTTTAGGAGAAGAACCCGTTGCTAAACCTAATACACAGGGTTCATGCAACGCTTGTTTTACACTAATTAAGTCTGCTATTTCTTTTGCGACTGCTTTAGAAGCTGAATTTGAATCTTCAAAAATAAGTGTTCCTATATTTTCAAATCGTTTTTCAAAGCCTGTGGCTTTATCTATGTTACTTTGTGTCATTTTTTTTAGTTTTTGGCTATTTGCTTTTGGTGTTTCGTTCAAATAAGCTAAACACAACCAGCTAACAGCATTATTATCTATTCTTATTTTTTACTCCAACTTTTCAATTTATGTCCTTTTAAGGCGAAAAATAAAATAATGGCATAGCAGGGTATCAAAACCCAATAACTACTTGTTGCAGCATTTGCGATTGCCAATGTTTCTTCAACACCCTTAGCAATTAACTCTCCTTTTTCGCCATCGACTAAACGTCCGTATAATGGTGGGATGATCGCCCCTCCAGAAATAGCCATAATTAGTAAAGCGGAGCCCGTCTTGGTAAACCTGCCCAAACCTGCTAAGGTAAGTGGCCAAACAGCCGGCCACACTAAGGCGTTTGAAATTCCTAAAGCGGCCACAAAACAAACAGAAGTAAATCCTGTGGTCATTAAAATACAAACACTAAAAACCAAACCTAGCAAAGCACTGTACACCAATGCCGTTCCTTGTTTTAAATATTTAGGAATGAGCACCACGCCAATAGCGTAAGTAACCACCATGGCTAATAGCGTTAATGTGGTGAAAAATTTTGCATCTTCAGCATCAAAACCGAGTGAAATTCCATAAGCAATAATGGTATCTCCTGCAATAACCTCAGCGCCCACGTAAACAAATAATGTAAGTACTCCTAACCACAAATGTGGGAATTGAAAAATACTCGTTTTCGCTGTTTCACCTTCAGGTGTCTTTTCTTCAGCGACTGCTTCCACTTCAGGAAGAGGAGCCTTTCGAATCAATATACCTAAAATAACAAGTACAACTGCCATCACCAAATAGGGAACAAATACACTATCTGCCATTTGGTCTAACAACACCTTTTTTTCTTCCACAGAAACCCTTGTTAATTTTTCTTTTACATCATCAATTCCCGACAACAACAAAGCTCCAAATATTAAAGAACCCAAAGCTCCAGCTGTTTTATTTGCAATTCCCATAATGGCAATTCTTTTAGCACCACTTTCAATAGGCCCTAAAATGGTAATGTATGGATTGGCAGCTGTTTGCAAAAGCGTCATTCCAATTCCTTGAATAAATATCCCTGTTAAAAACACCCAATAAGTCCTAGCTTCCGCCGCAGGAATAAAAACCAAAGCACCAATAGCCATAATAAGTAACCCTAAAGACATGCCTTTTTTATACCCAATTTTAGACAAGATAGAGGACGCTGGCAAGGCCATCAATACAAAAGATATATAAGAAGCTGACGCAACTAAATAAGATTGAGCTTCAGTCAGTTCATTTATTGTTTTCATGAAAGGAATTAAAGCTCCATTGATCCAAGTAACAAATCCGAAAATAAAAAATACACCTGCAATAATTGCAATGGGTACCAAATTACTTTTCGATGCAATCGTAGTTTCTGTTGTGCTCATAAAAATACTTTTAATTAATAATTAGTTCGTTATGGTAAAATGCAATGGTCTCTTCTAGAGCCTCATCAATGGAATAAATTGGTTCAAAACCAAGCTTATTAAATTTTGTTGTATTTGCTTTGGAATGCTTGATATCACCGGGTCTCTCATCCAAAAATAAAATCTCCGATTTAGAGTTTGTCAGTTCTTTAATTTTTTCAGCCAACTCCAATATCGATGTGCTATGTCCTAAAGCCACATTGTAGGTTTCATTTCCTATTTGAGAAGCCAATATATTTGCGCGAACTACATCCTTTACATAAATAAAATCTCGAGTTTGCGAGCCATCTCCATAAATGGTAATGGGTTCATTTTGCAAGGCTTTATTAATGAAAATTGGAACCGCCGCAGCATAGGCCGACTTCGGATCTTGACGAGGACCGAATACATTAAAATATCGTAAAGATGCGGTTTGTAAATTGTACTGATCCAGATACATTCTTAAATAATACTCGCCATCCAATTTAGTAATTGCATAAGGAGTCATAGGCTCAGGAAACATGTTTTCCACTTTTGGCAAAATAGGATTGTCGCCATAATTTGCTGCAGATGTAGACAACACCACTTTACAAGCAGTATTTGCTCTTGCTGCTTCTAACACATTTAATGTTCCTAAGGTATTGATATCAATACATTCTTTCATTTTTAATAGAGATTCGGGTACACTTACCAATGCCGCTAAATGAAATACAGCATCTGCTTTGTGGATTACTTCTTTTACCAAATTTTCATCTCTAATATCTCCTTCTACAAAAGAAACATCTAGTCCTGCTAAATTCTTTTGAAACCCGGTTCTTAAGCTATCCAAAACAACTACTTCGTTTCCTAATTTCACCAGTTGTTCTGCAATATGACTTCCTATAAACCCTGCACCACCTGTTATAATATATTTACTCATGTTTTTCTTGTATTTGATTCATTTGTTCTTCCATACTTGCAATCAATTTAAATTGATTTTTAGCTCGGACTAAATTGTGATTTTCATACTTGGTTTTATAATACACATCGTTGTTTAAAAAATCGGTAAGGAAACGAATGGCCATAATAAAAATCATAGATTTTGCTCCAAGGGGTAGGTATCTTAATTCTATTGCAGACAAAGCGCTTCCTGTTTTTTCTAAAAAACCTTTTAAATATGCCTTATAATACGCTACGTTAAAAGTTACCAATTCTAAATTTTGCTCATCCTCAGCAGCTGAATTGCAAATAGTTCTAATAGCATCACCAAAATCATAATGTACAATACCTGGCATAATCGTATCGGTATCTATCACACACAAGCCTTTATTCTCTTTAGTAAACAAAGCATTTGAAATTTTTGTATCATTGTGCGTCACCCTAATTTTTATAGCGCCATTGTCTTTCAAATTCTGAAGAATGTGCATTTCTTCTTTGAAGGCTTTTACTTTTGAAATTAATGTTTCGGCTTGTTTTACTCTATCCGAAGAAGCGTTTAGTAGCGCAGCATCAAACTGTTGAAAACGAAAAGACATATCGTGAAATTTCGGTATTACTTCTGTTAATTTTGAAGCATCAAAGTCATCCGTTAAATTCAAAAACTCTCCGAAAAGTTTTCCCCCCTCATAGGCTATTTCTGGATCATGAACTGTTTCAAAAGTGACGCTATCTTCAATAAAAAGCATCAAGTTCCAGTAGTCTCCATTTTCAGATTGGTAATACGATTTTCCCTCTTTAGTTCTCACAAATCGAAGCACCTCTTTTTTTTCGCCAGCTTTACCTAATGCTTTGAATTTTTCTTGTATATGTATACTTACGCTCACTTTATTTTCAATTAAACCAGGCACATCTTTGAAAACGCCATGATTGATTCTTTGCAAAACAAATTTGGGCTGCTGTACGGTTTCTATCAAATAAGTATCGTTGATGTGGCCTGAAGCCAACTCTTGGAAAGACTTAAAATTTGAAGCCTCATCAAATTTCGAAAAAACTGAAATTAATTGTGCTGTTTCCATATTACCAAAGATTTTTAGGGTACACTGCTTCTTCTTTCAATTGACTTAAAGCTGACTTTACAATCGGCTTGTCTTCTTGGTAGGTTACCCCAAACCATTTTGCGTTCGATTTTAAAACTTCAACGGTTGCTTTTCCTGATTTTAAAATTTCATTGACTACGGAAGGAATAAAAAATTCTGATTTTAAATTCGATTTTTCTTCTTCCAAAAACTGCATAAATAATTCAGTTCCAAACTCGAAACATTTTGGAGTAAAGCCCCAAAAATTCATCGATACAATCGTATCTTCATCAATAGCTACAAAATTTCCTTTACCATCTTTTCGTTTTAGTTCGCCATTGATTTTTTCTATATGCGTGCGTTCGGTAACGTCAGTTAAATAACCATTCTTATCCACCTGACATTCACCTCTAGAAACAAATCCATGATCCGAAACCGTGTTTTTCAATAAATAAGCCATCATATTAAAATCATATGAGGTTTGCTCTTTTTTAGCAAGTGAAGCTGCCATTACTTCAAAAGCTTCTCTTCCATAAAAATCATCTGCATTAATAATGGCGAAGTTTTCAGAAATAGCATCTTTTGCCATCAACAATGCATGTCCTGTACCCCAAGGTTTTTTTCTGTCAGGATTGACATAGGCTTTAGGAACATTTTCTAGTTCTTGGTATACATAGGCTACTTCAGCTTTTCCTTCCAGTTTTTTATTGAAAATTTCTTTAAATTCTTTTTCAAAACTCTTTCTAATAATAAAAACGAATTTTCCAAAACCAGCCTGTAAAGCATCATAAATTGAAAAATCAATTATTGTATCTCCTTCTGGCGTAAAACTATCCATCTGTTTTAACCCTCCATACCTACTTCCCATTCCGGCAGCCAAAATAACTAAGGCTGGTTTGTTCTTTTCAATCATTTTAAAAATTTTAAAAATTAACTTTAGTTGCTATAAAACAAGTATTTAACATTCATATTCTTGCTTTACACTTCACAAAACTAGAAGAAATATTTTGATAAAAAAAGCAAAACAGATAAAAATGTGCTCGAACACACTTATAAATGTTCTCGAGCACACTAAAACAGTGTGCTCGAGAACATAATTATTTTTTCCAAACTATTTACTTATCTTTGCTTCATGATGAAAAAATACACTATTAAGGATATTGCAGAGTTGGCAGGTGTCTCTAAAGGAACCGTTGACAGAGTTTTACATAAAAGAGGTAAAGTATCTGACAGTGCACTTAAAAAAGTAAATAAGGTACTTGAAGAAATAGAATACAAACCCAACCCAATAGCTAAAAGCTTAAAAAACAATAAGGTTTATAAAGTCTGTATTTTATTTCCGCAATCTACTCAAGATTCTTTTTGGACTCCCTGTATTTCGGCTGTTGAAGAAATAGAAAACAACTACCAAGCTTTTGGTATTGCTATTGAACAACATAGATACGATTCAAACTCTCCAAGCTCTTTTTTAGATCAAGCAAACTCAATCATTAGCACTAAGCCGAACGCATTGTTAATGGCTCCTTTATTTTATAAGGAAGCACAAGAAGTAAAAAAGAACTGCTTAGAAAAGGAAATTATCATCTCTACTTTCAATAATATGATTGATAAGAATAGCCTTTCAAATTACATTGGTCAAGATTTATTTCAAAGTGGACGAATTGCAGCAAAATTATTGGATTCACTAACCAATAGTGGACATATGCTAATTGTACATATTGACGAGCAGGTACAAAACGCCACCCATATGCAAGAAAAAGAAAAAGGGTTTAAAAAGTATTTTGAAGAAAAAAAAGAGTCTCATTACAAAGTATCAACCATTAGTATAAACAAGGAACAAGCCACGAACTACGCAGCACACTTACAGCAATACTTCAATAGCAATAGCGATATTAACGGAGTTTTTGTAACCACCTCTAAAACTTATATTGTGGCTAAATTTAACAAAGAAAACTACAAAAAACTCAAAATAGTGGGCTACGATTTAGTTGAAAAAAACATAGATTATCTACAACAAGGAAGTATTGATTTTTTAATCAATCAGAATCCAAAAAAGCAAGCCTTTCAAGGATTAAGTAACTTGGCAGAACATTTACTTTTTGGAAAAGAAATTCCAAAAGCTATGTTACTTCCAATTGACATCATCAATTCTGAAAACTATAAAGAATATTTAGAATAGCTTTATTCTAGCTCTAAAAGACCAAAAGAAGTAGCTGTATGAAAATTTGGACTTTCTGTCTTAGGATTTACCCATGTAATCCATGTCGGCTCAAATTCCCCATTTCTATCCGCTTTGTATTTTGCTCTGAAAATTCCAGTTTCAATTCTATTGTTAGTCAAAAGTCCAAGTTCTGTTAGTGAAGCCAAACTAATTGCCCCGCCTACAATAAAATAATCTTTCGAAATTTCGGAAGTCACACTTAAGGCGCCAACCGGCCATTTCCAATCAAAATCGAATTGCTTACCAGGCAATGCCTTAAAATCCATGATTCGTGGAGTGGGATCTATTTCTAGGCAATAATAAGGAGACATTTTACAATCTGACCTAAAAAACAATTCGACCCGATCCGAGTCGTTAATACTAGCATTCGAATTGTCTGTCTTTATTGTATGGACTTTTGAATCGTGTACCTTGAAACGAAAATAAAAGGTATCCGAATTACGTAGGGCACAAAATTCAATTTTACAAATTTCTTCACCATCCCAAGGAGATTTAAAATCGGTTAACACATCTGCTTTCTCCCAACTAGGCGAATTTAAATCTTCATTTATAGCTAAATCTGTATTCTCAATTTTTCGAACAAAATAGGTTTGCATGCAATCAGGTTAAGTAATTAGGATTGGCAAGATAGAAATAAAATTAAAATGAATCCCCTTTCTTAAAAAAATACCAACATAATTAGGATAGCTACAAGGATTGTAGAACCTAATGCACTCTGTCATAAAAACACACCTTGCACAGTTTTACAACTGCTTGGCTTTCTGCTCTCAAAAAAAACATACAACTTACACATACGCAAGGATTACAGATCCTTAGCGCGCTCCATTTTGAGAATGAGCCTGGGGCAGTTTTACAACTGCTTGGCTTTTCTATTTTTAAAAAGTATACAAGCGAGCTTGAAACTTTTTAAAAACAGAAAAGCCTGATAAATTAAAATTTATCAGGCTTATTTATCTGTGAGCGCAGAAGGATTCGAACCTTCGACCGCCTCCTTAGAAGGGAGGTGCTCTATCCAGCTGAGCTATGCGCCCATTTATAAACACAAGTGTTTACAAATGCTTTATTATGTCTTCAGATTAATTTGTCGGGGTGGCAGGATTCGAACCTGCGACCTCCTCGTCCCAAACGAGGCGCGATGACCGGGCTACGCTACACCCCGAAAGTATAGCTTAAGAAAATAAATGCGGAGAGGAAGGGATTCGAACCCCCGGTACCCGTAAAGGTACAACTCCTTAGCAGGGAGCCCCGATCGACCACTCCGGCACCTCTCCAAGATTTATCATCTTAATATTATCTTATTTAATCTGTAAAAGAACTTAATTTTGCGAGTGCAAATCTAAGGCAACTCAATGTATTTCGCAACCTTTTTCATCATTTTTTTTCATTATTTTCTAAAAAAAATAATTTTATAAATCTGCTTAAAATAAAAAAACAACCCCTACAACAATCAACTATCTGAAAACAAGATTTTTACTCTTCTCATTCAGGATATTCAATTCGTAAATGATAAATATTTTTTAATTTCTTTTTCAATACTTTTTTAATTGTTTCAATTTCTCTAAAGGTAATTGCCGCATTTCTAAACTGCCCTTCTTCCATTTGTTTGGAGGTAATTTTATCTATTAAGGTATCTATAGATTGAGCTGTTGGGTTTTTCAAACTTTTTGAAGCAGCTTCGGCTGCATCACTCATCATTAAAATAGCTGTTTCTTTTGAAAAGGGTATTGGTCCTGGATATTGATAATCGGATTGATCTACCCCTTCTAGATTTCCTTGCTCAGCCTTCTTATAAAAAAAGTAAACCGTACTTGTTCCGTGATGCGTTCTTATAAAATCTATAATCCGATCTGGCAAACCATTTTTCTTTGCCAATTCTATTCCATTAATCACATGATCTATGATAATCCCTGCACTGTCTTTCGGTGGCAATTCATCATGTGGATTGACCGAGGTTGATTGATTTTCGGTAAAATACATAGGATTCACAATTTTTCCAATATCGTGGTACAATGCACCTGTTCTTACCAACATAGAATTTGCTCCAATTTCATTGGCTGCTGCTTCTGCTAAATTTGCCACTTGCATAGAATGCTGAAAAGTTCCAGGAGCTCTTTCATTCAACTCTCGTAACAATTTGGAATTTGTGTTGGACAGTTCCAACAAAGTAACATCTGACACCAAACCAAATAATTTTTCATACAACCAAATAAGAAAAAGTGATAAAAACGAAAGCACTCCGTTCAAAGCAAAAAGCACGAAATAATTCCAATTAATTTGGCCAATGTTTCCTTCGTGTATAATAGAAAAAGCAAAATACGTCAACATATAAATCAAGGTAATTTGCCCAACAGAAATAAACAAATTAGCTCGTTTGTACAATTCCGAGACAGTTAAAATGGTTACAATACCGGCTATTATTTGAAGATAAATAAATTCAAAACTATTTGGTACAACAAAACCTAAAAGTAAAACGGTCAACACATGCGTAAACAAACCCAATCTGGCGTCAAAAAACGCTTTCAATATAATTGGCAATAAACTCAGCGGTACAACATACAAATAATCAACCCTATATTTTATAGTAAAGGTGACCAATAAAATCATCAAAATAATATTAAAAAAGATAAAGGTCACTTTGGTATTATCATCAAAAATCTCAATTCTATCTTTTCTTAAAAACAATAGCAACATTAGTAATGCCAAGGCAACGAGTATGGTATAGCCAAAAACAATCCAACTATAATTGCTTTTACTCCAAATTTGCGATTTGTACTCTTGCTTTAACGAATGTAAAATGGCCAATTTTTTACCTTCCACAATATCCCCTCTTGAAATAATAATTTGCTGTGCTGCAATTCTTCCCGTTGTATAAGAAATTGCATTCAATTCATCACGCAATGCTTTTTCTGTCAACTCAGTATCAAAAGTAACATTTGGCCTAACTACATCAGTTAAAACATTAATTAACATATCTTTATAAACAACACTGCTACCTGCACTAATTTCTTGTTGTAGCAGTCCTAATAAATCTTTTGTTAAAACCAAATCTTTAAAAAACACCTCATTGATTTCATTGCCTCTACGTAGCACAACCTTCGTATTCCTATTGCTAACCCTAGATTCGCTATCGGGATCTAAAAAGCCATTTTTATAAATGGTATTTAAAATTTTATTTCCTTCTGAAACAAGCACATGATAATACAAAGAATCTGAAGCTAATTGCTGAAAACGATTTTCCATCGACTTTGCTACTTCACTTTTAACCGTAAGATTCGTTGCAAAATAAAGTTTTGATCTTTTTAAAATTTCTTCCTTTTCGGAAGCTATCAATTCAGCACTTTTTTGAATGGCAAAATCAAAAGGAGAATAAAGCGATTCATATTGCCAGGGTTTTCCTTTTTGAAATTCATACTTAAACTTCCCTCCTTTAGGAAACAAGTACACGATTAAAAAAGTAGTAACTACAAACAGAAAAATTTTATAGATAATAGAATTGTTCTGATAGATTTTATTTAAGATGTCCTTCATTAAAAAATAATTGTAATCAAAAATAAACAATTTAACAGTGATAACTCTCGATCCTTAAAAGAGAATGCTCAATTGAAAGTAATTAAGCGTAATTGTCTAAAACATTTCTCAATATAATTGAGTATTTTCGCATAGCACCCAATCTTTTTATTATGAAAAACCGAGTTGTCATCGTTTCAGCAGTAAGAACACCCATAGGAAGTTTTCTTGGAGGATTGTCTTCTGTTAGCGCTACAAAACTTGGTGCTATTGCCATAAAAGGAGCCTTAAAAAAAATTGATTTGACCCCTACTTTCGTAGACGAGGTTTTAATGGGCAATGTGCTTCAGGCTAATTTAGGTCAAGCACCTGCAAAACAAGCTGCATTACTAGCAGGTATTCCAAACACAGTTCCATGCACAACTATTAATAAGGTCTGTGCTTCAGGCATGAAAGCAATTATGCAAGCAGCACAAGCCATACAATGTGGAGATGCCCAAATTGTGATTGCTGGAGGAATGGAAAATATGTCTCAAGTGCCTCATTACTTAAACGGACGTAGCTCTACAAAATTTGGAAATTTAACCGCCGTTGACGGACTTTTAAAAGATGGGCTAACCAATGTGTACGATCAACAACATATGGGCGTTTGTGCAGATCTTTGTGCCACAGATCACCATATTTCAAGAGTAGAACAAGATGCCTTTGCCAAAGAATCTTATTTACGTTCTGCAAAAGCATGGGAAGAAGGAAAATTCGAGGAAGAAATAATTCCGGTGGAAGTCCCTCAAAGAAAAGGTGCGCCAATACTAATTACTGAAGACGAAGAATATAAAAAAATAAATTTCGAAAAGGTAAGCCAACTAAGACCCGCTTTTTCTCCTAACGGCACAGTAACTGCTGCCAATGCCTCTACATTAAATGATGGTGCCGCTGCCTTAGTAATCATGTCTGAAAAAAAAGCAAAAGAGCTCAATTTAACGCCACTTGCTTTTATACGAGGCTATGCAGATGCATCTGATGCTCCTGAAAAATTCACAACAGCCCCAGCACAAGCAATTCCGAAAGCGCTACAAAAGGCCAATATACCTATAGAAAAAGTAGACTACTTTGAACTTAATGAAGCTTTTTCTGTTGTAGGAATTGCCAATTGCAAACTGCTACATATTGCCACAGAAAAAACAAATATAAATGGAGGAGCAGTATCTCTAGGACATCCTTTAGGTTGTTCGGGAGCAAGAATTGTTGTTTCTTTGCTACATATATTACATCAACAAAACGCAACTATTGGAGCGGCTGGAATCTGTAACGGAGGTGGCGGAGCCAGCGCTATTATTATAGAAAAAAATATCATCGGTTAATGGATTACGGAATTTGTAATTTAAGTGTCGTTCCTCTTAGAAACGAACCTTCTAATCAAGCTGAACTAGTTTCTCAGGTTCTATTTGGCGAACATTTAAAAGTTCTTGAAATTAGAAAAGAATGGAGTAAAATTCGCTTGGCCTTTGACAAATACGAAGGTTGGATTGACAACAAGCAATTTATTTTTATCTCGAAAGAAAAATACGACGCTTTACAAAAATCTGAACCAACACTTGTTGGTAATTTAGTCGATTTTATAGCAGATCAAAATCAAGAACTTTCGACAATATCCTTAGGTGCTAATTTGCCGAATTTTTCAAATGCCAATTTTAGTATTGGAGAGCATACGTTCCAATACGACGGTGCTATCATCACGGGAAAGAAAGAGAAACACAAACTGATTGAAACCGCATTCTTATTTTTAAACACTCCTTATTTATGGGGTGGAAAGACACCTTTCGGAATTGACTGCTCGGGTTTTTCTCAAATGGTTTATAAATTGAATGGTTACAAACTTTTAAGAGATGCTTCTCAACAAGCTACGCAAGGTGAAGTGTTAAGTTTTATTGAAGAAAGTGAGCCTGGTGATTTGGCTTTTTTCGACAATAACGAAGGCCATATTACCCATGTTGGAATTATCATGAAAGACAATTATATCATTCATGCACATGGAAAAGTTCGGATTGACCGTTTAGATCATTCTGGAATTTACAATGTAGACACCAGAAGACATACACATAAATTAAGAGTCATTAAAAAGATTATTTAATTTGATTAAATTTCTTATAACAAAAAAGGCCATCTTTTCAGATGGCCTTTTTGTTGTTATGAAGTTTCAATTATAGTGCATCTTTTAATGCTTTCACTTCTTTTTCTTTATCATACATTTCTAAACGTTGGTACAAACTGATCAAAGTTTTCATCAAATCTTCATCTTTTTGTCTGTATTTAAATGCTTTTTCAAAATGAGGCAAAGCTCTTTTATAGATCTTATTTCTTTTGATCAAAAGTTTGTCATACTTCTTAAAGTCTTGAAAACTGTTATTTAATTCCTCTTGCATCTTAGAAGCTTCTCCTAAAATAATACTACCCATATTCATATAAGATTCAGCATGGTCTTCTTTAAGCTCTACACTTTTTTGAAAATACCCCATAGCTTCTTCGTCGTATCCTTTTTGCATAGTAATAACTCCTACGTTAAAATACAATTCAGGCTGATTAGGATTTAAGGCAATGGCATCTTTCATTCCTTGTAAAAACTTCTCGTTATTTCCTAATCCTAAATTAATATTCGCTTCTTGAATAACTAAATAAGCATCCTTTGGAAACAAGACTTTTGCTTTAGAAATAGCTTCCAATGCCTTTTCGTTATCGCCTTTTGCAATATAGCTCAAAGCGATATTTCTAACCATATCTCCTGTTTTAGATTTTGACAATTTAACTTCAGGATCTTTCGCAATTTTCATTGCTACTTGGCTATTCATGTCTTTTTCTGAATTGTAGTACAACACTTCATCATTGACAACACTCTTCGCTTTAAATTCTTTGTAGATTCCTGTAAAACCTAATTCTAAAAGATCTTGATACAAATGTATTGCCTTGTCATAATCCTTGTTGTTATAATAAGAAAGTGCCGCATTTAACTTGTACAAAGTATCCAAAGGACTTAACTCGTAAACCAATTCAAATTTTTCAGCGGCAAGATTGTACTTCGCATCTTTATAAGCGCTACTTCCATCTTCAGCCGTTTTCTTTACAATCCTACTAATAACCACTGCCGCTTCTTTTGAGTATTTTTTTGATTTTTGAGTTTTCTCAAAATCTACCAATTCCGTAAATGCTTTGGCAACCTTTACGTCTTTTTTAGGGTCCATTCCTTTCCCGTAAATAGCCTTCGCTTTTAAGTATAAAAACTCACCTTTATACTTATCATCCATGTCTTTAAACATTGGACCGACAGCGTTTAAAGGAGTCCACATTTCAGAATACTTACCTTTTTTCAAGGCCTTAGCTGCTGCTTTTAATTCTTTCTTTTGCCCCGTTACAGATACACTTATCGCAAGTGCCATCAGCAATAACAATTGATTTTTCATTTATTCTAATTTTATTATTTTACTTATTCTACAGTCGTATTTTCAGAATCTGTGTCTTCAGCCTCTTCGGTAATTTCAGCAGCTCCCTCAATTGGGTTTCCATTTTCATCTACTTCTACCTCATCCTCATCATCTTCACGCATTACTTTAGCAACAGCCGCAATAGAATCTGAATCTTTGATATTGATTAATTTAACACCTTGAGTTGCTCTACCCATAACACGTAAATCTGCAACAGCCAAACGAATGGTAAGACCTGATTTGTTAATAATCATCAAATCATCTTCATCTGTTACGTTTTTAATGGCAACAACATCTCCTGTTTTTTCAGAAACATTCAAGGTTTTCACTCCTTTACCTCCACGATTAGTAACTCTATAATCTTCTAATTTAGAACGTTTTCCATATCCTTTTTCAGAAACAACCAAAATATTACTTTCCATATCATCTACGGCAACCATTCCAACAACTTCATCATTGTCGTGCCCTAAAGTAATACCTCTAACTCCCGATGCATTTCTACCCATTGGTCTTGTTTTCTCTTCTTCAAAACGAATAGATTTACCAGACTTTAAGGCCAACATAACTTGACTATCACCAGTGGTTAATTTAGCTTCTAACAATTCGTCATCTTCACGGATTGTAATGGCGGCAATACCATTTGTTCTTGGTCTAGAATATTGTTCTAACAAAGTTTTCTTTACCTGCCCTTTTTTGGTAGCCATAATAATATAATGACTATTGATGTACTCTTGATCTTTTAAATCTTGAGTTACCAAGAAAGCTTTTACTTTGTCATCATTTTCAATATTGATCAAATTCTGCAAAGCTCTACCTTTAGAAACTTTTGTTCCTTCAGGAATTTCATAAACACGCATCCAGAATACTTTTCCTTTTTGCGTAAAGAACATCATGTATTGGTGATTGGTTCCTACAAACAAGTGCTCTAAGAAATCTTCATTTCTTGTAGCCACACCTTTTTGTCCTCTACCTCCTCTATGCTGTGTTTTATATTCTGAAAGTGGTGTGCGCTTAACATAGCCTGCATGAGAAATAGTTACCACAACTTTTGAATCAGGAATCATATCCTCAATTCTCATGTCTGCTCCACCAAACTCAATTTGAGATCTACGTTCGTCACCGTATTTGTTTCTTACATCTGTCAATTCTTCTTTGATGATATTCATACGTCTTGGCTCATTTGCCAAAATATCTTTCAAATCAGTAATTAACAACATAATTTCTTCGTACTCACTTCTTAACTTATCTTGTTCCAGACCCGTTAACTGACGCAAACGCATTTCAACAATTGCCTTGGCTTGAATCTCAGTCAAACTAAAACGATCAATCAAGCTAGCTCTAGCTTCATCAGCATTTCCAGAAGCTTTGATAATTGCAATAACTTCATCAATATTGTCACTTGCAATAATTAATCCTTCTAAAATATGTGCTCTTGCTTCAGCTTTTCTTAATTCAAATTCAGTTCTTCTAACAATTACTTCATGTCTGTGCTCTACAAAATAATGAATCATTTGTTTTAGATTCAACATTTCTGGACGTCCGTTTACCAATGCAATATTATTTACACTAAACGACGTTTGAAGAGAGGTGTATTTGAATAATTTATTCAGTACGATGTTAGGAATAGCGTCACGCTTTAAAACATAAACGATACGCATACCATTTCTATCCGATTCATCACGAATATTTGCTATTCCTTCTAATTTTTTATCATTGACCAATTCCGCAGTTTTCTTAATCATTTCTGCTTTGTTAATCTGATAAGGAATTTCAGTAACAATAATGCATTCACGACCTTTTACTTCTTCAAAAACAGCCTTGGCACGCATAATGATTCTACCTCTTCCCGTATGAAAGGCATCTCGAATACCTTCGGTACCGTATAAAATACCTCCTGTTGGGAAATCTGGCGCTTTGATGTGTTGCATCAACTCATCAATTTCTATATCTCTATTATCAATATATGCGATGGTACCATTAACCACCTCTGTTAAATTGTGTGGTGGCATGTTTGTTGCCATCCCCACAGCAATACCAGAAGCACCATTTACCAATAAGGTAGGAATACGTGTTGGTAATACAGTTGGTTCTTTTAAGGTATCGTCAAAATTCAATTTATGATCAACGGTATCTTTTTCAATATCTGCTAACATATCTTCAGATATCTTCTTCATTCTAACCTCTGTATAACGCATTGCTGCTGGGCTATCACCATCTACAGAACCAAAATTTCCTTGTCCATCAACCATCATATAACGAACACTCCAGTCTTGAGCCATACGAACCATGGCATCATATACGGAAGTATCTCCATGTGGATGAAACTTTCCTAATACTTCTCCAACAATTCTAGCTGACTTTTTGTACGATCCTGTCGCTTTAATACCTAACTCATGCATTCCAAATAAAACGCGGCGATGTACTGGTTTTAAACCATCTCGCACATCTGGCAATGCCCTTGAAACAATTACTGACATTGAATAATCAATGTAAGCTGATTTCATTTGTTCCTCAATATTAATAGGTATCAACTTTTCTCCGTCTGCCATATAATAATATCTTTTATTTTTATTGTTTTTTTATCTAAAGAGCAAGATACGTCTTTTCACTTTTTTAGCCATAAAATAGCCCTTTAGATTTCTGTATAGTTATTAACATTTTTCATACTTTTTTAACAGTTTATATTCTATTGAAAATCAGCTTTGTTTTCATCAAAAAAAAGGCTAGTTTAATGTTTTTAATAACAATCAGGTCTCTTTTGTAATTTTTCATAAAAAATTCTACTAAATTTACCTAAATCAAAACAAACAACTATGGACGACAATTTTTCACAAAAGGTAAAAGACGTGATAGGCTATAGTAAAGAAGAGGCTTTAAGGCTTGGTCACGATTTTATTGGAACCGAACACTTAATCTTAGGCGTACTAAGAAACGCGGAAGGAAAAGCAATAGATATTTTAACTTCCTTAGATACTAATTTAGATTATCTAAAGAAAAAAATAGAAAGCCTAACTCCTTCTGAGCCTTCTTTCAATCAAGATATTGAAAAGAAGAAATTACATCTTACAAGACAGGCAGAAAAAGCACTTAAAACTACTTTTTTAGAAGCCAAATTATACCAGGACAGTTCGGTAAATACGGCACATTTATTACTCTGTATTTTACGCAACGAAAACGACCCTACGACAAAACTATTGAACAACTTTGAAATAACTTATGAGGACGTGAAATCTATTTTCAAACAACTAAACGAAATACCAGAGGAAAACAGCAATTTCCCAACATCAGAAAGTAATCAGGATGACAATTTTGACAGCCCTGAAAAGTCTAATCCGTTTGAATCTCAACCTGGAAAGGGAAAAACGGTTCAAAAATCCAAAACTCCTGTTTTAGATAATTTTGGTCGCGACTTAACCTTGCTTGCCGAAAACGACAAATTAGACCCTGTTGTTGGAAGAAAGGCAGAAATTGAGCGCGTTTCTCAAATTTTAAGTAGAAGAAAAAAGAACAACCCAATGTTAATTGGTGAACCTGGAGTTGGTAAATCTGCCATAGCTGAAGGTTTAGCACTTAGAATTATTCAACGAAAAGTTTCTAGAATTTTATTCAACAAAAGAATCATTTCTTTGGATTTAGCTAGTTTGGTTGCAGGAACTAAATACAGAGGTCAGTTTGAAGAGCGCATGAAAGCTTTGATGAATGAACTAGAAAAAAATGACGACATCATTTTATTTATTGATGAAATTCATACCATTGTTGGTGCTGGTGGAGCAACCGGTTCTTTAGATGCCTCTAACATGTTAAAACCAGCGCTTGCTCGTGGAGAAATTCAATGTATTGGCGCAACTACCTTGAACGAATATCGACAAAACATTGAAAAGGACGGTGCCTTAGAAAGACGTTTTCAAAAAATTATTGTGGAACCTACTTCTATTGAAGAAACGGTTCAGATTTTACACAATATCAAAGGGAAGTACGAAGAACATCACAATGTTCAATATACTGACCAAGCTATTGAAGCCTGTGTAAAGTTAACCAATAGATACATGACAGACCGCTTTTTACCAGACAAAGCTATTGATGCCTTGGACGAAGCTGGGTCTAGAATTCACATTACCAATATAGTTGTTCCTAAACAAATTATTGAATTAGAACAAAGACTAGAAAAAATAAAAGAAAGCAAAACCAACGCTGTAAACCGTCAAAAATACGAAGAAGCAGCAAAGCTTCGTGATGATGAAAAAAACATAGAATCGGCATTAAAATCGGCTCAAAACCAATGGGAAGAGGCTTCTAAAGAAAACAAAGAAACGGTAACTGAAGACAATGTTGCTGAAGTAGTTTCTATGATGACGGGAATTCCTGTTAACAGAGTTGCTGAGGCAGAAAGCAATAGGTTGAGTGAATTGCCTGCAAAAATAAAAGGTAAAGTCATTGGTCAAGATGATGCTGTTGCCAAAGTTGTAAAAGCAATTCAACGAAATAGAATCGGTTTAAAAGACCCTAACAAACCTATTGGATCATTTATTTTCTTAGGTCAGACCGGAGTTGGAAAAACACAGCTTGCCAAAATCTTAGCAAGTGAATTATTTGACTCTACAGATTCTTTAATTAGAATTGACATGAGTGAGTATATGGAAAAATTCTCCATCTCAAGATTGATCGGCGCGCCTCCAGGATATGTTGGCTATGAAGAAGGTGGACAACTTACTGAAAAAGTAAGAAGAAAACCGTATGCTGTCGTTCTTTTGGATGAAATAGAAAAAGCACATCCTGAAGTATTCAATATGTTGCTACAAATTTTAGACGAAGGTTTTATTACCGATAGTTTAGGTAGAAAAATTGATTTTAGAAACACGGTAATTATCATGACTTCTAACATTGGGGCTAGACAATTAAAAGATTTTGGTGGTGGTGTAGGTTTCGGAACCTCTTCTAAAGCAGCCCAAGCGGATAGCCATGCCAAAGGAATTATTGAAAATGCATTGAAAAAATCTTTTGCACCTGAGTTCATCAACAGAATTGACGATGTAATAATTTTCAACGCGTTGGAAAGAGCAGATATTCATGCCATCATCAATATTGAACTACAAAAATTACTTAGCCGTATTTCGGATCTTGGTTACACTTTGGTATTAAGCGACAAGGCTAAAGATTATATTGCTGACAAAGGCTTTGATAAAAGTTATGGAGCGAGACCGCTTAAACGAGCCATTCAAAAATACATTGAAGATGCTTTGGCAGAAGAAATAGTAAATTCAAAACTAACAGAAGGTGATGTAATTACTATGGATTTAGACGAAGACAAAAAAGAACTAACGGTTAAAATTGATAAAAACAAAACAACCATCGAATAGTTTTTTATAAAATAAATTAAAAATCCCTGTCAACACTTTTTGTTAACAGGGATTTTTTTATGATTCAATTTGAGTAACCCAACTTGTGAGTAAATGATTTTCAATATCCTTGCTCTTTCCATCAACAAACAACAATTCGTTGTATTTTTTCAAAACGGCTAGTTGCTGTTTTGTAAAACCAGATTGAGATTTTTCAGGAACTAATAAAACATTCTTAGCATTGCTTCTTCGCAACTCCACAACCGAACAAATAGCCTCGTCATACTGTTGCTCGGTTAGGAAGATAATTTCTTTCCCTTCTTTTTTTAATTGGCTTAACAGTAATTTACGTTCTTTTTTATCTTTTATGAAAGAAGAAACTAGTAACGCAAAATTTTCACCAATCATCAACACATCACTTGTATAAGAAATAGTACACCCTTTAGCATCCATAGAAGAAAATACGATTGGTGTGTATTCAAAATCTTCACAAAACTCAATAAACAAATCTTCATCCGTACATTTAGAAATAGAAGCAAATGCAACTTGATTTACAGGATCTGTAACAAAACTTTTTTTACCCTCTAAAAAATAACCTTCCGTTTCGGCCTCTGTATAATCCACAATATCCTCTAATGACACCCCATTTGACTCCAATTCAGAAAACAACAAATCATTACGATCATTTTGAGCTTCTTTCGTAGTCAAAGGATACACAGCAACTGCACCATACTTGTGAAAACTTATCCAATTATTCACTCCTACCGTTTCAAATCGATTTCCTTTTGAAACTACTTTTATTACAGAAAAACCAAAAGACTCCAACTGAGCTTGCAAAGAATCTAAAGATTCTAAAATCGCCGTAGTGACTATCCCCGATTTTGGAACGCTCAACAATATCGTATTCATAACTTCTTAGGTATAGGTATAGAAAACAAAAACCTCATAGCCAATAGCTATGAGGTTTTTACTATAAATTATTATAACTTATCTTTTTTCAATAGGAACAAAACCTCTTAGTGTTTTTCCTACATATAATTGACGTGGACGTCCAATAGGCTCATGATTTTCTCTCATTTCCTTCCATTGAGCAATCCATCCTGGTAAACGACCAATTGCAAACATAACTGTAAACATTTCAACAGGAATTCCTAAAGCTCTATAAATAATTCCAGAATAGAAATCTACATTCGGATACAAATTACGTGATTTAAAATACTCATCTTTCAATGCTTCTTCAGATAAACCTCTAGCAATATCTAAAACAGGATCTACAATTCCCAAATCAGCTAATACTTCTTCAGCTGCAACTTGAATAATTTTTGCTCTAGGGTCAAAGTTTTTATAAACTCTATGACCAAATCCCATCAAACGGAAAGGATCAGATTTGTCTTTCGCTTTTGCTAAATATTTATGATAATCTCCACCGTCGTTTTTAATATCTTCCAACATTTCAATTACCGCTTGGTTAGCTCCACCATGCAAAGGTCCCCACAATGCAGAAATACCTGCAGAAATTGAAGCAAACAAACCAGCATGAGAAGACCCAACAATTCTTACTGTAGAAGTAGAACAGTTTTGCTCATGATCCGCATGTAAAATCAATAATTTATCCAATGCATTTAATACAATAGGATTGATTTTAAATTCATCATTTGGCTTGTTAAACATCATTTTATATAGGTTTTGAACATAACCTAAATGTTTATCACCATAATCCAAAGGCAATCCTGTTTTCTTTCTTAAAGTCCATGCAGCTAAAACAGGAAACTTAGCCATAATTTTCACAATTGCACTATACATTTCCTCCTTAGAGTCTGCATTTACAGATTCAGGGTTGAAAGCAATCAATGCACTTGTTAAAGCAGAAAGAACACCCATTGGGTGCGCAGATTTAGGAAATCCATCCAAAATCTTTTTCATTTCTTCATCTACCAAAGATTCTTCCAAAATATCATCATGAAATTTTTGCAATTCCGCTTCTGTTGGAAGTTCTCCAAAAATCAATAGGTAAGAAGTTTCTAAAAAGTCAGCCTTGTCAGCCAACTCTTCAATAGCATAACCTCTATAACGCAAAATACCTTTTTCACCATCTAAAAAAGTAATGGCACTTTTACAAGAACCTGTGTTTTTAAAACCAGCATCAATTGTTGTCACACCTTCAGTAACACCTCTCAGTGTCTTAATATCGATTGCCAATTCGTTTTCCGTACCTTCAAGGATTGGAAACTCATATTTTTTACCGTTTACTTCTAAAGTTGCTATTTGTGACATATTCTTCTGTTTTTATTGTTGCTTTTGGTATTGACTAAAAGTGAAACAAATTTACATAAAAACAAGGCTTTTTTCGGTGATTTTACATAAAAAAAATCGGAATAAAACAGCTGTTATTTTACGAATAACTAAAAAAAAACAGCACTTAAAAGTGATTGCTTAGAATATATATGGTAAATCATGATAAGTGTCATGAAAACCATAATCGCAAATTCTTTATTATTTACCTTAAAACCTGTATAAGCGCATAAAAAAAGCCGAAACATACGTTTCGGCTTTTTAAACAAGTAATTACAACTTATTTTTTTATTTTAAATGCTTTGTCCTGAGGATAGTAAGCATTCTCTTCTAATTCTTCTTCAATTCTCAATAATTGATTGTATTTAGCCATACGATCAGATCTTGAAGCAGAACCTGTTTTAATTTGTCCTGTATTCAATGCAACAGCTAAATCAGCAATTGTATTGTCCTCAGTTTCTCCAGATCTATGAGACATTACAGAAGTAAATCCAGCATTCTTAGCCATGTTTACAGCAGCAATCGTTTCTGTTAAAGTTCCAATTTGGTTTACTTTAATTAAGATAGAGTTTGCAATTCCTTCTTCAACACCTTTTGCCAAACGCTCAACATTGGTTACAAATAAATCATCACCAACTAATTGTACTTTATCACCGATTTTCTCAGTTAAATATTTCCAACCTGCCCAGTCATTTTCATCCATCCCATCTTCAATAGAGATAATTGGATATTTCACTGATAATTCAGCTAAATAGTCAGCTTGCTCTTCTGATGTTCTTACGGCACCATTTTCACCTTCAAATTTAGCGTAGTTGTATTTTCCATCTTCAAAGAATTCAGCAGCTGCACAATCTAATGCCAACATAACTTCTTCTCCTGGCTTGTACCCAGCTTTTTCAATTGCAGACAATACAGTCTCAATTGCATCTTCAGTTCCGTCAAAAGTTGGAGCAAATCCACCTTCATCACCAACTGCAGTACTTAAACCTCTATCGTGTAAAATCTTCGCTAAATTGTGGAAAATTTCAGATCCCATTTGTAAAGCATGAGAAAAAGATTTAGCCATAACTGGCATGATCATAAATTCTTGAAATGCGATAGGTGCATCAGAGTGAGAACCACCATTTACAATGTTCATCATTGGTACAGGAAGTGTATTAGCACTTACCCCACCGATATAACGGTATAAAGGTTGATTCAATTCATTTGCAGCAGCTTTAGCAACCGCCAAAGAAACTCCTAAAATTGCATTCGCTCCTAATTTAGATTTGTTAGGCGTACCATCCAAATCAATCATTGCTTGGTCAATAGCGTTTTGTTCGAAAACAGAAAACCCTAACAACTCTTCAGCAATTGTTGTATTTACGTTGTTAACAGCAGTTAAAACACCTTTCCCCATAAAATCACTACCACCGTCTCTTAACTCAACAGCTTCGTGTTCTCCAGTAGAAGCTCCAGAAGGAACCGCAGCTCTTCCTAATACTCCACTTTCAGTAATAACATCAACTTCTACAGTTGGGTTTCCTCTTGAGTCAAAAATTTGACGTGCATGAATGCTAATAATTACGCTCATTTTTTTATATTTTAATTGTTTATTTTTTCCTGATTGCAAGTTACAAAAGCAAGGCAATATAAATATCATTTATTAAGATAATTACCTACAACGTATTCGTAAAATACAACCTCTAATTATTTAAGGTTTTTCTGAATTTCAAGAAATCAATACTTGAAATCATAGTTCCAATTATTTCTTTAAATTCCCAATAAATTGATCAAACAAATAAGAAGAATCATGAGGCCCAGGATTTGCTTCTGGATGGTATTGTACAGAAAAACAGTTTTTATCTTTAATTCGAATTCCAGCTACAGTATCATCATTCAAATGAATATGTGTAATTTCAACGTTTTCATTTTTGGCTAAAGATTCTTTATCAACAACAAAACCATGATTTTGAGAAGTAATTTCACCTTTACCAGTAATTAAATTCTTTACAGGGTGATTGATTCCTCTATGACCATTATGCATTTTTTTTGTAGAAACACCTTGCGACAAAGCAATCGTTTGATGTCCTAAACAAATACCAAATAATGGTAAATCTTTTTCAATAATTTCTGAAGCAACTGCTTGCGCATTTTTTAGTGGCTCTGGATCACCAGGACCATTAGACAAGAAATAACCATCAGGTTGAAAAGCTTCTAAATCTTTAAAACTAGCTGTATTTGGAAAAACTTGAATATAACAATCTCTTTTTGCTAAATTTCTAAGGATATTGGTTTTGATACCTAAATCTAAAGCTGATATTTTATAGGTAGCATTTTCATCTCCATAAAAATATGGTTCTTTTGTAGAAACCGTTGAAGCCAAATCTAGACCAACCATACTAGGGAATTCAGCCAACTTTGCCTTTAATTCCTCAATATTGTTAATATCCGTAGAAATAACAGCATTCATAGCCCCATTTTCACGAATATAACTTACAACCGCTCTTGTATCAACGTCTGTAATTGCCAATAATTGATTCTTTTCAAAATATTCTTCTAAAGAGCCAGAAGAACGTTCACGCGAATGCGTAAAACTAAAATTACGACATATAAGTCCTGCTATTTTAATTCCATCAGATTCTACTTCATCGTCATTTACACCATAATTACCAATATGTGCATTAGTGGTTACCATTAGCTGTCCAAAATAAGAAGGATCTGTAAAGATTTCTTGATAACCTGTCATTCCAGTATTGTAACAAACTTCACCAAAAGAAGTTCCTTCGATACCTATTGACTTTCCTTCAAAAACTGTTCCGTCAGCTAAAAGTAAAATAGCCTTTTTTAATTCTTTATATTTCATATTTATCAGATATACGTCCGTTCTACTAACGTTTCAATTCAAAATTAATAGTATATTTTTTGCAGTGCAAATATACTGAATGCACCTAACTTATTTTATAACTATCTAAAAAAAAGGATAAACTAACTAAATAGCTTATCCTTTTTTAAAAAATTAATACTGTTGAATCATGTTATTCTTCTGAACTTTTAGATTCCTCAGCAGCAGGAGCTTCTACTGTCTCAACAACAGCAGCATCATCTGCCTTTTTTCTACCTCTACGAGTAGTTTTCTTCTTTTTAGCACCGTTCGGGTTGTATACTTCGTTGTAATCAACTAATTCAACCATTGCCATAGGAGCATTATCTCCTTGACGGTTTCCTAATTTGATGATACGAACATATCCTCCTGGACGATCAGCAACCTTTACTGAAATTTCTTTAAACAATTCAGTAACCGCGTACTTGTTTTTCAAAACAGCAAAAACATTTCTACGATTATGTGTCGTATCGTTTTTAGATTTTGTGATAATTGGCTCAACGTACTGACGTAAAGCTTTCGCTTTTGCTTCAGTAGTATTGATACGCTTGTGCTCAATTAATGAACATGCCATATTTGCCAACATCGCTTTTCTATGCGCCGTTTTTCTTCCTAAATGGTTGAATTTTTTTCCGTGTCTCATGACCTTTGTTTTATTATTTCATCTTGCTCAACCCTTCTAGGGAGCAAATTATGAAAAATTAATCTTTATCTAATTTGTATTTACTCAAGTCCATTCCGAATTGCAAACCTTTAACATGAACTAACTCGTCCAATTCTGTTAATGATTTTTTACCGAAGTTACGGAACTTCATTAAGTCATTTTTATTGAATGATACTAAATCTCCCAATGTTTCTACCTCTGCAGCTTTCAAACAGTTTAAAGCACGAACTGATAAATCCATATCAATTAATTTCGTCTTTAAAAGTTGACGCATATGCAATGATTCCTCATCGTAAGTTTCAGTTTGAGCAATTTCATCAGCCTCTAAAGTAATACGCTCATCAGAGAATAACATAAAGTGGTGGATCAAAATCTTAGCAGCTTCAGTCAATGCATCTTTTGGGTTGATAGAACCATCAGTAACGATGTCAAAAACTAATTTTTCATAATCAGTTTTTTGCTCTACACGGTAATTTTCAACAGCATACTTTACATTCTTTATCGGAGTGTAAATAGAATCTGTAAAAATTGTTCCTAAAGGCACATTTACTTTTTTATTTTCTTCTGCAGGAACAAATCCTCTACCTTTTTCGATAGTGATTTCCATATCAAATTTCACACTGCTTCCCAAGTTACAGATAACTAAATCTGGATTCAATACTTGAAAACCTGAAGTGAATTTTTGAATATCTCCAGCAGTAATCTGCTCTTGCCCTGACACTGAAATTGAAACCGTTTCTCTATCAGTATCTTCTATTTGTTTCTTAAAACGTACTTGTTTAAGATTAAGGATAATTTCAGTAACATCTTCAACGATTCCTTCAATTGTAGAAAATTCATGCTCTACTCCTTCCATTCTTAGAGAAGTTATCGCGAATCCTTCTAAAGAAGAAAGCAAAACTCTTCTCAATGCGTTACCTACTGTTAAACCAAAACCTGGTTCTAAAGGTCTAAATTCAAATCTACCTTCAAAATCGGTAGATTCAATCATGATTACTTTGTCTGGTTTCTGAAAATTTAAAATTGCCATAGTTTAACGGGTGTCAAAAATTATTTAGAGTATAACTCTACTATTAATTGTTCTTTGATGTTTTCTGGAATCTGTAATCTTTCTGGTACAGCAACAAAAGTTCCTTGTTTTGTATCAGCATTCCAAGTCAACCACTCATATACATTACTACTAGCAGCCAAAGAGCTTTCAATAATAACCAATGATTTAGACTTTTCTCTTACAGCAATAACATCACCAGGCTTTAAAGAGTAAGAAGGGATGTTTAAAATCTCTCCGTTTACTGTAATATGTCTGTGAGATACTAATTGACGTGCTCCTCTTCTTGAGTTTGCAATTCCCATACGGAAAACTACATTATCTAAACGAGATTCACATAATTGTAATAACACTTCACCAGTAATACCTTTACTATTTGAAGCTTGTTTAAACAAATTACTGAACTGACGTTCTAATATTCCGTAAGAATATTTAGCTTTTTGTTTTTCTTGTAATTGCATTGCGTATTCAGATTTTTTTCCTCTACGTCTTGCATTACCGTGTTGCCCTGGAGGGTAATTTCTTTTTTCAAAAGACTTGTCATCTCCGAAAATCGCTTCTCCAAACTTACGAGCAATTTTTGTTTTAGGTCCTGTATATCTTGCCATTTCTTCTTGTTTTATAATTAGGGATTGTGAATTAAGGCGAACTCCTTCGACAACCTAGTTCCTAATTTATTTAAAAATTTAATTATACTCTACGTCTTTTAGGAGGACGACATCCATTGTGAGGGATTGGAGTTACATCAATGATTTCTGTAACTTCAATTCCGTTGTTGTGCAAGGTTCTGATAGCACTTTCTCTACCATTACCAGGTCCTTTAACGTATACCTTCACTTTTCTTAATCCCGCTTCGTGCGCTACTGCAGCACAATCTTCAGCAGCTGTTTGAGCAGCATATGGAGTATTCTTTTTAGAACCTCTAAATCCTTGCTTACCAGCAGATGACCAAGAGATAACATCTCCTTTTTTATTTGTTAAAGAAATAATGATGTTGTTAAATGAAGCTGTGATGTGCGCTTCACCAACAGACTCAACAATAACCTTACGCTTTTTTGAATTTGATTTAGCCATAATTTCTAGTTATTATTTAGTAGCTTTCTTTTTGTTAGCTACAGTTTTTCTTTTACCTTTTCTAGTTCTAGAGTTGTTCTTAGTTCTTTGTCCTCTTAAAGGAAGACCCGATCTATGACGAATACCTCTGTAACATCCAATATCCATTAAACGTTTGATGTTCAATTGAGTTTCTGAACGCAATTCTCCTTCAATAGTGAAAGAACCTGCTTGTTCACGAATTGCTCCAATTTGCTCATCTGTCCAATCTTGAACCTTTACGCTTTCGTCTACTCCAGCGTTTGCTAAAATTTGTTTAGCTCTTGTACTACCAATACCAAAGATATAAGTTAAAGCAATAACTCCTCTTTTGTTTTTTGGTATGTCAATTCCTGCTATTCTTGCCATAACTTACCCTTGTCTTTGTTTGAATCTAGGATTCTTTTTGTTGATTACATATAATCTGCCTTTTCTACGCACAATCTTGCACTCGGCACTTCTTTTCTTTATTGATGCTCTTACTTTCATCGTATAATATTTTAGTATCTATAAGTAATTCGAGCCTTTGATAAATCATAAGGACTCATTTCTAACTTCACTTTATCGCCAGGTAACAATTTGATATAGTGCATACGCATTTTACCAGATATATGAGCGGTAACGATATGACCGTTCTCAAGTTCTACTCGAAACATTGCATTTGACAATGCTTCCGTAATTGTACCGTCTTGTTGTATTGCAGCTTGTTTAGCCATATTACAATGATGCTTTTCTTTTAGTTCCCGTTTTCATTAAACCATCATAATGACTGTTTAATAAATACGAATTAATTTGTTGTATTGTATCGATAGCCACACCAACCATAATGATCAATGAGGTACCTCCATAAAATAAAGCCCAGTTTTGTTGAATTCCAAATTGCACTGCAATAGCAGGCAAAATAGCCAACAACGCTAAGAATATTGATCCTGGAAAAGTTATCAAAGATAAAATTTTATCTAAGTAGCTATCCGTATCGTCTCCTGGTCTTACCCCTGGAATAAATCCATTATTTCTCTTTAAAGAACCAGCCATTTCATTTGTCTTTACTGTAATTGCAGTATAGAAATAACTAAATACTATAATTAAGAAAGCAAATAATAAGTTATAACCTAATCCATTCATATCGGCAAAACTTGCTCCAATTTCTTGAAACGAACCTTCTGCTTTTTGAGCAATTGCTCCTGGAATAAACATAATTGCTTGCGCAAAAATGATAGGCATAACACCTGCTGAATTTAATTTTAAAGGAATGTATTGTCTAGATCCTTCAACTTCTTTGATATCTCCAACAACAGATCTTCTTGCGTACTGAACTCCCACTCTTCTTACAGCGGTAACCAATAGCACTGATGCTAGAATAACTAAGAACCAAACAACAATTTCTAACAAGACCATCATTGCTCCACCTGCTCCACCATTAGCCGTTTTAGAAGCCAATTCTTGTGCAAAAGAAGAAGGAAAACGCGCGATAATACCAATCATAATTAATAACGAAATACCGTTACCAATTCCTTTCTCAGTAATTCTCTCACCCAACCACATAGCAAACACTGTTCCTGCCGTTAATATTACCATAGATGAAAACCAAAAGAATCCGGCTCCTAAAATACCCTCTGAAATAAATGCAGATTCTGGTAAGATAGATCTAATATTAGTAATATAAGCTGGACCTTGAACCATCGTAATACCGATTGTTAACCAACGTGTAATTTGTGTAGTTTTCTTTCTTCCACTTTCACCATCTTTTTGAAGTTTCTGTAGATAAGGAACTGCAATTCCCATTAACTGAACAACAATTGAAGCAGAAATATACGGCATAATTCCCAAGGCCATAATGGACGCTTGAGAAAATGCTCCCCCAGTAAATGAATTCAATAGACCTAAAATACCATCTGCTGTTTGATCCTCTAAAGCTGCTAACTGTGTAGGGTCAACTCCAGGTAATGGAATTTGAGCCATAAAACGGTAAACCGCCATTAAACCAAGCGTTAATAGAATCTTATTTCTAAGTTCTTCTATTTTCCAGATATCTTTTAAGGTGCTTATAAAATTTTTCATTTACTATTTTCTTATAAAGTAACTGCAGTACCACCAGCTGCTTCAATAGCCGCTTTGGCTGTTGCAGTAAACTTGTGTGCAGTAATATTCAACTTTGCTTTTAACTCTCCACGACCTAGTATTTTTACTAAATCATTTTTGTGAGCCAAACGAGCATCTACCAATACAGCTAAATCTACTGTATCATTAATTTTACCTGCATCAACAAACTCTTGAAGTTTATCAAGGTTAATTCCTTGATATTCTTTACGGTTGATATTTGTAAAACCAAATTTAGGTACACGTCTTTGCAATGGCATCTGACCACCCTCGAATCCAATTTTTCTTGAATATCCTGAACGTGATTTTTGACCGTTGTGACCTCTAGTTGCAGTTCCACCTTTTCCAGAACCTTCACCTCTTGCTATTCTCTTCCCCTTTTTAACTGAACCAGCTGCGGGTTGTAAGTTACTTAAACTCATTACGTGAATATTGTTTATTTAATTTCTTCTACAGAAACTAAGTGATTAACCTTATTTACCATACCAAGTATCGTTGCTGAAGCCTCATGCTCTACAACTTGATTCATCTTACGCAACCCTAAAGCAATTAAGGTTTTCTTTTGAGAACCTTCGCGTCTGATTTGGCTTTTTACTTGTTTTATTCTAATTTTTCCCATCGTACTTCGATTTAACCGTTAAAAACTTTACCCAAAGAAATACCTCTTTGCTTAGCCACAGTATGTGCACTACGCAATTGTAACAAAGCATCAAAAGTTGCTTTTACTACATTGTGAGAATTTGATGATCCTTGAGATTTTGATAATACGTCATGAACTCCTACTGAATCCAATACCGCACGTACAGCTCCACCGGCAATAACTCCTGTACCATGTGATGCAGGCTTTAAGAATACTTTAGCTCCACCAAATTTACCTTTTTGTTCGTGAGGTAAAGTAGCGTTGATAATAGGAATTCTAACTAAGTTTTTCTTAGCGTCTTCTATTGCTTTTGCAATTGCAGAGGCAACGTCTTTAGATTTCCCTAAACCGTGTCCTACAACTCCGTTTCCATCTCCTACAACAACAATTGCAGAAAATCCGAAAGCACGTCCACCTTTAGTAACTTTAGTAACTCTGTTCACACCTACTAAGTGATCCACAAGTTCCAATCCGCTAGGCTTAACTCTTTCTACGTTTTTATAATTTTGATACATACTATAATTTCTTAAAATTTTAAACCAGCTTCTCTAGCTGCTTCAGCTAATGCTTTAACTCTACCGTGGTACAAGAAACCATTTCTATCAAAAGAAACTGTTTCAATTTTAGCTGCGATTGCTTTTTCAGCAACAGCTTTCCCTACAGTTGTAGCTACTTCAGATTTAGATCCTTTAGCGTCAACTCCTTTATCTCTTGATGAAACTGAAACCAATGTAGTTCCAGAAATATCATCAACTAATTGAGCGTAGATTTCTTTGTTACTTCTGTATACAGACAGTCTTGGACGTGCTGCAGTTCCAGAAACAACTTTTCTAATTCTAGACTTAATTCTTTGTCTTCTTTCAAGCTTTGATAATGCCATAATGCTATAAATTATGCAGATTTACCTGCTTTTCTTCTTAATACTTCTCCTACAAACTTAATACCTTTTCCTTTGTACGGCTCAGGTCTTCTGAATCCACGGATTTTAGCAGCTACTTGACCTACTAATTGTTTGTCTAAAGAACTTAATTTTACGATTGGATTTTTCCCTTTTTCAGAAACTGTCTCAACCTTTACTTCTGGAGCAATATCAAGTACAATATTATGAGAAAATCCTAATGCTAAATCTAATTTTTGTCCTTGGTTAGAAGCTCTGTAACCTACACCAACTAATTCTAATTCTTTAGTCCATCCTTTTGCTACACCTTCTACCATATTGTTCAACAAAGATCTGTAAAGACCGTGTTGAGCTCTATCAGCTTTACTATCAGAAGGACGAGATAAGATCAACTGACCTTCTTCTTCCTTTACAGTAATACCGTTTGCTAGTTCTTGAGTTAACTCACCTAGCTTTCCTTTAACTGTTACTAAATTTCCTGAGATAGTAACGGTTACACCTTCTGCGATTGCAATTGGGCTTTTTCCTATTCTTGACATAATGCTATCTCTTTATTAATAAACGTAACATAAAACTTCTCCTCCAACATTCTCTTGACGTGCTTTCTTGTTAGTCATCACACCTTTAGAAGTTGAAACAATAGCAATTCCTAAACCATTTAATACGCGAGGCATCTCTGATGCATTCACATACTTTCTAAGTCCAGGTGTACTGATACGTTGGATTTTTCTAATTACTGATTCTTTTGAATCTGCGTCATACTTTAAAGCTATCTTAATAGTACCTTGAACTTTATCGTCCTCGAACTTATAGCTTAAAATGTAACCTTGTTCGAACAAGATCTTCGTCATATTCTTCTTCAAATTTGAAGCAGGAATCTCAACGACTCTGTGTCCGGTTGCAGCAGCATTTCTTATCCTCGTAAGATAATCTGCAATTGGATCTGTATACATATATACTAATTTGCGGTCTTGGTATTCCTCACTACTCTAGCTTGAAACCTGAAACCAATTTATATTCATTTTTTTTGTGTTTTTAACGCCTACGACAGCCCTAAAAACCATGCCTTTTTCCAATAATCTGAAAAATAAGGGCTTGCAAAGATACAAATAATTGTATAATATCCTTGTTATTATACAATTATTTGTATAATGGTAAAAAAAGAACTCTATTTCCTAAGAAATAAAGTTCTTTTATATGTTCTAGATATTAAAATCTACCAACTTGCTTTTCTTACACCAGGTATCAAACCTTGGTTAGCCATTTCACGGAAAGTAACACGAGAAATACCAAACTGACGCATATAACCTTTTGGTCTTCCTGTTAATTTACAACGATTATGTAAACGAATTGGAGATGCATTTTTAGGTAATTTCTGTAACGCTTCGTAGTCTCCAGCTGCTTTTAAAGCCTTTCTTTTCTCAGCATATTTAGCTACCGTTTTTTCTCTTTTAACCTCACGGGCTTTCATTGATTCTTTAGCCATGTCTTAGTTCTTTTTAAATGGTAAACCTAGTTCCGTTAATAATGATTTAGCTTCTTTATCAGTTGGAGCAGACGTTACAAAAGTAATATCCATACCACCAATTTTATTCACTTTGTCAATATTGATTTCAGGGAAAATAATTTGCTCAGTTACACCTAAGTTATAATTTCCTCTTCCGTCGAATCCAGTTGCTTTAATTCCGTTAAAATCTCTTACACGTGGTAAAGACGCAGTAATCAATCTGTCTAAGAATTCGTACATTTTAATTCCTCTTAAAGTTACTTTGGCTCCAATTGGCATACCTTTACGTAATTTAAAAGTTGCAATATCTTTCTTAGAGATAGTTGAAACAGCTTTTTGTCCAGTAATTGTTGTAAGCTCTTCTAAAGCGTAATCAATTAATTTCTTATCAGCAATTGCAGCACCAACACCTTTACTTAGAACGATCTTTTCTAATTTAGGTACTTGCATTACATTACTGTAACCATACTCTTCTTTAAGAGCTGATACAATCCTACTTGTGTAGTCTTCTTTAAGTCTTGGGATATAACTCATATTATATAGCTTTATCTGATTTTTTAGAAAAACGTACTTTCTTTCCATCTTCTGTTCTATATCCTACTCTCGTAGTGTTACCATCTTCTAGCAACATAAGATTAGAGATATTAAGAGAAGCCTCTTTCTTTACAATTCCTCCTTGAGGACTTTGAGCGCTTGGCTTCGTATGTTTAGATACCAAGTTAACACCTTCTACAATTGCTCTGTTTTTCTCAATAAAAACACGAACAACTTTTCCTTCCTTACCTTTTTGATCACCAGCAATAACTTTTACTGTATCACCTGTTTTGATTTTTAGCTTCGCCATTTTTTATAATTTTAAAGCACTTCAGGTGCTAATGATACGATTTTCATGAATGACTTATCACGAAGTTCTCTAGCAACAGGTCCGAAAACACGTGTTCCTGTCATTTCTTCAGATGCATTCAATAATACACATGCATTGTCATCAAATCTGATATAAGATCCATCCTTACGTCTGATCTCTTTCTTTACACGAACTACAACAGCTCTGTGTACTTGTCCTTTCTTTGCAGTTCCGTTAGGAGTAGCACTCTTTACAGAGACAACAATTTTATCTCCAATAGATGCGTAACGCTTCTTAGTTCCTCCTAAAACACGAATAACTAAAACTTCTTTTGCTCCAGTATTGTCTGCGACTAATAATCTTGATTCTGTCTGTAACATATTATTTAGCTCTTTCTAAGATTTCTACTAATCTCCAACGTTTAGATTTACTTAAAGGTCTTGTTTCCATGATCTTTACTGTATCTCCGATGTTGCAATCATTTAACTCATCGTGTGCAACGTATTTCTTCGTTTTCAAAACGAATTTACCATACATTGGGTGCTTCACTTTTTTTACTTCTGTAACAACAATAGACTTTTCCATTTTATTACTAGCAACAACACCTATTCTTTCTTTTCTAAGATTTCTTTTTTCCATCTTGTAACTAATTATTGTGCTCTTTTAGTTAATTCTGTAGCAAGTCTTGCAACAGTTTTTCTAATAGCTTTCAATTGCAAAGGTGTTTCCAGCGGTGAAATTGCGTGAGCCATTTTAAGATCAGTATAATTTTTCTTAAATTCTGCTAATTTCTCTTGTAACTCAGCAACTGATAATTCTTTAATTTCTGATTGTTTCATTTTCTTATCAATTATGCGTTATCAAAATCTCTAGCAATTACAAACTTCGTTTGAACTGGAAGTTTTTGTGCTGCTAAACGTAATGCTTCTTTTGCAACTTCAAAAGGAACTCCTCCTACTTCAAATAAGATTCTTCCTGGTTTAACCACAGCTACGAAATATTCTGGAGAACCTTTACCTTTACCCATACGTACTTCTAAAGGCTTTTTAGTAATAGGCTTGTCTGGAAATATTTTAATCCATAACTGCCCTTCTCTTTTCATATGACGTGTTGCCGCAATACGAGCTGCTTCTATTTGACGAGAAGTAAGTAGGTTTTGATCTAAAGATTTGATACCAAACATTCCATTAGAAAGTTGGTGTCCTCTTTGAGAGTTCCCCTTCATATTACCCTTCGCTTTCTGTACCTTACGGTATTTTACTCTTTTTGGCTGTAACATTTCTTAATTCTAAATTATAAAAATTTATTTTCTTTTACGAGGAGCTGACTTCTTAGAGTTACCACCTTTAGCGCCACCTTGCTTTTTAGACAAACCAACTAATGGAGACAATTCTCTTTTTCCATAAACCTCACCTTTCATAATCCACACTTTTACACCTAATCTTCCATAAGT
Organism: Flavicella sediminum; assembly: GCF_006381105.1. Classification (GTDB taxonomy): domain Bacteria; phylum Bacteroidota; class Bacteroidia; order Flavobacteriales; family Flavobacteriaceae; genus Flavicella; species Flavicella sediminum. Next base: position 221,586 of record NZ_VDET01000008.1, on the reverse strand, counting down.
AGTATGTGCTTCTACAAGTGCATAATCAATATCTGCTCTAAAAGTAGAAAGAGGAATTCTACCTTCTTTGAAGTGCTCAGAACGTGCCATCTCAGCTCCGTTTAAACGACCTGAAATTTGAATTTTGATTCCTTCAGCATTCATTCTAATTGCAGCTTGGATTGCCATTTTGATAGCTCTCTTGTAAGAGATTCTATTTTCAATTTGACGAGCTACACTAGAAGCAACCAAAGTAGCATCTAATTCTGGACGCTTGATTTCAAAAATATTAATTTGAACTTCGTTTCCAGTAATTTTCTTAAGCTCTTCTTTCAACTTGTCTACCTCTTGACCACCTTTCCCGATAATGATACCAGGTCTTGCAGTAGTGATAGTAACGGTTACAAGTTTTAAAGTTCTTTCGATAATAACTCTAGAAACGCTTGCTTTAAATAATCTAGCACGTACGTACTTTCTTATTTTATCGTCTTCTGCTAATTTATCTCCGTAGTTACTTCCACCATACCAGTTAGATTCCCATCCTCTGATAATTCCTAAACGATTTCCAATTGGATTTGTTTTTTGTCCCATTTCTACTTACGATTGAATTGCGTTATTCTTATTTCCCAACACGATTGTTACATGATTAGAACGTTTTCTAATTCTATGTGCACGACCTTGTGGTGCTGGTCTTAATCTTTTTAACATACCTGCGCTATCAACACAGATTTCTTTTACAAATAGTCCAGCATCTTCGATACTAGCATCTTCGTTCTTTGCTTGCCAGTTAGCAATAGCCGACAATAACAATTTCTCAACGTTTATAGATGCTTCTTTAGAACTAAATTTCAAGATTTGTAAAGCTTTTTCAACCTCAACTCCTCTTACTAAGTCTGCCACCAAACGCATTTTCCTTGGTGATGTAGGACAGTTAGTCAACTTTGCAAAAGCTAAAGATTTTTTAGCTTCTTTACGTTGGTCTGCCATATTTTTCTTACGAACTCCCATACCTACTATTTTTTACCTTTATTTTTTCTATCCGCACCGTGTCCTCTAAATGAACGTGTTGGTGAAAATTCTCCTAATTTGTGCCCTACCATGTTTTCAGTTACATAAACAGGTACAAAAGATCTACCGTTATGTACAGCTATAGTTTGACCAACAAAATCAGGTGTGATCATAGTTGCTCTAGACCATGTTTTTATTACTGACTTACTATCTGCTTCAACATTTGCTAAAACTTTTCTTTCAAGTTTATGAAATACGTAAGGTCCTTTTTTTAATGAACGTGCCATATCTTATTATTTTTTTCTACGTTCTATAATATACTTATTACTCGCCTTAGTCTTAGATCTTGTTTTGAATCCTTTTGCAGGGATACCGTTTTTAGATCTAGGATGTCCTCCTGAAGATTTACCTTCACCACCACCCATTGGATGATCAACCGGGTTCATAACCACTGGTCTAGTTCTTGGTCTTCTTCCTAACCATCTACTTCTACCTGCTTTACCAGATACTAGTAATTGATGATCTGAGTTAGATACAACACCAATAGTAGCAACACAAGTAGCTAAAATCAATCTTGTTTCTCCTGATGGCATTTTTACTGTAACATATTTACCATCTTTTGCCATTAATTGTGCGAAAGAACCTGCAGAACGCGCCATAACAGCACCTTGACCTGGTCTTAATTCAATACAACTAATTGTAGTTCCTAAAGGCATTTCTCCTAAAGGCATTGCATTTCCAACTTCTGGAGCTACTCCTGAACCTGATACAATTTTTTGTCCTACTTGCAATCCTCCTTGAGCAATCACATATCTTTTTTCACCATCAGCAAACTGTACCAACGCGATAAAAGCTGTACGATTTGGATCGTACTGGATTGACATTACTTCTGCAGCACCTTCTTTATCTCTTTTAAAATCGATAATACGATACTTTCTTTTGTGTCCACCTCCCATGAATTTCATGGTCATCTTTCCACTGTTGTTTCGACCTCCAGATCTTTTATTCGGAACAAGTAAACTTTTTTCCGGCTTATCAGTAGTTATGGCGTCGAACCCATTTACTACTCTAAAACGCTGACCTGGTGTTACTGGTTTTAATTTTCTAACTGACATTTCTAGTTATTAAATATTGTTATAAAAATCAATTGCCTCACCATCTGACAATTGAACGATTGCTTTTTTGTATTGACCAATCATCCCTGAAACAACACCTTTCTTAGTGAATTTTGTTGTTCTAGTTACTGGATAAACCATGGTTCTTACTTTCTCAACAGATACTCCGTAAGTTGACTCAATAGCTTTTTTGATCTCCACTTTATTCGCTCCTAAAGCGACAACAAATGTATAACGATTGAATGTTTCGCTATCTTTTGTTGCTTTTTCCGTGATAATAGGTTTAATTAAAATACTCATCTTGCTACCTATTTACTTAAATTAGATTCAATTCCTTCTAGAGAACTTTCTAAAAGAACTACTTTACTCGTATTCAAAACTCCATAAGTACTTAGTTCAGAACCAGCAACTACAGTAGTTTTCTTTAAATTTCTTGAAGACAAATACACATTGTTATTTGCATTTCCTAAAACGAATAAAGACTTTTTGTCTTCTAAACCGAAAGCTTTCAATACGTTTACGAAATTTTTAGTCTTAGCTGATTCAAAGTTAAAGTCTTCAACTACGATTACATTTTGTTCTTTTACCTGAGAACTTAATGCAGATTTACGAGCTAAACGCTTTAAATTTTTATTCAACTTAAAAGAATAAGATCTTGGTCTAGGTCCAAATACTCTACCCCCTCCTCTAAATACAGGAGATTTGATAGATCCAGCACGTGCAGTACCAGTACCTTTTTGTTTCTTAATCTTTCTTGTACTTCCCGCAATATCAGCTCTTTCTTTTGCTTTATGCGTTCCTTGTCTTTTGTTCGCCAAATGCTGCTTTACATCTAAGTAGATAGCATGCTTGTTAGGCTCCAAAGCAAATATAGCATCAGAAAGCTCAACTTGTCTTCCTGTGTCTTTTCCTGTAATATCTAAAACTGCTACTTTCATTACTTCTCAATAGTTATATAAGCGTTTTTGTGACCTGGAACACATCCTTTCACTACAAGTAAGTTCTTATCAGAAACTACTTTTAAAACTCTTAAGTTTTGAACTTTTACATTTTCACCACCCATTCTTCCTGCCATACGCATTCCTTTGAATACTCTAGCTGGATAAGATGCTGCTCCGATAGAACCAGGAGCTCTTAAACGGTTGTGTTGACCGTGTGTTGCTTGACCAACTCCGGCGAATCCATGACGTTTTACAACACCTTGGAATCCTTTACCTTTTGAAGTTGCTGTTACATCAACAAATTCACCTTCTTCAAATAGATCTACTGTTAAAGTATCTCCTAATTTGTACTCCTCATCAAAACCTGTAAATTCAACGACTTTTTTCTTAGCAGAAGTTCCAGCCTTTTTAAAGTGGCCTTTTAACGCATTATTAGTACGTTTTTCTGCTTTGTCATCGAAACCAATCTGTAAAGCGGTATAACCGTCTACTTCTTCAGTTCTGACTTGGGTAACTACACAAGGACCGCATTCGATTACCGTACAAGGAATATTCTTCCCGTTTGCATCGAATAAGCTGGTCATTCCGACTTTTCTTCCTATTAACCCAGACATTTTTATTATTTATTTATATTAATTAGTACTCAAAATTTATTTCAAAAAAAACAGAGCAAAATATCTTCAGCTCTGAATATATTTTTACCGTTTTTCCTTCGCTCGCAGCTCCGGACATGTTCACCGAACAACTAATTCGGCGTGTTTTCGTCATTTAAAAACAAAGGCAAGCCTTTATTTCACTGACAATCCCCTTTTTAGGGTGTGCAAATATACGAAAAAAACCTTCTTATTCAACAAGTTAAACTAAATCCTTGAAAAAAAATCGAGTTTTCAATCCGTTTTAATAAAAAAGGGTAAAATCTTTTGACTGATTTTACCCTTTAATTTATTCACTTATAGTTTGCTACACAAACCTAAAGAGTTGCTAGAAATTGAAATTATACTTTAATTTCAACTTCAACTCCACTTGGTAATTCCAATTTCATCAAAGCATCAATAGTTTTTGAAGAAGAACTATAGATATCTAATAATCTTTTGAAAGAACTCAATTGAAATTGCTCTCTTGATTTTTTATTTACGTGCGGAGAACGCAAAACTGTAAATATTTTTTTATTTGTTGGTAAAGGAATTGGACCGTTTACAACAGCTCCAGTTGATTTTACCGTCTTAACAATCTTTTCAGCAGATTTATCTACTAAATTATAATCGTAAGATTTTAATTTTATTCTAATTTTTTGACTCATGATTTATATTTTAGAGATTATGCTTTAGCTTTTGCAATAACTTCTTCTGAAACATTAGAAGGTGTTTGTGCATAGTGTGAAAATTCCATAGTAGATGTTGCTCTACCTGAAGAAAGAGTACGTAACGTAGTTACATATCCAAACATTTCAGACAAAGGCACATCAGCCTTGATTACTTTCGCTCCTGAACGGTCACCCATATCATTCACTTGACCTCTACGTCTATTTAAATCTCCAACGATATCACCCATGTTTTCTTCTGGAGTAATAGCTTCCATTTTCATGATTGGCTCAAGAATTACAGCACCGGCAGCTTTTGCACATGCTTTGTAACCCATCTTCGCCGCTAATTCAAAAGAAAGAGCATCAGAATCCACAGGGTGGAAAGATCCATCTGTTAAAACAACTTTTAAAGTATCCATTACGAAACCAGCTAATGGTCCGTTTTGCATAGACTCTCTAAATCCTTTTTCTACAGAAGGGATAAATTCCTTAGGAATACGTCCACCTTTAATTTGGTCAACAAATTGTAATCCTGGTCCTTTGAAATCATCATCAGCAGGTCCCATCTCAAATACGATATCACCAAACTTACCACGTCCACCAGATTGCTTTTTATAAGTTTCTCTGTGTTGTGTTGATTTTGTTACAGCTTCTTTGTATTCAACTTGAGGCTCACCTTCGTTAACTTCAACTTTAAATTCACGTTTCAAACGGTCAATCAATACCTCTAAGTGCAACTCTCCCATTCCTGAGATTACAGTTTGACCAGAAGTTTCATCGGTTTTTACAGTAAACGTAGGATCTTCCTCAGCCAACTTAGCTAATGACATCCCTAATTTATCCATATCACCTTTCGTTTTTGGCTCGATAGAAATACCAATTACCGGAGCAGGGAAATCCATTGATTCCAATACAATAGGTGCATCAACTGCAGACATTGTATCTCCTGTTTTGATATCTTTAAATCCAACTGCCGCTCCAATATCTCCAGCCTCGATATAATCAATAGACTTTTGAGTATTTGCATGCATTTGGTAGATACGAGAAATACGTTCTTTTTTACCTGAACGATTGTTCAAGATGTATGAACCTGCATCTAAACGACCAGAATAAGCACGGAAGAAAGCCAAACGTCCTACGAAAGGATCAGTAGCGATTTTAAATGCCAATGCTGCGAAAGAATCTTTTGCATCAGGTCTTCTAGTAGTCTCTTCTTCAGTTCTTGGATCAATACCAACAACTTCAGGTCTATCCATTGGAGAAGGCAAGTAACGACAAACAGCATCCAACAAGAATTGAACCCCTTTGTTTTTAAATGCAGAACCAGCAATCATAGGAATGATCGCCATATCCATAACAGCAGCTCTTAAAGCAGCATGTACTTCATCTTCAGTAATAGAGTCTTCATCTTCCATGAATTTCTCTAACAAAGCCTCATCGTAAGATGCAACTTCTTCGATCAATCTAGCACGAGCCTCTTTAGCTTCGTCCACCATATCTTCAGGAATATCAATAATATCAAAAGTTGCCCCTTGAGTCTCATCATGCCATATAATAGCTCTGTTCTTTACCAAATCAACGACACCTCTAAAATCAGCTTCTTCACCAATTGGCAAAACGATTTCAACAGCGTTAGATCCTAACATTTCTTTTACCTGAGTACAAACTCTAGCAAAGTTAGATCCTTGACGGTCCATTTTGTTAACAAAACCAATTCTTGGCACTTTATAGTTATCAGCTAATCTCCAGTTAGTTTCTGACTGAGGCTCAACACCATCAACAGCACTAAATAAGAAAACCAAACCATCTAATACACGTAAAGATCTATTTACCTCTACAGTAAAATCAACGTGACCAGGAGTATCAATAATATTGAAGTGGTACCCTTTTGTATCAGGAGTAGCCTCACCGTTTTCTACTGGGAACTTCCATTCACATGTAGTAGCAGCAGAAGTAATTGTAATACCTCTTTCTTGCTCTTGCTCCATCCAGTCCATTGTAGCTGCACCATCATGAACTTCTCCAATTTTATGAGAAACTCCTGTATAATACAACACACGTTCTGTAGTGGTAGTCTTACCTGCATCAATATGCGCAGCAATACCAATATTTCTTGTAAATTTTAAATCTCTTGCCATTTCTTAGAATCTAAAGTGTGAGAATGCTTTGTTTGCTTCAGCCATTTTATGAACATCCACTCTTTTCTTAACAGCAGCACCTTCTTCTTTTGCAGCAGCTAAAATTTCACCTGCTAACTTCTGAGCCATCGTTTTTTCATTTCTTTTTCTAGCAAATGAAATCATCCATTTGATAGCCATAGAAACTTTTCTATCTGGTCTAATTGGCATTGGGATTTGGAAATTGGCTCCACCAACACGACGACTACGTACTTCTACTTGAGGCATCACGTTAGAAAGTGCATCTTTCCAAATTTCTAAGGCAGACTTTTCTTCTTCTCCCTTTTTTTCTTCTACGATATCTAAAGCATCATAAAATACTTTGAACGCTACTGATTTCTTACCATCCCACATTAGCATGTTCACGAAACGTGTTGCTAATTGATCGTTAAACTTAGGATCCGGTAAAAGAACTCTTTTTTTGGCTCTTCTTTTTCTCATGTTTTCTTGAGTTTGTTGTTGTTGCTGTAAACTTTGTTTACCTAGCGAACATTAAAAATTTACTTCTTAGGACGTTTGGCTCCGTATTTAGATCTACGTTGAGTTCTTCCCTCAACACCAGCTGTATCTAAAGCTCCACGTACTATGTGATACTTTACCCCTGGTAAATCTTTAACTCTTCCTCCCCTTACTAATACTATCGAGTGCTCTTGTAAATTGTGTCCTTCTCCAGGAATGTAAGCATTTACCTCATTTCCGTTAGTTAAACGAACTCTGGCAACTTTTCTCATTGCAGAATTTGGTTTCTTCGGTGTAGTGGTGTAAACACGTGTACAAACTCCTCTTCTTTGAGGACACGAATTTAAAGCAGCCGATTTACTCTTCTTAGTGTTTTGGGTTCTTCCTTTACGTACTAATTGTTGAATAGTTGGCATACTAATTTGTTATAAATTACGTTTGTTTTATAATTCTCTAAATTTTTTAGAGGGTGCAAATGTACAATTAATTTCTATTTATTCAAATATCAAGGAGTTAAATTTTAAAATTTACTAGAATCTTATAATTTAACATATTATTCTAGTAATTTTGAATTCAATAATTTCTCTAGTCAAATTATTTCAATGGCCGCATACTGAACCTGCAAATTTCATGAAGAAACACCTGTTTTTAATTTTAGCACTCCTTGCATTCGTTGGCAGAACACCAGTTTATTCTCAAAAAACAACCTTACAAATTCAACAAACTAGCTCAACTCTTTTAGAAGAAGACTACTTTAAAAATCAAAAACTTTATTTTCCAGACAGCATTGCTATGCATAATGAAATAGAAAAACTCACAACGAAAGCTCAAAACGCTGGCTATTTCAATCCCTTTAAAAAAATTAATAAAGAAAATGACAGCATCTTTACACTTATTGTAGATCAACCTATAAAAACAGACAACATCCACCTAATCACTAAAAACAAAAAAGCACTTCCTAAGGGATTTAGAGGCCCTGTAAAAAATCAGATCACTTTAAAAGTGAATGAGCTCGATAACTTTTTACAAGAACTAAATAACTTCTACCAAAATAAAGGCGACCTGTTTGCTACGATTAGACTTGAAAACATAAAATATAAAAACGACAAATTAACTGCCGAGTTGGTTACAGACAATACGAAACCAAGAAACCTAGATAAAATTCTAATCGAAGGCTATGAAGATTTCCCAAAAAGATTCAAACAACACTACTTAAAATTGAGCAAGAAAAAAGCTTTTAACAAAAAGCAAATAGGAACAATTGAAAAAAAATTAAACCAATTAAAATTTATTACGCAAACAAAATCTCCAGAAGTTCTTTTCACCAACGATTCTACACTTGTTTATTTATACTTGAAGAAAAACAATTCAAACATTTTTGATGGACTCATAGGCTTTAGTAATAAAGAAAATAGCAATGGCGTAAGATTTAACGGACATATTCATATAGAATTAAATAATCTGTTTAACAAAGGAGAACGATTTCGTTTTCAATGGAATAACAACGGAAATAATCTAGAACAATTAAACATTGCCTTGACAAGCCCTTTTATATTTAACAGTCCCATAAGCGCCGAACTAGAATTAAATATCCGAAAACAAGATTCCTCTTTTATCAACACAAAAACCAAGGCAACCTTAAACTACACAATTGACCACTTAAATACAATAGGAATATTCGGAACCAAAGAAAACTCCAATTCCTCTTTAACCATAGAAAATGCTGGCATAAATACATACACAAAAACCACCTACGGCTTAGCCTATACATTTACTAGTTCTAAAGAAACAAGATTAAAACCTAAAACACAAGTTCTAATTCAACTTGATCATGGCTTAAAAAAAACGGATATACAAAATGAAAATCAAGTACACCTATTCTTAAAAGCAATTCATAACATTGGTTTAACAAACCGTACATCCATTAACATTCAAACAACATTTGAAGAACTTATTGGTAACAACTTACTACTGAATGAAAACTATCTTTTAGGTGGAGCCACAACAATTAGAGGGTTTAACGAACAAAGCATACAAGCTTCTGCCTACAATTACACGAATATTGAATATCAAATAATCACAGCCAACTCTTCCTACCTATACACATTTAGCGATATAGGCTTCCTAAAAAACAAGTACGCCAACACGAACAATTCCTTATATAGTTTAGGATTAGGATACAGCTACAAAACCTCTTCTGGACATATAAATATGTCTTATGGTTTCGGAAAAACAAACGAAACTGACTTTAATTTCCAAAAAGGCTTATTCCACATAAAACTAATCAGCTTCTTTTAATTTTAATTATTGAAAAATCAACGATTTCGAATATTTGCCTCATATTCCTCAAAACCCTCAATAAATAAACCTATGTTATTATTAAATCCATAGTGATTTTAAACAAATGTTAACTATTTTCAATTACTTTAACATTTATTAACAAAAAATGTTGTGACTTTAATAAATTATTAAGACTTTTAACAGAACTAATTCAAATTATCCCACTATGAGATCAAAAATTAATGGTTTTTTAACGCTAATTCTAGCGTTTGTAGTGCAATTAACATTTGCACAAACAAAAACTATTTCTGGTAAAGTTTCCGACAACACAGGGCCCCTACCAGGAGTAGTCGTATTGATTAAAGGTACACAAAAAGGTACCCAAACTGATTTTGATGGAAATTACTCCATTGACGCTAAACAAGGAGCTACTCTTCAGTTTAGTTATGTTGGAATGAAAACAACTGAAGTAATTGTTGGAAACACTAACAAAATCAACATCACGCTAATAGAAGATACCGAAGCTCTAGAAGAAGTTGTGGTAACTGCTATTGGAATAACAAGAGAAAAAAGATCCTTAGGTTATGCTGCCACGGTTATTAAATCAGAAGAACTAACCAAAGCAAGAGAAAGCAATATTGTTAATTCACTTGCAGGAAAGGTTGCCGGTGTACGTGTTACTTCTCAATCAGGAACATTAGGTGGTTCTTCGAAAATAATTATTCGTGGAGCAAGTTCTATGGGAGGAAATAATCAACCATTATTTGTTGTTGATGGTATTCCAATTTCTAATTCAGGTTTTAATGGAACTCGAGGTCAAATTATCGCTGGAGGTGTTGATGCCGGAAACAGAGCGTCAGACATCAATTCAGACGATGTTGAAACAATGACGGTTTTAAAAGGAGCAGCCGCAGCAGCTTTATATGGAGCAAGAGCAAAGAATGGAGCGATAATTATTACCACCAAAAGAGGTAAGAAAAATACAGAAATGAGTATAACGGTTAATTCTTCACTACGTTTTGATAATGTATTAAAACTTCCAGAGTTTCAAAATGAATATGCTCAAGGTAATGATGGTGTTTATGACAAAGATGACTCAAACGGCTGGGGTCCCAAAATTAGTGATTCACAAGGAAGTCTTTTTGAGGATTATACAGGAGCTATGGTAACCTTAAAAGCAAACCCTGACAACGTAAAAAACTTTTATGAAACTGGAGTATCTTATATCAACAGTTTTGGATTTGCAGGAGGTGATGACAAAAGTGATTTTCGTTTAGGTATTACTAATTTTGATCAAACAGGTGTAACACCTGATTCAGAACTAAAGAAAACGACTATTGCATTAAATGCAGGTAGAGATATCTCTGATAAATTGAACGTAAGAGCCTCTATTAATTATACAAAATCAAATACATCTGGAAAGCCGGCGCAGGGGTCAAATGATCCAAACGTAATTACTAATATTGTAAACGGACTACCAAGAACAGTAAGTAACTCTTTACTTTACAACAACATTACGGATGCTAATGGGCTTCCATACGAGGTTGCTAGAAACACAAATAATCCGTATTGGATTACACAAAACAACAAATGGAGTAATAGATTAAATAGAATTTTTGGTAATATTACTTTAAACTACGAATTCAATTCTTGGTTAAGTTCAACTGTGATTGTAGGTAACGATTATTATAATGAATGGAGACAACATATTACGGCAAAAAACACAATCACCGCAGCTGAAGGTCGCTTTAACTTAAGAAATATCACTAGAAACCAGTTGAACACAGATGTTATGTTGAATATTAACAAAAACTTCAACGATGATGAAATAACATTAAGAGCAGTAATTGGACACAATACCAACGAAAGATTCTCTAATCTAGACTACACAACTGTAAATGATTTAGTAGCTGATGGGTTATACGTTCCGCAAAATGGTAAATCTGTTGCAGCAAACTCTACTTCTTTTAAACAAAGACTTGTTGGTGCTTATTTTAACGTATCGTTAGGATTTAAGGACATAGTATACTTAGATATTACTGGCCGTAACGATTGGTCTTCAACATTACCAAAACAAAACCAATCCTACTTTTACCCTTCGGTAAGTTCAAGTTTCATCTTTAGTAAACTACTTCCTGAAAATGACATATTAAGCTTTGGTAAGCTAAGAGTGAATTGGGCCAATGTTGGTAGTGACACAACACCATACGGCTTAGATTTCGTTTACGAACCAAAAGACACGTATTTCTTACAATACCTAGGTTACCAAGGTGTATTCCCACATGGATCATACAGTGCTTTTCAAGCACCTAATACCATTCCATCTGGAGATAGCTTAAAACCACAAAATGTAGTTTCTCAGGAAATTGGTTTGGAGTTAAAATTTCTACAAAACCGTCTAGGGTTAGACTTCAGTTACTATAAAAAGAATACAACAGACCAAATCTTAAATATCGCAGTAGCCAAATCAACTGGGTTTTGGTACAAACTTATTAATGCAGGTGAGGTACAAAATCAAGGTATTGAAATAGGACTTACTGGAACACCAATATTAACAGAAAACTTTACTTGGGGAGTTAATTTCAACTTCTCATCTAACGAAAACAAAGTTGTTGAGTTAGTTGAAGGACTTAATGAATACTCCTTAACAAGTGGTTGGAGTGGATTAGCTATTAAAGCGGCACCTGGAGAATCATTCGGTCTTTATGGAACTGCTTGGGAAAGAGACCCTGATGGCAATATTGTATATGATGCAACAACGGGAAGAAGAAATATTGTTACCGACCAAAGATTGGGAGATATTTATCCTGATTGGACATTAGGAATAGGTAATACTATTCGTTATAAAAACTTCAGCATGAGTGCACTTGTTGACATCAGACAAGGTGGTGTTATTTATTCAGCAACTTCTCAAGCTTTAAGAGTTCAAGGTTTATCTGCTGATACAGCTGCAAATAGAGATGCCCCTTTTGTTCCAGAAGGTGTAATAAATAACGGTGATGGTACTTACTCGCCAAACACAACCGAAGTAACTGCTCAAGCATTCTGGGAAGACGCCGCTAGTAACAGTAATACAGAAGGAAACATATATGATGCTTCTTACATAAAACTAAGAGAAGTCACTCTATCTTACGAATTACCAAAATCAATAGTTGAGAAAACATTTTTCAATTCAATCAGTCTTGGTATAGAAGGAAGAAATTTATGGATCATAAAAGACCATATACCCCATGTTGACCCTGAGGTTAACTTCTTTGGAAGTAGTTTAACAGGAGAAGGTGTTGAATTTCAAAGTGTACCATCTACTAGAAGTTTAGGTGGAAACATTAAATTAACTTTTTAATACTAAAAAAAGATGAAAAATATAATATATATATTGACAATACTACTAGGAACCTCTGTAGTATCTTGTGATGATTATTTGGATATCAATACAAGTCCAAATGACTCATCAAACATTGAACCTGAATACTTATTCAACGGAGCTGGAGCCGCACTTTCTGCTAATAGAAATGGAGGAGACGGATCAATTCCTTTCGGATTCGCTACACAAATATGGGCTACTGGTTGGTCTGAAGGTTGGGGTGCAGGAGCTGAAGACACTTATGACATGAGTATCTACACTCTAAACAACAATTGGTCAGGGGTTTACGTAAACACTGCTAAAAACTTGGTTCAAGCCATTAAAATTGCAGAAACAAAAACACCTGCGCAACCTAATGTTATTGCACAGTGCATGACATTAAACATGCTTAATTTCTATTTCGGTACCACAATGTTTGGTGATATGCCCTTTAGTGAAGCAAACAAAACAGAAATTTCTCAACCTAAATTTGACAGTCAAGAAGACGTTTTGAATGGAATCATTACTCAATTAGATGAAGCAATAGCTATGTTTGATAATAGCTCTGGTATAGTAATAAACGATTATTATTACAATGGAGATGTTGACAAATGGATTAGCTTAGCGAAATCTATAAAATTTAGAGCTTTGATGTTAATGGTAGATAAAGATCCTTCTAAATCAACTGAAATTCAACAAATGCTTACAGCGGGAGGTATGATAAGCAGCTCTGCTGGAACTTTCGGATTCCCTTACATCGACAAAACAGGAAACAACCATCCAATGGCAGCAATTAGAAATGCTTATTATGGCCCAAGCGGGATAGAAGATATGTTTCCTGGAAAATCGTTAGTTGACATAATGAACACCTACAATGACCCTAGAAGGAGTGTGTTTTTCAGATTTGGTTATACAAACAGTGATGAAGATGAATATGAAACAAATTATATAGGTGTAGTTGCGACGGAAAATGCGGTAACAAAAGAAGCCGGTGCAAGCTCATTTTTTAATGGAGATGTCATTTGGGCTGGCGACAAAACTGATGACCTATTTACTTATGCTGAACAATTATTATTAGAAGCTGAAGCACAAGCTCGATTTAACAATAACTTAATTGCAGCTAGATCTCTTTTAAATGATGCTTTAGCAGCGTCTTGTGAAAAATGGGGTATTGCCGATGCTTCTGCTTTACAAGCAGAATTCCCAATTGCCTTCGCTACAAAAGCTGAAGCATTACAAATTATTTATGAACAATTTTGGGTAGCTCAATTTGACAGACCACTAGAGGCATGGACAACATGGAGACGATCTGGAACTATTGGAAACGAAATCCCTGCGTTATCAAAACCTGCAAATGCCATTACAGGTGGAGCAGGAGGTGAAGATATGTTTAGAAGACTTGTAATACCACCAGATGTTACTGCGGCAAATGGAGATAATGCTCCTGATGTAGAACACTATGATAGAATGTGGTTTGACCTTTAAATAAACACAAATCAAATAGATTATTAAAAACCACCTGACGCCTCAGGTGGTTTTTTTATTTATTTAAACTACATTTGCAGCATGGAAACAAAGACAACAAGAATATTCGGTATTAGAGCCATTTTAGAAGCTATTAACAGTAACAATTCTATTGATAAAGTATTTATTCAAAAAGAAATATCTGGGCATTTAATGACTGAATTGATGCAGTCTTTGAAAAAAAACAATATCGCATTTAGTTATGTACCTGTTGAAAAGTTAGATAGGCTTTCTAAACATGGAAATCATCAAGGAGCCGTTGCGCAAATTGCCCCAATCGATTTTCACGATTTAGACACACTTATTACAAAAACGATTGATAAAGGAGAAGTTCCTTTGTTTTTACTTCTAGATCAGGTTTCTGATGTACGTAATTTTGGGGCTATTATAAGAACTGCTGAATGTACTGGTGTACATGGAATTATCATTCAAAAACAAGGAAATGCTCCTGTAAATGCTGAAACTGTAAAAACTTCTGCCGGTGCCGCTTTTAACATTCCTATTTGTAAAGTGGATCATATTAAAGATGCATTGTTCATCTTGCAAGCTGCAGAAATTCAAATGGTAGCGGCTACTGAAAAAACAGAAAACATCTTATACGAAGCTGACTTAAAACTACCTACAGCTATTATCATGGGCTCAGAGGATCGAGGGATCAATCCTTCTATTTTAAAAATGGTAGATGTAAAAGCAAAATTACCTTTAAAGGGAACCATTGGATCATTAAACGTATCTGTTGCCTGCGGTGCCTTTTTGTACGAAGCTGTTAGACAAAGACTTTAGTGTTGAGTGTTGAGTGTTGAGTGTTGAGTGTTGAGTGTTGAGTGTTGAGTGTTGAGTGTTGAGTGTTGTAAGAAACAAAATTGCATTCATATTTTGAAATATTCATTTTTTTTACGCTAACAAATTCTCATCTGACTCATCTTCTACCTCTGGTTGTGGAGGATTGAAATTTCCTTCTTCATCAAACCAAGTATCAAATTCATTTTTCGTAAACTGATGTTTCTTTTGTTGTGGCCCCATTTTTCGATACACCAGCGAGATTGCTAAACCGCTAATCAAACCCGACAGATGTCCTTCCCAAGAAATAGCCCTATCTATAGGAAAAACATACCACACCATACTTCCATATAAAAATATAACGATTAAGGAAACTGCCAACAAACGATAATATTTACGGAACATTCCGCTGAAAAAAATAAAACTGAACAGCATGTATACAAGGCCGCTCATACCTATGTGAAAGGCTTTCACACCTATCAGCCAAGTTCCAAATCCTGAAAGGACCAATCCAAGTAATAAAACACGCCAAGCAAGCGCTCTATAAAAATAAAATAGCATTCCTAAAAACACAAATATTGGAATTGTATTATTAAATAGATGCTTTATATCACCATGAATAAATGGTGAAAATAAAATGCCTTGCAATCCTGAAATTGTCCTGGGAAAAACGCCATGTCTTGTAAAGTTTATTTGAAATTTTATTTCCATCCAATAAACAAACCACATTAAAAAAACGACCGTCATGGGCACCCTTATAACCTCTTTTGTATATTGAAATTCTTCTTCGTTTTTTCGCATATTGCAGACACATAGATCGAAAGCTAATTTAAAAAAATCAGGAAGCAATATCCCTAATATTTTACTAATTTTACCAAATGAACGAACCTTTAGCTGAAAGAATACGACCTCGGTCCTTAGACGATTATATTAGTCAACAACATTTAGTTGGCCCCAAAGGTATTCTTACGCAACATATAAACCAAGGTATTATTCCCTCCCTAATTTTATGGGGCCCTCCGGGAATTGGAAAAACCACTTTGGCCAATATTATTGCAGAAGTTTCTGGACGGCCATTTTATACACTGAGTGCCATTAATTCTGGCGTAAAAGATGTTCGGGAAGTTATTGACAAAGCGAGACAAAACACAGGCTTATTTACTGTAAAAAACCCTATTTTATTTATTGATGAAATTCATCGATTTAGCAAATCTCAGCAAGATTCCTTATTAGCTGCTGTTGAAAAAGGTTGGGTCACCCTAATTGGTGCTACCACTGAAAACCCAAGTTTTGAAGTGATTCCTGCCCTATTATCTAGATGTCAAGTATACATTCTAAATTCTTTCGACAAAACCGATTTGATTGATTTGTTACATAGAGCTATGAAAATGGATCAAATTATAAAAGACAAACGGGTAGAGCTAAAAGAAACCGACGCACTCATTCGGGTATCAAGTGGTGATGCAAGAAAATTGTTAAACATCTTCGATTTGGTGGTTTCTTCAGAAGAAGCTCCTGTTGTTATTACCAACGAATTGGTTTTATCTAAAGTTCAAAAAAACACAGTTCGCTATGATAAAACAGGTGAACAGCATTATGATATCGTTTCTGCTTTTATCAAATCTATTAGAGGTAGCGACCCCAATGCGGCGGTTTACTGGCTTGCAAGAATGATTGAAGGTGGTGAAGATGTAAAATTTATTGCCAGACGTTTATTGATTGCTGCTTCAGAAGATATTGGCAATGCCAATCCTACGGCATTAATTATGGCCAACTCAACATTTCAAGCTGTTACTACCATTGGCTATCCAGAAGCTCGAATTCTTTTAAGTCAGTGTGCTATTTATTTAGCGACTTCCCCAAAAAGTAACAGCTCTTACATGGCAATTAACGAAGCGCTTCATCTAGTCAAAAACACAGGTGATCTTTCCATACCATTGCATTTAAGAAATGCTCCTACCAAATTAATGAAAGATTTGGATTATGGAAAAAACTACAAATACGCACATAATTATGAGAATAATTTTGTTCCTCAAGAATTTCTACCAACAGAAATTTCAAACACAAAGTTTTACGAACCTAGCAACAATAGTAGAGAACAAAACTTCCGAGAATTTTTAAAAATCAGATGGAAGGATAAATACAATTATTAAACTATTTTGCAAACTTTACTACTGTAATTCCTGTAGCTCCTGCCAAATCAACATTTAAATTACCTTCAGCATCAAAATATGCGATTGTATTAACAAAATTCCCATAGGCATCTTTCCATTCTGCCTTAAATACACTTGCTAAAGAAGTTTGGAACAACTTGCAAATCAACTGTCCTTCTGTATAATTGATCGATGTACTTTTCAATACTTTCCCTATATAACTTCCATTGCTTTCTTCTAATTGAATAGCCAATCCCTGCGCAGAAGTATACACATTTGCAGCAGACTTTGTAGGCGTTTGTAATGCAGCCACGACAGAAGGAACCTTCGCAGTTACGACAGGAATTACTTGTGCAGCAATAGCTATCTTAGGCTCGTATTTATAATTTAATTTATGAAAATTTGCAAAGGCATTTCGCAAGCTTTCTTGGTATCCTTTTTTATAATCTTTTTCTAAACTGGTACCAACCTCACTTTTATATACAATCTTATTTCTACAGTCTCTAAGTTCAAAACTTAATTTGGTTCTAAACGCACTTGATTCTTTATTTAATTTAAAATTCAAACCTCCACAATTCAAATTTCGATACTGTTCAGGAATGTCTTCATACTCACCAAAAACCAACACATTTTGTTTCTTTAATAAAAATTTAGCTAGCGAATTTAACTGAAATTCATCAGGACTTCTTTGAAAAGAAAATTCATCAGGCACCACTATATAAGCATATTCATTAATGCTTTCTTGGGCAACCAAAAAATTAAAATTTAAAACAACAGCAATAAGTAAAAGGATATTTTTTTTCATGATCAGTGATTATTTCGTAAAGATATTTATTAATTTGAAATGCGCAACTACCAATTCCAAATGATAAACGTCTTATTGTCCAATTAACCCTAAACTTTTAATCTGATAAAATCAATTAACTGTATATTTGTGCTACTAGCAACTTCTTTTTGTAAATGAGCATATTTAAAACAATACCATACAATAGTTTATATAAGTCCGAATGGGATGCATTTGTAAAAGCAGCAAAAAATGCAACTTTTCTATTTGAGCGTGCTTATATGGATTATCATCAAGATCGATTTAAAGATTTTTCATTGTTGATTTTTAAAAAAGAAGTTTTAATAGCCGTACTTCCTGCTAATAAAAAAGAAACGACAGTAAGCACTCATTCCGGGCTCACATACGGAGGTATTGTAACACATGACAATTGTACTTTTAGAGATTATTGCCATATTTTTAAAACCATTTTAGAATTTCTATATCAACATAAAATAGCATGCTTTGTGGTAAAACCTTTGCCTTCTATTTATACCAAAATTGTATCTGAAGAATTTTATGCATTAACAAAAACCTTAGAAGCAAAACTATTGTCTAGTGAAATTTCATTAGCCACTGATTTAAGAACTCAAATAAACCTGTCTAAATCGAGAAAAAGAGGTGTGAAATTAGGGATTAAAAACGGTATTAAAATTACTGAAGAACAAGACCTTAGTTCCTTCTGGAAAGAAGTCTTAATACCGAATCTGAAAGAAAAGTACAAGGCCTCTCCTGTTCATTCATTGCAAGAAATAAGCCTTTTAAAAAAGCGCTTCCCCAAAAATATTCGCCAATTTAATATTTATTACGAGGATAAAATTATAGGAGGAACGACCATTTACTACGCTAATAAGGTAGCACATGCGCAATACACATCAGGATTGAAAAAATACAATTCATTAGGCGGAATTGATTTGTTGTTTTACGAGTTGATCTTCACGGTTTTTAAAAACGCTCATTATTTCAGCTTTGGAACTTCCTCATCTGAAGACAAAACACAAATTAACGAAGCATTATTTTATTGGAAAAGTGGCTTTGAGAGCCAACCAGTACTTTACAATCGTTACGCTATAAAAACCGAAAATTTCAAAAACATAGAAAATCTTTGGCTATGATAAAATTTAATGACTTAAAGAAAGTCAACCAACCTTTTGAAATTGAATTCAAAAAAAGCTTCAACAGCTTTTTACAGAGTGGTTGGTATATTAAAGGCAAACAAACAAGCAACTTTGAAAAGGATTTTGCAGCCTATTGCGGTACGCAATATTGCTTAGGTGTAGGAAACGGGTTGGATGCATTAAAAATTATTTTTAAAGGATATTTAGCCCTTGGGCGCTTACAAATTGGTGACGAGATACTTGTGCCGGCCAATACATATATTGCTACAATTTTAGCCATCACAGAAACAGGGCTTAGTCCTATTTTAATTGAACCCGATAGCGCAACATTTAATATCAACCCTGCGTTAGTACAACAACACATTAGCCCTAAAACAAAGGGAATATTAGCGGTACATTTATACGGGCAATTGGCTAATATGGAAACTCTTCAACAAATGGCAAAAGAGCACAAGCTTTTATTGCTTGAAGATGCTGCTCAAGCGCATGGAGCAATGAACAACTCCGGACAAAAAGCGGGTAATTTATCAAATGCAGCTGGCTTTAGTTTTTATCCTTCAAAAAATCTTGGAGCTTTAGGTGATGGTGGTGCCATTACCACCAATGATGACAAACTATATCAAATCATCAAAAAAATTGCCAATTACGGTTCTGAAAAAAAAGACGTCAATACATTAAAAGGCATCAATAGTAGATTGGATGAAATACAAGCCGCTTTCTTATCCGTTAAGTTAAAATCACTTGAAGGTGACAATGACAAACGTAGGGCTATTGCAGCACACTACCTGACTTCCATAAAAAACCCGAAATTGTTATTGCCTAAATTTTCAGGTGGAAAGGATCATGTTTTTCACATCTTTACGATTCTTACTGAAGAAAGAGACAACTTAAAAAAATATTTATTGGACAATGGTATTGAAAGTATGATTCACTACCCCACTCCACCTCATAAACAACAAGCATTTCAAGAGTGGAATACCCTGAATTTCCCTATTACAGAACAAATTCACAAGCAAACACTCAGCATCCCCTTAAACCCTATTTTGGAAACTTTTGAAATAGAAAAAATAATTAATACCTTAAACCGTTATTAATGAAAATCTACCGTTTTTTGAAAAATTTCTTCTTTGTACAACTTCGTATTTTAAAATACAACTATTTGTCGACATGTAAAAAAATTCTAGGCAAGCCATTGGTATTTCATCCTGTTTTATGCAACGGATACGGAAGTATTTCTTTTGAAAAAAACGTACAATTAGGAGTCGTAAAATCTCCCAATTTTTATTCACACTATTCTTATTTTGAAGCACGAGAAAAAGAAGCAACTATTGTTATAGGAAAAAACACCGCTATAAACAACAACGCAAGTTTTATTGCCGAAAAAACAAATATACGCATTGGTGAAAATGTTTTGATTGGTGTAAACTGTCATATATACGATTCCGACTTTCACTCAATTCACCCTCAAAAAAGAACAAGTAACAGTCATATTTGCAAAGAGGTAATTATTGAAAACAATGTGTTTATAGGTAATAATGTTACCCTACTGAAAGGCAGTTTCATTGGAGAAAATTCAGTCGTTGCCGCAGGAAGTATTGTTTCAGGGAAATTCCCTAAAAATGTAGTTTTGGGAGGAAACCCTGCAAAAATAATCAAAGACTTAGATGTTTAACTTTTACAAAAAAAACCAACTATTTAAAGTTATTTCTTATAACTCACTCTCCGTAATTGTAAAATTTATTTCTGGTTTTATTTCTATGAAAGTCATTGCCCATTTTCTAGGAAGTGAAGGAATGGTATACCTAGGGAACTTTAAAAACTTTAACACCACCAACAAAACATTTTCAACCTTAGGTTTTGATACTGGCGTTACCAAACTTATAGCAGAACACAAAGAGGATCAAAATGAAATCAATAAAATTATCACAACAGCACTAATTTCAAGCATTGGCATCAGTTTGTTGATTTCTATTATTTTAGTTCTTTTTACAAATTATTTCAACACCCTTCTGTTTGACGCCTTCAATTTCAAATTTGTGCTTTATAGCTTGGCTTTATTTTTACCCTTGTATTCAATAAACAACTTGCTTGTTGCGGTTATCAACGGGTTTCAAAAATTCAAATCTTTAATCAACCTAAACATTTTTGTTTCCTTATTCGGACTTGTATTGTCCGTACTATTTATTTGGAAACATTTATTAGCAGGAGCGCTATTTGGAATTGCTGTCATTGAATCTTTCGCTATTGGCATTAGTTTTTACTATTTTAAAAAACTTAAAATTCCCTTTCAATTTAAGCTGCATTACTTTTCAAAAAACAAATTACAAATTCTTTTATTATTTTCTATAATGACTTTAGCAAGTGCGCTCATAGTACCTAGTAGTCATTTTTATATTCGAAATTTAATTGCCGATACCATTGACCTAAATGCTGCCGGCTACTGGGAGGCCATGACACGTATTTCTAACTATTATATGTTGGTTATTTCCTCAGGAATTTCGATGTACTATTTACCCAAATTAGCTTCTATTAATTCTGACGATGATTTAAAAAAAGAACTAACAAATTACTACAAAACCTTGGTTCCACCTTTTCTTTTTATTGTGGGTCTGCTATTTATTTTCAGAAAACCAATAGTTCTACTATTGCTTAATCAAGAATTTTTACCCGTTACTGAACTTTTTATTTGGCAAATAATAGGCGATATTTTTAAAGTGTTATCGTTGGCTTTTGGCTATCAACTTTTGGCTAAAACAATGATAAAAACGTACTTATTTGTAGAAGTTATTTTTTACATCGTCTTTATTATACTAAGTGTTTTTTGGTTGCAAAAATTTGCTTTAAATGGTGTTTTAATGGCTTACGCAGCCGCTAACTTCTTGAATTTTATTTTAATGATTGTCCTATTTCGAAAAAAATGGATGACCAAAAAAAACATAAAATAATGATGCTAAAAGGAAAAACTCCCTATTTTATATTAGGACTGTATTTTGTTATTTTACTGGTTGTTAATTATAATTTTCAAGACAGAATAGTAAAAGCTGAAGGCAAGGGCTATGATGGAATTCATTATTACGAAATTACAGAACAAATAACTAAAAATGAACCCATTGCAACCGCTGAGCCTTTTTGCTACCGAATAGGAACTCCCTATTTAGCAACTTTTTTACCTTTTAGTATTTTTACCAATTTTCTAATACTCAACCAAATTGCTGCTTTATTAAGCTGTTTGCTACTATTTTATTGGCTTGGACACTTTATTCGAAATAAAAAAATAAACCTTTTACTGGTTCTATTTTTAATGAGCAGTTGGATCTTTTACATCCGATTCAATCAATTTTACCCAATGTCTTGTGATCCCGTTGCGTTTCTATTTGTTGTTTGTTTTTTAAATTTAACGCAATCGCTAAAAAACAAATTTTCGTTGACGGCGTATTTATTCTTTTTAGTGAGTTCCTTTTTGGCGGTTTTCTTTCGAGAATTTTTAATAATCTTTTCTTTTAGTCTGCTATGCTTGTACAACCCAATAGACAAAAAACAACTTTTTTTTATTCAGCTTTCTAAAATAAAACCAACGCTTACTTTATTTATTCCAGCTTTTGCAATTGCTCTTTTAGGAATTTATATAAGTCACCAATTGGTTAACCCAACAACTAGCGGTTATTCATTTTCTGGAGCGCTGTATAGATGGGCACACAACAAAAGTTTTTACGCGCTAATTTCTTCCGCTTTTAATAGTCTCGGAATTTGGCTGATTTTTCCGTTTTTACTTTACAAGAATATGATAAGCTTTTATTTAAAAAACCAATACCTGTTAGTACTTACTATAATTTCTTTTTTAATATGCTGGTTAACAGGTGCCGACAATGAGCGTTTTTTCACTTGGTTTAGTCCAGTGTATTTGCTTGCTATTGGTGTTTGTATTGAAAAAAATTTAGCCATTTTTCGTTCCAAGCTCCTTTGGATTCCAATCGCCATTATTTCAATATTATCATTAAGAATACTACAGCCCATTCCTCAACCCATAGACGGCTTGTCTGATTTTGTGTTTCCGGTTTTCGAGACGTTTCACACAGAATACTTAAATCTTTTTGCTTCACATGCCAATCAAAAAGTGATGACCGTTGTTTTTTTACAGTACTTACTAGGTTGTGTCTATTTCTATTTTGCTATTCGGTATTTAAAAACGAAAAAAAACTAATATTCATTCCATTTAGCCACATATTTCTCGGCTATTTGAATATAGTGATGCTCACGCTGTATAAAAGCGCGCGCATTTTTACTAATTTCCAATATTTTATTAGGATTTTCAATTAAAGCTTCTAATTCGGCAGCCATACTTTTAGCATTGGGTAAGGCGTTTATGCAGACTTCATTTTTTTCTAAATGATAATATTCTAAGAATTCACTCTCTGCTCCTGTAAACACCACTTTTCCTTTTGCCATGGCTTCCAAAGCATTATAGCCTTGATCGAATCCGTACACCTGATCCAAACAAATATGGCAATTATTGTATTCTTTTATATACACATCATACGGCAAATCTCTGGTAGAAATCACTTCAATATTGTTTGGTTTTTTTTCTAAAACAATACGCAATGCTTCTTCAAATAAATAATTTCCTTTTCTGTAATAATTACCAGAATTGATACCGTGAAAAATTCTTATTTTTTGTTGAATTTTAAAAGGCGTCGACGCTAATTTTTCGCAATTTATAGGATTTGGAATCATGCCTATATACTTCGGATTCCCCAATAACGGTATATGATAATCTAAATCTGTAGCAATAACACCATTAACATTTTTGTATAAAAATTGATGTAACCTAACATAGGGTTTCTCAAGGTATTTAAACACAAAATTATAGGAAGACTTGTCGGGGTCATCACCATTAAAAAATGGCGTTAAAATAGAATACCTCACTTTTTTAGCATTGGCAAAAGAAACACTAACATGGTCTGTTCCACAAGAGAGCAAAAACATTTTTTTGGTTCTTTTAGATAAAAATTTCAACAATAAAATTTCCATTTTAGGAGTTGAATCTATCGCTTCTTCATTGATTAATTGGACTATATCAAAATTCCCTAATTTTCGAACACTGGTATAAAAGCGAAGTCCTTGTTCTATTCCTCTTAAATCAAAATTGAACAATTTATACAGCACTCTTTTAATAAATAGTGGCAAACCCGATTTAAAAAAAACGGATTCAATATTGACATCTACTGGGTATTTTTTAAAGGCGTCACCGGTACCTATAATAACCACCTTATGCCCAAGTTGGGTCAAACCTTCCTTTAAAGAGTTGTGCAATCTACTATATTCACCAACTAATAATATTCTCATGTACTGGTATAAAAAAATTATCTATTTTTGTTCAAATATACTCCGATTTAATTTATCATATGCACAACATCCGTATAATAGACATTCCTAAAATTTCAGACCCAAGAGGAAATCTTGCTGTTATAGAAGGCAATACAATTCCTTTTAAAATTAAACGGGTGTATTATTTATATGACGTTCCATCCGACTCGTACAGGGGAGGCCATGCACATAAAGAGCAACTAGAATTGTTGATTCCTATTTCAGGAAGTTTTTTTGTAAAACTTGACAATGGAATGGAAAAGAAAACCGTTTTTTTAAACAATCCCAACAAAGGTCTTTTAATCGAAAAAAATGTTTGGCGCGAATTGGAAAATTTCTCGAGCGGAAGTACTTGCTTGGTATTGAATTCCGGTTTATTTTCTGAAGAAGATTATATTAGAGAATATGCTGAATTTGAAAGTAGCCTAAAACCTATTTTATAAATAGTAATTTGTCTCCTTCATTTGACAAAGAAATTAAGTAGCTTAAGGAAGATTATTCATTGACTAGCACAATCACCTGTTCGTAAAAATGCTTCCACCCCTTCCATTCACCATAATTTGAAAGTAATTCGTTGTGAAATAAGGTGACAAAAGTACCATCGACTTTTTTTACATGGGTATGAATTTCTTTAATTTTTCGAAGCGCTTGTTTTTCTGACAAGCCTAATCTTTCTTTTAAAACATGATCAGAAACAGCAAAAGGCACTACTTTTAAAGGGGTTTGAATTTCAAAATCCAAATCGTAAAAATAAAAAGGAGTACAAGTACTTGCTCTAAAACCTAAATACTGAGGATACCCCATAGAATAATCTTCCTCAACTTCTAAATCAATCAAATTTTGATAACTCTCAGGTAAATCTAATCGAAGCATATGCTGCTTGGTTTTTAAGGTCGGAATATTAATAATTGCTTCCAACTTTTTCATTTCCTTCTTTAGCAACTCCACATTCTTCATGGTAAAAAAAGAAGCATTCAAGCCCACATTTACATAATCAGACATCGATTTTATAAGCAAACGAAATTTATTTTTGGTCAGCGAAATATTTGTATCGAAGGTGGTAAAATTGGCTATTAAAAAAAAGATAGACGTATTTACTTTGTATTTTCTTTGCAAACTCACAATTCTTCCAAAAGTATCATAAGGGTCCTTGCTAATTTTCAGCAACACCATGGCTCGGCTCCAAAAGGCAGATAGTTTAAGACTAAAAAAATCAAAAATAAAACCACCTGTACTCCTTACCACACCTTTGGCTCTGTAAATAAACGCCTCATTAATGGTAAACAAACTAAGATATTTGTATTTTCTTGGTTCAAAATTATGTTCGGGAAAACGAAGTTGTAATTCTTCTTTCAATGCATACGCCCAAATATCAATAACCGGTTTTTCTAAAAAATCATTTTTAAACGCCAAACTTTCCTCTGCTGGAAAACGCTCTAAGGCATCTTGTACATGTGGTAGGTATTCTTCATAACGAGTTAACAAATAGAAACTTGCTGCAAAAACATCAAATGGAATTGAAGATTTTTTTCCTGCATTAAAAAAACAAGGCACGTCATCTTTCCATTTTTGCATAGAAATTTCAATATCATTAATTCCTTGCTCAAAAAGTAAATCATGACTTCTAATAAAAAACTCACTTCCCAAGGCCACTTTTGAATAGGTAAATTTCACGCCATTATGTGCCACAAAATCTTCAATTTTAGTGGTAAACGATACCTGTGAATTTAAAACTCTAACAAATATATGTTTGAAGATATAGGTTATTCTTGGGGTTATTTTATGTGTATAAACTAAAATCATAGTCCTTAAATTGTGCTGTTTTTTTTGACCAAATCCTGTATAAAATATACGGAAACAAAAGCGATTAACGGGTAAAATGGAAAACAAAAACGAGAATTATCGCCATAAATAATAAAAGCCTGACTGATAGCTGCAAACATAACCATTATTACAATAAGGCTTATGACTTTATCGGACTGACTGTTTTTAAACAAGAATAAAAACACATAATACACAGTTGCAAGTATAAATATTCCATTCAAAGCTTGCTGTAAAACTCTTGCTGTACGCCTCCAATTATTAAAAACAAATCTTTCTGCTTTTCCAAGATCATCTCTCATCCAATACAAATCATTCAACCAAAAATCTTTGAAAGAAATACATACTTGGTACAAATACAAATCCACATTTTCTGAAATTAATTGCTTCGACATGTCTCCTAAAACATTTGACAGTTCAAGCAGTGTCAAACCAGTTTCTTGCAACAGCTCTTCATAAGCAAACCAAATAGCATTTTTTATTTTGTTGGGATCTTCTAATTTTGTCTGATTTATTTGTGAAACATAAATTTCTTTAATGAGCTGCTGTTCTCCTTCATATTTATCAAAAAAACGAACCGTAGATTGTGCCAAATTAATTCCCATATAAGGTGTCAAAGCAAATTTTCCATTTTCATACTTATTCATGCCACTCCAAACAACAAAGCAAAGTAGACTTGGCAAAACAACAGGTATAAAATTAAATACATGAAAGCGCATTCCCTTTTTAAAACCTGAGATTGCTACAAGTGAAAAAATTAAAGGAGCTAAAAACAAAAAATGAGTTCTAGTCAGCATCAAAAAAGCACATAAAAACCCGATTGTATATTTGTATTTTATAAAACTCTTAGCATACAAATAAACGATAAGAAGTAACAAAAACAAGGTCAACGTTTCGGTTAAGATGGCACGTTCATAAAAAATATAATTCGCAATAAAACTTAACGACAAGGAGATTAAAAAAGCAGTTTTCTTTTCTAATCGACTCATAAACAACACATAAGAAAGCAACATGGAAGCTATCCCTAACAAGGATTGCAGCAGAATTACTATGCTAAAATTAATGCCTGACAAAATAAGCAATATGGAATAGCCAGGAGTCCGTTCAAATTGATAGCCAGCTAAGTCTAGCTGAAGCAAACGCTCTGCCAATGCTATATAATTCTCAGAATCGTTATAATGCGCTGCGGTAAATCCTAAAAACAAAAACAAGAACAATCGCACAAAAACTCCTATTAGGAAAAGAAGCCACAAGGGTTTTTCGTTATACAAACTCCACACTACATTTTTCATTCAGTACCTCTTAAAATTTAATCACAGTAAATTTTCATCTGCAAAGCTAAAATACATTTTTTCAGTGATTATGAGATGATCCAAAACTTTTATATCCATGGTTTCTCCTGCGGCTTTTAGTTTATTGGTTATCTGTTTATCAGCCGTACTTGGTGTTAAATTTCCTGAAGGGTGGTTGTGACATAAAATAATTCCGGTAGCCAACAAATTCAAAGCTTTTTTTAAAACCAACCGTACATCTACAACAGTACCCGTAAGCCCTCCTTTGCTTATTTGCTGCTTCTGCAAAATTTTATTAGAATTATTTAAATACAATACCCAAAACTCTTCATGTTGCAAGGATCCTATTTCTGAACACATAATGCCGAACACATCCTTACTACTTGTAATTTTGTCACTGCTTAAATTTTGTTCCGAAAAGCATCTTCGACCCAATTCTAAAGCCGTAATAATTGCACTGGCTTTAGCTTCTCCTACGCCATCAAAAACCAACAATTGCTCAAGCGAAAGTTGTGATAGGTTGCGCAAATTATGATCGCAAGCCGACAGTATTATTTTAGCCAGCTCAACAGCACTCACTTTCCGGTTTCCTGAACCTATTAAAACAGCAACAAGCTCAGCATCTGTAAGACTCTGAATCCCTTTAGAAATTAATTTTTCTCGAGGCCGATCTGACGCAGCCCAATCCTTTATCGTGAACGATTTCTTTTCATTAATCATAGCGTTAATTTTTCTATCAAAGATAAGAGTAATATCTTTGTTGAATTATAATTTGTTGCTTTTCAGACAATCTACGAAGCAACTTTACGGTTAAACCATAAAAAATGAAAATTGTCATTGCTGGTGCTGGAGATGTAGGTTTCCACTTAGCTAAATTACTATCCAACGAATCACAAGACACTTATGTCATTGATTCCGATGCTAAAAAATTAAAATACATCGACGAACATCTTGACGTAATTACTTTAAAAGGCGACGCCACTTCTATTAAAACCTTAAAAGATGTTGGTATTCAATATGCAGATTTATTATTAGCCGTAACCGAATCTCAAAACACCAACCTAACCGTAGCTGCTTTGAGTAAAAAATTAGGCGTTAAAAAAACCATTGCTAGAATTTCTAACACAGAATTTTTAACTACTGATGAAATAAATTTTGCAGAAGTTGGAATCGATTATATGATTTCACCAGAATATTTAGCTGCACAAGAAATAGAAGTTTTACTGAAAGAATCCGTATTTAACGACAAAATAGAATTTGAAAACGGATTGATTAATATTTTAGGAGCTCGTTTGTCTTCAAAATCTCCTTTGGTTAATAAAACCGTTCAAGAAGCCAAAGAAGAATTTTATGACATCAACTTTACAACCATTTCCCTAAAAAGAGAAAACACCGTAGAAACTATCATTCCTAGAGGAAACACCTTGTTCAAACATCACGATCAGGTTTATTTTTCTGTCACTGCCGATTCTGTAGATAAAATTTACAAACTCATCGGGAAAGAAAAAATTGGAATCAAGGAAGTAATGATTCTTGGTGGAAGTAAAATTGGTCAAAAAGCCGCAAAATCATTATGCTCTAACGAATTTAATGTCAAATTAATTGAGCGAAATAGAGACCGAGCTTTTGAGTTGGCCGACAGTTTATGCGATGCCTTAATTGTACAAGGTGACGGTAGAAATGTTGAGCTATTAGAAGAGGAGTCTTTGGCTAATATGGATGCCTTTGTTGCTGTTACCGGTAATTCAGAAACCAATATCATGTCTTGTTTGGTTGCCAAATCAAAAGGTGTAAAGAAAACAATTGCCTTGGTAGAAAACATGGATTATATCAATATTTCTCAAACCATCGGAATTGACACCTTGATCAACAAAAAACTATTGGCTGCAAGTGCCATTTTTAGACATGTTAGAAAAGGAAAAGTTTTAGCACTTGCCAATTTACACAATGTTGATGCAGAAGTCTTAGAATTTTTTGTTCGAAGAAATAGCAAAGTCACAAAAGGCCAAATCAAAGATATTAACTTGACTAAAAAAGCCGTTATTGGAGGGGTTGTTAGGAAAGGAGAAGCCATGATGACCTTTGGAAATTTTCAAATTGAAAAAGGAGATCGTGTTATTATATTTTGTCTTCCTGAAGCGATTGGAGATGTAGAAAAGCTTTTTAACAACTAATCATGAATACAGGTAATTTAAATCTCAAAATTGTCGTTAGTTTTTTAGGACTTACGGCTATTTTGAACGGAGTTTTTATGTTGTTATCGGCTCCCTTTAGTCTTTATCATCAGGAAGAAGCAGCCACAGGTATATTAACAGCAGGTGGTGTCACCATTCTTACAGGTTTTCTGATGTGGTTTTTCAACAGAAATGCCCCCAAAATCTTAAAAAAAAGAGAAGGATATATCATTGTAACTTTAGGTTGGTTTGTACTTACTTTAACCGGTGCCTTGCCTTATCTTTTTACCGGAACGATTCCTAGCTTTGTAGATGCCGTTTTTGAAACCATTTCAGGTTATTCTACTACAGGAGCTTCCGTTGTCAATGATATAGAGGCTCTTCCTAACGGAATTTTATTTTGGCGAAGTGCGACGCACTGGATTGGAGGAATGGGAATTATTGTTTTAACCATTGCTATTTTACCTTTATTAGGTATTGGTGGTATGCAATTGTTTATGGCAGAAGCACCAGGACCTTCAGCAGATAAAATGCACCCTAGAATTACACAAACCGCAAAACGTTTGTGGTTGATTTATTTTTCGCTTACCATAACTGAATTTTTTCTATTAAAAATTGCGGGTATGACTTGGTTTGATGCTATCAATCATGCCATGGCAACACTAAGTACGGGAGGTTTTTCTACCAAAAATGCAAGTATGGCTTACTGGAACCATATGCCAATGATACAATACATCATTATTGTATTTATGTTTATTGCTGGTACCAATTTTATACTGACGTATTTTGCCTTAAAAGGGAAAGTGAAAAAAATGTTCCAAAACGAAGAGTTTAAATACTACTTTTTTGGCGTACTAACATTTACCATAGTCATTACGCTTATCATTCAGTTTTTTCAAGATCCAAATTTACAAACTACGGTGCAACACCCAATGCCTTGGGGCTCTTTAGAAAGTGCTTTTAGACATGCAAGTTTTCAAGTAATTTCAGTTATTACAACGACAGGTTTTATATCTGCAGATTACACCATGTGGAATTCATTAGCCACCATGTTAATTTTTTCATTATTTCTTGTAGGAGGTTCTGCCGGATCAACTAGTGGAGGCGTTAAAATCGTACGCCATATTATTATGATTAAAAACAGTATCCTAGAATTCAAAAAACAACTGCATCCCAATGCAATTATCCCTGTAAGATACGATGGCAGAGGCGTTTCCAGAATTATTGTTTTTAACATCTTGTCCTTCTTTGTTATTTACATGCTCATTTTTATTGGAAGTTCCATCATATTAAGTTTTATGGGACTCGATTTTCTTTCGGCTATTAGTGCCGCAGCATCATCACTAGGAAACGTAGGGCCTGCTTTGGGTACATTGGGACCGGTAAATAATTATGCAAACTTAACAGATCCTGCTAAATTATTTTGTTCCTTTTTAATGTTAATTGGTCGTTTAGAACTGTTTACGGTATTGATCCTTTTTACACCTTTCTTTTGGCGAAAAAACTAATAAAACATACAATTTAAAAAAAACAAAAGCCGCAATGTATAGACTACAGTGCGGCTTTTTTATCAATATTTGATCCGTAATTATTTCCAACCACCTCCCAAAGCTTTGTAAACTTTCACATTTGCCAAAAGTTGTTCTTTTTTAGTTTCAATAATTTCTATTTTAGAATCAAGGGCTTCTCTTTGCGTTAACAAAACCTCAGTATACTCTGCTCTTGCTGACCTAAACAATCGCATTGAAAGATCAATAGACTCTGTCAAAGCCGCAACCTGTTTCGCTTTCAAATCGTAATTTCTTCTTAGATTTTCAATATTTGAAAGTTCATTCGTAACTTCAATAAATGCATTCAAAATAGTTTTCTCATAGTCAAACACCGCTTGTAACTGTCTATTATTTGCACTGAAATAGTCCGCTTTTATAGCTCTTCTATTAATAAGTGGTCCTGCGATATCTCCTCCTAAAGAATACAAAAGCGACTCTGGAACATTTAAAAGATATTTTGGTTTAAAAACTTCCAAACCAACACCTGCTTTAAGCCCTATTGAAGGATAAAAATTTGCTTTTGCAATTTTCGTATTCAACTTTAACATAGCCAGCTCTAGCTCAGCTTGCCTGATATCCGTACGGTTGGCTAATAATTGAGAAGGTATTCCAGCGGCCACAGGATCAATAACCTTCTCTATAAAATTGTCAGAATCTCGTTGAACATGCTGTGGATACCTACCTAATAAAAAGTTTATTTTATTTTCAGCCTCCACAATTTTTTGTCGGACTTCGTAGATATTACTTTGATTTTTCAATACCTCAGCATCAAATCTACGAACCGCTAACTGAGTTACTCTAGCATACTCTTTTTGAAGATGCACCATTTTTTGAGCTTTTATTTGAATTTTTAAATTCTGCTCAATCATCAATAATTGGTTATCCAAAGCAATCAGTTCATAATAGGTATTTGCAATTTCTGATACTAAATTAGTAATCATAAAATTCTTCCCTTCAACGGTTCCTAAATAATCTAAAACGGCTGCTTTTTTACCATTTCTCAATTTTTTCCAAATATCAAGTTCCCAGGAAGCAGATAGTCCTAGAGTGTAATTCGCTAATGGTTCTGGAAAAGCTTCATTTTCATACACATTCAGATTTTTTTCAACAGCACCATTTCTAGTATACGCTCCTACTTTATCCACATCAGCACCAGTATATACATTTACAAAAGGCAAATATTCTCCTTTTTTAGCCTGAATTTCATTTTTAGCAATATTTAGTTGCTGGCTCATAATATTTAATTCCTGATTTTTAACCAATGCGGAATCTATGAGTGCAATAAGCTTTTCGTCTGAAAAATAATCTTTCCAGCTCATCATGACTGTATTCACAGAATCTATACGCTGATTATCATAGCGCGTTGGAACAACTGTATTTGCTTTTCTTATCGTTTTTGTCGGAACACAGGAATTCAGCATTAGCAATGCAACAACACCCACTAAACAGATTTTTCTTATATCTATATTATTCATCTTTATTTTTTTTACTGAGTTTCGCTAACAGTTTTTTTAATTTGCTAATTTGAACCGTATTTATTTCACTTCTATCTTCCACCTCATTTTTGCGAATAAATTCTTCTGAAAGAGGTTCGTATGATTCATCTTTAATAAGAACATTACCATCTGCAATTTTTGCGAAAACATAATAGAGGCCTGGAATAATTAAAACTCCGAAAATGGTTCCAATAAGCATACCTCCTAAAGAAGAACCACCAATAGTTCTATTTCCAATTGCGCCTGCACCACTCGCAAAAACTAAAGGTATTAACCCCGCAATAAACGCAAACGAAGTCATTAATATAGGTCTAAATCTTGCTCTTGCCCCTTCGATAGCTGCCTCGAGTATTGTTGCTCCCTGTCTTCTTTTTTGAACAGCAAACTCCACAATTAATACGGCATTTTTACCCAACAAACCTACAAGCATTATGACACCAATTTGTGCATATACATCATTTGCCAATCCCATAGATTCTAAAAATATAAACGAACCTAAAACTCCCACTGGAAGTGATAGAATAACCACAAAAGGCAATAAAAAACTTTCATATTGTGCCGCTAAAACGAAATACACAAATATCAAAACGATTATAAAAATGTATAACGATTCATTCCCTCTATTAGCTTCATCATATGACAATCCTTCCCAAGCAATATCATAGCCTTTAGGTAATTCTTTCGCGGCAACTTCTTTGATGGCTTTAATAGCATCACCACTTGTAAAACCAGGAGCAGGTAGTCCTCTTATGGATGCGGAATTGTAAAGATTGTATCTAGTAATCTCATTCGGACCTAATTTCTTTTCAATAGACATAAAAGCAGAATAAGGCACCATTTCTCCTTCCTCATTTTTCACAAATAGCTTTCCTAAATCAGAAGGTAATTTTCTGTATTCTGGAGCAGCTTGTGTATACACTTTAAAGAATCGACCAAAACGAATAAATCCTTGCTCATAGGTACTACCAATTAAAATGTTCAGGTTTTCCATCGCATTGCCAATAGTAACCCCTTTTTGCATGGCAATCTTATTGTTGATCTTTAGCTCATATTGAGGATAGTTTGCTGAGAAAAAAGTAAACAAACCTGTAATTTCTTTACGTTTAGACAAGGCTTCCATAAACTCATTATTTATTTTCTCAAAGTGATGGTAATCTGTAGAGTTCGTTTTATCTAACAAACGCATTGAAAACCCACCTGACGAACCAAAACCAGGAACAGCCGGTGGCTCAAAATATTCAATAACAGCTCCTAAATCCTTGGTTTCCTCTTCCAATTCTTCCATAATCTCATGAACCGAATGATGACGTTCAGACCACGGCTTCAAACTAATCAAACAAGTACCCGCATTAGACCCACGTCCTTCGGTCATAATTTCATAACCCGCTAAAGAAGATACCGACTCAACGCCTTCCGTTTCTTCACAAATGACTTGTAGTTTTTTTGCAACTTCATTGGTACGCTCTAAAGTAGCTCCAGGGGGCGTTTGAATAATCGCATAAATCATTCCTTGGTCTTCATTTGGAATAAACCCTGCGGGTAAGGCTTCATTTGTGATATAAATACCCACACAAAATGCGATTAACATACCAAAAGTTACGACACGTCTAGCAACAATTTTATTTAAAATTTTGACATAACTACCTGTCAACCTTTCAAACCCCTTATTAAACCAAATGATAAATTTATCTATTGGTGATTTTTTCGTTTTTCCATGATTATTTTTAAGCAGCATTGCACACAATACAGGCGTCAAGGTTAAGGCTACAATTGCAGAAATTACAATTGAACCTGCCATAGTAATAGAAAATTGTCTGTAGAAAACTCCTACCGGACCTGTCATAAATGAAATGGGAATAAATACTGAAACCATCACTAAGGTGATAGCAATAATGGCTCCACCAATTTCACCTAATACTTCTGAAGAGGCTTTATAAGGAGACAAGTGCTCTTCTTCCATTTTAACATGAACTGCCTCTACCACTACAATAGCATTATCTACCACAATACCAATAGCCAACACCAATGCAAAAAGGGTGATCAGGTTAATTGACAAACCAAATAACTGCATTACAAAAAAGGATCCTATCAAAGATACCGGTACCGCAATAATAGGAATTAGCGTTGATCTCCAATCTCCTAAAAACAAGAACACGACCAGAGCTACTAGAATGAATGCATCTCTAAGTGTATGTAAAACTTGCTCTATAGAAGCATCTAAAAAGTTGGATACATCATAACTAATTTGAAAATCTACATTGGGAGGTAAATCAACTTCTAACTCTGCTAACTTTTCTTTTACAGCTTTAATAACATCACTACCATTACTTCCAAAAGTCTGCTTTAAAACAATGGAAGCCGAAGGTTTTCCATCTAAATTAGAATAGATATCGAAAAACTCACTTCCCAATTTCACATCTGCAATATCTGCCAAAGTAATCAACTCTCCCTCTTCGTTGGCCCGAATAATAATTTTTTTGTATTGCTCTGGTTTGTCATACCTATTCTGATAAGTCAAAACATATTCTAATGCTTGAGAAGTCATACCCGAACTCCTACCCAATCTACCAGGTCTTGCTAAAATACTCTGATCCTCCATGGCTTCTAAAATCTCTTCCGCAGAAATATTATAAGCGCGCATTCTATCAGGCTTTAACCAAACACGCATGGCATATTTTCTACTTCCCAATATTTTTGCACTTGCAATTCCGTTGATACGTTGAATTTCAGGGATAACTTTGGTATACGCGTAGTTGTATAGAAATTTTTCATCGTTATTTTTATCTTCACTTGAAAGATTTATATACATCAACATACTTGGCTGTACAGGAGTAATAATAACCCCTTCTCGCTGAACTAAATCAGGCAACAAAGGCATTACTTGGTCTACCCTAGTTTTGACTCGAACTACAGCTTGATTAGGATCTGTTCCTGGTTCAAAAACAATACGAAGTGTTGCTTCTCCGGCACTTGTAGCATCTGATGCTATATAACGCATTCCTTGAACACCATTGATCGCTGTTTCTAAAGGAATTAAGGTTGAATTCACCAAAACATCAGCACTCGACCCTGGATAAGCGATAAAAATATTTACTGTTGTTGGTGCAATTTGTGGAAATTGAGAAATAGGCAATTGTTTAATCGCAAGCCCTCCAATAAAGACTATTATAACCGATATGACAATCGCCAAAACCGGTCTTTTTATAAATTTTTTAAACATGTATTTTGTAGATTAAATTTTAAATTACTCGGCATAAAGATCTAAACCAGCCAACACTTTATTTGATGCTAAAAATTTGGTATGAATTTCTTCATTGTTCTTAACAACTCTAATACCTTCTAGAAGAATCACATCTTTTTCTGTTAGTCCTTCTTCTATAATAAACAAATGAGGTAATTCTGCCCCTACAGTTATTTCTCTTTGTGCTACCACATTGTCTTCATCAACAACAAAAACATATTTTTTATCCAAAATTTCAAAGGTTGCTTTTTGAGGAATAATAATGGCATTCTTAAGCGGAACACGCATAATTATACTACCCGTTTGTCCATGTCTTAAAATTCGATCGGGATTTGGAAAAGTTGCTCTAAAAGCAATATTACCTGTTTGATTGTTAAATTCTGCTTCAATAGTTTCCACGACTCCTTTTTTATCAAACAGTTTGTTATTGGCCATCAAAAGTGCAACTTCTTGTTTTACACCTTTATTTGCACTGACGATATAATCTAAATATTCTGCTTCAGGCACATTAAAATAAACCCACATTTTACTATTATCCGACAGACTTGTCAATAATTCTCCTTCTTCTAAAAGACTCCCTTCTCTTTCATGTAAATGATCCATAATTCCATTAAAGGGAGCTCTAACGGTAGTAAAATCTAAATGTGTTTGAGCCAATACTACATCTGCTTTAGCTTTTTCTAAATTTGCTTTCGCCATAGCCAATTCATTTTTAGAAACGACATTCCCCGCGGCCAAATGCTTGGTGTTTTTATATTCTATTTCTGCCGCTCTTGCTTCTGCCTGTACTTTTAAAAGTTCTGCTTTGTATATATTCGGCATAATTTGAAACATGATTTGCCCTTTCTTTACATACTGACCTTCATCAACAGATATTTTTTGCAAATATCCTTTTTCCATTGCTCTTAGTTCAATATGACTAATTGAGTGAATTTGACTGACATAATCTTTTGTTATTGAAGTATCTTTTCTGATTGGATTGGTTACAAGAAACTCGATATCTTCTTTATGTTCTATTTTTTTAGTTTCACAACTAATTTGAATTAAGGATACTAGTAATCCTATGAAAATGAAGTTATTTTTCATGATTTCATCTTTTTTGATGTAATTGATTCTTACTATAGAATACTCATGTTAAGCATCTTAATGATGCCAACACTTGTTGTTATTTTAATAATTAAAAGGCGTGATTTTACAGACAAGCTCCTATATAAAAAGTTGTTAGTTGAGCCTACTGTTAAGAATAATCAAATAATAAAGACCTGAAACTTTACATAAAGTCTATCACAAACACAACCAGCACATCTCTTAAAGTATTGGATTGCTTCTTTGCGTTTGCAAGAAATAGATTCTAGTCGTTGCGCATGAAACCCCGTTCCGGTTTCAATATTTTTAAAGTTAAAAGAAGAAGAGCTATCTAAACTCTCTTCAACCTCTTCTTCCAAATCCTCTTCTACAACTTCTATAAATAAATCCTCTTCATTTTTATGTTCAACAGGATTGCTCTTAAAAAAAAGATGATTTTCGATACGAACGCACTCGTCTAATTTCTTAGAAAAAGACGCAGCCTGATCATTATTTGAATTTGCATATAAATTTGCAAATCCGAACAAGAGTAAAACAAGCTGAAATATGAAGTGTTTTTTTTGTGCTTTGTACATACCAGCCACAAAATTATAGTAATAGATTTATATGACCTAATAAATAATCCTTTAAAAAAATGTTAAAAAAATCGCGAATGAAATTTATCAAAAAAAAATAAAAAGAGGATAGCTATTGGCGATTGTCGTTAAATCAAAACACAGGTTCCTAAAACTTTAAAGAACATTAATATTGTAGTAGAATTTTACATTTCAACATCTTTCAAACAAAACACAAGAATTACTACTAAATTTCAAAACTATCATTCATGATTCTCAGACTATATTCCAATTAGATTTCCTTAAGAAAAAAACTAACAAATATCATAAAGCAAACATGATATTATCCGTAATTTTGCAACTTAATAGCATTCAAATGAACACCCGTACAATCTTACATATTTTAATAATTTCTAGCTTCTTTCTAACTTTTAACTCCTTTGCACAAGAAAGCTTTAAACATTTCAGAATTAGCCCAATACTTAGTCACACCTACATTCCTTTGGCTACAAATCAGGGAGATCAGACCGTAATTGTTCCTTCTTTAGGACTGGACATAGAATACTGGTTTAATGAAGAATGGGGAATTGGATTTCACAACGATTTAGAACTAGAAATTTTTGAATTAGAAAAAGAGCATACCATTTCTGTTTCAAAAGAATATCCTGTTGTTTTAACCTTTGACATGCTTTGGAAATTTTACGAAGAATGGATTTTAGTTCTGGGTAGCGGTATTGAGTATGAAAAAAATGAAAATTTATTCATTATCAGAACGGGAATTGAATACGAAGTAGAATTTGCTAAAGATTGGGATGTAGCACCCACTATATTCTACGATTTTCGACCAAATCATACGGCTACTTGGTCTGTTGGAATTGGAATTGGAAAAAGATTTTAAGCACTGAACTTAATATATACATACAAAAAAGGGAACAAATTTTATTTGTTCCCTTTTTTTATTACACTCCCTTTTTAATTCAATAAATTTTTGACTTCTTCAAAATCTAAACCGCCATAATTCCCTGAGCTCATTAATAACAAAGCTGTTTGCTCTAAATTTTGAGAAAACAAATAATCTTTAAATTCCTTAGGGTTCGTATATACAATTAAGTCGTCTCTTTTAAAAGCATCTTTGATCTGTTTTTCAGTAACCTCTTCTAATTGTTTTATTTTAACTGCACTTGGTGAATAAAAAACAACTGCTTTATCTGCCTTATCCAATGCTCCAACATATTCTTCCAAAAACTCAGCGTTCAAACTGCTATAGGTATGCAATTCTAAACAGGCTAAAACCGTTCTTTTTGCATATTGATTTTTAACAGCAGTTGTTGTTGCTTTTACTTTTGATGGCGAATGCGCAAAATCTTTAAAAACAACTGTACTCTTATTTTCTACAATTTTCTCCAAACGTTTACTCGCTCCTTTAAAACTGGCAATGGCTTCGTAAAATTCTTCTTCTCCCACACCCACATGCTGACAAATCCATTTTGCTCCTGCTAAGTTTTGTAAATTATGTCCGCCAAATATTTCTAAAGGCATAGCTCCGTCCGGAGTTTCTAAATAGGTCACTCCATTTTCAATATGATACTTTGGTGTTCCATAGGCATACCTTTTTATGGTATGTGAACTTCCTTCTACCACATCTTTTACATGTGTATCTTCTTCGTTATACACCATAATCCCTCCATTGGTCAAGGAATCTGTAAATATTTGAAACTGCTCTTTGTAATTTTCAAAAGTTGGAAATACATTGATATGATCCCAAGCAATACCACTTAGCAAAGCTATATTCGGTTTGTATAAATGAAATTTAGGCCTTCTGTCTATCGGAGAAGATAAATATTCATCGCCTTCTAAAATTATAAATTCATTTTCCTCAGTCAAATGCACCATGGTATCAAAACCTTCCAATT
The DNA here is from genome assembly GCF_006381105.1 of Flavicella sediminum. Taxonomy (GTDB): domain Bacteria; phylum Bacteroidota; class Bacteroidia; order Flavobacteriales; family Flavobacteriaceae; genus Flavicella; species Flavicella sediminum. The sequence goes on along the minus strand of NZ_VDET01000008.1, from coordinate 182,092 downwards.
GTGCACCTACCATATAATCAACAGCAACATCATGATAATTCAACACATGTAATATCATAGAAGTAATGGTCGTTTTTCCGTGAGAACCACCAATCACCACTCTGGTTTTATCTTTTGACTGCTCGTATAAAAACTCAGGATAAGAATAAATTTTCACACGCAATTCTTGTGCCTTTAACAACTCTGGGTTGTCGGCCTTCGCATGCATTCCCAAAACGATAGCATCTAATTTTGTTGAAATTTTTTCAGGAAACCAACCGAATGCATCTGGCAATAATCCTTTTGCATCCAATCTAGATTTTGAAGGTTCGAATATAGCATCATCACTACCTGTTATCTGGTATCCTTTTTGATATAATGCCAGTGCCAAATTGTGCATCGCACTTCCTCCAATCGCTATAAAATGTATGTTCATAAAAAGATTATTTTTGAATTGTAAAAGTAAGGATTTCCAAAAAGAATATTTCAAAACCTAAGAAGAGATTCTATAATTTTAGAGTAATTTGTACAAAAAAACAATTCCCATGAAAAAGATATTTTTAATTCTCCTATTCCTTACCATTTCTTTAGCTATTAAGGGACAAAAAAAACACAATACATATAGTAGTTTATGGGAAAATGTACATGCCTATGAACTCAAACTTCTACCCAAATCGGCCAGTTCTGAAGTTGAAAAAATTTACTTAAAAGCTAAAAAAGATAAAAACTCACCTCAACTTATAAAAACACTGATCTACAAAAGCAAATTCTCATTTGTATTAGAAGAAGATTCAGAAATAAAAGTGATTACCCAATTACAAGCAGAAATTAAAACTTCTGCAAGTCCTACAAAAAATATTTTAGAAAGTATTCTTGCCAAATTGTATTGGGAATATTACAACAAAAACAGATGGAAAATTTACCAACGGACAAAAACAGAAACAAAGTCCGTAGATTTTAGAACTTGGGATTTGCAAACGCTATTTTCCGAAATTGCCTTCCATTATAAAAAATCTTTAGAAAATAGTAAGCTTACGCAGAATACAGCTTTGCAAAGCTATAAGGACATTTTAGATTTAGAAGAAAATTCTCAAAAATACCGTCCAACACTATTTGACTTTTTAAGTCACAATGCGCTAGACTTCTACCAAATAAATGAAGCTAGAATTAGTCAACCTAAATCTAAATTCGAGTTAAAAAAAGACAGTTATTTCACTCATTTTGAAGAAGAAAATTTAGTCCACAAAGACAGTAGTTCCTTGGAATTGGCTGCACTTAAAACCTATCAACAACTTCTTCATTTTCATAAAAAAGATAAAAATCCAACAGCTTATATTACTGTTTATATAGATGCTTTAGAGTTTATTTATAAAAACAGTATTTCTAAAAACAAAGAAAACTTATTACTTCAAAGTTACAAACAGTTACAAAAAAAATACAGGCATCATGCCATATCTACGCAGCTAGATTATAAAATAGCCAAGCGCTACAAAAAACAAGCAGATCAATACAACCCCAAAGGAAATACAGAGAATCAATTTAAAAATAAGGAAGCACTAGCGGCTTGTAACTTGGCAATAGGTCTTTTTCCAAACAGTGAAGGATCCAAGAATTGCCTAGCCTTAAAAGCGCAAATTCAATCCAAAAAACTACGCATACAAAGCGAAAAACACATTCCTACAAATTCACATACCCGCTTGCTAATTGAGTACTCAAATATTGACAAGCTTTATTTTACTGCTTTTAAAATTAATAAAAAAGAAAGTGCTCAGTTTCGTAAAATCTACAGCGATTCCCTTAAAATTCGTTTTTTAAACAAAAAACCTCCTACAGAAAAATGGGAAGTCCCTTTAAAAACAGAAAACGACTTTCAAAAACACCAAACCGAAATTGTGACGCCAAAATTTACACATGGCGAATACATTCTTTTTGTAACAACTAGCAAAGACACAATTAGCCACACAAAATTAAATGCAATAAGTACCCTACAAGCCACAGACCTTGCACTGATACAAAATTCTGAAAATGGAGTATACAGTTACCAAGTGGTCAACAGAAACAACGGAAGACCCATTCCGAATGCAAAGGTCAATTTAAAAAACAGTCGAACAACAAGCACCTACAACAAACACCTTGATAAAAGTTTTCAAACAGACAAAAATGGATGGTTCAGCTACAAACCCAAAGCCCGTCACCAAAACCTTGTTGCAACAGTAACAAATGGTGAAGAAACAGCCTACTTTGGAAATTACTATTTAAACGATTGGCAACGCTATGACGACAAGGAAGAGGATTTAGAAATTGAAATAAAACCTTTTATTTTTACCGACCGCAGTATTTACAGACCAGGACAAACCGTATTCTTCAAAGCCATATTATTAAAAAAACAAGGAACTAAAACCGAAGCTTTTACCAAAGAATATGTAGAACTTATTGTAGAAGATCCAAACGGACAGGAAGTACAAAAATTAGATTTAAAACTAAATGAATTTGGGGCAATATCTGGTGAATTTAAGCTCCCTAACAATGGACTAACAGGAACTTATTCTTTTGAAATTGACGAAAGTGAAAAACAGCCAAGTAAGTTTTATAATACCGCCGATTTTGATTTTGATTACGATGCTAATTTTAGCATTTCCGTTGAAGAATACAAACGTCCAAAATTTAAAACGGAATTTAAGCCTACCAAAGAAACCTATAAATTAAACGACAGTATTATAGCCACAGGAACTGCAACAGCCTTTTCAGGCAGTACTATTTCTGAAGCAAAAGTAAGCTACCGTGTGGTAAGAACTGCCAATTTCCCATCTTGGTATCGTTGGAGCCAAAGAAATTTTCAACAATCTGAAAGACTAGAAATTACACATGGAGAAACTACTACTGATGCACAAGGAAATTATAAAATTTATTTCAAAGCCATTCCTGATGCAAAAATAACGAAAGAGAGTCAGCCTACTTTTAATTATGTTGTTTACGCAGATGTAACCGATATCAATGGAGAAACTCATGATACACAAACCACTATTAAAGTGGGCTACCATGCTTTAACAAGTAAAATTTCTATTCCCGAAAAATTAGACAAAACACAAACAACACATTCCATTCATTTGGAAACCAAAAACCTCAACAATCAGTTTGTTGCTGCGAAAGGAATTCTGAAAATATACAAATTAACAGCGCCTAAAAAACCCTTAAGATCTCGTAGTTGGCCGGCTCCTGATTACCAAGAAATAACAAAGACAGAATTTGAAACTTTATTTCCAAACGAACCTTATGATAAAATTTCACAAGAAAAAGGAAAACTGGTTTTTCAACAAAAATTCGATACTGAAAAATCGAAAAAAATTGAATTAAAAAACATTCAACAATGGATTTCTGGAAAATATATTGCGCTACTAGAATGTACCGATAAATTCAACCAAACGGTAAAAGAAGAACAGCAATTCTCCGTGTTTTCTGACAAAGAGACTAGGGTTGCCGATCAAGATTTATTTTTTATAAAAACCGACAAACAGCATTACCAACCTAATGAAACTATTCAATTGAAAATTGGTTCAGCATCAAAAGACATCACCCTAAGTTTGGCTATTGAAAAAAACCATAAAATTGTAAAACGTCATTTTATTCATTTAAACAATGAAATTAAAACCTTAACAATTCCAGTAACAAAAAAGGATATTGGTGGCTTTGCTATAAAATATGAATATGTAAATTACAATGAATTTCACAAAGGCAACTTAAGCATTTCTGTTCCTTACAAAGCGCACAATTTAACCATTGAAACCTTAACTTTTAGAAATAAATTACAACCTGGAGCTGAGCAAACATGGGCCTTTAAAATAAAAGGAAACCAAAAAGAAAATGTTGCAGCAGAAATTTTAGCTTCTATGTATGATGCCTCCTTAGATGAATTTAAAAGCCACCAATGGCAATTTTCTCCAACAGCAAAAAACAACTATCGTACTTACGGAAATAGCAGCACCGCACATAACAGTTTTGGTACGACTTATTTTGTTATAAGAAATAATTCTTATGCTAAATACCATTTTCAACAACAAAAATTCGATCAATTAAATTGGTTCGGATTTTCATTTACAAACAACAACTGGATCCAAACTTCCTATTTAAAATCCATTAGAAAAACCTTAGTCTTAAAAAACATCTACGACAAAACCATCAAAAAAGGAACTATTCAAGGAACCGTATACGACGAAGACAAACAACCGATAGCTGGAGTTTCTGTAAGTATTGAAGGTAATTCAAAAGGTACAAGCACCGATTTTGATGGGAATTTCACTTTAAAAGCAAATAAAAGAGACAAATTGACTTTTACCTATATAGGCTTTGAACCACTAACCATCAAACTTACCAAAAACAACCAATACAATATCATGCTCTCACAAAGTTCTTCTGAACTTGAAGAAGTGATTGTAGTTGGTTATGGTTCTCAAAGAAAAGCAAGCTTAACAGGCGCTGTTTCCAAAACTAGAGTTAGCGATATATCTTCAGCCTTACAAGGGCAAGTGTCTGGAATAAATTTAGGATATACAAATGGTGAATCTAGCAATATTCTCATCAGAGGTACTTCTTCTACTCCTAATTCTCCTCCTTTATATGTTGTAGATGGAGTTCCTGTAGAAAATTTCGACCTTAGCTCTATTGGTGTCAATGACATTTCCAGTTTAGATGTTTTAAAAGATGCCGCAGCAACTGCCGTTTATGGAGCTAGAGGTGCTAACGGGGTTGTTCTAATTTCTACCAAAACTGGGCTAAAAAAAATAGAAGAAGAATTGAATCAGGTACAGGCAAGAAGCAATTTAAAAGAAACCGCCTTTTTCTTTCCTCATTTAAGAACGGATAAAAATGGAGACATCCGTTTTGAATTTACCATGCCCGAAGCTTTGACCAAATGGAAATTGCAGTTATTAGCCCACACAAAAAAACTGCAAACTGCCACTAAAACCCTCACAAGCTTTACACAAAAAGAATTAATGATCACGCCAAACGCTCCTCGTTTTTTACGAGAAGGAGATCAAATAAGCATTTCAAGTAAAATTGCCAGTATGAGCACAAAACAGCTAACAGGTTTTGCGCAGCTACAACTTACGGATGCACTAACAGGAAAGAATATTAACGAGTTTTTACTAAATACCGTAAAAACAAAAAACTTTTCTATTGCTGCAAAAGGAAATACGCAAGTCTCTTGGACTTTACAAATTCCTGAAAACATTCAGGCAGTTCAGTATAAAATAGTTGCCAAAGCAGGTGATTTTTCAGATGGAGAACAAAATGTATTGCCTGTATTATCTAATAGAATGTTGGTTACAGAAACCTTACCTCTTTGGGTAAATGCGAATGAAACCAAAACCTTTAGCTTAGACAAATTAAAAAACAACACTTCAAAAACTCTTAAAAACCACAAGCTAACTTTAGAAATGACCACGAATCCGGCTTGGTATGCGGTACAAGCTTTGCCTTATTTAATGGAATACCCATACGAATGTGCCGAGCAAACTTTTTCTAGGTATTACGCAAATGTTTTGGCTAGCCATTTAGTAAATAACAATCCTAAAATAAAAGCTGTTTTTAAACAATGGCAATCGAGTGATGCTTTGCTAAGCAACCTAGAAAAAAACCAAGAACTAAAATCACTAATCATTCAAGAAACGCCTTGGTTGCGAGATGCGCAATCGGAGACAGAACAAAAAAAGCGCATTGCTCTGTTATTCGACTTGGAAAAAACAAAAAACAATCTTACCAAAAACCTAGAACAATTGGAGCAAATGCAAATGAGCAACGGTGGTTTTCCTTGGTTTAAAGGCAGTCGCTATGCCAATAGAAATATTACCCAACATATTGTTGCCGGTTTTGGGCATTTAAAAAAATTGGGAATACAAGGTAATTCCGTAACTGAAGAAAAAATAATTAAAAAGGCTTTGCAATTTTTAGATAAAGAAATAACGGATGATTACAACAAACTGACCCAAAAAGCTTCTGAAATCAGACAGCGCGAAAACAACAAAAACAAAGGTATTCAAGCAGAAAAAGACTATTTGGCAAAAAACCATTTGAACAGCAGCCAGTTGCATTATTTATACTTGCGTAGTTTTTATAACAAAATAGCAATTCCGAATACAAGCATCAATGCACTTACTTTTTACAAAAAACAAACAGCGCAATTTTGGAAAGAAGCAAAATTATACAACAAAGGCCTGTCTGCTTTGATTCTTTATAGAGAAGGAAAAGAAACCTTAGCAAAAAACATTATCCAATCTTTAAAAGAGAACAGCATCACTTCTTCGGAGATGGGTATGTATTGGAAAGAAAATACATCAAGTTGGTACTGGTACCAATCACCAATAGAAACTCAAAGTCTGTTTATTGAAGTTTTTGCAGAAATTGACAATGACACCAAAACAATTGACGCATTAAAAAAATACTTAATAAAAAACAAGCAAACCCATAGTTGGAAAACCACCAAAGCCACTACCGAAGCGATCTATGCTTTGTTATTACAAGGAAGCGATTGGTTAGCTATTGAAAACAGCCTAGACCTTGTTATAGGAAATAAAAAAATAGAACCAAGCAAATTAGAAAACGTAAAAACAGAAGCTGGAACCGGTTATTTCAAAACATCTTGGAAACCGAATGAAATTACACCTGAAATGGCTACCGTTACCATTTCTAAAAAAGACAAAGGAATGGCCTGGGGCGCTTTGTATTGGCAATATTTTGAAGATTTAGATAAAATAACCTCTACCAATACCAGTCTTACTATTGCTAAAAAACTTTTTCTAAAATCGAACAGTAAGCAAGGAAAAGTATTGACAGAAATTACAGAAAACACAAACTTGAAAGTAGGTAGTTTAATAACTATTAGAATAGAAATAGCTACGGACCGAGACCTTGAATTCATCCACCTAAAGGACCTTAGAGCTGCTGGAGTAGAACCTATTAACGTATTATCAAGTTACAAATGGCAAGATGGATTGGGCTATTATGAAAGTACCAAAGATGCCAGTAGCCATTTCTTTTTTGACAATTTACCGAAAGGAACTTATGTTTTTGAATACGATGTTCGTGCAAACAACTCAGGAAATTTCAGCAATGGAATTAGCTCTATAGAAAGTATGTATGCCCCAGAATTCAGTAGCCATAGCAAAGGAAATAGACTGCATATCCATTAGGATATTGTACCTTTGCACAAATTAAAAACAAGAAACATTATGAAGAAAATTATTTTAAGTATCTGTCTTTTTACAGCAGCCATTTTTTCTGTAAACGCACAAGGTATTTCAAAAAATGCTATTGGATTGCGATTTGGCGATAACAGTGGTTTGGGCGCTGAAATTTCTTATCAACATCTACTAAAAAAATCAAACCGACTAGAATTAGATCTAGGACTTAGAGATAGCGACGGAGTTAGCTCTTTCAAACTAGCAGCAAATTACCAATGGGTTTGGGACTTAAAAGAATTAAGCGAAAAAATGAATTGGTATGCCGGTTTTGGTGGTGGATTGGGTTCTTGGAAAAAAGACAGCGTGTCTAACACGGCAGTATTTGCTTCTGGAACTGTTGGTATTGAATACAACTTTGACATTCCATTACTTTTATCTTTAGATATCAGACCAGAGTTTGGATTTAGTGATGCCTATGATGGTTTAAATTCTGACATTGCATTAGGGATTAGATACCAATTTTAAATATAAAAAAAAGCTTCCTCTTCGGAAGCTTTTTTATTTTACTTTGTTTTTTTCTTTTTCTTCGGACTCGCTTTTGCCAAGGGATTAAAATCCAATGCCAATTGCAACCAATAGGCCAAATCAGCATCCATGTCGGTAGCGTCTTCTGTTAAAAACACATAACCTTTCATTGCTCTTATGGAGTCTATCTTTTCTTCACAACCTTCTTTTAGCAAAGCCGCTTCGTATTTTTCTGTGCCAATTCTAGCCATTACAGCTTCTTCTATCACACCAATACACATTTTTTCATTTACCATATAGCACAAACCTCCCATCATTTTCATGATTCTAAATGCTACTTTATTGTCTGTAAAAAAACGATGAACACGTTCTGCTAAAAATTCGTTGTATGCCATAATTTGGAAGTAATTTCTAATTGCTAAAATCGAATATATAAAATTATCACACAATTTATTGCTTCTTTTTTAGGATTGAGCTTTTCAAAACCTATTTTTCAACCGAAACCCTGCTAGGCGTATCTTTTCCATTAATTATTGATGCCGTTCCAATGGCAATGGCTTTTATTGTTGTTGCAATGTTTTGTAAATCTAAAGTTTCTACTTCGTCATCAACCGTGTGGTAGTAGGCATCCGTATCTATAGGACACGTAGAAAAAGTATGGGCTGGAATTCCTAATTTTGCCAATGAAGCATTGTCAGATCTGTAAAACAAATTAAATTTTTGATAAGGATCTGGATGTAAGGTAAAATTGCTTCCCTTTAAATTTTCTTGTATTATTTTTCCAAAGGAAGACCTTTCAAAACCTGTTAAAAAAGCTGTTCTAGGACCAAATTTAGAATCCTTCCCTATCATTTCTATATTAATACCGGCTATATATTTCTCTGGCGAAATTTTGGTTCCAAAATAATTAGATCCCCACAGTCCTTTTTCTTCTGCTGTAAAAGCAATAAAAACAAGCGTTCTTTCATTATCTCCTCTTTTCGACCAATAACTGGCTAAGGATAAAACAGCCGTCACGCCAGAAGCATCATCATCTGCTCCATTGGCAATTTCATCTCCGTTTACGGCTGGTAAAATTCCTAAATGATCGTAATGTGCAGAAATCACTACGAATTCTTCCTTTTTAGAATTTCCTTCCAAAACACCGATGACATTAAACAACGCTAAATTTTCTTTGGTAAAATTTTGTCGATACGAATTGGCTCCCTGAAAAGTTTTCAATCCTAAAGCTTCAAACTCCCCTTCAATATACTTTGCTGCTTTTTCAATTCCAGGAGTTCCTGCTTTTCTTCCTTGCATGTCATCTGACGCCAAAGTATATAGATGCTTTTTTACCAAAACAGTATCAATAGTACCTTCTAATAAATTTACGCTAACTTTTTCGCTAGTGCAATGCACCAACAGCAAGACTGTAACAGTATAGAAAATGCTTTTTATTTTTATAATTTTCATAGAATAATCTTTTTCAAAAAATTAAAGAAGTTTAAAAATACACTTTTATTCCTTGAATTTAAAAAATCAAATTCTCACATTTCTTTTCCTCATATTTTTTTACTTACATTTGCTGCGTAAACTTTAGGGGTGTTCCTTTTGGAACTGAGACATACCCTTTGAACCTGATGCGGTTAGTACCGTCGAAGGGAAAAGTGAAAACGAGTTGAAATACTTGTTTACTATCTTTCTATGTGTGCTTTTTTTGAAACACACCTATTCAAAGCAGTTTGTTTTACACCTTCCTATTTTAAAACAACTGTTAATGATTTCTATTCAAGTAAACAATTCCACCGTTAGCATTAAAGAAAATGCCACTATTGTGGAACTCCTACATCAAATCAACTCTCCTTTAAACGGAATTGCTGTGGCTATAGATGCAACTATTCTTCCTAAAGAAACTTGGGGGAAAACTCAGCTAAACAACAACGACTCTATTCTTATTATTCAAGCTACACAGGGAGGATAACTTTCAGCAATTAGCTTTTGGCTGTTAGCCATTAGCACCTAAATAACAAATAATAACGAGCTAAAAGCCAAAGGCCAATAGCCAATACCATAAAAAAATGAAAAACAAAGACACGGCACCAAAACAAGACGGAATTACAAGAAATCCGTTTCCTAATTCTAAAAAGATTTACGTAGAAGGAAAAATTCATCCACAAATTAAAGTGGCGATGCGTGAAATTTCTTTAAGCGACACAACAGATTCAATAACGAAAAAGAAAACGCCAAACGAACCTGTAACGGTGTACGATACTTCTGGACCTTATACAGATCCTAACAAGGAGATTGACATCCATGCTGGAATTGAAAGAATTAGAGAACAGTGGATCTTAGATCGTGGAGATGTAGAAGAATTAGACGGTTTTTCTTCTAAATATTGTAACGAACGTTTAAACGATAGAAGTTTAGACCACATGCGTTTTAACTTAAAGCACAAACCAAAACGTGCTAAAAAAGGACAAAACGTAACCCAATTACACTACGCTAAAAAAGGAATTATTACGCCAGAAATGGAATACATCGCTATTCGTGAAAACCAACGAATTGACGAAATGACGGAAATTAGAAAGCAACACAAAGGTGAACACTTTGGAGCTTCTATTCCAGATAAAATTACTGCTGAATTTGTACGTTCAGAAGTTGCTAGAGGTCGTGCGGTAATTCCATCAAACATCAATCACCCAGAAGCAGAACCTATGATTTTAGGTCGTAACTTCTTGGTAAAAATCAATGCAAATATTGGAAATTCTGCAGTTACTTCATCTATTGAAGAAGAAGTAGAAAAAGCTGTTTGGGCTTGTCGTTGGGGAGCAGATAACATTATGGATTTATCTACAGGAGAAAATATTCATGAAACTCGTGAGTGGATTGTACGTAACTCTCCAGTACCTATTGGAACTGTGCCAATTTACCAAGCTTTAGAAAAAGTAAACGGTGTGGCTGAAGATTTAACATGGGAAATTTTCCGTGATACGTTAATAGAACAAGCAGAACAAGGAGTAGATTACTTTACCATTCATGCTGGAGTTTTATTACGCTACGTTCCTATGACCGCTAATCGTGTTACAGGAATTGTATCTCGTGGAGGATCTATTATGGCAAAATGGTGTTTGGCTCATCATAAAGAAAGTTTCTTATACACGCACTTTGAAGAAATTTGTGAAATCTTAAAATCTTACGATGTTGCTTTTTCTTTAGGAGATGGTTTACGTCCAGGTTCTGTTGCTGATGCAAATGATGCTGCTCAGTTTGCCGAATTAGAAACTTTAGGAGAATTGACTCAAATTGCCCGTAAGCACGAAGTGCAGTGCTTTATTGAAGGACCAGGTCACGTACCCATGCACATGATTAAAGAAAACATGGAAAAGCAAATTGATGTTTGTGACGAAGCTCCTTTTTACACATTAGGCCCTTTAACTACGGATATTGCTCCAGGTTATGATCACATCACCTCAGGTATTGGTGCTGCTATGATTGGTTGGTTTGGTTGTGCTATGTTGTGTTACGTAACGCCAAAAGAACACTTAGGATTACCTAATAAAGAAGACGTTCGTGTAGGTGTGGTTACTTACAAATTAGCGGCTCATGCTGCCGATTTAGCCAAAGGTCATCCGGGTTCTCAGCACAGAGACAATGCCTTGAGTATGGCTCGTTTTGAATTCCGTTGGGAAGATCAGTTCAATTTAGGATTAGACCCAGAACGTGCTTTGGAATATCACGATGAAACCTTACCTGCCGACGGTGCAAAAGTAGCTCACTTCTGTTCTATGTGTGGACCTAAATTCTGTTCTATGAAAATTTCTCAGGAAGTGCGTGATTTTGCAGCTGAAAATGAAATTACTGACGATAACGAAGTTCTTCAAAAAGGAATGCAAGAAAAATCTCAAGAATTTAAAGAAAAAGGATCAGAAGTGTATTTGTAATCAATGAACAATTTGCAATGTGCGATGGACAGTTAATAATGTAAGAATGATTTGTATGTTCGCATTGTCAATTGTTCTCTGTACATTGTTAATTGAAAATCACTAATTGTTAAGCTAATTCCCATGATCATCCTAATAGCACCAGAAACTGATATCCCTAACGAAATCGAAATTCTAAATGAATTATTCGAAGCAGGTTTGGAATACTACCATTTTAGAAAACCATACAAAAACTACCAAGAACATTGTGAGTATTTAAATCAGATAAATAAACAATATCATAACAGAATTGTAGTGCATTATTTTCATGAGTTGGTCAACGAATATTCTTTAAAAGGAATTCATTTTCAGGAACAAAAAAGAAGAGATCATTTAGATACTCCTACCGATTATTTTGTCAAACTCAATAATATGTACGGAAAAACCATAAGCTCTTCTTTTCATGAACCTGAGGAACTTGAGAATTGTACTTTTGAATTTGATTATCATTTACTAAGTCCTGTATTTTCATCTATTTCTAAACAAGGATACAATGGTAGAGGATTTGATGTCAATCACATTGACAAAACCATTATTGGTATGGGTGGAGTTACAACAGAAAATTTAGCTGAATTTGATAAATTAGGTTTTAAAGGAGTGGGTGTTTTAGGTGGTATTTGGAATAGTGAAAACCCGGTGGAAGATTTTAGAAAGATGAAGTTTCAACAAGATCAGGTTTCGAAGTAAAAAATACGTAGACGGAGCTCGTCGAAGTCTATTTAAAAGATACGAATGTCATTCCTGCGAAGGCAGGAATCCAAACAACAAGATTAAAACACTAAGATTCCTGCCTACGCAGGAATGACAAAATAAAATGATAAACGATCATAAATACATACTAACCATTGCTGGTCATGATCCTTCGGGAGGTGCCGGACTTACTTCAGATATCAAAACTTTTGAAGCTCACAATTTGTATGGTTTATCTGTTTGCACAGCGGTTACTGTTCAGAATGACATCGATTTTAATAACTGCCATTGGATTTCTATTGACCTTATTTTGCAACAAATAGAAACTTTGTTTGAGCGTTTTAAAATCAACATCGTTAAAATAGGAATCATCCAATCTTGGGAAGTATTATCACTTGTTTTAGATAAATTACACTCGTTAAATTCGGAAATAAAAATCGTTTTAGATCCTATCATCAAAGCAACTGCTGGTTTTGATTTTCACACAGAAGAAAATCAAGATTTGTTAGATGAAGTTTGGAAACAGTGTTATATCATCACTCCTAATTATGACGAAATTCAATTGCTATATCCTAATTTAGATATTGAAGACACGTTGGAGCATATTGCTAGTAAAACAAATATTTATTTAAAAGGTGGACATAGAGAAGATAAAAAAGGTTGGGACGAATTGTATCATAGCGGAATTGTCATGGTCAACATTCCACCAAACGTAGATAAAGTTTCAGAAAAACACGGAAGTGGTTGTGTATTGTCATCGTCTTTAACTTGTAACTTAGCTTTCGGAATAGAACTAGAGGATGCTGCCAAAAACGCAAAAAATTACATCGAACAGTTTTTAAACTCTAATGAGTCTTTATTGGGAACGCATGTTAGAATTGAGAATACAGAAGCTAGAAACTAGAATTTATTATTATGAAGAAAAACACTTTTGAGGATTTAATCATGTGGCAAAAAGCTCACCAATTTACTCTTTTGGTATATTCAACAACTAAGACTTTCCCAAAAGAAGAAACTTATGGATTGACTTCTCAATTTAAAAGAGCTGCTACATCAATTGCTGCAAATATAGCAGAAGGATATAAAAAGAAAGGTCTTAAAGATAAAGTTAGATTCTTTAATATTTCTCATGGGTCATTAGAAGAATGTAGATATTACATTATTCTCTCAAAAGACTTAGGCTATATTAATAATATTGACAAACTAAATAATTTAATAAACGAAACTGGTAAATTAATCAATGCATATTCAAAGGCAATACTAAATTCTAACTCCTAATTTCCACATTCTTAAAACACAAACATGATCATCAATAAACTACATTACATCTCTCAAGGAAACACGCCTAAAGAGCATTTAGAAAACATACAGCAAGCCTGTCAATCGGGTGCTGAATTGGTACAATTACGTTTGAAAAATATTTCAGAAAAAAAGCTACTAAAAACAGCACAAGAAGCTAGAGAAATTACCAATCATTTTCAAACAAGACTAATTATCAACGATTCTTATAAAATTGCCAAAGAAATAAAAGCCGATGGTGTTCATCTAGGAAAAACGGATGCTTGTCCACTAGAAGCAAAAAAACAGTTATACAGTTGGCAAATTATTGGAGGCACAGGAAATACCTTAGAAGATTGTAAAAAACTAATTGAAAAAAAGGTAAATTACATAGGCCTAGGTCCTTTTCGTTTTACGGAAACCAAAGAAAATCTAAGTCCTATTTTAGGTATCAACGGGTATTTGACCATCGTTGAAGAGTTAAAAACAGAAACGCCAATTATTGCAATTGGAGGTATTGAAGTAGATGATATTTTAGATATTATGATGACAAAAGTCCATGGTATTGCTATGTCGGGAGCCATTACCAAAGATTTTAATTTAATTCCAAAAATAAATACGTTTTTAGACGCTCCATCTACGAGTGAGCAAGTGTATAAATTCGATAGTGAAAAATAAAAATACGGAATTTAGAGCTTAAGAAATAATGATACTCCTTAACACCTTTAACTTCTCGTCTACTTAACTACTACACAAATGAACAATCTATTAAAAATAGCAGATAAAACCTTTAACTCCCGACTTTTTACTGGAACGGGAAAATTCAAAAATGTTTCTTTGATGCGTGAAGCTATTTTAGCTTCTGAAAGTGAATTGGTGACCGTTGCCTTAAAACGTGTCGATATAAAAAACGAAAGTGATGATATGCTTGTGCATTTAAACAACAAAACCATCAATCTTTTGCCCAATACATCTGGTGTTAGAACAGCTAAGGAAGCTGTATTTGCCGCCGAATTAGCAAGAGAAGCACTGCACACAAATTGGATCAAATTAGAAATTCATCCAGATCCGAAATATTTATTACCAGACCCTATAGAAACTTTAAAAGCCGCTGAGCAATTGGTAAAACTAGGTTTTGTAGTAATGCCATATATACATGCCGACCCTGTTTTGTGCAAAAAATTAGAAGATGTTGGTGTGCAATGTGTCATGCCTTTAGGAGCACCTATTGGAAGTAACAAAGGTTTAAAAACTACTGATTTTCTTGAAATTATTATTGAGCAAAGTAATGTTCCCGTAATTGTAGATGCAGGAATTGGTGCTCCCTCTCATGCCGCCTATGCGATGGAATTAGGCGCTGATGCTGTTTTGGTAAATACCGCCATTGCGGTTTCCGAAAACCCTATTGCTATGGGAAAAGCTTTTAAACTGGCCGTAGAAGCAGGAAGAATGGCCTATGAGGCTAAATTAGCGCCACAAAAAAAACATGCAGAAGCTAGCAGTCCGTTAACCTCTTTTTTGAATAACTAAAATTATTATTCGCTTTTGGCCGTTTGCCTTTAGCTTGAAAATAAATTTGCCAAAAGCGAAAAGTTAATAGCCTAAAAAATTTAGAAACTCTTAACTACTGAATTCTTAAATATCATCAATGTCCTTTAAAACTACCTTCGACAAACAAGATTGGAATGCGCTAGAAAATGAAATCTATACTTTTTCTAAGCAGGATGTGCAAACAGTACTTCAAAAAGAAAAAATAAATTTAGAAGATTTTAAAGCACTAATATCTCCTGCTGCAAAACCCTTTTTAGAAGAGATGGCGCAAAGAAGTAATGCCCTAACAAAAAAACGTTTTGGCAATACCATTCAAATGTACATTCCAATGTACTTATCAAATGAATGTCAAAATATTTGTACCTATTGTGGTTTTAGCATGACCAATAAAATCAAAAGAAAAACACTTTCTGATTCGGAAATATTAAAAGAAGTAGCACATATAAAAGGACTAGGCTACGATCATATTTTGTTAGTAACAGGTGAAGCCAATAAAACCGTTGGCGTTTCTTATATAAAACATGCCATTCAACTCATCAATCAACATTTTTCAAATATTACGATAGAAGTCCAACCCCTAGACCAAAACGAATACGAAGAATTAATTGACGCGGGCTTGTATGCTGTTTTGGTATACCAAGAAACCTACCATAAAGCCACTTATAAAACTCATCACCCCAAAGGAAAAAAATCTAATTTTGATTATCGATTGGATACACCAGACAGATTGGGAAAATCAGGAATTCATAAAATTGGAATTGGAGCATTGTTTGGACTAGAAGATTGGAGAGTAGATTCTTTTTATACAGCACTTCATTTAAAATATTTACAAAAAACCTACTGGAAAACGAAGTATTCTATTTCCTTTCCACGCTTAAGACCTCACCAAGGAGACGTTCAGCCGAAGGTTGAAATGACAGATTCTGACTTGGTCCAATTAATTTGTGCATATAGACTGTTAGATGAGGATGTAGAACTCTCCATGTCTACACGTGAAAGTGAAATTTTCAGAAACAATATTATCAAACTTGGAATTACTTCAATAAGCGCAGAATCAAAAACAAATCCTGGAGGTTATGCCGTAGCTCCAGAATCCTTAGAACAATTTGAAATTTCAGATGAAAGAAATACCCAAGAAATAAAAGAAATGATCCAACAGCAAGGCTATGAAGTTGTTTGGAAAGATTGGGATCGAAGTTATGATTTGATGCAATGAGTAATGAGTAATGAGTAATGAGTAATGAGTAATGAGTAATGAGTAATGAGTAATGAGTAATGAGTAATGAGTAATGAGTAATGAGTAAAATAAATTTTTCTTCTTAAAACTCAAAACGAAACGCTAAAATTCGCAACTTATACATAAGACTTTAAACGAACTACAGGTTTTAACAATTACATAATTTTGAATTGTACATTGCTAATTGAAAACCTATCTTTGCACAAAAAACAAACTCCATGGATTTAAATCTTATTCCGAAATTAAAACACACCAATAGTGGTAATTTCTTTCTTTTAGCTGGACCTTGTGCTATAGAAGGAGAAGAAATGGCTTTACGCATTGCAGAACATATCTTAAAAGTTACGGACAAACTTGAAATTCCATTTATTTTTAAGGGAAGTTTTAAAAAAGCCAACCGTTCTAGAATTGATAGTTTTACAGGAATTGGAGATGAAAAAGCTTTAAAGATTTTACGTAAAGTTTCTGAAACTTTTGACGTACCAACGGTTACTGATATTCATACAAATGAAGATGCTGCTATTGCTGCAGAATATGTGGATGTATTGCAAATACCTGCATTTTTAGTTCGTCAAACCGACCTAGTAGCTGCGGCTGCAAAAACAGGAAAAGTTGTCAACTTAAAAAAAGGACAATTTATGAGTCCTGCTGCTATGAAGCACGCGGTACAAAAAGTAAAAGATAGCGGAAACGAAAAAGCATGGATTACCGACAGGGGAACAATGTTTGGCTACCAAGATATGATTGTTGACTTTAGAGGAATTCCAGAAATGAGAGCCTTTGCTCCTACTGTTTTAGATGTAACACACTCTTTACAACAACCCAATCAGACAAGTGGTGTAACTGGAGGTAGACCCGATATGATTGAAACTATTGCCCGAGCTGGAATTGCAACGGGTGTTGATGGTTTGTTTTTAGAAACACACTTTGATCCTGCAAATGCAAAATCTGATGGTGCCAATATGTTAGACTTACAACATCTAGAAAAATTATTGAGCAATTTAGTTGCGATCCGAAAAACAATAAACACCTTGTCGTAAAATGACAAGCAACTCATTAAGAAAAAACGATTTTATACAGCTATGAAATCGTTTTTTTACCTATTCGTAATCTTACTTTTTACAGGAAAAGGCTTTGCTCAAAATTTTGATAAAATTGATGAGCAGGCACGTGCATATCCTTTATTTAGAGAGGCTAGCTCATTGGCCAAACAAATAAAAAAAGATTTTTCTACAGACACAGAAAAAACAAGAGCCTTATTTGTGTGGCTCACGAAAAATATTTCTTACGATTTAAATGAGTTTTACCGCGGGAAAAAACAATATAGTTTTAGATATGCTTCGCAAAAAGAATTGGAGAATCTCATCAAAAAACGAAATGATGAACTGGTACACAAAACCTTAAAAACAAGAAAAGCTGTTTGTGAAGGTTATGCGCAAACCTTTCAATCTGTCTGTCATTTATTAGCTATTGAATGTGAAGTCATAAGCGGTTTTACCAAAACTAGTGCTTCTGAAATTGGCGAACTTCCATTAGGAGGCAGACATGCATGGAATGCTGTAAAAATAAACAAACAGTGGCAATTGATTGATGCTACTTGGGGAGCAGGATTTAGTGAAAACAACAAATGGATCCGAAAATTTGATGGCCATTTCTTTTTTACCGCTCCAAAGCAACTTTTAAATTCTCATTATCCTATAAATTCTAACTGGCAACTAATTCCAAATCCAATTCATGAAAAGGAATTTGCAGACAAGCCGATATATTCTCCAAGCTTTTACAATTCTTGCATCTCGCTGAAAAGCCCACTAGCCGGACTTATTTCTACTAAAAACAAAAAATTCATTACGGTGCAATTTAAAAATATGGCTCCCGATTGTGAATTGGGCTATGCCTATGAAAAGGATTATTATTTAACGACGATCATCCCCGAAGTCAACCAAAATGGAACTTCGATAAAAATTCCTTGTCAGGGAAAAAGAAACACCACCTTACATATTATTGCCAACGGCGAAACGGTGTTGCATTATAAAATTAGATAAGCTTAAGTATTCTTCTTAATGGTATGAATTAAATGCTCTAAGCCGTTTAGTTTTAATTCATACACCAAACGAAGCATGTCTCCCATTTTTCCTTTAGGAAACCCTTTGGCATTGTACCAAACAATATAGTGCTCAGGCAAATCTATAAGATAGGTACCCTTATATTTCCCGAATGGCATTCTGGTATGTGCCAAGGTTTTTAAATATTCTTGTTGATCCATTTCTGCGAAAAACTAAATAAAGTTAAATTCTTTGTAAAACAACAATTAAAAACTTAAATCTCCACATTAAAAACTAAATAATTTGACTAATTTTGCAGACTAGTTCATTGAACAATTGGGGACGACTGGTTTTGACAGCGAGATCAATCAATTTGTAAGCATGTCGAGTAAGGAAACATATCTCGTTAAACTCTGTTTCAACCATTTTACACGGCGAAGATAACTACGCTATGGCTGCTTAATCTGAATTAATAGTAAGATTGGCCTAGGCTCACAAGGTGAGCAAGCTGTACATCTCCGGACAGCCCTGGTATGCGGCGTTCCATTTAGAGGTGTCGTAAATGTATACATAGGAAAAATAGGCTTCGATGTTTTTCCGAAACTAAAGAAGATAAGTTTGTAATAGCCGGTTTTTAGGCGGTTGCAAAACGAAAATCAAATAAGAACTAAGCATGTAGAAAGCCTTGCGGTTGCTTGTTTGGACCCGGGTTCGATTCCCGGCGTCTCCACTAATAACCTTGTAAACACCCTGTTTACAAGGTTATATTTTTTAAGGCGTAAATACAGAACCTAACTCTAATTCACTAATACAATTCTCTAAAAAAACATACGCAAAGATATATTTGGTGTAAAGCCTAAGGAGTACAGCGCTATTTTTTTTGTTTTAGAAGTATCTTCCTCATCTAAAATATAATAGGTATTGATGGTGTTTTTTTGATTGAAAAGGTTTTGAATTCCTACTTTCAAACTTCCTTTATAGGCATCCGACTTGTAAAAAGCATAACTTAAAGAAGCATCTACCCTACTATACATTTTTTGTTGAAATACATTTAAATCACCATAATTAACCAACGGCGTGTTTCCCTCTTTTTTGGTTTCATTGCCTTCCACAGGTTTTGAATACGGAGTTCCTGAACGCAACAAAGCACTGATAGACGTATCTATATTTTTTAACAACTCAACGTTTGCTCCCAGCGTTACCGAATGTGGTGTGTGTGTATTTGCCAAGAAAGATGTAGCTGAAATTTCTTTAAAGTCTAATTTGTAATGGCTATAGGTATACGACAACCAAAAATTAGATTTTTCTAATTTACGATTGTACAAAAACTCCAAGCCCGTTCCACGCTGACTTCCCGTTATACGATTGTCGTAAATTTGATTTTTAAACCCTTGTCCAGATATTAATAAATCCTGCAATTTTTTGTAAAAAATAGTGACATCAAACAAGTGCTTGTTTTTTTTATAGTGTACGCCTAACGAAGTTTGTGCACTGGTCACAATAGGAATATTTTCATCAGCCACCAACCAACGTCTGTTTTCCACTCCTAAAAAATCATCTAAAAACTCAACTACCTGAGAAGTATATTGCGATTTTTTTTCAAAACGAAGACTAAAATCCAATCCATGGTTGACGGCATAATTTACATTCAGCCTTGGCTCTAAAGTAGCTTCTTTTAATTGTTGAAAATAATTAGCTCGCAATCCGGCTCGTACAAAAAAACGATTTTTTTTAAAATTCCCTTCAGCAAATAGGGCATGATTTGTCATAGCGCCATTTTGCCTTCTCGTATACAGTGGATTGTCGATGTTTGCAAAATTTAATACCTGTGTCTGATTTAACTGATAACCAAACTCAGCAAATACGCTTGGAGAAAATGTTATTTTCTCGCTTACTTTCAAAGTATTTTCTTCTACTTTATTTTGCTGAAGTAAAATTTGTTCTTGGTTGTTTTGATAATTTTTTGAAAATAATGAATAAGCACTGTGGTACAATTGCACCTGCGTTTCTAAATTTTCAGTTTGCTGAAAACGGTACCAAAGTCCAACCGCATCCGTATTTTGTTGCAGGGCATCTTGTAAAGCATTTGCCCTATTTTCTACAAAAGACAAATCGTTATGTACCTTGATGTAGTTTGCTTTTAAATGATGCTTTTCTTTTATTTTCAGCAAAGCACTTAAATTAATGTCGTGAAAATTAAAAGAAGTCTGGGACATATTTTCACCTATATCATTGTTTTGAAAGGTCTTTTTAAAATACGATTCGTAGGTAGGAGAAACAAACCAATCGGTATTGGATTTTCGATACGAGGTATTGATTTCAAAATTTTTAGTTACTGGAATTTTCGCAAACACATCGGCAGCTAAAAAATTCATTCCTACTCCTCCAAGTACTTTTTCAGAAATCTCAGTGGCTGTTTCTAAAAATATAGAACTGGAAACTCCGTTGTTAAACTTTGCACTGGTCCCATCTTTTACTATTGAAATTTTAGATGTTAAATAAGGATTGACAGCAGAAATTAACCCAAAAAAATGAGAGGCATGATACAAGCGAATTTGATCCCAATAAACAACATTTTGATCATTGGCTCCTCCGCGAACATTGATATCTGCAACAGACTCATTGACACTTTCTATTCCAGAAAACAATAAAGAAGTTTGTAATAAATCAGGATCTACTTGTCCGGAAAGTATGTTGAATTTATCTGTATTCAGTACAAAAGTTCCATCCTTTAATTTGGAAATACTATTGCTAATATATTGGCTCAGTACTATTTCATTTATTTCTTCATAGGAAGGTTCCAATTGCACATTAAAACAAGCACCCTTTTTTTCTTGATTTGAAAAAAAATAGTTTCCGTTTTTCACCAAGGTTTGAAAGCCTAAAAAACGAAACTGAACAGTATCCAACACTTGTAAATCCTCAAAATAAAATTCCCCTTGCTCATTCGTTGTTGTACCAGTTTTTGTACCCAGAACAACGATAGAAACATAAGGGACTGACTCTTGATTTTCGTCTACAACTCGACCACAAATTTTCAGTTTTTCAACTTTTAACGCAATGGAAATAAACCGAGCATCTATAGGAACTACTTTTAATATTGAAATACTTTGTAAATAAGTCAATGCTTCTTCTAAATTTGAAACATCGGGTACTTCGCCTTCCAATTCTAAATTTGTTAGAGCACTATTTACATAGGAAAATTTTACATTGAATTTTTGTTCAAAACTGGATAAAACATTTTTTAAAGCCAAAGTCTCTTGTGCTTGAAGCGTGTTTACAAAAACAGCAAACACAAGTATAAAAAGCCAAAAACGTTTATTTATACAATTCAATTTTGTCATTTTCAATTCGGTAATTCAATCCTAAAGGTAAGCTAATGGATTGAATGGCTGCTTCTTTGTTTTTGTGACTAAATCCACCTGAATACAATACGGATACATCTATATTTTTTGCGCTAATGGTTAGCTTATATTGACGTTCAAATTCGGCCAAAACCTCTGAAAAAGGCACTTCGGTAAATACACTTTCTGCATGCAACCATTTTGGATCTACTTGTGAAGCATCCTCAACTTCTTTTAAACGCCCATCAGGCTGTAACACCACTCCTTTTCCTGGAGTTAAAATAACCGTTTGTTTATTAATCGCCACAGAAACTTTCCCTTCATAACAGAAAACTTCAAAATAATTCTCTCTGGATTTTACATTGAATTTTGTTCCCAATACATTAACTACACCTAAGGAAGTTTGCACTTCAAACTTTCCTTTTTTAGTAACTTCAAAAAAGGCTTCTCCTTGTAAAGTCAATTCTCTAGAACTTTCAAAATTTCGTTTTTTGAAGGCGATACTTGAAACTGCGTTTAGCACTACTCTAGAATCATCTGCTAATAAAACCGTTTTGTTTTCACCAAAAGTGGTTGTCAAAGTTTCCTTTTGCATGCTGTAAAAGAAATAACTAATTCCTAACAAAATAACCACAGAAGCCGCTACTTTATAAAAAATAGAATTCTTTAAAGAAATTACTTTCGTTTCCTTTTTCTTCCTTCCTGCAACACGTGCTTTAAAATCTTTTAAGGCAACATTTGGATCGACGGAGGGATAGTTCAATTTTTCAGATTCAGACGCAATTTGAGCATAGTTGCTAAAATCTTCCGTTTTAGAAAAATCGGCAAGTTCTTCAGGTGACATGTCACCATTTAACCATTTTAATATTTCTTTCTCGTTTTTCATAATAAATAGACAACTGACTTCAAATTCTCCCTAACAAAAATTAAATATTCTCTAAACCTTCCATTTCAGAACGTAAGGTCAATAAGGCTTTGCTCATTCTTTTTTCTACCGCTTTTACAGATATATCTAACAGCTCGGCAATTTCTCTGTATTTTTTTCCTTCCATTCTATTCAATAAAAAAACTTCCTTTTGAATATCGGGTAACTTATTAATGGTTTCTTCCAACTTTTGCTTGAACTCTTTTTCTTGCAAAGCACCTTCTGGAGTGTCATTACTAGTATACAGATCATCTGGTGCCGCTTGTTCATAAGCACGAACTACTTTTTCGTGCTTTTTCATATTGTAAAAAATATTTCGAGCGGTAGACAATAAATAGGCCTTGGCTTTGCTCAAGTCAAATTTGTTGCAATTTTCCCAAATCTTTATAAAGGCTTCTTGAACCACATCAAAGGCTTCATCCTTATCCTTATTTTTTGCGACAATAAAACGAAAGGCATGGTTGACCTGCTTCTTATAAAAAGCATCAAACTGCTTTTCTTCACATAAATTGTCAAAAACTGATTCTTCCATAAGCGCCAAATGTACTCATTTTTTCTAGGTTTTCTAAAAATTGAAAAATAATTAAAATTTTATTGCATCGTCTAAGCCCTTATAAAAACAGGAAAAACCATGCAATCTTCCTTTTAATTTCAAAAAAAAATAAAAAATCGGTAGGGTAAAGAAATCTTGCGTTGTCTAGTTGATGTAAGCAAAATTAATAAACACTAAAATTTACCATTATGAAAACAATACATAACACAGACACAAAAATTAATTCAACATTTAAAACAATTTCTATTATGAAAACTAAAAACGTATTCAAAACAATTTTATTAGCCGCTTCCGTAACTTTATTTACAGCATGTGCTGAAAACGAAGGAATGGAAAGAACAGGAGAAGCCAACAAAACAAATTTCCATATGACAGATGCGCCAACAGACAATACCAATGTAAAAGGAGTAATTGTTACCGTAGCTGATGTTCAAATTGACGGAGTTTCTATTGAAGGTTTTTCAAAAACAACCATTGACCTATTACAATACCAAAATGGGGTAACCGAATTGTTAGGGAATTTAGAATTACAAGCGGGTACCTATTCTAATATCAATTTGGTGTTAGATTATGAAACAGATGCTTCAGGAAATAGCCCAGGATGTTTTGTAGAATTAAAAGACCGCACAAAAACAGCTTTGCAAAACACACAATCTTCTATTCAGATTAAGGATTCTTTTGAAGTGTTTGCCAACACTACCAATAATATTGTGTTAGATTTTGATGTTAGAAAAGCCATAGTATCAGACAACGACAGTGAATTTAAGTTTGTATCTACTGCCGAAATGAGAGAAAGCATTAGAATTGTAAACGAAGACGATACTGCAGAAATTGAAGGTAACGCGAATGATATGGACGATTCTTCAGAAAAAATTATTGTATATGCTTATGAAAAAGGAACTTTTAATGCGGCTACTGAAACTCAGGGACAAGGGCAAAGTAATGTTTTATTTGCCAATGCAGTAAGTAGTAGTTTTGTAAGTGACTTTACAGGAAATTACAGTCTTAATTTTATTGAGTCAGGAGAATATGAATTGCATTTTGCTTCTTATACAGATGAAGATAATGACGGAGAATTAGAATTTAGTTCGGTATTAATTGCTGAATCTATAACCAATATAGATTTAACTAATTTGAATGTAAATGCCAATGTAAACCTAAATATAGCTGTAAATTTGACGGCAAGTAATAAATAATAAAAACAAACTAGGATTGCATTCAACAGAATGCAATCCTTATCTTAAAAAATATACAAACCCTTTAAACCCATAAATTATGAAAACTCTTTTCGTTTATATTGCCCTTTGTATTGGTTTTGTTGCCACAGCTCAAGAAGCCACAACCCATTCCAAAAAAAATGCTGAAGCAGGAATAAAAGGAGGTTACAACTTCACTCTTTTAAGAAATGCTGACGACAATGAATCTGATAGAAAATCAGGTTTCCATGTAGGAGTTTATTCAGAATCGTATATTAGTGATCATGTTTCTATTCAGCCTGAATTGTTATTTTCTAGAATTGGGCATACTTTTGAAAACGACAGCTTTAAAATAAAACAACGTTTGGATTATATCAACTTACCTGTTTTATTTAAAATTTACCCTGCAGAAACATTTTTCTTTGAAATTGGCCCACAAATTGGATATGTAATTTCGCATAAAGAAGAAACAGAATCTTTTATTGTCAACAATGAAAGAGATTACAATCCTGATTTATTTAACTGGAGTGCCAACGCAGGAATTGGTTTTAAAACCCTTGAAGGTTTTACAATTAGCGCCAGATACAATTACGATTTACAAGAAAATAATGGAGAGCTAAATTATTACAACGATTTATTACAAGTTTCCATCGGTTTCCGATTTTAAACTCCTACCCCGAAAATTCAACCAATGGTTGTTTCGCTAAAAAGTTACACCTACCCGAAATCCAAATAATTCAGTAAATTTGATTTCAAAATAAGGCTTAGCAACACTAAGGATTGCATTTCAACAAATGCAATCCTTTATTCCTATAAATAAAGCATCTATCTAAAGACAACTCTTATGAAAAACATCATATACTTCCTTATTTTTAGTTGTTTCGCTT
Organism: Flavicella sediminum; assembly: GCF_006381105.1. GTDB lineage: Bacteria > Bacteroidota > Bacteroidia > Flavobacteriales > Flavobacteriaceae > Flavicella > Flavicella sediminum. The sequence goes on along the minus strand of NZ_VDET01000008.1, from coordinate 156,748 downwards.
GTCAACAAAATACAGAATTCTCTGAAGAAATTTCTGTAAACACGAATACAAAAAATAGCGAAACCACCAACTTGTATAAACGCACAAGTATGTTGGATGGAAGCCTTGATGATATTATAGATGCCAATTCTTGTGCTTTGGTACAACTTCCGATTACAGTTTTGGCAAATAACATTTCACTAACTATTGCTACTGAAGCCGACTATATTTTAATCGAAAACATTTTCAATCAATTGCCTACGGATACAGACACCTTAGTTCTAAATTACCCAATTACAGTTACTTTGTATGATTACACAGAAGTTGTACTCAACAACACAACAGATTTAGCTGAACTAAAAAAACGCTGCGACGCCATTCCCTTAGAAGATCGTGCAATAAGCTGTATCGATTTAGGCTTTCCCCTTAAAATTCAATTTTTCAACACCTTAATCAATCAATCTTTTTCTGAAACTATTTTATCAAAAAAACAGCTTTTTCAATTTATGACGGCAGTATCCTCTGAAGAAGTATTTAGCATTCAATACCCGATTGATATTTCTTTTGATATAGATATTTTAGAAACCATAGATTCCGATTTAAGTTTTAAAAACAACGCGCTTAGTTGTTCGACTAATTAAATTTTATATCTCGCTAAAATTGTAGCTGAATTTGTAAATTGCGCACATAACTTGATCCCTTAAAGAACCAAATGAGCTTTTTTTCAGTTATTGTTACCGTTTACAATAAAGAGGACTATATTTTAGACACGCTAAACAGCATCAAACAACAAAGCTATTCTGATTATGAAATTGTTCTTGTTAACGATGGCTCTACAGACAAATCTTTAGACATAGTTTCTCAATTTGAACACCCCAATATTAGCGTATTTAGCACCAAAAACAACGGTGTTTCTAAGGCTAGAAATTTTGGTATTGAAAAAGCAAACTCAAATTACCTTGTGTTTTTAGATGGTGATGATGTTTGGATGCCTTATCATTTACAAGATTTAAAAAAACTCATAGACAAATATCCGAAGGAACATATCTTTTCTACAGCATACACAGAAGGGAAAGGGAAAAATTTACGCAGTTTCCAATTCACAACATCCAATAAAAAAATTCAAAAATTAAATTATTTTGAAGGAAGTAGCATCAGCTCTATTCTTCATCCTTCAACAATTGCTATCCATAAAAATGTGCCCATTACAGTTGGTGGATTTAACCCTAAATATTCCAATTACGAAGACATTGAATATTGGTTCCGAATCGGGTTAAAATATCCGGTTATTTTTCACAATACCCCTTCCGTTTGTATTCGAAAAACTAAAAACAGTTTGACAACCTCCAGCTTTAAAATTGAAAATCATTATTTTTTTGAAGATTATGACGATCAGTTTTTAAATGATAAAGCCTTTAGAAAAGTATTAGATATCAATCGATACTCACTTGCTGCACTTTGCAAAGTAAATAACGAACAAGAACAATTTTTAAAGCTTTCTAAAAAAATTAATTCGAAAAACCTACACCTTATACAACGAATCTTATTAGCTGCTCCTAAACCCATATACCTTGTGCTAAACAAGTTTAAAAATCTGTTAAGGCGATACTTTAATTAATTTTATCTTTACAAAAAATTGACAGCTGTAAAAACCATATGAGTCACACACCTAAGTCTACTAGAAAAAAAATATGTCTTGTCACTATTTCACTAGCAAATGGAGGTGCTGAACGATGCACAGCTTTACTTTCTACATTACTTTACCAAGAGGGATTTGAAGTACATATTGTTTGTCTGACCCAGCATATAGATTATGAATATTCTGGTAATTTATTTTGTTTGTATGCACAAAAGAATAATTCATTGCCCCAAAGATTTTCACGATTTAAAAAATATTTACAAAAAGAACAATTTGATTGTATCCTAGACAGCAGAACCAGAAGTTCTAATGTAAAAGAATTTCTCTATTTGCATTATTTATACAAAGCTAACAAGGTCATTTATGTGGTACATAGTTACAATTTGTCGGAATATTTTCCACCCAGCAAATTGCTAACAAAAGCCATGATCAACAAGTCGGAAGCCATTGTTAGTGTTTCAAAAGCCATTTCAGAAAAAATAAACACAAAATTTCCAAGTTCAAAAAACAAATATATTTACAACCCAATTTCTGAAGAAGGCATTTCTACAGATCTTCCAAAAACAGAAAAGTCTGCAGAGAAATACATCTTGTACCTTGGTCGCATTCAAGAATCTGTAAAAAACCTATCGCTATTACTCGATGCCTACAAGGCTTCTAATTTAGCTCAAAAAAACATCCGACTTAAAATTTTAGGTGATGGACCTGATTTGCATTTAGTAAAGTCTAAAACAACAGAACTCTCGCTTGATACACATGTCGAATTAATTCCATACACACCTCATGTTACCCCCTATTTAAAATCTGCCTTATTTCAAGTTTTAACAAGTAGGTATGAGGGTTTTCCTCGAGTTTTAATTGAAGCATTAGCCGTTGGCACTCCCGTTGTGTCGGTTGATTGTAAATCTGGGCCAAATGAAATTATTTGTCATGAGCACAACGGTCTCTTAGTTGAAAACTACAATGTTACAAAATTAGCCAATGCCTTTAATCGATTTATAGACGACAAAGAGTTGTACCTCCATTGTAAAAAAAATGCAAAAAGCAGTGTGGCTCATTTAAAGCCAAATATAATTGCAAAAAAATGGACTGAACTACTCACTTCTTTGCACAAATAAGTATCTTTATAATTACCGTACCAAAAAAAATGCTAACCACACTTCACATCGTATCGTTTGACGTTCCTTACCCCCCTAACTATGGCGGTGTAATTGATGTTTTTTACAAACTAAAAAGCTTGCAGGCTTTAGGAATACAAATAATTTTACATACCTATGAATACGGTAGAGGCGAACAAGAGGAATTAAACAAATATTGCAAGGAAGTACATTATTACAAAAGAAACAATTCCTTAAAAAACATCCTTTCACGAAAGCCTTTTATTGTAAAAACCAGAAGCTCTGAAAATTTATTAAATCGCCTACGAAAGGACCATTTCCCAATTTTGTTTGAAGGACTTCATACTACTTTCCCGCTCACAACCAACCTCTTAAAGAATAGAATTACACTTGTAAGAACACATAATATTGAACACGATTACTATTCTGGCTTGGCAAAAAGTGAAAGTAGCAAAAGAAAAAAAGTGTTTTTTGAAACCGAAGCTAAAAAGCTTTCGAGATATGAGCGTATCTTAAAAAAAGCCAATTATATTTTAACCATTTCTCTTTTTGAACATGAATATTTTAAAAATAAGTTTGGAAATAAAGCTATTTACACACCTGTTTTTTTCAATCATAACGAACAATTAATCAAAAGCACCTCAGAAAAATTTGCTTTATGGCATGGCGACTTGCGTGTTTCCGACAATCAGAAAGCCTTACTTTTTATGATTCAAGTTTTTAAGAAGCTTAAAAGTCCGTTGGTGGTAGCAAGCAGTTCTATTAGCGATGAGCTTTTAAGCAAACTGATGGAACATCCAAACATTAGGTATGAAAGAGTAAAAGACAATGAACATATGAATCAATTGTTGCAATCGGCACATGTACACCCCCTTGTTTCTTATCAAAAAACAGGCATAAAATTACGTTTGTTAAACATACTAACCCAAGGTAAATTTATCGTAGCAAATAATGAAATAATTGATGATACCGGATTAGAAAACTGTTGTTACAAAGCCAATACTTTAGAAGAGTTCAGAGCGCAAATCACTAAACTACTAGCCCAAGAATATACAAATCAGGAATTTGAACAAAGAAAAGAACTGCTCAAAAAATTTGACCCTCTAGAAAGTGCTAAAAAAATAATTGCTTTACTTAAATAGTTTGATGCTGTTGTTGTACCACCTCAAACAATTCGCCACCTTCACATTTTAAAGTTCGTTGTTGGAATTTTAAAATCAACGCATAATCATGTGTTGCCATTAAAATAGATTTTCCACTTCGGTGAATTTCACCTAACAGTTCCATAACTTCAATAGAGGTTTTCGGATCTAAATTCCCCGTAGGTTCATCCGCTAAAATTAAATCTGGATCATTCAACAAAGCACGCGCAATAGCAATTCGTTGTTGTTCACCCCCTGAAAGTTGAAAAGGCATTTTAAAATATTTGGTTTCCATGCCTACCTTTTTCAAAACTTCTTCAATTTTAGCCGCAATTTCTTTTGAATTTTTCCAACCTGTAGCTTTTAAAACAAATTTTAAGTTTTCAAAAACCGTTCGGTCGTTTAATAATTTAAAATCTTGAAAAACAATTCCTATTTTTCTTCTTAAGTAAGGGATTTGACGCTCCTTTAATTTTTTTAAATCGAAGCTTACAATTTCCCCGTTTCCTTCCTTCAATTTCAAATCGCCATACAGCGTTTTCATCAAGCTACTTTTTCCACTTCCCGTTTTCCCTATCAAATACAAAAACTCACCTTTCTTAATATCTAAATTTACTTCAGACAATACCAAAGTACTTTCTTGAAAGATACTTACATTTTCTAATTTGAGAATTGAATTTTCCATGGATAAATTTTAGTCTTACAAACTTATCAATTTCAAGGCGAACTAACAACTGTTGTTCCAAATCATTCTAGCACGGTTCTTGTTATTCAATGCACAGTAAAACAATTTCTAAAACCTGATGTTAAAGCGCAATTGTGAATTTAACAACTTGTTCAATAAAAAAAAAATTTGAACGTTTTACTAGGAGATAATTATTTATTTTTGGATATCAAACACCTTATTAAATGAAGTACTTTACATACGTTTTTTCACTTTTACTTATTTCGGTTAGCTCCCCTGCAATTGCTCAAAAATCTGAACACAATGAATTGGCCAAAATGGCTTATTTTAAAGCGGTTGATTTTTATAAAAATGAAGCTTTCAAAGCCGCAAATCAACATTTTGAAAAAGCCTTCCATACGATGGATGTCAATTCGGAATACCGTGAAGATTGCAATTATTACTACGCACTAACGGCTATTAAATTAAACGAAAAAGGAGGAGATGCCTTAATGACACAATTTGTACAAAACTATCCTACAAGCAATCGAAAAAATGAAGCCTATCTAGAAGTTGGAAATCATTACTACGCCAACGGTAAACCCGCCGCCTCCTTAAAATGGTTTCAAAAAGCATCGCCTAAATTTATGACAAATAAGCAAGAGGCCGATTATAATTTTAAAATGGGCTATGCGTTGTTTTCAAACAAAAAATACACCGAAGCAAAACAATATTTATTGCCCCTTACCCGCTCTGAAATATATGCGGATGAAGCCAATTATTACTACGGGTACATTGCCTATTTACAAGAAGACTACAGCACGGCTCAAGAATATTTTAAGAAAATTGAAAACAATGCCCGTTATAAAAACGACTTGGCCTATTACTTAATGAACATCAACTTCAAACAAAAAAAGTATACGCAAGTAGTTGAAACAGGTGAAGATTTATTGAAAATTGTTTCGAGAAGACAGATTTCTGAAATTTCTAAAATTGTTGGAGAAAGTTATTTTTATTTGAATGATTTCAAAAAAGCCATTCCACATTTAAAAAACTACAAAGGAAAGAAAAACCGACTGTCTACCAACGATCATTATTTTTTAGGGAATGCGTATTATAAAGAAAATGATTTTCCAAACGCCGTACTTACCTTTAGTAGAATTGCCAAAGGAAAAGATGCCGTTGCTCAAAATGCCTATTATCATTTAGCCGACTCGTATTTAAAAATGGATAAAAAGAGTGAAGCCTTAAATGCATTTAAAAATTGTTCGGAATTGAATTACGACCAAGACATAAAAGAAGATGCTTGGTACAATTATGCCAAATTGAGTTACGACATTGGAAACCCTTACAAAAACACCTCAGAGGTTTTAATGAGTTATATTCAGCAATACCCAAACAATGCCAAGGCACGTGAAATTAATAAATTAATCGTGCAATCTTTTATCAGCTCTAAAGATTACAAAGGTGCATTGGCCTATTATCAAAAAAGACATTTATCAAAAGATAGCAACTACCAAAAAACATCCTTGTATAGAGGAATTCAATTGTTTCAAAATTCCGATTACCAAGAAGCTTTAGCACATTTTAAAACTTCTAGCAACCAGGTTTTTGACAAAAAAGTTCAGGCTAGAGCTTTGTATTGGCAAGCAGAAACTTATTACAGAATGTATAATTTTAAACAAGCCCTACTTGATTTTAAAAGATTTTCAACCAATGCTTATGCCAAAAACACCGAAGAGTATAAAAACAGTAATTACTCTATTGGCTACAGTTATTTTAAATTAAAAGACTACGATAGAGCCAAAGGATATTTTGAAAACTTCATTAAAACAAAACCCAAAGACAAGGTGAAATTTTACGATAGTTATGTGCGTTTAGGCGATTGCCATTTTATCGGAAAAAGTTATTGGAACGCCATGACAGCCTATAATAAAGTGATAGAAGCCAACGCTATTGATGCCGACTATGCGCAATACCAAAAAGCCATTAGTTATGGTTTTGTCAGTCGAAATACCAAAAAAATTGAAACCTTAAAACCTTTTTCAAAAAACCATCCAAAATCTACTTATAAAGACGATGCCTTGTTTGAATTAGGAAATGCCTATATCCGAGAAAGACAAAGTTCAAATGCAATCAGTACTTTTCAAAAATTAATTGACACCCACAAAAAAAGTGTATACATACCCAATGCCTTGCTAAAACAGGGACTTATCTATTACAACGAAAACAACCCAGATAAATCCATAGCCAAATACAAATCTATTGTCAGTACATACCCTAAATCAAAAGAAGCGTCTCAGGCTGTTAAAAATGCGCGTCAGGTATATGTAGATATTGACAAAGTAGATGAATATGCTGAATGGATTAGAAGTATCAATTATACCAGTGTTTCTGACATTGATTTAGACAACACCATGTATGAGGCCGCAGAGAAAAAGTTTTTGGCCAACAATTTAACCCAAGCCATTTCAAGCTTTAAAAAATATTTGATCAACTTTCCTGAAGGGATACATGCATTAAAAGCCAATTTTTATAGTGCTCAAGCATATTTCTCAACTAAAAACACTGAAAAAGCAGCAGAACAATATCAATTTGTTATTTCACAAAACGCCAGTGAATTTACAGAACAAGCCTTATCGAGATTGGCACAAATTTATTTAGAAAAAAATAATTGGGAACAAGCAATTCCTATTTTAAAAAGATTGGAACTGGAAGCTAATTTCCCTCAAAATATTGTTTTTGCACAAAGCAATTTGATGAAGGGAATGTATGAAAAACAAGACTTTGAAAACACCGTTCTTTATGCTGAAAAAGTACTAGAAAATAAAAAAGTAGAAGATCAAGTAAAATCTGATGCCTATATATTTATTGCCAGATCTGCTATTAAAACAGCACAATTGGAAAAAGCAAAAACTGCTTATGAAGAAGTTTCTAAAATTGCAAAAGGAGCCTTAAAAGCGGAAGCCTTATACTACGATGCGTATTTTAAAAATCTTGACAAAGACTATGAAGCTTCTAACAAAACCGTTCAAATACTGGCGGCCGATTATGCGTCACACAAATACTGGGGCGTAAAAGGTTTATTGTTAATGGCCAAAAATAACGATGGTTTAAAGGATGCCTTTCAAGCAACTTTTATTTTAGAAAACATAATTAAAAACTACGGTCAGTTTGAAGATTTAAAATTAGAAGCACAAACTATACTAGAAGAGATTACCAAAAGAAATACAACAAAAACTGAAAATGAAAGCACTGATTTCTAAAAATAATATGATACTAAAAAAACAAATTTTATTGGTTTTCTTGCTTTGCCTAACGGCAACTACTTTTGCGCAACAAGAAAAAGACACCATTGCCACAGAAGTAATAAATGTCGTTACCTCATACACGCCAACAATTTCAGATGCTTTTAAAAGTAAAGACAATCCGACAATTGACACCAAGGATACGCAAAAAAAAGCACAAACTTATTCTATCAATGAAACACAAGTGCCCTCTATTTTTACACCCAACGTAGGCTCGTATAAAACCGCTATTCAGCCTAAAAAAAAGATAAACTATCTAAATTTTGTAAGAATCGGATATGGTAATTATGGAACTCCTTTGGTAGAAGCTTTTTTAACGAAAAAAAATAGGGTACATGAGTTTGACTTTTTATTATACAACAAGGCCTCTAACGGTGGTATCAAAAACGTGGCGCTAAACGACAAGTACCTCAACACAAATATTGCCTTAGATTATAAAAATAAGCAACGCCACCATACCTGGAAAGGAAGTGTAAACTACAGTAGAAATGTATACAATTGGTATGGCTTGCCAATGGCAACCGACTTTAGCTCTGTGATTGATGCTATTGAAGAGCAGCAAGTTTATAACGACTTGTCTCTAGCAGCTGAATTGGCTTTTAAAAAAGGAAAGCTTAAAAACATTCAGGCCGAAGTACATACATTTTCTGACAAGTTTGATAGTGATGAAATGCAGTTAATATTAAAGCCTCAATTTGAATTTCCACTAAAGAAAAATAAAATTTTAGCCGATGTTTCGGTAGAAATTTTAAATGGTGAATTCAAACAAAACTATGAGGCTACCGAGAACATTAACTATGGTTTGTTAAGCTTAAAATCTGGAGCTTATTACCCAATTCAAAAGGAAAATTTATTTTTCTCTATTGGCGCAAAAATAAATTACACTTCGGATTTAGAAAACAAGACTTCATTGTTTAAAGTCTACCCCGACCTAAAAGTTGATTATGTAGTTGTTGATGAACTTTTTAATGTATATGCAGGAATCAACGGTGGCCTACAACAAAACACCTACCGTAACTTGTCGACCTTAAACCCATATGTATCACCATCATTAGACCTTAAACCCACTGATAACACCTATACTGTTTACACAGGTTTAAAAGGAAAATTATCCTCAAGAATAAATTACAATGTAAAAGCTACTTATAGCAACGAAGACAACAAGACTTTGTTTCGTTTAAACCAAAATTTATCAGATGGAACTGACGTTCAAGACCAAGGTTACAACTACGGAAATTCATTTGATGTAGTTTATGACAATATCAAAACTTTAGATTTCTTTGGAGAAATTTCTACAGAATTATTTGACAATCTAACTATTGGCGCGAATGCGCATATCAAATCGTACGATACAGAACTAGAGCAAGAAGCTTGGAATTTAGCAAAATTCAACACCACTATTTTCGGAGATTTTAGTTTTCAAAAATGGCGCTTTGGGTCGGAGCTTTACATTGTTGGAAAACGTAAAGATGTATTAATGAATTCCGATGGTTCTAGCATACCACAATTTTTAAAAGCCTATGCCGATTTGAATATCAATGCACATTATCAGTTTAGTTCAAAATGGAGCGCTTTTATGGAAGTGAGCAATCTATTCAATCAAAACTACCAACGTTTTTCAAATTTTGAAGTACAAGGTTTTCAAATTATGGCTGGGTTGAAATACCAGTTTCATTTGAAATAAAAAACCAAGATGTAAAACAATGATTTTATTTTGATACAACACCAAAATAAAATCATTGTAAAATGTTATTTGATTAAAAAACTTAGCGAGTTTAAATAATCATTTTCAATGGCTAATGAGCTTAGTTCTGCAAATTCACAAAAACAAACATCACCCCAAGTAGCTGTAGGAGTCAGTGTTTTTGTTTCAAAATCTTTGTCAGCAACACTTGTAATCTTCCCTAAAGTCAATTCCTCCTCATCATAAGTATCAAAGTGAAATAATTCATTTTTAGCTTGTATTTGCCTAATTAATATGCCCGTATCATCTAAATCGTATGCATGTTCTATAGAAAGATCAGGATATTTTAGGGCTCTTATTTTTTCTTTAAAAATTTCATCTTCTTCACGTAGTATTTCATCGATATTTCTTTTATGGACAAAACGCAAACCGTCAATCATAAAATCATTTTGATTGTCGTGTAACAAAATCCACTCTGATCCTTCGGCAATAAAAAAACCAGAAATTTCTTCATTCCAATCATTCATTAAAATGGCATACGCTTGCAAGGGGACTAATTCAATACTTTTATACATCTTCTTGTTTTTCTAATTGATATTCTTTTATCTGGTTGATCATGTTTTTTGACAGCGTAAATAAATACGACATTTGTTCCAATACTAATTTAGCTTCTTGAATTTCACCAACCAAATTTTCTTTTGTGGCAAAAGCCTCAGCTCCTTTCAACTCAATGGTATCATAATCTTTTGTTAGTGCATCGTATTTTTTTTCTAAGGAACTCAATGCCCCTTGAATTTCCTCTTCTGCATTTAGATTCGTCATTTTTTTATTTTGCAAAAGGGCAATTCCATTTTCAAGATTCCCCAAAATATTCTCTACAAAGGTCTCAACAGAAACAGATACCGTTGTTGTTTTATGGGTTCTTACAAAAGTACCTAAGGAAGCTAATGAAGATAAAAAGGTATTGCTAGAAACGACAATTTCATAAATTTTATCAAAATATTTTTGTCGCGACTTAGGTTCTTGTGTCATTCTTTGAAAAGCAGCATTTAAATCGCCAATAGCCAAAAAAGCCTGTTTACGCGCCAACTTATAATCGGCATCAATTTCTTTTTTTGTGTGATAGGTTTCATCAATCTGTTTTAAATAACTACAATTCCCTTTCAACACCTTTTCCACAGATTCTTCAATACTCATAAACTCCCAGGCCGGAAATAAAAACAAATTGGATAAAAAAGCCAAAGCTGCGCCAACCAAAGTATCAATAACTCGAAATTGTACCGCATGAATAACATCTGGGCTATAAACGGCATACAGAAACACAATATGCAAGGTTAAAAAAACAGCAAATATTCTATAATTTAATTGAACCAAAGCCAATGCCAAAGCCAACGTTAGTGCTGCCAACACAGCAAACACCACCGTATTTTGAATCAGTAAAACTACTACCAAAGCAATAACTGCTCCTATTAAAGTTCCTACAACCCTTTGCTGCATGCGCTTTTTTGTCAAGCCATAACTAGGCCGCATAATAACCAATAAGGTAATTAAAATCCAATAAGGATTTTGAAAAGAGAACAATTCTCCTACTAAAAAACCGACAACCATAACAATAGACAAACGCAAGGAATGTCTAAAAATAGAGGACTTAAAACTGAAATTTTCTTTTAATTTATTAAAACCATAATCCTGAGGTGTTAAAAACTTGGCGTCTTCTGTAGTAAAAGATTTTAAAGAATTATTCCCAGAAATAACCGTTAAGGCGCGTTCAATGGCTTTTATTTTATGAGCTTGTTCTGCTTGGTATTCAAAAAGGTGAACCAATATATAAAACCCTTCACTATGATTTTCTAAATCAATTTTCTCCTTATAGGCATCAATAGAAGTTCTAATTTTTTTCAACAAAAACCGAATTTCACTATTCGATTTTGGTTTTTCTCCTCGAATAATTACTTTCGAAATATAGTCCAATTGCGAAACCATTTCTAAAATCAAATCGACAAACGGCAAAATTTGTTCTTGTCGATCTTTAAACAATTCGTCCAATTTTTGATAGTCTATCGGATTTGCAATGGCCAATTCTAACATATCAACCAATTCTATAAAAATCAATAATTTTCGTCTAATTCTATTGGAAACTCCCGACTTCTGACGTTTGGTTAGAATGACTGCCCGCAGGGTTTCATGTTTCTCGCTAAGCTGCGCTTGGTAGTCGAATAACTGTTTTGTTAATTGTTCTCGTTGCTCGGTTTCTGTTAATAATTTAGCACGTACTTCCAAATATTTTGCGGTCAACTCTAAAGTATCCGATAATAATTCTTCTACATACATTCTAGGGTTGATATAGTTCATAAAACTAGCCAAGAATAAATACCAAACACCTCCAGCTCCAATAAGCAATGCATATTCCAATACACTTACCTGAACATAAGAATTTCCGAAGCTAATAACCACAGCCAACAAACCTGCAAATGAAACAAGCGAAGCTCTAAATCCAAAAACAGATAGGTAAGAAATTAAAAAAGTAAGACAACCTAAAACAGAAAGTAACACCCAAAGATGAAAGACCGCATAGCCCATTATAAGCGTCGCTAAGGTGGTCAAACAAATAGCGATTAGCATTCCATAGGTTCTATGACGAACACTACCTGCAACATTTGTTGGCGAGTTGTAAAAAACCCCTAAAGCAATGGCAAAACCAATGGTGGCATTGTCGTAACAAAACTCACTAATTAAAATAGGCAACAAGGCCCCTATAGAAAAGGTAAGACTTTTATAAAAATCTGCACTTATAAAAAAACGTCTTAGCGCATCAAACATACATCTATTTTGAGAGCACAAAGGTAAACTGTATTTTTTCTTTTAGCAGGAATTCTGACAAAATAATATGCACAAAAAAGCCCTTTAGAAAAATCTAAAGGGCGCTTTTAATATTTAAAAATCTTAGGCTAAAATACCCTTTGTAAATTCAGGGATAGCCGCTACTCCTTTTTCATCTAGAAAATTGATAAAGGCAGAACCAATAATGGCACCATTCATATAGTCACAAGCAGTATCAAAAGTTTCTTTGTTAGAAATTCCAAAACCTACAATTAATTTACTTTTTAAGTTCATGGCTTTGATACGTTCAAAATAAGCGATTTGCCCATCAGAAATACCACCTTTTGCACCAGTAATAGAAGAAGAAGCCACAACATAAATAAAAGCTTCGGTCATCTCATCAATCTTTCTAATTCTTTCATCAGAAGTTTGTGGTGTAATTAAAAACACATTGGAAATACCATAACTTGCAAACAAAGCTTTGTAATGGTTTTCATATTCAATCATTGGTAAATCTGGTAAAATAACCGTTTCAATACCACATTCTCTACAGCTTTCACAAAATTTTTCTTCACCAAATTTCAAAACTTGGTTCAAGTATCCCATTAAAACCAAAGGTGCTGTATTTTCTTTTTTAACAGATTTTAGCTGCTCAAAAATAACATCTAAATTAATTCCATTTTTCAAAGCAACGGCACTACTGTATTGAATGGTTGTACCATCGGCTAGAGGATCTGAATAAGGCAAACCTACTTCAATAAAATCTACGCCATTTGTACTTAATTCTTTTATAATGGTTGCTGTGTCTTCAAGTTTTGGAAAACCTGCTGAAAAAAACACAGAACACAATCTGTTTTGTTTTGTTTTTAATAACTCTATTAATGCACTCATTTGTTTATCTTTTTACCAAAGGTACTACTAGTTTTTATTTCTGTATTTACCTTTACTTACTAATCACCAATTTTTTTACGATCTTATTTTCGCCATCTTGCAAACGTAGAATATAAATTCCATCTGCAAAATTTTGAATATTTAATTTTGGGGTTTCCTTCGTTATTTGTCCGCTATACACCAACAAACCTGACAAAGAAAACAATTCCACTTTTACAAATTCTTGTTGAACGACAAAGGTTACATCTGACACCGCTGGATTTGGAAAAAAGTGAACATTTTCATTTTGAATATTATCTAAACCTAATTCCTCTGCCTCTGTTGTATTTTCATAATACGAATAAGTACCATTTCCTTTTCCTATAAAAACATCCAAATCTTCATCCGCATCCATATCTAAGAATACAGGGTTTGGATACAATTCGTTAAAGTCTCTAAATGGATTTTCAGCATTCAGTTGGTTTTCAAAAACGGGTGCCACTTCTGTCCCATTATTTTTATAAAAATAGATGCCTGCTGTATCAGCGGATTCATAATCGATCCAACCTATAAAACAATCCAAATCCATATCTGCATCAATATCTACAAAAGAAGTCGAATAGGAATGATTACTTGCACCAACCAAACCCGAAAGCGGATTTTCACTTCCTGTTTTCAAAACAAAAATAGGCGTTGTAATTGTTCCTTCATTTTTAAAATAAGAAATTCCAGAGCCACTACCTACAAAAACATCATAATCACCATCATCATCAAGATCTGTAAAAGTTGGACTAGAATTTGCTCCAACAGCAACCAGTGCTAATGGATTGCCTGCTGCTTCTTGTTCTTCAAAAACATTAGGATTTTCTTCTGTACTAATATTTTTATAATACCTGATTGTTCCTGCTAAATTTCCAATAAACAAATCGAAATCGCCATCATTATCAATATCTACAGAAGCAGAATTAATACCTGTACCAACATCTGCTGTATCCAATGGGTTATCAGTCCCTGTCCTTTTGGTAAACTCTATCGTTTGTCCAAAACTAAGCATTGAAAAAAATAAAAACAGCAAAGCCACCTTCACTTCCTTCAAACTACATATCCCCATAATTTTAACTAAAAAAACAATCTTCAAAAAAATAATTTTAAATGAATTTAACTTGCACTGCCTGCCTCCTCCTTCTAAAAAGAGCTCAAATACTGAATATCAATATTTTGCAGAACCGCAAAGATAAATGTATTTATTCTTCTTTTACTTAACATAATTTAAAAGATGCTATTCTTTTAAATTATCAATATAGGTTTCTAAATCTTTATCTCCTCTACCCGACAAATTTAAGACAATAACTTGTCCCGCTTTTATGTCCATTTTATTTAAAGCTGCTAAGGCATGAGCCGACTCTAAAGCTGGAATAATTCCTTCAACTCTTGACAATTCATACGCAGCATCCAACGCTTCTTGATCTGTTGCATTTAAAAAAGTAGCTCTTTTAGTTTCATACAAATAAGCGTGTAACGGACCAACTCCAGGGTAATCTAATCCTGCAGAAATAGAGTAAGGCTCAATAATTTGACCGTATTCATCCTGCATCAAAATAGTTTTACTTCCATGAATAACGCCTACTTCTCCTAGTTGCGATGTTGCTGCACTTTCACCACTATTCACTCCTAATCCTGCTGCTTCAACAGCTATTAATTCTACTGAAGTATCTTCTAAATAATGATAAAAAGCCCCAGCAGCATTACTACCTCCACCTACACAAGCCACAACCGTATCAGGATTTTCTTTTCCTGTTTGCTCTAATAGTTGTGCTTTAATTTCTTCACTAATTACAGCTTGCAAACGCGCTACCATGTCTGGATACGGATGCGGTCCTACTACAGACCCTATTAAATAATAGGTATCTTCAGGGTTTCCAATCCAATCGCGAATGGCTTCATTGGTCGCATCTTTTAAGGTTCTACTACCACTTTTAGCCGGCATTACTGTAGCACCTAACATTTTCATTCTCGCTACATTTGGCGCCTGACGTTTGATGTCCACTTCCCCCATAAAAACGATACACTCCAACTCCATCAAAGCACAAACAGTTGCTGTAGCAACACCATGCTGTCCTGCTCCTGTTTCCGCTATAATTCGTTTTTTACCCAAATGTTTGGCCAACAAAATCTGTCCAACCGTATTGTTTACTTTATGGGCACCTGTATGGCATAAATCCTCACGCTTTAAATAAATAGAAGCATTGTACTTTTTAGACAAGCCTTTAGATAAATACAAAGGTGTTGGACGGCCAACATATTGGTTCAATAAATATTTATATTCTTTTTGAAAAGCCTCAGAATAAATAATTTCTAAATAATTATCTTCTAATTCTTTGACATTTGGATACAATAATTCTGGAATAAATGCTCCTCCGAATTGTCCGTAATATCCTTCTTTTGTAGGTTGAAATTTTGGTTCCATATATGTATTAGCTCTTGACTGTTTGCCTTTTTTACTTAAACTCTTTAAAAAACTCTTTTAATTTTGCTACATCTTTTGATGCCGGTGCTATTTCAAATTTACTATTGATGTCTAATGCATGAATAGGCAAATCTGTCTTTATAATTTCTTTTACTTTTTCTATTTCTTCCAATCCAATTCCTCCACTTAATATAAACGGTGTTTTTGAATTATATTGTTTCAGTACTTCCCAATCAAAGGTATAACCATTTCCTCCAGGTAATTCGCCTTTGGTGTCAAACAAGAAATAATCTAATTTCCCTTCAAAAGGAGCTAAAGCAGAAAAATCAAAATTTCCTTTTATAGAAAACACTTTAAAAACCTCCACATTCAAATTTTTAACGGCCTCACAAAATTCGGGGTTCTCACTTCCATGCAGCTGTACAGCCTTTAAGCCTAGGTCTTTTACTTTCTCTTGAATAAATTCAAAACTTGCATTTACAAACACACCTGTTTTTATAATTTCTGGAGAAATTATTGGCAGCGTTCCATTAAAATTTCTGGCAGATTTTTCAAAGAAAATAAAACCCAAGTAATCTGGCTGTAAGGCAGCTACGGCTTCTATATTTTCTACGGATCCCATTCCACAAACTTTAATCTTCATCTTTATCGTTTTTAGTCTCTTGAGTTTATCTTAACTGATCAATAAATTGTTTACAAGCCAAACCTGGATTGTCTGTTTTCATAAAGTTCTCTCCTATTAAGAAACCTTCAAATCCGAATTCTTTCAAACCGGTAATAATTTTAGGATCGCTAATTCCACTTTCTGAAATTTTGATACAGGTATCTGGTATTTCTGCTGCCAAAGCAATGGAATGTTCCAAATCAACTTTAAACGTTTTTAAATTCCGATTGTTGATTCCGATGATTTTTCCATCAACATCTGATATTTTATCGAGCTCTTCCTTGCTATGAATTTCATACAAAACACTCAAACCAAGATCAGTGGCCAACTTCCCATAATTTTTCAATTCTTCTTTAGTCAAGCAAGCTGCAATTAATAAAACGGCATCAGCGCCAATGGCTTTTGCTTCTACTATTTGAAAAGCATCCACCACAAAATCCTTTCTTAATATAGGACGCACAGTATTGATGGTTCTGGCAGTCATTAAATCAACCATTGTTCCGCCAAAATAACGTGTATCCGTTAAAATAGATTGCGCGGCAACATTGGCATCTAAATAGCCTTGAGTTACCTCTTGAATGGTAGATGTATCGTTGATAATTCCTTTAGAAGGAGATTGACGTTTGTATTCTGCAATAATTCCTGTAGAGCCTTTTTCTGTAATAGCGGTTGCCAAAGAAAGCGGTGTTCTTTTAAACGCCGGACTTTTTACCAATTTTTCCAGACTTACCTCTTGTTTTATTTTGGCAACTTCTTGCTTTTTAAAAGCGACTATTTGTTCTAATATATTGTTCATGTTGTTGAACTGTGTCATTGTTTAAACGTTTATTATACTATATACTCTCAATCCCTCTATTGGTCGAAAAAATAGTTTCTAACTTATAATTAACTCTAGTGCTTTTTTAGCTTTCAATCCTAACAATGAATCTTTCGCTTCTTCAAAAGCAGTTTCGAAACTTTTCGAATTGTCAAAAGTTTTTAATGCAAATGCTGCATTTGTTAGTACTACATTGTTCTGAGCCTCGGTTCCCTTTCCATCCAAAATACTTTTAAATATTTCTGCTGCTTCTGGAACGGAATTTCCTCCAAATATTTCTGAAGGATCCAATCGTTTCAAACCTAATTCTGTGGGATATATAGTTTGTTCTGCTTCTTTAGAAAATAATTTAAACGGACCTGTCAATGAAATTTCATCATAGCCATCTAAAGCATATAAAACACCATAATTCAGTGCTGTTTCTTGCAATAAATAATTATAGGTTCTGGCCACTTCCAAATTAAAAACACCTACCAATTGGTTTTGGGGCTGACTTGGATTTACCAAGGGGCCTAACATATTGAAAAATGTTTTCAAACCTAATTCTCTTCGAACCGGCCCTACAGCTTTCATAGCAGGATGAAATAATGGCGCGTGTAAAAAACAAATATTAGCTTTCTCTAATTGTCTTTTTAAAACCGACTCATCATTGGTGAATTTATAGCCTAAATATTCCAACATATTGGAAGAACCTGAAGCTGAAGAAACCGAATAATTACCATGTTTGGCTACTTTATTTCCTGTTCCTGCAACTATAAAAGAAGTCAGTGTAGAAATATTAAATGTATTTTTTCCATCCCCCCCTGTTCCGCACAAATCAATGGTATTAAAATCTGATAAATCGACTTTAACTGCTAATTCTAATAAGGCAGCTCTAAAACCAGACAATTCAGCAACCGTAATAGGACGCATCATAAAAACCGTTAAAAAAGAAGCCAAGTGTGCTTGGTTAAATTTTTCAGAGGCAATTTCAATCAATACAGCCTTTGCCTCGTTATGCGATAAAGTCTGATGTTGGAATAGTTTGTTTAATAAGTTCTTCATTGCTATTAGCTTTTGATTTTTGGCTTTTGACCGCTAGACAATGGCTAACGGCTAAAAGTAAAAGACTATTTTAAATTATCCATAAAATTACGAACCATTTTTTCTCCTAGTGGCGTTAAAATAGATTCTGGATGAAATTGTACAGCACTTACATTATAAGTTTCGTGTTCCAATGCCATAATTCCACCTTCATCATCTACAGCTGTAATTTTTAATTCTTTAGGAAAGTCAGAATTTTGAGCGATCCAAGAATGGTATCTTGCTGCTTCAAATTTTTCTGGCAAACCTTGAAAAATCAATGCATCTTTATCAACTACGGTCATTTCTGTTGCAACACCATGGTAAACTTTATCCATATTGATAATGGTTCCTCCAAAAACTTCCGTAATTGCTTGCAAGCCTAAACAAACGGCAAAAATTGGTTTGCTTGCTGCATAGGTTCTGATGACTTCTTTTAAAATACCAGCCTCATCAGGAATTCCTGGACCAGGAGAAAGCATAATCACATCATACTTTCCAACATCGGCAATAGAAATTTTATCATTTCTAAATACATCAGGAAAAATTCCAGTAATCTCTTCTACCAAATGCACTAAATTGTAGGTGAAAGAATCGTAATTGTCTAATATTAATATTTTCATTTTTTTTGCTTTTGACTATTGGCTCTTCGCTATTAGCCAATGGCTAACGGCTAAAAGCAAAATACTATCTATATATTTTCTGCTAAAATCAACGCTTTTTTCAAGGCTGCTAATTTATTATTTACTTCTTGCAATTCACTTTCTTCGCTTGAATCAATCACAATTCCTGCACCTGCTTGAGAATACAAAACATTGTTTTTACTAACAAAAGAACGTATGGCAATGGCTAAATTCACCGATCCATCCAATCCGATAACCCCAACAGCACCTCCATAAAAACCTCTGGTTTGGTTTTCATAAGTATCAATTAATTGCATGGCTTTGTATTTTGGCGCGCCACTTAAAGTTCCTGCAGGAAAAGTATCTCCAACAATTTCTATCGGATTTCCTTTGATATCACCTTGTACCGTAGATACCAAATGAATAACATGACTAAAATATTGTACTTCTTTAAACACTTCAACGCTTACATGGTCGGCATGTTTACTCATGTCATTTCTGGCCAAATCGACCAACATTACATGTTCCGCATTTTCTTTTTTATCTTCTGATAATTTTTTCCCTAATTTGATATCTTCTGCCATATCACCTGTTCTTCTAAATGTTCCGGCAATAGGATTGATAATTGCTTTACCTCCACTCACTTTTATTTGTGCTTCAGGTGAAGAGCCCATTAGTTTAAAATTTCCATAATCGAAATAAAACAAATAAGGCGAAGGGTTTATAGAACGTAAAGCTCTATACACATTGAATTCATCTCCTTTGAATTTTTGTTGAAACTGTCTCGACAAAACAATTTGAAAAACATCACCACGTTTGCAGTGTTCTTTTCCTTTTTTTACATAGTTTTTAAAATCTTCATCCGTACAATTTGAAGTTTCATCTCCAACAAAATTAAAACTTTGCGTATTGTAAGCTTTCGATTTTACAATTGTTTCTATTTCAGAAATTCTTGAAGTTCCCCCTTCTTCTAAGTTTTCAATAATAATCATCTCATCATTAAAATGATTGATGGCAATGACGAATCTAAAAAAACTGTACTGCATTAATGGAATTGCAGAAGGAGCTTCTTTGGATGTTAATTCAATATTTTCAAAATACTGAACACCATCATAAGTTGTATAACCATACAAACCATTGAAACCTTTTATAGCCGGGTCACAATCCAACTCAATAGTTGATGTGTATTGTTGAAAAAGCTCATAAAAATTTAAATCTTCCAACTTATTAGAAGCCAATTCTTTCCCCTTATAAGACAAATTTAAATGGTGATTTTCCGCTTTTACCGTTAACATAGGCTCTATACAGATAAAAGAAAAACTTTCTTCTTTGCTATGATAATCAGAACTTTCTAACAATAAAGTATTGGCAAACTTATCTCTGAATTTCAAATACAAACCTACCGGCGTCACTGTATCAGCGATACGTTTTTTTGTAATTGATTTAAATTTTATTTTTTCCATTTAATTATAATTTATTATTCATCCTTACGGATATGAATCAAAAAAGGCTTATCGTGAGATAAGCCTTTTATTATATGTTGAACACAAAATACAAGTAGTTTCTCACTTATGAATTAAGAGAGTTCCACCACCAAATATTTTTTGTATTGAATTTCATTTTGTTGTTTTACATTGCAAAAATAAGGTAGATTTTTAAATTGACCAATTTTTGAGCCTAAAAATATTCCTTTCCTTATTTCAAAACAAAAAGCCATTCGAAAATGGCTTTTATAAATTCTATTTTATGTCAATTCTAGTAGGTTGAATTGCTATTTAAATTTACAGAAAATTCTTTTTTTCCTGACATTTGTGTTCCGTCTACTTTGTTATAAGGACTGTATTTTCCTGCCGGAAGATCACCAAAGGTATATTCATTACAAGCTCTAGCTACAGAAACATATTTCGTAGCCGCCGTATTAATTGCCGTCGCTGCCAAACTTACAAGCGCTCCCATAAGTCCACCCCCACTTGAAGAAATTGACGTATTGTAGGTTACATTTCCTATTCGGGTATAAAGGACTTCGTTTGTTCTTGTAGATTTTATAATGTACTCTACTTTCACGTAAACATTTCCTCCAAGCTTGTGTTTTTTCCACTCATGAATAATCGTAAAGACTGCTAAATCTGCTCCAAAAACTTCACCAAACTTTGCCAAACTTCCATTTAAAAACAATTCTGCGTCGTATGCGCTCTCTTTTTTCAAAATTTCCATCGACATAAATGGAGGAATTACATAATAGCCCGCATTTGCAATAGGCGTATATAAAGTAGAATGAAAATATTCTTTAGAATCTACATTGTTACTTTTATTAATGGGTGGCATCAACAAAACAGAAACAGGTTTTTGTTCATACATTCCCTTGTACGCTGTGGCTTTTGTAATTCTTGAACTTGTTGCACAACTAGAAAGCGTGATCGTTATTAGACTTAGTACTACGAATATCTTTTTCATTATTCAATCATTTTTAAAATTCGTTCTACAAAAATCTTTGATTCTGGATACATGGCTATTTCAATTGCCAATAATTCTTTTCCTTCTTTTACTTTGTTGTTTTTAATCAACAAAAAACCATAATCGGCATATACGCCAGGAGGCACTTCTTTTCTTATCGATTTTCCCTTTTTATGATTGTCGATAATTTTTTGATATGTCAAGCCAAGTTTATCGATGGATTCTTGATCGTTATTTTTTAAATAATTGTAACTATCTCTTTCATAAGTCGACCAATAATAAAGTGGTGTTTTTGCACCACATGAGGCAAACATAAAAGCGACAACTATTAGTCCCATACTTTTTTTCATGGCAGTGTAATTGTTTTTGTTTCTTGTGAAGAAGTGAAAATTGTTTTGCTGTAAAGCGTAGTATTCTTAAATTTTATTTCCAATTTATGCTTCCCTGTTGGAATGGTATATTTTGTTTCTCTAGGCAATTTGCCATTTGCTTTGCTAACCTCAGCTTTAAAGCTAGATTGGTCATCTAGTATAACATCTACTCCTTCTTCGTAAGTTTTAGCATCTCCAAAAACAACTAAAAAACTTTCGTTTTCAAGTCCTTTAGTAACCGTCTTAATTCCTGTACAACTAGCAGTGGCAAACAAAATACCAACCACTAAAATTAATAGCTTTTTCATTTTATTTCTTTAATTTGATATTTATTAATACGGCTGTTATCAATACTTCCTTCAACAACAGAAACTACAGAATATTCATTCTGAACAGTATCTCCTCCTGTCAATTCAATTTTAACTTTTGCAATTTTCTTACCTGGCAATTCAATAAACATTCCTGTTTGTGGATTCTTAATTTTTTTTCCAGCTTCAACGACATCAAAAACATCGCCTACTTTTAATCCTTGAGAAACACCACCAGAAATTAAAATTCCATCTTCAGAAGCACTCAAGATAAAAGACTTCCAAGGTCGATCCATGCAATTGTTAATTACATTTTCCACCAATTTTGAAATCGCACCTGAAATAGCTTTATCACTCAATGTTGCATCAAAATCAGCGCTTTCGCCAAGACCAATAACTGTTTTTGTTGTTGTTTCAGCCGTCCCTTTAGCTTCTTCAGAA
The DNA here is from genome assembly GCF_006381105.1 of Flavicella sediminum. Classification (GTDB taxonomy): domain Bacteria; phylum Bacteroidota; class Bacteroidia; order Flavobacteriales; family Flavobacteriaceae; genus Flavicella; species Flavicella sediminum. Next base: position 134,317 of record NZ_VDET01000008.1, on the reverse strand, counting down.
TAAATAATTTGCCCTGTAGAAACATCTACAAGTCTAATATTTAAACCTGCTTCAACAGTTTGTGTTTTACTGTTAGAAAACACATGCGTATCGCCTGTATTTTTTCTACCATATTCTGTTATAGAACCAATAATTAAATAATCAGCACCAATTTTTTGAAGTCCTTCACTGCCTTGCAATTTCATTTCTTCTAAAATCTTATCCATATCTTGTCGTTCTAGCAAAATAAATTTATCGCTAGCAGCCAATTTGGTCGCCAAAATATCGGAAGCTTGTTTCCCTAATGGGTCGTTACTTTTGTCGTAAAAAACACCTTTTGCATATTGAGTTTCATTTGAAAAACGAGCAATAGCCACTTTTCGTTTGAGCACTTTTACTTTTTCAACAATAGGCTCAGGAGTACTTTGAACTTGCGGAACCGTTTGCACTACTTTTTGCTGAACCGAACACCCAACAATCAATAAGACCAAAAGTCCGTAGAAATAATTTTTCATGATTTTCAATTTTTAAATATGCCGCAAATATAAAGCAATTTTAGCGGTCTACTTTTACCGCTTCTTTATATTTTATTTTAAAATGAAGTCAAAAAAAAAGCTATCCAAATTGGACAGCTTTTTTAATATGATAAAATGACTCAAACTATTTTCTCATAATTTTCACATTCATTTCTTCTACTTTTTTATCTGATAATTGCGAAGGACTTCCAAATAATAAATCTTCAGAACTTCCAGTTTTAGGGAAAGCCATTACCTCTCTAATAGAAGCTTTTTTCTCTAAAATCATCATCAACCTATCTACTCCCCAGGCAATACCTCCGTGTGGTGGTGCTCCATAATGGAAAGCTTCATACATCGTACCAACACTTCTCATCATCCCTTCTTTATCGTAACCCATATTTTTATAGGTAGCTTCCAATATTTCTGGTTTGTGTGCACGAACAGATCCTCCACCGATTTCATATCCATTTAAAATCAAATCGTATTGTTGAGCGATGATACTTCCAATCTCCTCTTCTTTACCATTCATATGCTTGTCTAAGTCGTACATAGCCGGCATAGAGAAAGGATTGTGTGTAAATGTCCAACGTCCTTCATCCGTTTTTTCAAACATAGGGAAATCAACCACCCAAGCAGGGTGTAATTCCTTAGGATTGATCAAACGCAACATGGCACCCATTTCTTGACGAACAGCATCCAATGCTTTGTTTGCCGTTGCATAATCTGCTGCAGAGAAAAATACAATATCTCCTACTTGTGCATCAGTTGCTGAAATAATTCCTGCCGCAATTTCTTCTCCTAAGAATTTAATAATTGGCGACTGTAAATCGTTTTCATTGACAATAATATAAGCCAATCCACCCAATCCGTGATCTTGTGCAATTGAAGTCAATTTTTCAATTTGACCTTTAGACATACGTTTGTTTCCTTGCTCTTTGGCAGAAACTTTGATACATTTTACAATTCCACCTTCTTCAATAGGCTTGCTAAATACCTGGAAAGTTGTGTCTTTTACAATCTCCGTAATATCTTGCATTACCAATCCGAAACGTAAATCTGGTCGATCACAACCATATTTATCCATCGCATCTTTGTAGGTAATGACCTCAAAAGGTTTTAAAATCCATTTTTTACCATAGATTTTTTGAACAATCTCGTTGAACATTGTTGTATTCAAATCGATTATTTGCTGCATACTTGCATATGCCATTTCAATATCTAACTGTGTAAATTCTGGCTGACGGTCACCACGTGAATCTTCATCACGGAAACAACGCGCTATTTGGAAATATTTTTCAAAACCACCCACCATCAACATTTGCTTAAATTGCTGTGGCGCCTGTGGCAATGTATAAAACGAACCTGGTTGTTTTCTTGTAGGAACAATAAATTCTCTTGCTCCCTCATCGGTACCTGCCGTTAAAATTGGCGTTTCTATTTCTAAGAACTCCTGTTCGTCTAAAATATCACGCATCAACTTAATCACTCTATGTCTGTTTACCACAGCTCTTCTTACATCTTCATTTCTGTGATCTAAGAATTTGTATTGGAAACGTACATTTTCACTGGTACGTGTTGCTCTTTTTATTTCAAAAGGCAAAGTTCTAGACAAGTTTAAAATCTCCAATTCTGAAGTTTCTAACTCAATTTTTCCTGAACGCAAACCTGCATTGTAATCATCTTCTTTACGTTGAACGATAACACCTGTAACTGTAATTACAGATTCTGATTTCAACTTTACCAACTCATCTAAGTTTGGAAAAGATTCTCTACTCAAACGAACTTGTAAGATTTCATTGCTAGAATCACGTAAATCAATAAAAATCAATTCACCATGATCACGTACACTTGATACCCAACCCGCTAAAGTTACTTTTTCTGAAATGATATTTTCTGATAATTCAGAAATTTTATGTGTTCTATATTCTTCTTTGATGATCAAAGGAATGGTAGGAAGAATTTCTTCCTCCTTGGCCGTTAGCTGTTCGCCATTAGCCTTTACTTCTTCTTTTGAACCAGTACCCTGAACTTGTGAAAGCGTAGAATTATCAATTTGGACTCCATCCAAAATTCCCTGACGAATTACTTTTCCTGAAGCACCTTTACCAATAATTGCGATCACCTTTCCAACAAGAATTCCTGCTTTTCCTTGGTTTCCGTTTTTAATATCATTGGCTACCGCTTCATTTTCTGCAATTACTTTTTGAATTGCTTCTTGAATCTGAGCTTCAGAAATGGTATTGTCTGCAAAATATTTTTTATAATCAAAAGAAGCATCCGCTAACAATGATTTGATTCCGTTTTGAACCAAAACCACCGTTACTTTTTCTGCTTTTAACAAAGAGAAAATGGAGATCAAATCCTCTACTTTTTCAACTTTAGCATAGTCTTCTGGTTTGATATTATTTGACAATGTTTTTGCGACAAATGAAGGATCATTTAACACTTCATTAATCGAAACAAAAGTCTCAGAACGCAAAGAATCTGCCGTAAAGAATTTGGCATCCTGTGGCAAAACACCACCTTCAATTAAAATTGATTCAACAGCATAAGGCAATACACTTTTGTCTACTTTTATCTTATTGACAACCTCTTTAATTGAAACAAATGGCAAATCAGGCTCAGAGATAAAACGGTAATCCGCTTCAAACTCCTTTTTACGCATGGTTTTTGTTTGCTTCAAATCCGCATCCCATAAAACTGTAGTTTGATCTGGGCGAAATTCTTTATGCTCCGTATAGTAATTCAGTTGTTTTTCAATCTCTTCTCTCAAAGCATCCACCATAAACTTAAACGAATTCAAGTTTTTAATTTCCGTTCTAGGATTTAATTCCGTACTTCCTTTTTTACGTAAAGAAACGGATACATCAGATTTGAACTCCCCTTTTTCAAGATTGGCTTCTGATATTTTTAAATTCTGAACAATACGTTGAATGTACTGTGCATAGGTTGAAGCATCTTCAATATTACGAACACATGGTTCTGTAACTATTTCAATCAAAGGAACACCGGCCTTGTTAAAATCTACCAAAGAAACTTTCTTCTCGTGCATTAACTTGGCTGCATCTTCCTCAATATGCACCTGTGTCAACTCCACAGTAAACTGCGAACCATCATTACGGTAACAAGAAACTTGTCCGTCTGGAATCACAGGATTGTGAAATTGTGTAATTTGAATATTTTTTGGATTATCTGGATATTCGTAATGTTTACGATCCCATGAAATAACCTCATTTGAAAATGTGGAATTCACCGCCTTCCCAAAATAAATTGCTTTTGTAATCGCTTCTTTATTTATAGCTGGTAAAACCCCCATTTGCCCTGTACAAACAGAACAAATATTTTCGTTTGGTGTTTCTATTTCTTGATTTGGACAAGAACAAAATAACTTGGTTTTGGTATTCAATCGAACGTGTGTTTCCAATCCGATGACCAATTCTAAATCGTGCGCCTCAATAGCCGCGTTTAACTGTTCTAATTCCATTATAGTGTATCTTTTAAGAAGTTAGCAAACTTCAATACCGTTGCATCATTATTTTTGGCTGCAGTAACTTGCATCCCTGTCACTGTTCCTTGAGGTACAGTTAACGTTGGTAGTTGTCCTAAACTAAAACCTACCGTGTAAGCATCTGACAAATACATCGCCAAAGGATCATTTAAACTATCTCCAATTTTAGGCGGACTTGCCGGTGTTACTGGTGATAAAATCACATCTACTTCTTTAAAATCTTTGTCGAAATTTGCAGAAATCTGATCTCTTAATGCCAAACCTTTTAAGTAAATAGCATCAGAAAAACCTTGAGATAAAACTTGATTTCCTCCTACAATTCTTCTTTTTGTTTCTTCTGAAAAATTTTCTGAACGTGTAATTGAATAGGTATCTTTTAAGTTTTCACCCTCTATCCTATTTCCATAATTTGTTCCATCTAATCGAGACAAATTGGAAGCCGTTTCAGCCATTGCTAATGTATAATAGGTAGAAACCAAAGTATCAGATTTAAAGAAATCCAATTCTTTTACTTCAATTCCTTTTGCTTTTATTTTTTCAATACTTGCTAAAAAATCAGCTTTTACCTGTGGGGCAATTGCTTCACTTTCAATAAAGTTTTTAAAGTAGCCTACCGTTTTAATTTCTTTTGATTCTAAAACAGAAGCTTCTGAAATTTCTTCAGAAACATAACTTGTTTGATCTCTTCCATCTTTTCCACTCATTACATTCAAAACAATTCGAATGTCTTCAATAGATTTAGCCAAAGGACCAACACAATCCGTTGAAGAAGCATAGGCCATCAAACCATATCGAGAAATTCTTCCGTAACTAGGTTTTAAACCATATATATTATTGTAACCTGCTGGCTGACGAACAGACCCTCCTGTATCTCCTCCGATAGAAAAAACGGTATATTCTTTGGCTACATTTACTGCAGAACCACCACTAGATCCTCCACTTACCAATTCAGGATTTATTGCATTTTTCACCGCTCCAAAAATCGTATTCTCAGAAGAAGAACCATGACCAAAACTATCACAATTTTCTTTTACCAAAGGAATAGCGCCTGCATCTAATAATTTTTGAATGGCAGTTGCTGTATACGCCGATTTGTATTTCTTCAACAAATCAGAACTAGCCGTTGTATAGGTTCCTTGAACCATGTACACATCTTTAATACCAAAAGGAATTCCTTCTAGCAAACCAATTTCTTCATCATTGGCAATCTTCGCATCTACCTTAGCTGCCAAATCTAGCGCCAATGTATCTAACAACGAATTGACCGAATTGTACGTGTTTTGTTTTAATAACTCCAATTTTTCTTGCACCAAAGCAGTACAAGTTATCTGTTTAGACACCAATTGTTGGTGTATTTTTTTTATCTGAGACTCCATGTTAATCTTCTATAACTTTAGCAACAACTAAATACCCATCCTTCTCGTTCGGAAAATTCTCTATAATTATTTGCTTTTCAATTGCTGAACTTTCTATAACAACATCTTCTCTTAAATCATCTAAAGAAACCGCATTATTATGGACATTAACAGCAGCATTATTATTTGTAGGATGTGCATTTTTTATCACATCAAATAATTGATTGACCGCTTCTGACGGTTTTGCTCCTTTAATACTCGACAAGACGTCGACTGTCATAATTTTACTCATCTTTATCTATTTAGTTTACAAGTCAAACTTTTAAGTCGGCAAAATTACGAAAGTTTTAGCGGAGTTGGAAGGGATTCCTCTTGAAAAAAAATACGGCTATAGATTACCAAATCTAACAAGTCTAAGAGACTTGTTAACTTTAAATTAAATTCATTTTAAACAAAGCATTCGTTTACTCTTTTAAATGTAAATCTCATTTTAAAATTTTAAAAAAAACAAAGCTAACTTTATCAAACTTGACGTTTTCCTCCAATTTCAAAAAGCTGAAATTTAACCGCTAATCCATTTTTGTTATTTTCAAAACAGCCGAGTTACACAAGAAATAAACTTTCTTATTTAAGGTGTTTTTTAGACGATTTAAGGCGTTTTTGTATTTATCAACAATTTTTAAAGTTTTAAACAAATAGCTTTTTAAAAACGCTTATTTAATTATATTTGTTTGGCTCGTTTTTGAACAGCATAAAAAACAAAACTAAACACATTATATATAATGAGTAATATAGAAGACAAACAACAGTATTCTGCGGATAGCATCCAAGCCCTTGAGGGAATGGAACACGTTAGAATGCGTCCTTCCATGTATATTGGAGATGTTGGCGTAAGAGGTTTACACCATTTGGTATACGAAGTTATTGACAACTCCATTGATGAAGCACTAGCAGGACATTGTAACAATATTGATGTTTTTATCAACGAAGACAACTCTATTACCGTACTAGATGACGGTCGTGGAATTCCTGTTGACATGCACAAAAAAGAAGGAGTTTCAGCCTTAGAGGTTGTTATGACTAAAATTGGTGCCGGAGGTAAATTCGACAAAGATTCTTATAAAGTTTCTGGTGGATTGCACGGTGTAGGTGTTTCTTGTGTAAACGCATTGTCAGATCATTTAAGAGCTACGGTTTTTAGAAATGGTCAAGTTTACGAACAAGAATACTCTAAAGGAAAGGCTTTATACCCTGTAAAATTAATTGGAGATACTGATAAAAGAGGTACAGAAGTAACTTTTACACCAGACAAAACTATTTTCCAACAAACAACAGAATACAACTACGATACCTTAGCTGCTCGTTTAAGAGAATTATCCTACCTTAACAAAGGGATTGTTATTCATTTAACAGACAAAAGAAATCAAGATGATGAAGGAAACGACATCAAAGAAACATTTACAAGTTCTGAAGGATTAAGTGAATTTGTTAGATACTTGGATAGTACACGTGAGCAATTGACTGCAAGTGTAATTTCAATGGAAGGTGAGAAAAACGGAATTCCTGTGGAAGTCGCCATGGTATACAACACTTCTTACTCTGAAAACTTACATTCTTATGTAAACAATATCAATACACATGAAGGTGGAACACATCTTTCTGGATTCAGAAGAGGACTGACGGGTACTTTAAAGAAATACGCAGACAACTCGGGTTTACTTAAAAACCTAAAATTTGATATTGCTGGTGATGATTTCCGTGAAGGATTGACAGCTATTGTTTCTGTAAAAGTTCAAGAACCACAGTTTGAAGGACAAACAAAAACAAAACTAGGAAACAGAGAAGTTTCTGCCGCGGTATCACAAGCAGTTTCTGAAATGTTAACGGATTACCTAGAAGAAAACCCAGGTGATGCAAAAACAATTGTTCAAAAAGTAATTTTAGCAGCACAAGCTAGACACGCAGCGCGTAAGGCTCGTGAAATGGTGCAACGTAAAACCGTTATGTCTATTGGCGGACTTCCTGGTAAATTATCAGATTGCTCTGAGACAGACCCAGAACAATGTGAGATATTCCTTGTCGAGGGAGATTCGGCAGGTGGAACAGCGAAACAAGGACGTGATAGAAATTTCCAAGCCATTTTACCTTTGCGTGGAAAAATTTTAAACGTTGAAAAAGCAATGGTTCACAAAGTTTTTGAAAACGAAGAGATCAAAAACATGTTTACCGCTTTAGGAGTAACTATCGGAACTGAAGAAGATAGCAAAGCTTTGAACTTATCAAAATTAAGATACCACAAAGTAGTCATCATGTGTGATGCCGATGTCGATGGTAGTCATATTGCAACGCTAATTCTTACTTTCTTCTTTAGATTTATGAGAGAGATGGTAGAGCAAGGCTATGTATATATTGCAACACCGCCTTTATATTTAGTAAAAAAAGGACAAAAGAGAGAATACGCATGGGACGACGACCAGCGTGATTTGATTGCTACAAAACTAGGAGGATCTGTGAATATACAACGTTATAAAGGTCTTGGAGAAATGAACGCAGAACAATTATGGGACACAACCATGAATCCTGAATTCAGAACCTTAAGACAAGTTGTTATCGACAGTGATGTTGAAGCAGATAGAGTTTTCTCTATGTTAATGGGAGACGAAGTACCACCTCGTAGAGACTTTATTGAAAGAAATGCCAAATACGCAAATATTGACGCATAACATTCAATAACGACTTATTACATATATAAAGGACTGCTTTTCCCAAAAAGCAGTCCTTTTATTTTTTAAGAACTTTTTTCATCCTCATAATTCAATTCGTTTTTTTTAACGAGATTTGCAAAAAAAATAAAAATATGCAGTCCTTGAAAAACAGATTATTATTCAATTTAAATTATTTCAGTGTTTGGGTACTGTTTTTTATCATTGCCAGATTTACTTTTTTAGCTTTTTACGCCAGCAAAACTGCAGAACTAGATTTTACTACCTTTCTACAAATACCCATTTACGGATTCAAGTTAGACCTAGCCTTTAGTGCATACCTTGCTAGTATCCCCTTTTTACTTATCACTATTAGCTCTCTTTTTAATTCGACTACATTTCTAAAACACATACTAAAGACCTACACCTATATCTTTATTGTTCTAATGATTTTATTATTGCTATTCGACTTGGCTTTATATGGCCCGTGGGGAATACGACTTGATGCAACTCCTTTAACCTATATCAATACCCCAGGAGAAATGCTAGCTTCTGTCCCAACTCTTGAACTTTATTTAACGATTGGCGCATGGATACTTAGCTCCATTTTTTGCGGCATCATTTTCAACAAAGTCATTAACAAAGGATTTTCAAGCTTTGGCAAAAAATCAATTTGGAATTTCCCTATTCTTCTACTCACCACAGGTTCCCTAGTTATTATCATGCGTGGCGGACTTCAAAATACCCCCATCAATCACAGCAATGTTTATTTTTCTGATAAAATGTATGCAAATCATGCAGCCATAAACTACGCTTGGAATTTTGCCAATGCCGTTAGCTCTAATAGTTACGACATGACAAATCCGTTCCTATTATCACCAATAGAAGAAGCTCAAAAACTGATTCAACAAGAAAACGAATTAATAAACAATGCCCCGATAGACTCAAGATTTACAACTATTTTAAACACAGACAAACCCAATGTCATTTTAATCATTTGGGAAAGTCTTACCGCCAAACTAGTTGGAGCATTGGATGGAGAACCCACCGTTACAGAAAACTTAAACCAACTTTCAAAAGAAGGCTTGTTCTTTACGAACTTCTACGCTAATGGAGACAGAAGCGACAAAGGTTTGGTTGCCATATTAAGTGGCTATTTCCCGCAAGCACACAAAAGCATCATCAAATCACCAAGCAAAACCAGAACGCTTCCTTCTTTATTTAAAGAAATGGAGAAACTAGGTTACAACACCTCTTTTTACCATGGTGGCGACTTGAGTTTTGGAAATATGAAAACCTACTTAAGATCTGGTGGAGTAGATTACTTTGTTGACGAAAGTGATTTTGATAGCAAAGACCACAATTCAAAATGGGGAGCCCATGACCATGTGCTTTTTAACAAATTCTCAAAAGACCTTGATCGTGAAACTACAAAACAACCATTTTTCAAAACCCTATTTACACTATCCAGTCATGAACCTTTTGAATTTCCAGACAGCTATAAATTTGGAAAAACCACAGACACAGACAAATTCAGAAGCTCCCATGCCTATACCGACAAAACCATTGGAAATTTTATTGCGCATGCAAAAAAACAAACTTGGTGGAAAAATACATTGATTGTAATTATGGCAGACCATGGACACGCACAACCAAAGCACGAAGGTGCCTTTAACAGTCCGAAAAAATTCCACATACCCATGTTATGGATAGGAGGTGCACTCAATAAAACAAGCGAACAAGTAGACACTTTTGGATCACAATCTGATTTCCCATATACTTTACTTTCTTTACTAAAAGGAGACACCACTAAATTTGAATGGAGCAAGAACATTTTTACAAGTTCAAAAAACCACTATGCGCACTATATATTCAACCGTGGATTTGGAAACATCAGTAAAGACAATGTTTTTGTATACGACTACCTAAGTAAAAAAGAAATCATTTCAACAGGAAACAATGCAAAAAAACATGAAGACTTAGGAAAAGCGATCACTCAAAACAGCTACCAAGATTTCTTAGAAAGAAAATAATTTTTCATTTACTAAAGTGATAAAAATCATAGGAAATAAATAACATATCCTCAATACAATCCTACTGATTTTAAAGCTTTAAGAGTTGCTGTTTTTTCAGAAATCTATCTACCAAAAGCATGTTTATTTAGCTATTATTTAGTAATTTTACTTCAGAGATTTAAGTAAAACATCTAAATATAAACAAAATGAAAGTTACCGTTGTTGGAGCAGGTGCTGTTGGTGCAAGTTGTGCTGAGTACATTGCCATCAAAAACTTTGCAGCTGAGGTTGTAATAGTAGACATTAAAGAAAATTACGCAGAAGGAAAAGCAATGGACCTTATGCAAACAGCTTCTTTAAATGGATTTGATACAAAAATTACAGGAAGTACAAATGATTATACAAAAACAGCAAATAGCGATATTGCCGTAATTACAAGTGGTATTCCTCGTAAACCAGGAATGACTCGCGAAGAATTGATCGGAATCAATGCTGGAATCGTAAAAACGGTATCTCAAAATATAATTGCACATTCTCCTAACGCAATTATTATTGTTGTGAGTAACCCAATGGACACGATGACTTATTTGGCACACAAAGCAACCGGTTTACCTAAAAATCAAATTATTGGTATGGGTGGAGCTTTAGACAGTGCTCGTTTTAAATACAGATTAAGTGAAGCTTTAGGAGCACCAGCCTCTGATGTTGACGGAATGGTTATTGGTGGTCATAGTGATACAGGAATGATTCCTTTGACAAGATTAGCAACTAGAAACTCTGTTCCAGTTAGCGCATTTTTATCAGAAGAAAAACTTGGACAAGTAGCCAAAGCAACCATGGTTGGAGGAGCTACATTAACAGGAATGTTAGGAACATCAGCATGGTATGCACCAGGAGCAGCAGTATCTGCTATGGTTCAAGCAATTGCATGTGACACGAAAAAAATATTCCCTTGTTCTACTTTGCTAGAAGGAGAATATGGATTGAATGATTTATGTATTGGAGTACCAGTAGTACTAGGTAAAAACGGTATTGAATCAATTGTAGAAATTGAATTAAGCGACGCTGAAAAAACAAAATTAGGCGAAAGCGCTGCTGCAGTTAAAAAGACAAATGCTCTTTTAGAATTGTAAGTCGATATTCCATAAAATTAATGAAGAGCAACTCCAAATGGAGTTGCTCTTTTTTTTATTAAATTTTTATCGTTTTTCACGAAAATGACAAAAGCAGAAAACACAAATTTTTAGAACAAAATTCTAAAACAAAAAATGCAATAAACCATCGAAAAGCATAGAAATAACAAGCTAATTAGATATAAAGCAAGTATTTAAATATAAGACAGCAAAAAATTGCCTTTTCTTATTTGAAATACTATATTTGCACGTTTATAAAATTTAAGATTAAAAAGAATGCAAAACAAAGGACTCATAAAACTATTCGCTATCCTTTTTGGAATCGTTAGTTTGTACCAACTTTCATTTACTTGGTTAGCTGGTGGCGTTGAAAAAGACGCAAAAGAATATGCGATTGCGCATGCAGAAGATGAAAATGATGGACGGGCTCTTGCAAAATTCGAAAGAATCTATTTAGATTCAGTTGCCAATGTTCCTGTTTTCGATCAATTCGGTGTAACTTTTAGCTACAACGACATCAAAGACAAAGAAATCAATTTAGGACTTGACTTAAAGGGAGGAATCAACGCAACTTTACAAGTATCTGTAAAAGATATCTTAATTGGACTTTCAAACAACTCTAAAAACGCAGTTTTCAATGAAGCTTTAAAAGCAGCTACCATTGCTCAAAAACAAAGTACTGCACCTTATTTAGATTTGTTTTTTACTGCATTTGATGAAATCAGCAAAGGAGATGTGAAATTAAACGCTCCTGATATTTTTGGAAACAAAACGCTTCGTGAGAAAATCAATTTCCAAAAAACAGATACTGAGACTAAAGAAGCTATTCGTTTAGAAATTAGTAGCTCAATCAACACTGCTTTTGAGGTATTAAGAAGTAGAATTGATAAGTTTGGGGTAACACAACCAAACATTCAACGTATTGGTAACTCGGGACGTATTTTAATTGAATTGCCTGGAGCTAAAGATATAGAGCGTGTAAAGAAATTATTACAATCTACTGCTGAATTACAATTTTGGGAAGTATACTCTAACCAAGAAACAGCACAATTCTTATACACAGCTAATTTAAAAATCACTGAACTTTTAAAAGCACAAGAGTCTACTGAAGAAACGCAAAGTGACGCTAAAAAAGAAGGAAGTGATATTGACGATTTATTAGGAGAAGTTAAAGATTCTACAGCTACTGATGCAGCACAAGTAAATAATCTATTTAGTGTTTTGTACCCTAGAATTCCTAGAAGTCAAAATGAAATTTCTTCAATTATTGGATCGGCTTCTGTTATTGATACAGCAAAGGTAAACCAATATCTTTCAATGAAAGAAGTTAGAGATCTTTTGCCAGCAGAATTAAAGTATGTTAAATTTTTATGGGACGCAAAACCTATTAAAGATACTGAGGTTATTAATTTATATGCTATTAAAGGAAACAGAAAAGATATCGCTCCTATTCAAGGAGACGTTATTGTAAATGCTTCTCAAGAATACGATCAATTAGGAACAAAACCTGAAGTAAGCATGACCATGAACTCTAGAGGTTCTAAGTTATGGGCAAAAATGACTACTGAAAATGTAGGGAAATTTGTTGCCGTGGTTTTAGATGACTATGTGTATACTGCTCCAAGTGTAAATACAGCTATTACAGGAGGAAGAACTTCTATTTCTGGTAACTTTACTGTATTAGAAGCGCAAGATTTAGCAAATGTATTAAAAGCAGGTAAATTACCAGCTGCAGCACATATCATCCAATCGGAAATTGTAGGTCCTTCTTTAGGACAAGAAGCTATTGACAGCGGAATGATTTCATTTGTATTGGCTTTGATTTTAGTATTGGTATGGATGGTATTCTATTACGGAAAAGCAGGTATCTTTAGTGATATTGCTTTGGCAGTAAATATTTTATTCATATTCGGAATTTTATCTGCCTTTGGAGCCGTGTTAACATTGCCTGGTATTGCAGGTATTGTATTAACAATTGGTATGTCGGTTGATGCGAACGTTCTTATCTTTGAACGTATCAAAGAAGAATTGGCAAAAGGTAAAACCTTAAAAGAAGGAATCAGTGACGGTTTTAACAACGCATTGTCTTCTATTTTAGATGCAAATATTACGACTTTATTAACAGGTCTTATCTTATTTATATTCGGAACTGGTCCTGTAAAAGGATTTGCTTCTACCTTAATGATCGGTATTGCTACTTCTTTATTTACAGCTATTTTTATTACAAGATTATTTATTGATGCTTATTCTGGTAAAGGACAAACATTGACATTTAATACTGGAATTACTAAAAAATGGTTTACAACAATCAATGTTGATTTCTTAAAGAAACGTAAATCAATGTACATCGTATCTGCTATTATTATTGTCGTTGGTTTAGGATCTTTGTTTACAAACGGATTGAACTATGGAGTTGATTTTGTTGGAGGACGTTCTTATGTTGTTCGTTTTGAACAAGCAGTAAGCCCTACAGAGGTTGCAAGTAACTTAAAAGAAGTATTTGGAAGTTCTCCTGAGGTAAAAACTTATGGAGCTAGCAACAACTTAAAAATCACAACAAAATATAGAATTAACGAAGAAGGACCTAAAGTAGATGAAGAAGTGCAAACGGCTTTATTTGAAGGTGTAAAATCTTTACTACCTGACGGAACTACTTTAGAAGAATTCAACGGAGGGTTTGACGCACAAAAAGTCGGTGTATTTAGCGCTGTTAAGGTAGAACCTACCATTGCAGATGATATTAAAACGGCTGCTCAATGGGCTATTATCGGATCTTTATTAGTTGTTTTCTTATACATCTTATTGCGTTTCAAAAAATGGCAATATAGTTTAGGAGCTGTTGCTGCTGTATTCCATGATGTATTAATTGTACTTTCTATATTTTCTATTGCTTACAAAGTAATGCCTTTTGATATGGAAATCGGACAATCATTTATTGCGGCAATTCTAACCGTGGTTGGATACTCATTGAATGATACCGTGGTTATATTTGATAGAATTAGAGAATATGCAAACCTACATGAAAACTGGAAATATAGTGATGTAGTAAACAAAGCATTAAGTAGTACCTTAGGAAGAACTATCAATACTTCTTTAACTACCTTAATTGTTTTACTAGCTATCTTCACATTTGGAGGAAATTCTATTAGAGGATTTATGTTTGCATTGATTATTGGAGTTGTAGTAGGTACCTACTCTTCTCTATTTATTGCATCACCAATTATGTTTGATACTTCTGAAAAAGCAGAAGAAAAAAAGAAATAATATACGAGGAAACTCTGTAGCAAACCGTCCCAAATTATTTTGTGGACGGTTTTGTGTTATTTCAAGTAAAAATAAATTTAGTACCCTTGCAAAATGAAGTCAGCTAAACTTTACGATAAAAGTTTTGATTGTTTTATAGAAAGTAAAAAAATAAACTTAGCCGTTAAACGCTTGGCTAAAGAAATTAAAACAGATTTACAGGAGGAAATTCCATTATTTATTGGCATCCTCAACGGCTCTTTTATTTTCACTGCAGATATTATGAGGTCTTATGAAGGGAATTGTGAAATTTCTTTTTTAAAATTGGCTTCTTATGAAAAAACAAGTTCCACAGGTATTGTGAACCAGTTAATAGGTTTAAATGAAGATTTAACCAATAGAACGGTTGTTATTTTAGAAGATATAATAGATACTGGCACGACACTTCAAACAGTGTACGACCTCCTAAAAAAGGAACCAGTAAAGCAATTAAAAGTGGCAACACTTTTCTTTAAACCAGAAGTTTTCAGAAAAGAATTGCATATCGACTATGTCGGTTTTTCCATCCCTGATCATTTTATTGTTGGGTATGGTTTGGATTATGATGGATTGGGAAGAAACCTTCCAGATATATATAAATTATCAAATTAAAGCAACATGAAGAATATTGTATTATTCGGCCCTCCTGGAGCAGGAAAAGGAACTCAAGCAGATGTATTAAAAGACAAATACAACTTAGTACACATTTCTACAGGTGATGTATTTCGTTACAACATGAAAAACGATACGGAACTTGGCTTATTAGCAAAGTCTTATATCGAAAATGGAAACTTAGTTCCTGACGAAGTAACCATCAACATGTTGGAAGCAGAAGTAGAAAAAAATCCACAAGCTAACGGATTTATTTTTGACGGTTTTCCAAGAACGGAAGATCAAGCTGCCGCACTAGATGCTTTTTTAGCAAAAAAAGATGCGACTATTAACGGTATGGTTGCTTTAGAAGTTGAAGAAGATATCTTAGTAGGACGTTTGTTAGAAAGAGGAAAAGTTTCTGGACGTGCGGATGATCAAGATGAAGCAAAAATTCGCAATAGATTCAACGAATACAATACTAAAACGGCTATTGTAAAAGACTATTACGAAAAACAAAATAAATATTACGGAATTAACGGAGTTGGTTCTATTGCCTCTATTACCCAACTAATTTCTGACGTAGTAGATACTTTATAAGTACTTACTAAATTATAGAAAACATGACAGAAGGAAACTTTATTGACTATATTAAAATCTACGCAGCATCTGGTGATGGTGGAGGTGGATCTACACATTTACACCGTGAAAAATTTATTACCAAAGGTGGACCCGATGGTGGTGATGGTGGACGTGGAGGACATGTAATACTAAAAGGCGATAAAGGAATGTGGACATTACACCACCTGCGCTTTTTAAAACATAGTAGAGCAGACCATGGTGGAAACGGTAGTAAAAGTAGGAGTACAGGAAAAGATGGTGCTGATAAATACATACCTGTTCCCTTAGGAACCATTGTGCGAGATTCAGAAACACAAGAAATCCTTTTTGAAATTACTGAAGATGGTGAAGAAAAAATTTTAGTTGAAGGTGGTATGGGAGGTCTAGGAAACTGGAACTTTAAATCATCTACCAACCAAACACCTAGATATGCCCAACCGGGTATGCCTGGTATTGACGGTTGGTTTCAAATGGAATTAAAATTATTAGCCGATGTAGGATTGGTTGGATTTCCAAATGCAGGAAAATCTACTTTATTAGCAGCCATTACCGCAGCAAAACCTAAAATTGCTGATTATGCTTTTACAACCCTAAAGCCAAATTTAGGAATTGTTGATTATAGAAATCATCAAAGTTTTGTGATGGCGGATATTCCTGGAATTATTGAAGGTGCTTCTGAAGGAAAAGGTTTAGGACATCGTTTTCTAAGACATATTGAACGTAACTC
Source organism: Flavicella sediminum (assembly GCF_006381105.1). Taxonomy (GTDB): domain Bacteria; phylum Bacteroidota; class Bacteroidia; order Flavobacteriales; family Flavobacteriaceae; genus Flavicella; species Flavicella sediminum. Next base: position 117,886 of record NZ_VDET01000008.1, on the reverse strand, counting down.
TGCATTATTGTTCTTAATTCCTGCAGACTCAGACGATATAAAGGCTGAATACAAAGTCTTGCTAAATGAATTAAAAAAGCACAATCCAGAACTTTTAGATAAAGAACGTTTTTTAGCAATTTCTAAATGTGATATGTTGGACGACGAACTAAAAGAAGAACTCGCAAAGGAACTTCCAGAAGGTGTTCCTAGTTTATTTTTCTCTTCCGTAGCACAAATAGGATTGATGGAGTTGAAAGACAAAATTTGGGCATTGCTTAATAATTAATAAGTACCATTTAAATAATAAAAAAGGAGATACAATTGTTTTGTATCTCCTTTTTCTATTCTATCTGAATAACAATCGGTATCTCATATACCGTTTTTACAGGAATTCCTCTTTTTTGTGCAGGAAACAGTTGAGGCAATGTTTTTACACTTCTTCGGATCAAACTATCCAAACTAGGTAGCTGTTTTAAAATCAAATCACTGGCTTCAATTTTCACAACCGTAGACTTCCCTAAGTTATCAATTTCCAATTTTACTTTCACCACTTCATTAATGCTTTCACTTACCTGAAACGTTTGCGTCAATAAGGTACTGGATAAATGCGCATACAATTCTTTTGTAAAGCATCTATTTTTACGATCCAAATCTAAAATACTATCGCAACTAGCAAATGCAGGAAACTGATCTACCTTCCCAAAATCAACCACCGTATCTAAAGAAACAGGACTCAACTTAGCTCCAATATTTTTTTGTAAAAATTCACAGGACACCAACGTAGAAAACACAAAAATAAGAAGTACTCTTTTAAACAAAATTTGCTACTTTAATTATTGGTGAAATTACGACAATTAAATAGATAATAAAACACCTGAAATAGACCTGATTAACCTTAAAATGGTACAATTGCATACCCCACTTTTAATTCAACAAAAAATAAACTTACTTTGCATAAAAAACAATGGATATTATTTTAGCGATACTAGGGTTTCTTTTTATAAGTTTAGGAATCATAGGCTCCTTTCTTCCCGTATTACCGGGGCCACCTACAGGTTGGGTTGGACTTCTATTATTGCACCTTACCGATGCTATACCTACTAACTGGAACTTTTTATGGACTACCTTATTTATTGCCATACTAGTGACTGTTTTAGATTATATCATTCCAATACTAAGTACAAAAAAATTTGGAGGCACAAAAAAAGGTGTTTGGGGCGCCACCTTAGGATTGATTGTTGGACTTTTTTTTGGCCCCATCGGAATCATTGCAGGCCCCTTTTTGGGAGCATTCTTAGGTGAATACTTAGGCAACCCAAAACAAACAAAGCACGCTTTTAAAGTAGCTGTTGGTTCGTTTATAGGATTCTTGTTTTCAACAGGACTAAAACTTATTGTGGGAATTGTGTTTTGCTATTACTTCTTTGCAGATCTATGGGCCTTCAAAGCTGATTTTTTTTCCTAATAAGACAAAAAAAAAGCAACCCTATTTAGGGAAGCTTTCCACTGGTTTCAACAAAAACCACGATGCTTTTTTCTAAAAGCATCAAAACAACACATGGCAAATATAGGCAAATTACAACGTTTAGCAAAAATTATTAACTATCAAAACCAGAATAAATAGCTATTAAATTGGTGCATAGAAAGTTTGGCTTTTATTATTTCTAATTCACTTTTCATTCGGTATCTTTGCAAGCTATAAAATTCATTATCTTAAATAAAACGAACCATGCAATTATCAGAACAAGAAATTGTAAGAAGAGAAAAGCTTGACAAATTAAGAGCTTTGGGAATCAACCCTTATCCTGCGGATTTATTTCCTGTAGATATTTATTCTAAACAGATTAAGGAAAATTATGTAGAAGGGAAAAAAGTTGTTCTTGCTGGACGTTTAATGCGAAAGAAGATTCAAGGAAAAGCTTCCTTTGCAGAAATACAAGATGCGGAAGGAAGAATTCAAATCTATTTAAATAGAGATGAAATTTGTCCGGATGAAGACAAAACTTTGTACAATGATGTTTTTAAAAAATTATTGGACTTAGGAGATTTTGTTGGAATTGAAGGTGTGTTATTTAAAACACAAGTAGGTGAAATTTCAGTAAAAGTAAGCACTTTTAAATTATTGAGTAAAGCTTTAAAACCTTTGCCTTTACCAAAAACGGATGCCGAAGGAAAAACATACGATGAATTTAACGATCCTGAATTGCGCTACCGTCAGCGTTACGCCGATTTAGTAGTGAACCCACATGTAAAAGAAGTATTTGTAAAGCGTACAAAGTTATTCAACGCCATGCGAAATTTCTTTAACGAAGCTGGATATTTTGAGGTAGAAACGCCAGTTTTGCAACCTATTGCAGGGGGTGCATCAGCAAGACCGTTTATCACACATCACAATTCATTAGACATTCCGTTGTATATGCGTATTGCCAATGAATTGTATTTAAAACGATTAATTGTTGGTGGTTTTGATGGGGTGTACGAGTTTTCTAAAAACTTTCGTAACGAAGGTATGGACAGAACGCACAACCCAGAGTTTACGGCCATGGAAATATATGTGGCTTATAAAGATTACAACTGGATGATGGAATTTACCGAAAACTTGTTAGAGCATTGTGCACTAGCAGTGAACGGAACTACAGATGTTGTTTTTGGAGAACATGAAGTTAGCTTTAAAGCGCCATTTGCAAGAATTACCATGGCAGATTCTATCAAACATTTTACAGGTTTTGATATTACCGGTAAAAATGAAGATGAATTAAGAGCTGCGGCCATAGAGATGGGTATTGAAGTTGACAATACCATGGGGAAAGGAAAGTTGATTGATGAAATGTTTGGAGAAAAATGTGAAGGAAATTACATTCAACCAACCTTTATTACCGACTATCCGAAAGAAATGTCTCCCTTATGTAAAGAACATAGGGACAATCCTGAATTAACAGAGCGTTTTGAGTTAATGATTTGTGGTAAAGAAGTTGCCAACGCCTATTCTGAGTTGAATGATCCAATAGATCAAAGAGAACGTTTTGAAGCGCAATTGAAACTAGCAGAAAGAGGTGATGACGAAGCATCAAACTTTATTGATGAAGATTTCTTACGAGCCTTAGAATACGGAATGCCACCTACATCTGGTTTAGGAATTGGAATGGACCGTTTGATCATGTATTTAACCAACAATCAATCAATTCAAGAAGTATTGTTCTTCCCTCAAATGAGACCAGAGAAAAAAGCTTCAACAGTTGAATTGAATGAGGAAGAGAAATCTGTATTGGCAATTATAGAAAAAGCTGAGAAAATCGGGTTATCGGATTTAAAAACCAAATCAGGATTATCAAATAAAAAATGGGACAAAACCATTAAAGGACTGACTAAGAACAATTTGGCATCTGTAAATAAAACAGAAGAAGGTTTATTTGTAGAGTTGGTTTAGTTCCAATTATCATATCATTATAACTTAGTACTTATTAAGTACCTAGTTTATACTCATCATAGGTTGCCACTCGGCAACCTATTTTTGTTGCAGATAATAGCAGATAACATACTAAATAGTGTCACTTATCTGTCACTTGAGTCGTTATTATCTATTAAATTTAGAACACTAAAACAAAATGATATGTCAGTAAACTTAAGAATAAGGTACATTGGTAATAAATCATTATCTAAAAAAAATCGTCCTTATAAAAAACAACTAGATTATATCTCTGACGGTAAAAGGGCAAGAGAAACCGTAAAAGATATAACCTACTACCCTACCGACTCCAAAGAAGAAAAAAAACAAAAAGATAGAATAGTTGAAACAGTAAGGGCTAAACTAGAAATCGAATTAGGTAATAAAAAAAATGGTTTGGTATCAAGACAACTACAAAAAGCCAATTTTATTCTATACTTTGAGAATTTCGGTAATACTAAAGATGGAAACACTAAATCAACTTGGGACACTACCTTAAAACATTTAGTAGAGTTTCAAGGTAAAAGGTTAACCTTTGAAAATATCTCTAAAAATTGGATTGAAAATTTTATTATTCACTTAAAGGAACAAAATCTTTCTAATAATTCTATTGTAACCTATATCAATAAAATAAACGCAACTCTCAATAAGGCTATTAAGGATAATATCATAGTCGAAAACCCTATGAGATATATAGAAAGACCTAAAAAAGAAGAAACCGAAATTGTTTATTTGACTAAAAAAGAAATTCAAAAAGTAAATGACACTCCCTTTTGGGATAATGAATCAAAGAATGCTTTTTTATTCAGTTGTTATAGTGGATTAAGGGCTTCAGATATTAAGGCTTTAAAATGGACTGATATAAAAGATAACACTATTCAACTCAAACAGAAAAAAACAAAAAACATTGTTCGAATACCCTTAAACCAAACTTGTAATAATATATTATTAAACCAAAAACATAATAAGGAATCCGTATTTAATCTTTCTGAACATATCTGTTCAATGAATAGAACTATAAAAAAACTTATTAAATTAGCAGAAATAGACAAAAAGGTACACTTTCATTGTGCACGACATACATTCGCAACCTTATTAGTTAGTTCAGGAATTAATATATTCACAGTATCAAAACTAATGGGTCACAAGGATATAAAAAGTACACAGGTATATGCTAAGGTAATTGATGAAGAAAAACAAAGGGCAGTAAACAGTATGTTGAATTTAGAATTTTAGATTATGGAACTACAAGAGATAAAAACATTGGTTGAGAATTTTGAGGACAAAATAATTCACAACTTTGAAACACATTTTAGTTATTTAGTGTTAGAAGATTTTTATGATGGAGGATATGAAGACCAAATTGAAGATTCCTTTTATTATGAAGAATATTTTTCAAGATATAGTAATGATATCATCAATCTACTTCTAGAGACAGAAGACAATATGACTAGTGAATTCATGGAGATAAAGATTCGATTAATCAAATTAAAAAGAATTATTGACACTAGACTCTCTAAGATTAAAACAAACAATAACAATCCTTCAAGAACTAAAACCCGTAATACTCAATTCATTTTCAATAGTAATATTAACAAGGAAAACATTATTAATCTAATCTATACCTTGTTATTAAATAACAAACTCATCAATGAAGATGAAGACACATTTAAATCACATTTCGAAACTAACTGGGATAGTAAAATCCGATGGTTAGGAACCGAAATACAGTTAACACATTTAATCACTTTATTAATCGAAAACAACATCTTAGATAACGAGACACAAAACTTCAAATACAAGGTTATTTCATCACACTTTATTAACAAAAAAGAAAACCCTTATAAAGAGAAACAATTAAGTTCTGTTTTGGCAGATAAAAGAGTAATGATACCTAATGATGATATCACTTTTAAAATCATTCAAGAAATAAGTACTCACTTATAACTCACTTTCCACTTATCGACTAAACCTCTATTAGTTAAGACATTTACACCATATTAATTTTAAATATTTTAAATATGGTCAAGATCAAAGAATTAGTAAAAGAGGTAAAATCTCTCAAACGTGAGATAAAGAAAAGTCATCTTTATCGGAAACGTATCTACACAATTAAAGAATCGGCATTTGTAATAGGAGTAAGTCTTTCCTATATGCAAAAGTTGGTTGGTTCCAAACAACTCCCCCATTCCAAACCCTCAGGAAAACTAATCTTTATCAAACGGAGGGATTTAGAAAACTTTATTCTGAGTAATCCTATCAAAACTAATGATGAGGTTGACACTCTTGTATCCAACACTTTAATAAACTTAAAAAACTAGAAATTATGAAGAAATTAGAAAGAAAAATTTTAAACAGAATTAAAGAAGTAACAATTTTAAGAGTGCACTCAGAAGATGGATATAATGGAGAATTATTTTGTCGAAATTTAATAAAACACCAAATCGAACATCCAGAAAAAAGTAACGAAAAAGCTTTAATACTAGTGTATAAGGATGATATCGCAGAAACATCAGGTGGATTATTCGAAGAATTACTTTCAGACCAAAGAGCTCTTATAGAGGGGGTCGAAGCTTTTACTACTGTAGATTACATTCTTAAATGTGATGATTTAGAAAATTACATCAATGATAATAATATTAGTTTTGTATACATAAACCTGATAATGTTACGACATACAGATGAATACCATTTATATACAGTTTTAACAAAGACAAAAGCCAAGGGTATCATATTATTTTATGACATTCAAGAGGCTATAAATATGGGAGAATCAGACATTGATATTAGAATTTATGACGAAAAAATAAATCTTTACAGACTAATTCCTAAAAAAAACAGAAAAATAATTAGTGAATACATAGTTAAAAAACCTTTATTTCAAAAAGTCCAGCATCATAAACCTTTATAATAATAAGCTTAACAAATTTCCTTAACAAAGAAACAATTAGAATATATGATTGATACAATAAGTGGTTATATGGACTTAAGTAAAGATGACATTACATCCATTAAAGATGTAATGGAATCAGATGAGGGAAAGGAATGGAAGAATGACAGAGGGTTTACAATTGTAGTCCCTTTGTCTAATCTTTCTATTAGGATTAAATGTAATGAGGATAAGATACCTCACAAGTTTTATTTCAGAGGGTCATTATCAAAATTCTATTTCGGTAATAATCTTAAGGCATTAGATAGAGAAAGCACTATGAAAGCGATTAAAGAAATATCGGATAATTTAGGAGTAGATTTTAGAAAAGCAATACTTACTAGGGTTGACATTGGTGTAAATATAGAATTAGAACATCCTATTCATAAATATATAGAATGCCTTAAATCCTATCCAAGACTTGAATATTGTAGGTATAAAGACTCAGTTACATTTTTCACTAAGTATTCTTCTAAATCTTTAATTTTCTATGATAAAATCAAAGAGATTAAAAATAAAGACAAAGACCTTTATAGAACTTTCTCAAAAGAAATCAGAAATAAAAACATCATAAGGTATGAGATAAGATTAAGACGAAATTTAAAATACCATCTAAAAAAAAGGAAAATCAAGGTTAGAACACTTTACAATAAAAACACTTGGAATATGTTATTAGGAAAATGGGATAATGGATATGATAAAGTTATGAAGTTCGAATCCTTAAATGAACCCCTTTTTTTATTGAAGGAATACAACGGTGTTTTAAAATATTTAGCATCCTGTGGTTTATCATATGTTGGATATGACAAGGTTATTAATTCTATTTCAGATTTAACCTTTGATGTCAAAAACCCAAGGAGTAAGCGTAGTAAAATGAAATATGTAGTTAATAGTATTTTACTTGAGTCCAATAAAAACTCACTAGAGAAGTCCTTAGTTAAGGAATTAGATGATAAAATTAATATTTTGAATGTATATAATTATATAAATTAATATTAATAAATTTTGTCCCCCATTAATTATTTAAAAAGGCACTTTGTTATATATACTAGGTGCCTTTTTTAATGCCACAAATTTTGGGATAAGTGTATAAGGGATATCTCTCCTATTCACCTCGAAAGGACAACCGTAGTAAAAATGTAATCTAAGACTAATAGTATTTTACTTGAAACAAAATAAAACTCACTAGAGACGTCCTTAATAAAGGGATTGGATGATAAAACAAACTTTTTTTATCTATTAATTATTCAAAGGGACACTTTGGTCTATATTCTAGTCCCATTTCTATTACTGTGAATTTTTCATTATCATCTTAAAGATAAATTGATTAGTTTTATAGAAAATTCTAAAAAAAAGCTTATGGGAGAATGGTCAAAAAAAATTGGGGAATATGGAGAGAATATTGTAGAAAAATTTTTCACAATTGTGGGGTGGAATGATCTATCTAAGGGTATTGATATCCCTTGCCTTAACGAATCACATAAAAATAAAAATGGTAATCCGAGAAAAACTCACGGTGTAGATTTTTTATATTCCTATACAAATCCTTTAGTTTCAGGTCAACTTAATAATATATTAATTTCTGCGAAATACAAAACATCAAAATACCCTAATAGCTCTTCTCAAAAATTCAAAGAATATATGGATGATTTGATTATTGCATTAGAGTGTTATGATGGCTCTGAAATCAAGAGCAACGTTATTTCCAGTTTCCAAACTTCATTTGTTAATGATATTGGAATATTAATTTGGTTAAATAATAACCCTGAAAGTAATGATGATTTAATTAGTTCTGTTTCAAACTCAAGGGTCTTAGATACTCACACCAATAAAGTGATTTTTATTCTAGATAATAAACGTGTTGTTTTTATTTTAGAAGTAATGAAGTTTATTAAAACGAAAAGTGACAAATACAACTACTCTTTCTATTATCCTAACACAGGACAAAATATTAACCCAATAACTAGAATAAATGACGGAAAAATATTACCTGTTGAGTATTTAAATTCAAGTATTATACCCATCAAATTAGTCAACAAAAATAATGACAAAGAAAAATCTTTAATTCTAGCTACCATAGATAATTTTGAAGAAGATGACTTGATGAGACTTATTGGACTATCGAAAGATATTTCTACTGAACTCGTAGGAGAAGTTATAATAGCTTTTCATGATTTTGATGAAGTAAAACACGATTTGATAGTGACTCAAACAAAACAGAAGTTTCAAGCAAGTGAATACACAAAAAATATTAAGGTTGTTAATTTCATGAACCCTATTAATGCTTTTTAAATCCTAATAAATGAATTCAGAACATAAAGACATAAAAAAAATAATTCCCTTCGGAGAATATTTAAGAGGGTTTGTAAATCAAAAGTATATAACTTCAGCAGAATTGAATAGGATTTTAAAAGAGAGAGGAATCTTTGCATTAAATTCTGATAAGGAATTCACGGTCCCGTTACTCCAAACGTTATTGTTATCTCCAAGCGAGTTTGATAAAATAAGAGAAGCTTTTTCTACACGAGAAGATAACCCTAAAGTTAATTCTAGTGACATAAACTGGGTTCAAAACTCCAAAATATTCGTACCTGATATGATGTCAGTAGAAGTAGAGAATTTTTTAAAAATAAACCTACCTACTTGTTCATTAGAACAACCCATTAGGTTTTCACCGGTTGAATCAAACATCAATCATCTTAGGGCTCAATTTAGTATTAAAAGAAATGACATAAACAAATCTTGGTATGAACAAACTAATTTATTTGAAGCAAAAATTGAGATTATTAAAGATGAGACTGGAACGGGAAGAATCATAATATCACATACAGCCCCTGAGACTAAAGAACTTGCTGAATTTGTAGTAAAACAACAAATCAAAAAATATAAAGAAAAAAATATAGTTGCCCAAAAAGAAGAACCTAGAAAAATTTTCTTTAATGATTTTACGAATGAAGAACGTTTTATATTTTTCTTTAGGTTAACAAGTAGTTTAGATTCAGATTATTTTGATTTTCAGGATATAAAAGAATTTTCGATTAAACCTGAAGACACTGTTTTACCTGATAAAATAAAATGGATGGAAAAACTCAATAAAATCCTTTTATCTGGTAAATCACTTGATAAAAAAGAGTTTATAAAGGACAGTAGTTATCATAAACACTTAATCATATGGAGTATAGACTCTGTTTACTCTTATGACTTTAAGGGACAAACAGGGACTTTCACAATAGATTTCGGGTTTCCTGATTATACTAAAAAAGGTGGGAAGTCTGAATTTGAATTAAACATTTCATCTTTTAAACCCAATAACTCTTTAGATACTAGAGCTAAAATAAAGCTGAAACACAAATTATTGTCTGAAATGGATAAACAAAAATCTACAGTTTACAATAATTTTTTAGATTATAAACTTAAGAATTCTTAAATATGTCCATTAATTTTATTGAAGCCTCTATTGAGAAGCTTGTTGTTCACAAAGTTGGGAATAAAGTTGCAGATGAAAATTTTGTGATTTCAAAAAAAGAGGTAATTCTTGATAAAGAAACAACTCTACTTCTATCCCATTATTTTTTATCTCAATTCAAATCTGCTGAACTATATCGTTTTTATCACGATACAGAATTATCTTATAACGAAACATATTCTTATACTTCAAAAATTTTCACAGACCCTAGTTTACTTATAGAGCAATCATCTAATATCGCTCGACATTTATACAACCAAAGTACACATCCTAAAATTAAAGGTGGAGAATTTTATTTGGTTTATTTTAAAAACTGTGTTTTAGATGGTGAAATTCTTGATGGTATAGGTTTATTCAAATCTGAAAATAAAGACACTTTTTTAGAGGTTGAACCAATCATAGACGGATTTGAAATAGAATCTCGAAAAGGAATTAACATTAATAAATTAGATAAAGGAGTGTTAATTTTTAATACTCAAAAAGAAACTGGTTTTATTCTTTCTATTATTGATAACACTAATCGTAATATTGAAGCACAATATTGGAAAGATGACTTCTTAGGTGTTGAGCCTGTAAAGAATGAATTTCATCAAACGAATCAATTCTTAGGGATTACTAAACAATTTGTTACAAAGCAGATGACAGAGGATTTTGAAGTAACAAAAGCAGAACAAATTGACTTATTAAATCGTTCTGTTGAATATTTTAAAACGAATGATAAATTTGAAAAAAATGAATTTGAAAAAACGGTTTTCCAAAACAAAGAATTAATTGAATCCTTCCAAGGTTTTGATAATTCTTATAGGAACACTAATGATATAATCCTTTCTGATAATTTCGATATATCTTCACAAGCTGTAAAAAAACAAATTAGAGCTTTTAAAAAAGTTCTAAAACTAGATAAAAATTTTCATATCTATATCCATGGTGATAAAGACTTAATAGAACAAGGAATAGAAAAAGACGGACGAAAATTTTACAAAATATATTACAAGGACGAAAGTTAGTCTAAACTAAGGATGGAATAAAATAGATTTAACAAAACACAATCAGGGATTAACAAAATTCCCATATATTTGAACATCACTAAAACAAACAACATATAGGAAAATAAAGTTCTTTACATATAATAACCGAAAGGCATTAGTCATCTAATAACTTGGACAAAAACTGGTAATTTTTAACAATCAAGTAGGAAAAGGATGAACTAATGCCCGTGTCTCTTATGGGCATGGGCTTAGTTCACTTTACTTGATAGGTATACCAGTACCTCGTCCAAGAGTGGGCTATGGTACCATGCCTTATTCATTTTATAACCTTTCAATCTTGGTACTAGGTTGTCATTAGAAACACACTAATTATGATGAAGTCAACTTTTATCTATTCAATAGGTAAAACACTATTCCAAACAAGACAACCTCTTGAAAACAGATTCACTCAAACCTTTATAAGACCTATACTTGAAGATTCAAGTCGTAGGGTATCAATCAACTTAAAATCCCTATCACTATGAAGAATAAAAACATAATTATACTAGGGTTGATTGGTATCATTGGTGTATTAGGATTTAAGAATTACCAATCAAACGAAAGAGAAGAACCAAAAGAAGAATCTAGACCTAAAAAAGAAAATCCTACACAAAAAGAAGATAACTCTTTAGTATATTCATATAGTAGTAACAGATATGATGAATTAAAAAGGAACAAAAACAAATCCTATCAGATAGACACTATATTTGAAGTAGAAAAGAAAAGTTTTCATTCTTTCGATTTACAAAAGAAAATCATAACCTTAGTAATCATAAACTATCAAAATGAAAATACACTTACTCTTCCTTTTAAAATAGATGAATATAATATCCCTAAAAAAATCATTGATGGGTCAAGTACAGTATTCAATCTAAACGAACCATACTTCAAAAAGGTAACAATTAGAAAAGACGGTAATATTATATACACACTAGAAGATGGTGCAGAGATTATATATAAAGGAATAAGAAAAATAGATAATAAAATACTAGACAAGTATAAAACCAATCAAATACCTGAACCTAATAATAACAAAAGTAAGGAACCTACATCAGGAGAATTTGAATCCTCAGAACATTGGAGAAAAGAGGCATATGATGTAGCCCTACAATATGTTCAAAAGGCGATAAACAAAAAAGAAAACTGTAAAGTAATCCGTCAGGGTATCTATCAACCATACCTTCTCAAGAACATTGGTAACTTTGGTTACTTGGTTAAAACCTATTGCGAATTTGATTGCAATCAGAATTATCTTAATCCTGCTAATATTTGGGTTGAGGTATATTACCAAGGTAATAACACTTGGAAAGGGGAAATCATTAAACAGAAATTAACTCATTAACGAAAAACCTTATTCCTTATTATGGTTTAGCAAATAATTAAGTATTTTTACAAAAAAACTATGGCTACAAGTAATGAATATACATATTGGCATCTTACACCTACTGGATGGGTTTCAGGAGATTCTAAAACTGATTTTAATAAAAAAAGTAATAAGTTAAAACCAACAAACACCGTTTTAACAATTTTATATAAAGAATTCTTAGGACATCCTTTTGCTAAACTTGAAATCACACAAGAAAGAATCTTTGAAATAGAAGATAAAGAATTAATTAAAGACTTAGAGGCGAAATACCAATTTCCCGAACATATTTCATAATCGCACATTATATCAGATACAACTACAGTTTTCGTCACGTATTTGTCACGACACAATACACAACTCTTAAAAACAACAGTAAACAAAGGGTATTCACGAGATACGATTCATTCTTCCCTCAAATGAGACCTGAGAAAAAAGCTCCTTCTGTAGAATTGAACGAGGAAGAAAAATCTGTATTGGCCATTGTAACAAAAGCTGAGAAAATAGCCTTAGCTGATTTAAAAACCCAATCAGGATTATCAAATAAAAAATGGGATAAAACCATAAAAGGATTAACAAAAAATAATTTGGCATCTGTTAATAAAACAGAAGAAGGTTTATTTGTGGAGTTGGCTTAAACTCAATTCACAAAAATATAATAGAAAGGAATCCTCAAAAGGGGTTCCTTTTTTTGTTTTATAAAAACACTCTAAAATTGAAAGTAAGGAGGATATCTTATTCATTTCCTACGAAAAATTAAACCACGGATTTTTCCAAATATTTAGTCTCGAAAAGTAGTCACTCCTATAAATACACCTCTCATCACTTCTAAAAAGGAGAACTAAATTGAATAATAGTCCATTTTCACCTCCTTATAATTTTCGAAATACTGCCCATTTTTAATCGATTTCAAATAAAAATTTAGATACTTCAAAAAACACTCCTAATAACACAGTTGTTGGCCTCTTTAAAAAAAATGATTTTTTTACAAAAAGTTATTCACTAAAGAATCTTTACCATTCACTAACCACAATAAACCATTCACTAAAGTTCTAAAATTGCGTTATTTTATAAACATACTTTTACAAAACACGTTTTTATCATAAAAAAACATTGTTTTATAACGGTACATTACAATTTTTTATTACTTTTGACCAAGTTGGTGTTATGCACCAACTTCTTTTTCATAGCAATTTTCCCACTCTATTCGTAGAGTGGGTTTTTTTTGCTCCAAAGCTTCCTCTTTTTTATTCATATTTAACAAGAAAAAAAATAAAAAGATATTTATAGATTGTATTTTTGTTGGTAAAACGTATCAGAATGAAAAAAGCGATCAAAATCATTACCATTGTATTTCTAAGCATTATTGTCTTATTAATAACTATTCCATTTTTATTCAAAAGTCAAATTGAAGAAATCATTACCAAGGAAATTAAGAATACACTAACTGCAGATGTTTCTTTTGATAGTTTTAGTATAAGCTTACTTAAAAATTTTCCAAGTGCAACTATTATCCTATCAGATTTTTCAATTGTTCCGAAAGCTCCTTTTGATGAGACTCCCCTATTTTCAAGCGAAACCATATTACTAGAAACAAATCTTTCAGATTTAATTTCACAACAACCTAAAGTCAAAAATATTAGTATTTCAAACGCACAAATTGCCATTCTTACCAACAAGGAAGGTGCGGTAAATTATAATATTGTAAAAGACACTGGGGCTACTGTTGAAGAAACAAGCAACGAATCGTCTAATTTTTCTTTAGAAATTGAAAACTACAGTCTGAGTAATATTGACTTTTTGTACAAAGATGACAGTAGCGACATGAGTGTCGTACTAAAAAACCTAAATCATACCGGTACTGGAAAATACATCGATAACTCGATGTTGTTAAATACAAATTCAACTTTAGAATCCTTTACCTTTTCTATGGGAGAAATTCCCTATCTAAATAAAGTTACTATCAATTGGAATGCCGTATTGGCCATCGATTTAAACTCACTTAAAGTAGACTTTAAAGAAAACCTAGCCCATTTAAACGATTTAAATATTTCCTTTGACGGATTTATTCAACCCAATGATGCCGGGATTCTTATGGACTTAAAAATAGCTGCAAAAGAATCTCAGTTCAAAAGTTTATTATCGTTAGTTCCTTCAGCCTATGCTTCGAATTTTAAAGATGTAAAAGCGAGTGGAGGCTTAAATTTAGAAGGAAGAATACATGGACAATATGCGGAAACCGAAATTCCTAAATTCGACATTCATATCGACTCTAAAAATGCTTCATTCCAATACCCTGATTTACCTAAATCTGTCAGCAATATTACCATTATAACAAGTATTATAAATACCACGGGTAAAGAGGAAGATATCAAAGTAAACATCAAAGATTTTGGTTTTCAAATTGACAAAGATGTTTTTAAAGCATCTAGCATCATAACCAATTTAACAAGCAACCCAACGGTTACTGCCAAATTAGAAGGTGTTGTCAACCTTGACAATCTATCAAAAGCCTATCCGGTTGCTTTAGAGCAGGAACTCCATGGAACCATAAGCGCCCAATTGCAAACGGCATTTAATATGGAAGCCATTGATAAAAACAAATACCAAGAAATAAAAAACAGCGGTGTTATTCGCATAAAAAACTTCACAACAAAAACAGAGCTCTTGCCTCATGAAATTGCCATTGCGACTTCAGAATTGGTCTTCGATTCTAAATCTTTTAAACTCACAAAATTTGAAGCCAAAACAGGTGATAGTGATTTGTCCATAAACGGGCGTATTGACAATTTATATGGCTACATTTTTAGCGACAACGATTTAAAAGGTAATTTCAATTTATCATCAAAAAAACTTAAAATTAGCGACCTGCTAACTGCAGCTGACACGACCACTGTTGCATCTCAAAAAGACTCACTACAAATTGCGACTACTTCGGAAGCAATAAAAATACCGGCAAAAATTGATGCTGTTATCAATGTAAAAGCACAGGAGGTTTTGTACGACAACCTTGTACTGTCGCAATTAACAGGTGTATTGAAAATTAAAGATCAAAAGGCTATTTTTGAAAACACCAAAGCCAATATGTTGGGTGGAACTATTGCAATTACCGGAAAAGTAGATACCCAGCCGACACCAAGTAATTTCGATTTTAAATTAAATATCAAAGATTTTGATATTGCCAATTCATTTACTTCTTTAGATTTACTTGCTTCTATGGCTCCTTTTGCCAATTCCATTGACGGAAAAATGAGTACCAATTTTAACTTAAGTGGCGCACTAGACAATGATTTCTTTCCCGATACAAAATCGTTAAAAGGAGATGCTTTGGCAAATTTAGATGTTACAAAAGTAGACGCCTCGAAATCGAAAGCGATGAGCTTGATGGAAAGCAAACTTTCTTTTATAGATTTCTCAAAACTTGATGTTAAAAAAGTAGCGGCTAAATTAAATTTTGCTGAACAAAAGGTAATTTTTACCCCCTTTAAAATTGCGACCTACGACGGTATGCCAATTACCTTAGGAGGGTCGCACAGTTTTGAAAACCAAATGGATTATAAAGTAACCATGGATTTACCTGCCAAATACTTAGGAAGTGAAGTTTCAGGATTGTTATCTAGCTTATCGGCTACCGATCAAAACACGATGAAAGTTCCTTTTACTATACATATTGGAGGTGCCGTAAGCAAGCCATCTGTTCAACCCGATTTAAAATCTGCAACTTCAGCACTTTCACAAAAAATAGTTAGTACGCAAAAAACGAAATTAGTAGATAAACTATTGGGCAAAACCTCAAAAGAAAAAGATTCAACAAAAAACAGCTCTAGTGATTTAAAAGACAAAGCTAAAAATTTATTGAAAGGACTTTTTTAAACGAACCTATTGCCCATTTTAAGAAGTTCTAAGAAGGATTTTTCCTTTTAGTGTTAAAGAGTGTTAAGCTATTTAAACTTAACAATAAGTCTTAGGTCTTAGAGTAGAATCTTAAAAACATATAAAAATGAAAAAAGTAATTTTATCAGCAGTATTAATGGTATTAACAGTTACCATGGCAATGGCGCAGCCAAAACAACACGGGTCTAAAAAAATGGATTTTACTCCAGAGCAAAAATCAAGATTGGCCGTTAAGAAATTGACATTAGCATTAGATCTTTCTACTTCGCAACAGCAAAAATTGAAACCTCTAATTATGGAAGGTATTCAAAAGCGAGAAGCGGTAATGGCTGAACACAAAGCAAATAGATCTCAAAAAAAGCAACTATCGTCTGATGAAGCTTATGTAAAGATGAACAAGATGTTGGATGAAAAAATTGCAGCTCAAAAGAAAATCAAAAGTATCTTAAACAAAGATCAATTTGAAAAATGGCTAAAAATGAAATCTCATAGAGAAGGTAGAAAAGGTCATGGAAAAATGAGTGAGAAAGGAAAAGGACCTCAGGGTGAAAAAGGCAAAAAAAGCCGCAAGCATAAACAAGCAGCATAATTATAAAAAAAAGACCCTTACATTGGGTCTTTTTTTTATTCTACTCTTAGTTCATCTCCAATACTAATGGTATTGGAATCTAAATTATTCAATGCTTTTAACTCTTCAACACTTAATTTGTGTTTTCTTGAAATGGAATATAAAGTATCACCTTTTCGTATTTTATGCTTTTTAAATCTCTCTTTTGGATCGTCCTTAATTTTCTTTTTTAAAACAATTTTATCATAGTTATTCAATTTATAGGTCTCAATCAAACGAATTAATTTTTCCGGATATCTTTTATCTGTTGCATAGCCAGCCTTTCTTAAACCCTTTGCCCAGCCTTTGTAATCATCCTTTTTTAGTTTGAACAAAGCATCATATCGAGAACGTGTTTTTAAGAATTCAGAATGATCCTTATAGGACGTCTCTATTTCTTTATACTTCCGAAAACATTCTTGTTTTTCATCATCATCATGCTTTACATAATCTCCTTTCCAACCAACATGACATTTTACACCAAAATGATTATTTGATTTTAGTGCCAATTGACTAACCCCACTTCCTGATTCTAAAATACCCTGCGCCAAAGTAATACTTGCTGGAATTTTATTCTTTTTCATCTCCTCCATGGCCACCTCTGCATATTTGCTAATATAGGCAACGGTACGCACGTCCAAATTGGCTTTTTTCTTGACTAACTTATCTACTTCTTTTTTTACTTTTTTGTCCTTTGGTTTTTCAATAACCACCTTTGGAAGAGGAATTCTTTTTCCTTTTGAAACCGATTTTGAAGACCCACAACTAACAAATAATAGCAAGAGGGCAACAGAAACGGAAGCTTTTACAATTCTCATAAATTTTTATTTTAATAAGGGCAACGCCTTTTTCTTTAACACTGAATTCATACCCGAAATACCTTGTAGGCCTCCCGTGTGTATCAGTAATATTTTTGATCCTTCTGAAAAATAGTCTTTTTCTATCAAATCTAAAACTCCATATACCATTTTTCCCGTATAAACCGGATCTAGTGGAATTTGATTCGCTTCTTTAAAATCATTGATAAAATCGACCAACTCTTTTGATACCTTTCCGTAACCACCAAAATGATATTCAGAAATCAGATCCCAATTTTTAGTATTAGGACTGTATTTTAGGATTTCATCTTTTAAAAAATCGCCTTTTAAAGCAGGAAATCCTAGAATTTTTTGATGTACAAAGGCACTGTTGATTATACCCGAAATAGTTCCTCCTGTACCCACGGCACAGCAAACAACATCAAATTTATCATCATCCGAATTTAGGATTTCTTCGCAACCTTTTATAGCCAAATCATTGGTACCTCCTTCTGGAACTATGTAGGCTTCTGGGTATTGCTTTCTTAGTTTCTCTAGAAATCCAGGGATTTCTTTTAAACGATAATCGCCTCTTGAAATAAATTGAAATTGCATACCAAACACAGCAGCCTGGCGTAAGGTTGCATTTCCTGCCAAGGTTTTTTCAACATGAACACCGAGCTCTTCTCCTCTAATAATTCCGATGGTTTCCATTCCATATTCTTTCCCTGCACCAGCAGTTGCTAAAATATGATTGGAAAAAGCCCCTCCAAAAGTCAGCAGTTGTTTGTAGCCTTTTTCTTGAGCTTTACCTATGTTGTACTTTAATTTTCTGAATTTATTTCCAGAAATAATAGGATGCAACTGATCTTCTCTTTTAATAAAAACAGAAACTTTCTTTTCCTCTAAAAGAGGAAGAAAAATTGGTTCCAATTTACTTGCTTCAGAAGAACTACGCATGTTTATGAATTGTATGCGTTCACCTGATCATCCAACTCTGACCAATCCTCCATCAATTTATCTAAACTGTCTTTTTTAGCTTGGTATTTTTCAAAGAAAGTTGGCTCTGCAGAAGTCTTTTCGTAATCCTCCGCTAATTTTGCATCCATATTAGAAATTTCCTTTTCTATATCTGAAATACTTCGCTCAACTTTACTTAATTTATTTTTAAGTTGTTTTAATTCCTTCTCATCTTCTCTGCTTAATTTATAAGCTTCCTTCTTTGGTTCTTTTTTAACCACTACTTTGGTTTTCTTTTCTGCTTCGCGCAAATTCTCCAATTTGTGTTCTTCTAAGAAATAATCAATATCTCCTAAATATTCTTTAATGACTTTGTCTTTAAACCCATAAACTGTATCTGTTAACCCCTGAAGAAAATCACGATCATGCGAAACGATAATTAAGGTTCCATCAAATTTTTTCAAAGCTTGTTTCAATACATTTTTTGAAGCAATGTCTAAGTGATTGGTAGGCTCATCCATAATCAGTACATTGAAAGGTGCTAGTAACAATTTACAAAGCGCCAAACGATTTCGTTCTCCCCCAGAAAGCACTTTCGCTTTTTTATCTGCGGCATCACCACCAAACAAAAAGGACCCCAACATATCTCTAACACGAGCTCGGTTAGAATCTGTTGCCGCATTTTCCATAATTTCCAAAACCGTTTCTTCCGGCGGTAAATGCTCTGATTGATTTTGAGCAAAATATCCAATTTCTACATTGTGCCCTAATTTTAGGTGTCCTTCAAAAGGAATATCTCCCACCATCATTTTAGCCAAAGTAGATTTTCCTTGTCCGTTTTGACCCACAAAAGCAATTCTACTATTTCTTTCAATTAACAAATCAACATTTTCCAAAACATGTTTATCACCGTAGCTTTTGCACATTTTTTCGGCTTCTACAACAATTTTACCGGGTTCCTTAGAAATGGCAAAACGAATATTCATGGTTGCATTGTCATCACCATCTACTTCAATTCTTTCTACTTTATCAAGCTGCTTAATTAAAGATTGTGCCATGGCCGATTTACTTGCCTTTGCTCTAAATTTATCAATTAATTGCTGTTTCGCTTTTATTTCTTTTTCTTGATTTTTCTGGGCTTGTAATTGTTTTTCTTTGATTTCACCTCTTAATAACAAAAATTCAGAATAGGGCTTTTTATAGTCGTAAATCTGTCCCAAAGAAATTTCAATGGTTCTATTTGTTACATTGTCTAAAAACATTTTATCATGCGAAACCAATACAATTGCACCTGAATATGATTTTAAAAAATTTTCCAACCAAATAATAGATTCTATATCCAAGTGATTGGTAGGCTCATCTAACAACAAAATGTCATTGTCTTGCAATAACAATTTGGCCAATTCAATACGCATACGCCAACCTCCAGAAAAAGTATCCGTTAACTTGTCAAAGTCGTCACGTTGAAAACCTAAACCTTGTAATATTTTTTCCGTATCTCCTTGGTAGTTATACCCTCCTAAAAGTTCATAACGCTCTGTTAAATCTGTTAAATCGTGAATTAACTTCGTATACTCTTCACTTTCATAATCGGTTCTAGTAGCTAACTGTTCGTTTATTTTTTCAAGCTTTACTTCAATCTCTTTTATTTCAGTAAACGCCTGGTAAGCCTCTTCAAGTATGGTTCTTCCTTCAACAAAATCAATATCTTGACGTAAAAAACCCATTCGAACGTCTTTCTCAAAAGCCATGGTACCACCACTCGTTTCAACGTCTTTGGACAAAACCTTTAAAAGTGTTGATTTTCCTGCTCCATTTTTACCAATCAATCCAATTCTATCTCCTTTATTCAATTTAAATGTAATTCCAGAAAATAAATCTGAGCCGGCAAATGAGACCGTTAAATTATGAACGTTTAACATGTATATATCGTGTTTTTTAGTTTTGCAAAGCTATTATAAATTTTTAGATTAAAATCTTCAAAATGAAATAGTCTTTCTAGTTATTTATTTGGTTGAATTTGATTACATCAATTAGATAATTGGTATTTTTGTTTTAGCAAAAAACTCGTCGATATGTTTCTTAAAAAGGGAAGTAAATTATATAGTATTTTAAAATTCAAATGTCCACAATGTCATGAGGGAGAGTTTTTTATTGACAAAAGATCATTCAAGCTTTCAAAGTTAACCCAATTGCACGAGCACTGTCCTAACTGTAATTTAAAATACATGATGGAACCATCATTTTTTTATGGTGCAATGTATGTAGCTTACGGATTAACTGTTGGACTTTCCATTCTAATATTTGTGATTTCAAACTTAGTTTTTGGGCTTGATTTATTAGAGTCTTTTTTAGCTATTATTATTTTACTATTAATTACCGGCCCCATAAACCTAAAATTTTCAAGAATTATTTGGATCAATATTTTTGTAAAATACAAAGCCCAAGAAAAAAAATAATTTATTTTTTATAAAACCGTTGAATATCGCATTCAGGATCTAGCGGCGTAGCCATTTCTAAATACTCATAGAGTTCTTTAGCTACTTTAGGCGCTATCATTACCCCACGTGTTCCCAAGCCGTTTAAAACGGCCAATTCTTTATACTCCTTATGAATTCCTACCAAAGGCCTTCTGTCTTTAACCGTAGGTCTAATACCTGCCGATTGTGCTAGCACTTTATATGGAACTTTGATAAAACTATCTAATTTTTCTAACAATTCTTTTTTACCTTCTTCCGTTGCTTTTAAGCTTTTGTCTTTCCAATTAAAAGTAGCTCCTACTTTGTACTGATGATTACCCAATGGCAAAACAAAAACCGAAGCTTTTATTAAAAAATCTACATCCAATTCTGGGGCATAAATAGTTAACAATTCTCCTTTGGCCTCATTCATTGGTAAATGTTGAAAAAATGGATTTTTATGCAAACCATAGCCTTCACAAAAAACAACTTTTTTGGCTAAAACGTCCTTATAGTGAACCTTTTCTTCTTTAAAATTCAGTTCATCGTAGTCAAAGGTTTCATATCGAATTGATTTTTGTTGCTCCAATAATTTTTTATAATCCTGCAACACCAATTTCGTATCTATTCTTCCCGTATTTTTTAATCGACCAAATCCATAATCGGCAATAATGCCTGTATTTGAATTTTTGACGATTTTATCATCCATAAAAGAATTCAGCAAGGGTTTTTCAGAAGCTACAAACCAATTGTTTTGTTCCTCTATCGATTTAAAAACACGGTAGGTATCGAAGGTATGATCGTAAATAGCAGAAAATTTATTTTCTAATTTTTTATAGAAAGGCAATGCATCTTCAATCTGCTGCTTTCCTTGCCATACTGGAGTAAATCTTTTTAAAACGACCGGATTGTATACACCACCAGCAACGTTAGAAGAGGTTTGAGAAGCATCTTCATACACCAAAAATGTTTTGTTATTGTCTGCTAGAATATCTGCAAAAGCCATTCCTGCCAAACCAAAACCAACAATTATATAATCTACTTCCATCTTTTATTTACTTTCATTTAAAACTTCTTAAAAACACAAAAAGACCTAATAAATAGATCTTTTTGCGGTACTCTTTAGGTGTAGAACTAATTAATAATTCCACATATCCAATTCTTTATTTCGAATTGTTTCCTTGATACGTTCCGATTCTAAAATCTGCAACAAAGCATTTCCACGAATATATTCGGTAATCGCTCTGTTTCCGTATAAATTTTCTTCTCTTAAAATAACAGCTGTAAAACGTCTGGCATTTAATATTTGATCAAATGAAATTGGCGATCTATGATTGTTTTCATTAAAGGCAGTTCCTTTATGCAATACTTCTCGAGCATTTGGATAAAAAACCCAAAACAAAGGCAAACTTTCATTTCCATCGATGTCATCTCTTCCCAATATCTGAACATCTGGCGCCATAGGTGCAATGGCCAACATTCTGTAACGCATTTCTCCTTGACGTTTGTCGAAGAACCAAATTCCTTTGATTCTATACCCATCAATATCTTCTGATTTTATTGAAATTTCATCTACATAATCCTTGATGTTCGTCTGACCTTCATTTAACAATTCATAAGCATAATCAGAAGTATCAACTCTTGTTAATTTTTGATTGATATCTTTCATTGTCAATTTTGACTTGAAAAAAGAATCATCATAAACTTCGCTAATTTCACCATCTTTTATTCCTTTTAACAAGGTATAAAACATCGATTTTCTACTACTATCTACATAAGTAGAATCAATAGGATAGTACAATGGTAAATTGATACGCTCATTTAAGTCGATATGCTCCCAAATAACCTTAGAATATAAAATATCTCGATCATCAATATAACCATAAGGCAAAGGTTTGTCTTTGTTCGCTAATTTTCTCGCCTCAGGCACCTGACCAATTTCATCGGGTGTATTTGCATTCAGTAAATTAAAATCAGCTTGAGCATTAACGTTACACGTTAACATAAACACCGCCCCTAATAGTAAATAACTTTTCAATTTCATCATTGTTCTTAATTTGTTAGTTCGTTAACTCAACACTCAAAGGCAATACTCCTTTTAATCTATAGCTTGAATTTCCAATAATACTAGCTTTTACATCAAAAATACTAATAACATCACCTCTTCTAGCTCTTGTCAATGCTTTTTGTGCTCTTGCATCCAATCTTGTTCCGTTGACAACTACTGTAGATTGACCAGGTACTTTTATTTTAAATCCAGAAACTTTTAATTTCAAATCGAAATCAAAATCTATCAAGGCCGCATCAATTACAGATTTTGCCAAACTAGATTTAGGCATACGAATGCTACCAATTTGTTTTCTTATTGAAGCTGCTGGTGGTGGAATGTCTTTTATTCTAAAAGTTACTGGAGGTGATTTAATTACCGTCCCATCTGGAGTTTTCCCTGACACATTAATTACCACTTCTTTCCCTTTACCTGGAGACAATGTGTATTTCCCAATACCACTTGCTTTTTTCAATCCTGTTGCCGATGCTTTTACATCGCTATCTGCAATACCAGGAATAGAAATCGTAATTGGATTTTGTACGCCACGATACACCACATTCATCTTATCAGCAGAAACCACTGCAGAATTTGGTTTATTTACCACTAAATAGGTAGAATTAATTGGAATTACTACAGGCTTTCCATCTTGTTGAAAAACAAACTCTCCAATAATTTTATTCTCTCCTACACTTCCGGTCTTAAATTTTACGAGCGCCGCACCTTTATCATCACGACCTGTATAATTTTTCCCATTAACGGTCAAACGATCTGGTTGTAAACTAGCATCGTATTTCCCTAATACAATTGATCCTTCAAATTGTTCTCCTGCAAAATAAGCAGGTTTAGAAGGCAACACAATAGCTCTATATGTTTTTTGACTAATAGAAGCATCTGCTGTTAATTGTTTTCCCATTAAAACAGCCAAAATATCTTTTTCAGTCGCTTTTACATCTGATTGAATTACCGATAAATTTGTTAAAGTAGCTACTAAGGGAAATCCTTCGTATCTATTTCTTAACCATGGTTGTTTTGCTCCTTCTACTTCTTGATCGCTAATATCAAAACGTTTTTCAACATCCGTTTTAATTTCAGCATATTCTTTAGACTCTTCACCTAGAATTGTTTTTACACCTTCTTTAAATTCATTTATTTTCGAAATAAATAACTCTCCGTTTTTGGTAAATTTTTCTCCTGTAAAGAAATACTCATCTCCAGCCGTTTCCGTATCCATTGACTCGTAATCATGATGTAATTCAGGAGCTAAAGTATTTAATAAGGTATCCTTTACTCCTTGTACATGACCAAAAAGTGCCATTGATAAATCGTGAATTTGAATTGCCTTATCATTTATAATTCCATACTTTTCAGGTTGTTCTGAAGCCTTTACGCTTAAACCCTCTAAAGTACTTTCTACGTCACTAATTGATTTTTCGTTTGCTGTTTCTATTTTTTGATTTAAATATCCGAAGGATGATAGTACTTTTTTACCCATATTTAACGCCAACATTGCGATAAATACAAGGTACATCAAGTTGATCATCTTCTGCCTTGCTGATTGTTTTCCTCCTGCCATAATTAATTAGCTTTTTTTAATATTAGTACTAATTATTATTTGTTCATCGCAGTTAACATTCCTCCATAAACTGAATTTAAAGAAGACAAGTTGTTTGCCAATGCTTCCATTTGCGTTTCCAACTTCTCTGAATGTTTCAACATAGACTCATTTAAAAATGCTTGACGCTCAGTATTTTCAGACTGAACTTTGTACAAACTATTTAACGATTCTAAATGAACGGCAGCTACAGCCATTTCTTCGTTGTATTTATGAGTATTTGCCACCGTATCAACAGATGTATTAATGCTATCTGCGGCTCCTTTAAAATTTTTAATACTTGTAGCTAAACTCTCTACCAATTCAGCATCTAAATTAGATTGTCTTAACATATCATCTAATTTTTTGGTCAACAAACCATCTGCTGTTTCATTTTTTTCTTTGGCCTTACCTCCTGCTAATTCAGGATACGCTAAAGTCCAATCCAAATCTTCTTCAATAGGTTCAAAGAAAGCTGAATAAGCAAAGATAAATGCCTCTGTTAACAAACCAACAGTTAACATTACTCCACCGGTTAATACACCTACTTGAAAGTGTAATATTTTAAATAAGGCACCAATTAATACCACTGATGCTCCTAGTCCGTAGACCATATTTAATATTTTCTTGCTTTTTACTGACTGTGCCATATTCGTAATTTATTTTAGGGGTTAGTTTTAATTCATCTTTTTAATTTGCTAGACCAGAAAAATCTTGAACAGTTCTAAAGCCAATATAACTTTTTAAAGAATCTGCATACTCATAATCTCTTGTGCTAACTTGTAAGAAATACGCAATGTCTTTCCAAGAACCTCCACGTATTACTTTTCTTTTATTTTCTCTATCCACAACATTTGCATTGATACTTGATCCTACTTGATAAGACCCTGCGTTGTACGATGTATTTGTCCATTCAGAAACATTTCCAGACATATTGTACAAACCATAGCCGTTTGCATTGTAAGAATAGGCTTCAACGGTATACAAAGCACCGTCAATTGCATAATTACCACGAACAGGTTTGAAATTCGCTAAGAAACAACCTCTATCACTTGTGGTGTAAGGTCCACCCCAAGGGTAAGTAGCATTGTCTAAACCACCACGGGCAGCATATTCCCATTCTGCTTCTGTTGGCAATCTAAAATTAGGAACTTTTATTGGGTGTTTTCTTGAGGCTAAGTAATCGTTTTTCTTTTTTGTTTTCCAATTACAAAAAGCTTTTGCTTGGTACCAGTTTACCCCAACTACAGGGTATTCCTCATAAGCTTGATGCCAGAAATAGTTTTCATGAATTGGATCGTTATAAGAATAACTAAAATCTTTTACCCATACCGTTGTATCAGGATATACCGAAACATCTTCTGTTTGAATAAAATCTTTTCTTGTCCCAACTTTACTTTGAGCCGCAGCCGCTTTGTCGAACCAAGAATATGTGTACACCAATTTCTTTACTTTCAAAATTCTTTTTCCTTCAAAAGTATCTTCCAAAGGTAAATACATAGAGTCCATTACTTCAGCATAAGCTGCATCAGGATAATCTTGTTTTCCCCAAAGAATTGGTTCTCTCCAATTTAAAGATCTTCCTTCCGTAATAGAATTTACATTGTTAATCCCTCCATAGTTTTCAATCATGTATTTTTCATACACGGTAGCATCTTCCGTTGTTGTATCTGGTTCTACAAAGGCATATCTTGCAATTCCTTCATCAACACTATTACCTGTACTTGCATCCAAATATCGCATTTCATCAGCCATCAAAGCCAACTCAGTTCTAACTATTGAATCGCGTACCCATTGTACATATTCTTTATATTCACTGTTGGTGATTTCAGATTCATCCATGAAATATTTTCCAACCGTAATGGTTCTTGCCGAAGTTCCTATACCTCCAAACGGGTCTTCGTCAGAATTCCCCATAGTAAAAGATCCTCCAGGAACTAACACCATCCCGAACGGTTTTTCTGTAAACCACTTTGTAGATGATTTTGCACCAACTACCTCTCCTCTATCATTTGAACCACAACTACATACTACTAAAACTAGTACTATGTATAATGTTAATTTCCTCATATTTTATCCTTGTCTTTCAAATTTCGACGTAAACCTATCATTTTTTTTTATCAAAAACAATGATTTTATGCCAATAAATATTGTACTTTTTAATATAATTTCTTACGTATTACATGCAATACTAACCTAATTTCTTCAAGGCTTTATACCATCTTTCCGGTATGTTTTGATTTGTAGCGTCCAAATAGTCTTGATAAGTACAAGGTATTAACGCATGCCTCTTGTATTTATTGTCAGTTAAAGTATGAATTTCCAACCACCATCTACCACTCTTATGACTCTTATAAAAATTCATCACATCCCCTTCCAACGGCACAATGTACTTTAAATATTTCTCCTTTGTACAATAGGGATAATCTTTAGCTCTGCAACTTACGCCTTCAATAAAATACCAAATCATTTGTGCGACTAAATGTGCTGTCTGGCCTGAATTATCCAATCTATTATTGAATTCATACACTCCGAAAGAAGTCACCTTATCACTGATACCTGCATATCTTGAAATCGCGCAAATTTCATCTCCATAAAAACCATTAGGTCCTGCATTCGCATTTCCTGGCGCTTCACTTCTTCGAACCGCTCCCATATCAATGCTCACTATATCGGCATCTCTCATAATGGGCTCCACAATTTTTAAATCTTTCGCTTCTCCCAATCGATAGGCATCAAAAGACAGACTTTGAATTAAATCAATTTCTTCTTGAGCATTAAAAAAAGTTTGGTAACCAATATTACTAAAATTGAATAAATTGGCAGGCTCTTCCATAACAATCTTACTCAAATACGACTGTGAATTTAAAGAATCTTCCAAATTCCCTAAATCAAATTTAGAATCAACCACAACCACATTTACCATTTGCTCTAAAGCATCATACGCTCTGTAATTTGCATAGGTTAGATCCTGACCACCGCCAATAATTACCGGTAAAATATTCTTTTTTGCCAAAGAAGCCACTACTTCTTTTAAAACAAAATGGGTATCACTTAAAGAATTCCCTTGAGGGACATTTCCTAAATCAACAATATTCAATCCCCAGTTACCCGGAAAAAGTTTGTAAAAATATTCACGAACACTTGACAAACCATATCCAGTTGTATCATTATTTACAGCACCTCTTCCCTCTAAAACCCCAACAATTGCTATTGTAACGTTTGAAAGCTCTGGCAAGCCTTGTTCTTCTGTATGTATTTGAATAGAATGCGCTAATGCATGTTCTGGATACGATTGAATCGTTTCCAAAACTTCATTTTCTAGGGGTATTAAAAAATCTAAGTTCATTAACTAAATTAAGTGGATCGTAACTACTTTTTCTTTTTGACAACTTTTTTCTTAGCTGCTGGTTTCTTAGCTGCTGTTTTTCTAGGCTTCTTTTTCGGAGTCTTTTTCTCAATAATTTCAAGAACCTCTTCCAAAGTCATGTTTTTAGCATCCGTAGTTTTTGGCAATTCAATTTTTAATTTTCCCTTAAGAATATTAAAACGTCCCCATCTGGCTTTTTCTAAACGAATTCCTTCTTCTTCCCAATTGTGAATTACTTTTTCAATTTCTTTACGCTTTTTATCTTCAATTAATTCAACGATATTATCGTAACTCAAATTGTCAAAATCGTATTTTTTATTCACATTGATAAAAATACTGTTCCATTTAATAAAGGGGCCAAAACGACCAACTCCTTTTTGAACCGGTAAATTTTCGTATTCCGCAATTGGTGCATCTGCTTTTTGCTTAGCGACAATCAATTCAGTTGCTCTAGGCATATCTACAGCCATAGGATCTTCTCCTCTATCCAAAGAAACATACATCGTTCCAAACTTGATATAAGGTCCAAACCTACCATTTGACACCACAACATCTTCTCCTTCGTATACGCCTAAGTTTTTAGGAAGTAAAAACAACTCTAAAGCTTCCTCCAAAGTAATAGTTCCTAAAGTTTGCTCTTTTAATAAAGATGCAAATAATTTCTCTTCGTCTTCAGGATCTCCAATTTGAGCCATCGGACCAAACTTCCCTAAACGAACCAAAATAGTTCTTCCTGTTTCAGGGTGTTTTCCTAAAATTCTTTCTCCACTTTCTCTCTCAGCATTTTCAGAAACATCCTGTACTGTAGGGTGAAAAGCTTCATAAAACTCCTTAATCATGGCAATCCAATCCTGGTCTCCTTCAGAAATATTATCAAAATCAGCCTCAACCTTAGCCGTAAAACCAAAATCTAAAATATTTGAAAAATTAGCAACCAAGAAATCATTTACGATGTTTCCAATATCTGTAGGAACCAACTTCCCTTTATCAGACCCCACACGCTCAACAAGGTTGTTATTTGTTACTTTTCCAGATTTTAAAACAAATTGCTCGTATTCTCTTTCAACGCCATCAATTTCACCTTTTTGAACATAACCTCTACGCTGAACGGTAGAAATAGTTGGTGCATAGGTAGAAGGTCTACCAATACCTAACTCTTCCAATCGTTTTACTAAAGAAGCTTCTGTAAAACGGTAAGGCGGACTTGTAAATCTTTGTGTAGCTGTTATAAAATCATATTCTAAAGCTTCCCCTTTTGATAATTGAGGCAACATTCCTGCTTGCTCTTCCT
The DNA here is from genome assembly GCF_006381105.1 of Flavicella sediminum. Classification (GTDB taxonomy): domain Bacteria; phylum Bacteroidota; class Bacteroidia; order Flavobacteriales; family Flavobacteriaceae; genus Flavicella; species Flavicella sediminum. The sequence goes on along the minus strand of NZ_VDET01000008.1, from coordinate 88,654 downwards.
CTTCATTATCATTTCCTTCTAAATATACTTTTAAGAAACCTTCAAACTTAATCATCTCTCCATTTGCAGAAAAAATCTTCTCGTTTTTGGTATTCTCTATTTTTACATTGGTTCTTTCTAATTGTGCATCACTCATTTGAGAAGCTAAAGTTCTCTTCCAAATTAAATCGTACAAACGATCTTGATCGTGCTCAACATTTACTGAATGACGTTTCATATCCGTTGGACGAATCGCCTCATGCGCTTCTTGTGCGCCTTTAGATTTTGTTTTGAATACACGTGGATTGCTGTATTCAGCACCATAGTAATTTGTAATCTCTTCTTCTGCTTCTTTTCTAGCATCGTCAGATAAGTTCAAACTATCTGTTCTCATATAAGTAATCAAACCGGCTTCATACAATCGTTGTGCAACTTGCATGGTTCTTGCCACTGAATACCCCAATTTTCTTGAAGCTTCTTGTTGTAACGTTGATGTTGTAAATGGCGGAGCTGGTGATTTCTTAGCAGGTTTCTTTTGTAAATCTACTATAGAAAAATCAGCATCGGCAGCAGATTTTAAAAAGGCTTCTGCTTCTTCTCTTGAATCAAAGTTTTTAGGAATTGTGGCTTTGAATTTCTTTCCTTCGCTGTTTAAAAATTCAGCAACCACTTTATAATGTGCTGAAGTTTGAAACTCGCGGATACTTCTTTCTCTTTCAACGATCAATCGAACGGATACAGATTGTACTCTACCTGCCGACAAACCTCCTTTCACTTTTCTCCACAATACGGGTGACAATTCATACCCCACCAAACGATCTAGTACTCTACGCGCTTGTTGCGCATTTACCATATCGTAATTAATATCTCTTGGATTTTCAACTGCTTTTAAAATGGCTTTCTTTGTAATCTCATGAAAAACAATACGTTTGGTATTGTCGTCTGTTAATTTCAATTGCTCTTTTAAATGCCAAGCAATTGCTTCTCCCTCGCGATCCTCATCACTCGCTAGCCAAACAGTATCTGCTTTTTTTGCTAAAGATTTTAATTTCTTAACGACTGCTTTTTTATCGTCCGAAACAATATAACTGGGTTTAAAATCTCCATCTACATTAATCCCCAACTCACTTGAAGGCAAATCGGCAATATGTCCAAAACTGGACTCTACCTGGAAATCTTTTCCCAAAAATTTCTCAATTGTCTTTGCTTTTGCTGGTGACTCAACTATTACTAAATTCTTTGCCATAAATTGCTTCGTAAATATTTTTAGAATGTCATTTTAAAGTATTTTTTCTGTAAAATTCAGTAAAATCACTCCTATATAACTGTTTGCAAAAGTAGAGAGTTTTTTTAAATTTCAAATTTAAGTTTCGAATAAATTAAAATAAATCTTATTTCTTCACTTAATTTTAACCTTTTATTTTCTGACACAATGTCACTATTCCTATTTTTTGATTGTATATTTGCAGTCCAATTTTTAGCTTACATGGAGACAGAAAAAATCATAGACGCCAACAAACAAGGTCACCCTTTATTGACAAATGACATCAAAGGAAACACCAAAAAACTTTATATAGAAAGCTACGGCTGTCAAATGAATTTAAATGACAGTGAAATTGTTGCTTCCATCCTTGCAGAAAATAATTTTAACACTACTCAATTTATAGAAGAAGCCGATTTGGTATTGGTAAATACCTGTTCTATTCGAGATAAAGCAGAACAAACCATTAGAAAAAGGCTACAAAAATACAATTCAATAAAAAGAATCAACCCAACAATGAAGGTGGGCGTTTTAGGCTGTATGGCAGAACGTTTAAAATCTAAATTCTTAGATGAAGAAAAAATTGTTGATTTGGTGGTTGGTCCAGATGCATACAAAGATTTACCGAATTTACTAGCGGAGGTAAACGAAGGAAGAGATGCCGTAAACGTGGTTCTTTCTAAAGATGAAACCTATGGAGATATTGCTCCTGTACGTTTAAACTCTAATGGAGTTTCTGCCTTTGTATCTATTACTAGAGGCTGTGATAATATGTGTACTTTTTGTGTGGTTCCTTTTACCAGAGGAAGAGAACGAAGTAGAGACCCACAAAGTATTATTGAAGAAATTCAAAACTTAAAAGACCGTAATTTTAGAGAAATAACACTTTTAGGACAAAATGTAGACAGCTACCTTTGGTATGGTGGAGGATTAAAAAAGGACTTTGAAAAGGCTTCAGACATTGCCAAAGCAACTGCCGTTGGATTTTCTAACTTATTAGATTTGGTCGCCACAACATTTCCAACATTACGAGTTCGTTTTTTTACTAGCAATCCACAAGATTTAGAACTTGAGGTTTTACATGTAATCGCGAAACATCCAAACATTTGTAGGTATTTGCATTTACCTGTACAATCTGGAAGCACCACTGTTTTAAAAAGAATGAACAGACAGCATACCCGAGAAGAATACATGGAATTGATTGACAATATTAAAAGAATTATTCCTGGAGTTGCCATTTCTCAAGACATGATTATTGGTTTTTGTGGAGAAACTGAAGAAGAGCATCAGGAAACCTTGAGCATGATGGAATATGTAGGCTACGATTATGGTTTTATGTACGCCTATTCTGAAAGACCTGGAACTTTAGCTGCTAAAAGATTGGAAGATGATGTTCCTGAAAAAACAAAGAAAAGAAGACTGAACGAAGTGATTGCTGTACAACGAAGATTGAGTAGCGAACACACCGATAGATATATAGGAAAAACAATGGAAGTCTTAATTGAAGGTGTTTCTAAAAAATCTGACCAACATTGGATGGCAAGAAATACGCAGAATTATGTTGCGGTTTTCCCTAAAGGAAATGAAAAAGTAGGCGACTATGTCATGGTGAAAATTGAAGACTGTACTTCGGCAACCTTAATTGGAAAAGCGGTAAGTGAACCACAAGAAATACCATTTGCAGTTTAACCTAAAAAAAACATTACATGGAAGGATTAACGGCTATAAAACAGCGCTTTGAAATTATTGGAAACAATGAAAAGTTAAATCGCTCTCTTGAAAAAGCAATTCGAGTAGCACCAACAGACATTTCTGTTCTAGTAACAGGTGAAAGTGGTGTTGGTAAAGAAACCATTCCTAAAATAATCCATCAATTATCACACAGAAAACACGCAAATTATATCGCTGTGAATTGTGGTGCTATTCCTGAAGGAACCATAGACAGTGAACTTTTCGGACATGAAAAAGGAGCTTTTACAGGTGCAACAACCACAAGAAAAGGCTATTTTGAAGTCGCTGATGGTGGAACCATTTTTTTAGATGAAGTTGGAGAACTTCCCTTAACGACGCAGGTTCGTTTGTTGCGTGTGTTAGAAAATGGAGAATTTATCAAAGTAGGATCTTCCAATGTTCAGAAAACAGATGTTCGTATTGTAGCTGCAACCAATTTAAAAATGCAGCAAGCCATTCAAAAGGGAAAATTTAGAGAAGATTTATACTACCGATTGAGTACCATAGAATTAGAACTTCCTCCTTTAAGAAATAGAGAAAATGACATCCATTTATTGTTTCGAAAATTTGCTTCTGACTTTGCCCAAAAGTATAGAATGCCAACGGTTAGACTTACAGAAGACGCTGTAAACCTACTGATCAATTTTAATTTCCCTGGAAACATTCGTCAGTTAAAAAATATAGCGGAACAAATTTCAGTAATTGAAGAGAGCAGAACCATTGACAAAAATAAATTAATTCAATATTTACCTAATTACAATAACCTACCAGCACTTGTTAATGCGGACGACAGCAATTCAAAATCTTTTGAAGAAGACCGAGATCTGATTTACAAAGCCATGTATGAAATGCGTAAAGACATTAATGATCTTAAAAAACTTACGCTAGATTTACTAAACAATGAAAACAGTGATCAGGTTGTACAGGAGAACAGACATCTTATTGATAAAATTCAAAGCAAAGAAAAAAACTTCTCTCAAACAAACAATGTTGAATTGATTCAAATTCAACAAACAAACCCGCCACTTCAAAGCAACTATGAAGACATAGAAACTATTGAAGAAGACGAATCGCTATCTTTACATGAGAAAGAAATAGAAATGATAAAAAAATCATTAGAAAAAAATCAGAACAAAAGAAAATTAGCCGCAAAAGAACTAGGAATTTCAGAGCGTACACTGTATCGAAAAATTAAACAGTACGATCTTTAAAATTAGATCACAATATTTGTACTATTGTAAAACCAAATGGAGTATATGAAAATGAAAGTTGTATTATTTGTTAGCCTAAGCTTATTTTTAACCACTATTAGTTGTGGTATTTATAGTTTTACAGGTGGTAATACTGGAGATGCAAAAACCATACAAATTGATTATTTTCCAAACAATGCTCCCTTAATTGAACCTGGTTTAAGTCAGACTTTTACACAAGCCTTACAAGATTTATTTGTAAGACAAACCAACTTAAGTTTGATAAAATCTAAAGGAGATTTATTTTTTGAAGGAGAAGTAACCAACTATTCTATCACTCCAATGACGGCCACTGCAGATCAAACAGCTGCAGAAAACAGACTTACGATTGTTATCAATGTACGTTTTTACAACAACTTAGATGAAGCTAAGAATTTTGAAAGAAAATTCACACATTTCTATGACTATCCAGCCAATGACATTTTGAGTGGAAGTAGTTTAGATGCTGCTTTAGAAGAAATTTTTGAAAGAATTACCCAAGATATATTTAATGCTTCTGTAGCCAATTGGTAATTATGGAAAAAAATATTTTTTTAAACTTCGCATCTAGCTCGCAAAACATTTCAGAAAATGAAATTGAAGCCATAGAAAATATCACGAAAGAATATCCTTACTTTCAACTTGCCAAAGCCATTTATTTAAAAGGTCTAAAGCAAAACAATAATTTTAAGTACAATAAAGTCCTTAAAGAAACAGCAGCCCTAACAACAGATCGAGCTGTTTTGTTTGATTATATTACCGATTTTGACGCCCAAAACAAAACAATTCCTTTTGCCAAGACTTCAGAAAAAATTCAAAAAACAGAGAGCAAACTCACTACCATAAAACACAAACTTGAGTTAGGAAAACCACTTGAATTTGCAAAAAAAGAAACCCACTCTTTTACAGAATGGTTACAGCTTAGTGCCACAAAGCCAATTCAGCGAGGAGATGAAAATTTAGGCACTAGCAAGTTAGAAAACAAGTTAGATTTAATTGACTTATTTATAGAGAACAATCCGAGTATTCAACCTATAGACAAAGAAGCCAAACCTTCCTCAGAAAAGAAAATAGTTTTGGATAATTCAGGCATCATGACCGAAACTTTGGCCAAAGTTTATTTAGAACAAAAAAAATATTCAAATGCAATCAAAGCATATGAGATTTTAATTTTGAAATATCCAGAAAAAAGTGGTTTCTTTGCAGACCAAATTAAGAATATAGAATACATTAAAACAAATAAATCATGACATATACACTGTTCCTTAGCTTAATACTTATTGTAGCCGTACTATTAATTTTATTAATTATGGTGCAAAACCCTAAAGGTGGTGGACTTTCATCTTCTTTTGGAGGAGGAGGATCTCAATCAATGGGAGGTGTTCAAAGCACAAACAACTTTTTAGACAAAGGAACTTGGACTTTAGCAATTACGCTAATGGCTTTGATTTTATTATCAAACTTTGCCATTCCTAGAGAAGGTAATTCTGAAAACTCTCAAATTGAAAACAGAATCAACGATAGAGAAATTTCTGACGAAGCTCCAGCACAACTTCCTCAATTGAAAGAAGAAGCGACTGAAGAAGCTGCAGAATAACAATACATCAACTTAAAGTTGACAGTAAAAATGCCAAGGTAAATGACACCTTGGCATTTTTTTTTACATTTTGTCAGAATGTTAGAATTGGCATACTTTTAGACACTTACTAAACAAAACAATTAAAATTTACCTTAAAAATATAACTACAATGAGTAACGTAAACATTAGACCATTAGCAGACAGAGTGCTTGTAGAACCTAAAGCAGCTGAAACTACTACTGCATCTGGATTGATTATTCCTGATTCAGCAAAAGAAAAACCATCTGAAGGAACTGTTGTTGCCGTTGGAAACGGAACAAAAGATGAGCCTTTAACAGTTAAAGTTGGTGACACCGTATTGTACGGTAAATATGCTGGAACTGAGCTGAAATTAGAAGGTACCGATTATTTAATCATGAGAGAGAGCGATATTTTCGCAATTGTTTAATTAACGATAGCAATGAACTTTTGTTCAGCGCTAAATTTTTACGTTAAAAAACAAACTAAAACTTATATAATTCATTTTAGCTAAAAGCCCTATGCGAATAGCTAAAAACAAAAATTAAAACAATGGCAAAAGAAATTAAATTTGATATTGAGGCAAGAAACGGACTTAAAAGAGGAGTTGATGCTTTAGCAAATGCAGTAAAAGTAACTTTAGGTCCTAAAGGACGTAATGTAGTAATTGAAAAATCATTTGGCGGACCTGCAATTACAAAAGATGGTGTAACTGTTGCAAAAGAAATTGAATTAGAGGATCCTATTGAAAACATGGGAGCACAAATGGTAAAGGAAGTCGCTTCTAAAACCAATGACTTAGCAGGAGATGGTACAACGACAGCTACCGTTTTGGCACAAGCAATTGTAAAAGAAGGATTAAAAAATGTTGCTGCAGGAGCCAATCCTTTAGATCTTAAAAAAGGAATTGACAAAGCAGTTTCTGAAATTGTTGCCAACCTACAAAGTCAATCTGTAGTTGTAGGAAACGAATCAGATAAAATCAAACAAGTAGCTTCTATTTCTGCAAACAATGACGAAACAATCGGTGATTTAATTGCTGAAGCTTTTATCAAAGTTGGTAAAGAAGGAGTTATTACTGTTGAAGAAGCAAAAGGTAGAGATACTTATGTAGATATTGTTGAAGGAATGCAATTTGACAGAGGTTACTTATCTCCATACTTTGTAACAAACACAGAAAAAATGTTGGTTGATTTAGAAAATCCTTACATTTTATTATTTGAAAAGAAAATTTCTTCTTTAAAAGAATTATTACCTGTATTAGAACCAATTTCTCAATCAGGAAAACCATTATTAATTATTGCTGAAGATGTTGACGGAGAAGCTTTGGCTACTTTGGTAATGAATAAATTACGTGGCGCTTTAAAAATTGCTGCTGTAAAAGCACCTGGTTTTGGAGACAGAAGAAAAGCCATGCTTGAAGACATTGCAATTTTAACAGGTGGTGTTGTAATTTCTGAAGAAAGAGGATTGACTTTAGAAGCAACGACCCTAGATATGTTAGGAACTGCTGAAAGAGTAACAATTGACAAAGACAATACAACTATTGTAAATGGCGCTGGTGAAACAGAAGCTATTTCTACAAGAGTTGGTCAAATTAAATCTCAAATTGAAAGCACAACTTCAGATTACGATAAAGAAAAACTTCAAGAACGTTTGGCTAAATTAGCTGGTGGTGTTGCTGTATTGTACGTAGGCGCTGCAAGTGAGATTGAAATGAAAGAGAAAAAAGACAGAGTAGATGATGCATTGCATGCAACTCGCGCTGCTGTTGAAGAAGGAATTGTTGCCGGTGGTGGTGTTGCCCTTGTTAGAGCAAAATCAAGTCTTTTAGCTATTGCTACTGAAAACCCAGATGAAGCAACAGGAATTAATATTTTAAACAGAGCTATTGAAGAACCATTAAGACAAATTGTTCAAAACGCAGGAGGAGAAGGATCTGTTGTTGTTTCTAAAGTTTTAGAAGGAAAAGGAGATTTCGGTTTCAATGCTAAAACTGGAGAATATGTTGAAATGTTAGCTGCTGGAATTATCGATCCAACAAAAGTAACTCGTGTTGCTTTAGAAAATGCAGCTTCTGTTGCAGGAATGATCTTAACAACAGCTTGTACACTTACAGAAATAAAATCAAATGCTGGAGGAGATGACCACGGTCACCCGCCTGCTGGGATGCCAGGAATGATGTAAAATTCCTTTCTATCACCTATTTAAAAATGCTTTCGATTAATTTCGAAAGCATTTTTTTTGTTAACCACCTTTCTTTAACTGCATTTCTATCATCTTTCAACAAATAAATAAAAGTAGCCAATTAAACTCTATGGCATTTTTATAGTCCATAGAACGCCAACCAGCCTTTGTTTTCAGAAATTGCTTTTTGATTTCTATAAATTTATTGCAAAAAAACATCCTTATTGAACATCAAAAACAAACCCTACCATGGGCGTCAAGTATGTACACCAATTACAAACGTATAAAATACATTATTTAAAAAACTGCATACCAACACAATAGCGTATTATTGATTTTTACGGCATCAAATTTGATAAGCAAAATGAAACTATATATTTCTAAACTAAACACCACTCTGTACAACTAATGCGTTCTAACACTTCCAAAACTCGAATCTTTCAATTATGTGCCTTCCTTTTTCTTTTAACAACTTCAATAACTGCTCAATCAGGAAAAATTAAAGGAACCGTAATCAACCCACAAAACGAACCTTTAGAATTTGTATCTGTTGCCTTATTGCATCCTAAGGATTCAACAATGATCAATTTCACCACCACAGATATAAAAGGTTTTTTTGAAATTACAGAAAACTCAAAAGACACTTTATTGGTGCAATTATTTTCAACTGGTTACAAAGCATATTTCCAACAAGTAATTAAAAGCAAAGAAACTTTCGATTTTAAAACAGTGATTTTAGAGGAAAATATTGATTTATTAGATGAAGTTACCATCACTGCAGTGATTCCTATTCAAATAAAAAAAGACACCATTGCCTATAATGCCAGTTCTTTTAAAGTGAACTATGATGAAAACATTGAAGGTTTACTAAAAAAACTTCCTGGTGTAGAATTAGAATCTGACGGAAAAATAAGTGCCAATGGAAATGAGGTGACGAAAATTTTTGTGGATGGAAAAGAATTTTTTGGAGGAGATCCAAGTATGGTTTTAAAAAACTTACCGGCCGATGCCATTGCCAAAATTGAAATTATTGATAAGAAAAGTGACGAATCAGAACTGACAGGTGTTGAAGATGGAAACAAACAGGTAGTCATCAATTTCTCTTTAAAAAAGACAAAGAAAAAAAGAGGCTTTGGAAAATTATCGGCAGGTATGGGCTTAGACAATCGCTATTTCACCAACCTTAACTACAATAAATTTGATTCTAAATCACAATTTTCTGCCATTGGTAAATTCAACAATATTAATGTTACCGGATCTAGCATTCAAAGTTTCTTAAACAACTCTGACGGTCTTGCAGATGAATCTGACGACAATGATTCTAGCCCTAGAGTAAAAAGTCTAAGTGGTTATTTGCAAACCTCACTAGCCGGAGTACATTATGGTCATGAATTTCAGAAAAAGGAATCATTCAACACAGATTATTCATATTCATCTTCAGAAAACCATGGAATTTCCAATACCAAAAGAACTACATTCAATCCCAATTCCTCATTTGATTCTGCCAACGAAAGACAATACCACAATACCTCAACAAACCATCGTTTAAATTTCAACTATAAAAATCAATCAAAAAAAACAAGCAGTCTCTATATTAAAGGAGGATTTAAAAACACACGTTCCAACTATTTATTGGGAAGAAACGACTCCATTTTCAATTCTGATAACGAAGTCAAAACCTACACTTTTTCTGATTCTGAACTAGAAAAAATTCAAAATTCAGCCAACATACAAGCCAATTATTACAAAAAACTAGATAGCATAGGAACTAGTTTTAACATCGGTGTAAAAGATGTTCTTAACAAACAAAATATAAACAACACACAAGACACAGAACGTTTATCAAAATACAACACCGACAGCCCTGTTTCTAAATTAACTGAAATTGAAAGAGATGATGCGGTACTAAATAACAATTTCATATTCTCATTTAAATTTACACAACCACTAGGTAACGACCACTATTTTAAAATTGAAAGTGTTACCGATATTAAAACATCAAGAGAAAATATCAATCAAAACAAAACGGAAACAGAAAACGCAACTGAAAATAAATTTCCTTTAATATTTGATCAAGATTTTGATGAATACCGATATATTACAAATGTGCAACACACCTACAATACTGAAAAAGTAAATTATTTTGCCGGTGCAGAATTGTTGCAACTAGATCGTACTTTCGGCTTGGTAGGAGAAGACAAATACAACAAATCACAATTTTATGTGAACCCTACCGCTCGGATTCAATTGACTCCAAAAAAAGGAAGAAAATACAATTTAACCTACAAAAAAAGTATTAATAGCCCTAGAAACTCGCAAATAACAGCAGTAATAAATGATGTAAATCCAAACTATATTAGAAAAGGAAATCCGAACTTAAAAACGGAAAAGTTAAATAATATTTCCTTTCGATCTATCATCAACGATTACAAATCTTCTTTAATATTTGTTTCAAAACTTGCCTATACACATACGGATGATGCCATTATTCAAACTATAGAAACGGATGAAGAATATGAATACATTAGAACTAGAGATTATGCAAATAAAGGCACTAAAGAAAACGCAAATGCTTTTGTATCTATAAGTAAAAAAATAAATAAAATTGGCCTTAGAACCAATCTAAAACTAAGAGGAAACCTAAGTACCTACAATGCCTTAGTCAACAGAAAAAACAACGACGTAATTTCACATAATTACAATGTAAACCTGTCTTTTGAAAACTTTAATAAAAATATTTTTGACGTAAAAGTAGGTGCTAGCTATACCGTTAATGAAACGAAATTTTCTTTAGACGAAGAGGAAGTTGTTGACATGACGGCCACCACACAAGATTTGAACCGTAAGTTTATCAAGCAGCATTATTTTGCCATGGTCGACTACCGAATTTCAAAAAGATTAAACGTCAATTCTCAATTCGATTACAACCTACTTACAGACAACCAATTTGTTTCCAATCAAAAAATACCTTTGTGGAACGCAGCTATCTCTTATGCTTTAACGGAAAACAAAAAAAGTATTGTAAAATTAGTACTTATCGACTTATTAAATAAAAATGTAGATATTTCTAGACGAAGTAATTTGAATTATTTTGAAGAAACTACCAACCAAAGTTTGGGAAGATATATTGTACTTAGCTATACCTACCGTTTAAATGGTGGAAGTAAAAAAGCAAAGAAACAGAAAAAAAGAAGCGCCTAAACTTTTAAAGTGTCGGCTCAACATCGGTTAATTTTTCATAATACAGCGCCGCAAGTAACAGCAACAAAAACAACGGATGAATTATAAATCTTCTGATATAAAAAGGCAATAAATACCCGTTATTAAAATCGTTTGCCAGTAAAATATAATAAACGACACCTAGCACAAAAAAAGCAAGTAGGTATAGTTTTGAGGACAGAATTACATAGCCTATTTTTTCAAAAGCAACATATACGATCGCCAAAGAAATCATTGAGTTTAGAAAAAACCGATACCCTAAATTCAAAAATAATTCACCTGTTTTGTATTCAGGCATTTGGGTATATAAATAATCGTTTTGAAAATATACGATAAAAGGATCATAGAATAAAGCATCTTCATAGGCTCTAACTAAAACCAATAAACCGAACAGCAAAAACAAAAGTGGATATTTATACCTTCTTCGCATCTTTCAATTTTTTATAGTTAGAAAACACATTCACCCAAACTACCCAAAGTAGAAATACCATTCCATAAATAATACTTGGAAACACCAAACTATGCAGCAGTTTTTGCTCATATGGCCATTTGTACAATGCCATTGTTAAAAAAGCAATCCTAAAAATATTAACCCCATAAATAAGCACACTGCCTAACAAGGCATACAACACTGTTGTTTTTAAAGATCCGGGGAAAGCCACAATAAACGCAATAAAAAGGATAATCAAACTAATAGAATTGCAACCTTCAATAACCCTAGCGGTATAAACATTATGTACCAATAATTTTACCGACAATTCACTTTCATGTGCCACCGCACGAACATTATATCCGAAAAAATTCAACAAGCCTTCCGTTTGACTAGCTACTAGATTAGTGATTGGAGCGCATTTATAAATTGGCGATTTAATTTGTGTCTTGTTCAAGTACAAAGAATACAACCCGAATAGTAAAAAATACGTCGAGAAAAATTTCAATAAAAAAAACCGAATACTTTTACGTTTGCTCACACTGGTGTTTTTTTGAAGTCCCTAACGAAAATAGGCAATTTATTTATCAAAAAAGAATCTTCTTGTTTCTATTGAAAAATCAAGACAAAAAAGCCATTCTAAAGCGCTAAAAATTAATTGATTTTGATATTAAATTTATGTTGCGAAAGCATTACTTAATTAGTAACTTTGCACAAAATTTTACAAGACATAAAATGAGCACTAGCAAAACAGCAAAATCTGCCTTAATTTCAGTTTTTCACAAAGATGGGTTAGAACCTATCGTAAAGAAATTAAATGAGTTAAACATAACTATTTATACAACTGGAGGAACAGAAACATTTATCAAAGACCTAGGAATCGATGTAGTTCGTGTAGAAGATTTAACTTCTTACCCTTCTATTTTAGGAGGCCGAGTTAAAACTTTACATCCTAAAGTTTTTGGAGGAATTTTAAACAGACGTGAAAACGAAGGAGATCAAAAACAAATTGAAGAATTTGAAATCCCTGAAATTGACATTGTGATTGTGGATTTATATCCTTTTGAAAAAACTGTAGCTAGCGGTGCTTCTGAAGAAGATATTATTGAAAAAATTGACATAGGTGGAATTTCTTTAATTAGAGCTGCTGCAAAAAACTTTAAAGATGTTATTTGCGTATCTTCTATGAATCAATACGATGATTTCCTAGATATTATAACAAAAAACAACGGTGCTACAACTTTGGCAGAACGTAAAGCTTTTTCTGCTAAATCTTTTGCAGTATCAAGTCACTACGACACGGCTATCTTCAATTACTTAAACGTAGAAGAGCCAACTTTCAGACAAAGTTTTGATATTTCTAAACAATTACGTTACGGAGAAAACCCACACCAAAGAGGTTTCTTCTACGGTGATTTGGATCAGTTATTTGACCAGTTACACGGAAAAGAATTATCATTCAACAATTTATTAGATGTTGATGCTGCCGTAAACTTAATTAGAGAATTTAAAAACGAAGCGCCAACTTTCGCCATCTTAAAACACAACAACGCTTGTGGTTTTGCACAAAGAGAAACTTTGGTTCAAGCATATATTGATGCTTTGGCTGGTGATCCAACTTCTGCTTTTGGAGGGGTTTTAATTGCCAACAAAGAAATTGACAAAGCAACGGCTGAAGAAATTCATAGTTTGTTTTGCGAAGTTGTCATTGCTCCTTCTTATTCTGAAGAAGCTTTACAAATTTTGAAAGGAAAGAAAAACAGAATTATCTTAGTTCAGAAAAATGTAGAGTTACCTGCTATTAGCTATAGAACGGCCTTAAACGGTGTTTTAGCGCAAGATCCAAATACAGTTACTGACACAAAAGAAGGTTTGACAAACGTAACCAACAGATTGGTTTCAGAAGAACAAATTGACGATTTATTATTTGCTTCTAAAATTTGTAAACACACAAAATCGAACACAATTATTCTTGTTAAAAACAAACAATTGTGTGCAGGAGGTACCGGACAAACATCTAGAGTTGATGCCTTAGAACAAGCCATTGCAAAAGCAAAAACATTTGGGTTTGACCTAAGCGGAGCCGTAATGGCAAGTGATGCTTTTTTCCCATTTCCTGACTGTGTAGAAATTGCAGGAAACGCTGGAATTGATGCAGTTATTCAACCAGGAGGTTCTATAAAAGATCAATTATCTATCGATTATTGTAACGAAAAGAATATCGGAATGGTTTTCACTGGAACTCGCCATTTTAAACATTAATTCACTAAATTTGAGGGATGTATTCGCCAAAACGGTGAATACATCTTTTTAAATTAACTAAATACACTAAAAAACACTATGGGTTTTTTTGATTTCATGATTGAAGATGTTGCTATTGATTTAGGAACAGCGAATACACTAATTATCCATAACGGAAAAGTTGTCATTGACAGCCCTTCAATTGTAGCTAGAGATAGAACTACGGGTAAAATTATTGCTACTGGACAAAAAGCCAGTTTAATGCAAGGTAAAACCCATGAAAACATCAAAACAATTCGCCCCTTAAAAGATGGAGTTATTGCTGACTTCCAAGCTTCTGAGGAAATGATTAAGGAATTTATCAAAAGTATTCCTTCCATTAAAAAAAGATTATTCCCACCTGCCTTGCGTATGGTAATATGTATTCCTTCTGGAATTACAGAAGTAGAAAAACGTGCGGTACGTGATTCTGCCATGCATATGAATGCCAAGGAAATTTATTTAATTTACGAACCAATGGCTGCGGCAATTGGGGTTGGAATTGATATCATGGAACCTAAAGGAAATATGATTATTGACATAGGTGGTGGAACTACAGAAATTGCTGTTATTGCCTTAGCAGGTATTGTTTGTGATAAATCTGTAAAAGTAGCTGGTGATTTATTTACTAGTGATATTACATATTATATGCGTACCCAACACAATTTATTTGTTGGTGAAACGACTGCTGAAAAAATTAAAATTCAAATTGGTGCCGCTACGGAAGATTTAGATACACCGCCAGATGACATGTTGGTTCAAGGTCGTGATTTATTGAGCGGTAAACCAAAACAAGTACAAGTTTCTTATAGAGAAATTGCCAAAGCATTAGACAAATCTATTCTTAGAATTGAAGATGCGGTAATGGAAACCTTATCAAAAACACCTCCAGAATTGGCGGCAGATATTTACAATACTGGAATTTATTTAGCCGGTGGTGGATCTATGTTGAGAGGCTTAGACAAACGTTTGTCTAAAAAAACAGACCTTCCTGTTTATATCGCTGAAGATCCATTAAGAGCTGTTGTTAGAGGGACTGGTATTGCCTTAAAAAAAATAGACACCTACAAGAGCGTGTTGTTGAAATAGTTTTTTGATTTTAGAGACCAAGGTCATTCAAATAAATTAAAACTGAATTTTCATACCCAAGGGACATGAAAATAAATAACACCTAACGAACATGCAGCATATTGCATACTTTATTCAAAAATACAAATACTTCTTGCTTTTTATATTGCTAGAAGTATTTGCGTTTTTATTAACCGTTCAATCTAGATCGTACCACAAAAGTCAGTTTATAAATTCTGCAAATGCCATAACTGGCGGCTTTTTTGAAACCTCTAATTCCTTTTTTGAATACACTACTTTGAAAAAAGAAAATCTTCGATTGGCGGAAGAAAACACATTGCTCAGAAATCAATTGGCCAGCATACCTGAACAAATCCACACAATACCCTTAGATTCTACCTTACAAACCAATGAATTTATAACGGCAAAAGTCATCAGTAACAATTTCAAAAAAAGAAACAATGTTTTAACCATTGACAAAGGTACGAATGATGGTTTAAGCATTGATATGGGTGTTATTACAAGCCACGGAATAATTGGAGTCATCAATAATATTTCTTCCAATTACGCTACCGTACTTTCTATTTTAAACAGCAAATCTAAAATAAACGTAAAACTAAAAAGAAGTCATTACTTTGGAACTTTAGATTGGAACGGGAAAAATTATCGATATTCTCAACTTCAAGATATACAACGACAAGCACCAATTCAAATTGGCGACACGATAGTGAGTGGAGGAAAATCAATTTTATTTCCAGAAGGTATACTTATCGGTCGTATTTCTGATTTTAAAATCAATAATAAAAATTACGAAAACATAGAAGTTGAACTTTTTACAGACATGAGTAATTTGGGCTATGTGCATGTCATCAAAAACAACGACAAAGAAGAAATTGAAAAATTAGAAAACCAAAATGACTAGAGATACCCTATCCATAGCTATTCGCTTTATTTTTCTTTTGCTTTTGCAAGTATTAGTCTTAAATAATATCAACTTTTTTGGGTACATCAATCCGAACTTGTACATCTTATTTGTCTTTCTATATCCGCTTGAACAAAAGCGAACTAATTTCCTTATCGTAGCATTTTTACTTGGGCTATGTGTCGACTTCTTTTCAAATTCAGGAGGAATCAATGCAGCGGCAACCCTATTTATAGCCTATATTAGGCTCTATGTATTAAAATTAGTCCTCAACAAATTTGACATCGATTACAAACTATTTAAATTGACTTCCGAGCAGTCTATTAAAATATTTATTTACATAGCAACCCTAACCTTTGCACATCATTTTATCCTATTCTACTTAGATTATTTCAGTTTTAAAAACCTATCACTCGTCTTGTATAAATCATTCACGACAAGTATCTTTACCATTATTTTAAGCATCTTAAGTTTGGTACTTATTACCAAGAAAAAAACAGTCTAATTTTTAAACTTACACTTTGTGAAACGAGGATACTTACTTTCATTTTTTATCCTATTAACAGCGGGTATTTTTATTGCCAAACTGTTTTTTCTACAAGTGGTGAATCAGGAACACAATACAAATTCCCTGCAAAGTTCTACCGTAAAAAGAATTTATGACTACCCTGAACGCGGCTATATTTTAGATCGAAATAATGTTTTATTAGTTACTGATAAGCAATCGTACAACTTAATGGTTATCCCCAAAGAAGTACAGCCTTTAGACACCTTAGAATTTTGCCAACTAATTGGAATCGACAAAGAGTCATTTAAAAAAAGATACGAAAAAGCAAGACATTGGTCCCCACGACTACCTTCTGTATTTCTAGCACATATTTCTAAAGAAAACTATGCCTATTTGCAAGAAAAAATGCACAAGTATATTGGGTTTTATATTGTCAAAAAATCTTTACGATATTACCCTTTAAATTCTGCTGCCAATATTTTAGGCTATGTAAATGAAGTAAACGATGAAACGGCAAGAAAAAATCCTTATTACCAGGCTGGAGAATTGATAGGAACCACAGGTATTGAAAAACAATACGAAAAACAATTAAGAGGTGTAAAAGGTGTAAAATACATGCAGCGCGATCGATTTAATAAAATAACCGGTCCCTACAAAAATAGCATCTACGACACTTTACCTATTGCCGGACAAGATTTAACTTTGACCATAGACAGCGAGCTCCAACAATACGGAGAACAACTTTTACAAGGAAAACGTGGAGGAATTGTAGCCATTGAACCCGCTACAGGTGAAATTCTAGCATTGATCACAGCACCAAGCTACAATCCTAATTATATGGTAGGTCGACTCCGATCTAAATACTCTGTTCAGTTTTTTGGAGACACCATTAACAAACCCATGTACGACAGAAGTTTGTTGGCACAATATGCGCCTGGATCACCATTTAAAATGATTCAAGGTTTAGTGGGTTTACAAGAAGAAGTTATTACTCCTGAAACACCTTTTAGATGTTTTCATGGCTATCGTTATGGTGCTGGTGAAAGTGCTTTTATGGGCTGTCACTGTAACATCTATAATATGCCTATCAAATTACAGCGAGGTATTGCTAAATCCTGTAACAGCTACTTTTCAAACGTTTATAGACGTATCATAGAAAAATATCCTACTGCTTCCGAAGGGATGAATGCTTGGAGCAAACATGTAAAAAGTTTTGGCTTGGGAGAATTTTTAGGCTATGATTTACCGCAAGGAAAAAGAGGACTTATTCCAGATGCAGCCTTGTACAACCATTGGTATCCTGATGGTCGATGGAGAGCAACCTACACCATTTCAAATGCCATTGGTCAAGGACAAATACTAACCACTCCTATTCAACTTGCCAATATGACGGCTGCAATTGCCAACAGAGGACATTATTATACACCACACATCCTAAAAAAACAGAATGGCGTACATATTACGGATAGCTTATATACCACGGTACACAACACTACCATTGATAAAAAACATTTTACACCTGTCATTGAAGGAATGCATGATGTATTTAAATCGGGTACAGCAAAGCATGTGCGCTTAAAAAATATTGAAATATGCGGAAAAACAGGAACAGCAGAAAATTTTGTTCGTGTAAATGATCAAAAAATTCAATTTGAAGACCATTCCATATTTGTGGCTTTTGCCCCTAAAAAAAATCCGAAAATTGCCATTGCTGTTTATATTGAAAACGGAGGCTATGGATCTACCATTGCTGCTCCCATAACAAGCTTGATGATTGAAAAATATTTAACTGGAAAAACAACCAATAAATGGTACGAACAACGCATGTTTGAAACCAGTTTAGAAGACGTTTACAACAGACAACTAAAAATAATGCAAACCAAAAGTGAGAATACAGAAGAATAACATATTTTATGGTGTCGATTTTACACTAGTTGTACTCTACCTATTGCTAGTGCTTTTTGGCTGGATGAATATCTATGCAGCTTCTGTAGGAGATGAAGAGCAACATTTATTTGATTTCACAACTAAATACGGAAAACAAATGCTTTGGATAGGCTTAAGCTTTATCCTTATTATTGCTATTTTATTTATTGATGGAAAGACCTATGAAAAATTTTCATCCTTTATTTATATTGGCTCATTATTATCGCTAGCCTTGCTATTTGTTTTTGGTAAAAAAATTAATGGAGCCACCTCCTGGTACGATTTGGGTGCCACCAGTTTACAGCCTTCTGAATTTGCTAAATTCGCTACCGTATTGGCTTTGTCCAAATTGTTAAGCGACAAACAATACGATTTACAACTGGTAAAAAATCAAATTAAGGCATTTATCATCATTTTTTTTCCAGCGGTATTGATTACCCTACAACCTGATCCAGGTTCTGCTTTAATTTATACTTCTTTCTTTTTTGTATTATACCGAGAAGGGCTTCCTATTTATTATATCGCCATAGGACTAGCTGCCATAATTTTATTTATTTTAACCCTTGCTTTTGGTTTCAACAGCATCTTGTTTTTTTCCTATTTACTCATCGTTCTTTTTGTTTTATATGTCCAATTTTACAGGAAAATTTCATTGAAATTTCATTGGAGTAAAATTTTCAGTCTTTTTGCCATTGTTGGTTTGTTTATTTTTAGTGTCGATTATGTCTACAATAATATTTTTGAACAACGACACCGAGATCGATTTAATATATTACTAGGAAAAAATAACGATACACGAGGAATCGGTTACAATACCGATCAATCCGTGCTTACCATTAAATCAGGTGGATTTTCTGGAAAAGGTTTTTTACAAGGCGATAGAACGCAAGGAAATTTTGTACCTGAACAGCACACCGATTATATTTTTAGTACCATTGGAGAAGAATGGGGATTTATGGGAACTTCTTTACTCGTAATTCTATTTACCGTATTTGTATTAAGAATCATTCAACTTGCAGAACGTCAAAAAACTGCTTTTAGCCGTGTATATGGTTATGGAATTGCCACCGTTTTCTTTTTCCACTATTTGATTAATATCGGAATGGTGATTGGATTATTTCCTACCATTGGAATACCGCTACCCTTTTTTAGTTATGGAGGCTCAGGACTTTGGGGATTCACCATTTTACTTTTTATATTTGTAAAATTAGACGCAAGTAAATCCTACGAACTCTAAAAAATTAATTCAACAACCCAAAAACATATTTTTATGAAAACCACCAACGAAATTATGCAAGATGCCAAAGATTCCCTAACTGGGAAATGGGGAATTGCAGTAGGAACTTACCTAGTCATCTTTTGTATTTCAGCAGCCATTCAAGTCATTGCAGAAAAAGCGCCATTGGCTTCCGTAGGCTCTATTTTAATTAGTGGCCCCCTAGCTTTAGGAATTGCCATTTTTGCTTTATCCATTGTTAGAAAAGAAGAAACTCGTTTTGAACAAATATTCGAAGGCTTTCACAATTTCGGGAACGCATTGGTTACTTATTTATTAATGCTTTTATTTATACTTCTTTGGACACTTTTATTAATTATACCTGGAATAATCGCTGCTATTTCTTACGCAATGACCTTTTATATTTTAGCAGAAAATCCTGATTTAGCTCCACGTGAAGTACTTCAAAAAAGTCAAGATATGATGTATGGCTATAAAATGAAATATGCAGGAATCCTGTTAAGAATTTTTGGTTTGGCAATATTGTGTATTTTCACTTTGGGTATTGGCTTCTTATTTTTAGCGCCCTATGTTCAAGTAGTCAATGCGCAGTTTTATGAAGAAATAAAAGACAAACCTATTGAAAGAGTTTAGTTCCTCTCAATTTAAAAATCCTTTTTACGGGCTACAAAATGATACTAGTTTAAAAAAGGTTCTACTAAAATAGTAGAACCTTTTTTCATGCCATTCATTCTTTCCTTTTATTAATTCTGTTCAATCATATTCAAAACAACAGGTCCTATCAATCCTGATTTTTCTAATTTGCTTTCACCTTTTTTAGGTCCATTGGTAGTCCATGTTTTCTTTTGATCTTTGGCTCGAGTATGATCGTAAATCAATTGGTTTCTCCAAGTATTTGTGACTTTAACTTCCAATAAATTATCGCCTTTTCTAAGATAATCAGACAACTCAAAAATATAGGGTGATGCCCAACGAACACCAACTTTTTTCCCATTACAAAATAATTCTGCTATATTTTCAACTTGACCAAGATCAATAGTGCTCCTTTTTGCTATATTTTCTACAACAATATTTTTGGTATAACTTACGGTTCCCGAGTAATGTCTAACGGCTTCATTTTTGAAATTTGTAAGAGACATTAATTTAGGAACCTCAATGAAACTTGGAGTATCCCAACCTTTTTCAAATTCCGCTTTCCAATTATTTTGAAGTGCAATTTTATCAACTACAAGGTCTAGCTTTTTTTCTTTGCCATTTTTAAACAAGGTATATATTCCAGACTTTGAGGTATTTATTTTTTTATCTTTGAAGCTAAGACGAGTAAATTCCTCTTCGCTTTGTTGTCTGTACCAGCCTTTTTCTGAGCTAAGAATAGTTTGATTTCCAAAAACAACTTTTGAACAAAAAGGCTCTTTAGCCCCCTTCGGGAAAACCAGAATCGCACTTCCACTAGCTTCTAAGGAAACAGCTACATTTGTTCTTCCTTTTTCTTTACTCCATACCATCGCATCTTGCGACAGCCCCGTAAAAGCATCCCAAAACTGAGGACAGGTATTTTCAACTCGAAAACTTAACGAAACAGCAATGGGTTCTTTACTTTTTGTCGATACAAAATAGAGATCCGCTTCTTTGGTTTTTCGATGAATCCAATTTATATCGGCACCATTTGGAACCAATACATCTCCTTCTACTTTTTCAGCCTCCAATACTTCTTTTATAGATTTTCCCCAATATACTTTTCCTTTGCCTACTTGTCTTACTCCGCTTTCAGTACGCCCCCATAACTCATTAGAAATTACCATAAGTTTTTTCAAATCATGATCATCGTCCATTAAACTAGGAGAATCTATTGGTTTCTCTCCAACAATCACGGCTCCATTTTCGACTAATTCTTTCAATTTTTCAGCTGTTGACAACAACATGTCTTTGGAATCTCTTAAAAGAATAACACGATAATCACCACCATCTTTAACATGTATTTTCCCGTTTTTTATTGCAATTTTTTCTTGTAAAATTTCTTCATTTAAATAATCATAACGATAACCTTTTGGAAAATCATTCAAATCAAACGGAGGTCGGTCAAAATGATCTCCATAATACCAAAGCACATCAGCGGCATATTCTCCTTGCTGTAACATATATTGATTACGTGCTAAATACCTCATCCAATCGGGCATGTATTTCCACCATGTTTGACCTCTTACAAAAGGAAAACCAATATTCCCTCCAAAACTTGAGCCAGGATATACATTGGTTTGAGGTGTATGAGAAAAGGTATGAAAAACCAAATGGTTGACCCCTTTTGTGAAATTGTAATCTATCAAATACTTTACGCTAAATGGATGCTCATTCCACTTGACTCCTAATTGTGTACAGGCTTCAGCGGCTAAAACAGGCTTGTTGTATAAATGTGTAGCAGAGGCAGCGGATAAAATAGGTTTGGCAAATTCATTTTGACTTGAAGGTGCCTTAGGATACCAAAACTCGGTCATGGGAATATCACTTACACCATAATAACGCATAGGATCTATAGGTAAAACCTCTCCTCCTGCTCCTTCCGTATAAACCTCTGCTCCCATTTCATGCGCTATGGTGGCAAAATGCTGGAAGAAGTTTTCGATAAATAGATCGTCCATAGTCTGACGTAAATCTCGTAAAAATTTGGTCGTAATTTCAGGACTATCGACAATATACCCCATGGTAGCCGGTAAATACTTTTTTAAATCGTAACCCCGACGTTGTTTAAATTCTTGAAACATTGCGTTAGAATTCATCGTCCAAGTAGGGACATGACTTTCCCAACTATCAATTAATAATCCATGTAATTTTCCATTGCCAATTGGCCCACCCTCTTTCATCAGGTTTCCAATCATTCCATTTCGTAAATGATTTTCTATGGCCATTTTATCTAACTTACTCGATTCCCAACCCGTAGCTTCGGGCACCGCAGGTTTATTTGTAAGTAGCATATTGATATGACCAAAGCGAACTACAGTCCAATTTCCTTCAGGAATTTCCCAATTTAGCCTTCCCTTCGAAGTCATTTTATCATTTAAATAAACGATCGAATTTCCTTTCACTATAGAATTTTTCGAATACTGATACGCTACCTCTTTTTCAAGACGCCTTAATACTTTTGCTGCCTTGGCTTCGTGGTTATGTAATTTTGATTTTGAACTTAAACGGATAAATTCTGGCGCAATGCTATGCATACCTTTAAAAGTAAAAACAAAGGCAGTAGCAGTTGTTTCAGGTATTGCCAACGTTAGGTGTTTTCGACGATCATTCCAATTTGCATCTGGTAGATTTACCGTTGTTATTTCAACAAACCTTCCTTCTATAAGCGCCTCCACTTTAATAGCAACATCTACCTTAGGATATTCTTTGCCCATAATTATATGACGAGACTGAGGCAAAATAATAGTGCGTAATGTAACCGGGAGTTGAAATTTAGTTTTCACCCAAGTATCTTTCTTGTTAACTTTTGAAATCCCTTGAGCTCTATAGGCTTCTAAAGGTTTATCCAACTGTGTTTTAGTACGCGTAACTTTAATTTTTGAATCGGGATTAAAGATAGCTTTCCAAGGAACCAAAGAATTATTTGTTTCTATTGCTATAGGATTCAAGGGTTCAGCATCATCTCCTTCTGGCGTAGGAAAAGCCAAAAGCTGAATGTCTTTATAATCGTAATCTGGAGTATGGTACAATGGATCTAATTGTAACGTTTTTTCCTGCTTTTTCCCTCCTGTAAACCTATACACTGTTTCTACCATTTCACGTTGCGCTTCTGCTACTGGAACCCAAGGCCCACCTGCCATAGACCAGCCCGGACAATTTTGCATGGTAAATTTCAACCCCAAACGTTCACATTCATCGGCTGCATGCCGAATCATGTCTTCCCATTCTGGAGATAGAATTTTAATAGGATCGACACCAGGATACGGACGTCCATTTTTATTAAAAAGATGAATTCCCTGAAGTCCTGCATATTTTATGGCTTCAAGATCTAAGGTTAAGCCTTCTTTACTAATATTATTTCCATTGAGGTGAAACCAAGTTTCAGGGTAATATTTTTTAGAAGGCGCTTTAAATCCTTTCTTTAATTCTTCAATTACATCTGTCTTTTTTACAGCAATCTTCTGTTTGGGAATGCTACAGTTAAACAGACATACTGCTAACAATAAAATAAATTTAATCAACAAATTAGGCCTCATTTTTTTCTTTATAAATTATAGGGTATAATTTATAGATAAGCAGATTCAAAGCCATCCTGTATTGTCCTGTCTCTTAAGAAGGCTCTATTTATTAGTGCTACAGATTATCAGCTTCTGCATGATTTATTTGTGGACCATAGATCAAAAAAAGCCTCTCAACAATTTGTTGAGAGGCTTTTTTTATGAAAATAAAACTTCAAATAACTAAGCTAATCAGCCATTCAAGTATTTAATAAATTGACTTATTTTAAAATTTCTTCTATGCTTTCTAATGTCGCTGCATCAAACTCTTGGCAATCTAGTGCTTTTATAGAATCTAGCAATTGTGAACTTCTACTAGCCCCCACCAATACAGAGGTTATCCTTTTATCTTTTAACAACCAAGCAATGGCC
Source organism: Flavicella sediminum (assembly GCF_006381105.1). GTDB lineage: Bacteria > Bacteroidota > Bacteroidia > Flavobacteriales > Flavobacteriaceae > Flavicella > Flavicella sediminum. Next base: position 64,473 of record NZ_VDET01000008.1, on the reverse strand, counting down.
ATTTGCGCTAAAGTCTGACCTCTTTCAAGGGCTATTTCATTTAAAGCTCTTACCTGATCAAGTGTTTCCTTAATTTGATCGGTTTTTAAATAGCGTCCATCTTTAACAGCTCTGGAATCTTCTGGAAAACCATTTAGGTATTTATTCGTCAATACTCCTTGACGTAAAGGTGAAAACACGATAGATCCAACACCACTATCCTCTAAAGTATCTAGCAAACCATCCTCAACCCAACGATCTAACATATTATAACGTGGTTGATGAATTAAACAAGGTACGCCTAAATCTTCAAGAATTTTAAATGCCTTTGCTGCTTCCGGAGCTTGATAGTTTGACAAACCTACATACAACGCTTTTCCTTGACGTACAATTTGCGCTAAGGCTCCCATGGTCTCTTCTAAAGGCGTATCTGGATCTGGCCTATGGTGGTAAAAAATATCAACATAGTCTAAGCCCATTCTTTTTAGACTCTGATCTAAACTAGAAATTAAATATTTTTTGGATCCAAAATTCCCATAAGGTCCCGGCCACATATCATAGCCTGCTTTTGTTGAAATAATCAATTCATCTCTATAGGCTTTGAAATCTTTTTCAAATATTTTCCCAAAATTAGCTTCTGCACCACCATACGGAGGTCCATAATTATTAGCTAAATCGAAATGAGTAATTCCATGATCAAAGGCCGTTTGCAAAATGTCTCTCGCATTTTCAAAATCATCTGTAAAACTGAAGTTGTGCCAAAGTCCTAACGAAAGTGCAGGTAATAGCAGTCCACTATGACCACACCTACGATAACTCATTTTATCATAACGAGTGTCTTTTGCATTGTAACTTTTTTCTACGGGAATATTAAAATTTTGACTCATGTTATATTTTTTAAAAACAGCGTAAACTTAAACAATAAATTTTATTTGTCCTGTAAGTAATTCGTCTACTTTAGACAAAGAAGCTATGCTTACCATATTGTTATTTTCGTGGTTCTCTTTTTGATATCCGCTTTTAACTGACTAATTGATTTTATTATATAAATTTTTCAGTAACATATCACATTTTATAAAACAACAAGTTCCCATAAGTACAAAATATTCGCACATACCCAACAGGTAGTTATAGATTTTTTATATGCATTGTTATTTTACTAGTATGTAATATTATTTATCAAAAATATCTTCTAATTCTTCCAAGGTTTTATTCTTAGTCTCTGGTATTTTAAATTTCACATAAAGAAAACTCACTAAGCAAATTCCACTATACACCCAAAACGTACCAAAGGCTCCAAGAATATTATTTAAGGAAGGAAAACTGTAGGTTAACATAAAACATGCTATCCATAAAGCTGTAGTTGTTAACGAAAGTGCTGCGCCTCGTATTCTGTTTGGAAAAATCTCAGATACCAAAACCCAAAACACAGGAGCTAAGGTTAGTGCATAAATTGCAATCGCTATTACAACCAACACTACAAGTACAAAACCTTTCAATTCGAAAAAGTAAAACAAACCTATCAAAATATACAGTATCATTAAACCTAAAGATCCTAAAAGCCATAGTTTTTTTCTTCCCCATTTATCTATAACCTGCATGGCCAATAAGGTAAATACTAAATTAACGACACCTGTTAAAATAATATTAAACAACGCATCACTAACTCCATAACCAGCATTGGCAAAAATTTCTTCAGCATAATTAAATACCACATTAATACCACACCATTGTTGAATAAATGCTAAGATTATCCCTATAAAAACAAGTTTTCGATTTTTACCCGTAAACAACTTTTTTAAACTTACTTTTTCTACCGTATCCTTTAAAGCTAACCCTATTTGATTTTGCACCTTTTCTGCATAATCATTACCTCCAATAATTGCTAATATTTTTTTTGAAGCTTCTACTTGATTGTTACTAGACAACCAACGTGGACTTTCAGGAATACAAAAAATAAGTACAAAAAACAAAGTAGCTGGCACTAATTCTGCCCAAAACATCCATCTCCATCCTGTTTGACCATTCCAAGAGTTTACCATTTCGATAGTAGACATACCTTCTGTAACTGGATCTGCAATTAAAAAATTAATTACTTGCGCAGCCAATATTCCTATTACAATAGCCAATTGATTAAGAGATACCAAACGCCCCCTATAATTTGATGGAGCAACTTCAGCAATGTATAAAGGAGAAATAGTAGAAGCCAAGCCAATACCAAAACCTCCAATTATTCTAAAAACAATAAACAAATCAAAATCATTAAACCAACCAGTACCACCAGCCGATACTAAAAATAATAAAGCTGCTAACCCTAAAGGTTTTTTTCGACCGAAACGTTCAGTAATCTTTCCAGCAACCATAGCTCCAAAAATACAACCGATTAAAGCACTTCCCATTGCCCACCCTTGTAAAGCTGGAATGTCTGAAATATTAAAATAACGTTCGTAAAATGGTTTAGCGCCTCCAATAACCACCCAATCATAACCAAAAAGCAAACCTCCTAGTGCTGAAATCGTGGAAATCATCAATATATATTTTAAATTGAGTTTTTCTAATTTTATCATATTCTATTTATTTTAATGTTTTTCAAATTCGATTCTTTCACTTAATTAAAAGGGCTAACTATTGGTACCTATAAAACTTTATTGCTGATTTATAATTTGTATAATGAATATAGTTGTCATTTTCCATCCACAGTACAACTTCAGGATCGCCTTTCTTATAATTTCTAGGGATAAATGGTCGAACATTGTCTTTTTTTGAATTATTTGTAATTAGTTCTCTTTTCACAATAGCTCCCTGTTTGTTAAACTTGTAGCGAACAATTTCAAAAACTCCAAAAATGGTCTCCGAAGTATAAATTACATTTGTATTAAAAGGGTTTATTGTCATTCCTCCTGAATAATGCGGCTCTAACTCTCTTTGATTTTCAGGTGTATTCCCAAACCATTTACCAGAATTACAAATTGTAACATCTAACCATTCGTTTCCATCGTATTTGGCATACTGATATATATGATTTTCCTCATTGGGATACCTAGCGTATGCTATTATAGGATTTCCACTAATATCTGAGGCTACATCATAAACCCAACTCCGTCCATTATTTTCATCTGCTTTATAAACAACAGAGGCATCCTTAGGTTCAAACGGTAAATTCTCTATCGTACATATTTTAGAGCCGTCTACTCTCCAAAAAGCACCCTTTTCATAATAGGCGTAATAAACAGAGTTAAGAGGTTCATTTCTTGGGTGCCCATCGGTAAATACCATGTGTATTTTAGACTTTCCATCTGAATAATATTTTACATAAGGTCTATTTTCTGGATCGAAAGGGTAATTTGTGATAAGTACTCTAGATTTTGAAAAAGTTTCTCCATTGTCAAATGACCACATCATATTTGGCTTAAATCCAGTCCATCTTCCAAAGCAAAACAAGGCACCTTCCTCTTCTTTTAAAACAAACGGATTGGCATATGTGGTTCTGTTTAAAGGGAATTTTTCTAATTCTAAAACATCGAAGGGATCTATTCTAACTAGATTACTAAACAAAGTATCTGTACTAGCGTTTGGTTTCATTTCTCTAGAATGATACCGTACGATATTATCAAAATGCTTGGTATAAAATACCGCAGTGTTACCATTAGATAGTTCCACAAAACTAGGATTAGCATGATCATCTTTATCTAATTCCTCTGCTAAAACTTGCTTTTTAATAACACCATTTAGGTCTAAAAAACCTGTTTCTATTGAACCGTTTGATTTTACCCAACCTGTTTGAATTCCTTTTAAATCACCATGTACATAAATAGCTCTAGGATCAGAAAACCAACACCAAGCACCATCCTCTGTAAAAGTTTTTACAACTTCTTTTTTTATTTTATACCTAGAATCACTTTCCGTTTTACAAGAATTAAGTAAAAAGAAAAAAAATCCCAATAAAACAAGAATAGGCCTTTTTAAAATTTGAATTTTCATAAATTTTTACTCTAGTTCAAACTTAAAAACAGTCGTCAAATCATTCATCTCGGCATCAGGAATCGTCAGAAAAACATTGTCTGAATCGACTTTAAATTTGGCCTCCACTTGACTGCCCAATAACGTTACTCGTTTTAATTTAGAATATAAAGGATAACGATGTGGACCAAGAGCTCTTAACCCAATAACATCACCTGCTTTAGGCTTTCCTAAAAAGAATACATAAACCGTTTTCTTATCTTTAGATCTAGTGAAACGAATATCGCTTGCATTGTATTCGTTGACGGCAGACTGACCGCCAAAATGACCATCAGACTCTTTAGCTCTACCAAACCCATAAATTTGATATGGCCGTGTATTGTAAACTGCCTCTCCATATTTTTTCAACCAGGCCCCAACTTCTAACACAACCTCTCGTTGTTCTTGAGGAATAACTCCATCTTTTCGTGGCGAAAGATTTAATAATACAATCCCATTTTTACTCCAAACATCAATCATATTACGAAGTACTAAACCTGCCGACTTGTATTTTAAATTCTCTGTAAAACACCAAGACCCCATACTTATAGTTATATCAGTCATCCAAACAGATTCTGAAACATCCTTTTTCCCTCCTTGTTCAATATCCAAAATACTTAAATTTCTAGGCAAATCATTTTGTTTAGAAACAATAGCAACTTCTTGATTTTTTTTCTTTGCTTCATTTAAATAATAGGCAGCAAATGCAGTTCGATGTTCTTCTGGTATCATATTTAACCATGAATCAAACCAAATAATATCTGGAGAATATTGATCAATAACTTCTTTTAATTGGGCATACCAATACTCATGAAATTCATCAGCCGGCATGTTTCCATACAATTTTCTTAACTCAGGATCTGTAGTAGATGTTACATATTTTGGATTGTAGGCAAAATGACTTGTAAAACCTTCCCATTCTTCTGGATTATCAGCATTTCGTTGCAAATTTCTAGCATGATGAAAAGTAGTAATCGTTTTTAATCCTTCTTTTTTTAATTCAGACAATAGAGCTCCTGTAATATCTTTTTTTGGACCTTTATCTTTTGAATTCCATGGATTAACTTTACTGTCCCACATTGCAAAACCGTCATGATGCTGTGCTACAGGCCCTGCAAAGCGCGCTCCTGCATTTTTAAACAATTTAGCCCAGTTTTTGGCGTCAAAATGTTCTGCCGTAAACTTGGGAATAAAATCGTGATAATTAAATTCTTTAGGATCTCCATATGTTTTTTTATGATGTTGAATGACATGGTTGTTATCTGATTTATACAAATACCAAGCGTACCACTCATTGCTGTAGGCGGGGACACTGTAAGGCCCCCAATGAAAATATATTCCTAATTTCGCATCCACCAACCATTCTGGTGCACTTGTATGTTTAGACAAAGATTCCCAATTAGCCTTATACTGTGGCTGCTGTGCTTTTAGCACCAACTGAGTTAAAATGACAATCGTTGTAATCACTATTTTTTTCATACTAAATATTTAGTTTATTTCTTTTAGTCTAATTATAATTGCTATGGAAGTACTTTAAATTCTTGATGCGTACGATCTTTAAATTGAGCCTTGAATAAAGACTGAGGATACAGACCTTTTTTATTAGTTCCTTCAATAAATCCTGTTGGACCTTCAAAAGGACCATTTCCTGAAACCTTACCAAAACAACCAATAGCATAATTTTGAGCTGTAGGGGGTTTTTGTAAAGTAATTACTTTTCCATTTGCATTACAATTCCACAATACAGAATGAGCTGCTGACCAGCCATGACCATTAGCCCAATTTCCTCTATTATAGAAACCCATAACACGGTTTCCTCCTTCAGTCTCAACTCTAGTTTCTGCTTCTGTTAAATTATCAAACAACATGCCTTGACTCCATTTTTGGTGACCTTCACTTGCAGTATAAGATCTTAAACAAGTGCTTTCCACAACTGCTATACCAGAAACCGAAGACCTACCGTTTGACACATAACCATGACGAGCGTCTGAGGCTTTACATTGATAAAACAATATTTGTTGAGAAAAGGTAGAAGCATTAAAATTATAACGCTGTCCTCCTGTAACAACTCCATAAGGTTCCAACGCTTTGCTGTTTATTACAGAAATTCTGAAAGCTGTTTGTGTCAAAATTCCTGATTTCCAAAAATGCAATGTTGTACAATCTCTAACCCATGAATCTTCTATTTGACGCAGAACAATCGCGTTTTCTGCATGATTTTTTATATCTGTTCTTCCTAAAGTTTGAATATCAATCCTTAATTTTTCAATACCAATATTTGTTAACAAGCCTTTTCTATTGTATTTATAAATAAAACTTTGCGCTAACTTTTTATCTAAATGATTAAAAACAGGTGCGTCAATTGTAATTGTATTGCCTTCAATTTTTTTTATGTATCGATTATAAAGAATAGGCAGTTCTCCTTCATGCCAAAATTTGGTTTTATCATTTTCTACCCCACCATTATTAGCATCGATCCATTTTTTAGTACAAGGATGATTGATAATTATATTATCACCTACTTCATAAATTGAAGGATTATCAACTTCAAATGTATGAGCACCTACCGGAACAAAATCACTAGTTATATAACTACGTGTCCCCCAAACCCAATCATCATCTAATTCATGATTTTTATTACCTCCAGCTATTAGTATTGTTCTATTTTCTGGTGTATTTCCAATTGCCTTAATGACTGTGTTTTTAGAAGTATCAACTCCATCTCCTTCACCTCTAAGAACAATACCACTGTACTTTAAAAACAAGGTACCATGTACATCATAATTCCCTGCTTTTAATACCAAGGCTCCTCTAGATCCATTTTTATCTAGTGGCATGGCACCTACCTTATCAATTGCGGCTTGAATATGTTTTGTATTGTCTCCTGCAATAGGTTTTATTGAATAAACAACAGGAATATTAGGAATTAGAATCTCACTATTTTTATAACCAGAATAACTAAAGTCAGGAATCCTATTCCCTTTCTTATCTGACACGTACGCTAACTTCTCTTTTTTGTAGTAAACTTTGGAAGACTGCCATGCACCTTTAGGAATTTTTTGTCCAACCACAGGCAACACTAACAAAGTAGCAATAACAAAAATGCTCTTTTTAAACATACTATTTAAAGTTTTATTTTTCATTAGTAATTATTTAATACAACATAGCATTTAGTCTTTTCTTTCTATTTAACGCTTCTAAATAATAATAATCTGCGTAAACAATTGGCTCATCAATTTCCGAATTTCTAGGCCAATTACCCGTAGAGTGAGCTAATAAAAAGCCAAATGCTGTTCCTTTTTTATTTAGATAATCCTTACTTGATAAGGACTTCAAAATAGTGTTTGCAGCATCTAAATACTCTTTTCCATTCTTCGAATAACCTCCAAGCTCTAACAAACCTGATGCTATAATAGCAGCTGCAGAAGCATCTCTAGGTTCATTTGGTAATTTTGGAGCATCAAAATCCCAATAAGGTATTTTATCCTCTGGCATATTTTTATGTGTTAATATAAATTCAGCAATACGTTCTGCCTGATCTAAATAAGCTTCATCTTTAGTCGCTCTAAACATAACTGTAAAACCGTATAAACCCCATGCTTGACCACGAGCCCAAGCTGTTTCATCAGCATATCCTTGGTTGGTTACTTTTTTTATAACCTCACCTGTTTCAGATGAATAATCTACAACGTGATACGAAGAATTATCAGATCTAAAATGGTTTTTTAGCGTTGTATTTGTATGATTTATCGCAATATTTTTATAATAAGGATCGCCTGTTTCTTTACTTGCCCAAAGCAACAGTTCCATATTCATCATATTGTCTATAATTACGGGAAATGTATACAAATCTTCACTATGATCCCAAGAACGTATACTTTTTACTTTAGAGTTATAGCGGCTAGCTAAAGACTTAGCTGTTTGTATAAGAATCGCTTTGTACTTCTGATTGCCCGTAATTTGATACCCATTTCCATAACTACAATACATCATAAATCCAACATCATGTGTACTTTCATTAAATTGTTCATTTTCTAGGTATTCAGTATATTTAATCGCTCTTTCTTTCCATTTAGCATCACCTGTTAACTCAAACATCATCCACAATTCTCCAGGAAAAAAACCACTCGTCCAATCATTTGACGGTACCATAACTACCTCATTTTTATCAATCGACCTAGGTAATAGTTCATTCTTATTGAATTTATCAACTACTTCGCATTGATAATTTAATTGTGCTTCTGTTTTTACAAGCGTTTTTTCTAAATTAAATTTATTTGACATACTAGTTTGGCAGCTAAACAGAACAAAACTAAATAAAACTATAAATGATACTTTTAGCCCAATTTTTAAATACGACATATTTTTTTGTTTTAAATCTTTAAACTTTAGTTTAGGAACTACCTAATCACCTGTAATTCATTACTTTTATTACGTATCCCACCTAAATGATGTTGCTCAAGCCTAAAAAGAGCCTCGAAACATTCGTCAGCTTTTTCGTCGTTTTTACCTTTATAGCCAAGTCCCATCATGTAATAGCAATGCACTTTATTTTTTTGGTTTAAGTCTTCTTCCCACACCATTAAATCAGGTAATGAAACTGCGAAATAGTCAACTCTAATAGAATCATTTAAATGAGTTTCCCCAAAGTTAATAAGCTTTTCAAACCGGGTATTTGCTTCCTCATCTCTACCTAATTTTAGTAATGCCAATCCTTGATAATAAATAGTATCTGGTTGTTGATCATTATAAAACCAAGCAATTGCCGGATCACTTAATCCTTCAGAAGCCTTACCCCAAAATTGAAGAGCTTTCTGATCATCTCCTAATTTATTATAAGCACAACCGAGCCAGTAATCTATTTCATTTTCTTGTGCTCCGTCTAATTTTCCTTCTCCTAAATTGTGTGGAAATAATTTTGAAGCTTCCAAGAAACGAACCGCTTCATCATAGTTTTCATCTTTAAAAGCTATTTGTGCGAGTCCCAATAATGCTGTTACATAAGCTGTAGTTACTTTTCCTTCTCCACCTTCCCATGGATGAAAAACCCTTTCGCTTATAAGTGTATATGCATCTTCGAAATTTTGTTCTAAAATATTTAGATATACCCATTCAATATACAAATCATCACGTTTAGCAATTAACTTTTTATTTTCTTTATAAAACGACATTCTAAACGCTGTTGACTTATTCTGCTTTTTATAAAACTGATCTAATTCCATAAAAACTCGTGCATCCTCTTTATCTAAAGCAAAAGCAGTTTCCATTGATTCTTTAGCTTTTTCAACATTTGAAGATTTATTAAAATAAGCCAAGGCTAAATTTCTATGCACAGTTGCAAAACTTGCATCATTCGAAACCGAAAATTCCCAACAACTAATGGCATCTTCATAACGTTTTGAATTGTAATATAGATTTCCTAAATAATAAGGAGCTTTAGAACAATTAGGTAGTAATTCTATTGCGTTATTTAAAGCCGATATGGCCTCTAATCTATTAGGAAAACAATAATCAGATTTACAATTTTCTGCTTGACGAATGACTAATTTAGCGGCGGTACTATTTCCCAATAGCATTAAGAAATTGGCTTTAAAATACTGCGCCATAGGATATACCGATTTTTGTAAATTGATTCCTAAATCAATAAGTTCAACAGCTTCTTGGTACAAACCAGCATCTGCATAATCTAATGATATTTCAATGAAATTTTGAATATCACCTCTACTTAAAGATGTTAAAGTATCTTTTGCATTTACATCTCCTAAAAGAAATTTTTCAAAATACATTCCGTAATTAAATTGATCAATTGCAATAGATTCTTCAATTAAGATTTTAGCCTCTGTTATTTTCCCTAAATTCCTTAAAACTATTGCTTTTAAATGCCTTGCTTTATGATTGTGCCAATTGCGAATTAAGGACCTATCAGTCGTATCCAGAGCTGATTCCCAATTCCCTCTTTTAACATCAATTAAAGCAACCTGAAAATAACCTGCATCCATGAACGCAGCACTCCAAACTGATTTATAAAAAGCATCATAAGCTTCATCTGTTTTTCCTTGGTAACGCAAAGCTAGCCCTAAATTAAACAATGGCTCTCCATCATATGGATTCGGATTGCGTTCGAGTTGTCTCTTATGCGCTTTTAAAAAGTGTGCTTCTGCTTTTTCAAAATCACCATTTCTCAACAGTAACAATCCTAATGCGTTATTACAACGTATATCTTTCGGATCTCTTTTTAAAGCTTCTTCATAATAAGGAATAGGACTATAAGTCGCATGCCTATACTGTTCTAAATGCTGACCATTTAAATACAGTTCTTCATTCGTTTCAATATCTTGAGGATCCTTTGCTGCCTTTGCTGCTTCTGGTATTTCCCTATTATTTTCTTCAGCTACTTTCCAATCTATTAATACCGTTCCTGCTTCTGAAACAAGTGCTACTTCATAATCAGATTGCTTTAATTTTTCATCTATCTCAATCTCATTCGTATAACTGATCCCTGGTTTAAATCCGAATTGTTCTTCTGAAACAACTTTTTCTTGATTTGTTATTTTGATAGTAGTATTAGGGTATACGCCTGTTGCATATGCTTTTATTCTCAATTTATCATCAACAAACTCGACATTTAACATAGCGTCTTTTGATGCGTTCTTCACAAGACCAATATCTTGGTAAGGCATAAAATATTGTGTAAAAGCTTTTTGTTCATAAGGCATTAACCAAGAAAAATCGGGTTGATTGTCCGTATATACACCACACATTAATTCTATATATGGTCCGTTTTTATCGGTTAAATTTCTATCCCACGCCTTCCCAAAATCACCGTCTCCCCATGTCCATTGCTTTTTACCTGGTGATATATGGTGATTAGCTACGTGCAACAATCCTCCATTAGAATCGTGTTCAAAACCACCCACAAAATTATAATCAGATTTTATAGCCATATAAGATGTAGGCACTGGAATATTCTTATACCTTGAAATATCGGTCCCTGGTGAATAATCAAACTTATAATAGGTTCCTTTTGCTATTGGAAACTCCGAAACATCTCGTTTTCCATGATCGAAAACTGCATTTACATCTGGAGGAAAAACAGATTGGTATTCATCATTAACAGCAACTGCTGGATTTGCCCACCATAAAAAGGTTTGCGGTTGCGATGTTCTATTGTATAATTTGGCGTTAATTTCTAAATAAGCTTTGTCTGGATACAATCGAAAACCTGCCATCCCTTTGGTTCTAGACATACGCTCAATTTCATTACACCAAACAGTTTTACTTCCGTCGGCATGTTCCTCTATACTAAAATCTACAGGACTATATGTACTAGGGCGATGATGTTGCGGCCAGTTAAACTCTATTCCTCCTGAAATCCATGGTCCTGTTAACCCCACAAGTGCAGGTTTTATAACCTCATTATAATATACAAAATGACGTTTTTTAATTTTATCATATGCCATCTGAACACGACCTCCCAATTCTGGCAGAATCATTATTTTAACAAAATCGTTCTCAAGATAACAAGCAAGCCATTCTTTATCGACTTTCGTGTCACTTATTTTTTCTACAACAGGAAAAGGATAGACCTTTCCACTACTACCTTGATAAATTCTTTTTTCTAAAAATATTGGATTTTTTTCTGCAGCGCCAACATCGTAAGTTGGGATCATTACTTTTTCAGACCAAGCTTGTACTTTCATATTCAAATGTTTTTCATACTTCTTAACGAACTGGATGTTCATTTTTAAAAAGTTAAAACTACCTCATCTAAAGACAAGTGGCGTCGTCACAGCTTTCATTTTATGGGGACAAATTGTTCACCCCTTGTAAAAACAACAATTCCTAACCTATTTTCGTTAAAAATAAGTAAGTATAAATCTGCTAAATATCTCTTCAGGTACTAAGAAAAAGAAACTCTATTAAATTAAAAAATGATGATGCTTATCCCGTTTTAGTCAAAAAATTAAGAATTCTAACATCAGAAAAACAATAGGCATAAAAAAGTCTTCTAAAAAAATTACTTTTAGAAGACTTTTATTTTATAGAAAAACTCGATTCCTAGTTGTTTTTTTGATTTTATTTAACATAGGTATTCATCCATTTTTTGCGTAAACCTAGAGCTTGATTTTTATACGGATGTGTACTATATAACAATCCTACATGCCCTCCTTTCGGAAAAAGATGAAACTCTGAAAACACGTTATTTCTCCTTAATGCCGCTACGTAATTCATTGCATTTAAAGAGGATACTACTCTATCATCATTGTTTGCAATTACAAAAGATTTCGGTGTTTTAGAAGACACATGCAAGCTATTTGAGTAGTAGTGCATAGCCTGTTTTGATGGTTTTTTACCTAATAATTGATTACAAGATCCTTGATGTTTATAATTCTCAATCATAGAAATTACAGGAACCATTAAAATTTTAAAATTGGGACGAGTCTCATCGTAGCCTCTAACAACAAGCGTTGATGCTAATTGACCTCCTGCTGAAATTTCCTAAAAATAGGTTGACTAAAAATTAAACACTTTTAGCAATACTTTGGACACAAAACAAAATCAACCCTGTCAAAAAAAGAACTAGGAAAAATTTACTTTTCAGTACAAATTATTCGTCATTGACCAAATTCTAAATGGACAGACCTCGGTTAACTTAGCAACCAAAAAATTTAATATTTCTAGATCTACTGTTCCTATTGGTTAAAAAATCACTGTACTTTGCAACAACAAAACACAGGTATGAGCAAACTAGACCAAATTAAAAAATTAAAGGAACGAATTGAAGAACTGGAGTTTATAAAGAACTTTCAGCAAGATATCATTGCAGATATGGAAATGATAAATTGAACTATATACACTAAGAGATAAAGTCTGTTGTTGTGATAGCATAACTAAAAACACAAAAAGGATCAGAATTTTTAAAATTCTGATCCTTTTATAGTATAATTATACTTTTCAGTTGGCTGCTGTTTCTCAAGTACCTTTATTTAAGACACCCTGTACAAACCACTCATAAATAATGCGATTAGAGTATTGAAATTTCTATTCAGCGTTAAAAACAGCTATTTCCGAAAGGCTAAAACTGGCTGATTTAGGTTTACTGCGATCAAAAATAATCTTAATCCAATCTACCTTTTCCTTTCTTCCCCAAAAAATATCTAATCCATCTAATTCTGAATTAGGAAGCGGACATCTGATAGGGATTTCTCGACCATTGCTTAACAGTATCTTACCAAATTTTTCTAAATCTTCTTTATTTTCACAATTAAATAACCTAACCGCATTTATAATTTGAGGTTTATCCCAACTAAGTTTTATCCAAGCTTCTTCTTCTTCATTAGATATCCAATGATCAGTAATGTTATTTTTATGTTGACAAACTTTACCATTATTTAACGTACTTGTTGAGGTGTTTTTTAATGTAGAACTAGCAGTAATTGTTGCTTTTCCAGCAATGTTTTTTGAATCTTCCCACGCTTGTGTAGCTTCAAATTGTTGCTTCTCATCTCCTAATAATTTCACTTCATATAACCCCATGCCATATCTTCCATGTGGTGGGTTACGAGGCAATTTCCTATGTGCTCCATAATTTCCAGAATAACTAAGCCACATCGTTTTACCATCATCACTAATAAACTTAGATGGGAAATTTAAAAAATAGCCTTGAGTACCAAATTCTTTCATGTAGGTAACCATTTTCCATGGGCCAGTGATAGCATCGGATTCTAATATATAAGAGTCCATGTTTGAACGAGATCTCCAGCCATCTGTAACGCACATAAAGTATTTTTTTAGTGGCGCATTGTAAGTCATGGTTACACATCCCATATGATTATTCCATTCTATCAAAGGTTTAATTTCATCAAAATTATTTGTCCATTTAGGTTTCCCGTTAGCGTCATGCCCAGCAAAAAACTCATAAGCTTTTATATCATTAATAGTTTCAATAGATGGCGTAACCCTAGTTAAATACACTTGATCTGCAGCTATCCAACTTAAATTAGCAAATCGAGGCATTGGGTCATTTTCTTCAGCTCCCATACCTACCATATAGGCTTTACCATCTGGAGAATGTTCCATATTTTTTCCAAAATCAACAAAATGGGGTGCTCCCATTTTTACGGGATCAAATATTTCTTTAGGCTCTGGAAAGAGTGGTTTTTCAGGAGATAAAGGAGATGGTGTCCATGTTTTTCCATAATCTTTAGAGGTTCTAAAACCTGGCATAGGTCCTAAAATAGGCCAGCCAAAGCTGTAACCATCATCCACAGTTGTTTTTGTTACCCCCAACAAATAAGTACCATAATACCAGATCCCATTATGAACCAAGCTGCCACCAGGGTAGCGGCCACCATAAGGAAAGGCTTTTGCCTTTTGAGGACGTGCAGTATTCTTAATCTCTAAATATTGAGGATCATCTCCTATCATCACAACATTTCCTGTTGAAGAAGTTGGGTCTGCAGAATAACTAGTTGCGCCATCTGTAGTACCATCTGCAAAAGGAGAATAAAGATTGCCGTTAGAAGCCCATGTAGGAAAAAATGTGTCTCCAACATAATAATCGCTATTTTTTCCTGTAAAATATAGTGTTTTAAAATCATCAGACTGCTCAAATGGGGATTCTCCAGGTGTATGATTAGGCCATATAAAACCTTTAAAAGACATTTTTGCTGGATCATTGCCTTTTTGAGCAAAAGAATTATGACAACAAAAAAGGGTTAGAATTAATATCATTATACTTGATTCCTTTCTAGCTATTGAAGTATATTTAGTTCTATTTTTTTTACTATTTTTCATATAAATAACACTGATTTAGGTTTTTAGATATAATAGACACCATTTTGTCTATTATATTTATTTATTTTATTGTCTTAAAGCAACTTTTCTATTAGTAACAAGTCCTTTTTCAGAAACCACTTTAGCAACATAAATAGCTGATGCCAGAGAAGAAGTATCAATTGTATTGTCTACTGTATTTAAATCAGCAGTTAAAGCGACTCTTCCTGTAATATCAAAAAGAGTTAAAGTACCTTTACCAGAAGGTAACTTTACTTTAAATTCTTGCTTTCCGAATACATCATACATCATAAATCCTTTTTCAACCGCTTGTTCAATAGATAAAGTAGAGGTAGGTACAATATCAATACCGTTACAAAGCCATTGTCCTCCATCTCCTGCTCTGTTAAAAAAACCAAATAGCATTTGTGGATTAGTACCTGTATTAACTGTAAAAACTTTAGTCTTTAGAGTGTTAGCAGGGATTTCGTAATCGGTAAATTGTTCTGCCTGTACACCATTTGGCCTAGTATTAAGACCTATTTTTCGATCTACAACGTCTAAAAAATACATTGTTACTTGGTAAGTATCAAGCTCGACATCGTGGTAGTAAATACCATAAGGACCTCCTGCACAAAAGTCACGTGTTAAATCAGTTTGTCCATTTGCAATTCCATTGTCTGTAGCATTCGTATGTCCTACATCACCAGATTGCCAACCATATCCAAGAGCATCTACAGTATAGTCTGTATCATCTGTAACTGATATATAACTTGTTTCAACAGTGGCATTTCCAAAGTCGATAAAATAAGAAATTTGAGCACTAGCTTCAATACTTGATAACAAACTAGTTGCTACGAACAGCGAAAATAATTTTAATTTCATAATAATGATTTAAATTGGTTAATATAATTTTCGAAGATTCCAATAAAATTAGAAAACAGAATTTTGTATTCATTTTTATATAATTCTTCATAAAGATATTTTCAAAATTAGCATAACTATTCATTTCAAAGCGGTTGTAAATAGTTCAATCCCTTCTCTTTTTTGTTCATATTTTATTCAATATGCATAAATATTGAGCTGCATTAATTTAAATATTGAAAAAACGAGTATAATTACGAATGTTGTAAAAGACGAACATTTTTTTTTGAAAGATATATCCCGATTTTGAGGGCCTGTTTTCTAATGACTTCAAAATTAGACATAACTATTAATCAGCTTCGATATAAATTATAATACTTTATTTTACTTGAAAATACAGTTATAATAACTATATGATTGTTTTCCCCCTATCAATCAAGGTGTTTGAAGTGACAGATTTTTCATAATTACAAATATTACAATGTCAAAAAAATTCAGCCTTTTTATGCTATGCTGTATGATTTAATATCAACACCAATAATTTGATATATCTTTTAATTCTGATAAATATTCTTTTCAAATTAGTCTTTTTTTTAATAGATAAAAGGTCTCAAAGAGATTTAGACATTTATAATTTATCGTATTTTTTCACTTTAAAATAAGTATTTAATTACCCACCACAATAGTTTAATCTAAGATAGAAATCAATGATCTGTCCAATATAGCAATTTCATCTCTTCCACTCCATAATTTAACCATATAGGACTAAATTAATAACTTTTTAATTACAATAATAAAATATACAATTAACTGTAACGTTTTTTCAGAAGGTCTTTCATAAATAAATTTACTTCCCACTGAGAAGTAATTGGCAAACCGCAGTAAGGTAGTTTCGTCATGTAAGGAAAAGGCCCGAACTCTGGTGAAATGGACATATAGTCATGACCTTCCTTACGTCTTAAGTCAATAATTTGATCCCACCAATTCATGTGAATATCCAAGGCCTCTTTCCATTCTGGATCTCTAGGGTCAGGAATTTGAGGTCCCTCGCTAAATCCTACACGTGCATGAATGTGCTCTGATCTTTCAATAGGTAAAACTAAATTTTCTAACTGATCCTCTAACAGAGACTCGGAAACATTACACCAATGGGAAAAATCTGCAGTAATCTTAATCCATGGATTGTTTTCTAAATAGATCGATGTTGTTTGTGCGGTAAAACTGAACTTCCCTCTATGAGTTTCATGTATTATTTTTGTATTAGTCTCTTTACTGATTTTAGCTGCTAGATTTAAAAATTGCATATTCTGTTCATAAGAATAATAATCCTTACCGGTTTGAATGTTTACAAATAAAGGATCAATAGAACATGCATTTCTTAAATGCCTCTCATAAGTGAGTAGCGAAGTCTCAAAATCCCCATCGATAACACCGCCCCATAAAGCTATAATTTCTAAGCCCAAGTCTTTGGCTATTGTTTTTATAATTTTCTTTTCACTTGCATCGTACGGTAGAATAATTTCGACACCATCGTAGCCAGCTTTTTTAATTTTATTTAAAAATAAATTATATCCTAAATGTTCTGACCCCCAATAGGGACAAAAAAACTTAATTTTCATATATGTTGATTATTAGGTGAATTTCACGACTTTTTCTTTTTGAAATCGAGTACATCTGGGCGCACAAAAGGTTTAGATAAATCTTCGACTCCTTTGTATGCATAAGGGTCTACACCACTAACCATAAAAATATCCCTAAAATCCTGTGTTGGAGACTGTCTTCCGTCTTGATCCCAGGGCAACATCGATTCTGCACTACAGTAATGACCTACCAAAGCTCTTCTAAACCTGTCTTTTGACATATTTCCAAGAGACATGTGTAGTAAATAACCATCGAAAATTATAACATCTCCACTTTTGACTGGAACGGGTTGAAAATCTTTTTCAGTATAGGGTTTAGTATCTAGAGTCTCAAGGTCAGCGAACTGATCGTTTGTATTTGCGATACGCTCTTTTATGATTCCGTCTTTATGTGAACCGGGAATCACCCAAAGACATCCATTTTCGATATCTGCATTTTCAAGTGCCATCCAAACTCCTGTTAACGAACGGTCTCTAGTTGGAATGAAAAATTCATCTTGATGCCATGCTTGTCCTTTTTTACCTGGTCCCTTAACAAACAACATGGTCTGTAGGCATTTCACGTTTGGACTCACTAGCTTCGAAAGTAAATTGGCAATTTTAGTATCGGAAGCCCCTTGCTTCATTATTGGAGATATTTTATGAGGAAAATGTATTGCTGCATATCTACTTAAAATCTCTTTTTCGGATAAATTGGGCTCCAAATTAATTACACCTTCTACTTTACCTCGTTTACCAGAAAAAATAGCATTAGTCTCTTCTTTCAATTCTTGAATAAAATCATTAGAAAAAAGTTGAGGTGCAATTAAGTATCCGTTTTTTTTATAAAAAGCAAGATTAGCAGGGCACAAATTTTCTTTTACAATTCCATCTTTAGTATTCATATCTTCTTATTTTTTAATATTAATATTTTATAAATTTCATATTGTTAAATACAAAACGTTATCATATTATTCTTTTTAAAAATTTCTAAACTCATCAACATACAATCCCATTTTATCAAAAGGAACGGGCTTAAAACTTGGTAGTTTTTTATATACATCAGAATTCTTTTGAAGCATAAAGTTATGAGTCTTAAAATCAACAAATCCAGGATCCTCATTTGTTTGGTAATTGTTTACATTTTCAAAAACACCATACTTTCCTCCTCGAATTTGAATAGGATTCTCCTTTCCTCCGATAATTACATTTGTCGAAAACACATTTCTTTTAGAATGCATACCTTCCCATTCAACACCTTCTTCGAGCACATCCATATAATTATGCAATTCTGGATACTTTGTGCTGTAAGGTGGTTTTAAAATATCTAAATCTTTAAATAAACGTTGTTCAAACAACTTTCCCTTTCCAAATACAATTGGTGCTCTCCCCTTATACCATGTATAATAATGTGGACTTAACACTACTGAGTATGAGTGTGGATTGATGATAATATTATTTTTCATGGTTAAGTCCCAACCTGTATTGCTATACAACACACCATGGGCAGTTTGCATATTATAAAACACATTTCCAAAAACAGTCACATCTGTAGTAGAGTCATCACAATATATTCCCATGTTCATTCGGTTTTTATTTCCGCAATCATGAAAATAATTATATCGAATTATATTGCCTCTATCACTAGGATCTCTTCCTAAATACCAGACCGACACATCGTCTGAATGTTGAGTAACATGGTGAATGTGGTTGTATTCGT
Source organism: Flavicella sediminum (assembly GCF_006381105.1). Lineage (GTDB taxonomy): Bacteria > Bacteroidota > Bacteroidia > Flavobacteriales > Flavobacteriaceae > Flavicella > Flavicella sediminum. Next base: position 45,516 of record NZ_VDET01000008.1, on the reverse strand, counting down.
AAACATGCTCGTTTCCATGCGCATATATAGCTTGAAAATCAGAATTATAAATTTCGCAGTGTCTAATTTTATTAGCCACCCCATCAATATTTATTCCTGACCATAAAAACTTATTTCTTCTATTGTAATCATGTACTTTACAATTCTCTACACTATTATTCCCAGGGCTTAATGTTTTTTTATCACCACCACTTAAATAGATTCCTCCACTACCGGTATTATAAACATCACAACTTAGTATTTTATGATTTGTACCTGCTTTTCGGTTCCAGGTTGTATTTTTATAAATATGTCCTTGTAAATTCCCTATTTTTCTAGAAATAGGTACGCCTTCATAATCATCATGGGTAATATGAGGAAATGTTTGTTGAGCTCCTTGGCCCATAAAAATTCCGCTAGTTCCTACATTACGCACAGTACAACCTGCTACTAAATTACGATCCCCTCCTTCTATATAAATTCCAATACCTCGTCCTACTTCTACCGTAAAATCTCTAAAAACAATATTATTCACATTTTCTAAGGCTACTATAGGTTCTTCAAGAATGGATACTGCTATTTTTGCTTTTGAAATATCGGATTCTGGCCATAGATATAAAACACTCGTTTCTCTGTCAACATACCACTCTCCTGGCTCATCCAATTCTTCTAATATATTTAAAGCTTTATAGTGTGTATAATCCCTACCACCTCTAACACTATACATATGTGGTGTGGCAAGCTTAACCTGTTTATTATTAGTATCTATTTTTTCTACAAGAATTTTGTCATCTGCATAACCATTATAAAATGTTCCCTGAAACCATACATCTTTCTGTTGCGCCCATTTTTCATGACGAGCATCTGTATATTCAAAAATGGCCCCTCTTTCAGAGTAATCTCCTTCTCGTGGTCTTGACCCATTATCTAATGTTTTCCCTATCGAAATATACCCCTCATTAGGATACCTTGCTAAAGTCATGGGTTCATTATTCACAAAGAGTTCTAGGGGCGCTTCTGTAACTGAAATAGCATGACCATATTGGGTATGTTTTCCTAAATTAAAGACCCCTATTTTTTTTAGATTCATTTGGAGTATATGTTTAGAGACTCCTTCGTTAAATCGTTTTATAATATTTTCATTTCTTACCCTTGAAAATTCATTAGCAGAAATAGACACCCCACCAATAAGACTTACATTTTCTCCAGGAACGGCACGCCAAGTTATGGTTGCATTTGGTTCACCAGAATCTAATTTATTTAAAGAAAATGTTTTTTGCTGTGCATATTCTCCTTCAGAAACCCAAACCGTAATTCCCTTTTCGGGAATTTCATTCTTACTTTTAAAATCTCTTATTAAATTTCGGGCTGCTAAAAAGGTGGCTACGGGCTTTGTTTTAGTTCCGGGGTTCTTATCATTCCCTGTTAAAGAAACGTAAAATTCTTTTTTATCTTCTGAACAACTTGTCAAAAGTATCAAAACAATAAAAAAATTTAGTATGCTTATTCTCATTCGATTATTTTTTAGAATTCTTTTGTTACTACTTTAATTTATCTCCCATTTTATTTCTCAATTCCATTAAGGGTTGTATCCACTTTTCAGGAATTTGTCCTGATCTATCTGGCGGAACATTTAAAAGGAAATTTACTTTATTATCTAAATTTCCATTGAAAATTCTCACTAAATCCTTCATAGGTTTCACTTTATCATCGTCTTCCCAAAACCATTCATTACCTATCGGAAGGTTTGATTCTGCAGGAAAATATATTTTCTTTCCCTTTATGGTCCATATAGGATTATAAGGTTTCTCTGAATAATATCTTTCTAAAGTAAGCGCATCACTAGGCCAGGCTTTGTCTTCCAAAAAAATCAATTTACCATCTTTTTGTTTTTTACCATGATTCATGATCACCAACATATCTGGGTACTTATCTGTAATATGCTTATAAATATACTCCCGATAACCATTCCCTAGAATAATTGGAATATCTATCCAAAACTGAACTAAGGGCCCATAATTCTCTAACAATTCATCTATTTGTGCCGTCATAAAATTTTGATATAATGACGTTGTATATGGAGGAGGTGATAAATTAAGATCTTTTTCTGATGGTGTAATTGAAGCTCCAGAATAATTTTCACTTTTGTCTGGCATTAAACTAAAAAAATCATGATGATTATCCCAAGCGCAATAATAAATACCTGGAGCAATACCTTGTTTACGACATTCTTTTACAAATTCACCAACTACATCTGTATTATCTTTATTGTTTTCTATATCGTATTCTGTATACTTAGAAGGCCAAAGACAATGTCCTGCAACGTGTTTTGCAGTTAATACGGCATACTTCATTCCCGCATTTTTTGCGACTTGTACCCATTGCGAAACGTCTAGATCTGTTGGTGCATAAGTGTCAATTGGTGCCTTACCATCAGGCAATTCTTCTCCTAAAAAAGTACTCATACCAAAATGAATAAACATCCCATATTTAAGATTCTGCCAAGCTTCTAATTTTTCTTTGGAAAGTCTTTGTTTGTAAATACTCTCTTCATTTTTTGCAATTGACGGAGCAATTTCAGAAATACAGGAACTAGCTATACAGCTCAAAACTATTCCTAAAATAAAAAGAGTATACTTTCTGTTTTTAACCATTTTCAACAAATCCATTTAATTCCTTATTTAGAATGCTTATTATTGTTTTTAAATAGAGAACAATTAATTGAGTCTTTGTATCAATCCAATATCATCACAATATATTTCGCTCCCCACTTCTCCAATATTTTTAATCCTAACTGTTGCTAATTCAACTTCTTTTCCCGCCTCAAAATCAAATTTCAGAAACTCCCAACCATCTGTTTTTTCGATCTTAACACTCTTTTTAAATTCCCCAAATTGAATACTTAATTCTCCAACACCTTGTTTTTTTGTTTTTATCCAAGCTGATAATGAATAACGTTTGTTGGACTTTAAATCAGATACCGTTTGACTAATTTCTAATCCAGTATCCAATAAACTTACTGCATGCGACTGCATTCTGGCATCTGCTGTTTCAACACCCCAAGAGTCTTCATTTATTATTTTAACAGACTTTAAATTGGTTGTATTCCACTCTTTAATTCCATCTTCAAAACCATTGTTCTGAATCAAATTCATAAAATCGGTTTTAAACTCTGTAAATTGAGGTTTGGGTGAAATCGTAAAATCATGTCCTGATTTCCAAACTTCCTTTCCATATTCATAAGCGCCAAAATCTGCTCTATCTCCTACAAAGTCCTTATTGATATTCTCCAATTCATAAGCCTTGTCTATAGCCGGAGAATTACTTTTTAACTCAAATTTTGCCTGCTCTGAATTTCTAAATTCGGCTGATACATTTTTAAACAAATTAGGCCCCGTAATAGCAGATTCTGTTACACGATAAGAACCAGAAAAAATATTATTGAGAACATAATCTCCATACATATCTCGCTTAAAATTTCTTCCCCAATACCCTAAGCTAGCTTTGCCAAAAGTGGTATTATTATACACCAAATTGAAATTACTTGGCGTATTCAATCGAATAGCATCATAAGCACCAATATCTAAAAAGGCAGGGGGCGGACTAGACAATACATACTGCCAACCACAGTTCCAAACCACATTATGATGAATATTATAATTACTAGTACTATTGTCTAAATAAATTCCAATTCCATAAACATTTTGTACCCGATTATGTGCTATGACTGTTCCTCCCCCATCATTATTCGCGATATAAAAACCTCCAATATCATGACGAATTAAACCAGCATCTTTCACTGTATTGTACTGAAATCGCATATTGCGTCCGCCAGGACCTATACAACCACCACCAGAACGACTTACCGTATTATGACTTATTAAATGACCAGAACCTTTGGTATTTACTATTTCTCCCCAATCACCTGTGTAATTTCCATCATGTATATAATTATTGATAATACGATTGCTTTTTCCCTCCACGTTTAGGATGCCTTTTTTACTATAGGCAAATTCACAACCATTCACTTCGTTTTGTTCTCCTGAAATTAAAACACCAGGATCTACATAAAAGCCTTTTATATTTTTAATTGTACAAAAAGTAGTTTCACTATCCGACTTTATACCCCCTCCAAAAATTTGAATTCCTGTAATATCTATATAGGAAACCTTAGATAAATCAATAGCATAATCTCTTGATTTAACGGATATATTTTGCTTTGCAAGAGAAACCTTACTATCGGAAAACATATAAAGCATATTTGTTTTCTCATTTAAATACCACTCCTTATTTGCATCCAACAAATTATAGTGGCCTTTTATATAATATCGATTTCCGTTTCTTGGCCCATAATTTTTCATCCACTTATCAGTCCCACCGTAATATCCAATACGTCTTTTTGGTTCTGGAAATGATAGTGTTTTTGTTTTGGAATCATACTTAGAAATTTTCAAAGTTTGTAAGGCCCATTCCTTTCCAAAATAGCCATATAGGACCGCTCCTTTTAAATTTCCTTGATTAGGTAAGTCTTTTGCCAGCATAGAATGATACGTCCCTCCATTAACTTTTCCATAATTAGGGTTTAGTAAATCACCAGAACTATTAGGCCAACTCGCTTCGGGTGCCAAATTACCCTCTGCATAAATCATCACCTCCTTAGATTTTTTTTCAAAAGGAATTTTATAAATATGTTCTTTATCTTTACTCCATTTATCAGGCAATACATCTGTACCTGTAATAATTACTTTTTCATTCTTAAAATTACAATACACAATTTTATTCAATGAATTACCTGATTTCAAAGGCTTTAATGTTTCTCTATAAAGGCCTTCTTTAATAAAACAAACCCCACCTTCTTTTAAGTTTTGAGAAGCTTTGGCTATCGTTAAAAAAGGACCATCAGTCCTGTTTGCGTTCGGTTTAGACAAAGTTCCTGACCAAGCATCATTTCCTTGTTTTGATACATAAAAAACCTGCTGATCAATTACTGATTTTTTGCATTGTGTGCACAATAAAACACTTATTAAAACCAATAAGTAAGCTTTCTTAAATTGAATAATAGGGATCATTAGAATACTTCGTTTTTCAATTAGTTGTGTTTTACTTCCGAATTAACTACTTGATAGACTCCTTTTAAAATAATGACACCTCTTAAAAACTACTAAATAAAAGCTAAAAAAGAGGTGCCTACTATTAAAACAAATCGGAGGGCTGTATATACTATAATTATTTTACGCCACTTAATTTAAACGTCCATGCATGGTTACAAGGAGCTTCAGAAGGTGTTAAGGCAGGAACTTCAATCACAACATCCTTCCCTTTTCGTTTCCATTTTAGTTTTTTAGGATAACCCAATAATTCAATTTTAGCCCCCAACTTAAGGCTCACGTCTTTTATCACTAATTGATTTTTCGGATAAACCGGACAGATACCATATAAAATATTTTCTTTCTTCGTAAAGAAAACTTCTTTCGTGGCATAACCTTTATCAGGATTCACAGTTAATTTCATCACGTCATATTTCACCTTGTACCTTCCACGTTGCGCATCTCTAACTTTTCCTTTGGTCCATTGACAAGTTTTATCTGATAAAGTAGTTCCATAAATGGCCTCTCCATTTACTTTCAACCAGTCACCCATTTCAACTAAACGCTCTTGCATAATCACTGGAATTCTCCCGTCGGCTGTAGGGCCAACATCTAATAAAAAATTCCCCCCTCTACTAACAATATCTACCAACATGTAAACCAATTGTTGTGTTGAATTATAATCTTTTAAATTTTCGGTTTTGCTAAAGCCAAAAGAATGTGCCATTCCTCTATTTTCTTCCCAAGGCACATCTGCGTTTGGCATTCCTGAGCCATATTCAGTAGTATAATAACCACCATGATGATGTCTTGTTTCTTTTCCCCAGCGGTCGTTAATAACCACGTCATCTTTACTAGGAGAATCGTTATACAACCATGATAATAATTCGGTTGACCTCCATGTTGTATGCGGATAGTCCCATTCTCCATCCGTAAAAATTAAAGAAGGTGCGTAATTAGTAACTAAATCTTTAAATTGGGGAATCATATGTTTGTCTACAAACAAATCCACATCGCTTGTATACAAAGGGTTGTACCATTCATATAACGAATAATAAAGTCCCATTTTTAAATCGGTTTTTCTTACTGCAGTAGTCAACTCACCAACAAGATCTCTTCCAGGTCCAGAATTTGTAGAACTCCAAGGACGCCCCCAAGATTTATCAGATTCTTTACTAGGCCACAGCGTATAGCCATCATGATGTTTTGAGGTTAGTACTACATATTTTGCCCCTGATTGTTTAAAAATAGCTGCCCATTGATTTGCATCAAACAAATCTGCAGTAAACATTGGCACAAAATCTGGATAGGTAAATTTTTCTCCATAAACACGATTATGAAACTCGTTTGTTTCATTATATCCGTTTTTAACTCTTTTTGAATTTACTAAATTCTCCCAATACCACTCTGAATAAGCACCTACTTTTGAAAATGCCGGCACAGAATAGGGTCCCCAATGAACAAAGATTCCAAATTTAGCATCCGTGTACCAAGAAGGGATAGGCCTGCTGTCGATGGACTCCCAGTTAGCTTCATATTTTTTTTGAGCTTCTCCTTTCAATGAAAACAAGACAAGCACTATAATAACAACTATTTTTTTCATTTTTATTCTCTGTTTTATGTATAATAATTTATGATTTTCGGGTTATTTAGATGCAGACATTTTTATTTGTTTACTCAATAACACCGCATCTTTTACATGTATTTTTTGCTTTAATTTTATATCTTCAGAAGAACTACCGATCATAATTTCAAAATCACCTGCCTCCAAAACAAAATCCATATTTTGATTATACAATGCTAAATCTTCTGGTTTTAAATGAAATTTCACCGTTTTTGTTTCATTAGGTTCTAAGGATATTCGTTCAAAACCTCTTAGTTGTTTTTCGTAAACGGTGATAGAAGATTGCATATCGGAAAAATACAGCTGTACCACATCATCCCCTTTAACTTTACCTGTATTTGTAACGTCTACCGTAACAAGCATATTCCCTTTCCCTGAATTTATTTTAGAAACTACTTTTAAATTTCGATACTCAAATTTTGTATAGCTCAAACCATAGCCAAAAGGATAAAGAAATCCTCCCACACGTGTTTTACCAAAACCGTTTGGTCCTCCTGAAGGTTGATTGGCCTGAGCCCCAGGTTTGGTTGGAAAATTCATAGGTATTTGTCCTACCGTTTTAGGAAATGACACAGGCAGCTTACCACCAGGATTATAAGTTCCTAATAACACATCAGCAATAGCTGCGCCTCCAAATTTACCTTGAAACCAACCTTCTACAACGGCAGGCACATATTTATCAATCCAATTTATAGAAAGCGGCCTACCATTAATCAATACAACAACAACAGGTGTACCTGTATTGTAAATTGCTTCAACTAAGCGCTGTTGATTTCCAGGTAAGTTTAAAGAAGTCCTTGATCGAGACTCTCCTACTGTCTCTTCGTCATCACCAACAACTACAATAGCCAATCCAACTGTTTTAGCTATTTCCACGGCTTTATCAATCTCTTCTTGATCTGATTGTGTTGGCGCTATATTCATAAGTTCATTTTCTGGCCAATTGGCATCAAAAAAATCACAACCCTTTGTGTACTTAATTTCTACCTTATCTGTGAATTTTTCTTTAATTCCTTCATAAACAGAAATGACATCAATATTAGAGGGGCCATAACGACTTACCGAATGATTCGTTGCTTTTGCATTTGGGCCCGTTACTAAAACGGATTTATAATTATTTAAATCTAAAGGCAACATATTGTTTTCATTTTTCAACAAAACAATAGATTCCAAAGAAGCTTGATAGGACACTTTTTGAAAAGAATCATTTGCAACCGTTTTATCAGCTGTCTTAAAATCTATTCTATAAGGCGCATCAAAAAGGCCTTGCCAAAACTTTACTCTTAATATATCACGTACACGACTATCTACAACTTCCACACTTAAAGAACCTTCTTTTACCAACTCTCGAACAGGTAAAATATAATCTTCTGGCATTGTAAAATCGGTTCTGATATTAAGTCCGCCATTCACTGCTTTTAGTACCGCGTCTTTACGATCTTTAGCAACATGATGTTTATCGGCTATAAATTCTACTGCACGACTATCGGAAACTACATACCCTTTAAAACCCCATGTATCTCGTAAAATATCTTCTAAAAAATAACTAGAAGAAGAGACTGGCACACCATTATAATCATTATAAGAACTCATAATTCCCATAGCTCCTGCATCTTTTACAGCCCTTTTAAAAGGATAAAGGTATAATGAAAACAGCTCTCTTTCTGTTATATGCGGATCCGTTCGAGCGTCACCATCTCTACCTCCCTTTGGAGCACTGTAAATAGCAAAATGTTTTGGAGTAGACACTACATTTTCCTCCTGTATAGATTTCACCATATTGTACCCTAATTCTCCAACCAAATAAGGATCTTCACCATAACACTCTACCGTTCTACCCCATCTTGGATCACGTGCGATATCTAAAATAGGTGCATATACATTGGTATACCCTAACAGTTTTGCTTCTCTACCTGTAATTTGACCAATCTGACTTACTAATTTTTTATTCCATGTTGACCCCACTCCTATCTGTGCAGGAAAACTGGTAGATTTTTCATGACACAAACCTCGAATACCTTCATTTGAAAAATCTACTGGAATCCCTAAACGTGTTTGTTCAATAAAAAACTTCTGAATTTCATTCAATGCTTTTAAATGATTTGAAGGAGGCCAAGCCTTGTCTGTTGCCGACTTTGGATGATATGCTAAATTATTAAGCTGTTCATCCATATTTCCAATTCCATCCTTCCAAATTTCATTTTTCCAATTTGGTGTTGGTAATTCATCTTTTAAAACCCTACCATAACCATATATAGTTGCCATTTGACAACTTTTCTCGTCTAAATTCATTTGAGATAAAAGATTCTCTATTCTTCTCTCAACAGATTGTAATGGATCTTCATAGACATCTTTGATTCCATTTTTATTGAAATCTATCCATTTACGATGATAAATTCTCTTGGGGTTTACTTTATTAACAACTTTGTTAGAAACAACTTGTGCTCCAATTAACAGCGGAAACAAACCAATTAGTAAATAGCTAAAAAACGTATAAATTCTCATACTTAAACGGAAACCTTTATTAAATTAATATTTGAAAAAATAAACTATTCCAGCAGAACTATCTCACCTATTTTTTCACGAATGGCATTTGTAAATCGTTTATAGAAAACAACCTATTTACTCCAATATCAAATTACCTGATAAATCGAACAATAGAGGTAGACACAATACTTTAATTGGTGTCTATTTTGTTCAAAAAGCAGCTTTGGAGAGTACACATGCACCACAGATACAAGAATGAACGCTAAGCAAACCTCAGTATTTCTTATTCTATTTCACTTCACATAATTACCACTCAAAGCCTAGTGGAATAGTGTTTACAGCAACTTTTTTTTGTAAAATTAAATCATAGAAACATACAATTGTAGTTAAGTTAATTAGATCAATTCACGACAATATCCTAAAGTAGTCTTTCATAAAACCAATTTCTTTTTTTTATTAAATTAATATTAAATTGTATCTTTATATTCTATTCACTTATCGGAATCAAACAAATTTTATTAATCTAAACAGTAGCTGAAATATCAGTGAATTTATCACTCTATTTTTAAAACCTACTGTTAGCAAGCAAGCATAATTCATTCTTTAAAATGCTCCACAACTCATTAAAGTTTTTACTTTTCTCTTTTTTTCATATCACTATAGCTAGTGCACAATATATAGAAGATCAATCGGAATTTGATTTCAATACAATTACTACTGCGGACGGTTTATCACAAAACACGGTAAATACAATTTTAAAGGACAAATCGGGCTTTTTATGGTTTGGTACTGATGATGGACTGAACCGATATGACAGCTATGATATTAAAGTTATAAATACTAGAAATCATCAATTAAAAATACCAACTGGCAACATAGTTTTTGATCTATATGAGGACAATGATAGTATTTTATGGATTGGAACTGATAACGGTATAAAATCTTACAACCCTATCAATGAACAGGTTACACATCACAAATTATTCCCAAATTTCAGTCTAAATATTCGAATAAATTGCATTGAAGAAGAAGATAATTCACAAATTTGGCTAGGAACGTCAGAAGGCTTGATATTATATCATAAAAAAGAAGGGATCATAGAACATTACAGGTATAATTCTAGTAAAGTTAATTCACTGTCAAACTCAGAAGTCATTTCGTTAGCTAGCTACAAAGATGAACTTTGGATTGGCACAGAAAATGGATTGAATCATTTCAATAAAAAAAACAAACAGTTTGTAAATTATTTTCATAAAACAGCTATACCCAATACACTTTCTGGAAATACAATAAAAGCACTTTCCGTAAGTGCAAATGGTGATTTATGGGTAGGAACGGCCCTTGGTGGCATTTCATATTTGCCCTATTTTGGTGAGCATTTTATAAATTACAACACAAAAAACAGCTTACTTCAACACAATGAAATTTATGACATTTTTCAGACAAAAGAAGATGGTATTTGGGTAGCTACAAATGGAGGAGGACTCTCAAAAATAAACACAAAAAATAATACATTCACAAATTACCTCTACAATTCTAATCACAGGCAAAGTATTGCTACAAATGCGCTGTACACTGTTTATGAAGATAGAGATGGTATTTTATGGATTGGTACTTATGGAACTGGTGTCGGTTATAATACCTCTAAAAAACGTGACTTTAAAGTAATCAAGCATCAAACACATGATTCCAATAGTATTATTGAAAGCAGAGTAAGAAGTGTCTATTTAGATAGTAATGAGCAGCTATGGTTTGGTACATTAGGAGGAATTAGCGTATACAATCCCAAAACAAAAACCTATAATTCATACACTCATCAACAACAAAACAACAATTCTCTAAGTTTCAATACTGTCACAACAATTATTGAAGATTACAAAGGACGTATGTGGTTTGGAACCTACTCAGGAGGTCTTAATTTGTTAGATAAAAAGAAGGCTAGTTTTAAACAATACAAACATAAACCAGGGAATTCACACAGTATAAATGATGATAAAATTTATGCTTTTATGGAAGATGAGCACAATAATTTATGGATTGGTACACAAAAAGGATTGAATCGATACAATCCTAAAGATGACAGCTTTACAAACTTTGGAAATATAGAAGTAAGAGATATTAAACTCGCAAAAAACGGCAACTTTGTAATTGCAACCATGGGAGGAGTTTCTATTTTTAATCCCAATACAGAAATGTTCGAATACTTCTATTCTAATACCCTAATTTCTACTCCCATTACAGAGGTACATATAGATGATGATGAAAATATTATTTGGTTTTGTTCGCAAGGAAAAGGAATGGGCTATTTACAAGCCAATACCAAAACATACACATTTTACACACAAGAAGATGGATTGGTTAATAATTTTGTTTCTAGTTTAATACCGCAAGGAGACATTTTTTGGGTTAGCACTTTTAAAGGATTGGTGAAATTCAATAAAACGGCCAAAACATTTGACAATTCTATAATATCCCATAAATTACCATCTAGTCAATTTCAACCAAAAGCTAGTGTAGTTTTACCTGATAACACCTTAGGATTTGGAGGTTCTGAAGGTTTGGTTGTTTTTAACCCTAAAAGTCTAAATAAAATCCCTGAACCTACCGATATCGTTTTTTCAAATTTAAAAATTGACAATCAAATTATTGATATCAACAAAGCAGATTCTCCTATAAATAAAAGTTTAAATAATACAACCCAATTAAAACTTCAGGCTAATCAAAACGATTTTTCTATAGAATATGCTGCTTTAGACTTTAACAATGAAGGTCATAACAAATATACTTATATCTTAGAAGGATATATGGATCATTGGGCTAATTTAGGAACTAATAGGTCAATTGGATTTACTAATTTAAACCACGGAAATTACACGTTCAAAGTAAAATTATACAATAGCAATTCTGAAGATCAAATAAAATCGTTAAACATCAGTATTGCACCTCCATTCTACGCTACTTGGTGGTTCAAATTATTAATGTTACTTCTTTTTGTTCTCGTACTTTATTACTACAACAAATACACGATTATAAGTACCAAACAGAAAAACGAGAATGAATTACAACGTTTAAAACTGAAAAATGAGGAAGATTTTAACCAAATGAGAATTCGTTTCTTTACCTATATTTCTCATGAATTAAGAACGCCTCTAACTTTAATTTCAGACCCCGTTTCCCAACTAATTAACAACAACAAGGAAAAAGACAATTACGACTATCATTTATTAAAATTAATCAATAAAAACGTTTTCAGATTGCTACGCTTAGTAGATCAAATATTAGACATTAGTAAAATTGAAGGAGATACCTTAAGCTTACAAGTTTCAAATCAAAACCTTGTGAAATGCATTGAAGAAACAACGACCGTTTTTCACGAATTTGCCATACAACATAATATCACCTTTAAATTTATAAAGGAAGAAGAAGTAATGATGGGCTGGGTTGACGAAGATAAAATTGAAAAAATAATTTACAATCTACTCTCAAATGCTTTTAAATTCACTTTAAAAGAAGGAAGCATTTCTATAATTTTAAGTTATTACGACGATACAAAAGAAAAGGTTGTTATAAATATTAAAGATAGCGGCATAGGAATCCCCGAAGACAAATTATCCAAAATTTTTGAAGGCTTCTATCAAGTAACCTCAGCAAAATCATTAAATCCAAATGGTGCAGGAATTGGCCTAGACTATGTGAATAGATTGACAAAATTACACAAAGGTTTAATTAATGTTGAGAGTCAAATAAACAAAGGGTCGACATTCTCATTGACACTTCCTATTAAAAAAGATTTTTACAATTCGGAAAACATTAGAAATGAAATAGTAGAGCGCCCTCCTTTAGAGCCAATAACGATAGATAAAGAAGAAAATACGAAAACGACAAATACGATTAAAACCCATAATAAAAGTACTCCAAAAATATTAGTCGTAGAAGACGATTTTGATATTCGTTCTTATGTTATACAATCCCTGTCTCAGAAATTTCGAGTAATAGAGGCTTCTAATGGTAAAGAAGGACTTGACATGGCTAAAAAACATATTCCTGACTTAATTTTAAGCGATACTTTTATGCCCATAATGGACGGAGTAGAGTTTTGTAAAGAAGTTAAAAAGAATGAAGACACCAACCATATTCCTTTTCTATTCTTAAGTGCATGGTCATCCGATGAATTTAAAATGAACGGTTTAAATATTGGAGCGGTCGATTACATAAAAAAACCTTTTAGTTATGCCATCTTAGAATCTAAAATCACAAACATTATTGAAACTAATAAAAAAATATCAGAAAAATCTAAAACCAAACTTGATTTTATTCCCGAAAACACAAATTTAGATTCTATTGATGACGTTTTTGTACTTAAAGCCTATGAAGTTTTAGACCAACATTTTAACGACCCAGATTTTACCGCTCATACATTTAAAAAAGAAATGAATATGAGTCACTCTGTTCTTTACCGAAAACTAACACAATTAACGGGCATGTCTTCCAATGAATTTATAAGAAATTACAGACTAAAAAGAGCAGCACAAATAATAGAACAAAATTCAGGCTTATTAATTTCGGAAATTTGCATAATGACTGGATTTAACGATCCAAAATACTTTAGTAAATGTTTTAAACAAATTTACGGTATGTCTCCTTCTAGTTTTGCGAAAAAATTCAACGAACAAAGTGAAAAATAAAACACCTCATTGAGTTTTTTTGTTTATTTAACTTTAAGCTATTGGTATCAAATCTGAAGGTTTTATACCAATAGCTTTGTTTTTTTTCCTTTCCTAAAAAGGAAACTTATTTTAGTACGAATCGTTATTTCGGTAATTCTACTGCAAAAGCATCTATCGTTACCTGACCATTATACTCGGTTTCAGTTTTCACCAATTTTAAAACATGCTTCTTATTTATTAACACATCACTTTGATAAATTGGTGATTGAGATACTGGCGCGTAGTTACAACGTATAGTTTCTATATACTCTCCATCCATATACACTTTAAAAGAGCCAAATTGTCGTCCTAACTGTCCAAACACTTTCACACGAGTTCCTTTAAAAGAAAACGTAACGGCATCACCCAATGTCGTACTAACCATTTCGGAATTAAGAAAAGCTAAAGGCGCGTTCTTTCGCTCCCAGCTGCCAGTGTATTTCACAGCATTTGAAGTATCATCCTGTTTTCTCCAATATTCATCATAATTATAATCTCCTAGAATCACCATTTCATATGCACAATCTTTTCTTTTTTCAACTTTAAAATCTATGGATTTACTTTGATAAGGATCCATTGAAGCTATGTTTAACACATCCAATACCTTTAACCCAGTTGCACTGTATTCGCGCAACTCTACCCTGCATGGCTTAGACCTAGTGAGCCCTGCGTTTTCAATGCGACTATGCAAACTTGTTAGCCTATTATTTTTCTCAACCGAAATGGGTAATATTATACATGATGCTTCTTTTATTGAACGCATAGGTAACACTGCATATCCATAAATCAACGCTCCTCGTTTGTTTTTACCTAAAAGTTTTAAATCAAAATCACGGTGATTCAGTCCTAAATCTCCCTTAAATGTAACAATAAGATCGTTACCGCTCTTTTCTGTTTTTATCGCTTTACTACCTCCCCCGTAATTAACCAATTGATCAGACCCAAAGCGTAAAGATTGAATATCAAGATCATTTTGGGGATCAAAATCTACCTCTGCTTCCATCTTAATTTTTATCTTTTTTGTATTATTGTTTACTTGCTTAGCTTCAATAATCGTAATTATTTTTTCCAAATTTAATGGCATAATCATATTTTTTGAACTATGATTATCATTGGGCTTTTCTTTGCTTTTTGCTACATCCATTACCGCCAAAGAAAGATGAGTAGCTCTTCCCAATTCATCTTGTATAACTTTTGGTCGTTCAAATTTATACCAGGTATTCTGAGTTCCATCCGTATAGTAAGTAGTAGAAGCGTCATAAGGCAAACCTTCTTCATTTTTCCAATGTATTCCGTCAATAGAACGCATATAACCACTTTTTCGATCTTGTGCATGATTATAAATAGCATGGTATTGATGCCTGCTGCGCCATATCACTGGATCTTCAGGATACCCTGTAGAGCGTGTATAATTATTGATAGACATCATTTTATAGGGACCTAATATTTGTTTTTCAGAAAGCGTAATATCACCATCTTTCTTCATGACAATAATACTACCATCTGGTCGATACTCTGAAGTCAAATTAGAACCAAAACGATTGCTATCTTTAAAACCTCTCGCATCCATTGTCATCCTTCCGATACGCTCCCATGGCCCTTGCATTTTATCAGATTTATAAACGCTATTGTCCGATACATGCAGTACAAAACCACCATCTTCTGTAATCTTCATTACTTCAGGATTATGGCCTTTCTTTACAATCGTCTTAGTAATCTTATAAGGACCTAAAGGATTCGCAGCAGAACAATGTGCGACTTCCGACTCAAACCAGCCGTGATGTCCTTTATTTTCTTTCCAACGACAAATCGCTATATGATAATTCCCGTCCTTACCGCGTATTGGGTTACCTCCCCAGTAACATCATTCATTATCTTCTATACCATTATCTTTATCTCGAGGTATCACATTTACATTTCCCCAAAGTCCTTGAGACTCTAGACCATTTATAATGGGCATAGGCAGAATTAAATCTTTAAACTGCCCTCCTTTAATAAAATTATTTTTTTGTGCACATATGTTAGATACCACAAATAGCACCGCTATTATAAATACTTGTCTCATGATTATATTATTTATAGGAATAACTGATTTTGAGCTCCTAAGCCCATATTTTATTTACGTGTAAAACTGAATTTACGAGTCTTACTTATACTTGGATTCAACTTTCAAGACTTTAAGATTAATAACAAAAAAATTAAAACCCCAGTGTCCACTCTTTTTCAAGTAGTAATAAATCCTAAAAAAGGAAAGATTAAAAATCTAAAAAAGACTGCCTTTTCAGACAGTCTTTCATTCAACCAAACACAATAAAGACTTAAATATTAATATTACTTGTTCTTATTTTAGTAAATTAATTACCTGAAAACCCTTCCCATCTCCATTCATTAATTCCATCTCTAATTCTATTTCTGAATGTTAAAGATTCTTGAACTTCAAAATTTTTGTCACCAAAGCTATATTTGTATTTTAAATTAAATATTCGTTTTACAGGATCCCAAGTACTTTCTCCATTAGCTACTACTTGATAATCAGAAGAAGCAACTGATAGAATCTCAACAGAATTGTCTTGCGGATTAACACGTAATTGCATTGAATAATTATCTCCACCACGATTTGCTACTCCATCTATAGTAACTGTATTCATCATATCTGAACTTAAAGTACGAATATTGATATCAGAAGTTAAATCATCATAGTTACCATATACATAAGCCGTATCCAATACCTTCGTTACTGTAAAAAACTCTTTCAAACTTCCTACTTGATAAAAATTACCTTCATAAGTATTCATTAATTTAATAGGAAAAACAGCATGTTCTTTACCTTCTAAAATAGAATCAGTAGAAGACGTTAGCAACTTTAAAGGCAACGCATAGTTAAAATCCTTTAAATCTGTATCACTTGCCAATTTTAAAGAATCAAACTTTACAGACAACAACCCTAAATACTCTCCTTTTTCTATGGTTATTTTAGAGTTATCACCAAGTGTATAATAGTCACTAGGTAACAACGTATACCCAGTATCAACTAATAAAGATTCATCTACTTCATAAGTTACTTCCTCATTCTTATCATTATCTCTAACTCCTCCCAAGAAGACACCTAATTGAATTTCTAAGCCTTCCCCAGAAACCGCTGAACGTTCTAATTTTTGATACGGAAAATAAACTGTTTTATAACCTGCTGTATCAACAAGGTAGTCTTCATATGGATCGCAAGCTATTGCAAGAATCAACAGCGGTAAAATCAATAAATATTTTTTATAATTCATCATTTTATTTTATTTTAAAATCTAACTTATTTATTATTTCCATCCTGCATTTTGAATCAAAGCTTTTGACACTAATACTTCATTTCTGGGAATAGGATTATAGTACATACGCTCTGTAAAATTCCTTGCTTCTACCTCTTTAGATTCATACGTAAATGTATCTTCAGCAACTTTATTGACTTTAATACCTGTAACAGGAGTATTCAACTCATCAATCGGCAATTTCCAGCGTCTTACATCATAAAAATATTCTCCTTCAAAAGCAAATTCAATTCGACGTTCGTTTCGTACTAGATCTCTATAAGTGTTTAAAAAATCATCAGCTTTGTCTATATATTCGTCGTTTGTCAAACCTGTACCTGGTCTACTGCTACGAATTTTAATTAAAGCATCTTTCGCAGAAAAAGCCATTGCAATAGATTTTCCATTGACTCCATAGGCTTCAATTGCTGCTTCAGCAAAATCTAAATACAATCCAGCACGAGAAAACACTGCATAAACTTTATAATCTGTATTCGCATCAGATGTTTGATCACTATCTAAGTTGATATTTGAACTTAAATATTTTTTCATGTAATACCCAGTTCGTGTAGCACGTTTTCTAAGACCTCCATTTGCATCTTTCCCTCCTGAAAAAACCTCAAGATATGCATTTCTATAATCATTTAAACCGTTATGGAAGACAAAACGCTCAAAACGACTGTCTCTATTTTGATATGGATTTACGCCGTTATAAATTGAATTAGGGTGATTGATAGGATAACCTTTGCTATCTGGAAAAGCATCGACTAAATTCTGACTTGGATTCGCTATTCCTTGTCCAAACATAGACGGAGGATAATTCTCTTTTTCTAAATTACCATTTTGACTAAAACTTCTTCTCCACAAATGATCTCTATTCTCTGTGTTATTAAAATCTCCAAAAGCCTCTAAATCTGTCAAAACACCACCATCTATAGCTTCAATAGACTCATAGGCCGTTTCCGCAGCTTCTTGCCAAGAAATTTGCGCATAAGCCGGGCTTGCTGCAAACAATGCCATTCTCGCTTTCAGTGCCAAAATTACTTCTCTAGATATTCTACTAGTTTGCCTAACACCATCAACATCTCCATCTTCAGCATAACGCATAATCTCAATATATTTATAAGCGCTATCCAAATCTTTTTGAATATTTTCATAGCATTCTAGATACGTACTTCTAGCTATAGAATTTGTTTCTTCTTTCGTTAACAAATTATCAATAATAGGAAAACCTAGCATGGCACCGTCTGTAGCTGATGGGCCCGAGAAATTTTTAAGTAACAACCACTTGTAATAAGCTCTTAATCCAAAAGCCTCTCCTTTCATTCTTTTCATTAAACCAGTACTATATTCTTCACTAAACGCATCGTATGTAATATTAAAGCCAGACTTAAAATATTCATTGATCTTAAAAATATTATTCATCGCAGTACTCCATTGACCACTTACTGGTGAAGCCTCTGCAGTAGCTCCGGAAACAGCTGCTCTTTCTGCTCCTGTAACATTAACAGCATTATTGGTATAATACTCTAATGAAATCCATGGCGTACTATTTACCCCAGAATAAGCAGGGTTTAAAAATGTACTTACCCGCCTAACATCATTAAAGACCTCGTCTTCTAACAAATCACTAGTCGGTACTATTTGAGTAAACTCATCGGTACAAGAACTAGCAAAAACTGACATTACAATTATAAAAAGTGTTCTAATTTTTTTCATCATCTAAATTTTTTAATTAAAATGAAACTTCTATACCTAGCTCAAACCCTTTTAATATTGGGTGTTGCGAGTATCCTTTGTTTCTACTAGGCATATATCTATCATCATTATTTGAGGAGATAATAAAAAGATTTTTCCCTGAAGCAGAGAATCTGAATCCCTCAACGCCTATATCGTTCAAAATTGCCTGAGGCAATGCATATGAAATCATAGCACTTCTAAGGTTAAAATATCCTGCATCTTCCAACCAAAATGAAGAATTTCTATAGTTATTCGTATTATCTAAAGTCGTAAGTCTAGGTAAAGAATTGCTAACTGGCCAACTTTTCTTTAAAGAATTTGTATAATTATTGGTTCCAGTATTCCAATTTAAAGATTCAACATAACTACCTCCTAAAACACCATCTCCATGAATACTTAAACTCCAATTTTTATAACTCATAAAATAGTTTACACCGTATGAAACACGTGACGAATTCCCAATTTCATGATAATCTTTTTCATCAATAACTCCATCTTTGTTGTAATCACTATAACGAATATCTCCAGGCTTCACTTCTCCAAACATTTGCGGAAGAGCATTTTCAATTTCAGCTTCGTTTTGAAAAACACCTAATGATTTTAAACCAATTATACGTCCACCATTATTCCCCATGGCATTTCTTTGTGCTTCAGCCTCTGGATACACTACAGAATTTGATAATGTATTGTAACTTAAGCTATACGTAGCATTTAGTCCTAATTTATACTTCAAATCACCTATTTGGTTTTTATAAGAAATACTAGCATCCATACCTCGCAATCTAGAATCTTCATAATTTTCTAACTCCATATAACTAGTTGGAACAAGTGCGTATAAATTTGTAGGAACAATTATTTGGTCATAATTACGAATATTAAAATAATTTAATTGTCCATTCACTTTAGCATTGAACATTTGAAAATCACTACCAATACTAAGATATTCCTGTTTAGGAGTTACCAAATTTGAAGCCGTAAATATTCTATTTGACCCACCAGCACCCGTCGATTCATTTCGAGTACCAAAACTACCTGCACCACTACCTCCATATAGATTCTCAGATATAAAAAATTGGCTTACTGGTCTAGATTGCACTCCAAAATTAGCTCTTAATTTCAGGAAATTTAACCAAGTAGCATCCCTTAAAAAATCTTCCTTATGTAACAACCAAGCAGCACCTCCATCATAATTAATCTTACCTCTCTCATCTTGTGACAACTGACGTATTGGTGAATTCAACAGTTTCCCTTCTAAAACATATTTGTTTTTGAACAGATAATTTGCTGTAAGCCCTATATTTCTGAAAATTGTATTTTGATCTAGATTACTTCCCGTTATTTTTTGATTAGAAAAAACAAAATCTGCAATAAGTTTATGATCTTCTGAAAAATCACGATCATAATGCAAATTAGCATTTACAAACTGTGTTCTATCAACTCGATCACCCGATTTACTCCATTTTGCACTTTGGTTTCCACGACTATAATTTCTATAGGTTGTCGTATATGAACCATCTTCATTTAACGAATATACAGGCTCTGCCATATTATCGGAATAGTTTCTAGATTGAGAAATTACATTAAATGTATAAACCCCAATCAAACTATTAAAAGACAGTCCTTTTGTTAAACCACTCAAATCTAAATCCAATCCAATACGTACAAAACCATCTCTACGAGTATCTTCAATTATAGGTGCATTATCTCCTAAACGAGTAAATAAATTGGTTCCATACTCGGCTGTTCTACCATAAATAGAATCATTTATTTTATATGGCAATGCATTTGCAGGATAACTATACATCGTATTGTAAACAGCATCAGCGCTAATGGTAGGTTCATTTCTCTTGCTAAAACTACCACCTATTCCAATATTTACATGACCTGATTCATTAAATTTAATTTGAACATTATTATTCAATCTTAAACGAGATAAATTCCTTCCTTCTCCTACGCTTTCTACACCTTTAGTAGTATAGTAACCAAGATGTGAAAAATATTGTACACTTTCATTACCTCCAGAAAAGTCACCAGTAATATGGCTATAATTAGCTATTCCATTTACAAAATCTTCATAATAATTATTGTTTGGATTTTTAACATCATTCTTTCCTGTAGCATAATCATTTATATCATTCTGCGAGTAAATAGCCTCAAATCCATCATTAAGTAACGCTTTATTATAATTTGTTGCATAATCTTGTGCATTCATCATATCGGCCTTAAATGTTGGAGTTCGAACTCCCGACCTAGATTTAAATTTAATCGTTTTTCCTCCAGGTAATCCATGCTTGGAATTTACGATAATAGCACCAGTAGCCCCCAATGTTCCATACATAAAACTAGAGCCATAATCTTTAGCAATAATAACATCTTCAACTTCTCCTGGAGTTAATACAATTTCTCCTGTTGGTACTCCATCTACATAGATTTGTTCACCTCCTTGGTTTCGAATATTATTTCCGAAACTCTCAGTTACTGTTGCCCCACTTCCATAAGATGTAGAAAGTCCCGACACTCTTCCTGCTAAGGCTTCATGAACAGAAGCAGTTGGAAAATCATTTAACTCGTCGCCAGTTATACGTTCTACAGAACCCGTTATTCTTTCAAAAGGCAAGCTTCTTAAGGAAATATTGATGTTCTTATCAGCCTTAATAACTCCCCATTCCTCTAAAACAATGGTTTCATTTTCTAATTGTCCTTCGTTTAAAAATACGACTGCATTTTCATAGCCTAAACTAGAAATAATAAGAATATCCTTATTTTGAGTTTTAATCGTAAATATTCCGTTTGCATCGGTAACGGCAGAATTTTTTGCCTTAGATGCCAACACCAATACCTCTTTTAATGTATCACCTGATCTATTTGTAATAGTTGCCGTGACCTCATTTAAAACTTTAACATCCTGTGCATTCATTGCAAAAGGCATCATAAAGCAAATGGCTACTAGTACTAGATATAATGTTTTCGTCTTTATCATTTTAAAATCATTAGTTATTAATATATTACCAACCTGGATTTTGAGTTAAATTTGGTATTTCAAAAGTTTGCAAATCACTCTCTTTTATTGGATACCTATAGTTTCTATCTTCAAATATTCTATTTTGATTGATAGGAAACTTCTCAAAACGAACTCCCATAGGTTGTGAAGCATCATCTATAATATAAACGCCATGGAAAACACGACCATTTAACTCCTCTTTTGCTGTCCTCCATCGCAACATATCAAACCATGAATGATATTCAAAACATAACTCAACCGCAAATTCATTTCTAATAGTTTTTTGAAATGTCAAATAATCAGAAGCGTATTCTGCACGTACATCTACATGTCCCACACGATTACGAATAACATTGATTGCTTGAACAGCTGTTAATGAAGCTCCCTCTGCCGTTGCATTAGGATTTTCAAAGGCTTCATTTACTGCTTCAGCATAATTTAAATACATTTCTGCCATTCGTATATACGGAGCGTTAATATACTTTGCATTATTATACGATTTTTTGTTAAATTTGTTGGGCATTTGTTTTCTAATTAAATATCCTGTTGACGAATTTCCAAATTCCGACGTGTTAGGTTTATCTCTGTCGACACCCAATGGTTCTGTTCTTAAATCCATTTTATCAGCTTCAGTAGTCTTAGCCCATGGCGCATCATGATATAAAATATCTAAATAGAAACGCGGATCTCTATTTTCATACGGGTTTTGGTCATTATACGTTGATCCCGCTTCCGATATACGAAAGCCATCAGCCGTTTCAAACTTATCGACTAACTCTTGAGATGGTCCGTAACCTGCATAGCCTCCAATAAACTTCCATGCAAACGAAAAAGTAAATGCATCACTGCTTGGACTTATTGGAGTTGAGTACCTAGGCCATAAACCCTCAATAGTTCCTGGCTCTGTATGGAATATATGATTGTATTCTCCTTGATACAAGCCTACTTTATCTGATGTTTGTGACAATTGAATCACCTCCCAAGCAGCATTTGCTGCACGTTCCCATAATTCTTTAACCTTTTGGTTATTTGGGGTATAGTTAGGACTCGCTGCTATCGTTAATACTCTTGATTTCAAAGCCATAGCTGCTACTACCCCCATACGCCCCATATTCTGGGGATGATTTAAATAACTTACCTCAGGAAACACTGCTATAGCAGCATCTATATCTGATACGATAGCATTTGTTTCTTCTAAAAATGTAGGTCTAGGTAAATTTAAGTCAGTGTCTGGAAGAATTTTTTCTTTTAAGTAAGGTAAAGCTCCCCAACGTTTTGATAACTCATGATATGACAAAGCTCTAAACAATAAAGCTTCTCCCTTTACTTGATTCCTTTCATCGTCTGTGAAAACGGTAGACGGAACCTCATCTATTCTATCCAAAATACTATTAGCTACATAAATAGCTTCCCAACAATCATACCACACATCATGAAAATCAGGATTAGCATAAGAAGTATTTATAGCAGTGAAATAATCTCCTTTTTTAACAGCATCTTCTACGCCCAAATGCCTATTATAGATAACCTCCCCAGAAAACACCATAGTATTTGCATAATTTTTAGCGAAACCAGCATCCTGTCTTCCTCCCCAATTATGCCGAGTTTCAAACATCCATTCCGTAGTGTCATATAACCTAAAGGCCATACTATTTATCTTGTTCTTATCTTGCCACACCTCATCTTCGGTAGCAAAACTATCATCCGGATCTTGCTTATCCAAATAATCTTCACAGCTCATAAAAAATAAGGCTGAAATAAAAATAATTATATATCTGTTTTTTATCATAATATTTGTTTTTTAAAAATCAATGCTCACCCCAAAAATAAATCGTTTAACCAAAGGGTATTGCCCAAAGCCACCTGAAATCCCATTTCCTCCTTCTGGATCCCCAAAAGGTACTTTTGTCCACGTATACAAATTATATCCTGAAATATTAAATTTCATTCTTTGAATCCTTAGAACTTTGGTTAAAAAGTCAGATTCAAGGCTGTATCCTAGAGTGATACTTTGTAACTTTAGATAAGACGAGTTAATAGTAGTCGCATTACTTTTTGCTTGATATCCTTGTGAACTATCAATATGACCAAAGGCCGGAAAAGTAGCGTTTTGATTTTCTGGACTCCAAGTGTCTAAATGAACTGATTTAGCCTCTAATAAGGTACTATTAAAATTAGGGAATAAGTTATTTTGGTTATAAGTCACTCCTTTTTTACCAAAAAATCGTGCACTAAAATTAAAGCCTCTATAATTTAAACTTCCATTGAAAGCATAAATTAACTCTGGTTGACTCGTTCCATCTAAAGGAATTCTATCGTTAGTATTTATCCTACCATCTCCGTTAAAATCAGCATAAGAATATATTCCTGGTCTATTCCCATTCGGTACTTCAGGAGAATTAATAGCCTCTTCAAAGCTATTAATATATCCGTTACTTTGATATCCACTTAACCAACCAATAGGTTTCCCTTCATTTTTTTGATAATCTGGGGTTCCAACTCTATCCCCTTGATATATTACTCTACTATCAGCCACTGTTACACTACCACCAAATGAATAATGTAAACCGCCTCTTAGAGTATGTTTATAATTGGTTTCAATCTCAAATCCATGATTTTTAACTTCACCTAAGTTAACTTTTGGAAGAGTTATTTTCCCCCCACTTAAAGTACCAAAACTTGGATTAAAATAAGATGGCACTGGCGTATTAACAAAAATACCTGTTCTGTGCTCTTTATATAGGTTTACACCAAAAGTAAGATCATAATTAAACAGCCCTATATCAAACCCTAAATTTTGCTTAGTGGCTGTTTCCCATGTTGCATTTGGATTAGCTATTTTTGTTTCTGCCCATCTAGATACATCTCCACCAGCTGGAAGCCCAAAATTATAGTTTACAATAGATCCACCTTTACTAGAGTACCCTCCTAAATATAAAAATCTAGCAGCATTTTCTGTACCTGAAGTACCATAATTGTAACGTACTTTAAAAGTATTCAACCATGGTAACTTATCTTGTACAAAGCTTTCTTTAGCAATATTCCAACCAACTGCAAATCCTGGAAAAAAACCAAAACGTTTTCCTGGCGCAAACTTCTCAGATCCGTTGTATCCACCAGTAAGTTTGGCTAAGTACTTTCCTCTATAATCGTAATTCAAAACACCTGCCCAATCTTCGCTATAAGAAGGTAAAACTCCTGCGCCAACATTACGTTCCGTTCTATTAAAAACCGCAGTAGCAGCAACATTATGACCATCAAACCCACGACTGTAGTTTAGTTTACCTTCATAATAGGTATTTCGTAAACTTCCATTGTAATTTTCACCTCCTGAAGAATGAAAAATTGGTTCTGATTCATTATAATTTTGCTTAGATTGTGGTCTCCACTCATTTTCTAGCACATCAAAATACCATATTTGAGCATTTAATTTCTCTATTTTTTGATAATCAAAAGCTGTGCTGTAATTAAATTTACCTGAAAAACTTAACCCCTCAGTAACTATATCTAAATTTTGTGTAACTCCAACCCTTATATCAACAACGTCTTTCCTATTTTTTCTCATTCCCGAATAGTTTAACTTAGTATATGGATTTGATTGGTATGGTGCTTCTCCATCAGCTCCCGAGTAACGTATACTAGGTGAGTATGGTGAGTATGGGTCCGGATGTGCTTCCACAAACTCCTTCGAATAATATATAGGATAAGAATAAGAAGTTGCTTCGTCTAAAAATTTAAACAAATTACCAAAATCATTTCTCCCTACATCGGTATTTGGGGATTTTCTAGTTTCAGACCGTCCAGAAATATCTACTGTTAACTGGGTAGTTTTTGTAAGATTAAAATCCAAATTAGTTCTAAAGTTCATTTTATCATAAGAAAATGAAGGATCATAATAACCATTTCCAAAATTTTCTTTTTTTAATATATCACCCACGTGATTAACACTAAAAGAACTGAAATATTTCACAAAACTTGTTCCTCCTGACACATTAATTCGAGTATTATGTTCCCATCCAATGTCTTTAATCAAAGTATCATACCAATCAACATCTGGATAAAGTTCTTGATCTCTATTAGGGTTTAAAAACTCATTGATATAACTTTGTGGCCTTAATCCATTATAAGCTCCTGAGTTTTTTATAGCTTCTTGTCCTAACATCAATACATCATATGAGGACAGTTTATTTGGTGTATCTGACATAAACTTAGCAGTAACACCACCACCTACAGTTATTTTAGCAGGTCCTTCTTTTCCACGGTTCGTTGTAATAATAATAACACCATTTGCTCCTCGATTACCATAAACAGCAGTAGATGCAGCATCTTTTAATACAGACATACTTGCAATTTCACCCGGATCTAACTGAGAAAACCCACCTGCAGCTTCCACACCATCTATCAAAATTAACGGTGAATTATCCCCATTAAAAGTAGAGACTCCACGAATGGTAATTTTTGCATCATCTGCTCCAGGTTGTCCTGATGGAACTTCAGTATAAACACCAGGTAGTCGATCTTGAATGGCTTGGGAGATATTTGTAACCCCGGTTTCCATTAAATCAGCACCTTTTACCGTTGCAACAGCACCAATTATATTGGCCTTTTTTGTTTTGGTATAGCCTACCACTACAATCTCTTCCAAAGTTTCTTGATCTGGTAGTAAAGATACATTTACAATTCTTTGGTTTTTAACAATAATTGTCTGAGCTACATATCCTATATATGTAATTTCTAATTTACTATTTGGCGCTACTATTATGCTATAATTCCCATCAAAATCAGCGTTAGTACCATTTACACTATTACTTGAATCGGTACTTATAATATTAGCTCCAAATAATGGTATACCATTTTCGTCGGTTACTTTTCCTGTTACTTTAATACTCTGAGCACTTATGGTCTGGCTCAAAAGAATAAAGCAACTAAAGAAAAATGCTATTTTATATTTCATATTATATAATTAGTTATTAATTTTAAAATAAATTTCATTGTACTATTCATCTTTAATGAGTCTTAATCCAAACATCATATTTGTCGCATAACCTCCAAAATCATATACTTTTGCTTCTCCTTTAAGATTGAATACTCGCACATTAGAAGAATTAGTATTTAACCAATTAATGCAATTTGCAGGTTCTAATGCTATTCTAAAACCTGCACTAAAATCATTATTTGTAGTACCATTATTGTATCTCCACCCAGATGTATTAAAGTTTATTCCATAAAGATTCGTACCGCCATGAAAATCACCTAAAACACTTACAGGAGAGCTTTCACCTACATAACTTCTCAAAGCTTTAAGCTCTGCCTCAGTTACTACATGCCACCCTTCAGGAATAACTGATGAAGAATTAATACACCACCAACTATAAGCCAAACCATGTGTTTTTATGTCTAATATTGGGTGTTGATCATAACCTAATTGATCATTTCCAGGTTTTACTCCATTATCTATCCTATCCATAGCATCCCCATTAACTAAGTTCTTAGCTCTTAAATTTTGAGTTAACCATATTTGAGTTCCCACTCGTACCCATGGATAAGTTGTTGTCTTTGCACCCCGAACATCAATCATAGTTCCAGTCATTTGCGGTGTAAATGACACAGGAAAGGAATTTGTTTCTCTCCCAGTACCATCTTTCGCTACAACAAGAGCATAATAGGTTTTTACATTTGTCAAATCGCTAGGTATATCAGCATTTTTAATTTGAAATTCTGTATCCGAAATATCACTAGCCACTTTATTTTTCGGAGGATTTGAGGTACCCACATATACGTCATAAGAAGCAGCACCAGATGCAGCATCCCATACCAACGATTCATCTAAGGACAAAACGTTTTGTACTGTAAAATCATGAATTTCAGGAAATCCAACACCTGCACCCGTCACAGAAAATCCAAAGGTTTCAGATTTAGTCGTATTTCCTGCAGGATCTTTTGCTACGACATACCAATAGTACGCCGAATTAACATCTAAATTAGTCGTTGTAAACTCACTAGCGTTAGAAGTATTGACTAAAGTTGTTGGAGAAATACTCTTATCCATATACAACTCATAACTAACAGCATCACCTTCTGGATCTGTTACATCCGTCCAATCTAACACTACACCTGATGGGACACCTGTTTTATCTAAG
The DNA here is from genome assembly GCF_006381105.1 of Flavicella sediminum. GTDB lineage: Bacteria > Bacteroidota > Bacteroidia > Flavobacteriales > Flavobacteriaceae > Flavicella > Flavicella sediminum. The sequence continues at coordinate 17,456 of NZ_VDET01000008.1, read as the reverse complement.
GGAGTTACAAGAATAGGCTCGTCAGGAGCTCCTGTATTTAATTTTTTGAAAGAACGAACTTCACTAGCTGAGCTATTAATCAAATCAGTAGCATCTACTCTCCAATAATAAACAGAGCCAACATCAAGCTTTGAAGCATCTATAGTTAAAGAAGTACTTCCGTCATCTACTTTACCTGCAAGTTCCTTTGGATTTTCATCTTTATCTAAAAAAACGTTATAACTAATCGTTTCTCCCTCAGCAGCTGGCACAGCTTCCCATTCCAACACCAAACTCTCACGAACAAAATCATTCGTTTCTGGCATTAGCAAACTAGGTGCTGCTGGAGCAGGAATTGACATAAAACGCCAAATAGCACTTTCTCCTTTTTCAAAACCATTTTTAGCGACAACTTTCCAATAAAACTCGCCATCTTTTCGAAGTTTATAATCCAAAAGCTTATAGTTTGTTTCAGTTAAATCTTTTGCTTCTAAATATAATTTCGTGCTATCTAGACCTAAATAAAAATCGTAGGTTAAATCATCTCCACTTGGGTCTACCCCTTGCCATTCAAATGCAGGCGCAATATCCACTCCACTTGTTTTATCAACAGGTGAAAGCAAAGTAACATTTGGTTTTTTATCAACAAATGCATCATCTTCATCACATGCTATTAAGGGCATGAAAACCACAAATAACAAGAAGAACTTATTGATGTATTTCATATTTTTTTAGTATTTAAATAAATTGGTTAATAAATATTATGGAAGTATTAAATATCTCCCAAAAGGGTTTACTTTATTTTTTTTCAATACACTCACCGTGTAATAACATTGGTTTTGTTTCAAATCAGTTTTAGTTTAGTTAATATTAATTATTGTTTTGACGAAAGTAAACTTCTTATTAAGGCTAGTTTAATAATAGTCTTAACTTGATTTCTTTTTTCAATTATTCAAAGATGCCAACTTTTATGGTTATCAAGGATAACATATATTCCTATTTGGATGAAAATTTGTTCAAAAAAAACACAACCCTAGTGTTTTCAATTGTTTTAACAAGTAATAATTCAAAACTACCTCTCAAGTTCCATTAATAATTTACTCAAACTTAATTTTTATAATACCCTTAGTAAATTTCATATACGAAAACAATTAGCTTCTTTTATTTAACCATCATGCAACGTTATTTTTAAGTCAAAATATCTATTAGTAGGTTCTACTATTTATGACAATACCTTTCCTTGTATACAACTCTAAATATTTTAAGGTTTTTCCAGAAGGAATAGCGATGTCACATTTCCACCAATTATAGGCAGCTGTATTATCTGAGATAAAATAATTATCTGTTCCTGATGCATCGGTATCAGGATAAGTGTCAGCAAGACTGTTTAAGTCGTAAGCAAAAGCATCATTGATCACATAATTAGGATCATTTCTTGACGTTGGATAATTACCTGCACCACCTGTAGCGTTAGACAATGGCACAGCAACTGATTGCCCAAAGGACATTTGAACTGTTAATAATGCCCCCACAACAAAAACTGAAGTTTGTAATCTTTTTCTCATAATTAATAATATTAAGTTTTTAATTAAATAACACTTATTCATTAGAAATAAGTATTCTTCAAATTTGGACATATTATAAAGACAAAAGGGCTCTCAAAATGTTCTTATTTAGGCTTCATTTTGTTCAACCCCCTGTTTTAAAAGGCTTTTAAACGATTCTATATTGAATTTATTGCAATTAGATATTTAAACAAAAAAAATGACTAAGTCTAGATCATTACATCAAGACTTAGTCATTTTTTTTAATTTAACTGGATTTTTTATTTCACAATAACTTCAGCTAAAGTCAAAGAACCTTTACCATTCAATTGAATTTTCACAAAGCGCCCCTTCTTATTACTCACTGGAATTTTAACTGAAGGAATTGGAACTTGATTTTGAACCGATTTCCAAACTATATTTCCTACAGCATCATGCAATGAAACAGTAAAATCTTTTAACTGATTTACCTCAATACCATCGGTACGATTGTAAATAATTATCTCATTTACTGTATAAACCTCTCCTAAATCAACACGCCACCAAGGATTATTTTCTAAAAGGGTCCAAGAAGTTTGTTTCATCATCGCATTCCCTTCAGTAACACCATCAACAACAATTTCTGCTCTTGGGTACGCTCTTTTGTCTCGAACAAACTTATTCATACTTGATTGCTCACAAGATTTCATAAATGCTAAATTTTCCTGAGTGTTGTATTGATAACCCCAATTATTTCCCATAGGAATATCCGCTGGTTTTTTCCAAACATCAGCCACTTCTTTTAATCGAACAAAAACATCAGTATCAATATCACCCGCTATATTAGGAGAAATATTAAGAATATATACCGAATTATGAGAATTATAACTATTTAATTTTCCTAGAATATAATCCACACTTTTTCTAACTTTCATTTCATCAGTATTATCCCACCACCATCCGCGCTGTAAAAAATCAGAAGCAGCTGTTGGACGTAAATAATCTGGATGATACGGATAATTTCTACCTGCAGCTTCTGCAAAAGGTACTTCAGCATGAGACAAATTAGATTCATAAGTATGTGAAATAATCAAACATTCTGGCTGTAATTTTTTCACCAAGCCCAAAATTTCACCATACGCAACGTCATCAAAATTTGGAGTAGTTGGCCATGAACTCCATCCATCAAAATTGATATAATCAATTTTACCATAATTGGTTAAAAGCTCTGTTATTTGATTTTTTAAAAATTGCACATCTTTGGCTGAAGTTTTTCCGTTTTCAACACTATGATGATAATCTAAAATAGAATAATACAAACCTACTTTTAAGCCAGCCTTTCTAAATTTGGTTGTAAACTCACGAACTATATCTGTTTTGTCTCCCGATGAATTTACATCATAATCTGTAAATTAGCTATCCCATAAACAAAACCCTCCGTGATGTTTTGTAGTTAACCAACCTCCTTCCATACGAGCTACTTTTACAGCTTTTACCCAGTTACCAATATTTAAACCGGTTGGAGAGAACATAGTAGCAGGTTCTGTTCCTCTTGATCTTCCTTCATACTCGTCTGAGTGTAAATTTTTAAACGTACACATATTATAATGAAAATACGCTTGGTATCTGGTGTTTACAAAATCATGCTGTAATTCGGCTAAAGTATTTCCCCTTATATATTCATTCTTTTTTTTTACTAAGTTCTTATTTAAATCAGTCTCATTACATGCCACCAACATACTTAATAAAAGAGTATTTAGCACACCTTTTTTAATTGTTTTTAAGTTCATCTTTTATAATTAATTATTGATTTATTATATTTTTATGACAATTATAGATTCTCTATTAAACGTTATTGCAAAGATTTTATATATTTTACAATTTTATAAATATCCGCTTTAGGAACATGACTCATTGGGGGCATTGGAGTTGCATAGTCCGCCCAATTTTCGGGCTGAGGTTCATAAATTAACTTTGCCATTTTATCTGCAGAATATCCACGCTTGGCAATTTCTTTAAATGATGGCCCAACTTGCTTTTTATCTGTAGCATGACATGCTATACATGTATGCTTTATTAACAGTGGACGAACTTGTTCAAGAGTTATTATATTCTTAAGGTTTGAACTTTTCTTTTTATTGGTTTTAGATGCTAATTTCACTTTCCTTTTCTTTTCTTTCTTCTCAAGTATATCTAGATACTTTTTTTTATTTTCCTCTTGAAAAAACTTAGCCTCCATTTTATTCCCCTCCGGTATTTTATTTAATGTATAGTAACCAACAGGATGAAGAATTGGATGTTTTTCATGCGCTGAACGAATTCCTTTTACAGAAACTTCATGTATATATCCCTCCTTCAAATTATCAAGGGCTACACGTACTTTAATTCCATCATCAGAAATTTTAATTGCCTTAACATTACAATCTCCCCTATTTATAACAGGACTACCGTAGGTGTTATGGTATTTATAAGTAAATGTATTAAAGTGATATGACTCAATGCTCGAAGCAGAGTTCTTATCTACCGGTTTTGTGAATTCAAGTTCAAAACCATCGGACATTGCTCGCATTGCTTTTATTTCAAATGGAACTTTACCGTTCCAAACTAATCGTTGTAATCCATAAATTTCACCTCCAGTGGCCCCCCAACCTCTAGCGGTCATACCTACAAACATACTTGAATCAGATCCCCAACACATACGAAACACTCCTGAAGAAAAACCTTTGACAAATGAAAATACAGCCCCTTGATATACCCCTTTCACTTTTTCAAGGAATACTCTATTTATTAAACTTCTTCCCTGGTCACCTACAAAAATTTGATCCTTAAAAGGGCCAAAATCTCCACGATCATCTAACAACATACCTGAAGTTGAAACCCCCATATACCCATGCGGAATCCAAACAGATGGCGTTTTTATACCCGCAATGTTTTTTGCTACTTCAAACTGAGGCTTACCTGTATCAGGAATATCATCTACTTTTAATTTAACGGTAGATTCAGGCTCACTTGACCATTTTAAACCCGCTGGGTGGCTAGCAAAATCTCCTTTTTCCAAGGCTGTTATATAACCAGAACCAATCCATCTACCTTGATTTTCAGCATAAAAAATATCTCCCTCTTTATTAAGACCAAAGGCAGCGGGAGAGCGTAAACCAGTAGCATAGGGTTCACTTTTTCCTTCTTCTGTTATTTTCAACATCCAACCACGCCATTTCACCAAACTCTGCATACCTTTATGCCATGCTAAATTAAGTGTAACTGTCATATTACCATCTTTATCGAAGACCGGACCATAAGCATACTCATGATAATTTCCTGAAAGATGAAATGGATAAACCGTTTTATATTCATCTGCTATTCCATCGCCATCCAAATCTTTCAACCTGGTTAACTCAGGACGCTGGGCTGTATAAAGTGCTCCATTACGATATGCCAAACCTAATGGCTCATGCAGTCCTTTTGCAAAAAGTTTAAAACTAGGTTTTTGTCCAAATTTCATGTATGGATTAGAAATTGTCCAGATTTCACCTCGACGCGTACTTATTGCTAACTTATCATTTGGTAACATAGCCATTCCACCAATACCCAACATCATTCCTTCAGGAATGGGAATGGTATTTATTTTATAATAATCAGCCTCTGTTGGATCAACCTGAAGTTCTTTTTTTTCTTGAGCTTGTCCAACAAATACAGTTAAAATTATGAACATAAATACCCCTAAAATTTTAATTTTCCTATAAGACATATTCTTGAATTTAATCATTAAATTAAGTTTTTATATTACCAAATAATGGAATAAGTGAATGATTTCTCGTGCTTTTCAAGAGATAAAAGCATCTCTTTTCCTGTTGCTGTTTTTCTAATAATCGGATTAGAATTTTTATTCAATTGTACATAATAAATACCGTTTACACGGTATAAGTTTTTACGCACAAGCTCTAATTCTTTTGCAGAAACTACCCTACAATACAAATTAGCAGGAGGATTTTCTATTTTCAAATTTCTTTTTAAGGATCTTCCACCGTATTCTAACTCTATTTTATCACTTACATTAACATCTTTTAACTTATATTTAAAAGTAGGAGTTCCATTTTTATCGAGTAAATAACTCCTATCTTCCATATCCTCAAAATTAACTTCTTCCGACCATCTTGATTCCATATTTGATAAACTAGCAAGTGAAGGCCCTTTAAAGAATGGGATCACACTTCCCAAAGGTTGCGCTAATTGTGCTATACCTCGACGATGCCACATATCTGTCACATCCATAAAACGACCTCTCCAAACTTGCAACAAAGCACCTTGAGAAACATCATAAGAATAATGAACACCTTCCGTTGTACCCATGGAGACAACGTAGTTTAACTTTTCTCCTTTATAATCAAGAAAACTTCTCAATAAGTAGGGTTTGCTATCCGGTTTTATTACAACCAACTCCTTATTAATAGTATTTTTTGGTACTTTAAACTTACTATGGCTGTATTTTATATTACGAATTGCAAGCTTACCATGATCTCCTTGAATCATTAAGGGACCCGTTGCCATTTCATCATAAAACATTGCAGCTCTTGTTGGCCCTGAAACTTCGACTTGCTGCTGAATTAAAATACCATTAAGGTAAACTTCTTCAAAACGAGCATTGGCTATTTTTTTCCCATCGGAATTAAAACGAGGAGCGCGAAAACGAATACGAAGCTGTTGCCACAATCCAGGAGCACGCGTCGCATTTTCTATGGGAGCTACTCCTTCAAAACCTTTTACTTCCGCCTTTGTATTCCAACGTTGATAAACTCCTCCACAATCCGCAAAAGTAGGATCTACTTTTCGCCAACTATCTAACAACTGGATCTCATATCTTCCTTGTAAATAAACACCTGAATTTGATCCTTTATCCATCATAAATTCTAGTTCCAAATAAATATCACCAAATTCTTTTTTAGTGACTAGATGAGACCGATGCTTTTTAGTTAAATTATTTACAAGAACGCCACTACCTTTATCTAGTTTATTTATATCCCAAGGCTTAGAGAAATCTGAAATAAAGTTTGAAGTAATCTGCCAGTTTCTTCCTGGGTCATCAAAAAAACCCATATTATCCAAAGGAACATAACTGTAGCTTTCTTCTTGAGCTACAGACATCTTAAAGCTAACTAAACAGAAGAAAAAAAGCTTAATTCGGTATGTTTTTAAATATCTCATTTATCAATTATTTTTAATTTAAATTCTATTTTTTAATGTGATTAAAATCATAATATATTCTTGTTTTTATTAAAAAATAAAAACAACTTGGTTTTGGATATCTACCATTTACTAATTGAGCATTGTATCGCCCACCTTTGTCGTTTTTAACATAATTGTAAACATTGCTTCGGTATGTTTCTTTATTAGGAACAGTTACTCTAAAAGAATCTTTCTTTAACCCTATTTTATCAAAAGGAATTGTTTTAACACCTTCAATTAGACAAACATATAAAGGTTCATCTTTTATCGAAATACCATTCTCCCGGCTCTTCTAATTCTGCTAAAACATAAAAAAGTCTAACACAACTCGGAACACTTTCAATTTTTGCCACAATACCATAACGGGTGTAGTGAAATAATTGAACTGTCTCGTCAACTATTTTACCTACAGATTCATCTTGAAAACACCAATCATTATGAAAAATAGCCTTGCGCACGAATATCTCCTGTTCGTATAAATCCACTTAAAACTTTAGGCGACAAATCTTCTTTGAAAATAAATTTACCACCGATAGGATTTTCTACCGAATAGGGCATAGATTTTTCTCCTGGTTTTAACCAACGTGTTGTGGGGCCTTCCTTAACAATTTTATCAATATGATTATAGCTACGATTTGGCCATTGAGCCAATAGATTTACAGTATAAATATTGCTATACGCTTCATTAAAATGAGGTTTATCATTTAATTGTGCTATATTTTTTTGAGCTGATATATTTACAGTCCCAAGTAAGAAGAGTAACATCCCACCGAGAAAAACATTTGTAAATAATTTCATCTTTTTTCTATTTATAATTAGTTTTAAAACTTTGAAGTGAACATAAAAAACTTCTAACTCTGTTTTAATCTGTAGTAAAACTCCAGACCTCTCCTTTTGAAACGCCTCCTTTTCCATCTTTGGCTACCACTTTCCAATAATAAGTAGTGCCTGAAGCCAAACCATTAACTAGGAATGTTTTGGAACTGTGATTTGTTGCGATTGCTGTAGTTGGACTGTTTGTTACATCCATATAAATATCAAAACTTAAGGCGTCTCCATCTACATCTGTTGCTCCCCAAATCAACTCTAAGCCATCAGATTCTACTGTCGCTGACAAGGATGGTAAAACTAAACTTGGTGAAAACGGTAAGTGATTCTCAACCCCATAACCTTCTGTATAAAACTGATAAACAGTTGAAAAATCACTTGATTTATTTTTGCTATCTGTCGATTTTACGCGCCAATAATAAGCCTGTGACCGGTCTAACAAAACTGTTTTACTAAGACTGGTTAAATTGGTAAATAAATGCGTAATTTGAGTGAATTCCATATTTTTTGAAACCTCTAACGCATACTTAACAGCATCTCCTTCTGGATCTGTTGAAGCAGCCCAATCAAATACTAAATTATTATCAATACATAATTTATTATTGGTCGGATCACTTAATACTGGAATAGAAGGAGCTTTGTTCGCTTCTACTCCACCTCCTCCTCCATTACCTGGGTCTGGATCTACAATGGGGTCATCTCCTTCACCACTACATGAAAGTAATAGTCCTATACATACAATTGAAAATATTATATATTTTTTCATTATTTTTTGATGATTTTTAATGTTTTAAACTCTTCTTTTAAATTAATTGTCGCAAAGTAAACGCCATTTGGCTGTGACTGGATATCTAACTGAATACGGCCTTCATCTACACTATACATTTTTGACGACACTTGTTTTCCGTAAACATTATAAACAGAAACATAAACTTCTGTTAAAGATGTTCCCATGGCGATTTCAAATTGCCCTTGAGAAGGATTTGGAAAAACATCGAAAAAATCTGAAACTATTTGAGAAAGTCCTCCTTCACAAACCACACTTGTTTTCACCTCCACTAAATCTCCTTGATTGGCAGAAACTTCAAAATTTGAAGAGTGCGTTTGCATGACCTGTTCTCCATTTACCAATACCTCATATGGGGCAGTTCCCTTAGAAATAGCTACCTCTACAACTCCTCTTTTGCTTGAGGTTTTTCCCGCTACCACACCGCCAGCATCAACAACCAAACTAAAACATTGTTCCTTGCTAGTAGCTGTATTTGTAATACACAAATCAAAAGCTCCTGGTGCTAAATTAGCAATGGCCCATTCATTAGTAAAAGTGATCGCACTGCCTCCATTCAAAACAGCTTCATAATTCCCTTGGTTTTTAGCAGAAATTTGTATCTGTCCGTTTGACTTATCTATACAGGTTTCGCTAATTGCTGTTATTGTAAAACTATCATCACCTGTTTCTTCAATTACCCCCATACAAGGTGTAAGTTTGAAAATCATTTCTCCTGAATTGTAATACAATCTTTCGTTAATCGTTTTATAGTCATAAGAAGCACTGCTATCATGAGAAGGCTGACCGCTAAATCGTTCTTTTACTTTTTGGCGATATGTATCTTTACTAGGCACTGCACAACGGTAATTATCAATATACAACCCTATATTTCCAAAAGGAATTTTTGGGGCATAAGACGGACGAGGCTCTCTAAATTTAAAATTTAATACGCTAGGATTTTCAAATATTGATAAATCGATATTTTGATTTCCATTTTTTGTTTCTACAGAGCCTCCTAAAATATTTGTATGATTCCCGTAAAACATGTTGTCATCGTAGTGAGATGCATAGGGTCTAAAATTCTTATTGGCTTTGTATGCCATTATCATTTCTTTAAACTTAGGGTATCTCTGCAACCAAAAATCTTCAATCTTATCTGTCCAGTTATCTGCTGTAACCGTAGTTTCCCAACCAGAAGTTCCAATAGCTTTAAGCATTCTTCCAATATAGTTTTCTTTAGCATTAGACAAAGGATCTGTAGCTAAATAATTAAATGCTTTAGTATAGTGTGATGAATTACTATTTCCATTTCGGATACCTCTGTAACATTCTAAGATGACATTCCGAACAATATCATGTCCTCCGCCTTTATTCATTTTTAAAGATTCCCAACCACCTTTATAAACAACGTTTTCAGAAACCTCTTCTCCTGCATCAAAATCATCAGAAAAAAAAGCGGCTCTTCCTAATAATTTAGGCACACTCATAATATGATGTACAAAGTTATGACGTATTACATTTCCGAAAGACCACATGTCAGCCCCAGTATAGAAAACACCTCCATCACCTTCTTCAATACCTACATTAAAAGCTTCATTAAGTTCTATAACATGATCTACCCCAGAGTGATTAACTGGTTGTCCATTTATATTATGAAATAAATTATTTTTAAAAATATTACCTGCTCCATTTATAGCACCAACACCTCCGTAATAGTCTTTTGAATATACCTGTGTAAAATGACAATTCTCTACACTATTATTCCCATGTTCAATAGCTGTAGAAGTTACCTTACCTCCATACAATCTATTACCTGGCATATCATAAAAATCACAGCTCAAAACTTTACTATCTCTCACGTCGTAATAAATATTAAATCCTGTTAAAGGTTGTGCTATATACCTAAATGTAACTCCAGCAATCAAAACATTTTTACTAAACCCCTTAACATTTATGGCTCCTTGACCATTAACTCCTTTTCCAACATTTTGGATAGTCATTTTTTTAATTTGAATATTCTGCCCATCATTTATTTCAAAACACTGAGGTCCCGCCCAAACTCCAACACTTGAATCTTTAGTTATTTCAGATCTTGGCCATAAATATAAACGAGAGTCTGTTGGATCATAAAACCACTCTCCAGGTTCATCTAATTCACATAAAAGATTATAAAAAAACAAACGATTAACATGGGCACCTCCTTCTAGCATTCCATATTTAGCACCATCACGTAGTCTAATACTACCAGATGTACTTACAGAGCTTACTTCGTGTTCTTCTCTTAACCAATCTGCAGAGATATAGCCTTTTATTTTCATTTTTTTTAATCTACCTATTTCGGCATTCCATTTGGGTGCATCCATAGTTTCATAAAGCTTAAACTCTGCCCCTTTAGGAGCTTCATTTGTTCCTTCGGTTGCTTTGACTTCCCCTGTAATAGTACTACGATTTATGGTAGCAAAACCTATATTAGGAAATCTAGCCAACGTTGCCATTTTATCATTTACAGAAATTTGAGCAGTAGATGTATTTAAAAGGGATTTCAAATCATTATCAGTAATTATTTTTGAGTACACTTTACCTTGTGCATTGTTATGTAATTTTGCTAATAAAACATCGTCAGTAACAAGTTCAAATCCCTCAGGATTAATAAATTTACTCCCATCAAAAATCACCCTTTCATCATTATACCCTGTAAAAGTAACACCTGAGTCTTGAGCATCCAACACACAAGTACTATCAAAATTATAACGCCCACCACGTATATATATCGTTTTAGCTCCTGTTGTTCGCGCTTTATCCCTTGCCCCTATGAGGGTTGCCAAAGGCTTTTCTTTAGACCCATCGTTACTATCACTTCCTGTAGTTGAAACATATAATTCTTGTGCTTTTATGTTTATTCCTAAACAGAATAAGCACAACAAAAATAGATGTATACCTAATGTATTTTTTTTCATACTTTTTATTTTAAGATTAATTCCCTCTGATATTTAATAAGACAAAAGGGAGGTTTAGTTTATATTCACACTATTTTAAATAACTTGGTTTAGGATATCTTGCATTAACAACCTTGGCATTATAACGTCCAGAAACTTCATTTTCAAAACGTTTATAGATAGCTTTTCTATCAGCAACTTTATCAAAAGAACTTACACGGAAATCATTTTCAATAAGTCCTATTTCATCAAATGGAATAGATTTAAAACCTTCCATAGGTTTAAAATTACTGTTGAAATTAAAATCTAAAGACTTAACATCTTTAAAATCATTTAATGTGATAGACTCTGACAACCTAAAACTCCCTTCTTTGGGAAGATCACTGAACTCTCCCACGGCTTTACTTTCCATACCTTCAACAGTACCTGAGCCTCCATGTATATGAAATTCTTCTCTTACTTTATAGGTGTAATTAAGGTTTACATTACAGAAGGTTTGTGAGAATGGGTTAGTATCCATAGTCAATTTCATTTCTGGAAATTCATCAATCCAGGGGCTTTCTTCCCAACCTTTCTTTCCTAATAATTTTTCAGTAATATAAATGTAATCGCCTTTGTCACCATGCGGAAGTTCTTTTCCGAACTTTGCTAAGTCTTTCCATTGTTCACTAATTGCATCAGGTGTACTTGTTTTTTTTAAAGTCCACCACATTACCGAGCAATCTAAAGTAATATTATTCTGAAAATCGTTTAAGGCTCCATCAAACTGTACACTCCCTCTACCTGAACGATAAAATACATTTCCATAAACTTTCATCCCTTGCCCATTATCATCATTACGAAATGCCATTACAGGATGTCCTCCTGGTTCAAATAAATGATGTACAAAATTATAACGGATCACATTATTCATAGTGTACCATTGCGCTCCACAATAAGCCACGTTAAAGTCACCCATTTCATAACCAATATTATAAAATTCATTATACTCCATTAACAAATTTACGGTAGTATAACTCACTGCCCCATTCATACTATGTAATAGATTGTTTGCAAAATAAATACCTACACCAGACAAACCTACAACACCATAACCGCGTAAACGACAATTTCTAATCACATTATTAGTGGCAAAATTGTAACAGTTTTCTAAATTTTTAAAATCCCCACCAGAAATACTAAAAGCATTGTACAAGTCATAAAAATCACATCCTGAAACACCATTATATTTTCCGTTATTTATTCGAACGCCCATTCTGTTTCCATTTCGAAAAACACAACTCGCTAATAAATTATACTGACCATCATTTATACTAACGGCTAAATCGTCTGTATTTTCAAATATTAAATCACGAAAGGTCAAGTAGGATGTATTTTCTAACTTTATCAATTCACTTCCTGTATTATCGCCTTCTTTTGCTTGTTTTCCTATAACTGTTAATGATGATTTTCCTGGCATAAAAGTATCAATAGGCCAAATATATAAACGCTGCTCCTTTTTATCGAAATACCATTCCCCCGGTTCATCTAACTCTGCCAAAACATTAAAAAGTCTAACACGACGAGGTAATTCTTTAATTTTATCTAAAATGCCATATCTAGTGTGATGTAATAATTGAACAGTGCCATCATTTATTTTTCCAACAGGTTCATCTTGAAAATACCAATCATTATGAAAATAGCCTTGAGCCTGCATATCACCTGTTCGCTCAAATTCTTTTTGAATTAAAGGAGATAAGGTTTCTTTAAAAATAAATTTTCCTCCTGTTGGATTTTCTCTAGAATAAGGCATTGCCTTTTCACCTGGTTTTAACAGACGTGTTGTAGGTCCACTTTCAATAATCTCTCCTATTTGATTGTATCCTCTATTGGGCCACTGTGCCAATTGCAACATAAAACCATCCATAGAGATTTGACCATAAAGACCATCACCTTGAAAATAACCTTCAATATCAGGGTTTGTTGAAAGATCTACACTAATAACATGGCCTTTTGCTTTTGGGTTTAATCGATCCAAAAGCACTTTATCTTCTACTTTATTAAATCCATTAGTATCGATACTTAAACCTCCTGATAAAACAACTTTGTTTGAAGCAACCCCTTTATACACTATTGGCGCTATCTCTGTTCCAGAATCTTCTTTACTGAAAAAAATAGTTTTATCAATTTGATAAACCCCTTCCTCCAGAATTACGTGTACACCACCTTTAGGTAATCCTTTTTCAGATTGTAAGATTCTAATACTATTTCTAGCAGCCTCAATCGTTCTAAACGGTCTGTTTTTTGTTCCTTTATTCGTATCACGACCGTCAATAGAGACATATATTTTCTTAGCCGGTTTTAGTACAGGTGCAAATTGATTGGTAATATATTTAGCATTGTATTCTTTTAAAGAATGTGCAAATTGCTTAGGAGCAACTCCCTGCTTTTGTGCATTTAACCGACAAACAAACACAAAGGTTAACAGCAATACTCTTAATAAAAACCTATTTGAATTCATAAAATTTGTATTGATAATCATTTATTGATTTTATTTTTGACCAACTGAGTTTATTTACTGCGCAGCTCCGTAAAATTTTTCCATATCATAGACAGGGGCGTCAACTTCTTTTTCCCAATTCCTCATAGACTTATATAATTTTTTAACCTTCTTAGGGTATTTACTTGCTAAATTTGTAGTCTCAGAAGGATCTTTCTTTAAATTATACAATTCAAAATGTCCTGAATAATTATCTGGCATTTGAAAAAACTGCATCAGTTTCCAATCTCCACTAATCACTGTTTCCACACATCTATTTCTATCTGCTACCGGATATTTTAAATGGATTAAAGAAATATATTTCAACCAATGCAGATCTCTCTTTTTTAATTTCTTATGAGGGTTCTTTAGTAAACTTGTAAAATCTAAACCATCAACATGTTTGTTGTGATTTGCATCTCCCTTAACACCTGCTATTTCTAATAAAGTTGGATAGTAATCAAAACCAATTATTCGCTCTTTACAAACACTTCCTTTTTTAGTAACCCCAGGCCACTTCACCAATAAAGGCACTCGAATCCCCCCTTCATAAGAAGAGCCTTTTCCTGCTCGCAATGGGTAGTTATCTGTGATACCATGCGTAATTTCACCTCCATTATCGCTTGTAAAAATAACAACGGTATTTTTATCGAAGCCATGCTCTTTTAACGCTTTTAACACATTACCTACCGCATCATCTAAATGTTCTACTAGTCCAGCATATACGGCATTATTTTGGCGGGTATTCTTATTTATTAGTGCCTTATATTTTTTAACTTTTTCTTTATTCGCTGCTAAAGGTGTGTGTACAGCATAAAACGAAAGATTCAAGAAAAAAGGTTTTTTATTTGATTGTTTAGAAATAAACTTAACAGCCTCTTCCCCAAGCGCATCTGTTAAATGATCTCCTGGTTTACGATCTTCTAAATCTGGAATTTTAGACATCTCTTTTTGCCACTCTTTATCTGATTCATATGGATAAAAGTAATTTCCAGGGCAGCAAAAATCATTCGAAGCAACATCTTCATCAAACCCACGAGTATGAGGATTATTATCTCCTTTACTAATATGCCACTTCCCTATATGACCTGTATAATACCCATCATTTTGAAGCGCCTGTCCTATAGTAACTTCTGACCAAGGCAAAGAATTATCACCAGAAGCGACTCCTCCTAATTTACCATGACTTACAGCTCCAATCCGCGCAGGGTACTTACCCGTCATTAACGAAAGTCTACTTGGCAAACATGTAGGGTGCGACGAATATGCATTGTCAAAATAAACACTCTCTTTCCTTAACTTATCTAAATTCGGAGTTAGATGAGAATCACTACCTGTAAAACCTAAATCCGCAAAACCTAAATCATCTGCAAATATGAATACGATATTCGGTTTTTCTGAACTTTGTGCTCGATTTACAATTGACACAAAGAAGCATAACATGAACAAAAAAACATGAATACTTTTAATCTCCTTATTTAGGAGTACTATTTTTTTTACCATCTGAATAATATTTTTTTGTTAAAATTACTTTATTTGTTCTTTTAGGACTACCAATACAATAATCATATTAGGGGTATAAATTGTTCGAACCCTTTATAAAACAAGGAAGAACAAGAAAAATGAATTGAATTGCAGCTATTTTCCGTAAAAGAGCTACTTTTCATTTCTTATCATAAAAAAAATCAATACACGAAATGTCCGATTATCTAAAATAGAAATTTACGGGTCACATCACTCTTCATAAAAGAATAAATAAATCGAAATAATTCATTCACAACAATTCATAGTATTACTAATAAACGCACAAAATATTAATCATTCCAATGCGTTTCAATAATATTTTGAAGAAATGGGTATTTAGCATCTTCTTCATTTAATTCCCGTCTTTCAACTTTTAATTGCGCTTTCATTTTTAAAATGATGTCTTGATATTTTGGGTTTTTATAGACATTAACCATTTCATTAGGATCATTTTTGAGGTCATAAAATTCCCAAGCAGCAGGTGTGGGTAGTACTTTATTTGAATGGGCTTCATCATTCCAATACATGGTTAGTGAACCTTCTTTTTTCAAGTCGTGGTACCTTCCATAATAAAAAATTAATTTATAGTCTTTGCTTCGTAAACCAAAATGAGCAGGAATATCATGGTGCACCATATGCATCCAATAACGGTAATAGGTATAGTCACGCCAATGTTTGTCCTTTCCTTTTTTCAGAATTTTCTTCATGCTTTTTCCTTGCATATAACTTGGCACTTTACCACCAACCAAGTCTATAATTGTAGGTGCAAAATCTGTGTTATTTATTAATGCATCAGACCGAGAACCCGCTTTTACTTTTTTAGGATAATGAACTATAAATGGCATATGTATAGATTCTTCATACATCCATCGTTTATCTTCCATATCATGTTCACCAAGCATCATACCTTGGTCAGAAGTATATATAATAATGGTATTTTCCCATAAACCTTTATTCTTCAAATAGTCAAAAAATCTGCCCAAGTTATCATCGACTCCTTTAACACAGCGTAAATAACGTTTTAAATACTCTTGATAAGCCGCACTTGTAGCTTCCTTTTCTGTGGGTCTATCACCTGTTTTATAAACATCTACATAGTTTCTATTGCGATGTCTTGCTGAAATTGAAGATCCAATATTATGAAGCATGCTATCTTTTTCACCTCGTGTTGCTACTGACCCCCAATTAGGCTGATTGTACAAACTTTCAGGCTCTGGAATATGTGTATCTTCTAAATAGTCAGCATATTTAGGATTGAACTGAAACATATCATGAGGTGCCTTAAAATGATACATTAAGAAAAACGGTTTTTCCGTTTCGTTTCTTTTCTCAAACCAATCGATCACGTTGTTTGTAACTACATCTGTAACATGTCCTTTATATTTTACCAAATTTGTTGGCCAATCTCCTTTTCCCTTTTCTCTAAACTCAGGATCAAAATATTTCCCTTGTCCAGGTAAAACCTTATAATAATCAAAAGCTACTGGTTCATTATGTAAATGCCACTTCCCGATTATAGCTGTTTCATATCCCATTTTTTTCATTTCCTTCGGTAAATATTGCTTGTCAACATCTAAGTCTCCCCATAAATCTAAGACACCATTTGTTTGGCTATATTGTCCTGTTAAAATAGAAGCTCTACTAGGAGTACAAATAGAATTTGTGACAAAACAGTTTTCAAAAACCATTCCTTCATGAGCAAATTTATCAATAGTAGGTGTTGGATTTAAACCTGCCAATCGTCCGCCATAAAGACCTGTAGCATGTGCTGCATGGTCATCAGTCATTATATAAATAACATTTGGTTTTTTATGTTTTTTTTGAGCTTCGCAGAAAGTCATGCAAAACAAAGTAATCATTAGTATGGTAAAAAAATGTGTTTTCATTGTAGCTTATTGTGTGAGAAATACTATTTAAAATTTCAAAGAAATTTCATTTGTTTTAAAACGAAGGGATAGAAAAAACATCAATTAGAAACTGAAGTCGTAGCAAACTAGTTGTCCGTTTAAAAAGAGAAAACAGGCAATAGATTAGCGTAAAATAAAAGTACAACCTACCTATCAAATCAAACTGTAATAGAAGTTGAAGTTTGATCAATTTTTCAATTAACTGTTTCTTGTTTTCTTAATTCAAATTGACCTAGATAAAATATTTTA
>NZ_VDET01000077.1 GCF_006381105.1 Flavicella sediminum | reverse complement strand
TTAAAGAGTTAAATATTCAATTGAAATTTGATATTGTTTCAAATCATTTGTCGGTTGCTTCTCCTCAGTTTAAAGCTTTATTGAAGTATGGAGTACAGCCAAAATACAACGATTTTTTTATCAATCCCAATGAGTTCTGGGAAGGCAATGGGAATATAGATGCCAATGGAGTTGTAATACCTGATGAGGAGTTTTTAAACAAATTGTTTATGAGAAAGTCGGGCTTGCCGATACTTAAAGTAGCATTTCCAGATGATTCAGAAAAACCTTATTGGAATACTTTTTACCAGCAAATTACCTATGCAAAATTGACGACTTCGGATTTGGAACATTTAGAGGGGTTGACCAAGGCTCAGGGAATTTCCGTTTGCAAAATTGTAAACAATGCCATTGACAATGATTTGGATTTGTCGAGTTTTGATTTTGATAACGCTAAGCACTTAAAAAAAGAAATTTTACAAGTTGTACAAGCAAAGCGTTCGTATTTAGGACAAATGGACGTGAATGCAAAATCAGAATTGGTTTGGGATTTTTATGAAGAAACCCTGAAAAAAGTAAGTAGTTATGGTTGTGAAATTTTACGATTGGATGCTTTTGCCTATTTGCATAAAGAAATTGGACAAACAAATTTTTTCAATAAACCAGGTACTTGGGACCATTTAGAACGGATCAACCAAATTGCAAAAAGCAATAATTTAACCCTTTTACCAGAAATTCATGCAGAGTATGGTTTGCACTTACATGATGAAGTGGCAGATGAAGGCTATCAGATTTATGACTTCTTTTTACCAGGATTGACCATACATACCTTAGAGAATTGCAATAGTACATCCCTATTAACTTGGGCTAAGGAAATCATTAGCAAAGGCTACAAAACAGTAAATATGCTTGGTTGTCATGATGGGATACCGGTGTTAGATTTAAAAGGAAAAGAAGTAGATGGCGTTTATAATAAAGGTCTTTTAGAAGATCATGAAATTGAAGCCATTATGACCAAAATAATGGAACGAGGCGGGAGAGTAAAAAATTTATATGATCCTTCAGGGGAAAAGATATCTTACTACCAAGTCAATGCCACCTTCTTCAGCGCCTTAGGTGAAAATGAACAAAAGTTATTGGCGGCACGTGCCATCCAAATGTTTATGCCTGGTATTCCTCAAGTATGGTATTTAGATATTTTTGCAGGAAAAAATGATTATGAAGCTGCTGATAAAGGAGGAAGTGGCGGACATAAAGAAATTAATAGAACAAGCTTAAGCGAAGCGGATATTGAAGCAGGTTTAAAAAAGGAACTTGTCAATAATCAGCTTACATTGATGCAAATACGAAATACTTGTGATGCCTTTTCAGGGAATATGCAAATAAAACAAGGAACTGAAACTGAAATTCATATTGTATGGAATAATGATAAAGACATCGCTAGATTAAAGTTGGATTTAAAATCGTTGGTTTTTACAGTACAATATTCAAAGGGAGATTTGTTAGAAACACTTCATTTTAATAAGGACTAGTTATCGTTTTTTTTGAGCCCTACATAATTATAAGGAAACAGCCCCTGATTTATATCAGGGGCTGTTTCCTTATA
>NZ_VDET01000076.1 GCF_006381105.1 Flavicella sediminum | reverse complement strand
AAGAAATTAAAATCAAAGATTTGCCAGATGTCTTGCTAGAATCTTGCGGTACAACAGCTATCGTAATGTTCCTTATTGGTGCTTCCATGCGTATGTCGTGGGTAATGTCTTATGAAAACATTCCTCAAAACATATCTGAGGTGTTATTAGGAATTAGCGACAACAAAATTATCATTCTACTTATTATCAATTTCTTATTGCTTTTTGTAGGAGTGTTTATGGACATGACGCCTGCCGTTTTAATTTTTACACCAATTTTTTTACCTATTATTGAAAAATTAGGAATGGACCCTGTACAATTCGGAATTGTAATGGTATTAAATTTATGTGTTGGTTTATGTACACCTCCCGTAGGCTCCGTTTTATTTGTGGGAGTAGGAATTGCAAACACGACCATAGAAAAGGTTGTAAAACCTTTATTACCGCTATTTTTAGCCATGATCGTATCTTTATTTTTGGTGACGTATTTCCCAAGTTTAAGTTTATGGTTACCAAGTTTATTTGATTTATAAAAAAACTTTTATTCATAAAAAAGCCAGCAAATTTGCTGGCTTTTTTTTGCTCAAACTAAATTTTAAGACAATCCAGCAATTACTTTTATTTCGTCGATAATTTTGCTTGCCAAAGCATCTGCATTTTCTTGTGAAGTACTCTCGGTATTACTTGTAGTAATAGGCTCGGTATTTGATTTACGCAAATGTGCCCATTCTGTTGGATAATCAATTTTTACACCATCAATCGTATTCACACCCTCAGCAGCGTGTTTTTTGGCCATTTC
>NZ_VDET01000075.1:305-987 GCF_006381105.1 Flavicella sediminum | reverse complement strand
ACCTAAAAATAGATAAATAAGTAGAAGTGACATAATAAAAAGACACAGAACTTTGGGCAAACTATAAAAACCCACATTGACTTTATGCGGTGTGAGCCACTGGCTTTCCCCTTAAGATAAGTTTCAGGAGTTAAAACAGCCAACTCACTCTTTTTGAAATCTTTTAAATTTCTGGTAAGTATAATTTTTATTTGTCCATTTTCCATTGCTGAAAAATTTTGCAGAGCATCTTCAAAATCTTTAAAATCGGAATTTAAGGCGTTTATTACTGCATTTTTATCCATTTTAACGATATCGATTATATTTAAAAGTTGTTTTATCTTTTCAATAATAATTTCGTGTTTTGCAGTTTTTCTAAGTAGATAATAAACATTTGAAATTATCACAGGAGTTGTATATCCNNGCACAAAGATTTAGAATCCCCGCTGAATACTCTGCAAAAGGCTGTCTGTCAAAGAAGAAATCAAGAATTACATCTGTATCTATAAGAACTTTATCCATTTATAAATATTTTTTTTCCAAACGATTTCCAAGTTCTTTTTTATAATCCATATTTTTTGGCATTTTAAAAGAACCTTTGAGTGACTCTACCGCTGAATTTAATTTTAAACTTTTATTATCAGATTCTTCTTTAGTAATTATTTTCAAATAATTTTCAATAATGTCTGACAGGCTACGATTT
>NZ_VDET01000075.1:0-284 GCF_006381105.1 Flavicella sediminum | reverse complement strand
TTTGCGTAGTTTTTGGCTCTCTCAATTATATCCCTCTCTATTGTTAATGTCAATTTTGTGTTCATAATAATACATTTATGATTTACTATTCACAAAGTTACAAAATAATTCATAGATACGTGTTAGTTTTTTTATTTAAACACGTGCTTTTTGCTTGTGGCTAACGTGTTTGTATAAAGTTAGTGTGGGAGTTGATAATCGCTAGATTGTGAGCCGAGCACTAAGCTGTTACTTATTTTATGTTGTTATCTTAGTCGACCTGAAGATAGCTAAAAAAGTAGAAG
>NZ_VDET01000074.1 GCF_006381105.1 Flavicella sediminum | reverse complement strand
AGCTACATCGCCATTGTATTCATTGATATATTCTTTTACCAATATGTTGTTAATACGTTTTACATCGGTTGCATTGATATCTATTTTCTGTTTGTTCTTAACATGATTGATCACCAAACGCATCATCATTTTTGATACATAACTCTCGTTTTCTAAAATTTTAGCGTTCTGTAGAATTTCATTGTCCACTTCTGTTTTCAATCCTTTTAAAGCTTCAAACAACTTACGCTCATTATCCGTTAGCGGATTTTTTTCTAATAAGCGTTTGTGAATACGTGCATACTTTGCGTCGTAATCGTATTTTGCTTTTAATAAATTATTTTCTCTTTCTAACTTTTTTGCCTTGTCGTAAATTTCATTCAAGGCTTTTATATTGGCTTCCATTTCTTCTTTGGTCACCTCACTTAAATTTCGTTTTTTAAACAGTCGTTCTAACTCTTCTCTAAGAGCAATAAATACAGGATCTTTAGCATCAAAATTACCTCCCAATATTTCACGAGTTTTTTGCAGCGTATTTTTCAACTCGTCTGCCAACACCATTTCTTCCTGTTTTATTTTAGAAAAGGCGAAAAGAACATCTTCTAAAGCTAAATTTAGAATATTATCGGTTTCTAAATTATTTTCTAAAGCTATTTTTGTGTTGATCAATGCCAATCGATCATTTGTTATTCTTGATAAGACCGACAGTTTTCTGAAATCTAATTTTTCTAACAATTCAAAGTTCCCCGACAATCGGATTAAATTATACACCTCCTTAGAATTATTTAACACCTTGGCTATTTGTCGTATTTCCGTACGATCGT
>NZ_VDET01000073.1 GCF_006381105.1 Flavicella sediminum | reverse complement strand
TCCAACAATTTATGGAATTGCATTGAAAAATATGGGTGATGAAGCTAAAATTGGTTCGGCTGGTTTGGTAATGGCCATTGTAGGTGGAGCTTTTATGCCAGTTGTGCAAGGAAGTATTTTAGATTGGGGTGGACCTGGATTTGCAGATGAGCAAATATTAGGATTTATACCTGAAGTGAATTTTTCATTTGTATTGCCTATGATTTGTTTGGCGGTAGTAGCACATTATGGTTATGCAACATTAAAAAAATCTAATAACTAATAATTATGAGTACGAAAAGATATTGTTATTCTTGCGATTTAAAAGATGATTCTAAACTAATAGCAGAATATAAAGCATACCATGCTGCCGGAAATGCATGGCCAGAAATTACAAAAAGCATCAAAGATGCCGGAATTGTAGATATGCAAATTTACCTAACAGGAAATCGTATGTTTATGATTATGGAAGTAGATGAAACTTTCGATCCTGCAAAGAAAGCAGAAATGGATGCCAACAATCCTAAAGTACAGGAGTGGGAAAACCTTATGTGGAATTACCAGCAAGAATTGCCTTGGGCAAAGGATGGTGAAAAATGGATTGCTTTGGAGCAAGTGTTTCAATTGTAATTCAATTTAAAATTATAAATAAGAATAAAAAAGTCAGACTAGCGTCTGGCTTTTTTTATGAAGTGCATAGGAGGAGTTCCTATAGAGAATTAGTGAGTTGAAAGTTTGAAGCATAAAAAAACCGTAAAGAAATACATCTTTACGGTTTTTAAGTGGTGCCTCCAGGAATCGAACCAGGGACACATGGATTTTCAGTCCATTGCTCTACCAACTGAGCTAAGGCACC
>NZ_VDET01000072.1 GCF_006381105.1 Flavicella sediminum | reverse complement strand
TAAAGTTAGTGTGGGAGTTGATAATCGAAAGATTCTCAGCCGAGCACTAAGCTTTTACTTATTTTGTGTTTTTATCTTAGTCGACCTAAAAATACTTAAATAAGTATAAGTGACACAGTAAACAAACAAAAACCTTTGAATAATCCACAAAAACACCCATATTAACTTTATACGATGTTGCCTACCGTTTATTTGTTTTCTTGGATTATTTTTCTAATCTCTTTTTTCAGTTTAGGAATATGATTTATGATAATCGACCAAATATTCTCATCAGAAATGCTATCATATGCATGAATGACTTGATTTCTCAATCCAATAATTGCTTTTGCATCTGAAATAATATTTGCGTAGGAGGGATCTTTTTTTAAGATTCGATTCACAGCTTCTCCGATTATTTCTAAGTCTCTTTCAATTGCTCTTTTGAGCATTGTATTTTCTCGATACTCTAAAAAGTTCTTGTCCTTATTGTCAAAGTACGAATCAATTTCATTTAGAGCAAAGTCAATGTCATAAATCCACTTTAAAATTCTCTCATCCATAAATTAATTCTTTATTCTTGTTTATTGAATTAATTAGTATTGGGTTTTTTAAAGTTTGTTCTTCAACTAAATCAATATCTCTTTTGAATAATTTTCCTAGTTTTTCCTTGAAAGAAATATAATTTTCAAAATATTTATTCAAGTCTTTTTTTTCAAAGCTTACTAAGAAATCAATATCACTTTTGTCTGTAAAACTCTCATTTGTAGCAGAACCAAATAGATATAATTTCTCAACATTATGTTTTCGACATAGTGTTTTGACTCTCTTTATATTTTTATCTATTTGTAACATGTTTCAAAGATAATTAAATTTCATCGAAGTTTTATTTAAAACGATTTTTTCTAATGGTTGGCAACGGTTTTGTATAAAGTTAGTGTGGGAGTTGATAATCGCGAGATTCTCAGCCCCGGACTAAGCTTTTACTTATTTTGTGTTTTTATCTTAGTCGACCTAAAAATAGATAAATAAGTAGAAGCGAAATAATAAAAAAACACAAACCTTTTAGCAAACCTAAAAACTCACATTAACTTTATGCGGTGTTGTAGGTAGTTTTTATTCGTTTATTTTATACAGGTCAACAATACTTTTAAGTTC
>NZ_VDET01000071.1 GCF_006381105.1 Flavicella sediminum | reverse complement strand
TTAGTCGACCTAAAAATACCTAAAACAGTATACGTGACATAGTCAAAACACACAGCATTTTGGGCAACCCATAAAAACCCACATTAGTATTATTCGGTGTTGGCATTTCGTTATTTTCTTAGTTTTATATCTAATCCTACCATCAAATACATTAATTCAAAAGAATCATTTCCCAATTGAACATTTATCGGTCTAAATTCATATGCGAATTTTCTGTTTTTAGGATTAATTCTAATTCCAATAGAAAAATTTCCTCCAAAGTAAATTGAATTAAAAAACTCGGAATTATTGTTGTTTGTTTCTGGCCATTCTCCTATATCTGGACCTAAAATTCCTCTCGAATAATTTAAAAAACCTCCAACCGTTGTGACTAATGAAATAGATTTATATTTAATTAAATCATAATGAATATTTACTCCAAGTGAAGACAATCTATAATATTGACTTCTTGTGTCTGTAAATCCAAATGATGTAAAATTTCCAATTAGCAAATTCGGATTGAGTCTTAATTTATTTTTATCTCCAAAACTTTTTTGCCAACCTAATGAATATAATAAAGCTATACCCGATTCTTTATTACCCTGATTGAAACCAACTCCAATTCCAGTTTTTAGAGAGGTTCGCTTAAATTCAGTAGCTTGAGCTTTGGATTGATTACTCAGAATTAGGTAAAGAAAAATACTTAAATAGAAGATTTTTAATCTATACTTATTTTGTAGATTATTCATTTAGTGCACTTTAATTTCTTTAATGAATTCCAACGGTTTTGTATAAAGTTAGTGTGGGAGTTGATAATCGCAAGATTCTCAGCCT
>NZ_VDET01000070.1 GCF_006381105.1 Flavicella sediminum | reverse complement strand
GGGCAAGTTGCAGAGGATCCTTAAACGTATGGGAAACAAAAATTAGAAAACAGCAAAGTAAAAAGAGCGCAGGTAATTTTACACAATGTGGGTACAAAGCAAGAACGCAACCATTGGGTTTCTGACTACAAAGCAGGGAACATAGATTTGCTTTTTGTGTACAATATGCTGTTAACAGGTTTTGATGCCAAACGATTAAAGAAATTATATATAGGACGTAAAATAAAATCACATAATTTATTACAAACCTTAACCAGAGTAAATAGAACTTATAAAAATCATTTCTATGGATTTGTAGTTGATTTTGCAGATATCCAAAAAGAATTCGATAAAACCAATCAGGATTATTTTAATGAGTTGCAATCTGAGTAAGGGGTGAAATGGAGCATTATTCGAATCTGTTTAAATCTGCTGAAGAAATTCAAAAAGAAATTGAAGAAATAAAAGATGTGCTTTTTAAGTTTGATACTGACAATGCAGAGATTTTCAATCAGCAAATAACAGAAATTAATGATCGTACGGAAATACGACAAATAGCCAAGGTGTTAAATAATTCTAAGGAATTGTATAATTTAATCCGATTG
>NZ_VDET01000007.1 GCF_006381105.1 Flavicella sediminum | reverse complement strand
TTGAGCAGGAGTTCCAGATTCTCCAAAACTATCATTCACAGCTACAAATTCTTGAGGTACTGGGCTGTTTTTAGCCAATACTCCAGAAATGCTTTCACCTAAACCACCCATATAGTTATGCTCTTCAGCAGTAACAATACAACCTGTTTTAGCAACAGAAGCCAATACTGCTTCTGCATCCAAAGGTTTTATAGTGTGCATGTTTAAAACTTCAGCAGAAATTCCTAATTCTTCTAATTGCTCAGAGGCTTGTAATGCTTCCCAAACTAAGTGTCCAGTAGCAACAATGGTTACATCAGCACCTTCTGTTAATTGGATGGCTTTTCCAATAACAAATTTATTTTCGTGTTCTGTATCTGTATGTTTCGGCATGTAAATAGGCACAACCGGACGTCCAAAACGCAAGTAAACAGGCCCTTCATGAGCAGCAATAGCAATAGTAGCAGCTTCTGTTTGGTTGTAGTCACATGTATTAATAACAGTCATACCGGGTAACATTTTCATCAAACCGATGTCTTCCAATATTTGGTGAGTTGCTCCATCTTCTCCAAGCGTTAAACCTGCATGAGAAGCACAAATTTTTACGTTTTTATCAGAATAAGCAACAGATTGACGGATTTGATCATAAACTCTACCTGTAGAAAAGTTAGCGAAAGTTCCTGTAAAAGGAATTTTACCACCAATTGTTAATCCAGCAGCGATACCGATCATGTTCGCTTCAGCAATACCAATTTGAAAAAATCTTTCTGGATTTTCTTCAATAAATTTGTCCATTTTTAAAGAACCAATTAAATCAGCACAAAGTGCTACTACATTTGGGTTAGTTCTTCCTAATTCAGCTAAACCAGCTCCAAATCCAGAACGAGTATCTTTTTTCTCGGTAAACGTATATTTTTTCATTATATGTTGTATGTTATTAATCGAGAGCAAAAGTACTAATTTAAAATAGTTTTTAGAATTTATTAGCGCTTCTTTTTTAGGGAAGCCAAAAAGTGTTATAAATTCTTAAAATCGATAAGGAAAACTTGGGTATTAGTGATGTGTTAAAGGGGTTTATACGCCTATTGTATATTTCCGCCAACAGGTAATTTACTTGGGACTTCCCTAGGAATTTCTTTGTCGAAATTGTCGGAATTTAAGGTGTTGAAAAAAGAAATAATGGTACTCATATCTTTTACTTTTAAATTAATTCCTTTGTTAAGCGTATCCAATTGAGAATCTTTGATCAAGGGATTTTCGGAATGTCCGGATGCAATGTCTTCATAAAATTCTAAAACTTGTTGCAAGGTTTTAAATTTTCCATTGTGCATATAGGGTGCAGTATATCTTAAATTTCTTAGGGTTGGGGTTCTAAAACCATAAGTTTTTTCGTAACCTGTATCTGAATAGCCTAATTTTTCATTGTCAGGAACTCCCAAAACATGAATTTTATAATCGGTAAACATGGGGCCATTGTGGCAATCGGTGCATTTTGCTTTTTTAAACAATTCAAAACCGTCCTTTTCTCCTTGGGATATGGCATCTAAATCTCCTTTTAAAAATTGATCAAAGCGGGAGTTAGGCGTTGTCAAACTTCTTTCAAAACAAGCAATTGCTTTGGCTATATTTTCTTTGGAGATGGAATTTTTATCAGGGAACACATCGTCAAATAATTTTACGTATTCAGGAATGCCTTTTAAACGGTTGACCAGCGTATCTAAAATAGCGTCAGCAGAAATTTTTGTACCTCTCATTTCTTCAAGAGATTGTATAGGTCCCAAAACTTGGTCTTCTAAACTCTGCTCTCTATTGTCCCAAAACATGGGCGCTTTTAGTGGATGGTATTTGCCATCAATACCAATTCCGTTGTAGGCAGCATTTAAAATGGTATGTGCATTTCTTTTTACAAGTGGAATGCTGTTTGGAATTTTAAATTTACGATTGCTGCTAAGTCCATGACCATTAACTCCTATAGAAAGGTCTAATGCTTCGGCATAGCCAAATTCAGGATGGTGGCAACTGGCACAAGCAACATCTTTGTTTCCTGAAAGAATTGGATCGTAAAAAAGTAATTTCCCCAAAGAAATTTTTTCTTTTGATGAAGGATTGTTTTTAGGGGAAATTACTTTCTCGGGTAAAGGCGTATACACGGAATTCACATCCACTTTAGCCTTTTTTTCTTTCTGATTGCACGAGCTGATTGCCAATAGACAAATAATAATACTAGCCGATATAGTAGCAATCTTGTACCGCATATTGTTTATTTTTTCATTCCTAAATAAAGTTTAGGAAGTTCATTTGTTGTTTCAAAATTTGTGAGTTCTTCTTTTGTAATACTTGTTTTCCACAAATAAACGCTTTTTAATTTTTTGAATTTTAGAAAAGAATCTAAAGAAGAGGCTGTAATTTTTGTTTCGTACAAATTCAAACTTTCAAGTTTTACCATTTTTTCTAAAGAAGTAATTCCCGCATCGCTAATTGGATTTTTTGCCAACTTCAGTTTTGTCAAGTTTGAAAAAGTAGTTAAGGTTTGTAAGTTTTCATCGGTAACAAAGTTATCCTCTAACTCTAACCAAAATACATGATCTTTAATTTTTTCTAATTTCTTTAGAAGCGTAGTGAATTCTTCATTGGTACTAGCCGTTTGTGTAGGCAATACCACATCATAAATATGCGCATCAAACACCAATTCTCTAATGGCAAAACCAGCATTAATTAAGTCTGCAATAACAAGACTGTCTACAGCGGCCACTTTAGGAAGTGCTGCTTCCGCACTACCGTCTAATTTTAAATAACTAGCCGCAATGGGTAGTATTTTGCTATGATTTTCAATTGCCATTAATTTTGTGGTAAAATCGGCCTTGGCACTTTCAATCCAATAACTGATCAATTTTATTTCTTCTTCTGTTAAAGGCGTTTTTCCTTCTGGCGGCATAAAATCTTCATCGTGGTCGCTTAAAGAAACCCGGTGTATTAAATCTGATTTAGAAAGATCACCAGCAACTACAGCCAATCCTTTTTTACCACCTTTTAAAATCATCTCCTGATTTTCAAAGGAAAGTCCACCTTTCTTTTTAGAGGCATTGTGACAACTGGCACATTTGTCTTGTAGAATTGGGTTGACAATATGGTCAAAGTAGGCAACTTCTTCCATGGTTTTTGGCGGAAGAATTTTTACAGGTTTGTCTGTAAAAGGAGCATATTTTGTTAAATAGTCAGAACCATGAGTAAGGTTTCCTCCATAATGCCCAGTAATACTTATCAATGCAACTAACAAGGTTAAACTGGCAATATTGGACTTAAAGCTTTTCAATTGAATAAATTTAATTTTATCAATACTAATTAGCCAAGCAAATAAAGTTGCGACGGTTGTTGCAATTCCAAACCAAAAATGACCATCCAACATTTCGCCGTCATATTCGCCACTTAAAGACAACATATAACCTAATGTACAGGCTTTAGCAGCTGTAACAAAACTAAAGAATAGGGCGTAAGGAATAGCACTTCTTAATTCCTTATTATTTTTCCATTTGCTGAAAATTTCTAAGAGAAAAGCAAAGGTTAAAAAACCGATGGGTAAATGCACAACCAATGGGTGAAATCGGCCAAGAAACAATACAAAATCAGGTACTTCGTTCATTTTAAATAATTTATTTAGAAACGCATGCTAGCGTTGTTGTGGAATTAATTTTTTAATAACACGTTCGTTTTTGTAGCGTTAGAATTAGATGCGTTCTAATTTTAAAGGAGGCGTTTTGTCGGCTCTCCATTGGCATACATAAATATTTTTATCATTATCAATACATACATCATGACCATGAGAAATAGGACGTTCAGTAAGTTGATATGATTTTTGCAATTCGCCACCTACATATATTGGAGCCGTAGCACCTGGATTTGAAACAACGGTATCTCCTTCTAAAATAGTAACAAATCCTGTTGGTTGTTTCCAATTTGTTTTTCCTACTTCGGGTTGAGACCAACAAACACCAGCATATAAATTTTGATCGTCGAATACCGGACGGCAAACCTGCATATTAGGTAAGTGTAAGGTTTTAATATATTTTCCATCCAAAGTAAACCACTTAAAAGAAGCTTGATTTCTAGAAGTACAAACCACCATTGGGTTTTTAGGATCTCTATAATCTATAGCGACACCATGTGCACTTTTTAGTTGGTAGTTTTTATCAGGATTGTCAGAACCACCCCAATGTCTAATATATCTTCCGTTGTAGTCGTATTGAATAATTCTACTCATTCCATAACCATCCGCAACATAAATATCTCCGTTAGGCCCGATAGCAGTTTCTGTAGGGCAAAATGATTCACCTGGTTTGTAAACGCCAATAGTTACTGGGTGTCCAATATCAAAAACAACTCTACCATCCATGGTCGTTTTAGCAATACGTCCATTGTGTTTGGTCCATTTTCCGCTTTTATTTAAAAACCATCCAGAGTCGGCCAAAAATAAAAAATCTTCACCACCTTCGTCAGAAATAGTCAATCCATGACCACCAGGATAGGCGGTACCCCAAGAATCAATAACATTCCCCGACTTATCAAAAATGATCACATTATTTCTTGGATGATCACCAATCATGACCAATCTCCCTTTGCTGTCCATTTGCATTTCGTGACAATTAAGCAAAGGTGTTTCAATAGAACTCATTTGAGCCCAATCTCTAACTAATTTGTATTGATAATCACCATGACCTAAAATGGTTTCTTTTTCCAACGGTTTTTTCATCATGTGAAAACCAAAGGTTGGTGTTGCTGCAAGTGCGACACCCGCCAATGCTGAGTTTTTTATAAAATTTCTACGAGATTTTTCCATAATCTTATCTAGAGTGGTTTTGGTTAGTTACGTTAATAAATCCTTTACAACATGTCCATGAACATCTGTCAAACGATAGCGTCTTCCTTGATGTTTAAAGGTCAGCTTTTCATGATCGACACCAAATAAGTGCATTAAAGTAGCATGGAAATCGTGTACATGTACAGGGTCTTTAGTGACGTTGTAGCTAAAGTCATCTGTTTCTCCATAAGAAAAACCAGGTTTTACACCAGCACCAGCCATCCACATAGTAAAGGCTTTTGGATGATGATCTCTACCATAATTGTTAGCTGTTAATTGTCCTTGAGAATAAACAGTTCTACCAAATTCTCCACCCCAAACAACCAAAGTGTCTTCTAACATTCCACGTTGTTTTAAATCTTTAATTAGGGCAGCCGTTGCTTGGTCTGTTTTTTTAGATTGACTTTTTACTCCGCCTGGGCAGTAGTTGTGTTGGTCCCATCCTTGGTGGTATAATTGCACAAATTTCACTCCTTTTTCTAAGAGTTTTCTGGCCATTAAACAGTTCGCAGCATAGGTTCCTGGGTCTCTACTATCTTTTCCGTACATATCAAAAATATGTTCAGGCTCGTCTTTAATATCGGTTACTTCAGGTACAGAAGTTTGCATTTTAAATGCCATTTCATACTGTGCCATTCTTGCTTGAATTTCAGGATCTCCGTAAGTATCTGTTTGAAGATCATTTAAATGGCTTAGGTAATCTAGCATATGTCTACGATCGTGACCGTCATAGTTTTCAGGGTCTGTTAAATAGAGTACAGGATCTTTACCCGATCTAAACTGAACTCCTTGGTGTTCTGTAGGTAAAAAACCATTTCCCCATAAACTAGCTTTTAGGGGTTGCCCTTTTCCATTTTTAGAAACTAAGGTAATAAAAGTAGGTAAGTTTTCATTGTCAGAACCCAAACCATAACTTAGCCAAGATCCAATTGCAGGTCTACCCGGTAATTGATGTCCGGTTTGCATAAAAGTAATGGCCGGTGTATGGTTAATTTGATCGGTTTGCATTCCTTTGATAAAACAAAGATCGTCTACTACTTCAGATAAATGTGGCATAACTTCACTAACCCAAGCTCTGGATTTACCATATTGCTTGAATTTAAAAGTAGAAGGAGCAATAGGCAAGGTACTTTGTGCGCCACTCATTCCTGTTAGTCTTTGTCCGCCTATAATTGAATCAGGTAATTCCTTACCAAACATGTCTGTTAATTTGGGTTTGTAATCAAACAAATCCATTTGTGAAGGCCCACCACTTTGGAATAAATAAATTATTCTTTTGGCTTTTGGTAAATGGTGAGGCAATCCTAGTCTGTTTTTATTGTAAGCAGCTAGAATTTTCTCAGTAGTTTGTTCCTGACTTCCTGCGGCCCATAATTTTTCAGTTCCTAAAAGACTACCTAAAGCAATAGCACCTAAACCTAAAGAGGTTTTCTTTAAAAAATGCCTTCTATCTAATTGCTTTTCAATTTCTTGTAAATCTCTATTGTTAGATGTTAACTTTTTATGTTCGTGATTGTTACACATAATTTTTTATTTGTAGGTTAACAATTTATCTTTTGGTGATGCTAGCATCTGTATTCATAATGGTACTGGCTACAATAGCATTGGCGGTAATCAAAGCTTTGTCGTCTGTTGCGTCAATTTTAAAAGCTCCAGTATTTAACCAACCTTTTGTTTTTTCAGGATGCTTTTTGAATTTTTCATATTCAGATTTTTGCAGTTCTGTTAAGACCTCCAATTCTTTGTCTGTAATATGTCTCCCTGTTAATTTTCTGAAGGTTTGTTGAATTCCTTCGCTAAGGCTATCTGCCAAAGTCATTTGTTTTCCTAAAACTCTTGAAGCTTCTACATAGGTTGGGTCATTTAAAATAACCAGTGCTTGTAGAGGTGTATTTGTTTTTTGTCTACGAGAATTACAAAGATCTCTATTAGGCGTATCAAAAGTAGCTAAGGTAGGATTTGGAACTGAACGTTTCCAAATTGTATACATACTTCTTCTGTACAATCCTTCTTCACCATCTTGCTCGTAATGTCCTCCATTTACTTTCCACAAACCTTTAGGTTGATAAGGTTTTACACTTTCTCCACCAATTGTTGTGTTTAACAAACCAGAAGCGAACAAAGCATTGTCTCTTAACATTTCTCCTGTCAATCGAACAGCAGGGCCCCTAGCAAGTAGTTTATTGTCTCTGTCATTTTTTAATAAATCTTCACTAACAATAGAGCTTTGTTGGTAGGTATGAGACATCATAATTTCTTTATGTAGTTTTTTTACATCCCAACCAGAGGCTACAAAAGTAGTTGCCAACCAATCTAAAAGTTCTGGGTGACTTGGCAATTCTCCTTGATTCCCAAAATCTTCTGAGGTATTTACGATTCCTCTTCCAAATAAATTTTGCCAGTATCTGTTTACAGTAACACGTGGTGTTAATGGATTGTCTTTGTCTGTAATCCATTTGGCCAAACCTAACCTGTTTTTAGGTAGACTTTCATCCATAGGGAAAATTCTTTCCGGCACATTAGGGAATACAGAATCTGTAGGAGAATCATAATTTCCTCGGTCTAAAATGTAAGCTTGTCTGTTTAGCTTACTTTCTTTAAGCACCATTATTTGTTTTACTTTGTCGATGCTATCTACATACGCCAATCTGTCTAATTCTAATTTATGTAAAACATTGCTGTAAGCTTTAGAATTTGTTGCCAAATAGTACTTACGTAAGCTATTTTTTTCTGTGTCGGATAAATTTTCGAAACTAGTTTTCTTAAGTTTAGTCAAATTTTCAGATTTGGCTAGTTGCATGACTTCAATTTCGCTTAATTCTCTGTCATAAACGGCTAAATCATCAACCGTAGCTCCTCCAATTCCTTTACCTCTCCATACGGCTCCAATACGAAGTCCCGGCTCTAATCTAGGTCCTTTACCATAAAGTCTTAAGCCATGAAAAATAATGTCTTTGTATAAATTATCGAAAACGGTTTTGGTTTGTAGTTTTTCTCCATCCATAAAAATAGATACGCCATCGGCCTTACTAGAACCGTTGTATGTCATCGTTACATGTACCCATTTTTCTTTAGGAATTTCTTTTAACGACTCTACAACAATTGCATTGTCTGGGTATACATGAGCTAATAAAGCTTCCAGTTTGTTGTCTTTTATTTTTAAATGATATCCTCTAAAACTATGCAATTCAGGACTATTCATTTTATGGAAAATCACTCCTTCTTCAAGTTTAGCGGGAACAAAAATTTCGATTCCAATACTAAAAGGTTGGTTTCTTTTAAAAACTCCAATACTGTCTAAGTCCATCCAAGTATCACCATCCATGGCCAAACCTTTACCCGTTTTTCCTTTTTTAAATACAACAGGTTCGTTTTGAACAAACTGCTGTCTCATTTGGATTTTATTTTTCTTCTTCGTTCTAATTTTATTTGTAAGTTTCCCGTTATTAAAGTCGAATTGAGCCACCAAGCCTTTTGAGCTAGGGGTGTTGGGAATAGTTTTGTAACGATTGTTAGCAATCCATTTGTGAGCTTTTTCAGACTCTATGGAAGCGGTGTTTTTAACTTTTTCTTCGGTTTCTTTTGTAATTCCTTCTAAATAAGCCAATACATCTTCTTGCTGTTTTGTAGGCAATAACATAGCAGGAACTGGAGTGGCTAAATCCCAAGGAATCAATCCGGTTTCATCTACATTGTTAAAAAAGGCGAACAATTCGTAATAATCTTTTTGAGAAATTGGATCGTATTTATGATCATGGCATTTAGCACAAGCATAAGATAAACCTAACATTCCTTGACTTACAGTTGCGGTTCTATCGGCAACATATTCAACTCTAAATTCTTCATCAATAATTCCTCCTTCAATATTTTGAGGATGCAGACGGTTGTAAGTAGTTGCTAATTTTTGCTCGCGAGTGGCGTTTGGCAATAAATCTCCAGCCAGCTGCCAAGTAAGAAATTGATCATAAGGCATGTTTTCATTAAAAGCTTTGATAACCCAATCTCTCCAAGGAGAAGTATCTCTGTAGCGGTCGTTACTATAACCATGGGTATCTGCATAACGTGCAACATCCATCCAGTCTAAGGTTCTTTGTTCTCCGTAATGTGGCGATGCTAATAAACGGTCTAGTTGTTTTTCAAAAGCATTGTCTGAGTTGTCGTTAACAAAAGCGTCTAACTCGGCTTCGGTAGGTGGTAAGCCAATTAAATCAAAGGAAGCTCTTCTTAATAAAGTTTCTTTATCAGCTCTTTTAGCAGGGCTTAAATTGTTTTGTGCTAATTTGGTAAAAACGAAATGGTCAATTGGATTATTGGCCAATTCGGTATTTTTAATTTTAGGAACTTTAGGATTGCTAACTTCGGAAAAAGCCCAGTGATCTTTGTATTCAGCACCTTGTTCAATCCATTTAATTAAAACAGATTTTTCATAAGCACTTAAAGTCAAGTGCGATTCTGGCGTTGGCATTATTTGTTTAGGATCGTCACTTAAAATTCTGTGAAAGATTTCTGAGTTTTTTAAGTCTTTTGGAGTAATTGCAAATTTACCAGGAGTTTCAGGTAATTCTGCATACGCAGTTTCTGCTAGGTGTAATTGCAAACCAGCAGAAATTTTTCCTTTATCGGGCCCATGACATAAAAAACATTTGTCAGATAAAATGGGCTTTACATGTTGATTAAAATCTAATTTTTTAGGTAATTTTTTATAGGCTATTTCCACCGACTCTGGCAAACTTGGTTTGCAAGAATAAATTCCTAAGGAACAAAAGGCTAAAATTAAAATATTGTAATAACGCATAAATAAAAATGATTGGTGTGTAAAATTATCATTTACATCCTTATATTTGGTGTTGTTTTCCGATTTCTAAATATGTGTTTCCGATATTTATGTTTGTTAGGTGACTTTTGTCATAGGAAATTGGAATTTAATTATTTATAAAATAGCTGAAAATGAATAGAACCTTACAGTCTTTAAAACTAGCCTTATTAAATACAGGTTTTGCTGATTTAGATACTTCATGGAATTTTGACAATGTAATCAGTCCGTTTTCAAGGTTGTATTATGTTTTAGAAGGAACAGGAGTAGTTACACACAACAACAGGGATTTTGAGTTGAAGCCAGGGTATATGTATTTGATTCCGAGTTATACCTATAGTAAATATAGATGTGAGGATTTTCAAAAACAATATCATGTGAGTTTTATAGAGGAAATGAATACCAATACTTCGGTTTATGAATTGAGAAAATTTAAATATGAAATTAAAGCTACAGAAATAGATAAATTTTATTTTGAAAGATTGTTGAAATTAAATCCGAATAGGGCGTTGATCAATGATGATCCTGAGGTGTATGACAATAGAGCTAGCTTGTTGGCTTTTAAGGAGCAAAATGAATTGTTGACGAGCTCAGAATATTTAGAAACAAAAGGAATACTGACCATTTTGTTTTCAAGGTTTATTAAATCGGAAGTAAAAAAACAAGTCTCAGAAGAAGAAAGACTTATAGGTTTTAGAGAGGTGTTAAAGTATATAAATGAAAATTTGCATCAAGATATTTCAATAAAGAAACTGTCGAGTTTTAGTAATTTAAGTCCCGATCATTTTTCAAGAGTATTTTATAAAAAGCACAAAATGCGACCCGTAAAATATATTCAATCCAAACGGATAGAACGTGCGCAATTGTTACTGCTAACAACCGATTATACGATTAAACAAATCGCTTATAAAGTAGGCTTAGAGAATTTGTCAAACTTTTCGAAAATATTTAAAGCCGTTTCAGGAATAACTCCAGGAGCTTATCGGAAAAATGGACGTAGTTAATTAGGCCAATGTTTTTAAATACTTGTATAATTTATGGATGGGTAAGCCCATGACATTGAAATAGCTTCCTTCAATTTTTTCAACGGCTATAAAGCCAATCCATTCTTGAATACCATAGCTTCCTGCTTTATCGAAAGGTTTAAAATTACTTATGTAATATTGAATTTCTTCATCACTCACTTCTGAAAAATAAACCTTTGTGGTGTCTGTAATAGTTTCCGTATGTTGTTTTGTTTTTATACAAACCGAAGTAATTACTTCATGCATTTGACCCGACAAGGCTTTGAGCATTTGAAAAGCTTCTTGTTCATTTTTAGGTTTTTCTAAAGCTTTGTTGTCAAACCAAACAATGGTGTCCGAGGTAATGACTAATTCGTTGTCTTTTAGAGTTTCATCAAAAGGTTTCGATTTTAATTCTGATAAATATTCTGTGATTTCGTTTTTAAACAGATCTTCAGGATATATTTCTTCAACATCAAATAATTGAATGCGAAAGGGAAGGCCTAAATCTTTTAAAAATTGTTGTCTTCTAGGAGAACCAGAAGCTAAAATAATTTGGTAGGTATCTGTTAAATTGGAAAGCATATCAAAATGAAATTAGTAGTATGTAAAAAAGGCCTAAGCCTAATATGATTTTTAGCAAAGTGCTAAGTTTGTGAAATTCTTCCTTTTTTTTACTGAGTGAAATACGGAATAAAAAATAGAGAAAAGGGAGTACGATGAGACAAACAAAGACACATTTTTTCCAAAGGACACTCGTGTCAATTTCAATAACAAATCGGATAAAAAAATACAGGCTTACTGCTCCTAGAAAACCGATTATTTTTAAGGTTCTTTTGGTTCCTAGTAGTATAGGGAGCGTTTTCATTCCCGCATTGTAATCACCATTAATGTCTTCAATATCTTTTACCATTTCTCTCATGAAATTAAGTAGAAAGGTAAATAAAGCTAGACTGTAAGCGTAGCGTAAGCCTTGTAAGGATTGAAAATAATTTTCTGTTTCAAAAAAGACCAAGAGCAGTAAATTGGCAGCGACTAAAATGGAAATAATAAAATTTCCTATGAGTATTTTTTTTTGAAAATAAGCAGAATACAAATAAAGTAGCAGACTAATACCTACAAAAATAAATGAATAATAGGGTTTGTTTACGAAATAGGACAGGGCGGAACCGCAACAAATACCGAGGAATGAAAACAAAGCATAGAAGCGGTAAGCCGCTTTTTTTGAAACAAACTTAGGAATAAACCTCTGTTGAGGTTTGTTAATACGATCACATTCAATATCAAAAATATCATTGATGATATAACCACCACTGGCAATAAAAATAGTGGCTAGTGTAAGCAAAGAAAATTGAAAAGTATTAAGTCGACCCTGAATTGGAAACTCGGTAAATAAAAAATATTTCAGAAAAAATTGAGATATAAACAACATCAAAAGATTCTTCCATCTAATGAGTTTTATAACGGCCGAAAAAAAGTGCATTAAAAATTCTTTTTAATCCTTGCCAAATCTCTTTTGTTATCTCTGTCCTTTAATGTATTTCTTTTGTCGTGTAATTTTTTACCCTTACAAAGTGCAATAGATAATTTAGCCCATCCTTTATCGGTTAAAAAAAGTTTTAAAGGTACAATGGTTAAACCAACATTTTTAACTTCCTTTTCTAACCTTTTCAATTCACGTTTGTTTAATAACAATCTACGTGCACCGGTAGGTTTATGGTTGTAAGCATGTCCAAACAGGTATTCTTCAATATACATATTGACCACAAACAATTCACCACGCTCATTAAATTCACAAAAACTTTCTGTGATGCGGGCTTTGCTCTCTCTAATCGATTTTATTTCTGTACCCGTAAGTTGAATTCCTGCGGTGTAGGTATCTAAAATTTCGTATTCAAAACGAGCTTTCTTATTTTGTATGTTGATTTTCTTTTGCATAATGGTGCAAATGTAATTAATATACGCAAGATGTGTATACCAAGTTGCACTATTTGACTTAATTTTTAATAAGAAGCATTTAAATTTAAGTTGGCAGTCTGCATTTCATAGCTGTCATTATGTATTTCCTTTTTAAAGAAAGATGGCTGATGAAGTTCTGAATGATAAAAATTTAACTCGAAAGCATTTTCTTTCTTATTGATTTTAAGGAAGTTTTTGTTTTTATCGAAGATGATTTCTTCTGTATTTTTGGATTCCAATTTGTATTTATAAAACAAATAATCTTGTATTCGAATAGATTCTTGTTTGGATAGGTTTTCAAATTGATAATTAAAATGGATCAGTTTGTCTTGGAAATAACACAAGGTACTGATAGATTTTACACCGCGAATTCGGGTGTTGTACATAAAAATTTGTAAATCTTCCTGATCGGTAGCCGTACTTTTATGGTTGGCCTGTCCGTACATTTTTTTCAAGATGTTTCCAGGAGAGTTAAACTCAATAATTCTATTGAAACGCATTTCTTTAGCGTATTGTTTGGCTAATGGAAAATCGAAATTCATGTTTTCGAACAAAGATTGCGTGTAGTTGGCGGCAATACTTTCAAGTTGATTTTGGGAGGGTCTGGTGCTTTTTTTCGTGTTAAAAAGCATTGAAAAGAAAGATTGCTCTTTCTTTATAGGGGTAAATAATTTCATAAATCTAATTCACTTTAGGGGTAAACCAAAGTTAATAAAAAAAAACATCAATAAAAATATTGATGTTTTAAGTTATGAACAATGTGTGAACTAGGTTTGTTTTACAAGGTATGGATTTGTGTTTTTAAGACATTCATTCGCCAGATCAATTTGTCGTTTGTTTCCTCAAATAATTCTTTATAATAGGAAATTCCTTCAATTAAATTGTTTTTGAATTTGATCAAATATTTTTCTTGTTTTTTATCGGGCGTAATTAAAAAATCTTCCAGTTTTTTATTGAAATAGCGGACATACATTTCTAATTCTTTGACAAACATATGTGGTCTTTCGGCAACATTCATAATATTTGCTTTTCCATAAATATGCTGCACCATTGTTTTTAAAGATACCTTTTTATCGAAATAAGCTAGGTTAGGGCCAGGGCATACCAATACGCCTTGTTTGGTTTCTTTTGCTTCAATGTTTTTATCAATCAAACCAGCATTTGCCAAACCAATGCATAAACAAGATTTTTCGGTTATTTTATCAAATTTATGTTGGTATTGCGCTTCTGTTAAATCCTGAGTTTTCAGGTTTTCAATTTCAATTTTTTGAAATTTTTGTGAAGCCGTACAAATGGATGTTTCTGTGTATTGTCTATTGGAAGCCAAGAATTTCTTCGGACAAGAACTTCCAATTTTATCGTTTTGAATTCTGTTTTGTTTGTAAACTTCATTTGAAGCACCTCGCACACTATTAAAAGGAACACCTAAAGGAGAAATATTACTCAAGTACAAATCTTCTTCTTTTGCTTTTTGAAGTAAAGTTTGCGTTTCTTCATCTACTGTTGTTGCTTCTGGAACCAATAAAAAAGGAGATCCCCAACCAACAGAGCTTACTTTGTATTTGTCTAATAAAAATTGATGCTCGGCAGAAGTACCCACACCACCTTGTACGGTAATTTCTAAATTTAGGGCTTGTTCAGGACAGTGTTTTCCTTTTAAGTCTAAAGCTTTTTTATAGGTCTCAAAAGTTTTTTCAATCAGACTTTCTTTGTTTTGCTTGAAGGTGTCTAAAATGGGACCCAATAACAAACCATCGGTCGCAAATGCATGTCCACCACAATTCAATCCAGATTCAATTCTGTATTCCGAAACCCATAAACCTTTTTTAGCAAAAAATTGTCCTTGAATCATCGCCGATCTATAATCGCTTACCTTTAGAATAATTTTCTTTTTAAGATAATTTTCTTGTGTAGGATAAAAATCTTCAAACTCTTCAAAATAGCTGTATAATCGAGGGTTCATTCCTGCAGAAAGAACGATAGAAGAACTTAAATTACTTTTAGCAAAGCCTCTTAAGGCGGCATGTGCATCATTGTGTTCTGTTCCTAACAATTCTTTTTTATGGTAATTTTCGTTAT
This sequence comes from Flavicella sediminum, assembly GCF_006381105.1. GTDB lineage: Bacteria > Bacteroidota > Bacteroidia > Flavobacteriales > Flavobacteriaceae > Flavicella > Flavicella sediminum. Next base: position 509,382 of record NZ_VDET01000007.1, on the reverse strand, counting down.
CCAACTTGGTCATAATATTGACATCTATTTCACCAGTTGTCAAATTTTCTTGAATCCATTTTTGAATTGTTGCTTTGCTAGCGTTGTTTTCAAGTAGCGAAATTAAATTTGTTTTTACTTCAGAAAAGTCGGGCAACATTTCTAAATAATCTGTCAAAACTTCTTTCTTTTCAAGTAGAGATTCTTTGAATTCTTGGAATTTATTTTTGACGATAATATCCATATTATTCAAATAAGAAGTAATTCTTTTGGCTCTAGAATCTAATTCTTTTGTAGGGTATGCTTGAAAAGGAAGTTGGTATTTTTTGCTGTAAAACTCATTCATTTTTTCAATAAGAACATCATCCACTATAGATACTACAGAAGAGATTCCATATTGCGCTACTTTTATCGGGCTGTCTACCGTAAATGCCAATCCCATAACAGGGATATGGAAAGTATGTGCTGTTGTTTTTGTAGTCATATTTTTGATATAAAATTAGACAACAAAATTGGCTAGAACTAGTTGTAGAAACAATGATATTAATCATGTTTATAGTGGCTTTAAAAGGAAAGAATCCTCAACGATTTTAAGTTCGTTGAGGATTCTGAAAAAAAACTAATTTCCCTTAAATTATCAAAAAGGTATGTGTTTCGTCGTAAAATATTACAATTTATTACAAAAAAAACCTTTCAGAATTACTGAAAGGTTTTTGCTATAAATCTCTAAAATTTTATGCTTAGTTTTTTACATGCAAGCTTGCATTTAATTCAATTGTTTTAGGATTCGGTCTACACGTTAAATGACCATTTGTGCTGTCTAATAAAAACAACAATTTGTCTTTTCCATTCAATTCTGCACCTTTTACAATATTGGCACCTTCTTCAACAACAGTTCCATTAATATCTATAGGTTGCTTGTTTTCGTTGTACAACCAAACTTTGGCCGCAGCGGTAACATAAACTCCAGCAGCAATAGTACATCCAAATCCAAGAGAAATTCCTGTTCCAGAATTAGCTCCTAACAAACATTTATCTCCAATAGAAATTACATTTTTATTTCCTCCAGAAAGTGTTCCCATAATTGAAACTCCACCTCCCAAGTCAGAATCATGACCAACAACAACACCGGCAGAAACACGACCTTCAATCATGGCGTTTCCTAAAGTACCTGCGTTAAAGTTGATGTATCCAGCTGGCATTACTGTAGTTCCTACAGCACAATGTGCTCCTAATCTTACTTGAGATCCCGAAGCAATACGTACACCGTTTGGTACATGGTAATTTACCATATAAGGGAATTTGTCAACATGAGTAACATTTAAGGTAGCACCTGCAAAAGTTGCTTTTATTCTTTCAGCACTTAAGTCTTCCGGCAAAATAGGTCCTTGGTTGGTCCAAGCAATATTGTTTAACTGACCAAAAACACCTTCTAAAGATAAACCATGAGGTTTTACATGCAATTGTGATAAACATTGTAATTTAAAATATCCTTCAACAGCATCTTGAACAGCGCTATCTTTATCAAATAAGAAATAAGCAACTACATCTACCGTTTGGTATCCTTTAGGTTGGTTGTAGTTTTCTAATAATTGTTGAATTAAAACAATGTTTGGGTGTTTTTCAATTTCATTATGAAAAGCAGCAAAATTATCAAAGGCTTTTTGCAATTGTTCTTTTGACACCGTTACAAATCCATTTTTATCAGAAGCATATCCCGTTACATCTTGCAAAAGCGCAGCTGTTCCAAAGGCAGAATCCCAATTTATCGCAGGAAAATTTACATCTAATGTTTTGTCTCCTTTTGATTTTCTAATTCCCAATCCAAAAGCCAAAGGTTTTGCATATCCTGATTTAGAAGTTATGTTTTGAACGTATTCCTTAAAGTTGTCTATAGTATTCATTTTTGAAATCTTTGATTTATTGGCTGCAAATATATTATAAATGATTAATATATGTAAGTTTTATACTTTGGCATTTTGTTTTCAAATTTTAAAAAAATGGCTGTTTTTTGTTCGTTAAGTGTCGTGTGCTATGGCGATAATCATTCTAGTTTTCGTTTTCGTTTTTTTTTAATGTATATTTGTCTTTGATAAAAGCAAGAAAAAGCTAATTGTTTTCTTGTTTTGTCTTTACAACTCACCATATAACCACCAAATTAGCTATAATGGAAGAAAATAATCCTGACCAACAAAATGAAACTCCTGTAAAAAATACTGTAGATAGCAGAATTGCAGCCGTAAGAGACTTAATCTTTTCTGAAAACATGGAGCAGTACGATGCTCAGTTTGATGATGTCAACAATAAAATTAACGAACTTAGAGAAGATACTGAGAAAAATCTTTTTGAAACCACTGCCAATTTGGAACAGCGTTTGGCTGATTTGGAAAGTTTGATGGAGCAAAAGTTTGATGCTTTATACGATGACCTTGATAAAAGACTTGCCAAATTAAATGACGACAAGGCGGATAGAAGACAATTGGGGAAAGCATTAGAAAAAATAGCGGTCATGTTACAAGGATAGATGAAAAAGTCACCTGAAGATACCCAAAAAGATAAGCGTTTTGAGTTGCTCAGAGAACTACTGTTAGAAGAGGATAGAAAAGAATTAGAATCTTTAAAAGAGGAGGTCTTAGTACATGAGAAATTTTCTGAGCGTGTGGCTCCTCTTGTAGATGAAAAAATTGAAATTCTTCGAGAAAAATTTCCAGAATACTTTGGAGATACGATTACAGAAACGATAAAAATTCAAATTAGAGACTCACAAGATGAGGTGATTGAGGCGCTTTACCCTATTTTGGGTAAGTTGGTTAAAAAATTTATTATTAGTGAAATAGAGAAATTAACCGAAAGTATCAATAAAACCATCAAAGAGAAATTTTCTGTTAAAGAAATTATCAAGCGATTTTTTAAGAATAAAAAAAACAATGCAGATGTTGTTTTACAAGAAGTTTTTCACCCAATAATAGAAGAAGTTTTTGTTATTGAACGAGATTCAGGTCTTTTGGCAGGAAGCTATTCCAAAGGGAATATTGCCGATAAAGACATGGTTTCTGGAATGTTAACCGCTATTAAATCCTTTGCTGAAGATGCTTTTTCAAAAGAAGCGCAAGATTTAGAAGATATTAGATTTGAAACTTTTCAACTGTCGATTCAAAATTTTAAAACCATCTATATCGCTGTGGCAACTTCAGGGGTTTTAAATATGGATTTTAAAAGTGAATTATCAGATAAAATTATTGATATTGCAGAAATTATTTTAAAAGACAGGTCTTATCTAAACGATGAGCCTAAAATGAATGCTTTGCTTCTAAAGCATTTGATTGAAAAAGAATCAGAATAGTTGTTAATTTTTTAAAGAAATGGTTTCTAAAAAAGTATTGTTGGTAGGTAATTTTGGAGTTGGAAAAACTTCATTAATTCGAAGATTCGTGTTGAACGAATTTTCCGAAGACTATATTAGTACTATTGGCGTACGGGTAAGTAAAAAAATAGTTGAATTTGAAAACCAACAAGTAAAATTAATTATTTGGGATGTTGCAGGGACTACAGGAAATGAAAAAGTGCCAAAAGCCTATTTTTTAGGCGCTAGTTCTGCCATGTTGGTTTTTGATGTTAGTCGTGTCGAAACTTATTTGCATTTAGAAGACTATGTACAAACGATCAAAGAATTATCAAAATTAAAGGAGGTTACCATTGTTGGAAATAAAAAAGATTTATTAACCACGGATGAATTAGAAAAGGTAATCGATAAAATAAATGTCAAAGTAGACTTGGTAACAAGTGCAAAAGAAGATGACAATGTGGAGGAGGCATTTGTAATGTTGGCAAAAGAATCTATAAAATAAAACTATTGGTACCTACTAAAATTGAAGATTTATTTATTCAGTTAAAAACTGATTTTTCAGGAACAATCCTTGAAATAGAAGCGGGGAAATTTGTTGCTGATCAATTGGTTCCGAAGAATTCTATTTATGAACTTTGTCCGTTTTTGGAAGCTTCCTTAGAAGACTTACCTTTGCATGAAGTGTATCATTTAAACACAATGTTAATTGTTGTTGATACCATAGAATACAATGTAGATTTAGAACTTATCAGGGCTATTCATGATGTTTCTATACTAATTCACGACCGATCTAGTGTGTACAAGCACGTATCACAATTGAATCAAAATAGGAATGATTTAATTTTGCTGAAAAGAGAATTGGATCTGAAAAATACCGAGTTAGAGAACTTAAAAATTATTGCAGAAAAGGCGAACGAGGAGAAATCGCGATTTTTGGCGGTAATGAGTCATGAAATAAGAAACCCTTTGAACTCTATTTTAGGCTATTCTGAAATGATTGCTACGGAAGCAGAAGAATTGAGCATTATTAGATATGCGAATTTTTTAACCAGAGCCGGTAAAAATCTACGTGTAATTGTAGACGATATTCTAGATCTATCAAGAATAGAAGCGGGAAGATTAGAGCTGATTGAAGAATCTATTTCCATCAAAGAAGTTATTGAAAATTGTGTAAATGATTTTAGGTTTCAATTAAAAGGTGGCGATTTGGCCATTCAATTAATTGAAGAAAACACCTTGCCTAAATTTATTGACGGTGATGCTGTTCGAATCACGCAAATTTTATCAAACCTGATAAATAATGCCATCAAATTTACTCAAAAAGGAATTATTTCTATAGGTATAGCCGTTATTTCAGAAGATGAATCCATAAGTACCATTCGCTTTTATGTAAATGATACGGGTAGAGGAATGACTCAAGATCAGATCAAAACTATATTTAGAGAGTACGAACAAACTCAAGCAAGAGACCAACATAACAAAGGGGGAGCAGGTTTGGGCTTGTCTATTGTAAAGCGTCTTACAGAAGCCATGAAAGGATTGGTGACTGTAGAAAGTACGGTTAATGTTGGAACAAAATTTAGTGTAGATATTCCTTTTAGAAGAACACATTTGGACAGTGTTGAATATGTGAAATCTGAAGAGCTAGTTACTATTGATTTAATTGGGAAAGAAATTTTATTGGTAGATGATGATCGTTTGAATCTTACGATCATGGATCATGTATTGAGTAAAGAAGGTTGTGCTTTAACTTTAGTGGGCGATGGTCAAGATGCTCTTGAGTTGTTGAAAACAAAACGTTTTGACGCAGTTATTTTAGACATCAATATGCCAAGAATGACGGGTGAAGAATTGATGCGAAAAAATGACTTGTTTACGGAATATAATAAAGAGACGCCTTTTATAGCCTTAACAGGAAATACAGGCAAAACCGATCAAGACAGGTACGTGGTACTAGGCTTTTTCAATGTTTTATCAAAACCTTATACCTTTGTTAAACTAATTGATACGCTTAAGAAAGCTATTTACAAAGCTTAAATTTATTAGCCATTTTTTCGGGATTTTTGTCTGAAAAATAATTCTCTTTCTTCAAAGGTTTTTTCCTCTATGGGCAATAGCACTTCTTTAAATAATTCCATGTACTTTTCATCATGTCGAACAACGCGATTCTTTTTTAAATTAAAAGGAACGTAGCCAAACCAAGCTACCGATTTAAGAATCGTTTTATCTTTATTCCACATACGCATTTCTACAAGTAAATGTTTGGGAGCATAAGAAATTAATTGCGATTCAAAGACAATTTCTTCCATGGTAAAAACAGGGCGTATATATGCTACTTGGTTGTTGCAAATAACCCAGCCCAAACCTTCATTTTGTACTATTTGAAAAACATCAATATTGTAATTGTCAAACAATTGGTCTTCCCTAGAATTTAAGTAATAATCTACATAACGACCGTTGTTTAAATGATTGAAAGGATCACAATCTTGGAAACGTATTTTTTTTGAACTTTCTAATATTTTTGCTAGTGCCATGACTTAGGGGTTTATTTTTTTTTCTAATTCTTCGTAAATGGTTTTCTTAGCTGCTAAATAATCAAACCATAAAGTTGTGCTGTCTTTTTTAAACCAGGTTACTTGTCGTTTGGCAAATCTTCTGGTGTTTTTTTTAATTTCTTCTATGGCAAATTCTAAAGAAATAGTTCCATCGAAGTATGAAAATAATTCTCGATAACCGACCGTTTGCAAGGCGTTTAAATGTTTGTTAGGATATACTTGTTTTGCTTCTTCTAACAAGCCTTCATTTAGCATTATATCCACGCGTTGGTTTATTCTATCGTACATAATAGCACGGTCTGCTGTTAAACCGACTTTGATAGACATGAAGTTTCTTGGTGCTTTGGGTTTGTTTTTAAAAGAAGAATAGGTTTCTCCTGAACCGATGCAAACTTCTAAGGCCCTAATAACTCTATGCGGATTGTCAATAGCAATAGTAGCATAGGTTTCCGGATCTAAATTTTCTAATTGAGCTTGCAAGTAGGTCAGCCCTTTGCTTTCTAAATTAGCGTTTAATTGTTCTCTAATTTTTGGATCAACATCAGGAAAATAATCCAATCCATTTAAAACAGCATCTACATACAAACCACTTCCACCCACCATAATCACAACATTGTTTTCTTGAAACAATTCGTCAAGTTTTAGGAGTGCATCTCTTTCAAATTGTCCAACATTATAGTCTTCAAAAATAGATCTATTTTGAATAAAATAATGATCGGCTTGTGCCAATTCTTTCTGTGTAGGAACAGCTGTGCCAATAGTTGTTTCTTTGTAAAACTGACGTGAGTCACAAGAAATAATAGGCGCCTGGAACTGTTTTGCCAAGGCAATACTTAAAGCTGTTTTTCCAATTGCAGTTGGACCTACAATGCTAATGAGAGTCTTTGACATTTTTTATGAATTAAACAGCGAATTGTCGTAAATGGTGATCTAAATGTTTGTAAAAAGAGATATCCCATTCATTGGCGGTTAATTTTCCAAAGGAGTTAGATTCTTTTCCTTCAAAATAATCAGCGCCTAGTTGCTGTGTTTTTTTGATATAATCAATGAGTATTTCTTTTTCAACTTCAAAAACTCTTTCCTCTGAAATAATAAATTCAGGTGCTGTTCTAGAATTTGTTTTGTAAGGTTTTTTACCTACCACAATTGGTTTTACAAATTGTTTTAATAAAAATTGTTTGACCTTATTAGGTTTTTCATGTTCGTTATAAGCCAAATCAAACATTACTGAACTATGTGCTAACATTTGTGCTACATTCATTTTACCCCAAATAGGCATACAGTCATGAGACAAACTATTAATTCTGTCAATTAGTTTATGGGCTACGTTGTTGTCAAATATACTTTCCATGTGTTTACTTTTTCTTCATATCTATTAAAATTGAAAAGGTGCTGTTTACGTCTTCTTCCTTTACAACTATGGTCATTTCGTGTGTGGTTGAAATTATTTCTTGAACAGAAATACCTGCCCAAGCCAATTGCTTTAAAATAAAATAATAAACTCCAGATTGTTCTACGTTTGTTTTTGGAAGTTTAATGGTAATTGAAGCCAAGTCTACATGTGAATAAATCAATATTTCTTTGGCAAATAATTCTTTTACTTTGATTTCTAAATTTTTACTTGTTACTATATTTGTTTCAAAAATTCCTTGTGAAATTGTGAAAAAATAATCTTTATCATCTCCAATTTCGGTTAGCAAAGAGGTGATTGATTTTAATAGGCTAGTCGTATTTTTATAGGTGAAATTACAAAGGTCAGATCGAACAATAAAATCGCCTAATGAAAAGGTGAATTTTTTAATGTTTTTTCTAATTCTTAGTAAATTAGAAGGTGATAGTCTGTTAATGGCCATCATAATGGCACCAGGTTTTACTTCTTTCCCTAAATCCTTTTCTACATCCTCCTGAATAGCCCTTGCCAACGAAGAAACGTTGATTAATTTATCATTCAAGGCCTCTTCATAAAAGGGCGTTTTTCGGATGATACTCTCTACAGATTCTTGTATTGTTTTCATGGATATGTTTAAAATTAAACAATTTGTAGTAAAGTGTAAATATATTATAATTTTTTGCGCTACATCAACAATTGGAGGATTTTTGCAGCATAAAATTATATAAAATAATGAAAGTTTTAAAATTTGGAGGAACTTCTGTTGGTAGCGCAAAAAGCATCAAAGAAGTAGCGAAAATTGTAGCGAATATTGAGGGACGTAAAATTGTTGTTTTATCGGCAATGTCTCAAACAACAAATGTGTTGCATAAAATTACAGATTTTATAGCGACTTCAAAATTTGTTGAAGCTGAAAACACCATTGATGAATTGTGTGCAAAATACAAGGACGTTATTACTGAATTGTATAGTAGTGATGCTTACAGAAAGCAAGCAAGTGCTTTTATTGAAGAGCGTTTTGATTTTATAAAATCATATGCACATGAAGGTTCTGTTGCTGTTATTGAAGGAATAGAAAAAATTATTGTAGCACAAGGAGAAATTCTGTCTACCAATATGTTTGCCATGTATTTGGAAGAAATCAAGCAAAATGCTAGTCTTTTATCAGCGTTTGATTTTATGCGTATTGACGAAGCAGGGGAGCCTGATTCTGCTTTTATTACGGAAAGTTTAGGAGCCATTACGGAAGCGAATCCTCAGACAGATATTTTTGTAACTCAAGGTTATATTTGTTTGAATCACGTAGGTGATATCGATAATTTAAAACGTGGAGGAAGTGATTATTCGGCATCTTTAATTGGAGCGGGAATTGTTGCAGAAGAAATTCAAATTTGGACAGATATTGATGGAATGCATAACAATGATCCTCGTTATGTAGACAATACGTTTTCATTAAAAGAAATTTCATTCGACGAAGCTGCGGAGTTGGCTTATTTTGGAGCTAAAATCTTGCATCCACAAAGTGTTATTCCTGCCAAAGAAAAAAATGTACCTGTTTTATTAAAAGATACTTTTAACCCTGAGTCGCCTGGAACAATTATTAAAAATTGTGAGGTACCGAATAGAGTACGCGCTATTGCTGCCAAAGATGGAATTACAGCTATAAAAATTAAGTCGTACCGAATGCTAATGGCGTATGGTTTCTTAAAAAATATATTTGAAGTTTTTGAAAAATACAAAACTTCAATTGATATGGTTACAACTTCTGAAGTTGCCGTTTCTTTAACAATTGATGATGCAAGTCATTTAGCTGAAATAACGAAAGAATTAGAAGATATAGGAAGCGTTGAAGTTGATGATAATTTAAGTATTATCTGTTTGGCTGGAGATTTTTCTTCGAAACAAAAAGGAGCAAGTGCTGCTATTTTTAATAGTCTAACTAATATTCCTATTCGTATGATTTCTTACGGTGGAAGTAATTACAATGTTTCATTGGTGGTAAGTACAGATGATAAAATTCCTGCACTTAGAGCTTTAAATGAAGGCGTTTTTGATAATGTAGTCTCTTAATAATAATAATAATTGTAAATAAGGCTGTCTGAAAAGACAGCCTTATTTTTTTGTTTTGGAGTGAAAGTTATTGTACCGGAATATCGGAACTGAAATATATTTTTTGAGCCTCTTTGCTCAGTAATTTTATTTCTTTAAATTGTTTTCCTTGCATAAATACATCATCCTCAATTTCTAAAGAGGGAGTGCTGTTTTTTTTATATGAATTGAGAACATTCAAAGCTCTTTTTTGAGTACTGATAATTTTATTCCCTTTTATTTTTAAATAGCCATTTAAATAGGTAGCAGAAATTCCATCGCCATCGGTTTCAATACGATTATTTATGATTGTAGTATTTCCAGATCCTTTGGCACTTTTTTCTGCTGGAGAGAATTTTCTTCCTTGTCCATGCCCAACTTTGCCTGTTGAAAATAACAGAATACCCGTTTGCTTGCTTTTCATTTTGTTGTTTTCAATCAAAATATTGCTACTTCTGTCTTCAATATGAATGGGTTGAGAATATTTGACACGAGATCCACCCGCTAATATATTGTCTCTAATAATAACGTTTTTGGTATAGGCCAAAGCAATATTAAAAGATTCAGAAATATTGAATTTGCATTTTTCTATGACAATATTTTCATGTTTTTCCAAATGAATACCCAATCCATGTGTTGCATCGTCTTCATCTAAAATAGCACCATCAAAAGATATTTGGTGACTGCCATAACTAAATTCACAGCCGGTAATTAAAAAGCCATCTAACACAGGGCAATCACGTGCTACTAGACTAAACCAATAATTAAATTTGCAATTTTCAACCAAAACGTTTTTAAATTTTCCTTGAAAAAACAAGCCTCGTGCACTATAATGCACATCTGTTTGTAAGAAATCACAATTTTTAAAAGTCAAATTGCTGTATAGCGTTTTGTTGGTGTAGGCATCTCCAACTTCTATGGCTTTGTATCCTTGGCCTTTTGCAACCACTATTTCAAGATTTTCTAGTTGAATATTATCTCCTAAAATTCTAAGGATGGCTTCTTTTTTATTTTTCTGGTATTTGTTTTTTCTGACAAGCTTGTATTTTCTTTTTCCTTTTTTACCAAATATTTTGATGGCTTTTGTAACAACTAACATCAGATCATTACTTTCGAAAAATACATCGATATCAACCAAAATAACATCGCCATTCTTTGCTTTGGAGATGGCTTTGCTAAATTGAAGATAACTGGTTGATCCTTTTGTTTTTTTTACCGAAATTTCTTTTGCGTTTATGGTAAAACTTAAGAATAGGAGCACGCTTGTTAGAAGATAGTGTAGGCGGGTCATTTTATTTTTTTTAGAGAGGAAGAATAGGGCACTTTTAAAACTAGTTATTTTCCGTATAATTTATAGGAATGGCAATATTGCCGTTCACATCTTGGTCGTACACCGCAACATATAATACAATAGGCTGCCCTTTATCGTTGGTCAACACAAAAGGTCTTTCTACTCTTTTTGGCTTCCAAAGAGTTCCGTCAGAAAGGATAAATTCTTTTTTCATAAAAATGTTTCTTTTAGCAGGTTGCCAGTCAAAACCATTTTTGGAACTAAACATGGCCAATTCACTTTTTCCCATGACATGACAAACCATAAAATATTTTCCAATCACTTGATCAAACCACAAGCAAGCATCTTCCGTTTGTGCCTGTTTGTATACAGGTTTTTCGTAAAAATCGAAAGGACCTTCTGGATTTTCTGAGTTTCCTACCAATTGAATTCTAAATGGATCTTTATGAATTAGGTCATCTCCTTTCATAATCATCAAATAAGTTCCATTATGATAAATAGTAGCAGGGTTAACGGCAATTTTTCTGAATTTTTTATTGTCAGGTTTTACCACCACTTTTTCAGCTCTTTTAAAAGGACCACTTGGGTTATTGGCCGTGGCAACTCCTATACATTGACTTTCTCTTATTAAAACTCTGTTTTCTTCAAACCACTCGTTTGTTGGGTAGCTGTCTTTTTTGTCTAAAAGCGGTTTGATATCGTTGGCGATATAATACAATACAATTTTACCTTCCGCAACCAAAGCATAAGGATTGTGTGAATTATTGATATCCCAACCCCCCATTTTTTCAGCTTTTAAAACAACATTTACAAAAGTAAAAGGTCCTGCAGGGTTGTCAGATATGCCATGCGCAATTTCACAATGCGTCATCCAACCTTTGTGCTCTTGTTTTTTGTCCCATCTAGAATAATAGGCATGGTATTTTCCATTCCATTTTACAACACTTAATCCCCAAACATAATAGCCAGGTTCAACCAAAATTTGTTTGGTCTTTGTGTTAGATTGAAAGCTTTTTACCGTTTCAGGTGTTAACGGACTAAAAGTTAAATTGGCATAATCTGTTTCGTTGTTTTGCTCTTGTTGGGCGCGACTTATAAACGAAAGGGATAAGAAGAATACTAAAAGTGGATAAAATTTCATGATTATTATAAATTAAAATTGAGATGAATCCTCAAAGCAAAATTAGTTAAGCGCACTGCAAGCAATGGATACTATTGTTTTTTAGCTTGCCACATATGGTTAAAATGTTCAGTTTTACCTAGACAAGTAGTAAATTGTTCAAATAGAATGGGAGTAGGACGTGTTAATTTGTTGATGCCAAAATAGTGGTGAAAAGGATTTTGTAAAAATTAGAAACAATAGGAAAGACTAAGCGAAGTAACGAATAAATCTGAGTTTTTTTACAGCTTAAGAGTATTGATTATCAATAGTTCATAAAATGTAAAATGTTTTTCGTTAACATTTGTTTGGAATATATTTTTTGCTATATTTGGTTTTCCAATCTAGTAAACCAGATTGGGTAACCAAAAAAAATAAACCAATGAAAAAAAATTACTTATTTCAAATTGCATCTTTTTTAATTTGCCTGCTATTTGTGTCCTTTAATGTGACGGCACAAAATAAAACCTATGAGATTGATGATCCGGAAGATTTACGCAACGTATTTTACCAACCAGGAGATGAAATTATTTTAAAAAATGGTACTTATACCACAGACGAACGAATTCGATTTTTAGGTTCAGGAACTGCTGAAAATCCAGTTACTTTTCGGGCAGAAACACCAGGAGGTGTTGTTTTTACAGGAGGGCCTAGATTAACTATCGGAGGTGAATCTGAAGATGATGGAACTGTGATAGCAACAGGAGATTATTTGGTGGTTGATGGTTTTCATTGGAAAGGCGGTTATGGGGCAAGTAATTTTATTGAATTTAGAAATGGCTACGACTATGCCGATCATAGTACCATTCAAAATTGTGTCATTGATGGGCTAGGGGTAGAACCTAGCGAATTGGCCGAAGATTTAGCCGATAATGCCATTACAAAACACAGATGGATCGTACTGTATGGAACTTATAATACCGTAATTAATTGTTCCTTTATGAACAAAACAAGTGCGGGTGCCATTGTGTTAGCAGAATATTCTTACAATGCATTTCCAAATGTACCAGATGGACAACCAGAAATAAATAATAGTTGTGAATTGGTGGGGCATACTATCAGCAATAACTACTTCTATAATTTTGAAAAAATGGATCCTACTTTAAGTAATTCTGGCGATAGTGAAACTATTCGTATTGGTACTAGTGAGTATCAAATGGTCAATTCTGGAGCAACGGTTAGCAATAATTATTTTGTGCAGTCGGATGGAGAAAATGAAATCATTACCAATAAAAGTAAAAACAATACCTACTATAACAATACCTTTAGAAGATGTAGAGGTTCTTTGGTGTTACGTCATGGATCGAATGCAACGGTAGAACAAAATTATTTTTTAGGGGAAGATGTTGATGGAACGGGAGGAATTCGAATTACAGACAGCGATCACACCATTAGAAATAATTACATACAAGATTGTATAGCAGTAACCAACCAAGCCAAGTGGAATAACGGAATTACCTTTATTGGTGGGTCAGCAAATGCTGCTGTTGCATGTACTTCTACAGATGTTTCAAATGGTTATCAAAAAACAGAGAACATTGAAGTTTCTAATAATACAATTATCAATACCAATGCACCTTTGTTTTATAATACCGATAAAGGATCAACGGATCCAAAAGGAACAATTAGCAACAATTTAATTTATTTTGAAAGTGGTGATGCCAATCTATCTGATGTTATTTCTGGCGAATACGCTTCACTTGGAACTGCATTAACGTACACAAATAATAGTTTTAAAGGAACGAATTTAGGTGTAACAAATTCTGGGTTTTCAGAAGCTACAGGAATTACAGCAACAGCAATTGGTGAAATATTTACTTTTTCGGGAGCTGCTGGTAAAGGCGCTAACATGGGGAGTTATGCACCTACAACGGATGCTAATGTTGGATACGGAATTGGTGCTTGTTTTGTGGATTATACAGGAGCAAATATTACCGATGGAGAGTGTATCATTGTTATTCCAGAACCAGGAAATTATTTAACTATCGGAAGTTTGCCTACTTTTTCTGCGGCAGCAGGAAATAGTGATGTTGCGGTTGCTGCCAATGTAAGCTGGACAGCCGTATCTAATGATGATTGGATTACAATCAATCCAGCATCAGGAACAGCGAATGGAACCGTATCCGTATCAGTTACAAAGAATAGTGCTTTTACAAGCAGAACAGGTTCGGTTACTTTTTCTGAAGTTGCAGGCGGAGACGATATTGTAAAAACCTTAACAATTTCTCAAGAAGCGGCAGATGTTAGGTCTAATTTTACATTAATTAATGATGCATCTGAAAATGATCAGGTAAGTGTAGCGTCTGTTTTTAATGAGGAGGTAACCAGTACAAAAAACAATGTGGCTATTCATAGTTTGGACAAGGATACGAATACCCAATGGTCTGGGGAAGGAGTTCCTGGTGAAATTGTATACGATTTAGGTGGTGCTTTTGATTTGACTTTAATTGATTTTGCAACAACGAAAGGAAAAACCTATGAATTTCAAATTTGGGTTTCTACAACGGGAACAGCTTCTGGAGATTTTGTAAAAGCCTTTACCGATCAGTTAAATGGATCAGGAAATTTGGTCAGTAATTCTAAAGGAGAATTTGAAAGTTACCTGCTTTCTGAAGTAATAGTTGGTGTTAAATATGTTAAAGTTATTGGTTACGGTCAACCAGCCAGACCAAGTAATTGGAACACCATTAAAGAAATTGAGTTTTATAAAAAGAATAGCGACTTGTCAGTTGATGATATTAAGTTGAATAAAACATTGATTTATTATTCCTCTTCAGATGCAAGTCTGCATTTAGAAAACCTTAGCAATGTGAATACAATTACATTGTATAGTGTGGAAGGGAGAAAAATTGTAAGCAATGCTGTGAATTCAAAATCAGAAGCTATTATAGATGTGGCGAACTTGGTAAAAGGAATTTATGTCGTTCAACTTAATGGCGGCAATGCACAACAATCCAAACTTGTTTTAATAGGAACTAATTAAAAACTTCTTCTTTTTTTTAGACAAAACATCCATAGAAATATGGATGTTTTTTGTTTTGCTCTAATTTCGATGGTCCAATAGATTTTAGTACGCCTACTATTTTTAGCACAGTTTTTTTTCAAAAAGAAAAAGAAGTTTGGATACGGTATAATTCCATTGATCTTCCGAAATTAGCCATCTCTTAGCACGAGTTATTGAAGATATTGTAAAACATGAATAAAAAAAGCGAAGTAAAAAAAGCAAAAACACCATGGCCTACAAAAGCTGCTATGGAACAGGTATATGAATTAAAACTATGGGGAAGTGGTAACACTCAATTTTATTCAGGAGGAGGTTCGCATGAATTGGAAATTGTTGCTCCTTACAAAGCGGCTGTAATTGCATTTTTAAAATCGTTTAAAAGTCCACTAGTGGTTTGCGACTTGGGTTGTGGCGATTTTAATGTAGGAAAAGAATTGGTTCCCTATACCCAAAAATACAAGGCTGTAGATATTGTCGCAAATCTTATTGAATACAACAAAGAAAATTTCGAAGTAGAAAATTTAGAATTTCATTGTTTGGATATAGCCGTAGCAAATTTACCTGAAGGCGATTGTGCAATTGTTCGTCAAGTATTGCAACATTTGTCCAATGCAGAAGTACAAAATGTGGTGAAAAAATTAGCAAATTTTCAATATGTAATCCTTACGGAACACCTTCCAAAAGGAGAATTTATTCCCAATAAAGGCATTATTTCAGGACAGGGAATTCGTTTAAAAAAACAAAGTGGTCTCGATTTACAAGCTGCTCCGTTTTATTTTAAAGTAAAAGAAAAAAGAGAATTAGTCTCGGTTGAATTAGAAAATAATAAAGGAAGGATCACAACAAATTTATATACTGTTTTTTAGAAAGAATAGCTTTTTTAGATAAAACAAAAACACCAAAAAAATGGCTGTAACTTAGGTTACATAAAATTTGTGTAGAAATTCATACTATTGCCTTATGAATAATTCAAACACCACCCTTTATGTTGTCGCCGCCATTATACTACTGCATTTTGCAGCAGGCTTTGCGTACTTGATTTATAAAATGAATAAAAAGGACTAGCTTAAATCTACTCGTATGTAGAAATAAACAGGACATGATCTATTTTAAGTAGCGCTCTATTTTGGTTTGTAGGTTTAAGCTATTGAAGTTTAGTTTTGCTGATTTGTTGGGATGTTTTCTACCAAAACTTCCAAATTAATAAAGTATTGATAACAATATAATTATCAGAATTAGTAAATTTTTGAAATAAATAAGACTATTTTCGCTGCTAAACAAATCTCATACATTGAATTCTACAATTGCTTATACGTGTTTACTGGGGTTGTTTTTACCGCTAATTCTTTTATATTTTAGTAGAGGTCGATTAGTTGCCAATCGTTATTTGGCAAGTTTTTTGTTTTTTGCAAGCTTGTATTTATTAGAGAATTTTTACTTTTTTTATGGTGAATCTTTGTCTAAAATTGCACTTTTCACCAATACACATGCTTTCTTTTATTTGATGAGTCCATTTGCTTTTTTCTATATGAGAAGTATTTTGAGGGATAATAGTAAGCTGAGTAAAATGGATTATTTACATTTTGCTCCTTTTGTAATTTCTTTTATTGGGTATATACCTTATTTTTTTACAAGTTGGGATTATAAATTGATAATCGCCCAAAATACGCTTGGCGAAAACTGGGATTTATCTCAATTTCGTACCAATATATTATTGCCTCATAAAATTGATCAAGTTTTAAGTGTATTGAATACCTATATCTATTCTGTGAGTCTTTGGTATTTGTTGTGGTTTTATAAAAAACCGAAGAACAAGTCGATTGTTTATTCAAAACCTTATAAAACAATTAAGAATTGGCTGATTGTTTTTGCAGCAATCATTACGATTATTACTATTAATTTTACCATAGCAATGGTGAATTTATGGATCTATGATGATAAATCTATTTTTTTAAATAGAACTAGTGGAGCTTTGCTTTTTGCTTCTTTGGTTTATGTTGGAATGAATATGATTATTCTATTTTTTCCACAAATTATGTATGGATTTTCAGCGGATTTAAAACTGGGGCCGATAGCAGAGGAGAAAGATTTATCAGAAAAATCTACCCTTGTAAAAGAGTCTGATTCAAAAAACGAACTTCAGCTATTTACTCCTGAATATTTAGATACCATTAAAATTGCATTAGGGATTTTTAAGGATAGAAAAGCATTTTTGAATGCTAATTTTAAGCTTGTCCAAGTTGCAACGGAATCAGGTATTCCAGCACATCATTTAACGTACTTTTTTAATGAGATCAAAAAAATATCTTTTATAGATTGGCGTAATAACTTACGAGTAGAACATGCAAAAGTTCTGTTCGATCAAGGAGTAACAGATAAAATAACCTTGCATACCATTTCTTTAAATTGTGGTTTCGCTTCACAAAACACCTTTATAAGAGCTTTTAAAAAAGCCACAGGAACCACGCCTAGTAAATATTTAAAATCACTTTCTTAAATTTTCTTAGGAAAATGGTAAGTATTTTTTTGTACTTCATCAACTAGCCAAGAATACAAACTTATTACAATAACCGACCTGTTTTTTTTGAAAAAAGAAGCTTTTTAAGTGTTTTAAAAGATGCTTGCTGTCATCCGTATTCTCATTGTACTCTTTTTAGGTAGAAGAATTGAAAACAGAGTTTGTTGTTTTTGTTATAAGTCTTAATTGGTTTAAAATAAGTTATGTAGGTGTTTGTTTTTGACCTTTTTACTATTGATTAAAAAAACAAAAATGTTTTACATTTTTAAAAATGGAAAACATTTGAAGGTATTAAGGCCCTTACTGTAGCGTAAATAGGTGTTTTTTGTGGTTTAATACTTTGTATAGAAATTTTAGAGAAACGAGCTATAAATACTGTTGTAGTGATAGCATTTTTGTTTTATAAAATTTCACATCTAAGAAAACAGGGTTTTAGAATAATAGAGAATTGAAAAGCTTTAAAATCATTAAAAACTGTGAACGCTATGAAAACAAAATTACTCTTTATACTATTTGTTGTACTCGCTTTTGGAATTGGAAATAGTCAAACTAAATATAGTTTTAATCATCTAAGTGGCAATAGCGGTGGATTTAGATCCATTGGAATGAGTCCTTCAGGACCTGAAATTTTGATATCTAATACCCTTGATTTTGTTGATCATGTGTTTTATCAAACAGCGATAACTGAAGACGCTTTTACATTTACCATAAAAACAAACCCTACTTATGCAAGCTCATTCACTTTTTACGACATGACTTGGAGGAATTATAGGGAGACAGCTCGAGTATTAGCAGCAGGTACCCAAATTGTTTTTAAAAGAGGTGCGTTGCCAGATGTTACTTGGACACTTTCAGCAGCTGCTTTAGATGGAGATACTACTGCAAAAACTATTTTTGGAGAATCTAGTCCTGTTACAGGGGTAACGGAGATGCTTATAACTGTAGATTTAGATGGTTTTAGCAATACAACAAATAATATTGAATTTAAAGATATTACTCTTATAGCTGCACCCTTAGTAAAGTCACAAGGTGCTTACTTAATTGATTTTACAGATGCAAGTGTTTTTGGGGAAGCCGAAGCAGACTATGGCGCTGCGATAACAGAAAGAGGCTTTGTATATGCTATTAAAACGACAAACTCAAATCCTTTGATTGCCGGTACAGGAGTTTTAAAAGCAATGAAAGGTTCAGGAATAGGTTCTTTTAATAGCGCTCTGACCGGTTTGATGTCTGATACTAAATACGCATTTAAGGCTTATGCTATTAGTTCAGCAGGTGTAGGTTATAGTGCCGTTACTACTTTTTCAACACTAGATAATATTCCTCCAACCTTTAATAATGTAGGGTCCACACCAATTGATAATGCGACAGGAATCGCAACCGCGGCTACTATTAGTATCGGTTTTAACGAAAACATAAAAAAAGGAACAGGTACTATTATTCTTAGAGATGTTACGGGTGCTAAAAACTTTCAAGTATTTGATGTAAGTACCGCCACGGCAACAAGTTCACCCCTTGCAGGAGCTTTGGGTATCTTAAATGATAAATTATACATCAACCCAACAAATGTACTTTCAGCAACGAATGTATACGCTGTAAAAATAGCTGCTACGGCAATTGACGATACTTCAAATAATAGTTTTGCAGGAATCACGAACACTACAACGTTTAATTTTACAACAACAGACGATTTAGATCCACTATTTAGGAGTGTTGGTTCTATTCCGAAGGATAATGAAATAGAAGTTGCAGCAACAGCAAATATTATTGTGGATTTTGATGAAAACATTAAAAAAGGAACAGGTAGTATCATTCTGAGAAATGTATTAGCAGCTTCAAATTTTGAAGTATTTGACATGGCAACAGCCACGGCAACAAGTTCACCCCTTGCAGGAACTTTGGGGATCTTAAATGATAAATTATATATCAATCCAACAAATAGCTTGGCAGTAGGGGGAACTATATATGCAGTACAAATAGCGGCTACAGCAATAGATGATACTTCGAATAATAGTTTTGCAGGAATTACTGATGAAACAACATTCAATTTTAGAACAACAGATAATATTCCTCCAACATTTAATAGTATTGGGTCTACTCCAATTGATAACGCTACAGAAATAGCAACTGCTACTACTATTGTAGTGGATTTTGATGAAAACATTGTTGCAGGATCAGGAACTATTATTCTTCGAGATGTTACAGCTGCTTCAGACTTTGAAGTATTTGATAGCGCTACTGCTACCGCAACAAGTTCACCGTCTGCAGGAGCTTTGGGTATTTTAAACGACAAACTTTATATCAACCCAACAAATATATTGGCAATAAATAATGCATATGCAGTACAAATAGCTACTACCGCAATTCGGGATATATCAAATAATAGTTTTGCAGGAATTATTGACGAAACAAGGTTTAATTTTTCAACCAAAGATGATATAAATCCAACATTTACCAGTGCTACTCCAGCTGATAATTCGACAGGAATAGCCATTAGCACAGCTATTATTATCGGTTTTGATGAAAACATTGTAGCAGGAACTGGAACTATTGTCCTTAGAGACGTTACAGGAAATGCAAATTTTGAAGTGTTTGATAGTTCTACAGCTACTGCAACAAGTTCACCAGCTTCAGGAGCTTTGGGTATTTTGGAAGGTAAATTATACATCAATCCAACTTTGTCTTTGTCAAGCGCAAATGTATATGCAATTCAAATAGCAGCAACGGCTATTGATGATACCGCTGGAAATAGTTTTGCAGGAATATCTAATGCAACAAGTTTAAATTTTACAACAGCCAATCCATATCCAAATGTAACAATTCCTTTTGCAGGTGGTAGTAGCGTTGTTACGCCATATGAAGCGCCTTCAGGTAGTACAGGAATTATGGCTTATACAGATACCCATTTTAAGGGTGAATTTTCTGTAAATCAAGTTACGGGTGTGGTACATATTACCAATGCACATCCAGCTGGTACCTATTCCGTAACGGTAGGTACACGACCTCCTTTTATTTTAACGGTAGGAAATGCCCATTGCAGTCAAGGTAATTTTATGGTAGATGCAGCTGCAGGTTCAACAATAGGTGGTGATCCCGTTGTTGGAGATATTAATAATGATGGATATCAAGATATCGTCAGTGGTACGGCTACAGATCAGTTCTCCGTAAACTTCGGTAACGGAGTTGGCGGATTTGGTGGAGCTATCAACACAACAACAACAAGAACAAGTATTTCTGATCTTACTATTGGAGATTTTAATGGAGATGGTAATCAAGATGTTGCAACAACACATTATGCTACTCGTAAAGTAGCCATTTTTTTAGGGATTGGAGATGGAACTTTTACCAATGGACAACAAAGTATTTCTGTAGGTACTGGACCACAATCTATTTCCATAGGCGATTTTAACGAAGATGGCAAACAAGATATTGCCGTAGCAAATCAAAATTATGGTAATGGAGGCTCTGTTTCTATACTCATAGGAGATGGTTTAGGAGCCTTTACGGTTGGTACACCCGTTATTGTTGGTTTAAATAGTAAAGATGTGGTTATAGGCGATTTTAATGGTGATGCTCATCAAGATTTGGCAACAACAAATCCTAATGACAATACAGTTTCTATTAATTTAGGAAATGGAGATGCTACCTTTGGGTTGAAGACAGATATAGCAGTAGGTACAAATCCTGTAGGTATTGCTATTAGCGATTTTAATAATGATAATAGACAAGATTTTGCAAGCTCAAATTATACTGAAAATACAGTTTCCATTGTTTTAGGGAATGGAAACGGAACCTTTTCAGCAGCAACTTCTGTAACTGTTGGAACAGGTCCTTGGGATGTAACCATAGCCGATTTTAATGGAGATGGGAACCAAGATATTGCAGCTGCGAATAGGACTACAAATAACGTTTCTGTTCGTTTAGGTGACGGACTAGGTGGTTTTTCAGGAAGTACAGAGTTAGCAGTGGGTAACAATCCACAAACCATTACTGTTGGCGATTTTAATCAAGATGGTTTGCAAGATCTTATAACAGCTGGTTTTATTCAATTTGGAATTCGGGCAGCAATTAACTTGCAAGGTAACTCAGCAGCTATAGTTGCAGGTGCCACTACAACAAGCACAACCAATGCTACAGATTTTGGTAACGCAACGATAAACACAGCTATCATTAAAACCTATACCATTCAAAATACAGGTACATCACCACTTAGCGTAAATAGTATTGTTAGTAGTGGTACCAATGCTACAGATTTTGTTGTAGGTGGTATTACTTTACCAGCCAGCATTGCAGCAGGTGCAAACAGTACTTTTACACTTACATTTGAATCGGCCTCAGGCGGGGAAAAAGAAGCTAAAATAACCATTAATAATGATGATTGCATCGAAGCAGCCTATAGTTTTACTGTTAAAAGTAAGGTTCATACAGCACCAACTGTTACTACAACTGCTGCAAGCTCTATAACAAGATTTTCTGCAACATTGGGAGGAAATGTAACTGATGATGGTGGGCTAACGGTTACAGAAAGAGGATTTGTTTATTCTACATCAGACATATCACCAACCATTGCAGAAGGAGCTACCAAAGAAGCAAACGGAACTGGAACAGGAGTTTTTACAGCATCTATAACCGGTTTAATAGAAGGTACTAAATATCATATTAATACCTATGCTATCAATGCTTTAGGGATTAGTTATGGGGAGCCTTATGGCGAAACTTCATTTTTTTACACAAGTGTCAATCTATGTGGAGCTAATTTTTATGACAATGGAGGACCAGATAACCCTTATACGTATCTTTCTACTTTTGACGAAATAACTGTAATCACTCCAAATAATTCAGGTGAGGCAGTTGAACTTAATTTTTCAGTTTTTGACTTAAAACCAGATGATATCTTTAAGATTTATGATGGCCCAGATCAGAATGCACCTTTAATAGGTACTTTTAAATACATTTCCCCAGGAAGAGTTGTATCAACACATCCAGAAGGTGCATTGGCGGTTGTATTTATACAGGATGGTAGTGATAGTCACAATAAACGCGGTTGGGAGGCAAGTGTACTGTGTGGGCTACAACCTGTAACTAATGTAATAATAGATAACGTTTTAGCTACATCGGTCGTTCTTTCTTGGGATGCTGAGACTGCGGTAAACAATGGTTATGAATGGGTCATAATGCCTACGGGTGTTAAACCAGATACCACAACAGCTATAGCTACAGGTACTGTAGCAACAGGTGTGGTTACAAAGACGGTTTCTAGCTTGCCAGATAATTCAATCTATGACGTTTATATGAGAACAGATTTTGATGGAGATGGAAAAGGTCTGTGGTCTACTGTAAAAAGTTTTACAACACCTTGTAGCCCTGAAAGCCTTCCATACCTTGAAGATTTTGAAAGCGGTAATAAAATAGATGGATGTTGGATTAAAAGTTCTTATCAAGAGGCCAATATACAATCAAATTGTGGTACTAATTTGACCAACTTCTTACAGATCAGTGGTAGTTCTCATTCGGTAGTAACTAATGTTATTGATGCAAGTG
The DNA here is from genome assembly GCF_006381105.1 of Flavicella sediminum. Taxonomy (GTDB): domain Bacteria; phylum Bacteroidota; class Bacteroidia; order Flavobacteriales; family Flavobacteriaceae; genus Flavicella; species Flavicella sediminum. The sequence continues at coordinate 486,511 of NZ_VDET01000007.1, read as the reverse complement.
GTGTTAACTTCTTAGCAGTGAGTTTTGATATTTCAAATGGGTGTAATGATATTTCTGAAGATGGTGAACTGCTGGGTATTGATTATTGGAATGGGACTGCTTGGCAAAATCTTGAAGACTTAAACCCTATTTTTATTCCTCAGAATTGGACTACGAACAAAGAATATATTATTACTTCGGGATTGAGTGCCGACTTTAAATTGAGGTTTGATAGAAAAGGCGGAAACCGATCAATTGATGATTTAAGCATCGATAATATAAAAGTAGAAGAAGTTACTTGTGTGAAGCCAGTAAATGTATCTGTTACTAACATTTTAGAGACTATGGCTACTCTTTCTTGGGATAGTTCAATCACAGCAGCCAATGGTTACGAATGGGTTGTTATGGCTGAGGGGGATGTCCCAGATGCCACAACAGCTAAAACTGCAGGTACAGTAGGCACAGGAGTTCTTGCAACTACACTTTCTGGATTACCCCCTGGTACAAAGTATAACGCTTATGTAAGAACAAACTGTAGTGGTAGCGAAAAAAGTGATTGGTCTGTAGTTGCCAATTTTACAACACTTTTTGATACAGATAATGATGGTGTTTTAGATGTGATTGATTTAGATGATGATAACGATGGTATTTTAGATGCTCTAGAAAATGATTGCGTACCAATAACCAATTGGATTATAGATGCCAGAAATACAGGTTCGACAGCCTCTGTTTCTGAGAATTCCATTTCGGTAAATGGTACGACAGGACGACGTACCGTTGAATCTATGTACTCTACAGATTTATCTACAGTAGGTATTACAGCCGATTTTAAATTTAATTTCACCTTAGATCAAGCTACTAGTAAGACTGTGTATATAGGTGTAAACCAAAGTGGTGACAATACTTCAGCTAATTTTTCGGATATAGATTATGCTATTTTTCTTTCTTCAACTACTGTTAGGATTACTGAAAACAATAGCCTTATTGGTGATTTCATTGGTCAACAAACTGCAGGTGCAGTTTATAGTATTCAAAAAACAGGAACTGTTATAACATACTTAAAAAATGATGTCGTTTTTTATACCAGTGCTATTGCTGCTTCGGCAGCCGATTACTATATTGATACTTACTTTAAATCTGACTTAGGAAACCCATATACTTTAAGTGATATATCAGTATGCGTTATGGACAATGACAAAGATGGCATTATAAACAGGTTGGATTTAGATTCAGACAACGATGGTATTCCAGATAATATAGAGGCACAAACCACTGCTGGTTACATAGCTCCAAATGCAGATAGTCCAGCACTTTATTTAACAAATAATGGTGTAAACTCAGCTTATTTAGGAGGTGTAACTCCAGAAAATACAGATGGTATAGTCAATCCAGATTATATAGACTTAGATTCAGATAATGATGGCTTTTATGATATTGCAGAATCGGGTTCTGAATTAACAGATGCAAACACTGATGGTCAAACAGATGGTGTCGTTGGGGTGAATGGTTTAGACGATACTTTAGAAGTTTCAGATAATTATGCGGATACAAACGGTATTTTTGATGCTACACAAACCGACAATTTTTCAAGCACAGGTGGGAAATCAAATTACAGGAGTCAAGAAAGTGTTTTAAGTGTAAATGAGAGTCTTCTTTCTTTCCTTAAAGTATATGCTCTTAAACAAAACTTATATATTAGAGAAGTTTCTGATGAGCTATTGGATGTTCGGATATTTGATGTTTTAGGAAAGCAAGTTTTTACAAAAGAAGTAAGTGGCTCTAGCAGCTACTCAATAGTTTTACCAGGTTTAAAAACAGGTGTTTATTTTGTGAAAATAATGTCAAGTACGGTTATGAAAAAAACTAAAATTATTGTTGAATAGTTTTTAGATGAATAGAGCCCCATTAAAATTAGAAAGATATAAGGACAATGAAGGTGATTGCCTTTCTAAAAGTTATTAGTAGCGTTGTGCTTGTGTATTAAACGAGTCTAAGTTTGCTCTGTTTTTAATTAATTCGGATTTATGTATTTACTTTTCGTTTTTTTGTATGAATAGGAAAAATAAATTGTGCTAGTTTAAAGAAGGATTCTTCTTAAACAATTTTAAAACAGGTTGATTTCTTTCAAAAAAAGCACCTATAAGGTGCTTTTTATATTATCCGTTGTGTGATCCGTCACAGTAAGGTTTGTTCTGGCTTTTTCCGCAGCCACATAACGCAACATCTCCAGAAGTTTCTCCTTTAAAGCGCAGGGGAGTTCCACCTCCTTTTGCTTTATGAGCACCATCACAAAAGGGTTTGTTTTCAGAATTTCCGCACGTACAATACGAATAGTTTTTTCCTTCTTCTAATTTTACTACAGGCATAAAATATTTTTTAGTTCGAGCTAAATATAGAAAAATAAAATTAGCTAACGATTTAAAGCATAAAAATGTGATTGGTTTTTCTTTTTTATGAATTTCAGTGTTGTCTTTTCTAAGTAAGCGTAACGGAATGAAAACAGTATAAGTTTAAAAAAATAGGTTTTTATAAGTATTTATTGAATTCATATGTAGAAAAATATTGAATGAAAACTTATTTTGAAAGGAAGTATTGATCGCTATTGAAAGTACCTATCTTTAAAAAATAATAAAACAGGTTGTATAGCGATCATATTTGAGTGTAATAGGGACGAAGTTCTTTTTTAGGGAAATAAAAATGCAAATAAACAAATACATATATTCCATTAATTATGACAATAATGAAAGAGAGCTGTCGAAACTTGAATCGAGATATCTTTTTAATGCCGAAGAAAAGAATAAACTGCTTTTTTCGGACATAAAAGTGGCACCCTCCTGCAGTGCCTTTTTAAAAAATAGACTTGACATTCTTGCTGCATCCAATAATTATGAGACTTTAATTACCGATATTAAAAATAAAAAGATTCAGATTGAAGGATTCAAAGTTGAATACCTAGTTTTTAAGGGAGATACAATTGGATATACAGATAGGCTTGAAAAATTAAGAGAGATCGGTTACAGTATAGAAGGGATTCATGATTATTACCAACCCAAAACAACATTTGCGCTGAGCTATTATGAAGATGTGTGGTATTTTGGAGTTTTGATAAAAAACAATCTAGACTGGCACAAGCACAAGCAAAAACCTTATTCATTTAGCAATTCAATAAGTGTAAATATTGCCAAATCGCTTATTAATATAGCAACAAAAGGCAGCAAAGAAATAAAATTGTTAGATGCCTGTTGCGGCGTTGGCACCATACTACTAGAAGCTTGTTTTGCAGGTAATACGATTGAGGGTTGCGAGATTAACCGTAAAATTTGTAAGTCTGCACAAGCAAACATTTCTCATTTCAACTATACAGCAAAAATATACCATTCCGATATAAAAGACATTTGCAAAAGGTATGAGGCTGCAATAATTGACCTTCCCTATAATTTATTTACCTCTGCAACCGATTCTGATATTGTACATATAATTCAATCAACAGCAAAAATAACAGATCGACTTGTTATTGTATCTACTACAGATATTACCAACTTGATAAACAACATAGGTTTCCGTATTTTGGATACTTGCAGCGTAAGCAAAAAGGGAAAAGGTAATTTTGCTAGAAAAATATGGGTTTGTGAAAAGAATTAATTCATGTAATTTAAAGAAGGATTACTTTGATATGTATAATGCTTCTTTAATTGAGCTAGGGTTTACTTATAATTGAAAAACTTCTTTTGTATGCCATACTAAGGATTCCGGAGAGGGATAATTTTTTAGGTCATTAGGTAAAGCTATTTGTTTGCCATCAAATTGAGAAATTGAATACACAGAATCATTATCAGTTACTGTTGGGGAAACTCTAACAATATAATCTTTATTTATGGTAATTAAACCTCTGTCATAAGCTCTATGTAGGTTGGGAGACAAACTAATGCCATTTTGAACGGTGTCATTGTGAGAGATGCTAAAAGGAACGATATGACAAGCATCAATCATTTGGGCATTAATTGAAGACTGAATTTTCATTTCAGAGATACAACATTGGTGATTGTATATTTCTGGAATGGTTTTTTTAAAGACACCACCTCTTACAAATATTTCTTCCTGAAAACTTGATTCATCTAAATTTTCTTGTAAATCTTTAATTTTAGAGGAATAAGTCTCACGATCATCATTTAAAATTTGATATTCAATTTCTAATTGAAGTTGAGGTATTTCTGTTAACTGGAAATTTGAGTTATTGAAATAATTTTTTATTAAGATTTCTTCTAGTATAAAGTTGCATTTAGGGTCATTTAATAATTCAAATAAAGCTTTGTCAATTTCCGCAAAAGCAATAGCATCTTTTAAAGTTTTAAAACTTTTTATACTTTTTGATTTTGTTATAGAAAGCTGCATTCCTGGTTTGCAAACTAAATTCCAGAAAGGTTCACTTCTCATGTGAAAAAAGGGAAGAGCAAAGTTAGCTGTATGATTTGTTTCTACTAAGAGCTTCCAATTAGATTTAAAGGCTAATACTAACTCATGTATGATAAATATTCTGTTTGAATTTATACGACCAGATTTGATTAGCTGAATTATGGATAATAGCAAAATTGGTTTATGAGGCGCTTTACCTAAATTTTTAGGAGATGCTCTTCTTAATTTTGAGAAATTTTGAATGTAATTCGATAAAAGAGTATCCATATTTAAATATTAATTAATAGGCTAGGTAATATTTTACTTATTTCTTATATAGAAAACCTTATTTGATTTACTTACCAATACATAAATTGAAAATCCTTATTTTATTAGGCTTAGGAGATTTGAGGTACAAAATAGGTACAAGCCCAAACGGAAACTCCACAGAAATTTGCAAACGATTTTTGAATGTTAACAACTTAAGTTAGCTCACCGGTTATTTAGCCAAATTAAGGATTTATTTAGCCAAATACAGCTAAATTTTCCTTCTTTTTTTGTCAATTAATACTCTTTTTTCTTTGTCAAAAGATCAATTATGGCGTAAAATATATTTTGTAATGAAAGAATTTGAATGCTTTTATTCAGGGTGAAATTCGATAACTTAAAATTTTTACTTAAAAAAGTAGATCTTGTTGGGTGTAAATTTACCTTAAAAAAGAAAATTATATTCGTTAGGTTTAGTATGAAAATAGTTTATTGAATTGTCTGTTTGAATTTAGGGGGACAAAACTCAGATAAAAGTAATTTGTTTTGCTACAACAGTTGGCAAGACATCATTGTTTTTGGTGTTAATTTTGTAACATGAAATATACGCAGCACTTCAAAAAAATGAAAATTGAAAAAGGGGTTCCTCATTTAAATTCAGATCAACATAGTAGGTATTTTAATATTGTTGCAATTGAATTTCACTTACAGCAACTTAATCAGTTAAAAATAAGTTGTGTTGCGGTAGTTAAGCATATAGATAGACTAGAAGCTAAGCTAGCGCATATAACTAAAGATTTGGAGCCAGCAGACTTGTTCTTAGAATTAATTGAGCTGTCTTAATATTTTGTTTAGTTGATGTTTTTCTAAGTCAAAAGAGTTTGTATATTTAGAATAAATTGGAAAATAAACTAAAACTATTATTTATACGTTTAATTGTCATTCTTGCAAAATAAACGCTTTTAGTATTGTGGAGCAATTGATGAAAAAAATAAAACTATGAAATAATTATAATGGAGAAAATTGCGAATTATGAAATTATAGAAGAAATAGAATCTTATGGAGAAAATTTAACATTGTGGCTAGTTGAAGATGTTTCAGGCGTCGAGCTTGAAGCATTAACAATCGTTTCAAAAAAAGAGTTCGAAAATCAAATAAATAGAATTCTTAAAAATGAAGTTTATCCATTTGTTAAATCAGAAATAAAAGGTATTCAACAAATTGTAGAAACGGGATTTGATAAAAAAAATAATTTTCATTTTATTGTTTACGAAAACACCCAAGAGCAATTTTATCCTATTAAGGAATTCGATAAAAAAAACTTCTTAAGCTTAGTTGAAACATTAAATGAGTTAAAAAATAATAATAGATATGGTTTTATTCTGAATAAGGGGGGAATCATACAGAACGGGGAAAATGATATTCTAATTAAGTTTATCGGTTTGTTTGAGATTTTTAAACTTTATGAAGCATTAGATAAAGATTTTCTATCGCCACAATTACTAGAGAACAAAAAACCAAGGCTTCAAGATGATGTATTTGCGATCGGTATTTTATACTCAGAATTTTTATCAAACAATTTAGAGATACTTGATAGGTGTTTAACGAAGGATAGAGTAGGTCGCTATAAAAAATATTCAGAATTACTTTTTGATATTGAAAAATTAGAAACAGGTTCAAAACATTCCAAGGAGATCATTAAGGTAGTTTCAAATGTATCAGATAATGATTTTTTAGAAATACTTCAAGAAATGAATACTTCTTGTTATTGGACAATTGAGAGCAAAAAATCAGAACAAAAGAATGAAATTACAGGTCAATTTTCGACAGAGAATTTCTCAGGCCGTTATTTTGTAGGGAATCAAAACCAAATGTTTATTCCATTTCCTAATCATACTGGAGCCAATGATAGGGTTAAAAATAAGGGGACAATAGCTCCTTTTAATTTCTCTTTTGAAAATTCAGTATATAATTGTGTAGCGTTTTTTGAAACAGAATTTGAGAAAAACAACAAACTTGACTCTTTGTATAAGAAGCAAACAAGCATTTTAAAGAAATGGCAAGCACTTCCTGAAAAAGAAAAAGAATTTATTGAAGAAAAAGCATTTAAAGCTACTTATTTAAAAAGAGAAGAAAGTAAAAGTAATAATCAAAATATTAGATTTAGCCTCAATGAAGATTTTAAAGATTGGGGAGGCGTAAAGGAACTTAAAGGTCAGAAAACTGTTTTATGTATTGATGATGCTGAAATTGGTGAAATTCTAGATTTTAATCCTTCAGGTAATTTTTTGATAATAAAAGATTCAAACTTAAGTCTTGAGGAGATTCCAAAAACAGGAGAGTTAGTTCAAGATGTGAGACAAGAAACGAGTCAGTTTAAAAAGCAAGTTGAAGCTTGTAAGCAGTTTTCAAAAAGGGATATTACAAATCCTGATATTGCAGGGATTCTTGCCACTCCAGAAAAAACACCTCCTTTTAATCGTGTTGATTTAGATTTTGAAGCATTTGAAAATGAAATTATTTCAGGGTATTTAAAAAATGATGCGAGTCAAAAAGAAGCTGTGTTAGAAGCTTTATATAAAAAACCTGTTTTCCTAATTCAAGGACCCCCTGGTACAGGAAAGACGACTGTAATTGTGGAGCTGGTGCAACAACTGGTTAATAAAAATTCAAGTTGTAAAATTTTAATTACTTCTCAGTCAAATTTGGCGGTTGATAATGTTTTAGAAAGATTACCAGAAGAAATTTTATCTATGCGTCTTGCAAGTAGAGAGGTTGTAGAAAATGAGAATATAAATCAAAATGTTAAAGCACATTTGTTTGAAAACAAATTAAAATATTGGATAGAAAAAACAAAAGAGAATTCAGATAAGTATTTTGAAAAAAGATTTGGATCAAAATCTAAAAACAATATTCTAATCGACTTTTATTTGGCATATAGCAGGATGCAAAAAAAGAATGAAAAAAAATTATTGGGTGAGTTTTATAATAGTTTAAAGTTTCGTCCAAATTATATCAAAAAACAATTTGGAGGAGTTTCTTCTAAAAATGATATTCAGAAAATTTTTGATAAAGAATTAGGGGAAGATTATCGAAAATTAATTCAGCTGAAAAAAGAATGGTTTGCTTTTATTTCTAACGCTACATCTGAAGGGAAATCTATGTTGAATAATGGAAGTAATGAAATTGATTTTTCATCGGCCTATGCTTTATCTATGAATGTTTTTGGAGCAACGTGTATTCATATAGCAAGTGCAAAGTATAGCAAATTTGATTTAAAATTTGATTATGTTATTATGGATGAAGCAAGCAAAGCTTCACCAGCGGAAACACTTGTACCGATTAATATGGCAAGAAATGTTATTTTAATTGGAGATCACAAACAACTTCCACCAGTTGTAACACGAGAAGAAGCTATAAAAAATAAGGTTAGGAACGAATTAGATGATAATGGTTTAGATTTTGAAAAAGAGTTTGGAGAAAGTTTATTCGAAGGACTTATAACTTCTTTTGAAGCGAACCCTAGTCTACAGGCATATATAAAGATGTTAGATATTCAATATAGAATGCCTAGACAATTAGGAACTATTATTTCAAATCATTTTTATAACGGTCATTTAAAAAACCCTGATATTAGATTGAAAGGTTTAAGTGATTATGATCAGAAAAAATTTCATCACCTAAAATTAAAGAAACCTTTTGTTCAAATAACGGACAAGTTTAGCGACTCAAAAATTCAAGTCCCAAGTTCGGTTTTATTTGTTACCACATCAAATAGACATAATCACAATGACAATGGAAATAAGTTTGAAAGGAAAAATCAATGCAATGTTGATGTGATTAAGGAAGTGCTTAAAGAGTTAAATGAACGTTATAGTGAAAATAGTAAAAAAGCAACTCCTTTTGATATTGGGGTAATTGCTGGATACCGAGGACAAGTAGATTTGTTAAAGGAAAAAATAAAATATTCAGAGTATTCTAACTTCACGATAGTTGATAAAGATAAAACCAAATCATTAATTGAAATAAACACTGTTGATAAATTTCAGGGTGCTGAACGAGATATTATAATTTATGATGTTGTAAGAAGTGATAGTGGAAAAAGTACTATAGGGTTCTTACAAGATTATCGTAGAATAAATGTTGCTTTTTCTAGAGCCAAGCGTTTACTTATTATTGTTGGTGATAGTGACTATATTTTAAAAAGAGCAATGTTGTTTAAGGATGATAAATTTAAAGAATTTAAACTTCAAAATATTGTTAAAGAATTGGAGGAACAAGAATTGATATTTAACTCATTAAAAGATGCAATAAATGCTTAAAAAGGAAAAAAGAGATTACCAGAGTGTTTATAATAAATTTAAAAATCATAGAAGCACAGAAGGTTTTGAACTTAAAAATATAACGGAGGTTTTTATTCCTTTTTGGTATTGTAAACAAAAAATTGTAGTTGAAAATTTTGTTGAAATAGATCGGTTTAGTAAAATTATTTTAGAGTTAATTCACTCTAAAATAAAGACGCATAAGGGAATTTGTGATTTTTTGGGCATAACTGAAAGTGACTTTACCACAATGCAAATTCACTATTTACTTAAACAGGAATTAATAGAAGAACATTATGAGGAAGGAAATATAGTGTATGAAATAACACATCAAGGCATCTCTTTTTTAAATGATAAAAAAGCAAAAATTCAAAAAATAGAAACAGTTGATTTTGAGTGTTTTTATAATGATTTATCAAAAGAGTATTTTAATCCTAAAGATCAAATAGATAACAATAACCGTAAGAATAAATCATTTTCGGGTTATCAGATTACACAGACACATAAATTAATGAATAATGAGGTAGTACAAATACCTCATAAAAACAGACCAATTTTAAGTAAAATAAACCAATCTGATTTTGCGGTGTTTTTTAACAAACAAAAAGGAACTAGTACCTTTTACGATTTTGAAGCTAATAGTATGCAACTACACAAACGTTCAATTATGTTTCTGCAATTAGAATATGAGAATGAAGAAAATCAAATTGAAATTGAAATTAGACAAATTAAAAAAAGTGTGATTGCGTATAAAGGCAACGTGTATGAAAAAAAACTGTCCTTAGACGCAATGAAATATTATCAAACTAAATAAGATTTCTTGTAGGATGAGATGATTGCACAAGGAGATTGTTTACTCAGTAAATTCTGTTTTAGCAAATACAAATTTCAATCATCGAATTAAAAATTAGTAGAAAAAAATGTATATTGCTTGCGTTATGAAAAACAATACTTTATTTATACATTTTCCTTAATATCACTCTATTTAATATACTTTCTAAGGGGGGGATTTGTTTTTATGTAGCTGTTTTTGTTTTTGAAAAAAAAAGAAGATGTATGAATTGGAATCAAGCAAGTGAATTATTGAAAAAAAGCATAAAGTCGGAGCTACAATTAACACCTGATAAAAATTTAAAATTTGTAAGAGAAATACCACCCTATAAATGTAAGAATTATAGCAATGTTGAAGGATTCAAGAGGGTACAGCTAGTATTGTAAATATTCCACTTGAAATGTTGGAAACCATATTGGGACGCTGCTATAGAGAATAACAATATTTACAACAGAGCAGTTTTTAAAGACTGTTTTCCTAGCGAGCTTAATGCTAAACCTTGCAAAGTACACGCTGTGGGTAAATTATTTGAACACGAAGGTGTCATGAAAATGAAAGATAGTCGTAATTATCAAATTATCTCTTAAAAAATATCCTAAAACAGGAATTAACAAAATATGATTAAAGAAAAAATAACTTTATCTCAATTAGAAAAATATTTAGAAAAAGCAGCATGGATTTTAAAAGGTCCGGTTGATGCATCTGATTTTAAGGTATATATATTCCCATTACTTTTTTTTAAACGTATCTCTGATGTATACGATGAAGAGTACCAAATAGCTTTAGAGGAATCTGAAGGGGATACAGAATACGCTTCTTTACCCGAGTTTCATCGTTTTGATGTGCCAGATGGATGCCATTGGAATAATATTAGAGAAACAACTTCTAATGTTGGACTTGCAATAGAGAGTTCACTTAGAAATATAGAACAAGCAAATCAGCAGTTTTTATATGGTATTTTCGGTGATGCTCAGTGGTCCAATAAAAACAAACTCTCGGATAGATTGTTGATTGATTTGATTGAGCATTTTTCTCAATACAATTTATCAAACAGCAATGTAGATCCTGATTTGTTGGGGAATGCATATGAGTATTTGATAAAACACTTTGCAGATTTAACCAATAAAAAAGCGGGTGAATTTTATACACCTCGTTCTGTAGTACATTTATTAGGGCAGATTTTAGATCCCAAAGAAGGAGAAACAATTTATGATCCTGCCTGTGGTACTGGAGGAATGCTACTAGAATGTGTTGATCACTTAAAAGAACACAGTCAAGATTATAGGACACTTAAAATATACGGACAAGAAAAGAACTTAACTTCTAGTTCTATTGCCCGTATGAACATGTTTTTGCACGGTATAGAAGACTTTGATATTAAAAGAGGGGATACACTAAGAGATCCTGCATTTTTTGAGGCAGATGGTTTACAGAAATTTGACTGTGTAATAGCGAATCCACCTTTTTCATTAAAAGAATGGGGAGCAGATGTTTGGGCAAACGATCCTTTTGGTAGAAATATTGCTGGTGTTCCTCCTAAAGGAAATGGAGACATGGCTTGGGTACAACATATGATTTCTTCAATGAAGGAAAATGGGCGTATGACTGTAGTGTTACCTCATGGTGCTTTGTTCCGTAAAGGTGCCGAAGGTAAAATTCGTAAAGCTTTGTTAGAACAAGATTTGTTAGAAGCTGTAATTGGTTTGGGATCTAATATTTTTTATGGTACTCAGTTAGCTGCTTGTGTCATGGTGTTTAAACATAATAAACCTACTGCAAAGAAAAACAAGGTATTGTTCATAGATGCTTCTGATCAGGTACGTGTGGGAAGGGCTCAAAACTATTTAGAATCGAATCATGTAGATCAAATATTTGAATGGTATCAAAATTTTGAAGATGTGGAGAATTTTGTAAAAGTAGCTTCCCATAAAGATTTAGAAGAAAACGATTACAATTTAAACATTCCTTTGTACGTTGAAAAAATTATTGAAGACAATTTACCTTCTGTAGAAGAAGCCTTGTCTGATTTAAAAACAGCATGGGATGAAAGTTTAAAAGCAGAAGAGAAGTTTAAAGCTATTTTGAAAACATTTTTATAATGACACAAAAAGAATTAGAAAAATACCTGTGGGGTGCCGCTGTACAATTGCGTGGTACTATAGATGCAGGAGATTACAAACAGTATATTTTCCCATTGCTATTCTTTAAGCGTATTTGTGATGTATACGATGAAGAGTATCAAAATGCGTTAAAAGAATCTGATGGAGATATAGAGTTTGCATCCTTTGCAGAAAACCACCATTTTCAGGTTCCTGAAGGAGCACATTGGAATGATGTTAGAGAAACAACTACAAATGTAGGTTTGGCCTTGCAAGATGCCATGCGTATCATTGAACAGGCGAATCCTGAAACCTTGTATGGTATCTTTGGAGATGCAGCTTGGACCAATAAAAACCGTTTGAGTGATGAAACGTTGACCAATTTGGTAGAACATTATTCTAAGCATATATTAAGCTTAAGTAATATTCCTGATGATAAATTAGGAAACGCCTATGAATACTTAATTAAAGAATTTGCAGACGATAGTGGACATACAGCAGCGGAGTTTTACACCAACCGGACTGTAGTAACCTTAATGACTAAAATAATGGACCCACAGCCAGGAGAATCTGTATACGATCCTACTTGTGGTTCTGGAGGTTTACTATTAAACTGTGCTTTGCATTTAAAAAGTGAAGGAAAAGAATACCGTACGCTTAAGTTATATGGACAAGAAATTAACTTAATAACTTCTGCCATTGCTCGTATGAATATGTTTATGCATGGTATAGAAGAATTTAGTATTGTACGTGGTGATACCTTGGCGGATCCTGCTTTTATACATGATGATGAATTGAAAAAATTCAATGTAATATTGGCCAATCCTCCATACTCGATTAAAGTATGGGACCAAAAATCTTTTGCAAATGATCCGTTTGGACGTAATTTATGGGGAGTACCACCACAGGGTTGTGCAGATTATGCTTTTCAGCAACATATACAAAAGAGTTTGGATGATGATAATGGTCGTTCTATTTCTCTTTGGCCTCATGGGGTGTTGTTTAGAGATAAAGAAGCAGAAATGCGTGAAAAAATGATTGAAGAAGATGTTGTAGAGTGTGTTATAAGCCTAGGGCCGAACTTATTTTATAACTCTTCCATGACTTCATGTCTATTGATTACGAATAATAATAAACCAGCTGAAAGGAAAAATAAAGTTTTATTTATTCAGGCTGTAGATGAAGTGAGAAATGAAAAAACGATTAGTTACTTAGATCCTCACCATATAGAACGTATCCATAATGCTTACTTAAACTTTGAAGGTGAGAAAAACTTTGCTACTATTGTAGATAAACAAGAAATCCTAAAAGATAAGAACATACGTTTAAGCGTACAGTTATTTGTAAAAGAAGATGCAATTATAGAAGAGGATTTTGATGTATTACTTTCAGATTGGAAAAAAAGTTCCAAAACATTAAAAAAATCTATGAATACACTTTTTAAAACTTTATCAAATGATTAATACTATAGTAGATAATAAAGTGTTAAACCTAGACAAAACAAATTGGACTCCTACAAAATTAGGTGATCTAGCTACTGATATTTTAAAACGTGTTGACAATCCAAGTAAATCGGAGTATGATCGTTTTGTTAGTTTGAGAAGTTTTGTTTCTGGTGATATTAAAATTAAATTTTGGGATTCTACGGATGGTTTAGCATCATCAGCTAAGGCCTTTCAGGCTGGAGATATTCTTTTTGCTCGTAGAAATGCTTATTTAAGAAGAGCTTCTTTAGTTGATTTTGATGGTTGTTGTTCTGGAGATGCCTTTGTGTTAAGAGAAAATCATGATAAAGTTGAACCTGGTTTTTTAGCTTTTTTAATGAATTCTAATGCACTTTGGGACTATGCGAACTCTAATGCGGCTGGTACAATGTCGAAAAGGGTAAAATGGCGTGATTTAGCAGAATACGAATTCCTCTTGCCACCAAAAGACCAGCAAGTTAAATTAGCAGAATTATTGTGGTCTATGGATGAAGTGATTGAGAAGGAGATTGAATTGAAAAATGTTGCAAATGTTCAATACGAAGTATCAAAAAGCAATTTAGTTCTTGAAGGGCTGAATAATCAAGTAAATTTTTCTGAAAACCTAAAGCGTGATGTTGCCGAAAGATGGAATATCACAACTATTGGAGATCTTATAAGGAACGAAGCAATAATTAAAGTCCAAGATGGAAACCATGGTGAAATTCATCCAAAATCTGCAGATTATGTAGATGAAGGTATTCCTTTCATTATGGCGAATACTCTTATTGATGGGGAAATTGATTTCAACAAATCAAAAAAACTTCCTCGATCGATTACGGACAAACTACGAATTGGGTTTTCCTATCCAAATGACGTCTTGTTAAGTCATAAGGGAACCGTAGGTGAAGTCGCGATTGTACCCGACAAAATTGATTATCCGTATTTAATGTTGACGCCTCAAGTTACATTGTATCGTACTAATGAAAGTAAGTTAAAGCATAAGTTTTTGTACTACGTTTTTAATTCAAGCTATTTTCAAAATCAAATATTGAGATTAAGTTCTCAATCAACAAGAGCCTATGTAGGTATAACTTCACAAAGAGGTTTTAAACTGGCAATTCCTGATTCTGTAATTGAACAAGAAAGGGTTATTGAAGTTTTGACCGAAGTTGAGAAAAACAGGAAATTGATTGATTATTCAATTGAAAGCTCCAAAAACATTCAAAAAAGTATCATCAATCAAATCTTTTAAAATGCTGCTATGAAAACGAAAAAAGAGATAATTGAGTATATCAACAATACAGAAGGTATTGGTTTAACAAGCAGTAGTACTAGCTATTCTAAAATAAATAAGTCCAAAGAAGTTTGGTGGTTTAATATTGGGGTAGATAAGTTTAAAGATGAGGTTCATTTGTTATTAAATACAGAGAGTCATGCTCTTTGGGTAAAACTACCTAAAGGTTTTGTTGGAAGTATGCAAAGTAACTTTAAGATTAGAGAAGATAAAAACGCAGTAGACTTAGAAATCTCAGCAGATAAAAACTTCAAATATTTACAAGACGTAAAATCTGGTGGTACTGGTTTTGATTTTAGTGGGTTTGTAGTGAAGGAGGTTGTTTATTAATTGTTTAAAGGAGAGTATATCATGAAAAAGACAATGTCACAAATTCATCAAGATGTTTTTGATTTATTGATGGAGCATCATAAAATGGATGACAATTTTTTATTTGCTTTTAGACAAATTAATAGGGCTGAGAAATTAGATAAAGGGTATTGGTTTTTAGGAGGCGATGATTATCTAGCAGTGTCATTTTGGAGAGGAACGGATTGGAAGAGTAAAACGCCAAGAATTTTCTTTGAAATAAATAAGCATGGTAATTCTAGTTTGGAATTCAGAAATAGTGATGTTTCAGGACATAATGATTTCTTTGACGTGAGGTTATTGGAAGATGTGAAAGTAAAGGAATCTTACTATGGGTATTCGAGAAAATTTAAGACTAAAGATTACATAGAATCTTTGAAATTGTTTTTAAAAAACGAAAAACCAATAATAGATAAATATATTAAGTCTCCAGATAATAAATATACAGCTTCAGAGTATGCTAAACCTATGGAATTTATATATCCTGGTGATTTTAATAAACAATTAGAAAAAATAAAAACATTTCAAAAGAGAAGGAAAGACAATTTAAAACATTTTGGTTCGTTAAAAAATATTGAAATTCAAAATTTTGGACCTATTAAAAATGTTGCTATTCTGAATATTCCATTAAAAACGAAATGGATTTATTTGACTGGAGAAAACGGTTCTGGAAAAACATCTGTATTAAAAGCAATTGCAACTGGGTTGTGTCAAAACAATGATAAGAATGAACCTATAGCCAGTAGACATGATTACGGTGAATATGAAATTAGGGTTCAACTTCATACAGAGAACAATGATTTGTCACCTGTTATAGTAACTCCAAATTCTCAGGTCTTTGATAAAAAAATATTAACGAAAGGTTTTGCGTGCTATGGCCCTATTAGAATTGTTACAGATGGAGCAAGCGATATTGGAATAATTAATGATTCACTAGATGATCATGATAAAGCTACTTTTGGTCTTTTTAATCCTATAGGAGTTCTTAAAGACTTGAGTGGTGATTATCCATTTCATACTAAGGCTAAGTATCAAGAGCTTTATAGGGACGTATTAATTAGTAATTTACTACTGATCTTACCAAACATTTTTAATATAGAAGAAGACCGTAAAGGTAAATTATTGTTTTTTGAATCATCCCATAATACTGAAGGTTTAAAAAAAGGAATGCCTTTTGAGAAATTGCCTTCAGGTACTCGAAGTTTTGTTTCTTTAATAATGGATCTTCTAATACGCTTAAATAAGCAGCAGCCAGATATATCAGATTTAGCAGATTATACGGGTGTGGTGTTAATAGATGAAATAGATATCCATCTACATCCAAAACTTCAATTAGAGTTAATAAATCAATTGTCAGATACATTTCCTAAACTTCAATTTATTGTTTCAACACATAGTCCAATACCTTTACTGGGGGCTCCCCAAAATGCTGTTGTTTGTGTTGTGAAAATTGATAGGTTGAAAGGGACTTTTGTAGAAAGAGTTGATGATAAAATATATTTAGAAGAATTACTGCCAAATACTATTTTGACTTCACCAATTTTTGGAATGGATAATATATCCAATGAGAACAGAGATAAAGGCACCTTAGTTAGAACTGAAGAAACATATTCAGAAGTTGAGTTTTCCAATCAATTGGATAAGAAAATAAATGAATTTCTTACAAGTGAGAAGGAAAATGAGTTAATTAAAAGGTTCGAAAACAAAAGGAAATGAGATTTGTAATTAAACCAGATAACCATAAAACAGCAAAATTAACTTCTGCACAAACTTATAGTGAACTTTTGGTTATAGCTAGAGATGTTGCTAAAGACGATATAAAAGATACAATTTACAGAGAGTCATATAGTACTGATGATGAAAAAAAATCTAGGGTTGAAGATCAATTATCCTTGAGTTATCATAACAAGTGTGCTTATTGTGAACGTTTGGCTAAGGCAGATATTGAGCACTACAGACCAAAGAAAAAAGTTTCTGAAGATAATATGCATGAAGGTTATTATTGGCTTTGTTATGAATGGACTAATCTTTTACCGGCTTGTGTTAAATGTAATAGAGAGGGAGCTAAACATTTTAAATTCCCTGTAATTGGAACTAGGGTAACACATCCAAGTTTTTTACCAGACAATAATTTAAACTTAGAAGACAATAAAGCACAAAATAACCCATTGCTTACTGAGAACCCATATTTGTTACATCCTGAAATTGATAACCCTGAAGATTTCTTTGATTTTTTCCTAGATCCTAATGGAGAAGGAATAAGAATTAGAGGAATTGACAATGACGATAGAGGAAAAAAAACAATTGAAATATGTCGACTTAATCGCCAAGAATTAAGATTGGAAAGAGTTGAGAATGTTATTAATCCATTTAAGCAAGCTATCGAAAGTTCTTTTGTTATGTGGGGTAACGGAAGTTTTAATCAAGCTCAATTTGAGCAACAAATTTTATTTCAACTTAATCAATTAATAACTAATGCTGGGAGTGTAGAGAGTACACATACATTATTAAGAAAATTTGTAATGAAATCTCATCAGAATTTTTCGGCTATTGTTTTGCCGTTTTTAAATAAAAAAATTAGAAATGTTGTGTTGGCAGCTTTTAAAGCTATTTGATTAAAATAGTTGTAAATAATGTAAGTCATGAATTAGATGTACAAGAAGAAATAAAAAATATTGGTTTAAGTATTTTTCAGGAATTGATTTAATTTATGTGTTGAAGTAGATTATTATAAATAGAAAAGAATTGTTATGAATTATTTTGTTGTTAGTTTAGGTAGACCGGGTCCACATTATATTAGTGCAAATTTGTTAGATATAAAAGGGCCAATAACTTTACAATTAAGTGTTTTAGTTGAGCAACGAATAAAATTTAAAAAATAGGATAATAATTATTTTATGAAAAAGTGTTAGAATATGAAAAACTCATCAGCTTCCGCAGGAAATGTAAGAGCAGCTAGAAATGCTGCTAAGGAAATTTTACAAAAAGTAGACAAAGCCGTTAGAAGTCCGTCTGGACCAAAACGATGGTTTTGGGAGTTACTTCAAAATGCTATTGATTCAATTTCTTCAGAGCCAAATAGAAAAGTAGATATTTGGGTTTCTCTAGAAAAATGTGAGTTAGAACAAACGGCTAGAATGCATTTTAGTCATAATGGTGGTCCTTTTAAAGAAACTAAAGACGAACTTTTATATGCAGATGACTTTGAGAATTTAATTTCACCTGTTTCAGGTAAAAGTGTGAGTGATGAAAGTACTGTAGGTAAATTTGGTACGGGTTTTTTATCTACTCACAATCTGTCATTACAAATTGAAGTAGAAGGTGTTCTTTTGACTAATGAAGGTGAGCGTATACAACTTAAAACGACATTAGATAGAACTCATTACATGAGTAAATCTGAAGATTCGGCCAAACAACGAATAACAGGGATTATTTCGAGTCTTGAGGAATATGACAAAATGAAACGAGACAGAACTCCTCCAGATTCAGAAACTGATATAACAAAATTCACGTATTTTTTAAATGATCCAGATTCAATATTTCGTGTAAACACAGGTTTTTTAGAAATTGAACAATCATTACCTACGGTATTTGCACTAAATGATAAGGTCTCTAGTGTTACCATTGAAGATAAGTTTAATGATAAAAATTTCACATATAAAAAGGGGGAAGTATCTTCATATAAAAGAATAGTGGTTAATACTACTCAAAAATTGAATAAAGGCGTTCTGGTGGAGAAATACTCTGTAGCTACTTTGTCAAATGATAAAGTCACGTTAAGTTGGCCTATTGAAAATTTTAAAGATGATAAATTAATTCTTAAAGATGCTAAGTCTGTATATAAAGATAGTTTAGAGGATAATATGCCCATTCTCTATTGCACATTTCCTCTTATTGGAAGTGATACAATTAAACTTCCAATTACGATTCACTCAAACTCTTTTACACCTAATGAGACAAGGGATGGTATTTCTTTAACAACAGAAAAAATCACCAACAAAGAAAAAGATAAGGAAGAGGATTTAGATAAAGTAAATAGAGCTTTAATTGAAAGTGCAACTGAGTTGTATGCTGAATTTGTTCAATTAGTTTCTATTGATGGTGAATCAATATTTAATATAACTTCTTTAAATAAAATAGCATCAGAATCTTGGATTGATAAAGATTGGTTTAAAGATCATGTAATTGACAATTTTAGAAATACTGTATTAACAGCGCCTATTATTGATGTAAGTGAAGATAAAGCTGAAAGAAAAACAATAATAGGTGATGATGGTAAACCACAAGTATTCTTTCCATGTATTAAAAATGGAGAAACCGAAAAAAGATCCAAGTTAAATTCTGATTTTTACAAATTTTGTAGAAAATTATATGGAACAAGAATTCCATTAGAAAGAAATCTTTCTTCTTGGCACAATGTGCTTTGGAAAGAAAGTGAAAAAATTAAAATTCTTAAGATAAAAGATATTGTAGAAGAAGTATCAAAATCTGCCTCAATTTCAAATTTGCAAATTAAATTAAACTTTAATAGTGAGACAGAAACTATTGATTGGATAAATGATCTAATAATCTTCATCAAAGATGTAAATGAATTTGATTTGTACAAAGAATTTGCTATTCTTCCAAATCAAGAAGGGAATTTCATGGTTAGAGGTGATTCTACCATAGGAACTCTTAAAACTGAAAAACCCAAATCCAAGATAGAAAATCAGTTTCTCGAAATTTTACTAGAATTAGATCCTAAAGAGAACTGGAAATCATTTTTACTTCACAGAGGAATTAATTTATCCGGGATTGATCTACATGAAATTTCCGTAATACACATTTCAGATAAAATTAATGAAATAATTGGTGATAAAAAGGATAATAAATATCCATTTCTTAGCGATTCTGTAAAAGCGAAAGAAATATTACAAACCTTGCTTTCATTTCGAGACACCAATTCAGAAGTTATAGATAAAAAGGTCATATCAATATATTCGATAAATGAAGTTATATTTCAACAGGAAATTTTAGCGGAAGAGGTATTTTTCTCACAGGATTTTTCATATGCAACCACTGTTAAGTTAATGACAATTTTAGTGAGTAAGGAGATTAAATCAAAAGGAAATTTAAAATCACTTATAGAAAGTTTAGGTTATGAGAAAACAGAAAAAGATGCCTTTATTTGGCTAAATAAATTTTACGAATTTTGTGATACTTACGAGTATTCATTTATTTATAACAACAATGTTTTTCCGGATTTAAATGGCACTTTCCGAAAAGGAAAAGACGATACTCACAAGTTGTATAGTGAAGATCCAAAATCAAAAATTGAACCAGAGCTGCTTGAAATCTTGTTCAAGTTAGACCCGGAAAAGGATCTACGTCCTCATTTAGTCCATCGTGAAGTGAAAAGTAATTTTTCTTTCGAAAAAAGAAAATTGAAAGATGATGTAAGTACGATTATCAATAAACTCTTATTAAGAGAGAAGTCTAAAGGAGATTACATATTATTACACGACAGAGATAATGCAGTTGAAATTCTTCAAACACTGCTGTCTTATCAAAAAGAAGGTGAATCTTTGGAGACTAATAAGGGGAAAGTATTTGCTTTTATCCAAGATGTGTTTGGTCCGATAGAAAAGAAAGTAATTCCATTTTTTCAAGATTTCGATTTAGAAAATGTAATCAAACACGCCATACGTTTAATCAATCAGGAAATACAGGCTTCGGTTAATGTAAATGGATTAGCGTTAAAGTTGGATAAAAATTATGATGCTTCTATAATTTGGCTTAATAGTTTTTTTAATTTACAGGCTAAGACTAGTGAGTTTGATAAACTACTTCATTGGGCGAATATTATTCCAAATCAATGTGGTGAATTTTGTGCTCACGGAAAGTCAGAGGATCAGATTAAAATGTACAGGTCTTATGAAATCAATGAGGGCAAGGCCGTCAATTTCTTAGAACCTCAACTTATTAAGAATCTTTCAATTTTTAATCCTAAAGAAAATTGGAAAAAAATATTATTACACGATGGTATAGAGCTAAATTCTCTTCCTGCAAAAAAGTGGGTGGATTTAGGTAAGGAAATTGATGCTTGTGTTAAGGTTATAAGCGAGAGTATTTTAAATGATACAGATACAGAAAAACTTGTTTATAAATTAGATTTATTAGAACTATTGCAATGGCGGGATAATAATAAAAATAAAGCAGGTGAGTTTTTTAAAACACTTGATTCTATAGCAGATAAATTATATTCTCAAATTACTTTTTCAAAAGAATTAGTAGATATAATAAAAGATGAAAAGACTTTTAATTTGGCAAAAAAAATACATAAATCAGAACTCTCTGCCCAAACAATTGAACAAACAATTGACAAGCTTGAAGAAATGCATGAAAAACTTGGACAAGGATCAGTAGATGAGTTTTTGAATAAAGTAGATAAATTTATTGAAAAGAAAGAGCTATTTGAAGATAGGTTGAAAATTGGTCAAAACATAGAAGAATTACTGAGAGAAGCATTAGGTAGTGAGGATATAGATATTATACCAGATAAATCTTATGCAGGGGCATATGATATAGAGCTTTACAAAAAAAATGATCCTACAAAGATTCTTAAATTAGAAGTGAAATCTTACAAACATGGATCAACTTTTGATTTTAGTTTTGCTCCAAGTCAAATTGTAGAATCAAGAAATGATTCTTCTAACTACATTGTTTGCACTCTAGAAAGAGAAAAAGAAGGTTTAACAAGTATTCAGTATTTAAAATCAAACTTGGCAATTCAAAACAATCTTAGCGGTATTGTAAAAAAGGATAATTTTGACAAAATTAATATGTTTAATACAATTTATAAAGAAAGTAAAAAAGGTACAATTCCTCTAGAAATACCATGTATTACAGATCCTAGAGTAAAAATTTCTAGTGAAGAACTTTTAAAAGAAACTGGAGATTATAATCAATTAATACAGCTAATTAAATCAAAATTGCTCTAATTTAGATAGCTTGTGTATATTTTTTATATTGTAGCTTCTATAGATATATTAACGCTTATCTTTAGAGCAAGAAAAATTGAAAAAACTAGAAAAAGAATTGTAATGGGATTTAACGAATTAAATAGTGTTGAGCATTATATCATAAAACAATTAACTGGGGTAAACCTAAACAATCAGAATTCTGTAAAAGAACCAAGTAATACTTATGGTTTACAATGGAATTTTGTTGCTCCAAAAGATTTAAAAAGAGAAACTAGTGATGTTTTTCTATATGAAAATCTAAGAACTGCTTTGATAAAATTAAATCCAGAGATAGCAAAACAGCCAAACTATGCAGATGAGGTTATCTATAAATTAAGAGCTATTATTGTTGCTGTCAATCAAGTTGGTCTGGTAAAAGCCAATGAAGAATTTTTTAAATGGTTAACTGGTGAAAAAACAATGCCTTTTGGAGAAAACAACAGACATGTTCCTGTAAAGTTAATTGACTTTAAAAACCTTGAAGAAAATGAGTTTATAGCAACCAATCAATTTCGTTTTCAGCAACGAGAAACCAAAATACCAGATGTGGTATTTTTTATAAATGGAATACCAGTAGTTGTTGGAGAAGCTAAAACACCAATACGTCCTGCTGTGAGTTGGTTAGATGGTGCTCATGAAGTACACGATATTTACGAGAATAGCATTCCACAATTATTTGTGCCTAATATATTATCCTTTGCTACAGAAGGAAAAGAATTGTTTTATGGAGCAGTACGATGTCCTTTGGAATTTTGGGCACCTTGGAGGTTAGAAAATAATGATGATCAGTTGGCAAAACAATTGGGATTGTCAGAAATTGGAAAAGAATTATCAGATCTGTTAAAGCCTGAAAGGATCTTAGATATTTTACAAAACTTTTCTTTGTTCTCTAGTAATACTAAAAAGCAACGCATTAAAATTATTCCTCGTTTTCAACAATATGAAGGGGCTAATAAAATAGTTGCTCGTGTTAAAGAAGGAAAGATAAAAAAAGGATTGATTTGGCATTTTCAAGGATCGGGTAAATCTTTACTAATGGTGTTTGCTGCACAGAAATTAAGAAAAGCACAAGAATTAAAAAGTCCTACAGTACTTGTTCTAGTTGATAGAACAGATTTAGACACACAGATAAGCAGTACTTTTAATACAGCAGATATAGCCAATGTAGAAACGACTGACAGTATTTCAGAGTTACAAGAAATGTTGGCTAGAGATACACGTAAAATTATTATATCTACCATCTTTAAATTTAGAGATGCAACACCAAACATGAATACCAGAGATAATATTATCGTTCTGGTAGATGAAGCGCATAGAACCCAGGAGGGTGATTTAGGTAGACAAATGAGAGCAGCCTTACCAAATGCATTTTTATTCGGACTAACAGGTACTCCAGTAAATAAAGCTGATAAAAATACATTTTGGGCTTTTGGAGCAGAAGAAGATCAAGGAGGGTATATGTCTCGTTACACATTCCATGACTCTATTCGTGATGAAGCAACATTACCATTGCACTTCGAACCTCGTTTGGTTGATGTACATGTGGATATAGAGAATATTGATAAAAAAATGAAGGAGTTTAAAGCCTCAGTAGATTTGTCTTCAGAAGAATTGAATATATTGAATCAAAAGTCAGCTAAAATGGCTGCGTTTTTAAAGTCTCCTGAGAGAGTAGCGAAAATTACAGAAGATATTGCAATTCACTTTAAAGAAAAAGTAGCACCTCATGGTTTTAAAGCGATGATAGTTACTCCAGACAGACATGCTTGTGTTCAATATAAAGAACAACTGGATAAATATTTTTCAGAAAATGAAAGCGTGGTGGTGATTTCGACTACGGCAAATGACAAACCTGAGTTTAAACAAAAATGGGCCTGTGATAAAGGCAAACAAGAAAAGATCGTTGAAACTTTTTGTGATCCATCCAGTCATGTGAAATTCATCATTGTAACAGCGAAACTCTTAACTGGTTTTGATGCTCCTGTATTGCAAACAATGTACTTAGATAAATCTATCAAAGACCATACATTGTTACAGGCCATTTGTAGAACAAACAGATTGTTCAAAGGAAAGAAATTTGGAAGAATTGTAGATTATTACGGTGTTTTTGATGATGCTGCTAAAGCTTTGCAATTTGATGAAGAAAGTGTAAAACAAGTGATTACAAATTTATCGAATTTAAGATCAAAACTACCTGAAGCGATGGCTGAGGCGTTATCACATTTTAAAGGTGTAGATAGAAAAATAGATGGTTTTGAAGGGTTAGAAAACGCTCAAAATGCTATTAAAGATGATGCAGCAAAAGATGCTTTTGCAAAAGATTATAAATATGTTTCTAAATTATGGGAATCTTTATCTCCGGATGCTATTTTAGATGACTACAATGAAGACTACAAATGGTTGACACAGGTTTTTGAATCTGTTAAACCAGCATCAAATAATTTAGGGAAATTATTATGGTTTACATTAGGAGCTCAAACTACTAAATTGATACATGAAAATATTCATGTTGGAGAAGTACATAAACTAAATGAATTTGTTTTAGATGCAGATGTCATAGAAAATATATTCAACAACCCTGATCCTAAAAAAGCAAAAGAATTACAGAAGGTGTTGGTCAAGCGTTTTAAAAAGCACGCTGGAGATCCAAAATTCAAAAAACTAAGTGAACGTTTAGAAGCTTTAAGAAATAAAGCAGAACTAGGCTTGATAACTTCCATTGAGTTTGTAAAAGAATTATGTAAGATAGCTAAGGAGACTGTAGAAGCTGAAAAAGAGTCTGAAGAAACTCTTCAAGAAAAATCCCCTAAAGCGGCTTTAACAGAATTGTTTTTAGAATTAAAGACAGAGGAAACGCCAGCAGTTGTAGAAAGAATAGTTACAGATATTGATGGTATCGTAAGGATAGTCAATTTCCCAGGTTGGCAAACAACAAGTACTGGAGAAAGAGAAGTACAAAAGTCATTGAGAAAAGCATTACTGAAATACAAGCTTCATAAAGATCAAATGCTTTTTGAAAGGGCCTATGCTTATATAAAAGAGTATTATTGATTTGTAATGTTTAGACAGTAACTGTTACAAACTGCCTCGAATATTTTTATACTTACAAATGCAGTTCAAGTAGTTGTAAATATTGTTGCTAGCATTAAAAAGTTGTTGATTCCGATGTTGGTCTTGTTGAAAAGATTGTTGCTACTGTTGCAAAGTTTGTTGATGTAATTGTTGAGGAGTTAAAAAATCTGTTGAAACTGTTGTTGGTAATGTTGCAAAAGTTGTTGGAGCCGTTGTTGATTCCATTGTTGATGTTGTTGAAACTGTTGAAAACATAGGTTTTTGCAATGTTTGTACTACTAATGAAGTTGTTGGTATTATTTTACTATTGTTGCAACAAAAATTATTGCCAAAGTAGGTCTAGAGTTTAATAGAAAGTTGAGTAAATGATTTTCTAGAAACTTTTCAGTAGAAAGACTGTTGAATTGTTGAAGTTTATGCAAACTATTGTTAATGAGTGTTTTGATTATCGATTTCTATTCAACAAGAGGTCAACAATAGGTTGGGTGTAATTGGTTGATAGATTTTGGGTTTAGTTGTATGTTGATAAAATGTTGACTTAAAAAGTTTTTGTAACTATTTGTTAATTAGTTTTTTACTTGGTTAAGTCAACATTTCAACAGGGATTAATCATTTTGAAAGTCCTTTTTATTAAATGTAAAATATCTTCCTTTGTGTTTTGTCTCTTCTGTAAATAGACTTCCATTAAATGGGCTTACCGCAACATGGTATTTTGAATACGCTCCATTTTTGCTTTCAAGTTTGTAATGATTTTTTAGAAACTCTGAAATTTTAGAAGTTGAAACACGGATGTTGTTTTTGGAAAGCATATCAACTAAATCACTTAAAGAAAATTTCAACTCATCGACTTCAAACTTTATAAAAGCATCAGATAGAACTTCTTCAATTTCTTTATTGAGATAGGTTTTATTTCCTTTTACAAGATTGTTTAATGCTTCAGTATTTATTTGGTCTTTTGTAAACCACATTCTTGTTTTCTTTGGTGCTTTAATTTTTCTAGTATGAAGAAATTGCATGAATTGGGGAAGTTCCTTTTTAAGGTTGTCCAATAGATCAGGATCTTCTTCAGAATCTTTAAACGTGGGAACTTTTCTAACCCAATAGCGAATCTCATCTTTATCAATCCAAATAAAATTGTCTTCATTGTTTGAACAAAGAATAAATTTTCCAAAGAAATAGGATTCAACTTTATCAACACCTTTAGATTCCTTTTTGTAAGATCTAGCAGTAGACAAATTTTTAATTCGTTCACTATCCTCTTTTTTATCTAGCAAAACTTCATCAACGGCAATAATTAATTTCTCAGCCCAGTCAGAGTTGAATCGACTTCTGAAATCTTCATTTTTATTAATGGTCATATTTCCTTGAAAGACCATTTTAAGCCAGTTAAGAAAGGTAGTTTTACCTGTTTTACGTTCACTACTAACAAGACATAAAATTGGTAAGACTTGTGATGGTTTATGCCATAAAATAGATAGAAAATCTAAACCTAAGTCGTATTGTTCTCCAAATATATGTTTTAGAAACGTCTTTGTTTTGTGATAGGTTCCTTCTGAAAAATGATGATCTAATTCTTCATATTTATTATAGAAACATTTGATTTCTTGCTTATATTCAGTGTGTGATGGAATCAAACAAAAACCATCATATTTTTTTATTTGATGTAAGTAATCTTTTCCCATATCAGTCACAATTTCACTTTTTTTCCATTTTAATAATGTATTATAAGTGTCTCCGCTATGCAAAGGTATTTCTCCTTTTTTATAATAATCTGTTCCAATTCTAACGTACGGCATAATTAAAGTTTTAACGGGTTATTATTATAATGTTTGTATATTATCTGACCTCTATGAGTTGCTTCAGGCTTGTAATCAAATGTAATATTATGCCCAGATATGGTTTTATCTAAACCGTGTAATAAATCCATTTCATTTTGGATTTCCATCCAAGGAAATCGAGTTTTTTTACAGATCAATTCTTCAATTAATATGAGTCGCTTAAAATGAGATTCATATGCTAAATAAATGCCTCTATTTCTGTTAGCATTATATTGAGATGTTTTAAAATCTTTCTTTAGGTTTTCAATGTGAAATAGAATATCGTTTTGACTTCTTATTTCTTCTATATTGAGCTTCTCCATTATAATTTATTTTTTAATAGATAGGCATCAGCCTTCATTTCTAAATCGTTTTTTGTTGTGTTTTTTCTTTCGTCTATCCAAGCGTATATTTCAGATTTTAAAAAAAGGAGTTTCTTTCCTTGCTTTCTAAATGGGATAGTGGATTTATGCGTATATCCGTAAATGGTTGCTTTTTTTAGATTTAGAATTTTTGATACTTCGTCCAAAGTAATAAAAGGTTCTTTCTCTATTTCCGGTATAGAGTTAGAGGTTTTTAGAAATGGTTGAAGTTTTTTTGCAAGTTGTTCAATGAGTACTTTAATACCTTCGTCATTGAACATTATAATTGTTTGTTTTGACATATTTCAAATCTCGAGAAATATGTAAAGTGAAGCTGTACGGAGAGGAGTACGGAAACTGTACGGAAACTAAACTGGTTGTATGTGTTTGATATGTAGTTGTTTATGTTTTGTTTTTCAAAGTCGTTTTTAGAGTTGTTTTTGTTTTAACTTTATTTTGTTTGAAAACAACAAGGAAAGTACGGTAAAAAATGAAGCTATTTATAGTGTTACACTAGTACAGAATGGCGTAAAACAAAAGTATTGATAAATAAACATAAAAAAACCAGGGTAATTTTGTTATCCTGGTTTGAATAATATTTTCCTTTCAATAGGTTTATTTTTTATTCAAAGTAAGCGATAATTCTTTATTGTATTGGTCGGTTAATAGTTGATTTAACTTTTTAAAATTTAGTGGTTTTACTAAGTTCATAATATTTTCTACAAATTGAACTCTAGTATTTGTGTTTTTAGAAAGGTAACCTTGTG
Source organism: Flavicella sediminum (assembly GCF_006381105.1). Taxonomy (GTDB): domain Bacteria; phylum Bacteroidota; class Bacteroidia; order Flavobacteriales; family Flavobacteriaceae; genus Flavicella; species Flavicella sediminum. The sequence continues at coordinate 458,493 of NZ_VDET01000007.1, read as the reverse complement.
TAAATATTTTGTACTCGTATGAGTCAGAAATGGCACCACTAAATATACTTGGATTGTAATTAATTGAGCAAAGACAGATAATTTTAAACAAATCTGTTTTGTTCAATTCTTTTAAGTTTTTATTCATTAAATACAATAGGTACAGTTGCTGTTGTTGTTCAAGGATTATTTTTAAAGGTTTAACTTCGCTGGTTTTATTGATGTTGATTAATGGTTTATCTTGTTTTTTAGAATCTGTAGATAGATTGGAATTGTTTTTTGGGCTAACTATTTCCATCAATCTATTGTATTCAGGCAATATTTCTATTCCGTTTTCATATTTGATGAATTCAAATTTACCAAACTCATTTGTTTTATACATTAGTTCATATAAATTGCTATTTCTACTTAGTAATCTTTTGGCTTCTTCTAGACCTCTATAAATTCCAAATTCTTGAAGTATCAATGCAGGAGTATGGCTGTCAGGAATAGCCAACCTGTCATTTGATTCAAAGTAGTTTTTGAATTCATTTTTAAAGACGTTTATTTCATAGTTTTTATTGTAGTTACCTTGTTCTTCATAGAGTTTGTTAAGTGTTGGTACCCAGTTAGAAGTGTATATGTATAATTTTTTTATTTCTAGATTTAGGTGAAATAGAATTTTATTATAAACGGGAATATAAGCGAGTTCATTTTTGTAGGCTTGCTGAAACATTATTTTTGCAGAAGCAGTTTGCTCATTAAGTGTATTTTGTTTATTCGTTTTGAAAATTTTATGATATTCCATCAAGGTCAATATTTATAAGGTTAGCTGCTTTTATTTTATTCTTGTCTAGGACTTTCGTGTAAATTTGTGTGGTAGCTACATTTTTATGTCCTAATAGTTTTGAAACGGTATAGATGTCCGTTCCTTTAGCTAACTGTAAAGTTGCATAACTGTGTCTGAAATTATGAAAGGAAATTTTTTTCCTAATACCAGAGTTTGTGATCCATTCTTTCAAAGGTCTGTTAATGGCATGATAGGTAATATTGTTAAAAATTAAAATAGCATTAGGTTCTTTGTCTATTTCAAGAATTTTATAGGCATTAGGTGAAATGGGATGGTTTTGGGTAGATTTTGTTTTTTGTTGGCGAAGTTGGATATAATAACCTTGATGCTCATCTCCATAAATATCATCCCATTTTAACTTTAGTATATCAGAAAATCGAAGTCCTGTGAAGGCTGAAAAAATAGCCATTCTCTTAACAATAGGTTTGCTAATTTTTGTGTTCCATAGTTTCGTTATTTCTTCCTCACTTAAATATTCTCTAAAAGTCTCTTCCTCTTTAATAAAGCTAATATCCTCAGCAATATTCTTTGTTAAAATATTTTCTTTATAAGCTTGTTTTAAAACGTAAATAAAAATCTTGTAATATTTTGAAGCTGTATTTGTCGAAAGCTTTTTTTCTTTACTTCGGAATTGATAAGCGGCTAATAAATACCTTCTGAAATTATTCGCCATTTGTAAACTTACAGAATTAGAGTATACAACAGAATTACCACAAAAAGCTTTAAAGTACTTTAAGGATGATTTCCAACAGGAATAATTCGACATATTTTCTGATTCAAACTTAGATGCTACTATAGAATCATAGTATTCAATAAAATCTATATTTAATCGAACATTGTCTTCAAAACCATATTCTCTATCTCTAAGTTGAACATGTCTTTTGGATCTTATTAGTTCAGCAAATTCTAGGTTCTTTTTATTTTGACTTTTTTCAACACTGTTTTTTGGAGGTTCATTTAGGTACAACTTTAAAAACTCTCTACGAGAAGGCTTTCCAGTCTTTGAATTGATGATAGGAGGATAGAAATCTAAATACAAGCTGTATTTGTCATTGGCTATTTTTTTCTTTCTTAAGTTTACGGTTATCATAGCTGCTTGTTTTTTGGTGTTCCTAATATTTGATGGATTTCTTTTTTTAAAACGTATTTATGTTTTCCTATTTGAATTTTTTCAACCTTTTTTTGATTAAGAAGTTTATTCAAATGGCTAGAGGAAATATGATAATCATTTTGAATTTCTCCTATATAATAGCAATTATCGATATTATAATCACTTTTTACTTTTATCGCTTCATCAGGTATTTCAACAAATTCAAATGATTTAAATAAATTGTCTAAATCATCTCTTTTAATAATGCGTTTTCCACCAATTTTATGAGACTCTAATTTGTCTGATTTTAGCATTCTCATAACTGAAGATCTACTAATACCTAAAATTATGCAAGTTTCAAGGATGCTTAAATAAGGTTTGTTTAAAAGATCTGGTGTAATGTTATTTGAAATATGTAATGTTTTCGTATTGGAAACACTTATGTTCTCTTCTCTTTTTTTTTGTTTGTAATGTTTACTGTTGCAGTTTGAACTACAGTATCTAGTACTCAATCTTTTTGCGTAAAATGTTTTGGAACAGAATTCACAAGTTTTTCTAATTTTCATATCAAAAATAGGTGTTTTGTTGTTATTAAAAAATGAGTAATCATAGAAAGTCTTAAAAACAACTTATTATTGTGTCAATAGAGTTCTGAGTTAATCTTTTGAACTGTGTCAAAATGTGTCATAAGCGTTCAAACAGTATCAATCAGTTTTTTTAAGGTTCATAATTATTCTTTTTATCTCACCACCAAAAAGCTAGAGCGTTTTGAGGTACAATAAAGGTACAAAAGGGAGCAAAACATGTATAAATAACGATAAATAAGAAATCAACAAAAAACCCTGTAGCAATTAATTCTACAGGGTTTTTTATGTTTTGTTTTGGTTTATTTTGGGTTGTTTTGCCCTATTTATTTGCCAATACAGAAGTTCGCAAAAATATTTCCTAACAAATCATCTGTGGTAACCTCACCGGTAATTAAGCCGAAAAAGTACAAAGCTTCACGTATGTCAATGGCCAACAAATCACCAGACAAGCCCAGTTGCATTCCTTCATCTACTTTATTAATTTCATTCAAGGCTTTTAACAAAGCATCAAAATGGCGAGAATTGGTCACAATGGTTTCGTTATTTTGAAGAGCACCCGTATTGATCAAGGCTGTTAACTGATTGGTCAAGGTTTCGATTCCCATTTTTTGTTTGGCAGAAATAGCTAGCAGTTCAGGGATAACCGTTTTTAAATTTTCCAATTCGTCTGTAGAAATGGTATCTGCTTTGTTTCCAATAACAATTAATTGTTTTAAAGGAAACTGATTTTTGATAGATTCAATTTCAGTTTTAATGGTAGTCAACTGATTTTGGCTACTTGATACCTGATACTTTACACTCGATAAATCAAACAAATAAATAACGACTTGTGCCTGGGTAATTTTTTCGAAAGTTTTTTTAATTCCAATATTTTCAACCACATCTTCTGTCTCTCTAATTCCAGCCGTATCTATAAACCGAAAAGCAACACCATCAATAATTATTTCATCTTCAATGGTATCTCTAGTTGTACCTGCAATTTCAGAAACAATCGCTCTATCTTCATTTAACAAAGCATTTAGTAAAGTAGATTTTCCAACATTGGGTTCCCCAACAATAGCCACAGGAATTCCGTTTTTAATCACGTTTCCTACAGCAAAAGAATCAATCAATCTTTTTAAAACCAACTGAATTCTTGCAATCAATGATCTAAATTGTTCTCTATCGGCAAACTCTACATCTTCTTCAGCAAAATCCAATTCTAATTCTATTAAGGAAGCAAAATTTAATAACTGCTCTCGTAACAATTGAATTTCATTAGAAAAGCCTCCACGCATTTGCTGCATGGCTACTTGGTGTGAAGCTTCAGAATCAGAAGCAATCAAATCTGCCACAGCTTCGGCCTGACTTAAATCTAATTTTCCGTTTAAAAAAGCACGTAAGGTGAATTCACCGGCATCTGCCATTCTACAACCATTTCTTAAAAATAGCTGAATAATTTCTTGTTGAATGTATACAGAACCATGACAAGAAATTTCTACCGTGTTTTCACCTGAATACGAATTCGGATCTTTAAAAATAGAAACCAAAACTTGGTCAATGGCTCTTTTGCCATCCATTAAATGTCCTAAATGAAGGGTATGTGATTTCTGAGCTACTAAAGATTTTTCTTTGTGAATAGATTGAAAGTGAGCATCTGCAATTTTTATAGCATCTGCACCCGACAAACGGATAATAGCAATGGCTCCTACACCGGCCGCGGTTGCTAAGGCAACGATAGTATCTTGTTGATTCATGCGGCAAAGATAATTAATAAGAAGTCTATTTTGAGTTTTTAGTTGTTTTTTTGAGTTCCAGAGTGACTTAGTTTTTTGGTGGCTGAGTGTAGTGGAAGTCTCAAGGATTTGAATAGGTTAACGGAGGCTTCTCGATACTTTGACTATGCTCAGTCTAGGCACAAATAATCCATTACATTTCGTAATTCACTTGAAGAGACAAGTAAGTCAGTTTGAAATATAGCTTTTTTTAAAGGTCATAGAATTCGTAATCGAGCGTCGTACCATTGAAGAAGTTGTAAAAAGAAAAGCTGTTTGAGAACGGAGTTCGAGTTCTTTTCTTTTCAATTTCCAAATGTGTAAAGACCGATGAGAATTCAAGACTAGATTTTTTGTTTCTTTTTCAGCAATGGAAAAAGAAAATGAAGAACAATGGTTTAAGAGTTTCTCGATACAAAACAGTTTTCCGTTTCATTACAAGCTATTTCACTCAAAGAGACAGGGGAAGTGTTTGATTTACATTAGAGAATTGTTCTCTGAGCACGTACCTTGAGTTTGTCGAAATATTCAAACTAGATTGAATATTATGAGTGTTAAATTTTTAGTTTTTAGTTAAAAAAAATATATTTACTCAACACTCAACACTCAACACTCAACACTCAACACTCAACACTCAACACTCAACACTCAACACTCAACACTCAACACTCAACACTCAACACTCACAATTATTTATAGGTCCGCCTGCTTGATAAAATCTTCAAATTCATAAAAGAACAATTCAAACTGATGCATATGTTCATTAAAGAATTCAAAAGCTACGCCCCAGGTATTTTTATTGTAAATACTAAATTTGGCATCTAGTTGTACATAAATTCTCGACAAGCACTTTCCGTTTTCTAAAAAATGATTTTCATCAAAAATAACCTCCGGTAGGTATTCTTCTGTCAATACTGTTTTTAAAGCCAAAACTTGCTGGTACAACAATTCTCTTTTGGCTTCACTTGTGGGCTCTATGTCTAGCATGACACGTGCAATTTTATTGTCGGCATAAAACTTAAAGCTGAAATTTTTTATTTTGGTATTGTATTTCAACCATTTTCTGGGAAACGATTTTCCATAACTCACCCAAAAATCCTTTCTAATAATTGCTGCTTCTTCTTTGCTGAACATCTAATCCTGTTTTATGGGGCAAAAATAACCAAAAATAAAGGACGAAGTAGAGAAACGAATAAACAAACAATTTTTCCTTTTTTCAGACACTTTTTGGGGTGTTTAGTTTTTTTATGAAAAATGTCAGTTCTGCAATTTATTCATATAAACAAAGCGTTTGTAGGTACTTGTTTAGTCGCCATGTTTAGTTGTTGTTTGTTTTTTTAGGGTAAAATAGAGGAAGTAGCAGTTAATATTCTCCGTAAATTTTTTGGTTTACAGAACTAAATTTACAAGACCAAGTTTTGGGCACGATTCAAAACAAAATTCAACCATTAATTTTATAACCAATTCTAATGAATATCAAACATCAAATTGTATTTTTTACTCTGCTTATTTCAGCAGTTACTTTTGGACAATCGACCACCAATACAAGGCCAAATATTATTTTAATAGTTGCCGATGATTTAGGCTATGGCGATGTTGGTTTTAACCGAGCTACAAATGCAGAAGCTTTTCCAGCGGATCGAGGAATTATTCCAACGCCACAGTTAGATGTACTGGCCAATAGTGGAATTATCTGTAAAAATGCCCATGTGGCTCATCCCTTTTGTGGACCTAGTAGAGCGGCTTTGCTTACAGGAATGTATCCTCATAGAATAGGAGCGCAGTACAATTTACCTAACGACATTACCTCAGAATTGGGGATTCCAACTTCCGAAACTTATTTTCCGAAAGTGCTTCAAAACAACAATTATAATACTGCGGCTTTTGGAAAATGGCATTTAGGATTTAAAGAAGGTGCTTTTCAACCTTTGGACAGAGGCTTCGATTATTTCTTTGGTTTTTTAGGAGGAGGAAAGGGCTACTTTGAAAACGGCTATGAAGATAATTTTTACAACCGATTGAATGGTTCCAATCCGGTAACCAATGAATACCAAGATCCTTTGCAAAGAAATAGGAGTTATGTAGATAGAAATGAATTTAGCAATGCGGTCGATGAAGATTATTTAACAGATATTCTTACTGATGATGCTATAACCTATATGAATGCGAATAGCGGGGATTCAGATCCTTTTTTCATGTACCTGTCTTACAATGCGCCACATACGCCTTTGGAAGCGCCTTCTGATGAGATTGCTGCATTTAAAGCTGCAAATCCTGATTTTGAAAATTTGGTGAGAAATAGCACCTATTTGACAGAGGCGAATCAGGTTACCAAATGGCCTGAAGAGGAGCAAGCGGCAAAAATTGAAGAGTTTGTGGCAGATAGAATTACCTACGCAACTATGGTTACCAATTTAGATACGAATATTGGTAGGTTGGTAGCGGAACTGAAAAAAGACATGCTGGTGTATAACAATACAGTCATTATTTTTATTAGTGATAATGGTGGGTATACCTATAGCAAAGGAGCGGTAAATTTTCCCTTAGATGCTTTAAAAGGAAGTGTGTTAGAAGGCGGTCATAGAGTACCTATGTTTGTGCATTGGCCAAATAAAATTACAAGTCCTGCTATTTACAACAAACAAATCAGTGCCTTAGATATTTATCCAACGCTTATTGATCTTGCGGGGGGATCTGTACCAACAGGAAAAACCATAGATGGTAAAAATTTTATGGATGACCTTATAGTTGGACAAGGAATTAGACCTGACGGGGAACCTATTTATGTAATGCGACCGCAAAACGGATTTCACAATGCAGCGGTGATTTCTTATCCATGGAAAATTGTTAAAACGGCTACCAATGGAAGTTGGCGTTTGTATAATATTGTAACAGATCCTGGAGAATCTACAGATGTTAGCGGAACTGAAACAAATGCGGAGACAATCATTCAAGATTTATTAGACCAGGCAGTTGTTGTGGTCAAAGATTTTAAAGATGAAAAGCCTGCGTGGTTTGACAATGATGGAGATGGCAGTGGACATGCACATTCTGGTTTTTGGAATGATGGAACTTTGCCTGCCTATGACCAACTTTTTGGAAGTGCTCAATTGCAACTAGAAAGTGCGTTGAGTGAAGTTTTTGTAGAAGGAACAACAAACGGAATTGAAGCCTTGTCGAATGGCTTGTTTACGGTGCGTTTGCCAGAAGGAGCTGTAGCTAGTGAAAATATAGTGGTTCAGTTTTCTGTTTCAGGTTCGGCTATAGAAGGAGTTGATTATGAAAACCTATCAGGTGCTGTAACTATTTTAGAAGGTAATAATTCAGTAAGTATTCCTATAGTTGTTTTAGAAGATGCTTTGGAAGAAGGCGTTGAAACCATAGAAATAACCTTGTCAAGTACCTCATTAGGAAGTGTTAATACAACGGCTGCACAAATTACAATAACCGATGAAGCTAGCGGAACACCAACGATATTGACTGCGGGTGATATTGCCTTTGTGGGCTACAATAGTTCAGAAGGTGCTGCGGAACACGATTTTGCGTTTATGCTGTTGAAGGATATCAGTCCGAATACAAGCATTTCATTTTGTGATCGAGGATGGAAGGCTCCTGGAGGTTGGTTGGTTTCTGGTTCAGGTTCTGCTTTTTCTGTGGATGACACGGTAACTTGGACAGCAGATAGGAGTTATTCTTCAGGGACTATTATTAGAATTAACCAAAGTAAAGCTTACGTGGGGACTTCAGAAATTGGAACAGATGCGGTGACGCAAGATCAAGGTTCTGGCTATATGAATTTTAATGCCAATGGAGATGTTTTGTATGCTTATCAAGGTTCAGAACCTGCAGATGAAGCTGATGTATCTAAATTTATTGCTGTTTTAGGAATGAATGGACAACTCTGTGTGGGAGGTGGAAATACCGCTGGTTGTAAACCATCGAATCTGACTTTAGGAATCAATGCTATTGAAATAGATCCAGAATTGAACAACGCAGTGTATAAAGGAAAAATAGTAGGAGGGTTGTCTCAGTTAAGAGCGGCTATTCACAATCCGGCTAATTGGGATACTAGTGATACTACAGTTTACGAATTACACAGTTATAGTAGTGGAGGTTCCATTGGTGTTTCTGGTAATTTGGCGGTGGCTTCCTTTTCTTTAGAAAAAAGTAGCAGCGTTTTTCCAAATCCTGCAAAAAATAAAATTTACGTTCGTTTAAAAAAGGGTGTAGAAATAAAAGAAGTTCGTTTGCTGAATTTTTCTAGTGCTGTGCTAAAGAAAACAAACCAATCAAGTTTGGATATTTCTGAATTTCCTGCTGGAATGTACTTTTTAGTCATTGAAACAAATAGTGGACAAGTAGTAAAAAAAGTAATCAAAGCTTAAAGAGAGCGGTTGCATTCTAAGAATAAAAAATCCCATCATTGAGAACAATGATGGGATTTGTGTTTAAAAGTATTTTGACTACTATTTAATCATTTGGTAGCTACGTTTGATAAAGTTTGTCAACTCTTCACCATGCAATAGGTTTTGAGATAATTTTGCTAAATCAAAAGCTTGACTGATCAATGCTTTTTGAGCAGCTTCATCTTTTGTATCTAAAATTTCCTTGATCAAGTCGTTGTTTGTATTTACAACCAAGTTGTACATTTCAGGCATGTTTTCCATTCCAAACATTCCTGCACCTCCAGACTGACTCATTTCTTTCATTCTACGCATAAATTCAGGTACCGTAATGCTGAAAGGATTTGAAGAAGAATCCAAAGCTTCTAATTGAACTGTATAGTTTTCCTTAGGAACATTGGCTTCAATAATAGGTTTTAAAGCCTCTTTTTCTTCATCAGAAAGTTTGCTTATTTTTTCTTCGTCTTTTTTGATAAGGTTGTCAATATGATCAGAATCTACACGAGTGAATTTTACTTTCTCGTTGCTTCCTTCTAATTTTTGAATCAAGTGAGAAATGATAGGAGAGTCTAATAACAATACCTCGTATCCTTTTTCCTTAGCTTCTTGAATATAACCGTGTTGCGCTTCCTTATGAGCAGCATACAATACAATTGTATTTCCATCCTTGTCTGTTTGCGCATCCTTTATTTTTTCTTTGAATTCTTCAAAAGTAAAATACGCATTGTCAACAGTTGGGTACAAGGCAAATTTTTGAGCTTTGTCATAGAACTTATCATCAGACAACATTCCGTACTCAATAATCAATTTGATGTCATCCCATTTTTGCTCAAAGTCTTCTCTATTGTTTTTGAATAAAGAACTTAATTTGTCTGCAATTTTCTTAGTGATATACCCCGATATTTTCTTTACAGCACCGTCTGCTTGTAAATAAGAACGAGAAACATTCAAAGGAATGTCTGGAGAATCAATTACCCCTTTTAACATCTGTAAGAAGTCAGGTACAATTCCTTCAACATTATCTGTAATAAACACTTGGTTTTGGTACAATTGAATTTTATCCTTTTGGATATCCATGTTTCTACTCAACTTAGGGAAGTATAAAATACCTGTTAAGTTAAACGGATAGTCAACATTTAAGTGAATGTTAAACAAGGGCTCTTCGAACTGCGCAGGATACAATTCTCTATAAAAATTATTGTAATCTTCAGTTTCTAAATCAGCAGGTTTTTTGGTCCATGCTGGAGCGGTATTGTTGATGATGTTATCAACGCTAATTTTCTTGTGTGGTTCTGTCGTTTCTTTTCCGTCTTCATCCTTCGTAGTTTGTGGAGTAAACTCAGGATCGTTTATTTCTTTAGTTCCAAATTTGATTGGAATTTGGTTGAAACGATTGTATTTAGATAAAAGTTCATTAATTCTTGAATCTTCTAAAAATTCTAAAGAATCGTCTGCAATGTGTAATACAATTTCAGAACCTCTTGTTTCTTTTTCAGCAGGTTCAATGGTGTAGTTTGGAGAACCGTCACAAGACCATTTAACGGCAGGAGCGTCTTTAAAAGACTTTGTAATAATGTCAACTTTTTCAGCAACCATAAAAGCAGAATAGAAACCAAGTCCAAAATGACCAATAATTCCTGAATCTTCTACTTTATCTTTGTACTTGTCGATAAATTCTTCAGCACCAGAAAAAGCAATTTGGTTGATGTATTTTTCAACCTCTTCTTCGCTCATTCCAATCCCTTGGTCAATAATACGAAGTGTTTTTGCTTCCTTGTCAGCAATAATTTCAATGTTTGGATTTCCGTATTCAACGCCTTCAGCTTCTCCCATAGCAACTAAATGTTTCATTTTAGAAGTTGCATCTGTTGCATTAGAGATCAATTCTCTTAAAAAGATTTCGTGATCTGAATACAAGAACTTTTTAATTAACGGGAAAATATTTTCTACCGATACATTAATGTTTCCTTTAGCCATAAGTATATGTTTATTATTAAATTTATTTTTTACATAAAGGTACTAGTCAAATAAAATACCAAAGTATTATTTATGACGACAAGACAGATTTAAATGACAAGATGACATTTAAAAGCTTTTATTAGGATTAGAAGTAATTGTAACGAGGTTTATATGCGATGAAAATGACATTATTATCAGATATTTAGCCAAAGAAAAATAATTTAATATTTTTTTAATAAAAGCGCTTGTAGTACACAAAAGTAATTGTATATTTGCCATCGCTTTTAGTGGATGGTTTAGTACCGAAACTATGATTCATAAAATAAGATTTTAAAAATATAAGTAATGCCGAAAAGAACATTCCAACCATCGAAAAGAAAAAAAAGAAACAAACACGGTTTCAGAGAAAGAATGGCTTCAGCTAATGGGCGTAAAGTTTTAGCTAGAAGACGTGCTAAAGGAAGAAAAAGATTATCTGTTTCTTCAGATCCTAGACCAAAGAAATAATGAATATTTGATTCATATATAAGGTGTTGCTAATATTTAGTAACACCTTTTTTTTGAATATATTTGTCAACGAGTAGTAAAAATTTAAGAAGTAAGAATGAATGCCGTTATTGTTTTAAAAAGAAGTCCTTTTAGAACTCTGAAAAATAAAACCTTAACACATTAAACTTAATTAGAAGCATGCCAAAAAACAAAAACATCAAGTCGGTTTTAATTATAGGTTCTGGTCCAATTATTATTGGACAAGCATGTGAATTTGATTATTCAGGTTCTCAATCTATACGCTCTTTAAAGGAAGAAGGAATTGAAGTAACTTTGATCAATTCTAATCCTGCAACCATTATGACAGATCCGTCATTAGCGGATAATGTTTATTTAAAACCCTTAACCACCAATTCAATTCGTGAAATTTTAGTAGCGCATCCAAACATTGATTCTGTTTTACCAACCATGGGAGGTCAAACAGCTTTGAACTTATGTATTGAAGCTGATGAAAAAGGAATTTGGGAAGATCACAATGTAAACATGATTGGTGTTGATATCGATGCCATCAATATTACAGAAGATAGAGAACAATTCCGTGAATTAATGGGAAGAATCGGTGTTGACATGGCACCTCAAGCTACAGCAACTTCTTTTTTACAAGGAAAAACAATCGCACAAGAATTTGGTTTTCCATTGTGTATCCGTTCTTCATTTACTTTAGGAGGTGCAGGAGCCGCTATTGTTTATGATGAAAATGATTTTGATGAATTGTTATCTAGAGGACTGGAAATTTCTCCAATCCATGAGGTAATGATTGACAAAGCCATGATGGGCTGGAAAGAATACGAATTGGAATTGTTACGTGATGCAAATGACAATGTTGTAATTGTATGTTCTATTGAAAATATGGATCCTATGGGAATTCATACCGGAGATTCGATTACAGTTGCTCCAGCAATGACCTTAAGTGATTCTACTTTCCAAAAAATGCGTGATATGGCAATCCATATGATGCGTTCAATTGGAGATTTTGAAGGAGGATGTAACGTACAGTTTGCAGTTTCTCCTGATGAAAAAGAAGATATTATTGCCATTGAAATTAACCCTCGTGTATCTCGTTCTTCTGCCTTGGCATCAAAAGCGACTGGGTATCCAATTGCAAAAATTGCTACTAAATTAGCCTTAGGGTATAATTTAGATGAATTGAAAAATCAAATTACAAAAACAACTTCTGCTTTATTTGAGCCTACGTTGGATTATGTAATTGTAAAAATACCACGTTTCAACTTTGATAAATTTGAAGGAGCTGATAGAACTTTAGGTCTTCAAATGAAATCTGTAGGTGAGGTAATGGGAATTGGACGTTCGTTCCAAGAAGCATTGCACAAAGCTACACAGTCGTTAGAAATTAAACGTAACGGTTTAGGTGCTGATGGAAAAGAAGAAACACATTACGATACAATTATCTCTAAATTGACCTATGCGTCTTGGGATAGAGTATTTACTATCTACGATGCTATCAAAGCTGGTATTTCTTTAAGTAAAATACACGATATCACGAAAATTGATATGTGGTACTTAAAACAATACGAAGAGTTGTTTACTTTGGAAAAAGAAATTTCTACTTTCAAATTAGATACTTTGTCTAAAGAATTGTTGTTAGAAGCAAAACAAAAAGGATACGGTGATAGACAAATAGCACACATGTTGGGTTGTTTAGAATCTGAAGTTTATAACAAACGTGAAGAATTAAACATCAACCGTGTTTATAAATTAGTAGATACCTGTGCTGCAGAGTTTGAAGCACAAACCCCTTATTTCTATTCTACTTTTGAAAATACGATGACCGTTGCAGGAGGGAAACCTTATGCACATAACGAGTCGGTTGTTACAGATAAGAAAAAAGTAGTAGTACTAGGTTCTGGACCAAATAGAATTGGACAAGGAATTGAATTTGACTACTGTTGTGTACATGGAGTTTTGGCAGCAAAAGAAGTTGGTTATGAAACGATCATGATCAACTGTAATCCTGAAACAGTTTCTACAGATTTTGATACAGCAGATAAATTATACTTTGAACCTGTATTCTGGGAACATATTTACGACATCATTCGTCATGAAAAACCAGAAGGAGTTATTGTTCAATTAGGTGGACAAACGGCATTGAAATTGGCAGAGAAATTAGAAGCTTATGGAATTAAAATCATGGGAACTAGTTTTGAAGCTTTAGATTTAGCAGAGGATAGAGGACGTTTTTCTGAAATGTTAACAGAATTAAATATTCCTTTCCCTCAGTTTGGAACAGCTACAAATGCAGATGAAGCTTTAAAAATAGCAGATACCTTAGATTTCCCAATTTTAGTTCGTCCTTCTTATGTATTAGGTGGTCAAGGAATGAAAATTGTGATCAACAAAGAAGAACTTGAAGAGCATGTCGTAAGTTTGCTACGTTCTATTCCTGGAAATAAATTGTTGTTAGATCATTACTTAGAAGGTGCCATTGAAGCGGAAGCGGATGCTATTTGTGATGCTGACGGAAATGTATACATAATCGGTATTATGGAGCATATTGAACCTTGTGGAGTACATTCTGGAGATTCAAATGCAACTTTACCTCCTTTTAACTTAGGAGAGTTTGTTATGGATCAAATTAAAGAGCATACAAAGAAAATAGCCATCGCATTAAAAACAGTTGGATTGATGAATATTCAATTTGCTGTAAAAGATGATACGGTTTATATCATTGAAGCAAATCCAAGAGCATCTCGTACAGTTCCTTTTATAGCGAAAGCTTATGGAGAACCTTATGTGAATTTTGCAACGAAAGTAATGTTGGGTGTAAATAAAGTAACCGACTTTAAATTCAACCCTAAATTAGACGGGTATGCAATCAAACAGCCTGTTTTCTCTTTCAATAAGTTCCCGAATGTAGATAAGAAACTAGGACCTGAAATGAAATCAACAGGAGAGTCTATCTTATTTATTGATAACTTGAAAGATGATGCTTTTTATGAATTGTACTCTAGAAGAAAAATGTATTTGAACAAATAGGATCGAATCGATCTCATAAGTTTTAAATCTTAGTATAAAAAAAAGGCTTCCAGTATATTGGGAGCCTTTTTTATGTTTAGAATTTTTGTATTCTATTGTTCTGAAAATCCACCAGCAATCCAACTTTTAATCAGGTCTATTTTAGTTTGTGACAATTTGGAACCTCCTTGCGGCATATTTCCGCTTTCAATTCTTCCTATTGCACTAGAAGTACCTGTAGCAGTAAATGCTGTTTTTACAAATGCGTAGGTTGATAAATCTAAACCTGCTTTTGGACTATTGCTATCATGACAAGCTGTGGTTGCACAACTTTGATTGATAATCGGAGCAATGTCTGTTTGGTAGCTGGCGCTTACCGGTACAATTCCATCGGTATAATTACTTTCGATCCATTTTAACAATTCATCTTTTTGTGTTGTTGTCAATGATCCTCCTTTTGGCATTCTTCCACTTTGAATTTCATCCCAAGCTTTGTCTGTAACAAAAGCATTTTTAGATTCTAAAAATGTGGTCATCGCAATACCTCCCGATTTACTAGCTGTGGAATGGCAGCCGGTGGTAGAGCAATTATTAGCTACAATAGGTGCAATGATATTTTCGTAAAAAGGCTCGACTCCGTATCCTGTCAAGGCAATGGTTTTAGAACCATTCGTCGCATTGGAGCTAACAGCGATAGTCTGACTGAAAGCTTTTTGTGCATCTGGAGAAAAAGTAATGCTAAACGATTTACTCGTCCCAGCAGCTATGGTACTTGTACTTGGGTTTACAGTGAAATTTGAACTACTAGTCATACCTGTAATAGAAATACTTCCGGTACCCGTATTGCTAATGGTAAAATTTTCTGTTCCTGTACCATCAGTAGCTACATCTCCAAAATCAAAGGAAGTAGCACTAAGGTCAATGCTAAAAGTACTTGTGTCAATAGGTTCGTCGCTGCCTCCTGAAGAAGAACATGCTGAAATAACAAATAAAAATGCTGTGGCTACTAAGTGTGGTAGTAAGTTTTTCATAAAAAAATGTGGGTTGAGGTTATTTTTTTTCTAAAGTAAAGTTTAATTGAATGTCAATTTCTTCGGCTACTTTTTTACGAAGTAGATTCGGAATTTCAATACGATAGTCTTGTGGTTTGACCTTGAAGTTTGCTAAAAGTTTTAGGCTGTTGTTTGAAAAGCTGAGGTTGGCAGGTGTTTTAATTTTATGTGTGACACCATGAAAAGTTAAGTTTCCTTCTATTTCTATTTTGCGTTCTTTTTTTTGTAAAAAGATTTGATGATCGTAGGCAACAATTTTTCCTGTAAATTTTGCCTTTGGGTAGGTGTCTGAATCGGCATAATTTTCATTGAAATGCTCTTCCATCAAAGCAATTTTAAACCGGAAACCTTTTACCAAGGCCAAGGCGGCTAATTCACCCGTATCTGTTTTTAGTATGGCGGTGACTTTGTTATTTGTTGCTTTTACTTCTTCAAAAGAAGGGACAGAGGCTTCAAACGTTATTGTACCATTTTTTGTAAAGTATTTTTCTTGGCTGTAAGCAAATAGACCATTTAACAAGAGTACGTATAAGAATATTTTTTTCATAATAGGTTTAGTTAGGGAAATCTGTAGCAATCCATTCTTTTATAGTGTTGATGGTACTGGAAGAAAATGCACTCGCGTTTTTTGGCATATTTCCACTTTCAATTCTACCCAAGGCACTTGATCCACCAGTAGATTGAAAAGCACTTTTAACCAATTCATAAGATGTAAGTTCCGGGTTTTGTGTTCCTCCATGGCAGTTTGAACTTGCGCAACCGGGGGTAATAATGGCTTCTATTGTATTGGTGTAGCTAATTGGATCTGTTGTTTTTTCTGTTAAATCTTCGGCTGAATCTGAGGCACAGCTAAGGAAAGAAAGAGGGATGCATAAGGCAATAAGAATGTTTTTAGACATAAGTTGATTTTACATGTAAATAATTGAATTGTCGAATAATTAGTATTTTAATTACAAAGGTTTTAAGATAAGATAAAAATTTGTATTAAAAATACATTTGGTTTTACATTCTACTAAGAATTTGATACTTTAGTATCATGCAGAAAAAAAACGTAGTATTACTGTTTACCCTAGCGTTTATAGGAATAGCTGTTGCTAGTTATACCTATATCTATAAAGGACATCGAAATATTGAAGTTTCTCAAGCAGATTTTAAGACAACAGCCGAAGCACTAGGAAATGAATTTAGCGTTGATTTTGATAAGGCAAGTCAAAAATATTTAAATAAAGTCATTTTGATTAGCGGTGAGTTGTCTGAAAAAGATATGGAAAGCGTAACTTTGGGAACAACAATTTTATGTTATTTAGACGGACTAGATGCAAATATTCAAATAGCAACGGAAGTAACTATTAAAGGAAGATGTATCGGTTATGATGAACTTTTAGAAGTTGTAAAACTAGATCAATGTTCCTTGATAGAATAAAAATTTCTTACCAAAACAAATTACCAAATCCTAATTTCATTGTATGAAAAATATCCTTATAAATGTTTTCGTTTTATTGCTAAGCTCAAGTGTATTTGCACAAAATGATTTGTTAGATGAGTTAACTAACGAATTAGAAGAAAGCTCAGAAGTGAGTTCTGTTTTTAAAAGTTTGAAAATCGTCAATTTAGAGTCCACAAAAATGGCTGCTAAAGGCGACTTCTATTTTGTAATTGCACATCGTTTTGGAACGGTTAAAAATGGTTTTAAAGATTTGTTTGGTTTGGATGAGTCAAATATTCGCTTTAGTTTTATTTATGGATTTAACGATTGGTGGACTGCCGGTTTGTCTAGAAGTTCTATTGAAAAAACATTTGATTTAACCACTAAGTTGAAATTGAAGACCCAAGAAAAAAATGGCTTTCCACTAAATATTGTCGGGTTTGCTGCTATGGGCTATAAAACAGGAGATCCGGATCCTACTTTTGTGCTTTATGAAAACAAACACAGAGCTAATTATTTAGCACAGTTGTTAGTTTCTAGAAAAATGAATGAGAAACTCTCTCTACAGGCTTCTCCAACTTTTTTACATGAAAATTTTACCGAGTTTGATACACAAAAAAATAGCCAGTATGGTTTAGGACTAGGAGGGCGTTATAAGCTAACAAAACGGCTGACTTTAAATCTTGACTATTTGGCACATTTTAATAGAGCTACAGAAAATACGTTTCAAAATCCACTTTCTGTTGGGGTAGATATTGAAACAGGTGGCCATGTATTTCAATTGCATTTTTCAAATTCACAACGTATGAATGATGCTGGTTTTATTCATGCCAATGGAGATTGGTCTGATGGAAATGTGTTTTTCGGATTTAATTTGTACCGCGTGTTTTAGAAGTTGAGTTATTGTCAATACCATAGTTAAACGAATAAAGAATTTAGCAGTTAAAATTTCTATGAATTATATATTATTTGACGGTCCGTTTCGAGATCGATTTTTACCCTTAACCTATACCAGACCCGTTGCCGAACTGAGAATAGGAATTTTAACTATTAAAGAGAAGTGGGAAAAACATTTAGGCAGTACGTGTACGGTTTTAACAGAAGATTATTTAGAGGAGAAGTTTCCAATGGTGGAAATGGAGCAAAATATTTTTATTGATGCTTCTGTTTTACCAACGGAAAGTTTAGCGGAAGAAATTTCATTTTTGAGTGAGAACGAACTTTTAGTGCATAAGGACGAAGTGCTTGCTTTTTATGCTGGTATGGATCAGGAACAGGTAGATTTTAGCAAGTATGAGGCAAAAGAATATTCGGGTGACCTAATACAGATTTCTAATTTAAAAGATTTATTTCTATTCAACGACAAGGCATTACGTGCAGATTATGACTTGCTAACTAAAGATAAAGTATCTGCAGAATTAAGTAACACAAATCAAGTTTTAGGAGCTGAAAATATTTTTATAGAAGATGGTGCTACGGTTGAATTTGCTATGTTAAATGCCACTACGGGACCAATTTATATAGCAAAAAACAGTTTGATTATGGAAGGTAGTATGATTCGTGGGCCATTTGCAATTCATGAAAAAGCAGTAGTAAAAATGGGAGCGAAGATATACGGAGCCACCACCGTTGGTCCAAATTGTACTGTAGGAGGAGAAATAAAAAATGTCATTTTTATAGCAAATTCAAACAAAGGTCATGATGGTTATTTGGGAGACTCGGTAGTAGGAGCATGGTGTAATTTAGGAGCCAATACAAATGGTTCCAATTTAAAAAATACATTTTCTAATGTACATGTTTGGGATTTTGAAACCGAGCGATTTGAAGATACAGGTTCTTTAAAGTTTGGAGCCGTATTAGGAGATTATACCAAAACGGCCATTAATACATCCTTAAATACAGGAACCATTACCGGTGTTTGTTGTCATGTTTTTGGTGCTGATTTCCCTGATAAGTTTTTACCTAGTTTTAGTTGGGGAACTCCAAAGGAAGTTTATGCTTTAGAAAAAGCAAAAGAGGCTGCAAAAAAAATACAAGAATTTAAAAAAGAAACTTTTTCAGAACTCGATGCACATATTTTTGAGATTCTGTTTGAGTTAAGGACCTAAAAAAACAAAAATAAAAAAGCCATCAAAATAATTATTTTGATGGCTTTTTTATGAAATTATAGGAAAAAGTTATTCTGTTTTTGCAGGTGCTAATACTTCTCCTTTAATACGAACTACTTTATTTTTTTCTGAAGCGTTAGAAGTTATAGTAACGGTTTTAGAAAAACGTCCAATTCTATTGGTTGCATATTTTACTTTTATAACTCCAGTCTGACCTGGCATAATTGGCTTGTCTTTGTCGTACGTTGGAACGGTACATCCACAACTTCCTTTGGCGTTTGAAATAACTAAAGGTGTATTTCCAACATTTTTAAATACAAACTCTCTGTTTCCATCTGCATTTTGTTCAATTTTCCCGTAATCAATTACTTCATCAACAAATTTAAATACAGGTGCGTCTGCATCAAAATTTTCAGTTGGTTTTGCCGTTTGTGCAAAGGTCGATACAGCCATAAAAAGGATGCTGAAGCTAAGAATTATTTTTTTCATTTTGTCTTAATTTTAAAGGCTCTAAAGTAAGCAATATTTTAAGTAAATAAAATATGAATGTGTTACTTTTTAGTTAAAGTAGATAATTGTATTTTTGCGCACTGTTAAAATAGTTTTTCTAGGAATTTTCTAGGACTATAGCGAACAATTTAATGTTATTTTCAATTTAGATATAGAGACTCAATATGATTCCAAATAAATACAATCCAGAAAACGTAGAAGACAAATGGTATAGCTATTGGATGGAGAATGGATATTTTCATTCAACACCAAACGAAAAAGAAGCCTACACAATTGTCATTCCACCTCCAAACGTAACTGGAGTATTGCATATGGGACATATGTTAAATAACACCATTCAAGATGTTTTAATTCGTCGTGCACGTTTAAAAGGTTACAATGCGTGTTGGGTTCCTGGTACCGACCATGCATCAATTGCTACAGAGGCAAAAGTTGTGGCGAAGTTAAAATCTGAAGGAATTAACAAAGAAGATTTAACACGTGAGGAGTTTTTAAAACACGCTTGGGATTGGACCGACAAGCACGGCGGAATTATTTTAGAGCAATTAAAAAAATTGGGTGCATCTTGTGATTGGGAGCGTACAGCTTTTACCATGGATGACAATCTTAGTGGTGCAGTTACCAAGGTTTTTGTTGATTTATATGGGAAAGGATTAATTTATAGAGGGTACCGCATGGTCAACTGGGATCCTGAGGCAAAGACTACTTTATCTGATGAAGAAGTGGAATTTGTTGAGAAACAAGGAAACTTATATTATATCAATTATCAGATAGAAGGTTCTGATGAAAAAGTAATGATTGCAACAACACGTCCTGAAACTTTATTAGGCGATTCTGCAATTTGTATCAATCCTACGGATGAACGTTTTGCTCATTTAAAAGGAAAGAAGGTAATTGTTCCGATTGCAAACAGAGTCATTCCAATTATAGAGGATGAATATGTTGATATTGAATTTGGAACAGGATGTTTAAAAATTACCCCTGCTCACGACCAAAATGATAAATTAATAGGGGAGAAGCATAATTTAGAAGTTATTGATATTTTGAATGACGATGCAAGTCTAAATTCATTAGGAATGCATTACGAAGGAAAAGATCGTTTTGTTGTTCGTAAAGAGATTACAAAAGAATTAGAAGAGTTGGGCGCTTTGGTAAAAGTGGAACAACATCTACATAAAGTTGGTGTTTCTGAAAGAACAAAAGCGGTTATAGAGCCTAAAATTTCGGTACAATGGTTCCTGAAAATGGAAGATATTGTAAAACCTGCTTTGGATGCTGTATTGAAAGATGAAGAAATTAAGTTGTATCCTAAGCATTACAATAATACGTATAGACATTGGTTAGAAAATATCCGTGATTGGAATATTTCTCGTCAACTGTGGTGGGGACATCAAATTCCGGCTTATTTCTATGGAGAAGGTTTGGAAGAGTATGTAATTGCCGAAACCAAAGAAGAAGCATTGGTAAAAGCAATTGAAATAACTAAAAACACTAAATTAACAATTGAGGACTTAACTCAAGATCCAGATGCTTTGGATACTTGGTTCTCTTCTTGGTTGTGGCCTATATCTTTGTTTGATGGAATTAAAAATCCAGACAACGAAGAATTCAATTATTACTATCCAACAAACGATTTGGTAACAGGTCCGGATATTATTTTCTTTTGGGTAGCACGTATGATTTTTGCGGGGTATGAATTTACCGATAAAAAACCATTTAGCAATGTTTATTTTACAGGCTTGGTTAGAGATAAGCAACGTAGAAAAATGTCTAAATCTTTAGGGAATTCTCCTGATCCAATTGAATTGATGCAGAAATATGGAGCAGATGGTGTTCGTACAGGATTGCTATTAAGTGCTGCTGCAGGAAATGATTTGATGTTTGATGAAGATTTATGCGCACAAGGACGTAACTTCTCTAGTAAAATTTGGAGTGGATTCTCTTTAACCCAGGGATGGGAAGTTTCTGAAACGATAGAGCAACCAGAATCTTCTAAAATAGCAATCAAATGGTACAATGCCAAGTTCCAAAAAGCTTTGGTTGAAATTGAAGCTTCTTTTGAACAATACAGAATTAGTGAAGCGTTAATGACGATTTACAAATTGATTTATGATGATTATTCTGGATGGTTCTTAGAAATGATCAAACCGGCATACCAGCAACCAATTGATGCGGTAACGTATAAAGAAACGATTGCTTGTTTAGAAGCGAATTTGAAATTATTGCATCCATTTATGCCTTTCTTAACAGAAGAAATTTGGCAGACTATTTCAGAAAGAACACCAGAACAAGCTTTAATTATTGCGGAATACCCAGAATTGGTTTCTTTTGATGAAAAATTAATTGCCGATTTTGAATTTGCTGCAGAAGTAATTTCAGGAATAAGAAAAATTAGAAAAGATAAAAAAATAGCTTTTAAAGATATTCTTGAATTGTCGGTTTTAGACAATGAAAAAGCAAATCCTATTTTTAATGCTATTGTCCAAAAATTAGGAAATACTTCAGATATTGCTACTGTTTCAGACGCTGTGGAAGGAGCGTTGAGTTTCCGTATCAAGTCGAATGAATATTTTATACCTATTGCAGGGGCTATTGATGTAGAAGCAGAAAAAGCAACTTTAGAAGAGGAATTAAAATATACAGAAGGATTTTTAAAATCAGTTCAAAAGAAATTGAGTAACGAACGTTTTGTAAACAATGCTCCAGAGCAAGTAATTACAAACGAACGCAAAAAAGAAGCAGATGCCTTGGCAAAAATTGAAACTTTAAAAGCTAGTTTAAAAGCTTTGTAATAATAGAAAAAAACGTTTTCACAAACCTAACAGTTTTTTTTAACCTGTTAGGTTTCGTTTTTAATAGTAGAAAAATAATTTATATATGGATCAATTTAGCACTTTTTCAGACTTAGTTCAATCAAGTATTGCAGCAGATGATTTTGTTAAAATTACCTTGAGTAAACCTTTACGTAAAAACGATGGATTGAGAAATATCTATGTTCGTTTGGTATTGATTCAGGAGGAAGTGAAAATGTCTTTTACGTATCATTACAAAACAAATGACCAGGTAAAAAATTATGGCATTAGTGAAGGAATAGAAGTTTTAAAAGAATTTTTATTAACAACTTTTAGAACTGCCGTTGTTTTTACTTTGAAAGAAGATTTACAGGTTTTTGTATCGAAGAAAAAAGTAGTTTCTTTTAAAAGTGGAGCGCCAAGCTTTGCAAATAAACCACCAATAACACACGACAAGCCTAAAGAAAAAAGAGCTGATATGGGTGCTTATTTAAGGTATTTAGGAGTAACCGATGCTGAGAATAATGTGATTCCAAAAATGGCGGATAAATTTCGTCAAATAAATAAATATTTGGAAATAATGGAAGGCTTAATTGCAAATGCAAAATTGCCGAAACAAATCCAAATTGTAGATATGGGCTCTGGTAAAGGTTACTTAACTTTTGCCTTGTACGATTATTTAGTAGTACAAAGAAAAATGGATGTCACCGTAACGGGTATTGAATTGCGCCAAGAATTGGTAGATTATTGCAATGGTGTTGCTGAAAAATGTGCGTTTGAAAATTTAAAGTTTGAATGCAAGCCGATACAGGAATACGCTAATAAAAAAATTGATATTTTAATAGCATTACATGCTTGCGATACGGCAACAGATGATGCTATTACAAAAGGAATTGTAGCAAAAGCAGGATTGATTGTTTGTGCACCTTGTTGTCATAAGCAAGTACGCCAATCTTTAAAAGGGAAGGAACAAGAAGATCCAATTTTGAAGTATGGTATTTTTAAAGAACGCCAGTTTGAAATGGTAACAGATACCATTAGAGCGTTAATTCTAGAAAAAAGACATTATCAAACAAAAATATTTGAATTCGTTTCTAACGAACATACCCGAAAAAACATCATGTTGGTGGCTACTAAATCAACAAAAGAAATTGATGAAAAGGGATTGAATGCTAAAATAAAAGGGATCAAAGATGCTTACGGAATCGAAGAGCATTATTTAGAAACGCAGGTTAAATTTTAATTTATAAGTTTTTAGTGCTTAGTTGTAAGCTGATATCAATAGATTACAACACTCAACACTCAACACTCAACACTCAACACTCAACACTCAACACTCAACACTCAACACTCAACACTCAACAATTCAACAGTGAAATTTAATTTTAACATCGTTTTAGTCAATCCTCAAATCCCTAATAATACGGGGAATATTGGTCGTTTGTGCGTGGGGAGTTTAAGTAAACTGCATCTGGTAAAACCACTTGGATTCGAAATTACTGATAGTCGGGTAAAAAGAGCCGGTTTGGATTATTGGGGAGACTTAGATTTGACTTATCATGATAACTTCGAAAATCTAGTAGACGAAATTCCGGACATGTCTCGAGTTTTCTTTTTCACGACACGCGCGGAGTCAACATATTATGATGTCGCATACCAAGAAGGAGACTGGCTGGTTTTTGGTAGAGAAGCAGATGGTTTGGCAAATGAAATTGTAGAGCGTTATAAAGAACAATGTGTAAAAATACCATTTCCGGGAACTGTTCGAAGTTTTAATCTAGGAAATGCCGTCGCTATGGCTTTAGGAGAAGGCTTGCGACAGTTGCAGAATTAAAAAAGGACTAACAATTTAATTGTTAGTCCTTTTTTTTTGCTTGTTTTGAAAAAATTATGCTTTTCTTTCAATCAATGCCATATAAAATCCGTCAAAACCACTTTTAGCAGGTGAGACTTTTTGTTCTTTTACCAATTCAAAGTTCTGATTATGAGCAAGGAATTTGGCCACTTGTTCTTGATTTTCAGAAGGTAAAATTGAGCAAGTCGCATAGACTAATTTACCACCTATTTTCACCATTCTTGAATAGCTTTCTAAAATTTCAGCCTGTATTTTTTTGATATTGTCAATAAATTCAGGTTGCAGTTTCCATTTGGCATCCGGATTTCTTTTTAAAACTCCCAAACCAGAACATGGAGCATCAATTAAAACACGGTCTGCACTATCTTTTAATTTTTTAATATCCTTTGTAGATTCAATGACGCGTGGAGTGATATTATGAGCACCAGCACGTTTTGCACGTCTTTTTAATTCTTTAAGTTTACCTGCATAGATATCCATTGCAATAATCTGCCCTTTGTTTTCCATCAAAGCCGCCAAGTGTAAGGTTTTACCTCCGGCACCTGCACAGGTGTCAATAACTCGCATTCCAGGTTTTACATCCAAAAATTCAGCAACAAGCTGTGAAGAAGCATCCTGTACTTCAAAAAAACCACTTTTAAATACATCGGTTCTAAAAACGTTTTTACGTTCTTTAAGGATTAGTGCATCTTTATAATCTGGATTAACTATTGTTTCAATCTCTTCCGCTTTTAATGCATTTTCAAGATTCAATCTAGTAGTTCTTAGTGTATTTGCTCTTAAAACAACAGGAGCTTGAATGTTCAAAGCTGTAATTTCTTTGTCCCATTGTTTTCCTAATTCTTTTGAACATAGTTCATCCATCCAATCTGGAATAGATTCTTTTATTTTACGAATAGATTGAACTTGGTCGTACTTTCCTTTGATACGACGTTCAGGAGCATTTTCAAAATACTTCCAATCTGGAAGTTTGATTCCTCTTAATACCGCCCAAACAGTAAATACTTTCCAAATATTTTCACGTGTGTAATGATCTTTTGTTTCAGCAATTTCATTGTATAAACGTTTCCATCTAACAATTTCATAAATAGTTTCAGCAACAAATTTTCGGTCTCTGGCACCCCATCTAGGATCTTTTTTTAAAGCAGCTTCCACTGCCTTGTCAGCATAAACACCTTCGTTAAATATTGCATTTAATGAATCTATAACCGTAAAAACTAAATTTCTATGTAATCGCATTTGGTAAATTTTGGAATGCAAAGGTACTTAAATCAAAGGAGATAGCGTAAGTACTATCTTTTCTTTTTAGAAAAATCTCGAATAATTACTTTTCTTCGTTTTTCGATGATATAAAAGGAAACATAAGCACCATCTTGCGTGTTTTTTAAAACCAGCGGAATGTTATTTCTAGAGAGTCTTAAATTTTTAGCCAAGATGCTATCATCCATGTTTAGAATGTATTTACCATTAGGTAAATAGAATTCAAAATGTCCTTTAGAATCGGTTAAGGTATGGTATACTTGATCTTTGGTTGCCGTAATTTTTATTCTCGACAGGTCAATTGGTTTTTCATCAGCCACGGCAATTTTTTGTCGATCTAGAATTACATCCCCATAAATTTTGACACCACGTACAAAAGGAAGAAATACAGTTTCATCTTTTCCTACAAAAAGTGAATCTTGTACGTTTGGAAACCAACCTTCTAATTCTTCCAAAGGAAAGATATCTAAGGCATATTTTTTATTCGGTGCTTTGTTTATATGCGCTACTCCAGAGTTGCTGGTGATTACTTCGTTGTCGTCTAATTTTACCACCACATTTTTAATAGTTGTCTCATCATCATCTTTTAAACCATTTCCATTAATATCTAGGAAAGAGATAAATTCAAGATTGGAAGAATTCTTTTTTAGGAAAGGAATTCGAATCCCTAAATTTTTGCGAAGTGAAAAGCCAATATTTAAATTTGAATTGATGTTTTGCCCAGATCTATTGTCAGGAATTTCACCTAAGTTTTGATCAAAGCTGATCAAGTTGCTATAATCGATGCTGCTGTAGGAGTAGCCAACGCGTAAACTATATCTCCAACCTTTGTCGGAGAAATAGTACAATTCAGGATAAAAACCGATAGAATTACTATTGGTGGTATTTTGATAATTATAATTAAAACTAGACTCTAAAACTAATTTGTTGTTTTTTAATACATATTGATTTTGCAAGGAAATTCTAAATAATTGTGGTGTTATTTCATCATCAATTCCATTGGAAGTATTGATAGAAGCAATGGTACCATAATTGTATTTCATGGCCAAATTCCATGTTTTGTATCGTATCAAACCAGAAACTTCTGCATTGAATAATTCTTTTGAAGGTTCGTTAATGGTAGTTTTTGTATAGCCTCCTTTTAAAAACATAGAGGTAATTAAATTCTTACTATAATTATAGGTAGAAGTTCTAAACGTTAATCCTTTAGATTGTATTTCTTGTCCAAGATTTAATTTATAGTCGTAATAAATACCCGGTTGTAAAGAACCGTTTTTAATTTTTTTAGATAGAATTACATTGTTAAATAAAAGAACTTGATGGTAAGGTATATTTGAGTTTAGTGCCGAAACGGTAGATTTGATACTTTGATAGGAATTGGTCATATAACTAGACCAACGATCGTTCAAATCAAAATATACACGATGTGACAAACCTAAACGTTCGTAATTACCACCACTAAAATTTTTATCATTATAACGTCCGTTAATACTAGATCTAAATCTTTTAAAAAAGCTCGTCGAAAAATTGGCATTGTATAAGTACCCCGTCACTTTATCTAGGCCTTCTCTGTTTAAAGTAGATTGTGTTAGCGAAAGATTTAAGTTTGTTCTTCTATTGATCCTAATTTTTGGTTGTAAAGAAATAACATCAATATTTCTATTGGTTCTGTTATTTTCATTGTGACCTATTTTTGTTACTAACTTCAAAGCATCACTCACTTTTAAATTGTAAGAACCTCCATAGGATTTACTGGTAGATGAGCCGAAAATACCATCGTTTCCAATTAAAAAACCAGAAACTTTATGGTGTTCACCAAATTTGTAACTTCCTCTAATTCCTTTTCCAAAGCTTGAAATACCAACAATATCTGCACTAACCTGACCTAGTTCTACCGATTTGGTATCGTCATAATAGCCCAAATACCAAGGAATATTTTTGAACAAATCATTGTCGTAATAGGAACGTGTGTAATTTATTTCAGCTGAATAAACCAGATTTGCTTCTTCATTCAGTTGTTTAAGTCCCCTAAAGTTCATAGACATAAAAGGATAATCACTTAAAATATTTTGAACATTTAATTCAAAGGTCATTGGAATAGAAGGGTAGCCAAAAGGTTGCAGTTCTGTTTCGTTAGGAAGTTTTATAAAAGAAACCTTATTCGATTTTTTAAAGGCCGTTTTGCTATAACTTTTAGGTTCACTACTATTAATGATCATTCCATATTTTTTGAAATAATCACCATTATTGGGTTTGTAATTGGTAATCGATATTTTTTTAGAATTCCTTTTGTTCAGTTTTACGGCAGAAGCATAATAGCTCAAGGCTGTTTCTTCTCCAACTTCTAAGGAAATAGTTTTACTAGGGTTGTTAATCTTATCTTCTAAGTGAATGGTATCCGATAAAAATAAATCTCGTTTAGGAAATAAGTGATTTACAAAAATGTCTTGTTTGTAGTTTCCTTTATTGATAATACTGTATTCAAATTTTTTATTGTATTCTTCGTTTTTAAAGTAAAATTTATTGGCTGATTTTACGACAACATCCCAAGATATTTTCTTTTTAGTTTTTAAAACGAAGGCATTGTCACCAATTTGTTGTCCATCTAAATCGATAAGAAAAGCATTGATAATAACTTCGCTACTTCCTGTGTTTAGCTTTGATGGAACAATTAAAACAGGGATAATAATGGTGTCTCTTACGCTGGCGCTATAAACTTTGTCGTAGTCTATAATACTATTCCATCCACTAGGTAGTAAAACATCTACCGTAAAATTTAAGTTTTCTTTGCTATTGTTTATTACTTTTAGAACATTGGAAATAAGACTCCCTTTTTTTAGTTCAATAATGGGTTTTATAAACTTAGTTCTTGCAATGTCGTTGGTACCTCCTTTGAAGGCATTCGGAGTAGGAGTTTCCGATTCTGTTTCGGTCTTTTGAGAATAAGACACGTGTGAATAACACACAATTAGTACAAATAGTGTGACTTTAAGGATACATTTAAGAGAGTTTTTTAATCTCAATGAGGCTAAATGTTTTCTTCCAATCTGAAGTTGAGGGTTAAACCAAATCTCCCAGGGTTATAGGCCATACCAGGCTTTATTCTAACCTCAATTTTGAAAGTGAATTCTGTGTAGTTATTGATATAATCTCCAGGACCGTTTACGTTTTTGGTACCGCAGGCGCCAGGATGATTTATATTCAAAGCATCAAGAATAATTGGTTCTATAATTTCTTTAATATTTATGGCAGAAACATCAGTAAAACTTGTAAAAACGCCATCTAAATTAGAAGTTGCACAATCATTGGTTATTCGAATCTCTAAAAGACTCGTTAATGGATTGCTTGCCAATCCGTTGCTATACAATGTTAGTTCTTCCCATTCATCTATGGGAGAGCCATTATTGTCTAAACTCATGAATAGTGACCAAGAACACAAACCGTCAGAAACGGCTTTGTCTATAACTCTAACTTTTAAACGGGCTACTGTGGTTCTGGCTATACCACCTTCATAGGAGCTGAAATCGTTAAAAGTAAATACATTACTTCCTTGTTCCTCTAAGATAAGTTCAACGGTATCACAATGTAATTGTGAATAACTAACGTTTATCAAAGTGGAAAATAGAAATAATAGTACTATGTTTTTTTTGATTTGCACCTAGTAAAAATAATATATTACAATAAAAGGATGTAGAAAACTACACCCTTTATATTTGTATGAACTTAAAAAATTTTTATTGATCTTCCAACAAAATGTACTGTACATACATTGTGTAAACTCCTGGTTCAGCATATGAAGCAGCAGTGTTAGCAGAAACTAAATCTTCAGCAACATTATCTTTGTCAAATGCCATTGGAAAGATAGCAGGCAATCCTGGTAAAATTCTATAGTCAATTGCATAGTAATAATCAGAGCTTCTTCCAGTTTGAGTTAAATAACTTCCTCCAACCATATAATCATCTCCTGTTACACCTGTTGTTCCAGAGTGACCAGCAATATATTTATCTGTGTTTCCTGGAGGCGTACTTGTACCACCATTTACATAAATACTGTTGTTTCCAGATGGAGACTTAGCATTAGAGAATACTGTACTGTAATCAGATTGATTAGAAGGTAAAGCAGCACCATCTCCTGTGTTAGCATGAGATTGTTTCAACTCTAATAAACTTAATGGAAGATTAGGAATTGCATTTAAGTTGTCATTTCCATAATCAATTTGTTGATCCCAAAAATTGGCACCGTTGTTTCCTTGTGATCTACCTACTGCATATAAATCCCAACTTACAGTAGAACTTACTTTTAAAATAGTTGCAGCATACTTTGTAATTCCCGCTTGGTACTCGTTAATCTCATCAAATACGAATTCGATTTGATCTGGAGTCGTCATTTCCAATTGTAATACTGGTTGAAGGTCTAGAGTGATTGATACATCTTTCTCGTCGATCAACTGTGCATTAGCGGTTGTAGCGATTAAAGCAGCTGCTGCGATAAACACTTTCAATTTGTTTTTTCTCATAATGGGTAATTTAGGGGTTAGTGTTAAATATTTATTGTACTTATAATTCGAATTCCATTTTGGCGGCTTGTATTTCCTCTGAGTTTTCAAAATCTAAAACTCCTACAGCTAGATATTTACCTTTTGGCAATCTTTCTGGTATCGGGAAAATAAAGTCTCTAATTAATCCTGGTAAGATGGTAAATTTCTTTACGGTCAATCTTTCTTGTTCACCAGTTTCTAGGTTTGTTACATCTATATAAGAAGTACAATAGGCTATTCCGTCTCCTTTATTTTCAGAGACAATGGCTATTTTTTTAGATTTTTCATCATCATCTGAAACATAAAAATCTACGAATTCAACTTGATTGACATCTACATTAGGAGGGTTTTGATAAACAAAAACTCCAAAAGCATAAGTAGGAACAACTCCTAAGGCAACAGTACTTGCCGTTTTATTGGAAGGATCTAATCTTTTTCTTGCTTCTTGCAATTCTACCATGATAATACTCCAAGCAGCTTTTTTACCTTCGCTCGTATTAGGAACAGAAACGGTAAATTCAACTTTTCTTTTTTCTCTTGGTTTTAACTCAACAAAGGTAGGGGTTATATTTACCCATTTAGATAAAGAGTATTCTCCTTCACCGGCAGGTAAAAAAGCACTTTTACCTTTTCCGTTCATATTAAAGTCAAACATGTTTAAGTTGAAACTTTTAGAAACGGGTGTGTCATTATTTATAGTTATACTATATGTTTTTGACTCGCCTTGTTTTAAATCTAAATGAAAGTGCGCAGGTGATACGGAAACACCAACTGATTTTTTGGATGAGGAAACGCCAACACTTTTACTGGTTGCGTTATTTCGGTTTTGTCCTTGTATATGTAGACAAACAAATAGTAATAATACTATTTTTAATGTAGTTCTTTTTTTGTGCATTCTTAGGGGTATGTATAAACTTTGTTTTACCAAAATTATATAGACAAATATATTCTTTTTAATAGAAAAACAAAATGTTTTCAATGTTTTATTTGTAAAAAGGACATTTGTTTTTTCTACTTTTGTAAAAAAAGAAAATGTCTAGTCCAAAAACTCAAATTTCTATAGCGTATTTAAAGGGAGTAGGTCCTGCTAGGGGGCAACTTTTAGCTTCGGAATTAAAGTTACGTGAGATCAAAGATTTATTTGCATTTTTTCCTAATAGGTATATCGATAAGACAAAGTTTTACAAGGTAAATGAGTTAAATGAGAATTCTTCGGAAGTACAAATTATTGGTAAAATAATTGGTCTAACAACTGTCAAACAAAAGAATGGTTCTCGTTTGGTAGCTAAATTTGCCGATGCTACAGGGACAATAGAACTTGTTTGGTTTAAAGGTGCAAAATGGATCAAAGATTCTATTGTCTTAAATGAATTGTATGTAGTTTTTGGTAAAGTAAACGATTTCAAAGGCAAAAAAAGTATTGCGCATCCTGAATTGGAATTAAAATCTGTTTATGAAAGCGGAATAAAAAAAGCAATACAACCTATTTATCCATCTACTGAGAAGTTGTCCAACAGAGGTGTTTCTAACAGAGTAATGTCTAAAATTTTTGAAGAATTATTTTTAGCATATTATAGTCAAATTCCCGAATCATTAAGTCAAACAATTATTGAAAAACATGGACTGATTTCAAAAAAAGAAGCATTGTTGCATATTCATTTCCCTAAAAATCAGGAAATGTTAACCAAAGCAAGTAATCGCCTTAAGTTTGAAGAGCTATTTTTTATTCAGCTACAATTGGTTCGTAAAAAAGTGGTTCGCAAAAATAAGATTGTAGGTTTTAAGTTTCCTGCAATCGGTGCTTTTTTCAACGATTTTTATAATTCTAAATTAAGTTTTGAGCTGACCGGTGCCCAAAAGCGAGTTTTAAAGGAAATTCGTAATGACATGCGTTCAGGAACACATATGAATAGATTGTTGCAAGGAGATGTGGGCTCAGGTAAAACAATTGTAGCCTTGTTAACTATGCTAATGGCTATTGATAATGGTTTTCAAGCAGCGCTAATTGCCCCGACTTCTATTTTAGCAAATCAGCATTTCACTTCTATTAACGCTAGTTTAGATGGCATGGGGATTAAAGTGTCCTTATTAACAGGTTCCTCAAAAGTGAAAGAAAGAAAAGAGATTCATGCAGGCTTAGAGGATGGAACATTGCACATATTAATTGGAACACATGCCATTTTAGAAGATAAAGTAAAATTTAAAAATCTAGGTTTGTCTGTTATTGATGAACAACATCGATTTGGTGTTGCGCAACGAATGAAGATGTGGCTTAAAAACACAAATCCACCACATGTATTGGTCATGACCGCCACTCCTATCCCAAGAACATTAGCTATGAGTGTGTATGGCGATTTGGATATTTCGGTAATTGACGAATTGCCTCCAGGTAGAAAAGAAATTCAAACCGTACATAGATATGACAAGAATAGGTTGGCTGTTTTTAAGTTTATGAGGGATGAAATTGAAAAAGGTAGACAAGTATATATTGTGTACCCATTGATTGAAGGATCAGAAAAAATGGATTATAAAGATTTGATGGATGGTTACGAAAGTA
This sequence comes from Flavicella sediminum, assembly GCF_006381105.1. Classification (GTDB taxonomy): domain Bacteria; phylum Bacteroidota; class Bacteroidia; order Flavobacteriales; family Flavobacteriaceae; genus Flavicella; species Flavicella sediminum. The sequence continues at coordinate 426,272 of NZ_VDET01000007.1, read as the reverse complement.
TTGTTAGAGAATTTCCTTCACCAAAATATCAATTAAGCATCGTTCATGGTAAAATGAAACCTGTAGATAAAGATTTTGAAATGGATCGGTTTGTACGAGGTGATACCCAAATAATGGTGGCAACTACGGTGATAGAAGTAGGAGTAAACGTGCCAAATGCTAGTATTATGATTGTAGAGAGTGCGGAGAGGTTTGGACTTTCACAATTACATCAATTAAGAGGTAGAGTAGGAAGAGGTGCAGAGCAAAGTTATTGTGTTTTAATGACAAGTTTTAAATTGTCACAAGATGCAAAAACGCGTTTGGAAACAATGGTGACCACATCTGACGGTTTTAAAATTGCAGAAGTGGATCTTAAGCTGAGAGGTCCAGGAAATATCATGGGAACTCAACAGAGTGGCGTATTAAATTTAAGAATTGCCGACATCTCTAAAGACGGGCCTTTATTAGAGGCTGCTAGACAAGAAGCACATAGTTTGCTGTCGGAAGATCCGAATTTATTGAAACAAGAAAATGCACCTTTGGCAAAAGCATATCAAGAAATAGCTAAGAATACGAGTATTTGGGCAAATATCAGTTAGCTTTTTTTGAACTTATTTAGAATATTTTCTAAACTAAATACGGCCTTTTTTTCAGGGTTTTCGTGGTAGTTATTGCCATAGTTTCCATAACCGTAACCATAACCATATCCGTAGCCATATCCGTAGCCATAACCATATTTTCCGCCAACTTTAAAATCGTTTAATACATATCCGATATTTTTAACTTCACCATTTACGTATTTGTCATCAATCATTTTCATCATTCCTTTTTTAGAATAACTTTGTCTAATAACATAGATATTGGCATCGGCGTATTTAAATAATTCAAGAGCATCTGATACCAGACCTACGGGTGGTGTATCAATAATGATATAATCATATTCTCGCTTTAGATTTGCAATCATAAGCTCTGTGTTTTTACTTAGGATTAATTCTGAAGGGTTTGGAGGTATTGGTCCTGAGATGATTAGGTCGAGATTTGGTATTTTAGTGTTATGGGTAACTTCCTTAATTGTTTTTTGTCCAATCAAATGATTGACAATTCCATTGTCATTTTTTAAATCAAAATCTCCAAATATTTTTGGTTTCCTAAGATCGAGTCCAATTAAAATTGTTTTTTTACCACTAAGTGCTAAAACGGTGGCCATGTTTATGGAAACCATGGTTTTTCCTTCTCCACTTACAGAAGATGTTAAAACAATGGTTCTATTTTTTATGGTATTGTTGTCGAATAAAAATTGAATATTTGAACGTAAGGCTCTAAAGGATTCGGCAACTGAAGACTTTGGTTTTTCAAAGACGGCCAAATTAGATCCTGATGTATTTCTTCCTACAACGCCTAAAACAGGTATTTTATAAAGACTTTCAATTTGTTCGACCGTCATAATATTATCGTCTAACAATTGCTTAACAGTAATGTAAAACAATGGTATAACTAGAGATAAAAGTACTGCGACCAGGTAATTAAATGCCGTTTTTGGTTTGGAAGATCCTTGACCGGTGTCTTTGGCTTCATCAATGACTTTTATTTCAGAAACATTGGCTGCAATTGCCGTACCAGCTTCGTAGCTTTTTTGTTTTAGGTAACTGTAATTAATTTCAGTTTGTGTATAACTTCTTTGAAATTTAATTAATTCTTGTTCTAGCTTAGGAATCTTTTTTAATTCATAAGTAGCTCTATTCAAATTTTTGTTAACCTCGTTTAAATCTTTTTTTAATTTAGTTTTTAAGGACGTTAATTTTTTGTAGATAATATCTTTAGTAGATTTAATTCTACTGGTTATATCTATCATTTCTGGATGTCGGAATGTTACGCCTTCAGATTCTAAGGTGTTTTTTAATAGTGTTAAAGTTACCAGTTCATTTAGGCTACTACTTACTTGTGGAGCGTCAAATCCAACAGTTGTAGCAACCGGAATACTATTTCCTTCAATATTATGAGAATTTATAAAAAACAATAAGTTATCTGCATAATCTATTTTTCTTTTTAAATTAAGAATCTCTTCGTCGTATGAGTTAATTTTGTTGAAGATTAACTGTCCCTCAGTATCTACGTTGTAAATATTGTTAGAATCCTTGAATTTTGAAATCTTCTTCTCAATATCTAAAAGTTTATTTTCCTCTCTTTTAAAAATCGTGTCTATGTAATTTTTAGATCGGACTGCGTAGGCAATTTTGGCCTTTTTTTGATCTTCACCTAAAACAGAAATTGAAGTCTTTAAATAATCTACTAAGCGAGCTTTGTTAGACCCCGTTAATGAGAGTTCTAAAATAGAAGTTCCAGATTTGTAATTAGAGATGGAAATTCCTTCGAATTTACTAACGGTTGAGTTTAATGTCTTAAAACGAATGAAATATTCCTTTGAAGTTTCAAAATCATGCAACTTGTTTAATTTGAAATTGCAAAAAGGAGTAATTATGTTTTCGGAAACATCAAATGTTTCGTCGTAAATTAGTTTTTGAGGTGTAAATCTTAGTTGATTAAATTTTGCGTAATTGATTAATTTTCGAGATTTTGTTTCGTCTTCAAAATCTACGTGTATGTTAACTTTATTGTTTTTAGTAAATTTGATTTTAATAGGGTGAGACAAAAGTTGATAGTTGTTGGTGTCAATTTCTACGTTAAAAGGAACTGCTCCATAAACATCTTCCATTCTATATCTTCCTTCTACTAAGTACTCAATATAAAATTGCAATAACTTAACAACTTTTTCATTATGTGTTCTCGACTTAAAGTGTTCTTTAATAATTTCAACAGCGTTACTTTCTCCTCCCCAATTAAAAGCAATGTTTGTACTAGAGGAGAACAAAGGGTTTTGCTCGTCTTCAGTAGTAATTAAGGTATCTATGGTATACGATTTTTCTTCATAACCATTTTTAAATTTAGCAATACTTAAAGCAATGATAAGTGAAATAACGAATAATTTCCAATAACTAATTATTTTAAAGAAAAATTCCTTTAAATTAATGGTTGGAAGCTCGTTTGAATTTATTGCTTTGTTATTTTTTTGCATCTATTTAAATTATAGAGTTTTGATCAATAAATATGTTGTCGTAATTACCGCAAATACTGATGAAAAGGTTTGAAAAGCATCTATTCCGGTAGTTCCAAGTCCCCAAGATTTTCGCTTGAATGGCTTAACATATATAATATCATTTGGTAAAATATTGAAAACTTTTGAATCAAATAGGTCTATTTGAGTAAGGTCAATTGTATATTTTTTTATACCATCAAATTCTTTACGTAAGACCTCTATTTGTTTGTTGTTTCCTGAAGACAAAATACCGCCAGATTTTGAAATAACTTCAATGATATTTACTTCGTTTTGAGTCAAAGTCTGAGTTCCTGGTTGTTTAACTTCTCCCAAAATAGTGTATTTAATACCACTCAATTTAACCTTTACGAATATTTTATTAGAGTGAGAAATGTATTTTTTTAGCTCTATTTCTATTTTCTCTCGAACTTCTTTTGTTGTGTAGCCTAAAACGTTAATATCTCCAATGTACGGAATTCTAATATTTCCATGTTGGTCAATGGAATAGCCAGAATAATATGAAGTCGAAGCATTGGTTTGATCGATAGTCGTATTGGTATTTTTGAATAAGGCTACTAATTTTGAGTTTTCGGAAACAATTTCGATGTTTATTATATCGTTGACTTCTAACTTGTAAGGCGTGTTATTTAGTTTGTAGATGTTTTCTTTCGTCATGGGTTCCCCCTGAAAATAAACCAAATCTTTATGAGGGACACAGGATGCGAAAATTATGACAATTAAAGTCCAGAAAAATGAGTTGTTCATTTAGGATGAATTTGATTTAACAGCAAATATAATTTTTATTGTTTTACAAACAATAAAAATCGACTACTTTCGCTTTATTAATCAGACAATAGTATGTTTCAAATAGTTGTAAAATACCTATCATTTTTAAAAAAATCCACAAATGAGCATGGGGTGCATTCTCCTTTTGTATATGAATTGATTACGAAATGTTTGTATGAAAAAAATAAGGTTGAAGAAATAGGGTTTTATTCAGATGTGTTAAATCGCTTGAAAAAATCTAAAGAAAAAATTGAAGTAACCGATTTTGGGAAAGGATCTAAAGTTTTTAAAACAAATTATAGAGAGGTTGCAAAAATCGCAAAAGTAGCTTCTATAAAAAAGAAAAATGCCTTAATGCTTATGAGGTTGGTCAAATATTTAGAAATAAATACGACTCTGGAAATAGGAACTTCCTTGGGTGTGGGAACTAGTTGTTTGGCGAAAGCTAATTTAAAAGGAGAGGTGGTCTCCGTTGAAGGCTGTCCGAATACAGCTGCCATGGCTCAAAATCAATTTGATTATTTTAAACTAAAAAACATCAACTTATTGACGGGAGAATTCTCAAAAGTATTGCCAGAATTGGTTGAAGATAAAAAGTATGATTTGATTTATTTCGATGGAAATCATACCAAAAAAGCAACATTAGAGTACTTCAAACTGTGTTTACCTTCGATTCATAACAATACAGTGTTTATTTTTGATGATATTCACTGGAGTGATGAAATGGATGAGGCTTGGGAAGAAATAAAGAAACACGAACAGGTAAAAGTAACGTTAGACACTTTTCAATGGGGATTGGTGTTTTTCAGAAAAGAACAGGTAAAAGAACATTTTGTAATACGCGTTTAATTGAGAGAAGAATGAAGATTTATACAAAAACAGGTGATTTGGGTACAACAGGTTTGTACGGGGGGAATAGAGTATCTAAAAATCACTTAAGAATTGAAGCTTACGGAACTATAGATGAATTGAATTCGTATATCGGTTTGATAAGAGATCAGAAAATAGATAAAGCAAGTTTTGAATCTTTGGTTAAAATTCAAAAGGAATTATTTGATGTTGGGGCTATTTTGGCAACACCATATGATAAGATGCTTTTAAAAAATGGTGAAAACCGATTAGAAACTCAGCAAATTAAGGAAGAACTTATTTTGTATTTGGAAAATGAAATAGACGTAATGAATGAAATTTTGGAGCCGATGACTCATTTTGTTTTGCCAGGTGGTCATACTACGGTGTCATATTGTCATATTGCACGTTGTATTTGTAGAAGAGCCGAACGCTTAACAGTGACGTTAAATGAAGAAGTAGGAGTGGATTTGGGTGTTTTAAAGTATTTAAACCGACTTTCTGACTACTTATTTGTGTTGGCACGGAAGTTGACTTTTGATTGTAAAGCCAAGGAAATCAAATGGATTCCCTAAGGTTTTAGATAAAGTTCTTTAGATTTCATGAAAAAACAAAAAAAGACTTGGTTTTCTGCTAAAAAAAATTATTTTTGCAAAAAACAAAACAATTTTTAAACATGTACTGGACATTAGAATTAGCATCGTATTTAGCAGACGCACCATGGCCTGCAACAAAAGACGAATTGATAGATTACGCAATTAGAACAGGAGCACCTCTTGAAGTAGTTGAAAATTTACAAAGCATGGAGGATGAAGGAGATGCATACGACTCAATTGTTGAAATATGGCCAGATTATCCTACCGAAGAAGATTATTTTTGGAACGAGGATGAATATTAAAAAAAAACTATTTAAAACACAAAAAAAGTCTCTATTGAGGCTTTTTTTTTGTGTATTTTTGAAATGATATAAATAAATAATTATGAGTATACTAAATTCTGTCCTGAAGATTTTTGTAGGAGACAAACAGAAAAAAGATTTAAAACTATTACAACCGATTGTAGATAAAGTCCGTGCTTTTGAAAAAGAGATGAATACGCTATCCATTGATGATTTGCGTTTGAAAACTGCGGAGTTTAAAAATAAATTAAATGTTGCAACTGCACCTTTTAATGAAAAAATTGCAGCCTTAGAGGAAGAAGCTAAAACGGCACATATTGATCGAAAAGAAGAGATTTATACCGAAATTGATGCTTTAAAAGATGCATCTTATGCTGCGTCTGAAGCTGTGCTTGAAGAAATTATGCCCGAAGCTTTTGCGGTGGTAAAAGAAACGGCAAAACGATTTACTGAAAATTCAAGTATTGAAGTAACAGCAACTGCATTTGATAGAGAGCTGTCTGCAAATAAAGAATACATTTCTTTAGAAGGAGACAAAGCTATTTGGCAAAATTCATGGGATGCTTCAGGAACTCCTGTTACTTGGGCAATGGTTCATTACGATGTTCAGCTGATAGGTGGTTCTGTTTTGCATAAAGGTAAAATTGCAGAAATGATGACAGGGGAAGGAAAGACCTTAGTAGCTACCTTGCCAATTTATTTAAATGCCCTAACAGGAAATGGAGTTCACGTTGTAACGGTAAATGATTATTTAGCAAAACGTGATGCTGCTTGGATGGGACCTATTTGGGAATTCCATGGTTTGAGTGTAGATTGTATCGATCATCACCAACCAAATTCAGAAGAAAGAAGAAAAGCTTATAACTCAGATATTACTTATGGAACAAATAACGAATTTGGTTTTGATTATTTGAGAGATAATATGGCACATTCACAAAAAGATTTGGTACAAAGAGCACCAAATTATGCCATTGTGGATGAGGTGGATTCAGTATTGATTGATGACGCGAGAACTCCGTTAATTATTTCTGGAGCTGTTCCAGAAGGAGACCGTCATGAGTTTAATGAATTGAAACCTAAAATTGATGCAATTGAAAAAATTCAGCGTCAATATTTGGTAGGAGTTTTGGCAGAAGCTAAAAAGTTGATAAAAGAAGGAAATACTGAAGAAGGTAGTCTGCTTTTATTACGTGTTTATAGAGGTCTTCCTAAAAATAAAGCCTTGATTAAATTCTTGAGTCAAGAAGGAGTAAAACAATTACTTCAAAAGACTGAGAATTCTTATATGGCGGACAATAATAGAGAAATGCCTAAGGTAGACAAGGAGTTGTATTTTGTCATCGAAGAAAAAAACAACTCTATTGAATTGACAGAAAAAGGGATTGCCCACTTATCTGGAGATGGAGATAAAGACTTCTTTTTATTACCAGACATTGGTGTAAAGATTGGCGAAATAGATAAGAGCGATGCCACTATGGAAGAAAAAGTTTCTCAAAAGGAAGAACTTTACAGAGAGTATAGTATCAAAAGCGAAAGAATTCATACCCTAAATCAGTTATTAAAAGCCTACACTTTGTTTGAAAAAGACAAAGAGTATGTGGTCATGGACAACAAAGTAAAAATTGTTGATGAGCAAACTGGGCGTATTATGGATGGTCGTCGTTATTCAGATGGTTTGCATCAAGCTATTGAAGCAAAAGAAAATGTAAAAATTGAAGCGGCTACACAAACCTTTGCAACTGTAACTTTACAGAACTATTTTAGAATGTACCGAAAGCTTTCTGGTATGACCGGAACAGCGATTACAGAAGAAGGTGAATTCTGGGAAATTTACAAATTGGATGTTGTTGAAATTCCAACAAACAGACCGATGCAACGTGATGATAAAGAAGATTTAGTTTACAAAACAACACGTGAAAAATACAATGCCGTAATTGACGAAGTTACAAGATTGGTAAAAGAAGGAAGACCCGTACTTGTTGGTACTACTTCAGTTGAGATTTCTGAGTTGCTATCTAGAACCTTGTCAATGCGTAAAATAAAGCACAATGTATTGAATGCTAAATTGCACAAGCAAGAGGCTCAAATTGTGGCTGATGCAGGTAATTCTGGTATGGTAACTATTGCGACAAATATGGCGGGTCGTGGAACAGATATTAAATTATCTGAAGAAGTGAAAGCAGCAGGTGGTTTGGCAATTATAGGTACAGAACGTCATGACTCTCGTCGTGTAGATAGACAGTTAAGAGGTCGTGCTGGTCGTCAAGGAGATGTAGGTTCTTCTCAGTTTTATGTTTCTTTGGAAGATCATTTGATGCGTATTTTTGGTTCGGATAGAATTGCCAAAATGATGGATAGAATGGGACTTGAAGAAGGGGAAGTTATTCAGCATTCTATGATTTCTAAATCTATTGAAAGAGCTCAGAAAAAAGTAGAAGAAAATAATTTTGGTGTTCGTAAGCGTTTGTTAGAGTATGACGATATTATGAATGCACAAAGAGAAGTGGTTTACAAACGTCGTAGACATGCTTTGGATGGAAAACGTTTGCAAATTGATATTGTAAACATGGTTTATGATACCTGTGCAGCAATTGTTTCAGCAAACAAACCTACAGACGATTATACCAATTTTGAATTTGAATTGATTAGTTTTTCAGCAATGCCGTCACCTTTTACGGTTGAGGAGTTCAAAAAAATGCAAGAAGCTGAATTGATTGATAGTTTGTATAGCAAAGTGTATGCCTACTACCAAGAAAAATCAGTTAGAAATGCTGCTTCAGCATTTCCTGTAATTAAAGATGTTTTTGAAAATGAAGGCGATAAATACGAACGTATAGTCGTTCCTTTTACAGATGGAAAGAAGACGCTTCAAGTGGTTACAAACTTAAAAGAAGCTTATGAATCTGAAGGGACAGGCTTGGTCAATGATTTTGAAAAGAACATTACTTTAGCCATTATTGATGAGACTTGGAAAAATCATTTACGTAAAATGGATGAATTGAAACAGTCTGTACAAAATGCTTCTTATGAACAAAAAGATCCATTGTTAATTTACAAGTTTGAAGCTTTTGAGTTGTTTAAAGGAATGTTGGATAAGATCAATAGAGATGTTTTGTCATTTTTATTTAAAGGAGAACTTCCAAATCAGAATGCAAATCAAATTTCTGAAGCTCGCGAACAAAAACGTGAAAAGTTGCAATTAAGCAAGCCAGACGTTCAAAACACAAACGAAAGTCACAATACGCAAGAGCCAAAAGCTCCAGAAACAATAGTTCGAGAAGAACGTAAAATTGGTCGTAACGAACGCGTGACGATAAAAAATGTGATGAGTGGAGAAAATAAAGAAGTTAAATTTAAGCAAGCCATTCCTTTGTTAGATAAAGGCGACTGGGTTTTGGTTGAAGAGTAATTTCTAGAACATTTATAAATAAAAAAATCATCCAAATTATTGGATGATTTTTTTTGTCCTTGTTTTGATATATTGTCCATTAAATTTTAATGGATTGCGAAAGTTTTTTTTACTGTTTTATAAGCCGAAATTATTTCCTAAATTTAGAATTCACTTCTAAAGAAAATACGATGTATAATTCAAAAATAACAGGGCTTGGTTTTTATGTGCCAGAAAATGTAGTTACCAACCACGATTTGTCCAAATTTATGGACACCAATGATGAGTGGATACAAGAACGAACAGGAATCAAAGAGCGTAGATGGATCAAAGAAGGTTCTGGAGATTCTACTTCAGTTATGGGGGCAAAAGCTGCTCGTACCGCTTTAGAACGATCTGGATTAAAAAAAGAAGAAATTGACTTTATCGTATTCGCGACTTTAAGTCCGGATATGTATTTTCCAGGAGGTGGAGTGGAAGTTCAAGAACTATTAGGAATGGATACTATTGGGGCACTTGATGTGCGGAATCAATGTTCCGGATTTGTATATGCCATGTCTGTAGCCGATCAGTTTATAAAAACAGGAATGTATAAAAATATTTTGGTCATTGGTTCTGAAAATCATTCAGGAGGATTGGATAAAACAACCCGAGGAAGAAATGTATCGGTTATTTTTGGCGATGGAGCTGGTGCTGTTGTTTTAAGTAGAACGGAAGATTCAAATAAGGGGATATTATCAACACATTTGCATTCTGAAGGGAAACATGCAAAGGAATTGGTTTTAGAAGGTCCAAGTACGGCTAGGTGGGTACCTGAAATATTGGCTAATAACGATCCTAATGATGTATCTTATTATCCGTATATGAATGGTCAATTTGTTTTTAAACATGCCGTCACTCGTTTTTCTGAAGCTATTATTGAAGGTTTAGAAAAAAATAATTTGGAAGCAAGTGATATTGATTTATTAGTGCCGCATCAAGCCAATCTAAGAATCGCTCAATTTATTCAAAGAAAATTTAAATTGAACGATGACCAGGTATATAATAATATTATGAATTACGGGAATACCACTGCAGCTTCTGTAGTTATTGCTTTAAGTGAAGCTTGGGGAAAAGATAGAATAAAAGATGGAGATCTAGTCGTATTAGCTGCTTTTGGAAGTGGATTTACTTGGGGGTCTGTATTTATTCGCTGGTAGAGTTTTTTTTAAGACAAAATATTGATTTCTAGTACTTCGGTAGTAGAAATCAATATTATATCGTTTAACTTTTACTTGAACTTGTTTTCTTGTAAAATAAAACTTTCACCTAAATAAACTTTTCTTACGGTAGGATCATCTGCTAATTCCTGTGGAGTTCCTTCTTTTAAAATACCACCTTCGTACATTAAATAGGTTTTGTCAGTAATTGCTAGAGTTGCTTGTACATCGTGATCGGTAATTAAAATACCAATATTTCTGTTTTTTAATTGAGCAACAATACTCTGAATATCTTCAACAGCAATCGGATCTACTCCAGCAAAGGGCTCATCTAATAAAATAAATTTAGGGTCAGAAGCCAAACAACGTGCAATTTCAGTTCTACGACGTTCTCCTCCAGAAAGTAAGTCACCACGATTTTTTCGTACATGGCCTAAACTAAATTCTTCGATCAAAGATTCTAATTTTTCGTTTTCTTCAGCTTTTGTTCGTCCAGTAAATTGCAATACAGCACGAATGTTGTCTTCAACAGAAAGTTTTCTAAATACAGAAGCTTCTTGTGCTAAGTAACCAATTCCATGCTGTGCTCTTTTGTACATCGGAAATTCTGTAATTTCTTGATCGTCTAAGAAAATTTTACCATGATTTGGTTGGATCATACCAACAATCATATAAAAAGAAGTGGTTTTACCAGCACCATTAGGTCCTAATAAACCAATAATTTCTCCTTGATTTACTTCTAAAGAAATTCCTTTTACAACTTTTCTGTTTCCGTATAATTTTTGAATGTTTTCTGCTCGAAGCTTCATAGTGAATCTCTTGTTTTTTATCCTTGGTAAAACTAGCCTATTAATTTGAATGCAATTCTTTAAAAAAACATAAAACTAATTATTTATAGCCTTTTTCTTGTTTTTTTACAACGAACTTAGATACGTGTATACTTACTTCGTACAGAATTAAAATAGGAATAGATACAATAATTTGACTGGCAACATCTGGTGGTGTTATAATTGCTGATAAAAGCAAAACAACTACCAAGGCGTGCTTTCTGTATGTTTTTAAAAACTGTGGTGTGATTAAGCCTAATTTGGTTAAAAAGAAAATCAATACAGGAAGTTCAAAAACAACGGATACTCCTAAGATTGTATTTGTAACCATAGAAATATAAGAAGACAAGGTAAAGTTGTTTTGTATGGTATCCGTAATTTCAAAATGATAGAAGAAATAGACAGACATAGGTACAATTACATAAAAACTAAATAAGACACCTGTAAAAAATAGCACAGATGTAATAAATAAAAACCCTTTGGATTTACTTACTTCAGTTTCATGCAATCCTGGTGAGATAAATCGCCATAGTTCCCATAGAACATATGGAAATGCGATGATAAGTCCTAGGATTAAAGAAGACCAAATGGCATTCATTAATTGATTTGTTAAAGATAGACTTTGTAGTTTTTGAGGGAATTGAACGCCACAAAAATCGCTATCAACACCAATAAGTTTAAAAACATCACAAAACCACTGATAGGTAACAAAATCAGATTTTAAATGGGCTAATAAAAAATGATCATAGACCTCTGTTTTAAATACGAATAATACAATTCCGCAAATAAATATAGCAGCTGTAGATCTTACTAAATGCCATCTTAACTCTTCAAGATGTCCTAGAAATGACATTTGATTTTTTTCTTCGCTCATCTTTAAAATATTCCTTCTTTAATTAAATCATGTAAGTGTACAATACCTACATATTTTTCATCTTTATCTTGTACTAAAATTTGTGTAATTCCAAAATTCTCCAAAGTATTCAATGCGTCAATAGCCATGGCATTAGAGTTCATTGTTTTTGGTTTTTTAGACATGATATCTACGGCGGTTAAGCCTGCAATAGAATCGTTGTTTTCTAACATTCGTCTAACATCACCATCGGTAATCATACCAATAATTTTATCATTCTCTAAAACAGCTGTCGCACCTAATCGTTTGTTTGAAATTTCGATAATGACGTCCTTCACTTTGGTGTTTGGATAAACAATCGGTAAATCATTATTTTCAATCAAATCACTAACGCGTAAATATAAGCGTTTTCCTAAAGCACCACCAGGATGGTATTTGGCGAAATCTTTGCTAGAAAAATCTTTTAATTTTAACAGGCAAACGGCCAAGGCATCACCCATAACCAATTGTGCGGTAGTACTAGTAGTTGGTGCTAAATTATTCGGACAAGCTTCCATGTCTACATGGCAATTAATGGTAAAGTCGGAATTTGTTCCCAAAAAAGAATCCGGGTTCCCTGTAAGTGCAATTAATTTATTTCCGTAATTTTTAATAAGTGGCACTAAAACTTTTATTTCAGGAGTGTTTCCACTTTTAGAAATACAAATAACGGTATCTTCTGTTTGAATATTTCCCAAATCGCCATGAATGGCATCTGCAGCATGCATGAAAATTGCTGGAGTACCAGTAGAATTCATAGTTGCCACGATTTTTTGAGCTATAATAGCGCTTTTTCCGATCCCAGTTATAATGACTCTTCCTTTAGATTCGAAAATAAAATTCACTGCATTTTCGAAATCAGAATTGATTAATTTTTTTAAATTTTCAACCGCTTTGCTTTCTATATCAATAGTTTGTCTAGCGTATTCGAGAACTGTATTTGATTTTTTCAAAAATTATAATTTTTTAGAATAAAAAAAAGTGATACCTTTATTTGCAAATGTATCTAAAATTAGATTAAAATAGGTAATGAATAGAAAGGAAATTGACCTGTACGGTCCATTGAAAAAGTTTTTTGGTTTTTCAAAATTTAAAGGATTACAGGAACAAGTAATAAGGAGTGTGATTGAAGGTGAGAATGCTTTTGCAATTATGCCAACGGGTGGAGGTAAATCTTTATGTTACCAGTTGCCTGCATTGATGCAAGAGGGAACGGCAATTGTCATTTCGCCGCTCATCGCCTTGATGAAAAATCAGGTAGATGCTATTCGTGGTATTTCTGAAAACGACGGGGTAGCGCATGTGTTAAATTCTTCTTTGAATAAAGCTGAAATTGCCTTGGTAAAAAGTGACATCGTCAGCGGTGTGACGAAATTACTATACGTGGCTCCAGAATCGTTGATTAAGGAAGAATATGTTACTTTTTTGAAGGCTCAAAAAATTTCATTTGTAGCCATAGATGAGGCCCATTGTATTTCTGAATGGGGACACGATTTTAGACCAGAATACAGAAATTTAAAAGCGATTATCAAAAGTATTGATAATGTTCCAGTAATTGGTCTTACCGCTACGGCAACAGAGAAAGTACAGGAAGATATTTTAAAAACATTAGGTATTTCTGACGCTAGAACTTTTAAAGCTTCTTTTAATAGACCCAATCTTTTTTATGATGTTCGTCCAAAAACAAAAGATATTTACAGTGATATCATTCGTTTTGTAAAAGGCTATCAAGGAAAGTCTGGAGTTATTTATTGCTTAAGTAGAAAAAAAGTTGAAGAAGTTGCGCAAATACTGCAAGTTAACGGAATCAATGCATTGCCGTATCATGCAGGATTAGACGCAAAGACAAGAGCTAAACATCAGGACATGTTTTTGATGGAAGATACAGATGTCATTGTGGCAACCATTGCTTTTGGAATGGGAATTGATAAACCTGATGTTCGTTTTGTAATCCATCACGATATTCCAAAAAGTTTGGAAAGTTATTACCAAGAAACAGGAAGAGCCGGAAGAGATGATGGTGAAGGCTATTGTTTGGCTTATTATGCATACAAAGACATAGAGAAACTAGAGAAATTTATGGCTAGTAAGCCGGTTGCTGAACAGGAAATTGGGCATGCATTATTGCAAGAAGTTGTGGGGTATGCCGAAACGTCTATGAGTAGACGAAAGTATCTATTACATTATTTTGGAGAAGAATTTGATGAAGTAAATGGTTTGGGGGCGGATATGGATGATAATACCAGAACGCCAAAACCAAAAGTAGAAGCAGGAGTGGAAGTAAAACAACTTTTAGAAGTTGTAAGAGATACCAAAGAGAAATACAAGGCCAAAGATATTGTAGCAACATTAATTGGTAAAGAAAATGCTATGTTGACTTCTCATAAAACCCATGAACGTCCGTTTTTTGGAGTGGGAAAAGCACATAAAGCAAATTATTGGATGGCGCTTATCCGACAAACCTTAGTGGTTCATTTTATAAGAAAAGAAATTGAACAATACGGGGTTGTTAAATTAACAGACAAAGGAGCTGAATTTATAAAAAATCCTAAGTCGTTTATGATGACTGCAGATCACGTGTACTCTGAAACAGAGCAAGTAGGCGACGGAGTTGTTAACAATCGTCAAACAGGAGGGGTTAGTGACCAAAAGCTTATGCTTATCTTAAAAGATTTGAGAAAGAAAATGGCGAAGAAAAAAGGAGTTCCTCCTTTTGCTATTTTTCAAGATCCATCTTTGGAGGCCATGGCATTAAGATACCCTATTTCTATAGAAGAATTGTCCAATGTACATGGTGTAGGAGATGGAAAAGCTAAGAAATTTGGAAAAGAATTTGTGGCATTGATAGCTTCTTATGTAAAAGAGAATGATATCACTCGTCCAGATGATTTAATTGTAAAAGGAACCGGTGTAAAGTCTGGATTGAAGTTGTATATTATTCAAAATACAGATCGAAAATTATCGCTGCAAGATATTGCAAGCTCTAAAGGATTGGAGATGGGAGAGCTGATCAAAGAGATTGAAACCATTGTCTATTCAGGAACTAAATTAGATATTTCTTATTGCGTTGATGAAGTATTTGACGAAGAGCAACAAGAAGAAATTATAGATTATTTTATGGATGCTGAAACTGATGATATTCAAGAGGCATTGGATGAATTTGATGGGGATTATGAAGAGGAAGATTTGCGATTGATGCGAATTAAATTCATGAGTGATGTTGGAAACTAACAAAAATATTTGAAGGAATATAAAAGAGAGTTGGTGACGCCAACTCTCTTTTTATTTACGGTAAATTAGTGTAGAATTAGCCTTTTTTTTAAGTGAAAATTATTGCAAAAAAACTATCTTAGTGCTTGACTTGAATTTAAGGAATTACAAAAAAAAGAGAGGGATGAATGAGCAGCAAAAAATCACTTTAGAAGAGATTGAAAAATCCAAAACTTCTGAAGAATTAAAAAATATAATAAAAAGTAAAGGAGGAAAGTTTAAAAAAATAATTAAAACAGTTGAGTACGAATCTGAACTAAAAAAATTGCAAATAGAACTTGTAAAACTTCAAAATTGGATTTCAAAAAATAACAAACGTGTTGCTGTAATTTTTGAAGGAAGAGATGCAGCAGGGAAAGGTGGCGCAATTCGACGTTTTATGGAGCATTTAAATCCAAGATCCTCAAGATTAGTAGCGTTGAATAAACCTACCGAAATTCAACGAGGGCAATGGTATTTTATGAGATACATTAAGGAATTGCCCAATCCAGGTGAAATTGTGTTTTACGATAGAAGTTGGTACAATAGAGCTGTAGTCGAACCTGTAATGGGGTTTTGTACGACAGATGAATACAATGAATTTATGTCGCAAGTACCCGAGTTTGAGCACATGCTTTATGAAGATGGCTTGATCATTATTAAATTTTGGTTATCTATTTCAAAAGATGAACAGCAAAAACGTTTTAATTCAAGAATGAAAAATCCTTTAAAGCGCTGGAAATTTAGTCCCGTTGATAAAAAAGGACAAGAGTTGTGGGATAAATATTCCTTGTATAAAGATAGAATGTACAGTAAAACCCACACGAGTTACAGTCCCTGGGTTATCGTAAAAACCAATGACAAAGAAGTGGCTCGATTAGAATGTATCAGATATGTACTTTCTAAGTTTGATTATGAAGGTAAGGAAGAAGCAAATGCAAACTTATTTCCAGATCCAAATGTAATTATGCACTATTTTCGTTCATCTCATCAAATAGATTAATCGTATGGAAAAGTCGATAGATAATTTAAATGCAATAGAAAAATTAAACACCAAATTAGGTGTTAAGGCATTGCTGTCAAAAAAGGTTATTAGTATTGATCGCTCATTAAGAATTGTAGGCTATGTTAAGCGTCTTAAAAAACTACAAGTAGAGCTGATTAAAATGCAAACCTCGGTCATAGAAAATAACGAACGTGTAATTGTCATATTTGAAGGACGTGATGCGGCTGGTAAAGGGGGAGCAATTCGAAGAATTACGGAAAGGATCAATCCTAGACATTTTAGAATAATAGCCTTGCCAAAACCAACAAAAGAAGAGCAAACACAATGGTATTTTCAGCGGTATATAAGAAAATTTCCAAAAGCTGGGGAAATTGTGTTTTTTGATAGAAGTTGGTATAACAGAGCTGTAGTAGAACCTGTAAATGGATTTTGTACGAAAGAAGAGTACGAGTGTTTTATGAATCAAGTAAATGATTTTGAACGTATGATTACCCAGTCAGGAATCAAGTTGGTTAAAATCTATATGTCTATCACAAAAAAGGAACAAGAAAGACGTTTTGAAGAAATTCAGAAGAACCCATTGAAACAATGGAAAATGACGGATGTAGATAAAAAGGCGCAGGAATTATGGGATGATTATACATGTTATAAAACGAAAATGTTTGAAAATGTGAATGAAGACAGTGTGCCATGGAAAATAATCAATGCAAACAGGAAAACGATGGCGAGAATGAATTCTATAGAGTATTTGTTGAAACAAATTCCTTACGATAAAAATAGGGAAGTATAAATTTACGGTGAATTGTGAAGTTTAAAGCAGGAGATAAAGTGGCGGTGTTAGAAGCTACCATTAGAGGTGTGGTAGTAAAATGCAAAGGTGAAACGGTACTTGTAGAAGAAGAAAATGGTTTTGAGTTGTGGTTTAAAGCAATAGAATTGGTGAAAATTGAGAAGGATCAATCTGAGCTTTCAAAGTTTTCAGATATCAATAATTCATTATTTAGACAAAAGTTATACGAAACACCAAAACCAAAACGCAGTAGCAAGCTTAAAGTAAAAAAAGAAGCTGATCAAACTGCTATGGAAGTTGATTTGCATATTCAAAATTTGGTCAAGAACCCAAAAGGTATGTCAAATTATGACATGTTGACTATGCAAATAGATACAGCAAAATACAAGTTAGAATTCGCAATACGAAAAAGAATCCCTAGAGTTATATTTATACATGGTGTTGGGGAAGGAGTGCTGCAAAAAGAATTGGCCTATTTGTTTGCAAAGTATCCAGTAAAAATTACCGAAGCTTCCTATCAGAAATACGGATTGGGAGCAACGGAAGTGTATATTTTGCAAAATAAATAATTTATTCAGCTTCTGGTAAGTCAGAAATAGTAAATGTTCCCGTTTTAGAACCGTAAGTAAATCCGTCAGCATAATTAATTTCACTTTCATCATTCCTTAAGTTTAGGGAACTGAAAATAAAATCCAATACATAACTTTGTTTGTAGTTGTTTACAGGAGTTGTAACAGGTTCTAATACAGTGGTCGTGTCAGCATCAAGATAATCAACTAACAGGATGTCTCCATCGCCATCAGCTGTTTTAGACTCATTGATCGAAGGCACTCCGTCTCCATCATCATCGGCGTCTAGGTAATTTGGAATTCCATCATTGTCAGTATCGTCATTCGTTGGATCTCCATCGCCATCTAAATCTTCTTTAAGCGTTGTAATATTATCCCCATCATCATCTGTGTCAATATAATTAGGATATCCATCACCATCAATATCGTTTAAATCAACCGTAGCGTCAAATAAGTCGACATAAGCCGATAAGTCATTTTCTATAGCTGCTAGAACTCCATCTTCATCATCTAAGGTGATTGTATTGTTAACAACCAAGGTTCCATTTCCTAACCACTCTTTAGAAACAGTTGGACTAACAGAAGGGATGTCTTGACAGAAATAGCTACTTGATACTTCTCCATTAAAAATTCTATAGGTCAATGTATTTGACCCAGTCTCTGTAATGCTATAAGTTTTGTCTGTTAATTCAGTTGTGAAATATGCATTTTCTTCGTTGTCAACGCTTAAGTTTAAAATCAATGCTTCTGTTTTACTTGAGCTTATTTTATGGAAAACTAAATTTCCACAGTTATTGATGGTAATTCCATCAAAATCAAATGAAGGGACATCAAAATCACCATCATCACAAGAATTAATTGTTAAAAGCAGGATTAAGAAGCTAAGTTTTTTCATTCTAGAATATTAATTATATCACAAATGTAGTGGTTTTAAAAGGATTGGTAAAAGTGTTTTTTGTTAATTTTAATTAACATATTTTTGTCCCATAAAAAGCTTTTTTATTGAATAGGTTTTTTTGAAAATTAAAGAAATACAAGGAACTAACATGAGAAAAGTATATTTAGATAATGCTGCGACGACCCCAATGTATGATGAGGTAATTGCTGAAATGACAAACTCCATGAAAACCATGTATGGAAACCCGTCTTCTACACATCAATTTGGGAGAACGGCAAAGTCAGCTATTGAAAACGCTCGGAAAACCATTGCCAATTTATTAAAGGTGTCAGCAAGTGAAATTATATTTACTTCAGGAGGTAGCGAAGCAGATAATTTAATTTTAAATAATGCTGTAGTAAATTTGGGAGTTACACAAATTATTACTTCTAAAATAGAGCATCATGCCGTACTTAAAACGGTAAATGAGCTGCATTTACTTCATAAAGTAAAGATAAGTTTTGTAGACATTGATGAGAAAGGAACTGTTGATTTGGTACATCTCCGATCTTTATTGGCTGATGAAAATCACAAATCATTGGTTAGTCTTATGTTTGTGAATAATGAAATTGGAAATATTTTAGATGTAAAAAAAGTGGCTACCATTTGTAAGGAATACAAGGCTTTTTTTCATTCTGATGCTGTACAAGCTATTGGGCATTTGCCTGTAGATCTTGAAGAGCTAGCTGTAGATTTTGTTGCAGCGAGTGCACATAAGTTTCATGGTCCTAAAGGAGTGGGGTTTGCTTATTTCAAAAAAGGAATGGGGGTAAAGCCGATGTTGTTTGGAGGAGAACAAGAAAAAGGAGCTAGAGCCGGAACAGAAGCGGTTCATTCAATTTTAGGAATGGAAAAAGCTTTGAAAATGTCTTTAGAAAATTTAACAGAAGACAGTTTGTATCTAGAAAATCTGAAGAGTGATTTTTTAGTGAATTTACAAAAGGAAATTCCGAGTGTGAAATTTAATGGTCTTTCAGGAGATGTAAGCAAAAGTACGTCGACAATTGTAAATGTTCAATTGCCAAAAGAATACGCTTTTTTGTTATTTCACTTAGATATGAAGGGTATTGCAGTCTCAGGAGGGAGTGCTTGTCAAAGCGGAAGTAATAAAGGTTCACATGTGTTAAACACGATTCTTTCTGAGACAGAAGCTATTCATACTTCTTTGCGGTTTTCATTTAGCAAGTTTACTAAACAAGAAGATTTGCAATATGTAATTGCAGCACTAAAAGAAAAAGTGCTTATAAATTAAGCACTTAATCTTCCTTTTAATCTTTTTTCGAATTTTTGCTTAATAGCAGTAATTCTTTTCATGATATCCATAATCTTTGGATCTTTATCTTCTTTGTAAATCTGATTCAACTCAAGAACTAATTCTTTAGCAGTATGTGAAGCTCTAATTCTTTCGTCTCTCGACTTGAATGTCGATTCATTTTCTTCAAATTCTAAGGCTCTTTCTATAATATCCATGTAGTGTGGTTTTTTGTAGATTTAATTAACTCGGTACAAAACTAAATTTTTTATTGTAACATAGTCGTTATTGGTTCAACAATATAACAAAATACTTTGATTTTAGTCAAATACTTAAAAAAAATAACATAATAATAAGAGAAATATTAATAAATGTTAAATTTATTGTGAATTAAACTGTTGTTTTGTATATCAATTGAATTAAAAAAAGCCTTGAAAATAAATTCAAGGCTTTTTTAGTAGGTATTTTTCTCTTATTTCAAATAAATACTGATTGAGATAGCAACGTCACTCCAGGTTTTGCTTATTCCATCGGCTCCTTTGTGCAAATCAAAACAAGATTTATTGATAGATTCAATAGCAGATTGCGCTTGCCAAGAATCCGTATTCATAATTGCTTCTAGTTGAATTTTATTGCCTTCTACGATATAAGTAAATGGTAATTTTTCAACAACGGCATTCATTTTAAAATCTACATATCCACTAGTTTCGTTTGTTATATGTAGGGTTCCTGCTAATAGTTCTGTGTTTTTCATTACCCCAAAAAACAAAGTTTTCAATTTGTTGTCTCTGTCAGGATTGTTAGAAAATATACTACTAACAGGAATTGAAAATTCCGTGTTATTTAAAGTTTCTGTTAGGGTAGTTGCCGGACTTGCTTTTGTGATGTTAAGCAAGGTGAATTTTCCTTTTACAGGTACTTTGTCTGTTGTTTTGTAGGCAGTCCAATTGATATCGGTTTTATTGGCATCAATGGCATAGGTTTTTTCTTTTACTTCTTTTTTTGCAGGTTTATTTTTACAAGATTGAAGATTAAAGACAAGAAATAATGCAAGGCTTATTTTAAGAATGTTTTTCATGCTATCTAGTTTTTGAGTATTCATTTACTAATTCAATATATTTTTTCTTCGCTTCGTCGGGGGTTATTCCTCTTAATTGCATCCAAGCATTAAACTTAAAAGCATTTCTAACATCAAAATTTGCGTTGAAGGAAAAGTTATCACCGGAAGTTGCTTGTTTGTAGTAGGCATAAAAGTTGAGCATGACATCTTGTGGCAATTTTTCAGTCATTGCCGATGCTTTCTCAAAGGCTTCATTAAATTCTTTGTCTAATTTTTCTCCCATACTACGCCAGTCATCTTATTTTTTAGTTGCAATTATATCTTCGGCACCTTTCACTTTTTGATTTAATACGACATTAATATCTGCATCTAAAGGTAAAAATAAATCTACTCTTGAACCAAATTTTATAAATCCAGCATCTGTTCCCTGAATTACATTCATGTCTTTTTTAGCATAGTTAACTATACGTTTAGCCAATGCACCTGCAATTTGTCTATAAAGGACTTCTCCAAAAACTTTGTTTTCAACAACAACTGTGGTTCTTTCGTTTTCTTCAGAAGCTTTAGGGTGCCAAGCGACTAAAAATTTTCCTGGGTGGTATTTGCTGAAATTAACTTTACCGCTTAATCCATATCTTGTAACATGAACGTTTAAAGGAGACATGAATATGGAAACTTGAATACGTTTGTCTTTGAAATATTCTTTTTCAAAAACTTCTTCAATCACAACAACTTTTCCATCAACTGGTGCTACTACATGACTGTCTCCAATTTTAGTATGTCTTTTAGGGTTTCTAAAAAACTGTAATATAATGACAAGGAAAAATGTGAAAATTAAATATATTAGAGATTGCAGCCAGGCAATATTTACAAATTTATCTGTTAAGAGTACTCCAGCAGTTACAAGTATTAGTGTACCGACAATAAGTTTAAAACCTTCTTTATGAAACATTTTCTAATGTGATTTTTAAGTATAAATATATAAATGGAGCAACAAAGATAATACTATCTAGTCGATCTATGATGCCTCCGTGTCCTGGAATTATTTTTCCAGTGTCTTTTGTTCCTGTTAATCTTTTAAACATAGAGGCTGTTAGATCGCCAACTACGCCAAATAAACTTACAATTAGGGCTATTAATAACCATTGTAGGCTGGTCAATATTTGAAAATAAAATGCTAAAAAATATCCAATAAGCATGGTTGCTATAAAACCTCCTACAAAACCTTCAATCGTTTTTTTAGGAGAAATTCTTTCCATTAATTTGTGCTTCCCGATACTTTTTCCTGTTAAATAGGCAAAGGTGTCATTTGACCAAATCAAAATAAATAATCCTAGTAATACGGTGCCTTCATATGCTCCCGTAAAAAAAGGAATTTTAATCATGAATAAAAAAGGGACACAGGCGTAAAGTAGGGTTAAAAAAGCGGCACCTAGTTCTTTGATAGCGTTGGACTCTATAGTAAACAATTGGTTTGCAAATAGGCCTAAACAGGCAATTATTGTACCCGCTTCTAAATAACTAATATAGTTTACAGGTAGTAAATTACTATGTGTTAAAAATAGTAGTGTTGCTATTAAATAAATAATTTTATTTTTCACTTGAAGCATTTTTGACATTTCAAAAACACTAACGATCATAAAGAAATAGAACAAGCCTAAAAATGAATAGGAGTGGAATAGCAATGAAAAAACTAATAAAGAAACAAATACAGCACCTGCAATTGCTCTTGTAAGCATATTGTTCATAGATTATAGATCTTCAAGTAATAATAAATATAAATTTTTCGAATTATTAAGTCCGAAAGTCAAGTCATTGTCATCACTTTTATCAAGTGAGTAGTTTTTAACTGCACAAATGTTTGTAGGAATGTTTTCTTTAAAATTACTTTTAATTCCCGTTAAACCTTCCCCCATATTTTTTACAAGTTGACTTGTTTTAGCAAAAACGATGAAGTCTTTACTGAGCGTATTTAATTTATTTTCTTTTAATTGATTAGAAGAAAATAAGATACTTCCAGAATCTGCAATTAAATGTTCGCAGCTAGTAAATATAGGTGTTTTGGTTTCAATATTCGAATTTACTTCAATGGATAGTTGATCTGTGTATACACTCAATTGATCAGGATCCAAACAGGTAATGTTTTTCCAATTATTTTCTTCAAGAACACAAATTAAATTGTTTGCTATTTCTTGTAAGGAAGTCGAATAAAGAAATTTACCTCCTTTGTCAATGAAATGATGAACAAATAGGTCATCTAAGGATAGATGTACATCTTGTTTTTTTATTTCCTTGTCTTTAGAGGATTCTTGAATGTTAAATAATTTCTTAAAAATATTCATTTACTAAAGGGTAAATTTTAAGTATTACTATTTATTCAGTTATTTCAATTTCCGTGTCGTTCTTTACTTCTTTGTCTGTTGGGCTTTCTTCAATAATTTCTTTCGACTTGTTATTGTTTACCAAAACATTTTCTTGAAAAGGTCTTTTACCAAAAATTTCAATCAAGTCATCTTTAAAAATAACTTCTTTTTCTAAAAGTAACTCAGCCAAACGAATTAGTTTGTCTTTGTTTTCAGATAAAATAGTAATAGCTCTTTGGTATTGTGTTTCAATTATATTTGAAATCTCTTGGTCAATTATTTTTCCAGTGTCTTCACTATAAGGTTTAGAGAAGCTGTATTCACTTTGTCCCGAAGAGTCGTAATAAGTGATATTACCAATCTTTTCATTCAAACCATAAATAGTAACAATGGCTTTTGCTTGTCTTGTAACTTTTTCAAGATCATTTAATGCTCCTGTTGATATTTTATCAAACATGATTTTCTCTGCAGCTCTTCCGGCAAGGGTAGCACACATTTCATCAAGCATTTGTTCTGTTTGTACAATCATTCTTTCTTCAGGTAAATACCAAGCAGCACCTAAAGATTGACCTCTTGGTACAATGGTAACTTTTACCAAAGGAGCGGCATGTTCAAGCATCCAACTTGCGGTTGCATGACCAGCCTCATGATAAGCAATTGTTTTCTTTTCTTTAACAGAAATAATTTTATTTTTCTTTTCCAAACCACCCACAATTCTGTCAACAGCATCTAAAAAGTCTTGGTTATGGATTTCCGTGTTTCCTTTTCTGGCAGCAATTAAAGCAGATTCGTTACATAAATTAGCAATATCAGCTCCAGAGAAACCTGGCGTTTGCTGTGATAAGAATTCTGCGTTTACATCCGTTCCTAATTTCAAAGGTTTCATATGAACCTCAAAAATAGCTTTACGTTCATTGATGTCTGGTAAGTCAACAAAAATTTGTCTATCAAATCGACCTGCACGCATCAAAGCTTTATCAAGTACATCTGCTCTGTTTGTAGCAGCTAAAACAATTACATTGGTGTCTGTACCAAAACCATCCATTTCTGTTAGTAATTGATTCAGCGTATTTTCACGTTCATCATTACCGCCAGTCATATTGTTTTTACCACGCGCTCTACCAATAGCATCAATCTCATCAATAAAAATAATTGAAGGAGATTTTTGTTGTGCCTGTTTGAATAAATCACGAACACGTGAAGCACCTACACCAACAAACATTTCAACAAAATCTGATCCAGATAAAGAAAAGAAAGGAACTCCTGCCTCCCCAGCAACTGCTTTTGCTAATAAAGTTTTACCTGTACCAGGCGAACCTACCAACAAAGCACCTTTTGGAATTTTACCTCCTAAAGAAGTGTATTTTTCAGGTGTTTTTAAGAAATCTACAATTTCTTGTACTTCTTCTTTGGCTCCTTGCAATCCTGCTACATCTTTAAATGTCGTTTTCACTTTTTGATCTTGATCAAATAACTTGGCTTTAGATTTACCAATATTAAATATTTGACCACCACCGCCTCCGGCAGCACCTCCACCAGACATACGTCTCATAAAGAAAATCCATAAACCAATAAGGAAGATAAAGGGTAAGTAAGACAAAATAGTATCAAATAAATCCGTTTGTTCTCTATTGGCTTTGTCAAATTCTAATCCGTATTCTTCTTTAGCTTTTTCTAATTTTTTCTCGAAGTTTTGAAGATCTCCAAATTTGTATTCAAATAAGGCTGTCTTTCCTTGGAATAAACCTGCTGGTTTTTTGAATTTTTTGTATTCTTCTTTTTCTAACGCTTGTTCTTTTATAAATAATTGAGCAACACGATTATTAAGAATGACAATTTTGTCAATGTCATTACTTTCTAAAATAGTTTCAAATTTATTTTGCGTGATTTCTTTTTGAGGAAGATCACCAGCAGTAAAGAATTGATAAAAAACTAATAAGACAAAAAGTCCACCATATATCCAATAAAAATTGAATTTAGGTTTGAAATTAGAGTCCTTAAGATTGTTGCTTTTTTTATTTTTTGTAGACATGCGTTGTAAACTATAATGGGTTATAGAGAAGAAGAAATTTTGGTGATTTTTGCATCACCCCACAGACTTTCAATGTCGTAAAATTCTCTGATTTGCTTTTGGAAAACATGAACCACCACATGAACATAATCAATTAAGACCCATTCAGCATTTGATTCACCTTCAACATGCCAAGCTTTTTCTTGACCTTCTTTACCAACTTTCTTTTGAATTGCTCCTGAAATGGCTTTAACCTGTGTATTTGAATTACCCGAACAAACTACGAAATAATCGCAAACGGTATTCTCTATATCTCTTAGATCTAACAGCTGGATATCTTCTCCTTTGACATCTTCAATCCCTTCAATTATGATTGAAATTAGCTGATCTGTACTTATATTTTTTTTAGACATTAAAAATTATTTAATTTTGCAGCAAAGTTATTACTTTTTTGTTATTAAAATACTATATAATAACTTACATTTCTTTATATTTTCTCTATGCATATTATCAAACTTGATGCCATTGGTTCTACCAATACTTTTTTAAAAGATTACGTAAGCAATGGTGGTGTTGAAAACTATACCGTTGTAACTGCCGAAGAACAAACTCATGGTAGGGGACAGGTAGGTGCTAAATGGTATTCTGAACCAGGTAAAAACCTGATGTTTAGTGTTTTTTGTGGTTTTCAGAAGTTTAAATTTGTTGATTATACTTATTTAAATTATACCGTTTCGTTGGCCGTTTTTGAGGTTTTGAAAAGGTACGGACTCTCAAAGTTGAAGATCAAATGGCCTAACGACATTATGGCAGGGAACAGAAAGATTGGCGGAATTCTTATTGAAAATGTTTTGAATAAAGAAGAAATTAAGCATTCTATTATCGGAGTGGGCTTAAATGTAAATCAATCCAAGTTTTCTGAAGAATTTGGTAAAGCTAGTTCTTTAAAGAAAAAATTAGGTAAAAATATTGATAGAACTGTGTTGCTAAACGACCTAATAGTCTCTATAAAAAGTCATATCGAATTTTGTGTGCCGGAAAATTTTGAGGCAATTAAAGCAAGTTATTTGCAGGCCTTGTATAAAAAAGAAATCCCCACTATGTTTAAAGATAGTGAGGATGCTGTTTTTATAGGTAAAATCAAAAATGTCTCTAATTTAGGAAAACTTCAAGTGGAGTTAGAAGACGAATCTATTAAAGAATTTGAAATAAAAGAGATCCAATTGATCAACTAATTAAAGTTTTTCGATATTTTCAGTTAATGCTTCAATAAATTTAGTCAATGGCTTTTTAGCCATCATGCTAATCATTGGATTAAAGTCACCATTAAATAGTAATTGAATTTCAGAACTATTTTCAGAAATTTCTGCTATAGCTATGGCTAAAGTAAAAGGCATTTTGCTACTAGCTGCACCTAAAATAACCGATGTATTTGGTGTTGTTTCTTTAATAATCAATCTAATTTCAGGCATTCCTTTTAAACCGAAAATAAAAGAATCTCCATCAATTTGAAATTTCTCTGTGTTTTCAGGCATCAGTTGCTCGTAGTTTTCTAGTTTTGTTAAAAAACCGAAGATGTCTTCTGAGCCTTTCCAAGCAGTGATTTTTTTTCCTTCTATTTGCATAATTCTAGTTTATTGTTTCCAAGTACTAGGGTCTCTTCTCCATTGAGAAAGTGCTCCAAGTTCAGATTGTGTGATATAATTATCTTTTAAGGCTTGTTCTAATAAGTGCTCGTAATTACTTAAAGTAGTAAGGTCAATATTCGCTTCTTTAAAGTTAGCGTCAGCAATTTCAAAACCATAGGTAAAAATGGCAATCATTCCTTTTACATTTACATTGGCTTTATTCAAAGCTTCAACGGCATGTAAACTACTTTTACCGGTACTAATTAAGTCTTCTACAACAACTACGTTAGATCCTGTTTCTAAAAAGCCTTCCACTTGGTTTTGACGTCCGTGTTTTTTAGCTTCTGGTCGTACATAAACAAAAGGAACTCCCAATTCTTGAGCTACCAATACACCAATAGCAATAGCCCCTGTAGCTACGCCAGCAATGACATCTGGTTTACCGTATTTTTCAACGATAATTTTAGCCATATTTTCTTTTAAGAAATTACGAATTGGTGGGAACGAAAGCGTGATTCTATTGTCACAATAGATTGGCGATTTCCATCCTGAAGCCCAAGTAAACGGTGTGTTTGGCTCTAATTTTATTGCTTTTATTTGCAAAAGCAATTTAGCTGTAGCATTTGCTGTATCTTTGTTCAAAATCATGTTGCAAATGTATAAAGTTTTTATGAATGACAAGCCAATTATTTTCATAGATTCATTTAAAAAGAGAAATAATTTTGTCTTATTTGATATGAAGATATGGAACTTGGAAAATGTCATTAAAGTTCTTGCAAAAAAGGAGGTAGAAGGTGTGTTTTTATTTGTAGAAAACCTTTCAGAAGATTGGGAATTGTTTAAAAAAGAATTTAAAGTTGTTGAAGCCGCTGGCGGAAAAGTTTTAAATAATAATAAGGAAGTCCTATTTATTTACCGCTTTGATAAATGGGATTTGCCTAAAGGGCATATTGAAAAAGGAGAAGATAAAGAAACGGCTGCCATACGAGAAGTTGAAGAGGAGTGCGGGGTAAATGAATTAAAAATCATTTCTCCATTGGAGACAACTTACCATACTTTTTATTTTAAGGAGGAGTGGCGTTTAAAAGTTACCTATTGGTATTTAATGAAAACTGATTACTCAGGAGCGCTAGTTCCGCAAGAAGAAGAAGGAATAACGGATGTGCTGTTTAAAAATGAAATGGAAACGGAAGTGGCATTAAAAAACACTTATCCAAACATTAAATTACTGTTTTAACTCGTCAAATTTGTTGCTAAATTTAAGTAGGCTTTATGCAATCTTGCAGAAGGCCTTAAACTGTTGTTTAGAAAGCTTGTCAATATAAATATTAAGCGTATTTTTGCACTCTATAAAAAAACACATTTGTAATGACTGAATTTATACGAAAAGTAGTTCAAAATCCGAAAGATGATATTTTAGCTGGAATAACAGTTTCTTTAGCAATGATTCCTGAGGTTGTTGCATTTGCTTTTGTTGCACAAATAGATCCTTTAGTAGCGTTGTCAGGTGCTTTTATTGTGGGTTTAATTACCGCTATTTTTGGTGGTAGACCTGGATTGATTTCTGGTGCTGCCGGTGCCGTGGCGGTTATTTTTGTTAGTATGATTGCTGAAGGTCATACCAAAGGAATGTTGTTTGATGCTCCTGTTGAAAATATGGGGTATTTTTATTTGTTAGCGGCTGTTGTTTTAATGGGGCTATTTCAAATTAGTGCTGGTTTGTTAAAATTAGGTCGTTTTGTTCGTTTAATTCCACATCCTGTTATGATGGGGTTTGTAAACGGATTGTCGATTGTGATTTTTATGGCACAAGTAAAAATGTTCACTCACAAAGAAATGAACGTTTCTGCAGAAGGTGTAAAGCAATACTTGAACATTTATATGGAAGGTTCGGAATTGTATTTAATGATTGGTTTGGTTTCATTAACCATGGCCATCATATTTTTCTTACCTAAAATCACTACAAAAATTCCTGCAGCCTTAACGGCTATATTGGTGACAACTGGTGTGGTTGTTTTTCTAGACTTAGATGTTTCTACTGTAGGTTCTTATATAAGAGAAGGTGGAGGGACTGGATTGGAAGGGAAATTTCCAACCCCAAATAAAGAGCTTTGGGCCAATTTACCTTTTAATTTAGATACCTTATTATTTGTAGCTCCCTTTGCTTTTTTAGCTGCTTCTGTTGGTCTGATAGAATCTTTAATGACCTTGAACTTGGTAGATGAGCTAACAGAAACAAGAGGAAATGGAAATAAAGAATGTATTGCACAAGGTGCTGGAAATATTGTAAGTGGATTGTTTGGAGGTACCGGAGGTTGTGGTATGATTGGACAAACAGTAATTAATATCAACGCAGGTGGTAGAGGAAGATTATCTGGGATTATTACCGCAGTTACTCTGTTAATCTTTATTTTATTTGCAGATCAATATATTGAACAAGTGCCGATTGCGGCTTTAGTAGGTGTAATGTTTATGATGGTTATTGAAACTTTTGCTTGGTCAAGTTTTAGAATTCTTCGTAAAATTCCAGTGGCAGATGCGGTTGTATTAATTACCGTTTCTTTAGTAACCGTGTTTGAAGATTTGGCAATTGCCGTATTTGTTGGGGTTATAATTTCAGCATTGGTTTTTGCTTGGGAAAATGCGACAAAAATTAGAGCTAGAAAAAGACTAAAAGAAGATGGAACAAAAACCTATGAAATTTGGGGACCACTATTCTTTGGTTCTGTATCTGGTTTTAATGAAAAATTTGATGTAAAAAATGATCCAGATCAGGTAGAAATTGATTTTGTTGAATCTCGTGTTAGTGACCATTCGGCAATTGAAGCTATTTCTAATATAGTTGACAAGTATCAAAAGGCAGGGAAAACAATTAAGTTAAAACATTTGAGTGAAGAGTGTAAAGTGTTGTTGTACAAAAGTGACGATAGTTTTCATAAGGTAGTAATTGAAGATATTGACGATCCTCGTTATCATTTAGCTGCCGATCCTGAAAGTTTTACAAAAGGTATTTATTCCAAATAATATAAAAGTAGCTATGAACAGATATTCAAAATTGTATTACCATTATTTAAGAAGAACAGGTTTATTTTCTTTTTTAGGTAGCAACCTTACCAAATTAGGGATTGTTATTGGGGTGTTTTTTGGATTGATTTTTTTAATGGAAACCTATGTAATTACGCTAAAAGAAATTTTTAGCTTTATTGTTACCAATGTTGATACATGGGCGGTCTTTTTAATATTTACGGTTTCTGAATCTTTTCTCGGAATTTTACCTCCAGATTTGTTTATCATTTGGTCTAAAGAACTCAGTACACATGTTCACGTAAATGCTTGGATATTGGTCGCTATTTTGGCTGCGCTTTCCTATGCGGGTGGTCTCGTATCTTTCTATTTGGGAGAAAAGATTATCCACGTTCCTAAAATTCACGATTGGGCCATTAGAAAATATGGCGATCTTTTTAAGAATTTAAAGAAATGGGGTGGTTTTTTTGTGGTTGTTTCTGCTTTATTGCCGGTTCCGTTTTCTATGGTTATGATGGTTTGTGGAATAACAGGTTATCCTATTAAATGGGCGGCTTACTTAGGTTTGTTTCGTTTTGTGCGTTTCTTTGTCTATGCTATCTTTTTGTTTACCTTAATATAAGGTACTCACTTTTGTACTTTAATTGAAAAGTGTATTTGTCACTATAATATTCCTTTAGGAATTAAAATAGAAGCATCTCCTTTGTTTTTTAGAATATCTCTTACAATACTAGAACTTATAAAAGAAGTTTCTGCACTGGTCAATAGGAAAACCGTTTCTATACCCGATAATTTTCTGTTGGTAATGGCAATGGCTTTTTCGAATTCAAAATCGGCTGGGTTTCTCAATCCTCTTAAAATAAAACTCGAATCTATAGATTT
The DNA here is from genome assembly GCF_006381105.1 of Flavicella sediminum. GTDB lineage: Bacteria > Bacteroidota > Bacteroidia > Flavobacteriales > Flavobacteriaceae > Flavicella > Flavicella sediminum. Next base: position 395,586 of record NZ_VDET01000007.1, on the reverse strand, counting down.
ACAATAATCTACGGTAAGTCCGCTATAGCTTTGTATAGAAATTTTCGGTTCGTGTGCGTAGGTTTTTTTTATGAATTCAATGCGCTCTTCCAAAGTAAACATATAACGCTTATCCGCATTGACACCAATAGCAATGACAATTTCGTCAAACAAAGGAATGGCGCGGTTGATTATGTCAACATGGCCTAAGGTAATTGGGTCAAAGGAACCTGGAAAAACTGCTTTTTTCATAATATCTTGTTTGAATCTCAAATAGAGTAGTAATATACGGAAATTTACTTGTGATTTTGATTGGATGCATTTTTAGTAAAACCGTAGGTGATTTGTTGAAGAAATTTTTTAGGAAAGTTTTCTACTTCATCAAATCCAAGTTCAATTGTTCCATCTTCTGATTGGGGTATATAGTTTGTTTTAAATAAATAATCCCACAGGCTTAAAGAAATCCCAAAATTGACTCCATAAAATCTATTTTTAGGAAGCGCTTTTGCATGATGGTACAAATGCATTACCGGATTGTTGAAAATATACTTCAAAGGTCCCCAAGTGATTTTTAAGTTGGCATGGTTTAAATGACCAATTAGTATGGATAAAAAATGAATAGCAAAAGCCATATCTGGTTCAAAACCACCAAGAAACATAACAATCAATGTTTTTAGGGGTTTGTAAAATAAATTCTCCATCCAATGGTAGCGTAAATGCGCAGCAAAGCCCATTTCTTCTACCGAATGATGTACCTTGTGGAATTGCCACAAAAAATCAAAACGATGCAAGAGCACATGCGTAAGCCATTGTACAAAGTCGTTTAATATAAAAAACACCAAAAGTCCATAGCCAAGCGGAAGTTTTTTTATATCAATTAAGGTGATCGAATTTAAATTAAAGCCAATGCTTGAAGCGCTATGTTGTATAATTCCATAGAAGCCGTATATAAAAATACTAAAAGCGAAAAAGTTGAAGAACATATAGAAAACATCTAGCCAAAAATCTTTTCTTATAATAGCTTGTTCTTTTCTCCAAGGAAAAAGAATTTCTAAAACCCAAACAACTAAAGAAATGGCGATTAGGCCATAAAAATAATTTTGGTACCAAAGCTCTTGAAAGGTAATTTGATTCCATACCCATGAAGTCATGCCGAAAAATTCATTGCGAAATATGTCAATATAAGTCTTCATGGATCTGTTTTTTTAAAAGCTTCGTTCAATGGTGTCCGTTAATAAATCGGCTAATGAAATTCCTGCAATTTCTGCTTGTTGTGGAAGTAAACTTGCTTCTGTCATTCCTGGAACTGTATTCATTTCTAAAAAATAAGGAATATCTCCTATAAAAATAAATTCAGACCTAGAAAATCCACGCATATTTAATGATTTGTATATATGTTTGGCTGCCTTCGTTACATTTTCTTCTTGTGCGGCTGAAAGTCGGGCAGGTGTAATTTCTTTAGATTTTCCTAAATATTTAGCTTCATAGTCAAAGAAATCATTTTCTGAAACAATTTCTGTAATTGGCAATACCTTAATTTCACCTTTATATTGAATGACACCTACAGAAACTTCCGTTCCGTTAAGAAAAGATTCTATTAGAATTTCTGAATCTTCATTAAAAGCGGTAGTTAATGCCGGTAAAAAATCTTCAATGCTATGTACTTTAGAAATACCAAAACTAGAACCTGCATTGTTTGGTTTTACAAAACACGGTAGGCCTACTTTTTCAATAATTTCTTCAATATTATAGCTGTCGCCTTCATTTAAATAATAAGAAATGGCGGTATGAATTCCATAGTTCTTCGCAACACTTAAACAATCTCTTTTGTTAAAAGTTAAGGCCATTTGATAAAAAGGAGCAGAGCTGTACGGAATTTTCAATAAATCAAAATAAGCTAAAATAGCACCATCCTCACCAGGTGTACCATGAATGACATTGAATATATAGTCAAAAGTTAAAGTCTGCTCATTAATTTTAGCTGAAAAATCATGCTTGTTTATTGCATATTCAATATCATCAATCAAAACAACCCATTTCTCTTCTAAAATATGAACACAATAAACATTGTATTTGTTTTTGTCAATGTGTTGAAATACGACATTTCCACTTTTTATAGAAATTTTGTACTCCGAAGAGTAACCTCCCATGATTACGGCAATATTTTTCTTCATTTTGTTGTGCTAAATTTGTGTTTCAAAAATATCAAATATAAATTAAAAGTGAACCTATTCGTTTTATATCTTTGTTCAAAATTGAATCAAAAATGAGTTTTATAAAATTTATCGTTAGTAAGCAATTTATAATGCAGTTAGTAATCGTTGCTGTTATAGTTGTTGGAGGCTTTTTTGCACTGTCAAATTGGTTGTTTGTAACCACAAATCATGATCAAAAAATTCAAGTTCCAGACTTGTCTAAAATGGAGTTTTCAAAAGTTGAAACTGTTTTAAAAGAACTAAACCTTCGTTATGAAGTGATAGATTCAGCTAGTTTTAATCCAAATTACCCAGGAAAATCAGTGATAGAACAAAGTCCTACTGAAGGAGAATTTGTAAAAGAAAACAGAAAAATATATTTAACATTGAATCCATCAAAATATGGCGATGTACATATTGTAGATTTTTACGGGAAGACTAAAAATGAAGTGGAAGCGCAGTTAAGAGCTGTTGGATTTGTAATTGGAGACTATTCTTATATTCAAGATTTAGGAAAAGATGTGGTTCGAAAATTGAAATTCAAAGGAAAGGAAATTAATAAAGGAGATAAACTACCTAAAAAATCGGTTATAGATTTGGTGTTAGGTAATGGTAAACGATAAGAAAATGATAGAAGAACAAGGAGCAGAGGAGTTAGAGCAGGATGATTTATATGAGCATTTTAGATTTGTAGCTAGTGATGGGCAAGTACCTTTACGTGTGGATAAATTTTTAATGAATTTTATCGAAAATGCCACTAGAAATAAAATTCAAGAAGCAGCAAAAAATGGAAATATATTGGCCAATGATGTTGCTGTTAAATCGAGTTACAAAGTAAAAGCAAAAGATGTCATACGTGTTGTATTGGAACATCCACCGCATGAAAATTTATTGGTAGCAGAAGACATACCAATCAATGTGGTTTATGAAGATGATACTTTAATGGTTGTTAATAAACCTGCCGGTATGGTGGTGCATCCAGGACATGGAAATTATTCAGGAACACTTGTCAATGGTTTGATTCATCATATAGAAAATTTACCAAAAAACAGTAATGAACGACCTGGTTTGGTACATCGAATTGATAAAGATACCAGTGGTTTATTAGTGGTGGCAAAAACAGAGCAGGCCATGACACATTTGGCAAAACAATTTTTCGACAAAAGTACGGAACGTGTATACCATGCCCTTGTTTGGGGAAATGTTGTGGAAGATGAAGGAACCATTGAAGGAAATATTGGAAGAAGTTTAAAGAATAGATTGCAAATGTCTGTTTTTCCAGATGCAGATTTCGGAAAACCTGCCGTTTCGCATTACAAAGTAATTGAACGTTTTAACTATGTAACTTTAGTAGAGTGCAGGTTGGAAACGGGAAGAACACATCAAATTAGAGCCCATTTTAGATATATAGGTCACACCTTGTTTAACGATGCCCGTTATGGTGGTGATGCAGTTTTAAAGGGGACCACATTTACCAAATACAAACAGTTTGTAGAAAATACGTTTAAAGCTTTACCTAGACAAGCATTGCATGCTAAGACTTTAGGATTTATTCATCCTGTAACCAATGAAATGATGCGCTTTGATTCAGAAATTCCTGAAGATATTACAACAGCATTGGAACGTTGGAGAGCTTATACAATTAATGCAAAAGAAGAGCATTAGACGTCTGTTAAGGAGCAAGTAAAATAGAAAATAGCAAACTACTTTAGTAAAAGTATAATATCATGAAAATAGTAATTTCACCAGCCAAATCATTGGATTTAGAAACTCCAATACCAACAAGTCGTTATAGCGATGCACAGTTTTTAGAAGATTCTCAAAAACTGTCAGAGGTACTGCGAAAAAAATCCCCTAAAAAATTGTCAGAATTAATGAGTATTTCTGAAAATTTGGGCGAATTGAATTGGCAAAGAAATCAAGATTGGTCCTTACCTTTTACCAAAGAAAATGCACGGCAAGCCGTCTATATGTTTAAAGGAGATGTGTATTTGGGCTTAGATGCCTATACCATTCCTGAAGAAAAATTAGATCAATTACAAGACAAGCTAAGAATTTTGTCAGGTTTGTACGGAATTTTAAAACCTTTCGATTTAATGCAGGCCTACCGTTTGGAAATGGGCACCAAATTAAAAGTTGGAAGAAATGACAATCTGTACCAATTTTGGGACAACAAAGTTACTGAGGCGATAAATGCAGAGCTAGAAGAAGGAGAGGTATTGGTGAATTTGGCAAGTACAGAATATTATAAAGTTGTAAAACCAAAGTTGATCAATGCTCCTATAATTACACCACACTTCAAAGATTATAAAAACGGAAAATTAAAAATAATTTCATTTTTCGCGAAAAAGGCGCGGGGTATGATGGTACGTTATATTATTGATAACGATATCAATGATGCGGAATCTTTGAAAGGATTTAATTACGGGAATTACGAATACAATGAAGAACTTTCTTCGGAAAGTGAATTTGTGTTTGTTCGTTAAGAAATTTGATTTAAGTAAAGAATGAAATTCAATAAAAGCTATCTTTTTATTTCTCTCGTTTTGTTATTGATAGAAATTCTCATAGCTCTAACGATTCACGACCGATTTATACGTCCATTTGTTGGAGATGTATTGTCGGTTATTTTATTGTTTTCTTTGGCTCGAATTTTTTATACAGGAAAAGGGTTTTATGTAAGTATAGGCGTTTTGCTCTTTGCTTTTCTAGTAGAATTTTCACAATATTTTAAATTGGCTGAAGTATTAGGTTTCTCGAAAGGAAGTTTTGGACATGTGGTTTTAGGTGCCAATTTTGATCCTTTGGATTTGCTAGCGTATTCCTTAGGAATTTTTATAAGCAGCTATTTTGACAGAAAAATAATAAATTAAATTAGGTATGTCTTTACAAGAAATACAACATGTTGCCATTTTAAAAAGTCAAAAATCAGTCATCGATTTGACCAGTTTTTTGGTGCAACAAGGCTACATGGAGCCTACCACGGGTTATAAAAGAACTTTATTGACCTATTCTCTTGCAACATTAAAACACCTAATTGAAGATGAAGTAAAAAGAGATGTTTCTATTTTTGAAGTAAAGAATGGACAGTCCTTGCGCTCCATGTCTAGTGGAGAAAGAAAAAGAGCACTTTTACAATATTTATTATCGTTGGATTCTAAGTTTTTAATTGTAGAAAATGTATTCGACAATTTAGATGTAGAGAATAGAAAGTTAATTGAAGCGCTTTTGATGGAAGCTGCTAAGAAAATTTCCATCATACAAGTGGTTGCTCGTCAGGACGAATTGTTACCCTTTATAAAAGATTTTTTTGTCGTTGAAAATGCGAAAGACATTGTTCCTTATAAAAAAGCAATAGAAAGTTTTTTTGAAGAGAAAACTAAAATATTTGATGATTTTTCAATTCCTAAAACAACCACCAAATATGCCTATGCCTATAACACTTTTGTGAAATTACAAGATGTGTCGGTAAGTTTTTACGAAAAGAAAGTCCTTGGAAATATTTCATGGGAAATAAAACTAGGTGAATTTTGGCAATTGATAGGTGCAAATGGAACAGGAAAAACTACTTTACTTTCTTTAATTACTGGAGACAGTCACAAAGCTTATGGACAAAACATTGTATTGTTCGATAAGCTTAAAGGAACGGAAGAAAATGTTTGGGAAATAAAACAGAAAATCGGTTATTTTACGCCAAACATTACGGAGTTATTTAATCGAAGACATTCTGTATTACACATGGTTTTGTCTGGTTTTTATGATTCTATTGGCTTGTATATAAAACCACTTGACATTCATGTAAAGTTGGCGAAAGAGTGGTTGGAGTTGATGCAATTAACGGACTTAGCGAACAAAACTTTTTGCACGCTAACTATGAGTCAGCAACGTATGGTGTTAATTGCAAGAGCCATGGTAAAACATCCACCTTTATTAATATTAGATGAGCCTACTTCAGGTTTAGACAAAGACAGTATTGCCATAATTGTGGCATTGATTAATAAAATTGCCAAAGAAACCAGAACCACCATAATTTATGTTTCGCATATCATGGAAAAAGGTTTGGAACCAGATCACACTTATAAGTTAGAAGAAGCTACTGAAGGTTCTATAGGTGCTAAGTTGTAATATTTATTTTAAACGAATAGGAACACAAATGTCTTCTTCAGAATTTGGGTCGTTGTTTTTGTAGGCAGCTCCCATAATGGAAAAATGAGGCCTTTTGTCTAAAATATATTTTGAATTTGGAAGCCAATCACCATAAATATATTGATAAAAATTAAAAGCGTTGGCAGCATCACCATGATAATGAAACACGGCATATTCTCCTTCAATAGTTTCAAGCACCTCAAAATCGGAAGGAAATTTTCCAATCTTTGTTACTTCTACTGCGGCCCATTTTTCAAATTGATTGTTGGGATTGAAGTTTTTAAAAAAATCTAAATTGTCATAAATTTCGATAGAGAAAAATTCAATGCCTTTGGTGTTTTCAATTTCGTTTCGTTTAGGCATAAAGCATTGCCATAACTTTTGCGTTTTGTTTTGTACCAATGACATGCGTGTTTTTTTACCGATAATAATTTTTTTGTCGAATGTTTGAATTGTAGGGATTGTCATAAGCTGTTTTTTTTGACAAAAATACAATTTCTGCCAATTCTTGTAGCAAGGGTACATTCAGATTCTGTCAGTTTCACCTCGTATTTTTAGAATTCATAAGATGAAATCTGTCAGACTGTCACAAAATAATCTTAAAATATGACAATTCCTAGCGCTTTTTTAATTGGCACAACAATTGACTATTGTGTTTCTGTAAAACTGAAATAAGAATATTAAATATAAATATTATGAGTAAGATTATTGGAATTGATTTAGGAACTACAAACTCTTGTGTTGCCGTAATGGAAGGTAACGAACCAGTTGTAATCCCTAATGCAGAAGGAAAAAGAACGACACCATCTATCGTTGCCTTTGTTGAAGGAGGAGAACGTAAAGTTGGAGATCCTGCAAAAAGACAAGCAGTAACAAACCCGTTAAAAACGATTGCATCTGTAAAACGTTTTATGGGGAACAAGTTTTCTGAATGTTCTAACGAAGTAGGAAGAGTACCTTACAAAGTAGTAAAAGGAGACAACGATACGCCAAGAGTAGATATTGACGGACGTTTATACACTCCTCAAGAAATTTCTGCAATGACGCTTCAAAAAATGAAGAAGACTGCTGAAGATTATTTAGGTCATGATGTAACTGAGGCTGTAATTACAGTACCAGCATACTTTAACGATGCACAACGTCAAGCTACAAAAGAAGCGGGTGAAATTGCAGGTTTAAAAGTACAAAGAATTATCAACGAGCCAACTGCTGCGGCATTAGCTTATGGTATCGACAAAAAAGGAACGGATCAAAAAATCGCAGTATACGATTTAGGTGGGGGTACTTTTGATATCTCAATCTTAGAGATTGGAGAAGGAGTATTTGAAGTATTGTCTACAAATGGTGATACACACTTAGGTGGTGATGACTTTGACGAAGTAATTATTGACTGGTTGGCAGATGCTTTCAAAACAGAAGAGGAAGTAGATTTACGTTTAGATCCAATGGCTTTACAACGTTTAAAAGAAGCTGCTGAAAAAGCAAAAGTTGAATTATCATCTTCTGCTCAAACAGAAATTAACTTACCTTATGTTACTGCTACTGCTTCAGGACCTAAGCATTTAGTAAAAACATTGACACGTGCTAAATTTGAGCAATTAGCTGCTGATTTAGTAAACCGTTCTATGGAGCCAGTTAAAAAGGCTTTAGCGGATGCAGATTTAGATATTTCTGAAATTGACGAAGTAATTTTAGTAGGTGGTTCTACTCGTATTCCTGTGATTCAAGAAAGAGTAAAAGCATTTTTCGGAAAAGAACCTAACAAAGGTGTGAATCCTGATGAAGTAGTTGCAATTGGAGCTGCTATTCAAGGTGGAGTTTTATCTGGAGATGTAAAAGATGTATTGTTATTAGACGTTACGCCTTTATCTTTAGGAATTGAAACTATGGGGAATGTATTTACTAAATTAATTGAGTCAAATACAACTATTCCAACTAAAAAATCTCAAGTGTTCTCTACAGCTGTAGACAACCAACCATCTGTTGATATCCATGTATTACAAGGAGAAAGAGCAATGGCTGCAGATAATAAAACGATTGGTCGTTTCCAATTAACAGATATTCCACCAGCACAAAGAGGAGTTCCTCAAATTGAGGTAGTTTTTGATATTGATGCCAATGGTATTATCAAAGTATCTGCAATTGATAAAGCAACCAACAAATCTCAAGAAATTAAGATTGAAGCTTCATCTGGATTGTCAGAAGAAGATATTGCTAAAATGAAAGCAGATGCAGAAGCAAATGCAGAAGCTGATGCTGCTGCAAGAGAAACTGCTGAAAAGTTGAATACTGCAGATCAAATGATTTTCCAAACGGAAAAACAATTGAAAGAAGTAGAAGGAAAACTTCCAGAAGATAAAAAAGCACCAATTGATGCTGCTTTAACTGAATTGAAAGCTGCACATGCTGCTAAAGATATCACAGGTATCGATACAGCTATTGAAGCTTTAAATACAGCTTTGCAAGGAGCTGCTGCTGAATTCCAAGCTGCTGCTCAAGGAGCACAGGGAGGAGCTGAGGCTGGAGCTGCACAACCAGAAGCTAACGCTGAAGGAGATGCTGTTGAAGACGTAGATTTCGAAGAAGTGAAGTAATTCCTTTTAGAATAATTTTAAAAGCCGCTTTAGGAAACTAAAGCGGCTTTTTTATTTTTGTATCAGTAAATAAATAACATTTATATGAAATTTTATCAGAAGGAATTTAAATTACAAGCCAAAACGAGGGGCTATCACTTGGTGACAAATGAAATTATTAATGAGCTGCCCGAAATTCAAAAAATTAAACAAGGACACTTGCAAGTGTTTATTAAACATACATCGGCTAGTTTAACCATAAATGAAAATGCAGATCCTACGGTTAGAGAAGATTTTGAAACACATATAAATAAAATGATTCCTGAAGATATACCTTATTACAAACATGATTATGAAGGTAGTGATGATATGCCAGCGCATATTAAATCTTCTATGTTAGGCTGTTCGGTTCAAATACCAATTACAAACGGTAAATTAAATTTAGGTATTTGGCAAGGAATTTATTTAGGTGAACATCGCAATTATGGAGGTGCTAGAACTTTGGTTGTTTCTGCATTTGGTGTATAATTATTTTAAGGAAGAAATAGTAGCTATTTGAAAATAAGTTATTGCTTATTCTTTATTCATTTGTGAACCTATAAAAGGGATTCTTGGCGCTAAAAAATACCCTGTTAAACTAGCAAATAGAATAGGGATAAGGTGTCCAAAACCTGTTAAAGTTGCTAATAAAATAGTAGTACTCATGGGGGTTCTAGTAACGCAAGCATTTATGGCAGCCATACAGCTAACAATAGCTAAAGTTGTGTTTATAGAAGGAAATAATTGATGGAGTATAAGCCCTAAAGTAGCACCTACAAAAAACAACGGAATAATAAATCCACCTCTCCACCCCGAAGTTACCGTAATAGAAATGGCTATAATTTTGAAAACTAAAATAGCCATGAGTAGGCTTAATGAAAATTGATGCGATAAAAGTTCATTTATTTCATGGTGTCCAAAGTAGCGTGTAATAGGAAGATAATAGGCAATACAACCAAGTGCTAATCCACCAATAGTTGATTTTATGTAAATAGGCAATGGCTTTAGTTCAAAAATAGTTTTGAAAAATTTTACAGAAAAAATAAACAACCAACCGAAAGCGGTCCCTACAATTCCGAACACTACGGCATAACCAAAATCAAACACTCCAGAATATTCATAAGAGGATAAATCCCAAGTAGGTCCAAGACCTAAGTGTATAATCAATGCAAAAATCAAATAACTAAAAGAACTCGCTACAAAGGCCGGCATAATCGCTTTGTAGTATTCTACAGCATGTTTGTGGTGTAGTATTTCCAAAGAAAATAAACTTCCTCCTAAAGGGGCACCAAATAGCGCTGTAAAGCCAGAGGCCATTCCTGCAATGGTTAATGATCTTAATTCTTCTCCTTTGAAGCGAAATAATTTTCCAATCCATGTACCCGTAGATCCTGTTACTTGTACAAGAGGTGCTTCTGGACCAAGACTTCCGCCAGAGGCGACACAAACTAGGGAAGAAAGTACCATTGAAGGATTATTTTTAGGATCTAGTTTTCCTTTATTAAAGCGGATATTATTTACAATTAAATGAATTTCACCTGGATCCCCAATAAAGTGAATGATCAATCCTGCTAAAAGACCACAAAAAGTCATAATCGGTATAACCAACCATCCAGTAAAAAAGGCGATTTTATGTGTCAAAAACTCTAAAACTATCCAATAAACACCTGCAATACTACCGCCTAACAAGCCTAATAAAGCCCAAAGCACAAAAGTTCTACTAAAAACAAATGGGTTAAATTTTATAGGTTGGTCTAATATACTTAGATATTTAACTAGTTTTCTTTTGCGTTTTAATTTCATTACTTATGAGTTTTAAAAACGATGTTTTATTCTTTTTAGTTGAAGAAGAATAGGGTATAAATTGACAATATTTTTTTTGAGAAGACTAAAAAAGACTTAGTGCAAAGGTCTTTTTTTGATCATTCCACCTTTAATATCTTTTATTCTATTCATGACAATAAAAGCTGTAGGTTCTATTTTTTCTATTTCAGTATTCAGTTTGTTGAGTTCTAGTCGCGTAATAACTGTGTAAATAATTTTGACATCTTTTTCAATTCCGTTTTTTGCATAGCCACCCTGTCCTTTGTAAATAGTGACGCCACGTCCCATTTTTTCAATAATCATTTCCTTGATACGATTGCTTTGGGAGGCTACAATGGTGACTCCAATATATTCTTCAATTCCTTCAATTATAAAATCTAATGTTTTAGAGGCCGATATATAGGTAATCATGGAGTAAAGCGCAATTTCAATAGATAGAAAATACGCAGCAACTGAAAAAATAACAATGTTAATTAGTATGATAATATCACCAATGGTAGTTCCAAATTTTCGACTTAGGTAAATCGCTAATATTTCAGTTCCATCAATCACCGCACCACCTCTTATAGACAATCCGATTCCTGCTCCAAGAAAAAAACCACCAAAAATAGCAACTAATAGGTCATCATCTGTAACATTTGGAAACGGGACCAGTGCAACACAAATTGCAAGTCCTGAAATAGCCAATGCTGTTTTTATGGTAAATCGTTTCCCCATAATTTTGTATCCTAATAAAATAAAAGGAAAATTTACAGCAATGATTAACAGATACAAGGGAATGTTTGTTATAGCAGCAATAAGTAATGAAATACCAGTAGCTCCTCCGTCAATAAAATCGTTTGTTAATAAAAAACCTTTAAAACCAAAAGAGGCCGAAAAAATACCAACTACGATTAAAATTAGATTTTTTATATTTCTTTTAAATGAAATAATTAATTCACGGTACTTTTTAGCCAATTGGTATTCGGAAGGTTTCTCAAGATGCTTGTTTTTATGCTGTTTAAATTTGAGAGTCGTCCGAAGAATTATGTTTTCTAAAAAAGGTTTCATTTTATAGCTTATTTTTCTGTTAACTGCATTAAGCAGGGGAACCTCATGAATTGAAGAGATTCCTTTGAAACAAAGTTAATGCCAATTATTAGTTTTAGAAGACGAAATAAAATCTTTTTTCAGTTGATTTCTAAATTGAAATAAACAACAGGATATAGCCATTTTTTTTAATTAAAATTGAGCTTTTTATGTAAATTTATAAATTAAGCGTTTTGTAACTGTATATATTGCCAAGCTTCAAATAAGCTTGGAAACACCAATCGACTTCCTGCTTTTTTCATCGTTGCTTCTGAATTGAGCGTTAAAATTCCAATAGGAATCATGCCTGCTTCTTTAGCGGAAGTTGTTCCTGTAATACTGTCTTCAAAGACCCAAACATTTTTATAGTTTTCGGGTTTTATTTGCAATTCTTTTGCCAACGAAAGGTAAGCTTCGGGATGTGGTTTAGGGTATTGGTAATCTTCAATTCCTAAATACTTTTCAAAGCCAAGAGATAATTGTGCAATAGAATTTTTGATAAATTTACGAGTAGCATTGCTGGCAATTCCATGTGGTATGTTATGTTCCTTTAAGTAGTTTTGTATTTCATGTACACCGGGTAATAATTTTGGAGGGGTTCCACTTTCATGTAAGTGTTTGGCTTTTAAATGGAAAAAATCCTCTGTTTTAGAAACGTCACCTGCTAATTCACAAAAATATTCGGCAATTAGTAAAGGTGATTTTCCTGAGAGTTTTTCATGAGGGAAAGGAGGGATGTTTTTCTGAAACATCTCATAAAAAGCAGTTTTCCATGCATGAAAGTGACTTTCAAAGCTATCGACAACAACACCATCAAAATCGAATAAAACAGCAATTGGAAATGGGGTATTATTTTTCATTGAATATTGTTTTGAGGTAGGCATTCAAAAATTTATTAGTGGGATCTAGTTCTTTACGCAATTTTTTAAAATCTTTCCATTTAGGATAAATTTTTCCTAATTGTGCATCTTTTGCTTTAAAACGTTTTGCCCAGTGGGGGCGACCGCCATATTTTATGAAAATAGTTTCTATCGTTTTAAAAGCTTCATAGCTATCTGCAGTTGATGCATTTCTAGAAACACAGCCCATGGTTACCGTATCTTCTTTATAGGCATAACTTAGCCAAGAATTGTCTTTTTTTACAAAACGAACATCCATTGGAATGTGAATAAATGAAGAATTGTTCCATTGGTTGATTTCTTTTTTTAATTCCTGAAAGACTTTTGGAAACACAGACAACGGAACAGACCATTCTGCCAATTCCAAAGTGGCACCTCTTGATTTGGTGACGGTTGCTTGGTACAAACTCCCTTTGTATTCTTTATTGCTGTTAAAGAATATAAACCCCAAAATTTTATTAGCAATAGAAGTAAACCAAGGAAAGAGATGGGTGTATTTGTAAAGTATTTTGGAAACTGTTCGACGATGTTTTAAATAAGACGGACCTGTTTTCTCAGAAATAATTGTGTCCGAAGGAATTTTTTTACCTGTAATCACATATCCTTTACCTGTATGAGGAAGCCATAAAATTCTTAGAAAATCGTAGTTTTTTAATTTTTGTTCTAAGTTTTGAATCCAAAGAGCATCTTTTTGAGGCCCTTCTTTGATGTGCAAAGTATAAATTGGATTGCAAGTAAACGTTATGGTTGATATGACTCCTAAAACGCCTATTGAAACTCTAAAGGCGTCCATCAGTTCTTCGCCTGCTGTAATTTCTTTAATGCTTCCATCGGCTAAAACAACTCTAAATTGATAAACATAACTCGCTAATAATTTACCACTGGTTCCGTGTGTTCCTGTTGCCAAAGCACCGCCTAGGGTAACTGTATTTATATCAGGCAAACAAGGTATACACCAGCCTTTGGCTTCTACCGCTTCAATTAAGTCAACTAATTTTATTCCTGATTGAACAGTTATTTGTCTAGTTGCATCGTTGTAATGTAAAATTTTATTATAGGCTTTGATATCAATCAATGTGGCAAGTCCAGCACTTATGTCGGCTGATGATTGCTTGTTTCCAAAGATGCGTACTTTTTTAGAGCTAGCTATAATTTTTGTTAATTCTTCTTCTGTGGTAATTTGGTATAAATTATCATAAGTATGTTGAATATTTTCATTCCAACTTATCCAAGTCCCATTTTCTGTTTTCTTCATTATAACATGAATGTTTGTGGCCGCAAAGATATTAAATGTTTAACACATTGTTGTTATTGTTAAACAGTTTGTTTTTATGAATTGCTTCTTGTCTTTAAAAGGAAGAAAACATTTTAATTTTTAATCTTAGTGAAACCAAAACTTAGAGCAATTCTGAAATTTTTTCAGTGGGTCTGGCTACAACAGCTTTGTTATCTTTTAGAATAATAGGACGTTCTATTAGTTTAGGATTGGAAACCATGGCTTCAATGATCTCCTCGTCAGATAATTCTTTTCCTTTAAAATTTTCTTTCCAAATAGCTTCTGTTTTTCGAACCAATTGAATAGGAGTATAGTTTAATTTGACAAGTATGTCTTTTAATTCTTCCTTCTTCAAAGGTGTCTCTAGGTATTTAATAATTTCAAAGTCTACTTTTGCTTCTTCCAAAAAAGCCACTCCTTGTCTACTTTTTGTACAACGTGGGTTATGGTATATTTTCATGATATTTTGTTTTTAGTAACTAACGCCAAATAGGCTTAATTCTTTTGCTAGTTGTTCTGGCGATTTGAAATGAATTCCGTGCATGCCATTTCGAATGGCAGCTTCAATATTTTCTAATTTGTCGTCAATAAAAACGGCGTTAGTAGGATCAAAGTCAAAGCGCTCAAAAAGAATTTGATAGATTTTATCAAAAGGTTTTATTTCTTTTTCTTCAGCAGAAACTACACGTCCGTCAAAAGTATTTAGGTAGGGGAATAATTTTAGAGCCTTTGGAAAGGTTTCTGAACTAAAATTTGTCAGTGCGTATAGTTTGTATTGCTTTGTTTTTTTTAACGCTTCAAAAATAGCTAAAGTTCCTTCAATAGAACCGACACACATGTGTTCCCAATTTCCATAATACATTAAAATTTGCTTTTCGTACTCTGGAAATTCTGCAATTTTTAAACGGTTGGCTTCTTCAATAGTTCTTCCAGCATCCTGTCCTAAATTCCATTCAGCTGTACAAACAGTATTTAAAAACCAATCTGTTTTTGCTTGGTCGCCCTTAAATTCTTTAAGAAAAACAACTTCAGGATGATGGTCAATTAGCACACCACCTAGGTCAAAAACGACAGTTGTTATTTTATTTTGCATTTTTTTACAATTCGTTTGTTTCTTCACTTTGACTGCTTTTCATTAGAAATGCTTTTAGAAAACCATCAATTTCACCATTCATTACGGCATCTACATTACCGGTTTCATGAGCTGTCCTTACATCTTTTACCATTTTATAAGGATGCATGACATAATTTCGAATTTGACTTCCCCATTCAATTTTCATTTTTCCAGCTTCAATATCACTTCTAGCTTCTTGTTGTTTTCGCAATTCAATTTCATACAATTGCGATTTCAACATTTGCATAGCTCGGTCTCTATTTTCATGTTGCGAACGTGTTTCAGAACAGGAAATTTGAATTCCAGAAGGTTTATGTGTTAGCTGTACTTTTGTTTCAACTTTATTTACATTTTGTCCACCAGCACCACTTGATCTTGCAGTGGTAATGTTAATATCTGCGGGGTTGATGACAATTTCAATAGAATCATCTACCAGCGGATAGACATAAACGGATGCAAAACTTGTATGTCTTTTTGCATTGCTATCGAAGGGAGAAATTCTTACCAATCTATGTACACCATTTTCTCCTTTTAAATAACCAAAAGCAAAATCGCCATCAATTTCTAGGGTAACGGTTTTTATTCCTGCAGCTTCTCCTTCTTGATAATTCAGTTCTTTTAGTTTGAATCCTTGTTTTTCAGCCCACATCATGTACATACGCATCAACATTTGCGCCCAGTCACAACTTTCGGTTCCACCAGCACCTGCTGTAATTTGTAAAACAGCACTTAGTTGATCTCCATCCTCAGAAAGCATGTTTCTAAACTCAACATCTTCTAGTAAATTGACCAATTTATTTTCTGCAATTTGTACTTCCTTTTCGCTAGCTTCTCCTTCCTTATAAAATTCAAGTAAGATGCCAAGGTCATCTATACCATTTAAAATATCATGATAATTTTCAACCCACTTTTTTAAGGTACGTAATTCTTTTAAAACAATTTCTGCAGCTTTAGGATCGTTCCAAAAATTTGGGTTGGCACTCTTTTCTTCTTCATTTTTTATAAGAATCTGTTTTTTGTCAATTTCTAAATACGATTTTAGTTTATTGGCTCTTTCAGATAACTTTGCAAGCTGTTCTTGTGTAATCATAAAACAAAAATAAGCAAATTAATGATTTAGCTTAAGGGTTTGCTAGAATTTCTCTACATTCATTTCCTGTAAGGAATTGTCCTTATTAGAGTCTATTTTGAAAATGATATAAAGAAAATTATGACAAATAAATTAGCAACTTTGGGGAATGGATGTTTTTGGTGTACAGAGGCTGTTTTTCAAAAATTAAAAGGAGTTATAAGTGTTCGTTCAGGGTTTAGCGGAGGAGCAATTAAAAACCCCGCCTATAGAGAAGTAGTTACGGGTAGAACTGGACATGCAGAGGTTTTGCATATAAGTTATGACGACAGTTTAATTTCATTTTCGAAATTATTGGAGGTCTTTTTTGCAACGCACGATCCGACTACGTTAAATAGACAAGGTAATGATATAGGAACACAATATCGATCGGCTATTTTTTATCATAATGAAGCACAAAATAAAATAGCCTCAGAATTCATTACGGAGCTTACAAAGGCTAGCGTTTTTCATGATGAAATTGTAACGGAGGTGGTTCCGTTTGAAGCTTTTTATCCGGCAGAAGCTTATCATGATAATTATTTTGAAGGACACCAAGAAGAGCCTTATTGCAAATTAGTGATCAATCCGAAATTGCAAAAATTTTTAAAAAACTTTGCAGGCGATTTGAAATAAATCAAAAACAAAAAAAATCCCAATANNTATTGGGATTTTTTTTGTTTTAATCTACCGTAAAGCTTGTAAAGCCATGAACAGGAACTCCTTCGTCAGAGATTCCTTCGACTTCAATAATATAATCTCCTTTGGTGTCACATGAAAAGAATGAAACTTCAGAGTTGGTTTCTTTTGCTGTACGAATAAATGGTTCCCAATGAAGCGTTGTTCTGATATCTGCTTTCATGGATTCCTCAATACCATTGATATGATCTGGTGCATAGAATTTTTTAGCGGTATAAAAACCTTCTGCTTGAAAATCGATAATTCCAGGTTTTCTTTTGATGTTTTTTGTTCTTACGTTTCCTGTGTTAGAATAAACGGCAATAATTCCATTTCCTGCATTCGAAAAAGTTGCGGCTTCGGCACCTGTCAAGATATCTACAAAAGCGATATCTTCTGCATTAAAACTTCGCAACATATCTGCATCCACTTGCATTCCGTCTAAATACACCTGAGGAATACCAGCTCTTCTTAAGTAAATTGTATCTCCTTGTGCGGAAACACCATTCATAAAACTAATCACTTCAAAAGCGGTTTGTGAACCCGCAGATGGACCTAAATCTGCAATTACTTGTCGGTTTGAGGCATAACCATAATCGGTTCTATCGTTCATTTCTTCTTCGCGCTTTTCAAGCTCCGTTTTTCTTCTTGCTCTTACAATAACTTCGTCCAATTGTCTAACCGATTCTTCGTATTCAAAATTAACCTGTTGGATGTATTTAGAAATTTTCAAAAATGCAGCCAGTTGTTTTTCATCACTAGTATTCGATTTTAAAAGCATACTTCTATTTACTGCTGGGCTATTTGATTGGGCTTTGTCCACAAGAATTACTACGTCTCTCGATTTTCTTTTACTCGATTTGAATTTATCCATTCGAGCCTCTAAAAGTGTTGGAATAGAATCTGTAAATACAAAAGGGCCAAATTTAAATCTTCCTAAGGAGTCTGATTGTTGAATTGGCTCTTGGTGAATTTGTTTTCCCATAAAAGTCAAACGGGTAGGAGAAGAGTGTGGTGAATACGGTCTTTTCAACATTTTTGTAGTCCCGGTAATAAACAATCCTTTTTCAATAGGGTATTGATTGGAGTCTATATTGCCGTTTAACAATTCATTCCATGTGAATTTTCTCCAACCATGGGTCAACATTACTAAATCTAATAAATAACGTCTTTTAATATCATTTTCCTTTTCGAAGAAATAACCTGGATTTTCTATCTGTCCTCTTAAATCAGAATTCAATAACAACCAAGTTTTTATATTCTCCGTTCGCGTATTTTGTGGTACAGCGGCCATATCCCTAACCGCCATTGATAATACAGAAGCTACTTTATTTCCTTTGTCGTCGTTAATTGCAACAGCAACTTTAAATGGTTGCCTCGGACTAATCTTTTCTTTCTCTTTTTTGAAGACAACTTTTAGGTTGTTGCCAGGATTGTTTACATAAACCAAACGTTCCGCGGTTGGATTTCCTTCTTTATTGAACAAGGTAATATTCACAACACCATCATCAATTTTAGTAGTGGGTAACATGATTGAATATTGCTTGACAGCCGCTTCTTGAAATTTTTTAAAGATCAACTGACCTCTTTGGTGTCCCACCAAAAAAGTTCCTTCTAAATTACTGTTTTTTGTAGAATTGACACTTACTAAAAGTTGGTTTCCGTTATTGGTAACGCTAAAACTATGACCAGTTTGCAAGGCTTTTGGTAAAGGATATTGTTCTTCTGCACCGTTGATGTAAATACTTGCATAATACGTTTTTCCAAATTCAGGGGTCAAACTAAAAACGCCCAAGCCAAAATCTAAGGTTTTAAAATTAAAAATTTCATTCCCCTCATTGTCGTTAATGGTTCCACTTAAAGAACTGTTTTTATAGTGTTTGTCTTTTATTTCAATCCCTACCTTATTGGCAATTCCTTCTAGCAAATAACCCCCTTCAGGAAAGAAACGTAAGTTGGGCCTTGGAAAAGCAGTAATTTTTTTTGGTGCAATTGTTGCTTGCGCTGTGCTGTCTGGGTTTTTGAGAGATAAAATAGAAATTTCTTTTTGGAAGAAATCTAGTTCATTTTTATTTCTCATATCATTGGTATAGGCACGTAATAAATACTTACCTGCCGCTAAATTTTTAGAAATTTTAAAATCACCAGACCCACTTATATGATCTATGTATAATTTTTTGTGGTCTAAAATACTATCCTGTGCGTTGATAAATTCCACATGAACGACTCTACTTTTTTCTGTTTTTTTATGAGTAATTCCATTTACCAAATAACTTGTAAACCAAATAGTTTCATCTTGAGAGTAGTAGGGTTTGTCGGTTTGAACGTAAATTTTTTCTGGATAATTTTTTGTAGCGTACTCTTCTAATTTAGCAATGATCGTATCAGAAAATTGGTTGTTTAGTAAAGTGAAAGAAGTCGCGGCTATAAATAGCGCAATTAGCAATAGCGATTTTTTCATTGGAAATTTTTTCTTAATTAGTTTGTCAATTTTGACTCTCAAAGTTTAGACCAAAAATAGTTTTAAAAGTTTAATTTTTGAGATAAAAATAAAGGCTTGTTAATTTTTTTTCAAGACGCTTGTTTTTTGTTGGAGCTAAATAATCCTATTTGGACAATGGTTCTTATGTTCTGTTTTGTTGTTATTTGTTTTCCAAGAAGTAGTTTTTGAATAAAATAGATAGGATAACAGAAAATAGCACAAGTGTCCGATTTGTTTTGAATTAGTTTGTAAAAAGAAATTTTAATACGCTTGTTGATAAGTTATATTATTTTGTTAGTTGAGCAAGCGGTTTTGGATGAGGGGTTTTAAATCGTTAGCTAATTTTTTTGAAAACAGATCAGAACCTTTTTTATTTAAATGTGAGGCATTGTAGAAAAAAGTTTTATCGTGAGATAGATCGTCATTTGAATAGTCAAGAAAAGGGATTTTGTATTTTTCTGAAAAACGCATATAAATTTCAAAAATTTCCTTTCTGTTTTTAATAAAATCTTGACCTTCAATATATTCTGGTGTATAAACAAAAAGTGTTTTTATTTTTTTCGATTTGCATTCTATAAGAAATTTTTCAAACAAGGATACACTGCTAGAATCTATAGCTATATAACGATTTTCGTCACTCAATTTTGCTTTAGCTAAATCATGATTCCATTGTAATTCATGACCTCTATAGCCTTTATTTCGATAAGGTTTTATATAGGATGCAGGTTTGAGTAAAGAGCTGGCTCCACTTGTTGAGCCATAATACCTAAAAAGAGGAAAGTAATAATCTTCAAAACCAAAACCATTATAGGATGAGGTGAACTTTTCAATGGCACTGTTCCAAAACATAAATGGTATAAATTGTCTAGATCGAAATAAATCTTTTCTTTTTTTTAAGCTGAAAACATCAACAGAAAGAACAATAATTTTTGGAGGTTTGTTGTGTTCTAAATATTCTTGATGTCTTAAATATTGCAACCAAAAATTATGACCATCCATACCAAAATTATAAACTTTTGTAGCTAGATAATTTTCTAGTATACTAGAGTTTATATGAACCCAAGCGCGAGAAGAACCATATATTGCTATATCAGCAGTTATATTTCCATTATATATATCATTCCAAACTTCAATTTCACCAGGTCCTTCGTGGTTGTTTTTTGTTTTTTGGGTTATATAATAATCAGCAACAAACATTAAAACAATGATTGGTAAAGCTAGAAAGATGATTTTAGTAATGAATTTTTTCATAATTAAAACTGAAAATATATAAACTCTTGTTTATTTCCGGAAAACCAAAAAATGGCAATTATTAATAGGTAGTATGCGAAGTATCTAAATGGCCACTTCCATTTTAAACCTAATTGAGCGATAGCATATTTTTGTTCTCTTCCAAACCATTCAAGTGTTAAGAAAACAAATATCAAAAGAAATAAAGGCTTAGTGAAATCGTCTTTTTCGAATACAGGTATGGTAAAAAGGGATCTTGAAAAAATTTTTGAAATATAGTGTATGGCATGTCCCATATCATTAGCTCTAAAAAAAATCCAACTTAAAACCGTTAGAGCAAATGTTGAAAGTATGGACAAAGAGTCTTTAAAACTTGGAAAATGTTTACCTTGTGCAACTGTATTTAAGTGTTGTCTGTTTTTTTTAGTCAAAAGTATAGGTAAAAAATAGAGTGCATTTAAAGCTCCCCAGGCGATAAATGTCCAGTTAGCTCCATGCCAAAAGCCACTTACAATAAAAATAATAAAAACATTTCTTATTTTATTCCAAGTACTTCCGTGACTTCCGCCTAAAGGAATGTACACATAATCACGAAACCAGGTAGAAAGAGATATATGCCATCGTCTCCAAAATTCAGCGATATCCCTTGAGAAATATGGAAAAGCAAAATTTTGTTTTAAGTTAAAACCGAATAGACGAGAGGTCCCAATAGCGATATCTGAGTAGCCAGAAAAATCTCCATAAATTTGAAAAGTGAAAAATAGGGCTCCTAGCACCAAAGTACTTCCTGAATATTCCTGAGAATTATTGAAAATAATACTAGCATATTGGGCACAATTGTCAGCAATCACAATTTTTTTAAAGAGGCCCCATGCTATTTGTTT
Source organism: Flavicella sediminum (assembly GCF_006381105.1). Taxonomy (GTDB): domain Bacteria; phylum Bacteroidota; class Bacteroidia; order Flavobacteriales; family Flavobacteriaceae; genus Flavicella; species Flavicella sediminum. Next base: position 374,091 of record NZ_VDET01000007.1, on the reverse strand, counting down.
TGCCCCATCAACTGCTTTATTGTATTCAAAAGTTCTTTTAATATAAAACTGAGGAAGTAAATTGGAAGCTCGTTCAATTGGACCAGCAACTAATTGAGGAAAGAAGCTAACGAAGGCAGAGAACGCAATAAAGTCTTTTGTAGGTTCCAGTTGCTTTTTATAGATATCTATTGTATAACTCAATGTTTGAAAAGTGTAAAAGCTTATTCCAACAGGTAAAATTATGTTCAACCCACTGGAATTTATTGTAGTTCCAAAAAGGGAGAAAGCAGAAATAAAATTATCTAAAAAGAAGTTGTAATATTTGAAAAATCCTAAAAATCCAATATTTATCAAAATACTTATCCATAATAAAATCTTTCTTTTTGATGTGTTTTCTTCATTTGATAATCGAATACCAATACTGTAATCAATTATAGTGCTGAATAAAATTAAGGATAAAAACCGCCAATCCCACCAACCATAGAATAAATAACTAGCCAGAACGATTAATAAGTTTTGAAGTTTTAAATTTTTGTTTGCAACAAACCAATACAGTATAAATACAGTAGGTAAAAATATGGCAAAATCTATTGAGTTAAATAGCATTACTTTTTTTCGTGAAATTTGATTCGCAAATTAGTGTTTTCAAGAAGGATTCACAATGTTTTTATGGGCGAATAATTATAGTCTGGTTGTATTTGATTTCAATAGAAAATCGTCTAAAAATTTCTTTTTAGACGATTTGGAATATTAAATTAGGTGATTTTTTTTAGAAACAATATTTGTTTTCTGCAATTAATTTTTCTGCAATAATTTTTCTTAAATTCATTACATTTGGATGATTGGTATATTTTGTAAATCGCTTTAAGCCCATTAACAACATACGCTGTTCGTCGCCTTCAGTAAAAGAAACTATAGCTTCTTTTCCTTTGTTATTTACTTTTTCTACGGCGTGAAATAAATTTAATTGCGCTATGGCAATTTGTTCTTTACATGCATCGGCACTTTTCATAGAAATTAACTTCTCTGTTTTTAAGATAACCGTTTCTGCTAAATAGGTTTCAATAACAATATCTGAGGCTACCATAATTAGTTGCTGGTGATTTTCCAAATCCATTCCATAAGTTTCAACAGCTTTACCTGCAATCATCAAAAATGTTTTTTTCATTTTTGCAATCATCTCTTTTTCTTCTGAAAATAATTCTGAGTAGTCAGGTGTTTCAAAAGAAGGAATAGACATTAAATCGTTTCCTACAGCCATAGCAGGTGTCATTAAATCTAATTCACCTTTGAAGGCTTTTTTTAGTAACATACCTACAATAAGCAATCTATTAATTTCGTTTGTTCCTTCGTAAATTCTACCAATTCTTGCATCTCTCCAAGCAGATTCCATCGGAGTTTCCTGAGAAAATCCCATTCCTCCAAAAACTTGAATACCTTCATCCGTAACATATTGAGCTGTTTCTGAAGCATGAACTTTTAAAATAGCACATTCTATAGCATATTCTTCAACACCTTTTAATTCTGCTTCTTGGTGACTTGACCCAGAAGCTAATAATTCATCTATTTTATTTTGAATGTCCTTCGCAGCACGATAACTTCCACTTTCTGTGACAAAAGTTTTTGTAGCCATTTCAGCCAATTTGTATTGAATAGCACCAAATGAAGAAATAGCGGTGTTGAATTGTTTTCTTTCGTTGGCATACTTAACACTTTCGGTATTCACTCTTCTACAAGCATCTAAGCAAGCTGCTGCTAATTTTATACGCCCAACGTTTAAAGAGTTCATGGCAATTTTAAAACCTTTTCCTCTTTCAGAAAGCATATTTTCTACAGGAACTTTGGTGTCACTATAAAATACTTGACGGGTAGAGGAAGCTTTAATTCCTAATTTCTTTTCTTCTTCCCCCATAGTAATTCCATTTGGGTTCTCTTTATCATATTCAACAATAAAAGCAGTGATATTTTTGTCATTTTCAATTCTTGCAAAAACAATCATCAAACTACAAAAACCTGCATTTGAAATCCACATTTTTTGACCATTAAGCAAATAGTGTTTTCCATCTTCAGTCAATGTTGCTTTTGTTTTTCCTGAATTTGCATCACTACCGGCACCAGGTTCCGTTAAACAGTAAGATCCAAACCATTCACCTGTGGCAAGTTTTGGAATGTATTTTTGTTTTTGTTCTTCCGTACCATACAACAATATGGGCATGGTTCCAATTCCAGTATGGGCACCGTATGCTGTAGCTAAGGACCCTGTAGCTCCTGATATATAATCACAAACCAACATGGTAGATACAAAACCCATTCCCATTCCTCCATAACTTTCCGGAACGGAAATACTTAGTAAGCCCATTTCACCTACTTTTGTCATCAACTCTTCGGTAAAGGCATAATCACCTTTTTCAAATCGTTCTTTATGTGGCCATACTTCCTTATCGATGAATTCTTGAATTGAATCCTTCATCATTAATTGCTCTTCTGAAAAATCTTCAGTAATAAATATGTTGTTTGATTTAGTTTCTTTTAGTAAGAATTCTCCTCCTTTTATAGTTTCCATGTGAATTGGTGTTAGTTTAGTTTAAATTATTTTAAAAATTCGTAAATACCAGCGGCTCCTTGCCCTGTACCTACACACATGGTAACCATACCATATTTATTTTTTCTTCTTCTCATTTCATTAAATAGTTGCACAGATAATTTAGCACCTGTACAGCCCAGTGGATGGCCTAAAGAAATAGCTCCACCATTTACATTTACAATTTCCTGATTGATTTCTAATTCTCGTAGCACAGCTAATGACTGCGACGCAAAGGCTTCGTTTAGTTCAATTAAGTCTATGTCTTGTAATTTCATGCCTGCTCTGTCTAAAGCTTTTGGGATGGCTTTTATAGGGCCAATTCCCATAATTTTTGGAGGTACTCCGGCCACAGCGAAAGAAACCATTCTGGCAATCGGTTCTAGATTTAATTCTTTCACCATTTCTTCACTCATGACTAAAACAAAGGCAGCCCCATCACTCATTTGTGATGAATTACCTGCTGTAACGCTTCCGTCACTAGCAAATACAGGTCTTAATTTAGACAAAGCTTCTACAGAAGTTCCTCTTCTAGGACCTTCGTCCTGCTTTACAGAATAAGATTTTGTTTGTTTTTTTCCATTCGAGTCCACGAAAATTTCTTCAATGTTTATCGGTACTATATCGTCATCAAAAATAGAATTGTCTAATGCATGTAAAGCTTTCTTATGGGAATTGAAGGCAAATTCATCTTGGTCTTCTCTAGAAACTTTGTATTGATTTGCCACTGCTTCTGCGGTTAATCCCATTCCCCAATAGTAATCCTCATGTCCATTGGCTGCTGCTTTGTAATTTGGAACAGGGCGGTAACCACCCATAGGAATATAACTCATACTTTCCACACCACCAGCAATAATACAGTCGGCCATTCCAGCTTGAATTTTTGCGGCTGCAATACTAATTGTTTCCAATCCAGAAGCACAGTATCTGTTAACTGTCATTCCTGCTACGGTATCAATTTTAAGTCCCATTAAAGAAATTAACCTACCCATATTCAGTCCTTGTTCCGCTTCAGGCATGGCGTTTCCTACAATGACATCATCAATTCTAGATTTGTCTAATTCAGGAACATTCTTTAATAAGTGTTCTATGGTTTCTGCTGCCAATTCATCTGGACGTTTAAATCTGAAGAGCCCTTTAGGAGCTTTTCCTACGGCTGTTCTGTATCCTTGTATTATATATGCTGTTTTCATTGTGATTTAGATTTTTTTATTAGTAATGGTGTCAGATTTAATTTTCGAATCTTCTACTCAATACTAGTTTCTTAACGGTTTTCCTGTTTTCAATGTATGCTGAATTCTTTCTAAGGTTTTTTTCTCCCCTAATAAAGATAAAATAGCTTCTCGTTCTAAATCCAATAAATATTGCTCACTTACAAAACTTGGTTCAGAAAGATTTCCACCTGCCATAATATAACCAAGTTTGTTGGCTATTTTTTTATCGTGTTCAGAGGCATAATGTCCTTTTTGTAAACTGTCTGTTCCCACTCTAAACATTCCTAGAACTTGTTGTCCTAATACTTTAACTTTTTTAGGAGTGGGTTGTGTATACCCATCATCTAACATTTGTAAAGCATAACGTTTGGCGGTTGCAATTTGACGGTCGGCATTGACGACCACCATGTCTTTTCCTTTTTGATAAAATCCTAAATCAAAGGCTTCATGGGCAGAAGTAGCAACTTTAGCCATGGCAATATTGATAAAACTATCTCTAAGTCTGTTTAATTTTACATCATCTTTTAAAAATGATTCTGAAGCTCTTAAGGTCATTTCTTTGGTTCCGGCACCGGCAGGAATAATTCCAACACCAAATTCTACCAATCCAGTATAAGTTTCTGCAGCAGCAACCACTTTATCAACATGCATACTCATTTCACACGCTCCTCCAAAAGTCATTCCTCTTGGTGTAAGTAGTGTTGGCACAGAAGAATATCGAAGACGCATAACCGTGTCTTGAAATAATTTTGTAGCCATATTTAATTCATCGTATTCTTGTTCAATAGCCAATAAAAATGCCATTGCTAAATTGGCTCCCACAGAAAAGTTGGCGGCTTGATTTCCTAGAATTACTGCTTCGTATTCTTGTTCTGCTAAATCAATTCCTTTATTAATGGCTTGCAATACACCACCACCAATGGTATTCATTTTAGACTTGAATTCAACATTTAGAACTCCATCGCCTAAATGTTGAATGGCAGCATCATTATTAGACCAAATGGTTTTGGTTTCTCTAATATTATTTAAAATAATAAAACTGTCTTGTCCTGGAATTTTTTTATTTTCTTTAGAAGGAATATCATAATAATAAGTAGCTCCTTCTTTTATGGAATAGAAACTTTTCTGTCCTTTCAAAAGCATTTCTTTAACCCAACTATTTAATGTCAGCCCTTCAGCTTTGATCAACTCAATTCCTGCTTCTACACCAATGGCATCCCAAATTTGAAAAGGTCCATGTTCCCAACCAAAACCAGCTTTCATAGCATCGTCAATTCGGTACAATTCATCAGATATTTCAGGAATTCTATTGGCACTATAGGCAAAAAGAGCGGCAAATGTTTTTCTGTAAAATTCTCCAGCTTTGTCTTTTCCTTTTACAAGTACTTTAAACCGATCGATCACATGATCTATGGTTTTCGTCATTTGAAGCGTTGCAAAATTTATTTTTTTAGCAGGACCATAATCCATCGAATTTAAGTCTAAAGCCAATATTTCTCGTTTGCCTTTGCTATCTGTTTGTTTTTTATAAAAACCTTGTCTTGATTTGTTCCCTAACCATTTGTTCTTCAATAAGGATTTTACAAAATCTGGCAATTTAAATAAGTCGTGCGCTTCATCATTCGGACAGTTTTCATAAAGTCCATTGGCCACATGCACTAAGGTGTCTAAACCAACAACATCCACCGTTCTAAAGGTGGCAGATTTTGGTCTTCCTATGACAGGACCAGTAAGTTTGTCAACTTCTTCAACAGTAAGTCCTAATTCTTTTACAATATGAAATAAACTCATGATTCCAAAAATCCCAATTCTATTTCCTATAAAAGCGGGTGTGTCTTTGGCTAATACTGAAGTCTTACCTAAGAATTTTTCTCCATAGGCCATTAAAAAATCAACAACTTCGGGTTTGCAATCAGGTCCGGGTACGACTTCAAATAATTTTAAATAGCGAGGAGGGTTAAAAAAGTGGGTCACCGCAAAATGCTCTTTAAAATCTTGACTTCTTCCTTCATTCATATATTTAATAGGAATACCCGAGGTGTTTGAAGTAATTAAAGTTCCTGGTTTTCGGAATTTTTCTATTTTATCAAATACTATTTTTTTGATGTCTAAACGTTCAACAACAACTTCCATAATCCAATCCACATCAGAAATTTTAGAAAGATCGTCTTCTAGATTTCCTGTGCGAATTCGATCAGCAAAACTTTGTATGTAAATAGGCGAGGGTTTTGATTTTAAGGAAGCATTTAAACTGTCATTAACAATTCTGTTTCTAACAACTGTGTCCTCTAAAGTAAGTCCTTTAGCTTTTTCTTTGTCATTTAATTCGTTAGGAATAATGTCTAAGAGTAAAACATCAATACCAATATTGGCAAAATGACATGCGATACCTGATCCCATAATACCAGAACCAATAATTGCGATTTTTTTAATTCGTTTTTTCATTTTATAGTATTCGATCTTAAGATCATTTTTTGTTATAGATTGTTTTTTCTGAAATCAGTTGATTAATTTTATTAGACACCTCAAAAAAATGTTGCAATTGAGTTTCGGTGATATTGTCTTTTACAATTTTATTAAATTGCAATACGCTTCCTTTAGAGACTTCTCTTTTTTCTTTTCCTAATTCTGTTAATTTGATCAAAACTCCTCGGCCATCTTCTGGATTTCGTTCTCGATAAATGAATCCTTTGGATTCCATTTTTTTTAATAATCGAGAAAGACTTGTTGCTTCCATGCCCATTTGGGGGCCTAGTGCAGTAGATTGAATTCCTGTTTCTAAATCAATATTTAAGAGGGCAAATCCTGTGGCCATTGTACTTCCATGATGACTCGCTTCTTCATTATACATTTTTGCAACCGTTTGCCAGGTGGCCCTTAAGTGGTGACAAACAGTACTTTCTCTATAATTCATTTTGAAATTTATTATGCGTGCACAGTAAAACTATCAAAATATTTGCTAGAAACAAAATTAAATCTGTTAAATATTTTTCTCATAAAAATTCTATCTTTGAATGCATTCTTAAAAGACATACACTTGTTAAAAATTGAAAATTTAACCAAAAATTTTGGTAATTATAGGGCTTTGAATAATTTGTCTATTCAGGTACCTAAAGGAAGTATTTATGGATTACTTGGACCAAACGGAGCTGGGAAAACAACTTTGATTCGAATGGTAAATCAAATATTATTACCCGATTCTGGAACCATTTATTTAGACAATGAACCTTTAGCGCCAGAACATATTTCAATGATAGGCTATCTACCTGAAGAAAGAGGTTTGTACAAGTCGATGAAAGTAGGTGAGCAAGCTTTGTATTTGGCAAGGTTGAAAGGTTTGACAAAAGCTGAAGCTACAGAGCGATTGAACTATTGGTTTGAAAAATTTGAAATTACTGATTGGTGGGATAAAAAAATTCAAGAATTGTCGAAAGGAATGGCTCAAAAAATTCAATTTATTGTTACCGTATTGCACCAACCCAAATTATTGATTTTTGATGAACCCTTTAGTGGATTTGATCCTGTGAATGCAAAATTAATTGGGAAAGAAATTATAGCGTTAAGAGATCAAGGGACCACCATAATATTTTCAACGCATAGAATGGAGTCGGTAGAGGAGATGTGTGACTATGTTGCTTTGATCCATAAATCAGAAAAGGTTTTAGAAGGGCCTTTAAAAAAGATTCAATTGGATTACAAAACAAATTTATTTGAAGTAGGAATCCAATGTTTAGACAAGGAGAAAGTACAAAAAGAAATAAGTTCAGAGTTTTTGATTTCTGAGGCTAATTTTGCTTCTTTAAATGACAGTCTTCGCTTAAACGTTTCCTTGCCACCAGAAATGGATCAGCATACATTTTTTAATCGACTAACTTCCTTTGGGCCTTTGACACATTTTACAGAAAAAATTCCGACCATGAATGAAATTTTTTTAGAGGCAGTTTCAAAGCGTAACGATAAAATTTCAGCATAATATGGAAAAATTAAAATTAATTATCTATCGCGAGTTTATCGGAAAAGTTAGAAATAAATCATTTATCATACTGACTTTTTTAAGTCCTGTTTTAATGATAGGAATGGGGCTGTTAATTTTTTATTTAACGAAAGTCAATAATAATTCAGCAAAGGAAATAGCCTATGTAAATGAATCGTCTTTAAATTTTGAAGAGGTTTTTGTAACAACTAAAAACACAAAATATATAGATGTTACCCAACTTGGAGTTGCGTTTTCTAAAGAAGAAATAGACAAAGGTCATTATTATGGTTTGGTCACTATTCCTTCAGAAGCCAACGGGCTAAAAGAATTGGCCAGTTCTGTTGCCTTTTATTCTAAAGAAGCGCCAAGTATTTTGTTTTTAGAGCATTTGGAAAAATTAGTTGCCAATAAATTAAAAGCATACAAACTTAAAGAATTAGGCATCAGTCAAAAAAACATTAATGCGGCAAATTTTGCAGTAAACATCAAACAAAGTAATTCCTCTGGAGAAAAATCATCAAAATTAGGGAATGGGTTAAAAATTGGTTTGGGTATGGGCTCTGGTTATTTGCTCATGATGTTTATTATTATTTATGGCAATTCTGTCATGCGAAATGTGATTGAAGAAAAGACCAGTAGAATTATAGAGATAATTATCTCTTCGGTAAAACCTTTTCAATTAATGTTGGGTAAAATTATAGGAAATGCCTGTGCGGGTTTGTTGCAATTTTTTGTATGGATTGTATTGTTACTTATATTAGGGACTGTGGTTTCCTTGTTTGTAGGAGTAGAATTTGGAGATCTACAAAATACACCATCCAAAGAATTGATGCAAGAATCGGGATTTAAAGCAGAAGAATTGACAAATTTATTGGCAGAAATTCTCGCTTTGCCATTGCTTAAAATGTTTGTATTATTTATTTTTTATTTTATTGGAGGTTTTTTCTTATACAGCTCTATTTATGCAGCCATTGGAGCCGCAGTAGATAGTGAAACAGACACCCAGCAATTTATGATGCCGGTAATTATGCCTTTAATGTTGGCGGTATATATTGGTTTTGCTTCTGTGTTAAGTGATCCTAATGGCCCAGTGGCGACTATCTTTTCAATTATACCCTTTACTTCTTCCATTGTAATGTTAATGAGGATTCCTTTCGGAGTTCCTTGGTGGGAACTATTACTTTCACTATTATTACTTACCCTAAGTTTTGTGGGTATGGTTTGGGTGGCGGCAAAAATTTATCGAGTTGGTATTTTAATGTATGGAAAGAAGCCTACTTATAAAGATTTATACAAGTGGTTGAAATATTAATTTTAACGATGTTTAATTAAAGAAATTAGAGAATGAGTAAAATATTAATAATTGAAGATGAAGCTGCAATTCGTAGAGTATTGACTAAAATTATTTCAGAAGAAAATAGTTCTTATGATGTAGAAGAAGCTGAAGATGGTTTAGAAGGACTAGAAAAATTAACCAAAGAAGATTATGATTTAATTTTATGTGATATTAAAATGCCTAAAATGGACGGTGTGGAAGTATTGGAAAAAGCACGAAAAATTAAACCTGAAATTCCAATTGTCATGATTTCTGGTCATGGTGATTTAGATACGGCTATTCATACTATGAGGTTGGGAGCATTTGATTATATATCAAAACCACCAGATTTGAATAGACTATTAAATACTGTTAGAAATGCTTTAGATAGAAAAGTATTGGTAGTTGAAAATGCACGTTTAAAGAAAAAAGTAAGCAAAGGCTATGAAATGATTGGTGAAAGCGCGCCAATTATTGCCATAAAGGACATGATTGAAAAAGTAGCTACAACAGATGCTAGAGTTTTGGTTACCGGCCCTAATGGTACAGGAAAAGAATTAGTCGCACATTGGTTGCACGAAAAAAGTACGCGATCATCAGCTCCATTAATAGAGGTAAATTGTGCAGCGATTCCTTCTGAATTGATTGAAAGTGAGTTGTTTGGACATGTAAAAGGTTCGTTTACAGGGGCTAATAAAGATAGAGCAGGGAAATTTGAAGCCGCGAATAATGGAACCATTTTTTTAGATGAAATTGGAGATATGAGCCTTTCGGCACAAGCCAAAGTTTTAAGGGCTTTACAAGAAAGTAAAATTAGTAGGGTAGGTAGCGATAAGGATATTAAAGTGAATGTTCGTGTTGTAGCAGCTACCAATAAAGATTTAAGAAAAGAAATAGCAGAAGGCAGGTTTAGAGAAGATTTGTACCACAGGTTGGCTGTTATTCTAATAAAAGTCCCAGCGCTAAATGATAGAAGGTCGGACATTCCTTTGTTGGTGACTCATTTTTCAAAAATGATTTCTAAAGAACAAGGAGCCATTAATAAAAGTTTTTCTGCAGAGGCTATGAGTTTACTTAAAGGTTATGATTGGACAGGTAATGTGAGAGAATTACGAAATGTAGTAGAAAGGTTACTTATTTTAGGTGGAAACGAAATTTCCGAAGCCGATGTGAAAATGTTTGCAAGTAAATAAATAATTATTATTTGATAAAAAAAGCTCTGATTTGAATCAGAGCTTTTTTTAGGTCGTTACTTTTTTTATTTGTGTATAGCGTTGCCAAACTTGTTTGTTAAAAAGTCTGTAAAAAACAAAACAGCCAATATCTAAAGTATAATAAAATAAGCTAATTCCGCTAGGTGGATTGTAGCTTTTTAGGAATGGAAAAGCATCAAAAGCCGTAGTTGGCCAATACCAACATTCATAACTAGTACCACCAATTTCTAATACAGCTACCACGGTATACATAGTTAAAAAAAACATTCTGTCTTTGGGTCTTTTCCAAAGAATAAGAAAAATAACAAGGGTCATGACAAATCCGAAAACATCTCCTAGAAAAATTAAAAATAATGTGGCGTAAATCGCTACGAGTATGCTTAAAAATTTTACAATCTTGTCGTGGTGTTTTTGAATAATAGAAGCTTTCGCAAAAATAAATACACGGGCATATACAGCAGCATGTCCAAAGGGAACATAGAGCGGAACATTTTCTAAACGGTAGGTGTACATCCCTAAAATTCTTGAAAATAAATGTTCACCGACAAAACCAATGGCAACACCATAAATCATAAGTTTTTTTGTTCTGGGTGTAGAACGGTAATACAGAATGAAAAAAGCCGTAATCATTAAGATATTCAGGTAGAACTGATTGTTTGGGACAATCTTTGCAAATCCTTTTCCATCAAAATACAAGCCGAATACAAATAGAAAAAGTAAGCCTATTCTTCGTGCGGCAACTTTTAAAATGGATTGAAAATCTTCTTTTGTCAAAGCAGGTTCTAAAGTACTCATACAATTATCTTGAAGCTTCTTCTGTTTTACTTGAATGACCAACAAGGTGATTCATGACTTGCAATTCTCTTTCTGTAAACGAGCGGTATTTTCCAGGTTTTAAATTTCCTAAGGCAATATTCATGATTCGTACCCTTTTTAATTTTTGTACTTCGTAGCCTAAATATTCGCACATCCTTCTAATTTGCCTATTCAAACCTTGGGTCAAAATAATTTTAAAGGTGTATTCGTTTATTTTTTCAACCTTGCAAGGATCAGATATGGTATCAAGAACAGGGACTCCATTTGCCATTTTTTTAATAAAAGATTCCGTTATTTTTTTATCTACTGAAACAATATATTCCTTTTCGTGGTTGTTTTTTGAACGTAAAATTTTATTGACAATATCACCGTCATTGGTCATGAAAATAAGCCCTTCACTGGGTTTATCTAAACGACCAATAGGAAAAATTCTTTCAGGGTAGTTGATATAGTTGATAATATTACCCCTTATTTTCGTATCGGTTGTACAGGTAATGCCAACAGGTTTATGGAAGACTAAGTAAATGTTTTCTACATCTTTGGTAATGACTTGGTCGTAAACAGAAATAACATCTGATGCAGTAACCTTAACGCCAAGTCCTGCTATTTCGCCATTTACTTTGACACTTCTTTCTTCTATTAATTTATCAGCGGCTCTTCTAGAACAATATCCAGTTTCAGAAATGGCTTTATTTAGTCTTTTGGTTTGCATGTTGGAATTGTTAGTTTTTGAATTTGTTAAAAACCATACCTTTAAATTTTTCGGTGATTTTCTTTTTGATATCTGCAGGATAGGTTCTTTCTCCCATAAATACTTCTGTCATGGCCTCACACATACGAGATCCGTAACGTTTCATTAATAGGTTTCTTAAACTGGTATTCTCATAAAAAAGTTTAGCCAAGTAGGCTCCTGTTTTTAGCTCAGGTATTAAAACTTCATTTAATTTTGCTTCGTATAATTCTTGCGATTTTTTCGAGTCAAGTTTTCCTTCAACAATTGCTTCAGCAGCCATAACACCGGTTAAAATAGCATTGGATATTCCTTCAGCAGTAATTGGATCGGCAAAACCAGCAGCATCACCTACTAAGAAAACATTTTTTCTTACAAATCCATCGGTTCTTGCACCCACAGGAATTTGAAAACCATGAAATTCTTCTTTGATGACTTCTTTAATTCCAAGTGTTTTTAAATAGTCTCTATAGTATTTTTTTAAGTCAATTTTTGTTCTTCGCATGGTGGCTACCCCCAAGGATAAATGATTCTTTTTAGGAAAACTCCAGGCATATCCCAAAGGAACAGCATCAAAATCAAAGCGTGCTTCTTTAGACAAACGCTCAAAATCTTCTGGAGATACTTCTACTTCATATTCAAGCGCAGGAATCATATATCTGGTATCTGTCCAACCCGTAAGTTTTGCAGTTGGTCCTAGAGCGCCATCTGCTGCGATGACAAATTTTGTATGTACCTCACCTTCCGAAGTATGCAATATGATATTTTCTTCGAAAGAAATTTTAGTTAATTTATGATTTTGCAAAAGCGTGATTCCTTTTTCCTTTGCTTTTTCAACAATTAAATTGTCAAACTCGTCACGCATTACCATCGTAACTAAAGGTTCTGGGCGTTCGGCAGTAAGGTGTTGTCCTGATTTGTCGAAATAAATTTCAATTTTGTTGAATTCTTTAGAAACCACAGAACTGATGTCAAAAGGCATGTTTTTGCGACCACGATACACAAAGCCACCACCACAAGTTTTGTAACGAGGCAAAGTTTCTTTTTCAATAATAACTGCAGAAATACCGTTCTCAGCAAGTTTTAAGGCAGCAGAAGCACCAGAAGGACCGCTTCCTATTATTGCAACGTCATATATTTTCATGTGATTTTTATTTTGTGTAAAGATATCAATTTGCCAAATTTATTCTGGCCATTATTGGGTAATGATCGGAATATTTTACAGAATAGGTTTTAAAATTATTGATTTGTATACTTTTATCAGTCAACATAAAATCGATTCGGAAAGGGAAAAAATAATCAAATGATTTTCCGAGTCCTGAACCAGCTTCTTTAAAAGCGTCTTTTTTGTTTTTTGAAAGTTCTTTGTAAACCCAAGAAAAAGCATTGTTGTTAAAATCGCCCATAAATATATTTTTATACGGACTTTTATTCGCGTGCTCTAAAATTTGAACAACTTGATTTTGTTGTTCTGTAAAAGACTTTTTAAAAATAGAAATTAATTTTTCTGAATTTTCTTCTCCAAAATTTTCCTTATTCTTATCCAAGCTTAAGGATTGCAAGTGAATATTATAAATGCGAAGAGTATCTTTTTTGAATTTTACATCACAAAAAATGGTATTGTTACCTGAGTTTTTAAACCCTAAAGAACCTTTATTGATTATTGGATACTTGGAATAAATACCCAAACTAGTCGATGCTCTTTTATGTAAGGGCTTTTTTAAATAGGAGTATTTATAGTGTATTTGATGTTCCTTTTTTAAATAATGTTCTTGAATGGCTAAAATATCTGGATCTTTATCTTTGATAAAATCATAAATTTTAAAATTTAAACTGTCTTTTTTCGACCATTCATAGGCATTAAATAACCGGACATTGTAGGACATGATTTTTAAATCATCATTTAAAAAAACTTTTTTTTCCGAAATTTCTATAAAATTGTTTAGATAACTGTAGCCTAAAGCTAAAAGTATGGTAGAAAGGAAAAATTGCTTTTTTAGTTTGACGACCCAATAAATAACAAAACAAAAATTCACCAAAATAATTCCTGGCGTAGCCAAAGCAAAAATTGGGGCAAGCGGATATTGTTTTGGAGGAATATATGGAAGTATATAGCAGCACAACAATATAAACCCCGCCAAGGAATTAAGTATAAAAATAAGTTTGTCAGTAAAAGGTAATTTTTTCATTAGGGTTTACGACTTACTTTTTACTTTGTTTAAACAATAAGTCCTTTTCCTTTTGGTTTAAAGAATCATAACCAGATTTACTGATTTTATCTAAAATAGCATCTATTTGTTGCTGACTGTTTTTGTCTGAAGCTGTTGTACTTGTTTTACGTTTTGATTTGTAAACTGTTTTTAAAGTGCTTTTTCTTTTGAATAAATTGGCAAACGGATTGGAAATTTTTACACTCGACTTTTTAAATTGTCTCACATATAAATAACCAAATAAAGCTCCACCTAAATGTGCCAAATGCCCACCCGTGTTTCCTGAAGGTAGTTGAATAACATCAATGGCAACAAAAATAGCCGCCAACACCCACAATTTCACAAAACCGATAAATCGCAAACGGAATTCATAATTTGGAATATAGGTAGCAATACCAATAAATATGGCAGAAACGGCTGAAGAGGCACCAACCAATGTTGCGTTTGTATTTTGTAAGGCTGGAAAGAAATTATAACTCAACAAATAAATCAAACCTCCAAAAACGGTTCCGTAGATATAAAAAGATAACAATTGTTTTTGGGTAAAATAATCGATAAATAAATTACCTATATAATACAGCCAAATGAGGTTGAATAGGATATGTAAAAAATCGCCATGTAAAAAACCATAAGTGATGATGGTCCATGGACGAGTGATCAAATAATCGACATCAGCAGGCATTGAAAACCATTCGTAAACAAAGTTCGCTCCTTGGTAATTGAAAAGGAAAGCGACAGAATTTACGACATACATTAATAAAAAGGCAACCACATTTAGGTAGATCAATTTTTCTACGATGCTTCCGTTTTTATATTTGTATAAAAGGTTGTTAACTGTTGAGTTCATATATTTAAATAGCTATTAATTCCAACGTTTAAATTGATTGTTTCTCCAATACCAGGCAATGATAAATCCAATCAAAGCACCTCCAATATGAGCAAAATGGGCAATGTTTCCAATGGAGTATTTTGTTACTCCGAAAAATAAATCACCGAAAATCATCACCGGAATAAAATATTTAGCCGCAATTGGTATCGGTAAAAAGATCAAAGCCAATTTTGAATTAGGAAATGATAAGCCAAAAGCTACTAAGACTCCGTATACTGCACCAGATGCACCTACGGCAGGTACATGATACAAACTATAGAATTTCCCCAATTCTTCCGCTGATAAAGTGACTACTTGTTGATTGTATTTTCCTGTGTCTAAAATATTTTGAATATCGGTGCTCGACAAACCTAATTGAACCAATTGCTCATAAATTCCATTGAATTGGAAATAGTTGACGGCCGTATAAATTAATCCTGCACCTAAGCCTGCAGAGAAATAGAAAAAGATAAATTTATTTTTCCCCCACATTTGTTCTAATGGAGTACCAAAGGCCCATAAACCGTACATATTAAATAAAATATGCGATACACTACCATGCATAAAAATATGCGTTAGGTATTGCCAAAAACCAAAATTCGGATTTTCTGGAAGGTACAAGGCAAACAGACTTTGCAGGTCAATGGCTTGCAATAACTGCGGCGCAATAAAAAATATTACGTTGATAATAATCAGATGCTTTATAACTTCAGTAATTCTTCCCATAGCTAAATTTTTGAGGTGAATATTTTATCCAATTCTCCAATAGTTAATGTTTCAAATGTTTTCTTTCCAAAAGGAGAAATGGATGGATCTTTGCATGAAAATAAGTTGTTTACCAAATTTTCTTGCTCTTTTCCAGACAAAGTATTTCCTGTTTTTATAGCCAACGATTTTGCTAACGATTTTGAAATAATATCTAACTGACTAAAACTAGTTTCCGGAATTTCATCTTTTAAATCATCCAAAAGTTGTTCTATAATAATATTGATCTGGCTTTCCGTAATGGTAGTGGGTATTCCTTTGACAACAATAGATTCCTTCGTGATTTTATCAAATAAAAAACCGGTATTTTCTAAATCTTCTTGCAATTCCTTGATCAACTCGATGTCTTGTTTTTCAAAAGAAATTTCAACCGGAAACAAAAGTTGCTGACTGGGAGCTTCCTTTACCGTAATGTTTTCTAAAAATTCTTCGTACAAAATTCTTTGATGTGCTAAATTTTGATGAATTAAAACCACACCTGATTTAATTGAACTTAAAATATATTTTCTTTGAATTTGAAAAGTTTTTCCTGTTGTTTCGTTTTCAAAATCCGATTCAAAACTCATTTCAGATTGACTAAAAGAAGGTTCGTCTGTTTCAATGGTTGTATATAAAGCCTCCCAGTTGTCGGTATTTTCTTTTTGATAGTTGTAATGATTCGAATTTGAATGTGAGCTAGGAGAATGACTCGAGCTAACTTTTGGTGCACTTGTTTCAAAAGGATTGAAATTTGGGTCGACCGTAATGTTTGGTGTACTGGAATACGAAGTACTAGACAATGCATAAGGTGTGTCCATAGAGGAATCTCTGTTAAAATCGAGAACGGGTGCTACATTGTACTGACCCAAACTATGCTTTACTGAAGCTCTAATAATAGCATAAAGCACCTTTTCATTGTCAAATTTAATTTCCGTTTTTGTTGGGTGAATATTAATGTCAATACTTTCGGGTGGTACTCTTAAATATAAAAAGTAGGAGGGATGGTAGCCACTTCCTAACAAACCATCAAAAGCACTTGTAACGGCATGATGCAAATACGAACTTTTAATAAATCGGTCGTTTACAAAAAAGAATTGTTCCCCTCTTTTTTTCTTAGAAAATTCAGGTTTTGCCGCAAATCCACTTATTTCTATCACATCGGTATGTTCTTCAATAGGTACCAATTTTTCATTGGTTTTACCACCTAATACCGCAACAATACGTTGTTTTAGATTTCCTTCTTTTAAATTGTAGACTTCAGAATTGTTATGATTCATAGAGAATCCAATTTCATTATGCGCCAAGGCCACACGTTGAAACTCATTGACAATATGCCTAGTCTCAACAGTATCTGATTTTAAGAAATTTCTTCTGGCAGGAATATTGTAAAATAAATTTTTTACAGCAACACTTGTTCCTTTTGAAGTAGCG
The DNA here is from genome assembly GCF_006381105.1 of Flavicella sediminum. GTDB lineage: Bacteria > Bacteroidota > Bacteroidia > Flavobacteriales > Flavobacteriaceae > Flavicella > Flavicella sediminum. The sequence continues at coordinate 357,010 of NZ_VDET01000007.1, read as the reverse complement.
TCTACTTCTTGTGACACAATTTTACTACCTTCAATTTTGATACAAGTTCCTAGCTCTTCATTTTCTTGTCGTGTTTTTAAATCGACATGCGCAATTGCTGCAATAGAAGCCATCGCTTCACCTCGAAATCCTTTGGTATTTAAATTGAATAAATCTTGTGCATCTTTTATTTTAGAAGTCGCGTGACGTTCAAAGCACAATCGTGCATCGGTTACGCTCATTCCTTTACCGTCATCAATTACTTGAATTAATGTTTTTCCGGCATCTTTAATGATAAGTTTTATTTGAGAAGCTCCTGCATCAATCGCATTTTCTAGCAATTCTTTTACAACAGAAGCAGGTCTTTGCACTACTTCACCGGCTGCTATTTGATTGGCAACATGGTCGGGAAGTAATTGGATGATATCTGACATTAAATAAGTGTGTGTAATTCAAAAATATAGGCACAAATTCCTACAAGAATAGCAATAATAATGGCCAAGCGTTTACTGGTACTGGTATCAGCACCACTATTTTTAGCCTTCGCCCAATTGTCTTTTAAATTGTTTTTTGTAAGTGTAATATGGTAATCTGAATCTTCGTTTGCGTGTTCAGAATGGTACTTTTTTTCTAAATTTTCCAAACGTTGTTTACGCTCGTCAAAGTAACGAGGTTTGTAATTGAAAACGTAATGAGCTCTTTGTTTAAAAGGAGTACCTAACATAATGTTTAAATTTGAGAGTGATAATCAAAACTACAGAAATTAAAACAGGTGGTCAAGCGAATAAAGAAAAATTATAGTTGTTTTAACACCGCCATTTTAATTGCTGCAATAGCACATTCCACACCTTTATTTCCATGTGCTCCACCAGATCTAGCAATTGCTTGCTCCATCGTATCATCGGTAAGTACACAAAAAATTACTGGAATGTTTTGTTGTATGTTTAAATCTTTAATTCCTTGGGTAACACCATCACAAACAAAATCAAAATGTTTTGTTTCGCCTTTGATTACGCTTCCAATAGCAATTACACCGTCTAAATCTTGTGTTTCCACCATTTTTTTAGATCCGTAAATCAATTCAAAACTTCCAGGAACATCCCATCTAATAATGTTTTCTTCCGAAACACCATTGTCTATAAATGCGTCTATAGCACCTTGTGCAAGTCCGTTTGTAATAGTTTCGTTCCATTCAGAAACAACAATCCCAAATCGAAAATCTTTCGCATTTGGGACTTTTGTTTTATCGTATGCTGATAAGTCGGTTGTAGCCATAGGTGTTATTTAGCGTACTTTGCTTTGTTGATAGATAATTCTATATTGTTAGCAAGACTTGATTTTGAATAATTTGTTTTTATTTCTGTAAACAACTTTTCAGCTTGGTCTGCCTTACCTAATTCTAAAGCGGTATTTCCTGCTTTTAATAAGAATAAAGGAGTAGAAGCTAAATTGCTACTAGCGTTTGCCGCTTTTTCGTAATAAGACAAAGCATCTTCTAATTGATTTAAATCTGCAAAAGCATCACCAATAGCTCCAAGAGCAACAGGTCCTAATAAAGCATCATCTGAAGAAAACTTCCCTAAATACTCAATAGCGCTTTTGTACTGTTTTGTTTTTAAGTAAGAAATACCTGCGTAATAATTTGCCAAGTTTCCTGCGTTTGTTCCCGCGTATTTTTTAGCAATATCTAAGAAACCGTATTTTCCATTTGCTCCTTCTAAAGCAACGGTAAATAATGAATCTGCAGCAGAATTTGATTCAGCAGCTAAGTCAAAACTTTCTTTTGGAAAAGCCAATTCGTTGGCGGCATCAATTTCTTTAGGTTCCGTTACATAGGTTGTATAGGCTAAATAACCTAAAATTACAACAGCAATAGCAATCAATCCAGAAAACAAAGGTTTTTGATTTTTCTCAACCCATTCTTCCGATTTTGAAGCAGTTTCGTCTAAGGTGTTAAATACTTCAGCCGTTGTGCTTTCTTCTTCTACTTCTTGAACTGGTTCGTTTTTTACTTTCTTTTGACCTTTCTTCTTGTATGTTGCCATGTTTCTTTTCTTCTTAAAAATTAATAATGTGCTTCAAAATAGCTACGTAATTATACGTCTGCATTTTTATACACAGGGAAGCAAAAATAGTTTTTTTAATTGGATTTTAAAAGGGTCTTTTCGGCAAAATTTTAATAATTTGCACTTTCTTAAATAATTGGAAAAAAAGGCATGTATTTACAAAAACTATCGCTTGTTAATTATAAGAATTTAGTGCATCAAGTGTTTGATTTTGAACAGAAAATCAATTGTTTTGTTGGCCATAATGGTGTAGGGAAAACCAATGTAATGGATGCCATTTATTATTTGTCTTTTGCAAAAAGTTATTTTAATTCGGTGGCTATTCAGAATATTCGGCATGGAGAAGAATTTTTTATGTTGGAAGGAAGCTATCAAATTAATGATCGAGAGGAAGTTTTGGTGTGTAGCTTAAAAAAAGGTCAAAAGAAGGTTGTGAAAAGAAATGGGAAGGCTTACGATAAGTTTTCTGACCATATAGGACAGTTTCCTTTGGTAATTGTTTCACCGGCTGATAGAGACTTAATTATTGAAGGGAGCGAAACCAGAAGGAAATTTATAGACAATGTAATTTCGCAGCAAGATCAAGGTTATTTAAAAACATTAATAGCTTATAATAAATTGGTCACCCAACGAAATGCTTTGCTAAAGTATTTTGCAGCCAATAGGGTTTTTGATCCCGTAAATTTATCTGTATATAATGAGCAATTGGTAGCTTACGGAACTATTATTTTTGAAAAGAGAAATGCATTTTTAGAAGCCTTTGTGCCAATATTTAATGAGCGCTATAAAACAATAACCGCTGGAAAAGAAGCAGTAGATTTGGTGTATAAATCGCAGTTGTCTGATATGAATTTTGAAGATTTATTAAAGAATTCCTTAGAAAAGGACAGAGTTTTACAATATACAAGTGCTGGTGTACATAAAGACGACTTGCTTTTTGAGATTAATGGCTTTCCTGTGAAAAAGTTTGGCTCGCAAGGGCAGCAAAAATCGTATTTGATTGCTTTAAAATTAGCTCAATTCGATTTTATCAAACAAAAATCAAAAGTCACTCCTTTATTGTTGTTAGATGATATTTTTGATAAACTGGATGAAAATAGAGTGACCCAGCTTATCCGTTTGGTGGATCAAGATAATTTTGGGCAAATATTTATTACCGATACCCATGCGGAACGAACAGAAGAAGTTGTAAAAAGAATTAACAAATCTTATAAAATGTTTCAATTATAGCTGCTTAAGTACATCTATAAAACAGAGTTTTCCTTGTTAAAAGTAAATAACGAAATGTAAAAAGTATAAAATAAAATGGCAAAACGTGAAAATGAATATGTAGCAATGAAAGACCTAATGGGGTCTTTTATAAAAGAAAATAATCTTTCCGGTGGAATGAAGAAAATTTCAGTTAAGGAAAACTGGGATAGCTTGATGGGAAATGGTGTCGCTTCTTATACTGAAAAAGTAGAATTGAAAGGAACAACACTTTTTGTAAAACTGTCTTCTTCTGTATTAAGAGAAGAATTGAGTTACGGAAAAGAAAAAATTAGAACCATGATGAATGAAGCTTTAGGAGCTGAAGACATTAAAAAAGTAATGTTGTTATAAAATGTGTTTTGAACATTGAAAAAATTATTTCTAAATATTAAATACTAGACTACATGGAGGATATGCTCTTTTATGATCGATTGCAATTTGCTTTTACAATAACATTCCATTATATATTTCCACAATTAACCATGGGGCTCTCCCTAATGATTGTCTATTTTAAATGGAAGTATTTGCGTGGAAATGTTGAAAAATATAACGACGCGGCTAAATTTTTCATGAAAATTTTCGCCATTAATTTTACCATGGGTGTGGTTACGGGTATTCCTATGGAATTTCAGTTTGGAACCAATTGGGCTAAGTTTTCTGAATTAACAGGAGGTATTATCGGACAAACATTGGCTATGGAAGGTATGTTTTCTTTCTTTTTAGAATCTTCTTTTTTGGCACTTTTCATTTTTGGTGAAAAATTAATGGGACAAAAATTACATTTCCTAACCGGATTTTTAGTTTTTTTAGGTTCATGGGCTAGTGGTTGGTTTATTTTGGCGACTAATGCTTGGATGCAGCACCCGGTAGGGCATGAAGTTTTAGAAAACGGAAAGTTTGTTTTAGAGAATTTTTCAGCTTTATTTACAAATCCATGGCTGTTACCTGCTTTCTTACACAATCAAGTGGCTTCTGTAGCGACTTCCTCATTTGTGGTTGCTAGTATTGGTGCTTTTTATATTTTAAGAAATAAAAACGTAGCCTACGGAAAGCTGTTTTTAAAAACAGGTGTCGTTTTTGGCCTGGTTTCTAGTCTGTTATTGGCTTTTCCTACAGGCGATTTAAATGCGAAAAATGTAGCGAAATATCAACCGGCCGCTTTTGCAGCCATGGAAGGGATTTTTGAAACAGAAGAAGCAGGAGCAGAAATTGTTTTGATAGGTCAGCCGAATATGGTGGAAAAAAAATTAGACAACAAAATAGCCGTACCCAATATTTTAAGTTTTTTAACGCATCAAGAATGGGATAGACAAATTCCTGGAATGGATCAGTTTGAAAAGGACGAATTGCCTGATAATGTACCTGCTTTGTATTACGCTTACCATATTATGGTTGGTTTAGGTACTATTTTTATTGGTATTATGGCCTTGGCAGTTTTCTTTTTATGGAGAGAGAAATTGTATACATTAAAACCTTTATTGTGGACGATTATGTTCTTGGTTCCATTTCCATACATTGCAAATCTTACAGGTTGGTATGTGGCAGAATTAGGACGTCAGCCTTATTTAGTTTATGGTTTGTTAAGAACTAGCGACGGAATTTCACCTACCGTTTCTTCAGGAAATACCTTGTTTACTTTGTTGGGTTTTGTCGCCTTGTACATGTTGCTCGGTTTGTTATTTTTAGTATTGGTTGGTAAAACTATTCACGAAGGTCCTACGCCTCAAAAACATTAAATTATGGAAGTATTTTGGTTTGTAATAATTGCCATTGTTTTGGTGGTTTTCTTTATTTTAGATGGTTACGATTTTGGCGCAGGAATTATTCATTTATTTTTAGCGAAAAAAGAAAAGGACAAAGAAGTAATTGCAAAATCTGCTGGACTGTTTTGGGATTCAAACGAAGTTTGGTTGGTGGCAGCAGGTGGAATGCTTTTTATGGCCTTTCCTACATTTTATGCTTCGGTATTTAGTGGATTTTATCTTCCTTTAATTATTGTTTTATGGTTGATTGTTTTTAGAGCTATTGGATTGGAGTTTAGAAGTCAGTTTAACTACAAAATGTGGAAAGATATTTGGGACAAGTCTTTTGGAATTTCTAGTTTATTATTGGCTTTGTTTTTTGGAATTGCTTTAGGGAATATTGTAAGAGGTGTAAATTTAGGAGGTGTTGAAAACGGTGTTTCTGTATATGAAAAACACTACTTTTTCTTGCCTTTATGGGACAGCAGTTTTAGTCCTATGAGTCAAACCCCAGGCGTTATAGATTGGTTTACTATAATTATAGGGCTTATTACCGTTGTTACTTTGGCGATTCATGGTGCCAATTGGATTGTTTTAAAAACAAATTCATCCATCAATAAGGAATTGAAAAATGTGGTGCTTAAATTAAATATTGTGCTTTCGGTTTTAACCTTGTTTTCTTTAATTGTTTGGAATATTGTGAATCCAAAATGTTTGCATAATTTTATGGACAAACCTTATCTGTTGATCTTTCCACTAATCTATTTTTCAGGATTGATTTCGTTATTTTTTGTCAAGAAAATTAAAAAAGACAGTCATGCCTTTTTAGCATCTACCTTGCTTATTTTAGGTGGAATTACTTCCTCATTGGCATCTATATTTCCAATATTATTGCCTTCTACAAATACTATAAATGAACCTTTAACTATTTATAATATGGCTACGGAAGAGTATGGATTATCTGTAGCAATGAATTGGGGAATTATTGGATTTATTTTGCTATTTGTTTACTTAATTATTCAAAAAAGATTGATGGGAGGGAAAGTAGATACAATGGATTACGGTCATTAAATAAAATTTATGACGGCAACTTTAATTTCATTAATCAGTATTCTTTTAGGGATTTTAGGCGCCATAAGCTTGGGTTTTTATTTGGAAAAATATTCTTTCGGAATTATAGGAAATACCATAGCAGGTGTTTTTGGAAGTGTTTTTATAATCAAATCCTTTGGTCGGTTAGGTTTTGATCCAGCTTCTATTGTATATCTAAATTCTTTTAATACCAGCTTGTTTATTTTGAATGCAGTTATTTCTTTTAGTAGTGGTGCAGCGGCTTTGGTGTTTATTCATTTTATTAAAAAAAAGCTCAACGAAACGAAAACATAATTGTGTTAAAAATAGAATGTATAAATTTTGTTTTTGGCATTATACTTGTTGTTTGGTTGAAAAAATTAACATAGTTTAAAGGTTTTTACGAGGTTAAAAAGTACAGAAATGAAAAATAGGATGTTGGTTTACTTTTTGGCTTGTTGTTGTGTGGCATGTCAAGCACAGCAGGTAACAAGTACAAGTGGTGATACGGAATTTATAAATTATTTAAAAGAAGCTTTACGTAAACAGGTTGTAAATACAGAAACCAGTAAAGAATTTAAACAAAAGTCATGGGCCTATTGGCATCAACATAAAATAGCCTATAACTTGCAGCCCGAAAAATATGCTGAAACACTAGAGTTATTTTATAAAACCAAAGAAAAGTTTCATAAAAACAACAACAGAAAAATTGAGCGTTATAAAAAGAAGTTAGAATATTTTGAGCTCTTTGAGCAGAAGAATTCACCTCCTAAAAACCCGATTTTGTTTGTTGGAAGTTCAAGTATTTCTGGATGGAAAACGGGGAAAGCATTTCCAGAATTACGAGTAGTAAACCGAGGACTTGGAGGGATAAGTTTGCCAGAGTTGTTACATTATTACGATGTTTTGCTTTTAAAATACCAACCATCTGTAGTGGTTGTGTATTGTGATATTGATATCGAAATGGGTGAAGCACCGCTTGATGTTTTGAATTCTTTTAAACTTTTGACAGACAAAATACATAACGATTTTCCTAAAACTCATGTTTTACTAATGTCTATGAAACCTACATTAATAGACGATTTTTTGGGTAGAAAGGTGAGAGAAAATAAATTTATAGCGAATAAATTATTAGCTAATTACAGTCGTCAAAAAAAATATGTTTGCTTTTTAGATATTACAAAACCGATGTATGAAGCTAATGGGACTTTGCAAGCCAGTATTTTCTTGTCTGATGGGATGCATTTAAATGAGAAAGGCTATGAACTTTGGAATCCTATTGTTAAAGAAGAATTAACGCATTTAATTGAGAAAAGAAAAAGCTAACATTATTTATTGAATTAATTTCAGTTTCGTATTCAATAATTTGAGATATGTTTTGGTTATATTCAAAGTGTTGTTTTTATCTTTGAATTCTCTAATGAAAAATTTACTGATTTTTTTTCGATTTTATGTGCATTCCAATATCCACGTGTCTATTGCGTCTGCGTGTTTGGTTTTACTTACCGGAGAGTTTTATAAAATAAATGTAGGGCTTTTGGCTTTGTTTATTGGTCTGTCTACTTTTATATCTTATAATTTTATTCGCTTTTTAAAAGCTAAAACGGAAACTTTAAAAGTTGAAATTTTAGATTGGTTTCAAAAGACCTATACTTTGCTATTTATTTTTGTTGTTTTAGCAATTTCCGCTTTGCTATTTGTTACGTTTAAAATCGGATTGGAAAAATTATGGCTCGTTTTTCCTTTTGGTATCATTACATTTTTGTACATGCTTCCGCTTTTAAAAATCGGTAAAAATAAAATGTCACTTCGGAATATTCCTGGTGTGAAAATATTTAGCATTGCCTTTTCTTGGGCCGGTCTTGGTTCTTTACTACCTTTATATTATGCAGCATATGCAATTGATACAATTGAGATTTTTTATTTTTTTCAAATACTGCTGTTTGTTTTTGTACTGACCTTGCCTTTTGATATCAGAGATATTGCATTCGATCAAAGTAGTTTACGAACAATTCCACAAGTCATAGGGCTTTTCAAAACAAAAATAGTAGGAAGTTTTTGCTTGTTGCTTTCATTGTGTTTGCATTTGTATGTATTTGCATTTGATTTCTTCTTTTCTAGCTTGCTCATTTATGTTTGTTTGACTTTGCTTCTTTTTTATTCAAAAACAAAACAATCTAAATATTATGCATCATTTTTGGTAGAATCTATTCCAATACTTTGGTATGTGCTAATTTATTTCAGCTAAAAGCATGCACTAGTTTCATAAACAAAAAACTTAAACGGAAGCTTTTTATATTTTTTTTGAATTGCAATTATTTGTATGAATAGTACAAGAAATAAATGATATATTTGTTGCAATGAAATTTTTAGCCCTCATATTGTCCATTTATATCTTTGTACTAAATTTAGTGCCTTGTGATGATTATTTGGCACATGAGGAGGGATTTAAAACAGAAATTTCACAAGCAGCAGATCATGAGCATCAACATCAAGGAACCGATTTATGTTCTCCTTTTTGTATTTGTCAGTGTTGTCATGTCAATGCCATTCAAATCAAATTTGTAAATGAAAAATTTGCTATTGCGTATTTTTCTACACAAGATTTTTTCTACCTAAGTGGTACCGAAAAAGATTTTACTTCTTCCATTTTACAGCCTCCTAGGGCATAATTCAGTTTTTTTAAGGATAGTTATATCCAATTTTGAGCCTTTAGGCTTCTATTTATTTTGAAGTTTTTCTACTTTAGAAAGGAAATTCTTTGAAACGTTTAACTGAAAAAAACATTTTCTATGATTAATAAAATCATTGATTTTTCAATCAATAACAAATTTATAATTGGTTTGCTTACGCTTACCATTGTAGCAGCCGGACTTTGGAGTATGACCAAAGTACCTATAGATGCTGTACCCGATATTACAAACAATCAAGTGCAAGTAATTACTCAGGCACCCAATTTAGGAACGGAAGATATTGAACAAATTATCACCTATCCTGTGGAAGTGGCTATGAGTAACCTTCCCGATGTTCAAGAAATTAGATCTATTTCTCGTTTTGGCTTATCTGTTGTCACCATTGTTTTTGATGATGCAGCTGGAACCTATTTGCCTCGTCAATTAGTGGCCGAAAAATTAAATGAAATCAAATCACAAATCCCTAGTGGATTTGGCGAACCAACTATGGGACCTATTTCTTCTGGTTTAGGAGAAATTTATCAATATACTCTAAAAGTAAAACCTGAATTTAAGGGAAAATATTCCATTACCGAATTGCGAACCATGCAAGATTGGATTGTTCAACGCCAAATGGCTATGGTAGAAGGCGTAATTGAAGTCAACGCCATTGGAGGTAAAATAAAACAATATGAAGTTGCGGTAAACCCAGATGTTTTAAATTCTATGGGACTTACCATTACCGATATTTTTAATGTTTTAGAAGCAAACAACCAAAATACGGGTGGGGCTTATATCGAAAAAAATCATCAAGCTAATTTTATTCGTGGTGAAGGATTGATTCGTAGTTTGGAAGATATCAAAAGAATTACCGTAAAAAATCAGCATAACATTCCTATTACCATTGGCGATATTGCAACGGTTCAATTTGGTGCTGCTATTCGTTATGGGGCACTTACCCAAGATGGAGAAGGAGAAGTTGTAGGAGGAACGGTGATGATGTTAAAAGGCGCCAACTCAAATGATGTTATTCAAAATGTAAAAGCTCGAATGGCACTTATAGAAAAATCTTTGCCAGAAGGGGTTATCATTCAACCTTTATTAGATAGAAGTAAATTAATTGCAAACACCACATCTACAGTTTCAACAAACTTAATTGAAGGAGCTTTGATCGTTATTTTTGTTTTGATTTTTTTATTAGGAAATTGGCGGGGTGGATTGATTGTGGCTTCTACCATTCCCTTGTCTTTATTGTTTGCTTTTATACTCATGTACGTATTTGATGTTTGGGCAAACCTAATGAGTTTAGGGGCAATCGATTTTGGAATTATCGTCGATGGATCCGTTATAATTGTCGAAAGCACGGTTTTTCTGATTGCAACACAAATCTTAAAAAAGAAACAATTAACAGCAAGTGAACGCGATCAGGTAGCGGCAAATGCCTCAAAAAAAATGATGAACGCTGCCTTTTTTGGTCAGCTAATTATTTTAATTGTGTTTCTGCCCATATTAGCACTGCAGGGTATTGAAGGTAAAATGTTCAAACCGATGGCTATGACCTTTATTTTTGCCATGATTGGGGCTATGGTTTTGTGTTTGACGTATGTTCCTATGATGTCGGCCTTAATTTTAAGAGCTCCAAAATCTACAAAGCTATCGTATGGCGATAAATTTGTACAGTGGGCAGAAAATACCTACCAGCCTTTATTAGAGAAAACTTTGAAAAAAGGAAAAATTATTATGGGAGTAGCCTTACTTTTATTTGGTTTGGCTGTTTTTATGTTTTCAAAAATGGGTGGCGAATTTATTCCGCAGTTGGATGAGGGGGATATTGCCTTTCATGCCATTTTAAAACCAGGAAGTTCACTTACAGAAACCATTGAAACGACGACTAAAATTGAAAAAATAGTCAAAGATAATTTTCCGGAAGTAGATAAAATTGTAAGCCGTATTGGAGTAGCTGAAATTCCTACGGATCCAATGCCTATGGATTTGGCAGATGTCATTGTCATTCTAAAACCTAAAAGTGAATGGACAACGGTTTCTTCCAAAGATGAACTAATTGAAAAAATGAAAGCTGCCGTAGAAATTCTACCGGGTGTAAATTATGAATTTACGCAACCCATAGAAATGCGTTTTAATGAGTTGCTTGAAGGTGTTAGAGAAGATATTGCCATTAAACTATATGGTGAAGATATAGAGGTGCTGTCGCAAAAAGCTGAGGAAATCACTAAAATTATTGCAGGTACTGAAGGTATTGGTGATATGAAAGCAGAAGCAACCACGGGCTTACCGCAAATGACAATTATGTACAATAGAAATAAATTGGCACAGTATGGTTTGCATATTGATGCTTTGAATCAAATTGTGCAATCGGCCTTTGCTGGTGGAATTGCAGGTACTATTTTTGAAGGTGAAAAACGTTTCGATTTAGTTGTCAGATTAAGCGCTGCCAATCGTCATGATATTACGGATGTGCAAAATTTATTTATCAATTTACCTTCTGGAGCACAAATTCCGCTTCGCGAAGTTGCGGATATAAGTTACAAAGGAGGTCCTATGCAAATTAGTAGAGACAATACCAATAGGAGAACTTATGTAGGAATTAATGTAAGAGGTCGAGATATAAAATCCTTAGTAGCAGAAATTAAATCGAAACTCGATGCAAAATTAGAATTGCCTTCTGGTTATTTTATTCGTTATGGAGGTGCTTTTGAAAACTTGGAACGTGCTAGCAGTCGATTGAAAACTGTGGTACCCATTGCTTTGTTATTGATTTTTGTTCTTATTTATTTTGCCTTAAAATCCTTGCCACAAACCTTAATGATTTATATCGCCATTCCTATGGCAACCGTTGGTGGCGTCGTTGCCTTGTGGTTACGAGATATGCCTTTTAGTATATCGGCAGGTGTAGGTTTTATAGTATTATTTGGTGTGGCTGTTTTAAATGGACTGGTCATGGTTAGTGGTTTAAATGAATTGAAAGAAGAAGGTGTGACCAATTTAAAAGATCGAATAATTGAAGGAACGAAGCGTAGAATTAGACCTATTATGTTAACAGCTTTTACCGATGTTTTAGGTTTTTTACCTATGGCTATCTCTGCTTCTGCAGGAGCAGAAGTGCAGCGTCCTTTGGCAACGGTAGTTATTGGTGGTTTATTAACGTCTACTTTACTCACATTGTTTATCATTCCAATATTGTATCATTGGGTAGAAACAAAATCGATAAAATTACCATGGAACAAAAAAGTTGCTCCGGCAACAGCAATGGTGGTGTTTTTGTTTTTTGGAACTGCGAATGCTCAACAAAATAAGGAAAAACTTCCCACAATTAATTTAAGTGAAGCGGTAAAACTATCCAAAGAAAATTATCCACTTTTAAGGCAAGGACAGTTAGAAATAGATAAACAAGTAGCTTTAAAAAGTACTGTATATGATTTAGGTACAACGCAATTGTTTACCGGTGGTGAAGAAGTTCAAAATGGCAATGGCGTGTATACAACCATTGGGCTGGGGCAGTCAAATATTGATTTGTTTGGAATTTCTAGCAAAAGAAAATGGCAGGAGCAACGCATAAAATTTGCAGAAAAAGCATTTGAAATTTCAGAATTAGACTTGGCACTATCGGTTAAAAAAGCTTGGGCAAATGCGTATCATAAAAATAGTAGATATCGATTGTATCAAGAGTTAGATACGGTGTATACCAACTTTAATAAAGCAGTGATTTTAAATTATGAATTGGAAGCTATTTCGAAACTAGAATATTTGGCGGCTAAAAATCAGGCTTTGCAAATTAAAAATAAAATGCAACGGGCTAAGACGGACTGTATTCTTGCATTACAAGAATTGAATTTATGGTTTGTTTCCGATGAGTTTTATTCAGTGCCAAATACGATAGAATTATCAAGTGTTCTAACTGCAGAAAATTTAGTTTTAGAAGAACATCCTTTATTTAGCTTAGAGCAACTTCGAATTAAAGAAGCAGCAGCAAGTTATAAAGCCGCAAAAGCGAGTCGCTTACCGAAATTAAATTTACAAGGTGGATTGCAAAAAGTAAATGGAAGTTCTGGATTTTACACCTACCAAGCTGGGGTAACCATACCTTTTTTATCAGGAAAAAACAGGGCTCTTGTCAAGACAGCTAAAATTGACAAAGAAATTGCAGAGAGTAATAGAAGGTTCAAAAAGCAGGAATTACAATCTAAGTTTTTAAAAGCTCAGGAAAAGTATGAGCAAGGAAAAAAATCTTGGCAATTCTATGAAAAAGAAGTCTTACCGCTTTCAAAAGAACAGAAAGAAGGAGCTTTATTTGCTTATAAAGCAGGCGAGATAGATTATACCACATTTACACAACTAATAAAAGAAGCCATTCAATCGGAACTAGAAGCGCAAGAGGTTTTTATGAATTATTTGAATAGCACTTTTGAATTACAATATTTTAAAAATTAATACCATGAAAAATAGAATATATAGCGTTTTAACCTTGTTGATCCTTTCCGTATTTGTAATAGGATGTGCTCCTAAAAAAGAGGCAGAACATGCACAAAATTCGGATGTCGAAACAGAAGGACATCATGAAGAAGTTGAAGAAGCGATGCTTACCAATCAGCAATTCAAAGCTTTAAATATGAAAACAGGTGTCATTGAACTACGAACCATGAGTGGTTATGTTGAGGCTAATGGAACTTTAGAGGTTCCTCCGCAAAACGAAGCCGCTGTAACTTCTTTTATAGGTGCAAATGTGGTAGCTATTAAGGTGATAGAAGGTGATAAAGTAGAAAAAGGACAAGTATTGGCTTATTTGTCGCATCCCAACATTATTCAAATGCAAACAGATTATTTACATGCTTATACGACCAGTAACTTTTTAAAGAAAAATAACGATCGTCAGCAAAAATTAGTTGCAGCAGGAGCAGGGTCAGGAGCAAATTTTCAAAAAGCAGAGGCAGATTATAGAAAATCAAAAGCTTTGGAAAATGGATTGAAAGCACAATTACAATTATTGCAAATCAATACAGCAACGATTCGTAAAGGAACACTTGTAAAAAATATAGAGCTGAGAAGTCCCATAGACGGTTTTGTACAAAAGGTAGAAATAAAAACAGGACAGTATGTAGAACCGCAAACGGAATTGTTTGAAATTGTAAATACGCATCATGTACATGCCGATTTGATGATTTTTGAAAAAGATGTATATAAGGTGAAAAAGGGGCAGAAAGTAAATTTTAACGTTCAGTCTTTTCCGGATGAAGAGCTTTCAGCAGAAATTTATTCAGTAAGCAAAACGTTTGAAAGCGCGCCAAAAGCGGTTCATGTACATGCAGAAATTGAAAATAAAAAAGGGCACTTAATTCCTGGGATGTATATCAAAGGAAAGATTCAAATAAACAATACAAAAAGAAAAGCCATACCAGAAAGTGCGATTATTAAAAGGGGGAATCAATTTTTTGTGTTTTCTGTGGAAAGAGAAAATGAAGATTGGAGTTTTAAACCTATAGAGGTGATTGTAGGTGAAAAAGATGAGGCATGGCTTGCCATTGAATTTATGGAAGAAATTGATGAAACGACGATGTTTGCCTATAACAATGCCTATTATTTATTGGCACAAATGGAAAAAGGAGAAGCGGGGCATCATCATTAATGGCTTAGGGGTTTTAGAAACGGATTTAAAATAATTAAATGTAATAATTACATTTATTAATGTAGAATTGATTTTTTTAGAGAAAAAAATACTACATTAGCGCCACTATTAAAATTAAACCATTATAACTATTATGACAACAGGATTTCATTTTTGGGATTACTTTATTTTTGTTGCCTATGCACTACTTATTTTAGGAGTAGGACTTTGGGTATCTAGAGATAAAACAGGACATCAAAAGAACGCAGAAGATTATTTCTTGGCAAGTAAATCATTGCCTTGGTGGGCAATTGGTACATCATTGATTGCAGCAAATATTTCTGCAGAGCAATTTATTGGAATGTCAGGATCTGGTTTTGCACTAGGTTTGGCAATCGCTTCTTATGAGTGGATGGCAGCATTTACTTTGATTATTGTTGGTAAATATTTCTTACCAATTTTTATTGAAAAAGGATTGTACACGATTCCAGAATTCGTTGAAAAACGTTTTTCAACAAACTTAAAGACTATTTTAGCAGTCTTTTGGATTGGATTGTATGTATTTGTAAACTTAGCTTCTGTATTGTATTTAGGAGGTTTGGCTATTGAAACTATTATTGGTGTAGACATGATTTATGCGGTAATTGGTTTGGCATTGTTTGCTGCGGCTTACTCTTTATACGGTGGTTTGTCTGCTGTTGCATGGACAGATATTATTCAAGTTGTTTTCCTTGTGTTAGGAGGGTTGATTACTACATATTTAGCTTTGAACACCGTTTCTGGTGGAGAAGGTGTTTGGGAAGGTTTAACGGTTATATATAGAGAAGCTCCTGATAAATTTCACATGATCTTGGATGAAAGTAATCCAGAATATAAAAACTTACCAGGTATTGGAGTTTTAGTTGGTGGATTGTGGGTTGCAAACTTATACTACTGGGGATTCAACCAGTACATCATTCAACGTACTTTGGCTGCAAAATCTTTAAAAGAGTCTCAAAAAGGTATTTTATTGGCAGCAGGATTAAAATTAATTATTCCTTTTATTGTTGTTATTCCTGGAATTGCAGCTTATGTTATTGTAAATGATCCTGAATTAATGGCTGGATTAGGTGAAGTTGGTAGATTTAATGTTCCAGGACCGGGTGCCGCTGATAAAGCATATCCATGGTTGTTACAATTTTTACCAACTGGGTTGAAAGGTATTGCATTTGCTGCCTTAGCTGCTGCAATTGTATCTTCATTGGCGTCTATGTTGAATTCTACATCAACAATTTTTACGATGGATATTTACAAACAATACATCAATAAGAATGCTAGTGATAAATTAACGGTAAACGTTGGTCGTATTTCTGCCGCTGTTGCTTTAATTATTGCTGCTGTAATGGCTCCATTATTAGGAGGTATTGATCAAGCATTCCAATTTATTCAAGAATATACAGGAATTGTAAGTCCTGGTATTTTAGGGGTATTTATGTTAGGATTGTTCTGGAAGAAAACAACAAACAAAGCTGCTATTTGGGGAGCCTTGTTGTCTATACCAGTAGCAATGGCATTTAAAGCAACCGACATGCCTTGGATGGATCAAATGGGTTTAACTGCTGTAATTACAATGTTGATTATTGTGGCTATTAGTTTGATTCAAAATAAAGGAAAAGATGATCCAAAAGGAATTGAGTTTGAAAAAGGACTTTTCCATACATCACCTTTGTTTACAATTGGTTCTTTTGCAATCATGATAATTTTAGTAGCCTTATACGCAATGTTCTGGTAGTCTGAAATATAAAATAGAGCTCTAAAAAATCCCGATGAATTTAATTCATCGGGATTTTTTTTATGCTTAAAAAGAATAATTAAGATCTACTCAACTTCTTCTTCCTCTTCTAATTCAATAGCTGCTTCAACTTCTTCGTCTTCAATTTCTTCTTCTGAATGTAAAGGTGTGTAGTTTTCTGGAATTTCTTCGTTTAAAGGAGCTTCTTCTTCTCCATCAAAATAAGGAAATACATCCAGTATAGGAGATTCTGTTACACTAGGAATTTCAAAGTTTGAAATAGTGTCTGTTAAACTTGCTGATAAAACATCATAAGCGTCCTTTACATCATTGGCCTGTACTAAAATATAGCTGTTTGATCTGCGTTCGCTTCCTTTTTCTTCATCTAAAGTAATGCAAGATAATTTACATTTAAACCAACGATCTCCATTTTCATTTGGACAGATTTCTGCAAAGTTAGCCACTTTTATATTCGTAATTCTAAACTCTGTAGAGATGTATTGCTTCATTTCTTCCGTTACTCTAGCTTCTGCTTCAGTAAAAGACATGGCATCAAATAAGTAAGGTTGATTAAAAGTTTTTGTTCTATCGTCTTCGTCTATTCTGCTGTATTTTATTTTACATTCGTACCACATATCAGGTCAATTTTATTATTAATTTTTGAGCAACAAATATAGTCTTTTGGAGTAAAATTTGTCCTTGAAATTAATTTTCTTTTACCACCAAGTTATAAACCATGGAGTTATAGAAAGTCCGCTCTTAATCCAGATTAGTGGAGATTTCTTTTTTTCAATTTGAAAGGCAATACTTTTAAGACTGTCCTTATGAGAATTCCATTGTACGTCCTTATTGGGGGCTATCAGCCAATTTTGTTTTGTAGGAATATGAATTTCGTTTTCTTGAAAATCGCTTCCTTTATATTCGTTAAAATTTATATAATAGCCTTTTATGTTTGCTGGGTTGATGTATTGAAATTGTTGTTTTGGCTTTGCGTATGGGATAAATAGCTGTGCTTTGAAACAAATTTGTTGTTGCTCAACGGTACTGCCTAAATTCAAAGCCTTTATAGTTTGTTTTGTTTCTTCTTTAAAAAGTAAGGGCAATTGCTTGTTGTTTAGTTTTTCTAATTTTTGTGATAAAGAATCATTTCTATTGGGACCTATCCAATTTTCAATTTCTACAGAACTATAGTTCGGGTCGTACAAATAAAATTTATAGGTCAATTCGGTGTGAATAATTTCCTTAGTAGTACGGTCTAGAATTAAAAAATCCAATTCGCCTACGGTAATTTTGTTTTGATATATTTGAATGTTTTCTGATTGTAGTGCATATTTTTCAGAACTATTGATATAGGCAACAAAATAAAACTCGGCTCTTTTACCAAGCATTAAATTTTCTTTAGGATGTTTGGTAAGCTTGATTTCTTTTTCGTTTTCTTGAAATTGAAAATTTGGGTAATCGAGTAATTTATTTTTGTTTAGAAATAAGGATGGTGTCTGAATAAATCCTTGGTATTGTTTTAAATCGTTTGCTGCACTCATAAATCATATAGTTCTTCTAGCGGTAAAGGTACTCGAAACAAGGAAAATAAGTCTAGCATTGTATCAAATAGAATTGTTACTTTTGTAGCAAAGAATTTTTTATGTCTGAATTGATTAGAATTTATCCTGAAAACATCAATCCACGCCAGATTGAAAAAGCGGTTGCCGTTTTAAAAAGGGGAGGATTGATAATATACCCAACAGATACGGTATATGGTTTGGGCTGCGATATCACCAATAATAGAGCCATGCAAAAATTGGCTCAAATTAAAGGTGTTAAATTAGACAAGGCAAATTTTTCATTTATTTGTAAAGATTTAAGCAATCTTTCAGATTATGTAAAACAAATAGATTCCACAACGTTTAAATTATTAAAAAGAGCCTTGCCAGGTGCCTATACTTTTATTTTGCCTGGAAGTAAAACTTTGCCAAATGCTTTTAAAAATAAGAAAACGGTAGGTATTCGAGTTCCCGACAATGCCATTGCCATTGAGTTGGTTAATTTGTTAGGAAATCCTATTGTTTCTACGTCTATTCGAGATGAAGATGAAGTGTTGGAGTATACCACCGATCCAGAATTGATTTTTGAAAAATGGAGTTCAAAAGTAGATGTTGTTATTGATGGTGGTTATGGTGATAACCATGCGTCTACAGTAATTGACTTAACTGGTGATGAGCCTTTGGTGCTTCGTGAGGGGAAAGGTAGTTTAGACGTACTTTAAAATTTAGAGTTTGTTTACTTTTCTGATATTCAGAATAAAGTGACTCCATACAATACTAAAGGTGTTGTAATATTTTCCTTTGTTGTTTTGGGTTCTTTTAGCAATCATTTTTGGCAATTGCTTGTAAAAACTTAGATGCGATTTTAGTATGGCAACCATATGTATGGGCCTTCCTTGCAAGGTAAACCGAAGTCCAGCAACGGCATCTAATAGCATACGTATTAGAACAAAAAGAAATACTTTTCTTTTAGGAAGATTTTTTACCAATGAAAATAAACTATTTCTAAAATTTAAAAATGTTTTAAAGGAATTGGCTTCACTTAAAGTAGCACCACCCACATGATACACTGTAGCAGCTCCGACATATTTTATTTGATGTCCCAAATTTGTGGTTCTCCAACAAAGATCAATCTCTTCTTGATGTGCAAAATAGTCTTCATCAAAACCTCCTAATTGATGATAAATGTCGGTTTTGATAAAAAAACAAGCACCAGACGCCCAATTGATGTCAATCACGTCATTGTATTGTCCTTTGTCTTTTTCCAACACATTAAAAATTCTTCCTCTACAATAAGGGTAGCCCAAAATATCTAGAAAACCACCTGCAGCACCTGCATATTCAAATTTATGCTTGTTTTTATAATCCAATATTTTAGGTTGAATAATAGCTGTGTTAGGTGATACTTTGAATTGTTTGATAATAGGTTGCAACCAGTTTTCTGTGACTTCAATATCTGAATTGACCAAAGCGTAAACATCTGCTTTTATATGTTGCAAGGCGTCATTATAACCCTTTGCAAATCCACCGTTTTCTTGGTTGATGACAATTTTGACACTTGGAAAGTTTTCTTTGATAAAAGTTACAGAATCGTCTGTTGAAGCATTGTCAGCTACATAAACTTCAGCTTCTTGGCTAAAATTTATTACAGAAGGTAAAAAAGTTTCTAACAACTTTTTACCGTTCCAATTTAATATGACAACTGCAATCTTCAATATGTTAATTTCCTCTAGAATTGTGGATTGCAAACATAACTTAATTTAATGATATTCTAGGGAAAACAAACTGTTAAATAGAAGTAAAAATAAAGTGTCATTTTCGGTTTGTACTTTGGTAATCAGGAATGTCTTTTAAAAAAATATATTGCTCGTTTTCAAAATCCATTTTGCAATAAAAATGTTGCAATCCATTGGTAACAATTAAATAATTTGCATTTAGTTTAAGGTTGTACCTTGCAATTTGATCAAAAGTATTTTGGGTAATTGGAATAGAAGGGGCTTTGCATTCTACAATAATTTCTGGGGTACCTTGGGTATTAAAAATTAAAATATCGGTACGTTTTTTTAGACCGTTGATTTCTAGTTGTTTTTCAACAGAAATAAGAGAAATAGGATACGCCTTGTGGGTCATTAAATAAGAAACAAAATGTTGTCGCACCCATTCTTCGGGAGTTAAAACCAAATATTTTTTTCGAATCAGTCCAAAAATGAATCGCTTATTTTCGCTACTTTTGGTCTTGAAATTGCAGAAGGGTAAATTCAGTTCTATCATGACTGCGAATTTAGTAATTATAAGTAAAAAAATCTAAAGCTGTTGCCTAAAGTCACTGCTTAAAATTTCATGAACGAAGTCAATCAGATTGTATCCGATATAAAAAGTGGAAATGCCAAACCTATTTATTTTCTTATGGGTGAGGAATCCTATTATATTGATAAAATTTCAGAGTATATTGAGAAAAATGTGCTGTCGGAAGAGGAAAGAGGTTTTAATCAAATGGTTTTGTATGGTAGAGATGTTACCGTGGAAGACATTGTTTCCAATGCCAAGCGTTTTCCTATGATGTCGGAAAAGCAAGTCATTATTGTTAAGGAAGCTCAAGATTTGTCTCGCTCTATCGAAAAAATGGTTTCGTATGCCGAAAATCCATTAGCATCTACGATTTTGGTATTGAATTACAAATACAAAACTTTAGACAAGCGAAAAAAATTATACAAAGTCGCTTCCAAACACGGGGTGGTTTTTGAAAGTAAAAAATTATATGAAAATCAAGTAGCCGATTGGATTCGAAAGGTTTTGAATGGTAAAAATTACCAAATGGAACCCAAAGCTGCCCAAATGCTGGTGGAGTTTTTAGGAACCGATTTAAGTAAAATTAGCAATGAATTGGATAAGTTGATGTTAATTTTACCAAGCGGTACCATTATAAATCCAATTCATATTGAAGAGAATATAGGGATTAGTAAGGATTTTAATAATTTTGAATTGCGCAAAGCCATTGGAAATAAAAATGTTTTAAAGGCCAATAGAATTATTAATTATTTTTCTAATAATCCGAAAAACAATCCAACTATTATGACGGTTTCTTTGTTGAATAGTTATTTTACCCAATTGTTTTTATACCATGGTTTAAAAGATAAATCGAAAGGAAATGTGGCTAAAAATTTGGGTGTAAATCCTTATTTTGTGGACGATTATGTAATAGCAGCACGTAGTTATCCTATGCGTAAAGTATCTCAAATTATTGGACTTTTGCGTGAAGCAGATGTGAAGAGCAAAGGGGTAGGTGCCAATATTTCTCAGTCAGATTTGCTGAAGGAATTACTTTTTAAAATAATGCATTAATTTTTTCGTTTTAACAAAAGCGATTACAAAAATAATAAGATGGCTAAATACCTAGTGTTACTTTTTTTTATGACCAGTGCAAGTCTTTTGGCACAAACGGAAATTAATAGTTTTGATGCCAATGGCAATAGAACTGGAAAATGGGAAAAAAAATACACGAATGGAAGAGTGCGATATACAGGGCAATTTATTCAAGGTAAAGAGGTTGGTGTTTTTTATTTTTTTTCAGAATTCAACGAGAGACATCCTTATTTAATCAAAGAATTTAAAGCAGGAACCAATGAAGCCAAAGTTCAGTTTTTTTCTAAAGAAGGAATTCTTGAAAGTGAAGGAACTATGTTGGGTAAAAACAAAGAAGGCAAATGGCTTTTTTATGCACGTGATGGTGTTTCTGTTATTTTAGAGGAAAATTACCTGTACGGAAAATTACATGGAATTTGTAATATCTTTTATAAAGATGGCACGCTAACAGAAGTTTCTTATTATAAAAATGGGGTTTTACATGGTACTTCAAAACGCTATACCGACGAAGGGAAATTAATTACTGAAATACCCTATACTGATGGCAAAATAAATGGCAAAGTTTTTTATTATGATAACGCCGGTGTTATTAGAGAAACTGGGCATTATGACATGGATAAACGCGTGGGTGTTTGGGAGTTTTATGTAGATGGTGAGTTGGTAGGAACGGAAGAACCGAATAAAAAAAGAGACAAGCCAAGTTATTCTTTGGAAGAAATTCAGCGTAGAAAGGCGGCTAAAAATCCGACTAAAGAATATGCAAAAAAGACCTATACGCTTGAGGAATTAGAGGAGCGGAAAGCGGCACGATTACCAAAAGAAAAACTATACCCAAAAGATACGCTTAGTTTGGAGGAATTAGAAAGTCGAAAAAAGGCAAGACTTCCTGAAGAAAAAGTATATGCAAAAGATACACTGTCGTTAGAAGAACTTCAAAAAAGAAAGTTAGAAAAAAATCCACCTAAAAAAAGCATTCCGAAACGTACCTATTCATTGGAAGAATTACAGGAAAGAAAAGAGAAAAGAAAACCTGTTGAAAATAGCTATAAAAAAGACACCATTTCTTGGGAAGAACTTCAAAAGAGAAAATTAAAAAATTAAAAATACGTGTAATTGTTATTTAAGTATTTTGATTTTGCTCACTTCTATAAATTGAAAGCAATTGCCTATCTTTGCCCACTTAAAATTTTAGTATTATGAAACGTGTCGTTGTTGGTCTTTCTGGAGGAGTAGATAGTAGTGTTGCCGCTTATTTGTTAAAGGAACAGGGGTATGAGGTTATCGGACTTTTTATGAAGAATTGGCACGATGATTCTGTCACCATATCTAATGAATGTCCTTGGTTAGAAGATAGCAATGACGCCATGATTGTGGCTGAAAAATTAGGGATTCCTTTTCAAGTTGTCGATTTAAGTGAAGAATATAAAGATCGAATTGTAGATTATATGTTCCGTGAATATGAAATGGGACGTACACCTAATCCGGATGTTTTATGCAATAGAGAAATCAAATTTGATGTCTTTATGAAAATTGCTTTAGAACTGGGTGCTGATTATGTAGCTACTGGACATTATTGTAGAAAAGGAATCTTAGAAAAAGACGGGAAAGAAGTCTACCAATTATTGGTCGGACAAGATCAAAACAAAGATCAATCGTATTTTTTATGCCAACTTTCACAACAACAATTAGCAAAAGCTTTGTTTCCTATTGGAGAATTGACAAAGCCTGAGGTAAGAGAAATTGCCAAAGAACAAGATTTAATTACCGCAGATAAAAAAGATTCTCAAGGTTTGTGCTTTATAGGAAAAGTAAGATTGCCAGAATTTTTACAACAAAAATTAAAACCTAAGGAAGGTGTTATTGTTACCATTCCTAAAGATGCACCTATATATACAAGAGAAATTCCTGAGTTTTCTTCCAAAGAAGAAGAATTGGCATTTTACGCTAAAAAATATGTGTACACTATACAAGATGGAAAAACCGTAGCAAAACACCAAGGTGCTCATTATTTTACCAAAGGACAACGTAAAGGTTTGGCTGTTGGTGGTACTATTGAGCCTTTATTCGTCATTGAAACGGATGTCGTTAAAAATGTAATTTACGCGGGAGAAGGAAAAGCACACAAAGGTTTGTTCCGAAATGTCTTATTTGTTTCTAATGAAGAATTGCATTGGATTCGTGAAGATTTAGCCTTGGCTGATGGAGAAAATAGGGAGGTAATGGCCAGAATTCGTTACCGACAAGCTTTGGAAAAAGCTAAGTTGTACAAAGTAGCTACAGGCTTGTATGTGGAATTTGAAAATGCTCAATCTGCTATTACAGAAGGACAATTTGTAGCTTGGTATAATGAAGACGATTTATTGGGTTCTGGAGTAATAAGTTAGCGTAAAACTAAAAGATTAAAGTGAAAAATTCGTTTTTATTTTTCATAAACGAAAAGCCAAAAGTCAAAAAAAAGTAAATAAGATATACATGAAACATTGGATTGAAGCAGCCCGCTTACGAACTTTACCCTTATCCTTATCAGGAATTATTGTAGGGAGTTTTTTGGCCGCAAATTCAAATAATTTTGATCCCTTAATTTTTATTCTTGCCGTTTTTACAACCATAGGTTTTCAGGTGCTTTCCAACTTTGCTAACGATTATGGTGATGGTGTAAAAGGAACGGACAATGAAAATAGAGTGGGGCCCCAAAGAGCCTTGCAAAGTGGTGCTATTTCTGCCAAACAAATGTTGAAAGGGATTTATCTAACAATTATCATCACTTTATTCATAGCTCTTGCTTTAATTTATGTGTCTTTTGGTGTTGAAAATTTCGCATATTCTGTGTTGTTTTTTGTTTTGGGAATTGCCAGTATTGCGGCAGCCATAAAATATACCATGGGAAAAAATGCTTATGGATACAGTGGTTTGGGAGATGTATTTGTTTTTTTGTTTTTTGGCTTGTTAAGCGTAGTAGGAAGTGAATTTTTATATACCAAAGAATTCAATGTTTTGGCTTTTTTACCAGGCTGTTCAATAGGACTGTTAAGTGCTGGAGTTTTGAATTTAAATAATATGCGCGACAGAGCTTCGGATATATTGTCGAATAAAAATACCTTGGTGGTTAAACTAGGAGCAGTAGCTGCAAAAAAATACCACTATGCCTTATTGATTTTTTCTTTTGGAGTCGCAATTTTGTATACCGTTTTAAAGTTTCAGTCTCCTTATCAATTTTTATTTTTAGTTGCTTATTTGCCAATTGCAAAACATTTTTTTGTGGTACTACATACTAAGGAAGCAAAGGATTTAGATCCGGAATTGAAAAAGCTCGCTTTGAGTACTTTTTTGTTTTCTATTTTGTTTGGTTTGGGGCTTTTGTTATAGTTTTGTTAATATAAGTTTTGTCTTTTTCTTAGCGTTATTTAAAGTTTAAATTTGGATTTTTCAAATTTGATTTAAATTCTATGAGGCATTCTATTTTATTAGCATTGTTACTATCTACGAGCATCACAATGATCGCTCAAAAACCACAAAAATTATCCTCTAACCAGATTTATGAAAAAGTTCAGAAACTTAATTTTTTAGGTTCTGTATTATATGTTGCCGCACATCCTGATGATGAAAATACGCGACTTATTTCTTACTTATCCAATGAAGTAAAAGCCAATACAACTTATTTGTCATTGACGAGGGGTGATGGTGGTCAAAATTTAATTGGCCCTGAAATTAGAGAATCTTTAGGTGTTATTCGTACTCAAGAATTGTTAGCTGCTAGAGCTATTGATGGTGGATCACAATTGTTTAGTCGTGCCAACGATTTTGGATATTCGAAACATCCTGATGAAACTTTAGAAATATGGAATGAAGAAGAAGTTTTAAGTGATGTGGTTTGGGCAATTAGAAATGTAAAACCCGATGTAATTATCAATAGGTTTGACCATAGAACGCCTGGTTCTACGCATGGGCATCATACAGCTTCGGCAATTTTAAGTGATAGAGCTTTTGAATTGGCTGCTGATAAAAACTCGTACAGTTCTCAGTTAGACTTAGTAGACACTTGGAAAGCAAAAAGACTGTTTTTAAATACATCTTCTTGGTTTTATAAAAGCACTGAAGCATTTGAAAAAGCCATGAAAGACGGTGTGTTTAGCTTTGATGTGGGTGTTTATTATCCTTTAAAAGGACTTTCTAATAATGAAGTGGCCGCAATGGCAAGTAGTCAGCATTTGTGTCAAGGATTTGGACGTTTGTCTACACGAGGAAGTCAAAAGGAATATTTAGAATTTTTAAAAGGAGATTTTCCAAAAGATAAAGAAGATTTGTTTTCGGGGATTAATACTACTTGGACACGTGTAAAAGGAGGAAAGCAAATCATGAAACTGTTGACAGAAGTAGAACAGAATTTTAATTTTGTAAATCCTGCAACACATTTGCCACAATTATTAGAGGCTTCTGTTTTAATTGAAAAATTAGAAGATACCCATTGGAAAACGCTTAAGCAGAAAGAAATTAAAGATATAATTCAAGCCGCAGCTGGTTTGTATATTGAAGTTTCTTCAACAATGTCAAGTACAAGTCCAAATTCAAAAGTAGGATTGGAGTTTGAAGTATTGAACAGAAATGAACATACAGCAATTTTAAAAGGATATTCTTTCAAAGGAAATGGAAAGTCGGTTTATAAAGTGAAGAATGAGGTTCTTGTAAATAATAAAAAAACAGCTTTTAAAGAAGAACTAACCATTGGTGCACATAGGTATTCCGACCCGTATTGGTTAAGAGAAACGGCTTCTTTAGGAATGTATACCGTAAAAGAGCAAGCCTTAAGAGGACAACCAGAAACTGAAAGACCCGTTCAAGTAGTCTTCGATTTTGAAATATTAAAGCATAAAATTTCTTTTACAAAAGATGTGGTATATCGTTATGCAAAAAGAGACAAAGGAGAATTGTATGAGCCTTTTGAAATTTTGCCAAAAGCAACCGTTCGTTTGTCAGAAAATGTAGTTTTATTTGATTCTGATCAATCAAAAGAAATAGAAGTCACGGTTCTTGCAGGGACTAATAATATTTCAGGAACTGTAGAAATTTGTTATCCTAAGGGATGGTCTATAAGTCCAAAAAACAAACCTTTTAACATAGCTCAAAAAGGAGATGAAATCACAGCAACATTCAAGGTAACACCTCCTAAAAACGCTTCAGAAGGAAGTATTGCCGGTTTGATAAGAATTGATGGGGAGGTTTATACTAAAGAATTGGTGGAAATAAATTACGATCATATTCCGAAACAAACTATTCTAAAACCTTCTGAAACAAAAGTTGTTAAACTAAACATCGAGAAAAAAGGGACAAATATTGGGTATATTCAAGGGGCAGGAGATGTAATTCCTGAGAGCTTGGCTCAAATAGGTTATGCCGTTGAAATTATAAAAGCAGAAGAAATAAATTTAGAAAAACTAAAAACCTTTGATGCTGTGGTAGTTGGAATACGAGCTTACAATACCATAGATATTTTAAAATTTAAACAAAAATTCTTGTTGGCCTATGTAAAAGAAGGAGGAACAATGGTTGTACAATACAATACAAGTGGTAGAAGTGGCGTAGACGTGATGGCTCCTTATACCTTAAATGTGTCAAGGGACAGGGTGACCAATGAGTTTGCTGAAGTTCGAATTTTAGATAAAAAACACAGTTTGTTAAATTACCCAAATAAAATTACTAAAAAAGATTTTGAGGGTTGGGTACAGGAACGAGGTTTGTATTTCCCAAACAAGTGGAGTAAAGAATATGTACCAATTTTATCTATGAACGATAAAGGCGAATCGGCAAAGGAAGGTAGTTTATTGATAGCCCAATATGGAAAAGGTCATTATATTTATACAGGTTTAAGTTTTTTTAGAGAATTGCCTGCCGGTGTTCCGGGTGCTTATAAATTATTTGCAAATATGTTGTCGGTAGGGAAATAGTAATAGTGTAAATTGAAGTAAATACGTGATTTATGAAGAAATATGTCTGGAAAAAAATATATACAGTAGTACTGCTAGCCAATATTATTTATATGGTGGTGTTTTACCTAATCATGAGAAATTTTTCAATTTAAAAAAGTAGGAATATGCAAATTTTAGACTGGATTGTTCTTTTAGGAACCTTAGCGTTTATTGTAATATATGGTGTTTATAAAACAAGAGGTACTGCCAATGTAGAAGATTTTATAAAAGGTGGAAAAGAAACACCTTGGTGGACTATCGGTTTGTCGGTAATGGCAACACAAGCCAGCGCCATTACTTTTCTATCAACACCCGGACAAGCATTTAATGACGGAATGGGCTTTGTTCAATTTTATTTTGGATTGCCTATTGCCATGGTCATTATTTGTTTGGTATTTATTCCTATTTACCATAAACTAAATGTGTATACGGCCTATGAATATTTAGAGCAGCGCTTCGATTTAAAAACAAGAAGTTTGGCGGCCATTCTCTTTTTAGTGCAACGTGGATTGGCGGCAGGAATTACCATTTTTGCACCCGCTATTATTTTATCGGCAGTGTTGGGCTGGGACTTGATTCCTTTGAATATTGGAATTGGGATATTGGTAATTATTTATACGGTATCTGGAGGAACCAAAGCGGTAAATGTTACTCAGAAACAGCAAATGGCCATTATTTTTTCAGGAATGTTTATCGCTTTTTACCTGATTTTAGATTATTTACCAGAAGGAATTACCTTTGGCAAAGCTTTAGAAATTGCAGGGGCTAGTGGAAAAATGGATGTATTGGATTTTTCATTTGATTTGAGCAATCGTTATACTATTTGGACGGGTTTATTGGGAGGGACATTTTTAATGTTGTCTTATTTTGGAACAGATCAAAGTCAGGTACAACGTTATTTATCTGGTAAATCGGTAAGAGAAAGTCAGCTAGGTATGTTATTTAACGGAATGCTAAAAGTACCGATGCAATTTTTTATTTTGTTGGTAGGAGTCATGGTTTTTGTTTTTTATCAATTCAATAGTTCTCCTTTAAACTTCAACCCAAAAGCAACAGAAGCTGTTGTAAATAGTGTACATGCAGATTCTTATGAGCAGCTAAACTTGGCACATAAAACTATTGAAAGCAGAAAAAAAGAATTGTTATTAAATGGTTTGCAAACAGAAAATATAGCTGAAATAAAAAAACTGAATACTGAAGACAGACTTTTAAAAGAAAAAGCAAAAAAAATTATTAGTGCCGCAGATGAAAAGGTAGAAACCAACGACAAGGATTATGTTTTTATACATTTTATTTTGCATAATTTACCACGTGGTTTAATCGGTTTGCTGTTAGCAGTAATCATTTCAGCGGCAATGTCGTCAACGGCTTCAGAATTAAATGCCTTGGGTTCTACAACAGCTTTAGATTTGTACAAACGGAACGTAAAAGGTACTTATGACGATGCTCATTTTGTAAAATCTTCTAAGTGGTTTACATTGTTATGGGGTATTATAGCCATTTTAGTGGCTTGTGTTGCCAATTTATTCGACAATTTAATTCAGCTGGTAAATATTATTGGCTCTATATTTTACGGAAATATTTTAGGAATATTTTTATTGGCTTTCTTTGTGAAGTTTGTAAAAGGAAATGCCGTTTTTGTAGCCGCTTTGATAACACAAGTACTAATTATAGCAGTGTGGTGGATGGATGTTTTGCCTTATTTATGGTTGAATTTATTAGGTTGTATCTTGGTAGGAATATTGGCGATTATCATTCAAGTATTTTTTACAAAACCAAAAAAGATGGTGATTCATAGCTGATGAAATAAGTTAGCTATGAAAAAATATTCTTTCTTACTCCTTGTAAGCTGTTGTTTTGGGATTATATATTCACAAGAAACTTTAGAGTTAATAACTGTTTCAAGACAATTTTGCAAGTCCGAAAAGTTATGCCACAATTGATGAATACACAAGTCTAACTTTTTTTACTGAAAATAGAGCTGTATTTCAATCCCAAAATTATAAGGATGCAGAAAAATACAAGGCCAGTTCCCAAATATATTTTTTGTTGGGAAAAAAGATAGTTTGCTTGCTCTAAAAAAGAAGAGTTGAAAAAAGACTTCCCTTTAAATTTGTTAAAATAGCTTAGGTCTTTAACAGGACGTTGGTGCAGCGAAATAGGTGCAATATGCACACCACCATTTTTCGAAATATCGAATTTTAAAATTTTATCAGAAATGCTATCAGTAAGGTGTGTATGAACATAATGGATGGTAGAGCTTTTGTCTTTTACAGCATATAAATCGTTAGAGTATTTTGCGATATCACCAGAAACAATATATACATCAGTATTGTTAGTATTGGCAGCGCCAAGTAAAGGTTTAATTTCTTTGGAATAGTTGTTTCCTTCAAATAAGTGTATTTCTTTATGAGTGAAAATAAAAATATTTTTTCTGAATTTACTTTCTTTATTTTTAAAATTACGTAGATTTTTTCTTAAGAATACCAATTGATCTTTCGTGATACTTCCATCCGTTTTATCATGTACAAGAGCCAGTTCAGTATCTAAAACAATAAATAAAGAAGAATTT
This sequence comes from Flavicella sediminum, assembly GCF_006381105.1. Lineage (GTDB taxonomy): Bacteria > Bacteroidota > Bacteroidia > Flavobacteriales > Flavobacteriaceae > Flavicella > Flavicella sediminum. The sequence continues at coordinate 327,399 of NZ_VDET01000007.1, read as the reverse complement.
ATTGTAAAACTATAATAGGTTTCTTTTGTAAAGTTGGAGGTGTAGATTTCGTAATCCTGACCGTTTTTTCCTTTTATGTCATGATTTCCTAAAGCGTTGAATACGGGAATTTTTATTTTGTTTAAAAATGTTTGCTTAAAAGCATTGATATTTAAGGAATCTGCTCGTCGGTAATTGTCACCAAGAAGCATAAAAAAAGTTGCCTTAGAAGTGTTAAAATTATCAATATTAGAAAGTAGACTTGGACAAGGGTAAATGGATGCTGAAGGTTGACCGTATACATGACCTGCAACTAAAAATGAAAACTGTTTTTGATTTTTGTCTAAAATTAAATTTTTACCATTGATGGTGTTCACTATGGTATCGTTATTTGCAAGGCAAATAAGACCATAAAATAAAAGGACTACTGGTATTAAATTTTTCATAGTGGATTGTGCAAAGATATAGGAATCCAACTTAATTTATTTATGAAGAGCTTGGATTAAACGAATAAAACAGCATCATTCTACAGCTAAAAAATTATTTTCTTAGAGATTGAAAGGTTTAAAGGCAAAATTATATTTCTAAAAGCAGTGCAGGGTTAAGTGGTTTTGATTTTGTAATTTCACCTTTCAAATAATGTATACTATGTCTTTAATACCAAAGTCTTCCCTCGACTTTTTAAACAAATTAAAAAAGAACAATAATAGAGAATGGTTTGATGCACACAAAAATGAATTTAAACAAGAAGAAGTTTTATTAAAAGAATTTTACCAAGGCGTATTGGCAGATTTGAATGAATCGGATACGATTGAGAAAATGAAAATTTATAGAATTTATAGAGATGTTCGTTTTTCTAAAGACAAAACACCTTATAATTATCATAGAAGTATTGGGTTTTCTAGAGCCACAGAAAAGCTTAGAGGAGGCTATTACTTAAAAATAGCACCAGGAGAAAGTTATATGGCAGCAGGATTTTTTCAACCCAATTCAGCAGATTTAAAACGGATCAGAAAAGAATTTGAAATTGACGATACAGAGATTCGTGAAATTGTAGCTGACAAAACTTTTGTAAAATTGTTTGGCAGTTTAGAAGGAGAAGAGGTAAAAACAGCACCAAGAGGTTTTGATAAAGAACATCCTGCTATTGATTTAATTCGTAAAAAGTCATTTTTAGTCACCAGAAAATTTACGGATGCTGAAGTATTGGCTCCTGATTTTAGAGACAAATTAAAGGAAAGCTACTTGGCGGTAAGACCTTTTTTTGATTATATGAGCGATGTGCTTACAACAGATTTAAACGGAATTTCTATTTTAAAAGAAGAATAGTAATTATGACTAAGAAAAATGAAAGTGAATTGCATGGAGTTTCAAATTCTTTTATAGAACGTTTTCAAGTATACTTAGGAGAATTTGTTTACGGAGGTATCGATGGAAGTGTGACAACTTTTGCCGTGGTTGCAGGGGCAGTAGGAGCTAATTTAGATTCATCTGTTATTATTATTTTAGGTTTCGCTAATTTATTTGCAGATGGTTTTGCCATGTCTATTGGTGCCTATTTAGCGGCCAAATCGGAACAAGGAAATTACGAGAAGCACAAGAAAATAGAATATTGGGAGGTAGATAATTTGCCGGAAAAAGAACGGGAAGAAATTCGAGAAATTTATAGAGATAAAGGCTTTGAGGGCGATTTGTTGGAACAAGTTGTTGCCGTAATTACAGCTGATAAAGACCGATGGGTAGATGTGATGATGAAGGAAGAGTTGGAAATGATTGAAGATAAAAAATCGGCTTTTAAAATTGGTTTGGTAACATTTGTTTCTTTTTTATTGTTAGGTTTTATTCCATTAGTGGTATATGCTATTGATTTTCTGAAAGAAGGGTTGGAAATAAATTTGTTGCTTTGGTCTACAAGTCTAACTGTTTTGTCCTTTGCTTTGATAGGTTATTTGAAAGGAGTGGTGAACACAAAGAACAAAACTTACAGTGTTATTTCTACGGTTTTAATGGGGGTTTCAGCAGCATTAGTTGCTTATTATGTTGGTGATGTTTTGGAAAGCTTTGTGGTGTCTAAATAATTTTATTTGGAATTTATTCTGTGTAGAATTGTTTCATAAATGTTAAAATTTCTTAAAATTTAATAATAAGTCATTTTAATATGAGAATTGTTTCTATATTTGTTGTCTAAACAATAGTTGTATATACAAATGTCTAAAACAGAAGTTTATTTTTCAAATGATGCCAGGCTTATCAAGCAAGCTACCGTTATAAAATTATTGGCGGCAGGAAATTGGATCAATGAAAAATCTACGGAGTTTTTTAAAAGATATGATTTGTCTACCCAACAATTTAATGTACTGCGAATTTTAAGAGGTCAAAAAGGAGAACCCGCAAATTTATGTGATGTTCAGGAACGAATGATTTCTAAAATGAGTAACACAACGCGCTTGATTGAAAAATTGAGAATAAAGGGATTGTTGCACAGGGAACAATGTGAAGAGAATAGAAGAAAAATTGAAATTAGAATTTCAAAAAAAGGCTTAAACTTATTAGCAGAAATTGACGAAGAAATTGACAAGCATGAAAATAAGGTTACAGAAAAGTTAAGTTTAGAAGAATTAAAGAATTTAAACAAATTATTACATAAATTAACACAAGAATAATAACAATTAAAAACAATTAAAATGAGCAAAATAGTAAGTAAGTTAACAGGTTTGGTATTGGTTGCATTGGTAACTTTATCTTTTACAACTTTGAAAAAAGAAACTAAATCTATCAAAACAGATGAAAGTAAAATTGAATGGGTTGGTAAAAAAATTGGTGGTCAGCATACCGGTGATTTGATGTTTAAAAGTGGAGATTTAATTTTCAAAGGAGAAAAGTTAGTAGGAGGATCGTTTGTTGTAGATATGTCAAGCATCAACGTAACTGATTTATCCGGAAAAATGAAAGGAAAATTGGAAGGTCATTTAAAAGCAGACGACTTTTTTGGAGTTGACAAACATGCAACTTCTACATTGGTATTTACAAAAGTAAAAGGAGCTAACGGAAAATTTGCCGTAACTGCAGACATTACCATCAAAGGAATTACAGAATCAATAAACTTTGATTTACTCGTAAAAGGAAATACAGCAACTGCAAGTTTAAAAGTAGATAGAACGAAACATGGAATTAAATATGGTTCTTCTAGTTTCTTTGACAATTTAAAAGACAAAGCAATTGACAATGAATTTGAATTGAATGTAGCTTTGAAATTTTAAGTATATTTTAAATCAACTAAAAAGCCATCTTTTAAAGATGGCTTTTTTTATGCAGTAATATTTTTTAAATATTTTTTGTCAATATAAAAGGTTCCGAAAGGAACAATGGAGGCAGTAATAACGATAATTAAGGTGTCTATTCCCCATTTGGCTTTGAATTTATACACGATAGCAAAGAGCACATAGCTAATAAATAACAATCCGTGTAGCATTCCTACAATTTCTACCATTAATGGAGAGTCATACATGTATTTTAAAGGCATAGCAACACCAAATAATAAAAGAAGGGATACACCTTCGGCAACACTTACGGTTCTAAATAGTTGTATTAAATTCATGGTTTTCAATTTTAAGGACAAATATAGAAACTTAGCCGTTTTATTGCTGTTAAAAAAACGAATTATTTTTTATAAATAAGGTTTTTAAAAGCACAATAATTAAGCTTCTTATAACTGTTATTTATTTAATGGAATGCTTATATTTGCGCCCTATATTAAAGAATTTTAGAGCACAGGCATGAAGATATCATACAACTGGTTAAAGCAATTTTTAAAAATTGATTGGGAAGCAGAGAAAACAGGAGAGTTATTAACGGATTTAGGACTGGAAGTAGAAGGAATCGAAGTGATTGAATCTATCAAAGGAAGTTTGGCCGGAGTTGTTGTTGGTGAAGTGCTGACCTGTATAAAACATCCAAATGCAGATAAACTTAGTGTTACTACTGTAGATTTAGGAGAAAGTGAACCTGTACAAATAGTATGTGGAGCACCAAATGTGGCAGCCGGACAAAAAGTGGCTGTGGCAACAGTTGGGACTATTTTATATGATGAAAAAGGGGAAGGCTTTAAAATCAAAAAAGGAAAAATTAGAGGTGAGCAAAGTTTAGGAATGATTTGCGCTGAAGATGAACTTGGCTTAGGAAAAGGGCATGATGGAATCTTAGTTTTAGAAGATGCTTTCAAACCAGGAACTCCAGTTTCGGAAGTCTTTGAAATAGAAACGGATCAGGTTTTTGAAATCGGTTTAACGCCAAATCGTGCCGATGCCATGAGTCATTATGGTACCGCAAGAGATTTAAGAGCTGGATTGATTCAACAAGGAACATCTTTAGAATTAATTTCTCCTTCAGTAAGTAATTTTCATGTGGACGAACGTGTTTTAAAGTTTAAAGTCGATGTTGAAAATACCGATTTAGCGCCTCGTTATTGTGGAGTAACGATTATTGATGTAAAAGTAGAAGAATCTCCAGAGTGGATTAAAAATAAATTGAAAGCAATTGGTTTAGCGCCAATCAACAATATTGTAGATATTACCAACTATGTATTGCATGAATTGGGACAGCCTTTGCATGCGTTTGATGCAGCCAAGGTAAAAGGAAATAAAGTTAGAGTAAAAACTTTAGCTGCCGGAACAAAATTTACAACACTTGATGGTGTAGAAAGAGAATTGCACGAAGAAGATTTAATGATTTGTGATGGTGATTCAAATCCGATGTGTATTGCAGGTGTTTTTGGTGGTGAAGAATCTGGTGTTTCTGAAACAACAACTTCTATCTTTTTAGAAAGCGCGTATTTCAATCCTGTTTCTGTACGTAAATCGGCAAAACGTCATGCTTTAAATACAGATGCTTCTTTCCGTTTTGAAAGAGGAATTGATCCTAATTTTACAAAATACGCTTTGAGAAGAGCAGCTTTGTTAATTACGGAAATTGCAGGTGGTAAAATTGCTTCAGATATTATTGACCAGTATCCTAAAAAAATTGAAGATTTTGAACTGTTATTGTCTTACGACAATGTTTTCCGTTTGATTGGAGAAGAACTTCCGAAAGAAACCATAAAAAACATTTTAGCTTCTTTAGAAATTAAAATAAGCAGTGAAACTGAAGGAGGATTGGGCTTAACAGTTCCTTCATACCGAGTAGATGTACAAAGAGAAGCGGATATTATTGAAGAAATTTTGAGAGTATATGGCTACAACAATATTCAGTTTTCACATAAATTAAATACTTCAATTTCTTTTTCAGATTTTAATGGAGTAAAAGTTGAAAACATTGTGGCTTCGCAATTAAATGCGCAAGGATTTCATGAAATCATGTCTAATTCTTTAACAAAAGCAGATTATATAGCGCATTCTGAAAATTTGAATGAGGCAAATAATGTAGCGATGCTAAATCCTTTAAGTAACGATTTAGGCGTTATGCGTCAGTCTTTGTTGTTTAGCGGATTAGAGTCGGTTGCTTACAATATCAATAGAAAAAACAATTCGTTACAGTTTTTTGAATTTGGTAAAACCTACCATAAATTTGAGGCTAAATATGAAGAATTAAAGCATTTGGCTTTGTTTGTTTCAGGAAGTAGAACCAAAGAGTCTTGGACAACGGCCAATAAAAAATCAGATTTCTTTTATACAAAAGGAATTGTAAGTAGTTTGTTAGAAAGATTAGGAGCTACTGCCTTAAAAACGGCACCTACTAAAAATGATGTTTTCTCTGAAGGTATTACCTTGAGTTTGGGTAAAATTAAATTGGCTGATTTAGGAATTGTAAAAAAGTCGATTTTAAAAGATTTTGGAATCAAACAAGAAGTTTTATACGTCGATTTTAATTGGGACAATGTTTTAAAAATTGCTTCAAATAAAAAAATCAAGGTAAAATCGATGCCTAAGTTTCCTGCTGTAAAAAGAGATTTAGCTTTGTTGTTAGATAGTAGCTCTACGTTTTCAGAAGTGTACTCATACGCTTTTCAATCGGAAAGAAAATTACTAAAAGCCGTAGATTTATTTGATGTGTATGAAGGAGATAAATTGCCAGAAGGGAAAAAATCATATGCGGTAAGTTTTGTTATTCAAGATGAAGAAAAAACCTTGAACGAAAAACAAATCGAGAAAATTATGCAGAAATTGCAGGCTACTTTCGAAAAGAATTTAGGTGCAACTTTGCGATAAATAGAAAGTAAATACTATAAAAGGCTGTCAGGAATGACAGCCTTTTTTATGTAGAACACGTAACTAATTCGCCCTAGGGTGGTATTTTTCTACGACTTGTTTTAAATGACTTCTATCTAAATGCATGTAAATTTCTGTAGTAGTAATACTTTCATGTCCTAACATTTGTTGTATGGCTCTTAAATCGGCACCCCGTTCTAGTAAATGCGTAGCAAAAGAATGTCTAAATGTATGTGGACTTATTTTTTTCTTGAGCTTTGCCTCAATAGCCAAATTTTTAATAATGGTAAAAATCATTACACGTGTCAATTGTTTTCCTCGTCGATTTAAAAATAAGGTGTCTTCAAAACTTTTTTGAATGGGAACATGACAGCGAATGTATTCTATATAACTGCTAATTAATTGTTGAGTTTCATAACTTATGGGTACAAATCGTTGCTTGTCGCCTTTCCCAATAACTCGAATAAAGCCTTCTTCAAAAAATAAATCTGAAATTTGCAAAGTAATCAATTCGCTTACTCGGAGTCCGCAACTATACAAAGTTTCCAAAATAGTTCGGTTTCTTTCACCTTGGGGGTGACTTAAATCGATGGTGGAAATTAACAAATCAATTTCTTGAATGGATAAGGTGTCGGGGAGTTTTCTTCCTGTTTTTGGAGTTTCAATCAATTCGGTTGGGTTGCTTTCTCTGTATTTTTCAAAAACTAAATAATCAAAAAAATTACGCAGGCCAGAAATTAAGCGGGCTTGAGATTTTGGGTTGCTGACTTTTGAGGTTTCGTAAATAAAAGGAAGCAAGGTTTCTTTTTCAATTACTACAGGAGAAATAGAAATGGAATTTTCTTCTAAATAGGAAATTAATTTAAAAACATCACGCGTATAACTTTCAATAGTATTGGTCGAAAGTCCTCTTTCAATTTTTAAATAATGTCGATAATCCTTAACTAAATGTGTCCATTTCATAGTTGTAAAAGTAACAAAAGCCCTGTATTCTTTTGATGGAATGAAATTTTAATTTTATGTAATTTATCAGTAGTTAATCCCTTTAACATTCTTATTTTTGTGTGAAACTGAACGACTATTATGAAATTACTTGTTTTAAACGGACCTAATTTAAATTTATTAGGAAAAAGAGAACCCACAGTTTATGGTAATGTTTCATTTGAAGCTTACTTTGAAGAATTAAAGAATAAATTTCCGGAGATAGAGTTGGACTATTTCCAATCCAATCATGAAGGTGCTTTGATTGATAAATTGCATGAGGTAGGTTTTTCATATGAGGGAATCGTTTTTAATGCTGGTGCGTATACACATACTTCAGTAGCCATTGCAGATGCAATTAAAGGAATAGAAACGCCTGTGGTAGAAGTTCATATTTCGAATGTGCACCAAAGAGAAGAATTTCGTCATAAATCTTTTTTATCTCCGGTTTGTAAAGGAGTTATTTTAGGATTTGGATTGAAAAGTTATGAATTGGCAATAGAGAGTTTTAGCTAGATGAAAGAAGATAAATGGCTATTTGAAATTACGCCAAAAAACAATTTGTTAGATTTTAACTTTAAAGAAATTTGGAGTTATAGAGATTTATTATTTCTTTTTGTAAAAAGGGATGTGATCACACTTTACAAACAAACCATACTTGGGCCTTTGTGGTATTTAATTCAGCCCTTATTTACCTCTATTATTTTTACTTTAGTTTTTAACACCATTGCAGGAATAGAGACAGGATCAATACCTCCATTTCTGTTTAATTTGGCAGGGGTGACCATTTGGAATTATTTTAAAGAATGTTTGACGGCGACTTCCGATACCTTTAAGAAAAATGAGGCAATTTTTGGGAAAGTTTATTTTCCGAGAGTCATTATGCCCATATCAATTGTTATTTCTAATCTATTGAAATTTGGCATACAAATATTTATTTTTATTTGTTTTTATGCGTATTATTATTTTAACGGATATAACATTACACCCAACAAGTATATTCTATTTTTCCCTGTGCTAATTATTGCCATGGGAATGATAGGTTTGGGTTTAGGAATGATTATAAGTTCTATGGTTACCAAATATAGAGATTTAACTTTTTTGGTTGCTTTTGGTGTGCAATTACTGATGTATTTATCCGCGGTCATGTATCCATTAGATTTGATGAGAGATAAATTAAGTGATGGTTATGGTGGAGCCGATTATTCTTGGATAGTGGATTACAACCCAATTGCGCACTTAATTGAGTTTGGACGATTTATTTTGTTAAATGATGGAAACTATTCTGCTTTTGGAATTATGTATACGTCAGTATTTACTTTGTTTGTTTTCTTTTTGGGCTTGTTGATTTTTAATAAAACGGAAAAAACGTTTATAGATACAATTTAAAGATGGCAAAAGAAATCATATTAAAAATCGAAAATTTATCGAAACAATATCGTTTAGGAACTGTAGGAACAGGAACTATTAGTCACGATTTAAATCGTTTTCTTTCTAAAATTAGAGGAAAAGAGGATCCTTATTTAAAAATTGGTGAATCTAACGATAGAGCTGTAAAAGGCGATTCGGAATATGTTTGGGCCTTAAAAGACATTAGTTTTGAAGTAAGAAAAGGGGAGGTTTTAGGTATTGTTGGGAAAAATGGAGCAGGAAAATCTACCTTGTTGAAAATCTTATCTAAAGTTACTGGGCCAACTACTGGAAGCATCAAATCTAGAGGAAGAATTGCTTCTTTATTAGAGGTAGGTACAGGATTTCATCCTGAAATGACGGGGAAAGAAAATGTGTTTTTAAACGGAGCTATTTTAGGAATGACCAAAAAGGAAATTGGTTTAAAATTGGATGAAATCGTTGAGTTTTCTGGATGTACGCGCTATATTGATACCCCTGTTAAACGGTATTCTTCAGGAATGAAGGTGCGTTTGGCTTTTGCTGTTGCTGCTTTTTTAGAACCAGATATTTTGGTTGTGGATGAAGTTTTGGCAGTAGGAGATGCAGAATTTCAAAAGAAAGCCATTGGTAAAATGAAAGATATATCCAATGTAGGCGGACGAACAGTTTTATTTGTGAGTCATAATATGGCTTCTGTAAAAAGTTTGTGTGATCGTGCTATTGTACTAGAAAATGGAAGTGTTTCATTAGATGCGAATGTAGATGTTGCTATTAGTTATTATTTAGGGAAAAATGCCGGCAAACAGCAGTTTAAATCTGGTAAATATGAAAATGAAGTTTTCAAATTAAATACATTGGAAGTCGTATCAAGTACAAATAAAGATAAGCTTGTAGAAGATGACGACCTAACATTAATTACAAATTTAGATTTAAAAAACGTAAAAGAAGATACCTACCATATCACGTATCATTTGTCGAATGAATTAGGAGAAACCATGTTTTCTTTTAGTAGTAGCAATTATTTGAACTTGGTACAGGGAGAGAATATTGTAAAATGTCATTTTCCAAAATTATTCTTTCAATCGGGTCAATACTTTTTGTCCTTCTTCTTAATTAAAAACAGAAGCAAAGCGGTATTTATAGAAAAAGATATTGCCATGTTTAATATTATAGATCGGAAAAGAGAGTTAGGAACTTATATGGGCAAAGAACCAGGGTACATTAGGCCTCAATTTAAGTGGGAATAACTGCTGTAAACTGTTCTTTTAATTAAAGTAAATAAAATTAATGATTGTGGTTAATGGGAAGATTTGATGAAATATTCTAAAATAAAAAAAATAGCGATTTACAGTATTTGTTTTATACAGGTTTGTCTTATTTTCTTTTTATTAAATAAGGAAATCAAATATTTTAATTGGTCTATGTATCATATTCATGCTACATATAAATTAGATGTTTCTGTAAATGACACGATATTGGATGCAGGGAGTATTTATAGGCGTTATAAATTATATAAAAATGGTGAAGAATATAGATCTATTGGTCATATAAAAAGAAAAATTATTAATAGAGAAGAAATTTACGGGAAAGATGATGTTACGAAGGTGGTATTGATTTTTAACGAGAATAAGTCTGGAGTGAAAAAATGGGAATGGCAAAACAAATAAAAGAATATATACTTCTACCGAATAATGAGCAGGGAAGAATATCTTTTGCTGTTTTTCTATTGATAATATCTTTGCTATTTAGCATGCAATGGAGAGATTTGGGGACTGTTTATATTTGTGTATTTCCAGATTTGGAACTGTTCTTAAAGAGCTTTCCTTTACGAAAAATAACTCAAGGCCTATTTTTATTATTTTCAATAGCAATCATTTTTTCCTACAAAAAATATCTGTTTTCAACACTGACAGGTTTTTTGTTAATTGTCTGTATTTTTTTATCAGATTTACTCTATTCTTTTAACTTAGCAGCTGCGGCAATATTTTTAATAATAATGGGTTTGTCAGGAGGTAAGTCCAAGTATATTGCAATTCAACTAGCTATTATTTATTTTGGGGCATTTTTAGATAAGATATATCTTAAATCTTGGGTTTCAGGAGGGTTTATAGATTCTTTTTTTGAAAATCAAGTTATCTTTAAAGAACTTCTGAAATTGTTTAGTAAAGAGTTTTTAGTATGGCTGTTTACGATCCTTGCAATTGCAACAGAATTTATATTATGTGTTAGCTTTTTATTTAAGAGAACAAGAATTTATGGAATTGTTATAGGTTTACTTTTTCATTTTTTTACAACAATTTTTATGGAGCAGTTTTTTGGAATATTTTTAGTTGTTATCTTGGTTGTTTATTATTCATTAACACCTGATACTGCCAATCAAATAGGGAAACATAAGCGACCTTCATTTATTTACAACAAAGTAATGTTTACATTTTTTGTAGCTCTTTTGTCAATAAACACAGAGCTTATGACACTAGAATTTAAGCAGCTAATTCTCTTTTTGTTTGTGTTGATTCTTGTTCCAAGTAGTTTTAAGGATGTATTTAAATTATCAAAATATTTTAATTCAAATAAAAATATACTAAGCGAATGAAAAATGTTTTATTTCAATTTTTTCTATTAATTCTAGTGCTTTCAAACGTATATCAATCCGTTTTTAAGTACCACAAAAATATTTTTGATAAAATTAATACACCACTACTTATTTTTTCAATTATTTTAATCATATCCATTTTTAAGGAACGAGTAGCCTTAAAAAAGTATGGTAAGTTTTTTAAAGAAAAGTTTTCTATTGTTCCTCAAAAATTGAGATACATTGTGTACACAATCGCTATAGTGCAATTTTTTTGCTTGATGATTGGAGAAACATATTATCCATTTGCGGATGTAGGTATGTTTAAATGGGCTACTAGAGCACATACAAATGATAAAATTTATTCAAAGGCTTTTTATTATTTTAAGAAAGATGATGAAGTGAAAATTATCAACCTTAGGTCTGAACATACACCTTTTGGAAACAATCTCTTAGGTTGGAGATATAATCAAGATTATACTTTTTCGGCAAGTTATCACAATAGAGGTAAAAAAGAGAATTTTTACTTTTTAAAGGAAGCGTTGTTAGACAATCATAAAATAAATGAAACGGATACAATTAAAATAGGGGTTTTAACAGTTGACTTTTTTACAAAAAATGTTTTTTTTGAGACATTTAACGATCGTACTTTTAAAACAGAAAGGAATATTGCCAAGTATTATGATGAGTTGTACATTCCTGAATATTTAAAATAAATGCTTCACATGAATTTTTTTAATAGAATGAATCTCCCGAGTAATCCGTGCCAATTGGCCGTATTTAGAATATTGCTGGGGTTCTATATCATATATGCCGTTACAGGATCTGTATTTGATTTGTTGTTGGTTATTGATAGACCATTAGGTGTTCATGTTTTAATGCCAAAAGCAGTTCAGAATTTTATAGCAGATTATTGTATCCTTGGATTAAGAATTTCTACCGTACTATTTGCCTTTTTGTTGAGTTTAGGACTTTTTACAAAATATGTAACTAAAATTCTAACGGTATCTTTTTTATTATTGTTTAGTTTTTTTTACAAACATACTGATGTGCCAATTCATTGGTTGTACTGTTGGTTTCCATTAGTTGTTTTATCGTTTAGTAAACCCTCAGATGTTTTATCATTGGATAGTTTAATTCATAAAAGAAGTGTTGAGAATAGCACTAAATACACTTGGCCACGAGAATTGATTTTGGCATGGTTTGTTTATATTTATTTTTTTGCTGGTATTTCAAAAATTTTGCCACTGCGTAAATTTTTAATTTGGGTCAATGGTGAGACCTCTAGAGCAATTATTTACAATAGATATTTAGAAAGTCCTTTTCATTTTATTTTTGGAAAACCTTTTTTTGATTATTCAGAACCGTCCATTATTTTTTTAGCTTTGTCGGTTTTTGCAGTTTTATTAGAACTTTCTACAGTTGTGATGCTATTCACTAGAAAATATACCGTTATCGTTGTTACGTCATTAGTTTTAATGCATTTGTTTTTATATATGTGTGGTGTGGCAGGTTTTATGCAAACGGCTTTTTTGTTGGGGATTTGTTTTTTACCAAATAAATGGTTTGATTTTAAAAAAAGTAAATGAAAATATTATACGTAACAAGACATTTTAACCATAGCGGCTATCTAATTCTGAAAAGGTTGTTAGAAGAAGGATTTGATATTTCAGGAATTTTGCTTCATGAGGATGATGACAAACTAAGAAATTCTTTTTATCGTTTTTTTTACAAGCTTCAGTATTATTTACAATCCAAATATTATGGTTTTTCTAGGTTGAAGAATTTCAATTCAGAAGAAAGTTTAGCGAAAAAAAATAAATTAAATATAATTTATTCAAAATCAATAAAAAGTGATGCTTTTTATGAGGCATTAAAAGAATTGAACCCAGAAATTATTGTGTTAGGGGGCGGTTGGCACGAACTGATTCCTGAAAGAGTATATTCCTATCCCATTTATGGTTGTATCAATACACATCCTTCTTTATTGCCCGAATTTAGAGGAACTTCTATTACCCGTTGGCAAGTTTTACACGGTATTGAAAAATCTGGATCCACCATACATTATGTAGATGGAAAGTTTGATACTGGAGGCATGTTGGCCCAAAAAGAATTGCAATTAGGAAAGCTACATACTATTGGTCCGCAACAACTATTTTATAAATTAGGTGAGATTGGTGCCGATATTATGGTAGAATTATTGCATAAAATAAAAGTTGAAAGAAAAATTTTAAGTTCCAATGTCGTTGAACACAACCCAAAATATTATAATTATTTTAAACGATGGCGATGGGATGAGAAAAAACTTTTTGTAGATTGGAGCCAAACATTAAAAGAAATTCATTTTTTTGTGTTATCATGTACGCAAGAGCATTATAAATACCTTGGTCCCATTATTTATATAAATGGACAAACGTATTTTTTACGAAAAACAAGAGTATTAGAAAAAACAACAGCGAGTACTTTTGAAACAGATGAGTTGTATTGGGTAGAATTGGCAAATAAAAATTTAGCGCTGACGAAAAATTCATCAGAATATTTGTTAGAAGTATGCCAAATTCAAAAATACGAAGCAAATAAATCGCTTACGCATAGAGCGTTGAATCCGAAAAGGATTTTAAAAGAACAGATAAATAAAAGATTTTCAAATGAATAATCCTACAAGGAAAAACCAAGAAGCGATCTACAGAGAACTTTATACGAAGCATAAAGGCACGCCTATGGCTGTTAGTTCAGAATCTTTGGAACATAAAAAAATAAGGTTTAAAAATGTTTGCAATGTTTTTAAAGACGATCAAACAGATCTTACCGTTCATGAAGTAGGTATGGGCGTTGCGGATATGAATTTTTATATTCAAAATAAATTCGTTGATCAAGAAATTACCTACAGTGGCTCAGAAATATTAGAAGAATATGTAGCAGAAGCAAAGGCAAGATTTCCAGAAAATAAATTTTACCATCGTGATGTTGCAGAATCAAGTTTTGAAGATTCTTACGATTATGTACTCATCAGTGGTGTCTTTCATCAAAGAAGAGAAAACACCATCAAAGAATGGGAGTTGTTCAGTCAAAACATATTGAAGAACGCGTTTAAAATGTGTAAAAAAGGAATAAGTTTTAATTTCATTTCTCCTTTTGTCGATTTTTATCAAACACAGGTATACTACGCAAACTTACCGAAATTATTAAATTTTATCAATGACGACTTGAGTAGGTTTTTTGAAATAAAACACAATTATGCACTTTATGAATTTACGGTTCATGTGTATAAAGAAGATTATATAAAATCTTTACATCCGCAAACTGAGTTTTCAAAATACTTTAAAATATAAGGCTTCTATGAATATACTTTTAACAAGTGTTGGAAGAAGAGGGTATTTGGTAACCTACTTTAAAGAGGCGCTTAAAAAATTGGGGGGTAAAGTACATGTCTCAAATTCTTATGAAACCTGTGCCGGTTTTCAATTTGCAGATGCTACTTTTGTGAGTCCTCGTATTTATTGTGATACGTATATTCCAGAATTAATTCGCTATTGCATTCAGCATGAAATAAAAATTTTAATTCCTCTTTTTGATATCGACCTATTGGTCTTGTCGAAAGTAAAAAACAAATTCAAAGAAAAAGGCATACGAATCTTAGTTTCTGAACCAGAAATTGTTGAAATGTGTAACGATAAATGGTTGTCTTATCTATTTTTATTGAAAAATGATTTTGATACCCCAAAAACTTTTTTAGATATTGTTGAAGTATTGGACAATATAAAAGCTAAAAAACTAAACTTTCCTTTAATCGTAAAGCCAAGATGGGGCATGGGCTCTATTGGGGTTTATAAAGCCGAAACCAAAGAAGAATTACTCTTTTTTTATGAGTATATAAAAAAAGAAATTGAAAACAGCTATTTAAAATTTGAATCCAAATTAACTCCTAATGAAATGGTGCTGATTCAGGAAATGATTGTTGGAGAGGAATTTGGGCTGGATGTGATAAATAATTTGCAGGGTGACTATGTAAATACTTATTCGAAGTTAAAAATTGAAATGCGTTCTGGTGAAACAGATATAGCAAGGTTAGTGGAAAACGAAGCTTTGCAAAATTTGGGAAGTAAATTAGGAAAAACGCTAAAACATGTAGCCAATTTAGATGTTGACGTGTTGTTTGATGGCACTAATTACAAAGTTTTAGAAATGAATGCTAGGTTTGGCGGCGGCTATCCTTTTGCGCATATAGCAGGCGTAAATTTACCGAAAGCAATAGTTGCATGGCAATTAGGGAATGAAATTTCCTTAGAAAGCAAAGCTATTTCATACAAAACGCATTATAAAAATATAGATATTATCTAATGGAAAAAATAATGGTTTCGGTGGTATGCGTCGCTTTCAATCAAGAAAAATATATAGGGCAAGCGATTGAGAGTTTTTTAATGCAAAAACATGATTTTGACATTGAAATAATTATTCATGATGATGCGTCTACAGATACTACCCAAGCAGTCATAAAGAGCTACGTAGACAAATATCCAAACCTTATTAAAACGATATTTCAAAAAGAAAATATTTATTCTAAAGGAGACAAACCTTGGAAACATTGTCTCCAAAAAGCCAAAGGAAAATACATTGCTTTATGTGATGGCGATGATTATTGGTGTGACCCTTTAAAATTACAAAAACAAGTAGCTTTTTTAGAAGCAAATCCGGAATATGTGATTACTTCTCACAATGCTAAGTTGATCAATGAAAAGGGGGATCTTGTGAAAGCAAAGCAATTAAAGTTAACTAAGAACAGGTCCTATTCAGGACAAGAACTTAAAAATGGAGCCTTTTTGTTGACGCTTACGGTCATGTTTAAAAATGTAATAAATGAATTTCCAAAAGAATTTTTTCTTGTTTCAAATGGAGATACTTTTTTAATTGCCCTGTTAGGGAATCATGGAAAAGGCTATTTTACAACGGATGTAAAAGACGATGTTTATAGAGTGCATTCTAGGGGAGTGTGGAGTATGATTGATGAGTGTGAGAAATTTAAAAAGAAGTTTCAAACCTTTTTTTTAATGCATCAGTATTTTTATAAAACGGGAGATGCCACAAGTGCACAACATTATATAGGTGAAATGCAAAGAAGCTGGAGGATTTTGTTTCAAGAATATACGGTACCTGTCAATGAATTGTTTGTATTGTATATGAAATCTAAAAGTTATTTTAGTATTAAAAATAATAAGCTATTGATTAAAAGAATGATTGCTGCTTTTAAAATAAAAAAATAATCATGAACAATGTACCTGCAGTTTCTATAATCATACCTACCTACAATAGAGCTTATGTCATACGTGAAACCCTAGATTGTGTGCTAAGTCAATCATTTGCTAATTGGGAATGTGTCATTGTAGACGATTTTTCTACTGATGAGACAAATGAAATAGTATCTGACTATTGTAAAAAAGATTCGAGATTTGTATTTATTGAAAAAAATGTTGGTGATGTAAAAGGTGCCAGTGCCTCAAGAAATTTAGGAATTATGAATTCAAGAGGAGCTTTTATTAAATTTTTAGATTCAGATGATCTTATCGATGCCAATAATATAAAACTTCAATATGAAGACTTGGTAAATGAATCTCCTTATACAGCAAGTATTTGTAGATGGGCGGTTTTTTCAGATTCTATACGAAAAGCGGAAATAAAGACAAACATGACGTATTATAAAAACTTTTCTCCTGGATTAAAATTTCTTGAAAATTTAGGGGAAAGTAATTCATATATACCTCCTGTTTGTAACATGATCAATAGGCGTTTATTGGATGCAGCAGGTATGTGGGATGAAAGACTGTCTTTGAATGATGATGGAGAGTTTTTTGCAAGAATTTTTCTGAAAACCGAGAAAATTATTTTTACTCCAGACACACTTGGATATTATCGTAAAACAGAAAATAGTTTGAGTGTTTATGAACGTCCTAAATTGGCTAGTTTGGTATTGAGTTGGCAGTTAACAGAAAATCATATGCGTTCCTTTTTTAAAGAAAAAGAAAATATCTATGTAAGAAATTCAAAACGACGCATATTTACACATCTTAGAAATGATTATTTTTGGTTTTTAGTTAGTCATTTTTGGTTTTTTAGAGAGGTTTTTACATACAAATTCCTTGGAAAATTAAAATACATGATTTCAAAATAACCAAGGGAATGGTTGATAAATAAAATAATATCATAAGATACAGCTGTATCAATATAGACTCAATGAAAATATTTTTACCTTTTGAAGAAAGCAAAAATTTGTTCATTAAAGAAATACAAAATTTTTTTAATGGGACATTTTCGTATGGAGCATGTACAGATTACAACACAAGCTATGATATAGTCAATATTCATTGGCCTGAAGGTTTGTTTAAATGGGAAGAACCAACAGAAGTACAGCTTAGCACTTTAGAGTCACAGTTGTTATTTTGGAAAAAGCATTCAAAAATTGTAGTCGTTCTTCACAATGCTCATCCACATTATAACGATAGCAAACGTTTTGTGCAATTATACGATTTGGTATTAAGAAATGCCGATGGTATTATTCATTTAGGAAACTTTAGCAAAAACAAGTACGCTGCTAGGTATAAAAATGCGAATCATATAGTCATAGAACACCCATTGTACACGATGTTGCCAAATACTGTTTCTCGCAATGAGGCAAGAGAAAAACTAGGTATTTCGAAGAAATCAAAAGTAATATTAGTTTTTGGAGCCTTAAGATCTGCAGAAGAAGAAAAAATGGTTTTAAAAGCATTTCAGAAACTAAAACTCAAAGATAAAATATTGGTAATTCCCCGATTTTATTTTAATTTTTTAAACCAAAAAAATAGGTATATTAAAAAAATTGAAAAGAGCTTTTATGAATGGAATCCCAAGTATTTGTTACAACAACAGTACGTAGAAGATGAAGAGATTCAGGTTTATGCAAAGGCTGCCGATATTCTTTTAGTGGTAAGAAGAAACAACTTGAATTCTGGAAATATTTTTTTAAGTTGGAGCTTCCAACGAAATGTGGTAGCACCTGCAATTGCCAATATGGGAGAAGAAGTGGAAAATGTAGGAGGAAGTGTGTACGATCCAAATGACACAAAAAGCATGACAAAAGCAATTTTAGAAGCTGTACACACAAATTTTTCAGATTTAAACTTGAAAAAAATAAATGAGCATCATCCCAAAGTTATTGCAGAGAAATATTTTAATTTTTTTGAAACTGTAGCAAATGCAAAATAATCCTTTGGTATCTATCCTTATTCCCGCTTTTAATCGAGCCGCTTTATTACATGAAACGCTAGATTCTATTATTGCCCAAACCTATACAAATTGGGAGTGTATTGTCGTAGATGATGGTTCAACGGATGCAACCTTAAATGTTTTAAAAGTATATGCTCAAAAAGAGCCTCGCATTCAATATGCCAGTCGACCGACTACTAGACCTAAAGGAGCAAATGCTTGTCGGAATTATGCTTTTGAACTCTCTAAGGGGACCTATATTCAATGGTTTGATAGTGATGATGCCATGCATGCTGAAAAAATAGAAACCAAAGTCAAAGCCTTACAAAACACGGAATTTGATTTTGCGGTTTGTGAAGGGGTTGAATACAAAGATTCGTTTTCAAACGTGATTAGAAAATGGAATCAAATACATTCAAATCAAGTCTTAGAAGACCATATTACAGGAAAAGTAAATTTCCATACCAACGGACCTTTGTTTAAACGAAGCTTTTTAGCTGATAAGAAACTGTTTGATGAATCACTTATGCGAAAGCAAGAATGGGAGTTTTATTCTCGTTTATTAAGCCAGTCTACAAATTACAAACCCGTTTACAAAGCCTTGTATTTTTTTAGGAGTCATGAAGATAGCATGAATGGGAAAAATCATATTTCTACCTTAAAATCTAGAATCCACTCCAATCAATTGGTCTATACTTTGGTGAAAAATAATTTCAACAAAGAAAAAGTAGCGGAACTAAGAATACATTTTTTCTATAAATTTCTCTTACATTTCAAGTTGGCCAAGCAATCTAAAAACAAAAGTCTTATTTGGTTTTCTTTTAAAAGTCTATGGAAGCACTTAACTTTTAAAGATCTAATAAATGGTTTTTTTAAATTGTTTTCCAAGCCACAGATTCTAAAAAATATTTTTCGATCATGAGAATAGGGAACAATCCAGAAAAAACAAAGCACACAGAAATTCTATATAAAAAACATAGAATCATAATTCCTGTGTACATACCAGCCTCTAACGACGAATATTTTAAAAATTTATTGGAAGTTTATAAAACATCCATGGATTCTCTTTTTGCCACAATTGATGTAAATACTACGGTAATAACCATCATAAATAATAACTGTAAACAAGAAGTTACCGAATATATAAACAGTTTGTTAGCGCAAAAACTGATAGACAAACATGTTGTTTATCAAGAAAATTATGGAAAAGTATTTGCTATTTTATCTGAAGCAAGAGCTTCCTATGAAGATTTTATAAGCATTGCCGATGCGGATGTTTTTTACTTCAATGAATGGGAAAATAAAGTGTTTGAAATTTTTGAGGCTTTCGATCGTGCAGGTGTTGTAAGTCCAGTTCCATCTCCTCATTTAACATTTTACAACAATGTGTCATTATTCGGAAATTTGTTTCATTTCCCTAAAAAAGCCAATGTTGTTACAGCTGATTCTTTTAAGTTTTTAGAAGAGGGGACAAGCAATCCTGAAATTTTTAATCATAAGAAACAGAACTGGAAAAAGAAACAGTTTTATTTGGAAAAGCAACAAATCAAAGCCTGTGTAGGGAGTGGTCATTTTGTGGCAACCTATCGGAATGTTTTTAAAGAATTTGAATGTGTAAAACCTGTATATGTTTTTAAAAATGGCGATGAAAATTTTTATTTAGATCTTCAATTTGATCAATTAGGCTATTACAGATTGTCTACCCTAGAAACAAAAGCTTATCATTTAGGAAATACAATTCCTGAATGGACAAATACAGTGAAACACAAAGGAAGTAAAACGCTTATAAAAGCAACAAATAAAATAAAACATCGGTTTCATTTACCTCAATACTTTTTTAGAAAATTCATCTATAAAGTATTAAAAAAAATTAAATTCATTTAAAAAATATCCTATGTCTAATCAAATATATTGCATTGCTGAAATAGCGCAAGCCCATGACGGTAGTTTAGGAATGGCGCACGCTTATATCGATGCTGTTGCAAAAACGGGTTGTAATGCCATTAAATTTCAAACCCATATTGCGGAAGCAGAAAGTAGCATTCACGAACCCTTCAGAGTTAAGTTTTCTAAGCAAGACGAAACTAGAATGGACTATTGGAAACGTATGGAATTTAGTTTGGAGCAGTGGAAAGAAATAAAACAACATTGTGATGAAGTAGGACTAGCCTTTATGAGTTCTCCCTTTAGCAATGCTGCCGTCGATTTGTTAGAAGAATTAGGGGTACAACAATATAAAGTGGGTTCTGGTGAAGTGAATAATTTTGTGCTGTTAGAAAAAATAGCGCAAACAGGAAAGCCTGTAATTATTTCTTCGGGCATGAGTTCTTATGAAGAGTTGGACAAAACAGTTTCCTTTTTAAAATCTAGAAACGTTACATATTCAATTTTACAATGCACAACCGCTTATCCAACACAGCCCGAACAATTTGGACTGAACGTTATTCAACAATTAAAAGATAGGTATAAGGTGCCTATCGGTTTTTCCGATCACTCTTCAGCATTGGAAGCTTGTATTGCGGCGACTGCTTTAGGTGCTGAAATTTTGGAATTTCATGTGGTTTTCGATAAAGAAATGTTTGGCCCAGATGCAAAGGCTTCCTTAACCATGAAGGAAACCACACAGTTAGTCAAATCGGTAAATAATATTGCAACGGCCCTTCAAAACCCTGTAAATAAATCAGATAATTCAGCCTTTGGCAATTTAAAATCCATTTTTGAAAAATCACTGGCAATCAATAAAAATTTAAAAGCAGGTGATGTCCTCAGTTTTTCTGATTTAGAGACTAAAAAACCTAAAGGATTTGGTATCTTAGCTAGTGAATATGAAAATGTAATCGGTAAAAAGTTGAAGAGAGACATGTCTCAATGGGATTTTTTAAATGATGAAGATTTAATTGAATAATATGTCCATAAAAAAAATATGTGTTGTGGTTACAGCACGTCCTTCTTATAGTAGAATTAAAACAGCCTTAACAGCTATTAAAAATCACCCAAAATTGGAATTGCAATTAGTTATTGCAGGTTCTGCTTTGTTGGGGCGTTATGGAAATGCTGTCGATTTTATTGAAAATGATGGTTTTGTTATAGCCGAAAAAGTATTTATGGTTTTGGAAGGAGAAAATCCAACTTCAATGGCAAAAACGACAGGTTTAGGAGTGATGGAATTGGCCAATGTATTTTACCGTTTGCAGCCAGATGCTGTTGTAACCATTGCCGATCGATTTGAGACCATTGCCACAAGTATTGCTGCATCGTATCAAAACATCCCCTTAGTGCATATTCAAGGAGGAGAGGTAACTGGAAATATTGATGAAAAAGTACGTCATGCCAATACCAAATTAGCAGATGTGCATTTGGTGGCTTCTGAAGACGCCAAACAACGCGTTTTAAAAATGGGTGAAAATCCTGATATGGTTTTTAATACCGGTTGTCCTTCTATAGATTTGGCCGACGAAATACAAAATAGTCCCAAGTTAGATTTTGACCCTATTCAAAAATATGGAGGAGTAGGTGTTGAAATTAATTGGAAAGAAGAAGGGTATATTGTGGTGATGCAACATCCGGTAACAACAGAATATGCCTCTGCCAGAAAAGATGTTGAAGAAACTTTAAAAGCAGTTCACGAATTAAATATTCCTACGTTTTGGTTTTGGCCAAATGTAGATGCAGGTTCTGATGGAACTTCTGGAGGAATACGTTCCTTTAGAGAAAATCACCAACCAAAAAACATTCATTTTTTTAAGAACATGGAACCCAATGATTTTTTAAAATTATTGGTCAATAGTAAATGTTTGATAGGGAATTCTAGTGTTGGAATTCGAGAATGTTCTTATTTAGGTGTACCTGTTGTAAATATAGGAACTCGTCAAAATAAAAGAGAAAGAGGAAGCAATGTTTTAGATACAATTTATGATAAAAATGAAATCCTAAAAAGTATTCAAAATAGAATGACGACAAAAAATATTGTTTCAGAAAATATGTATGGTGATGGTAAGTCTGGGCAAAGAATTGCAAATATTCTTGCAGATACGGAATTTACATTTCATAAAACAATTGTATATTAATGAAAATATTAGGAATTATACCGGCTAGAGGAGGTTCTAAAGGAGTTCCTAGAAAAAATATTAAATTGTTAGGCAAGAAACCCCTGTTGCAATATACTTCAGAAATTGCCTTGGCTAGTGATCTTATAGATACACTAGTTTTGAGTAGTGACGATGAAGAAATTATGGTGGTGGCAAAAAGTTTGGGAATTGAAGTTCCTTTTAAAAGACCAATGGATTTAGCGATTGATACAGCACCCACCTTACCGGTGATTCAACATGCTTTGGCCTATTATAAAAATTTAGGAATTGAGTTTGAAGCGGTTTGTTTGTTACAAGTAACCAGTCCTTTTAGAACCGTTGAGTTTTTAAACCAAGCCATAGAAAAATTCAAAAAAGCGAATACCGATAGTTTGGTTTCTGTGCAAAAAGTGCCTCATGAATTCAACCCACATTGGGTGTTTGAACCGAATGCTTCGGGAAATTTAAAAATAGCTACAGGGGAAGAACAAATTATTTCAAGAAGACAAGATTTACCGATCGCTTACCATAGAGATGGGAGTATTTATATAACAAAAACGAATGTGATTTTAGAGCAAAATTCGTTGTATGGTGCCAGTGTCGCATATATAGAATCTCCTAAAGAAGCTTATGTAAATATAGATACCATGGCCGATTGGAAGAAAGCAGAAGTAGTATTAAAACAAATAAATAACTAAACATGTGTGGAATTGCAGGCATCATAGGAACCGGTGCAGAGGAAAGCTGTTTAGAGAAAATGTTGCAAAAACAGCAGCATAGAGGTCCCGATTTTACAGGAATGTGGAAAGAAGGTATGGCCGCTTTAGGACATAATAGACTTTCTATTCTAGATTTATCCTCCAACTCAAATCAACCTTTTGAAAGTAACTGTGGCAATTATAGATTAATTTTTAATGGTGAAATCTACAATTATATAGAGCTTAAAGAAGAACTTTCTTTTTATGATTTTAAAACTTCTTCGGATACAGAAGTTCTTTTGGCGAGTTATTTAAAATGGGGCAAAGATTGTTTAAAGCAGTTAAATGGTATGTTTTCTTTTGCCATTTGGAATAGAAAAGAAGAAAGCCTATTTGCTGCAAGAGATCGTTTTGGAGTGAAGCCTTTTTACTACCATAATTCAGAAGAAGCTTTTTATTTTGCTTCAGAAATTAAAACCTTACATGAAGCCAATATTCCTAAAAAACCGAATGAAGCCGTGTGGGCAAGTTATTTGGCTTATGGTTCATATGGCATGCCAAATGAAACGTTTTGGGATCAGATAGCGCAATTAGCAGGGGGACATTATTTAGAGTATAAAAATAAAACCTTAGCCATCAATAAATGGTATTTTTTTGAAGCTGCTATTGAAAAGCTGCAACAAAATAAGTTATCTTTTGAAGAAGCCAAAGCGCATTATAAAAAACTGCTGTTGGATAGTATTTTTATCCGATTTAGAGCAGATGTAGCTGTTGGTTTTAATATTAGTGGAGGTCTTGATAGTTCTACTTTGTTGGCTTTTGTGAATCAGTTGGAACAAGGGAAAAACATTGAAGCCTATACATTTTATACCGATGATGAACGGTATGACGAATTGCCATGGGTAGAGGAAATGATCGGATTGACGAAAAACCCTTTAAACAAAGTGCTGCTTAGTCCAGATGAAAAACTAGTTGAAAAAATAAATGCTATTATAGCTGTTCAAGATGAGCCATGTGGTGGAGTTCCAACGGTTGCTTATAGTGAAATATTTAAGAAAGCAAGAACTCAAAATACGTTGGTGTTGCTAGACGGTCAGGGAATGGATGAACAATGGGCTGGCTATGATTATTATACGCAAAACAACAACAATACCATACAGGGAGTTTCTAAATCGCCTTTTAGACCCAATATTTTAGAAGCCTCGTTTTTAAAGAAAGCGAAAAAACCGAAGTATCCTATTTTGTTTGACGATGAGGTATTAAACAAGCAATACAGAGATTTATTTTACACTAAAATTCCAAGAGCTTTACGTTTTAACGATCGTATTTCTATGGCGTATAGTACAGAGCTAAGAGAACCTTTTTTAGATTATCGTTTGGTAGAGTTTGCTTTTGCGCAGCCTTTGGAATACAAAATAAAAAATGGGGTTCAAAAATATTTGTTACGTGAATTGGTGGCTGAATATTTAAGTGATTCTATTACCTACGCTCCTAAAAGACCCTTACAAACGCCACAAAGAGAATGGTTGGGAGAGGAGCTTTTTACGGAAATTGAAAAAGCTGTAGAACACTTAAAACAAAGTGCTATTGCTGGCTGGTTTAATTTTGATGAGTTGGCAAAAGAATTGAAAAATTACAAAGAAGGAGATAGAGATGCTAGTTTTCATATTTGGCAATGGTGGAACACAAGCTTTTTAAATACAAAATCGAACTAAATTTAATTGAATGAAAAAAGTATTTGTTTTTTTACCTGATGGGGTTGGACTTAGAAATTTCGCTTATACAAAATTTCCTAAGTTTGGCTTGGAAAATAATATAGATACCGTTTATTGGAACAATACAGGGTTTGATTTAACCACATTGGGTTTAAATGAAATAAAAATTGAAAATAGTAAAACGGCTCCCTTGTCGGATATATATAAAAGGGCAAAAATTATAATTGAGTTAAAACAGAATTATAAAAAGACGAACGATAAAGTTTATTTTTCTTATTTGTTTCCTCAATCTTATGCTAGCTTAAAAAGTGCTTTAAAAACGTTTTTAGTAAATTTATTGGTCTTTTTATGCAATTCAAAAAAAGGCTTGGCATTTTTAAACAAACAGATGTTTGCCACAGAACGAACTACGGATTATTATAAAGAATCTAAAGCAACTTTGGTAAAGGAAAAACCGAGTTTAATTTTTCTTACCAATCAAAGACCTTTATCGGCAATAGCGCCACTTTTGGCGGCTCAAGATTTAGGAATTAGAACTGCAACGTTTATTTATTCTTGGGATAATTTACCAAAAGGAATGATGGTTGTAAAATCCGATTGTTATTTTGTTTGGAGTGAACATATGAAAGAAGAATTGAAATTCTATTATCCAGAAGTTCAAGATGATCAAATTTATATTGTTGGAACACCACAATTTGAAATGCACTATCAGTCAGAGTTGTTAATTCCTAAAGAAGAGTTTTATAAAACATATAATTTAACACCGGATAAAAAATACATTTGTTTTTCTGGTGATGATATCACCACTTCACCAAACGATGAATATTATTTAGAAGACGTTGCAAAAGCCGTAGTAGCATTAAATAAAAAAGGAAATAATATAGGAATTATCTATAGAAAATGCCCAGTAGATTTTACAGATAGACATAAGTATATTTATGAGGAATATAAAAATGTCATTACTTTAATAGATCCTTTATGGGATAATTTAGGGAATAGTTGGAATAGGGTTATGCCTACAAAAAAAGACATGAATTTACTGGCAAGTACTGTTCATTATACAAATTTGGTAATTAATGTTGGCTCCTCAATGGCGTTTGACTATGCGGCACAAAATAAACCTTGTGCATTTTTAAACTACGATACAGAAAAAACAAACGACTCAGTTTGGAAGATGGACAAAATTTATAAGTTTGTTCATTTCCAATCTATGCCAAGTAAAGATGCGGTATTATGGATAAATGCTAAGGAAGATATTGAATCGGTTATTATGCAAGGACTGCAAGAGGTGAAAATGAAAGATGCTTTGGATTGGTATGTTAAAATATGTGGAAAGCACCCTGAAAATTCTTCAAAAGTTATTTGGAAAACTATTAAAAATTTGGCACAATAATGCATATAGGATTTATTACACCAGAATATCCTCATAAAAAATTCACCGCGAGTGTGGGAGGAATAGGAACGTTTACTAAGAACTTGGCCGAGCAATTGGTTAGTAATGGAATGAAGGTTAGCGTGTTTATTCCGAGTCAGTCTAATGAATTTATTACGGAATTGAACGGTGTTGAAATTTATTTTGTTCAGAGAAAACGATTCAAAGGCCTAACTTGGCTTACCAATAGAAGGTATTTTAATTCCTATGTAAATAAAATAATAAAATCGAATAAGATAGATGTAATGGAAGCTCCAGAGTGGACAGGTTTTACGGCTTTTATGAAGTTTCCTTGTCCGTTGCTTATCCGTTTGCATGGTTCAGATACCTATTTTTGTCATCTTGAAAAAAGAAAAGTAAAATTCAAAAATAAATTCTTTGAAAAAAGAGCTTTGTTAGGGGCGACTGAAATAATTGGGGTAAGTAATTTTGTTTCACAAAAAACCAAGGAATTATTTTCATTAAATAAAGAAATAAAAACCCTTTACAATACAATTAACAGTGAAGATTTTATACCTAATCATAAAACTATTGAACCAAAAACCTTGTTGTATTTTGGAACTATAATTAGGAAAAAAGGTGTTTTAGAGATTGCCAAAGCGTTCAATATTGTTGTAGAAAAAGACCCTACGGTTCAGCTTTGTTTGTTAGGAAGAGATTGTATCGATGTTTTGGCAAAAAAATCTACCTTAAAGCTTTTTAATGAACTTTTGTCTGTGGAAGCTAAGCGTAATTTTAAACATATAGCTGCGGTTCCTTATGCTCAAGTAAAAGAACATATTTGCAAAGCAGAAATTATTTTGTTACCTAGTTTTGCCGAAGCATTTCCAATGACTTGGTTAGAAGCCATGGCTTTAGAAAAAAAAATGGTGACTTCCAATATTGGTTGGGCTAAGGAATTAATGATAGACGGTGAAACGGGCTATATGGTCAATCCTACAAATTCAGAAGAATTTGCTCATAAAATAATCAACTTGCTCATGCAAAAAGAAGTTGCAGGAATCATGGGGAAAAATGCAAGAGCACATTTAAAGCGTCATTTTGATGCGAAGAAAATATTGAATGAAAATATAAATTTGTATAAGAATTGCATTCAAAATGAAATTTAGTCTCATAATTTGTACCTACCAAAGGCCACAAGCAATTTTAAAGTTGCTAAAATCTGTTGAAAAACAGGAATTGTATCCAGATGAAATTTTGGTGGTTGACGGATCATTGAATGAAGAGACCCAAGACATTCTGCAAGCCCATTCATTTAAAAATCTAGTCTATTACAAAGTATCCGATACAGATAGAGGCTTAACCAAGCAACGAAACTTTGGAATTTCTAAAGTCGCTATGGCCATGGAAATAGTTTGTTTTTTAGATGATGATATCGTCTTAGAAACTTTTTATTTTAAAGAATTGATTCATACTTACAAAATCCATCCAGAGGCTGGGGGAGTAGGTGGTTATATTACAAATGAAGTGCATTGGGATACATTAGAAAAAGATAGAAATTTAGGTTTTGACGATTTTGTATTGGATGGCTCTATTCGAAAATTAGGATCTAGGAATGTATTGCGTAAAAAATTAAATTTATTGCCCAATACCGTACCTTGTTTTATGCCTGAATTTTCAAATGGTTTTTCAGTAAGTTTTTTACCTCCAAATGGTAAAATATATGCTGTTGAATATTTTATGGGTGGCGTGTCTTCTTATAGAAAGGAAGTGGTACAAAAAATTAAATTTTCGACTTATTTTGAGGGTTATGGACTTTATGAAGACATGGACTATTGCCTAAGAGTTTCTTCTAAATACAAATTATTTGTCAATACTGCAGCGCAATTAATGCATTACCACGAGGCAGGAGGAAGACCAAATAAATTTTCCTATGGGAAAATGGTGGTTAGAAATGGATGGTATGTTTGGAGAGTGAAATTTCCAAAGCCTAAATTTAAAGCACGTGTAAAATGGAATTTTATTCTTTTGTTACTGACTTTTATTCGCTTAAGTAATGTTCTAACTACGGCTAATAAAAAAGAAGCGCTCACCGAAAGTTTGGGTAGAATTGCAGGTTTACTGAGTTTAATTTTTAACAAACCAAAAGTCCAATAATGAAGTTTGCTATTATAACCCATGTTGTACATAAAAAAATAGAAAATGAATGGTTTGCTTACGAACCATATGTTCGTGAAATGAATTTATGGTTAAAACAGGTAAACCAAACGAAAATTGTAGCACCTAAAACAAATGAAAATCGGATAAAAATAGAAACAAATTACAAAGGAGAAACTATTTTTTTTGAAGAAATACCGAATTTTAATTTGATTGGCCTCAAAGAAAAAGTAAAATCTATTTTTAAAATTCCTATCGTTTTTATCAAAATAATAAAGACCATGATGTGGGCAGACCATATTCATTTGCGATGTCCAGGAAATGTGGGATTGTTGGGTTGTATTGCACAAATAGCCTTTCCTTCTAAACCCAAAACGGTTAAATATGCAGGTAATTGGGATCCAAAGAGTAGACAGCCAAAAAGTTATAATTTTCAAAAATGGCTGATTTCAAACACTTTTTTAACACGAAATTGTCAGGTACTGGTATATGGCGAATGGGAGAATCAAAGTAAAAACATAAAACCATTTTTCACGGCTTCTTATTGGAAAAAGGATATTGAAAAAATTCCACTTAGAAATTTCGACGAAACCATTAATTTTATCTTTGTTGGAACTTTTAGCGAAGGGAAACAACCCTTATTAAGCGTAAAAGTAGTTGAAGAACTTTTCAAAAAGGGAGAAAGCGTACATTTAGATATGTATGGAGACGGGGCAGAATTTGCTGCTGTTTCAGTATATATTATTGAAAATAAATTAAGTGAAGTGGTTACTTTACATGGAAATTCAGATAAGAAAATAGTACAACAAGCTTTTGAAAGAAGTCATTTTTTACTTTTTATATCTAAGTCGGAAGGATGGCCAAAGGTGGTTGCAGAAGCTATGTTTTGGGGCTGTTTGCCTATTACATCCAAAGTTTCTTGTGTTCCTTTTATGTTAGGAAATGAAACGAGAGGTGCCCTGGTCGAAGCTTCTGTAGCATCTGTAAGCGAAAAGCTTGCTATGTATTTAAAGGATGCAGACTTGTACAAAGCACATGTTTTAAATGCCCAAAACTGGTCGCAGCAATACACACTTGACCGATTTGAAAATGAAATACAAAAATTACTAAAGTGAGAGATATTAGAGCAATGCAAATAGTCGATTCTTTAAATGTTGGAGGGGCTGAGGTTTTAGCGGTCAATATAGCCAATGGCTTGGCTGAGAAAAATATCACTTCTCATTTATGTGCAACTAGAAAAGAAGGCTTGTTAAAAGAAAACATTGCTAGTAATGTTGGGTATTTGTATTTGGATAGAAAAAAAGTTTTTGATTTTGGGGCATTGTGGCGACTTAGAAAATACATGGTTGCAAATGACATAAATACCTTACACGCACATGCTTCATCTTGGTTTATTGCATTTTGTATTAAAATGCTACGTCCGAGTTTGAAATTAATTTGGCATGACCATTTTGGGAATTCAGATTATTTAAGCGAAAGGAAAACCTTTCCGTTAGCGGTTTTCTCTTATTTCTTCTCAAAAATACTTGTTGTCAATTCTAGTTTGAAAAATTGGGCGGAAAGTAAACTTCATTGTAAGGATGTTTTGTTGCTGAATAATTTTGCTTTTTTTGAAAAGAAAGAAGCTGTTACTGTTTTAAAAGGTATAGCAGGAAAAAGAATTGTGCACCTTGCTGGTTTTAGAGAACAAAAAGACCATTTAAATTTATTAGAAGCTTTTAAAAAAATAAAAGAAACACAAACTGATTGGACTTTGCATTTAATTGGGAAGGACTATGAAGATGCGTATTCTATGAAGGTAAAAGAATTTATCAAATTCAATCATCTTGAAACAAGTGTTTTTTTGTACGGAGTATGTTCCGATATTGAGCCTATTTTATCGCAAGCTACTATAGGTGTTTTGTCTTCCAAATCGGAAGGTTTACCTGTGGCTTTATTGGAATATGGATTGGCAAAACTACCTGTAGTGGTTACCAATGTAGGAGAATGCAGCGCTGTTGTTCAACATAATGCAACGGGTATTTTGGTCGAAGCATTAAATCCTGGAAAATTAGCAGAAGGAATTGAATTGCTAATTATGTCTAGAACTAAAAGAGAAAAATTATCTTTGTCTATAAACAAGAAAGTAATCGAAGGATATTCTAAAGAAATATTTTTAGAAAAAATAGTAAATATATATAAGTGTTAAATAAGTATAAAGGAATATTTATCGTTTCTATTCATTTTGTGATTGGTTTACTAAGTACTAGTAAAACAATACCATTAATGCTTGGGCTATTAGTTTTGGCAATAGGTTGTGTTCATATTATACTGACACGAGATCGAAATAACTTGGCTTTATTCTATGCAGGATATCTTACGGCACTCGAGGTTTATTTAAGAATGACTAGTGGTGTCATTTTTTATGAATATGGAAAGTACGCTGTTATTATTATTTTAGGAATAGGTATTTATTATAAGAGAGAGCTTAATTCATCGGTAATTGTTTATTTTTTCTATTTACTGTTATTATTAATTGGTATTTCTATGGCAGATGCACCAACAGAAACTTTGATTAGAAAGCAGATTGCGTTTAACCTTTCTGGACCTTTTGTATTAGGTTTATCAGCTATTTATTTTTATAAAATAAATATTTCAAAGCAGGTTTTACTCAATTCATTGTATTATATGTTACTGCCTGTTTGTTGTATGTTAGGCTTACTCTACGTGAAAACACCAGACATTAGGCAAATTGCATTTAGTGGTGCTGCAAACGTAAAAATGTCGGGAGGTTTTGGCCCTAATCAGGTAGCAACCATATTAGGTTTCGGTTTTTTTCTAATTATGGTTCTCATTTCACAAAAGAAAAAAATCACAGGTGTTGTATTTTTAGATATCCTTATATCGGCATATTTATTTTATAGAGGAATTATGACTTTTTCAAGAGGAGGAATTCTTACGGCATTTATCGCCTTTGGGGGGTTTTTGTTTTTTAGTTTATTAGACAAAGGAAAGTTTGTTGTAAATTTAGTAAAATACCTTGCGGTGGGTTCTGTTGTCGTGGTAAGTGTTTGGATTTACAGTACAGCCGTAACCAATGGAATGATTTTGAATAGATTTACAGGTAAGAACGCAAGTGGAACAGCAAAGGAAGACATAACTTCTGGACGTATTGACATTATTTTAGAACAATTAGGAGGATTTTATGAAAGTCCCATTTTGGGTATTGGAGTTGGTAATGGAAAATATAGAAGACTTGAAGAATATAATGACATGGTGGTAGCTTCTCATAATGAGGTGTTTCGATTAATTGAAGAACATGGTACCATAGGATTATTTTTACTTTTATTATTGATTACCGTACCTTTAATAAATATGTATTATTCAAGTCTTTATGCCAAGGGCTTTTTGTTGGCTTTTTATCTGTTTTGGTTTTTGACAATCAGTCATTCTGCTATGAGAATTGCATTTCCTGGGTTTATATATGGCTTGAGCTTAATACATATTAGAAATGATGATCCGGAAGAATTTGATGACAATTTAGAAACGGATGAAATTGAGTAAAAAAATATTATATATAGGGAATGATCTGACACAGCGATCCGGTTATATGAATACCATGCAAACGCTGAGTAATTTATTAAGAACGGAGTCTTATACCGTGGTAACTAGCTCTAAAAATAAATTTAAATTTTTACGCTTAATAGCCATGTGTTTTGCTATTCTAAAATATAGGAATAAAGTAGACTATGTTTTAATTGATACTTTTAGTACGATTAGTTTTTACTTTGCTTTTGTAACCTCACAGTTAGCCAGATTATTTGGATTGAAATATATTCCTATTTTGCACGGAGGTAATTTACCAGCTCGCTTAGATTCTTCGCCAAAATTAGCTGGTTTAATTTTTAAAAACGCCTATAAAAATGTGGCCCCCTCGGGCTATTTAAAATATGAATTTGAAAAGCGCGGTTTTTTAACTCAATTCATTCCAAATATATTAGAATTAGATTCCTACAATTATATAACGAATAGAAAATTAAATTATAAAATTCTTTATGTGAGAGCATTTGTACAGTTATACAACCCAACAATGGCTATTCGGGTTTTAAAAAATGTGCAAAAAAAATACCCGCAAACAACCTTGTGCATGGTAGGACCTCATAAAGATGCTTCTTATATTGAAACAGTCTCTTTGGTTAAAGAGTTGAATTTAAATAAAAGTGTAGAGTTTACGGGTACATTACCTAAAGAAAAATGGCATAAATTATCAGAAAATTTTGATGTTTTTATAAATACAACTAATTTTGACAATACGCCGGTAAGTGTGATGGAAGCGATGGCATTGGGAATTCCAATTGTATCAACCAATGTTGGTGGAGTACCCTATTTAATTGATAATGCAAAAGATGGTATTTTAGTTGATAAAAATGACGATATTGCCATGACAAATGCAATTATAGATTTATTTGAAAATAGCACAAAAAGACAAAAAATAACGCAATGTGCAAGAGAAAAAGTGGAAGCTTTTGATTGGCAAACTGTGAAAAAAGATTGGATAAATATTTTAAATTAAAGATTTGAATTTAAGTAAAACCTACCGAGCCATGATTGATAAACAACGAAATGTTTATCAAGATGCAAAATTATACGAACAAAACAGAAATGATGTAGAAACTTATGTTGATGTTTTGCAGTGTATAGAAACAAATCAATCTTTAACAAAAGAGGGAGATCGTTTAAAAAGTGATGCTTCTAGCAGAGAATATGCGATAAAAGATAATATTGTAGATTTTCGTGACAAAAAAATTCTTGAAGAAGATAAAAATTGGGGTCGATTGAATTCTAAATTTTTAAATTATCACAAAGCCTTGACGTCTTATGCACTGATGCGTAATTTACCACTTACACATTATATTAGTAATGAAACAGGTTTGGCGCATGTTAAAGGCAAAACAATTGTTGATGTTGGGGCAGGAACAGGTCAGGCACAGTGTAGCTTTTTCAGATATCCTGAAGAGAATAATTACTTTTTGATAGATCCAAATGTTCGTTTGTTACACGATCAATTTTTAAGAATTTATCCGCAGTTGTTAGAGACTAAAATGAATCATTTATTATGTCATGCTGAAAAATTACCTTTCAAAGACAATTCAGTAGATATTGTAATGAGTTTGGCTTCAATTGATCATTTTGCAGATTATAAAGCGTTTATCAAAGAAGCTTATCGAGTATTAAAGCCTGGTGGACAGTTATTTATTTTCAGTCATTTGGATGTGCCTTTAGGTGGTAGGGTCATGACCAAATTAAAATCACTAAAATGGTCTTTACCAAGTTTGTTAGAAGTGGTGGCAAGAAAATGTTATCAGGTATCAAAAAGAGTATCTGTTGATGATCATACTTTTCATTTTCATACATCAAAACCTATGGAAGATGCCATGGTAGATTCCCAATTTAAAATAAATAAAAAAGAAGAATTTGCAAGGTATTTTTACCTTTTAGGAGAAAAATAGAGGAGCTCTTGTAACACCACGCTTCATGTTCAAAAAAAAAATAAATAAGCTGTTTTATAACAGCCCTATTTGGATACAAAATGTATGTATTTCTTGTTATGGCTATTATCGAAAAAACAGACGTTTTGGGGGTGTTTTTTCTGAGTATGTAGCTGTTTTTCTTCAAAATGAAAAAAAGACGGCAGAAGCTTGGAAAGATTATCAAACACAGGAACTAAGAAAATTATTAGTGCATGCGTTTGAAACAGTGCCTTATTATAAGGAGTTGTACACAAAACATGGGTTTACAATTGAAGATTTCAAAAATTTTGAACTAAGTCAATTGCCGAAATTACCTTATTTGGAAAAAGAGGCTTTGCGTAAGTTTGGAGAAAATAAATTATTGTCGTTACATAAAAAACCAGGCGGGTTTTATTCCAGTAGTGGAAGTACCGGGACTCCTACAAAAATTTATTTCAGTAAATATTTTCATCAAATTTGGAGTGCAGCCTATGAAGTGCGAATTCGTAAATGGGCAGGTATCGATAAGACCATGAATAGAGGAATGATTGGTGGAAGAAAAATTGGTGAAGACAGTTCTGCGAAAGCTCCTTTTTACCGTTTCAATGCGGCAGAAAAACAAACTTATTTTTCTGCGTACCATATTTCTTTAGATACGGTTGATGATTATGTTGCCGGTTTTGTAAAGAATAAAGTAGAATACTTAGTAGGCTATGCCATGAGTATTTATTATTTGGCAGATTTTATTGTTCAAAAAAAAATAGAAGTACCGAAGCAAAAAGCAGTGATCACTTCAAGTGAAAAATTAACTTCAGAAATGCGAACGGTCATTGAAAAAGCGTTTCAATGCAAAGTGTACGATAGTTATAGTGGCGTAGAGGCCTGTGGACTGATCTCTGAAAATTCTTTTGGGGAACTTATTTTTAGTCAGGATACCGGAATAATGGAAGTTGTGGATGCGCATGGAAATGAAGTTTTGACAGGTGAAAATGGAGAAGTTATTGCAACAGGTTTGCTAAATTTTGACCAGCCTTTAATTCGATATCGTATTGGAGACTGTGTGACTATGGCCAAAGAACAAAAATCAAAAAGTAATGTTCAGATGCCTATTGTAAAAGAAATTTCAGGTAGAACTGAGGATACGATTACTACTTTAGATGGTCGTAAAATGGTACGATTCCATTCCATATTTACAGATATAGAACATTTAAAACAAGGGCAAATTATTCAAAATTCTCTTTCAGAATTTGAGTTGAATTGTGTAGTACATCCATCATTTTCAAAAGAAAGTGAAAATGAAATGCGTACACGTTTAAAAAAGCAAATAGGAGAACAAGTGCAAATAAAATTTAATTATTTGGATACAATACCGTTGATGGCAAATGGGAAGTTTCGAGCAGTTATTTCAAAAATAGAACAGTAATTATGAGTAAAACTATTTGGGTATTAAATATGACCGCAGGAAAGTCGGATTCTGGTTGGGGAGAACGTCATTATTATTTTAGTAAATTTTGGGTGAAAAAAGGATACGATGTGAAAATTGTTTCAGGTTCCTATAATCATTTGTTTAAAAATCAACCTAAGATTGAAAATAAAAAGTTTACTCTTGAAGAAGTGGAGAAAGGAATTACATTTTGCTGGGTAAAAATACCAGAATACGATGGAGGAAGTATTTTTAAGCTTTGGAGTATGATTGTTTTTGCATTCCGTATACTAAGTTTAACTCCAGAATTATTGGGAAAACCTGCTGTAGTTTTGGTTTCATCCATGCCAATCTTCCCTATTGTTTCGGGTTGGTATTTGAAAAGAAAATACAAAGCCTCAAAATTATTTTTCGAAATTAGAGATTTATGGCCGTTAACACCTATGTATTTAAAAGGCTATTCAAAATGGCACCCAATGGTGGTGTTAATGAAGTGGTTTGAAACATTTGGCTATAAAAAAGCCGACAAGATTGTTTCGCTGCTTCCTAATGCACATAGCTATATAAATGCGATTTCTAAAGACCCTTCAAAGTTTGTTTGGATACCTAATGGTATTGATGAGGATTTATTGGTAAATGAAGAATTGCCGCAAGAAACAATCGCTAGTATTCCTAAAAATAAATTTATTGTAGGGTATACAGGAACTATGGGAATGGCAAATGCTTTAGAATATTTAATAGAGGCTTCTATATTGTTAAAAGCAGATGAAAAGATTCATTTTGTTTTGGTTGGTGATGGTTATTTAAAAGAAGAGTTGCAAAATGAAGTAAAGGGAAATACCAATGTGACGTTCATTTCCAAAATAAATAAGAACCAAGTACAACACATGCTTAGTTATTTTGATGTTTGTTTTGTAGGCCGTAATGATACTCCACTTTTTGATTATGGTGTTTCTTCTAATAAGTTTTTTGATTATATGCTTAGCAAAAAGCCTGTATTAGTTTCTTCTAATAAAATTAACGATCCAATAGAAATGTCGGGTGGTGGAATTATTGTAAAACCTGAATCAGCAGAAGCCATAGTAGATGGGGTAAAGTACTTTGCCTGTAAAGAAGATAAAGAATTAACAGCTATAGGTTTGAAAGGCTATGAATTTGTGAAAGAGAAGCACAATTTTCAAGTTTTAAGTGATGCATATATCTCATTATTTTAAGCATTAGTTTGGATAAAAATTTTATTTCAATTGTTTTTTATATTTTATGAAGGATCACCTTGTTTTTCAATAGAAATTGATAACTTTGAGTCCCCCTAGGAGTACAACTCATTAATTGACGTTTTACTGACGAATGAATAGAAAAAAGAAAAAACAATATTTAAATATCTCTGAGCGAAAAGTATTACTTCGCACCATGGATTTTTTAGCAATCGTCCTAGGCTTGTATTTTTTAACGAGTAAAGAAGGAATTAAATATATTTCTTTTGAAAACGAAAAAATATACACATGGTTTATTGTGTTTTATTTGTACTTTTTATTGTTTGGTAATATTTTTGAATTGTACAATTTAAAATTATCGAGTAGTAGATATGCTACCGCTAGAAGTGCTTTTGTAACTGTAATTACAACGGTGTTGTTTTATATATTTACACCATTTATAACACCTTCCTTACCAAATGATCGTATTGAAATAGTCTACTTTTTTTTAGTAATATTTATTCCAATACTTTTTTTTAGACTTTTTTACACTTCCTTTATATTCTCACCACTTTATACAAAAAGTATTGTACTCATCGGAGGGAATGATCGCTTGTTGGAAATTTTAGATATTATAGAAAAAAAGGCCTACCAGAATAATGTTGTTTGTTACATTTCTGACAAAAAAATTGAATGTAAAAATGACTATAAATTTATCAATATTAAGGACGCCAATTTAATAGAAATTGTAGAAAAACAACAAGTAGATGAAGTTGTTATTTCTTCTAGTACGGCAAATGTTAAAGATTATAATGAAATAAATAAACAATTTGTATATTTATTCGAACATGGAATCAATATGAAAAGTATTGAGAATATGTATGAAGAAATTACCTACTGTGTTGCTAAAGGAAATTTGGATAGTAATTTTTATAAATATTTATCTTTTAGCCATAATCATGAAAATGCTTTCTATTTATTTTACGTTCGTTTTGTAGATGTTTTTATCTCTGTTTTTGGATTGATATCCTTGCTACTCATAAGTCCATTTGTTTTTATTGGAAATCTTATAGCCAATAAGGGGCCTTTGTTTTACAAACAAACACGTGTTGGTAAAAAGGGGAAAACGTTTAACATTTATAAATTCCGATCTATGATTGTAAATGCAGAGAAGAATGGTGCGGTTTGGGCATCAAAAAACGATGCTAGAATTACAAGTTTTGGAAAGTTTTTGAGAAAAAGTAGGATTGATGAAATTCCACAATTTTGGAATATTTTTGTTGGTGACATGAGCCTTATCGGTCCAAGACCCGAACGTCCTGAGTTTGTAGAAAGTTTGCGATCAGAGTTGCCTTTTTATGCTATTAGACATGTTGTTAAACCTGGACTAACAGGATGGGCACAAGTCATGTTTCCGTATGCAGGAACTATTGAAGAGCAAGAAATAAAATTGCGATACGACTTGTATTATATAAAATCTAGGGGAGTGTATTTAGATTTTAAAATTTTCATAAAAACCATAAGTACAATAATTCATTTTAAAGGACAATAGACTTAACAAAGGTTTATTGTTGAAGTAGAATTGGAAACTGAGAAACAAAAAGTTGTATCTTCCAAGCATGAAAACCATTTCTCAGTGGGTTTTTTTTTCTGTTCTTGGATGGAAATTACATGGAGCTTTCCCTAAAAAGCTAAAAAAATATGTTGTAATTGTATACCCACATACCAGTTGGGTAGATTTTCCGATTGCAATTCTTATCAAATATATCACAGGTATTAATGCTGCTTTTGTAGGAAAAAAAAGTCTTTTTAAACGACCCATTGGGTGGTTTTTTAGATACTACGGAGGTATTCCTATTGACCGGACTAAAAATCATGCAATGGTGAATACGGTGGTAGAAAAATTTAATGAAAATGAGCATTTTATTTTCAGTCTTTCTCCAGAAGGAACTCGTCGTAAAACGGACCGATGGAAAACCGGATTTTATTATATCGCTAAATTGGCCAATGTTCCTGTAGTAAAAGTAGCGTTGAATTATGAGAAAAAAGAAATTTTCATTGATACTCCTTATGAACTTAATGGAGATATAGACGTGGACATGAAAAAGATTCAACAATTCTTTGTGCATGCTAAAGGTTTAAATCCACAACAAGATAGTACCTTGAGCTATCTAGATTCTTAATTTTTACTATAATTTTTAGTACCTTACCATCTTACTAAATTAGTGTACTTCATGAAAAAAATGGCTTTGCATTGGAAGATCTTAATTGGAATGCTTCTAGGAATACTCTTTGGCTTATTAATGCTTCAGTTTTCCTTCGGGAAACAATTGGTTTTAGATTGGGTTGAACCGTTTGGGACGATCTTTGTAAGAATGCTAAAATTGATTGCAGTACCCTTAATCATCGCTTCATTAATAAAGGGAATTTCCGATTTAAAAGATATTTCTAAGTTTAAGTCCATGGGACTAAAAACAATTTTATTGTATGTAACTACCACCGTATTTGCAATTTCAATCGGACTGGGGCTTGTGAATTTCACAAAACCGGGTGAAGGAATTTCAGAAGCAACCGTAACTAAGTTAAAGCAAACTTATGCCTCTAACGATAAAATTAAAGAAAGAATTTCTGAAGCGAATAAACAACAAAGTAACGGGCCCTTGCAATTTGTGGTAGATATGGTTCCTGACAATGCCATACAAGCCATGAGTAATAATAAGATGATGCTACAAGTAATCTTTTTTACCATCTTTTTAGGAATTAGTATTTTGTTAATTCCAGAGGAACAAGCCAAACCTTTAAAAGATTTTTTTGACTCCTTAAACTCCGTAGTGCTTAAAATGGTCGATTTGATTATGCTCTTTGCACCAGTAGCTGTTTTGTCCTTATTGGCAACTGTTATTGTAACGACCAATGATCCGGATGTATTATTTGCGCTTTTACGTTATGTTGGAGTGGTGGCCGCAGGTTTGGTATTAATGATTTGTTTCTATCTGCTAATTGTTTCCGTATACACTAAAAAATCACCTATTTGGTTTTTAAAACAAATTGCTCCTGCACAACTCTTAGCTTTCTCAACAAGTTCTAGTGCCGCTACTTTACCGGTTACTATGGAAAGGGTTGAAGAGCACTTAGGGGTAGATAAAGAAGTTTCTAGTTTTGTGCTTCCTGTTGGTGCTACCATCAACATGGATGGTACTAGCTTGTATCAAGCCGTGGCTTCCGTTTTTATCATGCAAGTTTTATGGCCTGAAGGCTTAAATTTTTCTAATCAGTTGGTCATTGTGTTAACAGCACTAATGGCCTCAATTGGTTCTGCAGCGGTTCCTGGTGCAGGAATGGTAATGTTGGTTATCGTATTAGATGCCATTGGTTTTCCAAAAGAATTGTTGCCTATTGGTTTGGCATTGATCTTTGCAGTTGACAGACCGTTGGACATGTTAAGAACGACCGTTAATGTAACGGGTGATGCTTGTGTTTCCATGATAGTTGCAAAGTCGGAAGGCAAATTAGGAGATCCACATGTGCAGAATTGGGACGACCATTATCCTAGCAAATAAATCTATCTAACTCTTCTTTAGTAGGGATTCTGCATTGCTCTTTTTTACCATACCAGGCATATCTGCGTTTGGCAATAAAATCGTAAACAGCATCTCTAATAAATTTGGGAAGAATAAAAAATACATATAATAAAGGCCAAGCAGCATTTAATTCTTTTGCAATTTTTAAAGCAGCACTCGACTTTGTGTAAATTTTATTATTTTCTATAAATAAAATACTATCTATCTCTTTAAGTTCAGGCTTTGTTCGCTCTAAAAAACTTTGTGCCTCATTTGATTGTAAGGAGCAGAAGGAAAACTTTTGTTTAAGATCCCTTTTGATCACAAACTGAACCGATGAATCACATAAATTGCAGAAACCATCAAATAAAATAATTGCGTTCTTTTTGCTGCTAAACGTATTCATAGGTTTAAAATTAAGTTTTAAAAACAGGCAATAATTTGCTCAGCAACTTTCAAGGCTTCCGCGCCTTGGTATAATGATACTACTGGCGTTGTGTTTGTTTCTATGGCCTTCGCAAAAGATTCTAATTCATCTAAAATAGCATTATTAGGTGCCACTTCTGGGTTTTCAAAATAAATTTGTTTCTTAACACCTTCGGCATTTTGTAAAATCATGGCAAAATCACCAGGGTTTTCAGGAGCATCTGTCATTCTTACCAATTCACTTTTCTTTTCTAAGAAATCTACAGAAATATAGGCATCTTTTTGAAAGAAACGAGATTTACGCATGTTTTTCATAGAGATTCTACTTGCTGTTAAATTAGCCACACAGCCATTTTCAAATTCTAGCCGAGCATTCGCAATATCAGGAGTTTCTGAAATAACAGAAATTCCACTAGCCTGAACCGTTTTTACTTTGGAATGTACCACACTCAAAATAATATCAATATCATGAATCATTAAATCTAAAACCACTGGAACGTCTGTTCCTCTAGGATTAAATTCAGCCAAACGATGCGTTTCAATAAACATAGGGTTGTGGATAGATTCTTTTACAGCTGTAAATGCCGGATTGAATCTTTCTACATGACCTACTTGTCCACGTACACCATTTGCTTGAACCAAATCTCTTAAAGCTGCAGCTTCTTCATAAGTTTTGGTAATCGGTTTTTCAATAAACACATGTTTTCCTGCTTTTACAGCTTGTTGTGCACAGTCAAAATGAGAAAGTGTTGGCGTTACAATATCAATAACATCTACAGCAGCTATTAAATCACTAATCGAGTCAAAAGCAGTATAACCAAATTCTTTGGCTACTTTTTCAGCATTTTCTTTAATGGGATCATAAAAACCAACCAAGTCAAATTTTTCAGATTGTTGCAATAATCTTAAATGAATTTTTCCTAGATGACCAGCTCCTAATACGCCTGCTTTTAACATGTAATGATGAATTTATAGGTTGAAAATTATGACTCTATTGTGTTGTTTGACTTTGTTGTAATTACTTGAAAATTTAAAAAGTCAACTTTTAAACAAAAATAGAAATCTTTGGTGATTAATTACTAATTTTAGCCTTCCAAAATTCAAGAAATACGTGAAAGACACTTTAAAGCATCAAGGCCTTCGAAATCAGTTGGCTAAATTAATTTCAGAAATGGGTATTACTGATAAAAATGTACTGAACGCCTTATCAAAAATTCCACGACATTTATTTTTGGATTCTAGTTTTGAAGATTTTGCTTATAAAAATCAAGCCTTTCCAATTTTGGCAGATCAAACTATTTCTCATCCGTATACAGTGGCATTTCAGTCACAATTATTAGAAATTAAACGGGGAGATAAAGTTTTAGAAATTGGTACAGGTTCTGGATATCAAACGGCTGTTTTAATGGAACTTGGTGCGGAAGTATATACCATAGAACGTCAAAATGAGTTGTTTAAGAAAACAAAATTGTTTTTACCTAAATTAGGCTATTGGCCTAAATATGTGGGATTTGGCGATGGTTATAAAGGTTTGCCAAATTACGCTCCTTTCGATAAAATAATTGTTACCGCTGGTGCTCCATTTGTGCCGAAACCTTTGTTGGCACAAATAAAAATAGGAGGGACATTGGTCATTCCTGTAGGCGAGGAAACTCAGATTATGCATATGTATAAAAGAACGGGTATGAAATCGTTCGAAAAGCATGAATTGGGTGAATTTAAATTTGTCCCCCTGTTAGAAAAGAAAAATTAATCGCTAAATTTATGTTAGCTGAAAAAATATCTGAAAAGTATGGGCTATTTAGAAGAAGGATTTAAAGGTGCAACAGATTGGTGGCGT
Source organism: Flavicella sediminum (assembly GCF_006381105.1). Lineage (GTDB taxonomy): Bacteria > Bacteroidota > Bacteroidia > Flavobacteriales > Flavobacteriaceae > Flavicella > Flavicella sediminum. The sequence goes on along the minus strand of NZ_VDET01000007.1, from coordinate 285,093 downwards.
TATATAGCAAGTATTGTGCTTGTTTTATTGGGTGTGTTTTTTGGTTCTATTCCTTTGAGTTTTGCTATTGTAAATGTCGCTGAAAATAGTGATGTAGATGCGACAAAATTAAATGACATTACGTATGTTTTGACTTTATTTGATTCTAATATATCGTTAATATATATGGTGTTGCCCTTTGTTTTTGGACTAGTAGCACTATTTTTTTCGGTAAAGTTTATACATGATAAAAGCTTAACATCCTTAACAACAGCTCGAAAAAAGATGGATTGGAAACGATTCTTTTTTTCTTTTGGAATTTGGTCTTTTTTCGTTGTATTCTTTTTTGGAATTCAGCTTTTAAGTGCTCCCGAACTTTTTGAATGGAATTTTGAGTTAATACCTTTTTTAGGATTATTCGCCTTAGCTTTAATTCTTATTCCCATCCAAATTGCGTTTGAAGAATATGTATTTCGTGGTTACCTGATGCAAGGTTTGGCAATGGTTTCTAAAAATAGATGGTTTCCATTGTTGGTAACCTCAGTTTTATTTGGTTTGATGCATTACGAGAATCCAGAGATTGATAAATTGGGAAATGTACTGTTGTTGTATTATGTTGGTACAGGTTTGTTTTTGGGTGTTTTGGCTTTAATGGATGAGGGTTTGGAACTTAGTTTAGGTTTTCATGCCGCAAATAATTTGGTGACAGCCTTGCTTGTTACTGCCGATTGGACTGCTTTTCAAACACACTCTGTTTTTAAAGATTTATCAGAGCCAACGCTATTTTGGGTATTTGTACCTATGCTGGTACTTTATCCTATATTGCTATTCCTTTTTTCTAAGAAATACAAATGGAATAATTGGAAAGAGAAATTGAGTGGAACGATAACTGAAATACATGAAGTTGAAGAAATTGGAATTTAATAGATCTTTTAAATTAAATAAGAGTTCTTTTGAAAATGTAAAAGACTTGCTCTTGTTTTCTAAAGATTTGTCTACAGATATAGCTGATTTTTTGGTTGATTGGTTTGATAACAAATTGTATGTTGAAGTAAAAACATCAGGATCTACCGGAATTCCGAAGCGAATACAAGTTCAAAAAAAGCATATGGTAAATTCAGCCGTGGCAACAGGTACTTATTTTGATTTAGGGGCAGGTACTAAAGCATTGCTATGCTTGTCTGCAAACTATATTGCTGGTAAAATGATGTTGGTTAGAGCATTAGAATTAGGTTGGGAGCTAAGCTATACAAAAGAGAATAGCTGTCCGTTAAAGGATCCTAAATCTCATTTTGATTTTGCAGCCTTGGTTCCTTTACAAGTTGCCAATTCAATAAACGATTTGAACAAAGTAAAGAAAATTTTGGTCGGGGGCGGAGTCGTGTCTGAAAGTTTAAAGAAGCAGCTAATAGATACGAGTTGTCGTTTATATGCTAGTTATGGTATGACAGAAACGGTGAGTCATATAGCTCTTAAAAAATTGAATAATTTTCTGCCAGATGAAAATCAAGAATGTTATAGGGCTTTGCCAAATGTGTCATTTTCAATAGATGCAAGAAATTGTTTAAAGATAGACGCTCCTTTGGTGTCAAATAACTGCATTATCACTAATGATGTAATTTCATTGTACTCAAAAAAAGAATTTGTTTGGTTAGGTCGTTTTGATTCCATTATCAACTCTGGTGGACTAAAATTTATACCGGAACAAATAGAAAAAAAAATGGCTAGCCATATTGAGGAACGATTCTTTATTTATGGTTGTCCAGATGCTCGTTTAGGAGAAAAACTTGTTCTTTTTATTGAAGGAGAAGGGAGTATTATTTATGACAAGTCTGAGATTGCTCTTTTTTTAAAACAGGTAGACTTAGATAAATTTGAAATTCCGAAGGCTATTTGTTTTGTGCCCAGTTTTGCAGAGACAGCTACGAAGAAAATTCAAAGAAAAAATACCGTAGCACTTACGGAATACGCATAAAAAAAGCTCGATGTATATTCTACAACGAGCTTTTCAGATTTTAAAAATATCTAAAAGACAGTTTTAATTAAATTACTTTAACATCAACTGCGTTCATACCTTTTCTACCTTCTTTTAATTCGAACTCAACTGAGTCTCCTTCTCTGATTTCATCAATTAAACCTGAGATGTGTACGAAGAATTCTTCGTTAGTGTCGTCTTCTGTAATAAATCCAAATCCTTTTGATTCATTAAAGAACTTTACTGTACCGTTTTTCATTATAATATGTTTTAAAAACACAAATATAGTATTTTTTTTATTTTATAAAATAAAAAAGAATAAATTTATTTGCAACAGTTTGTAGGCTTAATCTATCCTAAGGAGAATTTTATTGGGTAATGTTAATGGTTTTATCACTTTATTAAGTTCGATTATAATTGATCTAAAGCCTGTAGAATAGTATTCGTTATGCCTCTATCATCAAATGAAAATTTGATCAGAATATTTTAAATATAAAATAACAACCCCACTAATTTTGTTAGTGGGGTTGAATTTTAGTTTAATAATTATATTTAATTTTTGACAAATGATTCAACAAAAACATTACCATCATAAATTACTTTAGCCAAATAAGTACCTTTTTTAAGGTTTTTAATACTTACATTTTGCCCTTTATTAACATCCTGAATAACCTTAGAATAAATCATTTTTCCAGAGAATTCATAGATTTGAATTGTACCAGGGACGTTTTCTCCAGTATTTAAAGATATGCTAACATTGTTTTTAGCAGGGTTTGGGTAAACAATAACTTCTGGACTAGCAGCTGTATTGTTTTCGGTAGTTTTAAAACTATTTGGACTTGATGTTATGGTCGGTGTGACTGTTATACAAGTTGCTTCACAATCACCTAAAGTATCACCATGATTTTCTATATGTTTGGCCACTGCATTGGTGCTAACATTAATCATTACAAATTTGTTTTTGCTACTGCTTGTATGATGACAGATGGTAACTTTTCCTTTTTGGATGTTACCTTTTTTATCGTAACTCCTTGCGTCTATTACACAAACTTCAATAGAGGTAGTTGCAGAACAACCGTTAGAATTAGTTACTACAACAGTGTAGATAGTGTTTGCAGTTGGCTTGATTGTAGGGTTCGCTACATTATCAATGCTTTCACCCGAATTGGCGGTCCAACTATAGGTGAACCCACTTCCACCGTTCGCATTAGTTACTAATTCAATTTCACTTGGACCATATCCGATAAATACAGTATTCTGATTTTGTCCATTCACTGCAGTAAAATCATCAATTGTGACGGTTGGAATTACTCCTTTAATTGTAACTATGGCCACATTAGAAGATGAGTTTCCATTTACATCAGTAACAGTCAATGTAACTTTATGGTCACCATCATCGCCACATTCAAAGAAGTTTCTAGAGATTTCCATAGAAGCTATTTCACAGTTGTCAAAACTTCCTCCGTCAATACTTTCAGGTGTTATTGTTGCTTCTCCATTTGATAGAGCAACAATAATGTTTTGAGTAATTACAGTTGGTACAATTGTATCACTAACAACTACATTAACGGTAGTAGTTGAACTGTTATTATTGTTATCTGTCACCGTTAAAATAACGTCGTTATTACCAATATTTGAACAATCAAAATTTGATTTGTCAACCGAAATAGAAGCGATACCACAAGCATCTGTACTGCCATTTTCAATGTCTTCAGCGCTAATAGTTGCATTTCCATTAGCATCTAATTCAACAGCCAAATCATTAGCAATAATATTAGGAGCGGTGTTGTCGGTAACTAGTATATTGAAACTTTTAGATACATCACCGCAAGCATTTGAAGCGTTCACAGTAACAGTCGTTGTTCCTAAATTAAATAGAGACCCAGAACCAATTCCTGAGCCATTACCGGTAGTGGCACCTGTAAAAATATAACTAATTTCTGCCGCAGGATTTCCTACTGTCGCAACATCGTAAGTTACTACAGAAGTACATACTCCAATATCCGTGGTCGCTTCAATATTCTGAAGTTCCTCTGGAATATCAGCAGCCAAACAAGTTATTTCTGCAGACAATGGATAGCTTAGTAAGCTTTCATCACAGTCATTTGATTCAATTGTTAAATCAGCTAAATAAGTAGTGATATTTGGTGCATTAAATACGACATCAAGATTTGCAGAACTTCCGGGTGCAATTGAGTTTGAAGAAATATTGAAACTAAAGTATCCTGCATCAACACCTGTTATAGAAATACTGTTGATATCTAGGCTGTTAGTTCCTGTATTGGAAATTAGGAAAGTTTGCGTATAATTTTGATTAGGCAATATATTCCCGTAATCTCCGGAACCAACCACGTCAATTTCAGGAGGATTGGAAGCAACCGTAATTTCATCTGAAATTGCTGAACAACCAAATAAGTCAATTACTCGAACACTATAATTACCAACAGTATTGGTGGTGTATATTTGTTGAGTTGCATTCGGAATATCCACACCATTTAACATCCATTGATAAATAGATGATTGAGATGCTGTTAATTCAGCATTTCCGTCTGGAGGACAAATATATGTTGTTCCTGATGGGGAAACGTTGACAGTAGGATTGTTATTAACAGTAACAACAGTTGCTAAAGATTCACCTGAGCATCCGCCTGAATTGGTAACATTTACGGTATAAGAACCTGAAACGGTAGCATCATAGGTTCTATTTGTAGCACCAGCAATTACAACACCGTCTTTTTTCCATAAATAAGAATCGCCAAGATTCGCTTCCATAGGAATTATACCTCCTTGGCAAACAGTAGTTTGGCCACTAACAATAATGGCAGCGGGTTGTACATTTACAATAGCCGTACAAGTGGCAGTGTTTCCACCATTGTCAGTCACGGTTAAAACAACTTCGTTTTCACCAATATCTGCACAGGTGAAATTAGCATTAGATATTTCAATTTTATCTAAGCCACATGCATCACTAGATCCATCATCTATCATATCTGCAGTAATAGAAACAGTACCTTGAGGACTCAAAGCAACTGTGATGTTTTTACATATTGCGGTAGGTGCATCCGTATCAACTTGTGCACTTATGTTTCTATGAAAAAGTATTCTGTTTGAGCTGATACCAGAAGTGGCAATATCTGGAACAAAATCACCATCCAAATCACCAATTACAATACCCGAAACTTCTGCTTGCCAACTAGAGTTGTAATCGATTCTAGCAGCAAAGGTCGGTGTGCCTGGTGCAGAAGAAGTGTTTTTGTAAACAGAGAAGACATTCGCACCTAAAGATTTAGTTACGATGTCTGGATAACCATCACCATCTACATCTCCAACCCCAATTCTATAATTAGCACCTGGGGCCGCTAAGTTAACAGTAGAAGCAAAAACAATATTTCCTACAGTAGAAATATTTCTCCATATAGCAGTATTTGTAGCTCCTGAATAATTACAAGAAGTAAAATCAATTTTTCCATCTTTGTCAAAATCTGCAAGTCCTGCTCTATAAGGATAAGATCCTCCAGAGGCCCAAAATTCAGGGGCGTCAAAAGATTGAGTCATACTTCCTGTAGCAGTTGTGTTTCTGATAGAAACAGCTCTGTTATAAGGTCCTTGTGAGGCAATAAAATCTGTTTTCCCATCACCATCAATATCGGCAACTTGAATTCCTGTACAATGTCCAGGGTTTGCAATATATTGTGCAGAACCAAAGGCAATATTTCCAGGCCCTGTACTTGTATTAAAGGCAATATAAATATTATTTCCATTACTACCGATAATGTCTATTTTCCCATCATTGTTAAAATCACCTGCAGCTATTTGGTATCTACTAACTTGAGGAATACTTTGAGGAGCTGCAAAAGAAATATTACCTGGTCCTGTACTCGTATTTCTATTTACGTAGTAAGTAGATAATAAATCTTTTAGACCGTCACCATCAAAATCAGCAGCATAGATACTTTGTCCACCACCGCTACGATTAATTTTAGTAAAAGATAAATTCCCAGGAGTAGAGTTATTAACTGCAATAGTTAAACCACCACCGTTACTAGAAGAAATTACCTCAGGTTTACCGTCTAAATCTAAATCTTGTGAAATCATGTTGTAAGCGCCATAAACACCTGTTAAATCAAACGCTCTGTTATTGTATGTTTGATTGTTTAAAGGAGTAGGGCAAAAAATCCCATTAAAAGCGACTTTCGAGTAAGCTGTTAAATCACATTGATTGGTAACTGAAATAGGTGCTGTTGAAGCACCTACAGGAACAACAACTTTTAAGGTCCCAAAGGTAGCACTAAGTACTTGAGCTTTTGTAGATCCAAAATACACAATGTTGTTAGTGATTATATTAGAGTCAAAATTTGCTCCAAAAATAGTTACAACACTTCCAATAAAACCAGTATTAGGTTCAAAACTGTTAATTACAGGAACGTCGTTGCACGACTGTGCGGTTGATTGCTGACTAATACTAAAGAATGCAATCAAAATAAATATTGAGATTATTTTTTTCATGACCCAGTGTTATAAGTTATTTCAATTTTCATAGTAGCAGCGTCTATACCTGCAGGTACTTCAAATTTTAAATTTGAATTTAGTTCAGATTCACATGATGAGATATTCATGTCACCTAGTTTGGTAGAGAACAAAGGAATTGTTACTTGAGCTTTGTTTCCAGTAGCATCGGTTAAGTCAAGTGTAAATCCAATTTTGGAATGAGAACCGCTTTCATCAAAGGCATTTAAAATAACTTGCGCATTAGAAGTTGGAGAGCATTTTACAACGGCATAGGATACATCGTAATGGAACTCAGCTTCTTCTAGTGGTTGCCATTCTTGAATAAATTCTGGTGGGTTTTGTGAGTAGATTGAGGTTGAGAAATTCAACACAATGGCCAATAAAGAAACTTTTATAAGTGTCTTTAGGTTTTGGTTTGACAAGAGCTTTGGTTCGAACTCTTGTAGTTTTGAGAGTGAATTGTTCATGAAAATTAAGAATTAAAGGTTAGTAAATTTATTTAATATAAACCTGTACCTAAATAAAATAGGTATAAGTCAATTGTACTAATAATTAATCCTAGGGGGTGTACAATTTATATCTAGCAAAAACTTCTTTTTGAAAAGAAAATGATAATGGGATTTGTCATGAAATTAACCATTAACGTAAAATAATTAGCTGCCTTGAATAAATTGATAGTCTAAAATATAACAAAAAATTAACATAGGTTAGTTTTTTTTTGTTTTTTTTGAAATATAAAAATCCCTTTTTATATTTTTTCTAATGAGTTTAAAATGATCAGACAGCCCTTTTTAATTTCTTCATCAGAAATGGTTAGAGGGGGCGTCAATCGAATGGCTGAGCCTTCAAATAAAAGCCAAAATAGTATCAAACCTTTGTCTAAACAGTCTAAAATAACTTTGGAAGCAAATTCCGGATTGTCAACAATGATAGCCAACATTAAACCAATACCGCGAATTTCTTTGATTTTAGGATGCACCAAAAGGGAACGAAATAATTGTTCTTTTCGTAGACTTTCTTCCAGTAAATTATTTTTATATAATTGTTGAAGGGTAGCTAACGCAGCGGCGGCAATTACCGGATGACCACCAAATGTTGTGATATGTCCCAATTTAGGATTGTTTTGTAAACAGGCCATGTTTTCTTTGGAAGAAATAAAAGCCCCAATTGGCATTCCACCGCCTAAACCTTTTCCTGTAACAACAATGTCGGGTACCATATGGTAATTTTCAAAACCAAATAATTTTCCTGTTCTTCCAATTCCAGATTGGATTTCATCTAGGATAAGCAAGGCGCCAACTTGGTCACAACGCTTGCGAACTTTCGCCAAATAATCATTTTTTGGAACAATAAATCCGGCACCCCCTTGAATCGTTTCTAGGATAACAGCTGCAGTTGCTGTAGTTATTTTTTGTAAGTCTTCTACTTTATTAAATTCTATGAATTTAACACCTGGAACCAATGGTCGAAAAGCACGGTTTTGTTCTTCCGCACCGCAAACACTCATAGAGCCTTGAGTATTTCCGTGGTAGCCATTTTTACAGGAAACTAAACCGCTACGGCCTGTAACTCTTTTGGCAAGTTTTAGGGCGCCTTCAGTGGCTTCTGTTCCAGAATTAGTCAGGTATACGGATTGTAAAGTATTGGGTAAATTTTTAGCAAGCAGTTTGCAAAGTTCTACTTGTGGTTTTTGGATAAATTCGCCATATACCATAACATGTGTATAGGCATCCAATTGATTTTTAATTGCTTTGGTTACTTCTGGATGATTGTGTCCTAATGTATTGGCAGAAACTCCTGCGACAAAATCTAAATAAGCTTTTTTATTTAGGTCATAAATATAGGAACCTTTGGCATGTGATATTTCTATGGCCAAAGGATGAGGAGATGTTTGTGCTTGGTGATTGAAAAAATCCTCTTTCATTAGTTTATAACTTTAGTTGTTTTGTTGAATGTTGCTTACTTTTTTTTTGAGATCTTGACTTGAAACTTCATCATCATGTATGAAAATATCTTCTTTGGTGAGGGGCTTCTCATTGGCTCTCCAAATAAATCCTTTCAATTTCTCTTCCGTTACCGGGAACTGAGAAGGAGGATAGGTTTTACCATCGGGCATATTTAAAAACTTGATGTTTTTTACAGCGTTTTCATCTAGCTCAAATAATATATTACTACAACTCATTTTCATGATGGCAATTAATTTTTTCATCTCATCACGAGCATAATTGACAACCTGACCATTTCCTTTTGCTAAAAGTGTTTTCAGTTTATTGTCGACAAATTTACCATACATGTTTTTTCCTTTGATTTGGTTGTAACCAACAGAATCTTTTTGGATGATAAATGCATTGGTTTTGATAAATAAGGAGTCTAGTTGGTTGGTTTTTGAATTGGATAGCAAATGAATGCTATCACCCGTAATTTGGTTTTCTCCCGACCAGAGTATCGGATTTTTAAACATTTTTGTCAAACCAATACTTTGTTTGGTGTGCAAAGAATCACATTTTCCTTGTAAATCAGATTTGAATATTTTTACATGGTGGTAGGCGCGCACAATACGATCTTCTGGTTTTCCTGTTATTAATAAAGTATCTCCATGAATAAAGGTTGAATCTTTTTCTACAATAGAAATAGCGACAGGTCTTTTTAAAACCAAAACAGAATCTTTTAAACGATGAAATTCTGCGTAACCTCCTTTAATAATCATGTTATTAATCGTATCTGTAACAATCGTATTTCCGGTCGAAGAAGCAAACCCTTTTTCCTTATTGCTAAAAATACTGTCCCCTTCAATAATTCTGTTATCGTAGTTGATCTTTGCGTTTTTCATCAATCTAGAAATGCCAATTTTGGTATCGTAAAAGCCACGTTCTCCATAGGCAACACTTTCTTTGGTGGTAATGGTTGAAGGACCATAAAAATAGGTTTGACCACTTTCCGTATAATAATCTAAGTGACCTGAAACTAATTTGTTTTCAGGATTGCTAACGACCACATTGGTTGTGGCAGTAAACTTTTTTTGTTCGGTATAATAGGTTCCGTTTTTGCTAGTTAATTTGTTATTTACATCTGTAATTTTTGCATTGCAATTGTAGTACATTTCTTGCAGTTCACGGTCAAAATGTAAGGTATCTGTTTCTATTTTTATACTTGGGTCTGTTAGAACTACATTCCCCCAAGAAATTGCTTTTTTTGTATTTCCGTTGTAGTTCATATAATCTGAACTTTGTTTAATGGTGTCTCCCTGGTTTACTTTTACTTCTCCGTAGGCATGCAGCAAATTTTGAGAAGAATAGAGTAGGGCTTTGTTACAAGTCATAATTGCTCCGTCATGACTGATTTTTACAGCTCCATTTAAAATAACGGCTCTAGGATAGCGAGCTTCGTCTTTATAGGTTTGTTCAGAGTTTAAAATTTTTATTTTCTTGTTTTGAGAAAAACCAAGACAAGTAATAAAGCTAATAAAAAATAGGATATTGTATTTCAAATTTATTCTTTTGAGGCACAAAAATAAAGAAAAAGTGGGGAGTAATTTTTTTTATTTGTTAAATTATCTACAAAGCTGTATTTCTTTAAAATAAAAAACGGACAACTTTAAAAAAGTGTCCGTTTTTATAGATGATAAACTAAGTAAATTATCTTACAATAGTTTGTTTTCTATCAGGTCCGACAGATACAATAGAAATTCTGATTCCTGTTTCTTTTTCAATAAAAGAAATATACTCAGACAATTCTTTAGGGAATTCTGCTTCTGAAGTGATTTCAGTAATATCTTCACTCCAACCTTTAAATTCTGTATAAATAGGTGTTACATTTTCTGGCTCAATATTGTAAGGGAAATGTTTAATGATTTCTCCTTTATAGTTATAAGCTGTACAAACTTTCAACGTTTCAAATCCTGAAAGTACATCACCTTTCATCATGTTTAATTGCGTCACTCCATTTACTTGACAAGCATATTTTAAAGCTACGATGTCTAACCATCCACATCTTCTTGCACGTCCTGTAGTTGCTCCAAATTCATGACCAACTTTAGCCATTCTAGCTCCGTCTTCGTCGAATAATTCAGTTGGGAAAGGTCCAGAACCTACACGAGTTGTATACGCTTTGAAAATTCCGTAAACTTCTCCAATAGTGTTTGGGGCAATTCCCAATCCAGTACAAGCTCCAGCAGCAGTAGTGTTAGATGAAGTTACAAAAGGGTAAGTTCCAAAATCAACATCTAATAAAGATCCTTGCGCACCTTCTGCTAAAATTGTTTTACCGCTTTTAATAGCTTGGTGTAAATATTCTTCGCTATCAATAAATGATAGTTCTTTTAAACGTGCTACAGCAATGTAAAATTCTTCTTTTAATTCTTCTAAGTTAAATTCTAATTCAACATCAAAGAAAGCCAACATTTTTAAGTGCTTGTCGGTAAGTGTTTGGAAAATTTCTTTCCAATTGTCTAATTCTAAATCACCAACACGCATTCCATTTCTACCTGTTTTGTCCATATAAGTTGGACCAATACCTTTTAAAGTAGAACCGATTTTTGCTTTTCCTTTAGCAGCTTCAGAAGCAGCATCAAGCAAACGGTGTGTAGGTAAAATTAAATGAGCTTTTCTAGAAATTAAAATTTTAGCATTTAAGTCTAAATTAAACTTGTCTAAATTTTCTAATTCTTTTTTAAAGATAACAGGGTCAATTACTACTCCGTTTCCTACGATATTTAAAGCTTCATCGTGAAAAATACCTGATGGAATTGTATGTAATACATGTTTGTGTCCGTCAAAAATTAACGTATGTCCAGCATTTGGTCCTCCTTGGAAGCGTGAAATTAAATTGTAATTTTTTGTAAGTACATCTACAATTTTACCTTTTCCTTCGTCACCCCATTGTAAGCCAAGTAATAAATCTACAGCCATTATCTAAAAAATTAATAAATTATTTGTTCTTGTTTTTTTTTGTTCCATAAAAATAAAGTGAGTGACTTTTAATGTCAATATCAAAAAACTCTTCAATAGATTTTTGAATATTTTGTATTCTAGGATCACAGAATTCAATTACTTGTCCGTCATCTAAAATCACATGGTCATGCTGCTTGTTGAAAAAACTTTTTTCATAATGCGCCTGGTTTTGACCAAATTGGTGTTTTCTTACCAATCCACTATCTAAAAGTAACTCAATTGTATTGTAAAGGGTTGCTCTACTAACTCTGTAGTTTTTGTTTTTCATACTGATATAAAGTGATTCTATATCAAAATGTTCTTCTAAATCGTAGATTTCTTGAAGAATAGCAAAACGTTCGGGTGTTTTTCTGTGACTGTTTTTTTCCAAAAACTTCACAAAAACTCCTTTTACAGTTTCTTGATTGTTATCTTTAGTTTCCATTTGTTGACTATATTAAAATAGCAAAGGGCAAATTTAACTTTATTTTTGATTTAGAAAGCAGGTTTTGTCATTTTTATTCTAAAGTATTTTTTTTTTAAATAGGATCCTAAATCAGTACAAGTTGAATTCCTTTTTTTAGTGACATTTCTATGAATTTTTTCTCCAATTTATCCATGGCTAAGAAGCTATTCAAAAAAAATAGAATCCGCAGAGCCAAGTTTTTTTAGTTTTTGTTGAATTCCTTTATCTTAATGAAGGTGTCTTTCATCGATATTTAGACGCTTGTAAACTAAAATTTTATTCATAAGTTAGAGGAAAAATTATATTTGTAAAAAACACAGGATGAACATACAGCAAATTATAAAAAGGAAAGGAAAAGATTGGGAGTATTTAGAAGAGAAAAAAAAACTAGTACGTCCTTTGGTGTTGGTTTTTGGAGATAGATTGTTGTTGGAAGATGAAAATGTATATGCGGATGTAAAGGAATTATTTCCTGATGGTGAAATTGTTTTTGGTAGTACCTGTGCCGATATAACTTCAGGTTCTGTAGCCGACAATACGATCACAATTAATGCAATAGAATTTGAGAAAACAAATTTCGTTATCAAAACAAACAACATAAAAAATGCAAATCTGGATAGCTTTACAGTGGGAAATGAGTTAACAAATCAATTTGATAAAAAGGGATTGAGTTATATCATGGTTATTTCTGAAGGAAGTTTTATCAATGGAAGTCAGCTTACCAAAGGCTTAAATTACGGAATGGACAGTAGCATAATGATTACTGGTGGGGTTTGTGGTGATGCTGCAAGATTTGAAAGAACTTTAGCATCTTACAACGAAAACCCGAAGGACGGAGAGATTGTTGCGATTGGTTTTTACGGAGAAACATTTGAAGTTTCTTCATCAATTTTTGGAGGTTGGACACCTTTTGGACCGGAAAGAACGGTCACAAAATCCAAAGGAAATATATTGTATGAATTGGATGGAAAACCAGCTTTAGATTTGTATAAAACGTATTTAGGCGAAAAATCGAAAGATTTACCAGGGGCTGCCTTATTATTTCCATTAAAAGTAAAAACGAAAGATGAAAGACAATCAATTGTTCGTTCTATTTTGAATATTGATGAAGCAGAAAATGCCATGATTTTAGCAGGAGATATTGCTGAAGGATCGCAAGTGCAGCTTATGATGACCAATGTAGATAATATCGCAAACGCTTCTGAAAAAGCGGCTAAGAATGCTTTAAAATTGCATTCAAAAACTCCAGAATTGGCTTTTCTTGTAAGCTGTATTGGTCGGAAATTAGTATTGGATCAAAGGGTAGAAGAAGAAATTGAAGAAGTAATGGCGGTTTTGGATAAGGAAACAACAATTAGTGGGTTTTACTCTTATGGAGAAATTGCACCATTTAATGGAGAAATTTCTTGTCAGTTGCACAATCAAACCATGACGGTAACGTTAATAAGCGAATGATGCACTCTCTTCTAAAAAGACAAATCCGAAAATTTTTAAAATTAGACCCCAATTCGGAAGAATTGAAGTCGTTTTTAGATGCGATCAATAAATCCTATGAAATTAATGATGAGCAATTTGGCATGTTGCAAAGAGCAACGAATATCAGTAGTGAAGAATTATATGAGGCAAATAAACGTTTAAAAAAAGAATCTGAATCGCAAAAAGAGGTCATAAAAAAATTAAGTAGGGTTATTGATACTTTAAAATTTTATGGTTTAGAGGGAGTTAGTAGTCAAGAAAATCAAGAAGTAAGTAGCTCTACATTAGTTGATTTTATTGATGGGAAAACCAAAGAAATAGTTGAAATAAACAAGCAAAAAGATAAGTTGGTTACAAATCTTGAACAACAAAATCAAGAACTAACGGATTACGCACATATGGTGTCTCACGATTTGAAATCTCCGCTAAGAGCGATTGAAACGCTGATTACTTGGTTGGATGATGATTACAAAGAACTGTTTGACGAAAATGGAAAAGATAGTTTGATTCATATTAAAGATAATGTGGAAAAGATGGAGAACATTATTACTGGAATTTTAGAATACTCAGATATTGGTCGGTCAGAAACACTTATTGGGGATGTAGATTTAAACAAGGAAGTCCATCAAATGTTGTCGGAATTGGATTGCCCTAAAAATATTTTTATTACTACTCAGAATTTACCAACAGTTTATGGGAGTTCTTACCGATTACAACAACTTTTTAAAAATATTGTTGACAATGCGATTAAGTACAACGACAAAGAAAAGGGCCTTATTGAAATTGGCTATAATGAGTATAGTAAAACACATTACAAATTTTTTATCAAAGACAACGGCAAAGGTATTGAAGAGAAGCACTTCGATAAAATTTTTAAAACATTCTCGAAACTAGAAAATGACCCTAAATCCATTGGAATAGGGCTTTCTATCGTTAAAAAAATTGTCAACCTTTTTGATGGTCAAATTTGGCTAGATTCAAAGCTAAATGAGGGCACTGTATTTTATTTTACCTTAAGAAAAAAATCCAATAATTTTGGAAGACGTGTTTCTTAGGGAATTCGTAATTCAATTTTAGCTATTTGGCATTTTCTTCTTTAAAAATTAAAGCAATTTAAAGGAAACAATTATTTGTTCTTTATATAAATGTGTCTGATATTATTATCGCCTGTCTGTTTTTCTTCAATTTCAAATTTTCCGATACTTTTTATAAGAGGAAATAATTTTTGAAAACCATAATTTCTTGGGTCAAAATCAGTTTTCTTTTTAATAATAAAACTTCCCAAAGCACCTAGGAAAGCCCAACCGCTGTCGTCAGAAATTTCATCAATACTATTTTTTATAAGATTTATAAGCCTTGCATCAATTTTACTTACAGAAGGAGTTTCTGCTTTTTGCTTGCTAGGTTTGTCTTGTTTTTCAATAGTTTCCTGTTCTTGTTCCTGTTCCTTTTTTAGAATTTCAATATAAATAAATTTATCACAAGCGGTAATAAAAGGTTTTGGGGTTTTCTTTTCACCAATTCCAATAACAAACATGGCGGCTTCTCTCAATCGTGTGGCCAAACGTGTAAAATCACTGTCACTAGAAACAATGCAAAATCCATCTACTTTTTCAGAGTACAATAAATCCATAGCATCTATAATAAGAGCGCTGTCACTAGAATTTTTTCCGGTAGTATAACTGTATTGTTGTATAGGAGTAATGGCATTTTCAAGCAATACGCCTTTCCATCCAGAAGCTGTCTGTTTGGTCCAGTCGGCATAAATTCGTTTAATTGTCGGATTTCCATATTTGGCAATCTCGTCAAGCATTTCTTTGATGTTTTTATAAGGTACGTTGTCAGCATCTATAAGTACTGCAAGTTTTGCGTCTTTCATGTGGGGTTATTTTTCTGAAGCTAAATTTAGTAAATATTTGCTCTAATCATATTTCTTAATGTTAATTTTCTTTAAATTCAATTTCTGTTTTATCATGGCAAGTCAGGAAACTGACGTTTACGTCTTGGCATAAGAATTGACTTATTATTTATGTTGTGCCACGTGATTGTGGTTAAGTTGTTTAAAATCAGTTAGTTTTAATTTAGGGGCTTTTGATTTTAAAAAGGAAATAGGAACTAAGTGTCATTATGACAGAAAAAGAGATAAATGAGCAATTCAAAAATAGTAAAAATAGACAGAATGTCGCTTCACAATATGTTAGATGAAGATTCAGAATTAATTCCCTTATTAACGGCAGAAGACGAAGAAGAAATAAATAAAGAAGTAATTCCAGAGGTTTTAGCCATATTACCATTACGAAACACGGTGCTTTTCCCTGGGGTTGTCATTCCGATTACTGCAGGAAGAGATCAGTCCATTCAATTAATTAAAGATGTAAATAAGGGAGATAAAATTTTAGGAGTGGTTTCTCAAATTGATCCTGATATTGAAACGCCAACTGCTGAAGATATCCATAAAACGGGTGTGGTTGCACAGATTTTACGTGTGTTAAAAATGCCTGATGGAAATACAACCGTTATTATTCAAGGAAAAAAGCGTTTTCAAATTAAAGAAGTCGTTCAAGAAGAACCTTATTTAAAAGCAACAACAGAAGAATTCTTAGAAGATACTTTTGTAGAAGATACTGATGAGTTTAAAGAAATTATGGCTTCGGTAACAGAATCTGCTTTAGAGGTAGTGAAAGAAAATCCGAATCTTCCTTCAGAAGCTGGTTTCGCCATTAAAAATATCCAAAGTCAATCTTTTCTTGTGAATTTTATTTCTTCTAATATGAATTTAAGTGTTCAGGAGAAGCAAGTATTGTTAGAAAAAAATAGCTTAAAAGAAAGAGCTATTATGACTTTAAAAGAGTTGAACAAAGAATTACAACGTTTGGCTTTAAGAAATGATATTCAGTCTAAAACACGTGTTGATATGGATCAGCAGCAACGTGAATATTATTTAAATCAGCAATTAAAAACCATTCAAGAAGAATTAGGAGGCGTTTCTAATGATGAAGAACTGAATGAGTTAAAAGCCAAAGCTAAAAAGAAAAAATGGCCGAAAGAAGTTGGAGAGCGATTTGAAAAGGAAATTGGACGTTTGCAAAGAATGAGTCCACAAATGCCAGATTATTCTGTGCAAAGAAATTATTTAGAGCTGTTGCTAGATTTGCCTTGGAATGAATATTCTAAAGATAAATTTGATTTAAAAAGAGCCGAGAAAATATTGAATAGAGATCACTTTGGTCTGGAAAAAGTGAAGGAAAGAATTATTGAGCATTTGGCTGTGCTAAAATTAAAAGGGGATATGAAATCGCCAATAATTTGCTTGTATGGCCCTCCAGGTGTCGGGAAAACTTCTTTAGGGAAATCAGTCGCCGAAGCTTTGGGACGAAAATATATTCGTATGTCTTTAGGTGGTTTACGTGATGAGTCTGAAATTAGAGGACACCGTAAAACCTATATCGGGGCTATGCCTGGTCGTTTGATTCAAAACATGAAAAAAGCCAAAACATCAAATCCAGTTTTTGTATTGGATGAAATAGATAAATTGGTGAATAATCATGGAGGAGATCCATCTGCAGCAATGTTAGAGGTTTTAGACCCTGAGCAAAATACAGCCTTTTATGATAATTATTTAGAAGTTGGCTACGATCTTTCTAAAGTGTTGTTTATTGCTACTGCAAATAATTTAGGGGAAGTGCCATGGGCTTTAAGAGACCGTATGGAGCTGATTAATGTTAGTGGGTATACCATTGAAGAAAAAGTAGAAATTGCTAAAAAACATTTACTTCCTAAGCAATTAAAAGAGCACGGGTTGACCTCAGAACATTTAAAAGTTGGGAAGTCGCAATTGGAAAAAATTGTGACAGGTTATACACGTGAATCTGGAGTTAGAGGTTTGGAAAAGCAAATTGCAAAAGTAGTTCGTTTTGCGGCAAAATCCATTGCCATGGAAGAGGAGTACAATATCAAATTAAAAGACGAAGATATTGTTACTATTTTAGGTGCAGCAAGATTGAATAGAGATAAATACGAAAATAACAATGTTGCTGGAGTTGTTACAGGTTTGGCTTGGACAAGTGTTGGTGGTGATATTTTATTTATAGAATCTATTTTATCGAAAGGAAAAGGAGAACTTTCTATTACGGGTAACTTAGGAAAAGTAATGAAAGAGTCAGCAACTATTGCATTGGAATATATCAAAGCGAATATTGAAGAGTTTGGAATTGATCAACAAGTTTTAGACGATTACAAAATTCATATCCATGTTCCAGAAGGAGCGACGCCTAAAGATGGGCCAAGTGCCGGAATTACAATGTTAACGTCGTTAATTTCAGTTTTAACACAACGTAAGGTAAAATCTAACTTGGCAATGACAGGTGAAATTACTTTGCGTGGTAAGGTGTTGCCAGTTGGTGGAATTAAAGAAAAGATCTTAGCAGCCAAAAGAGCTAACATCAAAGAAATTGTTCTTTGTGCTGAAAACAAAAGAGATATCGATGAAATTAAAGAGTCTTATGTGAAAGGTTTGAAGTTTCATTATGTGACTGAAATGAGTGAGGTATTAGAAATTGCCTTGACCAAACAAAAAGTAAAAAATGCGAAAAAATTGATCTAATCAGTTTTTCTATATGGTAAAAGCGAATGAATTTATTTCATTCGCTTTTTTTGTTTATGAAAAGTGTTAAATTGAGTAAATTTGTTATTCTTATGCAGAAAAAATACTACTTCTATATTTTCATTTTTTTTCAGACCTGTCTATTTGGTCAGACGGAAGATGCATGGGTTTATTTTAAAAACAAGCCTAATGCCAGTTCTTATTTAAGTAATCCTATAAGTATGCTAACACAAAAAGCTTTAGACAGAAGGAGTTTTCATGCCATTGCTTTGGATGAAAAAGATGTGCCACTAGAAGAGATGTATGTTTCTGAGATCGCATCTAGTCAGGGAATTATTGTGAAGGCACGTTCCAAATGGCTGAATGCATTGCATGTTCAAGGAACAAAAAAAGCAATCAATCAATTGCTGACTTTAACTAGTGTAGATTCCATTCAATTTGCAAACTCTAGTCTAAATAAATCGAAAAACACCAACAAAAAAAAGCTTCCAAATAAATTTTCAACAAGTTTAAAAGAAACGTCCAATCTTACTTATGGGAATGCTGGCAATCAGATTCAAATGTTAGAAGGTGATTATTTACATGACTTAGGTTTTAAAGGTGAAAATATTTTGATCGCTATCCTAGATTCCGGCTTTAAAGGCGTGGAAACTTTTGATGCTTTTTCGAATTTAAGAGATGGACAAACTGAAAATGGAGAAATTTTGGGTGGTTATAGTTTTGTTTCTAGAAGTACGGATATTTATGTAAATGCAGGAAATACACACGGTTTATCGGTTTTGTCTACCATAGCTGGGATTGTTGAAAATGAATTTCAAGGAACGGCACCCAATGCGCAATTTTATTTGTTTTCTACAGAAGATCATTATAATGAAACGCCTTTAGAAGAGAGTCTTTGGGTAGAAGCAGCGGAGCGGGCAGATAGTCTAGGCGTTTCCATAATTAACACCTCTTTAGGTTATTCTGAATTTGATAATGCCAATTATAACTATACCTATGTTCACATGAACGGGAGTACTACTTTTATTAGTCGAGGGGCAGAGTTGGCTGCGTCAAGAGGTATATTATTGGTGACTTCTGCAGGGAATTCAGGAAGTTCTGCTTGGAAATATATCACAGCACCGGCCGATGCACCCTCAGTTTTAACAGTAGGAGCCGTAGACGAAAATGAAGAGATAGCTAATTTTAGTTCTTTTGGACCTACAGCAGATGGAAGAGTAAAGCCAAACGTCGTCGCACAAGGCAAAAATGTATACGTTATTAATGGTTCTGGAACGATTGCTACTTCCAATGGAACATCCTTTTCTGGACCTATAATGACCGGAATGGCTGCATGTTTGTGGCAGGCCTTTCCAAATAAGACGGCACAACAAATAAAAAGTCTAATTCAGGAGTCTTCAGATTTGTATAACAATCCGACTGAGCAACGTGGGTATGGTATCCCCAATTTTAAAGCTATTTATAGTTCCTTAGGAGTTTCCAAAATAAAAAAGTCAGAAGTTCTTTTAATTCCGACGTTGGTCAATTCGACTTTTCAAATAAAATCTTCGGAACTAGGAAAGTTTTGCGATGTGGAAATAATGGATGTTTCAGGAAAGAAAATGAAGTGTATAGATCGTGTTCTTCCGAATCGAGAAGTTGATATTTCGAACTTTAAGACAGGTGTTTATTTTGTTAGAATTAACTTCGGAACAGAAGAAGAGCTGTTCTTTAAAATCGTAAAAAAATAGGTTATATGTTGGTAAATGCTGTTACAGAATTATTTAAAATAAAATACCCAATTGTACAAGGCGGTATGGTTTGGGTAAGTGGTTATAAATTAGCTGCTGCCGTAAGTAACGCAGGCGGTTTAGGATTAATTGGTTCTGGTTCTATGTATCCTGATCGGCTACGAGAACATATTCAAAAATGTAAAAAAGCGACCGATAAACCTTTCGGGGTAAATGTTCCCATGCTGTATCCTAATATTGAAGAAGTGATGCAGATTATTGTGGAAGAAGGCGTGCAAATTGTTTTTACTTCCGCAGGAAACCCAAAATTGTGGACGCCTTTTTTAAAGAAACATGGAATTACTGTTGTTCATGTGGTGAGTAGTGTGAAGTTTGCTTTAAAAGCACAAGAGGCAGGTGTAGATGCTGTAGTTGCAGAAGGTTTTGAAGCTGGTGGACATAATGGAAGGGAAGAAACAACTACGCTAACCCTGATTCCCATGGTAAAAGAAAAAATTAAGATTCCTTTGCTTGCAGCAGGTGGAATTGCCACAGGAAGAGGAATGTTAGCTGCGCTATGTTTGGGGGCTGATGGAGTTCAAATCGGTAGTCGCTTTGCCGCAAGTATTGAGTCTTCGGCTCATATAGATTTTAAGAAACGTGTGGTGTTAACAGAAGAAGGTGACACCATGTTGACTTTAAAAGAAATTGCTCCAGTACGCATGATTAAAAACGAAATGTATGAGGAGATCGTGGCATTACGACAGGCAAATGGTTCTGTTCAAGATTTGAAAAACTTGCTCGGGAAAAGACGTTTGAAAAAAGGAATGTTTGAAGGTGATTTGGTAGAAGGAATTTTGGAAATTGGGCAAATAGCTGGATTGATTCATGCTATTGAAACTTCTGAAGAAATTATTACTGCTATTATGGATGAATACACAAAAATAAAAGGTGAACTTTTACAAGAAAAATTCACCTTTTAAATGGTTAACATACAATTGGTCAAGTATTACTTTGGAACTTTTATATAATAAGTCACTTTCGTTTTGTTGTTCAATTTATTTTCCCGCAACCAAGGATTGTGAATTTTTATTTCTTTGTAGTTGGTATTGAATTTTAAAGCAAAGTCCGCAATATTAGAAATAGCACTGTCTACTTTTACACTTTTTGTTTCTTCTAAATTGTACAAATCTTCATTGTCGTAAATAAAACCATAGTTGCTGGCGTGCGTTAAAATTTCTTTTAAAGCTATAATTCTTGGCAAATATCTTTGGGTTTCATCACTTAATAATAAATCGTAATAATTGCTTACTTTTTGGCGTTCTAATTGTCTAGAAACTCCAGTGTTACCAGCGTTATAAGCAGCAGCTGCCAAAGTCCAACTACCAAATAATTCTTTAGAGTGTTTTAAATAATCACAAGCGGCCTGCGTTGCTTTTTCTAAGTGATAGCGCTCGTCTACATTAGAATTGACTTCCAAATTATTTTCTTTGGCGGTTTCTTTCATTAGTTGCCAAAAGCCTCTTGCTCCAGCAGGAGAAGTTACATTTTGCAAACCACTTTCTATAACTGCCAAATATTTGAAATCGTCTGGAATTCCGTTTTTTGCTAAAATAGGTTCAATAATTGGAAAATATTTATGGCTTCTTTTGATCAATAACAAAGCGTTTGATTGCCAATAGGTATTCACTAAAAATTCTCTATCAATTCGTTCTCTAATATCTTCTTTGTTTAAAGGAATAGGTTCTCCAGCAAAATTTAAGTTGTTCGGAATTTTAAGCGCTTTTATGACATAAGATTCACTAGTTCTTTTAGTGCTTTCAGTGGTGCTGAATACAAAAATAGAGGCCGCTAGTAAACAGCAAAAAGCGAAGCTTATGTTAAGGAGTTTAGTCATGTGAAATTGAATTTTATGTGAAGTACTAAATCTAGCTTAAAGTTACAAAATTCTACAGACTATAAAAGTTTTTTAACTAAAATACTTGATATTTCCTTGGCTTTGGTGATAATCATTATATGAGAACCATTTTTTATGCGAATACAATTTTTTATATACTTTATAGGAAAAATAGGGTCGGTTGTCCCATGGATATGTAGCATACCTTTTAAAGTCTCTTTTTGAGGCCAAATAACAGCTTGTTTTAAAGCCCAATTTAAAAATAAAGGTTCTCGTACAGATAAGTACATTTGATACATTTTGATTCTTTTCTTGGCTTTCGCTCCAAAAAGTTTGACCAATATAGTTTCAATGTTTGAAATATGACTAGAAGGAAATAGCTTATAGGCTTTTAAGAACTTGACAATTTTTAAACGACTCGACAATTCGTCTTTATTTTTTACAGAAGAGATAAGAACTACCTTTTCACAAGGAATAATTTTACTCATTTCCTGTACCAAAATGCCTCCAAATGAAACCCCAATCAACACAGGTTTTTCATGTTTTACCAATTGGCACATACGTTTGGCATAGGATTCTATCGTTTCTTTTTTTGATTCTGGAAGAAACCATTCTAAAAAATGCAATTCAAATTGATCCTCGGGCAATTGCAGTCGCTCAAATATTTTAGGGCTTGCTGCTGTTCCAGGGACAAAATACAAATGCTTTTTCATTTTATAAAGATAGGATTTTGATCCGAGCTTTTTAGGACAGAAACAAGTTAGAATTTTATTTTTAAGATTTTAAAAAATCAAAACGTACCAGTCCGTCTTCATCAATTTTTGTTAAGTGAATGGCATGTGTGGTATTCACTAAGGCTGGGTTCCATGGAGTTTTTACTTTTACATAATTTTCTGTAAAACCTTGAATATAACCTTCTTTGTTTTCACTTTCAAAAAGTACCGTATGTTCTGTATTTATCTGACTTTCATAAAAGGCTCTTCTCTTTTTTACCGACAAGCCGCGAAGCATTTTACTTCGTTTTTGTCTAGTTTTTAAAGGAATTTCTCCTTCCATTACTGCCGCTTCCGTATTTGGTCGCTCTGAATAGGTAAAGACATGTAAGTAGGAAATGTTCATTTCATTTAAATAATTGTAGGTTTCTAAAAACAATTCATCCGTTTCTCCAGGAAATCCTACAATCACATCAACACCAATACAGGCATTAGGCATTTTCTCTTTGATAGCCGTAACTCTATCGGTATAGGTTTGTCGTAAATAACGACGTTTCATTAATTTTAAAAGCGCATCGCTTCCACTTTGTAAAGGAATATGAAAATGTGGCACAAAGCTTTTCGATTGGGCAACAAAATCGATGGTTTCACTTTTTAACAAATTGGGTTCAATAGAAGAAATTCGCAATCTTTTTATGCCTTCCACTTTATCCAAAGCTTGCACAAGTTCAAAAAAAGTGTGTTCGTGTTTTTTGTTTCCAAATTCACCTTTTCCATAATCACCAATATTCACCCCAGTCAATACAATTTCTTGAATTCCTTTTTTTGAAATTTCTTTGGCATTTGTAAGTACATTTTCCAAAGTATCACTTCTAGAAATTCCTCTGGCCAATGGAATGGTGCAATAAGTACATTTGTAATCGCAACCATCTTGTACTTTTAAGAAAGCACGTGTTCTATCGCCAATAGAGTAGGAGCCGACATAAAAATCTGCTTCAGAAATTTCACATGAGTGTACTTCTCCCATGTCATTTTTCGAAAGATCGTTGATGTAATCAGTAACTTTAAATTTTTCGGTAGCACCCAAAACCAAATCAACTCCATCAACAGCGGCCAATTCTTCAGGTTTTAATTGTGCGTAACAACCAACAGCAATTAAGAAAGCTTCATCGTTCTTTTTTAAGGCGTTTTTTACAATGGTCTTAAAACGTTTGTCGGCATTATCGGTTACAGAACAAGTGTTGATCACATAAATATCTGCGACTTCATCAAATTCCACACGTTCAAAACCTTCGTCTTGAAAATTTCTAGCAATTGTCGAGGTTTCAGAAAAATTCAATTTACACCCTAAGGTATAAAATGCTACTTTTTTATGTGCATTCATTCTTGTATTTTTAGCGACTACAAAAGTAAGTTATATAGTTAAAGATTGAAACAGGAATTCTTCTTTTTTTTACCTATTTCATTTTTGTTGGAAGCAATTTAGGTGAAAAAACAAATGTAACTTTACCAAGTTGATATAAAGTAAATTACTGATTGGTTCTTTTGGAATTAATTGACTTAAAATTAAAAATAATTTGAAAAAATATATCTGTTGCTGCCTGTTATTTTTATTGGCTATTTCATGTTCTAAAAGCACGAATAACAAAGACTTATCGAAGGTTTTTCGCTACAACGAGCATTCTAATATTTCTACTTTAGACCCTGCCTTTGCAAAGGACATGCGTACAATTTGGGCGACCACCCAATTGTTTAGCGGCTTGGTGCAATTGAATGATGCTTTGGAAGTTTTACCCGATATCGCAAATTCTTGGGAAATATCAGCTGATGGATTGAACTATGTTTTTCATTTACGGTCGGATGTGTTTTTTCACAAACACGATTTATTCGGTAAAAAAAAGACACGAAAAGTAGTGGCAAAAGATTTTGTATATAGTTTTAAGCGCTTGTTAGATCCCGAAGTTGCTGCACCAGGAAAATGGGTGTTGAATTATGCTAAACATTTTGAAGCGGTAAATGACAGTACTTTTAGCATAAAATTAAAACAGGCGTTTCCCCCTTTTTTAAGTATTTTAAGTATGAAATATTGCTCTGTAGTGCCTAAAGAAGCTATTGCCTATTTTGGAGATACTTTTAGAGCCAACCCTATTGGAACGGGACCTTTTCAATTTAAATTATGGATAGAAAATACAAAATTGGTTTTTCGCAAAAATCCGTTGTATTATGAAAAAGATAGTGATGGTAGTTCCTTGCCTTATATGGAAGCAGTAGCTATTACTTTTTTACCAGACAAACAAAGTGAGTTTTTGCAGTTTATTCAAGGAAAGGCTGACTTTTTAAATAGTATTGATGTTTCGTATAAAGACGATTTGTTAACGCAAGAAGGAGCTTTACATAAAAGATATCGTTCTAAAATAGAAATGATTAAAAGTCCGTATTTAAATACAGAGTATTTGGGTGTTTACTTAGATACAGAAACGGAAAAATGTTTGCATTCAAAAAAAATTAGACAAGCCATAAATTATGGTTTCGATCGTGAAAAAATGATTTTGTATTTAAGAAATGGAATTGGTACTCCTGCAATTAACGGTTTTATTCCAAAAGGCCTACCTTCATTTAACAATGCCAAAGGCTATACGTACCAACCAGAAAAAGCCAAACAGTTGGTGAAGTCGTATAAAGAAGAAACAGGAGATGAAAATCCGAAGATTACTATTAATACAGACAGTCAGTATGTGGATTTGTGTGAATACATCCAGCGACAGTTAGGAAAGATAGGCTTAAAGGTTGCTATTGAAGTAATGCCACCTTCAACATTAAGGCAGACTAAAAAAAATGGTCAATTGAGTATTTATCGAGGGAGTTGGGTAGCGGATTATCCAGATGCTGAAAATTATTTATTTATTTTTTGCAAAGATTATTTTTCTCCGGGAGGGCCCAACTACACCCATTTTAGTAACATGCAATTTGATGCTTTGTACAAGCAAGCCATTAAAACAACGAGTCGAGAAAAACGACATTTGTTGTATCAGCGAATGGATCGATTATTGATTGAAGAGGCTCCGGTAATTCCTTTGTATTATGACGTTGCTGTTCGGTTTATGCATAAGAACATAAAGAATCTTGGAATTAACCCTATCAACCATTTACACTTAAAAAGAGTTCAGAAAATAAAGTAAAAAGAGGGCATAAAAAAACCCATCAAAAAAGATAGGTTTTAAATAATTTAAAAAGATATATTTAGATAACTTTTACGTCAACTGCATTTAATCCTTTTTTACCTTCTTTCAATTCAAATTCTACTTTGTCACCCTCACGGATTTCATCGATCAAACCTGAAATGTGTACGAAATGATCTTCGCTAGACCCTTCCTCTGTAATAAAACCAAAACCTTTAGTTTCATTGAAAAACTTTACTGTACCTGTGCTCATTGTAATAAATTAAATAATAATAATAGTAACAAATTTAACCTTTATCTTTAGATATCAATGGTTTTTATCAATTATTATTGAAAAAATAATAATCTAGCTGTTTCATCATTCGCAATGTGAACAAATTGTAAACCAAAGTGATAGATAAAATTATTGATTGTTGTTTGGCCTTCTTCTTTTTTGCTTAGGTTTTCCTTTGCTAGGTGAGGGTTTTCTTTTTGCTTGTTGTTTTTGTTTCGACAAAGTTTGAGGTGCTGAAGTGTCCACATAATCATGTTCATTAATTACGGGTACTTTTTGTCCAATCAACTTTTCTATGTCTTTTAAATAGGCTCTTTCTTCTGCATCACAAAAAGAAATGGCAATTCCACTTGCTTTTGCTCTACCGGTTCTACCAATTCTATGTACATAGGTTTCTGGAATATTAGGTAAATCAAAATTGATGACTAACGATAATTCAGAAACATCAATTCCTCTGGCTGCAATATCAGTTGCTAAAAGAACATGTAATTCTCCGTTTTTAAACGCTCCTAATGCTTTTTGACGAGCATTTTGAGATTTGTTACCGTGAATGGCTGCCGATTTAATTCCTTGCTGTGCTAATTTTTTTACAATTTTATCAGCACCATGTTTTGTTCTTGAAAAAACTAATGTAGACTTACCTTCTTGGTCATTCAGTAATTCTGTCAGCAATTTAATTTTATCCGATTTTTGTACAAAATAAATGGCTTGTTCTACTTTTTCAGCAGTGGCTTGTTCAGGTTCAATTGATACTCTTTGATAATCTGTTAAAATGGTATGAGACAGGTCGGCTATAGTCTGTGGCATCGTTGCCGAGAAAAATAGGGATTGTCTTTTCGTTGGTAATTTTGTCAACAATCTTTTTATATCATGTATAAACCCCATGTCTAACATTTGATCGGCTTCATCCAAAACAAAATATTCAACATCTTTAAGGCTGATAAAACCTTGCTGCATTAAATCTAAGAGTCTTCCAGGAGTTGCAACTAAAATATCTACTCCTTGTTTTAAAGTATCTGTTTGTCTCCCTTGTTTTACACCTCCAAAAATAACTGCATTTTTTAAATGTGTGTGTGCTGAGTATGCTGTAAAATTGTCAGCAATTTGAATGGCAAGTTCTCTGGTAGGTGTTACAATTAAGGCCTTTATTTTTTTTCTCCCTTGTTGGGTGTTTTTATCTAAAAATAATTGTTGAATAATGGGAATAGCAAACGCTGCTGTTTTTCCTGTTCCGGTTTGAGCACAGCCCAACAAGTCGGTTCCTTTTAATAAAATAGGAATTGCTTGTTCTTGAATAGGTGTTGGTTGTGTGTATCCTTGTGCTTCCAAAGCTCTTAGTATGGGAGCAATAATGTTAATTTCTTTAAATGTCATAAATTTTAATAAGCCACAAAGGTAGTCATTACCTTTTTAGGAAACATTTAAAATAAGGGAGGCAATAGAAAACCTCCCTTAGTTGTTTAAGAGGCTATATTTAAGCTGACATTTTCTTTGAATTTAAATCCAAAAGTAGCTTCGCAAATTATTTCTAATTCATTTTTAATTTCTTTGTATACATAGATATGCAATAGGACTTCCTCTCGGTTCAGTTTTTGAATTTTAGGAGTCAATTTTAAGCTGTCTTTTAAATAGGCGTTTTTTAAAATATGAAGCTTAAATAAGTGTTGATCCACATGAAGTGCATCTTTAATAGAGGCTAAAGAGTTTATTGCTGTAGATTCCATGGTATTGTACAATACATTTGGAAGCAATACTTTGTTTTTGTTTACATCTTTTTTTGTTACAGTATAACTGTATTCTCTAATCGGAGTGAAGTTGTTTGTGTACATAATATTCTATTTTAACGATGGTGTAAATATATGGGGCGTATGTGATCTTTAAGTTGCATAAAAGTTAACTGTTGTACAATGACCTGGGCTAATAATTGAATGTTTTTGGCGATGTTTTTCATGGTGTTTGTTTTCATAATATTTGATTTTTAATGTTACTTATTGGGTATAAAAAAAGGTGCTTTTTGTTTAAAAAAGCACCTTGAATATTATTTAATAATTGTAAATTATTTTTTTAAATAATGATGAGGGCTTTTTCTTAAATCTTGCTTCTGAACCTTAACTAATACCATTGACATTGCCGTATTTTCCATGTTAAAAACTGCTTTTAACGTGGCTAATACCTTGTTTGTAAGGACTGTTATAATTTGGTTTTTCATCATCATGTCACAAAAGTAAGAAATTAATTGAATTGGCGTCTTAAACTTTGTTAAAAGATGTAGGAAACAAGTGTTAAAGATATGTTATCTCTTTTAACGAATTTTTGAAAGTCTTTCTAAAATTTAAAAATAGAAATTTTTATTGGCCTTGCTTCTTTTTCAATATCTTTGATTTTGAAAATTCAAGTAAGAATTTTTCTTGTAGATACTATTTCCATTTATGAAAGTTATTGCAATGATTCCTGCCCGTTTTGAGGCTTCTCGATTCCCAGGAAAACTATTAAAAGATTTAGCAGGAAAACCTGTGATCATTAGAACGTATGAAGCCACAAAAAACACCAATTTATTTGATGATGTTTATGTAATTACGGATAGTGAAGTGATTAAAAAAGCCGTTGAGGAAAATGGAGGAAAAGTATTTATGAGCTTAACCGAGCACGATTGCGGATCAGACCGAATAGCAGAAGCAGCGAAAGAAATTGATGCAGATATAGTGGTAAATGTACAAGGAGATGAGCCTTTTACCCGAAAAGAGCCTTTGGCAGATTTGATTGATGTTTTTAAAAAAGACGTAGATTCAAAAATAGATTTGGCTTCCTTGGTGCACCCCATGACAAATTGGGAAGACATTGAGAATCCTAACAATGTGAAAGTGGTAATGGATAAGGACAACCATGTGATGTATTTTTCTCGTTCTCCAATTCCATATCCAAGAGATAAAACAATAGTTACTACATATTTTAAGCATATTGGTATTTATGCATTTAGAAAATCGGCATTGATTGAATTTACAAAAATGCCAATGCAGCAAAATGAAGCTACTGAAAAACTGGAAGGAATACGGTTTTTAGAATATGGAAAAAAAATAAAAATGGTAGAAACGCCTTACCAAGTTATTGGTATTGATACGCCATCAGATTTAGATTTAGCCAACGACCTATGGAAATAAATTTCTCTAAAATAAAAGTGATCGCTTTTGATGCAGACGACACACTTTGGGTAAATGAGCCTTATTTTAGAGAAGCAGAAGACAAAGTTGCCAAATTGTTGTCTCGTTATGAAACGGAAAATAAAATCAATCAGGAGCTCTATAAAATAGAAATTGACAACTTACCTTATTATGGTTATGGGGTAAAAGGTTTTATTTTATCAATGATAGAATTATCAACTACCTTATCAAACCAACAAGTGCATCCTAAAATTATTGATGAAATTTTGAAGATAGGGAAGGAGATGCTTTTTAAGCCAATTGAATTATTGGAAGGCGTTCCTGAAATCCTTGAAAGTTTGAGTAGTCATTACCGATTGATTGTCGCCACAAAAGGTGATTTATTAGATCAGGAAAGAAAACTACAAAAATCTGGTTTATTGTCTTATTTTCATCATGTTGAAGTGATGAGTGATAAAAAAGAAAAAGACTATTTGAAAATTTTAAAGCATTTAGAAGTGGCACCTGAAGAATTTTTAATGGTAGGAAATTCTTTAAAATCAGATGTTCTGCCCTTAGTTAAAATTGGTGCTTCTGCCGTACATATTCCTTTTCATACCACTTGGGAACATGAGCGTGTTTGCGAATCAGAAAAATCAAAAACGGCTTATCAAACCCTAAGCTCTATATTAGGTTTAAAAAAATTACTTACTGTAAAGTAAAAGCAGTAAATTTGCTGCGTAATTAAAACATAAGAGATGGCATCAATAAAAAATTTAAAAAAAGACATTCATAATACTTTAGGCGACTTAATAGAAGCATGTTATGTTTGGGAAATTGTAACGGCAGATGCAGATACAAGTAAATCTGGAGCAATCATTGAAGAAACATTAGTAGCGTTTGATGGTTTAATGGATAAAATCCATGCGAAAGATATTGAAAGTAAAAAAGCACATTTTAAATCTATTGAAAGTGATTTAGAAAATACTGCAAATTCTTTGGCTGAAAAGATTTCGAATTTGTAAACTAAATGTTAACATTTGTTAAAGTTGGAGCTAAATTTTTATTTAGCTCTTTTTTTTTCTAAATTTGGTTGAAATAAAAAATAATAGTTAAAAATAATGGCTAGAGAAGTTTACGATTACACAAAAACTGTATTACAAAAGGTAAGTTTTAATGCTGAATTATTTTACAAAGAATTAGAAAAAGCAGTGAAAAAACTATTACCCCATGAAGTTAAAGAATTAAAAATCTGGTTAAGAGAGTTTACTAGTAACAAACCAGAATTATACTATTGCTTAGCAATTATGGAATAAAAAAAAAGGGCTTGATAAAAGCCCTTTTTTTATGCCTATTTTTTATAAATAGGACTGATAATATTGACATCGTTAAAGGAAATAGCTCCTCTAACAATACCATCTATGGTTGACTTTAAGGCTTCAATCAATTGCATTTTTAGTTGCGATTTATGATACAATAAACTGACTTCCCTAGCAGGTACCGGTTTTTCAAATTCTCTTAAATATTTTTTGTCGGATTCATGAACATCTAAGGTTTGTAAATAAGGCAGTAATGTCATTCCCATACCTTCCTTTGATAATTTGATCAATGTGTCAAAACTTCCGCTTTCCAATCGGAAGGCTTTGTTTTTTGTGGTGCCTGAATTGCAAATATTTAAAATACTGTCTTTAAAACAATGCCCATCTTCTAGCAATAACATCGTTTCTACGTCTAGCTCGTCTACACAAAGTTGTTTCTTTTTAAACAATTTATGATTTTCAGGAATATAACCTACAAAAGGTTCATAATACAACGGACGTTCCTTAATGTTTTCGTTTTCAAGCGGAGTTGCTGCAATAGCAACATCAATATGTCCATCATTTAACTTGTTAATAATTTCCTCAGTCGTTAACTCTTCTATTTGCAAGTTTACTTTAGGATATTTTTTGTTGAATGTCTTTAAAAACATTGGCAACAAAGTGGGCATTATGGTTGGAATAATAGCAATTTTAAATTCACCACCTACAAAGCCTTTTTGTTGATCAACAATATCACTAATTCTATTGCTTTCATTGACAATAATTTTGGCCTGAGCCACAATTTTTTTTCCTATTTCAGTCAACTGTATAGGTTTTTTTGCACGATTGAAAATTTGAACATCTAATTGATCTTCTAATTTTTGTATCTGCATACTTAATGTGGGTTGGGTAACAAAACTATGTTCTGCAGCCACAGTAAAGTTTTGGTATTCTGCAACGGAAAGAATGTATTTTAGCTGGGTAATTGTCATCGTATAATATTAGACAATAAAATTACTAAAATCAATTGGTAAAATCTATACTGAAGCGTTTTATTTATAAGAATCTGTCTATTGATTCCAAAACTCACGCTTTTTATTTAATTCATCTTCTTGTTTTTTATAATCTTCAACTGAAATTACTTTAAGAAAAGAAGGATGTTGCTCTATTGCGTATTCTATTTGCTTTACAATGTCAGCAAAAGAATCATTTTCATAATCAATTTTCAATGGTTTTTTGATCACCATTGTTTGTAAAACACCTCGTTTTTTAATAAGCAACCCTTTTTTGTCGAATGATCTTCTAAAGCCATCAATAACAATAGGAATGACAATGGGTTTGTAGGTTTTAATAATATGAGAAGTTCCACGTCGAATAGGGTTAAAAGGCTTTGTTGTTCCTTGCGGAAAAGTAATTACCCACCCATCATTTAGAGCAGTTCCGATATTACTAATATCAGACATTTTTACTTGTCTAGTCACATCTTTACCTTCACTTCTCCAAGTTCTTTGAATCGAAACAGACCCCATATAGGCAAAAATCTTTGGCAATAAACCTGCTTTCATCGTCTCTGCAGCTGCTATATAATACAAATTCAATTTTGGGTTCCAGATATAGCCAATATTTTTAATCGAATCTACTCTTCCTTTTAAAGCCGCGTTAAAAACATGAAACATCGCTGCAACATCGGCAAAATAGGTTTGGTGATTCGCAATAAATAACACATT
The DNA here is from genome assembly GCF_006381105.1 of Flavicella sediminum. Taxonomy (GTDB): domain Bacteria; phylum Bacteroidota; class Bacteroidia; order Flavobacteriales; family Flavobacteriaceae; genus Flavicella; species Flavicella sediminum. The sequence goes on along the minus strand of NZ_VDET01000007.1, from coordinate 253,223 downwards.
GGTGTCTGGTAAATCTCTAATGATTTCAGAACCTTCTATATGTAACTTATTAAATTTGTTATACCTTCTATGAGAAATGACCCCTAAAATTCTGATAAGCCATTTCTTCAAAATTAAAATATGACCAAAAGGATTTCTTTTAAAAATTTTCATTCGTACGGGTTAGTTTAGCGTGGACAAATTTACAAAAAGAAATGAGTTATTAAAGAGATTTTAGAAGTTCTTTAATCTCGCTGATTATCATGGCGGTAGCACCCCAAACCACGTGATTGTTCAAATTAAAATACGGAATGTTCATTTCTTTGGCATACGAAGTGTCCTTTGTCATGTATTGAACAGAGGCATCATTTAGCATGTCTTTTAAGGGAACTTCAATTATTTCGGCAACCTCCTCATTTACATAGAATACGGGCTGATTATTGGTGTAGCCTATGAACGGGGTTACTAAAAAATTGCTTGGAGGAATGTATACATCGGTTAGTTCTTTTATAATTTCAATATTTTCTGGTGCTAAGCCAACTTCTTCAAAACTTTCTCTTAAAGCTGTTTGCTGAAGGTTTTTATCCTGAATTTCTACTTTCCCACCAGGAAAACTTACTTGTGCTCCATGGGTACCTTTGTAATCGGCACGTAATGTTAGGAGAAGCATGGTTTCGCCCCTTTCATTTGGGTAGAATAGGGCTAAGACTGCTGCTTTTTTTGCTTTTCTATTGGCAATGGCTTCTTTTGAAAAAGGCTTCCGAAGCTCTGGCGCCAATTTAAATTGTGCATCCGTACCTCCTAAAGTTGCATTTTGTAGCGCTACGATTAAATTTTCAAAATTAGAATTGTTCATGTCTGTTTTTACGCTTTTTTAGAAAGAAGGCTGTTGTTAAAAGTAGAAGACAAGGTATTCCAATCCAAATAAATTCACTTAAAAGTACTTGTAGTCCTCGGTGACTTATAAATTTTTCTATACCTATTGGTGATACTTTTATAGGTCTAAAGGGAAAAAAATAACGTGTATTGTCAAAAGGAGCTAAAAGCGCCACTCCACGTCCGCCCGAGGTCATAGCATCTAAAATTCCATGTGAGGCTGTACACAAAAACAAGTAAATACCTATAAAAGTTTTTTCTTTTAAATTGCTGTTGTTTTTATAAAATGTCCAAACGAATACTAGAGAAATTAAGGCTGCAAAAACAAAAGAGTGCGAAAACCCTCTATGTCCCCAAAAACTTTTATAAGGGATGCCTAAGCTAAAACTGACCACATCGGCATCTGGTAGAATAGAACAAATAATTCCAAGAAGATAAAAATTCCAATTTAATATATGCTTATTGAAGTTTTTTCCAATAGCAAAGGCCGTTAAGGCATGACCGAAAGCTGAAGCCATAATTAGTTCTTTTTAGTTTTTATAAATTCATACAGGCTTTCAATGGCTTTATAAGCATTTTTTTTCAAGATTTTTTTCACCACTACAGCCATGACTAGTTTCTTTAAAAAAGAAGTGGCTTCTGCATAAATTTCTAGTTTTAACTCGCACGATTTTTTAGAAATAGGTGTGAGCGTATAAAATTGATAAACAGCGTCTACAAAAGGAAAACTACTCGTTACTTCTCCATAAATTAATTGATTTTCTTCAACATCTTTGGTAACCGTTGTGAAATTTAAATGTTTTTGATTGATCACACAAACATGCCCCGAACCAATTCGGGTCACTTCATTTTTATTAAATTCAAAAGCATCCACTCCTTCAACCCATAAATGACGAAAGCTATAATTACTAAGATATTCCATTAGTTGGTTTGCCTCAATTGGAAATTTTTTTTCAAGGAGAACGGAGGGAGACTTTTTAAAATTTATTTTTTTTATTGCAGTTTGTCGATTGAGCTTTAAATTATCCGTTGCAATTTTTGCATATTGATAGGCCAGTACTTTTTTGTCGTAAGTGTCGCTTAATTTCTCAAAATCAAAAAGTTTGCTTTTGTAATGTTCCGTTAAGAAAATTTCATCAGCAAGAGTTTGACTGATCAGTACATAATTATCACTGGCAATTGAATTTTTCATTAAACGATGTGCCTCAATGACTTGTGGTCCAAAGGGTTTCTTTTTATTCTGAACAGTAATAAATTCTATATCGCCACAATGAACTACTATTTTTAATTCTAAATTTACGGCAGAAGAACAGGCATTACAAGGGCAAATTCTGTTATTCTTCAACAAATCTAATTGACTGAAAAAGGCGGTAAACATGGTTTCAACTTGCGCCAGTATTTTTTCTAAGGAAGGAATTTCTTCTTTGTAAAAAAACAAGGCATCTCCTTCCACTTCTGCTAATTTTAAATCAAGTGTATTGGCACTTACGAGTATTTCTAAAAGTTCCGCAATTACATGTTGACTGTGACTTATTTCTGTGGTTTGAACAAATTCGGTGTATCCAGAAATGTCAGGTAAAAATAAAAGTGATTTAGGCATGTAGTTTACTTGTTGTTCTTTGTTGAATTGTAATATAAAGATATTCATAAAGAGTCAGACTTTTTTCTATATTTACTTTTAATTCCAAACCAAACTAAAATTTGCTTTCTGATTATGAAAACCACTCCATACGGTATCCTGCTAATGCTTATGATACTTACAATAAGCTGTCAAGAAAATAAAAAAAAGAAGGCTAAAGAATTTCATCCTAAAACCTATAAAATGCACAAAGCTACTTCAGAAATTGTGGTAGATGGAGTTTTAGAGGAAGCCTGGGAAAAGGCTGTGGTAAAAGATTTTAATAATTTCTATGCTGCAGAAAAAAGCCATGATAAACAAAACACAAAATTTAGAATGCTTTGGGATGAAGAGTTTTTGTATTTGTTTTATGAATGCCAAGATCAATTTATAACTGCTAGAGAAAAGGAAAGAGATGGGGCTCCTTATTTTGATGATTGTGCTGAATTTTTTTTAAGTCCTACGGCTGAACCTATAGGCGTACATTTTGGTTTTGAGTTGAATTTATACAAAACGGCCAATGACTTTGTGTTTGTCAACGATTTTTATGAAGGAGTTTTTGGATCAATCAAAGGATTGAATCCTGCCTACGAAACAGAAATTACCATCAACGGTACGCTAAATGATAATTCAGATATAGATACAGGTTGGACCATGGAAATGGCGATTCCTATTTCTGTTTTTAAAGGAGTTACCAAATTTGAACCTGTACAAAAGGGGAGTAGGTGGACTTTTTTAGCTTTAAGACAAGATAGAAATGATGCCACGGGTGACCGAAGAGTTACTTCAACTATTTTCCCTATTGAAAGTGAAGAAGCTGTGCATGATGCGAATCAGTTCTCTTGGTTAGAATTTGTTGAGGAATAAAAAATCTCTCCCTTTTTTAACTCAGCAAAAGGGAGAGATGAACACAAGTAATAAACAATAAACAAGAATTTTATAGTTTTAAAAAGCAATTTGTTGCTTTTTAATTTGTTCACAAAAAGGCTTCCAAGCCATAGCTGCCTTTTAGCATGCCGACGGCTAATACCGCGGCAATGCAAATAATTAATATGCTAATTGGAATCAGTAACCTGTCTACTTTAGATAATTTTTCAGCTCTTTTTTTGTCTCCAATAAGTCCATTATTGTCTAAAAACATGGCCAAAGCCCAAGCTAATACCGGGTTTGTTACCATGGCCATAAAAATACAAATACCAGCTGCTTGCGCACAAGCGCTTTCTTTTACCATTTGTATTCCTGCTTCAATCATAGGTAAAAACACACCTACTAGCAAAGCAATAGATCGTACAGGTGGCCAAACAGCAATATCTATCGGACTTCCTAAAATGGCCACAGTCATAACCATTAAACCTAATAAAATTGCGCCTCCTGGAATGGGTCTTTTGGCAATTGCTGCCGGTATCAAATAGGTTCCCCATGAAGAAGTAATATTTCCTCCTCCAACGGCAGTTCCTACCATTTGCCGAATAGAACACATGGTCATCGTGTCATCTACATCCATCAATACTTTTTCAGATCGCTTTGGATAATTCATTTCTTGGAAAATTCGATGACCTAGGAAGTCGGGCGACCACATAGCTACTGCTAAAATGGCAAAAGGCAAAGAGGCAATAAAATGTTGACTTTCAGGCAAACCAAGCATCCAGCCTTCATTTGTGCTTCCCCACCAATAAACTGGGTTTAAATTAGGTAAGCCAATTTCTGTGGTAATTTGTAGGTCGAAACTAGCCCCTCCTATTAAAGCTATAAGTAAAGCTGTTATAGCACAGGCCGGAATGGCCAACCAACGTTTGTCAATTCTAGCAAGAAAGCTGTATAAAATTACAGTTACAGATAAAATAACTAAGCCCAAATAGCCCAAGCTTCCCGCTTCTATTGTAGAAGAAGCCAAACCCTTGCTCCATGTTTGAATAGTTCTTATTTGACTCAAAGCTCCTGTAAAACCTAAAAATATTAACAAGCCACCTGCTACACCTTTACTAGTCAGATTGACCAAACGAGATCCTCCTTTAAAAAAACTGAGTAACAAGCCAAAAATTCCAATTAAAATAGCCAAAGCTAATGGATGAGCCCCCGCCAATGCTATACTAGCAATAAGAGGAATCATAGGTCCATGATTTCCTGCTAAATTGGCTCTTGGATTAAAAAAACCAGAGGCCAAAATAACAAATAAAAAGGCTGGAATAAGCATTTCAACTCTAGACACCTCAATGGCAAAATCTTTCCCCAATGTAATATGATCCCAAGCTTCCGTAAGTCCATCTGCCCAGGCCATCATTACAGATGAGTACATGGCAATAATACCCAAAGTACCTGCAAAGGCAGGAATTAAATCTTCCCATTCAAATCTAAAATCTCTACCCGGAAGGTTTAGTCTAAATCTTCTAGGTTTCATAATTTGTAATTCGTGTTCTAGGTATTCCGATCGGCTGTTGAATTCTGATGCCGGTTTGTGTAGTTCTTTAAAAGTTTTCATGGGGTCATTTTTTCATGCTAGAAATTAATTTTCATGAAAACTTCATTGAAAATAATTCTTGGATTCTTTGCTCTATAAAAATATTTTCCAATTTTACAGACTGTTTTACAGTATTTTAGGTAGTTGTAGAAGTGTTTTTTGTTTTTGGCGGTTTTTAAATTTATTTATTTTAGAATTGGATTAATTGATTTTAACTTCTTTAAAATATTTGTTCAAAATAGCAGCAGCTTCTTTTAATTCTTCAGGAGTATTTTCTCGAGCATCTTCCAATTCATACTTCCATCCTAAAGCTTTCCATTTATGAACGCCAAGTTTGTGGTAAGGCTGTAATTCTATTTTTTCAATAGTTTGATACTCTTTAAAATGGGCACCTAAAGCATGCAATAATTCAGGAGTATTTGTTAGACCAGGAATTAACACATAGCGCAACCACATTTTTTTCCCTGAGGCTTCTCTATAAGCTGCAAATTTGAAAGTTGTTTCCTTGCTTTTTGCCCCTGTTAAGGCTCGGTAACCTGCTTCTTCCATATGCTTTATGTCAAGCATCACCAAATCGGTATAGTTGTCCAAAAGCGCTTCTGTAAAATGATTGAGTACTCTACCATTCGTATCAATATTTGTGTGAATTCCTTCTTCTTTTAATCGCTTAAAAAAATGAATCAATTCTTTAGATTGCAACAATGGTTCTCCACCTGAGACAGTAACCCCTCCTTTTTTACCAAAATAGGATTTCATGTTTATGGCGCGTTGTACCAATTCTTCAATGTCATGTTCCGTTCCTCCATGCGTGTCAATAGAGTCAGGGTTATGGCAATACAAGCATTTTAATTTGCAACCTTGTAAAAAAACGACCATCCTAATTCCAGGACCATCATGGGTTCCAAAAGATTCTATGGAGTGAATTCTTAATGTATTTTGAGCTGTTTTGATAGCGATATTCTTTAAGTGAAGGGTATCTAAACAAAGTTAGATACCCATATGAGTTAAGTTTTACATGGCTTCATGGAAAGATCTAGTGATAACTTCCATTTGCTGCTCTCTTGTCAGTCTAATAAAATTTACTGCATAACCAGAAACACGAATGGTAAGCTGTGGATATTCTTCAGGATTTTCCATAGCATCTAACAAGGTTTCTTTGTCGAGTACATTTACATTTAAATGTTGGGCGCCTTTGTCAAAATAACCATCCAGCGTACTTGCCAAATTATCAATTCTTTCTTCTTGTGTAGCCCCTAAAGATTTAGGAACAATTGAGAAGGTATTTGAAATTCCATCTTGAGAATCTGCATAATTAATTTTTGCTACAGAATTTAAAGAAGCTATGGCCCCATGAGAATCTCGTCCGTGCATAGGGTTGGCACCAGGAGCAAAGGGAACCCCTTTTTCTCTTCCATCAGGAGTGGCTCCTGTTTTTTTACCATACACAACATTTGAAGTAATGGTTAATACCGACATGGTAACGGCAGCTTCTTTATAAACCGGAAGTTTTTTCAATTCATTATTAAAATCTGCAACCGCTTTGCTCGCTAATAAATCCACTCGATCATCGTCATTTCCATATTTAGGAAAAGCTCCTTCAATAGCAAAAGAAACGGTTAAGCCTTCTTCATTTCTAATTGGTTTTACTTTGGCGTATTTAATGGCAGAAAGTGAATCGGCAACAATAGATAAGCCTGCAATTCCGTAGGCAATATTGATAAAAGGATTGGTATCTATCAAAGCCATTTGCGCTTTTTCATAGTAATACTTGTCGTGCATATAGTGAATGATATTCATGGCATCATTGTACACTCTAGCCACTTCCTTCATCGCAATTTCGAAATTGGCTTTCACTTTGTCAAAATCTAAATATTCATCGGTATAAGGAGCAATACCGTCAACCATTTGAGTTCCTGTAATTTCACATTTCCCTCCATTTATGGCCAATAATAAAGTTTTAGCCAAATTAGTTCTGGCTCCGAAAAATTGAATTTGTTTTCCAATTTCTTGGAAAGAAACACAACAAGCAATTCCATAATCGTCAGAATTACGTGTGGTTCTCATCAATTCATCATTTTCAAATTGAATAGAAGAGGTGTCAATAGAAACTTTGGCACAGTAGTTTTTAAAATTTTGAGGCAGACCATAAGACCAAAGAATGGTAATATTTGGTTCAGGAGATGGGCCTAGGTTGTAAAGTGTGTGTAAGAAACGGAAAGAAGTTTTTGTGACTTTTGTACGACCGTCTGAAAACATACCTCCAATCGCTTCGGTAACCCAAGTAGGATCTCCTGCAAAAATTTGGTCGTAGGCCTCCATTCTTAAATGTCTCACCATTCTCAATTTCATAACAAATTGATCAATATATTCTTGAGCTTCCACTTCCGTAATAGCTCCAGTTTCTAAATCTTGTTGGATGAAAATATCTAAGAAAGAGGAAACATTTCCTAAAGACATAGCAGCGCCATCTTGTTCTTTTACGGCAGCTAAATATGCCATATACGTCCATTGAACCGCTTCTTGGGCATTTTGTGCAGGACGAGCTAAATCTAAGTCGTAATGCGCACCCATTTTTACCATGTCCTTTAAGGCATTTATTTGTTCAGATACTTCTTCACGCAGGCGGATAACGGCGTCACTCATTGGGCCTGTAATTTTTTCTAAATCCGCTTTTTTGTTTTCTATAAGAAAATCAATTCCGTACAAGGCAATTCTACGATAATCTCCTATAACTCTTCCACGAGCATAGTTGTCGGGTAAGCCCGTTAAAAATCCTAAAGACCTGAATTTTTTTATTTCAGAAGTGTAGGCAGAGAATACACCATCGTTGTGTGTTTTTACGTATTTAGAAAATAGTTCGTTAACATTTTTATTTGGAGCCAATCCGTGTTCAGCCAATGCTTTTTGAACCACTTTATAACCTCCAAAAGGTTTCATGGCTCTTTTTAGCAGCTGGTCGGTTTGTAAACCTACAATAGTTTCATTTTCTTGATCAATATAACCTGCTTCAAATGAATTAATTCCAGATACAGTAGCAGTATCTACAGAATGTACACCATTATTTAATCGTTCTTCTTTAACGGTTTCTTTGCAGATTTCCCATAGTTTTTTGGTTTTATCAGAAGGACCTACTAAAAAGTCTTCTTTACCATAATAAGGAGTAATGTTTTTGACGACAAAATCCCTAACGTTTATTCTTTTGTTCCAAACTCCATTTTTGAATGCTATTGTTTTCATGTGTTTATGTTTTGTAATTATCTTGTTTATTGCTGTTTCAAATATACGAAATAGTACAATAATAAAAGATCGTATAATCCTTTATTTGACTATTGTTCATTCGATGGAACAAAAAGAAGAATATGGATGGAATTCGGTTCGTTGAAAAATATAAACAGGAGAGTTGTTGAATATGTAATTATTTTTTATATACCCCGAATTTTTAAGATTAAAAAGTAGAATTTGTTGTCTTGTATAAACAATAAGCTAAGTTTTATTGTATAGTTTTTAATGGATGATTTGTGTAAAATTAACTAAATAAAAGAGTAAACAGTATTATTTAGATTCTCTTTAAATTACTAAAACAAATGACTAAATGTGTTTTTAAAATGTTTACCGAAAATAAGTGAGTATTACAATTATTTCACTAGAACAGTGATTCGATTAAGAATTTAAAAGTAAAAACTATTGATTTGTAAAAATAAATCTAAATTTTAACACTATATTTGAAAAGTTCCATTGCTTAGTCCAAGGCCCCCGATTTTACTCAAACTTAATTTTTTATTGAAATGAATAAAAAAAACATCTTAAAAGCTGCGGCATTGGCGACTGTAACTTTATCGGTTATTGCCTTAAAAGGAAATGATGAGGGTGGAGAAAAAGTTAAACTACTTCACAAAGGAAAAGTAATTACAGTTTCAGGAAACGCTTTAAAGGCACATTTGAAACATGGTGATGAATTGTTAGTATTCCATGAAGGAGCATGGATTACACAAACTGAATTGGATGCTATTATTGTCGCTAATCAGGAATATCAAGACACAACTGCTGAGGATGAGGAACTTGAAGGAGATGAAGATTTTGAAGAAGACGTAGAAGAATTATAAGTGTTATAAAAGTACTTGAAAACCGCAAAATGTTGCGGTTTTTTTATTTTAAACCTATTTTAAATGAGTAAAACTAAAATTTGTAAATACGACAAGTTACCTTCCCAAAGATATCTCGATATTTTAGAAAAAAACAACATGGTGATTTCTTTAGATACAGAAGAATGGGATGTTTATTTTCCTTTAACCGACAAGGCTGATTCAAAGGAGTTAGAAGGTTTGGGCAAAGTAGAAAATAAATACATTGGTGTGGTAACGGGGACAGATTGTATGATCAATAGGCGTACTGTTTGGATGAATTTGGTAAACTCATACGGAAGAGAGCAAGCTTCGCGTATTATGCCCGAGACCTATATATTAGATGATAAGAAAGATATAAGACGATTGAAAACGGATACTCGAAATCATTTTATTTTAAAAGATAACAGGCATAGAAGACTGGGATTGGTTTTGGTAGATTCTGTACAAAAAGTATTGAACGAAAAAGAGAAATCGGATATAGCACAACCTTTAATTACAAATCTTAGGAGGCACAAAGGAACTTCATTTAACTTTAGAGTTTATGCATTATTGACTTTGCATAAGAATAAATTAACAGCCTATTTGTATTACGAAGGAGTTTGTATTTATGGAAAACCACCTGGTAAAGACATTCAAATGTATGACCGGATGATCACACATGCAAGAAACGCTATTCCTGAAGAATTTCCTGAGTTGATGAGTGAATTGTTAGATGAACTAGAGGTTGAATACAAAACTTTCTTTAGGGATTTGTGTGAAAAAATAAATAAATTATTAGATTCTGCTGTTCATGAATTTGGGAAGTTGGAAAATTTGGAGCAAGCCAAATGTTTTCAAGTATTTGGAATTGATATTTTAGTGGATACAAACAATCAAGCTATTATTTGTGAAGTAAATAAAGGACCTTCCATGAAATCTAAAAACGAAAACCATGGAGGTATAAAAAATGATATGTTAGAAGAAATGTTGTCTGTGATGGGATTGAGAACAGCAGAAAACAAAGGTTTTATAGAAATTTCAAGTTGGAAAATTATTACATAAAAAAAGCCATCCTTAGGGATGGCTTTTTATATATACTAAGAAGTTGTGTTATTTCAACAACGCAATAATTTGAGAAGCTAATTCTCCACCAATTCTATCTTGTGCTTCACTAGTTGCAGCACCAATATGAGGCGTTAATGAAACTTTAGAGTTCATTAAAACTTGTACAGCTGGTTTTGGTTCTGTTTCAAAAACATCCAATGCAGCTCCACCTAATTTACCACTATCTAAAGCAGCAATCAAAGCAACTTCATCAATAACACCACCACGAGCAGCATTTGCGATAAAAGCACCGTCTTTCATAGATTCAATTTCTTTAGCACCAATAACATACTCATCTTGAGCAGGTACGTGTAAGGTTAAAAAGTCAGCTTGTTTTAAAACTTCTTCTTTAGAAATAGTATCAATTTTAAAGTCAACTTTTTGTCCATCAATAAAATCAAGTGTAATGGTTGCAGATTCCATAAATGGGTCAAAAGCAACAACTTTCATTCCTAATCTTAAAGCTACAGCAGCGGTTGCTTGTCCGATACGACCAAAACCTAAAACACCTAATGTTCTACCTTTTAATTCAACACCAGCACCGTATGCTTTTTTCAAACCTTTAAAGTTTGCTTCACCTTCTAAAGGCATATTTCTGTTTGAATCTTGTAAGAAACGAGCCAAGCCAGATAAATGTGCAAAAACTAATTCTGCAACTGAATGAGAAGAAGCAGCAGGTGTATTGATAACGTGCACACCTTTATCTCTAGCGTATTGTACATCAATATTATCCATTCCAACACCACCACGACCAATAATTTTGATAGAAGGACAAGCATCGATTAATTCTTCACGTACTGTAGTTGCACTACGTACTAAAATTACGTCAATGTTTTCTTCGTTGATATAGTTTTCTAATTGCTCTTGAGCAACAGTTGTCAAAATTACTTCAAAACCAGCAGCTTCTAAAGCAGTTACCCCGCTTTGTGCCAATCCATCGTTTGCTAATACTTTCATTGTTTTGATTTTTATGTATAAAAAAATAAAAGCGACACTGAATTAAGGTGTCGCTTAAAAATTGTTTAAATTATTTGTTTAGATCTTGCATTGCTTTTACCAAAACTTGAACGCTTTCAATTGGTAATGCATTGTAAATACTAGCTCTATAACCTCCAACAGACCTGTGACCGTTGATAGCGCTAATTCCTGCTTCTGTACACAAAGCATCAAATTTTCCTTTTAAAGATTCGTCAGCAAGTGTAAAAGTCACATTCATGCTAGAACGATCTTCTTTAGCTGCAAATCCGTTAAATGAAGGATTGTTATCAATTTCGTTGTACAACAAGTCTGCTTTTGCTTTGTTTTCTTTTTCGATAACCGCAACGCCACCTTTTTCTTTCAACCATTCTAAAGTCAACATAGAAACATAGATAGGGAATACAGGAGGTGTATTGTACATACTTCCAGCTTTTGCATGTACTGCATAGTCTAACATAGAAGGAATAGTTCTTCCTGTTTTTCCTAAAATTTCATCCTTTACAATTACTAAAGTCGTTCCTGCAGGTCCCATATTTTTTTGAGCTCCAGCATACACGATATCAAATTGTGTGTAGTCTATTTTTCTTGAAAAGATATCAGAACTCATATCTACTACTTTTAACATATCACCAGGGAATTCGTTTAATTGAGTTCCAAAAATGGTGTTGTTTGATGTAAAGTGAATATAATCTGCGTCTGAAGGTATTTCGTATCCTTTAGGAATATAATTATATCCTTTGTCTTTAGAAGAGGCAACAACAACTGTTTCTCCGAAGTTAACGGCTTCTTTTATTGCTTTAGAACTCCAAGCACCAGTATCAACATAGGCAGCTTTTCCATCAACTTTCATTAAGTTGTAAGGAGTCATTAAAAATTGTGTACTTGCTCCACCTTGTAAAAACAATACTGAATAACCTTCTGGTAATTCCAATAATTCTTTTACCAAAGCCTGCGCTTTGTCCATTACTGCAATGAAATCTTTACTACGGTGAGAAATCTCAATTAGAGACAAATCTAATCCGTTAAAATTAACAATTGCTTCACTTGCTTTTTTCAAAACTTCTTGAGGAAGTATTGAAGGTCCTGCACTAAAATTATGTTTTTTCATCTGAGTATGATTTCTTTCTTGAGTTATTTAAAACGAAATGCAAATTTTAGTTTTTTTTTTCAATTTACAATGACTTTTTTCTTAAATTATTAACTACAATGTTAACAAAAATGCAATGGTATCAACTCCGTCTGCATAATCCCATAATTGCGGTTTTTGAGTAGCTCCTAAAGGAATGCTTTCTAGTTCTGAAGAGTTGCTTGTTATGCATTGAATTTTGTTCTGATCTTTGGCTAATTTTTCTTTTAATTCGTCAATAGAATCGTAGTATTCATAAAACAAACTAGAAATAGGAGAGGCGTAGCTAGGATCTTCTTTTAACATTAAAAAACCATTTTCTCTAAGATCAAACAAGCTCATTAAATAAACGGCCTTGTTGTAATCGTAATTATTTGCATAACGCTCATAAGAAATAATGTCTTTGTGTTTAAAAACGGCTTTAAAAATATTGTCCAAGTCGTACCCTTTTGGTAGTAACATTTTAGAAATACTTCTACAACCTAAACCAAAATACCTAAAAATATCATCACTCATGGCTTCTAGCTCACTTTCGGTTTCATTTCCTGTAAGCACAGCCACGGTGTTTCTGTTTTGTCTTATAATATGTGGGTGTTTTCCAAAATAATAATCAAAATAGCGAGCAGTATTGTCGCTACCTGTTGCAATAACGGCATCAAAGTCTACTAGTTTTTCTTCAGTGAATTGGATTCTTCCTTTAAATTCAGGTTGAATATACTCTAAATACTTTGCCGTTAACGGAAGAAAATACTTGTCGTTTGAAGATAGTTTTGCTAAAACACTATTTCCAGATAGTAATACACTTAAAAAATCATGGAAACCTACTAAAGGAATATTCCCTGCCATGATAACGGCAATGGTTTTAGGCTCACTGTTTTTAAATGAATATGCACTTGTCCATTGGTCCAAATTTTCTTGAGTCAATGCTTTGCTCCAACTTTCAATTGAAAATAATACATTGTCTTGAGTAAACCAACCATTCGATTCTTTGGCTCTGCTAATTTGCATTTTAAATGCATCAAAAAATACATCGTTAAAAGGAATGTTTTCTTTTTGTTCAATTCCTTTACAAGTAAACTGACTTAAAAATTCTCCAAGGCTAACAAAGGCTTTTTTTCTTTCTTCTAGTGTCATCGATTTTGTTGAATAAATTTGATGCTGCAAAAGTAATTAATATATCATGAACAATATTTATTAAGAAGGAAATATAATGCTAGCTTGAAAATGACAAAAAAAAGACTGCCTATATATAGACAGTCTCAATTATTATTGCAATTAGATATAAGGGGTAAGGTTTCATCCAATTGCCGCCTTCTTTTTCATTTCGGGGGTATAAATAAGTAATTGTTAATAACTTATCTGCTACGAATATACAAATATATTTGAATAAAACAACATATGTTCATATATTTGTTTAAATTGAAATAAATATGCTATGAATACTATCCCGTCAAAAAAGAGTTTAAAAAAAATCACAAAAGTAGCTCAACTATTAAAAGTAGTTTCTCATCCTGTCCGTTTGCAAATTATTGAAGCCTTAGGGCAGCAAGAAGCACTGACTGTATCGGAGATAAAAAAGGCTATTGGAATTACTGTAGAACAATCTATGTTGTCGCATCATTTAATTAAAATGAAAGATAGTGGTGTGTTGACTTCTGAAAAAAAAGGAAAGTATAATTATTATAGACTTTCAGATAGGCAGATATTAAAGGTTTTGGAGTAAGAAACAAGTAAAAAAATAACCGCCTATTAGTTTTAAACTAATAGGCGGTTAAAAAAACTAAATAACCAAATTTAAAAGCTTGTGTTTAATTTGTGTTTTTTCCAGTATTGCATGATTAAAAAAGAGCAGATTACGGAAGAAGCCATTCCTTCAATTAAAATAGCAAACACTACATGACCAAGTGTAAGATTATTTCCCCATAACATTGATTTTTCCATTAGTACAATAACAGCATCGTCAATTGCCATGCTGTACACAATCAAAGAAATGGAAACGGCAATGACCGCAAATAGGGCTGTAGAGAAACCGATGGATAGGTTTGTTAAATAGGAGTTGTCTAAATTTCCGAAAATATTTTTCTTTATAGCTGCGTTTACTCCCCAAACAACAAATAGGAAATTAAACATTCTTAGTTGCACTAAGTGTTCTAAATTGAGTAGCTTCATTAAAAAGAAAAAGAACACAATTCCTAGATAAATCTTCAAAGCGTGATTCGTAATTATTTTACCTGTTTTCATACCTAACTATTTTATGTCTTTAAAAGACGTTCCTTTAAAGATAAATAAAATAATTGTAATTCTTTGTTGTTTTACTGATAAACAGTTGGTTATAGTTGTTCAATAAAACGACACATAATTTTTTTGTAATCTAAAAACTCTGTCAAAGGTAAAGTTTCTGGTTTGTCGTAAATATCATGATAGGCTTTTATACCGCCTAAAGTGTAGCTGTAAAAGGTTTTAACACCCAATTGGTCAAAATAACAATGATCGCTATTGCAAGCTTTTCCTCTTTTGTAAATTCCTGGAAGTAAATTTTCTTTGGTGTTGATTGCCAATAATTTTTCAAATTCTTTTTCATAAACCGATCCATTGACAATTTTTAAGCCTTCGCTACCGGTTCCTGCTAAGTCAAAATTCCAAAGAAATTTTATGTTTTTTAAAGGAAATAATGGGTTTTCGGTGAAATATTTAGAGCCTAATAGACCAATTTCTTCACCACCAAAAGCTAGAAATACCAAGGTGTATTTAGGTGGGTGTTGCGAAAAGTAATTGGCGATTTCAAGCAATAAGGCAATTCCGCTAGCATTGTCGTTGGCACCCGGGAAATAGGTGCTTTTTCCCATACGTCCTAGATGGTCGTAATGTGCAGTAATGGCAATAATAGAGTCTTTTTCAGTGCTACCTTCTATATATCCAATGCAATTATTTGAAGTGTATTTTTCTTTAAATTTACTTTTGCAGTCTAATTTGATGGTTTTTATCGTTTCTAAATTTACTTTTTTAGAAACTGTAAATGAGGCTTTGGGCGCTTGTATGGTGCTTCCGTGCCAAGTTAGTTTTTCTGTATTGAAAACAATAACTGCTTTTGCAGGGTGTTCTTTACTATAACGCAAAAAATTAATGAGCTCATTAATTTTGTTCTTTTGTTTTCTGTCAAAACTGGCCAAGTTGTAACAATCAATCAATAAAATTTTATTGGCTGAATTTCGAAGTTTGTTTAAAAATTGATCCGTGTGTAGCAGTTCGTTGCAATTGGTACTTAGTGTTTCAAAGGTTCCTTTTATACTCGGACTTGCAGGGTCTATCAAATACTCTTTACCAGGAATTAATTTTTCTTTGTTAAGTGCTAATAATAATTCTTTGGGCTGTGTGTTTATGCTGAATGAAAATTCTTGTAGATAGGATTTGTTGAATTTTTTTAAATCTAATTTTTTAAATTCTTTTTGAATGAATTTTGCGGCAATTTTATCGCCTTTGGAAACATAGCCTCTACCATGAAAGTCTGGAGAGCTTAAGGTGTGGATTATTTTTTTTGCATTGTTAAGTTGTGCAAAACAGAAAGTAGCATTACAAAATAAAAGGGCAATAAGGAAAAGAGAAGTTTTAAAACGCATATTGTTTTTACAAGTTTCTTTCAAAAATAAGGAATAACTATCTTTGGCACATGAGTGATAAAAAATTTAACATTTCCAGTCTGATTCAAAAACAGAAATTGAAAGAGACAATTGTAAGCAAACCAATTAATTTAGAAGCTTTGGTGAATTCAGGAAAAATTCGCGTAGAAAAAGGTGAGCTTAAAAATATTCCTGATTCAGCCAAAAAACGAAAATAATTATTGGTTGTACACAATTAGTGTTGTCAGTTTAGATTTGTCTTCCTTGTCGGAAAATGTATGCAGGTAGTTTTCTAAATAATGAATAGCACGATCTTGCGGGTAAAATAAAACTTTATTGACTTCGCCTGCCCATTCATTTGGGTATAAAATCGATTGTCCGTTATGCGGACGTAAATATTTTTTAATGTGTTCGGGCAGATTTTCTTCCAAATCTTTGTCGTTAATTATAACATAATAGTATTTTAATTTAGAAGTAAAAAAGCTAAACGATAAGAGATGGTCGTAGCCACCAAAAAAATTACTGATAGGTAAAAAGATGGTGAAAATAATGATGATGAATTTTCGATACTCCAATTGATCTGTAAATATTTCCCAGCCAGATTTTGTTTTTAATGACCAAAATAAAACCAAAACACTGGCAATGTTTTGTAAATTCCATGGCACCACATTGTAGCCGTACCCCAAGTAAAAAAGCATAATAGTAATAATGCTGTGCATGCCCACTATGGCAATAAGACTAAATTTCCGAGTGCGATTGAAAAGTAAAAATACACCCATCAATAATTCTAAATAAGGGACTAAATAGGTAAACATTTCCAAAAGTTCAAAAGGAACAAAAGAAAAATGTTTTAAAAGTGCACCCATCCATTGCTCGTAAAATATTTCATTTAATTTTTGAACACCACTCCAAAAATAGGTGGCAAAAAATAGCAAGGCTATAGCATGTAAAACAACTCTTGAATTTCCTTTTTTAGGAAATAAATTAACGGCAAGCAAGGTTAGTATACTTTGATAATAATAAGGTTGCAGTCGGTTTTGATCAATAAAACACAAATAAGTGTAGAAAAGAATAATAAATAATCCCAGAAATTGTCGAGGCCTAAATAATTGCAGCAACAATAATATGAAAAATGAAATAGCAATGATGCAATCGTAAGGAGCTGCGGGTATAGGAATATTTTCAAAAAGGGGAATGACAGGAAAATCTTTTGTGTTGAGCCAAAGTTTTGGTGTAATTAGGGCTGTGATTAAAAATCCAAGAATAGCAATGCTTTCTACCCATCTAATTTTTTGAATGGTATTTAATTTTCTTAGCCTCATTTTAATTTTGAAATAAATTTACAGATTCAAATATATCCAATCCTTCGCAAAAGCGTTGATTCGTATTTGTGTCGCCATAAACATCTATATTAAGTTTGTAATGACTGTTGTTTTGGTTCTTAAAAAACACTGTTAATTTTTGTGATGGAAAACCAAGTTTTTCGGAAGTTGAAAATACATAAAAACAATCACGTGTTTTAAATTTACTCAAACCGCTTTTAAAAATAGGATCGCTTGTAGTTTTGTTTTTTTGATTTTTTGAAAGGATGCTGTCGAAATTAATTTCTGTTTCAAAATAACCCAAATCAAAAATATAAGCTTCCGTGAGTTCTCTTGTTGTGTCTGCACAATAAAAACGAGATTCTTTGGTGTCTACAAAAAGTTCTCGTTTCCAATTTTCGGGGATGCTTAGCTCAAAAGTTTTTTTGGCATCTTTTAAAGTGATGTTTTTTTTATTTTCTGGTATCGATTTACAAGTGAAGTCGAGTGTGTTTTTTAGGCTTTTATCTTTACAGCTAATGACAAGGCATAAAAAGAAATATAGAAGTATGTTAAGTTGATGGCGCATGGCTAAAAAAGAATCATTATTTTTATATTTTTATAACCTAGTTGAATTGAGTTTCAAACTTAAGAAAAATCATTAACAAAAAAGATGAAAGCATTAGTAATATCCGGAGGTGGAAGTAAAGGAGCATTTGCAGGGGGTGTTGCTGAGTATTTGATCAAAACAAAGAAAAAAAAATACGACTTATATTTAGGGACTTCCACGGGTAGTTTGCTTATTCCACATTTAGCACTAGGGAAAATTGAAGAGTTAAAAGAAATTTACACCAATGTCAATCAGCGAAGTATTTTTGACAACAGTCCTTTCTTTATAAAAAAACTGCACGGAGAAAAAGTAGTTGCCATCAATCATTTAAATGTATTGTGGAATTTAATCAGAAAAAGAAAAACCTTTGGTGAAAGTGGGAACTTGAGAAAATTGATTCGAAAAAATTTATCAAATCACGATTTTCTGTTATTAAAAACATCAACCATGGATTTGGTGGTCACGGTTTCTAATTTAACAACCAGTCAAATAGAATACAAATCTATTCATGATTATTCTTATGATGAATTTTGTGATTGGATTTGGGCTTCATGTAATTATGCACCTTTTATGAGTGTCTTCGAAAAAAATTATTGCGAATATGTTGATGGAGGTTTTGGCTGTTTGGTGCCTGTTAGAGAAGCCATAAATAGAGGTGCCACGGAAGTCGATGTTATTATTTTAGATACAGAAGTTTCTCACTTTAACCGTTTGTCTTCAAAAAATCCATTTTCGTTAATTTCTAATATTTTCGATTTCGCCTTAGAGCAGGTTGAAAAACACAATTTAACGATAGGGAAATTGGCTGCGAAAAACAACAATGTAAAATTGAATATGTATTATACACCAACCGTGTTAACAACAAACTCGTTGATTTTTGATAAAGAGAAAATGACGCAATGGTGGAAAGATGGTTATTCGTATATGGAAGAAACGTATGGCGATCAAATGACGCATATAAAATACGATAAGTAGACCGCCTAGTCTTTTAACAATATATTATACACCTAAAGAGAATTGTCTTTTTATTTTTGTCCAAAATCTTACCAAATGAAATTTAAGAGTCTTTTACGATTGCTACTGTTGTCAACAGTAGTTTCTTTTGCGCAAATACCAAGCAAACAATTAAAATATAAAAACGCCCAAGTCTATAATAAAACCTTCAATTTACAACACACAAAACTTGATGTGGGTTTTAATTTTTCAGAAGAATTATTATACGGGAAAGCTTGGTTGGATGTTACTCCGCATTTTTATGCTACGGATAAATTAGAACTAGATGCCAAAGGAATGCTGATCAATGAAATTTCGATAGCAGGAAAAAAATTAGAATACCATTACGATGGAATGAAAATTTATATTGATTTAGATAAAACCTATAAAAAAACAGACACTCTTCATTTGTATATAGATTATACGGCAAGACCAAATAGAGTTAAGCAAGAGGGTAGCAATGCAATTACCAGTGCTAAAGGTTTATATTTTATCAATCCGAATGGAGATTCTGTAGATAAGCCTACGCAAATTTGGACGCAAGGTGAAACGGAAGCAAGTAGCTGCTGGTTTCCTACAATTGACAAACCGAATCAAAAAACAACACAGGAAATTTATATTACCGTTCCTGATAAATACAAAACGCTATCCAATGGAATGTTAATTTCAAGTGATGTTAAAAAGGAAGGTTTTAGAACGGATTATTGGAAAATGGATCAAAAACATGCGCCTTATTTATTTTTTATGGGGGTTGGTGAGTTTGCTGTTGTAAAAGATAAGTGGAAAGGAAAAGAAGTAAATTATTATGTAGAAAAGGAATACGAACATTTGGCAAAGAAAATCTTTGGAAATACGCCACGGATGCTAGATTATTTTTCGGAAATAACGGGTATCGATTATGTTTGGGATAAATACAGTCAAATTGTAGTTCGCGATTTTGTGAGCGGTGCTATGGAAAATACCACTGCCGTGGTGCATGGTGAAGGAGCTTATCAGTCGGAAGGCGATTTGTTAGATCAAAATACATGGGAAAATATTATTGCACATGAATTGTTTCATCATTGGTTTGGCGATTTGGTAACTACGGAGAATTGGGGGAATTTAACCTTGAATGAGTCGTTTGCAAATTATAGTGAATATTTATGGGTGGCGCATGCCTATGGAAAAGACAGAGCAGATGCACATATGCAAAAAGAAATTGAAGGTTATAAAAAAGGAGACAATCTTGGAAAACATTTGGTTCGTTTTGATTACGTGAACAAGGAAGATATGTTTGATGCTGTGAGCTATAATAAAGGAGGTGTTGTGTTGCATATGCTAAGAAATTATATTGGTGATGCTGCCTTTTTTCAGGGGATAAAAAAATACTTGACAGATTTTCAATTCAAGGCTGCGGAAGCGCATAATTTAAGAATGGCGTTTGAAGAAGTTTCAGGTAAAGATTTGAATTGGTTTTTTGATCAGTGGTATTATGGATCTGGGCATCCTGATGTGAGTATTTCTCACGATTATAATATTCTTGAAAAAACCGTCACCATCACATTGAAACAGTCGGAAGACGCTGTGTTTTATTTTCCAGTAAATATTGTGATTTATGAAAAAGGTAAAAAAACAAGTAGAGATTTGTTTGTGGATGCTAGTGAAAAATCCTTTGTGTATTCTTATGAAAAATATCCAGATTGGATTCATGTAAATGCAGATCATGTGGTGTTGGGAGAGTTTAGACAGCACAAAGCTTTAAAAGAATATAAATTTCAGTTGCAGAATGCGCCACATTATTTAGATCGTATGACTGCCTTAAAAGAATTGATCAAGCATCAAGAAGATAAAGATGTTTTTGAATTGGTGGTCAAAGCTTTTGATGATTCGTATTATGAAGTTCAAGTAGTGGCTTTGGAAGGAATTGACTTAAGTAACAAACATGCCAAGCGCGATGTGATTGGGAAAATAGAAAGATTGGTAAAAACAGCTAAAAACAATTTTGTCAAAGCTGCTGCAATTAAAGTATTGGGTAGACTTGTGTATTTTGATTATCAAGCTGGGTTTGAAAAAGCCTGTGAGAGCGAATCAAATTTAGTGAAGACAAGTGCTTTGGAGGCTTTGTATTATTTGGACAAGCCCTTGGCTATGAAAAAAGCAAAAAGCTTACCGAAGAGTGTTAAAAAAGCGATCGCATTTCCTTTGTCTAAAATGTATTTTAAAAATAGAGATGTAGAAGAGATGTCGTTTGTTGCTGGTTCTGTGATTCAAGGAATGCATTTAAATAATGATAAAGAAATCAATGAATTGTTTGCAAAAGCTTTTCAATGGATAGCTGCTAGTAATAATGTGCAAGCGTATCGAAATTTGGTTGCAGATATGGTTGTAAAAGGCAAGCAATACAAAAAATACAATTTTGATAAGAAAATGATTTCTATGTTGAGAGAAATGGTGTACAAACAAGAGAAGTCGAACAACTCTAATGCAAAAGAATTAGTGGCTGTGGTAAAATCTGGTTTGGTGCAGTTGGTGGAGTAGTTTCTTTTCATTTACTGAAAAAGCATCCTTTGGTTTTTAGAAAACTGAAGGATGCTTTTTTGTGTGGTCTATATTAATGATCTTCTTAACAGTGCTGTTTTCATGTGACTGTAATGCTTTTGAAGTGTAGGTCTAGTTGTTTTTATGCGGAAGAGGTATCGTGTTGGCAGAGGGCTGTATTTTACGTATACCGTAAAATATAATTTATGATGGTTTTTATGCGATTTATAAGGTTTCTGGTTTTTGTAAAAAAAAAACAGCATTTTCAGTTTATTCGAAAAATAAATTGAAAATGCTGTTTTGCTATTTTTTTCTCTCTTCGAAATTTCTAATCTCTGTTTTTGTATTCTTTAAAAGTTCCGTCTTTGTAGAATATAAGAACTTTGTCAATTTCTGAATTTGCAAACAGAGGTGGCTCGTTTTTATTTTTTGATTCAAAGCTCATTTCGACTTGATCTACTTTTTTAGGTTGAGGAATATTTTGTTTCGTTTCTTGCGTAGGGGTGAAGTTGTTTTTGGGAAACGATCCTTTTCCATCAAGCAACCAATACAAATCTACTTCGTTGTATTTGTGTGTAATTTTTAAGACAAAATCTAAGCTTGGTTTATTCCTTCCTGATAAGATATGAGAGATACTAGATCTCGGAACTTCTATAACATCGGCAAATGCAGAGGCAGAAATGCCATAATATTCGATTACTTTTTTTAGTCTTGTCGAGAAATTTAAGTTGTTTAACATTGTAACTTAGTTAGGTGTTTACAAATGTAATTCATTGTATTGAATTGTGCAAACACTAGTTTGATTTCTTTTAAAAATGTAAACATAAGCTTTAGGTAAGGTTATATAGTATTCTGATTAAATGTATTTTACATGTTTTTATCGAAGCTGTTCTTTGTTTTGTTTTTAATAAAGAAAAAACGCGGTGTATGAACAGTTCTTTTTGTTTCCAATTGTAAACAAAATTAAAAACTTAACTTGTTACAATTGTAAACAAGGTATTTTTTACATTTGTAACATGGAAATTATGAATATTGAAAGCCTTCAAAATTGGTACGATAACAATTTTGAAAAGGCTCTAAAAGGGAGGCGAATTTTATTTAAAGATATTGCTCCTTTAGTAAAAAAATTAAATCAAGATTTATTTAGAATACATGTAGAAGGTACTTCTGAAAAGGATACAGATATCTATAAAATACAAATTGGGTCAGGTCCAAAAAAAATATTGATTTGGTCTCAGATGCATGGAAATGAAAGTACCGGGACAAAAGCTGTGTTCGATTTGTTTCGGTTCTTTGAGAGTCCTGACAATTTAATTGCGGAACAAAAGGCGATTTTAGAACAGTGTACAATTGTATTTTTACCTGTATTGAACCCTGACGGCTCAGAGGTGTTTACACGTGTTAATGCAAATAAAGTCGATTTAAATAGAGATGCAGTTGCTTTAGAGGCTAAAGAAAGTAAATTGTTACGAGCGGTTTTGGATGAGTTTGATCCTGAGTTCTGTTTTAATTTACATGACCAACGTACTATATTTAATGTAGAGGGGACTAAGAATCCAGCTACTATTTCTTTTTTAGCGCCTTCGGAGGATGTGGAGCGAACGTTAACAAGCGGACGTAAGGAAACGATGAGTGTAATTGTTTCTATGAACGCATTGCTTTCTAAAGTGATTCCAGAGCATGTTGGAAGGTATACAGATGAGTTTTATCCGACTGCTACGGGAGATAATTTTCAAAAGCTAGGTCATAATACAATTTTGATTGAAGCTGGTCATTATTATGATGATTACGATCGAGATGTGGTTCGTAAGTTTAATTTCTTTGCATTGTTGCAGGGAATTCTTTTTGTGGCTAAAGAGTCTGATTATTCGGTGTATCAGCCTTATTTCGATATTCCTAACAATGACAAAAAGTGCTACGATATTATTTATAGAAATGTAAAAAATGAGCAAGGTCTTATCGAAGATGTGGCCGTGCAGTACGATTATTTGGTGAGAGATAATGTGTTAGTTCTTGAAAAAGAAGAGGTTACAAGAGGTGATTTGTCTGATTTTGTAGGGCACCAAGAGTATGATTTGAATAAAACCTGCTTAAAATCAATTTAAATTATGTTTTTCGTAAGGAATATTCGATTTTCTTAGAAATATTTTATTATTTTTGTTAAATAGTAAATTTGTAATAAAATAATAGCGGATATGAAGAAATATCATTTAGATGAAGTGGATCATCAGATTTTAGATATGTTAATTGAAAATGCAAGAACTCCTTTTACGGATATTGCTAAAAAATTATTGGTATCAGCAGGAACGATACATGTTCGTGTTAAAAAGATGGAGGAAGAAGGGATTATTAGAGGTTCTACTTTGACGCTAGATTACGAGAAAATGGGTTATGCTTTTATTGCTCATATTGGAATTTATCTTGAAAAAACTTCCATGACCAAAGAGGTGATTGCTAGTTTAAAAGCAATTTCTAATGTGACTGTTGCGTATGTGACTGCAGGGAAGTTTAATATTTTCTGTAAAATTAGAGCAAGAGATACGGAAGATGCTAAAAATATCATCTTTAAAATTGACGATGTTCCGGGGGTAAATAGAACGGAAACTATGATTTCTTTAGAGGAAAGTATCAATGATAAGAAGCGTATGATGCACGCAATTTTTAGAGACTACTAAGAGTGTTTAAAACATAAAAAAAACTCATCTAGGTTAGCTTAGATGAGTTTTTTTTATGCTTAATTTTTGTTTATTTCTTGTTGTTGTAGTAAAGGTAGTTTGTTGAGTGGTAAAAAGCTTGCAATAAGCTGTCCATTTTTTTTGCGGTCTCTGGTTCTGTTGCTTCAATATTGATCAATTTGTCCTTAGATAAATCGTACAATGCTGTTTTTTTTGTGTGAATAGTTCTCGTGTATGCGTAACCATCTTTTAGTAGTTCTATGCCGGGTTCACCTTGTTTCATGTAAATAAATGATGCTTTTTTAGTACGTGTGCTGTCTAATAGGTCAACTCCTAAAGTGTAATTCGTGTAGTCTATTTTAGCAAGTCCTGCGGCGGTGGGGTATAGGTCAATTAGGTTTGCATGTGTGTTTATTTCTTTAGCTTTAACAAATTTAGGTGCGTGTATAAAAAAAGGAACATGATGCATGCTTAACCCTAAGGTAAATTCTTTTCGTTTCATAAAATCAAATTCATTCATTGCGGTGTTGTGGTCTCCGAAGAAAAAGAAAATAGAATTGTCGTAATACCCAGATTTTTTAGCTCTTTTTAAAAAGATGTCTATATTGAAGTCTAAGTAGCGCAAGGCGTTTAATTGTGCAACCGACTTAAATCCTGATTTTTTCAGCAAATCGGCGCTGATTTCGTCTTCTTGTAAAGGTTTGTAGCTCTCTTTTTCGTCGGGTACCGTAAATGGCATGTGGTTGGTAGCTGTTTGTATATAGGTGATAAAGGGCTTGTCTTGTTGGTGAAGTTTTACGAGTTCTTTGTCGGCTTCTTTAAAAAGTTCGTAGTCGTCAATACCCCAAACGTCAGCTCTGTTTTCGGTTTCATAGCTTCCTTCTTCAAATATTTTTAAATCTTTGATATTCGATTGGAATAAACCTCTGATATTGGCCCAGTTCGCACTTCCGCCAAGAAAATACAATTTTTCGTACCCTTTAAATTGGTCAAAAATTATTCGTTGATCTATAACCATCGGGTTTCTTGAAGCTGTTTTTACCATGTCTACATCGGGTAAACCTGTAATACTTGCAAATACGCTTCCTGCGGTTCCTGCCTTATGTACAAAGAAATTTGTAAAATGAATACTTTTCTTTACAATACTGTCCATTTTAGGAGTGCTTTGTATAGGGTTTCCATAAAAACTCATGGGTGCAGCGCCTACAGATTCCATCATGACTACGATGATGTTGGGTTGTTTGTCGTGTTTTTCTTTAAAAACTACCTTTCTTTCAAATGAAATACTGTCCTTTGGAAGGTTTAGATAGTCTGCAATTACTGGGTAGTAACTTTTAGTGGCTTCTAAATCAAACCCTGTGCTTCTAAACGCAAAACTATCAAAGAAATAAAGGACTGGGTTTAGGGTAAATTGGTTGATTTGATTGTCTTTAGAGAAGAAAGCTTGGCTCCATCTTAAAGGATAATGCGAGAAACTATTGTAAATACCAAAAGCCATTAAAAAAAATGGAACAATAACGAAAAAGGCTTTTCTTTTTTTGCTGACAATTAAGCTGTTGTTTGCATAAAATTCATAGATTTTTTTACTTACAAACCCGATAAAGGTTAGGAAAATAAGCAACAAAAACAGACCTTTGAAAATAGGATAGCTCTCTATTAATACTTGTGTCGATATCTTAAGGTCGTTAAAAAAGCGCAATGATGTTGCATCCAATCGCGTACTTAGGTATTCGTAATAGCCAAAATCAAATAAATAGAATAAGGTTAATACTAGGTAGCTGGTTGTTAAATAGGCAATGCTGATTTTTTTAAATATTTTTTTTATGAAAAACTTCGTATTAAAAATAAAAATTAAAATAGCTAGTGGAAACATTGTAATCATGGCTAGTTTAATGTCAAATCGTATTCCGTAAGCAATGGCTTGTGTGATGTCTTTTTCACTGGCTTTGCTTAAGTCTGCGAAAAAATGATAGAATAAGGCTCTGTGTACAGAAATGTATAAGAATACAAGAAGGATCTGAGTAAAGAGGTATTTTATATAACTCGGTATTTTTTTTAACATCTAGTTTGTTTCTTTTTGAAAGTCTTTTTTTATTCTCTGCAAATGTAGTCAATTTGGTGATTTTGATTTTCATGATTGCGACTCAAATTCCATGAAAATCAATTGTTTTTAGGTTTGGCAATTCTGTAGCTGTGCTTTTTAACTTTTATTAAGGGAAACTAGCCGGTTTTATATTTTACCATCTCCTAATTGTTGTTATCTTTACGCTCTTTAAGAATAAGAGAAAATACATGAGTTTATATAAAGAAAATTCGCTTAAAATTTACAATTCCTTAAGCAAAGAAAAAGAAGTTTTTAGTCCGATAAATGAAGGAGCAGTTGGAATGTATGTTTGTGGACCAACGGTTTATAGCAATGTGCATTTAGGAAATGTAAGGACTTTTATGTCGTTTGATTTGGTTTTTCGTTACCTAAGGCATTTGGGTTTTAAAGTGCGTTATGTGCGTAATATTACAGATGCTGGTCACTTAGAAAATGATGCGGATGTGGGTGAAGATAGGATTGCGAAAAAAGCTAGAATTGAGCAAATAGAGCCTATGGAGGTTGTACAGCGATATACAGTAGATTTTCATGATATCTTAAAGCAGTTTAATAATTTACCTCCTAGTATTGAGCCTACGGCTACTGGGCATATTGTTGAGCAAATTGAAATCATCAATGATATTCTTGAAAAAGGATTGGCGTATATTGTTAATGGCTCCGTGTATTTTGATGTGTTGAAATACAATGAAACGGAAAAATACGGAATTCTTTCGGGTAGAAATATCGAAGATTCTATTCATAATACCAGAACGCTAGATGGACAGTCTGAAAAGAAAAATCCACAAGATTTTGCTTTGTGGAAAAAAGCAAGTCCTGAGCATATTATGCGCTGGCCTTCTCCTTGGAGTGATGGTTTTCCTGGTTGGCACCTAGAGTGTACGGCTATGAGTACAAAGTATTTGGGAGAGCAGTTTGACATACATGGTGGCGGTATGGATTTAAAATTCCCGCATCATGAATGTGAAATTGCACAAGCCAATTGTACAAACGGTAAAAATCCTGTAAATTATTGGATGCATGCAAATATGTTGACTTTAAACGGTCAAAAAATGGCAAAGTCGACAGGGAATAATATTTTACCTGGAGAAATATTTTCAGGTGAAAACGATAAATTAGAAAAACCTTTTACACCAAGTGTTACTCGTTTCTTTATGTTGCAAGCGCATTATAGAAGTATTTTAGATTTTTCTAGCGCAGCAATTGAGGCTTCTGAAAAAGGATTCCAAAAATTAATGCAAGGTTTGCGTTTGTTGGGTGGTTTAAAAATATCAGCAAGTTCTTCGTTGGATATTTCAGCATGGAAAGATAGTTGTTATGCTGCCATGAATGACGATTTTAACAGTCCGGTTTTGATTGCACAATTGTTTGAAGCTGTGAAATTTGTGAATTTGGTAAACGACGGGAAGGAAAGCTTGACTAAAGAGGATATAGAGCTGTTAACGCAAACATTGAATGCTTTTGTTTTTGATGTATTAGGTTTAGAAGATGAAGCTGGGCAAGATGATTCAGGGAAATTAAGCGGTGCTATTGAGTTATTGATCAAGCTTCGTAAAGAGGCAAGAGAAGATAAGAATTGGTCGTTGTCAGATCAAATACGTGATGAACTGGCAGATTTAGGCATACAGTTAAAAGATGGAAAAGAAGGAACAACGTTTTCCGTTAATTAATTGAAGAAATTACTGACATATCCATTTGTGTTGTTGGTTCGCTTGTATCAAGTTATGATATCGCCGTATACACCTTCTACATGTCGATATTCGCCTACATGTTCGCATTATACCATTGAAGCTTTGAAAATTCATGGTTTGTTTAAAGGAGGGAAAATGGCGGTTAAAAGAATTTTTAGTTGTCACCCTTGGGGTGGAAGCGGTTACGATCCTGTTCCGAAAAAAGAATAAAAATACTAATTGCGAAGTAATTCGTGAATAAATAAAAAATAAATGAAATTATTAGCCATCACTTGGGATCCTAGTTTGGGAATCGATTTAGGTTTTTTTGTTATCCGTTATTATAGCTTAATGTTTGTATTGGCTTTTGGTTTGGGGTTAAATTTAATGAAACGAATTTTTGTCAATGATAAAATTCCTTTAGAGAAACTAGATAAATTATTTATATATACGGTTTTGGCAACTATTTTAGGGGCCAGATTGGGACATGTTTTCTTTTATGACTGGGCTTATTTTCAAAATCATTTGGCAGAAATTTTATTACCTATTAAACTGTCTCCTTTCCGATTTACCGGGTTTGCAGGGTTGGCAAGTCATGGAGCTGCAGTAGGAATTATTACAGCTTTGTATTTTTACAGTAGAAATATTTTAAAGAAGCCGCTTTTGTTTGTTTTAGATAGAGTGGGTATCGTTGTTGCTTTGGCTGGTTTTTTTATTCGAATTGGGAATTTGATGAATTCTGAAATTATTGGAAAAGCTACAGGAAGTAATTTTGGAATTATTTTCAAAAAATTAGGAGAAGATTTTCCTCGTCACCCAACACAATTGTATGAAGCGTTTGGTTACTTATTAGTGTTTTTGATTTTGTGGAGAATGTATTGGAAGACAAATAAAAAAGAGCAGTTAGGATATTTGTTCGGATTTTTCTTTGCAACATTGTGGTCAGTGCGTTTTGTGATAGAGTTTTTAAAAGAGGCACAGATAGATGGGAGAGAAGATTTGTTTTTGACTTTGAATACGGGACAATTATTAAGTATTCCGCTTATTTTAATAGGTTTGTATTTTATGTATGCATCTAGTAAGCAGGGGGTCAAGAAAAATTAGTTGTTTTTAATGAAGTATAAAAAAGCCCACGCTCTAAAATATAGAGCGTGGGCTTTTTTTTTATGTGTGGTTTGTTTTTATGCGAATTTACAAATGATTCCACCCATCAATGCGATAGATACAATCCAGTAACTGCTGTTGATCAATACGTATTTAAAACTTCTTTTTTCAAACATTGCATTGGTTCCCATAACAGGTAAAACAATTAAAAGTCCAACCATAGTTCCATGAAGTGCTCCATGAGGAAATGTTCTAAATCTTGTTCCGTATTTACTCATAAAATCAGTAAAGTAAGCATTTATGTCTGATCCAACCTCTAAAATCCCTGGCTCGTCTATCAGTACGGAGAATACGCCAAATTGATGAATTACTATTGGGCTTAGCATAAAGGCTAATAAAAAGCTTAGTAGGTAGCAATAAACAAAAATCATCGGATTTGGTTTCCCTATAGATTCTGGTGTAAACT
Organism: Flavicella sediminum; assembly: GCF_006381105.1. GTDB lineage: Bacteria > Bacteroidota > Bacteroidia > Flavobacteriales > Flavobacteriaceae > Flavicella > Flavicella sediminum. The sequence continues at coordinate 223,927 of NZ_VDET01000007.1, read as the reverse complement.
GACATTCTTTCATCCAGGCTTTTCCAAAAACTTTTGGATTGTACCAAATAAATCCCATAAATAATGGGATGATAGCTGCTACGGCGGTAATAATTAAATTAAATTTCATGAGTTGATTTTTTTTAAATTAGGTAGGTAAATATAATTAATAAAACGCAATTATTAACATAGGTAAATAATTGCGTTATTTTGCGATGAGCTGTTTTAAAACGAATGTACTGTTGTAAAGTGCTCATTTATTTAAACAGGGGCTTTAGTTTTACGAATTCGGTTTTACGAAATAATATTTCTAAAAGTTAAATTGATTCTGGGCTTGTCTATCTTTTTTGAAGGTGGAAGTCGATGTAGCCAGTGTTCTTGGGTTTTTCCTTTCATGACTAGTAAACTGCCTTTTTCTAAAATTAAAGAAATTGTTTGTTTTGTGGTTTTGTGTTTGAAAGCAAATTTTCTTGCGGCTCCAAAACTTAAGGAGGCTATAATCGTTTCCTTGCCTAAAGATTTTTCGTCGTCACTATGCCATGACATTCCTTCGCTGCCGTTGTGATATAGGTTTAGCAAGCAGGAGTTAAATGTGGTTTCTGTTTTTTGTTCCACTATTTTTTTTAATTCTAGTAGTGCTGCGGTCCAGTTATGAGCGACTTTTGTGGTGTGGGAGTAAGTGTAAGCGTAGTTTTTTTCTCCGTACCAGGCGACTTTTCTTTTGGTGATGATTCTTTTTCCGAAAAGTATAGCTTCGTCGTTTTTCCAGTGAATGGTATTTAAAAGTGTGTCGAAATAATTGTGCGCTTCTTTTGTGTTGAATATTTGGTCTTAAAAAACAGCTTCTCCGTCATATGGAAGAATATTGTAAATCGGATTGGGATTGAATAAATTCATAGTTTGTTGTTGGTAAAAATCTTTCATGCAAAATAAAAATTATTCTGGTAAGACTGTCATTTAAGTTGTTGAAAACGAATTTTAAAATATATATAACACTAATTATTTATTTTTTTAGAAGTTAATATGTTGTTATATAGTGTTTTGAGTTTTTTAGATGCTACTATACTATTTGACCGTTATTGTGAGGGTTTAAAACTATCTATACTTTTGTAACTATACTTTTGATAGTTGTTTGCGCTAAAAAAGTATTTATCAATAAAGAATTAGATATGAAGGGTTTTGAACAAATAAATAAAGGCTACAATACGGTATTCGAAAAGAATGAATTGAGTATTGGTGTTGTGGTGCCAATTGAGAAGTATACTTCAGGACCAGTACCTACAATGATCGGACATCTAAATCGTGTAAAGCAAGTAGAGGAATTGGGTTTTAAAGCTTTGTGGATACGCGATGTCCCCTTTAATGTGCCTTCCTTTGGTGATGCAGGTCAAACTTTTGATCCTTTTACGTATTTAGGCTATTTGGCAGGACAGACTTCTAAAATTGCATTGGGTGTTTCTAGTATTGCCTTACCGTTGCATCACCCTGTACATGTAGCAAAATCTGCCGCTACTATTGATCAGTTGTCGGGTGGGCGATTGATTATGGGAGTTGCCTCTGGAGATCGCTTTGAGGAATATCCGGGAATGGGAATCTCTTATGAAAAGAGAGGGCAAAGTTTTAGAGATGCTTTTACTTATATTAGACAGGCGCAAAGTGATTTTCCTGTTCTTGAAAACAATATGCATGGCGAATTGAATGGTCGTATTGATGTTTTACCAAAAGCGACTGGGAATAAAATCCCAATGATGCTAACGGGGTTTAGTCAGCAGTCTATGGAGTGGAATGCAGCGAATGGCGATGGGTGGATGTATTATCCAAGAAATTTAGGTGAACAACAGCAAACTATTAAGCAGTGGAGAGATCTGATTCCTGTGTCTCAAGAATTTGACAAACCTTTTTTGCAGCCCTTGTATATCGATTTACAGGAAAAGGATGATTTTAGACCACAGCCTATTCATTTAGGTTTTAAAACAGGAGTGAATCATTTGATTCGATATTTGCAACATTTACAAGAAATAGGTGTCAATCATGTGTCTTTAAACCTACGTTTGAATACTATGAATATGGATAAAACACTTGAGCTATTGGCAGCCAAGGTATTGCCTAGGTTTCAAAAGAGTCATAAATAAAAAAAACATGAAGAAAAATATTTTAATTACAGGTAGTACCGATGGAATTGGGAAGTTAACGGCAATACAATTCGCAAAAGAAGGACACAATGTGTATGTGCATGGTAGGGATTCTGAAAAAGTGGGTAAGTTGGTTGCGGAAATTAAAAACACTACAGGAAATAAGAAGGTGTTAGGTTTTGTTGCTGATTTCTCCGACTTGAGTCAAGTGAGAAAAATGGTCCTTGAAGTGCGGGAAAAAGTGTCAAAATTAGATGTTTTGATAAACAATGCAGGTGTTTTTAAAAGTCCAATTTCTATGACTGAAAAAGGATTGGATATTCGCTTTGTTGTAAACTATTTAGCACCTTATGTATTAACAAATGGTTTGCTAGATTTGTTATCGGTTACTTCAAAGGCACGGATTGTAAATGTGAGTTCGGCAGCGCAAGCTCCTGTTTCTTTAGAAGCTTTAAGTGGAGTGTTGCAAGTCTCCGTAAATGAAGCTTATGCGCAAAGTAAATTGGCATTAACTATTTGGACCATGGCATTGTCAAAACGTTTAAAGTTGGTTTCCGTGTTGGCTGTAAACCCAGGCTCTTTATTGAATACAAAAATGGCAAATGAGGCCTATGGACAATTTTGGGCGCCAGCTGAAAAAGGAAGTTCAATTTTGTATGATTTGGCGGTTTCTTTAGCGTATAATGAAATGACAGGTGTGTATTTTGATAATGACAAAGGTGAATTAAAAGGGGTGTTTTTTAAAGCGCATCCAGATGCATATGATTTAGAAAAAATGGAAGTATTAGTAGAACAAACGGAAAAAATAATAAAAACAAACTAAAAATAAATAAAATGAAAGCAATAGGTTTTAAACAATCGTTAGCGATTACAGAAGAGAATAGTTTTATCGAATTTGAAGCAGAGATGCCAAAGGCTAGTGGTTTCGACTTGTTAGTAAAAGTAGCAGCGAATTCTGTAAATCCAGTCGATTTTAAAATTAGACAATCTTTAGAAGCAGGTACTGTTTTAGAAGAGCCAAAGGTGATAGGTTGGGATGCTGTGGGTACAGTTGTTGAAGTTGGGGATAAGGCTACGAATTTTAAAGTAGGTGATCAAGTGTTTTACGCAGGTGATATTACCAGAAGTGGAAGTAATGCGGAGTATCAATTAATTGATGAACGCATTGTAGGGTTGAAACCTAAGAATTTATCCATAGCAGAAGCTGCTGCGATGCCATTGACTAGCTTAACGGCTTACGAGGCTTTGTTTGATAGAATTCGTATTGACCCTGTGAAAGATGCGGGTAAAAGTATTTTAATTCTTGCAGGTGCTGGAGGAGTGGGGTCTATTGCGATTCAGTTGGCTAAAAAATTAACGAATTTAACTGTAATTGCAACGGCTTCTCGTCCAGATTCTATTCAATGGTGTAAAGATATGGGGGCAGATTTCGTGGTAAATCACCATAACTTAAAAGAAGAGCTTGTGAAAATTGGGCATAGTGAAGTAAATTATATTTTAGATTTTGTTGATCTTGAAGGGTATTGGGAGACTGCCGCTGAAATTATCAAGCCGCAAGGTCACATTGTTTCTATAACAGGAAGTAGTCAACCATTGAATTTAGATTTGTTAAAGGTGAAAAGTGTTAGTTTTTCTTGGGAGTTGATGTATACGCGTTCTATGTTTGCTACGGAAGACATTGCTAGACAAAGTGTTATTTTGAACCATGTGTCAGAATTGTTAGATACAGGCGTTTTAAAATCTACTTTAACGACCACTATCGAAGGTTTTACTTCAGGTAATTTGAAAAAAGCACATGCTTTACAGGAGTCAGGAAAGTCTATAGGAAAAACAGTGCTGTTGTTTTAGAGGTATAAAATAGTTTAGAAATAAAAAAACATCTACTTTTTTAAGTAGATGTTTTTTTTTGAAATTAATTTTAAGGACTGCTTCCTAGTTTTTTACAATTTTATGAGAGCTATAGTTGTCCGAATTTTGAGTTCTTAGAATATAAATTCCTTTTTCAAAAGAACTGGTGTTTATAGCTAGTTCATGATTAAAGATTGATTGAATTTTAGAGTAGAGTAGTTTTCCTGAAACTGAATATATGGAAACCTTTGCTTTTTCATTGGTATTATCCGGGAAATACAGTTTTAAATTTGTTGAAAACGGAGAAGGAGAAACCTGAATCTTATCGTTGATGAAAATTTCCTTAGTAAAATTACCTTGACAGTTTTTACCTGTTTTCACTTCTATTTTATTAGTTCCTGTTTGAAGTGCTAGTTGAAAAGTGTTTGAACTTGTTTCGTAACTACTACCATTTAAGGTAATTGTGTATTTTTCTGCGCCACTTAGATCTAGATCTGCAGTTTTTGTTCTGTCGTTTACTTTTGCTGAAACGTTTAACTCTTCAACTTCTTTGATGTTTATAAACATCGTCTGGTTAAAGTCGGGTTGGTCTGTGCTATTTAAAGTAAGTTCAAATATTCCCGCTGCTAAGTTTTCAAAACTTGTGTTTTGGGTGAAGTTTTTCACTTCATTAGTTTCTGTAAGCTTTGCTATATAATTCCCTTTATTTTCGGTGTTTATTGTTATTTTTCCGTTTGCTACTCCTGTACATGTTTGTCCTATCGATTGGATTTTAAAATTTGAGCTTGAAATGGGTTTTTGATGAATTATGATGGTGGCATAATCGGCATATCTTCCGTCTGAAGTACTTGCCCAAATTTTAGTATTTCCTTTTCCTGTAGCTGTAATTACACCATTTTGATCGACTTTGGCTACAGCGGTGTTTTCAGATTTCCAAACCAAGGTTTTGTCGCTGTGTTTGCTTTGAATTATTACAGCTGTTAATTTGTTGTTTGAGCTATTTTTAAAATCAATTACTTTAGGTGTTACTTTAACTACTTGTACCGGATCTGGGGTGTTGATTTTTCCTTTGTAAAAACCACTTCCTAATGTGGCTAGCCATAATTCATTTGGGTTTTGAAGGTCAAATCGAACATCTTCTATATGGTTGGGTGAAGCAATGTTTGTGTTATTTTTCGCCCAAGTAAGCCCTCTGTCTTTGCTTAAAAATACACCTGGGTTTTTTGCCAAATGATCCACTGTGCTTACAAGTAAATTATGGTCATAAACACATACATCAAATCGTTCTGTACCTGGGTAAGAGAAAATTTGCTGCCAGTTTGTTCCGAAATCATCGGTATACCAAATACCATCACCGTTTCCTCTGTAACCTGTGGTGATGTATAATCGATTGGTGTGGTCTATAGAAATACTATTGACACCGTGCACAGAAGAAGGAGTGTTTACTTTGGTCCAGTTTTTTCCACGATCGCTTGTATGGTAAAGTCCACCATTGGCAAGCGGTAAATTGTAGTCAAAAGCATTTTTTTCTGCGGCAACAAATAAAGATTTTCTTGAAGGGTCTCTAGGGTCAAATGCTATATCTTCAATTCTAGCTGGGGTCGGTAAGCCATTGTTTCTAGGTGAAAACGTTTTTCCTTGATCGTCGGAATAATAAAAACCTCCCATGTTAATTTTAGATGCTGTTCTGATGTCGGTTATTCCAAAGTAAAAATTCGTATTATCGATGGGGTCAATAGTTAAGGCATTGGTGTAAAAATCATCACCCCAAGCATTGGTTGCAGGTGTTGCTACACCATGATTGGCCCAATTAAATCCTCCATCTGTACTTTTAAATATATTTTGTTTTTTTGCTTGTCTGCTAGAGGTACCGTAAATTGTTTTACTGTCGTACGGGTCAAAAGCCATGGTAATTACAGTTTCTTGAGCACTTTCAATAAATTTTAAAGCTTGTCTAGAATCTGGGCTGTCGTTAGTGGGAATCCAAACACGGTGTTCTCCAGAACCTAAAATAGCGGTTTCATAACGTTTGTCCTGTGCAATATGTAAGGCAGGTAAATTACTGTTTCCATGACCAATTATATTTCCATCAGGTGTATAATCTTCATCCATTTGTTGCCATGTTTCTCCATGATCTTTACTTAGCATGGTGCTATGGTCAGAAATAATCATGACACTTCCATCAATACCAACATCTAAACCACGCATAGAACGTAAGGCATAGTTGTTTCCAGATTGCATATGTGGCGATTCATGACCAACCTTCATGTTTTCATGGTAAGGATTTCCTCTAGAGGTCCAGTAAGCTTTGTCGTTTTCCCAAACATGTTCGTATAATCTTGCCGTGTTGATCCATTTTTGACCTCCATTACTGGTCGTCCACAATCTTCCTGGAACAATAGAATTGGCAATTTGTGGATCTGCAAAACCAACATATAAAGCATCTTCACGACTTGGGTCAGCGCTGATCATGTTAAAAATTTGCAATGCTTTTGTGGGTTTAGTCGGGTAGGTAGTTTTAGCTTCAGCAACTGAAATACCAAACCACATAGCAATGTATTTGTAGTAGTTATCAGAAACACCACCCGTTAGTTGATTGATGTCTAATCCTAAATCTCCTGAAATATTTGTCCAAGTAGTCCCATTGTCAGAAGATTTAAAAATACCACCTGTGCATTTTGTAGAACTCCCGTTTTTAAGGTATTGAACCTGGTCGATAGCGTATAAAATAAATTTTCCTGAATTTTTATTGTAGTAAAAATCCATGTCCATTATAATTTCATTGTCTAATTGTCCTGAAGAAATATTTGTCCAAGAGTTTCCTCCGTTATCAGATCTGTACAAACCGTAGTTAGAAGAAGCAAATACTTGTTGGGAGTTTTTAGGATTTACAATAATTCGTCCTACTTGCGCTTTGTTGTGCAATCCTGAGTTGCTTAATGTCCAGCTAGTTCCTCCGTTATTGGTTCTCCATAATTTACCTTCATTGTCGGCAGTTAGTCCGTGAGGAGCCGCTGCGGTCATGGTTTTGTAGCACGATAGCCATTCCTGGCCTCTTACATTGGTCCCACCACCTACAAACCAGGTGTTTTTGTCATTTGGATCGATGGCTAAGGAAGCAACTTTTTTCTTCCAACCTGATTTGTCATAGCCTTCATTGTCTTTTTGGTACCAAGGACAGTTTTTTAAATAGGTCCAATTTTTTCCAAGATCTTCAGTTTTCCACATTCTTGAAGATTCAATAGCCAAACCGAAATTTGCGTCTTGTGGCGAGTAATACAAATCTCTTATATGGAAAAAATCTCCATTTCCGTCAGAATCTTTTAAATTGTACCATTGTTTTCCGTTGTCTTCAGACTGGTAGATATTCCACATGTCCGGACATAAAACAACCAATTCAGGAATGGTAGGGTGGTAGCGAAGTAAATTGGCGAATCCAGCATTTCCAGGCCCTACTTGATCCCAAATTACAGTTTTTTCAGAGGCAACTCTTTCGGTTTCAAGTCGACTAAAGAAATCTGCCGATTTTTTTTCTTGCGCCAACAAAGTATGTGTTGTAAATGCTATTAGAAAAATGGATAGATAAGTGTACAGTTTTTGTTTCATAGGTAAGGATTCGGGTTTAAATAAAAAGTAATAGTTTTTGATGTAGTCATTAAAATTTTAACGTGTGTATGCTCAAAACTTTTCTGTAATACTCAAATTGACCATATTTAAATCAATTCACCAAGTTTTTGAACTAGACAAAAACTGATATTGTACATATGTTCCGTAAATGAAGCCAAGCAGTGGGTATTTCTATTGTAAATTGTTTGCTTTGTAGTGGTAAAGAATAAATAGAGTTATTAAAAGGCAAATTTGGATTATTACTAGGATTCAGAATTCTTTAGTTTTGAAAAGTAAACAACGGGGTGAACTTGTAAATAAAGTTCTTATGTAAAGAATAAAATTAAAATTTAAAATGAAAAACAATCAATTCCTAATGGTTTTTGTTGCTGCTGTTTTTATGGCGGGCTTTGCGCGAGCACAAACCAAGGGCAGTCGGCCTAATATTATTGTTATTTTAGCAGATGATTTAGGTTATGGTGATGTGGGGTTTAATAGAGAAGCAAATTTTCCTGAAGATAGAGGTATTATTCCAACGCCTCATTTAGATAAATTGGCAGCAAATGGTGTTGTGTGTAAAAATGCGCATGTAGTACATCCCTTTTGCGGACCGAGTCGAGCGGGTTTGTTGACAGGTGTGTATCCTCATAGGATTGGTGCTCAATACAATTTACCAAACGAAATTCGTAGTGAAATAGGAATTCCTGCTGGTGAAACATTTTTTTCAAAAGTATTGCAAAACCATAAGTACAGTACAGCGGCTTTTGGAAAATGGCATTTAGGAACTAAAGAAGGGGTTTATCAACCTTTAGACCGTGGTTTTGATTATTTCTTTGGTTTTTTAGGCGGGGGTAAAAATTATTTTGAAAAAGAGTATGAGGCTGCTTTCTATAGAAGGTTGGGAACAAAATCGCCTGTACTCAATGAGTATCAAGATCCGTTGCAAAGAAATAGAGCGTATATTTCAAGAGATGAATTTAATGACGATGCTTATTTAACAGATGTTCTTACAAACGACGCGATTGCCTATATAGCTGCTAAATCGAAAGAAAAAGATCCGTTTTTTATGTATATGGCCTACAATGCACCACATACGCCTTTACAAGCACCGGCAAATGAAATTAGTCAGTTTAAAAAAGACAATCCGAATTTTGAGAACTTGGTAAGAAATAGCAAATACATTACGGAGTCTGCTCCCGTTCAAAAAGCCAAGAGTGAGGAGAAAAGAAAAGAGCTTATAGAGAAATTTGTAAGCGCTAGAGTAACCTATGCCACGATGGTTGCTAATTTAGATACTAATGTGGGGAAATTAGTAGCTGAGCTGAAGAAAGAGGAAGGTTTGTTTGAAAACACACTTATTGTTTTTTTTAGTGATAATGGTGGCTATACCTATAGCAAAGGAGCGGTGAATTATCCGCTATATGCTTTAAAAGGAAGTGTTTTTGATGGAGGGCACAAGGTGCCGATGTTTATGCATTGGCCAACTAAAATTAAAAAGAAGCAAGTATACAATTATGAAATAAGTGCTTTGGATTTGTATCCTACCTTTGTTGATTTAGCAGGAGCTAAAATTCCAAAAGGAAAAAAAATAGATGGAAAGAATTTTATGGACGCCATCATTTCCGGAAAAGATACGAGAAAAGCAGGAGAAGCCATTTTTATTTTACGACCTCAAAACGGATTTCATAATGGGGCTGTTATTTCTTATCCATGGACAATTGTAAAAACTGGTGGAAATGGCAAATGGCAACTGTTTAATACTGTAAAAGATCCGGGGCAGACAAAAGACCTGAGTGCTTCTGCTCAAGGAGCTGATAAAATAATAGCCGATTTGCAAAAGCAGACTGTTGCTTGGACAAATGAATTTAAGGATGTGAAACCTGCATGGTTTGATCATGAAAGAGGAGATGGACACCCGCATCGTAAATTATGGTACGAAACGGGAGTTTTACCAAATTTTGAAAAGTTTTTGAGTCTTCAAAATAAATAAGAAGAATTTTTAAAATCAAATATTAAAAAGACCTGCTTTTCTGCTAAGTAGGTCTTTTTATGTTTCTTAAAATCTAGTTTTTCTAGACGGTACCGTTTTTTTTGTCTATATAAAGTACAGTTTTCTGTTAGCAATGTTTTTACATAAAATTTAAAATCCGCAGTAACTTGCCAATTCAATAAAAAAAGAATTAGAAGATGGTAAAAAAGAACTTCAAAGAATTATTGTTGATTGGCTGTGTGTTATTTGCTTTGGCGTGTACTAAAAGTACAGCACAAGATGTTAATGAGGAGCAAGAAACTGAAAAAGAAAAAGAAGAAGTTGAGGAAGAAGAAGAGAAGGAAGTGACTGGACCATATTTTGTAGGAGCTGCAGATCCTTCACCTTCAGAAAAAAAATGGGTAAAAGTTGAGAACCTCTCGGATGAATTTAATGACGGGATTTTTAATGAAGAGAAATGGCATAAAGTTCCTGATTCAAATGGTTGGACATGGATAGGAAGAGCTCCAGGTTTGTTTCAGCCAGAAAACGTAACGGTAAAAGATGGCTTTTTAAATGTAACAACACAAAAATTTTCGAGTCCGAAAACGGTAAAAGGAAATACATTTACACATGGTGGGGGTATTGTACGTTCTATTGCTTCAGGAAATCATGGTTTGTATTATGAATGTAGAATGAAAGCCAATAAAACCATTATGTCTTCTACTTTTTGGTTGGCTATGAAACAAGGCTGTCCTAGAAAACTAGAATTAGACATACAAGAATGTGTAGGACGTGTGCATAGCGGCACACATAGTTGGGCTACAAAATGGGATCATATATTTCACTCCAATGCTATTCGACATAAACGAAGCTGCGATACGGATGAAGAAACACGAGGAAGTGGAAGTGTAAAAATGACAGAAAAAAATAGCGATCGATTTTTTGTGTATGCTTGTTGGTGGAAATCTCCTACAGAGTTACAGTTTTTCTTAGATGGTAACTATGTGTATTCTGTAACACCAACTACAGATTTTGATGTGGAAGGTTTTATTACCATGGCTATTGAAACCTATGATTGGAATCCTGTAGATGAAGAAGGAAGTGTTTTTGAAACCGGTAGTCATGACGATTTAACCACAAAATATGATTGGGTAAGAACATGGAGCTTAGAAGATAAGTGATTTGTGAATTTTAAATCTTAAAAGTTATAGGATAGAAAAGAAGACTTTCGGGTTAAAAACATCGTTGATTTATAAGTTTTTGAAAATAAGTGAATTAATATGTTGTTTATCTAAATATTGTCCCCATCTTTGTGCTTTTAAAATAAAATATTAAATTACATTACAATGAGTAAAGGAACAGTAAAATTTTTCAACGAGTCTAAAGGATTTGGGTTTATTACAGAAGAAGGAGTAGAAAGAGATCATTTTGTACACATTTCTGGTTTAGTAGACGAAATTCGTGAAGGCGATGAAGTTGAATTTGAATTAGAAGAAGGTAAAAAAGGATTAAATGCAGTTAACGTAAAAGTTATCTAAGACATATACTTCAAGATTTTAAAAGCCCATCAATTAATTTTGATGGGCTTTTTTGTTGTTGCTAATTTTAGGAAGCTGTATTTCTCATGGTGCAAATAGCGTTGAACTGTCCTGCTGCCATGTTTTCCGAAGCCATTTTTGCTCTGTTGGCCAGATTCCCTTCAAATAAGGAGTCAATGGTAGTATGCCATAAGCTTACCCAGTGTTCAAAATGAGAGGCTGCAATAGTGTGGTTTAAATTTTTATCCACCGTTCGGTGTGCTAAGGTTGGGTTTCCTTTAAAACAAGCTTCTCCAAAAAGTGCTGTTACCCAAAAATCTGTTAGTTTTTCTAAGTGAGCAGGCCATTGTTCTTTTTTAATATGGCTGTTAAAAATAGGTCCTAATAAAGAATCTTTTCTTATGATATCATAAAAAGTATGTACTAGCAAGCGGATGTCTTTTCTTTCTTTTATGTCTTTGAGCATCTAAGTGTTTTTTTAGAATTTGTTTGAAGTAAAATTTGCCAACCTGCCTATAAAGGGCAAATTGACAAATTTAGTTGGGTTATTTAATTGTATTTATTTTCTTTTGAAATTGTAAATGGTTTCTGAAACAGTAAACCAACAGAAATAAAAGATTCCAACAGAGAAAATAATATCACCAATCATACGAAGCCATTTTAAAGTCTGTACCGTTGGTGAGTATAACAATTCAGCATCTCTAGCAAAAGAATAGCCTTTTGTAATAGAAGTGTAGGCTTGAATAATTCCGATAGGAAGTAAGCTGAAAAGTACCATAGCTACCAGTCCGATGTTTAAAAACCAAAAGGCACGAACTAATTTTTTGCTTTCCCAAACTCTGTCTGAATAAAAACGCAAACAAATTAAAATAAAGCCCATTCCAAGCATTCCGTATACGCCAAACAAAGCTGTATGCGCGTGGACTGCAGTAGTGTTTAAACCTTGAATATAATACAAAGCAATAGGAGGGTTGATTAAGAATCCGAAGACTCCTGCTCCAATAAAATTCCAAAAAGCTACGGCAATAAAGAAAAAGATGGGCCATTTGTATTTTGCCATCCAAGGTTTACTTTTTAAAAGGTTCCAATTTTCTCTAATTTCAAAACCCATTAAAGTCAAAGGCACTACTTCCAAAGCACTAAAGGTGGCTCCTAAAGCAATGGCTTGTACGGGTGTTCCTGAGTAATACAGGTGATGCAATGTTCCAATAATTCCACCTGCTAAAAATATGGTGGCTGAGGCAACAGATACTCTTCCTGCGGTTTTGGGTGAAATAATTTTCATTTGAGAGAAAATATACGCTATTACTACGGTAGCAAAAACTTCAAAGAAACCTTCTACCCAAAGGTGTACCAACCACCATCTCCAGTAGTTAATTACAGGCAGACTGCTGTTTTCTCCGTACATCAAACCAGAGAAAAAGAACATTCCAATTGCCATCACAGAAATTAATAAAATAATTAATAAATGTTTGGAAGCATCATTTTTACGAATGGCAAAAATAATATGTCTACTAACCATCACTACCCATAAAACCAATCCTATTCCTAAAAATATTTGCCAAAATCTACCTAAATCCATGTATTCATATCCTTGGTGTCCAAAGAAGAAATTCGTAGTTAGATCTAAAAATTGGTGTACGCCCAACCATTCACCAAGCATAGATCCTAAAACAATAACGAGCAATGCAATGAATAAAAAATTAATTCCAAAAACTTGGTATTTCATTTCTTTACCGGAAATCATGGGGGCTAAAAATAAACCAGTTGCCAACCATGTAGCAGCAATCCAAAATACGGCTAGTTGTGTATGCCAAGTTCTAGTGACAGAATAAGGTAAATAATTGGCCAATTCAAATCCGAAAAATGCTTGTCCTTCCACGGTATAATGCACGGTAATAATTCCTAATACCACCTGTAGGCAAATCAATAAGGAAATAACAATGAAGTATTTTAACACCGCTTTTTGCGATCTCACAAACTTTAAATTTACCAAAGGATCTGTATCTGGTTTCGTAAGAGATTCTCCTTTTTCGTGGTTCAATAAATAATAATAGGTTAGAATTCCAATAAATAAAAGCAACAGTACTATAGATAATCCAGACCAAATAATAGAATCATCAGTAATGTTGTTGTCTATTAAAGGTTCATGCGGCCAGTTAGAGGTGTAGGTGTAATCCTTACCTGGTCTGTTGGTGCTTGCTGCCCAGGAAGTCCAAAATAGAAAGGCGTTTAATTGTTCTAATTTTTCAGCATCTACCAAAGCACCTTTCGGAATAGCATATTCTGCTTTTCCTTCAGAAAAAATAGAGGTATAATGCTGAATGTTACTTTTTATGGCTGCTAATCTGTAGCTAGAAAGGGTAATAGATTGATTGTTCTTATTGAAGGTGTTTGTCTTAACATCTTGAATCAATCTTGCTTTTAGGGCTGCTTTTTGTTCTACGTTTAGGTTTTCGTAACTGTTGTTAAAATCTTGTTGCGACCAAGCTTCAAGCATAAAAACAGCTTCTTTGTGAATCCAGTCTGCAGTCCAATCTGGAGCTACATAACTTCCGTGTCCCCAAATAGAACCGACTTCCATTCCTCCAATAGATTCCCACACATTTTGACCAATTTGTATGTCTTCTTTTGTGTAAAGAATTTCATTGGTTTCTTTAATAATTACCGATTGTGGTATTGGGGGTTGTGTTTGGTAGACTTCCGTTCCAATCCATATAAGTGCTATAAATGAGAGTACGACCACACTTATAAATCCGATCCAGGTTTTTTTCATTTTATGATAATTTAGTGTAAAAAAATAATTTTAAATTTTGTGAATTCGTTCTACCGTGTCTAATACGGAAATTGACAAACGAATGATACAGTTTTCGGTACAGAATAGGTCATGAGGAATATTGCTTTCTAGCGCAATAATGTCACCTTTTTTTAAGACTTGCTTTTTTCCTTCAACACCAAAATCGATGGAGCCTTTAAACAATTCAATAATAATAGGGAAGGGGGCTTTGTGTTCCTTCATAAATTGTCCTTCTTTCATGACAATTCGTACTTCTTTGGTTGCTGCTGTTTTTAGCAATACGGTAACCGTTGGCTTGTCGTTTTCTTGATAGCTAATGTTTTCTAATAAGGATGCTTTATTCATAATTGTTGTTATTTATTCTTCAGTTAAAATTTTAAAAGTCATTTTGTCAATAGTTTTGTTGGCTTGGACTTGACAGGCCAGTCGGGTGTTTTTGAGGTTTGTATTATTTTTTTTTAGAATTTCTATTTCTGTGGCAGATTGAAAATCGTTTTTAATTTCTTTGTTTGATCTAACTGCACAAGTGCCGCAAAGTCCTTTGCCTTTACAGGCTCCAAATTCTTCTGGGTAATTCTCTTCAATGAGTTCTCTTAAATTTGCATACTCGTTTTTTTTGAAGCTCAATACAAATTTGTCATTGTAAGAATCTGTTACATTTATTGTATAGCTTGTTTTGTTGATTTGTATGTTATTTGAATTTGGCATTAAGTGTTTTTAAAGACTATACTCGGATCTTCTTATCCTCTTTGTTTTTAATTTTTTTATCTTTTTAAAAAGAAGGTTTCAGTATCCATATCTTTTACAACCATGGCTAATGTTGTGGTTTCCAACATTTTTTTTAGTTGGTTTCTAATTTCAATGAATTTAAAATGCAGGGGGCAAGGAGAGTTTTCGTTGCATTTTTTCAAGCCTAAACCACAGCCGGTATAAATAGAATCTCCATCCAATATAGCCACCACATCGCTTAATTTAACAACATCCATTTTTTCATGTTCTATAACAAAACCACCATAGGGACCTTTGATTGATTTTACAATTTCATTGCGCGTTAATTGTTGCAGTACTTTTGCGGTAAAAGCTTGTGGAGAATCAATGGCATCAGAAATGGTTGTTAAACTTACCTTGTTGTCCTGAGCTGTTTGCTGGGCAATATAAATGATGGCTCTAAGTCCGTATTCACATGATTTTGAAAACATATTGTTGTAATTATAGGGCAAATTTAAAGAACTATTTAATAACAGACAAACTTATCCGTTATAAAATTAGAGTTATTTTATTTTCTTTTAAAGTTGGCTTTAAATTGAATCAGTCCAACAAATAATTGTGATCAAAAGCTCTTTTAATTGGTTTCATAGTAAAGAATAGCATCTATGTACACATTATTGAGTTAATATCCGCTAAATGGTAGTATTAGCTGTCAAAGTGTGATTATCTTTGCACAAAATTATTTTATATGAGTCAACAGTTTTCAGATTTAGGAATCAATGCAGCATTACAAGAAAGTTTAAGCGATTTAGGAATTAGTGTTCCAACAGCTATTCAGGAAAAAGTAATACCCGTACTCTTAAATCAAAAAGAAGATGTCGTTGCTTTGGCAAAAACAGGAACGGGAAAAACTGCAGCTTTCGGATTGCCCTTGTTGCAATTGATTGATTTAGAAAACCCAGGAATTCAAGCCGTAATATTAACTCCTACAAGAGAATTAGGGCAACAAATATTTGCGAATTTAGAAGCTTTCGCAACGAATAGTCCAGGTATTTCTATCGCATCTGTTTGTGGAGGTGCTTCTGTAAAATCGCAAATAGAACGTTTAAAAGAAGACACACATATTGTAGTGGCTACACCAGGTCGTTTGGCCGATTTGGTAGAACGAAAGGCTATTGATATTAAAAACATTTCTTATTTTATTTTAGACGAAGCCGATGAAATGGTGGTTGCTTTAAAAGAAGGTTTGGATAGTATCATCAAAGAAATTCCAAAAAAGAGAAGAACTTTATTGTTTACGGCAACTATGCCAGGTGCAATCAAACAATTGGTGCAAAATTACATGTCGAAACACGTGCTACAGTTAGAAGCGGATATGGCAACGGTAGGACATCAAGGAATTGACCATCAGTATGTGGTGGTTGAACCGATAGAGAAATTAGAGGTTTTGCTACACTTTTTAAATTCAAAAGAAGGACAAAGAGGAATTATATTTTGCAAGACCAAAGCAGCAGTTAATAAATTGGCAAAGAATTTAGCCATCAATAAATTTTCTTCAGGAGCCATCCATGGTAGTTTGTCACAAGGTATTCGTGATCGTATTATGGGGCAATTTAGAGAAGGGTATATTGATATTTTAGTAGCCACAGATTTGGCGGCTCGTGGTATTGACGTAAAAGATGTAGCTTACGTGGTCAATTATCATTTGCCAGATACTTTTGATGCCTATGTGCATAGAAGTGGTCGAACGGCTAGAGCAGGAGCCAAAGGTTTGTCATTGACCATATTGCAACAAGAAGAAGTTGCAGAAATTGCTGAATTTGAAAAAGCTTTGGAAATTAGTTTTAAGCCTTTTCAAAAAGCCAATGCAGAAAGTATTGAAGAAAATAACGGTTTGTTGTGGGCAAAGAAAATATTTAAAACCAAACCAAATCGTGAAATTTCAGAAGAATTTAAAAAGAAGGTGAAAACTATTTTTCATCATTTGACCAAAGAAGAATTGGTAGAGAAAATTTTGGCCAATTATGTAGCGCAAAATAATGCAGCAGCAGCAAAGCCAGAAGTTTCAAAAAAGAAAAAAAAGAAGTAATTGTGTTTTAGGTTTGTATTCTTTGCTATTTAATTTTTTTAGAAAAATGGTGCAAACTTATTGAAAACAAAAAACGTAGGCTCAAAAGTGCTAAAGAGCGTAGTAAGGGTCAAGAGACGAATGCTAGAAAAGGCGCCAATAAAAAGATAATATAGGAGTAGTATTTTATGAGTGAGCAGAAGAACAATCCGGAAATAGACGTATGTATTCAAACAATACAACGATTGTTGGAGGATACCAATCAGCTTTTTGAGTTGCCAGAAGCACAAAGAGTACAACTTTTTAAAGTTGCGGGAGAATTGTCGAGACCCAATCGTGATGAATTTCAACGAAGAAGAAAAGACGCTAAAAAAGCGGCAAAACGTAAAATGATTGCCAAAGATACACATGCAAGAAAATCTACGGGTATTCGATCGGCACGTGAATCGGCTTTGTTTGTGGCGCCTAAATTATTAGCACCTGCGGCCATTCCTGAAGATACACCAGAATTGGAATCTCCACGAAATTGTTATGTATGTAAGGCGGTGTATACCAAATTGCATCATTTTTACGATACCATGTGTACGGACTGTGGTGATTTGAATTATGCGAAACGTTTTCAAACTACAGATTTAAAAGATCAAGTGGCGGTTATTACCGGTTCTCGTTTAAAAATCGGATATCATATTACCTTGATGTTATTGCGTTCAGGAGCAACGGTTGTGGCTACCACACGTTTTCCTGCAGATTCTGCGATTCGATTTTCGAAAGAAGACGATTATAAGGAGTGGAGTGACCGATTGCATATTCATGGTTTGGATTTGAGACATATTCCGAGTGTGGAAATTTTTTGTAATTATATAGAGCAAAAATACGATCGACTAGACATACTGATCAACAATGCTGCACAGACGGTAAGAAGACCTTCAGGATTTTATTTCCACTTGATGGAAAATGAAAAATTACCTGTGGACGAATTGCCTAAACTGGCACAAAAATTATTAAAAGATCATACAGGCTGTTTACAGGAGTTGTCAGAACTAAGTACGGCAACGGCTAAAACCAGTAAAAACAATGTATTGCCAGTCACTTGGCACGGACCAGAACCTGGAATTGGTTTGCGTAATTCTGCAGAATTGTCACAAATTCCTTACAGTTTTGATAATTCTTTGCAGACTTCAGAAGTTTTTCCAGAAGGACAATTGGATGAAGATTTGCAACAGGTAGATTTAAGAAAAACGAATAGCTGGCGTTTAAAGCTTGGAGAAATTGAAACTACGGAAATGGTAGAGGTACAGTTAGTAAATGCTGTAGCACCTTTTGTATTGTGTAACCGTTTGTCAAATTTAATGATGAAAGAAAACACAGGAAAAAAACACATCATCAATGTGTCTGCTATGGAAGGAAAATTCCACAGATTCAAAAAAGTAGACCGTCACCCACATACCAA
This sequence comes from Flavicella sediminum, assembly GCF_006381105.1. Taxonomy (GTDB): domain Bacteria; phylum Bacteroidota; class Bacteroidia; order Flavobacteriales; family Flavobacteriaceae; genus Flavicella; species Flavicella sediminum. The sequence continues at coordinate 205,829 of NZ_VDET01000007.1, read as the reverse complement.
TATGGCCAAAGCGGCTTTGAATATGCTAACCCATACTTCTGCAGCAACCTTTGCCAAGTCGGGAATTTATATGAACGCGGTAGATACCGGTTGGGTAACAGATGAAGATCCAGCAGAGTTGTCAAAAAAGAAAGTTGAGGTTCACGATTTTCAGCCTCCTTTAGATATTGTAGATGGAGCTGCGCGTGTAATGGATCCTTTAATTGACGGGATCAATACAGGAAAACATTGGTGTGGTAAATTCTTAAAAGATTATTTCCCTATCGATTGGTAGGTTTTTATCCATTAGCTTTTGGCTTTTGGCAGTTGAGTAATAGAGTAGAGGTAAAATAGCGAAAAGCAAATAGCCAATCGCAAACATTCGGAATAAATTATGGCAAATACTATAAAAGAACAAGAGGAAATTTTAGCAAAGCTAAATATCCATACGTTGAACCCAATGCAAGAAGAAGCTTTGGAGGTGATGCGTAACAATACAAATTCAATATTGTTATCACCCACAGGAACAGGGAAAACCTTGGCTTTTTTATTACCTGTATTGGAACAATTAGATCCAGAATGCAAAGAAGTACAAGCTTTAATTGTAGTGCCTTCAAGAGAGTTGGCCATTCAAATTGAGCAGGTAATCAGAAACATGGGATCGGGTTACAAAGCCAATGCTATTTACGGTGGTAGAACTATTTCAAAAGATAAAATTGAACTAAAACATACACCGGCTATTTTAATTGGAACACCTGGTCGTTTGTCAGATCATTTTGTGCAAGCGCGTTTTACGACCAAAGATATCAAGACTTTGGTGATTGATGAATTTGATATTTCTTTTGAAGTAGGTGCTGGTGGTGATATGCGAAATATCATCAGTCATTTGCCAAATTTAACAAAGCGTATTTTAACGTCTGCAACGCAAGGGGCGGCTATTCCTAGTTATTTTAGAATGGAAAAAGCGGCAACGCTAAATTATTTAAAAGAAAAAGCGACTTCAAAGTTGGTGGTAAAAACGGTGGTTTCTCCTTCTAAAAATAAGCACAATACCTTGGTGGAACTGCTGAATTTTTTAGGAAATGAACCGGGAATCGTTTTTTGTAATAAAAAAGGAACCATTGAAGATATCAGTCTGTTTTTAGATAAAAAGAAAATAGAGCATACTTGTTTTCATGCGGGTATGGAACAAAAAGATAGAGAGCGTGCTTTGATTCAATTAAAGAATGGTAGTGTTTCTGTTTTGGTGGCTAGTGATTTGGCTTCTAGAGGAATTGACATTCCTGAAATGAAATTTATCATTCATTTTGAAACACCAGATGCTTATGAAGAATATACGCATAGAAATGGGAGAACGGCAAGAGTAGATTCGAAAGGAACGGCTTATTTAATAAAAGGTGACAAAGAGATTTTTCCTGAATTTATTGAAAAACCAAATGTGATCAGACTTCCTAAAACGGGAACTCGTAAGCCACAATTTTGGGCAACGTTATTTATTTCGGGTGGTAGAAAAGATAAAATTTCTAAAGGGGATATTGCTGGTTTGTTTTTTAAACAAGGTGAAATTAACAGAGATCAGCTTGGAACTATTGATTTAAAACAAGACTGTGCTTTTGTAGCAGTGCCTTTGACCATTGCAAGTAAATTGGTTGAAAAATTAAATAATTCTAGATTGAAAAAGAAAAAAGTAAGAGTAACGCTTTTGTAAAAGCCAAACTTCCTACTACAAAAAACGCCCATCATTTCTGATGGGCGTTTTTTGTAGGATAAATTCTGTTTTGTTTATTAAGAATAAAGGATCAATAGCACACCAATCATAATACCTGCCAAAGGCACTAATTTTTTACGTTTGTTTTTCTCTTTGAATAAAAGTCCACCAATAACAACGGCAATGATTAACTGACTTCTTTTGATCGCTGAAAGTAGCATAATTAAGGCTTCTGGATCTTGTAAGGCTTTGAAATAAAAATAATCAGCAGTTTGCAATAATATTCCTACAGCTACTGTAGACCAACGGAATTTGAAATTTTGTCTTTTTTCTTTGTTGGGAAAAAAGTTGACCGATAAAATTAATAGTAGAATGATAATGGTATACCAACAAAACCAAAATTGTAAGGTTTGTGGAGTTAAGTCGAGCGACTGGACTAAAAATTTATCGTACAAACCAGAAGCACTTCCTAAAAATGTGGCTCCGATAATGGCATAAATCCATTTGTTCTTTTTAAAGACAATTCCTTCTTTTTTTCCAATTTTAGAATATAAAAACACCGAAAAGATGATCAGGAAAAATCCGATCCATTGAAATGGTGTAGGCTGTTCATTGTAAATAAGCATGGCTCCAATAAAGGTGAAAAAAGGGCCTGCTGAGCGAATAGGGGTAACAATTGTAATGGGTAAATGTTTTAAGGCTTGGTAAGCTAGTATCCAAGAACCTGCCATGATCATCGATTTTACAGCAATAAAACCGTGACTTGTCCAAGGGATATCGGCAATATAAAAACCGAGTTCTTTTAAGGAGTCAGGATAGTAATGAGACCCAATATAAAAAGGAAGAAATACTAGAAATCCTGAAATCAAGGTTCCCAATAAAACCGGGTACACTTCGTTGTTATTTACTGCGTGTTTTTTACATAAATTATGCAATCCTAAAAATAAAGCCGACAAAAGTCCTAAATACATCCACATGGCGGCAAAGATACTTTTTCAGTCGTACATTTTTGCATAAATTAGGCTTGTTTTCCTAGGAAATACGTAACAAAACCAGCTTGTGTAAATGGTTGTTTAAAAGGAGTTTATCGTTTTTTTTTATGGGATCAAAAATAAAAAATTAGGCATCTTCTCCAATTTCTTTTCCTAAATACACCAAACAGCTGCCTTTTTTAATATTAGACAGTTGGGTTTTGTTTACATAGGTGATAATATCCAAGTGATTGTCGGGATATTTTATAAACAAAGGAATCATGTCCTGATCCTTTTCGGCCATACGAATCAATTTGATGTATTCTTCTTTGGTATCAAAATTTACTTCGTGAATTTGCGGGTATTTATTGGCCACTTCAGATACAGAAACATAGTCATTTTTGTGGTACATGACATTGGCCGTCTTGTGATTTTCAATAACCTCAGCATGGGTACGAATTCTAAAAAGACCATTTTCTCCAAATTGCTTTTTAAATCGACGAAGAGCATATTTGTTGATTTCAGCATTTCCGGTCAAGGCAATTAAAAAACCAATATTACTCAACTCTATATTGTCCAATAATTCATCGGAATAAATATCCACCAACGAGGCGTCTAAGCCCATTTTTTTTGCTTTTTCTATATTGCCAATATTAGAATCTATCAATACTATTTGACGGTCATTTTCATTTAAGTAAGCCGCAATAATTCTTGAGAAATTAGAAGCACCAATAATTAATATGCCATTGGAACTTTTTAAGAATACCCCTGTAATTCTAGCAAATAAGCGGGCAGTAGTCGCATTGAACAAAACGGTTCCTAAAACTACTACAAAAACCAAAGGTGTAATATATTCAGCACCTTCTACACCATTTTTCACCAATTTTAAACCAAACAATGAAGCAATACCTGCAGCAACAATACCTCTAGGTCCTACCCAACTAATAAACAATTTTTCATTAAACTTTAAAGTCGAATTGATGGAAGATAAAAACACCCCCAAAGGTCGGATGATAAAAGCAATGGTTGCTAACAATGCCAAGGTCTGCCAGTTGTAAATCAACATTAAATCGGCCCAATTGACATTGGCAGCTAATAAAATAAATAAAATAGAAATTAGCAATACACTTAAAGATTCTTTAAAGTCTAAAATATCTTTGATATAAGGCAAATCGGAGTTTCCTAAAACCATTCCCATCACTACAACCGATAGCAAACCAGATTCATGTGAAAAAGCATCGGAAAGGACAAAAGTTCCTAAAACGGAAGCCAAAACAAATACATTCAATAAATAATGAGGAATTAATTTTTTACGGATGGCAAAGCTCAAGGCATGGGCAAACGTAAAGCCAAAGGTAGAACCGAACAATACAATTTTACTAAATTCTAAAAAAGCCGTTTTTGTATAGGTCGTTCCGGTACCTACGTTGATGAATTCAAAAACCAAAACGGCGACCAAAGCACCAATAGGATCAATTAAAATTCCTTCCCATTTTAAAACTGCAGAAACATCTTTTTTCAAAGGAATATTTCTTAGAATAGGAGTGATTACTGTGGGACCTGTCACAATAATTAAAGCTGAAAAAAGAAAAGACACCTGCCAGCTTAAATCGAAAATATAATGAACTGAAAATCCAGCACCCAAAAAAGTTACTGCCGAACCGATGGTAATAAGTTTGGAAATGACAGGCCCTACATTTTTAATTTCATTTAATTTTAAGGTCAAGCCCCCTTCAAATAAAATAATACTGATGGCCAAAGACACAAAATAATACAGACTTTCTCCAGGAAACAAGCCTTTTTCGCCATTCCAAACAGGTTCTATCCATTTGCTACCATCAGAACTTAACCATTCTGCGGCTATGGGGCCAACAAGCAATCCTATTAATATTAAAGGTAAGATGGCTGGGATTTTAAATTTCCAAGCCGACCACTGTGCTAAAATTCCTAAGATAACGATTCCAGATAGTTCTATCATTTCTTTGCGCTTACAAGATTAGTTCAAGAAAAACAAATATAACAATCCTTTTGAAATGATAGCAATACTATTATTTATTTACGAAGGCTTTTAAAAATTAGTAGAAACAGGCCGTTTAGCAGTTAATTAAAGTTAGCTGTATTCAGTATAGGGAAGAAGTCTAAGAAAAGTAGAAACAATAAAAAACCTTCCTTTTAAAAATAAAAGGAAGGTTTTTTTTAAAAGACTATTGAATGTAGGCTAATAGGCCATTTTTACAATTTCTTGTACTTTATCTGGTGATAAAGACTGGTGTTCTCCTAAAGCTACCCAACCACGATTGGTAAAACGTTTGGCAATTTCTTCCGCCGTTCCTTCGTAGTCATCTGTATAATCAGATAATTTTGTGTCAATGTCCAGTCCTTTAAAAAAGGCTTCTGTTTTTACTATCGCTGCATGGGCTTTTTCTTCTAAAGTTCCTTCTGTAATTTGCCAAACACGTTCGCCATACTGTGCTAATTTTTCTTTCTTCGTTTCAAAATTATAGGTATAATGACTTGCCGTTATAATGGCTAAAGTACGTGCATGGTCTATACCAAACAAAGCCGTTAATTCATGTCCCATGGCATGTACTGCCCAATCGGTAGGTACGCCTTTTTGAATTAAACCATTCAAGGCCATGGTGCAACTCCACATAAAATTGGCACTTGCTTTATAGTCCGTTGGGTCTTTTAGCACTTTTGGTGCGACTTCAATTAAGGTCTGTAAAATACTTTCTGCAAACCGATCTTGCAGCAAAGCCTCTACTGGGTAGGTCATGTATTGTTCTAATACATGTGTAAAAGCATCTGCCAAACCGTTGGCCAATTGGCGTTTCGGAATTGAGGCAATAACTTGTGGATCTAAAATTGAAAATTCAGGAAATAAACCAGGACCACCCATGGCTAATTTTTCTTTGGTTTCGGCTCTGGTAATAACCGCTCCAGAATTCATTTCTGAACCTGTAGCAGGCAAAGTCAGTACCGTACCAAAAGGCATTCCTTTTTCTGTTCTTATGTGTTGGCTTAAAATATCCCAAGGAGTTTCTCCTTCATAAAGCGCTGCAGAAGCTAAAAATTTAGTCCCGTCAATTACAGAACCACCACCTACGGCTAATAAGTAGGTAATGTTTTCTTTTTTAATAATAGCTAAGGCTTCTAGTAAAACCGCATATTCTGGGTTGGCAGGTATGCCTCCAAATTCAACGACGTCTACTTTTGCCAATGCCGATTTTACTTGCTCGTAAATTCCATTTTTTTTGATGCTTCCGCCTCCATAAAGTAACAGGACTTTGGCATCTTTAGGAATTTCGTTTTCTAAGTTTTTTATGGTATCCTTTCCAAAAATAATTTTGGTCGGGTTTTTAAAATCAAAATTGTTCATCTTGTGTGTTTTTGTATTATTCAATAACGGTAACCAACTCGCTCATTGGTTTGCGCACCTTTGTAAGGTTTACCAACCAATCTTCTTCTGTTTTTCTATAACCAATTGGCAATAAAACAGCACTACGCAATCCTTTTTCACGAAGTCCTAAAATTTCATCAACGGCAGTAGGATCAAAACCTTCTAAAGGAGTGGTATCAACGCCTTCATAAGCAGCAGCAATAATAGCAGCTGAAAATGCAATATACGCTTGTTTTGCAGCGTGATTAAAATTCTCTTCAGCGTCTTTTTGTGGGTAAGCACTCAATAACATTTGACGGTAGTTTTCCCAACCTTCGTTTTTAAAACCACGAATTTCATTGGTCAAATCAAACATATGGTTGATTCTATCTTCTGTATAAGTATCCCAAGCGGCAAAAACCAATAAATGAGAACTGTCTGTAATTACCGATTGATTCCAAGCAATAGGTCTAATTTTTTCTTTAATTTCTTGATTTTTAACCACAATAATTTCAAAAGGTTGCAAACCACTTGACGTAGGTGCCAAACGTGCCGCTTCTAAAATTCGTTCTATTTTGTCTTCAGCTACTTTTTCTCCATTCATCGCTTTTGCAGCGTATCTCCAGTTTAATTTGTCTAATAATTCCATATCTAAAATTGTTATTTATGTTGTTTTATTTGTTTGAAGTACTTCTTACTTCTCTTTAAGTATTCGTTTTTATTTGCACAGTTTTATACTGCTCCAAGCCGATTGGTAGGCTTCTTCTATATGTGTTTTGTCCAGTTGAAAAGAACCTCGTTTTTGGGCAATCATTAAAAAGGACAAAGGGTTGATGGCGTAGGCATACAATATATAATCGGAAATAGGTTTGATAATTTTTTCTGCTCTACCACGTTCCCAAAGGTCGAGTAGGGGTTGTAAATGTTTGATTCCTTCTTGTCGGCTTGGTTCATCAATCATTGGGGTATTGTCACATTGCGCCAAAAAATGGGCATGCTCACATTCCTTCAATTTAAAATCGGCAATGCGTTTCCAAATGGTTTCAAATCCTTTTTCAATACTCATTTGTTCGTCATAGGTAGCAAAGGCATAATCGGTATATGCGGCTTTTACTTCTATATAGGTTTTGTTCACCAAATCCTGCTTGTTTTCAAAATACAAATAAATGGTTGCCGGAGATACATTGGCCATTTTCGCAATTTTACTCATGGGCGTGGCATGAAATCCGTTGTTGTTTACCAACTCAATGGTTGCCTTGATCAGGGCATTTCGCTTGTCTATACTTTTTTGTAGTTTGGCCATCTTGTTTTATTTCTTCGGCAAAGATATAGAAACATGTTTAAAAGTGAACGTTCATTCTTTTTTTTAACACAATTTTAAATTCTTTAAAAATATAGGGGAAGAAGCAGCGCTAAAAGGAGGGAGAAAACCTACCTAATTTCTATAAGAGATGCGGGTAAATAAGGAGTTAGCTAAAAGAAATAAATTGACTAAAACCAATCGAAAATTAGTTGGGCAATTTGAATATTATAAAAAACAGCATGATAACTATACGAACAGTATAATAAGTAAACATGAGGTTTTTTATTCTGATATAAGAAGGAGGGGTGGAAAGCTAGAAAAAGAAAACAATAGATTAATTTTAATCAAAATTACTGGAGCTAAGTAATTATTCAATCTTTATAAAGAAAAGTACTCCTTCTTTTTACGAGTTCTAAGAAATCGAATAAATGTGTATCTTAGTTTGTACTAAATACATTGAAACATGACAACTTTAGATTTTACCTTACGTTTGTTAGTGGCCTTGTCGGCAGGTTTGGCCATTGGGTTTGAACGTCAGTTGCGCAACAAAACGGCAGGATTAAAAACCAATATGTTGGTAGCCACAGGAACCGCAATTTTTGTATTGCTTTCCTATAAGATCACAGAAACATCGGGAGATTTAACCCGAATTATTGCGATGATTGTTTCTGGAGTTGGATTTTTAGGAGCAGGAGTTATTTTTAGAGAAGGGTCCAATGTACACGGTTTAGGTTCTGCAGCCACTATTTGGTGCAGTGCAGCCATTGCTTGTCTGGCGGCTTCGGGTATGTTTTTAGAAACCCTTATTTGTACCACTTTGGTCATTTTTGTCAATTCTGTTTTAATTCCCATTGAAAAATGGTTGAAGAACAGGAAGTAAGGCAAGGACATTTACCAGTTTATACCAAACAGCTTTTTTTAGCTTGCTGAAGAGCTCGTATAGTTCATCGATACAATTGGAGAATTTATAGAGTGATTTTTGGCAAACGTCTATTTTCTTTTAATTAAACAGTTCATCCTACTATCTTTGAAGGATGCAATTAAATGTCGTTAAAAAATGAAATTACCACTTCTTATATTTAGTTTCTTATTTGCCGCTGTTTGTCATGGACAAGCAACTGCTACAAAAGCACTAAAAAGTACTAATGCTGACATAAACAATTCTATTGCTGTGTATAGTTTTGAGGAATTAGAACCATTATTAACGAGCGATTCCAACAAAACTTTTCTTATTAATTTTTGGGCCATGTGGTGCGCACCTTGTGTTAAAGAATTGCCTATTCTACAAGCCTATGAAAAAGAGCATCCGAATGTGGAGGTCTTGTTGGTAAGTCTTGATTTTCCTGAAGATATTGAAACAAAACTAAAACCCTTTTTAAAGAAGAAGGGCATTACTTCAAAAGTAATTGTATTAGATGCGCCTAATGCCAACAGTTGGATTGATAAAATAGATCCAAATTGGTCTGGTGCCATTCCTTTTACTATTGTATTCAATGCAAAAAATAGAGCTTATTACGAAAGAGCTTTTGAGGATGTAGAAGATTTAAAAAATGAAATAAAAAAAACAATTAAAAATAAATAATAATGAAAAAACGCAATTCCATCTTAGCTGCTGTACTAGTAGTAAGCAGCTTATTTATCTCCCTAAATGTAAGTGCCCAAGACCATAGAAATGGACCTCCACCAAAGGGAGATCGAAAAGGCCCACCTAGAGGCAATCACAATCCGGAACAAACCAAAACCTTAGAAGAAATAGGAGGGTATAAAATTGGAGATACCGCTACAGATTTTAAACTTAAAAATGTAGATGGTAAATTCTTTTCAATGGCTGATCTAAAAGGTGCTAAAGGATATATTGTTGTTTTTACCTGTAACGGCTGTCCGTTTTCAAAAATGTATGAAGACCGTTTGATAGCGTTGCACACTGCCTATGCTTCAAAAGGATATTCGGTTATTGCCATCAATCCAAATGTGAGTGAGAACAATGAAAGAGAAAGTTTTGAGGCCATGCAAGAAAGAGCAGCTGAAAAGAAATTTCCGTTTGTGTATTTAGCAGATGAAGGTCAAAAAATTACGCCGTTGTATGGAGCTGTTAGAACGCCACACGTTTTTTTATTGGATAAAGCAAAAAAGGTACAATATATTGGTACTATTGACGACAATCCAAAACATGCAGAAGACGTAAAAATAAAGTATTTAGAAAATGCCATAAACGCCTTGGAAAATGGCGAGAAGCCAACGCCTAATTTTACCAAAGCGATTGGTTGTCCCGTAAAACCAAATAAATAATTTAGTAGCAATAGTCCATCAATTTTGATGGGGGTATAAAAGCAGTTTCGGAATTTTCGAAGCTGTTTTTTTATGTATAAAGTATTTTTTACAGCGATACTATTTTCTAGGAAAACGTTTTTAAATTAGTTTTTTAGCTGTTCCTGATATGATTTATAAGGCTGTACTAATTCAAATAAATTCTTAAATTGGCCGCACTACTGGGGATGGAGGAAGAATCGTTTATTTTTTCTTATGAAATGTATCTTCTTCCCATTTTAAAGGATTCTTAAGAATGTAGTTTTCTATATTTTTAAAAGCTTTGTCATTTTTAATGATATGTTCGTAATAATTGCGTTGCCAGATAGATCTAGATAAATCGATATCCGCTAAATTTAATCTTTTTTTATCCTCCGAATCGAATCCCTTTATATCCGTTGGGGCGGATTCCTTTTTATCCTCCGAATCGAATCCTTTTATATCCGTTGGGGCGAATTCCTTATCCGTTGGGGCGAATTGCAATTCGCCCGTACTTAAGAAAGATTCCTTTCTTTTAGAATCGAATTCCTTTTTTTCTTCTAATCTAATTCTTTCTTTAATTTTTTTGGTGCTTGCTCCTTTATAGCCTCTTATAATGGCTCCGATGCTTTGAGATGGCGATGTAAAGGTTCCAATAGTTTCCGATTCTTTTAAAGCGTAATCTATAGAAATAATGGCATGAAAATGATTGGGCATGATGATAAAGGCTCCTAAAGTGCAGTTTTTTCGAATCTCTTCAGTGGCTATCCATTCCTGTGCGGCAATCTTTCCAAATGCATTCAATTGCATTTCTCCGTTCATAATTTCTCCAAATAAATGCTGTCTGTTTTGTACGCAAAGCGTTATAAAGTACAATCCTGCTTGGGCGTAATCGTATCCTTTTAAACGGATAGACCTACGATGGTGTTTCTTAGGATTGTAGTGGTTCATTGTTAAGGTTCTTTAGTGTTAAAACTTCGCTTATTCATTTAGGGGACAGGGGGCTTTTTGTTGTTTTAGGGTTTTCTAATCCCTTTAAGGTGATGGTATTAAATATACGAATGGCTTTTAGCTTACGTTATTATTCTACATGGCTCTTTCTTGATATAAACCTGTTAGTCATGATAAATTTTAATCAAGGTATTGCACTATTCTAAAAGTGATGTAATAGATTCGACTGACAAATCTACTATCTTTATCATTATTCCATTGTACTTGATAGGTCTTTCCGTTCATTTGATCAAGTAATATAAAATTTTAATTCTATATACAATATTGAACAATCTAAAAAGGCTCCCAAAAAGGGAATACAAGTTTTTTTTGGCGGTAGTATCCATTTCAGTTTTTAAAATCTACAAGAACGAATATAACCACTTTCTCACAAAATATCAAATGTGTTTTAGCAGCTAAAAATCCAAAAAAACAAGCAAATTCCACCTCCCTAAAATTGGGTATTTTTTTAACTAGCGTCTTTTTTTGGAAAAATAATAATTATATTAGTAAGGTAAGCGACTCTATTACAGAGTCGTATGGAAACTAAAAAAAAGCATTATGAAAAAAGAAAAAAAGAACACCGTTACATCAGAAGACAATCATTTAGAATTTGATGCCCATTTGTTAGAAAATGAAGTATGGCTTACCACCGAAGAAATTATGGAACATTTGCATGTAAGTAGAAGTACCATTTACAGGTTACGCAAACAACATCACATTCCTAGTTTTAAATTAGGCCGTAGTCCTATGTACCCAAAACACCTGTTAAATAAGTTGTTTTTACAAAAGTCACTTCGCAATATCAAACAATAGGCAGTCGCCCCCCTTGCTGTACCCGCCTTTTTAAAGAATTAGCCATACAAGCACATAAAAAAAAGCGTACTAGCGTATAACATTGGGTATGTTATAGGCTACTACGCCTTAAAAATCTGTGTAAAAGTTGCGTTGGATACGCAAGCCTATTTTTACAGAACTGTAACAGCACCCATATAAGTGCTTATAGCAGCAAAATTGGTGTTTGGTTTGCTAAAAGAAGCCCAAACTTCTACTTCAAAACCCGCCATAAACTCCGGTAAAGTTACCGTTGCTGTGGTGGCATCTCTGTTAGCAACTGTTACATTGCTATAAAACAAATGAAGATCGGGTGCATACACCACTACCATCAATTGATCATTGGCTGTAGCCTTTCCCTGTCCGCTATTGTCTTGCCAGCCAAAAACAAGCGTTTGCGTAGCACCGACAGTTAAAGTACCTGCATCAATACCTCTTAAATCGCCCTTGCTAATCAGTACCTTGGCATAATCCATAGCCATGCCTGTGGGGGAAGACACCACTGCATTTTTAAGATGGTAAGAAGTTGCCAAATTAGAACGCGATTTATCACCCTGTGGACTTCCAAAATAAAGGTTCAATACTTCTACAATAGGACTTAAAAACCTGATGACCGTTTTAAACTTTTCGCGCTGTTCTTCCTGTTTTACTGTAGGCATATAATTACCACGTTGTGGCAAACTACGCATTACATTTTTTCCACGCCAACGCGTACCTACTACGTTACCAACTTTGCCAGAAAATCCGCCAAGAATACCTTTTTCAAATGTAGCCATAATTCTAAAATTTATAGTTAATATACAACGAACATAAAACCTAAGAAGCGAACATCCAAAACCTTGAAACCTGCTGATACATAGTCTCTCAAACTAATGGTTTGCGAGTGGTTTCAACACCAAACAACAACGTCAAGCAACTTTTGACACCCAATGACTACGGTTGCCTTATAATCGTACAAAAACAGCGTTTTTAGGAGGTTTTGTTCGGGTTTTGTTCGGGAGTTCTTCGGGTAACGGAAGGCTGTATGTTTAAAAAATGGAGTTTTTTAGGAGTAAATAGGGGGAAAACTGTAGGGAAGGTCTCTGAAGTGGGTAGCGTAGTCGTAAAACAGGGTCTTCGAACGCCTTGGTATTTGATATTCTAACTATGATTTAATCGTTGGGTCTTTGCTCAGCATAGGCTATCGAACACCGTAATAGCGCTACTAGTTTTCGTATGCATTCAGCTACTTCTCCTGGCTAAGGAACAGCGTAAAACATGCACAAGCATTTTACAATCTATAAAATCCCCTTATTGGTATAGATAATGCGCTAAATTATCTATTATAGGGTACAGAAATAGGAAATAGTTTTACCTTTATAGCGTTTAAAAACTAGCAATCGTATCAGGTTAATACTAGGCTTGGGAAGATCTTTAATTTAACATACGATTTAAAATAAAACTGCATGTACAAGAATAAAAAAATTACTATCGTATCCCATGTACTAGTTTGGCTGTTGCTTTTTTGCCTTCCATACTTATTGTCTTATGGTCAAGAGCAAGAAATCTATAGGCTAATAGCTCATTTTTGGATCCCATTGGTTTTTTCTTTGATGATCTTTTATTTCAATTATTTTGTGCTCATAGACAGGTTTTTATTTCCGAAGAAAATGCTGCCTTTTGTGATTCTAAATGGCTTGATGATTATTTTATTTGTGTTTTTAAAAGAATATATAGAGGATAATTTTTTCCAAGAATTGCTACGAAAAAGCACTCGAAGTGAAAGATCGGTAAGACTTCCTTTTAAAATGGCCATTTACATGCAGCTCTTGTCTTATATGGCACCTTTGTTATTTTCAATAGCCCTAAAAACCACAAAACGTTGGAGTACTATTGAAGCAGAACGAAAAGAAGCAAGCCATTTTAAATTGAAATCGGAATTGCAACATTTGCATTACCAGTTGCAACCACATTTCTTTTTTAATTCACTGAATAATATTTACTCAATGGTAGATGTTTCGCCAGAACAGGCCAAATCGTCCATTCATAGTTTAAGCAAATTGATGCGTTATTTATTGTATGAAACCAATTTAGAAATGGTGCCTTTGGCTAAGGAAATTGATTTTCTTAAAAAATACATCAATTTAATGGCCTTGCGAGTTTCTGATAATACGACTATTCATTCTAGTTTTCCTTTGCAAGAGACAGGAATACAAATTGCCCCTTTGTTATTTGTTTCCCTAATTGAAAATGCGTTTAAACATGGGGTGTCTGCAACAAAACAGAGCCGTATTGATATCTCTATGAGCTGTGAAAACAAACGGGTTCTATTTACCGTTGAAAACAATAATTACCCAAAGAAAACCGATGACAAAAGTGGATCAGGTATTGGTTTGCAAAATTTAGAAAAACGTTTGGAATTATTGTATGCCGATAAATTTAGCTTTACACGGATATTAAAAGACAATCGCTTTTTAGTCACCTTAAAAATTGAAACCAACTAAATTATGAGTTCAATAAAAATTACTTGTGTTATTGTCGATGATGAGCCTATGGCTTTAAATTTAGTAGAAAGCTACGTAGAGAAAACTCCTTTTTTAGAGTTGAAACAAAAATGTAGTAGTGCTATTGAAGCTTTAGCATTTTTAAAAAAGGAACCTGTAGACTTGTTGTTTTTAGATATTCAAATGCCAGACCTAACAGGAATTGAATTTTCTAAAATGCTACCCAAAGAAACACGGGTGGTTTTTACCACAGCTTTTGATCAATATGCCTTAGAAGGATTTAAAGTTGAAGCCTTAGATTATTTATTAAAACCCTTTGATTATGCCGAGTTTTTAGCAGCTGCCAACAAAGCAAATACTTGGTTTTCATTAGTTAAAACAAATCAACAAGAGATTGTTTCCGAAGAAAAAGAATTTCTTTTTGTAAAATCGGAATACAAACAGCTTCGCATTAAATTGGCAGACGTATTGTATTTTGAAGGTTTGAAAGATTATATAAAAATTTGGTTAAAGGATCAGCCAAAACCGATATTGACCTTGATGAGTTTGAAATTTTTACAAGAAGAATTACCAGATTCGCATTTTATGCGTGTACATCGGTCTTTTATAGTTTCGCTAAAAAATGTAGAAGAAATAGAGCGCAGTCAAATAATAATAAACAACCAGCGCATCACGGTTTCTGAACAATACAAAGCCAAATTTTTAGAGTTTGTCAATAAAAACTCGTTGTTAAATTAAGTCTGTAAAATTCTGTTTGGTACAAGTTGGAACTATTTAGAAAATGCTGTATGAAGTATTCATTTGTTCTTCGTTAATATTCCGTAATTTTTCTATATTTAAAATTCCTTTTAAAAAGCTGCTTTTAAACAGCTATCCCAAAAAAAACAGGACTATTTATGAATACATCAGAATTAGCATTGCAAGAACGAATCAAGGAATTGACCTGTCTTTATGAAGTCTCTTCTATTATTGTGAATGCCAATTCCAAAGAGATGATTGATACGATCAGAGCAATTGCAGTGTGTTTAAAAAAAGGTTTTTACGCTCCAAATACGACAGAAATTCTAATTGAAACGCCAAAGGATAGGTATAAAACAGGAAGCATAGCTTCCGAAAAACAAATTTGTTCTGAAATCATTGTCTTTAACAAAGTACAAGGTAAAATTGTCGCTTCTTTATTAGAAAAGGAGGCAAGCTTTTTAAAAGAAGAGCAACCACTTTTGGACAATGTGGCTTTAAAATTAGGAAATCTTTTAGAGCGTATAGAAATTCAAAACAATGAGAGGTCGTTAAAACGGCAAATGGAACATGCAGACCGTTTAGGTATTTTGGGTGAAATTACCGCAGGAATTGCGCATGAACTAAACACACCTTTGGCCAATATTTTAGGTTTTGCCGAATTGTTAAAAGAAGAAACGGAACTATCCAAACACAGTGCGGTAGATTTGGATAAAATTATTTCCAATGCCATATTTTCTCGAGAAGTGGTTAAAAAATTACTGTTTTTTGCCTGTGAAATGCCCAAGGAACTAAAGGAACTAAACGTTGTTCCTATTGTAAAAGAGTCTGTTGCTTTATTGGATGCGACCTTTAAAAAAGCTGAGGTTCGTTATACGTTACATTTAGAAGAAGAGCTGCTTATGCTGCGAGCAGACAAGGTACAAATTACACAAGTTGTGTTTAATTTGGTGATGAATGCCATTTATTTTTCACCTAAAAAAAGTACGGTACATATTGATGTTTTTCAATCAAACAAACACTTGGTACTTAAAGTCGCTGATGAAGGTATAGGCTTGTCGGAAGAAGCTTTGGAAAAAGTATTTCAACCTTTCTTTTCAACAAAACCCACTGGAGATGGTGCCGGATTGGGCTTAAGTGTGGTACATGGCATAGTAGCCGGACATAAAGGAACAATTGTTGCAGAGAATAGAAAAAACAAAGGAGCCGTATTTACCGTAAAATTGCCAAAATTAGATTAAATGAAATTACAAAAGGAAAATATATTAATTGTAGACGATGATATTGATATTTTAGAACTCTTACAACGTCATTTACAATCGTGGAATTACCATACCTACAAAGCGGTTTCGGTAAAAGAAGCGGTGCAAATTTTACGAGACACTAAAATAGATTTGCTAATCACCGATTTAAAAATGCCAGAAATTGACGGTTTTGAATTGATCAAATTTGTTTCGGAGCATTATCCCAAATTGCCTAAATTAATGGTCACGGGCTATCCATCTGTTCAAGATTCCTTGGTCTCCATCAAATCGGGTGTGGTGGCCTATGTAACCAAACCGTTTACCAAAAACGAACTAAAAGTAGCCGTTGATGCTTCCTTGGCACTGAAGCCAGAAAAAGCAGGAATAGACCCTACTAGGTCGGAGGATGCTAAAAAAGCTTATGGAGAAATTATAGGACATTCGGAAAAAATAAACAAGGTCATTCAAATTATTGAGCGTGTAAAAAACAACAAAGCCACTATTTTTGTAAAAGGAGAAAGTGGTACTGGAAAAGAATTGGTAGCACGTGCCATTCACTACCAAGGAAAATTTTCAAGAGCTCCGTTTATTGCGGTAAACTGTGGGGCTATTCCAGAAAATTTATTAGAATCGGAGCTGTTTGGTTATTTAAAAGGAGCTTTTACAGGAGCAGAAAAAAATAGAGAAGGTTTTTTTCAGGCCGCCAATGGGGGAACTATTTTTTTGGATGAAATAGGAAATGCTTCCCAAGCGGTTCAAGCACGTTTGCTGCGTGTACTTCAAGAAAAAGAAGTCGTAAAAGTAGGGGCCACAAAAGCAGAAAAAATAGATGTCCGCATTATTGCCGCGACCAATAGTGATTTGCGAGAATTGATTAAAAAACAAACGTTTAGAGAAGATTTATTCTATCGTTTAACAGTGGTTGAAATTGAAATAGCACCTTTGCGAGAACGAAAAGTAGATATTCCTTTATTGGTCGATAAATTTTTATTCAAATACGGCATTGAATACAAAGATGGATTTGTAAAAATAAGTCCGGAAGCCTTGGCTATTTTAGAACGTTACGACTGGCCAGGAAATATTAGAGAGCTAGAAAACAGCATTCAACGAGCGGTTATTATGTGTAATAAAACGATTGAGGTAGCTGATTTGCCTGAGCATTTAAAATATGCATTGCCAATTTCTTCAGAAAAATTACAGCCTTTAAAAGTGATTGAGAAACAATACATAGAAAAAGTATTGAGGGCTACAGGAAATAACAAAACCAAAGCGGCAGAAATTCTTCAAATAGACCGTAAAACCATTCGACAAAAACTGTTGGAATAGACTTTAAAACTGCTACTTTTTTACCCTAGTGGGGAATTTTACCCCGATACATTTTACAATGGTGTTTTATAAAAACTGCCCGAAGCCCTTTAATTAAAAGGGTTTTTGTGTTTTGTAAACTTTTGAACTATTGTCATGGCACATGTATTGCCTATTGAATGAATGAAAACGAAGTTATCCTTTTAAGCGTTTTCCTTAATTTATTAAAAGTAGAAACTATGAGATACGGAAGTTTGATTTTAGAAAAAAAAGAGTATGTGTATTTAAAGCGAATTTTAAATGTTTCGGGCTATGTGGAAGATCAAGAAATACATAAATCCTTACAACGTTTACACGAAGAAATGAAAACAGCGCATGTATTGGATGAAGAAGAAGTGCCGATGGATGTTGTTCGTTTAAACACCAAAGTGACTGTTACCTCTAACAATGGATGGGAGAGAACCATGCAAGTTGTGATTCCAAAGGACAAAGATTTAAAACAAAATAAAATTTCAATTTTAACACCGATGGGGGCAGCGCTTATTGGTTATTCCAAAGGCGATATTATTGTTTGGGATTTTCCTAGTGGCAAACAACAGCTTACCATTACGCGCGTCAGTCAGGTGCAAACCTATGATTTTATGGACATGGTGGTGTAGTGAATTAGCATGAATTGAAAAAAATACGGTTCCTCGTATAATACTAATAATATTTCTTAGCCCCTACATCGTTGACAACAATTTCAAGACATACCATAGAAAGGCATAGAAAACTGTGCATACAAAAAGATATCAATGAGGCCAATTCTTGGATGTTTTCCATGGAATGTTTCAATACAGAATTAGAGCACTTGTCCATTATTGAAAAACAATTGTTAAGAGATCATTCGGTTTCAAGTGCCCTTTTGACAATTCGAAGAAAAAATGTTTTGTTGATGGCCAATCTTTGTAAATACGAGCAGGAGCTAAAGGTTGAATTTGAGTATGGCGACCATGACTACGATGTAAATAGGTACAAAGTCCACGAACAAAAGCGGATCAATTATTTAAAATTAGTAGAAGAATGTAACGATTTTAAGAATCGGTTTTATCAATTAATAAGTAGGTATCAACGTAAATAATAAGAACATGAAAAAAATTTTAATTCCCACCGATTTTTCACTGAATAGCTATCAAACGATAGACTATGTGACAGAACTTTTTATAAATGAACCTTGTGAATTTTATTTTTTGAATACCTACACCTATGATGTAGCAGGTTTAAATGCTATTGAAATGTTGTTTGCAGACAAAGAATATTTCGACAAGCCTAAAGAAGAATCTTTAGAGCAACTAGGGAAGTTGGTAGAGCGGTACACGCTAAAATCGACACATATAAAACACGAGTTTCATGCCATTTCAGAATGTTTGAATTTGGTAGAAGCCATGAAAAAGTACCTAGAAGAAATAAACATTGATTTGGTGATTTTAACCCGAAAAGCTGTAAAAACCATTGGTAGAAATACAGAGCATATTTTGGAAAACATACGTACGTGTCCCATTTTATTGGTACCACCACATGCTTGTGCTAAAGATGGTGTTTATTTAACCATTGCTTCAGACTTTAAACAAAAGGTAACGACGAATGAAATTAATAAATTTTGTAAAATATTGGCAAACCCTAATTTTAAGATCGGCATTTTGGTGCTGCAAAAACAAAACTCTTTGTCGACTAGAGTGCGCAATAATTTGGAATCCTTTATCAATTATTTAAAAGAAATTTCCAACAATCCTATTGGTTTAGAATACATCCAGCCCTCGTATCGATTAAAAGATTATGCAGGTACACATTTGGATGGTATTATGTGTATTATCGATAAAAAACCAGATTTATTACAAAAAATAGGTCTGTATAAATCGGATATTATTCCAACCCTAGGACAGTTAGCATCAAATACGGTATTAACCATTCATGAATAAATAGGTAGGTATGACAAATCGTAAATTTAATCGCATGATTTTTTTAATCGGAATTGCCATCATTGTCTTGTTATCTTGGTTGGTACCGGTGCCGATTTTTCAATAAAAAAATATAAGGTTTTCAAAAGAGGTACCCTTCCTAAAACCCATTGCATATAAAATGCCCAGTTATTAGAATTAATAAATGGGCATTTTCATTTGCACATGTTTTGCATAGAATAAATTGCTATTTTTACCATAGCGCTAATTAACTAGCTTTACAATTATAGAAATAAAATAGACCATGAGTATAGTAACTTTAACGGTAAATCCTGCCTTAGATAAAAGTGCAAAAATAGATCAAATGGTGCCTGAACAAAAATTAGGTTGTCATGCCATTCAATACCAAGCCGGTGGGGGAGGCGTTAATATTTCCCGAGTGTTGAAGGTGCTAGAGGTAAAAAACAAATGTCTTTTTACTTCCGGAGGAGATACTGGCGAACATTTGAAAAATTTATTAGAAAAAGAAAATATTCCTTTAAAGGAAATTCCTGTAGAAGCTTGGACTCGAGAAAATTTTTCGGTTGTAGACACCAAAACGGAGTTGCAATATCGGTTTGGAATGCCAGGAAATGGACTTACGGTTACAGAAATTGACTTGATCAAAAGGATTATAGATGAGGAAGTCACTGAAAATTCTATTTTGGTGTTGAGTGGGAGCTTGTCAGAACATATGCCTTTAGATTTGTATGTACAGTTGATTCAACAAGTGGCAGGTAAAAATGTAAAAATTATTGTAGACACTTCTGGAAAAGCTTTGTTGGAAACGATTAAAGAACCTGTTTATTTAATCAAACCCAATCAGCAAGAATTGGCAAAAATGGTAGGAAAAGAATTTTTATCTAAAAAGGAACAAGAAGCAGCGGCCATGCAATTGGTGCATGCTAAAACAGCCACCTATGTGGTAGTCTCTATGGGGGCTCGTGGGGCTTTTTTAGCTTCTGCTGAAGGCATCGTTTATAGAAATACACCTTCTATTAAAGTAAAAAGTACCATTGGTGCGGGTGACAGTATGGTGGCAGGAATGGTGTTCGCCATTCAACAAAATCTTACACCCGAAGAAATATTAAAATGGGGGGTTGTTTGTGGTTCTGCAACAACCATGAGTGAAGGAACAAATTTGGCATCTGCTGAAGATATTCAAGAAATACTCCGATTGATCGGCTAGTTTTTTTGGATTTCTATTTTTAAAGAATAGGTATATTTTGAAGGCCCATCCAAACTAGGATGGGCTTTTTTTGTTAAAAAAGTTAGTTGTTCTGTTTTTATAAGGGCTTGAAATTTCTTTCCCTAATTAATTTGGGGTGCCGACTAATTTTTTGATTGTATCCACAAACTTAATTCCTATTCAGGCATTTCAGTGTTTAAGTTTGAGTGAATTATAAAAGTGATTTTTAAGACTGGCTAGAAACAGTTATTTCTTTGTTGTTGGTATAGGTGTTTTAAAAACAGGTATTTATACTCGAGTTTAAATGTGTTTGAAACAGTAGCTTTAGTGTTTTCTAAAAACAAATATTGGCAAACTAAAAACTTGAAATAGCAAAATCCGTTTGTCAACTCGCATAAATAATTCTTAAGATATATACATTACTAATCTATAAAAATTAAAAATGTCCTATTTAAACACCCCAAGACTTACTTTTTCAGGAAGGTTTCAGTCAGATGTTTCTACTGTAAACAATGACCCAAATCATTTTAACAATGCAACGTTTCAGTCTAGTTTTCAAGACTATCAAGATGAAAAAAACGCCAACGGTTGGTGGAACCCCGACGGTACAGGAAATTTTCGCCTCATCGATTTAAGCATTCAAAGCGTCACTTATTTAGATGGTTCTTCTACCAAAGATCCAAAAGTGGACCCTATAATTGGAATGAGTATTATGGATACCGACAGTCGTGTGGCGGGTAAAATGGTCGATTTAGATTCACAACAACAAATGGTTTCTGAAATTTGGGGACTGATAGTTCGAATAGGTATTGGCGATACCACTTTTGTAAAAGGGGATTATGAAGTTGCTGCTTTTACAAATATTTGGTTCAATAGATCTACCGACAAATCACGAGACGCTGCTGCTGCGGCAACCTACCAATCGGTTATAAAAAATTTAGAATGGAGCATTGAAAATTCAGGTTCTCGCTATTTAAAGGAATTAAAAGAAACAAGTCCTGAAAACTTATCGATTCAGTTTACGGTAGATCGTTATAATGGCGACCATACCTCGCCAGAATTTACTTTGGGTAGAATGGTTGGCGCTATCGGGCCGGTATTTGCAGAAGAACCCGTTCATCATATAAAAGGGCGTCAACTATTTAAACAAGTTTCCACGGTAAATTATGCCATGGCCATTGTGGATGATAAATTGAAAAAAGTAGTTTTGAATTTGTCCAATTCTTTGCAGTTTGGCATCGCAGCACAAAAACCTTTGGATATTATAGATGCCGAAGGAAAACCAGAAAAAATAGCGACAGCAACTGTAGGGATTATAGAAACCGCCAATTTAACCTTGGCCATAAACACAGGAACTAATGAAAACCCTGACTATACTTATTTAGGTAGAATTAATTACGATGCGCCCGGTTGGTACGAACAAGATGCTGGAATTTGCACATTCGATCTATCCGATGAAAATTATGCCTCGGTACAAGAAAATCCATTGGTGATTTTAGATTACAAAGCTTCTCAAAACAATGTTTTTGGATTGAATGAAAATATAACGCCAATGTGGCAAGAGCAAGTCAACTATGTAGTTGCTGATACCTATGTGTTTCGTATGAATCCAAATGAAAAAGCCACGGTAAATTTTTATGCCACACGTTTTGGCAAACCATTGGCCAATACCTCAATTATTTCTCAATTCGATACGGCAAATTTATTACAAGCGCCAGACAATCCTATTTTAGGCGTTCCTTTAGGAGCTTTAAAATATAAAGCAGCAGTTACCACCGATGCTGAAGGAATAGCCAGTATGGAATTGCTAGCGTCCGATCCAAAGAATCCACGTGTTTTTATTGATGGGCAATTGTATGCAATTACGTATAATTTGGAAGGGGAGTTTTTTGCCGATTGCAATCCCTCAAATTTTATTAGTGTTTTAGTTTTTGATTCCGTTGACCCAAAAATAATAGCCAAGCCAACTTGGTCTGATTTACAACCCACCATGCAATTGTTTTCCAATTTGTACCCAATCATGTCCAAAGGAGTCTTTAAGCTGGCCAATCAAGAAGTAGTAGACGGACACGCTGAAATGTTGAAATTTGTCTTTGCAAAAGAAGTAACAGACCCCAATTATATGCCGGTGACTAGAGATCTTTCAAAAGACAAACAACAAATGATTTTAAATTATTTGGACGCTATTCTAAAAGAACAAAAAGCAAACGCATAACTCATTCATACCCTATTTAAAAATTATGATTTTACTTAAAAGTATACAAATAGATTCTCTTGCAGGATTAAGAAATGCGGTACAAACAGCTATTGTATTAGAGCATGCAACCATTCCTCCTTATTTAACAGCCATGTTTTCATTGGCCAATACGGAAAACACAAAAATAGCTGGATTGATTCATTCGGTCGTTATTGAAGAAATGTTACACCTTACCATTGCCTGTAACTTATTGAATGCCATAGGAGGGAAACCTGTTTTAAACAAACCGAATTTTGTTCCAACCTACCCAGGACCCTTGCCTGGAGGCGTAGAAAATGGCTTGATAGTCCCGATTGCTAAGTTTTCTAAAAACTTGGTAAAAAATGTTTTTATGGTCATTGAAGAACCTGAAGCGCCAATTGATATAAAATTAGGAAAAAGTGCGAATGCTTTTGCAGATTTGACTTCGAAATTGAAAGCAAGAATAGAAGAATTACAAGGAAAAGAAAATTTAACCATTGGTGAATATTACGAATACCTAACACTTTTGTTAGAACTATTTGAAATAACCGCACAGCTAAAAGGAGAAACTGTTTTTACTGGCGCTATAGAAAATCAGGTTGTAGATAACAATTGGTTTCCAGCAAATGAATTGTTCGCCATCACAGATTTAGATTCGGCTAAAAAGGCCATTGCAATTATTGTAGACCAAGGAGAAGGTACTTCCACAGATCCATTTATAGAAAGTGAAGATGAAGGAGCAGGCGAACATGAACCTGCCCATTATTATCGATTCGAAGAAATTTACAAAGGAAAAGAATTGGTAATAGACCCGAGTGCAGAAGTGGGGTATTCGTATTCTGGGGCAGTCATTCCGTTCTTTCCTGAACAGGTGCCAAATATGAAAGAAAATCCGAAAATGAGTGATTATCCGCCCAATTCGTTGGCTTATTTGAACAGTAAATTGTTCAATTACAATTACACCAATCTTTTAAATAGTTTGCATGAAACCTTTAATGGTGCGCCAGCTAAACTGAGCAACGCCATGGGGTCTATGTATGCCTTACGACTTTATGCCTTGAAGTTAATGGCTTTGCCAGCGCCTATGAGCCCCGGTTTTGTAGCGGGTCCAAGTTATGAGTATGTAAGCAAAGGAGATTTGACAGAAAAAGAAGTCAGTACTTTAGAAGCGAACAAAGTGAAACGTTAAATGTATATGGAAATAGCATTCGGCATATCGATCAGAAAAAGGACGAACTTAGTTGGGCTGTAAATCTTCAAAGAAAAGCACTTACTAGGAACACTATTTTTTTTGATTTTAACCGTTGTTCAGTATATGTTTTAAGTAGAATAAAAACTATTTTTGCTTCTTTATAAAAATAAAATATATTTCATGAAAAAAATCACATTATCAATCGCTCTAATTATTTCAATGGCTAGCTGTGATTCTCTTAAAAACGTAAATACAGCAAGTGTTGTAAATGCGGCAACTTTGTTGGGTTCTATGAGTTCAAATTCAACAGTGCAACAAATCACAAGTCTTTTTAGTCTATTAGATACAAATAAAGACAATGCTATTAGCTCTTCGGAAGCGATAGGTTCTGTGGCAGAGAATTTTAATATTTTAGATAAAGACAAGAGTTCTGAGTTGAATTTATCAGAGCTACAAGGCTTATTAGGTTTGTTAAAGTAATAAACAAAGCATTACAAAAAAAGGAGTAAACTGTTTAAAGTTTACTCCTTTTTTATTTTATAGAATTCATTAAAAAATGGAATGACCTAAACATTCACCGTTTTGGCAAACTCCATAAAATAAGATTCGAGTTCTCTTAATTTTGGCGGTGTTTTTTGAGTATACAAAACATACTGACATTTTGAAATACTTTGTGTAATAGAAAGAATGGTTGCATAGGCTGGTTTTTTATCGAGGAACTCTGCATCATCAATACTAAATATTTTCAAAGATGCAGTACTAATTCCATTTAGCAAAAACAATTTATTAATAGCTTGTGGTGTAGCGATTAGGATATCGGTACCTTCAAAAATTTCTGATTTTTGCAAATCCACATGAATTTTTTCATGAGCCACATAAACACGCAACGAATTGTATCGTGTATAGGCTAAAAAAGTATCATACAATTCCAAGGCTTTTTCTCTTGTTTCTACAATAACAATAGCTCTGGGTGCAGTACCAACGGCTTCACATTTTAATTTTTGCAAAGTAGTCAATACTAGGGTTGTTGTTTTTCCGCTACCAGCTGCTGCAGAACAGTATACATTGGCGCCACTTTTAATAACAGGTATGCTACTGATTTGAAACGCAGTAGGAGTGCTAATTTCTAGAGATTCTAATCTCTCTTTTATATCAGCATGTAATTTTTTAAAAGGCATCGGAAATGTAGACATAATTGTAGCTCGTAATATAGATATTGATATTGATTGAGGCAAATATACTACCTAGAAACGAATTAACAGAGAAGGAAATCTCTTTTTCTATGCCTAGGAAAATTAGTGTAGATTTTCCATACTTTGAAATATTATGGACGCACTAAAATTACCAAATAATAGAATTATTTATCGCTTAACGAAACGACATTTGCTGTTTCTATTTTTGACAATTCTTTTAATTTTCCAGCTTCATACAAAGCACCTAATTCTTTTAAGGGAGTACCTAGTTCCGCTTTGTAGTTGCTATAATCTTGAAAGGTAATTCCTTCAACAACACGTCGGTTATAAGCGCTTCTAAAACGAACACCACCACCGTTTACTTTGTAATTGTAAGCCAGATAATCTATTTTATGAGTTTCTGTGTTGATCCAATAATGAAACTGATCGTCAAAATCTTCACCACCACCTTCTTGCTGAAACGTAATTCCTAAGATCTCGTAATTTTTATCGTGAATAGTCGTCGTTCCAATATAAGTTTTTAGTACGGAAGCATCTTTTAATTTATGAGGAAGCGTGGCAAAATAAATCACTGAATTGATAGCTCCTGTCGCACTTTTTAGTTCTTTATCGTTTAGGTCAATCACTTCATTATTAAGGGTTCTCGTCAATTGACCATTTTTAAGCAGATCTTGCGTTACTATTTTTTCCTTGTTAGACGTTTTTATGTATTCGTAGTTGTTGAAATCATTTTTAAATTGATAACTATTTTCTCTAAAATCAAAAGAAAAGTGTGCCGTTTCATACAATTCTCCACCATGAGCTTCTATAGTTTTTTGCGCTAGTAATTCTGCTTTTGAAAGTGGAATAGCTTTTGAACTTATTTCTTTTTTAGGAGAAGTTTCTGTTTTGTTTTTTTTTGAAGTACAGGCTACAAGGGCTGTTAAGCAAAGTAGGACTCCTATAGTTTTTTGTAAACGCATTTTATTTTTTGTAATTAATTGTTCTAGGTCTTTTGACGGTATGATCTACATAAACTTTCACCGTTATTTGAGGAAATTTTATGTAGAGTTCGTCCATTAAAAGGACTCTTTGTTAACGGGGAAATGTGTAGGCAGCTCAAAAATTTCTAAATTAAAATAAGGGACTGCTGCAATAACATGATCAAAAATATCGGCCATGATGTATTCATAATTCTCCCAACGTTTGTCGCTACTAAACGTATAAATTTCTAAAGGAATTCCTTGTGGACTAGGCGCTAATTGTCGCACCATAATCATCATATCTTTATTAGTGGCGGAATGATTTTCGATATAGGTTTCAATATACTTTCTAAAAACGCCAATATTGGTCAAGTTTCTACCGTTTAAAAGCAATTCTTTATTGATGTTGTTTTTTGTGTTGTAGGCATCAATATCTGCTTGTCGAGTTTCTAAATAATTAGTGATTGAACTAATTTTTTTCAATTGTTCCACTTCTTCATTGACCAAATAATGAATACTATTTAGTTTGATATGCAGTGCTCTTTTGATGCGTCTTCCCCCAGAATTTTCCATGCCTCTCCAGTTTTTAAACGAATCGGAGATGAGGGCATAGGTTGGAATTGTGGTAATGGTTTTGTCGAAATTTTGAACCTTTACAGTTGATAAATTGATTTCAGTGACGTCTCCATCAGCCCCATATTTCTCAAAAGTAATCCAATCGCCAATACGCACCATGTCGTTAATAGAGACTTGTATACTGGCTACAAAACCGAGGATGGTATCCTTAAAAACTAAAATAATAACTGCCGAAGCTGCACCAATGGTGGTGATAAATTTGATAAATTCGATACCGGTAACAATGGCAAAAACAGACAGTAAGCCTAGTACCCAAGCAAAAATCATAAATACTTGTATATAACTATCTACAGGTTTGTCACGTAAATTGGGAATGGTTTTGAAATAATCTTTCAAGGTATTTAATAAGCTTCGAACTATCCAAAGAATAAGAATGATGGCAAAAGCTTGCAATCCTTTTTCAACAATATTTTCAAAATAAGGAAAGTCGATAAATACATAAGGAATCAGTTCTAAAACAACAAAGAGCGGAATGATATGCGCCATGTTTCGAGGTGCTTGATTTTTGACCAATAAATTATCGAAATTGGTTTTAGATTTGATGGCAAAACGTGAAAATAATTCTAAGATTATTTTTCGGATGACAAAATCGATAAAAAAGGCAAGTACAAAAAGTAGGATCAACAAAGTGATCATATTGGTGTATTTAGCGGTGACTTCTGTGAATCCGCTGTCGACTAAATAATCGTATAAAATGTGTTGTTTAAGCATAGGAGTTCTGTTTTAAAAAAATCGAATTGAAGTATTCAGAAGTTTTTAACTGACCCCAAAAATAGGATACTTTGAGGCAATAGAAGGTTCAATCTCGTTAAATTTCTGTTAGATGTTGTATGGGCGTTTGTATATAATTGCCTTTAATTGGAAAGCCAATGAATACTAATTTTAAGAAATATAAAAAAGCAAAATGAATCGTAGCATGACGGTAATTTATTCGTAGGTAAAATCTCTTTTTTTAAGCATATTAATCGTTTAATTTTTAGCCTTAGGTTTTTACTTTTTGTTAACTTTGTGAAAGTCCTATAAAATGGAGCTAAAATGAGTTTCATTTTAATTCTGAGGTGAAAAATAGAAGTTTAAAGACGAAATGAAGGATAAAAACACGCGACAACTTGCCGTAATTATGTTTACCGATATTGTTGGCTATACGGCTTTAATGCAGGCAAATGAAAAATTGGCTGCAAAGTCGAGAGCAAGGCATCGTGAAGTTTTTGAACAGTTGCACCAAAAGCACCTAGGAGAAATTATACAGTATTATGGCGATGGTACTTTAAGTGTTTTCAAAAGTGTGATCGAGGCTGTGAACTGTGCCATTTCTATTCAAGAATGTTTGCAAAAAGGACTTACAGTTCCGCTGAGAATAGGTCTTCATTTAGGAGATATTGTTTTTGACGCTACTGAAGTCTATGGCGATGCTGTAAATTTTGCTTCTCGTATTGAAAATTTAGGTACAGCGGGTTCTATACTTTTGTCGAAAAAAATAAATGATGAATTAAAAAATCAGGAAACGATTTCAACCACTTCGTTGGGGGTTTTTGAATTTAAAAACATAGACAAACCTGCTGAAGTATTTGCCATTTCAAATAAGGGTATTAAAATTCCTACCATAGTTGATGTAAAAAGAAAACAAAAAAAACTTGAGAATACCATTGCAGTATTGCCTTTTGTGAATTTAAGCGATAGTACAGAAAACGAGTATTTTAGTGATGGAATTACAGAAGAAATTATCAATGCACTGGCTAAAATTAAAAATCTAAAGGTCACTTCGCGTACGTCTTCTTTTTTTTTCAAGGGAAAAAATTTACCCATCCCTGAAATTGGTGCAGAATTAGGGGTTTCTTCTATTTTGGAAGGAAGTGTTCGCTTGGCTGGCAATGCCATTCGTATTACTGCGCAGTTGATACAAGTGGAAGAAGATTATCATTTTTGGTCAGATACTTGGGATCGAAAGCTGGAAAATGTTTTTGAAATTCAAGATGAAGTAAGTTTGTTAATTGCTGATAAATTGCGGGAGCATTTTGGGCATTTAGAATTTGAAGAATCCTTGGTAAGCAAACCAACAGCAGATGTCAATGCCTATGGTTATTGTTTAAAAGCTAAATTTCATGAAAACAAGTGGAATCCGGAGGACACAAATACGGCTATTGCATTGTACGAAAAAGCTTTAGAACTAGACCCGAAGTATGCGGATGCACATTTAGGATTGGCAAATTGCATTAGTTTTTTAGGTACTATTTCCTTTATTCCATTTGAAGAAGCTTGGCAAAAAACGAGTATGCACACCAATAAGGCTTTGGAATTAAATGGGCAGTCTTCAGGAGTGCATTATCAATTATCAAATCAAGCTTTTTTTATTGAATGTGATTATGCCAAGTCCTTGTTAGAAATGAAAAAGGCAATCGAAATCAATCCTAACAATGCCGAAGCCCAGCAATTCATCTCTTTTTTATATATAATTGCCGGTGAAAAAGAAAAATCTAGACAGCATTTAGATATCGCTTGGAGCATCAATCCTTTGTCGGAAGAAACCTTATTTTTCAAGGCTTATTTCCATTATATGCTTGAAGATTATGAATATTCGTTACAATTATTAAATAAATGTTTGGAAGGCAACGATAAAAGTATTCCTGCACATTCAGTAAAAGCCATTTGTTTACTGAAATTAAATAGATATGAGGAGGCCATTCATTATTTTGATGCCTTACCGGCTGAAGTAGTTGTTGAAGGTGATAGAATAGGAATTATAGCTATGGGCTATGCTTTAAAAGAAGATTCGAAAAATGAAAGGCTGTATACAGAAAAATTAAAATCTCTAGCGGCTAAAACAGAAGGCTTTACAGCAGAAGCGAACCTTTTTATGCAATATGCTGCCATTGGAGAAAATGACAAAGCGTTTGCCTGGGTAGAAAAAGCGTTAGCCAATAAGTCCTCTTTACTACTTTTAAAATATTCAGACCCTTTGGTAAATTCTTTAAAGAAGGATCCTCGTTATGATGCATTTCAAAAAATAATTTATAAAACGGAGGGAACAAAAATAAAATCGAAGAAAAAAACGCAATTACTAACAACCAAACAATCGGAGGCCTATGCCGATAAATTGTTGAACTATTTGTTGGAAGATCGAGCTTTTTTAAATGCAGATTTATCGTTGCGTGAATTGGCTAATAATATTGAAATGCACCCGAACAATCTTTCTTGGTTGCTGAATAATTTTTTTGGAAAAAACTACAATGAATTTATCAATGCCTATAGAGTTGAAGAATTTAAACGCAAAGTAAAAGAACCCAAAAATGCGGATTTAACCATAGAGGGCTTAGCTTATGAAAGTGGATTTAATTCAAAAACAGTTTTTAACAGCTATTTCAAAAAAGAAACAGGACTTACGCCCAAACAATTTTTAAAACAACACAACTAATTTAATATGGGATTCTTCTTTTTTTGTACGGAATTATAATTCCGTGCTTTCTTGTGCGTATTTAGCACCTTTATTTGCACTTCGTAAAATATATTTGCAGTGTTAAAAATAACGAATCGTACAGAACAATGAAGGAGCATAAGCATACAACAACAGTACTTGTACTTGGCGCTAGTGGAGCCACGGGTAAACATTTAGTTCAGCAATTGTTAAACAAGGGGCATAAAGTGAAAGCCATTGTTAGAAGTCCTGAAAAGTTACCTGAATCTTGGAAAAACAATCCTCATTTACAACTAATTACAGCCAGTGTTTTAGATCTAAGTGCTGCTGAAATGCAAGGTCATGCACAAGGATGTGAAGCCATTGCGTCTTGTTTAGGGCATACCTTGTCATGGAAGGGCGTTTATGGGCATCCAAGAAAATTGGTAACCGATGTGGCACGTAGATTTTGTGAAGCGATTATAGCCAATAATCCAAGTCGACCAGTTAAATACGTGTTAATGAATACCACAGGAAATAGCAATCGTGATTTGAATGAACCTATTTCTTTGGCTCAAAAATGTGTCATCGGATTGCTTCGGTTGTTGTTGCCTCCGCATGTTGATAATGAAAAAGCAGCCGATTATTTACGGACACAAATTGGTCAAAACCACAAAAGTATAGAATGGGTTGCTGTGCGGCCAGATGGCTTAATAAATGAAGATACGGTATCAGCTTATGAAATACATGCTTCCCCCATAAGAAGTGCCATTTTTGACGCGGGTAAAGTCAGCCGAATTAATGTAGGGCATTTTATGGCTAGCCTTATTTCAAAAAATGATTTGTGGACAAAGTGGAAAGGGCAGATGCCTGTAATTTATAGCAAATACGCTTCAGCAACTAGGTGAGCTATACTAATTTGGCAGAAATGATTACTCAAAAATTAACAAAAGACTTTCAGTGTACATTGAAAGAATTGAAGTATTTAAAATTTCAAGAACAAAACGATGGCTATAGGGTAAGCTTAATAGATGAAAAAGGATACGCTATTTTATATGGATATGGTGCTTCGCATGTGGAAGCCCTGAACGATTTACACAATAACTTAATTTAAATAATTTAGAACTCTTAAGAATGAAAATAACAATCTTCACAAAACAGTTTCAAATGGCATTTGGAAGCTGTTCCTCTCCATAAATGCATACTGCTGCAAGAAGCCTGTAACTTACTCGTCATAGAAAATTCTATTGTTAATTTTTCGCTAACTTTCGTTTTTTTTGACACCTATTATAATTTTCTAACCTTAGTTACAAAGCAAAATAAACAGCATGGATTCTTTTAAAAACAACGTAAAAAATATTATAAATGAAGTTTGTCCAATTTCTGAATTAGCATTTGAAGCCATTGAAAAATATTTGGAATTTGAAAGCTATGCAAAAGGAGCAGACTTTATTTCGTTAAATAAAGAAAACGACAAAGAATATTTTATGTTAAAGGGCATTTGTAAAAGTTATTTGATAAACCCAGAAGGAGATGAAATTACGATATCTTTTTATGTAGAAAATTCGATTTTATCACCACATTCTATAAGAACTTCAAATATGAAGGCAAATCAATATTTTAAAGCATTGACAAATGTGGAATTAGCAAGTATAAATGCCAGTAAGTTTGAAGCGCTAATGATTGAGAATTTAGAAATAAGAAATTTTGGAAATGTTGTATTACAAAAGGAACTGCTTTCAAAAGTAGATAAAGAAATAGGATTGGCTTCCCTTTCGGCAAAAGATCGTTTGTTGAAATTTAGAAGAAAGTACAAAATGTTAGAAAATCTGATTCCACACGGAGCTATTGCTTCTTATTTAGGGATTACAAATGTTTCATTAAGCCGACTGAGAAAAGAGTAGGGTATCGTTGCTTTTTATCAATTGTTAATGGACAGGTTTTAGATCCGTACTACTTTTGAATTTTGATTATTGAAATTAAAACAGAAAAGCAATGAGTAGAAATATAAAGACAATAGCCGTTAAAAGTGAATTTATTCGCAATGGAAATACGAAATTACATGTAAACATTTATTCCAGTCATTTAAAAGAGGTCATCATAGTACTGCACGGTGGACCGGGCGTGCCAGATGAAATGTTGGAAGTTGTGGATGTTTTAAAAGAGAATTATCAGGTAATTTACTTTGAGCAAAGAGGAGTAGGGCTTTCGGCATGTGAAGAGGCTAACTATAAAATGGAAGCATATATTTCAGATATTGATGCCATTTGTTCTCATTTAAGTATTTATAGTTTTCATCTATTTGGACATTCATGGGGTGGATTGTACGCACAAATTTACGCAAAAGAAAAACCCGCAAAAATTAAGAGTTTGTTTTTATGTAGCCCTAGCTCAGGAACGAATAATACCTGGAAAAAAACGGAGATGGAGGTGATGCAACTGCATAAGGAAATTTGTGATTTTAAAGAATGGTTTCATATGGGATGGTTTTCATTATTTGGCATGTTGGGTATAGACGAGGCTTATCAAAAACTATTTCGACAGGTGTTAAAAAATTACCATAAAAATTATGGAGAAGTCGATTTTGAGGATGCTTTTTTTGATAAAATTTACGCGGCTCCTGTCAATAAAACACGAAAAGAAATAATGAAATACAAGCCTTTAACAATATTTTCGAAACCCGATTTCCCTGTGTTAATTAGTTATGGAGATGCTGATATTTATGGAGAAAGTAAAGGGAGTCTGATAGGAAGGTTTCCTACAGCTACCGTTGAAATTATAAATACATGTGGGCATATTCCATGGAAACACAATGCAGCAGCATTTCAAAAGTTGCTGAACAAATTTTATAGCCAAAAAGAAATATAAACAATCATTAACAGTAAGAATCACGCACAGCTAAAAAATAAATGCATGTGTGATAATAAATTAATAAAAAACAACAAAATGAATACTTTAAAAATTACCAGCCTATCACTAGTCATAACTTCTTTTTTTGTTTTGGGGTGTACAGACGATCATTGTGATTGTGAAAATGAAATCTATGTACATATTCCAGACAGTCACTTTGAAACTATGTTGATAGAGCAAGGCATTGATTCTGACGGAATCGTCAATCAAAAAATAGCAAAATCAGAAGCTATTGAAGTCACGCATTTAGATTTAAATTTGTCTGCAAATTATGGTAAAGTTGTCGATTTGACAGGGATTTCAGGATTTGAAAACCTTAGCCATTTATCCGTCTACGGCCAAAAAATTAAACAGCTAGATCTAAGTGGGAATACCTTGTTAGATACCTTGTACTTTTCAAATAACTATATAACAAGTCTTGATTTGAGTAAGAATACAAATTTAGTTTTTGTAGACATGCAATCAAATTCTTTAACTTCTGTAACGGGATTAGAAAATGCAATGGGTTTAAAAGATTTGGATTTATCATGGAATTACTTTGAAGAATTTAGTGTCAACAATCCAACTTTGGAAGTTTTACATATGAGAAATAACGATCTAAAAGAATTGGATATCAGTGGAGCTATCAATCTAAAGCATATATTATTAACCTCAAATTTGTTACCAACGCTAGATGTCAGTTCAAATACGAAAATAGAAACCTTATTAATAGCGGATAATAAACTTGAACATATAAATTTTGAATTCAATAGTCAATTAACACATCTCTATATTTTTGATAATGTTTTAGAAAGTTTAGATTTGAGTGCCAATGATAATTTAACCAATTTGATAGCCGATAGAAATCCTGATTTAACCTGTATTAAAATAGCTAGTGGTCAAGAGATACCAGTATTGACCTTATCTGATTACCAAGAATTGAATGAATTTTGTAATTAAAATAAATCGAAAATCGAACAGTACGCATGGAAACATTTTATAAATCTGAAATAGGTAAAAGAGAAATTTTAAAACTCTATGATCAAAAGTTAGCTGCTTTAAAAATAGATTGTCTTGCTAAAGACATAGAAACTTCTTTTGGTACCACACATGTGCTTATTCGTGGAAATGCTTCAAAACCACCCCTAGTATTGGTGCACGGCTCAAATGGCTGTGCACCTATAGCACTAGAAACCTATTCGGGGTTAGAAAAGCATTTTCAAATTTTTGCCATAGATGTATTGGCGCAACCTAATAAAAGTGCCGCAACAAGATTGTCTATGAAAAATGAAGCGTACGGCCAGTGGTTGCACGAAGTAATTGACAGTCTAAACTTAAAAAATGTGAGGCTTGCAGGATTTTCATTTGGTGGCTTGGTTATTTTTAAAGCACTTGAGTATGAGGAATTGCATATAAAGGAAGTCTTTTTATCGGCACCGGCTTATATTGTCAATGGGAATCCTTTAAAGGCATTGTTTAAGGTTTTTATTCCAATGAAACGTTATATGTTATCCAAAAACAAAAAGTATGTAAGGGCGTTTTTAAAGGAATTATTTACCGAGAAAGATACTTTTGCCGTGGATTTTCTTTCCAAAGTATTTTTGCATTTTAAAATGGATTTCACCCCAGTTCCTGTGATAAAAACAGAAAGTGCAAAAAACATCAAAACTCCCATAACACTCATCGCTGCAAAAAACGATTTATTGTTTCCAGGAGAAAAAATGATCAAACGTGCAAAGAAAATATTTCCATCACTCAAACATATACTGTTATTAGAAAACTCCAAGCACGTTCAAAATAGCCTAGATAATAAGCGAATAGTACAAGTAATTATAGATTCAAAATTGAATGAAATTTCTTAAATTTAAATTGTTAATTTCAACGAATACAGAAACAACCTAAAACTAAATGATGACAGGACCTAATAAAGACCACAGGTTTCCGCTAGGCAAATACGACCGACTTTGTTTTTTGAAAAATATTGTAAAAAATCCCAATATCATTGTTGGAGATTATACCTATTATGATGATTTTGAAAATGTAGAGAATTTTGAAAAGAACGTAAAATATCATTTCGATTTTATAGGTGATAAATTGATTATTGGAAAATTTTGTATGATTGCTTCCGATGTAAAATTTATTATGGATGGAGCCAATCATCTAACAAATGCTTTGTCTACTTATCCTTTTGCTATCTTCGGTAATGGTTGGGAAAAAGCCATGGAAGGTAAATCTTACCCCAAAAAAGGAAATATAGAAATTGGAAATGACGTTTGGATTGGTTATAATGCCACAATTATGGCTGGAGTTACTATAGGTGATGGGGCTATTATAGCAGCAAACGCAATAGTTGTAAAGGATGTAGCACCATATACCGTGGTTGGTGGTAACCCTGCAAAGGAAATTAAGAAACGATTTTCTGAGGAAACCATTGCAAAACTTTTGCAGCTAAAATGGTGGAATTGGGATGTTGAAAAAATTACGGAACATGTTCAGCATTTAACAGACGATAAAATTGAGCAAGTGTTAAAAGAAATGAATAAAAAATAAAACAATGTCGATTACAAAAGAATCTGAGTTACTAGGAATGAAAGAAATTAGTGAAATAGTAGCCTTCACTTTAAAACAAATGCAAACTTATGCCAAAGTGGGTATGACAACCAAAGAATTGGATGTTTATGGTGGTAAAATTCTAAAATCATATGGAGCCAAATCGGCACCCTTTCAAATGTATGGCTTTCCTGGTTATACATGTATCAGTGTCAATAAAGAAGTTGCGCATGGGATACCTTCACCTAAAAAAATATTAAAGGAAGGCGATTTAATTAATATTGATGTTTCTGCAGAATTGAATGGTTTTTATTCGGATAATGGAGGGTCTTTTGTTTTAGGAAGAGATGTATATAAACATCAAGCTTTGGTAGAAGCTTCAAAAACAGTTTTACGCAAAGCAATTAATGGTATTAAAGGTGGCGTGAAAATTTCTGACATAGGTTTGATCATGGAAACCGAGGCAAAAAAAAGAGGGTTTAAAGTCTTAAAGAATTTAGCGGGACATGGAGTAGGGAGAAGTTTACACGAAGCACCTGAAAATATTTTAAATTACCGTGTCAAAACGAATAGAGAAAGATTTAAGAAAAATACCACTGTGGCGATTGAAACTTTTATAAGCACAAAATCAACTCACGCAGTAGAATTAAATGATGGTTGGACTTTAGTCGGTAACAAGGGAGGCTATGTCACACAGCACGAACATACGCTGTTGGTTACAAATGGGGCTCCAATTATTTTAACGGCAGCTAATGGTATTTGGAATTCATTATAGTTTATTTGATGAAAGCTGTAATGATAAGTAGAAATATTTTTAAAAGTCGCAACATCACGTCGTTTTTTTATAGCTCCAAATAGCCAATCCATTCATGATAAAAGCGTAAACCAGTGTTTTTAATAATTGAGGTAAAATATCTTTAAAACCAGAGCCTTTCTAATCTCAATATAGACTTTGACTATTTATAAGATCTTAAAAAGAGGAATTAAATTCACTTACGACCTAATTAAATTTTAGAATTGGGATTATAAGCCTGAACTAATGAGGCATCTGTCTTTGCTAGTTTTTTTCACTATTTGCATAGCTTTTTTAGAGTTCTCAAGTCTACTTTTAAGGAAGTTCTTCAATCCACTTTTGAAATTGGGTATTTCTACGCTTAAAAATTGCTGGGAAAAGATTTAGTTTTAACAAATGTTAATTCAATAATTGTGGTGGTACTTCTAATTCTTTTATGGATTACTTCCTCAAATAAGGAATTACACAATCAAAAAAATAACTGTTAAATAAATTTTTATGGAAAAAGAAAATTCAAAACAAACTCAAAAGTCTTCAGTAAAACCTTATAAAGAATGGGAGGAAGGTCTTCCTAAAGGTGCACAATTCGGAATATTGTCAAAATTGCATGGTACTTGGGTCAACTGGAAAGGTGGACCAACGGGCTTGCATACGACACCTTTGCCTTCACCGGGTACTTCTTCGGAAACAGTTTTCGGCGTGTTTCACTTTAAATCTCAGGAATATCGCGAGCAGTTAAAGTTTACGCAAGTCAATGCCCCAGTGCGCAACCGTGCAGGATCTAATGAGCAGTTTAATGCTGCGGTAAAATACGAAACTGCCATTATAGACAATGACAATGACCTGCAGCATTTTGAGGACGGCATGTACCTTTGGTTAGGAGACCACCAAATGCCTTGGGACTCAAAAAGCCCTTACCAAAATCCGCCAACAATGTTCAAACATACATCGGATGAAGAGTCTGTAAAAACGGACGGAGCAGAGCCTGTAATGGGACCTGGTGAATTGGGACCGCAGTTTATACCTCCATATCAAATCTCTCGTTCTGGTGTAATTCCCCACGGAACAACTATTCATTTGACAGGAAATATAACGGAATCTATAGAAGGGAAAGCACCTCATATTGCCGATCTTTGGGAACCGCAATTTTTAGCAGTATCACCAACTATGGGAATTAATCCTGAAAAAGATCTAATCCAAGGGTCGCGCGAAAAACCAAAATGGACAGAACTTCCTCGAGAAGCCCAAACAAACGGTGGGCTAAATAGTGGGCGTGCCTACTTTGAGAAAATTTTTAATTATGACGAATTTGGAGCGAAGTTTCCCTTCACGGTTCAGCCCAACCTAAAATTATCGGATGCGAATGAAGGCGTGAAATTCAAAAAGTATGACATGATTGAATTGGACTCCTTTCATGATACCGGTATGCAAGGAGGAACAATTAACAATGTGATGGTGGAACGCTATTGCAAGGTCGTTCGTATGCGCTACCGTATGTGGATAGAAGAAGTTTATGATGAAGATTTTGGAGGTCTTATAGAGCAGTTACAATACGAGCAGATTGTGGATTTTGAATTCATGTTTGGTTCAAATGGTGGCACTACTAAATGGCCACATATCCAAGTAAATACCTTGCGCCGTGAAAAAGATATTCCTAAAGATAGACGATTACCATCTATAAAATTACCTACTGAAACACCTGATGAAATCATTGACGCACCTACAACCTTGGCTTGTCCAATGGGACATAGACGTCGTGGCTAAACCGGAAAACACCTCAGCCTTAGAATGTTAAGAAGCTGACTGTTATTTAGGTAAATGGCTCAACAATAATTAGATAGATTGTTGTTGAGCTTCAAGAAAAACTATTTGAGCAAGATTGAAATATGTTGCTTGATAAAATTGGTGCAAAAAAAATATTTATGAAAACAAATACAAAACTTACAGAGAATACAGATGTGTTAATTGTAGGAGCAGGTGTTGCAGGCTTGTACTCGGCCTACAGACTCCTAGAACAAGACAACAAAAGAAAAGTAGTCATTCTTGATCGTTTAAATAGAACAGGTGGTAGACTTGACTCTGACCTGGTAGCGATTAAAGATCCTTATGATGCCAAAATTTCTATTGTAAAAGAAGAAGAAGGGGGCATGCGATTTGAAGATTCTATGGCGGAATTGATGTCTTTATTTTCAGCACTAGAATTGTGCAAAGACGCAGTTTATTTTCCAATGACAACGAATCGGTATTTTTTTAGAGGGCATAGTTTTACGGAAGCTGAATCTAAAGAAAATAACAATGCCATTTGGGGTGAATTATACGACCTAGAACCTGCCGAACAAAATCAAAGTCCGGGAGCTATTTTAGGCGTTATTTACCAACGTATTTTGAATGCCAATGGGGTGGAAGATGTCCCTAAAAAACCAACACCTGAGTTTTGGCAAAAATTTAGACTAGATTTTAAGTGGGAAGGTGTGGCACTTTACAAATGGCAGCTAGGAGGATTGATCAAAAGTATGGGGTATTCGGAAGAATGTTTGACCATGTTAACCGAAGTACTTGGGTTTCGAGGTCCTTTTCAAGGCTTACCCAATGCTGGTGAAGCTTGGCAAATTTTAGAAGACTTTCCTGCCGATCCTCAATACTTTACTTTAAAACGGGGCTTCAGTTCTTTGATTCGAA
The DNA here is from genome assembly GCF_006381105.1 of Flavicella sediminum. GTDB lineage: Bacteria > Bacteroidota > Bacteroidia > Flavobacteriales > Flavobacteriaceae > Flavicella > Flavicella sediminum. The sequence continues at coordinate 166,941 of NZ_VDET01000007.1, read as the reverse complement.
AATTAGAGACTGAAGTAAAAGAATTGGGAGGAATCATTCATACAGGAATTAATGTAAATACCATTCTTGGTGAAAAAGGGGATTATAAAATTAACATAAGTATTGCCGAAAAAGGAGAATCTGCTTATGTTTTTGAGCAAGACACAGAAACAGCAGTTATAAACGCCAAACAAATTATTTTGGCCATTCCAAGTAAAGCGATGGCTATATTGTTTGCGGCATCTCCAGTATTGCATCTCAATAAAAATTCCAGAATTTTTTGGAAAGATATCAATTCTATTCAACCCATGAGTTTGCTGAAAATCAATTTGTATTTCGACAAGCCTTGGTGGGCAGATGGTTCAACAGGTCAAGTCCCTGTATTGGAGGGGCCTTCATTTGCAGATTTGCCCATCAATTCAATTTATCCTTTTTACACCGTACAAACAGAACCTGGAGCGCCAAATAAAGGCAAACCTGCGGCATTGACTATTTACTGCGATTTTACCAACACTGTTTTTTGGCGAGGTCTACAAAATGTAGGTCCTAAATTTGACAGTCCTTTACAAAAAGCACATACTAAAAAACCAGAAACCTTGTTTCCTGCTTCAGAAAAAGTAGTCGAAGAAGCCATCAAACAACTTAAAAGTTTATTTAAAACCCATTATGTACTAGAACCTGTATTAACAAGTTTTCGCTCTTGGGATGGAGTAAATGACTTTCCTTTTGCTTATCATCAATGGGCACTGAATACCAACGATCGAGAAGTTATTGAACGAATGACAAATCCATTGCATGATGAAGCTATTTTTACCTGTAATGAAACTTGGTCGGACATGCAAGGATGGGTAAATGGTTCACTTCGATCTTCTGAAAAAATGTTGAAACACAATTATGGATTGGAATCTATTACTGAAAGCTATCCTGGCTGTGTTTTGGTTCCTCCTAAGGAATAAAGAGGATCGAGAAATCGTATTTTTATTGAAGGCGCAAAAAACTTGATTTTTGCGCCTTTTTTTATAAAAGTCTAGAATCTAACATATGTCATATTTCATTTGAAAGACCTATCGTAAATTTACGATAAGACATAGAAAAAAGTGAGACGGATGAAAAACAACAAGGACATAGATGCTTTGGTAAAATTTTCGAAAGCATTGGGGCATCCTATACGGATTGCTATTTTAAAACATCTTGCTACGCAAACCACTTGTTGCACAGGCGATTTGGTGGGTGTCTTACCCCTTGCACAATCTACAGTATCTCAACATTTAAAAGAATTAAAAAAAGCAGGTTTTATTCAAGGAGAAGTAATACCTCCAAAAATAAAGTACTGTATTCATCAAGAAAACTGGAATATGGCAAAAGCTTTATTTCAACATTTTTTTGATGGGTGTTTTGTAACAAACAGATCTATTATTGACGATCATTAAAAATATATAGCATGCATAAAGTAATTAAAATATTAGGAACAGGCTGTTCAAAATGCCAAGCCATGACAGTCGTAGTTAACGAGGTGATTTCTGAAAATAAGCTCGATGCGAGTCTTGAAAAAGTAGAAGATCTTATGGAAATAATGAAGTTTGATGTGATGACCACACCCGCATTGGTAATAAATGATGTTGTTAGTGTAAAAGGGAGAGTGCCTTCTAAAAATGAAGTTTTAGCACTATTAAATGACTAAAAAATACGATTATGAAATATCATATAAAGGCTTATTCCATTTCAAATAAGGAGGCGATGCTTCCCATAAAGCAAGAAAGTATCAATTTTGGTACCACGTCCAAATCTGCTGATACCTTGCCAAATCCTGCTGAATTATTCTTAGGCTCGTTTGCTTCCTGCATTTTAAAAAATGTAGAACGCTTTTCGGGTTTAATGAAGTTCACTTATACAAAAGCGAGTATTGAGGTAAATGCCACACGACTCGAAAATCCGCCAAGGATGGAAAATATCATTTACAACCTGACTATTTATAGCAATGATAAAAAGCTAAATTCAGATTTACTAAAAAAGAACATCGAAAAGTTTGGTACCATTTACAATACCGTAAAATTGTCGTGTACCATTAGTGGAACCCTACGTACAATTAACAATGTTTGACTGGATACAACATATAGCAGATTGGTTTGTGTATGAATTGTTGGGTTTAAGAGTAGGCCAACATTTAGCCGAAGCTTTGAACTTTTTTATCTACGATACCACAAAAATTCTACTCTTACTTTTTGTGGTTGTTTTTTTTATGGGAATTGTGAATAGTTACTTTCCTATTGATAAGGTGAAAAACTACCTGTCTAGAAATAAATTATACGGATTGGAATATTTAATAGCAAGTCTTTTTGGAGTGGTGACTCCTTTTTGTTCCTGTTCCTCGGTACCTTTATTTATTGGTTTTGTAAGAGGAGGAATTCCCTTGGGTGTTACCTTTGCTTTTTTAATTACGTCGCCTTTGGTTAATGAAGTAGCTATCGGGCTCTTTGTGGGGTTGTTTGGGTTGAAAACCACCATTATATATGTAATTAGTGGAGTGCTTTTAGGAAGCGTTTCTGGAGTGATTCTTCAAAAATTAAAATTGGAAGTTTATCTAACACCTTGGGTAAAAGAAGTCTTGGCAAATGCCCAAAGAGATCAAGAGGTATTTCAAGCAGAAAACCAAACTTTTAAAAAACGCATTCCTATTATTTGGGCAGAAGTGGTAAAAATTCTCAAAGGCGTACTTCCTTATGTTTTGGTAGGTATTGCTATTGGCGGACTGATGCATGGCTATATACCTGAAGGTTTTTTTGAAAAATATATGGACAAAGACAATCTTTTTGCTGTACCAATTGCCACCATTTTAGCAGTGCCTATGTACTCCAATGCCTCTGGCATACTTCCAGTCGTTCAGGTATTGGTTGCTAAAGGAATTCCTTTAGGAACCGCTATTGCATTTATGATGGCCGTAGTAGGTTTGTCCTTGCCAGAAGCCATGCTCTTAAAAAAAGTAATGAGCCTCAAGCTCATCGCCATCTTTTTTGGGGTAGTCACACTTTGTATAATACTATCTGGTTATTTGTTTAATAGCCTATTATAACAGTGTGTTAGGTTGTTAGCAGCACACACTTTGGTTTTATTAGAACGAATCCACATGTAACCGCCAAAATATGGGAGGAACGTACAAAAAGTGAATAGTTAAAAGCGAATCCTTATGCTACAGATTCTCCTTTTTCAGTATAAGCAAAAACACCCCAATTGGCAATAGATTTGATTAAGGGAATTAAAGTTTTTCCAAACTCGGTTAAGGAGTATTCTACTTTTAAAGGTGGTTTAGAAGTGTATACTTTTCTTTTTACGATGCCGTCTTCTTCCAAAGTTTTTAGTTGTAGACTTAAGGTACGCTCGGTTACAGTAGGCATTTCCTTTCTTAATTCATTGTATCGAAGTGTGCCATCGATCAAATGAAATAAAATGACTGTTTTCCATTTACCTCCAATGATTCCCATGGTTAAACTTGCGCAACACGGATATTCTTTTCCTTTAAATTGATACATAACTTTCTATATTAAAATTCGGCCTATTTGTTTTTATTGATGGTACAAAGATAGACTACTATAGTAAATTATACAACTATATTTTTTATAGTAAAAAATATACAGGCTAATGTGTTGTAATATATATGTTTAAGTTTTTAATTCTATACTATCCTTTTTGACCGTTATTGTGGGGATGACTTCCTATACTTACTTTTGTCACTATAAAACTTATAGTACAACAAAAAACAATATAAAATGAATACACCTAACATAGCAAAAGAAGACATTTTAAACGCTTTTAATTTTAGACATGCAACAAAAGAATTTGATGCCACCAAAAAGGTTTCGGAGGAAGACATGAAATTTATCTTGGAAACAGCGCATTTATCACCAAGTTCATTTGGTTTTGAACCATGGCACTTTATAGTAGTTCAAGACAAAGAGTTACGAGAATTGTTAAAACCTGTAGCTTGGGGAGCCCCTTTGAAATTAGATACAGCAAGTCATTTTGTATTGGGTTTAAGTATGAAGGCACCGATGGTAAAACACGATGCAGATTATATTATGCACATGATGAAGGATGTTAAACAATTACCACAAGAGGTTATTGAAATGTATTCTAAATTCTATAGAGAGTTTCAAGAAAATGATTTCGACTTAGATACCGACAAAAAATTATTCGATTGGTCTTCTAAACAAACATACATCGCTTTAGGAAATATGTTAACAGCTGCGGCTTTAATAGGAATTGATTCTTGTCCAATTGAAGGATTTCATCAAGAAAAAGCAGAAGCCCTGTTAAAAGAAAAGTTTGGTGTAGACACAGACAAGTATGGTTTGTCATTTATGACGGCTTTTGGATATCGAAAAGCAGATCCAGAATTTGGGAAATCAAGAAGGAATTTTAAAGATATCGTTACGTTTAAATAAGCAATTCAATAAAAAAAATCAATAATGATGAACTTAGAAGAGAATAAACAAAATGCCATTTCTTTTTATAAAACGGCTTATGAAGGGAATCCTAAAAAAGCCATAGCGCTTTATGTTGGTAATATTTATATTCAACATAACCCTGCTGTTGCGAATGGTACTCAAGGTTTTATTGAGTATTTTGAACGTATGCAAACGGAATATCCTGACAAGTCGATAAAATTTGTAAGAAGTATTGCAGAAGGTGATTTGGTGGCTTTACATACGCATCAAATTTGGCCCGAGCAGGATGAATATGTCACCATGGATTTTTTTAGGTTTGATGAAAACGGAAAAATATGTGAGCATTGGGATGCAATTCAGCAAGTTCCGAAAATAGCAGCCAATGAGAATTCGATGTATTAAATTTTAGTAAAAAGTTTTATTGAAATTAAGAAACCGAATTTATACATCTAAAATAAATCAAAATATATTTACTACTCCTAAGAACGGTACGTCAGAAAATAAATTTATTTTTTGACGTATTTTTTTGTTTAATAGTTTCGTTAGCCTTCGGCAGGCTCAGTCTACGGAATTTGTAATTTTTTAAACAGTAAACTTCTGTAAGCTCAGCCTACATCGTTTTATAATTGTTTATAGTTTTGATGAATTTTATTGAGAATCGCTAAAAAAAATAAAAGAGAACTATTATTTTTGTGTTTTATTGACGCGGCCTAAATCCTGAAATTTGTTAAAGAATAACCAACAATTTACTCAAAACACGTATAGAGATACAGATTATTTTATTTACTGTTTAGGACTTAAAGTTGGAATAGGCCAGTCTTTAAGTATTGTGATCAAACAATTTTGAGTAGTATGATTTTTTAAGACAGTAAAGTAAAATTAGTAGTGTTTATTTTTTTCGGTTTTTCTGTTCTTATACGTATGTTAATGCAATTGTTTTTAAAGTGTTAACTTGAACTAAACATGTTGAAATGTATAAAAAATGCCAATTTATAATAACACAGTTTAATTTTTTATAATTTTTTTTGTAAAACTTCCTTTACTGGTTGTAATATATAAAAAGTAAATACCATGTGCATGGTTAGAAAAATCTATTTCTTTAGTACTTATTGTATTTATTATTTTACCTGTAATATCTGTTATTATAATAGATTTTAACTCAATTCCTTCTTTTATATTTATGGACAGTTTATTTTTTACAGGGTTTGGATAAACACTAATAATATTTGTATTAAATTTTTCATTAGAAAGATTTATGCAATTTTCAGAATAAAAAGGTGTAATAGAATCTCTTTGATCATATATAAAAAAGGAAGATGGTATGCTGTTTATATCAGCAACTTGAATACAACTTAAATAATTCATAGTTAATATTGCACGATTTAAATTCCTGTTTTTACTTAAATCTATTGTAGTTAAGTTATTCCAACCTGCTTCTAAATTTGTTAACTCCTCAAAATGTTCAATTCCTGTTAAATCACTGTAACCATCATTAGTTAAATATAAATCAGTAACTGTTGCTATTCTAGATTTAAGAACATAATTATCTCCAACTATTCCATTCCCCATACTATCTGGACTGCCAAGGTCAGTTTTTTGATGGTAGTAATTATGTATAGAATAATATGCGGAAGCTTTGTGCGTTTCTAAAAAATACTCAAAAGCATCATCTGGCACATATACAAGTTTGCTTTCTTCAATACAATTTAAATCAAAACTAGATTGCATATCAATATTGAACCAATTATTATTACTCCAAACAGAGTTATCAACAATAATACATTCTAGATTGATATTATTTAATGCGCTAAAAAAAGTAAAATTTGTATTATTAGTATTTCTAACATTTAAAGAATGAAGAATATTTGAAGAACAATCTAAATAATTCAATTGTAAGTTTGAATTTAAATTAAGAATTTCTAATTGGTTTAATGAACAATCAAGATATTTTATTAATGTGTTACTACTAAGATCTATTATATTTAATAAGTTTGATGAGCAATTTAAATAAGTTAAACTAGGGTTATTCGATATGTCTAAACTAGAAATTAAATTATTTTGACACTCTAGTTTTTCTAAAGCAACAAATTCTTCAATTCCAGTTAAATCACTTATGTTTTTATTAGTAATATTTAAATTTTTTAAATTTTTTATGGAAGATTTTAGAACATGATTATCTAATGGACCAGAATCATAGCCTAAGTCTATTAATGCTTGTTCAAAATTATCGTCAGGAATTAATGTAAGACTACATTCAACACTAAAACTAGTCCCAGAATCAATGAGAGTCCAATTTTCGTAACTCCATTCAGGGTTGTCAACCTCTATACAATTTAATCCTGTTCCTTCAGTAAAGAACCCCCAATCATCAAAATTAATATTATTCCCGTTTTTTACATTTAATGAAGCGATTGGATTATTTCTTATATCTAAGTTTCTAAAATTAGGATGCTCGCTAAAATCTAAACCGTTTTCTATTTTGTTTTCATCTGCATGCAAATATTCTAGCATCAGATTATTACTTAAATCTAAAGATGTTAATTGGTTACAGCAAACACTAAGAAAAGTTAATGAAGTATTATTGCTTAAATTTATACTAGTTAACCTATTTAAAGCTATATCTAATTTAGTTAGGGAGACAAAGCTCTCAATTCCGGTTAAATCTTGAATGTTTTTGTCTTGTAAGTCTAAGGTGGATACAGTATTTATATTAGCTGTTGGGACATTATTATCCAATGGACCAGAGTCATAACCTAAATCAATTAAAGCTTGTTCAAAATTATCATCAGGTACATATGTGTTTTGAGAGTACACAAAACAAGAAAAAGAAAATGTGGCAATGAGTAAGAAATGTCTCATAATTAAAATTTAGCAGTTTTTTTTCAAATATACATATATATATATATATATATATATTATCCTAATAATTTCGGGGTGTTTTTTTTTATGTTATATGTTTTGAATTTTCAATTCGGAATTATAATAATTTATTTAGAAGGATTATTCTTGTTTATAAAGAATAAAACAATTAACATGTGATAAACAAGAGTCTTATGTTTCAAACTCTTAATTCCTAATAATTGTGGTGATTTGATGAACTTGGGAAATGATATTGACCAGACTTTGAAAGGCTCAGGCTAGGGATACTGTATTGTTTTAAACACTAAGCTCAGTTTATGGTGTTTTATAATTGTTTATAGCTCTCATGAATTTTATTGAGAATCGCTAAAAAAAATAAAAGAGAACTATTATTTTTGTGTTTTATAGACCCTGCCTAAATTCTGAAATTTGTTAAAGAAAAGACAACCATTAGCCCAAGATTCATTTATAGATACCGATTATTTTATTTACTGTTTAGAAGCGGTGGAGGATGTTGAAACAGACGCACTTACCGAAGCGCAAAAAAAGTTAGAGCAATTGACCTTACAATATGGAATTGCCAGTATTTATAAAACATGCGACACCATTGAAGGTTTAGAAACGAGCTTAAATGCATTGGTGTTGGAGGATCATCATTTTACAGATTATGAAATTATCTATTTGGTAATTACAGGGGAAGCCAATAGCATTTGTTTAAATAATTATTATTACAGTCTACAAGAAATTGCTGAAATATTTGAAGGAAGGTTAAAAGGAAAGATTTTACATTTTTCAAATGCAAAAGTTCTCGATTTAGACGAAGAAGAAGCACAATATTTTTTAGATATCACTGGAGCAAAAGCGGTTTCTGGTTATGGCAATGCCTCTAACGGACTGAGCAGCGCAAATTTGGATATGGCCTTTTTTAATTTATTTAAGGAAGATGATGATATGTTGGAAGTTGTGGAAGAGTTGCACCAAAGACATTATAAAATTTGCAAACTATTGGATTTTAGGTTGTATTATTAAGAGTCTGTTGAAATACTAAAAAGCAAGATAGATGAAAAGAAAAGCCGAGTATTATTATAGCGAATTTAGAAGGTACGTAAAACGAAAAGACCTAGCAGCTTATGATAATGAGTTTTTAAAACGAAAAACTCATAGTTACAAATTTTTTATTCCCTTTATTTGTAGGTACATAGATTTAGACAAGGAAGTTGAAAAACTAAAGAAACCTGAAGAATCCGCTCTTTTTGGCTATTTTATTAATGAATATTGTTATGAGCATTCCCAGTTTTATAAAAATATTATGGAAGCTAAAAATACACCCACAACGGATGATCGCAATTTTTTGTTTAAGTAGTGCTTGCTCGTAAACGACCTTATAAAATTTTTCACGAGATATTTTATCAAATACACAATTTTTAAAAGAATAATAATAATTTTATAGAGTTAGTTTTATAAGATGCTTAATTAAAAGATAGTTCGTGTAAATAGGCTTTAAGTTAATTTCATTCAATATAAGTCTAGACTTCGACAGGCTCAGTCTACGGATATCTGATAGTATGTTAAATAACCGTTTGCAACGGCTATACATCAATTACTGTAAAAGTGTACTATAATGTTCTGCGTGGCGCCTGCCCCGAACTTGATTCGGGGTTACTTTGCTTTGGAAGAAAGCAAAGTATTACACTTCATTTTTTTTTGGGGGATGAAAATGGAACACGCTTTTACCACTAACTTGTACTGAGCGATAGTCGAAGTATAGGAGGGAAGGGAAATGTGTGTGGAGTGGGAATTGATGTAATTGGTGGATAACTTTACAAAAACATAATTACGGACTTCTTGATTTTCACTAAATTCGATTCAGTTTTTTATATGCCAAATTATCTAGAGTATTTATGAGTAAATTATATGTAATAGGAACTGCTCATTACGAAGATGGAGTTTGTACATCGGAAAAATTATATGAAATAATCGAAGAAATTTCTCCTGAGGTAGTTTTTTGTGAAACCTCTAAAGAGAAATTACCCGAATTCATTAAAAGGACTGATGTTAGCACTCCAGAAATGAATGTTATTAAAAGATTGATCAAAGACAAGCCTATTATTGATATAGTTCCAATAGATGAAATTGAAGACCCTTTTGATAGAAGGCTAGAGGATATGCATTCTTTATTCAAACGAGTAATGAAAGAATACAAAGCAGCATCTAGTATAATAACTAATGAAACATTTTTGAAAGGATTTGCCTTTTTAAATTCTTCTGATTTTGACAGGATAAGTCGAGATCAAAATTTAATGGAAGAGTACATCTTAGATAGGTTAAATAATAAAGAATTATCCGATTTTCACGCAGAATGGTTGAAATGGAATGACCTCCTCGAAAACCAATGGATTAGCCTAATACATGACTATTTTAAAATAAACAAACCTAAAAAGGCAGTATTTCTAGTAGGAGCTGGACACAGATATCGATTAATAGATAAGATTAAAAATATAGTAGATAGTAATAAGCCTTTTTTGGATTGTTTTTTTTTTCTTTCGAATAAAACGTAATTAGTTTATTTGATACAGCAGGATATATTGTAAAATACTATTTTCATGGAGCGAGGAAAGGAGTGGAATGAAATCTGTTTTAAATTTTGTATTATTAATTACTTGTTAAGCATTCGAAGAATATACATTACTTTTTTAACGAAAGAATAATTACATTTGAGTTTAAGATTAATGAAATAAATTTTATGATAAGAATAATACACATTAGTGATTTCCATTTAGAAAAAGAAGAACCAAGTTTAAGTCAGAAAGAAATATTAAAGGCATTAATTTTAGATATTAAGCAATTTATAAATGATGAAATTATTATAATTTTTTCAGGAGATCTTGTTGATAAGTCAGGTTTGAATTTCTTAAATAAAGGAGAACGATTTAAATCATTTAAGGATGTGTTTCTAGATAAAATTAATGATGAATACCCTAGTACCGTTGGAAGAATTTTTATTGTTCCAGGAAATCATGATTTTGATCGGACAAAAATAGATGGTTTTTTAGGAATGCCATTTAGAAACAATTTAGTCAAAAACCCAGAAATTGTTGGTTCATATATAGAGTCGGTTAAAAGAGAAAACAAGAATGTAGATGGACTTTTAGATTATAAAAATTTCGAAAAAGAGTTTTATAATAAATGTTTTAATGATTCTAATTGGAATTGGAGCCAATTTGACAACTCATTTATAATTAATAACAGTAATGCAAGTATTGGAATTTCTTGTTTTAATTCTTCGTGGCTATGTTACGAAGACGAAAATGTTGAAAAATTATTCATCAGTGACAAACAAATTGAAAGTTCATTAAGTTTTATTAAGGATACAGAAATTAAAATTGCTGTAATGCATCATCCACTTGAGTTCTATCATAAAGATGACCTTGATAAAATTAAAGCATTATTGTATAATAATTACCATATGGTTTTTGTTGGGCATACCCATAAACTTGAATCAAAGCAAATTGATGATTTGGACGGTAATTTGTTTCTTTCCGTTGGTAAGTCTATTAGCGGTATAAAAACTAAAAATAGTGATTTCGTCAATGGCTATAGCGTAGTTGATTATTTAAAAAATGACAAAGTAATTGTACGTTATAAAAAATATCTTAGTAACAAGACAACTTTTGTTATAAATACGGATATAGGTAATGACCAAGGAATTAAAGAATTTCAAATACCTAAAACTGAGGAAATAAAATTATATCATGATTCTAAATCGATAATTGATACTATTAAATGTGATCACTTCCCGAAGTTAAATGATGATTTAATTTTAAATATTTCTCAAAGTAATAAGAGTAAACTGTCTGAGATTTTTGTTGAACCAATTATCGGGAACTTACCTGAAAGTAATTTAAATGAGCAAAATGATATTAAGTATTTTACTACAAATGAATTAGCAAATGGAGTAAATAATATTTTGCTTTTTGGAGCTAAAGAGACTGGTAAAACTATCCTATTAGACAAGTTACTTATTGATTTAACGGAAAATTATAAAAGCGGTCAACGGCTACCTGTTTTAATAAAATTTGGAGATATTAGAAATAAAAGCATTTTTCAAAAAGTTAGAGATTTTATTTTAAAGAGTTCAGAAGAAACAAGAACGTATTTGACAAAAATTGGAGTTGTTCTTTTAATTGACAATATAGATTTTGATGATGATCATAAATACTCATTAAAAGAATTAAAAATGTTTTTAGATGATTATCCAAAGACTAAAATTATAGCAACACATGCACATCTGGATGAAGCCATAATCCCTCTAAAAGTAATTGAAGAATTTTCGCATTATAGAAGCGATTTCAGTACTTACTATTTGCATTTTTTTAAATCAAAACAAATTAAAGGTTTAATGTCTAATTGGGTTTCAACTACAGATCTCGATTTGCATCAAAACATTGAAAAACTATTACGAGGTTTTAACGAACTAGGATTACCTAAGACACCATTGGCAGTGACACTTTTTTTATGGATAATCAATAAACAACAAAAAAAACCAATTAATAATGCTGTTTTGGTCGAATTATTTGTTGACAATCTTCTCGAAAAAAGTGATATTAAAAATATATATTTTGAAACTTTTGACTTTGACGATAAGCAAAGGTTATTAGCTTTCATTTCAAAATACATGTTGGATGAAGGAAATAGAAATTTAAGTTATAGAGTTAATGAATTTGATCTTTTAAAAGAAATTGAAGGCTATCTTAAGTTAAAAATGGATATAAATCCGAATAAACTATTTGATTACTTTATAGATAGAGGAATATTAACAAAATGCAACGGGAATAGTGTAAGATTTAAAACGGCTTTCTTTTTTAGTTATTTTCTAGCTAAATATATGAGTTTTGATACAGAATTTAGAGAAGATATTTTTAGAGATAAAAACTATTTGAATTATTTAAGTGAAATAGATTTCTATACTGGACTGAATAGGGAGGACGACGAAGTGTTTGATTTTATCAATAAAGAATTAACTGAAACATTTAGTTTCATTAATCCAAAAGTTAGAGATGAATATGAAAACATTGACGAAGTATTGGAAACTGAAGAAACGATTACTTCTAGAATAGACTTGGATAAAGTAAAAGAAAAGCCCTCCGAAAAAGAAATAGAAGATGCATATGACAGCCAATTAAGTTCTATTAAACCAAATCAGAAAATCGAGCCAAAGCAAATTTCAGAAACAAAAGATGATGATTCACCTGCTCTCTCAAAAATACTAAAATTAGCATCTGTAGTTTTGAAAAACAGTACTGATATTGCACCCGATAAAAGAAAAATAGCCTATGACAATATTATATTAAGTTCAATGTCATTCATGCTAATATATAGAGATTTTGTTTTGTTTTTTCACAAGCATAATAAAGATGAAGTCATTAATTACATTCCAAAAAAAATGAGTTTTGGTTATTTCATGCAACTATTACCATTGATTCATCAAGTAACAATGTATAATTGGATTGGTTCATTAAAATCGGCACCCATAATAAGACAAAAGATTTTAGAAGATCAGGATTCAGTTAATATATCCGAATTTGAAAAGTTTTTATCAGTATATATTTATTCAGATATACGAGGGAAAAACCATGTTGAATATATCGATACTAATTTTAAAAATAGTAAAAGAAGATATATTCTTGATAATATCTTTTTTAAGAACATGTCGTACTATTATTTGAGGTCTAAAACACAGCAATCTGATTTAAGGAACACAAAACTACTTGCTGATATAAAAGTTAAATTAAGAGATATTAAAAAGTCTGGTAAGGGAAGATTTATTCAACAACTAAAAGATAAGAAAAATTCTAATAGTTAAGTATTGTCCTCATAAAATTTTGCTCAAAACAATAGGAGAAAGAACGAAATATTTGAGAATACAAAACCTTATATTCTAATGGGAAAAAGTTTTATATTGATTAATATTAGAAAGTTATATTAAAAATGAAGACTATAAAGAAATTGTATGAAATGGATATATCAGAAGATGAAACAACATGGTTACTTGAATGTTGGAATCATTTAATTATAAATAATAATATAGCTAATTACAGACAAATTAGAGTTAAAATACATAAACGTATTTCTAAGGATTTCAAACCTTCAAATATAGATCATCAATTAATTCAACAAAATGTCGAAATTACTATACAAGGATTAATTGCTTTAAATTTAGCTGAGAAAATATTTGATATTGGAAATAAAACTTTTCAATATATAAAAAACAAACTTTTTGAAGATGCAGATCAGGAACAGTTTGATTTAAACTTTATAGCGGATTGTATTGAGGAAGATAGAAATATGGTTAGAATATCTTTTAAATTATTCTCTAACGAATCTCTTAGTCTGTGGAGTAGTGCTGGTTCTAGAGACGACAAATACGGATTTGATTCTATAAGCATAAGTGACAGATCATTTGAGACATATTTGGGCTATGATTCAATGGAGGACGTATTTATTGCTAATAGAAAAAGAATACTTGAATATCAAAATAATAAAAAAGATAGAGTTGCCTTTAAAACTTTAACTCCAAAATTTGAAGTTAATAATATTTCGAACAATCTTTTTCCTTTAGAAATACTTGATAACACTAGGGGCTATGTATTCAATATAGGTAGTCAAGCATCTGAATGTTATAATTCGGGGCTCTATGATGCTTGTTTAGTAATGATTCGAAAACTTGTAGAAACATTAATTATAGAATGTTTTGAAAGACATGCTATTGAAGAGAAAATAAAAGGGAAGGATAAACATTATTTTTTTCTAAGTGATCTAATAATCAGGTTTTTAAAACAAGACAAATGGCCTATAAGCAGAAATACTTCTAGTAGTTTACCTAAAATAAAAAAGCTGGGTGATTTAAGTGCACATAATGCAAGGTTTAGTGCAAAAAAATTAGATATTGAAAAGATAAAAGATGATTTAAGAGTTGTAATAGAAGATTTAATACATTTAATTGATTATCCCAATTGGACTAAAAATTAAATCAAAATATTTTCAGTTATAAGTATTATGTTAAAATGGTAGCAGAATAGTTTGATAAAGAAAAAATGTAGCATACATATATTAGAGATCTAACAATACATAATGCTAAATAGCCGTTTGCTGCGGCTATACACCAATTACTACAAAAGTGTACTATAATAGTTTTTAGATTATTCATAATTAGAATTTCTATTCCGTAATTGATTTTAACACGTGCTAATAAATAGGAATCCTGTGAATTCCTATTTATTGGTGGCGAGTTGATGGGGCTGGAAATCGATATAAACCTAAAGGTCTTATATCTAATAGTATGCTAAATAGACGTTTGCAACGGCTATGCACCAATTACTACAAAAGTGTACTATATAATAGTTTTAGATTATTCATAATTAGAATTTCTATTCCGTAATTGATTTTATCATAATATCGGTCGATATAAGTCTGAAGACGTTATATCTGATATTATGATAAATATCCGTTTGCAACGGCTATACATCAATTACTGTAAAAACGTACTATAATTTACATTATGTTAAATAGGTTTTCTCAGAACTCCCCTTGAACTACAATTGACCACAGAATGAAATTATATAGGATTGTTAAACAGAATCATAAATGCACCTATGGCGGTAACTATCAAAACCAACTTTCTATAAAAATCATTTTTAATAAGCTTTACTATTTTCACCCCCAATAAAAAACCAAGTAGCAATCCAGGAACTAGATACAAATCTAAAAACAAACTTTTTACAGTAACGGTTTCCCAAACAAAAATATGAAACTGCAATTTTAGTACATTGACTAAAAAAAACAACCAAGCTGCGGTTCCTATAAATTCATTTTTAGGCAAACGTATTGCCAACAAATAAATATTCGCAAAAGCGCCGGCTAAATTTCCAATCATAGATGTAAATCCGGCCACCAAACCCATACCACCAGAAAATAACCAATGACTTGGAATTTCTTGGTTCTTTTTACGATCCATATAAATCATGACTACGACAGTAGACAAAATAAGGATCGCCATGAGTTTTTTAAACAAAGGTTCTGAAATTGTATGCCCTATATAGCCAGCAATCACAACTCCAATAACCATGGACGGTAATAATTTTAATAAATATTTCCATTGGGTATATCGATGGTAATAAATGACGGCCAATATATCGGCAGCGACCATTAAGGGAACGAGTACGCCTGTAGAAGCTTTACTTCCAAAAACCAAAGCCATAATGGTTACAATTATAGGACTCAATCCTTTCAATCCAGCCTTTCCTAAACCTTGAATCAGTGCCGCCAAAAAAACAAGGATCCAATGAGTCCAAGTCAATGGATAAGCGGTTCCAAAGTCGAAAATATTTTGCATAGTTTTAGTTTAAGTAAAAAAGAAATTCTTACAAACCTAACACCAATTGCTGTCCGATACGTAAAATGGTAGATCTTCTGATAGAATTTGCCTTGCACAAGGCCGTAATAGAAACTTGGTATTTGTTTGAAATTCCTGACAAGGTATCACCACGTTTAATGGTGTACAATTCTCTATTGGTTTGTTGCAGTTCTTTGGCTTCTTCAAAGGTATGGCACACCTCTATTTCTGGCACTTTTGTCGATTTGTACAATTGTGGCATGGACCATTGGTTGTTGACCCAAATTTCTTCACTTCTTACTTTATTACCTTCTCCAAAATCGAAAAAATATTCTGGATTGAAACAAACTCCTTTATAGCGTACTTCTAAATGCAAATGACTTCCACGTGCGTTTCCTGTAATTCCACCACGACCTAATAGCTGTCCTTGAGCAACGGTATCATTGGGTTTTACATATTGTTTTGATAAATGTGCGTACACCGTTTCCAATCCGTTAAAATGACGAACGACTACTGTTTTTCCATGACCATAATGGTATTTAACATAACGAACAACACCTGGTAACATGGCTTTTACCAAATCACCTGTAATCAAGTCAATATCAATTCCTTTGTGAGAAGTTCCATGACGCCAACCATAATGCGAAGTAATTACTTTTTTACGATTGATAGGAGAATGAAAAGTACTGTCTTGAAATTTTATTTTAAAAGGATATTCCAACCCGTAAGGCGGATATGGATTAAAGCTAATGGTGCTCCAATGTTCTTTGATATAATCAAATTCCGGTTCTACAACTATGGGTTCGGTAGGAACAATTTTTTTTAAAGTATCTACTCCTCCTCTACCTATCAGCTCTTCTAATAGAGCTAATTCGGTTGTTTTCGGTTTTTTCTCATCTTTGATAAAATCTAATAAATGCTGCTCGTTCTGAGCAAAGCCAACAACACAGTTTAAAAATAAAAACCAAGCCAAAAGTATTGGTTTTATAGGGCTGTATTTTTGTATAGTTAGTACGTGCATTTGCATTCCAAAAATTTAAGCTGCAAATATACGTCCTTTTTCTAAAAAAGCGCAAAGCACTATTTTTTTTAACGTTTGCCTAAGAAAATAAAGTAAGGTTCTAAAAAAGAATACCTAGGAAAAGTATATTAAGCTTCGTCTTTAAAAAAACGTTTAAACCCCATACGTTTCAACATCTTTTTTTCCATGTTCCAGAAGAATTTAAATTGTCCAAATACAAAACCTACCAATGGCAAAGTTGTTTGGTATACAAGAAATACTAAGAAGATACGAATTGGCCAAAAAATCCAGCCAGAAGTTGTTTCATAATCTAAACCTATGGCCACAGTTAAAGGTCTGGCAATATAACTAGCAAAAGAACCATTGATCGAAAAAACGATGATTATTAAAATAATATCAAAGTTCGTTTTAACTCCCCAACGCTTTTTTAATTTTTCCATTTTTATCGTAATTTGACATCCATTGAAATCAGAGTTATGCCGATCATTTAGACTTTTACTTTAAATAAAAAAACTCCACAATTTCTTGCGGAGTTTTGGTGGGCAATGAGGGATTCGAACCCCCGACCCCCTCGGTGTAAACGAGGTGCTCTGAACCAACTGAGCTAATTGCCCTTAGCGGTGGCAAATATACAACGCTTATTTATATTTCACACAACTTTTAAGTACTTTTTTTCTGTTTTTTTAGCACTTTTTTTTGTGCTTTGTTTTTGCTGAAAGCTATCTTTCAAAGAATCATCTATTTAGCTGAAATTTGTGTTTTGATCTATTTCCATTATTTTTTTGAGTTTTTTTGAATTGAAGTAATTATTCAAAAAAAAAGTCCCCTATTTTATTTTTAATGCTTGTTTTTTTTCACTTCCAAATGTCAATTTGCTTTGTTCTAATGAAATTTTAGCAGGATAATTTTTACTATGGGAAGTTTTAGAAGGCTGCATTTCTAGAATAATTGCTTTATTGAGTAAGATGATATTGAAATATACTCAACTATGAGTATTGTGGTTGCTTTACGAATGGTCTAATTTTGCTGTTCAAATAGTGTACACTATTTGAATAAGACTTGTGTAGGACTTTCTGTTTTTAAGGAGCATAACAAATTGAAAATAAAAAGAAGAATGCTACGCAAGCAAATAATCGTCAAACTGGGGAAATTGAACTTGTAAAAGAAGCAAAAAAAAAGTCTGCATTTCTGCAGACTTTTTTATTTGATTGAAAACGAAGAACTATTTGGTAGCTGCTTTCGCTTGCTTCTTTAAAGTTTCATTGGCAACAACGGCTAACTCAACTCTTCTGTTTTTAGATTTTCCTTCCGCAGTATCGTTTGAATACTTAGGTTGAACTTCTCCATACCATTTTGTTGTAAAACGATCTGCAGGTACTCCTAAACCTTGTAAATGATTAGAAATAGCATTGGCTCTTTTTCTAGACAATTCTAAGTTATACGCTTCAGAACCATCACTATCTGTATGTCCTTCAACCAAAATATTAGAATCTGGATACTCTTTAAAAATAGCGGCTAATTTTAACAAAGTTGTTTTTGTTTGTTCATCAACAGTTGCTTCATTAGTATTAAAGTGAATACCACTTGTTTCATCAAAAGTAACATTGATTCCTTCACCAACTCTAGTTACTTCTGCTCCTGGTACTGCTGTACGAATAGCTTCTGCTTGTTTGTCCATTTTGTTTCCAATATAAACTCCGGCAGCTCCACCAATAACTCCTCCAAGGATAGAACCTAAGGCTGAATTTTTCTTATTTCCCAAATTGTTTCCTAAAATCCCACCAATAAGTGCACCACCAGCAGCACCTATAGCACCACCTCTTTGCTTGTTATTTGTGTTTTGCAAAGCTGAACAGCTTACCAACATGCTTGTAATCAATAGAAAAGCAATTCCTTTTTTAAGTATCATAATTTTTATATTTTAATTTTGTATTTCGTCGATAAAACTACAATTCTTTACAAAAAGAAGAAAGCTAAATCAGAAGAAACATAGATAAACATTCGTTTATAAAATTAGCCATTTTTCTGTTGTAAATTTGAAAACATGAAAGAAACTATTAAGATCATTGTTACAGGAGGAACTTTTGACAAGCAATACAACGAATTAAACGGCTCTTTGCATTTTACAAAAACACATATTTATGAAATGCTTCAATTGGGGCGTTCGCGATTGGCTTTGGATGTAAAAGAATTGATGTTGTTGGATAGCTTGCAAATGACAAAGGAACATAGAGAAGAAATTGCTTTGCATTGCAACAATACAGATGCTAATAAAATAGTGATTACCCACGGCACAGATACCATGGCCGAGACTGCTGTTTTTTTAGCCGACTTAAAAATTGAAAAAACTATTATTCTGACGGGTGCTATGGTACCTTATCAATTTGGAAGTTCTGATGGCCTGTTTAATTTGGGAAGTTCTCTAGCCTTTTCACAAGTATTACCTTTTGGTGTATATATTTCTATGAATGGAAAATATTTTGACGCTTACAATGTTCGTAAAAATAAAGAGATAGGAGAATTTGAAGTTTTGCAATAAGTTAAATTCCTTTCACTCTTTCAAACAATTGTTTCAACATTGGTCCCACGTCTTTGGTGTTTTTTTCTGTTTCTTGGGCAGTTAAAACTCCATCAACAACATTTAATTCATAGCTAAACACAAATCTTTTTTCGTCGGCATTTACGCCTAATAAGCCAAAACGCAAATCGTTAAAATACAATTTTCCGTTTCTTTTTTCTATGGTGTACCAACCTTTGGCCAAGGTTTCCAATCGTTTGATCATTGGATCATTTTGGTATTGCCCTAATAATTCATGGTTCTTTTTAAAATGTAAAAAATCTATTTTTTTAGATTCGTCTAGCATAGAATAATAGCCAATCAAATAGCCATCTTCGGTTTCCACATTGGCGGTCCAAAGTATGGTATTCATAGGTGTGGGTTTGGTTTCTATTTCTATATAGGAAATTCCTTGTGCTTTTAAACTGTCTTCAAATACGGAAAAAGTAACCCATTTAAATACCAACGTCAACACCATATAGCCACTACTAATGTAAATTCCCAGATTGTTAAGTTTGGCTCTTTTCACCGTGCCTCGTTTGTGACACATGGCCGCAATTAAAAAAATAAGAAATGGGACGGTGTACAAAGGATCAACGACAAATATATTTTTATATGAAATTTTATTTGCCAAAGGCCAAAACAATTGTGTGCCCCAAGTGGTGTGTGCGTCTAATAAAGGATGGGTAAACAGGCCCCAGAACATTAATTTGCTCCAGCCTTTGATACTGCCTTCTTTGCCTTTGTAAAGTTTGTAAATAAGCCAACCAAATATGGGGGCAAATATTATTGAAAATACGATGGAATGTGAAAATCCACGGTGCATTTCATTACTGGTTACAGAATCAAAAAAGAGTTTTGTAAAGATGTCAAGATCAGGAATAGTTCCAGCAATGGCACCCCATAAAATTGCTTTGTTTCCTACTTTTTTACCCAGTACTGCCTCTCCTACTGCAGCACCTAAAACAATTTGTGTCAACGAATCCATACTTAATTTTTAAAAGGATTTCTAATTTCATAACGACTTGGGTTGATAGAACTTAAAACAAGACCTAATAAACTGGTAGAAATACTATTTCTATGTTTGGCGTATAATTTCATAGAAACAGGTTTAGCGCCTACCACGCTTTTAATCGTTTCGGCAGTTCTACCCAAACGCAACTCATAGGTTTTACGATCTATGGCCAATTCAACAAAATCGAACAACATGCGTTGGTATAATTTGTATTCTTTGTTGTATTCGTAATCGATACCTACAAAATTCGCATCTATGGTACCATTAAAGGCAAATGCAGAACTAAATCCGATAAACTGATCTTCAGAAAAATAACCCGACATAATAAATTTGTCTTGCAACTCTTCTTTTAAATGGACAAATGTAGCCACATTTAAGGTGCCCAAATTGTAGTCTGCTTTTTTCAAAACATCGGTATACATACGTTGTATTTCTGGTAAATACTTTTGAATATCTGCTACAGAAAAATTTTCTTTGCGAAGATTTTTTGACGTCTTGTAAACCTTTTTTGCACGTGTTCTGTATTTGGTATTCATGTCGCCCAAATAATCATCACAGCAAGTCCATGTATTTTTTATGGGCACCACCATATTCACATCAATATAAAAACCTTTAAAGGATTGTTTTTTTAAATGATCGCTAACGGAAGTGCTTGTTTCCCAAAATTCTTTAAATAAATGAAAGGAAATTTTCTTTGGTTCTTTCGAACTAATAGCCGCCATAGCATGATGTATCAGTTCTAAAAACAAAGGTTTTTCAATGGCTTCGGTATGTGCAAAGCCATTTTCGCCACAGGCAAATAAATTGCCACATAGTAGTACGTTTAATTTTTTATCTTCAAAAAAATATTTCTTGACTTTGTCGGCAACGGTGCATGGAATTTTGTTTTGAAGAAATTCATTCGGTTTGAATGAAATTATTTGCAAATAAGAAATTCCAATGGCTTCTTGCTGACTGTTGTAAAAGAGTACATATCTAAAATTTGTCTTTTCATGCATTCCTTTTTCAAAAGCCTTGAGAAAGGAACTCGACAAATAAATATTATTTTTTGTATTGATGGCATCCCATTCCTTTGTAGGAATATTTGTGATGGATTCAAAAATAGCATAGGAATATTCCTGGTTTTTTGAACATTTAAAAAGGGATTTCCACATAGAATTGTACGCCAATAAGTAAGATTGATTGAATAAATAAAAATACTAAAATATAAGTCGCAAACAAGCTGTATAAATTACGCTTGCTGTTAAATTTTAAGCAATGATTTTAACAGTTCCATTTTTCTTACTGTGCCAAACGCAAAGCTTCTGCAAATTTATTGGGTAAGGACGGACAATCTTCTACAGCCTTGGCCGCTTTTTCCACATCATAGGCCACACGACAAAATTCTACATCAATGGCTTCTTTATTTTTCAACGTACTATTGGCATGTATCGTAAGTTGTGCATAACAGCCTCTTGGATCTCCATCTTTTGGTTTTCCTAAAGAGCCTAAATTAATGGCGTGTTTGAAACCCTTTTCCGTAGGAATAATTTTATGGAAATGTTTGTGGGTATGTCCAAAACAAAGTATGTCTGCCTCACTTTCATCTAGCATTTCCAAAAGCAGGCTTTCATCCGTTTCTTCCGTAAGGTATTCGTTGTTTCTTCGGGGACTTCCATGCACTAGTAAAATAGAAATTTTTTCTTCTTTTAGCTGAAAGTCAAGACGAATATGTGCAGGTAGAGATTGCAAGTATTTTGTTTCTTCCGTTCCTATCACATTGTTGGTGTACAAACCCGATTCACTTTTAGCAGGCAATCCAACAGCAGTATCATGATTCCCTGAAAGGGTTGGAATTTGTCGACTGTTAATAGCATTCACTACTTCATTGGGCCAAATATTGTAACCAACCAAGTCCCCTAAGCAATACATAGCATCAGGTTTTCTAAAAGAAATATCTTTAAAAAAAGCATTTAAAGCCGGAAGGTTGGCATGGATGTCTGAGAATAAGGCAATTTTCACGTGTAAAGTTTGTTTTAATTTAAGGACAAATATCCGTTATATTTATCTAATTCTTCCCCTGTCTTTTTATTTTTTTGTAAATTTACTAAGTACTATTTAATTCAGTAGCCTATGAAATACTTGACTCCAGATATTGCGAAATTAGCGAATGATCATTCTAAAAAATCCCTTGCCAAAGTTGGCGTTTCTTGTGGTATTTTTCAAGATTGTTTTGATACAAATCATTCCTATGAAAATAAGAACCCGAATCTTAAAAAGACGAACTTGAATGCAAAAAAATAAACGCGTAAAAATTAAAGATGTTACAGTTTTATCAGACAATTGGTATGTGTTAAACAAAGTAACCTTTGATTATTTACGAAATGATGGTACTTGGGAAACTCAAATTCGAGAATCTTATGACCGAGGAAATGGGGCGGCCGTTTTTATGTACAATAAGGAAACAAAGAATATTGTACTGATCAAACAATTTCGATTGCCTAGCTTTTTAAATGGAAACGAATCCGGATTGTTGATTGAGACTTGTGCTGGTTTGTTAGATGCTGATGATCCTGAAACTTGTATTAAAAAAGAAATTTTTGAAGAAACAGGTTATAAAATTCAAGAAGTAAAAAAAGTATTTGAAGCCTATATGACACCGGGTGCTGTTACAGAACAATTGCATTGTTTTATTGCAGAGTATACTGAAGCTATGAAAGTTGATGCTGGCGGTGGCTTAGCAGACGAGCAAGAAGATATTGAGGTTTTGGAAATGCCTTTTGAAAAAGCAATTGCTTTATTGAATGCCGGAGAAATAACAGATGCCAAAACAATTATGCTACTGCAATATGCGCAAATTCATAAATTGTTATAAGAAGAAATTAGCAAGCAAAAAAAATCCCAATGATTCAATTCATTGGGATTTTTTTATGAGCTTTTAAGATGTAAATATTTTTGATGACAAATACCCATGCAATTTATAAAACAGATAGCCTAAGGTAAATCCTATCGTGGCTCCTGTTAAAATATCAATTGGAAAATGCACTCCTAAATACAAACGGCTATAAGCAAAGAATATTGGAAATAGCACAAACCATAAAATGTGTTTTGTATAGGGTTTTAGTAGTAAAATAACAAAGGTGGCCACCATAGTTGATGTGGTTGCATGCCCTGAGGTAAAACTAAAACTTGTTGGGTGAATTAAGATTCTTAATTGCTCATTGATACTAGTATCATTAATAGGGCGTAAACGTTCAAAAGTTCTACGAATCATATTGGTAAATTGGTCTGAAAAAGTAATCATCAAAGCCATTAAGACCAAAACGAAAAGACTTTTTTTCCAACCTAAATAATGAAACAACAAATAGATAACAACTAGAAACACAGGAATCCAATTGGTTTGTTTGGTGATTAACAACCAAATAAAATCCCATTTTTCAGAACCCAATCCATGTAAATAGATGAGAAAGTTTTTATCTAAGTCAATAATTTTGTCGAACATTATTGAACTATTTTAACGACTTCTACATCAAAAATTAAACTTGCCTTTGCAGGAATTGGTCCGTAACCATCAGCACCATAACCTAAATCGTAAGGGACAAACAAACGTGCTTTTTCGCCTTCTTGCATTTCCTGTAAACCTTCTGTCCAACCCTCAATAACACGGTCTACTCCTACTGTTAAGTCAAACGTTTGGTTTCTTTTGCTTGAAGTATCAAATATTTCACCATGCGCAAAATAACCGGTATAGTGTACTTGAACTCTAGAACCCAATTCCACTTTTTTACCGTTTCCTTTTTCTAAACTTAATATTTTTAAACCAGATGGCAATACACGTGCTTTGGCCTCCATCATTTTTTCAGAAAAAGCAATACTGTCTTTAAGTTGATTTTTTTTGTTTTCAATTTCTTGTGCTTCTCTGTCCTTTAAAGCTTTAGAAAAAACCGCATTCGGATCGTAGTTTTTGGCATCAGAACCCACACGAATAATTTCAATACGATGCATCAAATCTCCTTGAGCAATAGAATCTACAATGTTTAAACCTTCAACAACTTCTCCAAAAATGGTGTGTTTTCCGTTTAGCCAAGGCGTTTCTTTATGTGTAATAAAAAACTGACTACCGTTGCTGTTTGGACCTGAATTGGCCATGGAAAGAATTCCTTTTTTATCATGACTAAACAACAAGTTTCCTTCTTTGTCTTTAGGAAATTCATCCGCAAATTTATAACCTGGATTTCCCGAACCATTTCTTTTGATGTCTCCACCTTGGATCATAAAATCGGGAATTACTCTATGGAAAGGTAAGTTGTTGTAAAATTCTTTTCCTTTTAAAGAGTCCACAACCTTGTCGTTGGTTCCTTCAGCTAAGGAAACAAAATTTGCTACTGTTAAAGGTGTTTCTTTTTGATGTAATTTTAAAAGAATGTTTCCTTTGTCGGTTTCTATAGAAGCGTAAATTCCTTTGTCTAAATGTGAGTTTTCATTGTTACAAGCCAAAACAAAAAGACTTAAAAGCAAATAGCTGAAATAATTAATTTTTAATTTCATGTTTAGTTGATTGTGATTAGTTCAATTTCAAAAATAAGTGCAGAATGAGGTGGGATTCCATTATAGCCAGCCTCTCCGTAAGCTAGTTCATAAGGAATATAAAATTTAAATTTAGCTCCTTGATTCATCAATTGAAGACCTTCTGTCCATCCTTTTATTACTTGATTAGCATAAAAAGAAGCAGGAGTTCCTCTATCAACAGAACTGTCAAATACGGTTCCGTCAATATATGTCCCATGGTAATGAACAGTAACACTGCTTGTTGAAACAGCATTGTCTCCGGAACCTTCTGTAAGTACTTCGTATTGCAAGCCGCTATCTGTAGTAATAACTCCGTCAAGTTCTTTGTTTGCTGCTAAAAATGCAATTCCATCTCTTTTGGCGCGGTTAATGTCTACTAATTTTATTTCGCAAACAATAGCAGAATAAGGATCTATGGTCAATTTTTCATAGTTTGTGGTAGCGATACCATGTGCTAAATAATAAGGTAAATAAAATTTATAAGTACTTCCAACAGACATCAGTTTTAAACCTTCTGTCATTCCTAGAAAATAATTGTTTATATAACCCTCAAGTGGACTGTCTTCTTCCGTTTCTAAAAATACTTGTCCTGTAATATCGGTACCCAAAAAATCATAAGTAACTACATCTCCATCAACCGGAATTTCTCCTGTTCCCTCTTCAATTATTTCATAGAGCAAGCCGCTTCCACTATCAGATGTTATAACACCGTCTTGTGTTTTTACAGTTTCTAAAAAGGCTTCACCATCAGCTTTGTTTGCAGAATAATCTTCTCCATTTTTCAGGCAAGAAGTAAAAGAAATAAAGAGCACAGCAAGCATCGTTGCTTTTAAAAATTTCATATGTATTTAATTTTAGTTTTGTGGCAAAAATAAGAGAAACTCCCCTTAGTAAATAATAAATTATTCATAATCTTTTGGGGCTCATTGTATGAAAACGAAAAAGCCTTTATAAGATTGTTGTAAAACAAATCCTATAAAGGCTTTTAACGATGTAGACTTAATTTTTATTTATTGATCGAGATCAATTCTACTTCAAAAATTAAAGGCATAAAAGGCTTAATTGGTCCTTGGCCGCCTTGTGGTGCATTTGCTCCGTAAGCCAATTCTTGAGGAATGAAGAATTTGTATTTTGCTCCTTCTCCCATTAATTGAACACCTTCTGTCCAACCTTTAATTACTTGACCTAAACCAAAAGTAGCAGGTGTTTTTCTGTCAACCGAACTATCAAATACAGTTCCATCAGGAGTTGTACCATGGTAGTGTACAGTAACATTGTCTGCTGCAGTAGGTTTGTTGTTGTTTCCTGCTTTTAAAACAGTGTATTGCAATCCAGATGCAGTTGTTACAACACCTTCTTTCGCTTTGTTTTCTTCTAAGAATTTCAATCCTTCTTCTTTTACATGTCCAAATTCAGCTTCTGCTTTTTTAGCGGCTTCTTCTTGTTGCTTAGCCATGTCAGCTTGTTGTTTTTTCATAAAGAAAGTTCTTAAGATACCATCGATATCAGCCACTTTAATTAAGCTGTTTACTGTATCTGTAACTTCAGAATACCCTTGAATAAACAAAGCATCGTTAATTTCTTTAAAGTTTGGCTTCATTTTGTTGGCCATATCTAAACCTAAAGCATAACTTACAGAATCAGCTTCTGCTAATAAATTAGTTGTTAAGTTTGTGTTTTTAACTGGCTCTGGTGTTACTGCAGTAGAATCATTGGCTTGTGCCATTGCTTCTTGTTGCTTTTTTGTAAAGAAAGCTCTTAAAATATTATCCGTATCCTGGGCTTTTATTTTTGCTTTGGTAGAGTCCGCTGCATTTTCATAACCTTCAACAAAAGCTAAGTGATTTGCTTCTTTAAAGTTGATGTTAATTTTATTTCCCATATCTAAACCAAGCGCATAACTTACACTGTCAATTTCATTAGATAATTTTGATTGTCTCTTTTGGTTATCACATGAAGTGAAAGTGGCAACTGCCAATACTAATCCAAGATTAGCGATACTTTTAATGTTCATTATTTGATTGTTTAATATTTGTTAATTTAATTCTAGTTTCTATAGGTTCATTGATACCTATTCTATTTTCTTGATCTCCTTTTGTTTTAAAAGCTACAAATGAAGAAAAAAGGAAGCGCACAGTTTCTCCTTCTTTCATTAATTTGATTCCCTCTTGTATGCCTTTCATGACATGTTCTTTATCAATTACATAGGTTTTTAGGCCTAATTCTTCTTTGGAATACAATTCTTTACCATTCAGAGAAAAAATTGAAAGCTCAAAAGTAACAATATCTCCTTTAACAGGAAATACTCCTTCCTCTTTTTTTTCTACATAGGTATACCAAAACCCTTTTTTTGAACTTATATAGTTGTTTGTGCTGTCTTTTTTTATGAAATCTTGAATCAATGCTTGCTCTTGTGCAAATATTTCTTGACTTACAGCCATGGCTTTACTAAGGGTAGTGCTGTTTTGCTGTATAGGTTTTCTTGCAATTTGTTCTTTGCAAGAAAAGAATAGCCCGCTCCATACAAGTATAAAAAAAATCTTAGTTTTCATAAGATGCACTAATTTCCTTTTTATAAGTTGGCAAAAGTCCTGTGAATTTAAGAACCGTTTCTTCCATCGTTAATTCTGATCTTCCGCCAGCCGCATTGTCGTGACCACCACCATTAAAATGATTTCTTGCAAATTGGTTTACAGAAAACTTTCCTTTGGAACGGAAAGAGATTTTAATTATTTTTTGCTCTTCATCTTCAATAAAAATAACGGCAAAATTAATTCCTTTTAAAGAAAGACCATAGTTTACAAAACCTTCTGTGTCTCCTTTTTTATAATTGGCTTTGGTTAATTCTGCTTGAGATATGGTTATATAAACAGTATGCAATTCTTGCAGTACCTTCATATTACTCAAGGCAGTTCCCAACAATTCCAATCTACTAACCGAATTGGTATTAAAAACATTGTCGTGAATCACTGCATTTTTAGCGCCCTTATCAATTAAATCTCCAATAACTTTATGGGTTGTACTTGTGGTAGATGGAAAACGAAATGAGCCTGTATCAGTCATAATTCCCGTGTAAATACACGTCGCTATGTCAGCATTTATTTCGGCAACATCTCCTAGCATATCAATAAAATGATACACCATTTGACAAGTAGAACAAATGGAAGTATCAGAATAAATAAATTCAGAAATTGGATCAGGTTGTTGGTGATGATCAATCATGATAAAAGTCCCTTTGTAAGTTTCCAAGGCTTTTTGCATGTCTTCACCTACTCTATGAAAAGCATTGAAATCTAAAACAAATAATAGTTCCGATTCCTCTATGGCTTTTTTAGATTGACTGTTCTGTTTGTCGTATTTATAAACGCTATCAACTCTAGGCAACCATTGTAAAAATTCAGGAACATCATTTGGTAAAACTGTACGAGCATTGTGCCCTTTCAATTTTAAATAATGTTGCATTGCTAAAGTAGATCCAATAGCATCGCCATCAGGATTTCTATGTGCAACTAAAACAATGTTCTTTGGCTGTGCTAACAGCTCTTTTATAGCCTCGATTTTTACTTTATCCATAAGCTGCGAATATACTATTTTAAATGGAAATTCTATAATTCATAATTGACTAATTAGAACTTGAAAATTTGCAGCTAATTACACCCCGAAATTATAAGTAAATTAGTAGGGTTTATATGGAAAAAAAGTATCTTTGCAGCTATAAAATAACAAAAACCAACACAATACAATGCCAACTAATAGAACATTTACGATGATTAAGCCTAAGGCTGTTGAAAACGGTCATATAGGAGCGATTTTAGACAAAATTGGAGCTTCAGGATTTAAAATCGTCGCTTTGAAACTGACACAACTGTCAAAAATTGATGCAGAGAAATTTTATGCTGTACATAATGAAAGACCTTTCTTTAATGAATTAGTTGCATTTATGACCAGTGGTCCTATTGTAGCAGCTGTTTTAGAAAAAGAAAATGCAGTGGAAGATTACCGCGCTTTAATTGGTGCTACAAATCCAGAGGAAGCTGCTGAAGGAACTTTGAGAAATCTTTTTGCAGAGTCTATGACTAAAAATGCAGTGCATGGTTCTGACAGTGATGAAAATGCAGCTATTGAAAGTGCTTTTCATTTTTCTGAAAGAGAAATGTTTGCTTAAACAAAGTTAAAACATAGTTTAAAAAAGGTTGGTTATTCAGTTAATCAACCTTTTTTCGTTATTTTTAAAATCTGAGTCTATTACAATTATGAAGCAAGCCTTTTTCTTTTTTATTCTTTTTTTTTCAATATTAATAAGTAATGCACAAGAAAAAAATGTGTTTACCCAACAAGATAGTTTGCGAGGTAGCATAACCGAAGAAAGAATTTGGTGGGATTTGAAGCATTATGATTTATCCATACAAGTCAATATCCAAGACAAGTTTATTTCAGGTAGCAATTGCATTCGGTATGAAGTTTTACGAGAAAATAGATGGATGCAAATAGATTTACAAGCGCCCATGCTCATTACAAAAGTTGTGCAAAAAGGAAAAGTTTTAAAGGTGCGACAAGTGGGTAATGCACATTATATTTACTTAAACAATCGACAGCGTAAAGGAAAAGTAGATAGTCTTACTGTTTATTTTGAAGGACATCCGCCTAACACAAAAACACCACCTTGGGATGCCGGATTTACTTGGGCTACAGACAGTAAAGGAAATGATTTTATAGCAACAAGTTGTCAGTCTTTTGGGGCAAGTGTTTGGTGGCCTAACAAAGATCATTTGTACGATGAGCCGGATGAAGGCGTAACGGAAAGATATACGGTTCCAGAAAATTTAGTGGCAGTAGGAAATGGAAAATTGCTTTCGAGAAAAAAGGATAGCCTAAAAAAAACAACTACTTATATTTGGCAGGTTAAAAATCCGATTAATAATTACAGTGTCAATTTAAATATAGGGAATTACCAACATTTTTCAGAAGTTTTTCTTGGTGAAAATGGAGATTTGACTTGTGATTATTATGTTTTAGAGGAACATATAGAAAAAGCAAAATCACAATTTAAGGAAGTAAAAAAAACGTTGGCTGCTTTTGAATTTTGGTTTGGTCCCTACCCTTTTTATCAGGATGGTTATAAATTGGTTGAAGTCCCGTATTTAGGTATGGAACACCAAAGTTCAGTTACCTATGGCAATGGTTTTAAAAATGGCTATTTGGGTGGCGATTTGAGTAAAACAGGTTGGGGGTTAAAATTCGATTTTATTATTGTACATGAAACGGGGCACGAATGGTTTGGGAACAATATTTCGAACAAAGACATTGCGGATATGTGGATTCATGAAAGCTTTACCAATTATTCTGAAAGTCTGTTTTTAGATTATCATTTTGGTACCAAAGCAGCAAATGAATATGTTATAGGACTTCGAAAACGCATATTAAATGACAAGCCAATTATAGGACACTATCACGTTAATAAAGAAGGTTCGGGAGATATGTATTTCAAAGGAAATAATATGTTGCACATGATTCGTCAATTAGTAGCTAATGATGAAAAATGGCGAACTATCTTAAGAGGTTTGAATAAAACATTTTACCACCAAACGGTAACTACAAATCAAATTGAAACCTATTTAAGTGCTCAAAGCGGTTTCGATTTAAGTACTGTTTTTCAACAGTATATACGTACCGTACATGTTCCTGTTTTGGAATACAAACAAACTGTAAATAAAATTGAATATCGTTTTTCAAATGCGGTTGAAAATTTTAAACTTCCCCTGAAAATTTTTCTAAATAAAGAACCTGTTTGGATTTATCCTTCAGCAGAATGGAAAGATATTTCATTAACTGACGTATCGAGCACTTTTGAAATAGATCCTAACTTTTATATTGAAGTTAAAAAAGTGAACTAAGAAACGTATTTTGTTTTTTTGATAAAACTTAAAACAACAAAACCTGCAAAGAAAAATACCGCCAAAATCAATACAGAAATTTTCATAGAACCTGTCAAAGCAATAACAAAACCAGAGATAAAAGTCCCTAATACAATCGCTATTTTTTCAGTAACATCGTAAAAACTAAAGTAGGTGGTATTATCAACCGTATTTTCAGGTAATAACTTGGAGTAAGTAGATCTAGAAATGGATTGAATAGCTCCTAAAACCAATCCTAGAAAACCGCCCAATGCATAAAATTGATAGGTCACATTTGGATTGTCTTTGTTCAACATATAAGCACCAACAGTAATTAGCCCCCAACCAAAAATGGTTATTTTTAGGGTGTTTATATTTCCGATTTTTTTTGAAAGTCTAGAAAAAACATAAGCACCAACAATGGCAATCAACTGAATTAATAAAATAGTGATGATTAATTTTTCAGTTTCTAAATGCAATTCTTTATCACCAAACAAAGCGGCAATTAAAATGATGGTCTGCACACCAACACTATATAAAAAGAATGAGGTTAAAAATATTTTTAATTCTCTTTGCTCCTTTAATTCCCTCACTACTTTTCTCAATTCTCTAAAACCTTTGAAAATAAAATCTTTTTCGGGCTTTCTATTGAAACTGTTATTTGGCAAGTAGTAAAAGGTGTATTGAGCAAAGCCAATCCACCAAATTCCCACCATTAAAAAGGAAATTCTTGCAGGCAAGGTAGGGTCTTCAATTCCAAACATTTCAGGAAACATTTGAAGCATTAAGTTGATAAGTAGCAATAATACGGATCCTGAATAGCCCAAGATAAAACCTTTGGCACTTACCCTATCGTGATCTTCTGGATAAGCCACCTCCGTTAAATAGGCGTTGTAAAAAACCAAGCTTCCCCAAAAGCCAATACTAGCCAGTACCATAAAAACGATACCTACCCACAGCGTGTTTTCATTAAAAAAGAATAAAGACATTACGGAAAAGGAACCTAGGAAGCAGAAAAATTGCATAAAACGCTTTTTATTTCCCATATAATCTGCAACACTTGAAAGTATAGGTGATAAGAAAACAACCATGAAAAAAGAAAAAGACAAAGCATAACTATAAAGTGTAGCGTTGTTGAAATCCATTCCTAAAAATTGTACAATAGCATCATTTCCTCCAGTTACACTGTTGTAGTAAATTGGAAAAATAGCAGTTCCAATAACTAAAGAATAGACTGAGTTGGCCCAATCGTAAAATGCCCAAGCACCAATTAATTTTTTATCTCCTTTTTTTAACATCTGATTTTCTGGTATAAAAAAAATGAACCGCCCTTTTTAGAACAGTTCACAATTTACTCTTTTTTTATAGAAAGCCTTAGCTATTTTCTGCAGCAATTTTTACAGCAGTTGGTAAGTAGGCTCTTAAAGCTTCAATTCTACTTTCGTTAGAAGGATGTGTACTCATAAACTCTGGGGTATCGCTACCTCCTACTTCACTCATACGAATCCAAACATTGATGGCTTCTTGTGGATTGTAACCTGCCATGATCATAAAAACCATTCCTAGTTTGTCTGCCTCCGTTTCATGATCTCTGCTAAATTTCAACATGCCTACTTGTGACCCTAATCCGTAAGCAATATTCCAAATTTGTTGTTGTTTGGCATCTTGATTATTTGTTCCCATTGCCACAACAGCACCTCCCAATTGTTGAATTTGTGATGAGGTCATGCGCTCTTGTCCATGTTTTGCAAAAGCATGTGCAATTTCATGTCCCATAATCGCAGCAATTCCATCCTTATTTTTTGCAATAGGCATAATTCCTGTATAAAAAACAACTTTTCCTCCTGGCATACACCAAGCATTTAAGGTGGCATCTTCAATTAAATTAAATTCCCACTGGTAGCTGTCTGCTTCGGAAGTCATACCATTACTTCTCATAAATTTATCAACCGCAGTTGAAATTTTTAAACCAATTGCCTTTAATTCTTTAGTTTTAGCTACGTCTTTTGAGATTTTATTTTCGTTTAAGAAACTTTGATATTGAGAAAAACTTGTTGGCAACACTTCTGCATCAGATACAATGTTGAATCTCTTTCTACCTGTAATAGGTACAGTTGAACAGCTGTAAAAAAATAAGGCAATTAAACCGTAGGCTAGTGTTTTTTTCATAAGTATGTGATTTATTGCAAATATAGGACTACCTACTTAAAATTTCGTTAGGATATTGTGTTTTTTTTAGTGTAAGTTCGTAGCTGTATTTCGTCAAAATGTATGAATTAAAAAATTTACAGATGTTAAAAAAAATCGGACAGCTATTTTTATTGGTTTTTATTTTTTCGGGAATGTCTCAAGAGATAATGGCGCAGAAAAAAGTAAGCAAATCAACAGAGGAATGGAAAAGTATATTGACACCTATGCAATATCATGTATTGCGAGAAAAAGGAACAGAACGTCCTTCGACAGGGATTTATAACAAGCATTACAAAAAAGGAGTTTACAAATGTGCAGGATGTAAAACAGTTTTGTTTTCTTCTAAAAACAAATACAACTCGTATAGTGGTTGGCCTGCTTTTGATCAATATCTAGGAAAAAATGTTTCTGAAATTAAAGATGAAAGTCACGGAATGGTTAGAACAGAAGTTGTATGCGCTATTTGTGATGGGCATTTAGGACATGTGTTTAATGATGGACCAAAAGAGACAACAGGAAAAAGATATTGCGTAAATTCCGCAGCATTACAATTTGAATCAAAATAAAATCAATACCATGGCAAAATTAAATAAAACAGAAGCAGAATGGAAAGCACAGCTTTCTGAAAATGAATACCATATTTTAAGAGAAAAAGGAACCGAACGGCCACATACAGGGACTTATAATTTGCATTTTGAAAAAGGAACCTATACATGTAAAGGTTGCGCTACTCCCTTATTCAAATCCGATACCAAATTTGATGCACATTGTGGATGGCCTTCTTTTGATGAAGCTATTGAAGGAACCATTCGATACGAAAAGGATTTATCTGTTGGAAGAATACGAACTGAAATTATTTGTGATAATTGTGATGGACATTTAGGTCATGTTTTTGAAGATGGACCAACTGAAACAGGTTTGCGTTTTTGTGTCAATTCAGCTTCCATTTCTTTTAAAGAATAATATTTCACAGATCAGTTATTACATTTTTCTTAATGTTTTAGTAAAAACAAAAGAAATATCGTTTTCTTAATGTTAATAGCGCACTTTTTTTAAGATGCTTTATTCTTTTTTTTAGTAAATTTGCAATTCAAAAAATAACCAATAGTTAATTTAATATGAGTAAGCATTGTCCCTATTGCTCTTCTATGCAAAGAAATAGAATTAAACGCCCACCGGTGTTTAAGTATTTACCTGGTATCCGCATGTACCAATGTATGAAATGTAGTGCGAAGTATTATTTCTTTGCTTTTTTTCATAGAACTTTTAAATATCAAAAACCTCCATTGAATCAATCTGTTTGATCACTGGAGGTTTCGTAAAATAATTGTCAAACTCTTCTTTGACAACTTCCTTCTTTGCTTTATCTTTGTTGCTTTTAAAAATTTATTGAAGATCTATGTTTAATAATTTAAGTGATAAATTAGATAAGGCGTTTCATGTACTTAAGGGGCATGGAAAAATTACTGAAGTAAATGTTGCGGAAACATTAAAAGAAGTTCGTAGAGCTTTGATTAATGCCGATGTGAACTTTAAAATTGCAAAAGATTTTACCACACGTGTAAAAGAAAAAGCAATTGGACAAGATGTACTAACAACATTGAATCCAGGACAACTACTAGTTAAAATTGTAAAAGACGAACTAGTTGATTTAATGGGTGGAGAAACAGTAGGTTTGAACCTTTCTGGTAATCCAACAGTTATCTTAATGTCTGGTCTACAAGGTTCAGGGAAAACAACTTTCTCTGGAAAACTAGCCAACTTTCTAAAGTCAAAAAAGTCAAAAGAAGTATTATTAGTAGGTTGTGATGTTTATCGTCCTGCCGCAATCAATCAGCTGCAAGTTGTTGGTGAACAAATTGGCGTTGAAGTTTATGCGGAAGTTGAAAACAAAAATCCTGTTGAAATTTCTGAAAATGCCATTAAATACGCGAAAGCAAATGGAAAAAATTTAGTGATCATTGATACCGCGGGTCGTTTGGCTGTGGATGAAGAAATGATGACGGAGATTTCTAATATTCACAAAGCAGTTCAACCTCAGGAAACTTTGTTTGTTGTAGATTCAATGACAGGTCAAGATGCTGTTAATACAGCAAAAGCCTTTAACGATGTCTTGAATTTTGATGGGGTTATCCTTACAAAATTAGATGGTGATACTCGTGGTGGTGCTGCATTGACGATTAAATCTGTTGTAAACAAACCAATTAAGTTTATTGGTACTGGAGAAAAAATGGATGCAATTGATGTATTCCATCCAGATCGTATGGCAGATCGTATTTTGGGAATGGGAGATGTTATTTCTCTTGTTGAAAGAGCTCAAGAACAATACGACGAAGAAGAAGCTAGAAAAATTCATAAAAAAATTGCAAAGAACCAATTTGGTTTTGACGATTTCCTTTCTCAGATTCAACAAATCAAAAAGATGGGTAATATGAAAGATTTGATGGGCATGATACCAGGTGCTGGTAAAGCTTTGAAAGATGTGGATATTGATGACGATGCATTTAAAGGAATTGAAGCCATTATTCATTCTATGACTCCAGGTGAAAGAACGGAGCCAAAAACCATCAATGCAAGTCGTAAAAAACGTATCGCTAAAGGTTCAGGTACTTCTATTCAAGAAGTGAACCAGTTGATGAAACAATTTACTCAAATGAGTAAAATGATGAAAATGATGCAAGGCGGTGGTGGTAGAAAAATGATGCAAATGATGAAAGGAATGCAGTAATTGTATTTTTTTGATAATTATAAATAACTATTCTGAATGACAATTTTAGACGGAAAAAAAACTTCTTCTGATATAAAAGGAGAAATTGCAATTGCAGTAGCTGAATTAAAAAAGCAAGGAAAGAAAACGCCACATTTAGCGGCAATTTTGGTAGGATCCGATGGAGCTAGTATGACCTATGTAGGTGCCAAAGTAAAAGCATGTGACTTGGTAGGTTTTGAATCAACATTATTAGAACTTCCTGCTGACACTACTGAAGAAGCGTTGTTACTTCAAATAGAAAACTTAAACAATAATCCTGAAATTGACGGATTTATCGTTCAATTGCCTTTGCCTAAACATATTGATGAGCAAAAAGTATTGATGGCTGTTCATCCGGATAAGGATGTAGATGGCTTCCACCCTACTAATGTTGGAAAAATGGCTTTGGAATTGCCTACCTTTTTACCTGCAACTCCTTATGGAATTATGGAATTGTTAGAACGTTATAAAGTGGAAACCTCTGGTAAAAATGTGGTGGTTATTGGAAGAAGTCATATTGTAGGTAGACCTATGAGTATTTTACTAAGTCAGAAAGGAGCTGTAGGTGATGCTACCGTAACCTTAACGCATAGTAGAACCAAAAACCTAAAAGCTATAACGCAAGAAGCTGATATTATTGTAGCAGCTTTAGGTATTGCTGAGTTTTTAACGGGTGATATGGTTAAAGAAGGAGTTACAATTATTGATGTTGGAATTACTCGTGTGGCTGATGCTACAAAGAAAAGCGGTTTCCGTTTGGCTGGTGATGTTGACTTTGCAAGTGTAAGTCCAAAAGCTGATTTCATTACGCCAGTTCCAGGAGGTGTTGGACCTATGACCATTGCAATGTTGTTAAAAAACACATTGTTGGCTTGTTCTAGAAAATAAAGATTTATAGTACAAAACAAAAAAAGGGCTATTCGTAATGAATAGCCCTTTTTTTGTTTATTGCAATTAGCAAATTATTGTATCATTAATTTTTGGGTACTTGCATTCTTTCCATTCAACAACAAACGAATTAAATACGTACCCGTTTTTAAATTAGGAATTTGCATCTTACTTTCCATTCCCGATTGATTTTCTTCAAATAATGTTTGACCGTTTAGATTCAAAATTTGAATTGTAAAAGATTCTTGCATACGAATATTTAAATGAATTTGTAAACTTGAACCAGCGTTAATCGGATTCGGGTAAAAATCAAAATAATTTTCTGTCGATTTTAGGTGATTGACACTTGCTGGGGTGTTACCGGGGCCGGATTGAGCATAGAGCCCTGTATTAGTTGCCACTAATAAATCATCATAATACAAAAAGTTGATGTCTGTTCCTACAGGATACACGTAGCCATTTACCCAGCTAGACCCTCCACTTGGTAAATAATATACTTCATTGTCTACCGCACAATAAACCGTATCAACACCTTTGGTTACTGCTTTTCCTTCTTTTCCTGCAACAAAAGGAAAGCCAGAAGTGGTATAAGGTGTCCATAGTCCACTACCCGATAATGGTTTGTAGTATACAATGGGATGATTGATTCCAGCATCGGTACCTGCAGCAAATATTTCATTGGTACTTGTGTCTTTGTCTAAATCAGTAATTGAAGCCACAATTAAACTTCCTGTGCTTGTTGTAGAAGCCGTCATGTCTTGAGCAGGTGTCCAAGTAGCTCCACTTTTGGTGACTTTATAAACACTTCTTCCTGTAGGGGAACTTAAATCATAATCTACGCCTACATAAGCAATCGTATCAGTTCCTTCTACATTAAAAATAACATCTCTTACATCAACATCTTCTACTCCAGAACTGGCATGCAGTAATATTTGATCCCAAGTTGCACCAGCGTCATGAGAATAAAAAAGTCCACCTTTAGAAGTTCCAGACAATTCAAAGCCGGCCATGAGTACATCTTCATTGTATTCGCAAACGGTAATTGCTGTAGCAATTGTTCCTACGGATGGGTAATTGTAAGGCGCATTTTCAGGTGTAAAAATCTGATTCCAAGAGGTACCTCCATTTGTGGTTTTGTAAATTCTAAGATTTCCTGCATAGGCAATATTAGAATTTGAAGGATTCATTCCTATCGAATAATAAGGAGAACCGTCATTTTGAGGGAAAATAGCATCGGTCCAAACTGGTGTCGATTGGTAATCTACTACTTTTCGGATACCCGATTTAGAAGCAATCCAGGCTGTGTCTTTGTCAGAGGTCATTTCCATATCATTTACTTGTACAGCTTCAATACCCGCATCGGCAGAAGAGATATGCAAGCCTTTGGTATAAGAAATCCCCAATCCTTGGTCGGTTGTCATATAAACCATTGTACTATTATTCGGGTCTTGGTAAACAGCACCATCATTTGGATGCGCATAGCCCGAATTATTTCCGAAATTGTGCCAAGTTCCACTTAAACCATTATTACTGCTATATACTGAAGCAAAATAAACATGGTAACTAGACGCTGTTCCTGAAAAATCAAAATTAGGTCCTGCTACTCCAACAATTCCCATGTTGTACTCTGTCCAAGTACTACCGTTGTCATCTGAATAGGCAATGTATTTGTTCGTATTGTTGGTTCCTCCAATAAAATACCTCCCATCAGGTCCAATGCCAAAAGCTTTCCATGAAACAGAAGAACTTACAAGAGTTGGAGAAATATCTGTAAAGGTTGTTGTGGAATTAAAGCTTGTATAGGTATCTGAAGCTTGAAATAGCTGAGGAGTATTTCCTTCAGTAAATATATAAAAGTTGTTATTTACAGGATGCACAACATAACTTGCTTGCTGTGTTAATGTAGGCAAGGTAATAGGAGAATCTGCATGTGGCGTATAAACATTGCTAGCATCTAAAGTTCCGAAATTTAAATCGGTTGGCTGTGCCACAAATATATAATCGTCTTTTATAAATACTTGGTTCACATTGCTAAGTCCGGCATCTGTATTTGTACTTTGAGTAGGATTTGTATGATACAAAGTAGCATCTTTAATAAAGTATAAAGTTTCGGAAGATTCGTGTGCGGCCAATTTATTTATTGACGAACCAAAATTTTGACTAGCATCTAAACTCGGCATTACAGAAAAGGTACCTACAGCAGGAGTTCCGGAATTGGTAGAATACATATCTGCATAGAAAACAGAATTAGAACTTTCTGTGGAAACGAATATTCGTGTAGTATCCGCATGTTTTAAATAGCCTGCAATGGCATGAATTCTACCTCCATAAATATTTTGTGCATCGGGTATGCTTAAGGAAGAAGAGAAAAAAGGGGCAATTAGGGATACACATACGATCCCTAGAACTAAAAAGTAGTGTTTTTTCATAGGTTTGGTTTGTAAGTTGATTTGTGAAGAACACAATATACTTTAAACCTTTAAATTATGAAAATAATTTTAACTTTTGTAACGTTCCATTATTTTATCAATACTCTTAATAGACTTTTTCAACCATTGTAAGTATACATCCTGTTGCTCTTCGCGGGTAAGTTGCCATTGCGTATCTGTTTTTCTTACTCGTCCGGCCACATCTTGTAATACGATGGCCGCTGCAACAGACACGTTTAAACTTTCTGTAAATCCATACATGGGTACTTTTAAATGCCCATCAGCTTGTTCAAGCATCATGTCTGAAACTCCTGCTTTTTCTACCCCAAAAACAAAAGCTGATTTTTTTGTCACATCAAAATCTCCTACAAAACTAGATTTTTCATGAGGTGTCGTTGCGATAATTTGGTAACCTGCTGCTTTCACTTTATCAATACATGTCTGCGTATTATGGTTTTCTTCATTGTATCTATGGAAGGTCAACCATTTTTGAGAACCTTTTCCTACCTGATTGGAGACATAAGTTTTGTATTTATTCTCAATAATATGTAAGTCTTGAATTCCAAAAATATCACAACTTCTGGTAATCGCGCTGGTATTGTGCTTTTGGAATAAATCTTCCAAAATTACCGTAAAATGTCGTGTTCTATCTTTTAAAACTTCTTGAAAGATTTCCTTTCGATGTTCGGTTACAAATTCCTCTAAAAAAGAAATTAAGTGCTGCTTGTCTTCCATGCTATTGCCCAATAGGTTGTAATAATTATTTTTATAATTTGAAGGTAAACGCTTAGTTTAGGCCCGTTACTTTTTAATTATTGTAGCGGCTGATGTGTACAAACCACCTTTGGTAATCATCCCTCCTTTTTCAATCAAATCAAATATTTCTATCGCTCTTTCTTTTGCATAATCTTTATGTGCATAAAAATATTCTAAACTCGAGTCCCCCGCATTTTTAGTCAACCATAAAATTCCTTCTTCAGTTTGAAAATCAATTTCAGGATTCGTAGTTCTTATGAGAATTCTTTCTATTAATGTTTGTTGTGTTTTGAATAAGTTAATGCTGCTTTTTGAAAAATGTTCAATAAATTCAGCTTTCTTTAGTACTTCTTCCCAAACCATGTCGCTAAACAAGTTCATCTCTTCTTCAGCCACATTGGGCTTTTCCTTTTTCAAGGTTTGCCATTCTTTTACATCAATTTTTTGAGAAGCTAAGAATATGGCAAATTCTTCGTGAAGCTCTTCAAATTGTTCTTTGGTAAGTTGTCTGTATTTCATTACAAGGGTATTACAATAGGACTCGCTATGAGTCAATAAAAACTTATTTTTTTAAATATTTTTGCACGCCAAATTCGGGGCTTGAATATATTTCTTTTGAAAAACTGGTCAAATATTCTTTAGCACCTTCCATGGAGGCTTGCGCTAAAAAAACGACTTCCACTTCATTTTCAAATGAAATAATTGTTTGTGCTATGGTCTTTGAATAGGAATTAAAATCGTTTTGTTCATAATAGGTCCAAGCAGAAGAGCAATCGCAATGTATAAGGTCAATTTCCTTATTTTTTTCTTTAGCAATTCTAACCAATAAATTATGACTCACTTCTTTGGTAGAATTGGCGGTATATGCCAAACCTATTTTCGTAAAATTCGTCACTAAAAACTCAGCAATAGGTTGATCTATTCTTTCAACGGCAGCATTGTTATCACATTCTTCTCCATAAGTAGAGCAAGTGCAAATAATTAATTTTGGTTGTAAAGCCTTAATTTTAGTTATTTCGTTAGAAAAATTCACCGTATCTGTTACCCCTTTTTCTAGTGCAGAACTAAGGATATCTTCGTTTACAAAATGTTTAATTTCCACTTCAGCATCAAATGTACGGACCAAGTTTTCAAACTTAGGTATATGTATTGCCGAAGTGTGTAAAAATGCAATCATTGCTTGGGTTTTAATTTAATGGTAAAAACAAATGGACTTAAGAAAATGCGGATAGCCCTATGAATATTTTTTATAAAAAAAATCCACCAGCTCATTACAAGTGGTGGATTTTAATATGTTTAGCTAATTGAATTATTCACCTACAATTTCGAAAGTGATATCAGCAACAACAGATCTGTGCAATCTTACAACGGCACTGTATTTTCCTGTTCTTTTGATCAATCCACCAGTAATTTTGATGAATTTTTTATCAATAATAGTTCCTGCTTTAGCAATAGCTTCAGCAACATCTATGTTAGATACAGAACCAAATAATTTAGTTCCTTCACCAACTTTAGCGATAATTTTAATTTCTAATGCTTTCACTGCTTCAGCAACTTTCGTTGCTTCTTCAACAACTTTAGCTTCTTTAAAAGCACGTTGTTTTAAGTTTTCAGCTAATACCTTTTTAGCAGATCCTGTTGCTAAAACTGCCTGTCCTTGAGGAATTAAAAAGTTTCTTCCGTATCCGTTTTTCACAGTTACGATGTCATCTTGAAATCCTAAGTTTTCTACGTCTTGTTTTAATATAACTTCCATGTCGTATCTACTTTATTATTTTAATAAATCTCCAACATAAGGCATTAAAGCCAAGTGACGAGCTCTTTTGATAGCTACAGACACTTTACGTTGGTATTTTAAAGATGTTCCTGTTAAACGACGTGGTAAAATTTTACCTTGCTCATTTACTAAATACATTAAATAATCTGCATCTTTATAGTCAATGTACTTAATTCCATTTTTCTTAAATCTACAGTATTTAGCTTCTTTTTTAGTATCGATGTCTAACGGAGTCAGGTATCTTACATCCCCTTGTTTTCCTCCTTTTGCTTGTTGATCAATTGACGCCATAATTCTTATTTTTTAGCAGATTTTACACGTTCTCTTCTTTTCTCAGCCCAAGCTGCAGCATGTTTGTCTAACCTTACAGTTAAATAACGCATAATGCTGTCATCTCTTCTAAATTCTAATTCAAAAGCTGCTAAGTTAGCACCGTCTAAATTGAACTCAAATAAGTGGTAAAATCCACTTTTTTTCTTTTGAATAGGGTAAGCTAATTTCTTAAGCCCCCAATCTTCTTTGTGAATCATCTTGGCTCCTTTAGAAACAAGATAGTCCTCAAACTTCTGTACTGTTTCCTTTACCTGAACATCAGATAAAACGGGATTCAAAATGAAAACAGTTTCGTAATGATTCATAATTAATTAATTTAAATATTATTTTTAAGGCTGCAAATATAGAATTTATTTTTCAAAAAACAAGTTAGAACCGTCTGTTTTTTTATCTTCCTAAACCCCTTTAAAAACAGTGTTATAGGTTTGTATCAAAAAATATTTTTACAATCTATTTAACAAATCAGCTTTCTTACTTTCAAATTGTTCTACAGATATAATATTCTTATCCTTTAAACTTGCTAATTTTTCTATTTTCCCAAAGATGTCTTCTTCCAGTCCGTTTGTATTCGTATTGTATGTTTGCACAGGTTCTTCAATAATTGGTACTTGTTGATTTTGCACTTCATTAGCGCTCATGGTATTCATGTTATTATTTATTGGCTGAACTGCTGCTGTTTTCGCTACTCCCGATACAATAGGTAAAGTACTTAAGTTTACTGTACCATACTGACTTGTAAAAGTGACCGAATAATTACCACCTTGTTGTTGTCCTACTCCACCTATTTGATTGTCTAAGGTGTCAAATACGGTTACATTACCATTCTCTTGAATTGCTAAGCGACCTATATTTGAAAAAATAGCATAACTCGTTCCGTTTTGACTTCCTGTAGAATTAGGTTGTCCTAAATCTCCCCACCAGTTACCACTAAAACTGCCGTTTTGCGATTTAGGCAAAGGTTTGTATTGAATCCCTCCTTGATGTATCAAATTTGAAAGTTCATTACAAAGTCCGTCTACTGTGTTTTTAAGTTGGTTGTTGAACATGTCTCCTACCATAGTCATCCCACCTTGCATCCATTGTCCACCTCCTCCTAATTCAGAGATATTAAACTGTGCCATTGTTCCATTGCTTGCCATAAGTGCATTTGTTAAATCACTTACTGCATTTACACTAATACCATATCGATTTGCTATATTCAACATATTTTGAAAACTAGCATCTGTAAATAATGAATTCATCATATCTTTTTTTTTATTAAAAATGTCTGGATGACAATTTGCTGCAAATGTAGCACTTAGGAATAGCAATCACTTTCTTTTATAGATATATATTCGTGTTTGTAACTATTTTTTTTTGAGCGATTGATAAACCTGTTTATAGGTGTTTAATAAGCTGATTATAAACCCTGTATGAAAGTCGTTAATGCAGTTTTTTTATAGA
This sequence comes from Flavicella sediminum, assembly GCF_006381105.1. Lineage (GTDB taxonomy): Bacteria > Bacteroidota > Bacteroidia > Flavobacteriales > Flavobacteriaceae > Flavicella > Flavicella sediminum. The sequence goes on along the minus strand of NZ_VDET01000007.1, from coordinate 123,669 downwards.
AGGATTATCGTTTCTTTTCTTGTTGGATTATAAAATAAGGATATTGCGTGTGATTTCCGTAAATAAATAATATTCAGTCGCTTATTTCATCTTTTTTCTCAAAAAAATTATTCATAAATGAGTCTGCCTTACAAAAAGAATAAAGATGCTATTTATTTAGAAGTTTACATGGTTAGTCATTGGATAAATCTTATTTTTGAAACAAATTCAATTCTATGCAAACTATTCTTCATCGTTTTATAAAATACATACAAATAGATACCCAATCGGATCCAAACAATCCTGCTTTTCCAAGTACCGAAAAGCAATGGGACTTGGCACATCTCTTGGTGGAAGAACTAAATGATATTGGACTAAAAGATGTTAGCTTAGATGAAAATTGTTACATTATGGCGACTTTGCCTAGCAATGTAGACCATGAAGTACCAACTATCGGATTTGTTGCACATATAGATACAAGTCCCGATTTTTCTGGAACCCATGTAAATCCACAAATACATAAAAATTACGATGGAAAGGATATTGTTCTGAATAAAGAACAAAACATTATTCTATCTCCAGATTATTTTGAAGATCTTTTTTTGTATAAAGGACAAACATTAATTACCACAGATGGTACCACATTATTGGGGGCAGATGATAAAGCAGGAGTTACAGAAATTGTTTCTGCAATGGAATATTTGATACAGCACCCAGAAATAAAACATGGAAACATACGAATTTGTTTTACACCCGATGAAGAAGTTGGAAAAGGGGCGCATTTATTTGATGTAGAAAAATTTGGTGCAGAATGGGCGTATACTATGGATGGTAGTGAAATTGGAGAGTTGGAATATGAAAATTTTAATGCAGCAGGAGCTAAAGTCACTATTGAAGGAAAAAGTGTACATCCAGGGTATGCCAAAGGAAAGATGGTAAATTCCATTTTAATTGGAAATGACTTTATAAGTCGTTTACCTAAAAATGAAGTCCCAGAAAAAACTACAGGTTACGAAGGTTTTTTCCACTTACATACGGTTTCAGGTGATATAGAAGAAACTGTATTAGAGTATATTATAAGGGACCATGATTTTGATTTGTTTCAAAAAAGAAAAACTGATTTCGAAAATTTGGTTACAGCAATGAACAAAGAATTGGGTGCCAATTTTCTCAAAGTGGAAATCAAGGATCAGTATTATAATATGAAGGAAAAAATTGAACCTGTGATGCATATCGTTGCTATTGCTAAAAAAGCCATGGAGCAAGCAAATGTAAAACCACTAATCAAAGCAATTCGCGGAGGAACAGATGGATCACAACTTTCTTATAAAGGTCTGCCCTGCCCTAATATTTTTGCTGGTGGTCATAATTTTCATGGAAAATACGAATATGTTCCTTTAGAATCTATGGTAAAAGCAACGGAGGTAATTGTAAATATTGCACAAATTGTAGCCACTAAATAATTAATCCTTCTAAAAGCTTTTTAAGGTATGCAACGAGAATTGGTGAAATATGTTTCAAAATACATGTCCTTAAGCAAGGAGTTAGAACAAATAATTGCGGGGTGTTCCAATATCAAAAGTTTTAAAAAAGGAACAATACTATTGGATGAAAAAAGCATAGCTAATGATAGTTTTTTCGTTTTAAAAGGCTGTTTAAGATCGTTTGTGCTAATTGATGGAGAAGAAAAAACCTTGGATATATATACTGAGGAACAAGGAGTTGTTCCTAAAAACTATGGTAAAAGCATTCCTACGGAGCATTTTTTAGAATGTGTTGAAGACTGTGTTTTAAATGTCAGTTCGCCAGAAATGGAAGACGCTGTATTTTTAAAACATCCTCAGTTTGAATCTGTTTGTCGTGTTATAGGTGAAAAAGTGATGGAAAAACACCAAGAATTCTTTTTCAACTACAAAATGGCCAATCCGGAAAATAGATATTTGCATTTACAACAAACAAGACCCGATTTATTTCAAAGAGTACCACAATACCAAATTGCCAGTTACCTCGGACTGACACCTCAATCCTTAAGTAGAATTCGAAAAAGACTTATTGAGAAGTCCAAATAAAAAAACTTTCTAGTAGCGCTTATTCACTTAAGTGAACGAAAATTTAGAAGTCGATATTTAGTTTTGCATGTATATATACAAAACATATCATGCAGACTAAAAAACACCTTTTATTACTATGTATTTGCTTTTCTTTATTTTATGGCAATGCACAAAATAAAGACCAAACAAGTACAACAAAAAAATATTTTGTCGGAAGTACTTTATTTATGCTCGCAAATTTTGATTCTTATGAGCGACCCGATTTTGTACAACTTAATTTAGGTTACCGAATTACAGCTAAAGATGCGGTTTCCTTAGAGCTAAAAACTTGGCGATACCACAAACCATTGGGTTTGCCTTATGGGAAAAGTTTTAGTGCTCCAGAAGAAAAATTTCCTGGATTTATACGGGAAAAAGGATTTGCCTTGGCCTATCAACGCTTTTTATGGAAAGGATTGTATACGGGAGTTCATGTAATGAGTGCTTGGCAATCTTTTATAAATTTAAAGGGAAATAAAATAGACAAAGGTTTTCAAATTTTCAATACCTATAGATTCGGTTATCATTTCAAGCTTTTTGGAAGTTCTTTTTTTATAGAGCCTTCAATCGCAATCACACACAGGCCTTATCATACAAAAATGCCAGTATCATTTAAGAAATTAGATGACAAGCATTCAAAATTATTTTTTGGAGAACCGGGTGTTCATTTTGGATTTAATTTTTAAATAAAAAAAATATGAACGTAAAAACAAAATTATCTACGTTATGGATTGTGGTGTTGTTTAATTTAATTTTAGCCGATATACTTTCTGTATTTATAGAATTGGTCAATAAAAACACTCTAGATGGTATTTTGGGTGAAGTAACGACAACCATGGCCATTGCCGCAGTTGTAATCAATATTCCTATTGCAATGATTTATTTTTCTAGGACTCTAGACTTTAAATTAAATCGTTTGTTGAACTTAATTGCCGCAGTTGTCACAATTTTATTTGTTGTTGGTGGAGGAAGTTTGTTACCTCATTATATTATTTGTGCAAGTATTGAAGTGCTTGTTCTTTTTGTAATCATGAGAACTGTATGGAAATGGGAAGTTTAGTAACCTATAGAAATACAACAGTTTAAGAAGGAAATATTTTAGGATGTATACTTTGGTTTCTTTGGTTACTGTTTAAATTTAAACAATCTGTAGAATTGTGATAAAAATCATAAAAAGCTTTCTGTATTCTAAAGAATATTTCAATCTTTGCCGTTCAAAATTTGAATACAATTAAAATGGACAATCAGTTACTTTTATCTTTAGTAGAAAAATACGGAGCACCGATTTATGTTTACGATGCAAACAAAATTGAATCGCAATACAACCGAATGAAAAATGCTTTTTCAGGTGTGAAAAAAGTAAAGATAAATTATGCGATAAAATCGAATACAAACATCAATGTATTAAAAATATTAAATCGTTTAAACTCTGGAACTGACTGTGTTTCTATACAAGAAGTAAAATTATGTATTCATGTTGGTTTTGATGTAAAAGATATTTCTTACACTCCAAATGGGGTTTCTTATGAAGAAATTGTAGAAGCTAAAAACCTTGGAGTTAAAATTACTTTGGACAACCTAAGTAGTTTGGAAAGATTTGGAACAGACTTCCCTGAGTATCCTGTGGCAATTCGTATGAACCCACATGTTATGGCAGGTGGAAACGCAAAAATATCTGTTGGACATATAGATTCTAAATTTGGAATTTCAGTTTCTCAAATAGAAGCTATTTTAAATGTAGTGTCTAAAACAGGAATGATTATCAATGGTGTGCACATGCATACTGGGTCTGATATTTCTAACTTAGAAGCTTTTGTAGAAGCAACGGAAATTTTATTAGGAATTGCAAGAAGATTTGATACCATAGAATTTGTAGATCTTGGTTCTGGTTTTAAAGTGCCTTACAAGCCAGGAGATAATGAAACAGATTTGGAAAAATTAGGTGTTTTATTAGGAGATAGTTTTAATAGTTTTTGCAAAGAATACGGAAAAGAATTAACCCTTATTTTTGAACCAGGGAAATTTTTAGTAAGTGAATCTGGAAAATTCTTAGCGAAAGTAAACGTAATAAAAGAAACACCGAATATTACATTTGCAGGAATAGACAGTGGATTGAATCATTTGATTCGTCCAATGATGTATGATGCGTATCAGCATATTACAAATATTTCTAATCCTTCTAAGGAAGAACAAGAATATTCTGTTGTAGGGTATATTTGTGAAACAGATACATTCGGCGCAAAAAGAAGTTTAGGTAAAGTTTCTGAAGGTGATATATTATGTGTTCACAATGCGGGAGCTTACTGTTTTTCAATGGCTTCTAATTACAATTCAAGATTTAAACCTGCAGAAATAATGGTGTACAACGGTCAGGATTATTTGATTCGTGAAAGAGAAACGATGGAAGATATTTTAAAAAATCAAGTAGTTGTTGATTTAGCTTAAACGACCCTACTTATTATAAATTAAAAGACCGTCTAGCAGCGGTCTTTTTTTGTTTTGAGAAAAGTAAATTATTTTTCACAAAAGACCTAACAGGTTTCACAAACCTGTTAGGTCTCATAAGTTATTTTATTGTGTTTATAAATCTGAGAAATAAGCTCCGTATTGGTCTTTAAGAGGATAGCCTTTTGTTAATTCATTGCTTGGTTAATTTACAAAAAAAAAGACCTAACAGGTTTCAACTACCTGTTAGGTCTCATAAGTTATTTTATTGTGTTTATAAATCTGAGAAATAAGCTCCGTATTGGTCTTTAAAAGAATAGCCTTTTGTAATACGTTGTTTGTTTAATTTTTTAAATTCAACCAAAGCCCATAAAACAAATTCTTTTGTAAACGCAAGGTCTTCTTCTTTGATCTCTTCCATGAATAATTTCACTAAATTATCTAAAGGAACTATTTGATTCAATGAATTTAGATATTCGCTTTCAGAAGCATTGTCCATTAACTCAAAAGAACTTTCTTCAAAAAACCAATTAAGTACTTCTTCATAAGGATCTTGATCATCTTCATGTTTTAGCTTTTGAATTTTAGGAAATTTTTCTAGAAACAAAGTTTTTGCGGCGTTTCCAATCAATGTTTCTGCGACAAATGCGGCTCCTTCTTCTTCTCCTTCGTAAACCAGTTCAATTTTTCCGACAATAGCGGGTGTCATCCCTAAAACATCTACAAAACGAATGCTTGTTTTTGTTTCTCCTGCTGAAATACATCTGTGTTCAGCTGTGCTTACTAAATTTTCATAGGCCGTAATGCTCATTCTGGCACTTACACCACTTTTGCTATCTACATATTCACTTTTTCTTGCTTCAAATCCAATTTGTTCCACTAAGGTTTTTGCTAATTCCGGAATATAAATAGCACAAACTCGCTCATTTTGAATGGCAGCTTCTTGTGCTGTAATTGTTTTAGCGACGTCAATAGTTTTTGGATAATGTGTCAGTATTTGTGATCCAATTCTATCTTTTAAAGGAGTTACAATACTTCCTCTATTGGTGTAATCTTCAGGATTGGCTGTAAATACAAATTGCAAATCTAAAGGCATACGCAATTGAAATCCGCGAATTTGTATGTCTCCTTCTTCTAAAATATTGAACAAGGCTACTTGAATTCTTGCTTGTAAATCAGGCAATTCATTAATGACAAAAATACAGCGATTGGCTCTTGGGATCATTCCAAAATGCAAAACTCTTTCATCAGAATAACTCAATTTTAGGTTGGCCGCCTTTATCGGGTCAATGTCTCCTATTAAATCAGAAATAGTTACATCTGGAGTGGCTAATTTTTCATAAAACCTTTTGTTTCTATGTAGCCATGAAATTGGGGTGTCATCTCCTAGGTTTTCTATTTGCTCTTTTCCAAAAGAACTAATAGGATTCAAAGGGTCGTCGTTAATTTCAGAACCTGTTATAAATGGAATGTATTCATCTAACAATTGAATCATTAAACGCGCCAATCGTGTTTTAGCCTGACCTCTTAATCCTAAAAAATTGATGTTGTGTTTTGATAAAATAGCTCTTTCTAATTGTGGAATCACCGAATTTTCATAACCGTGAATTCCTTCAAAACTAGATTTTTTATTTTTTATGTTTTCAATCAGATTGTCTCTTAATTCCGTTTTTATACTTTTCGAAATATATCCAGATTTTTTTAGGGCTCCTAAGGTGTTAATTGTTGTATCCATATGTTATCGCATGCGTTTTTTTCTGTTCGTTTCGTAATCGTGAAAAATCATTTCACCCAATCCCTGTAACCCGGTGTAAAATGCTTTTCCTTTGTTTGAATCTGTAAATTTTTCTACAAACTGTTGTAAATAGGGATCTTGTGCAATCATAAAAGTGGTTATTGGAATGTGCAATTTTCTGGCATAAGCCGCCATATTGTAACACTTTTCTGTAATAAATTTATCCAAGCCATTGCTATTTTTGTAATAGGTTCCATCAGGCATTCGCAAACAACTGGGTTTACCATCAGTAATCATAAAAATAGTTTTGTTGGTATTTCTTTTTCGTCTTAAAATATCCATGGCCAATTCCAAGCCAGCGACTGTGTTTGTATGGTAAGGACCTACATTTAAATAAGGTAAATCTTTCACTTTAATAGGCCAAGCGTCGTTTCCAAAAACAATAATATCCAGAGTGTCTTTTGGATATCTAGTGGTAATCAGTTCAGCCAATGCCATGGCGACTTTCTTAGCGGGGGTTATTCGATCTTCTCCGTATAAAATCATACTATGGCTAATGTCAATCATTAATACCGTACTCATTTGTGATTTGTGATGGGAATCCTCTACTACTAGGTCGTTTTCAGTTAATTTAAAATCGCCGAAACCATGATTGATTTGTGCGTTTTTTAAACTTTCTGTCATAGAAATTTTGTCAACGGCATCACCAAATTGAAAATTTCGGAGTTCTCCTGTTTGCTCATCTCCTACACCACTTTGCTTGGTTTTATGGTTTCCTGAACCATTTTTTTTCAACTTCCCGAAAATCTGATTCAATGCATTTTTACGGATTGCTCTTTCTGTTTTTGCGGTAATGCTTTTTTTGCCTTTGCCATCAGGTTCAATTTCCTCTTTTATGTAACCTCTTTTTTTGAGATCCTCAATAAAATCATCTAGGGTATAATTCTCATTGGTAATTTTATATTTTTCGTCTAAGGTGTTTAACCAATCCAATGCTTCGTCAATATCACCCGAAGTATGGGTAATCAATTCCTTGAAAATTTCAAAAAGTGTTTCGAAAGGTGTTTTTTTCTCTTCTTGAAAAGGAGAAAACTGAAAACCCATTCGACTGTAGGTATTATTTTTCATGGAGGATTTGTTTGTTGTTCAAATTTAGAGATTTTTTAGGTCGCTTCCTTACAAAACAATTAGCGTTTTTGTTAACAAAACTATAAAGCCGAATTTGCTGGATATGGAGTTTATGTTTGTTTTACCATTTGTAAAATTTTAATAGCTTGTTTTATTGAATACGATTATTAACAAAAAAAAGACCGCTAACTAGCGGTCTTTTTACATTTAGGGAAAATAATAGTACAAACAAATCGATTACTTGTTTGCATGGTTTAATAATAATTTTAAATGTTCTTTGTCTTTTAAAACTTCTATTTCGTTTGGTGTTTGTCCACTTTCTAAATGTACCAAGCCATTAAAAGCATGGCTTATGTACAAAGGAGATTTGTTGTTTGTTGCAAAATCAGAAGCTCCATGACAAGAAAAACAATTGGCTAAATTATTCACATTAATGCTTTTTAAATCGCTTTTAAAAGTTTGTGTAAATGTTTCCATAGTTACGTTTGCGCAATTTAGAGAGCCTCTTGTGATGGCATCTGGTTTTGCAGAAGCGATATTGCCACCCAAAGTAACTAGTTTTTCAGCTTGTGATTCTAAAGTAGGATAGTTTTCGGTATCTAACCAAATAGAGCCATTGTAAAAATAATTTGCCCAAACATCTTTCAAGTGCTTTTGAACACAGGTATTGATGTTTTTTATATTGTTGAAATTTTCCGAGCCACTTTGTGAGGTATGCATAAAATCACCACCCACATTTCTAGGAACACCATATTCGAACAAATCATAAGCTCTTGCTTTTTCTTTTACATGTGCAGGAATTATTTTTCCAGAGGCTTTTAAAGTGTCGTTTGCTACCCAAGTGATGCCCTCTATTGTACTAGTGCTGCCTTTTGAAAAAAGTAGTTTTTCTGTGTCTGTAGAAGCAGATCCTTTATTCCAATTAAAATTAGGCGCTAGACTATTGTGTTCAAAAGTGGCCCAAATAAATTCAGGATGATTTTTTACGATTCCTACAACATGCATTCCTAATAAGGCAACTTCTTTTATTGCTGCTGGTTCATTGTTTTCACTAACACTTGCATACGTTGTGTAGTAATCTTTTATTGTTGCTTTTGGTAGGGCGTCGACTAACACCCAAGAAACTTTCATTTCTAAAGAACCAATTGGAAAGGTTTCGTAATTTAATTCTTTGTCAATACGCCCTTCTTTCATGCCTCTAATAAATCCATTAGCGGCCCTTAACATGGTGGTGTTTGTGTGTAGAGAATATAAAATTGTATAAGGAATTTTATTGTCAGAAAAATTGGGATTTGTTTGTAGTATTCCGTTGGAACAAGCTTGCTCGTTGTAGGTCAACATTAAATTTGCTTGGTTAGGAACCATCACTTCTGTCAGATAAGCATCCACCTGTATAAAATCTCCGCTATTTAAAAAGAGTGGTGTATGGTCTGTTTTTGATTTTGGCTTGGTCAACCATAAAAATTTTTGCCACGACCATCGATGGAAATCTAAATTTGATACTTTTTGATTGTTTGCAAATACGCTAGTATCTCCTTCTAATGGAGCGGTTGTGTTGGTATGAGGAAACCAACTAGGTTTAGCTAAGCAATCTAAGGTACTTCCAATTTCATTGTAAATTTTTTTAGCTTCTTTTTTTTCTTTATTGTTACAAGAACTCATAAGAAAAGCGGCGAACAAAGTGAATACCGTGATTTTTAAAATTGTGTTTGTTGTTTTCATAGCATGCTTGTATTAAGTGTGTGGTACTTGTTAGTTGTGTAACAATATTATTAAATAAGGATGCCTATAGAAAGTAAAATGAGTGAATGACACAATTTACAGAGTTAACAAACTGTTTTTTTGTAATTTTAATGAATTGTCCCTCAGAAAATAAAACTTTTGGCTTCATTTTATTGAATACCGTGTTGTTCAAAAATAAGCGCTTAAAATGGGGCTTAGAACAAGGCTTTTTTTGATATTTAAATTTCTATTTCTTAATTAAATGGTTATATTTGCGGCATGAAATTTTCTAAAGAAAATATCTTCACTTCGAAAAACTCTAATTTATTAGAGCGTATTGCCATAGGCATTATTCGAAATACCTATACCCTTTGGGGTTAAGCAATTATTCTTCAAAAGAAATTCCCTTGTTCGTTGCTTTAGACGAGCGGTTAAGCATGGGTAAAAAACTTAAAATTTATATTACAATTTAGACTTGTGAAAATGAACAGACAATTCTAAATTTGACAACATAAAAATAAACAAATGAAAGTATTAAAGTTTGGTGGGACATCTGTAGCAAATGCAGAAAACATATCGAAGGTAATAGACATCCTAAAATCAAATTCTGAAAACGAGAAACTTGTCGTAGTAGTTTCTGCTCTAGGCGGAACCACAGATACTTTATTAGAAGCTGGTGACTTGGCTGAAAAAGGTGATAGTTCATATCAAGCTTGTTTTTCAACGATAGAAAACAGACATATTGAAACGGTAAGAGCTTTGCTTCCTATAGACAAACAAAGTGCTGTTTTAGGTGGTTTAAAAAGAATACTGAACGAATTGGAAATTACTTTGGAAGGAATTTTCTTATTAAAAGAACTTTCTGCTAGAACACACGATAAAATTGTGAGTTTTGGTGAAAGATTGTCTTCTTTTATTGTTATTCATGCTTTGCAAGTTGCAGTAGAAAAATCTTCTTTAAAAGATAGTAGAGAATTAATTATTACAGATTCTAATTTCACGCAAGCTGTTGTAGATAAAAACACAACCAACCAAAATATCATTGCTTACTTTAAAAACAATTCAGATCAAATTACGGTAATGCCAGGTTTTGTGGCTTCCAATGTTGGAGGAGATACAACAACCTTAGGTCGTGGTGGGTCTGATTATACTGCTGCCATTGTTGCAGCGGCCTTAGAAGCTTCTGTTTTAGAAATATGGACAGATGTTAGTGGTATGTATACCGCAAATCCTAGATTGGTAAAAGGAGCTTTTCCTATAGAAAATATTTCTTACCAAGAAGCCATGGAATTGTCACATTTTGGTGCTAAGGTATTGTATCCTCCAACAGTACAGCCTGTTTTAAAGAAAGGAATTCCAATTGTAATTAAAAACACATTTGCTCCTGAAGCCGTAGGAACTACAATTTCAAATGCACATAGCAATTCAGAAACTTTGGTAAAAGGAATTAGTCATATTGAAAATATTTCATTAATTACTTTAGAAGGAAATGGAATGATTGGAATTCCTGGGTTTTCTAAACGTTTGTTTGAGGCCTTGTCTCAAGAAAAAATCAATGTAGCTTTAATTACACAAGCTTCTTCTGAACATTCTATATGTATTGGTATCAATGATTCTGATGCCGAGTTGGCAAAAGAAATTATTGACGAAGCATTTGCCTATGAAATTTCTTTAGATAAAGTAGATCCTTTACTTGTAGAAAGTGGATTGGCAATTATTGCTTTGGTTGGAGATAACATGAAAAACCACCAAGGAATTAGTGGAGGAATGTTTAGTACCTTAGGAAAAAATAATGTCAACATTAGAGCCATTGCACAAGGAGCTTCTGAAAAAAATATTTCTACCGTAATTGCCACTAAAAACATCAAAAAGGCATTGAATTCTTTGCACAACGAATTCTTTGAAAACCAAATAAAACAACTAAACCTATTTATAGTTGGAGTTGGAAATGTGGGTGGAAAATTAATTGAGCAAATTGCTGCTCAAGAAAATTATTTATTAGAAAAATTACAATTAAAAATAAATGTGGTCGCGCTATCGAACTCTAAAAAAATGTTATTTAGAGAAGATGGAATTGACTTAGCAGATTGGAAAAATGATTTAATAAATAATGGTGTTGCTTTAGATTTGGATCAATTTCATGCCAATGTTGTTGAATTAAATTTAGAGACAAGTATTTTTGTTGACAATACAGCAAATTATGATATTGCGCAATTGTATGCTAGTTATTTAAAAGAAAGCATCGCAGTTGTGACTTGTAATAAAATTGCGGCTTCTTCTGACTATGAAATCTATGCAGAATTAAAAGCTTTATCACAAGAGTACAAAGCTCCTTATTTGTTTGAAACAAATGTGGGTGCCGGACTGCCAATTATAAATACATTGAATAACTTAGTGCAATCTGGAGATCAAATTATAAAAATTCAAGCGGTAGCTTCTGGTTCATTGAATTTTATCTTTAATTCTTTTGTAGGAGATGCCAACTTTGCCAAAATTGTTGATGAAGCAGGAGAACTTGGTTTTACGGAACCTGATCCTAGAATTGATTTAAGTGGTGTTGATGTGGCTCGTAAAATATTAATTTTAGCTCGTGAAAGTGGGACTAAAATGAATTTAGAAGATATTGAGAATATTTCTTTCTTACCGAAATCTAGTTTAGAAGCTGACTCTATTGCAGATTTTAAAAAGACGTTAATTACTGAGGCAGCTCATTTTGAAGCGATCAAAGTAAAAGCAGCTGCAAACAATGCAGAATTAAAATATGTAGCAGAATTTGTGGATGGAAAGGCCAATGTTTCTTTACAAGAAGTAGATAGCAAACATCCTTTTTCTAACTTACAAGGAAGTGACAATATTGTTTTATTCTTTACGGAAAGATATCCTGAATATCCTTTAATCGTAAAAGGTGCTGGTGCTGGTGCAGATGTTACTGCTTCTGGTATTTTTGCAGATATCATTCGTGTAGGAAGAGGCTAAAAAAAAGAGTTGCAAATTTTGAGTGTTTAGTTTTGAATTTCTTTACGACATGTATAGTGTGCAAACTAAAACCTCAAAACTAAAAATTTAAATAAGATGAACGAAATAAAATTGTTTTGTACGGCAACTATCGCAAATGTATCTTGTGGTTTTGATGTACTCGGACTGGCATTAGACAATGTTGGTGATGAAATGATTGTTCGAAAGGTGGCCAAAAAAGGGGTGACTATTACTAAAATAGTAGGACAAGATTTACCTCTAGAAACACATGAAAATGTGGCTGGTGTTGCAGCTTTGGCTTTGTTGGCTAAAGTTGATGCCGACTGTGGTTTTGAAATTGAGATTTATAAAAATATAAAACCTGGTAGTGGTATTGGTTCAAGCGCTGCTAGTAGTGCTGGTGCTGTTTTTGGTATAAATGAACTACTAGGAAAACCTTTTTCTAATCACGATTTGGTTGAGTTTGCTATGCAAGGTGAACGTTTGGCGAGTGGTGTTGCGCATGCTGATAATGTAGCTCCTGCGCTATTGGGTGGTTTTACTTTGGTACGTTCTACGGAGCCATTAGACGTTATCAAAATTCATACTCCAAAAGAATTATACGCAACGGTAATACATCCTCAAATTGAAGTAAAAACCTCAGATGCAAGAGAAATTTTGCGAAGTTCTGTTGCTTTAAAAACGGCTATCAAACAATGGGGAAATGTGGGTGGTTTAATTAGTGGTTTGTATACAGAAGACTATGATTTAATTGGTCGCTCTTTAGAAGATCATATTGTGGAACCTATACGTTCTATCCTAATTCCTGCCTTTGACAACGTAAAAGCAGAAAGTTTAAAAGCGGGAGCTTTAGGCGCGGGTATTTCAGGATCTGGACCTTCAATATTTGCTTTAAGCAAAGGTTTAGAAATAGCTAAAAAAGTAGGTGAAGCCATGAGTGCTGTTTATGATAAAGTTGGCATTGAATATGATATTCACGTTTCAAAAATAAATACCGAAGGAATAAAAATTATTAAATAATTACAGTTATAAACTACCAGATACCTGATGTTTTATACCTGATTCAATATAAAAAACATGAACTATTTTAGTTTAAATAAAAAAGCACCCAATACAAGTTTTGAAGATGCCGTAGTAAAAGGATTGGCTCCTGATAAAGGACTTTATTTTCCGGAATCTATTACACCTCTTTCAAAAGAATTTATTGAAAACATAGAAAATTACAGCAATAACGAAATAGCTTTTGAGGTAATCAAACAATTTGTAGGAGATGAAATTCCTGAAGGGGAATTAAAAAGAATTATTGAAGAAACATTATGTTTCGATTTTCCTGTAGTTCCTGTAGATGAAAATATTGCTTCTTTAGAATTGTACCATGGACCTACTATGGCGTTTAAAGATGTAGGTGCACGTTTTATGGCCCGTTGTTTAGGCTATTTCAATAGTCAAGCAAAAGTTCATGAAGATGTTACGGTATTGGTAGCTACTTCTGGAGATACTGGTGGAGCTGTTGCTAGTGGGTTTTTAGGCGTACAAGGTGTTGATGTCGTTATTTTATATCCAAGTGGAAAAGTTTCTGATATCCAAGAAAAGCAATTGACAACTTTGGGGCAAAATATTAGAGCTTTAGAAGTTACTGGAACTTTTGATGATTGTCAGGCCATGGTTAAAAAAGCTTTTTTAGACAATGAGTTGACAGATCATATGAAGTTGACATCAGCAAATTCAATTAATATTGCACGCTGGTTGCCACAAATGTTTTATTTCTTCTTTGCTTACAAGCAACTAAAAGATAAAAGTAAAAAATTAGTGTTTTCTGTTCCTAGTGGAAATTATGGAAATATATGTGCAGGTATGATGGCACAACGTTTAGGATTGCCTATTCATCATTTTGTTACTGGTACCAATGCAAATAAAGTAGTTCCTACCTATTTAGAGACTGGTAAATACGAACCAAAGCCTTCTATACAAACTATTTCAAATGCTATGGATGTTGGTGCACCAAGTAATTTTATTCGTATTGAAGAAATTCATAACAACAGTTTAGAGGCTTTACGCGCCAACTTATCAGGTTACAGTTATACCGATGAGGAAACTACTGCAGCTTTAGGGCATTTATTAAAAAGTTGTGAATACGTAGCGGAACCTCATGGAGCTATTGGTTATTTAGCCTTGAAAAATTATTTAAAAACTCATTCGGATGTCCAAGGAATTTTTCTTGAAACAGCACATCCTGTCAAGTTTTTAGATGTTTTGTATCCTGGAGTGGCAGAAACCATAAAAATCCCTTCACAAATTGAGGCGGTCATCAATTTAGAAAAAGTGGCCACACAAATTTCTGAATACGATGAATTAAAAGCCTATTTAAAAGCATAAATTATAATCATTAAAACACGTGTCTAAAATTGAGGGTACGTGTTTTTTTTAGTTCTATAAAAAACATTTCCAATGAAAAACGTTGCATTACATCACATACACGAAACTTTAGGCGCTAAAATATTACCTTTTGCAGGCTACAATATGCCTATTCAATATGAAGGAGTAAAAGCAGAACACGCAACGGTTAGAAATAGTGTGGGTGTGTTTGATGTTTCTCATATGGGTGAATTTTTAATTCACGGAGATGGCGCTTTAGATTTGATACAAAAAGTAACAACAAACGATGCTTCCAAATTAAATATTGGCGATGCGCAATACAGTTGTTTACCAAATAATGACGGAGGAATTGTTGATGATCTTTTGGTTTATAGAATCAATGTAGAGACCTACTTATTAGTTGTAAATGCTTCCAATATTGAAAAAGATTGGAATTGGATTAGTGCTCAGAATAGCGATAATGTGGTGATGAGAAATATTTCTGATGAGTATTCTTTGTTAGCTATTCAAGGGCCAAAAACCATTGAAGCCATTCAAAGTCTGACTTCTGTAAATTTATCGGAGATTAAATTTTATACGTTTAAAGTTGGAGATTTTGCTGGAATTGAAAATGTCATTCTTTCAGCTACGGGATACACCGGTTCTGGTGGATTTGAAATTTATTGTAAAAATTCTGAAGTAGAACAAATTTGGAATAAAGTTTTTGAAGCGGGTGCTGCTTTTGATATCAAACCAATTGGTTTGGCTGCAAGAGATACTCTTCGTTTGGAAATGGGCTATTGCTTGTATGGCAATGATATCAATGATACTACTTCCCCTATTGAAGCTGGTTTAAGTTGGATTACAAAATTTGACAAAGAATTTACAAATTCTCCAGCACTTTTAGCTCAGAAACAAAACGGAGTTGAAAAGAAATTGGTTGGTTTTGAATTGCTAGACAAAGGAGTGCCAAGACATGATTATGAAATTGCTGATGCCGAAGGAAATGTTATTGGTATTGTGACTTCTGGTACCATGGGACCTTCTGTAAGCAAAGGGATTGGTTTGGGTTATGTTCCTACTGAATTTTCGAAAGTTGGCTCTGAAATTTATATAAAAGTTAGAAAGCGTTTGTTAAAAGCTCAGGTAGTAAAATTGCCTTTTTACAAAGCCTAATTTTTTTGCTATGGAAGAAAAGCCTAGAATATCACGACTTACTTCTATACTAACCCAACTGCAATCTCAAAAAATTACTACTGCACGGAGCTTGGCAGAAAAGCATAAGGTAAGTATTCGTACCATTTATAGAGACATTCGAACTTTAGAAAAATCGGGTATTCCTGTTTTTATGGAAGAAGGCAAAGGATATTCCTTAATGGAGGGTTATAAATTGCCACCTGTAATGTTTACGGAAGAAGAAGCAAATGCTTTGATCACCGCTGAACAATTGATTTTAAAAAATAAGGATGCTTCTTTTGTGCATAATTATAGAGAAGCCATATTAAAAATAAAAGCCACGCTTCAAACTACTCAAAAAGAAAAGATAGAATTATTATCGGATCGGGTGTATTTTAATGCTAATTATGAGAAAGAAAACACGAGTAGCCACCTTATGTTTTTGCAAACGGCTATTACAAATTTTGAAGTCTTACAATTAGAATATCAATCCTTACAAAATCAAAACTCTACTCGATTTATAGAACCTTTCGCCTTATATAGCACACAAGAAAACTGGTTGTTAATTGCTTTTTGTCGCTTGCGAAATGAATTTAGAATGTTTCGAGTGGATTGCATAAAAAAAATTACCCGTACTTCTGAAAAATTCGAATCTCATAATATGAGCTTGGAAGAATTTTATGCAAAAAAATATAAAAAAGAATAAGTACCCCTGACATATCTTTGTCACCACTCTCAGATATTTTTGTTTCAAACATTAAAACAAAAAGAATGATGAAAACACAAAATTTAGAAGGATTGACAATTGTTGGGCTTAGTATAAGAACTAGCAATAAAAATGGTGAAGCCATGACTGATATTCCAAAATTATGGGGCCAGTTTATGTCGAATAAGGTATTGTCTAAAATACCAAATAAAATTGACAACACCATCTATGCTTTGTATACAGATTATGTAAGTGACCATACAGAACCTTATACCATGCTATTAGGGTATCAAGTTTCTAGTTTGGATAATATTCCAGAAGAGCTTTCTGTTAAAATAATACCCGAAGCTAAATATGTGAAATTTACCGCCAAAGGAGATTTAACCAAAGATGCCGTATTAAATACATGGAAAACTATTTGGGAATCTAAGTTAGACAGAGCATATACAACAGATATAGAAGTTTATGATGACAAAGCTATGAATCCGAGTAATGGAGAAGCTTCTTTGTTTATAGCATTGAACTCTTAAAAGACAAAAAATTATTGTTTTTCTTTTCCTATAAAATAGGTGTATATCCATAGAAGTGTAAATGAGGGTATAAAATCAAAGGGAAGAATTTCTTCAGTAAAAGAAATAATAGCACCAATTTTCCCCTTTGTTCCTTTATAAAATTGCGTCATTAACAAGGCCGATATTGGTGCCCAAATAAGATCAGAGAATTCACCTAATGCAGGAACTGTATAAGATAACATACCTATAAGATCAAAGAAAATTGAAAATCCTAGTTTTTTATATTTTTGATGCATTTTATAAAAGTATACAAACTATAGGAAACAAAAAAAACCGTTTTCAATTTGAAAACGGTTTTTGCTTATTTGTGTGTGACTAATTATTTAGCCAATACTTCTTGTACTTTATCAGCAGCTTCTTGAAATTCAGTAGCAGAAATAATTTCCATCCCACTGTTATCAATCAATGCTTTTGCTTCTACAGCATTGGTTCCTTGTAAACGACAAATAATTGGCACATTAATTTTGTCTCCCATATTTTTGTATGCATCTACAACTCCTTGTGCAACACGATCACAACGAACAATACCACCAAAAATATTTACTAAGATTGCTTTTACGTTTGGATCTTTTAAGATAATTCCAAAAGCAGCCTCAACACGTGCAGCATCAGCGGTACCACCAACATCTAAAAAGTTAGCTGGCTCTCCTCCTGCTTGTTTAATTAAATCCATAGTTCCCATTGCCAATCCAGCTCCGTTTACCATACATCCAACATTTCCATCTAAATCTACGTAATTTAAGCCAACAGCTTTCGCTTCAACCTCAATCGGGTTCTCTTCACGAATATCTCTCATTTCAAGATAATCTTTGTGACGGAACAATGCATTTTCATCTAAAGTTACTTTAGCATCAACTGCTAAAATTTTATTATCTGAAGTCTTTAATACTGGGTTGATTTCAAACATGGCAGAATCAGACTTCTCATAAGCCGTTACCAATGCAAAGATAAATTTGGTCATGTCTTTAAAAGCATTTCCAGACAAACCTAAGTTAAAAGCAATTTTACGCGCTTGAAAAGGTAAAATCCCTGTTGAAGGATCAATTTCTTCTGTAAAAATTAAATGAGGAGTTTCTTCAGCAACAGTTTCAATATCCATTCCACCTTCTGTAGAATACATAACCATATTTCTTCCTGTAGCTCTATTCAATAAAACAGACATATAAAATTCTTCTGTTTCACTTTCCCCAGGATAATATACATCTTCAGCAATCAATACTTGATTTACCAATTTTCCTTCAGCAGATGTTTGTGGTGTTACCAACATCATCCCTAAAATGTCATTTGAAATACTTTTTACTTCATCAAGGTTTTTGGCTAGTTTTACTCCCCCACCTTTTCCACGTCCACCTGCGTGTACCTGTGCTTTAACAACAAACCAACTAGTTCCTGTTTGTTCAGTTAACTCTTTTGCTGCGGTTACTGCTTCCTCAGGAGTCTGAGCAACGATTCCACGTTGGATTCTTACTCCAAAACTATTCAATATTTGTTTACCTTGATATTCGTGTAAGTTCATTTTTATTTTCTGTTTATGTGAAAAATTACGTAGCCAAAAATACTAAATTATACCAATTAAATACATCGTAAAATACAGAATATTTAAAATGATAATTTTGTATAAAATTTGCACAAATGTAAGGAATAGAAAACTTAAAGTCACATATTTCCCATTTTTTGGGTTTTTATTATCTATTCCGAAATTTTGTGTACGAAGTTTTAAGAAGAAAGCTAAAAAAGGAATGTGATTTTGTCGCATTTTTAATATTTTTGGTTTTCCAATTGAGAAATAGATGATCAAAGCAAACAATATTCATAAGTTTTACGATAAATTAGAGGTATTAAAAGGTGTTAATTTACATATTGAAAAAGGGGAAGTCATTGCCATTGTTGGTCCCTCTGGATCAGGAAAAACCACCTTGCTTCAAATTTTAGGTACTTTAGATCAGCCCACGGGTTCGTATACTTTAAATATCAACAATACGGTTTTAGAAAATATTTCTGACAAGAAATTGTCTCAATTTAGAAATGAAAATATTGGATTTATTTTTCAATTTCATCAATTACTACCAGAATTTACGGCTATAGAAAACGTTTGTATTCCTGCCTTTATAGCCAAAAAAAATAAAGCAACGGTAGAAAAAAAGGCCTTGGAATTATTGACCAAACTAGGTTTGGCTGAGAGAATTCACCACAAACCCAATGAACTATCAGGTGGAGAACAACAACGGGTGGCCGTTGCCAGAGCCTTGATCAATGATCCGGCAGTAATTTTTGCCGATGAACCTAGTGGAAATTTAGATTCGGTGTCTGCTAAAAATTTACACGAATTATTTTTGCAGTTAAGAGAAGAATTAGGACAAACTTTTGTCATAGTTACACATAATAAAGAATTGGCTAAAATGGCCGACAGAACTTTGACCATGAAAGATGGGAAAATAGAATCGGATGTCATCCTTGCTTAAATTACTATAACATAATATATTATGAGAATTGGTGTTATCAGTGCCATGCCTGAAGAAGTACAATCAATACTTGATGTACTGAAAAATGTAAAAATTACGAAAAAAGGAATGCGCTCCTATTATGAAGGCACTTTCTACAATAAAGAAATTGTAGTCGTTTTTTCAAGGTGGGGAAAAGTTGCAGCCGCTGTTACCACCACACAATTGATCAATGATTATAAAGTGGATGAAATTATTTTTACGGGCGTTGCTGGCGCTTTATCTAGTGATTTAAATGTTGGTGATATTGTGATTGGTGAAAAATTATTTCAACACGATATGGATACGCGCCCGCTTTTTGATCGGTTTGAGATTCCTTTATTGGGAAAGACCTATTTTAAAACTCAACAAAACGTTCAACTAGAAAGTGCTGTCACAAGTTTTACAAATACTATTGAAAATTCAATTTCTAAAGTTGTTTTACAGGAATTTAAAATTTCAAAACCAAAAGTTGTGCAAGGTTCTGTTTTAAGTGGAGATCAGTTTATTGCTTCAAAAGAAAAAGTTGCAGAACTTTTAAAAGCAATTCCTAGCGCACAATGTGTAGAAATGGAGGGTGCAGCGGTTGCTCAAGTTTGCTTTGAATACGAGATTCCTTTTTCTATTGTTCGAATTATTTCAGACAGTGCGAATGATGAGGCGCCTATTGATTTTCCAAAATTCACAAAATCCGTGGCCTGTAAATACGCCAAAGGAATTCTTAAAAATTATATTAAATAAATTTAAAAATGAATATTGAAGGAATTATTTTTGACTTAGACGGTACTTTGGTGAATTCGATTGCAGACATAGCATATTCTATGAATGTGGTTTTAGAAGCCTCTAGCTACCCTACGCATAGTTATGAAGCTTATGAGACTTTTATCGGTAGTGGAATCCGTAATTTGGTTGGAAAAGCATTGCCCGCTGATGCTAAGAATGAAAAGGAAATTGATCGAGTTTTTGATGAAATGTTTCGTCATTATAAAGACAATTGCATTAACAAAACGGCTGTATACCAAGGAGTAATGCCTTTGTTAGAACAATTGCAAAAAACAACCCTAAAAATGGCTGTTTTATCGAACAAAGCTGATGCTTTGACAAAAAAAGTGGTTACTCATACATTACCTGCAATATTTAATCCCGTAATTGGATTGACTACGGAAGCATTGAAAAAACCGAATCCAGAAGTTGTTTTAAATATATGCAAAGAATTAGGTTTGAATGTAAACAACACTTTGTATGTTGGAGACACTTCTGTAGATATTCAAACAG
The DNA here is from genome assembly GCF_006381105.1 of Flavicella sediminum. Lineage (GTDB taxonomy): Bacteria > Bacteroidota > Bacteroidia > Flavobacteriales > Flavobacteriaceae > Flavicella > Flavicella sediminum. The sequence continues at coordinate 103,030 of NZ_VDET01000007.1, read as the reverse complement.
CAAAAAATGCAGGATTAATTTCTGTAGCCGTTACTTGGGGGTTTCGATCTAAAGCATCATTAGTAGCGGAAAAGCCAGATTATATAATTGACTCACCAGAAGAATTGTTGGATTTATTGTCTTAAAAAGAATTTTTAGTTTGGACGAATTTCTATGGACTAAAAATTATTGTTGTTCGCTATTCTTTGCTTATCTTTGAAAAATCTTAGTAAACAATGCAGTTAAAGTATCCAAAAATCTTACTTTTTTCCCAGCTAAATTCTTTAGCAACTGCTTTTTATTTCCATCATTTATTTCTTTTAAAAAAATCCGTTAGAAAATTCATTATTGAAGCTTCTACTGTATCTTTGCACGCGGAAATATTTGCTTTAAAACTGTTGTATTCATGAATATCTTATTAAAATCGGCAACGATAATTGATACGGAAAGTCCTTACCATAATCAAAAGAAAGACGTACTCATTCTAAATAATAACTTTTCTAAAATTGCGGATTCTATTGACTGTCCAAAGGATTGCCAAGAAGTAAACTTAGAGAATTTATATATTTCTAATGGTTGGTTCGATTCGAGTGTCTCTTTTGGAGAACCTGGGTATGAAGAAAGAGAAACCATTGCACATGGTTTGCAGGTTGCAGCCAAAAGTGGTTTTACCGATGTGGCGGTTAATTCCAATACAAAACCTTTTATCGATTGTAAATCGGCAGTGGCTTATTTAAAAAACGAAAGTTTTAGCCAAGCCACAAACTTACATCCTATTGCTAGTTTAACACAAAACAGCAAGGGCGTTGAAATGGCGGAATTGTATGATATGAAAAATTCTGGCGCTATTGCTTTTGGAGATTATAACAAAGCAGTGTCTAATGACAATTTGATGAAAGTTGCCTTACAATACGCTCAAAATTTTAACGGATTGGTATTGAGTTTTCCTAATAACAATGCCATTTCTGGTGAAGGAATTGTAAATGAAGGGATGAATAGCACACGTTTGGGATTAAAAGGAATTCCGAATTTAGCGGAAGAATTACAGATTACAAGAGATTTATTTTTACTAGAATATACAGGAGGAAAATTACACATTCCAACAATAAGTACTGCCAAATCGGTGGCCTTAGTAAAGGAAGCCAAAGCTAAAGGTTTAAAAGTTACTTGTAGTGTTGCCATTCACAATGTCGTCCTAACAGATGAAGAATTGTATGGTTTTGATTCTAGAGTAAAAGTGAAACCACCTTTACGTACAGCTGTTGACGTGAAAGCTTTGTTAGCAGGTTTACTTGATGGAACAATTGATTGTGTGACTTCAGATCATAACCCTATTGATATAGAAAATAAAAAAGTGGAGTTTAGCAATGCTAAATACGGGACTATCGGTTTAGAAAGTTTGTTTGGGCAGCTAAACCAAATTGTAGATTTGGAGACTTTAGTGGCACTTTTAACGACTAAGCCAAAAGATTTGTTTGGTATAGAAAACGGTAGCATAAAAGAAGGAAGCGAAGCTAAAATTAGCTTGTTCAATCCAGCAGCAGCAACAACGGTTTTCACCGAAAAAGATATTTTGTCTACTTCCAAAAATTCCATTTTTATCGATAAAGAATCAAAAGGAAAAGTATATGGTATCTATGCCAACCAAAAATTGGTATTGAATAACTAAATTGAAAAAGAACATTTGATGAGTACAACATTGGAATATATAGAAAGATTGCCAAAAACTGCTAGTGAATCGGCAGCACCCTTATTAATTTTATTGCATGGTTATGGTAGTAATGAACAAGATTTGTTTTCTTTTTCAGAAGAATTACCAGACGAATTTCATATTATCAGTGTTAGAGCACCTCATAATTTAGGTCACAATAGTTTTGCTTGGTACAGTATAAATTTTGATGCAGATCAGAATAAATTTTCTGATTTGGAGGAAGCTAGAGTGTCTCTTGATAAGATTTCTTTATTTATTGATGAAATTGTCAGTGAGAAAAATCTAGATGCTAAGAAAGTATTTTTACTTGGTTTTAGTCAAGGAGCTATTTTAAGTTATGGACTTTCATTGAATACCAATAAAGTTCAAAATGTTGTTGCACTAAGTGGGTATTTAAATGAAGACTTGTTAGAGAACAAAGGAAGTCAATCCAATGTAGATTATTTTATTTCTCATGGCTATGTAGATCAAGTAATTCCAGTAGAATGGGCACGAAAGGCTCCTGTTTATCTATCGGAATTAGGAATTAAAAATTCTTACAAAGAATATCCTGTGGGCCATGGTGTTCATCCTCAAAATTTTTACGATTTGAAAGCATGGTTACTAGAAAGAATCTAAGCGATTAAATTTCCAACTCTAAACCATCATAACTTAAATACACATTTTCAGGGAGTGCTTTGGAAACCTCTTTATGAAATCCGAGCATATGACTGATATGTGTGATATAGGCTTTTTTAGGTTTTATTTCTTCTATAAATGCTAATGCCTCTTCTACATTAAAATGTGTGGGATGTGGCTCGTATCTAATAGCACTTACCACCAAAACCTCCAAGTTTTTTAATTTTTCTTTTTCTTCTTCTTTGATGTATTTGATATCCGTCAAATAGGCGAAATTATCAAATCGGTAACCAAAAATTTCCAAAGTCCCGTGCAATAAATTAATGGGTGTTATAGTAATACCATTCAATTCAAAAACCTGATCCTCAATTATATTTTCTTCCACTTGAGCGGCACCTGGGTAACGATTTTCTTTTTGAAAAATATAATCGTATCTCTTTTCTAAACAAGTCATTACTCTTTTCTGAGCATAAATAGGCATGGCTCCTATTTTATAACAATAGGGTCTAATATCATCCAAACCTGCAATATGATCTGAGTGTTCGTGGGTAAATAAAATTCCATTGATATTTTTGACTTCTGCCCGTAAAACTTGTTGTCTAAAATCAGGGCCACAATCAATTAAATAAGAAAATTCATTCCATGAAACCAATACAGAAGAGCGCAGTCGGTTATCTTTTAAGTCTTTAGATGAGTTTACGGGATGATTGGATAAAATCATGGGAACTCCTTGAGATGTACCTGTACCTAAAAATGTTATTTTCATTGCAATTGTAAATAGTATAAACAGTGAATTATATGTAAAAATACAGAAACAAAAATACCAATATATTTACCAAAACTTGAGCTATTTGATTACATTTGTTTTCAGATTCTTTAATATACATTATATGCCAATTACATTAAGAGGAGACCAAGAAATAAACAACACTCCAACCATTAAAGGGAAGTCATTACGTATCAATTTGAATAAAAATATTTACGGTACTTTTTCAGAAATTGGAGCAGGACAAGAAACGGTTCGTAATTTTTTTAGATCTGGTGGTGCTTCAGGTACCATTGCCAAAGCCATGAGTGCTTACGACAAGGATTTTTCTGATGCAATTTATGGTATTGAAGACGACAGAAGGTATGTAACCGAAAAGCGTCTTAAAAAGATGGTGAAGCACGAAATTCGATTGATGGAAGATCGATTGAGTAGAGAAAAGCATCCTGACAAATTATTTTTTAGTTATGCCAACACGGTTCAAACTATAGATTTTGCTAAAAAATTTAAAGGACATGGTTGGGTCGGAATTCGTTTTCAACTAGACCCTTTAGAAGACTATAATGAAATTGTATTGCACTTTCGTTTCAAAGAATCTGACGCGACACTACAGCAAGAAACCTTAGGGAAATTAGGGGTAAACTTAATTTACGGGGCCTTTTATTTAAATGACAATCCGAAAGAATTATTGGCATCCTTGTATGACAATTTACACAAAGATCAATTGGAAATTGACATGATCAATTTTTCTGGATCTAGATTTATGTATGTAGATAATCGTTTGATGAGTTTGCAATTGGTGAAAAATGGCATGACCAATGCCGTAATGTTTGATTCAAGCGGTGTGAATTTATTGCCAGCACAGGTTTTGTATAAAAAAAATATTTTGGCTTTGCGAGGTAGCTTTAGACCCGTAACTAAAGTAAATATGGATATTTACGAAAATGCCAAAAAACTATTCTTTAAAGAAAACAAGGTCGAAAAAGAAAACACACAAATTATATTTGAAATTACCTTATCTAATCTTCGATCTGGAGGTAGAATTAATGAACGTGATTTCTTAGATCGCGCAGAATTATTATGTTCTTTAGGTCAAAATGTGATGATTTCAAATTTCAAAGAATATTACAAATTGGTTGAATATTTCAATGAATTTACCAAAAACCGTATGGGATTGGCCATGGGTGTTGACAATATGGTGAAAGTTTTTGATGAGAAATATTACCGCGATTTGAACGGTGGAATTTTAGAAGCTGTAGGAAAATTATTCTTTAAAGATTTGAAAATTTACTTATACCCTTCTAAAAATGAAGAAACAGGTGAATTGCTAACCAGTGATAATTTAACCGTTCATCCTAGAATTAAGGAACTCTATAAATTCTTTAAAAACAATGGGAAATTGGTAGACATCAAAGAATACGATCCTACAATTTTGAATGTATATTCTAAACTCATTTTAGAAATGATAGCCAAATCAGAAGACGGTTGGGAAGAAATGCTACCAGAAGGTATTTCTGAATTGATAAAACGTAGACGATTGTTTGGTTATTCTCGACGAGGAAAATAAAAATTATATTCGCAATTCATACAAGCTATTTTAGTACATTTATAGCCTTAACCGAATTTTGTGAACGAAGAAAAAGTACTAATAGAACAACTGAAAAACGCTAAAACCTCTGAAAAGGCTTATCGTGAATTGGTATCTTTGTACAAAGAACGCTTGTATTGGCATATTCGTAAAATTCTTATTTCACACGAAGATAGCAATGATGTTTTGCAAAACACCTTTATAAAAGTTTACAAAAGCATTCATAATTTTAAAGAAGACAGTAAATTATTTACTTGGATGTATAGAATTGCAACCAATGAATCGATTACTTTTTTAAACAAGCGGGCTAAAAACTCAAATGTTTCTATTGAAGATTATCAAGCCAAGCAAGTAACTTCTTTGCAAAGAGATGTATTGTTTGATGGAGATGAAATTCAAATCATACTTCAAAAAGCCATTCAGACTCTACCACAAAAACAACAGTTGGTTTTTAACATGAAGTATTTTGACAATTTAAAATACGATGAAATTTCAGAAATTTTGGGTACCTCAGTGGGTGCCTTAAAAGCTTCTTATTTCCATGCCGTTAAAAAAATTGAACATTATATAAAAAAATATTAAACCTTTGGCAGTAGCACGGGTCTTAAGAATATGGACAAGAATGAAAATAAATATTTAGAAAACTTAAAAAATAGAGGTTTAGAGAACCCCGGTTTTTCTGTTCCTGAAAATTATTTTGAAGATGCAGATGACGCGTTGATGTTGCCACTTTTTGAGCAAAAAATCCCAAAGAAATTGGCTTATCAGGTACCTGAAAATTATTTCGAAAATTTTGAGCAAGAATTGTTTAAAAAACAAGGACTTCAGAAAAAAGGAAAACTTAGAAAACTATATATTGCAAGTAGTATTGCCGCTTCCTTATTGCTATTTTTTACTTGGAATTATGTAAGCAACACAAAGCCTGAAGTTACTTTTGAATCGTTGACAATTGCCGAAATTGATGCGTATATTGAAAACGGTAATTTTTATGTAGATAGTTATGATATCGCTAAAAATTTACCTGAAGATGCGACCCTTTCTTTAGTCAATAAAACTAAATTTAGTGAATCTGAGATCTTAAATTATTTAGAAGAAGTAGATCCAGAATTATTGTATTTAGATAATTTATAAAATATGAAACACACCATAAAATTATTTATAGCAAGTCTACTTTTTTGTAGTACGTTCCTTTCGGCACAAAAAAATGGCCATCTATCTTTTTCCAAAGTACGTGCTTTAAAAGTGAATTTTATTTCAACAGAATTGGATTTAACTCCGGAGGAAGCTGAAAAATTTTGGGTACTGTACAACGAGTACGAAAAACAAAACAAGCTGCTAAAATCGGTTGAATTGACCTCAATCAAACAAGAAGTAGATTCCGCTGGAGATGTAGCCAATTTATCGGATGAAAAAGCAAAGCAATTAGCAAACAAATTTATTGGAATCGATTCAAAAAGAGTTCGCAATAAAAAGGCTTTCTTTAAAAAATTAGAATCTTTTTTACCGCCAAAGAAAATACTAAAATTACATTTGGCAGAAATAAATTTCAATCAATCGTTATTAAAAAGATTGCGAAAAAAGAAATCTTAACAAGGCAACAAAAATGCCGTTACAAATTAGTTGTAACGGCATTTTTGTTTTCTTAAACTAGCTTTTCTATTTACTCCCCTCTTATTCTTTTTCCTTCATTTTGTAGTGAAACTCGAGCTTGTGTTTCTTCATTGGTCAAACTGCGTAACAAAATATTTGTTTCTTCGTAGGCATCTAATTTCAAATTGTACATTTCTTCGTCTTCAGAACTCCCCCCTACTACACTGATTAATTTGTAGCTGTCATTTCTAACAGCATATTTATCTTGTCCGTTGTTTGGAGTTACTGATGCATATACAAATTCTTTTGTGGCAGCATTATCGTTGTATAATAAATCTTTAAAACTAAAACTTTCATGAATGTTAGTCGTTGTAGAACCTGCTAGTTCTCCAATAGTAGCAAATAAATCGGTGGTGTTAACCAAAGCATCAGTTTCTCTTCCTACTCTTACCCCATTTCCTGAAACAACTAAAGGAACATTGATACCTCCTTGGTAAATTGATTCTTTTCGATGTTTGTTTGTGTCACCATATTGCGATACTTTTTTAGGAGTCCCATTGTCGCCAATATAAATGACAATCGTATTTGCTTTTTCTTCTGCTGTCATACTATCTATCAAACGTCCCATTTCGTGATCCATAGCTTCTAACATAGCCAAGTAATACGGTAAATCATCAGATCGACCTTCTTGGTAAGGAGCCAAACTTGTATTGCTAATCAAGCCATCGTCGGGTCTATGAAAAGGGGTATGTGCTGCATTGTAGGCCACCCATAAAAACCAAGGTTTGCTTTGCTTGTTTTTCCATTCAATGGCCAAATCTGTATATTTTGTAGTAGAATACGAATCTGTAACATCTGTAATTTCTGAATTTACGACTAAGGAATAATTCCAATAATCACCCAAACCACCTCCTAAGGTTCCTGAAAAGGTTCCGATGCCCATATCGGTAGGTTGCGCATAATCTCTGTTCCCTGACAAATGCCATTTTCCAAATACAGCATGCGCATATGCATTGTTCGTTTGTTCATCAATATATTTCTGTAAAGATTTTTCTGAAGCGCTGATATGATTTCCAGGAGCATAAACACCTGTAGAGATACTGTGTTTTCCTGTAAGAATTGAAGCTCTTGTGGGAGAACACACTGAATAAGACCATAAATTGTCAAAGACCAATCCCTCTTGCATCAATTTTTCTAAAGTCGGCATATTGGCTTTTGTGGCATTTAATTCAGGTGCATAATTCGGTGTGGCATCTAAACTAACATCATCTGCAATAAGTAACAGAATATTGGGTTGGGTGTGTATTGTTGGCGTTTCTTCCTCTACTTCTTCTTCAGGATCTTCAATGACTTCTTGTGCATCCATGGTTTCGGAACTACAATAACTAAAAAGTAGTGCTAAAAATAATAGAAAAAAAAATCTTGGTGTTTGGGAGTTTCGTTTCATAATAATAAGACCTTATTGGCTTGAATTAGTTTAAATCGTATATAAATTAAACAGTTTCGCTTCAAATTACCCTACCTTAATTTAGTATCATTTACTTACTGTTTCCTTCGAATATTATTTGAGTTGGCAAACAATTAAAAAATAATGTAACTTGTTAGGGTTCTTTAAGATTTAAATTATGAAATCACCACAACAATGGTTTGACGCCTATGCTGAAAGTCACCAAAATGCAACAAATTTAAAAATTCATATGGTATGTGTGCCTGTAATTTATTACAGTATTTTGGGTTTATTACTCTGTATTCCTAGAGGTATATTACGTGATCATTTAAATTTGGGACTTCCAATTTTAGAAAATTGGGCCACAGTTGTTAGTCTATTTGTTTTGCTATTTTACCTACGTTTGAATCTTGTTATTTTTTTACGAATGTTTTTATTTACGCTTATTTGTATTGTCTTAAACAGTTTGGTGAATGATTTTACAAATAATTTTTATGTGTCACTAACATTGTTTGTTATTGCATGGATTGGACAGTTTTACGGTCATAAAATTGAAGGAAAGAAACCTTCCTTTTTTCAAGATTTACAATTTTTATTAATCGGACCTCCTTGGGTGTTTGAAAAATTATTTAAACCATCTAAATAAAGAACAGTCTTAGAATAAAATTTTATAGAATGTTCCAAAAAAAACCGTTCAATGCAATAAGTACTATGTCGTTTAGTAGTAGTCTTATTTAATTATGGTTCGGTTTCCTAAAATTTTTTCCGAATTTAAGTCCTGCAGAAAATTTGGTATTTATATGGCTTTACTGCATTCAAGGTTGTAACGCAACAAACGTTGCTTTTTATTTAGAGAATCTAAGCTACAACCTGTCGTTTTATTCTTTAACATTGGTCGGTCAATATATTATAAAAAACATCGTAATTATCTATGCACTGATTGTGATTCTTTCCAAAGACAATTCAACAATTATCCGTCAATTCGCCAAATAAATCCTTTAAATTTATCTTACTTTTACATTTCTTAGAAATTGAGATTTGTAAAAAATTATGGATATAAAAAAGGCCTTATTTGACCTAGGAACTGTTTTAGAAGGAGAGCTGCATCAAGATGATTTGCACAAAAACTTGTATGCCACAGATGCTTCTGTTTATCGAAAAATTCCGAAGGCAGTTTGTTATCCAAAAAACGAAAGTGATCTAAAAAAATTAGTTGCTTTTGCTAGCAAACATAAAACCTCCTTAATTCCTAGAACTGCTGGAACTTCTTTGGCGGGTCAATGTGTTGGAGAAGGTATTGTAGTGGATGTATCTAAATATTTTACGAAAATAATTTCTTTCGACGAAAAGGCGAAAACAATTAAATTACAACCGGGGATTATCCGTGACGATTTAAACAGATACTTAAAACCTTATGGTTTATTTTTTGGACCCAATACTTCTACTTCCAACAGATGCATGATTGGTGGAATGGTTGGAAATAATTCTTCAGGTACCACGTCCATTCGGTATGGGGTGACAAGAGATAAAGTTCTTTCTTTAAAAACTATTTTAAGTAATGGTGAAGAGGCTACTTTTGAAACAATTAGTTCTGATACGTTTCTTGAAAAAACAAAAATGAATTCTTTGGAAGGTTCTATTTACAAAGAAATTTATAGGCAGTTAAAAGTTAAAGAAAATCAAGAGGAAATTCACCGAGAATTCCCCCGAAAAACAATTCACAGAAGAAATACTGGGTATGCGGTTGATAGTTTGTTAAAATCAGATTTATTTGGTGGCGATACTGCACATATTAATTTGTGCGAACTTCTTTGTGGTAGTGAAGGGACTTTAGCCTTTACAACGGAAATAACCATTAAATTAGATGACATTGCTCCTACACATTCCGTAATGCTCGGTGTTCATTTTCATAGCATACAAGAAAGTTTGGAAGCGGTTGTTGTCGCCATGAAACATCAATTGTACAATTGCGAATTGATGGACAAAATTATTTTAGATTGTACCAAGAATAATAGAGAACAGCAAAAAAATCGTTTTTTCTTACAAGGAGATCCAAAAGCTATTTTAATGTTAGAGGTAGCAGATAGTACAGAAGAAGGTGCAGAACGACAGGCAGATAAATTGATCAAGGATTTAATTTCGAATAATTTCGGTTACCATCATCCTAAAATATTTGGAAAAGATATTCCTAAAATTCATGAACTAAGAAAAGCAGGCCTGGGCTTGTTAGGAAATATTATTGGCGATGACAAAGCGGTAGCTTGTATAGAGGATACGGCGGTTGAATTGAAAGATTTACCAGCTTATATTTCAGAGTTTACCCAATTAATGGATCGCTATCAGCAAGAAGCCGTGTATTATGCACATGCAGGTGCTGGAGAATTGCATTTGCGACCTATTTTAAATTTGAAGAAAAAGGCTGATGTTGTTTTGTTTCGTGAAATTACAACCGCCACAGCTAAATTGGTCAAAAAATACCAAGGTTCGTTTAGTGGTGAACATGGAGATGGCATTGTACGTTCCGAATTTATTCCACTAATGATTGGTGAAAGGAATTACCAACTCTTAGGAAAAATAAAACACGCCTTTGACCCATTAGCAATTTTTAATCCTGGAAAAATAGTCAATGCTTATGGCATGGATCAAGATTTGCGTTTTAAAGCTGATAGAACAGAACCTGAAATTACCACCTTATTTGATTTTAGTGACAGTCAAGGAATTGTTAGAGTTACTGAAAAATGTAATGGTTCTGGAGATTGTAGAAAATCGGTAGAGGCTGGCGGAACCATGTGTCCGAGTTATAGAGCTACAAAAAACGAAAAAGACACCACCAGAGCCAGGGCCAATGCTTTGCGTGAATATTTAACCAATAGTCCCAAATTAAATAAATTTGATCATAAGGAATTAAAAGAGGTGTTTGACTTGTGTTTGAGTTGCAAAGCTTGTGCTAGTGAATGTCCTAGTAATGTGGATGTAGCTAGTTTAAAAGCAGAGTTTTTATACCAATATTACAAAGAACATAAAATCCCTTTACGATCTAAGTTATTTGCGAATAATTATTCACTAAATAAAATTGGAAGTCTGTTACCTGCAGTTACCAATTCCGTTTTAAATACCAAATGGGTAAAAAAGAGTATCGGTATTGCCGAAAAACGTAGCATTCCCAAATTGGAAAAAATCACCCTACGTAAATGGTATAAAAAAAATAAATCAACCTTAGAAAAAGACCAAAATAATTTAGGAATTGTCTATGTGTTTTGTGACGAATTCACCAATTATTACGATGTACAAGTAGGAATTGATACCCTTATCGTTTTGTCAAAATTAGGCTATACACCTACAGTAGTTCAACATGATGAAAGTGGAAGAAGTGCCATTTCAAAAGGAATGTTAGTCCAAGCAAAAAAATGCATTGATGCAAATTTGGAGGTTTTTAAAAATCTTGTCAGTGAAGAAACACCACTTGTTGGAATGGAACCTTCAGCTATTTTAGGTTTTAGAGATGAGTATCCTCGTTTGGCTAGTGATAAAAAGGTAGCAGTTAAAATTTCGGAACACACGTACACCATAGAAGAGTTTTTGCATACCGCCTATAAAAATGGGAAAATCAATAAATCCCTGTTTCATTCAGAAAAGAAGACCTTAAAAATTCATGGTCATTGTCATCAAAAATCATTGAGTAGCATTGCTCCTACTTTCGAAATTCTAAATATTCCAACAAATTATACCGTGAGTATTTTAGCTACAGGTTGCTGTGGAATGGCAGGTTCTTTCGGATATGAAAAAGAGCATTATGATTTGAGTATGCAAGTAGGTGAAGACAGTTTGTTTCCTAAGCTAAGAAACTTAGAAGATGATGTGAGAATTGCGGCTTCAGGGACCAGTTGTCGTCATCAAATTTTTGATGGAGTTTCAAAAACAGCACTTCATCCGATAAGTATTTTACGCGCAGCATTGATTTAACATAAATTTACACCTCCTAAAATTTCTTATTAACATTCTTACAAAGCCTAAAAACACCACAGTTCTTGTTTAAAATTATGGTAATTCTGGGCTAATTCCGTGAGTTTCAAAAAGCAAAATAGGGCATTTTTTCTATTTCTAGCATCCCCTTAAATTTGGGGATTCTTTTTTTGTTGAAAACTGTAGCTCCAATTTTTTAATGGACCAAAATAGGCATTCAATAAAAAGGTATCTTCGTTCCTGTTTTTAAATAACCACACACTTTAGCGAATCCTTTTACTTTATGAACAACCTTAAAAACTGGTTACATTACTATAGAAACAGCTTGTTTGATAGCGAAAATTTAGCGGTAGATACTTCAAGAATCAAAAACTTATTTCACCAAAATTATTGTGATTTAAGTACTGGAATGTTGGAAGAAAAAAATGCTAAAAGCATCTTAGAAGCTGAAGAAAGAAGAATCAATCGATTACGAGGTATTACCAAAAAAGACAATGCCAATTGGCGTGAAATTACGGAAACGGAGATTTTAATTGCTCCTTTCCAATTAGAACCCTTAAACCAAAATCCATCCTTTAAACAAAAAAATATTTTTCCATTTTGGATTGGTGCCAAGCTAAATCGTTCTGGTCAATTAACGCCTTCCAAAGAAATATTTCCACTTATAGTAAGAAATTACGTTGATCCTATTGCCGATTCTGTCAATGAATTTATATTCTCTACCATGGATTTGATGGAGCAAGCCAGAGAATTAGAACAACCTTACCCAGATAATGAAGATGGAACTTTAGATTGGCAAGTCTATTGGGATTATTTAAATGCAGTGTTTTCTGAAATTGCTGTCGGAAATATTGGTAGCTATCGCACAGAAAATTACCGAACCAATTTTAATGTGACTTATTTTGCCACCAGTTCAAAAATTGCCACGGCAAAAAGTATTTTATTTCTGTATGAAAATTTATTGAATGAAGCCGAAGAATTACCTCTGGTTGATAAATTAGTCACGCCTGTAAATCGTGACCGAAAAGAACCAATTACAGATTATGGCTACTTAAAATACAACCATTTGCATTTAGGCCAAATGTCTAATGAATTTCCTTTGTCAATTAGTCAACGAAAAACCTTGCTGTCCTATTTAACGTCGGAACCTAATTCCATTACCGCGGTAAACGGACCTCCAGGAACAGGTAAAACAACCTTGTTGCAAAGTTTGGTGGCCACAGAAGTGGTTAGAGCTGCTATTAAAGGAGAAGACGCTCCTGTTATTTTGGCTTGTTCTACCAACAACCAAGCGGTGACAAATATTATTGATAGTTTTATCAATTCTGTTAGTGATAAAGGTTTATTGGCTGAGCGTTGGATACCTGGTTTTACAGGATATGCGACCTATTTACCCTCAAGTTCTAAAAGTCCGAAATCTTTAAAAAACATCAATTTTTTAAAAGGAAATTTATTTGGTCATGAAGGGACTTTATGCGATTTAGAAAACGAACGCTATGTGGCAGATGCCGAAGCTTTTTTCTTTAACAAATACTATGAATATTTTGGCTTCGATGCACATTCACTAGATGACATTTGTTCGCATTTACAAGAAGAAATTTCGGTAGTAGAAGACAAATTGATCAACGGAGTCAATATTTCAAAAGATTATATTGATTCCATTACCAAGGTAAATGGCCTGTTATTAAATAAGGACCATTATATAAAAAAGCACGCCATCAATGTTTTAAATCTTCAAAAATGGCGCAAACTTTTAACCAAAATAAAAAGTAGTTCTAAAGAAGCTTCTTTTATAGAAGAAATGAAAGTTGTTTTTACTACGAACAGTATTCCTGAAACCGAAAATCAGCTATTTAAAATAACGGATTCAGAAATTGAAACCACGGAAACAGCCTTGCAATTTTTAAAAGAATGTATCGGTGATATAAATATGGTTTTAAATTCTTTTGCCCGTTTAAAAGAATGGAAAATTCAAAATAACATCAAGGGAAATCCTTTTGTTTCTGAAGAAGAAATGTGGGAGTTTGAATATCAAAAAATGAAGGAGGAAGATAAATCTCATCGTTTTTTTTATGATGAGATGGACATTTCCTTACGTCATGAAGCCTTTTTATTGGCTACCCATTATTGGGAAGCAAGATGGTTGATGGCTACTCAAGATGTATTTGAAAACGATACAGAAAAAGGAACCGGAGAAAAAGTGATTACGGCCAAATGGAAACGTAGAGCCATGCTGACACCTTGTTTTGTAGCCACTTTTTATATGGCTCCTACCCATTTTTTATACAGTCAGTTTCAAGGAGAAAACGAAGAAGGAAATCCGATTTTTGAATATTTACCACTTTATAACTTTTTAGATTTATTAATTATTGATGAGGCTGGTCAGGTTACGCCAGAAGTAAGTATTCCTATTTTCGCCTTGGCAAAAAAAGCCATTGTTGTGGGTGATTTGAAACAAATTGAACCTATTTGGTCTATTCCTCCACAAATAGATAAAGGAAATTTGATCAACCAAAATATTATTGAAACAACTGCTCAAAATGATTATTTGGAAAATTTGGGCTTTTTAGCATCGAGCGGTAGTATTATGAAAATGGCACAAAATGCCTGTGAATATGAAACTTCAGTAATTAAAGGAAAAGAAAACGGTTTGTTATTGTTAGAGCACAGACGTTGCAATGATGAAATTATTGGTTTTTGCAATGAATTGGCTTACGGAGGTATTTTAAAACCTATGAAAGGTGTGGCTAAAGAAGGCCAGATATTTCCTTCTATGATGGCTTACCATATTGAAGGTTTAAGTGAACGAAAATTTAACAGCCGTTGCAATTTAAACGAAGTGAAATCTATTATTTCTTGGTTGAATAGAAACAAAGAAGGAATTCAAGAAGCCTATAATGTTGAATCTGTGGAAAGTGTTTTAGGAATTATCACTCCTTTTACCAGTCAAAAATCAGAATTATCAAAAGCGCTGACCGATGCCGGATTTAAAGTAAATGATATCAAACTAGGAACAGTACATGCCCTACAAGGTGCTGAAAGAAATATTGTTTTGTTTAGTTCTGTTTACAGCCATGAAGATGAAGGCGTTTTGTTTTTTGATAGAGACAACAAACCGAATATGCTTAACGTTGCTGTTTCTAGAGCCAGAGATAGTTTTATTTTGTTTGGTGATACCAGAGTGTTTGATGAAACAAAAGACACCCCTTCTGGAGTTTTAAAGAAACATTTAAATATGTACGACTTGGTTTAATCTTTCATTAGTATATATTCGTTGTTTTAGCGTTTTATTCATTTTAGAAATTAGAGTCATGCTTGCAATTTTAGTCTTTTTGGTTATTCTTATTTGTGTTGTTGTTTTTAATAGAAGCAAGAACAAGGGTACCCTAAATGGAAGTACAAAAAAAGTACCCAAGAAAGATTTTCCTGTAACATGGCGATTGGTGTTAGAACAAAATGTCATTTTTTACACAGCCTTAATTTCTTCTGAAAAAAAAGAATTTGAATACAAGGTTCAAGAATTTTTGCTGTATTGCAGAATTACAGGAATTAGAACTTCTATAGATGATGCTGATAAAGTATTGGTAGCAGCAAGTGCCGTAATTCCCATATTTGGTTTTAAAAATTGGCGCTATACAAACATCAATGAAGTCTTAATTTATCCCAATAGTTTTAATAGAGATTTTGAAACTGAGGGAGAAGATCGACGGATATTAGGCATGGTTGGCAATGGTTATTTGGAAGGAAAAATGATTCTTTCTAAAGAAGCTTTGTGGCATGGATTTAAAAATGAATCTGATAAAAAAAACACAGCAATTCATGAATTTGTTCATTTATTGGATAAGCTAGATGGTGCCATTGATGGAATTCCGTCCGTGTTATTAGAAAAGCAATATGCAATTCCTTGGCTCGATTTGATCAATAAAAAAATTGATGAAATTTACGAAGGCGCTTCCGATATAAATCCTTACGGAGGTACCAACAAAGCCGAGTTTTTTTCAGTAACTAGTGAATATTTTTTTGAGCGTCCAAAATTATTAGCCAAAAAACATCCTGAATTGTATGCCTTATTAGAAAAAATTTTCAACCAAGAAATGGATGAAAAGGCTTTAGAGAAAAACACAGTTTCTATCGGACGAAATTCTAAATGTCCTTGCAATAGTGGTGAAAAATTTAAAAAATGTTGTGGTTTTGTACATTACAATCTGAAATCTTAGACCTTTTTTTTCTTAAATTCAATTAGAACTTCCTTTTCTAAAGAAATAGCTATTTGTCTGATTTGGTTTCTTGCGGTGCAAATTAACTGTATTTAGGACTCTTCTAAAAAAGTCTAAAAAAAATGGTATGTTTAGACTTTCAATAGCATTAGCTTCTTGAAAGATAAGAAATTAACGAATCACTAAAAATTACGCATGAATTCTAAATTTAAATGGCCCCTTTTACTGGCCTCAGCATTTATTGTAAACAGCAACGCACAAAATAAACATTCTAGCACTCCTCCAGAGGTTTCGCCCATGCCCATGAAACCTCAAATGACAGAAATTTGGAATCCTGAGGTTCCTGTAATTACTCCAGCCAAAAAACTTGGTGATGCTCCTTCTGATGCTATTATTTTGTTTGATGGTTCTAATTTAGACCAATGGGTAGGTAAAAATAACAGTCCAGCCGCTTGGAAAATTGTGGATGGCGATCATATGGAAGTCCTGCCTGGTTCTGGAGCTATCAAAACAAAACTAAAATTTGGCGACTGTCAATTACATATAGAATTTAGTGCTCCAGATGTCGTTTTTGGTGAAAGTCAAGGTAGAGGAAATAGTGGTGTTTTTTTACAAGGAAGGTATGAATTACAGGTTTTAGACTCGTACAATAACCGTACCTATAGAAACGGTCAAGCAGGTGCAATTTATAAAGATCATGCTCCTTTGGTCAATGCTATGAGAAGTCCGTCGGAATGGAATAGCTATGATATAATTTATACAGCTCCACGTTTTAAAGCAAATGGCAACTTAGATTATCCGGCAAGAATTACGGTTTTACACAATGGTGTTTTAATTCAAAACAATGTGACCATAAATGGTTTGACAAAATACATTGGTTTGCATCATTATCCAAAAGGTCATGGTGAGGATTCTATTTCTTTGCAAGATCATGGAAATAAAACACAATTTAGAAATATTTGGATTAGAAGACTGTAAATAGAGCTTATGACTTACAAATCCTCCCTCCTTTTTCTATTAGTTATTTTATTTATTGGACAAGTTTCTCAAGCGCAAAAAAATCCTGTCATTAGTTTTCTAAATGAACTTAGTTTAGAACAACGACAAGAAGCTGTTTTTCCATTTGAACATCCCTCAAAAACATTTTGGCATTTTTTACCCGCCACAATGGTTCCTAGAGAAGGACTGCAAATAAGTAAGCTTAACACTCGCCAAAAAAAAGCCTTGCACAAATTATTGTCATTTTATTTGTCAGAATCAGGACATGAAAAAGCAAAAAGAATTATGTCTTTAGAAACATTTTTAGCAGCGGAAAGTGGCAATAAGGTTTTTCGAGACCCAGAAAAATATAGCGTCGCTTTTTATGGCGATTCGGAAAAGGACAAACTTTGGTCTTGGTCGTTTGAGGGACATCATCTTTCCTTAAACTTTACGGTTTTAAATGGTGCTATTTCTATAGCTCCTCGATTTATGGGTGCCAATCCAGCAATTATACCTTCCGGACCTCGCAAAGGCGAAAGAACTTTACACAGAGAAGAAGATTTAGGATTTGAATTGATTAACTCCTTATCAACAACACAACAAGAAATAGCCATTTTTCAAGAAAAGGCTTCCGGAAGACTAATGACGTCTAGTCAATCTAAAGTTTCTGCTTTGGAACCTGTGGGTATTTCTTATCAAGAATTAACTGCTTCACAAAAAAAAATATTGCTAGCTATTTTAGAGGAATATCTTTCATCCTTGCCTAAAAAAGAAGCTTCTATTAAACTAGAAACAATTCAAAAAAATGAACTGAATGAAATTCATTTTGCTTGGGCGGGTGCCACTTTTTCTGGAAAAGGACATTATTATAGAATTCAAGGAAGTTCTTTTTTAATAGAATTTGATAACACTCAAAGAAACGCCAATCATATTCATGCAATTTGGCGAGATTTTGAAGGAGACTTTGGCCGCGATTTAATTAGAGAACACTACCATAAAGACCACCAACATGTGCACTAAATTTAGCCTATGTTAGAAATTAGAACAAACTGTGAAAATTGCAATCTAGACTTACCGAACACAAGTCAGAAAGCCATGATTTGTAGTTACGAATGTACTTTTTGTGCCAACTGTGTGACAGATGTTTTAGAAAATGTTTGTCCCAATTGCGGTGGTGGGTTTGAAAAACGTCCTATTAGGCCCAGTAAAGAACTAGAAAAAAATCCTGTACGCGCTGATAAAATTTTGAAACCAGTAATTAGAAATAAATTTTTAGATAAAAATAAAACTGTTCCTCCACATTTAAGATAAATCCCATGTTAACAATTGTATCAAATCCATTTATCATGGACAACTTGATGATTCTAGACCAATTAATGGAATTCTGGTAACATGTGGATCTATTGCTAATTCCTAGGATTTATTTAATAGTTGGAAACACTAGAAACAAGTATCATGAGAACAAGTTTGCCCATATTCCTCTGCTGTTTTGCATTTTTTCTCATCTCTAATATAACCAATCACTTCTTCTTTGCTAGGCACCCTACCTTTCATAATAACCACATCGTTAATTAATAAAGCGGGGGTGGATAAAACATCTTTGCTCATCATGATGGAAACATCATTTACGACTTGGATATCGGCAGGGATTGCCAAT
The DNA here is from genome assembly GCF_006381105.1 of Flavicella sediminum. Lineage (GTDB taxonomy): Bacteria > Bacteroidota > Bacteroidia > Flavobacteriales > Flavobacteriaceae > Flavicella > Flavicella sediminum. The sequence goes on along the minus strand of NZ_VDET01000007.1, from coordinate 84,513 downwards.
TCTGATACCACATTTTTTACCAGTTCTGTTAAGGTGTTGCATTTCTTACAACCATCACTTAAAATTTGAATATTTTTTTTCATAATTCTATGTTCTAATTTTGATACGTTTCTCAAAATTAGGATAGAAGCTGCTAAAATAGTATGACAAAAATCATTTAGGAGAAAAAAAGATGCTTATTTTTTCTTTAAAATTTTAGAAATTTCTTTTTTTAATTGAGGTAATACAATGGTAGCAAACCATTTGTTTTTTGTTTGCCATATATTATTTCTAGGTGAAGGATGTGGCAATACAAAATACGTTGGTAAATAGTTTTCAAACTCGAAAACTCTTTTGGTAAGTGTTGTTTTAGGAAAGTTTGTTAAATAATAATTTTGAGCATACGCACCTATTAAAATGATAAGTTCTACAGATTTTATCTCTTGTAAAAGAGCCTCATGCCATAAGGGAGCACATTCTTTTCTTGGAGGTAAGTCGCCCGATTTTCCTTTTCCTGGGTAACAAAACCCCATGGGAGTCAATGCGAATTTTGAAGTGTCGTAAAACTCTTGTTTTTCTACACCCAGCCAATTTCTTAGGTTTTCGCCACTTTTATCATTCCAAGGAATACCGGAATTGTGAACTGCCAAACCTGGAGCTTGACCGATAATGATAATTTTACTTTTGGAAGTTGCATGTACTATAGGCCTAGGACCTAATTGTAGGTGTTCTTTACAAAGTGTGCACTGCTTAATTTCTTCTAAAAGGTTTTTCATTTGTTTCGAATAACGGTGAAGTCAGTCTCTATAAACAGTTATAAATTACAAGGTATAAATAATTAAAGGGAAATTAAATAAGCCACAGAAAAATTAAAAAATCCTGTTGTATGTAAATCCTCATCATTTTCTAAGGCATTTGGGAAATTAAAAGTATAACCCAATTCAAAATCAAAAGAATTTATGGTGTATTGCAAAGGAATGGAAAACTGTGTATTGATCAAATCAAAAACTTCATTGCTAATTTCAGTATCCACTAATTCAATGGTTTGCTGTGCTAGAACAAATGAAATATCAGGTCGTAAAACCAAATCGTGTTTTTTACTTTTATACAATTTGATACGAGTAAAAATACTGGAAGAAACTTGAAAAGATTGCTCTTGTCCAAATAAAAAGGCTCCTGATAAGTTGACACCAAAGTTTCTCTTTTTTGTTCGGTAACTTAGCCCTAATCCCACCGTATTGTCAAATAAATTTTCTAAATCATTAAAATAAAAATACCTTGTATAGGAAGTGTTCCATTTAAATAATTTCTTTTTATCGAAATATTTTCCATATCCTAAACTAGCAGTAAGAAGATCTAATTTTGGGTCAAATTCACTATAATAAGCACCAGAAACACTTGCAAAAAAACCTTTAGAATCTACATAAGTGACTTGGGGTCTCAAGTTGTATTGATCAATCCCAATATCTCTACCCGAAAAATAGGTTTCAGAATTGTAATTCATAGAAACATACAAAAACTTAAAATTGGTCATTTCCGCAATCAATTCGTTTAATTCAGTTTCTGAGTCAAATAACTCATCTAATAAACTGTCTAAATCTTTTTCTTTTTTGGGTTCCGTAGTTTCTTGTGCGACTGCATTAGAAAATAGAACAAAACAAAAGATACAAGAAAGTAGGTATTTCATGGAGTGGAAAAATTAATCAAAAAAAAACAAGTGGAGAGATAAACCACTTGTTTCAAATATAAGCTATTTTTTATTTATTCAGTTGCTGCTCCATTTCCTGCACCAGCTCCATTTTTACGATTGTTTTTAACTCGGTCCTTAGCTCTATCTTTCGCAGCTTTAATTTCTTGGATACGAGTTTTACGGTCTTTTATATTTTTTACATCCGCATTGGTACCTTTCCTTTTACCTACTTTTGCTCTTCGCTTCATTTGCTGACGTTGTTCATCCGTAATAGTTGCTTTGAACTCGTCTTTTAATGCTTTTATGGCATCTCTGTTAGAAGTTAATGTTGCTTGCTGTGTTTCAGTAAAACTAGTTCTTAAAGCTTCTCTTTTGTCTTTCGCTGTCAACTCAGTATCTTCCAAAATAGCCAATTGCTCAGCAGATAAACTTTCTTTAAAAGCCTCTTTGTTGGCTTTGATCAATTCTTTTTGAGCTTCTAACATTTCTTTTTGCTCTGCAGTTAAAATTGCTACTTCAGATCGTTCTGGACGTTCAGGTCTTTCGTTTGTAGCCGTTTCTTCTTGTGCATACGTTGTACCCATTGTTACCAAAAGAACCAATAGGAAAAGTGTTTTTAAATTTTTCATGATGTTTAAGTTTTAATTATTTTTTTAAGGAACGTTCTATGTATTAGAACCAAAGTTTTTAAAAAAGTTTTAATTTATTTGAAATTTTATTCTTCAATCATATAGGCGTCTACAATCGCTTCCAAATCTTGGTCTTCTGTAAAAAGACTTGCCAATAATAAATTTTCTGCTTGGTGTTGAGACACTGTTGACGAAACATTTACTTGTGACCCATTTAGAATACTATCTGAAATACTTCTATTTTTATCTAAATTTAAAATGGGCAAACTAAGTAAAACAACTGCAGCAGCTGTCGCACTCCAAAGGATTATTTTTTTAGTCGAAAAAGCCAATCTCTTCACCTTAGTTTCTTGTTGTACTTTTTCTAAAATACTTTCTTTAGACTTGGCAAAATAGCCGTCTGGTATAATATAACCCAACTCGTTTTGATGTCTTTCTTTGTTTTTTAAATCTTTTTTCATAATTCTGAAATTTTAGGCTTGAACATAAATATTTCCGAGCATTTTTTCTTCAATAAATTTAACGGCACTATAATAGATTGTTTTTATCGTGCCTTCTTTCAATTCCAATATATCTACCATTTCTCTAAATTTCAAATCGTCAAAATATTTCATTTGAAAAACGGTTCGTTGTCGCACAGTTAATTCTGTCAAAGTTTTGTGCAATCTCAATTGAATTTCTTTTCCATCAAAAAAAACATCTTCCACTAGCGCATCTAAATATTTGGTATTGACACTGTCTAATGAAATTCCTTGATTTCTTTTTTCCTTTTCTAAAAAACGAATCGATTCATTATAAGCAATGCGATACATCCAAGTGTGCAAAGAGCTTTTTTGTTGAAATTTTGAAAGACTTTTAAAAACTCTTACAAAGGTGTTTTGCAAAACATCATCTGTGTTTTCATGCGTGATCACAAATTTTCTTATATGCCAATACAAGCGCTCCTGATACAAATCCAAAAGCTCTGAAAAAGCTTTGTCTTTGGTTTTAGGCGTTGTTAAGCGTTTGATAAAATCTGCTTCGTCTTTTAATTTCACGTTGAAAATTAGCTATCTTAATTGAGACTTCCAATTATTAGACCTGGCAACTTTCCAAAAGTTTGAAATTAATTTAGATACTTGTTATTTTATTTGAAAACAGAAATGTTAAGATTTATTTTCTAGCGCAAATTTTGCTGCGTTTAATCCACTAAGTACCGCACCTTCTAAATAACCACCATATTGCAAAGCCGTTTCTGTTCCTGAAAAAAATAATTTTCCCTGCAAATAACTTTCCTGAAAAAGTAAATTTCCATATTTGGGACTTAAATAATAGGAGTTTAATTTTTCTGAAGACGTGTACATATCCTGAGACCAATCTTTTTCTTGGTAATGCATGTAGCTTCGAATATCTACACCAAGATGCTTTTCTAAATAATCTAATATTTTTAATTTCCTTTCTTCTGAACTTAGTTCTCGCAAACTTTCATTGACAAATCCTTTTAAAATAAATTGCTTGTTTTCATAATCGGTATGATCGTACATTTCTATAACCGGACTTACTTGCCCAATAATAGTCCCTGAAAAACCTTTAGCTCTCCAAAAAGGAGTTTTAAATGTGATTCCAACTTTGATGGCATTGCTCATCCAAGTATGTGTTTTTTGCATGGCTTGCACTAATTTATTTGGCAATTTAGGACTGTAACTTAGATGAGAAGCAAGCAAAGGTGGTAGGGTGACGATAACTTTATTGCCTTCATACATTTCTTTTTCAGTATAAACGCTTATCCCTTCTTCTGTTTCTGAAATAGTGTTAACAACCGTATTTAATCTTATTTTTTGCTGCAGTTTTTCTGCTAATTTTTCGATCAAAGTAGTACTTCCTCCTTGTATTCTAATTGAGCCAGGTTGTGCTTTGTCAATTTCAAATAAATGAGGGGCTGCCATAGAACTATATACCAAAACACTTTGTCCTTGAGTATGTTGTGGAAAGGTAGCTACTTCTAGCTCTGTCAGTAAATTCTTTAAATTTTCATGGTAGTATTGCAACCAAGTAGCGCCAAAATCAATACCTTTATCAGTGAGTATTCTGCCTCCTACTCTGTCTCTAGCTTCTAGTAGAATAAAATCATCTATACCTTGTTTTAAGAATTGATAAGCCGTTGTTAAACCAGACAAACCTGCTCCTATAATAATATATTTAGTTTTTGACATTTTTATTAATTTATGATTTGTCCCTAGTAGAATTCCTAGGAACTAAGACCTTACAATAATACTATAAAGTGCAGAACTATTGCATATTGATTTCTAATTTTATGAGAGAACTTAATCTGTACTTATTTCCTTTTAAAAAAACGTTTAGATACCGTGAAATAGTATATTTTTCTTTTTACTTTTACAAAAGAGGAGGATTCTAATTCTTTTTTGGTTTTCTATGAAAAGAATTTTATTATATTTTTTACTTTTTTTCGGACTTAGCATTCACGCTCAAAAAGAAGCCAATATTTGGTATTTTGGTGAAGAAGCAGGCTTAGATTTTAATTCAGGTATTCCAACGGCGCTAATAGATGGTAAAGTTGATACCAATGAAGGTTGTGCAACAATTTCCGACAAAAATGGACAGCTTCTGTTTTATACCGATGGAATTACCGTTTGGAATAAAAATCATACTGTAATGTTAAATGGAAATAGCTTAAATGGGCATCCTTCCAGCACTCATTCCGCCATGATTGTACCGCAACCTCACAATGCCAATGTGTATTACATATTCAATGTCAACCAATACAATGCTGAAAAAGGATTTTGGTATAGCAAAGTGGACATGACCTTGGATGGAAATTTGGGAGGAATTGTAAGCACAGAAAAAAATATACGAATTACAAGTACCTTGGTAACCGAGAATTTAACGGCAATTAAAAATATTCACACACAAGATTATTGGGTGGTCTCTCATGCATTTAATGGTGATGAATTTCTAGCTTTTAAAGTCACCAATGCAGGTATTGACCTAAATTATGTAAGTAGTCATGTTGGAAGTTTTTTAAACAGTAGTGCGGCGACTTCTAGTGCAATTGGGGCAATGAAATTTTCACCAAACGGACAACGATTAGCTATTGCACGTGGTAGCGGTGTAGGCAAAGTAGCAGAACTACAAGTATTTGATTTTGATACTGCCACAGGAAAAGTCAGTAACCCGTTAACTTTTTATGATTCTACAATTCCTGACGAAGATTTCTTTTTTTATGGTCTAGAGTTTTCACCTAATAGTCAGGTGTTGTATACCAGTGTTATTCAATTTACCATTGTTGGAGATGTGGTTTCAAATAGTGCATCAAAAATTCATCAATACAATTTAAATGCAGGAAATAATGCTGCTATTGAAGCGAGTAAAACAACACTATTTAGTTATCCCAATAGTTCTGTAGGAGCCTTACAATTGGCGACAGATAAGAAAATTTATGTATCTGTTTTTGGAAAATCTTTTTTAGATGCCATTGAAAAACCAGATGAATTAGCTGCAGCTGCACAATATACGGAAGATGCTGTGTTTTTAGGCGGAAAAAGAGCCTTGTACGGATTGCCTCCATTTATCCAAACTTATTTTACCACCACCATTAATTTTGAACATGTTTGTTTAGGACAACCCACTAATTTTTATTTAGCAAACGAGGTAGACAGTATCCTTTGGGATTTTGACGATCCTGATTCGGGAGTAGAAAATACATCTGTATTAGAAAAACCGGTTCATATTTTTACCAACCCTGGTTCTTATGAAGTATCCGCAACTTTTACGGAAAGCGGAGATACAAAAACCATAAGAAACACTGTAGAAATTTATGATTTAGCAATGGCTACAAAACCAGAGGATTTGGTTCTTTGTGAAACGGACAACGATGGATTTTATTTATTCGATTTAAGTACACAAAACAACGCTATTTTAAACGGTTTAAATCCTACAGAATACAATGTTCGATATTATGCTGGAATTGCAGATTACAATGCTAAAAAATCTATTCTAACTCCTGAAAATTACAGAAATAAACGGAGCTATACCGAAGAGTCTATCTATGCTGAAGTTTATCAATTAGAAAATGACAATTGTGCTTCTGCTCCAGTAGATTTTACAATTTCACTTTTTGAATCGTCCCTCCCTCCTGCTGAAAATGGGAGTCTAAGTAGTTGTGACAATAGTTCCTTTGGCTCCGATGAGGATGGTAGGATCATGTTTGATTTGAGCTCTACGGAAAATTATTTCTTAAACGGTCAATCTAAAGATACTTTTCTATTTGAATATTATACAGATTCTAGTTTACTCAACAAAATAACCAATCCAAAAACATTTGTAAACACCCAATTACAGCAAACAATTCATGTGAGCATAACAAATAAATTTAACACAAAATGTTCTACAGTTGTCTTACTCGATTTGGAAGTTTTTGCATTGCCGATAATTGAAGAAAACGTTGTTTTAAAACAATGTGACGATGATATAGATGGTTTTAGTGATTTTAATTTAACAGAGGTCGACTCGAAAATAAGTACGGAACCTACAAATGTGACGATTAGCTATTTTGAAACCTTGGCAGGAGCTGAAGCAAACAATGCAGCAGAACTAATAATCAATCCAACGAGTTATAGAAATGCAACGGTAAGTACGGATACTGTTTGGGCTAGAGTCACTACGGAAAATTCTTGTTATCGAATTTCTGAAATTAGTTTGGTAGTTTCAACGACGGCAATTCCTGCAAATTTTAAAAGAAATTTTTATGAATGTGATGATTATTTGGATGCCGCTAATCCAAATACCGATGGAATTACTGCTTTTAATTTTGAAAGTGTAAAAGAAGAAATAAAAGCTTTGTTTCCTTTAGGACAAGAATTGATTGTTCAATTTTACCGTAATAATGAAGATGCTTTAAAAGAAGTAAATGCGATAGAAAATGCTGCAAACTATAGAAATATAGGTTATCCTAATCAGCAAGATATTTATGTACGTGTTGATAGCAAAAGAGACAATGATTGTTTGGGTTTTGGAAAACATATTTCATTATTTACAGAACCGATGCCAATAGCACATCCTGTAGGTTTTGAACGACAATGTGATGACGATTTTGATGGAAGGTTTCCTTTTGATACCAGTACTTTAGAAAATGATTTATTAAAAGGGCAGACCGGAATGGTGGTTCAATATTTTGGTCAAAATGGAACAGAATTACCTAGTCCGTTGCCCAATCCGTTTGTTACAACTAGTCAATTTGTAAAAGTGGTTATTTCTTTAAAGGATTCAAAAGATCCTGATGGCGCTTGTACTGACGAAACCTACCTTCAGTTTTTGGTAGATAAAAAATCGGTTGCTAATAACGTGGCTCCTTTGGAAATGTGTGACGACGATCATGATGGTATTTTTCTTTTTGATACCTCTACTATAGATGCCCAAATTTTAAACGGACAAACGGATATGGAAATAAGCTATTTCGATACAAACGGAAATCCGCTTCCTAGTCCCCTACCAAATCCTTTTTCTACAAATACAACACGTATTCGAGCACAGGTTACAAATACCTTAAATGGCAATTGCGTGGCAGCTACTAGCATCGATTTTGTTGTTTTCCCGAAACCCATTTTCGAATTAGAAACCGATGAAATTGTATGTTTAAACTTACTTCCTAAAAGAGTAAGCATAAAAAATCCTAGTGAAAATACGCACAGCTATATTTGGACAAATAATTTAGGGGAAGTCGTTAGTACCCAACCAACGGCAGAAATTGTAAAAGAAGGTAAGTATACTGTCATCGCAACATCTTTGAATGGCTGTGAATCTTTTCCTATGGAAATGAATATTAAGGCTTCTAATATTGCTAGTCTGACAAAAAAGGATTTAAAAATTATTGATGATTCAGAAAATAATTCTTTAGAAATTATAAGAGCCGGCTTGGGTATTGGAGATTATGAGTATGCCTTGCAAAAAGAAAATAATGAAATAGGTGCTTTTCAAAACGAAGCTTTATTTGATTATTTAGATGCTGGAGTTTACAAAGTGTATGTGAATGATAAAAATAACTGTGGGTTGGTCGACTATGATTTTTCTATTATAGGTTTTCCTAAGTTCTTTACACCTAATGGTGATGGATCCAATGATTATTGGAGAATTCAAGGAATTACATCACAATTTTACCCGAATACGCTGGTGGCCATTTATGATAAAATGGGAAGACTCTTAGCTGAAATAGACCCTTTAGGTATGGGTTGGGATGGTACTTCTAAAGGACTTCCTTGCTTAGCTACAGATTATTGGTTTGTGGCAAAATTAATTGACAAGCAAGGGCAAGTACGTCATCGTTATGGGAATTTTAGCTTGCTACGATAAAATAAATTGTGTGAAATTATTCCAATTTTAAGGTTTCAATATCGGTTATTAATTGTGCAATAGACGTTCTATTCAAACCATTGTAAATTCCTCTTATATGTTTGTTTTTATCAATAAGTAAGAAATTCTCCGTGTGTAAAAAATCCTCATCCGATTTTTTTTCACCCAAATCGTTTTCTACAAAATAATGCTTTCTTCCTAGCTCATAAATTTGTTTTCTTGTGCTTGTTACCAAATGCCATTTATTAGGAATAACCCCTTTGTTATTGGCATAATCTAATAAAACAGGAACTGAATCTTTTGCAGGTGTAACAGAATGTGATAGTAATAAAACAGAAGCATCTTCTTTAAACTTCTCTTGAATTTTCGCCATATTTTTTGTCATAGCCGGACAAATTCCTGGACAACTGGTAAAGAAAAAATCGGTGATATAAATTTTACCTTCAAACGTTTTATGATTAATACTATCTCCCAGCTGATTTATCAAATTAAAGGCGGGGATTTTATGAAAATTTTTCTCTTCTTCACTACCTGGAACCAACCAAAATGGCGTAAAGGACGCATCTCTATAATAAGGTAAATTGGCCACTCTACTGCCCGTATATTGCTTGTCATTTTTACAAGCAACAAAAATTAACAGGATCAAAATCCAACTATTATTTTTCATCTTTATCATATCTAATAACTATTTCATCTTCCTAAGCATAACAAGAATTGGCTCTTCTCATGCCAAATATTCTTCCATTTTTGGCTTCATAATTTACATACAGCTTTCCGTTTTTTAACCAAGCTTGTTGCAAACCATGTTCTTGACCAGCGCGCAATGTTCTTGCTTTAGAAATAGAGCCACTTCGCCAATAGAATTTTTCTATACCTTCTTTCTTTCCATTAATCGTATAATTTACTTCATAAGCTAAAAGTCCATTTGGCCAATATGTTTTATAGGTATTTACCAATGTGTTTTGTTTGTAAAAGCACTGCTTTTTAAGTTGTGCATTCGCATACCATTGTTTGGCCTCCCCTTCTTTTCTTCCTTTGTAAAAACCTATGCATTCAGCCAATTTCTTAGTATTAAAATGTCTTATAGCAAAGCCACTAAAAGGTTTGTTGTTGAAATACCATTTTCCTTCATTTGCGTGAAGCACCAATTTAGCTTTTACAATACTATCATTTGGAATGTTGAAAAATGTTAGAACCACTTGTTTTTGTGACTTGCTTTTTTCTGATTGACAGCCAAAAAATAAAAAGAGACTTAGTAGGCAAATGAAGGAATATTTCATGATAAAAAAAATTAAAGACTTCCTTGAAACGGTCCCGCAAACAAAATATAACCAACATCCCCTAATGAACTTGTGCTATAAATTTCATTAATTACATGGTAGTGGTATTCTTCTTCTCCATCAGAATGTTGCGTTGTTGACGTATGACCACCAGAACTATCTAAATTTGTTGGGTAAGTATTTGTAGAATCACATTTTCTACCATAGATAAAAAATCCATCTTTTAAAATTCCTATAAGATTTTTATCATCATTAGACATGGCATGAGGCTCTAAGTGGTAATGGTATACATCAGGACCAATATGTGCTCCGGTCCAATCCAAACTAACGGCAGCACCATCTAAAGAACCAGAACCTTCTTGATCGTTATAAATGGCTGCTCCAGATATAGCAACACCAATAGAACCTAAACTTGTTGAAGTAGTGTTTGATGCCTTTGAAGGAACCGCGTCTACAGTAATTACCTGATCGTAGTTTCCATTTTCGTTAAGCGTTGTTGGTGTTGGGTCAAATGAAGAGTCTTCTTCGTAATAAAGTGTGTGTCCTTCACCCCAATAGCCTGTTTTATGATTTGGAAGTCCTGACGCTTCTATAGTCACAGTTGTACCATTAGCAGATAAATAAATATCTGTTTCAGTGGTATCAAATTCAGCAAAAGCCGCATGTAATTCAGTAACAGATTCAGTGGTTTCATCTTCATCCTCAGCATCTTCCATGATGGAGTCAGAACTTGTACATGAGAAAAATAAAAATGTCAATAAGGACATGCTAATAGTGATATACTGTTTCATAATTTAAATTGTTTTAGTGATTGTACTACTAAAACAGTCAAAACCAAAAACACCCTACCTTAAAACAAAAAAATCCCTTTTCCAATGAAGGAAAAGGGATTTTTAATTTTTATGCTGGGTATTAAAATCTATAGCCCAATCCAATAGTTAAATAATCTAATCTTCCATCTGCTTCTATCGTTCCGAAATTATCGTCTTCTATTCTTTCAGAAACTCCCAAAGCATATTTTGCTTTGATAAATTGATTTCAAGGCCTAAACCAACACCAACTCCTTATTTATTTAATGTATCATTATTTTGGGTATCCAAAACATAATCTAATTGAGGTCCAAATAGTAATGCTAAACCATTTGTTACGTTGTACTTGAGTAAAACAGGAAGCAGCAATACATTTGTCTTCTCTCCATCTTTATTGTACATTCCTAACGACAGCTCCGTTTTTAGATCATATTTTTCAGACAATTCAAACTCTTTAAAAAAACCAATAAAAAATCCAGATTTAGTTGGTGAATCTGATTCGCTTCCGAAAGATAGACCATAACTGGTATTTAATGAGGAGTAACCCGCTGTAAAACCAATACTTTCTTGCGCAGTAGCACTTAACAAACTGAATGCTGTAATGAATACAGCCAATAATAACTTTTTCATAGTATATTTTTTTTAATTTAGTACAAGATAAAAAAAAGCTTCTCAATTTTAATTGAGAAGCTTTATATACTATTTGCATTATAATTGTTATGCGTTGAACAAAGGTCTGCCTCCCATTAATTCATTAACTTTTTCAGCAACAGCTTCTAAAACAGCCGCATCTTCAAAGTTTGTAATTACTTCATCAATCAAATCAACAACCGTTGCCATTTCATTTGCTTTCAATCCTCTAGTCGTAATTGCAGCAGCTCCAATACGAATACCAGAAGTTACAAATGGAGATTTATCATCAAAAGGAACCATGTTTTTGTTTACAGTAATATCCGCTTTTACTAAGGCTTGCTCTGCATCTTTACCTGATAAATTTTTGTTACGCAAATCAATTAACATACAGTGATTGTCTGTACCACCAGAAATGATATTGTATCCTTTGGCAACAAAAGCAGCAGCCAAAGCAGCAGCATTTTCTTTAACTTGTACTTGATAATGTAAAAATTTATCTGTCAAAGCTTCACCAAAAGCAATGGCTTTAGCAGCAATTACATGCTCTAAAGGTCCACCTTGCATTCCAGGGAATACAGCAGCGTTTAACAAACCTGACATTTTACGTAAATTACCATTTTTCAAAGTAATTCCCATTTTATTGTCAAAATCTTGTCCCATCATAATCATTCCTCCTCTAGGACCTCTTAAAGTTTTATGAGTAGTAGTGGTTACGAAATGACAGTGAGGCAATGGATCGTTTAATAATCCTTTTGCAATCATACCTGCTGGATGAGAAATATCAGCCAATAGGTAAGCTCCAACACTATCCGCAATTTCTCTAAAACGAGCAAAATCGATATCTCTCGAATACGAAGAAGCACCTGCAATGATTAATTTTGGCTTTTCTTCTAAAGCTATTTTTTGAATGTTGTCATAGTTCAAACGACCTGTTTCCTGCTCAACTCCATAAAAAGAAGTTTTATATGTTTTTCCAGAAAAATTTACAGGAGAACCATGTGTTAAGTGACCACCATGAGATAAGTCAAATCCTAAAATTTTATCACCTGGTACTAAAACAGCTAAATAAACAGCTGCATTGGCTTGTGAACCAGAGTGTGGCTGTACGTTTACATACGCAGCACCAAATAATTCTTTCGCTCTATCAATAGCAATTTGTTCAACAACATCTACAACTTCACAACCACCATAGTAACGTTTACCTGGATATCCTTCAGCATATTTATTTGTTAGTACAGAACCTTGCGCTTCCATAACTTGCTCACTTACAAAGTTTTCAGAAGCGATTAATTCTAATCCTTCTAATTGTCTTTCTTTTTCGTCTTGTATTAAGTCGAAGATGATTTGATCACGTTGCATCTTTTAAGATTTACAGTTTGTTAAAATAAAGCGCAAAATTACAAATTCTCTTTTGTTTTCTATAGCTTTCTTTCAATAAAAATGAACAGGATATGAACAAATTGGCTAATTTGTAAAACACAGCTACGAATCTCTATTTGTAAAATAAAAAAACTAGAAATTTACATTTGAAGAAATTTCTAGTTTACATAAGGAAATTGTAGTTTTTTTAACTGTAGTTTTCTAAGTCGATACCAATAATATCATAGTGCGATTCATTTGCGACTGCAGTTCCATTTTTTACCACTATTGCTTGTGGAGATTGATGCACTACGTTGAATTTCTCTGCCATCGCTGCAGAAATATCACGATGATTTAACAAATCTAGATAATAAAAATCTAATTGTTCTCTCAAGCCTTCATTTTTGGTTTCAAACTTTCTTAATACACTAGCACTAATTCCGCAACGTGTACTATGCTTAAATAAAAGTGCTGTTTTTTCAGATTTTTCTATAATTGAATTTAATTGCTCAATAGATGTTAAAGGAATCCAATCAATTTTTGCTTGTTTTTCCTTAGCCTCTTTTTTTCCAAATACTTTATCTAATATACCCATATCGTTTTCTTCTTATTTTTTCAAATAGACGGCAAAGGTAGTATTTACTTTCAAGAGTCTTAAAAAATTATACAAGGTTGTTCTACAACTATTTCTGTTTTAAAAAAAATTCAGAAATCACAACTTACAAAATACTATTTAAGTCAAGGCATTGTCTAATAAAAGCAACAATACAATGCGATCTTTGTCGCTATTATTTACGACTTTATGTTCCATTGTTGCGTCAAAGATCAACAATTCGCCTTCTATAATTTCTTGTTTTTTATTTTCATTTTTCAAATACACCCCTTTGTCAGCTTGCAAACAAAACATGGCCATTACATAAGGTTTTTCGCCTTTATAAGATGTTATTCGGGCACCTGCTTTTAAAGAAGAAAAAGCAAAAGCTTTTACATTTTCTAGTGGTTCTACTAAATGAACCGTTTGAGGTGCTAAGTTTCTAGATTTTACAATGAACTCATTCGGAATACGCTCCCAATCAGATTCTTCGGGTCTTAACGGAATAACTTTCAGTGCTGCTTCTTCGTCAATTTCATCAAATTTGGTTAAATGTTCACTGTAACAATTGAGGGCTTCTTGCTTAAAAATTTGAAAGTTATTGAACAACAAGGCTAGTTGCGGATACAACTCTAAGGAATGAAATGCTACTTTTGGTTTGATTAAGGTTTCCATATATTTTTTTATAAAATGAATACAAGATTTAATTTCAATTCAGTGTTTTACTTTATCTTTAAACTAGACAACTGACCTCGAATTTTACCTACCCTGTTTCTGCTGTTTTTTCAAATGCTAACGAAACTAAAGGGTTCTACGTAAAAAAATATTTAAAATGAGTGAGTGCTATTTATATATGAGTCGACTTGTTTTGTTACTGAGTAAACGAAGTTCTTTAGAGCAGTCGGAAATATTGGCTTGTTTTTTTAATTTAATAAGCCATATTGTCTGTAAAACAGTACACTTACAAGTCATTTTGTCTAAAGTAATACATAAAACAGAATTGGAATACAATTTGACCTTATCCTTATGAATCTTAAAAATGCAACGTTATGAATTTTAATAATTTTACGATAAAATCACAAGAAGTTGTTCAAAAAGCACAGCAAATAGCACAAGCATTAGAACATCAACAAATTGAAAATACACATATTTTTAAAGCCATTTTAGAGGTAGATGAAAATGTGACTCCTTTTATTTTAAAAAAACTAGGTGTAAATATTACGGTGCTTAGTCAAGTTATAGAAAATAATTTAAAAAGTTTTCCAAAGGTAACGGGTGGCTCTATTTCATTATCTAGAACAGCTAACACAGCATTGCTAGACGCAAGTACAATTGCGCAAAAAATGAAGGATGAATATGTTTCAATAGAACATTTGTTACTGGCCATATTTAAAACAACAGATACAATTTCTCAAGTTTTAAAAGATCAAGGGGTTAATGAAAAAGGATTGAAAGCGGCCATTGCAGAAATTAGACAAGGTGAAAAAGTAACCTCTCAATCTGCAGAAGACACTTATAATTCATTGAATAAATATGCCAAGAATTTAAACAAGCTGGCTGAGGAAGGTAAATTAGATCCGGTAATTGGACGAGATGAAGAAATTAGAAGAATTTTACAAATTCTTTCTAGACGAACAAAAAACAATCCGATGTTGGTTGGTGAACCTGGTGTAGGGAAAACAGCCATTGCTGAGGGATTGGCACATCGAATTATTCAAGGAGATATTCCTGAAAATTTAAAAGACAAACAAATATTTTCTTTAGATATGGGGGCTTTAATTGCCGGTGCCAAATACAAAGGAGAGTTTGAGGAACGTTTGAAATCTGTTGTAAAGGAAGTCACAAATTCTGATGGAAATATTGTTTTATTTATTGATGAAATTCACACTTTAGTAGGTGCTGGCGGTGGCGAAGGTGCCATGGATGCGGCAAATATTTTAAAGCCTGCTTTGGCAAGAGGAGAACTAAGAGCTATTGGAGCAACGACTTTGGATGAGTATCAAAAATATTTTGAAAAGGACAAAGCTTTGGAGCGTCGATTTCAAAAAATTATTGTGGACGAGCCCGATACGGAAAGTGCCATTTCTATTTTAAGGGGAATTAAAGATAAATATGAAGTCCACCATAAAGTAAGAATTAAGGATGATGCTGTAATTGCTGCTGTTGAATTGTCTCAACGCTATATTACCAATCGTTTTTTACCAGATAAGGCCATTGATTTAATGGATGAAGCCGCTTCTAAAATGCGTATGGAAATCAATTCAAAACCAGAAGAGTTAGATGTTTTGGATCGAAAGATTATGCAGATAGAAATTGAAGTTGAAGCCATTAAAAGAGAAAAAGACAAAGCCAAATTAGCGATTCTAAAGAAAGAATTAGCGAATGTTAAAGAGAATCGTGACGCCATTTATAGTAAATGGAGAACGGAAAAAGAATTGGTAGATAAAGTCCAACAAATAAAAGAAAGTATTGAAAATTATAAACAGGAGGCGGACAAAGCAGAACGTGATGGAAATTATGGATTGGTAGCAGAATTGCGTTATGGTAAAATAAAAGTCGCACAAGAAGAATTGGATGCGCTTCAAAAAGAAGTCAATTCAAACCAAGAACATTCTTTGATCAAAGAGGAAGTCACTGCCGATGATATTGCTGAAGTAATTGCGAAATGGACAGGAATTCCGGTGCAGAAAATGTTGCAAAGCGAACGAGAAAAATTATTGGTTTTAGAGCAAGAATTACACAAAAGTGTGATTGGACAGGAAGAAGCCATAGAAGCGGTATCGGATGCTGTAAGACGCTCAAGAGCTGGTTTACAAGATGAAAAGAAACCCATAGGTTCCTTCTTGTTTTTAGGAACTACCGGTGTTGGTAAAACTGAATTGGCAAAGGCATTGGCTACGTATCTTTTTGACGATGAAAATGCCATGACACGGATTGATATGAGCGAATATCAAGAACGGCATGCAGTAAGTAGACTTGTAGGAGCGCCTCCGGGATATGTAGGCTATGATGAAGGAGGACAATTGACGGAAGCTGTACGAAGAAAACCGTATTCTGTTGTTTTGTTAGATGAAATTGAAAAAGCGCATCCTGATACGTTTAATATTTTGTTACAAGTACTAGACGAAGGACATTTGACGGATAACAAAGGAAGAATTGCAGATTTTAAGAATACCATTATTATTATGACCTCAAATATGGGGGCAGAAAGTATTCAGGAACATTTTGAAAAAGCGAAAGATGAAGATCGTTTGCGAACAGCAGAAAGAGCAAAAATTGATGTAATGGCTATTTTAAAGCAAAGTATACGACCTGAGTTTTTAAATAGAATTGATGAAATCATCATGTTTACGCCTTTAGATAAAAAAGAAATTGCAGCCATTGTGAAAATTCAATTGGCAAAATTATCTAAAATGCTAAAAGGAAAACAAATTGAATTGGCTGTAACAGATGAGGCTATTGAAGCCTTATCTACAAAAGGTTTCGATCCTCAGTTCGGAGCGAGACCCGTAAAAAGAGTTGTGCAAAAAGAAGTTTTAAATGCCTTGTCAAAAGAAATTTTAGCAGGAAATATTGCTTCGGAGCAAAAAATTCTTTTAGATGCCTTTGATGGTAAATTTGTTTTTAGAAATAATTCATAAAATAAAATCATTTTTAAAAGTCCTGGAAATATTCATTTATTCCCAGGACTTTTTTTGTTGGATTAGTTTTTTAAGAAACTATCAAAACTCAACAATTTTCCTTTCAATTCATAGCTAAGATTCTGCATCCTGAACTTTCGCTAAAAATGATGGCATTGATCCTTTCAATTCAATTAATTCCTTATAAAAATAAGTATCTTTGTTTTTATTACTGTGAATTTCATCTATGTCCATTAAAGAAAATTTAAAACGAATTTCTGATACTCTTCCAGAAAACGTAACCTTGGTTGCTGTTTCAAAAACCAAACCTATAAGTGCCATTGAAGAAGCTTATGCCGCTGGCCAACGAGTATTTGGCGAAAACAAAGTCCAAGAGATGGTGGAAAAATTCGAAGCACTTCCCAAAGATATTTCCTGGCATTTGATAGGACATTTACAGAAAAACAAGGTAAAATACATTGCTCCTTTTGTCCATTTAATTCATGGAATTGATAGCTTTTCTACCTTAAAAGAAATTAACAAACAAGCAAAAAAACACGATCGAATTATTTCGTGTTTGCTTCAAGTAAAAATTGCCGAAGAAGAAACTAAATTTGGATTTAGCATTCCTGAAGTCAGAAATATATTGGCTTCTAAAGATTTAGTAGAACTCAAAAATATTGCTATAAAAGGCTTTATGGGCATGGCTAGTTTTACAGACAATACAAAACAAATAGCAAACGAATTTCAAACACTAAAATCTTTCTTTGATGAATTTCAATTACAGATTTTGTCAATGGGAATGAGTGGAGATTATAAAATTGCAATAAAAAACGGTAGTACTATGGTTCGAGTGGGTAGTTCTATTTTTGGAACAAGAAATCTCTAAACCTCTAAATAAAAAAAATGTACGCAATAATAGATTTAGAAACTACCGGGGGTAAATTTAATGAAGAAGGAATAACTGAAGTTGCCATATATAAATTTGACGGTCATGAAATTGTTGATCAATTTATAAGTCTCGTAAATCCAGAAAGACCAATTCAACCTTTTGTGGTGAATTTAACAGGGATTACCGAAAAAATGGTAAAAACTGCACCGAAATTTTATGAGGTAGCGAAAAGAATAGTGGAAATTACAGCCGACTGTGTTTTTATTGCTCACAATACTTCTTTTGATTATCGAGTACTTCGAACAGAGTTTAAGCGATTGGGCTTTGATTATGTACGTGAGACTTTGTGTACGGTAGAGTTGAGTAAAAACTTGATTCCTGATATGCCGTCATACAGTTTGGGGAAACTATGTAAATCATTAGGAATACCGATGAGTGATCGGCACAGAGCAAGTGGTGATGCGTTAGCAACCGTACAACTTTTTAAATTGTTACAAAGCAAAGATATTGGCAAAGAAATTACCAAGAGTTCTATAAAAATGATTCTTGATAGTGAAAAAGTAGTTTCAAATAAAATATTAGGATTTATAGAAAATACACCCACTACTTCGGGGGTGTTTTACATACATGATGCCAATGGTACCATTTTATACATGGGAAAAAGTAGAAATATTAAAAAAGGAATCAATCAACTTTTTTTAAGAACTTCAAAAAAAATAAAAAGTTTGCAAGACCAAGCTTTTTCAATCAGTCATGAAGAAACGGGAAATGAATTATTTGCCCAACTTATATTTGACATGGCTTTTAAAAAACACAAACCTCGTTTTAATACACACCGCAGAAAAAACATGGAAACCGTAGTTTTTAATACGGATAATATGGTGGTGGTAGATCGCGGAAGAAAAACAGGTGAAAAATCTTTTTTATTAGTTGAAGATAATAATGTTCTCGGAATTGGATATTCTAGCTTAGAACAACAATTGCAAAACATACCTTTGCTAAAAACCTTGATTACTAAAACAGGAAACGATTTAGTGACTCGCTATGCAGTGAAAAAGTATTTAGAAAAAGGAAAAATAGAAAGAATAATCCGTTACTAGAGTTTTATACTATGGATACAGCACAAGCTTCTTGGAAAGACAAGTTGCATGAAATAATTTACGAAGCAGATACAAAGGCGGGGAAATTATTTGATGTTCTTTTGTTGGTTACCATTGTTGCCAGTATTATTTTGGTGATGTTGGAAAGTGTCCCTACTATAGATGCCGTTTACCACAACTTTTTTAATATTGCCGAATGGGTAATTACCTTGTTATTCACCATAGAATATATATTGCGTATTATTTGCATAAAAAAACCAAGTAGCTATATTTTTAGCTATTTTGGATTGATTGATTTTTTAGCTACTATTCCAAAGTATTTGTCTTTAATTATGGGAGGTACACATGCCCTATTGGTCTTGCGAGCATTGCGTTTGTTGCGTGTATTTCGAATTCTGAAAATTTCTAGATATATCGGAGAATCAAATAAACTTATTAGTGCTCTAAAAGCAAGCAGACCCAAAATCACGGTTTTTGTTTTTGCTGTCATGATATTGGCAATAATTTTGGGGACTGTAATGTATTTGGTTGAAGGCAATGCAGACAGTGGTTTTACAAGTATACCAAGAAGTATTTATTGGACTATTGTAACGCTGACTACCGTTGGTTATGGTGATATAACACCTGCTACGGCTTTGGGGCAATTTATAGCTTCTATTGTAATGATTATGGGGTATGGAATTATCGCAGTTCCAACAGGAATTGTATCCGCTGAATTTACAGCACAAAATAACACGATAGCGAACAATACGAAAGCTTGTACTAACTGTGGGACAGGAAAACATAAAGATGATGCCAAGTTTTGTAATAATTGTGGCGATAAACTTTAGGAGGCCATTTCAGCCTTTAGTAATTTTATATGCCGAATCAATCGTTTGGCTTCCAATTGTAAAGTACCATTGTAAACCCCTCTAATTCGGCCTTTGGCATCAATCAATAAGAAATTTTCAGTATGAATAAATTCACTGGCTTCTTTTGTTTTTACAAAGTCTTCATCTGAAAAATAAGCGGTTCTAGCCAATTCATAAATAACCTCTTTATCACCAGTAACAAGATTCCATTTTTTTGAATTTACTCCGTAATCCTTTGCGTATTTTTTTAATACAGGAACGGAATCCATGCTTGGCGTTACCGAATGGGATAACAAATAAACATCTGGATCATCCATAAATTCTTCCTGTAATATTTTCATATTCAAACTTAAGCTACGACAAATTCCTGTACAGCTCGTAAAGAAAAAATCGGCAACATAAATTTTACCTTTATAAGTATCTTGAGTAACTTCAAGTCCATCTTGATTGATGAACGAGAAATCGGGAATGCTATGAATGTCGCTATATGTCTTGTCATCTATTGAAATCCATTCTGGAGTAAAATCTCCTGTATTGAAAAAAGGCAATGTGCTAATTTCTTTCTTTAGAGGAGCTTTTTCTTTGTTTTCTGTTTTACAAGAAACACTTAATGCTAAAAAAAGTAAAATTGCTAAGATGTTAGAATTCTTCATTTCAATTTATTTTGTTGAGACAGGGTCACATTTTTTTAAACCAATCAATCCAAATCGTTCTCCATTAGCAACTACATAATTTGCTTTAATGGCACCATCCGATTTCCACATTTTTTGACTGCCTTCTTCCCTCCCATTTTTATAATTAAAAACACGATAAGGAATTCCATTCTGATACCATTCTTTTAAAACACCTGCATACTGACCTTCATCATTAAAAATAAATTCAAATTTCTTCTGTCCATTTTCCCACCATCCTTGATGCTTTCCGGTCTTAATGTTATTTGTGTAAAAACGAAGCGTTTGAATTGCTCCATCTTTGTACCATTTTTTTTCTTGACCATGTTTTGCACCTTCTACATAAAAACAACTCAGTTTTTGCTTGGTTTTCTTCGAATCATAAAAAGAAACAATTTCACCTGAAAAAATCTTGTTATTATAATATACCAACCGATTTTTAATTTTGACATTACTAAATTCATTAGGAGTAATATCGACAACCGTATGTTCATGGGTACAAGCTACACTTGTAAATAAAACTAGAATTAGCAAAAGGAAACGATTTTTCATTTATCTAGCTACAGTTCCTGGAGTACCATAAAACCCATCTCCGTTGATATAAGGAGCATCTGCAGTTACATGGTAGTGGTAAATTCCTTTAGGAAATTCTTTGGTTGCACCAAAATGACCATGGTATTCATCTAAGTCACTAGATGTGATCGTTTCATTTCCTTCTTTAGGACCATATACAGGAAAACCATCCGATAACAAACCTAACAAGGCATCTTCACCAAAAGTATCTGTTAAAAAAGTAGGTTCAATATGGTAGTGATACATGCTTGTACCTGTAGGATGTCCTAAAAACTGATCAAATGAATTTATTTCTCCATCCAAGTCTGCTCTACCTGCAGCATATTGATTAAAAAACACCACACCATTTCTAGAAATACCAATGGGTCCCATAGGAGTTTGTGTTAGAGAGGTAGCTTTTTTAGGATGTAATGGAATAGAAAGTGTAATATCTTGTTCATCAATTCGATTCGGGTTCAATCGAAAACTAGAGTTGCTTCCTGTGTAATCTTCATACAAATCATCATGCCATTCTGTATCCTTGTAATAAGGAGATTTATGATTTGGCAAATTGCTTGTGGTAAAAGTTACAGTTGTACCACTAATTGAATAAGACACGGAACTAAGATTGTCATAGATAGCTAAAATTGAACTAATGTCGTATTTTGCATCCGTTGTCTCTTCAGTTTCTTCTTCTATAATTTCTTCTTCTTCAATAGGATCCTCTATATTATCATCACTTTGTGCATTTGTAGAGCAACTAATTACACAAAATAAACACGCAATAAAAATGGAACTTTTTAATTTTTTAAATCTTTGAACAGGGAGTTTCATAATTTTCTATTTAATGAATTATACAGGCCCAATATGAACCTACACTCATAAAACAGGTGAAACAATAGAAACCCTACCCTAATTTTTGTTTTTTTAGAATTAATTAAAAACTACGGTAACTTTATTAGATTCAGCTGACTGTTTTAGAGTAGTAGATGTATCCGATGGATTGGCAATCACAGTATATTCACCATTAAAAGTAGCGTCTGCAATATCGTAAGTCAAAGCTCCTGATACAACAGTAAGCTCAAGGCCATCTTTAAAAACTGTATAGCTTTCCGCATCTGTTACACCGTTCCAAGATAAAGTATTAGTTGCATACGTTACATTAGGAGTAGCTAAAGCGATAAGTGGTGTAAAACTAACAGTTAGTCCAGCTGATAAATCTGAATCTAACCAAACTCTAGAACTACTTTTTACTACAATTGAAACTTTGTATTCTCCATTATAGGTGTCAGCTTTTAGCACATAACTATTCGTAGCTACTTTGGCCACTTCTGTATCATTTTTATAAACAATATATTCACTAGCTTCAATACTCTCATCCCAAGAAAGTACATTGTCGTTAAATGTTAAGCTTGGAGCTGCAATTTTTACAGGTGTAACATAGGCAACTGTAATTGGTTCTGTAGCTTCAGAGGCTAAATATCTATTTAACTTATGATTTGGAATACTTCTAACCGTATATTCTCCATTTTGTGACTCAGATCTAATTACGTGTGGTGATGTCGCATGATTTACTTTAACACCATCCTTTAATACTTCATATAAAAGGGCGTTTTTAACATCTTCCCATACCAATGCATTGTTTGTGAAGGTTACTTCAGGAGTTTTTAATTTAGAAAAATAAACTGAATCATCCCCACCTGTACCTCCGGTCTCTATGGTACAAGATGAAAAAAATGATACCAATAGACTAAAAAATAAACAAATTTTTATTGTTTTGACACTACGATTCTTCAAATTCATAAGTTACTTTTCTTTAAACTTTGCACAAATATAATGTATATTAATTGTATTCAAAACGTTTAAGATTAACAAAAATTACAAAACGTTCAAGTTTTTTCCTGTCAATAGATTTTAAGTCGTGAAAATGGCCTAAAAATAAATAAATCAAGGTTATCTTTGTTTTTAAATTGATTTGATAAAATGAAAATAGTTTTCGCTACTAACAATAAAAACAAGTTAAAAGAAGTTCAAGCTTTGGTAAGTAATTTTGAGCTATTAAGCTTGCAAGATATCCAGTGTTTAGAGGATATTCCAGAAACCTCAGACAGCATTGAAGGCAACTCCAAACTTAAAGCAGATTATGTCACAAAAAAGTATGACATGGCTTGCTTTGCTGATGATACAGGCTTAGAAATAAATGCACTAAATGGTGCACCAGGGGTATATTCAGCACGTTATGCTGGTCCCGGAAATGATGCCGAAAAAAACATGCAAAAAGTTTTGAATGAATTAAAAGAAACGTCTAATAGAACCGCTCAATTTAAAACCGTTATTACGTTGAATTTAAATGGCCAGCAACATGTATTTGAAGGTATTTGTAAAGGAACCATTTTAAAAGAAAAGACTGGGCAAGAAGGTTTCGGATATGATCCTATTTTTCAGCCAGAAGGTTTTTCTAAATCTTTTTCTGAAATGAATATGGAAGAAAAAGGGGCTATTAGTCATAGAGGACTTGCCGTTAAAAAATTAATTTCTTTTTTAAACAAACTTGCTTAATTGGATTTTAATAAAACATACAAACTTACCTTTATAGCATTAGGGGTTTCATTACTTTTTGTAGCCTTACTCAATATCAGTTTGGGATCAATACACATACCTTTTAAAGAATTAGTTTACATACTTTTCAGGAATGTGGAATCGAAAGAAAGTTGGCAGTATATCATTTATAATTTTAGAATTCCTAAAGCTATTACAGCTATGCTCGTTGGTTCAGGTTTGGGTGTTAGTGGTTTGTTAATGCAAACCTTGTTTCGGAACCCATTGGCAGGGCCTTTTGTTCTTGGTATAAGTTCGGGTGCTAGTTTAGGTGTGGCTTGTTTGATACTTGGTTCCGCTTTTTTCGGAGGTGTTTTAGGTGATTTTATGTTGTCTACTTGGAGCATAACCATTGCCAGTAGTATCGGTGCCTTTTTAGTTTTATCTTCCGTATTAATTGCTATAAAAAAAATAAGAAATACAATGTCTATACTTATTGTAGGGTTGATGTTTGGAAGTATCAGTGCAGCAATTATAAATGTATTGAGTTATTTTAGTAGTGCTGAGCAGTTACAGCAATTTATTTTCTGGAGCTTTGGTAGTCTTGGTAATTTAAGTTGGAACGAGTTGACTGTTTTTTTTATGATTATTTTATTGAGTACCATTTTATTGTTATTTATTATCAAACCTCTAAACAGTTTGCTTTTAGGCGAAAGCTATGCCATAAGTTTGGGGGTAAACATAAAAAAAACACGTTATATTGTATTAATTACCACCAGTTTAATGACAGGAGTTATTACGGCTTTTTCTGGGCCAATAGCCTTTGTCGGTTTGGCCATACCGCACTTAACAAAATTAATTTTTAACACTTCTGATCATAGAATATTATTACCCGCTGTAGCCATAAATGGGGCTATTTTAATGCTTGTTTGCGATGCGATTGCTCAATTACCAACAAGTGAACATGTTTTGCCTATCAATGCTGTGACCTCTCTTTTTGGGGCGCCTATCGTAATTTGGTTATTGGTTAGAAAACAAAAAAACAGTCTATAACTTTGAATACTTCAAACAAACATATCGTCTTAAAAACAAAAGATCTTAGCATTGGTTATTGTTCCAAATCTGGGGTTAATTCGGTTGCCAAAGAAATTAATATTCATCTAGAAAAAGGCAAATTGGTATGTTTGCTCGGGAAAAACGGGATTGGAAAATCGACACTTTTGCGAACCCTATCCAAAACACAACATGCTTTAGGTGGCACCGTATATTTGAACAATCAAGACCTTGCTTCCATAGCTTCTTCAGAAATGGCCAAGGAAATGAGTTTGGTTTTAACGGATAGGATTCCTGACAGCCAGCTTAGTGTTTTTGAATTGGTAGCATTGGGCAGGCAACCCTATACCAATTGGCTAGGAAAGTTAAGTTCTGAAGATCATCAAAAAGCAAAAAAAGCTATTGCACAAGTCGGTATAGAAGCTATAGCTGCTAAAAAATACTATGAATTGAGTGATGGACAGCTACAAAAAGTAATGATTGCAAGAGCATTAGCACAAGATACTGCAATTATTATTTTAGATGAGCCCACTGCACATTTAGACATGCATCACAAAATTGAAGTCTTTAAATTACTACAAAACTTGGTTAAAAACACAGGAAAAACCATTATACTTTCCACACATGAAGTCAATTTAGCTTTGAAGATAGCCGATATTTTATGGTTAATGACCCCACGTAATTTTTTATCGGGAAGTTTACAAGAACATATCGCTCAAAAAAACTTAGAAGAATTATTTCCGAGTAAGCAAATTAAATTTGACCCTGTTTCAGAACAATTTATTTTACAAAATTAATGTACATTTAAGCAAAATGCTAATTTATGAAAAACACACTTTTACTTTGTTGTATTTGCTTCTTTCTTGTTTCCTGCACAGCTTACAAAAACAAAATAGAAACGCCTTCAAACACGGCTTTAAAATATGCTAATACCATCACTTTAGAAGAATTAAAAGAAAACCTCTATATCTTGGCTTCCGATGCATACGAAGGAAGAGATACTGGTGAACCTGGTCAAAAAAAAGCAGCACAGTTTTTAAAAACAGCCTATATAGAAAGTGGACTTGCTTCACCAATAGCACCAACAGACTATTTTCAAACCATCCCTAAATCTTTTTTACCCGCCGGAATTAAAGCTTCCGAAAACGTACTTGCCTTTGTACAAGGATCTGAATTTCCTGATGAAATAATTGTCCTTTCAGCACATTACGATCATATTGGAACAAAAGGTGATCGAATTTTTAATGGAGCCGATGATGATGCTTCTGGAACTGTCGCTATTCTAGAAATTGCAGAAGCTTTTCAGTTGGCTGCAAATGCTGGTCAAGGCCCAAAACGATCTTTATTATTTTTAAATTTAACTGCTGAAGAAAAAGGGCTGTATGGTTCCAAATGGTATGTTAAAAATCCAATTTTTCCGTTAAAAAACCATGTAGCCAATTTAAATATTGACATGATTGGTAGAGTTGATGATGCGCATAAACAAAATCCTAATTACATCTATTTAATCGGTTCCGATAAACTTAGTACAGAATTGCATCAAGTGTCTGAAATGGTGAACAAAGAATTTTTAAACTTAAATTTAGATTATACTTTCAATGCTAAAAACGAACCGAATCGTTTTTATTACCGATCTGACCATTATAATTTTGCTAAAAATAACATTCCTGTCATCTTTTATTTTAATGGTGTACATGAAGATTACCATAAAGCAAGTGATACGGCTGACAAAATTAACTATGAATTATTGACACAGAGAACAAAATTAGTCTTTCATACGGCATGGGAAATTGCCAATAGAAAAACTCGTTTGGTTGTAGATAAATAAAACCCGTATTTCCTAAGAAAATTCTTCTACAAAATTTGAAATAAAATCGTTGATGTATTTTTTTTCCCTGTCAGGTTTTCTTACAACTAAATAATGCTTTCTTTTTAAACCCGTTTTTCCTAGTTTTTTAAATACAATTGTATCGGGTAATTTAAAAGATTTTAAAGCCCATTTTGGCATGCACATTACACCAATATTGGCATCAATCATTTCTAATGCCACCTGTGTTAAAGGAATGGCAGATATTTTATTGGGCTGAATTTTTTGTGGCTTTAAAAAAATTTCATAAACCGAAACCGTTTCTAATGGATAGGAATGAATAATTAAATGTGAATTTGTAAAATGCTCGGGAAGCATCGTTTTTACATTATTCATTAAATTTTCTTTATGAAGAATAGCAAAAACTTCATCTTCAAAAAAGGGAATACTTACCAATGATTCGTCAGTGGGTTTGGCGGTAACAATGGCGATATCAATTTCATTTGAGACCAGTTTATTGATTGGATGGTGGGTGGATTCTAAAGCTAAATCCACTTCAATTTCTGGATATAAAAATCCCATTTTTTGAATGAACTTTGGAAAACCATGATAAAAGGAATAACATTCAGTACTCACTTTAATAATTCCAATAGATCCCGCTTGAATTTTTTTGATGTTTTGCAAGCCTGTTTCAATATTTTCTAAAATAGAATTTCCAAGTTTGTACAGCTCTGCTCCTTCTTCTGTGAGTTCCCAATTACTTCGTTTTCTAAAAAACACTTTAAATCCCAATTGCAATTCTAGTTCCTTTAATTGGTGACTTAAAGCCGATTGGGTTAAAAATAATCGTCCTGCCGAATTGGCCAAGTTGCCTTCTTCAACAATTGTTTTTATTAATTTGAAATACTTAATTTCCATGGCCACAAAACTACAATAAAGTGTGGCAATAATCTATTTCTTTAATTTTTTTCAAAGAGCCTTTAATTAATTTCACGAAGGACAATTAATTTGCTAACTAAGTATTTCTAGTATTGCACACCGTAAAAAATTAGTTCTAACTAGTAGTAAGTTTTTTTTATGAAACAAAAAATTCAACGAACCTATAGGGTTTCTAAATACATTATGTATAAAGAAACACTTGTAGATTATAGAGAGAAATTTTGGTCTTTTTTAGGAGCATTTGTCGGAATTGGACTTATTGCTTTTTTTCAATCTAAGACAATGCCTAAGGAAGAAAATATATTTTTAATTGGTTCCTTTGGAGCTTCGTGTGTTCTAATTTATGGTGCCATTCAAAGTCCCTTGGCACAACCACGCAATTTAATTGGAGGACATGTAATATCTGCTCTAGTCGGAGTAACGGTTTATAAATTATTTCCTGATATTATTTGGATAACGGCACCTTTGGCAGTTTCACTTTCAATTGTATGCATGCAGTTTACAAAAACCATGCACCCTCCAGGAGGAGCCACCGCTTTAATAGCAACTATTGGTACCGTAAAAATAAAAGCTTTGGGCTATGCATATGTATTCTCACCCGTATTAAGCGGCGTTCTTATTTTATTTATAGTGGCCCTCATTTTTAATAACCTCACTCCAAAACGAAGCTATCCTACTAACAAAAAATTCACTCGATTCATTCGAAAAAAATTAAAGCAACCCAAGTCCAAAATTATTAGTGAATAACCAAGCATTTTTAATTTCCCCAAAAAAAATAAAAAAACGGTAGGGTAAAAAATTTCATAGTTGTCTATTTAATGAATCACGATTTAAATCGGATTTGATTTAGTATTAATTAAAATAGAAAAGACATGAAACTATTAAAATCAATTATGTTAGCAAGTTTATTTGTTGTTTCAACACCAACAATAAATGCACAAAAAACGGCTACTTCTTCTAATGAAAAGCAAGATAAAACATCTTATTATAAAGGGAGAGCTATTGAAGATGCCAAATACGAACAACAATTTGAAGGAAACTCTTCAGAAGAAGAACAAGCTTTTTGGAAGGAACAAAAAGAGTATGAGGCTGACTTAAAAAAGAAAGACAAAAAAGCACACAAAGCTTATGTAAAAAGTAAAAAGCAAGCCTACAAATCGCATTATAAGTATTGCGATCATCATTGCCATCATAGTGATGATTATTACCATCATGCCACTTATTACTACTATGGCTATGAAAGACATTATTACCACAGATCTTCTCCTTCTAGCAGAAGTAGCACCAGAATTTCAGTGAGAACACCTAGGGTTAGTTTAGGATTATTTTAAGTGTGAAGCGCCTTCTTTTAAGTAAGAAAGCGCTTTTTTTATTACGACAAAACACCCACTTCAATTTTATCTTAGGCCCAAATATTTGCGAGAAGCACTTCATTTTTGTACATTTGCAGAATGATAGAAGCCATACATGAAAAGAAAAACAGTAGAATCTTCAGTTTTAATTTTCTAATTTTTAGAGTTCAATCTAACAAATTCATTCCTCCTACTTCTCTAAATTAAGTACGCTTATAAAGTAATTGCTTTTTACTTTTTTTATGGAAAAGTAGAAAAGCAAATTAAATACATTTTTAAAATTTCATTTTAACTTTTTCCAAATACTAAAGATTTCGTTTTCATGAACGAAACATAATTTTGTATATCCGAAAACCTGTTGCTTTGTATTTTGTAAATACATGCAATTACTATATTTTGCAACAGTAATTTGAAAAGATTTGATGTACTAAGAAGTAGCTAAAAACTATTATGTAGTTCAGCCATTTCTGAGAGCACAAAAAATTATCAGAACTATCATTTCACGAAAAAAAAAGAATATTAAATAAAATAACATATATGAAAATACTAGTAATTGGCGCAGGTAACATGGGACTTACCTATGCTGAAGGAATGTCAAAATCAAGTTTGCTAAACAACGAACTGATTATGATTTCTGACAAATCAGAAGAAAAACTACAAGAATTGAAAGAATTAGGCTACTTTCAAGTATTTAATAATTTAGCCGATTGTGCTCCAAAAGCAGATATTATTTTTATTGCAGTAAAACCTTTTCATGCCAATAGCGTGTTTGAGGAATTGAAACCTCATTTTAATGAAAATCAAATTATTGTTTCTGTAATGGCAGGAGTTACTATAGCTTCAATTAAAAAAAGTACAGGATTGCCTAAAGTAGTTCGCTGTATGCCTAATTTACCAGCAAAAATTGGTGAAGGCTTAACAACTTTTGTTACTTCTACTGACGTTTCCAAAGAGGAAGCTAGTATTGTTGAAAGTTTGTTGGCTACCACAGGAAGATCTATTGAAGTGGCCAATGAAAATTTTATTGATGCTTCAACCGGAATTTCAGGTAGTGGACCTGCTTATGTTTTCTATTTTATGCAAAGTATGATGGAAGCGGCAGAACAAATGGGCTTTTCAAAAGATGATGCAACCGTTTTAGTTAGTCAAACTTTTAAAGGTGCCGTTGAACTTTTCAACCAAGACACCATTTCTCCTAGTCAATGGATGGATATGGTGGCCTCTAAAGGAGGTACAACCCAAGCTGCATTGGATTCATTAAATGCAGATAAAGTAAATAATCATATAAAAAACGCAGCTTTCGCGGCCTTTAATAGGGCGGTGGAACTAGGAAAAACCCATTAAGATGTATAAACAAAGAATCGTTATAAAAGTCGGAACTAACGTAATGACTAACAAAGACAATAGAATAGTTAGACCTGTTTTAGCGAGACTGGTGAAACAAATTGCAGAACTTTACGAAAGAGATATTATTACCATTCTTGTTTCTTCTGGATCCGTAATTGCTGGTAGAGAAGTTTTAGGAAAATCAAAAATTAAAAACAAAACGCAAAGACGTCAGGTATATTCTTCTATAGGACAGCCACGTATGATGCGTTTGTATTACAATATTTTTAACGATTATGGTTTAAAATGTGCGCAAGTACTACCAACCAAAAGAGATTTTACACCCGGTATTCATCGTGAAAATATGATTAGCTGTTGTGAAGGCTTATTGTCTGAAGGTGTTATTCCAATTGCCAATGAAGATGATGCCGTATCGGTAACTACTTCCATGTTTTCGGATAATGATGAGCTGGCTAGTTTGATTGCACAGTTAATTAATGCCGACAAACTGATCATTTTAACTGATATAGATGGGGTTTATACAGGCCATCCAGATTCTGAGAGTAGTGATCTTATTGAAAATATCAATCCGAATGAAGATTTAAATAAATACATTCAGGATAGTAATAAAAATGAAGAACAAGGACGTGGTGGAATGGGTTCTAAGTTAGACTGTGCTCAGGAAGCTGCAGCGCAAAATATCCCTACATATATTGCCAATGGTAAAAAAGACAATACCATTATTGATATTATTGACGGTAAAAATATTGGGACAAGAATTTCGCTTTAAGCTTATTTTCTCCTTATTTCAAAAAAACTATGATTATTCAATCATAGTTTTTTTTGTTTAAACTGTATTTTTCTAGGTGTCAAGTATCTTAAAAAAAGCTGTAATTTTAAGCCTGTCCAAAACTAGAATTAAATTCTAAGGAATGGAAATACAAATCTGAATTCACCTTGCAACTATGAACTACTTAAAAATTTATTTCTTTCTTCTACTAGTTTTCATTGTATCCTGTAATTCAAAAGAAGTCCATACAAAAACTACAGATTTCTGTTCAAAAATTCATCTTACAAAAACGGCTTCTCTTTCTAAAGAATTAGAAGATTTAAAGGAGCAGATGCAGTCTAAAACAGGAGTTTATGTTTTAGAAGACGGAAGTGGTTCTATGGTGGCTAGGGCTTGGTTGACAGAGCACGCAGAAAAAACAATTGATATTCAATATTTTATTTTTTCTATGGATAATATTGGACTTATAGCGTGTGATTATTTAGTACGAGCTGCCGATAGAGGTGTGAAAATTAGAATCCTTGTCGATGATTTTATGGTAGATGCTGAATTAGAAGATATTTTACTATTTGATGCTCATAAAAACATTCAAGTTAAAATCTACAATCCGGGTGTCAACTTGGGCAAGAATTTTTTTGGAAAAATAAAGAAATTTTCTACTGATTTTAGAGGAGCCAATCAAAGAATGCATAACAAAACATTTATAGTAGATGGACAAGTCGTAATTACAGGGGGTAGAAATATTGCCGATGAATATTTTGATTACGACCACAAATACAATTTTAGAGATCGAGATATTTTAGTGTTAGGAAAAGCGAGTCAGAAAGTAAATCATTCATTTGAACAATTTTGGAACCATAATTTAAGTACAAAAATTTCGGAGGTTTTAGAAGATACGCCCAAGGTGACATATTCTGACCAGCAATTTGACAAATTACACGAGTACGCTTGCAATCCGTTTAACTTTTGGCCTCAAATTAGAACACGAATAGCCAACTTACCAGCTACTTTTCAAGAAATTAAAAAATCAGGAAATTTAGTTTGGTTAGATTCTGTCAATTTTATTTCCGACTTACCGGGAAAAAATGATGGTAAAAGTGGTTTGCTGGGTGGTGGAATAACAACAACACATTTAATTAAGTTGGTGAAAAATGCAAAAAACGCTATTGACATTCAAACACCTTATTTAATTACAACAGAACTTAGTAGAAAATTATTTAAAGAAGCTGTTGATCGTGGTGTAAAAATTAGAATTTTAACCAATAGTCTTGCTTCTACCGACAATGTTGAAGCTTTTAGCAGCTATCAAACGGATCGAAAAAAACTATTAGCTACCGGAGTTCAGATATTTGAATTTAGACCAGATGCCGAAGAACGTATAAAAATTATGACCGGTGAATTGCAAGAAAAATTGAAACATAAACCCATTTTTGGACTTCATGCAAAATCAATGGTTATCGACAAACATACCACGATTATTGGTACATTTAATTTAGACCCAAGAAGTGCCAATTTAAACACAGAATGCATTGTGGTGGTAAAATCAGCTAAAATTGCAAAAGGTGTTTTAACAGGAATGGAAATAGAGTTTACGCCTGGTAATTCTTGGCAAACAACTTCCGATTGGAATCCAGATGCAAAAGTAGCTACGTACAAACGTTTAAAAACTTGGACCCGTAAAGTTATTCCAAAAGAAATACTGTAAACTTATTTTATACTGTATTTTTGAATTCTATTTGAATAAATATGACAAGAAATCAAGCTCTTTTGCTACTGCACCTTTGTGTGCTCTGTTGGGGATTTACGGCTATTTTAGGAAAATTAATTTCTTACGATTCTATTGCTTTAGTTTGGTGGCGATTGGTCTTGGTGAACATTTCATTATTTATTTACATGCTTCTTCGAAGAAAAAAATTACGTTTAAGCAAAACGCTTTTTTTAAAAATTGCAGCGGTTGGTGCTATTGTCGGCATTCATTGGCTTTGTTTTTTTGGAGGAATTAAAATAGCCAATATTTCTATTGCCATGATTTCTGTTTCATCAGGAACTTTTTTCACTTCCTTGATAGAACCTTGGGTGTACAAACGAAAAATTAATCGCAATGAAGTCCTTATCGGTTTATTGATAATTGTGATCCTAAGTTTTATTGGGTTTAGTGAATTTGAAAATTCTGAAAATCCGATTGCAGGAATATTTTTAGGTTCGATGGCCGCCTTAACCGTAGCTATTTTTTCTACTATAAATGGAAAATTAATTCAGCAAGCAGATGCCTTTACCATTTCTTTTGTCGAACTTATTTTTGCTTTGGCACTTGTTACTATTGGACTATTTATTTTCTTTGAAGTTCCTGAAACTATTTTTTATCCTACACAACAAGATTTAGTTTATTTGCTTTTATTAGGAATTGGATGTACAGCTTTTCCTTTTATAGCAAGTGTAGAAGTCATGAAACAACTAAGTCCTTTTTCTGTTAACCTAACCATTAATTTAGAAATTGTATATGCCATTATTTTGGGCTATTTGGTTTTTGGAGAACAAGAAAAAATGACACTTACATTTTATGGCTGTTCCTTTTTAATATTGGTTCTTATTATGATCAATGAAATTTTAAAAAGAAATAGAAAACGAAAAGAACAAAATATCATTTCCTAATAAAAAAACCTCCTGTCGCATTTGTTTAAAACAAAGTTACAGGAGGTCAAACTTAAACTCGGGGTATTATATGTTTATTTCTTTTTAAGAATTTATAAGATTTTCAATTGTTTGTTCTTTTAATTTCGGATTTGCACCTTCTCTACTGGCTACAAGTGCCCCGACTGCACAAGCAAAATCCAAAGCTCTTTGTGGATGGGTATCTTTTAACAATTGATCAATTAATGAAGCTAAAAAAGAATCCCCAGCTCCTACGGTGTCAACTACTTTTATTTTGTAGCCCGGGTTGTTGTAAAATTCATTGTTGAAATACAACATAGCTCCTTTACTTCCTTTGGTTACACAAATAGATTTTGTATTTGTTTTTTGAGCTATAAATTGAACACATTCTTCTAAAGTCTCTATATTGACTTCGTAATTTTGGGCAATTTCTAAAAGTTCCTCATCGTTAAATTTGATAAAATCAGCCTCACACATTAAGTGATTCAACACGTCTGCACTGTAATGAGGTTTTCTTAGGTTGACATCAAATATTTTATAAGGAGCTAGTTTTAACAATTCATACAACGTATTTCTAGAGGTAATATCTCTAGATGCTAAACTTCCAAAAACAAAAGCATCCGTAGTTTGTAAAGCCGTTTTTGCTTTGTCAGTTAACTGAATGTTGTCCCAGGCTGTAGGGAATTTTATATCATACGAAGCAGAACCTGTTGGGTCTAAGGTTACTTTTACTTTTCCTGTTTCTAAAACAGCATCTTCTTGAACAAGCATGCTATTGACTTTATTTTGTTGAATGAAATCTATAATTTCATTTCCATCCTCATCATTACCTACACGACTAATTATGGCGACTTTATTTCCTAATGATTGCAGTCGGATGGCTACATTTAAAGGAGCTCCCCCTATTTTTTTATGTTCTGGAAATACATCCCACAACACTTCGCCGAAGCAAATTATATTTTTCATTTTGTTGGTCTTAAAGGGTATTGTTTATCTCAATCACACATTTTTCTACTCCATGTGTGGTTATGTTTTCATAAGCCTCTTTGTATGCTTGTACAAATACAGAAGACTCTTTTAATGTTCCAAAAACAGTTTCTATGTCTAAAAACGCTGTTGGATTCTTTTGTGCTACTTGTGCTTTGGTATGTAAAGTAGATTTTAAAGCATCTTTAATCACCAATTCCTTACCTTTTTCATCGGTACCTATACTATATACTGCCCAAGCTGCTAATACAAAAGCTGCACGTTTTACCAATGCCTTGTCTTTTAATTGTGCTTGTACTGTTGGTAAAATAAAAATTGGAATTTTAGCAGAACTCTCAGAGCAAATTCTATCCAATTGATCTTTGATATTTATATTTCCAAAACGCTCTAGTAAAGATTTCTTGTAGATATTTAAGTCGACCCCTTCTAATTCTCCTATCGTAGGTGTCACTTCCACATCCATGTATGCCTTTAAAAAAGTACTGATATTTGGGTTGTGTACTACTTCATCAATGGCATTGTATCCTAGTAAAGAACCGAGTATTCCTAAAACCGAATGTCCAGCATTTAATAAGCTCAACTTCATTTTTTCATAAGGAACTACATCTTTTGCAAACTGTGCTCCTACGGTTTCCCAAGCAGGTCTTTCTGTAGCAAAATCATCTTCAATTACCCATTGTTTAAAAGGTTCGCAAACCACTGGCCAAGCATCTTCAATTCCTGAAGTTTCTTTTAAAGCAACAATATCAGAAGGTGCTGTTGCCGGCGTAATTCTGTCTACCATGCTATTAGGAAAAGAAACGTTACTTTCTATCCAAGACACCAATTCTGGAGCTGCAACTTTTACATAACTCAACAACATTTTATGAGTCATGTGTCCGTTTCCTTGAATGTTATCACAAGATTGTATGGTAATCCCTGGTAACCCTCTTTCTTTTCTTAATTTTAAAGCTTGTGTTAAGTAACCAAAAATGGTTTTAGGTGCCTGTGGATTTTCAATGTCTGACTGAATCTGTGGATTCTCAAAGTTAAATTCTCCCGTAGCTTCGTTGTAATTGTACCCACCTTCTGTAATGGTTAAGGTGATGATTTTTACATCTGGATTGGCCATTTTTTCAATTACTTTAGAAGGGTCTTCTGGAGCAAACAAACATTCCACAATAGAACCAATAATTCTTTTGGTAAAGGTCCCATCTAGTTCTTTAACTACTAAGGTGTACAAACCATCTTGTTCTTTTAGCGTGTTGTATATTTTTTGATCAAAATCTAACAAGGCAACTCCACAAATCCCCCATTCGTTTACGGACGGATTGTGTAATAACTGATCGGTATACAAAGCCTGATGTGCTCTGTGAAAACCACCAATACCTACGTGTACAATTCCTGTTTTTACTTGACTTCTATCATATGTTGGAACAGCAACTTGCTCTTTAAATTTAGACAAGTTCTGATTGTTTAATTTATAACTTTTCATGAGACAGTTTTTTATTATTTAGATTCAAAACGTTGTAACAATACTGCAAAAACAATAATTGCTCCTTTTACTACTTGTTGCGGATAAGACGGTACATTTAAAAGGTTTAGAATATTACTAATCAAACCTAAAATAAGGACGCCCATTAAGGTATTAATTGCAGTTCCTTTACCTCCGTTTAAGCTAGCCCCTCCAATAACAACAGCGGCTATGGCATCTAATTCCCATGCCATACCCATGTTAGGAGATCCTAAATTGGTTCTAGAAGCTACAATAATAGCAGCAGTAGCCGCCAAAGCTCCTGAAATAGCATAGACTAAAAATTTGTATTTGTTTACTTTAATTCCAGACAAACGAGCTGCCTCTTCGTTACTCCCCATAGCAATAACTAAGCGTCCAAATACATTGTATTTTAACATGACCATTGCAGCAATTACAATGATAAAGAAGACAATCGCAATATTCGGGATACCCAAAGTCGCATTGTTTGCAAAATTTGACATAAACAATCCACCTGCCGTATCAAATGTAATAGGAGATCCTTTCGAATAAATAAATCCTAAACCTCTAGCGATAGTCATTAAAGCTAAAGTGGCAATAAAAGGCGCCATTTTTTGAAAAGCGACCAAATATCCAGCAATACTTCCTAAACCGAATCCTATAGCAATGGTTGCTATAATAGCCAGTGGCAGTACAATGGTATTGACCAAAATGGCAAAGGTTACGGCTAATAAAGCCACCATAGAACCTACGGATAAATCGATACCCCCTGTTAATATTACGATTAACATACCGATACTAATAATTCCTATACCAGATACTTGTTTTAATAAGTTTGATAAATTTACAGATGTGAAAAACACATCAGAAATAAGGGCTGAAAAGACAACCAATAAAATGAAAATGAAAATTGTGTTGTGCTTGATTAAGAAGTTAAGCCACCCTCTTGGGCTACTTAATTGTTGTTGAATAGTTAAGGCCATAATGTATAAGTTTATTTTTTTTGTTTAGGTTTATTTTAATGGTTTTCCGATAGCGTATCGTAAAATATTTTCTTCAGAAAACTGTTCTTTAGCTAATTCTCCATAGATGCTACCTGTGTGCATTACTTGTATTCTGTCAGCAATCCCCATAATTTCGGGCATGTCTGATGATATAACTATAACAGCAACACCTTTGCTGGCAACCTCGTTAATTAGATTGTAAATTTCAATTTTTGCCCCTACATCTACCCCGCGTGTAGGTTCATCAATGATAATTACTTTACTATCTATACTCAACCATTTTGCCAAAGCTACTTTTTGTTGATTTCCACCACTTAGGTTTTTTACCGTTACTTCAGAACTTGGTGTTTTAATATTTAGTTTACTTATCAACTCTGAAACATTGTCCTGCTCTTTCTCTAATTTTAAGAATCCAAATTTGTTAGAGATAAAATCAAAATTGGTCACACTAATATTTTTCTTAATAGACAATGGTAAAAAGACACCTTCTTCCTTTCTATCTTCTGAAACAAAACCTATTTTATGCGCCACTGCTTCAACAGGTGAACTTGTTTTTATTTCTTCTCCATTTAATAGAATAGTTCCAGATTTCTTTTTATACAATCCAAAAATAAGTTTCGCCATCTCGGTTCTTCCACTTCCACCTAAACCGGCAATTCCTAAAACCTCTCCTGGTTTTACTGAAAAAGAAATATCATGAACCAAATTGTCTTTGGCACTCAAATTTTGAACTTCAAAAATAGGCGTCTCTCCAATTGTAGCCGTTCTAGCCGGATACAAATCCTTTAGTTCTCTACCAATCATTAAACGAATCACATCATCTGTATGGGTTGCTGATGCAGGCATACTACCAGTATCTACTCCGTCTCTTAATACAGTAATGGTATCGGCTATTTTAAAAATTTCTTCTAAATGATGTGAAATATAAATGATTGAAATTCCTTTCTCTTTTAACTTAAACAGATTGTCTAATAACTTTTGTGTGTCTTTAGGATCAAAAACGGTTGTGGGTTCATCTAAAACCAAAACCTTTGTGTCTTCGGACAAAGCTTTGGCAATTTCTACCACTTGTTTTTGAACAATACTTAAGTCTCTAACAATAGCGGAGGCATCAATTTCAAACCCTAAAGAATCAATTAAGTCTTGTGCGTTTTTAGTAATTTCTTTCCAATTCATCCAAAACTTACTTGCGCCTAATTTGTGTAGATAAATATTTTCTGCTACTGACAAATCGTTAACTAAAGACAATTCTTGGTATACCACACTAATTCCTAATACTTGGCCGTCGTGTGTGTTTTTAGGATTGATTTCTTGTCCATTTAATAAAACCTGTCCACCATCTTTTTGATGCACTCCACTCAAAATTTTAATCAGAGTCGATTTTCCTGCACCATTTTCTCCAAGTAAAGCATGGATTTCTCCAGACTTTACTTTAAGATTTACATTTTTGAGTACCGAAACAACACCAAAACTTTTTGATATTCCAGTCA
Organism: Flavicella sediminum; assembly: GCF_006381105.1. Classification (GTDB taxonomy): domain Bacteria; phylum Bacteroidota; class Bacteroidia; order Flavobacteriales; family Flavobacteriaceae; genus Flavicella; species Flavicella sediminum. The sequence goes on along the minus strand of NZ_VDET01000007.1, from coordinate 46,099 downwards.
TTTCTAATCGGTAGTCATTTGCTGAATTTTGCATATCGTAATAGTTTAGTGATTAAAATAAGGCTTTCGGATTGTAGTGCTGTGCTGCATTTTCTTTGGTAATCAATAAAGGAGCTGTAAAAGATGTTTTCGAAAAATCTCTTTTTCCGTTCATATACTCAATGGCATATTGCACGGCATTTTTTCCAATTTGCACCGGACTGTTCATGGCTGTACATCCATAAAAATCTGTTTCCATTATATACTTAATTGCTTCTTTTTGACCATCGGCACCAGCAACAATTAAAATATCATCTGTTTTACCCGCTTGTGCAATGGCTTTGATGGCTCCTAATACACATACATCCGATTCGGTAATAACCACATTTACATTTGGATGTGCTACTAAAATATCTTCCATAGCTTTTAACCCACCTGCATACGACCATTCTGTATAGGCTTGTGTAAGCACATTTAAATTAATTTTTCCTTGTGTTCTTAATTGCTCTTCTGTTATTCCTTGTAGTAAACCTTGTTTACGAGTTCTTCCCACAGGATTTCCTGCATTTCCACTTAACAAAGCAATATTCATTTTTTTGCTTCCAAATTTTCTAGCCAACCACTCTCCTGCCAAAGCACCGTTAGCCAAGTTATTTGACTGTACTGTGGTAACATAATCAGCTTTTGGATTGATAGAGCTATCAATAATAAAAACAGGAATTCCCGCAGCTTTCGCCATTTTTGTTACAACTACTAAGGCATCAGGATCTTTAGGGTTCAACAACAAAGCATCCACTCCTTTGGTAATTAAATCTTCAACAGCTGCAATTTGTTTGTTAATGTCATCTTGCCCATCAGCTGATAAAAACACCATCCCATTCTTTTCTGTTGTACTTTTAATACTTTGTAACAAAGCTTGGTAATAAGGTGCGTTTAATGAAGGTGTGCAATACCCTATTTTTTTTCCTGTAAGGTCGATCTTACTTTCAATCAATTCACCAGCATTCTCTTCTCTGGTTGTTTCCGTTTTTCCAGAACTTAATTTTTCAACACAACTAGCTAAACTAAGTAGTAAAGTAACTGCTAAAATTGATTTTTTAAGATGATTTAAAACGTTTTTTATATTTGTTATTTTCATGATAATTGGGTTTAAGTTGTACGTTTATTTTATTAGGTAAAATGTTTTTTCTAGAATATAGTAAAATCTACTTGGAGAACCGTTTTTTCTTGTTCTGGATTCCACATAGCGGTTACATCAACAGGTAATTTATAATTCCCGATGTTTATTTTTTTACTCAATGTTGCTCCCACATTGATCATATTTCCAGCTCCTTTGGTATAAAAAGTTTTATCTGTTACAAAAGACCAAGCACCACCAGCAAATAAGGATAGATTTGAATCATTCTTTTCCCATACTTTACTTTTTACTTCAAAATAATGCGTCCAAGAATGTTTCCTTGTATTGTCTGTTTGAAGCTCATAATCTCCAGATCCACCACCAACGATGGTTGCTAAATATAATAAAGTATTTGGTGTAATATTGTAGCCAAAATTTACGTCTACAAAATTATAGCCCTGTGTGGTGTCGTAACTCCAGTAATGCAAAACATCCCCTCTTTCTTCTACCCCTGTATAATTGTTGTGTGATACCGCTTCAATAAAGAATTTATCAGAAAAACGATACGACGTATAAATGGAGAATTCTTTATAATTGGCACTTACACTTTCTCCGGTAGTTTTGTTTGTTACATCGGTTCCTGCAAAGCTAGCACCACCCCATACGCCAAAATTAAATTTTTTGTCTCTACTATTAAATTCTAAATTGGTTGCTATCATTGCGCTAGAGTTCACCACAAACCCATGCCATAAATGCATGTTTTTTACATGTACTCCTGCATTGAATGCTTCATAAGTGTCTTCTATTTTATTTTGAGCATTTAAAGATTTGAATGAAAATAAGAAAACTGTCAAAATCAAAATCGTGCTAAAAAAATAGTTTTGTTCGCTTTCAAAATTTTGTAGGGGTCTCATAGAATAAGATGTAATAATTGGTTTCATAAGTTTATTGGTTTAAATTATTTTTCCATAAAACGTCATTATGACGTTTACTCCACAAATGTATGTAAATTAAATAGTAAAAAACAAATTTATTTTACAATAAATTAAAAATAGCATCGTAAACCCATAAAAATAAGAGGTTTTAAATGAGTTGTTTATCTTGATTATTTTTATATATTTGTATCAATTAAACGAAAATCAATATACTTAGTGTTTAAATGACGTTTAATTATTTTTCAAAAACTATTAACTAATGCAACTACTTATAACCGTACTATGGAACTTATAAAAAACTTAAATATATCTGTCGATTGCGTGGTGTTCGGATATGACATTATATCCAAATCATTAAATTTATTGTTAATCCATCGCTACTTAGAATCTAAATCTACAAAAGAGGTTTTAGTGAATGATTATGTATTGACAGGATATCATATCTATGAGCATGAAACTTTAGACCAATCGGCAACACGTGTTTTGGAGGAGCTTACGGGGTTAAGCAATACCTATAAAAAACAATTTAAAGCATTTGGTGATCCCAATAGATTAAAGGATGAGAAAGATGCTCCTTGGATAGACAATGAAGCTTTTAACCAACGAACAGTGACTATTGCTTATTATTTTTTGGTAAAAACAGAAGATGTTGATTTAAATAGCAAACAAAAAGCAAAATGGTTTCCCGTATCAGAATTGCCAAAATTAGGCTTTGATCATAAAAAAATAATACTTGAGGCCTATGAAGACTTAAAACTTAAATGCCTTACTGAACCTATTATTTTTGAACTACTCCCCGATAAATTTACGATTAATGAAGTACAAGATTTGTACAAGTCTATATTGAATGTAGAAATAGACAACCGTAATTTTAGAAGAAAATTAATTCATAAAAAATACATCATTCCGTTGGATGAAAAACAAGTTGGGGTTTCCAAAAAGCCTGCACAACTCTATATGTTTAGTAAAGATATTTATGAAAAAATGCATCAAAAAAATTATTTAATTAATATTTAAGCAATGAAAGCAACTACTTTTATTTTTGACATGGACGGTGTCATGATCGACTCCGAACCCTTTTGGCAAATTGCTCAAATAAAAACACTTCAAACTATAGGTATTTCTGTTAGTATTGAAGATTGTGAAAAGTACACCATGGGAAAAAGAATAGACCATGTAGCAAAAACTTGGTGCGATTTATACGATTTAACTATTTCTCCAGATGTATTGGCTGAAAGTATTTTAGATCAAGTTGTGTTAAACATTATAGAAAACGGAAAAGCGATTGAAGGCTTAACGGAGCTTTTAAGCTACCTAAAGAAAGAAAAGTATAAAATCGGGCTTGCAACCTCTTCTAGTTGGAAAATAATTAATGCTGTTTTAGACAAGCTAGCGGTTAGATATTTTTTTAATGAAATTTGCAGTGCCGACGATGAACTCTATGGAAAACCTAATCCAGCTGTTTATTTAAAAGTGATGGAGAAATTAAACTCCAAACCTGAAGAATGCTTTATTTTAGAAGATTCCGTGACAGGAATGATTGCTGCAAAAGCTTCTATGGCAACAACACTCATTTTAACGAAGGATGTACAAAATCCCAAATTTTCAATAGCTGACCTGCAATGTGCTTCCTTGCAACATGTGATAAAACACTTGGAAAGCCTTTAAAACTTAAATCCCCTTGACTTTAATGTCAAGGGGATTTTTTTTGAATGAAATTAACGCTTATGCATCATCTCCATCATTATCTTCTTCTTCTACAACTTTTTTCTTTTTAGGTTTTGCTCCTTCGGCTTTTCCTTTACCTTTCACTTTGTTCATCGATTTTTTAAACTCTTCTAATGAAATACTACCATTAGAATCTTTGTCTATTTTTTCGAATCTAGCCAAAATTTTCTTCCCTTCTAACTCATCCTTAGTAATTGCCCCATCTTCATTTTTATCAAATTTCTTGAATATTTTTTCAGGTGAAGGTTTTGGTTTTTCTTGTTGAGAGAAAGAACTTACAGAGGTCATAATAGCAATTGTAGCTAAAGTTAATTTTAATGCTTTCATTTTTTTTACTTTTTAATATTGTTTTTTTTTATTTGTTTTGGTCGTTATCTAAAATCGAACCCAAGCTAAGACAATAGATAATACCTTTGGTTTAATGGATGAATGAAAAAAAAGCTGTTTTTTAAAATTATTTTTATTTAACTTAACTAACAACTTGTAAATCAAACTCTTACAACTTATTGTTTTATTGTAAAAAGAAAAAAACAATCACAAATAGCTTTACTTTTTAAAAAGATGCATTTAAAAAATATTTTATTCTGAAAAATATTGTAGGTTTATAAGAGAACTGAAAAAGAAACTAAATTTTGCGAAAGCCATCCACATCAAGCATTGTTAAATCAAAGTATAGCAGCTTTCTTTTGTGGCTTTTGATGCTTGCTGTTTTTCCTATATCTGCACAAAAAAAAGCATTCAAAGGCAATTGGATTACTTATAAGATTGAAATGAAAGATAGCAGTCGCATTTTGAGTCATTTTATCAGTGATTCTAGTTACTTCAATTTTGATATTTCCAAAAGAAAAATTTGTCTTCGTGTAGACCCAACTTCTCCAAAAGAGGTAGCTTGTTTAAAATACAGGTACAACGGCCACTATCTGATTACTTCCAAAGCAACAGGTTACCGAATTGACAGAGCTAGTAAAGACACCTTAATTTTATCGGAATACATCGTCAACTTAGATCCAACCAAATTGAAACGGTATTATTTTGTTAGGGCGCAAACTATTTTCGATGCAAACAAAAGGAACCCTTCAAAAACACATATAGCAAACAAGTACTATACCCCCAAACTAAAAATTAGTTTAGAAGAAAAACTAAATTTGGCTTTTAAAAATGACCATACTAATTTTCTACTAAAAGGAACTATTTCTTTGGATATCAAAGAAAAAAAGGTGCAAACTGAAATTATTGAATCCACCTCAACAGACAGTCTACGATTAAAAAAAATAAGCCAAATAATTTCTGAAAGCTATAAATTATGGGAATTAAAAAAATTTAAACACCTCAACAAATTACAAATTCCTTTTGTATTAAAAGACCTACAAAGAATTCAATTAAAAACATTTGACATCAATTATTTCACCCATTCGTATGAAACTTTCAATACCTTATCAGGAGATACCCATTTTTTAATCAACTTATCAGACTACTATTTTTCTGAAGGTGTGCGGTCTTTTGACTTAAAAGGTTATTTTTATGCCATTGTAAATTTTTCAGAAGCTTACCGTTTGAACCCCATGAAAATTGATGCTTTGTACAATAGGGCCGCAACGTATTTTCAAATTGGTGACATGCCCCTAGCCTGTGCTGATTGGCAAGAATTAATGCTGTTAGGCCAGACCAAAGGAAAACATTTGTATCAAAAAAATAATTGTGGAGGCATCAAAAAGAAAAAGTTAACACCTAAAAAAAATGAGAACGATCAACGATTTTCTTATCTACAAAATAGATTTTACGCTAAAGAAATTTTAGAGTATACAAGCAATTTTTAGACCTCTACAAAAAAAGCTATTACTAAAAACAAGCATGTTTCTAGCAATAGCTTTTTTAATTTTAAATTGTTTTCTATTTAATTACTAACAACATTCATAGGCTTTTTAGCTAAATAAGCCACCAGGTTGTTGACTGCAGTCTCCATCAATCTCGTTCTTGCTTCTTTTGTTGCCCATGCAATATGTGGAGTGATGATGCAATTTTTAGCTTCTAGCAAGGTACTCTCTTCGTTTAAAGGCTCTATTGTTGCCACATCCAAAGCAGCTCCGGCAATAGTTCCAGTATTCAAAGCTTCTTTTAAATCTTCTTCTACAATAAGTGGCCCTCTTGACGTATTGATCAATAGCGCCGTTTTTTTCATTTTCTTCAAACTAGTTTCATCAATCATTCCTTTTGTTTCTTCAAACAAAGGGCAATGCAAACTAATAATATCTGACTGTGAAAATAATTCATCTAAAGAAACATAGCGACAGGTTGCCGATTCTAATTCTAATTTCGGTGTTCTACTATAGGCTACTATTTTAAGCCCAAAAGCTTCTGCTATTTTAGCGGTAGCCTGTCCAATTCTTCCAAAGCCTACAATTCCCATTGTTTTTCCTGACAATTCAATAAGGGGATAATTCCAAAAACAAAAATCAGGGCTTTTAGACCAATCTCCATTAAAAACAGCTCTTGAATGCTCTCCTACATGGTGACACATTTCTAGTAATAAGGCCATGGTAAACTGGGCAACTGCTATGGTACCATAAGCCGGAATATTGGTCACCGTAATCCCCAAATCTTTGGCCACGTCTACAGCAACAACATTGTAACCTGTAGCTAAAACACCAATGTACTTAAGGTTTGGTACCTGTTCTAAAACTAATTTTTGCAAAGGCGTTTTGTTTGTAAAAACGATTTCAGCATCGCCTATCGCTTTAATTATTTCAGCATCATCAAAAGCAGTTCTATCGTAAACCACTAGTTCTCCTATTTTTTCTAAAGCCTGCCAATCTAAATCTCCTGGGTTTAAGGTATACCCATCTAAAACAACTATTTTCATTGAAAAATATATTAAGTAAATTGCTATATTTTATATTTTTGATGTATAAAATTAGCCTCGTTAATTTTTTATAAATATATAGTTTTTTACCTTAGCCATTTGCTACTTATAATTTTCACATTCCTTTAATTTTCTATGGATAGTCAAATAATTCTATCATTTATTTTCGCCTCCGTAGTTGTAACTGTACTACCTGGACCAGATATTATTTATGTCTTAACAGAAAGTATAACTAAGGGTTTTAAAACTGGATTTACACTCGCTATAGGCTTGTGTTTAGGGGTGTTGATTCATACAATGGCTGCCGCTACGGGACTTTCTCTTATCATTCAAAAATCAGCAAGTGTGTTTACTAGTTTAAAATTTCTAGGAGCAGGTTATTTGCTATACCTCGCATTTTTAGCTTACAAAGAAGAAAATGGAACTTTTGAATTGGAGACTGAAAAGGCAGATTTAAAATACAAAGGAATAAAAATTCTGAAAAAAGGTTTTTTTATGAATATTTTAAACCCAAAAGTGTCTTTATTCTTTATGGCTTTTCTACCAAATTTCATTAGCCCAACAGGAATCAGTCCCATGCTTCAAATGTTGGTATTGGGTGTGCTATTTATGATACAAGCTTTGTTAATTTTTGGTTTAATTGCCATGCTTGCAGGAAAATTTGCTGCAATTTTAAAGCAAGATCACTTTTGGAAAACCACGAAAATTCTTAAAACAAGTATACTGCTTGTCTTAGCTGTTTTTTTGGTCAGCTAAACCAGGCCTTTGCTCTATTACAGCTCATCTTTCAATTTAAATTTAAAGGTGTGGTTTTCACCTTGACGGTAAACCTCCAATTTTATATTTCGATCTTTATAGTTGTGAAAAATAGAATAAATTCGTTCATGGGTCATATCGTAACAAGGATTGTTATTTATAGAGACCAAAACATCACCTCTTAACAAGCCCGCAGTTTCACCAATAGATCCTTCCCGAATATTGGCAATTATAAAAGAAGGCTTTGTCACAAATTGATACGTATCTTCTACTAAGGAAACATGGTTTCTTTGAACACCAAATTCAACATCGGTAGGCACCACTTCAGAAACTAAAATAGAACCATTGTAGTTAATGTCCAATCCACTCATATTATAGCTAAATCGTTTTTTAAATTTATGATTTTTCTTTAGAGTAATTTGAGCTTTTCTATAATCAAACCAAATAACAAACCGGCTCAATACTTCACCTCCTAAACTTCCATTTCTCCCTTTTATTTTTCTTGCTATAACGGTAGAGGCTGAATCTAAAAATGAAACCACAGGTTTTTCAAATTTAAAATTACCCAAGCTAAACTGTTCTACACGGCCTTTTTTACCATATACATAGCCAGAAATACTTTCCCCTAAAAAATCTCTGAAATTTTTATCTGGGGCCTCTAATCCATAATTTTTATCATCGTACAACCAAACAGCATCACTACCTCCTGTATCTATCAATAAATTAATAGGAATTCCTTTTACCGCAGGCCCTTCAATGCTAACACGTGCATCTACATAAGGTTTATTTTTTTTGAATTGTAATGGCAAGGTTTGGTAACGTTTGCCTTTTTTTTGCTTGTAATATTTCGGATTGTAAACGGTTATTGTTTTGGAAGAATAATTAATTTTTACCACAAAATCTCTGAAAAACTCAGTCCCAATAATACCATTAATCGTTGTTCCGAATTTGGCTGAAAAATCAAGACGTTCGTCTGATAACACATAATTCTGTTGCCGTATACCTCTAATTTTTTTGTATTCAAAAATATTATTATTGACTACCACAGCTTCAATGGTTTCTCCAACACCGAAACCATTTAAGTATATTTTTTTCCGAAGTGTATCTTGAAAAATAGGATCTTCTTTGGTTTTAAATATCAAATTTTTATGTACGCCGGTATCTAGTATATAAGAGCCTTCCACTCCATTTAAACGCAATGGAATAATAATTAAATTGTGAATGTTTTTAAAGTGAATTACTTGTTTTTTGGCATCGTCTTTTAATGCAAATATGCCTTGAGAATTCATAGATGCAGATATTAAGACTACAATAAATAGCAACATTTGTTTCATGAGTATTTATTTTTTTTGTGGAAAGAAAACCACAAAGTAAGCACTTTCAGTAAGTTACAAAAAATCAACAAGGATTCAAAGCCTTCAATTTTAAAAGATTAGAACTTTGTATTTCCCTTTTTCTAGTCTACTTTTTTAACTTAAAGTTTTGGTCTACATACGACAAGATTCTTCTTCAATTCTAAATCTGTTTTTATGAGTTAATTATTTAGGGAAAATTTTAACATACTGTTAGTTCGGAATAAACCGAACTAAACATACATTTGCAGCTTAAAATTAAATTACTGTTATGGTACAAGACAAAAAAAGATGTCAGCTTGTTGAAAAATTAGGCGTTCACTTTGAGCAAAAAGACAAAATTGCTCCAGTAGCGGCACGAATTTTAAGCTATATCATATTGAACGGAAAAAAAGGAACCACCTTTGAAGAATTGGTAGAAAAATTGTGTGCTAGTAAAAGTACCATTTCTACCCATCTAACAAATTTACAGGGTGCTAATAAGGTTTCATACTTTACAAAAACTGGAGACCGGAAAAAATATTTTATCCTCGATCCAGGAACTATTGTTCATAGTATTGATGAAATGGTTTCTCTTTGGAGCACGCATAAAGAACTACACTCAGAAATTAAAGAATTCAAACACAATATTAATGAACTACCAGAAACTTTAGAGGCAGAACGTTTTGATTTAGATTTTCACGACGATTATATAGAGTTTTTAGAAAAAACGATAGCCTCAGTATCCCTCTTAAAAGAAAAAATAATTAATAAAAATAAATAACAATGAATAAAATATATCAATCAGTTGCCATAATACTCGCATCTTTTTCCTTAGTAAGCTGTATCGATAAAAACCAAGCTGCTACAAAAAATAATACACCTCCAGCGGTAGCAATTCCCGTTACTGCCATTCAACAAAAAACCGTAACAGGATATAGAGATTATCCTACAACAATTGAAGGAATTATCAATAGTGATGTAAGAGCTAAAACATCCGGTTATATAGAAAAAGTTTTTGTAGATGAAGGTCAAAAAGTACGTAAAGGACAGGTATTATTTCAATTAGAAACTCAGTCTTTAAGTCAGGATGCAAGTGCCGCAAAGGCTCGTGTTAATGTAGCACAAGTGGAAGTAAATAAATTAATTCCTCTGGTAGAAAAAAAGATCATCAGTCCTGTACAATTAGAAACTGCAAAAGCGAATTTAAAGCAAGCAAAAGCGAACTACAGCGGTGTGTCTGCTACGATTAGCTATGCTACTATTAAAAGCCCTATTGATGGATATGTAGGTTCTATTAATTTTAGAGAAGGATCTTTGGTAAGTCCAAGTGATGCTACTCCATTAACCAAAGTAAGTGAAATTAGTCAAGTATATGCTTTCTTTAGTTTTAATGAAGCTCAATACATAGACCATTTACAACGTTACGAAGGAAAAACAAAAGCGGAACGCATTCAAAACTCTCCCGACCTAAGTTTGATTTTAGCCAATGGTAAAGTGTACTCAGAAAAAGGACGTATTCAAACCAGTAGTGGGCAAATCAATCAAAGTACAGGTACCATACAAATTAGAGCTGCTTTTGACAATCCAAATGAATTGTTAACCAATGGAAATAGTGGGGAAATCAGATTTCCAATAGCATATAAAGATGCTATTGTAGTACCTCAATCTGCTACTTTTGAGCAACAAAAAGATATCATGATTTACACCTTAGGTGCAGACAATAAAGTAAAAGCTACTTTAATTAAAGTAGAAGGAACTGTAAACAATTTATATGTGGTTAAGTCTGGTCTTAAGGTAGGAGATAAAATTGTGATCACAGGAATTAGTAAATTAAGAAATGGAACGACCATTTCTCCACAAGACATTCCTTTTGAAAAAGCCATAGCACCTATTGCTACCTTATTTAAAAATTAATTCAACCTAGAAACTTTATCATTATGTTAAAAACATTTATTGAAAGACCCGTTCTTTCAACAGTGATCTCTATTATTATAGTTTTGCTAGGGGCTATTAGCATTACTAGTTTACCTATAGAAGAATATCCAGATATTGCACCGCCTACCATTAAGGTAACTGCAAATTATACAGGTGCCAATGCCGAAACTGTATTAGAAAGCGTTATTATTCCTATTGAGGAACAAATTAACGGTGTAGAAGGAATGACCTATATTACTTCTACAGCATCCAATACAGGAACTGCAGAAATTACCGTTTATTTTGATCAAGAAATGGATGCAGATATTGCAGCCGTAAACGTACAAAACCGTGTAGCAAGAGCTACTCCTTTGTTACCACAAGAAGTAACACAAACAGGGGTTATTACACAAAAGCAAGAAACAAGTGCTTTGATGTTTATTTCTATGTATTCTGAAAGCGAAGATTACGATGCTACTTTTATTCAGAATTACTTAAAAATTAACGTAATTCCTGCTATGCAACGTATTAGTGGTGTGGGAGATGTAAGTGTATTTTCTCAACAAGATTATGCTATGCGTATTTGGTTAAAACCAGAAAAATTAGCTGCTTATAACTTAATCCCTTCGGATGTTACTGCTGCCTTAAAAGAGCAAAATTTAGAAGCTGCAGCTGGATCTTTAGGTCAAAACAGTGGAGAAGCTTTTTCTTACACCTTAACTTATAGCGGACGTTTTAAAAAAGAAAGTCAATACAGTGATATTGTTATTAAGGCTTTAGGTAACGGACAGTTTTTACGTTTAAAAGATGTGGCTACTATTGAGCTAGATGCACAATCTTATGCTTCTAATGCCATGAGTAAAGGGCATCCTGCTGTATTTATGGGGATTTTTCAAACCAAAGGATCTAATGCTCAGGAAATTATAGAACATATTAAGACAACTTTAGGAACTATAGAAAATGAACTTCCTGATGGATTGGATATTTTTATTCCTTATGATACCAGTTTGTTTTTAAATGCCTCTATAGAAAAAGTAGTTCATACTTTATTAGAAGCCTTCTTATTGGTTTTCTTAGTTGTATTTATCTTTTTACAAGATTTAAGATCTACTTTAATTCCAGCTATTGCTGTTCCTGTATCTATTATTGGTACGTTCTTTTTCTTAAATGTTTTTGGATATTCTATTAACCTATTAACACTTTTTGCCTTGGTATTGGCCATTGGTATTGTGGTAGATGATGCCATTGTAGTTGTAGAAGCAGTGCATGCAAAAATGGACGAGGGTGAAAAGAATCCTAAAAAAGCAACATTGGTTGCGATGAATGAAATTTCTGGAGCTATTATCTCTATTACCTTAGTAATGGCAGCTGTATTTATTCCGGTTACGTTTATTACAGGACCTACAGGAGTGTTTTACGAACAATTTGGAGTTACCTTGATTATTGCTATTTTAATTTCAGCAGTAAATGCATTGACTTTAAGTCCTGCCTTATGTGCTTTGTTATTAAAAACACATCACGAAGACGAAGAGTTAAAAAGCAAAGGACCTTTACAACGTTTTTACACCTTATTTAATCGTGGGTTTAATGCAACCATTCATAAATACGGACAATCACTTCAGTTTTTATATAAGAAAAAATTCATTTCTGTAATTCTTTTACTGATTGCAGCAGTTGGAATTTATTGGGCAGCTACCACTACTCCAACAGGTTTTGTACCTAATGAAGATAGAGGGATTATTTTTGCCAATGTAGAATTACCAGCAGGTGCTTCTTTAGACAGAACTGATGCTGTTACCAGAAAATTATATGACAAAATTGAAGGTATAGATGGAATTGTAGCCGTTAACTTTATTAAAGGTAGAAGTTTAATTAACGGTTCGGGTTCTAATTATGGAATGGGAATTATTAAATTAAAAGATTGGAGTGAGCGTGAAGATTCTTCACTTTCTGCACAAGCAATTACTGGAAAATTATTTGGAATTGCTGCAGGTGTTCCTGAAGCTAAGATTATTTTCTTTTCACCACCAAGTATACGTGGATTTGGAAATTCATCTGGTTTTGAAGTGAACTTATTAGACAAATTTGGAGGAGAATTTTCAGATTTAGACAAAGCCAATCGAGATTTTGCATTTGCTTTAATGAGTCATCCAGAAATTAAATATGCGCAGTCTTCTTTTAACACCAATTATCCACAGTACGAAATGGAAGTAAATGTGCCTTTGGCGAAAGAAAAAGGAGTGGCTGTTTCTAGCATCTTTTCTACTTTACAAGGTTATATTGGTGGAGTTTATGCTTCAGATTTTTCTAGATTTGGGAAACAATTTAGAGTGTACATTCAGGCTTTACCAGAAGACAGAGCCGATGTAAATGCCTTGAATAGCATGTTTGTAAGAACCAACGCTGGTGAAATGGCACCTATTACAGAATTTGTAAACTTAAAAAGAGTGTATGGACCGCAGTCCGTAACCCGTTTCAATTTATTGAACTCAACGAAAATATCAGGTGCAACTAACGAAGGATATAGTACAGGAGATGCCATTAGAGTTATTGAAGAAGAAATTGCCAAATTACCTAGTAATTATACCGTTGCGTATTCTGGATTGACCCGTGAAGAAGTAAGTGCTGGAAACCAAACTACGTTTATTTTTATACTAAGTATTTTGTTTGTGTACTTTTTATTATGTGCACAATACGAAAGTTATTTATTGCCATTTGCCGTAGTATTGTCTTTACCTTTTGGAGTATTTGGAGCTTATATTAGTACTAAGTTTTTAGGCTTAGAAAACAATATTTATTTTCAAATTGCTTTAATTATGTTGATTGGTTTGTTAGCTAAAAATGCCATTTTGATTGTAGAGATTGCTTTGCAACGTAGACGAAATGGAGAAAGTATTGTAGATGCAGCCATTCTAGGAGCCAAATCTCGATTACGGCCAATTTTAATGACTTCATTTGCTTTTATTTTAGGATTGATGCCATTGGTATTGTCGCAAGGAGTTGGATCAGAAGGAAACAAATCTATTGGTACAGGAGCTGTTGGAGGGTTGTTGATTGGTACTGTTTTAGGAGTTTTTGTAATTCCAATACTCTTTATCTTGTTCCAATGGTTGCAAGAAAAAGTGTCGTCATCAGCACAAGAATTAAACAAAGAAATTGATTAAATCATGAAAAAAATAGATACCTATAAAATAGTCTTGATGTTAGGAGTTGCTACACTCCTAACCTCTTGCTTGGCTGTTAAAGATTTTAAACAACCTATTGTAAAAGAAGCGTCAAAAGAAGTCTTTAGGCTTGAAAATGATGCGATGCATAAAACAGATTCTATTTCTATGGCCTCAGTGTCTTGGAAGGAAATGTTTACCGATCGTTATTTACAAGAATACATTGCACGAGGTTTGGCTAATAATTTTGATTTACAAATAGCCATCAAACAAATGAACTCAGCAGAATCCTACATGAAACAAGGAAAAGCAGGTTACTATCCTACTTTTAGTGTTGGCGGAAGTCTTACAAATACAGTTGTTTCTAAGAACAGTCGATTTGGTGGTTTGTCTAGCGATCGATCTATTCAAACTTATGAATTGGCTGGGAATTTAGCTTGGGAAGCAGATATTTGGGGAAAAATTAGAAGTAGTAAAAAAGCTAGCTATGCTAGTTTTTTAAAGAGTTCAGCAGCTCAACAAGCCGTTCGGTCTGAATTAGTTTCTAGAATTGTAAAAAATTATTATCAATTATTGGCCTTAGATGCTCAGCTAAAAATAACGAACAAAACCATTAGCGTGCGCAAAAAAGGAGTTGAAACTATTAAAGCTTTAATGGATGCCGGACAAGTAACTCAAGTAGCTGTAGATCAAAATATCGCACAGTACAATAATGCTGAAGCTTTAAAAGTAGATTTAGAAACGGCTATTTTTAAATTAGAAAACGGATTGAGTATTCTTTTAGCAGAAAATCCTCAAAAATTTAAAAGAGGGAATTTAAACCAGCAAGTTATTGATACCGAATTACAAATTGGTATTCCTGCGTTGTTGTTAAGCAACAGACCCGATGTAAAAGCGGCACAATATAGTTTGATGGAAACTTTTGAATTGAAAAATGTGGCCAAAACCAATTTATATCCTGCCTTGACTTTAACAGCTTCAGGAGGATTTCAAAGTTTAGAAGTAGATAATTGGTTAAATGCCAATTCAATATTTGCCAATGTTATTGGAGGATTAACACAGCCTATTTTTAACCAAAGAAAATTAAAAACACAGGTTGAAGTCGCTAAAAACCAAGAAGAACAAGCTTTATTAAATTATAGACAAACCTTGTTAGTAGCAGGTAGTGAAGTTTCTAATGCTTTGTTTTCTTACCAAGCAGAAACGACAAAGTTTCAATTTAGAAATAAAGAAGCTGAAGCTTTACGTAATGCTGAAACAAATTCAGAAGAATTACTTAAAAATGGCTATGCCAATTATTTAGATTTATTAACGGCAAGGCAAAGTGCTTTGAGTGCGAAACTAAATTTAGTAAATAGCAAATTACAACAATTACTAACGGTTGTCGATTTGTACAAATCACTTGGTGGTGGTTGGCAATAAGTCATAAACAATCTAAAAAAAGGTCATTTTATAATTGCTATAAAATGACCTTTTTCTTTTTTAAATAAAACAAAAAATCTTTAGAGTTCATTTTGTAATTTAAATTTCAACGTTATTTCTTTTCCGTCTCTCGCAACCAAAAGTCGCACCCATTTATTTTTTTTGGTATAGAATAAAGTATTGATTTCATCAAATGACATTTTATAACTTGCCTTCCGATTTACTTTTAAAACCAAATCTCCGACTTGTGCACCCGCTAATGCACCAGGTGAATTTTCACGAACATGACCAACAATATACGAGGGTTTTAATGAAAATTTAAAATCTTTGGTCAATTTTAATTTTTGCTCTTTGTCTTGTACATAAAAACTACTGATTTTAGTTTCAGCAATCAAAATATCGCCACTATAATTCATATCTAAACCGCTCATATTATAAGTAAAAGCATCCCTAAACCCACGACTCTTTTTTAAAGTAATTTCTTTGTTTCCATAATCAAACCAAACTACAAATCTTCTCAACAAGCCACCTCCAACAGAACCATTTCTATTTTTAATTCTTCTTGCTAATTCTGTCGATTTTTTATCCAAAAAAGAAACGATTGGTTGTTTAAAGATAAAATCCCCAATCTGAAATTCTTCAATTCTACATTTATTACCAAAAATACTTCCTGAAATACTCTCACCTAAAAAATCTTTAAAATGTGTTTCAGTAGGAATTAAGTTTTGTGCTGCATCCTCAAAAAGCCACAAAGCATCACTTCCACCTGTATCAATTAATAGCTTTACGGGAGTTTTTATTTCTTTATTATTTGCTAACAAAACTTTTCCTTTTAAATAAGGTTTGTATTTATGAAATTGTAAGGGAAAAGTATGATACGATTTACGGGTTTTCTTTTTAAAATACTGTGGATTGTAAACGGTAATTTGTTTACTTCTGTAATTAATTTTGACAATAAAATTTTTAAAAAACTCATAACCAATCATGCCATCAATGGTCATGCCCATTTTAGCAGAAAGGTTTACATGCTCATCTAACACCAATAGCATGCGCTGTTTTGTGGCTTGCAAATTTTCCAACTGAAACGTATTGTCTACCGTAACAATGGCTTCCATATTTGGCCCGTTTCCAAAACCGTTTAAAGTAACTTTCCTCAAATTGGCATAACTACTATCTATTTTAGTTTTCGCTTTAAACAGAATATTCGTACTCAAACCGGTGTCTAAAATATAAGATCCTTGAACACCATTTACTTTTAATGGAATGATTATTAAGTTATTGATGGATTTGAATTTAAAGCTTTGTTTTTTTCGATTATGGAGCAATGAAAAATTACCTTGACAGAAACAAGTAAAACTTATAAAAACAAAAAAAATGGAGATATATTTTTTCAATAGAACTTTTATTTAGCCCTAAGTTACAAAAGAATTTCATTTTCAACTTTTTTTAAGGTAAAACACTAGTGTTTTAGCATATTAATCTTAAATTTGTTAGCTTTCTTTGTATAAAGAAATCATTAACTTTTAAAGTAAAAAACATATGCCAACAATATCTCGCAAAGGAATTTTAACACCCGAATCACCCATAAGAAAATTAGTTCCTTATGCTGAAGCTGCAGAGAAAAGAGGTATTCATATTTACCATTTAAATATCGGTCAACCCGACATAAAAACACCTCAAGTAGCATTAGATGCCGTTAAAAATAACGACATAGAAATTCTTAGTTATTCAACTTCTAACGGATCAGAATCGTACCGTGATAAATTAGCTGATTACTATAGTAGAAATAAAATTAATGTTTCCAAAGATGATATTTTGGTAACAACTGGTGCCTCTGAGGCCTTGTTGTTCACCATTGCTTGTATTACTGATCCTCATGATGAAATTATCATTCCTGAGCCTTTTTATGCCAACTACAATAGTTTCGCAATTGCGGGAGGTATCAATGTAGTTCCCATCACAACAACTATAGAAGAGGAATTTGCTTTGCCAAATATTTCAGAATTTGAAAAAGTAATTACCAATAAAACCAAAGCCATATTAATTTGCAACCCTGGAAATCCTACGGGTGTCGTCTATTCTAAAAAAGACATCAATCAACTAAAAGAATTGGCCCTTAAATATGATTTGTTCTTAATAGCCGATGAGGTGTATAGAGAATTTGTGTATGATGACGAAGTACATTATTCTATTTTAAGTGAAGATGGAATGGATCAACATGCCATTATGATTGACTCTATTTCCAAAAGATTTAGCATGTGTGGTGCTAGAATTGGTTGTGTGGTTTCTAAAAATAAAGAATTGCTATTTACCATAATGAAAATGGCACAATCTCGATTGAGTCCACCTACTTATGCGCAACTAGCTGCTGAAGCTGCATTAGATACACCTCCAAGTTATTTTGAAGCGGTGGTTAAAGAATATACGGAACGTAGAGATGTTTTGTACAAGGCCTTATATGCAATTGAAGGTGTAACTGTTTTTAAGCCCAAAGGTGCCTTTTATTGTATTGCTTCTTTACCTGTTGAGGATACAGATATATTTGCCAAATGGTTATTAGAAGAGTATAGTGACAATGGGGAAACGGTAATGGTGGCTCCTGCTAGCGGATTTTACACTTCTGAACATATTGGTAAAAAACAAATTCGTATAGCCTATGTACTAAATCAAAAAAATTTAGTACGAGCTGTTGAAATTTTAGCAAAAGCCTTAAAAGCCTACCAATCAAAATAAATTTTAATACTTGTTTCTAAACAAAAGGAAATTTTACCATTGTACTATTTCCTTTTGTTGTAGAAATACAAATCAATAAAGGTTCCGTAATTTTCTACCATCACTAATTATGCATATTCAATCCAATATTTCTTTAAAAGCCTTCAATACTTTTGGAATTGATGTTTTGGCAAAAAAATATATTTCTGTCCAGACAAAAGAAGAATTAGTTGAGGTTGTTTCCGAAGAAAAGGAACTATTTGTGCTTAGTGGTGGTAGCAATTTACTGCTAACCAAAGACATAGAATCACTCGTTGTGCATTTAAATACAAAAGGCATACAAACAATACTTATTTCTGAGAATGAAGTCTTGGTAAAAGTAGCTGCAGGTGAAAACTGGCACGACTTTGTTTTATGGTGTGTTGCTCAAAATTTTGGAGGACTAGAAAATTTATCCTTAATTCCCGGAAATGTGGGTACCTGCCCTATTCAAAATATAGGAGCATATGGTGTAGAAGTTAAAGATACCATTAGTGAAGTTGAAGCGATTGAAATAGCCACGGGTACCACGAAAATTTTCAGCAACGAAGCTTGTGAATTTGGCTATCGAAATTCTGTATTTAAAAACCAACTGAAAGGACAATACATACTTACTTCAATTAGTTTTAAATTGACAAGAAACTCACATCAACTACATGCAAGTTATGGTGCTATTCAAGAGCAATTAAAAGAAAATGGAATCGACAGTCCTAGCATTAAAGATATTAGCAATGCAGTGATTGCAATTCGTAATAGCAAACTTCCAAATCCTAAAGAAATTGGTAATAGTGGTAGTTTTTTTAAAAATCCTGTTATTCCAACAACACAATTTAAGAAGATTCAAGAAATTCATACAAACATGCCATTTTACAAAGTTTCTGAAACCGAAATAAAAGTACCGGCAGGATGGCTTATAGAACAATGTGGTTTTAAAGGTAAGCGTTTTGGAAACACAGGTTCTCATACCAAACAAGCATTGGTATTGGTAAATTACGGAAATGCAACGGGGAAGGAAGTGTACAAATTAGCGAAGCATATACAAAATACGGTGGCTCAAAAATTTGATGTTTCTTTAGAAATTGAGGTCAATGTTATGTAAGCTTTCAACTTGCAATGGCTTCTCTAAGCATTTCATCAAACACATCACCATGCTCTAAAAAATTGGTTTCGATACCTATATAATACAAATTCGGAATTTTTCCTTGCAATCGCATATAATCCTTTTCTGTCGTTAGGATTATTTTTTCTTTAGAAGTTAGGGCTTTAAATTTTTCTTGAATTTCAATAATATCTTTTTCCGTAAAATTATAATGATCTGGAAAATTTAAATGTTTGTAATCCACCTTCAAACTATCTAAATGTTTTAATAAGGGTTTCGGATTCGCAATTCCTGTCAATAACAATACCTCATTTTTAGAAATGGCAGCCGTTGCAATAGTTTCTTCTTTAGAAATAAGACAATCGGCATATTTGATATTTGTAAAAAACACACGTTGTCCCTCCGTTGGTTTTATTTTATTTAAAATACGTTCCTTTTCAGAAGTATCTATGTCTTTAGGACATTTGGTGACAATAATAATTTTTGCACGCTTTGCTCCTTGCCTCGATTCTCGCAAAGTTCCAGTAGGAAGTAAAAAATCATCGGCATACAATTTATCATAAGTGGTTAATAATATGTACAACCCTGCTTTGACTTTTCTATGTTGATAGGCATCATCTAATAAAATTACATCCGGCTTATGTACTTGTTTCAAAAGTTCTCCAATACCATGCGTTCTATCAGCATCTACAGCTACAGAAATATTTTTAAATTTTGAATAAAACTGGAAAGGCTCATCTCCCAATTCTTCCACCGTTGATTGTTTGTTGGCCAACACAAAACCTTTAGAAGCTCTTTTGTAGCCTCTACTTAAAACAGCTACTTTAAAATCTTGCTGCAATAACTTGATCAAATATTCTATTTGCGGCGATTTCCCAGTACCGCCCATACTTAAATTACCAATAGCTATTATCGGTGTTTTAAAAGTATTGGAAGTATAAATACCTACATCAAAAAATAAATTTCGGAAATAAACCACAATTCCATAAAGTATAGAAATCGGAAATACAAGTATGCGAAGTATCTTTTCAACCAATGTTTTTATCATTCTTTATAGGGCCTATGTTTTACGAATCAATTCAAAACAAAGTTAAATAAATACCTGAAGTATCCACGGTACAATTCAACTATATTTTTTACATTTGATTTCCTTAAAACACAACTATGCCTACGATAAAAGACGTAACAACGAGTATTGAAAAATTAGCACCTTTGGCCTATGCCGAAAGTTTTGACAATGTAGGATTGCTTGTTGGAAGTTATGAAACAGAAGTAAGTGGCGTATTGGTCACTTTAGATTCTTTGGAAGCTACCATAGACGAAGCCATTGAAAAAAAATGCAATTTAGTGGTTAGTTTTCATCCTATTATTTTTTCTGGTTTAAAGAAAATTAATGGGAGTAATTATGTAGAAAGAGTGGTGATCAAAGCAATTAAAAATGACATAGCTATTTATGCCATGCATACAGCTCTTGACAATTGTTTTCATGGAGTTAGTGCAAAAATGTGTGAAGTACTTGGTTTAAAGAACAGAAAAGTTTTAATTCCACAAAAACACAATATCAAAAAACTATTGACCTATGTACCTGTTGAAAATGCCAATCGTTTACGAAAAGCCTTATTTGCGCAAGGAGCTGGAAATATAGGGAATTACGATAGTTGTAGTTTTAATGTTGAAGGATTTGGAACCTATAGAGGAAACGAAGATTCCAATCCGACGGTAGGCAAAAAAGGCGAGTTAAAATCGGAAAAAGAAATTATTATCGGGATTATTTTTGAAAAGCATCTGGAAGCTAACATCAGAAAAACCTTATTTGACAATCATCCTTATGAAGAAGTAGCTTATGAAATAACAACTTTAGAAAACCAACACCAACATATAGGAATTGGAATGGTGGCAGAATTTGACGAAGCCATGGATGAAAAAGATTTTTTACAACATGTAAAAAGCGCTATGAAAACCGATTGTATTCGTCACTCAAAATTATTGAACAAAGCCATAAAAAAAGTCGCCGTTTTAGGAGGCTCCGGTAGTTTTGCTATTGAAAACGCAAAAATGGCAGGTGCGGATGCTTATATCTCGGCAGATTTCAAATATCACGAATTCTACAAAGCTGAAAATCAGCTATTAATTACGGATATTGGGCATTATGAAAGTGAACAGTTCACAAAAAACCTCTTAGTTGATTATCTTACGAAAAAATTTACTAATTTTGCAATCATTTTATCAGATAAAAATACGAATCCAATATACTACATATAAACATGGCTAAGACTAAAGAACTTACAGTTGAAGACAAATTAAGATCTCTTTACAGATTACAATTAATTGATTCAAGAATAGATGATATTAAAAACGTAAGAGGTGAACTACCTTTAGAAATTGAAGATTTAGAAGACGAAATTGCTGGTTTAAACACTAGATTGTCTAAATTGACAGAGGATGTGACTAATTTTGAAACTGAGATTGCTAACAAGAAGAATGCAATTGAAGAGTCTAAGACATTATCTAAGAAATACGACGAACAACAACAAAAAGTTCGTAACAATCGTGAGTTTGACTCATTGACCAAAGAGATTGAATACCAACAATTAGAAATTGAATTGGCTGAAAAGAGAATCAATGAGTACAAAGCGAAAATTGAGCAAAAAAAGCAAATCATTGTTACAACTACTGAAAAGTTAGACAGACAAGCTTCCCACTTAGATCATAAAAAATCTGAATTAGATGCTATTTCTAAAGAAACAGAAAAAGAAGAAAATTTGATGAACGATTTATCAATCGAATTGTCAGAAAAAATTGATACCCACTTATTAAAAGCTTACAAAAAAATTCGTTCTAAAGTAAAGAATGGTTTGGCTGTAGTTTCTATTGAAAGAGGTGCTGCTGGAGGATCTTTCTTTACCATTCCACCACAGGTACAAATTGAAATTGCTTCACGTAAAAAAATCACCATTGACGAACACAGTGGAAGAATTCTTGTTGATGCTACTTTAGCAGATGAAGAAAGAGAAGCTTTGGAAAGTATTTTAGCTTAAAATACTTCTTCCTTATAAGAACAAAAAAAAGTGTTATTTTCATAACACTTTTTTTTTTGCTTTCTATTTTAGTTAAAAAAATTACTCTTTGTAAACGCCCATATTTTCATATTTATTGATACGTGCAGAAATCATATCTTCTACAGATAATTTCTGAATTGCTGCCAATTCTTCTACAATCGTTTTTCTCACAATTTGGAAAGTACCTTCTCTATCAGAATGTGCACCTCCTAGGGGTTCTCTAATAACACCGTCTACTAAGTTTAAGTTCTCCATGTCTTTGGATGTCAATTTCAAGGCAGAGGCTGCTTCAATTTTATAATCCCAACTTCTCCATAAAATTGTAGAACAGTTTTCTGGTGAAATTACAGAGTACCAAGAATTCTCCATCATCAATACTCTATCTCCTACACCTATTCCTAAAGCACCACCTGAAGCTCCTTCTCCAATAATAATAGTAATAATTGGCACTTTCAACACACACATTTCAAAAATATTACGTGCAATAGCTTCTCCTTGTCCACGCTCTTCTGCTTCCAATCCTGGGTATGCCCCTGGAGTATCAACAAAAGTCAAGACAGGAATGTTGAATTTTTCTGCCATACGCATCAAACGTAAAGCTTTTCTATAGCCTTCTGGATTCGCCATTCCAAAATTTCTGTACTGACGAGTCTTTGTATTAAATCCTTTTTGTTGTCCGATAAACATAAATGATTGGTCACCAATTTTCCCCAATCCACCAATAATGGCTTTGTCATCTTTCACACTTCTATCACCATGAAGTTCCATAAAAGTATCCCCTGCCAAGGCTTTTACATAATCTAATGTATAAGGTCTGTTTGGGTGTCTAGACAACTGTACACGTTGCCAAGGAGTTAAATTTTTATAGATATCTTTTTTGGTGTCTTCTAGTTTTTTGATCAGCTTTTGACAAGTTTCAGATACATCAACAGCACTCTCTTCACCTATTAACTGACATTTATTTAATTGCTCCTCTAGTTCTTTAATCGGCAATTCAAAATCTAAATATTCCATATTTTATTTTATTGGTAAGTTGACAAAGATACTAACTTCGTGAAAGTATCATGTCAAAAGTTTTATTTTTTTGATTTGAAAAACAAGAATAAGGCTAAAATACCAAACATTACATTAGGCATCCAAACCATTATGATGGTGTTACTACCTGCGACAGCTCCTAAAACCTCAGAAATCTTCATAAAAAACACATACATAAACATCAATCCTATTCCCACAGCCATATTGATTCCTATCCCTCCTCGTTTTTTTCTAAAGGCCAAACAAACGGCTATAATAGTTAGAATATAAGAAGACAATGGCAAACTCGTTCTTTTGTAAAGCTCAACATGGTAGGCATTTAAATTTTTCACACCTCTTTTTTTAGAGACTTGAATAAATTCATACAATTCATCAGAAGGCATTTCTTTTGATAAATAATCTACATATAAAAAATCTTTCGGTGAAAAATCAAAAATAGTATCAAACTTAGCTCCTCTTTCGATGCTATCTATATTGTTGAAAATTTTTCTTTTTGTGTATTTGGTCAATGAAAAAGTACTGTCTTTTTTATTCCATCGAATTTCCTCTGCGGTTAAACGATATTTTAACTTAAGTCCATCAAATTCTTCGTAAGAAAAATCGTAACCACGATTGGTACGTAAACCAAAATTTTGGATAAAAATAAATCTGCCATCTCCCAAGCGCATATTAAAATCTTTTACATAAGAAGATTGTTGGCTGGTACTTTTTTTGATGTACTTTTTTTCAAATTGTGTCAAGGTCTTATTTCCTCTAGGCACCACAAAATGATTCATAATTAAGGCGAACACTGTTACAATGGTTGCTCCAACTATATAAGGTTTTAAAAAGCGAGTAAACGAAATACTAGCACTGTTAATGGCTATAATTTCCGTATTATTGGAAAGTTTAGAGGTGAAAAATATAACCGCAATAAACAATGCCAAAGGCATAAACGTATTGGCGTAATAAATAATAAAATTCACATAATAATCTTCTATAATTTCTCCTACTGAAAGATTTGTATGTCTTAAAAACTTGTCAATTTTTTCAGACACATCAATTGCAATGGCAATTGGAATTAAAATAAATAAGGTAAAAATAAAGGACCCTAGGTATTTTTTTAAAATGTATTTATCTAATATTCTCATTTATATGGTATTTCTTAGGGTATTCCTAATTCCAATTATTCTTTTGAACGACTAATTTTGCCTGCTTATAATATTGCTCAGATTTTTCAGGATTTGTTTCTTTATAAAAAACACCTAAATTTTTAAGTAATTTTATGTTTTTGGAATCCAAAGTTAAAGCCTTTAAAAAATATTCTTCCGCTTTAGGTTTATTTTTTTTAGAATTAATTACTCCTAAATTCATATAGCCTATTGCTGAATTGGGGTTTATAGCAATTGCTCTTTTAAAATATCCTTCCGCTTTAATAGCATTGGTTTTTAAATATACATAACCCAATTTAATGCATAGGTCAAAAGAGTTGGGTCTGTTCTTAAAACTCTTCAATAAATAAGTCTCTGCTTTCTCTATATCTTTAAATAGAAACAATTGCACTAAATTATCTTCCGATTCAAAACTGTCATTTTTAATAAAACAAATTTCAGCAAAATCGATAAAACCAAAGCGCGCCATCACGATGCCCAAATTATTTAAGCCAGAACTTGCGCTCAACTCTGGGCTAAAATCGTAGCCATTAATCGTTTTTGCATGGTGTTCAAAAGCATAAGCACTAAAATCAGTACTACCTAGCTGCTCCTTAGTTTTAACGGAACTTAAGCTAACAAACAATTCACTATTTGCCGACCTTCCAACAGAAGTAGCTTTGGCCGCTAATACTTGAAATAAGATAAATAGGCTTGCTATATAAATATGTCTTTTCTTGTAATTAAAACTTAGAATTGCTATCCATACGCCTAAACCAGCAACATACACATATCGCCTGCCATAAGGATTGTTGAATTTTGAAAATAGCGTCGTTTGCAAAACCAAATTCATTAGAAAAAATAATACACCAAAGACAAATAGTTTGTTTTTCCTAAAACAATAAACACCAACACCAAGTATAAAAAAAAGGAATGCTTGTCCGTGTAGTATCCATTCATTACTTCTGAGTAAAGCATAATGTGGCAAAGAAACAAGTTCAATGACATAGCCTATAAATTGATTTAAGGCAAAATAAACTTTGTTATATTCCAATGCGCTTGTTGCAACAAGTGTGACGCTTCTAAAAGAAAGCGCGACCAAGCCAAAAATAAAAGCAATGAACAGATAAGGTATTTTTTGAAGCCACATTTTTTTGTTCAACAAAGGCTTGTCCAGTAAAAAATCAATCAAAAACAAAACACCCACCAAAGGAATAATTTGAACCTTGCAAAGGCAACCTAAAAAGAAGGCTAAAACACTAAACAAATACTGTTTTTGATTTTCCTTTTCTAGAAAAAGAATATAGCAATGTAGTGAAATTAAAAAAAACAAGCTAAACAACAAAGTGCTCGTCGCCGACACCCATGATACAGCATCTATCGACATGGGTTGAGAAGTAAATAAAAGTGCTAATAAAAACGCTTTCAGTTTATTTTTCTTAAAAAGTCGAATACCTAAAAAGTAAACTAAAAAAGTGTTGAGTATATGAACAACAAAACTAAATACATGGAAGGTAAACGCAGAAGAAACTCCGTAAATAGAAGCAAGTATTCCGAAACAAATACTCGTCAAAGGTTGATACATTCCTGCTGTATTGGAGCTAAGAATAATTTTGAAACTCTCGAAACCAAAATTCTTCACTTCTGAATTTTCGTAAACTTGAACGCCATCATCCCATGTAATATAGGCGTCATAAAAACTATGCATATAAATAAATAGAGGCACCAGTACTAAAAGTGAAAAAAGTATATATTTCTTCATACAATATATTGTGCAGTGTCAATAATTAACGCTTAGGATGCCACCATCTATTATGCTTCGTTGCAAATTTTTTACAAACGATTATTCATTTGTCGAACCATTTTATTTTTCCACTCTGTAAAATCACCAGCAATAATATGCTTTCTAGCTTCTCTTGTCAGCCACAAATAAAAGCCTAAATTATGAATGGTTGCAATTTGCTTTCCTAACATTTCATTTGCAGCAAATAAATGTCTTAAATATGCTTTAGAATAATCTGTATCTACCCAAGTAATTCCCATCGGATCAATTGGAGAAAAATCATCTTCCCATTTTTTATTTTTTATATTGATACTTCCTTCTGAAGTAAACAACATTCCATTTCTAGCATTTCTAGTTGGCATAACACAGTCAAACATATCAACCCCTAAGGCAATATTTTCTAAAATATTGATAGGTGTTCCAACCCCCATTAAATATCTTGGTTTCTCTTCTGGTAAAATACTACAAACCACATCGGTCATCGCGTACATCTCTTCTGCCGGTTCTCCTACAGACAGTCCACCAATAGCATTTCCTTCTGCACCTGCATTGGCAATATATTCAGCAGATTGCTTACGTAAATCTGTATAAGTACTTCCTTGAACTATTGGAAAAAAAGTTTGGCTATAGCCGTATTTATAAGGTAAATTCTCCAAATGATCCATACATCTTTTTAACCAACGATGTGTCATATGCATCGATTTACGAGCATAATTAAAATCGCAAGGATACGGTGTGCATTCATCAAAAGCCATGATAATATCAGCTCCAATAGTACGCTGTGTTTCCATCACATTTTCAGGTGAAAAGAAATGCATAGAACCATCTATATGACTCTTAAAATTAACACCCGCTTCTTTTATTTTTCTTCTTCCTGAAAGCGAATACACTTGATATCCCCCACTATCCGTTAAAATTGGTCGGTCCCAATTCATAAACTTATGAACTCCACCTGCTTTCTCTAAAATATCTAATTTAGGTCGTAAATATAAGTGGTAGGTATTTGCAAGAATGATATCGGGATTTATTTCTTCCTTTAATTCTTTTTGATGTACTCCTTTTACGGTTCCCATAGTTCCTACAGGCATAAATATTGGAGTTTCTATAACACCATGATCAGTTGTCATTACTGCTGCTCTGGCTTTACTTTGCGGATCTTTCGATTTTATTTCAAACTTCATAAGCCGCAAAGATAAACGAATCTATCAAAGTCTGAAAGCTAATTTTAAAACATTAAAAGCAAATTAACATTTATAAAATCACCGTGGTCATTTCGTAAAAATAGCACAGGCTATCTAGCTATTATTTGCTAAATTTGTTTCGCTAATTATTTAAGACAGTTCCTATGCAATACATTTATTATATAAAGGCTTTACATATTATTTTTGTGGTGACCTGGTTTGCTGGTTTGTTTTATATAGTTCGTTTGTTTATTTACCACGTAGAAGCTGAAGACAAAGAAGAACCTGCTAAAAGTATTTTGCAAAACCAATACAAAATAATGAGCAAGCGGTTGTGGTATATCATCACTTGGCCTTCAGCAATTTTAGCCAGTCTTTTTGCTTTTTGGTTGCTTTATTTGTTGCCCGACTTTCTTTTACAGCCTTGGATGTGGGTCAAACTTTCTTTTGTCTTTTTATTGTATCTATATCAATTTGGTTGCCATAAAATTTACAGTCAGTTGCAAAACAATGTCATTAAATATTCCTCTGCAAAGTTGCGTTTATGGAATGAAGGTGCTACCATTATTTTATTTGCTGTGGTTTTTTTAGTAGAACTACAAAGTGCAATGAATTGGATTTGGGGTGTTATTGGAATTGCCATTTTTGGCGTTTTAATGATGTTTTTAGTGAAACTTTACAAAAAAGCAAGAGGTAAAAATAGCTGGGATCCTGAAGAAAAAGAAATCGATTAATTCAATCCAATAATTTCTCCTCGTCCATCGGAAGAGTTGCTGCCGATTACATAGGAAGTTTTTGCTGAATGAATTTTGAAAATGATCTTCTTAGAATGAAGTAAAGCGATAATTTCAATGATTTTCTCATAGGACAGATAACTTTCATCCAACCAAATTTCTTCAACATTTTTCTTTATTGCGTGGCGCTCTAATTGTTTAAAGGATTTGAATTTTACGAAATTAATTTTTCGTTGCATCTGCGGATCTATAGAAATTTTCTTTTCTCCAACATACAATACATTTTCACGTTCTTTAATAATAATAGGCGCATCGCTTAGCTGAAAATATTTAGTTAAAAACCAAATTTTCACACCTAATTTCATCGCAAAGTCATAACAGAAATTAGAGCTAAAGTGCTTCTTATAAAATATTTCCATAGCTCCATGAAAATATTTTAAATATTTCACATCCTTACGCGTACTTTCTCCTTTAAAGTGAATTATTTTAGAAGTTCCTAAATAATAGTTTTTATAACCTACTTTTAATAACTTATAACTCAGGTCAATATCCTCACCATACATAAAGTAATCTTCATCAAAACCTCCTACTTCTTCATACACATTTCGCTTCATTAGCATAAATGCCCCCACCAATATAGAAATGGTTCCAATTTCATCACGTTCTAAATGATTGGAATAATAGGTGCCTTTTTTACTATCAGAGCCTAATATTTTAAACAAGGACGCTTTTAAGGTTGGAATTCCACGTTTACTTTCAGGAAGAAAAACACCAGTTCCATCAATTAACTGTACTCCCAACGCACCCAAATCGGGTTTGGTATCGGCAAAAGACAACATTTCTAAAAATGTATTTTCTCCTATTACAGTATCCGGATTTAAAATTAAAACGTATTCTCCTTTGGCAACTGCTACTCCTTGATTGTTGGCTGTTGAAAATCCATAATTGATTTTGTTTTCAATCAGTACAACCTCCGGAAAATTCTTGGCAACCATTTTACAGCTATCGTCTGTAGATAAATTATCTACTACAATAATTTCTGAATCAATGTTTTTGCAAGCCTTTTTTACACTTAACAAACATAACTCCAGAAAATATCGGACATTATAATTAACGATGACAACGGATAGTTTCATTAATATTTCATAGATTTTTCAAAAGGAACACGATTGGCAATACTTCTTCCTAAAGTGACTTCATCTGTATATTGTAATTCATCTCCTACCGAGATTCCTCTAGCAATCGTTGAAACCGTAACTTCGTATTTCTGCAATTGTTTGTAAATGTAAAAATTGGTTGTATCTCCTTCCATCGTTGAACTTAACGCTAAAATGAGCTCTTTAATTGTGCCAGCAGCCACTTTTTTTATCAAATCTTCAATCGTTAGGTTGTGTGGCCCAATTCCTTCCATAGGTGAAATTTTACCTCCTAATACATGATAAAGTCCTTGAAACTGTGTCGTATTTTCAATGGCCATCACGTCTCTAATGTCTTCCACAACACAAACTATTTCAACATTTCTTTTGGAACTTGCACAAATTTCACAAAGTTCTACATCAGAAATATTATGGCAACTACTGCATAATTTCACTTCTTCTACCAAATTATTTAAAGCTGTTGTTAAATGCCCTGTATGCGATTTTGGCTGTTTTAATAAATGCAATACCAATCGAAGTGCTGTACGTTTACCAATTCCTGGTAGTTGTGCGACTTCATTTACCGCATTTTCTAAAAGTTTAGAAGAAAAATTCATGCTGCAAATGTAATAATTTGTAGAATCTTTATGGATTAAAATCTTTATTTGTTTATTTGTGTAAAATTGATTTAAAACACAACTTATGCAAGCTTATCAAATTCTAATTATTGTTGCTGCTTACTTTGGCTTGCTGCTCCTAATCGCACATTTTACAGGTAAAACGGATACAAACGCTGCTTTCTTTAAAGCTGAAAAAAAAGCACCTTGGTATGTTGTAGCTTTTGGAATGATTGGTGCCTCGCTCTCTGGTGTTACTTTTATTTCTGTTCCAGGTTGGGTACAAGGAAGTCAGTTTAGTTATATGCAAATTGTAATCGGTTATTTTTTCGGTTACATTGCCATTGCTTATGTACTGTTGCCGGTCTATTACAAAGCAAATATTACTTCTATTTATGAATATTTATTAACTCGCTTCGGAAAGGTGAGTCATAAAACGGGTGCTTTTTTCTTTTTTGTCTCAAGGGTTTTAGGAGCTTCCTTTCGATTGTTTTTAGTAGCCTCTGTATTGCAGTATTTTATTTTTGATGCTTGGAATGTTCCGTTTTGGTTAACGGTAACTTTGTCCATTTTACTTATTTGGATTTATACGTTTAAAGGAGGTATAAAAACCATTGTTTGGACAGATACTTTGCAAACTTTATGTATGCTAATTGCCGTTGCAACCGCAATAATAATTATAAACAAAAGCTTTAATTGGTCACTAATAGACAGCTTACAATCAGATGAATTAAGCAAGTATTCTAAAGTTTGGTTTACAGATAATTTACTAGAAAAAAAGTATTGGTTGAAATCCTTTTTTGGAGGTATGTTTATTGCCATTGCCATGACGGGATTGGACCAAGATATGATGCAAAAAAATCTTACTTGTAAGAATACCAAGGAAGCTCAATGGAATATTTTATCACTTGGCTTTGTCTTAATTCTCGTAAACTTTGTCTTCTTGTTTTTAGGCGCATTGTTATTTATCTATGCCGAAAAAAATGGTATCGCTATTCCTAGTATTGACGGAAAAACAAAAACAGATTTATTATTTCCTGCCATTGCACTGCAAGGAACATTAGGAACCACTTTATCCGTGACTTTTATTTTGGGTTTAATTGCAGCTGCCTATTCTAGTGCTGACAGTGCACTTACCTCTTTAACCACTTCTTTTTGTTTTGATTTTTTAAGCATACAAGATAAAAGTGAAGCTGAGAAAAAAAGAATTCGAAAATTAACACATATAGGTGTATCTGTTTTGTTGATTTTGGTCATTGTTATTTTTAAACATGTATTAAAAGACAATGTCATTAGCAGTTTATTGAGTGTTGCTTCCTATACATATGGCCCTTTATTAGGTTTGTTTGCTTTTGGGATATTCACAAAACATCAAATAAATGATCTATTAGTTCCCGCTGTTGCACTTATTTCAGTACTGCTGACTTCCTTTTTAAACAGCTATTCTACAGCTATTTTAAACGGATATGTTTTTGGCTATGAGCTACTTATTTTAAATGGGGCAATTACCTACATAGGTTTATGGTTTTTGAGAAAACCGAAGTCAATTCACACAATTTAATTCGTATTTTTGAAGCATGGAAAAAGACCTAGGAAACTATAGAAAAAGCTATGAAAAAAGCGAACTTTCAAAAACAACTGTTCCTGAAAATCCAATGGAGTTCTTTCAGAAGTGGTTTTATGAAGTAGAGGCTAACGGACAACAAGAAGAACCAAATGCCATGACCATTTCAACTATTGGTTTGGATGGATACCCTAAAAATCGCGTGGTATTGTTGAAGAAATTTACCTGGGAGGGTTTTATTTTTTACACCAATTATTTAAGTGAAAAAGGAAAAGCCATTGCCAACAATCCTAATATTTGTATTTCCTTTTTTTGGCATGGTGCTGAGCAACAAATAATCATCAAAGGAAAAGCTGAGAAAATTGCAACTAACCTTTCTGATGGTTATTTTGAATCGAGACCCGATGGAAGCAAACTGGGGGCTTGGGCTTCTAATCAGAGCGAAGTGGTAGCTTCTAGAGAAGAATTAGACGCACAGTTAAAAGCAATGGAGAAAAAGTTTGAGCAGAAAGAAATTCCTAGACCCGAACATTGGGGTGGCTATATTGTAAAACCAATTAGCATGGAATTTTGGCAAGGAAGAGCTAACAGAATGCACGACAGAATCTTATACTCGCTTCAAGAAAATTTTGAATGGAAAATTGAGCGATTGGCTCCCTAACTTCATTTATACATCTTATTAGCAAAG
Organism: Flavicella sediminum; assembly: GCF_006381105.1. Taxonomy (GTDB): domain Bacteria; phylum Bacteroidota; class Bacteroidia; order Flavobacteriales; family Flavobacteriaceae; genus Flavicella; species Flavicella sediminum. The sequence goes on along the minus strand of NZ_VDET01000007.1, from coordinate 14,113 downwards.
GTTAAAAAAGTTGAATTATTTATATAAAACAAGGCTTCTAATTGAAAGCTTTCCTTATATTTGACTAACTATATTATATAAATGAAAACAGTATATATTGTTCGACACGCCAAGTCATCTTGGGAATATCAAGGAATAGATGACATTGACAGACCCCTAAAAAAAAGAGGAATTAAAGACTCTTATCTTGTCTCGTCAAAACTTAGGAAAGCCATAAACAAACCTGATGTTTTTATTACAAGTAGTGCTAGTAGAGCTTTGTCTACTGCCGTAATATTTTGCAACAACTTTAGCTATCCTTTGTCAAATTTGCAAATTAATAAATCTTTGTATAGTTTTAGTGACGGCTATTTGGTGAAAACCATCAAAGCTTTGGATGATGAATTTGATTCAGCCATTATTTTTAGTCACGATCATGGTATCAATGATTTTGTAAATAAATATGGTAGCGAAAGCATCGCACATGTTCCTACCTGTGGTGTCATAGGTATACAATTTGAAAATAACCATTGGAAAAGCATTAAAAAAGGCAAGACCATTTTAAAAGAATTTCCAAAACATCATAAATAACCAATAAAATTACGTGAGTTTGTTAGAAATAAAAAAATACGGGGCAATTGACATAGGCTCCAATGCAGTTAGATTACTCATAAGTAATATCGTTTTACAAGAAGATGAAGAACCGAAATTTAAAAAATCGGCATTAGTTAGGGTACCCATTCGTTTAGGGGCAGATGCCTTTATTTCAGGTATCATTAGCAAAGAAAACAGCGCAAGAATGGTAGACGCCATGAAAGCTTTTAAATTGTTAATGAATGTTCATGGTGTTGAACGTTACAAAGCCTGTGCTACTTCCGCCATGCGTGAAGCAAAAAATGGTGTAGACCTTATTAAAACTATTAGTGAAGAAGCGGATATAGATATTGAAATTATTGACGGAAAAAAAGAAGCCAAAATTATTGCTTCTACAGACTTAAATGAATTAACCGCTGGACACAAAGCTTATTTATATGTTGATGTTGGGGGTGGTAGTACAGAATTCACTGTTTTTTCTAAAGGAAAATTATTAGCATCTAAATCTTTTAAAATAGGTACCGTACGTTTGTTAAATAAAGAAATTAGCAAAAAGAAAATTTGGGAAGAAATTGAAACTTGGATAAAAATTAACACCAAAGGCCTAAACAGAATTGTATTAATTGGTTCTGGTGGAAATATCAATAAAATTTTCAAAATGTCTGGTCAGGCTTTAGACAAGCCCTTGTCTTTAATTTATATGAAGGCCAATTACCAATTCTTAAAGAAAATGACTTACAGTGATCGTATTTCTGAATTAGGATTGAATCCAGATCGTGCAGATGTTATTGTTCCTGCAACAAAAATATACTTATCTGCCATGAAATGGAGTGGCGCCAAAAAAATATATGTTCCTAAAATTGGACTTGCCGATGGAATCATCAAAAGCATGTACAGCGGAATCCTATAAACAAAAACTCAAAACACCTTTATGAAAAGCAACTATTTTTTACACTATTTAAAAGTAGTTGTTTTTTTATGCTTTGTTGTGAGCTGCGACTCCCCGCCTCCTAAAAAGCTTAAAAAGCAAAATACTTTTGTTAAAAAGAAGAAAGTTCACAAAAGAATTATCTATACCACAGATACCATAACTACTGAAAACTGCGAAGAATTTTTCACAGAATATGGCAAAAAGAATAAAGAAACCAAAGTGCTATTAAGCACACGATTAGGTGACATGACCATACGATTGTATGAAAACACACCTTTGCACCGAGCTAGTTTTATTTATTTAACCAAACACAACTATTTCGATACGACCTGTTTTTATAGAGTTGTACCCGGTTTTATTGTGCAAGGAGGAAATTCTGACAGCGATGTTACTACAGAATTTAGAACTCAGCTAAACAATTACTTATTACCTGCAGAATTCAGAAAAAACAGACCTCATAAACGCGGAGTTATTGCTGCTGCAAGAGATTGGGAATACAATCCGGAAAAAAGATCTTCTTCTTTTGAATTCTATTTTATACAATCTCAGAGAGACCAGTCGCATTTAAATTTTGAACATACGGTTTTTGGTGAAATTATTGACGGCATTGAGGTCATTGATAAAATTGCTGCCGAAGATATTGACACCGATGAATGGCCTAGAAACAACATTCCTATGAAAATAAAAGTATTGAATTAACATTAAACCATTACCGCTATGAAAAAAATTACCTTAATCCTATGTACGCTGCTTACAATAATAAGTTGCAAAGACGAAACAAATAAAACAAACACGGTTCAGTCTCCTAAACAGGAAAGAACTTTACTCTTTAATTTTCTTAAAAACTCAAAATCTTTAGAAGTCGCTACCACTAAAACACCATTGATTAGTTTACAAAAACAAGCCATAGCCGCTGCAGACAAAATAGTGAATTTACAAAAAGCCAATATTCAAGAAGTTTTGAAAACAGCTAAAAGTTATAAAAATTGCATCATTTTTACAGAGAACCATACATTGGTGAAAATTACAGACAATACTGACTGTAAAGATTCTGGCTCTTGGGCAGCCTGCATGCCCATGGCAGAAGGATATATTAAAAAAGGTGCGCTTGTCCGACAAGATAATTATTTAAACTACAGCATCGGAGTTCCAGATTCACAAAAAAGAACGGCCTACTTTTTTAACTAATCAAACCAAACAACAAAACTTTTTGGCTTTACCAAATTAGGAATTTGACCAATTTGAATTTCAGCAGTACTCATTGTTTTTATACCCAAGTCCGACTTGTCTAAAGTCATAGTTGCATTAAATTCACTTAGATAAAGAGTTGCTTTTGTAAAAGAAGCTTCTACTTTATCGATGGTTGTTTGTAAATTAATTTCTTCAAAAGTACTGTTCAATCCAATTCCTTTTTCAGTAACATATAAAGGATCGTAAATATCTATAAAACGAATAGTAGACAGAGAGTCTAAAGATTCTTTAGGTGTTAAAGTCAATAAGTGTTTTCCTTTTTTCGAATAAATTAAATATTTATCATCTTCTTGTTGGTAAGCGCCTTGAAAACCTAACAAACCTTCACTTAAGTGTTTTACAACAGAATCATTTTTAAAAATTTCATCAATTTCTTCCACTTTTGTTTCTGATGTAACTAGCCCTACTCTATTCAAAGCTACTTTGTATTTCTTGCTATTAGAACAAGCTACAGAAGTTAAAATTAGTACACAAGCCAAAAGTTTCAAACCAAAATTATTCATTGTAAAATTATTTATTTAATAAGCGACAAACTTAATCAAATCTTTTAAAATTTTAAGCGAAATAAAAGTTAATAATTCCCCTTTTACACTAAGAGATTACTTGTATCTTTGCCGCTCAAACATTTGAAACTATGACACCTGAAACGAAAGAGTTAATTGCACAAGGAAAAATGCTCCCGCTAATGGAAGAATTTTATACAATTCAAGGAGAAGGTGGGCATACAGGAACAGCGGCTTATTTTATTAGGATTGGTGGTTGTGATGTAGGTTGCCATTGGTGTGATGTAAAAGAAAGTTGGGATGCCAAATTACATCCTCCTACTTTTACCGATAAAATTGTTGCCAATGCCAAGCAATATGCCAAAACAGTTGTCATTACCGGAGGAGAGCCTTTGATGTGGTCATTAGACTATATTACAAGAGAATTAAATACTGCGGGAATTAAAACACATATGGAGACCTCTGGAGCTTACCAATTATCGGGGCACTGGAACTGGATTTGTTTATCGCCTAAAAAAACAAAATTACCGTTGGCTGAAATATATCCTCATGCAGATGAATTAAAAATGATTATTCACAATAGGAATGATTTTTTGTTTGCCGAAGAAGAAGCTGCAAAAGTATCAGAAAATTGCAAGTTGTATTTACAACCTGAATGGAGTAAAAAAGAAAAAATGATTCCTGAGATTATAGAGTATGTCATGAAAAATCCACAATGGCAAATTTCTTTACAAACACATAAATATTTGAATATACCATAGACTTCAACAGAGTGAGTCTACAAACATATTTATTCCGTACCCTTCGTTTGTCGAAGGGTACGGAATTTTTATTTTATTGAAAATAATGAGACTTAGACAGGCTCAGTTTCCAGATTTATTTAATCTATATCTCGAGCTTACAATAAGATGCGTTTAAACAAAAAAAATCCCAAACCTTAGGTTTGAGATTTTTTATATATGAAATTTTTTATTTCTAGTAATCTCCTAAAGTTGCAGGATTTTGAGCCAATGCTTCTTCTAATTGCGCATCGTTTGGTGCTTTACCATGCCAAGCATGTGTATGCATCATAAAATCAACACCGTTACCCATTTCAGTTTCTAATAAAATACAAACAGGTTTTCCGTTTCCAGATAATTCTTTTGCTTTTGCTAAAACAGCTTGGATAGCTTCAATATCATTTCCTTTTTTCTCTTCTAAAACAATCCAATCAAAAGCTTCAAATTTTGCTTTGATAGAACCCATTGCCAATACCTGATCTGTAGTACCATCAATTTGTTTTCCGTTTAAATCAACTGTTGCAATTAAATTGTCTACTTTTTTAGCAGAAGCATACATAATTGCTTCCCAGTTTTGACCTTCTTGTAATTCACCATCACCATGTAATGTATACACTAATTTGTCATCACCGTTTAATTTTTTTGCTTGTGCTGCTCCCAAAGCATTTGATAATCCTTGTCCTAAAGAACCTGAAGCCATACGGATTCCTTCCAAACCTTCATGCGTTGTAGGATGTCCTTGCAAACGAGAATTTAACAATCTGAATGTTGCTAATTCTTCAACAGAAAAATAACCACTTCTAGCTAAAACACTATAAAAAACAGGAGAAATATGTCCATTAGACAAAAAGAATACATCTTCATTTTTAGCGTCCATATCAAATTTATCTGAGTTGTAACTCATGACATCTTGATATAAAACCGTTAAAAATTCAGTACAACCTAAAGAACCTCCTGGGTGACCAGAGTTCACAGCGTGTACCATTCTTAATATATCTCTTCTTACTTGTTGAGAAAAATCCTTTAATTCTTGTGTTGTAGACATTATTATCTGTATAAATTAGTTGCGCAAAAATACATTTTTAAAGTGATGATACAAACTTATTTAAAAGCATTTTTTTTGAATCATTTATCCGGCCTTTTAAGAAGAACTATTTTCTTAAAACACAACTAAAATTATAGACACAATGCTTACTATTTAGAAAGGAACATCTCCATCATCCGGCGCTCCAAAGGCATCAGATGCACTTGGGAAATTATCAGAAGAAATTTCTTGATTGAAATCGTTCATTTTAGATTGGAATTCATTTCCAAAACCATCTTCTAAATCGGAGAATTTTGCCAAATGCCCTGTAAATTTCAAACGAATATTGTCCATTCCACCATTTCTATGCTTCGCCACAATAAACTCTCCCTGTCCTTCACATGGTGTATGTTCATCATCATCCCACTCGGTCATTCCATAATATTCTGGACGGAAAATAAACGATACAATATCGGCATCTTGTTCAATGGCTCCAGATTCACGTAAATCAGAAAGTAAAGGTCTTTTAGATCCTCCCCTAGTTTCTACAGCACGTGATAATTGAGAAAGTGCAATTACTGGAATATTTAATTCTTTTGCCAAGGCTTTTAGGTTTCGCGAAATCATTGATATTTCTTGTTCACGATTTCCACCGGCAGCATTTCCGGCAGTCATTAATTGCAAATAATCAATTACAATAATTTTAATTCCGTGTTGCGATGCCAAACGACGCGCTTTTGCACGTAAATCGAAAATAGAAAGTGAAGGCGTATCATCAATAAAAATAGGCGAATCTGTCAAGTTTTTCACTTTTACATTCAATTGTTCCCATTCATGTGGTTCCAAATTCCCTTTTCTTAATTTTTCTGAAGTCAAGCCCGTTTCACTAGAAATCATACGGGTTATTAGCTGAACCGATGACATCTCCAAAGAGAACAAAGCAACGGCATGTCCAAAATCAATGGCCATATTTTTCGCCATCGAAATGACAAAGGCTGTTTTTCCCATACCAGGACGCGCAGCAATAATAATTAAATCGGAAGCTTGCCAACCAGAAGTTAGGGCATCTAATTTGGTAAAACCTGTTTCCAAACCACTCATTCCTTCTTGGTTACTAATTTCTTGAATTTTAGTAACGGCTTGTTTTACCAAGTCTTTGGCGCTTTCAGAACTCTTTTTCAAGTTTCCTTGGGTAACCTCAAATAATTTCGATTCTGCAGCATCTAATAAATCAAATACATCTGCTGTTTCATCATAAGCACTTTCAATAATTTCACTAGAAATACTAATCAAACTACGTTGAATAAACTTTTGAATGATGATACGTGCATGGAATTCAATATGTGCAGAAGAAGCTACTTTTTGCGTTAGTCCTATTAAATAGAAATCGCCACCCACAAATTCTAACTTTCCATCTTTTCGAAGTTGGTTAGAAACAGTCAATAAATCTGAAGGTTCTGAATTTTGGAACAAGGTATAAATAGCCGCATAAATTTCTTTATGTGCATCTTTATAAAAGGCATCTGGGTGTAAAATATCAATCACCGCATCTATTCCTTTTTTATCAATCATCATAGCACCTAATACTGCTTCTTCCAAGTCTAATGCTTGTGGTGGTATTTTTCCTTTCTCAAGGTTGATAATTCTACTTTTATCAACTTTTTGACCTTTGAATGATTTCGTTTGCTCCATGAGACAAAATTAATTCTTTAATTCAATTTACAAATCTTAATTTCATATTAATTTGTACACACCATGTTCATAAATTGGGTGTTTTGTTGATAAGTAAATTATTGTGAATCTTTTAGCCTGTAATTCCTCAATAAACTATTTTTATTTTTTTTTATTTCGGTATCCTTTGAACCAAATGTTAAGAAACTCTGATACAAACTAAAAACTTTGTAAATTGGCCATTCAATAGGCATTTTTTTTATGAAAGATCAATTACTCTCTAGGTATTTAACCTATTTTTTATTCTTGCAAATTTTAGTCGTGCAGTACACTTCTAGAAAACCTGAATTTATTGAGAAATATTATTCCAACGGAATATACCCTTATATTGCAGCTAGTTACAGAAGTTCTTTAGGTTGGATTCCTTTTAGTGTTGGCGATTTTTTCTATGCTTTTTTTGGATTCTTAATTCTTCGTTTCTTTTACATTGTCATTCGAGATAAATTTTCTGAAATAAGAAGATACCTCTTAGCTATAGGTGCTACTTTTTCTATTTTGTACTTTTTATTTCAGTTGAGCTGGGGGATGAATTATTATCGAGTTCCTTTAGCCACACAATTGCATATTGAATCTACCTCCTATTCTGACGAACAATTAAACAAGTTTACCGGAAAATTGGTTAAAGAACTGAACGCACTTCACCTAAAAACCACGCAAGACAGTGAACAAAAAATTACAGTACCTTATACTAGAAAAGAAATTTACAAATTGGCCGTAAATGGCTATACGCATATAAGCAAACAGCATGCATTTTTAAACTACAAATTTCCTTCTGTCAAACATTCGCTTTTAAGTACTCCTTTGACCTATATGGGTTTTGCGGGCTATTTAAATCCGTTAACCGGTGAAGCCCAAGTGAATTCAAAAATGCCCTTACCCACTTATGCTTTTACTACTTGTCATGAAATGGCCCACCAATTAGGTTTTGCGGCAGAAAATGAAGCTAATTTTATAGGGTATTTGGCAGCCATACATAATGAGGATGTTTATTTTCAAATTGCTGGTAAAATGACCGCTTTAAAATATGTATTATCAGAATTGCGTAAAAGAGATTTGGAGCTGTATAAGCTTCATTACGAAAACATCAACAAAGGAATTTTGATCAATTTTAGAGAATCTAATGAATTCTGGAATTCCTATGAAAATCCTTTTGAACCTTTATTTAAGAAAAGTTACAGTACTTATTTAAAAGCCAACCGACAAAAAGGTGGCATAAAAAGCTATAGCTATATGGTCAATTTATTGTTGAATTATAAAGATACTCAAGACTTATAATTTTCGGCTTAAAAAAAGAGATTGGAAAATAAAAATTCGTCATTAAAATTCCTGAAACTATAAATGCATCGAGGATAAACCTTATTTTTGCCAAAAAAATATTCCATGTACAAGCAACTTACCAGTTTACAAAACCCTTTTATAAAGGAAATTGTTTTACTCAAAGAAAAATCGAGAAACAGAAAGAAGTCGGGACGTTTTGTATTGGAAGGACTTAGAGAAATACAATTAGCAGCAGAAGGAAACTATGAAATTGAGAAAATATTATATTGCGAAGCGATTTGCTCTACTACACATTTACAAGAATTAATTGCCGCCTTAGATACTTCTGTAGAAATTATTGAAGTTTCAAAAGATGTGTACCAAAAAATAGCTTACCGAGAAACAACTGAAGGTGTTTTAGCAATTGTAAAAGCCAAAAATCACCATTTATCTGAAATAAAATTCCTTCGCAAGTCGCCTTTAATTTTAATTGCAGAAGCTCCAGAAAAGCCTGGAAATATTGGTGCTTTATTGCGTACTGCAGATGCCGCGAATATTGATGCTGTATTTATTGCCAATCCGAAAACAGATTTATACAACCCCAATATTATTAGAAGTAGCGTAGGTTGTTTGTTTACTACGCAAGTGGCTACCGGAACTACTGATGAAATTTTGGATTATTTAAAAGAGAACAAAATCCATTCTTACGCGGCAGCTTTAAAAGACGATTCAGAACCTTATCAAGATCAGGATTTTACAAAACCTACGGCTATTGTGGTAGGTACAGAAGCCACCGGCTTGTCGGATACTTGGTTGCAAGAAGCGACAAAAAAAATTATTATTCCCATGCGTGGTAAAATAGACTCTATGAATGTATCGGTAGCTGCGGCTATTGTTGTATTTGAGGCTTGTAGGCAACGTGGTTTTTAGTCGGAATCTTAGGCAGCTTTAAACTTTTAATTTAGGCATTTGCGTTGTACATTTGAGCCAACTAAACCCAATATATGACGCCACAAATACTTTTTTATATTCTTGTTGGAATTACCTTGATCAATTTTCTTAAAGAGGAAATTCTATCCAACCTAAATGCCAAACATTTTAATGACGATTTACCAAAAGAGTTAACAGATGTGTACGATGCTGAAGAATACAAAAAATCACAAAACTACAAATTAGAAAACCACCAATTTTCTCAATACAGTAGTGGTTTTTCATTGGTACTGACCTTGGCTTTTTTCTTTTTTGATGGCTTTATGTTTTTGGATCAATTTGTGAGAAGTTTAAGTGAGAATGAAATTTTAATTACCTTATATTATTTAGGAATTATGGCTTTGGGAAGTGATATACTAAGCACGCCATTTTCGTATTACAAAACCTTTGTGATTGAAGAAAAATTCGGCTTTAATAAAATGACCAAAAAACTTTTCTTTCTAGATAAATTAAAAGGTTGGTTTTTAATGTTGGCACTTGGCGGACTTCTACTAGCAGCCGTTACTTGGTTTTACACACAAACAGGAAATTTATTTTGGCTATATACTTGGCTATTAATTGGTCTATTTTCGGTTTTTATCAATCTATTTTATTCTTCATTAATTGTTCCATTATTCAACAAACAAACTCCCCTAGAGGCTGGCGAGTTAAAAACCAAACTAGAAGCCTTGGCTACAAAGGTGGGTTTTAAATTGGATAAAATTTTTGTGATCGATGGTTCAAAAAGATCGACAAAAGCCAATGCCTATTTTTCTGGTTTTGGACCTAAAAAAAGAATTGTATTGTACGATACTTTGATCAAAGATTTAACGCCCGATGAGATTGTGGCTGTTTTTGCTCATGAGGTAGGTCATAACAAAAGAAAGCATACGCTTTTTAATTTGGTAGCTTCTATTTTACTCACGGGTTTAACTTTATTTATCTTGTCCTTACTAATAGGAAATCCACTTTTATCGCAAGCTTTAAAAATTCCAACACCAAGTTTTCATATAGGCCTGATCACTTTTAGCATTTTATACACGCCTATTTCTGAGCTAACCGGCTTAATAATGAATGTAATTTCGAGAATTTTTGAATACCAAGCAGATAATTTTGCGAAGATTCATACCAATGGCGAACATCTCATTTCTTCACTTAAAAAACTATCTAAGAATAGTTTAAGTAATTTAACGCCACACAAGTGGTCGGTATTTCTATATTACTCCCATCCTACCTTGCTTCAGCGCATTCAAAATTTAAGAAAATAATTTAAATTTTTAACAAAAAACTGTATCTTTCATCTATGAGCTACAACGTTACCATAGAGGAAGAAAATAAAGAAATTGCCAAGCGCTATAAGGACTTATTAAAGGGGACCTATCAGAAATTATCTGAAGATGATAAAAAACTGATTCGTAAAGCTTTTGATTTGGCTTTGGAAGCACACAGTGAACAACGAAGAAAAACAGGGGAACCTTATATTTTTCATCCTATTGCTGTGGCTAAAATTGTGGCCTATGAAATTGGTTTAGGTGCCTCATCTATTGCCGCCGCTTTGTTGCACGATGTTGTGGAGGACACTCCCTACACGGTAGATGATATGGAACAGCTGTTTGGTGAACAAATAGCCAAAGTTGTTAGTGGCTTAACGAAGATTTCTCGTTTAAACAAAGAGCAAGATGCTTCTATACAAGCAGAGAATTTTAGAAAAATGTTGCTTACTTTAAATGATGACGTCCGTGTAATTTTAATAAAAATTGCCGATCGTTTGCACAATATGCAAACCATGGACGCCATGCCTGATTATAAGCAGGTGAAAATTGCTTCGGAAACTTTATATATTTATGCGCCATTAGCTCACAGACTTGGATTGTATAATATAAAAACGGAGTTGGAAGATTTAGGATTGAAATACACCGAACCTGAAGTTTATACAGATATTTTAAGCAAAATAAAAGATAGTAAAGAAGAGCAAGACTTATATATAAAACAGTTTTCTGATAAAATTAGAGAAACCTTAGACAAAGAAAAATTTGAGTATTCTATCAAAGGACGTTCAAAATCTATTTTCTCTATTAGAAAAAAAATGCGAGCTCAAAATGTGAGCTTTGATGAAGTCTACGATAAATTTGCTATTCGGATCGTTTACAAATCGACAGAGAAAAACGAAAAGTTTGATGCTTGGAAAATATATTCTATAGTTACCGACCATTACAACCCAAACCCGCTTCGATTAAGAGATTGGATTACCAACCCAAAAACGACAGGTTATGAATCGTTGCATATAACGGTGATGGGCCCAGGAGGAAATTGGGTAGAAGTACAAATTCGTTCAGACAGAATGAATGAAATTGCAGAAAAAGGCTATGCCGCACATTTTAAATACAAGCAAGGAAATGTTGATGAAAGTGGTTTAGAAACCTGGTTGAATCGTTTAAAAGACACCTTAGAAAACGGTAATATAAATGCCGTGGATTTTGTTGAGGATTTTAAACTGAATTTATACGCTGAAGAAATTTTTGTTTTTACACCTAAAGGAGAATTAAAATCCTTACCCAAAGGAGCCTCTGCTTTAGATTTTGCCTTTGCGGTACATACCGATGTTGGCTTAAAATGCCGTGGCGCTAAAGTAAATGGAAAACTAACACCTTTGGATACTGTTTTAGGAAGTGGTGATCAGGTAGAAATTTATACTTCAAACATAAAAAAACCAAACCAGCGTTGGTTAGAATTTGTGGTTACCGCCAGAGCCAAAGCAAGAATTAGAGCTGCTTTAAAAGAAGAAGAAAAAGGAATTGCCGAAGAAGGAAAAGTATTATTGACACGCAAATTGAAGTCATTAAAAATTACTTTGGATGAAAAAACGGTCAATGAATTGGTAAATCATTTCAACTTAAAAACAAGTTTCGATTTGTTTTATAGAGTAGGAATATCTTCTATTGAAAATTCAGAATTAAAAAGTTACGCCAGCAAACGTAGCAATGCCATTTATAATTTCTTTAAAAATAAAATACAAAGAAATAAGGCCATTAAAGTTAAAGAAGAAGACGAAGAATTATCGAGTAACTTTGACACCTTAGTTTTTGGTAAGGATGAAGAAAAACTGGAATACAAGGTTTCCAAATGTTGTAATGCCATTAAAGGCGATAAAGTTTTTGGATTTGTTACTATTAACGACGGTATAAAAGTACACAAAGCCGATTGTCCGAATGCTATTAGTATGCAATCAAACTACGCGTATCGAGTTTTAAAAGCCACGTGGGTAGATTCTTCACAACGTAATTTTAAAGTGACTTTAAAAATTAGTGGAGAGGATAAAAAAGGAATTTTAAATCATTTAACACGTATTATTTCTGGAAATGTGGGCATGAATATTTACAATATAAACTCAGTAACCAGAGGAAGTATATTTAATGGAAAAATTACCATTGATGTAAAAAACAAAACCCAATTAAAGAAGCTTACTGAAAATATTTTAAAAATTGACGGTGTTAATAAAGTGTCACGTGCCGATTGATAGACTTGTAAAATGATTTCTTATAAGTAGAAAGAATATACCAGACCCACTGAAGTAATTTATTTAGTATCAGTGGGTCAAGTTTTTTTATACAACAAACAATCTCTAATTTTTCTCCTCATTTTCACCAAAAAAGTTCTTCATATTTCTTATCTTAGGAACTATGGAAGCTAGAAAAAGAACAATTGTTGTTTCACTCATAAAGCACCGAGAGCTAGAGGTGTATGCTTTATATTTTGAATTTGAATACAACTTAAAAGAATACTGTAAAAATTCGGGGGCTTTTTGGAGTCAATCGAAAAACATGTGGTACTACCCTACCTCAAAAATCACATTAGACGAACTTAAAGAGCTTTATAAGAACAAGGCTATTTTAGACATAAAAAATGTTACAACTCCAATATTACTAAAACCCGTTTCTCTTTCACTTAAAGAACAATTAACTGAGGAGCAAAAAAAGCATCTAAACCAGTTTTATACTTATTTAAAAGGAAAACGATTTAGTGCAAGTACGCTAAAAACATATTGCACTTTAGTTGCAGAATACATTATACATAAAGATGAAAATAGGCCTATTGATGTAAGATCCATAGAAAAACATGCTGAAGAGGTTTTTGTTCCAAAGAAAAGTTCGGTAAGTACTCATAGGCAGTATATTAGTGCTATGAAGCATTATTTAGCCTTTATAAATTCAGACTTAGAAATTGATTTTAATGCCCTGGCACCAAGAAAGGATAAAAAATTACCCAATGTATTATCTAATAATGAAGTTTTGGAATTGATAAGAGTGACCAAAAATTTAAAACATCGAGTTTGTATTGCTCTGATCTATTCATCGGGATTAAGAGTTGGAGAATTGATTAACTTAAAAATTAGAGATTTAGATATTGACAGAAAAATGTTAAAAGTACAAAGTGGAAAAGGACGAAAAGATAGATATGTGCCCATTGCCAATGTAATTTTACCATTGTTGCATAATTATTTAAACACGTATACGCCCAAAACTTATTTGGTAGAAGGATTGGAAGAAGGAAAACAATACAGTCCTATGTCTATTCGAAAATTTTTAAAAAACAGTTGTCAACAAGCCCATATAACCAAACGTATATCTCCGCATACTTTACGACACAGTTATGCCACACATTTGTTAGAAAACGGAACAGACATTCGATATATACAAGCATTGCTAGGTCACTCAAGACCAGAAACCACGATGATTTACACCCAAGTAAGGAGTCAGGATTTACAAAAAATAACGAATCCTTTAGATTTAATCATAAAACAGCTAGAGAATCATAAAAAAATTAATTAGTTTTAACCAAAAAAGAAACCTAATTAGTATCGTTATCCCGTAACTGAAACGCAAAACAGATACTTTTAGTGTAGATATAACACGTTGGCGTACATAAAGTTATCCGAATATTTATTACTACCATTTACACATTTTTCCCACGAAACATTTTGGTTATTATTAAAAAGCAAGTTTGCGGTTGGGAGGAAAATCTGCACGCAACAATTCTAGTTCCGCTCACACATCTTTCCGCAGAAACTTTCTAAGTGTTAATTCATGATGTTTAG
>NZ_VDET01000069.1 GCF_006381105.1 Flavicella sediminum | reverse complement strand
CAATCGGATTAAATTATACAACTCCTTAGAATTATTTAACACCTTGGCTATTTGTCGTATTTCCGTACGATCGTTAATTTCTGTTATTTGCTGATTGAAAATCTCCGCATTGTCCGTATCAAACTTAAAAAGCACATCTTTTATTTCTTCAATTTCTTTTTGAATTTCTTCAGCAGATTTAAACAGATTCGAATAATGCTCCATTTCATCCCCTAACTCAGATTGCAACTCATTAAAATAATCCTGATTGGTTTTATCGAATTCTTTTTGGATATCTGCAAAATCAACTACAAATCCATAGGAATGATTTTTATAAGTTCTATTTACTCTGGTTAAGGTTTGTAATAAATTATGTGATTTTATTTTACGTCCTATATATAATTTCTTTAATCGTTTGGCATCAAAACCTGTTAACAGCATATTGTACACAAAAAGCAAATCTATGTTTCCTGCTTTGTAGTCAGAAACCCAATGGTTGCGTTCTTGCTTTGTACCAACATCGTGTAAAATTACCTGCGCTCTTTTTACTTTGCTGTTTTCTAATTTTTGTTTCCCATACGTTTCAGGATCCTCTGCAACTTGCCC
>NZ_VDET01000068.1:259-624 GCF_006381105.1 Flavicella sediminum | reverse complement strand
GAAAAAATTTGTGGTAAAAAATTAGTGACGGGCTACAATTTGGCCAATGGTATTTTATTTTGCTTTTTAGCAGGATCTATGATTACCGTTTCGGCAACTGCGGTAGGGATTCCGTTTGACATGCCCATGCCAAAACTGACCGACACCTTACCCAACGGTATTACTTGGGTGATAATTGTTTTATTAATTGGTGCTGTTATATCAGTAATTGCTGCTCGTGGGTATGATACCGTTACCAAAGCCGCCAACTGGATGTCGCCAATTATTGTTATTGCTTTTGTGGCTTGTGGAATTGTGGCTTTGAAGCAACTTGGTGTGGCTAGTTTTTCTGATTTTTGGAATATTTGGGGGGAAGGTTCTGAACC
>NZ_VDET01000068.1:0-212 GCF_006381105.1 Flavicella sediminum | reverse complement strand
ATGCATATTGGTATGTCTGATTTATCGGTATTTCGTTTTGCCAAAGAAGCAAAAGCAGGATGGGCAACTGCAGCAGGTATGTATGTAGGTCATTATATGGCTTGGATTGCCGCTGCCTTAATTTATGCCGTTTATTTAAAATCGCCAGAAGCTATTGCTTTTTTAAATAATGGCGAAGCGCCTCCTGTGGCTCCTGGACCTTTAGCCCATAA
>NZ_VDET01000067.1 GCF_006381105.1 Flavicella sediminum | reverse complement strand
ATTCGACCTAAAAATACTTAAATAAGTAGAAGTGACATAATAAAAAAACACAAACCTTTGTTTAAGCCATAAAAACCAACCTTCACTTTATGCGGTGTTTGCAAATCGTTTTTTTTCAAACAATACATGGTTAATCATTCCGCCATTTTAAAGTGAATGAAATATTAAATTTTATTAAAATGGATAATACACACAAAGAAATTGTTAAAAACTTTAAAGTATCATACTTGGATATTATTATAGATAATAAAAACAATCATTACCCAATCAGCAATAGAATTAGTTTTAAATTCAAAGATGATAAAGGTAATGATGTCTTTATTTCTCTAACAAAACAAGAGGTGTTTAGTAAGTTATTTGAACACGTCATTAAATATTGAGTTTATGTCATTCTCAATATATTTATTATCTAATTCATGACTTACGCTAAAGGAAGGTCTTCCGTTCACGTAACAGACAGTACAAGAATCATTAATTTCATCTTCGTGTTCTGGGTATTTTTCAATTAGACTTAATACTTTAGTTCTAAAATCTTCAATTAATGACATTTGATTCATCATAGTAATATTTTTTATTGTTAATAAAGCACGGCTACTGCTTCAAATGTTTGCCAACGGTTTTGTATAA
>NZ_VDET01000066.1 GCF_006381105.1 Flavicella sediminum | reverse complement strand
TACATGTTTTTCCAAGCCATGTTCCTCTTCAACATACGCAAAAGCATATTGTAGCATGAATTTTAATCGGTCTTTTTGGAATAACGAAGTAGCGATCGAATTCGTAGCAGAGTTTGGATTTTTATTCGAGGCAAATTCTTTGGCATTTTTTATACTGATCAAATTAGTATCTTTCAGCACAAAATTTTCTATTTCCTCAGAAACTGGTTTTAACAATTTCTCTAAGTCGAACTTTTCTTCTTCTCTAAAATAGTTAAATATGGGTTTTCTATAATTGGTTGTGCTATAAAAAGCTCCTTCCAACATTTGCGTATCAGCATCATTGTAGGGCATGTTGTTAGAAAAAACCATCAACTGTGTTAGGTTGATGAATTTTCTGAATTTTTTATTTTGAAAACGAGTTTGCATTCGCTTGTGTTCCGCTAAAATACCATCTCTATTATTTGGCTTTTTAACTTCAATAAAAATCAAAGGCATACCGTTAATCAACAGGATAATATCTGGTCGAAAATTATCATCATCTTTTTCATAGGGCAACTCAGTAACCACATGAAAAGAATTATTAGTCTCGAAATTCTCAAAATCGATTAATTTAATTCCAGATTGATCTATTAGCTTATGGTAAAATACTCTTCCTAAATCTTCATTTTCTAAAGTAAGAGAAATTTCATTGTAAAATCGCTCTGCTTCTTTTTGAGACAGGTTTGGATTTATTTTTTTCAGTTGCTCGTAAAAAATAGCC
>NZ_VDET01000065.1 GCF_006381105.1 Flavicella sediminum | reverse complement strand
TAATACTGTGTGGATTTCCGCTTGGAAATCCCCCCGTTTTGCCTAACTGTTTTGTATAAAGTTAGTGTGGGAGTTGATAATCTTAAGATTCTCAGCCCCGGACTAAACTTTTACTTATTTTGTGTTTTTATCTTAGTCGACCTAAAAATACTTAAATAAGTATAAGTGACACAATAAAAAGACACAGAACTTTGGGCAAACTATAAAAACCCACATTAACTTTATGCGGTGTTGGCTACTTTACTTTTTTCAACTCAAGATTTTTATTAAATAACGAAATCGTTGATATTTCAAGTTTATCATTTAACTCATTCCTTATTACAAATGTATTTAATGGTTTATCAATTAATATAATATCATAACCTCTTTCTCGAACTCGTTTGTATGAAATTAAATTTTTCCCCTTTGAGTTTGAGTATTCCATTCTACAATTTTTTAAGAATTTTAATGTATCTATATGATTGTTAGTTTTTAACGTGAATGTTCTGTTAGTAAGAATAATTTTATTTTCTGATTTTACTTTCAGAGAATCGTTTAGGTGTTTATAAGTGTTTGAATAGTTATTATCTTCAATCACTATACTATCCTTGCTAATATATTTAAGTTTACTAAATGAAGTTTTCGTAAAACGATGTGAAATTGAATTTCTCTTGTTTAATCTAAATATTTTATATCTACTAGCTTGAATTCTTATTAAATGAGATGATAAAATATCTGTTTTTTTTAAAGGGTGATTATCGATCTCTTTAGATCTAATATTAATCCAGTATCCGTTTAAACTCAATGAGGTTGAGCAAGAAATGTTTATGGTTGTAAAGGCAATTATTAAAACAAGTATTTTTTTCATATCGTATTGTTGACAACGGTTTTGTATAAAGTTAGTGTGGGAGTTGATAATCGCGAGATTTTCAGCCTTACACTAAGCTTTTACTTATTTTGTGTTGTTATCTTAGTCGACCTAAAAATAGATAAATAAGTAGAAG
>NZ_VDET01000064.1 GCF_006381105.1 Flavicella sediminum | reverse complement strand
TGCCCGTGATACTCAGCTTAGTTGACAAAATAATACTGTGTGGATTTCCGCTTGTAAATCCCCCCGTTTTGCCTAACGGTCTTGTGTATGAAACGTAGCGTATAAATAGACACTAACTTTTCGGATTTAGCACGAGCCGAATTTTTTATTTTTATGTTTAATTTTCTTTTTAAATATAACCAAATAAAAAATTTGGCGTACTTTGCAAATATACAAAAACCTCTCGGAAAGCCTATAATAGCTATGTTTTATACACGTTGTTGTGCATAGTGCTTTTCACGTTCAGCTTGGTTTTTCCGATGTTTGTTTTTAGTTTGAAAGTGAGCGTTGGCAAGACATACTCTTTTGCAATTTTTGGTTTTGCGTTGGCTGTAGCGAATTGCGAATGTGTATGGCTTTGAGCGTTGGCTTATCCGATTATCATTTTTTCTATTTCATTTTTTGCATCTTTCAATTCATTTTTTGCTTCTAATTCTAGTTCTTTCGCTTTTTCTCTCAGTTTAGAAATATGATTAGCAATTTCATTTTGTTTTTCTATGGGTGGAACGGGAATTAATATTTTCATAATATCTGTTTCACTAATATTAGGTTGGGCACCACCATTAGAGTTTCGTAAAATCTTTTCTTGATAAATTGATAAATTCAAAATATTCATTAGGTATTCAGAATTAATATTATCTGGTTTAATAATGCCGTTTCTTTGATTTAATAGAGCGTTTTTATTGTGTTGATAAATACCTACTTTACCAATTGTAGCACCAGTCATAGCAATTAATAAGTCATTCTTTTTAATTCTATATTCTGTATATTTTGTAAGAAAATCATCTGGTAAAAAAGTAGTTTTATTTATGTCAATTAGATTTTCTTTAATATTTCTTATAGTAATTAGGAAACATTTAGAGTTGCTAACATAATCTTCTGACTTAAAAGCGTAACCAGCTTGAAATGATGCGTACTTTCTTATTGGTAAATATTTATATTTTCCTTCTCTCAAAGATTCATTTAACAATTTGAAATATGTATGATGATAATCAGCATCGAGTCTATCGCCTGAAAGTTCGCTCCAATTAACCTCAAAATATCTATTTGAAAATGAGTTGTCTTTAATTGGTAAATTGACATTTAATTCTTTAAGTAAGTAAGAATCTATACTTTCTAAAAGTGATTTAGCTTCCTCCTTTTTTATTTTTTTTGTTTCAGATGCTATTTTGTAAATGTTTATAATCGTATTTTGGATTTCAAAACTTGGACAAGGTAAACTTACATTTGCAATATCAGATAAATTTAACCTTTGCTGAATACCTCCTTTTTTTTCTATCTCAAAAAGTGATAAACCAACATTGGTGTTAATTAAGACTTGTAAATATTCAGCTAAAAATTTAGAATTTGGCTTTCTTCTAAGTATTCCGATAGCTCTATTGGCAGTAGATATTTGAAAATTTTCAGGAACAATAGAGGCTGCACCAACAGAAGCCATTATAGATAATAAAAGGTCACCAGGATATATATGGCATCTTTTTACTTTATTGAAATAATCTTCTGTAATGTAAATAGGTTTTTCATTTATGATTCTATCATTTTTTAAATCTTGAGCTCTCAAATATCTTTTTCCATTTTCTTTATCGCTAATAGCATTTTCTGGTAATTTATCGTGGTCTCCATCCTTAATTATAAAAGATGTGCCTATTTTTTCTAAAGGAAATTTAAAATTATCTACAATTTCTTTTTTTATTTTCAGATAATTTGGGTCTAATCTAGAAGCTAGTTCAGATTTATTAACCAGAAAAATTTTATTATCATTAATGTTGGAAGAAATACTATACATCAGCTTCATTATTAAAAGTGAAACCTCTTTTTAGTAAGATGTCTTTGATATTTCCAAAAATGTTATTTTCAAGAGTGTGTATAGCGTTTTCTTTATATTGATGACACATATCTTGTTCATAGTCAAAAGGTGTTCTAGTTTCATCACTTTCACGTTTTATCATTATAACACTTTTGTTTGAGTCGTTTTTTGCGTATCCCAATTCAAAAGCAACATTTACATTGCGATTACTTATATCTGCTATAAATATGTTGGACTCATTGATTTGCTCAATCATTTTGTTATTAATGTTATAGCTATCTCCTTTGTGTTGCATAATATCAAAAAGAGAAATTTTTATTTGGTCATTAACAGCTTTAATTCTATCAATTACTCTCTTATATGCTTGATTGTATGATTCAACTTCTTCTTCGCTGAAGTAAGGCATTGCTACGAACACTTTTATAGTTTGGTCAGAAACTTTATCAAAAATATCTATTAATGTTTGATACCTTGCTTCTTTAATGTCAAAAATATGGTGTTTTAAAACCCATTCTTTAAAGAAATTAAATTTTGGTTTATCTTTAACATTGTAATAGAGTAGAGCTGTAAATAAACCTTCGCTATTATTACCTTTTAGTTTAGCTTGGGCTTTGTATAGTTCATTAACTGTTAATAATGATTCTCTAACTTCCGTTACAAGTTTTTCATTATCCATTGTGCCGATTAAACTCTCAAATATACTTTTTGAAAGTCCTCTAAAATTATTATGCAAAAGATGATTTATACCTTTTAGCAATTTAGGGTCTTCAATTTGTTTATAAAGTTTCCTAACTAAAACCCCACTTTTGCCAAATATTTTCTCTAACTCTTCATCATCAAAATGCTTTTCATCATTAATTATAACTCGTAAATTTTGTTCTAATGTTAGAGGCTCTGTTTTTGAATTAATATTATAGAAAACAACCTTCTCAAATTTTTCGAAACTCCTATCTGAAATCTTTTCCATTTTTTCAGAAACGGGATTGAATTTTTCTTCAAATGTTTCTTCAAAAAGAACAATGCAGAAAGGAATATTCATTGTTCCAATTCGGTCAGAGTTTATCTCTTCTGCTGCTGTAAGTCTATGGTTACCATCTATTCTGTGAAGAGGATGTTTATTTGTCTTCACAAGTTGTTGAAGTTCGGAATCATCAAAATCAATTTCAACTACTGTAATCTCGTTAGTTTCGTTTATGTCAAAATTGTCTTGTTTTAAAATACTTGAACGTAGTTTGATTTTGTCAATATTAGAATTGAAATTTTTACCTTTCTCAATAAGTTGAATAGGTGTAGCGTCTGTTTTAGTACCTTTAACTGTTAAATCCTGTCTTAATTTTAAGCTTAAAATAACCTCTGGAAAAAATAAATAATTTTCTTCAGTTAAAAAGTTTGAAACAACCCCTTTTTGCTTTTCTAATAGTTCTCTTTGGTATTCTGGATTAGCTTTTGAAACTTTTGCTAATTCTTTAATACGAGCAAATCCTCTGATACAAATTTGGTTACTTAACGACCTGTCTAAAATTCCTCTAATAATCATACTGGATTGCTTTCTATATGGTTAATAAAGTTGGTTAGCTCTTCTCCAATCAACTCTAATTCATTTGTTTGTGTTGGTTTTCCTTTTGCATCATAGCCAATATCTTCTGCTATTGCCATAAATATTGAATAATCGGGTAGTTCCTTTCTTGATTTTTCCAAAAAGGCTTCTTGAAGTTCTTCTTTGAATAAATTGATTTTATCTGAATATTTTGAATTGATTTCGTTTCGCCAATCTTTGTATTCATCTGTTTTCTTAAATTCTGCTAATGGCATTGTAAAATGCAAACCATTCATTTCTTTTAGCTCTTTCTTCTTTTCGGATTCCCATTTGGAAATCTTTTTATAAAACTCGTATTCAGTTTTTAATTTTTCTTGAATTCTAAATTTGATAGATTGTATTTTTTCGGTTGTGGAAAGTGTATGCTTTTTTAGAAATAAAACTGAACTTTTTACACCAGCGCCAGTTGCACTAAAAGCTGTTTGTGGCATACTAACAACTGCAACAATTCTATACCATTCTTCTACAGCATCTCTAACATATTGCATACTACTATTTGTTAGTATTCCATCAGGAACAACCATTGCCAAATATCCGCCAAATGTTAAAAAATTGTAGCATTGCTCGATGAATAGAACTTCTGTACTTTGATTGTTTCTTTGAGTAATTCTTTTACTTCCTTTGTTGTCCAGCCAATCTGGTTGTTTTTTACCTAAAAAGTAGTTTTTTAAATAACTTTTTTCGGTTTTTTTGATATTACTTCCAAAAGGCGGATTAGTTATGATAAAATCAAAATGGTTGTATTTAAAACCTTTATTTTCTGTTAGTTTACCGATTTCTATTTCATTCAATAATCCATCAGAAGTGATTACGTTAGTATGTCCATCATCGTGAATAATCATATTCATTTTAGCAGCTCTACTTATTTGTTCGTTTATTTCAATTCCGTACAAATTATTTTCTGCAAAGTCGTGCCAATATTTAAAATGTCGTTTATTATGGTTTACATCTGTTTTAAATCTTGGGTATAATTCATCGGCTTGTTTTCTTACTTTATTCAGAGCATAAAGCAAGAAGCCACCACTTCCACAAGAGGTGTCTAAAACGTAAGAATCGTTTTTGATAGGTAATACTTTTACTGAAAAATCCACGATTGGTCTTGGTGTAAAATATTGACCAAAATTTCCTCTAAAAAATGAATCCATAAAGGTTTCAAAAGCTCGTCCTTTACTATCTAAATCCGTTTCGCCAAGGTTAATATCTTGAAGGTAGCCCACAATAGTTCTAATTTTTTCGGGCGACAAACGAATATTGTCTCTGAAAACTTCTTTATCTTTTTCTCTTCCTTCTTCATAAAGGGCAGTTACTCTCTTGAATAGAGCTTCGTTTGTTTTTCGGATTGCATCTTTTTCGTCCTTTCCATCTATTTGGATGATTTGAAAGTCATAAGGTTCTCCTGTTTGTCTGTCTTTCCGTTCATCCCAAATTTTACAAAAAATCAACTTGTCTAATTCATCAAATGCTTCTGATGGATTTAATTGTCCACCAGCCCAAAGAGCATCGTGAGCTTGTTTAAATCGTCTTGTTAATTCTTCTTGAGAGATTACCGAAATATCGAAAAACTTTTGTTTTCCAATTTCAATAGGCATTTCGTCTGCTTCAAAAACAAATTTGTAATTAGCTAAAGTTTCAACACCAAATTGAGGTATGTCAGATTCAGGTTCTCTAGTTAGCTTTTTCTTATTTACTTTGAAATATTCGTTTCTATTTCCTTTTGTAACCCAAACGTATTTTACATCATTTGGTAATGCGTAAGCATAACTATAAGCTTGTTCGATAGCTTGGCTAAATTCCTGCTCACTTATATCTTGCTTTTTACACTCAATTAATATGTGTGGTTCCTCTAAGCTATCGTCATTGTAAACAACAATGTCGGCTTCTTTTGTTTCAACTCCCATTTTAACTGAAACGAAGTTTATTACTCTTTCAACAGGATAATTATATTGTAAAACAAGACTACAAAAGGTTTCTGCTTGAACTTGTTCTTCAGGATTGTTATAGTTGCGTTTTTTGTTTTGGTTAACGTAAGTAACGAACTTTTTTTCTTCATCAAACTTGATGATGCCAGTTTCTATGCCTTTTCTATCAAGTTCATATATTCTCTTTATTCGATATTATTAATTCTTTTATGTCAATCTGTAAGATTTCTGCAATCTTGTATAGGTCTTCCAAACTAGGTTGTCGCTTATTTCTTGCGTATTCATTTATGGTCGTGTAACTTTTGTCCATTTGTTCAGCCAACCAAGTCTGAGATATTCCTTTGTTTTTAAGAACTTCTTTTATTCGGTTCATTTTAAACCTTTTTATTAATTCAGACGCAATTTATGAAAAATTCGCTGAATTATAGTGAAAATGTTCGTTGTTTTATCGTGATTATGCGGTGGGAAGAAACAGCTCTTTTGTTTTTTTGCGTTGGCTTATGTGTTGGCAAAAAAAAACAAATGTGCTGTTTGAGCGTTGGCGTTTTTAGTTCAAATGCTTATGGTTAGCACGATTTTCCGCATTATGCACAACGGTTTTG
>NZ_VDET01000063.1:620-771 GCF_006381105.1 Flavicella sediminum | reverse complement strand
GGGTATTTTCTGTTTTTAATGGCCATAGCGAGCGCTTCTGTACAAAGTGAAGTTCTCATATGGTTTGCAAGTTTGTAGCCCATAATCTGTTTTGAATAGGCGTCTGTTACTAAGGCTAAATAATTATGTCCATACTGTGTTTTGATATAGG
>NZ_VDET01000063.1:0-429 GCF_006381105.1 Flavicella sediminum | reverse complement strand
AGTCTTTTGTAGAAGGCTTGTTTGCTAATCCCGAAGCATTGATAGAACCATTTTCTTTTAAAAGCTTTTTCTTCTTTAGTTCTATCTCTTTTGCTAATGTTTCGGGCAATGACTTTTTTGCCATGTCTACGCCTGTAATGATTTCCATATCCGCAATGATATCTTGCTGAAAGTCCTTTACAAACTCCAGTTCTTCAATGCGTTCTTTTAATTTTTTAATCTCGTCTAGTTTGCTCATGCCTGTTTTTTGTTGTTGCAAAGTACAGTGATTTTTTAACCAATAGGAAATAGTAGATCTAGAAATATTAAATTTTTCGGCTGCGAAGTTAACCGAGATCTGCCCATTTAGAATTTGGTCAATGACCAATAATTTGTGCTGAAAAGTAACTTTTTCGTAGTTATTTTTTCGACAGGGTTGGTTTTGTTTTG
>NZ_VDET01000062.1:361-1365 GCF_006381105.1 Flavicella sediminum | reverse complement strand
TATTTTAGCCCCTAATAAGTTCGGAGTGTTCTTTTAAATTTCAAACTAATATATTTGAAATATGAAATACAAGAAATGGGAGTTGTCCCAGAAGCTAGAAATCCTATCGGAATCTGAAGAATTTGGTATTGTAGAAACCTGTCGTAAACACGGAGTAAGCACAGGAAGCTTTTATAGCTGGAAGAAGAAGTTTGAACATAAGGGTGAGGCGGGTTTAAAAGTGAATTACGAAACTAAAAGTAAAGAGCTTAAGGAAGCTGAAGAAGAAAATTGAGTATTACGTAAACTTCTTAGTGATAGAGAGATTGAACTAGAGGTACAACGTGAACTTCTAAAAAAAAAGTTTGGAACGTCCGATCCAAGAAAGATTTAGTGAATATTATTCATAAAAAATATAAGTGTAGTAAGTCTAAGATTATAAAAATGGTAGGTATGGTTCCTAGCAGTTATTATAGAGAACCAAGTCTAGGTAGAAAGGGTAATAAACCCTCTAAATACACCTATCATCAATCCAAAGGGTTCGTGTCTCAAGAAGATGTAGTAAATGCGGTAAAAGACATTTTAAGACATGAATTTATAGACTGTGGCTACCGATTAATGACTAGTTATTTAAAGAAAGAAGGTTATAATATCAATCATAAGAAGTTATACCGAATTATGAAACAAGCAGGCTTATTGAAGCTTGAAAACAGAATAGACAGAAGTGGTTCTGGACGTAAATTTGTAAAATATAGAGTAGTGCATACCACTAGGCCTTTGGAGTGCTTAGAAATGGATATTAAAATGGTCTGGATTCCTCATGTTGGAAAGAATGCTTATCTACTCTCTATTATAGATATTCATTCACGTAGAATATTAAAGGATTATTTTTCATTTACCATAAAACAAAACCATGTAATAGCACTTCTATCCTCTTTATTTGAAGATTATAACTATCCTGAAAACATTGTTATTAGAAGTGATAATGGCAGTCAGTTTTTAGCTAAAAAAGTACGAGAATACTT
>NZ_VDET01000062.1:0-301 GCF_006381105.1 Flavicella sediminum | reverse complement strand
TTTACCAGATTTGAGTATCGTCATTTTGGAGAGATAGAACAGATACTAAAACGATATGTAAAGTTTTACAATAATCAAAGACTACATGGGCTCTTAGGACGTATTACTCCTATGGAAAAATGGAACTCTGATAAACACTTGATTTTAATGAAAAAGTTAACAGCGTAACTAATAATCGAAATTTAAAAGATTACTCTTGTTTTATAGGGGTCAAACCAGTACACTTCCTCATTAAAATACTACAAAATCGGTAATTTGGTAAAAAGTAAATACCTTAACAAATTGGAAAGCCGATATATTT
>NZ_VDET01000061.1:1626-1890 GCF_006381105.1 Flavicella sediminum | reverse complement strand
TGATAATTTAAAATGATAATATAGTTTTGATTAATACTGAGGCAAATATACGTAGTTCTACGTAATAAAAAAGTTTTTCAAGAAAAAATCTAAGTATTTTTTACGTGTTTGTTTTTGTCTTACGTATTTAAACACGTGTTTTCGCAGTTTTTATTTGCGTATTTGTGTGTTTTGTTGAAAAATAAATTGCAAATTATATGTTTTACTGAAAATATCGTAAAAATGATGTTTTTGAGAATAGGAGTTAAATTTTCTAAGTAAGTA
>NZ_VDET01000061.1:0-1541 GCF_006381105.1 Flavicella sediminum | reverse complement strand
GTAGGTAGGTAGGTAGGTAGGTGTTTATACGTAAATAATTTAAAGAAAGATATTCGTAAGCAGAAAAAAAGGCCTTGTAGTAACTACAAGACCTTTATATATTAAATAATAGTGAGGAGGAGAATGTTATTCTTCATCCAGTCCTCTAACTCTTTTTCCGTGGTAAGCAATTGTACCGTGTTCAGCAATATCAAGACCTAATTCTTCTTCTTCTGCAGAAACTCTCAATCCAATAGTTTTCTTTAGAATATAAAAGAAAAAGAATGCCATTACGATTGCCCAAATAGCATAAGCTAACACACCGATTGCTTGTGCGGCTAATTGGCTTGTTCCTCCACCATTGAATAGTCCAATACCAGTATCACCATCAATTCCCCAAAGTCCAATAACTAAGGTTCCCCATGCTCCACAAACACCGTGAACAGAAGCAGCACCTACAGCATCGTCAATTTTTAATTTCTTGTCGATAAATTCAATAGAGAATACAACAATGATACCTCCAATCAAACCAGCTAATACGGCTCCACCTTCAGACATGTTTCCACAACCAGCAGTGATACTTACCAAACCAGCAAGTGATCCGTTTAATGTCATTCCTAAATTCGGTTTTCCGTCCTTAATCCAGGTAAGTAGTAAGGCTCCTAGTGCACCAGCTGCAGCGGCAAGATTGGTTACAAGTACAACAGTTGATGCTGCAGTTGCGTCGTCACCTCCCCAAGCTAATTGAGATCCACCATTAAATCCGAACCATCCTAACCAAAGGATAAAAACACCTAATGTTGCAAGAATTTGATTGTGTCCTGGCATTTCAACAGATTTACCGTTGATGTATTTACCAATTCTAGGTCCAACCATCCAAGCAGCAACTAATGCAGCCCATCCACCAACAGAGTGTACGATTGAAGATCCAGCAAAATCAATAAACTCAGCAGGCATCCATTCAGCATTTAACCAACCACCATTCCATTCCCAACCACCGGCAATTGGGTATATGATAGCACTCATTACTACAGAAAAGATAGCGTAAGTTGTATATTTAGTTCTTCCTGCAATAGCACCAGATACAATAGTAGCAGCAGTGGCAGCAAATACAGTTTGGAAGAATAAATCAGCAGATCCTTGTGAGAATACGAAATCTCCCCAGTGAAACCATCCTGCTTTTGAGATATCTTCACCGTACATTAAAGAGTAACCAACAAACCAGAAAGACAGCGAACCAACGGCTACATCTAAAAAGTTTTTCATGGCAATGTTTACCGCATTTTTTGAATCTGTAAATCCGGATTCAACTAAGGTAAAACCTGCTTGCATAAAGAATACTAAAATACCTGATAATAGCATCCAAAGCATTCCCATGTCTCCTACGATACCTTCTATAGCCTTTGCGTTTTCAGCAGCAGTAGGCTCAATCATTGTTATTATTGTGTTTAACATAATTGTGTTTTTAAATTAATAGTTATTTATTTTTAGAATTGTAGCGTAACGGGGTATTTTCACGCTACAATTCATTGGAAAGTATTTTTTTTTAGAAAGAATATACA
>NZ_VDET01000060.1 GCF_006381105.1 Flavicella sediminum | reverse complement strand
CATAAACCCGCATTGTGTATAGCCGTTGTTGGGGGCATGTGCTTTTTATTTTTCAGTTCGAGAAAATCCATAATAAGTTCTTATCAGCCTTAATAGCTTCATCACAAATAACTATTAGCTCTTCCAGAATGTCTCTGTTTTGCTCGAATTTGTTTTCTGTCTTAATGTAAAAGGTTCTTCCGTTTAGATTTATTATTGGGTCGGCTTTTATCCACTCAAATGTCTCCCAGCCATTCTTTAGTCTACGTACTTGAATCTCTTGTCTATGATTGTTGTCATTGTGAAAGCCGTCAAGATGACATTTGTATCCTTTATATTGAAAATCGTCACTGGTACCCTTACCTATACGCTTCTGTTCATTCTCAAAAATCCAATGTACAAGTGGATACTGGTCATAATGAGATTTTAAATGTTTCAGCACTTTAACAAAAATGTCTTTCAATTTCATGGGATTTATATGTCGGAAATTGTCAAGCGAATTGTCAAATTGGTCATAGTCTGGATATAATAATCTTTGCTCTTCTTTGTTTAAAAATCTATCATGTTTGAAATAGTCAGGATAAGTCGCTGTTATAATCTCGTTAAAAAAACTTTTTCCACCGTGTTTTGTGTCACTTGGAAATTCGTCAGCAATTCCTAAATGTAATGTCACTCCCATTTCGATATTTTTAGCATTGCCCCCAACGGTTTTGTATAAGGTTAGTGTGGGAGTTGATAATCGCAAGATTCACAGCCTAGCACTAAGCTTATACTTATTTTGTGTTTTTATCTTAGTCGACCTAAAAATAGATAAATAAGTAGAAGTGACATAATAAAAAAACACAA
>NZ_VDET01000006.1:2312-5420 GCF_006381105.1 Flavicella sediminum | reverse complement strand
TAATACTGTGTGGATTTCCGCTTGGAAATCCCCCCGTTTTGCCTAACTGTTTTGTATAAAGTTAGTGTGGGAGTTGATAATCTTAAGATTCTCAGCCCCGGACTAAACTTTTACTTATTTTGTGTTTTTATCTTAGTCGACCTAAAAATAGATAAATAAGTAGAAGTGACATAGTAAAAAAACACAAACCTTTGTTTAAACCATAAAAACCCACATTGACTTTATGCGGTGTTAGGGTAAGTTATTTTAATATTTCTTTAATTGAATCTATTAGTTCAGTCCATGGTCTAGCTGAACGATTCGTAAAATCTAAATACTGTAAAGATTCTAATCTGGGATGTAATTGAGTTTGTTTGAGCATAATCGGGAATACTTTAATGCTTTTTCCCCAAGCAAAAGCCCATTCATATGTTACATATTCAGATTTTCTAGCTTCTGGTGTCATGATAGCAATTACAGCTATAGAATTTTGAATACCATCATCAATTTCTTGTCTCCAATCTTGTCCTATTTTTAATCTTTCAGTATCAATCCAACTATTTATTGAGTGCTTTTCTAATTTAAGTTTTAACAGTTCTGCAAAATCGGCATCATCATGGTCATGAGAAATAAATACAGATTGATTGTCTTGAACAATTACTTCTTTTTTTTCAGGTGAATTTCTATCGCGAACTATTGCTTTTATAGTTTTTACGAAATCATTTGTAACTTTAGATGATTCTGTTTCAGTATGTTCAGAAAGAGCAGTTCCGTTTAAAGGGTAAAGTTTACTTTTAACAACCCAATTATGCGAACCCCATTCTGACGGTGTATATAAAAAAGTAAATAAATACTTATCATTACTTTCAATGATTTTATCGTATTCAGATTCTAAATCTTCTGATACGAAATCTAAATACAGCTCTGATAAAACAACGATAGTGATATCAGCTTTTTTAATTGCATCTATAGTTGGCTTTTCCCAGTCTTCTTCATATTCATCTTCGCTTATTTGAACCTCTTGCACTTTTAAATCAGAATAGGTCAATACCTTATCTATTCCATCTATATTCTTGATACGACTCTTCAGGTTTTCACTAAAGACTCCTTCATTAGTTCCTGAATAATCTATGTATACGTTTAGTTTCTTCATTTTTTTAATTTACCCTAACGGTTTTGTATAAGGTTATTGTGGGAGTTGATAATCGAAGGATTATCAGCCTAGCACTAAGCTTATACTTATTTTATGTTTTTATCTTGTCGACCTAAAAATACTCAAATAAGTATAAGTGACACAGTAAAAAAGCCTAAAACTTTGGACAAGCCATAAAAACCCACATTAACTTTATACGGTGTTGCCACACGTAATTTTTAATGTATATCTATTCCGTCAAAAAATATTTCGGTTATTGCTGTATCATCGTACTTGTCTCCTTTATAGATTTCCAAAATCTCAAATTTTATTTTCCATTTTGACAAGGTTTGAAGTTTTTTGTAATCTTTTCTTTCAGAATATCCAATAGGTTTTTCTAACTCAATAGATTGTAAAGAATAAACATCTTTAAGATTAATTATTCCATAAAGAACATCGTTAAAGTACATTTTAAGTTTCTTAACGCGTGAATTATTTTTCCAGATTTCTTTACTTTTTATATAGCCATTAGCAATTTTTATAACTGTTACTCTCGGGTGTTTTGGAACAAATATGAACTCAATAAATTCTCCAATTCCGTAACCTTTAACACCTTCTACCCAAGCTGTTTGATAACTAAAATCTTTAATGTTATTTATTTCGTAAGAATTTTTATTTTGATTTTTTAAATATGATGACGAGCGAACTGTATAATCTCCAGCACCACAATACCAGGAACAGCCTCCGCCTTCAATATCCCACATTGAGTTATAAGTTTCATTATATTTTTCTAACAGCTCTGATTCTTTTTTAGTTAGATTTTCCCAACTTCTTTTTTCAGACTCTAAATCGTTAAATAATTGATTTCTCTCTTTCCAATCATTTTGTACTTGAATTCCAAAATCGAAATCCATTTCAGTTTTTGTTTCGAACTCTTTTAGATTCTGACTAAATGAATGAAATGTAATAAATATAAATATTGTAATTATAGGTTTCAATTTTCGTTCAGTTTTTATGTGTGGCAACGGTTTTGTATAGGGTTAGTGTGGGAGTTGGAAATCATATGATTTTCAGCCTAGCACTAAGCTTATACTTATTTGTGTTTTTATCTTAGTCGACCTAAAAATACTCAAATAAGTAGAAGTGACATAGTAAAAAGACACAAACCTTTGGAGTAAACCATAAAAACCCACATTAACTTTATACGGTGTTGCCTGCCGTTTTTTATTTTTCAGCTGAATCTTTATTTGATTTTCTGATTTTTAATTCTTTTTCAAGTTTTGTCTTTTGATTATTAAATAAAATTCGACTTGAATATTTTTTGAAATAAGTAATTGTCTTTTCAATTTGCTTTATGTCTTCTTGTATATTTTGTTTCTGATTTACGTTTAATTCATTTGGTTCAGGATTATGTTTATAATGAATATATGCATTTCTATTATCAGCCAGTTTTAGAATTACATTTTTATGTTGTACAGATATTTTGGGAATTCCAAGTATTAAAGGAAGCCAAGTTAGTTTACCAATTATATTAATTGATTTAATAATATTATTTGTCTCTTTTTTATTAATAGATTTTCTTTGACACAATTCATTAATTATTCTGTTTAATTCGTGTTCAAAATAAGTTGCGTAAAATATTTTCGCATTATTAACTTCACCTATTTCATTAAAATGTCGAGCATTATTAATTAAATTATCAGTATGGTTTACTATAACTTGATATTCAGCTTTTTTATTTAATTCAAGAATTTTATTCCAAAATTTTTCCTTGTCTCCAAAATCAGATAATGTTAATGATCCATCTTTAAAATGAGATTTAATGACACTCTCAATAAGAACCTCTGTTAATTTTTCTTGTTGTTCTTTTAAGTTTATATCATTCATTTTTGTTAAGTTTTTCAGTTTCAGAATTACGTTTTGTAAATGGCTGGCAACGGTTTTGTATAAGGTTAGTGTGGGAGTTGATAATCGCGAGATTCTCAGCCAAACACTAA
>NZ_VDET01000006.1:0-2274 GCF_006381105.1 Flavicella sediminum | reverse complement strand
ATAAAAAAACACAAACCTTTTAGCAAACCTAAAAACTCACATTAACTTTATGCGGTGTTGTAGGTAGTTTTTATTCGTTTATTTTATACAGGTCAACAATACTTTTAAGTTCAATTGGATTTGTTGATGAAGCTTTATAATCAGGGTTTTCAAGATGGGATTCCGATAATATATTGGCAACTTGCTCCAAAAAAAACTGTATATTATCTTTAGAAGTGATTGTTTCTATAGTCATATTTGAAGTTTTCATTTTGTTAAATATACCTGCAATAATCATTGCTATTGATATTTGAAATTTACTTTTTTGTCTAGAAAAACCATATATTTCTCTAGAAAAAGGGAAATCAATAACTAATAATAATTCTTCAATGAATTTATTGAATTCAGTGAAAAGTCTTTCTGTTTTAAAAAAATCAGAAGATACTAGGTCAGGAGAAGCTTTAGCTAATTCAGATTTATCTTTCATATAGTTTTCTGCATATAGTGGAGATTTTTGAATTTTTATATTAATTCCATTTTCCAAAATATATAGGATTACAAAAATGTTTTCTTGCAAAGCCTTTTTTTGATATCTAGCTTTGGAAACGCTGTAAGCTTTGCTAAGTTTAGAATCATAGTTTTCAAGTAATTTTTTACAAAAAGCATTTATCTTTTGATTTGTTTTTGAGTCATACACAGCATGTCTTATCTCTTGAGGAGTTAAAGGTTTAGTTCCTTTATTATATCTACTGAATATTTCAAGTTCAAATTCTTTTCCTGGAAATTGTCTAAATGTAATTGCTAAAATATTTCCACTTTGTAGTAATCTTAAATCATCTATTTCTAAATCTCTAAAATAAAGATTATTGTATTCGGTGAGTATCGTTAGTTCTTTGAGATTAAACTTATTTTCAAAAAATCTATAAAAAGCTCTTAATCTATGCTGTCCATCAACTACATTTAGTACTTGAACTCCCTTTAGTTTATGGCTAGCTAAAAATATTGGAGGAATTGGAATACCCAAGAGCATACTTTCGATAAGAGAACTTTCGTCTTTTGATGTAGATCTATATTCACGCTGATAATCAGGCGTTAAAATAATCGCATCATTATAGTCTAATAACTGATCTTTAGTAAGCTCTTCGTCTTCTAATTCTTGTAGCTTATTTCCTAAATTTATTCTATCTCTAATAATTTGTAGAGTTAAGTCTAAACTACTTGGGTTTACTCTATATTTATCTATTTCTCTAGTCATTATCTTTCAAATATTCATTTATGTTTTGTTGATTGACAATATCTTTTGTCACCGACTCTAATTCAGGGTATAAATGTGTAAAACTTATCCCCATAATATATAATGAAGATAATATATCTGTCATATCTTCTTTGCTAATTTCAATTTTTCTCAAAATAGAATCATCATATATGTTTTCTAATGGTTTATCATCATCTTGAAACAATACAAATAGTCCTTTTTGGGCATTGATTCTAGTATTAATTTTTCGCCCATTTATTACAATAGGACCATCTTGTTCTATTATTGTGTTATCTTTAATATCAGATATATTAATAATTTTCGATTCTTGTTTAAATTTATGGTTGAGAGCAAGAGGATTTAAAAAATATACTACAGCATTTTCATTTATTTCTTCTTGAAATGATTTTTCTACGGCAAATAATATTGAAGTTATATGTGATGTTGTAAAATCTAATAATTTTGTAGGTAAACCATAATGTTGAGCATATAACATCCATTCCACCTCATTTTTAATATCTCCTGGGTTTGGAATATATTGATGCGCATCCATTTTAAATTTCTCTAAAAAATCTCTAATTACTCTTTTTGAATATTTTCTTTTTTGAGTATCATCGCTTCTTAGAGCACCTGGTAATAATTGATGATTTTTGAACTGTCCTCTTGATAATGAAAATTCTTTCGGTAAATTCTCTATATAAGATATATATTCACTTAATTTAGTAATAATTTCCATGCTCTATTCAATGTTGTAATGCAACGAATGCTGCTGTTTTTAAAACGTTCCTAAAATACAGTTTTTAGTTCAAATCATATGAGTTCTAGAGATATTTAATAAATTAATTCCATTTGATGGCTTTATGTTATTGAGTACAGCCATTTTTTAATCAATTACCTACAACGGTTTTGTATAAAGTTAGTGTGGGAGTTGATAATCGGAAGATTCTCAGCCAAACACTAAGCTTTTACTTATTTTGTGTTTTTATCTTAGTCGACCTAAAAATAGATAAATAAGTAGAAGTGACATAATAAATAAACAC
>NZ_VDET01000059.1:334-955 GCF_006381105.1 Flavicella sediminum | reverse complement strand
GTGAAAATTGAAAAACTTAAACCTATCCCCGATAAAACAGATAATTTTTTAAATAATATATCAGGATAAATTATTAATCTTCAAAAAATAGTATTTTTATTTTCTATTAAAACAATGAGAGAATCTTTCTCTTCCGAATTAAAAAATCTGATAAAAATATGTTTGAGGAATTAGAGAAATATGAAAACAGCGGACATTTTTTCTATGAGAAAAATGATAATCTTAGAGAAATTTGTAATGCCCCAAAAAGCGGAATTGGAATTTATCTTATTTATGCTTTAAAAAACGGAAAAATCGAATTGGTTTATACCGGATGTACTGGGAAAATAACTCAAGATGGGATGCTAAAAACACGAAAAGGAGGAATTTATGATACATTGGTAAATGGCAAACAATTTGGAGAATTAAGAACTAGAGCTTGGGATAAACACATAATAATCGAGGATATTGAAGCTCTTGATGTATATTGGTACGAAACATTTGATCAGTATAATATGGACATTCCAGCAATGATTGAAGGAAAAATTATTCAACAATTTTTTGAGATTCATGGAAAACTCCCTAATTGGAATAAAGAATATTAACTGATGAAAATGTACGAAAGTACAACACCGCATAAAG
>NZ_VDET01000059.1:0-271 GCF_006381105.1 Flavicella sediminum | reverse complement strand
AGTCCGGGGCTGAGAATCTCTCGATTATCAACTCCCACACTAACTTTATACAAAACCGTTAGCCACAAGCAGAAAAAATGAACTTTCCTGAAATAGGTTGACTAAAAATTAAACACTTTTAGCAATACTATGGACACAAAACAAAACCAACCCTGTCGAAAAAACAACTACGAAAAAGTTACTTTTCAGCACAAATTATTCGTCATTGACCAAATTCTAAATGGTCAGATCTCGGTTAACTTCGCAGCCCAAAAATTTAATATTTCTAGAT
>NZ_VDET01000058.1:391-1995 GCF_006381105.1 Flavicella sediminum | reverse complement strand
CATTAAAAACAGAAAATACCCAAATCAAAAACTAATTCATCATTCAGATAGAGGGTTTCAATATTGCAATCCTAAATACACCAAATTTGCTGAAGATAATGGAATGACTATTAGTATGACCGAGCAATACGACCCGTATGAAAACGCTGTTGCTGAAAGGATTAATAGAACTTTAAAACACGAATATGGACTAAAACAAATTATTAAAAATACAAAGCTCGCTCAAAAAATGACCAAACAAGCCGTATATATATATAACAATTTAAGAACACATTATAGCCTGGAGCTTAGAAAGCCAGCTGAAGTACATCTAAATCCAAACATCAAATATAAATCCTATAGAAAAAATAATGTAAATTTACCCGAACTTAATATTTAACAACTAATAGTTCTAATTCTTTTTTTGCCTTCTAAACGGCTAAAAAAAAGTATTCGAACGATACTAATTATATCAAAAAAAGGTCAACCTAAACAAGGATAATACAAAACGAACTTAACAATGAAATTAGACAGAAAAAAACATTGGGAAACAGTTTATGAAACTAAAAATCCAGACCAAGTAAGTTGGACACAAGAAAGACCAAAAACCTCGCTTGAATTCATACATTCATTCGGACTAAAGAAAACTGCGAAAATAATAGATATTGGTGGAGGCGATAGTAAACTTGTGGATTACCTGCTTGATGAAGGATTTGAAAATGTTAGTGTTCTTGACATTTCTTCTAAATCACTTGAAAAAGCAAAAAACCGACTTGGAGAAAAAGCGAACAAAGTAAATTGGATTGTAAGTGACATCACTGAATTTGAACCAAATATGACTTTTGATGTTTGGCACGACAGAGCAACATTTCATTTTCTCACTACGCCTGACCAAATAAAAAAATATATGAAGACCGCAAGAAAATCTGTGAGCGGATTCTTGACAATCGGAACTTTTTCACAAAATGGACCTAAAAAATGTAGCGGACTTGAAATAAAACAATATAATGAAGAGGAATTAACAGCGGAATTGAAAGATGGTTTTGACAAAATTAAGTGTGTAACAGAAGACCATTTAACACCTTTTGACACAACGCAGAATTTCTTGTTCTGTAGTTTTAAAAGACAATTGAACTAAAGCCAGTGGCTAACAATGTATATAAAAAATAGGGCAAAAAAACGATTAAACAAAGGCTTGTGCTTATTTACATAGTCCGCCATATTTTTAATATGTATTTTAAAAAACGAAAAGATAAAAATAAAATAAAAAATATGGCTAAGTGTAAAACTGAAAGAAAGTGCTTATCAACCGCCCTACTTTTCATATACTAACCGTTAGGCATAATTCCCTGAACTGAACTTTCCTGAAATAGGTTGACTAAAAATTAAACACTTTTAGCAACACTATGGACACAAAACAAAACCAACCCTGTCGAAAAAATAACTACGAAAAAGTTACTTTTCAGCACAAATTATTGGTCATTGACCAAATTCTAAATGGTCAGATCTCGGTTAACTTCGCAGCCAAAAAATTTAATATTTCTAGATCTACTATTTCCTATTGGTTAAAAAATCACTGTACTTTGCAACAACAAAAAACAGGTATGAGCAAACTAGACGAGATT
>NZ_VDET01000058.1:0-192 GCF_006381105.1 Flavicella sediminum | reverse complement strand
CAGATGATTCAACAAGGAATTTACCTGGGAAGGGACAAGTTCTATCGCTTTTTAAGATTCCATAACTTACTAGTTCCTAGAGTTAAAAACTATCATACAACAACAAATTCTAAGCATCAATTTAGAAAATATAAAAACATTGTAAACAACAAAGTTCCCACAAGACCAGAACAACTTTGGGTCACGGACATA
>NZ_VDET01000057.1 GCF_006381105.1 Flavicella sediminum | reverse complement strand
TTAATGAAAAAGTTAACAGCGTAACTAATTAACGAAATTTAAAAGATTACTGTTGTTTTATAGGGGTCAAAACACTCACTTTGGAAATATCGAAATAGAGAAATTTTAGAAATAAAAGAATCATTAGATAGTTTGTATGGTGTGTCTGAAGAAATTGCAAATAATTTATTTTTAGGTTTTGATATTAAAATAACCGAAAGTAAAGAAGAATTTAAATCAAACATCAAAAACATCTCATTTGAAAATGAAATTATATTAAAAGAAATTTTAGTTAAAATCACAAAAAATAAAAACGAGAATTTTGTAAATTTAAAACTTCAAAATAATTCTGCAAAAAAAGAGAATATAGAAATGTTAAACTTATTTCTTGTTTCTAGATTATACTCTTTAATAGCTTTTCATCCATTCACTTCAAGTTACATATTACCTGTTGAGAGAAACTCGATATATACGTTTAGTAAAGAGTTATCTATTCAAAAGCAAGAGTTTTTAGAACGTGCACAAGAACTAGGTTCTAAAAAAAGTAAAGATCCTTTTCATTGGTTTTTAAAAAAATCCACAAGGTACCCAATGCCTATTAGAGATGGCCTAGAAATAGCTGAAGATTTAAGTAACTATAGTAAAACTAAAAGTGAGTTTTATGAATTTGCTCTTGAAATAGAAAATGAACTACTTCAAGGAGAAGTTATTCTTACCAAAGATGGTGATGTACAATTCAAATCAAATAAAGCTAAATCAAAAAAAATTCCTATTCATTTAACAGCATCAATAGTAAAGACATTATCAAGTTTAATATTTTATTTGAAATATATAGCCACAAAAAATGAATTAATAATTATTGACGAGCCAGAGTTAAATCTCCACCCTAATAATCAGGTATTATTAACAAAGTTTTTTGCTAAACTAATTAATAAAGGATTCAGAATATTAATTAGCACTCATAGTGACTACATTGTCCGTGAAATTAACAATTTAATCATGTCTTCTTCTGATAAAGAAGGTGTTAATATAATTGCCGAAAACTTAGGATATTCAAAAGAATATAATTTACCTTATACAGAGGTAAATGCTTATTTATTTAATTATAAAAACATAAAATCTAGAAATGTTACAGTAGAACCAATTAATGTATCTGAGACAGGTTTCGATGTAAATACTATTGATACAACTGTTGACAAGCTTAATGAAGTTTCTGAAGATTTATTTTATTCAATTAAATACTCTTCAAAAAATGAGTAATATTGACTTATTTACTAATGTTTTGAACTCCGATTTTGTATCTAAAGAAAATACATTAGAAGAACCTAAAGAAAATATGAAAATTCCTTTAGATAATTCAGGATGTAATTCTATAGTATTTAAATTTGACACTCAATTAGGGAAAGAATTTAAAGGGGGGATTTTTCCTTTTTTAAATAGAGGAGAAACAGGTGTTTGTAAAGTATGTGATTATATCATCTTCGCTGAGCAAAATGGAAAAACATTCGCTATAGTTATTGAATTAAAATTAGGTAAGGACGGAACTCAAAAGCAATTAAATTCAGGTATATGTATCTCTACTTTCATAAAAGATACTGTAAATAGAGTATATAATAAAAAAATAAAATTAATTCAACGTAAAGTATCAATACACGAATTTAAACGAAAAAACAGAACCAAGTTAAAAGAAATTGAATACAATGAAAATAACACTCATATTTTCACACAAAACACATTTAGAGTTCAAGAATTTCTAAAATAACGCAAGCCAACACCGCATAAAGTTAATGTGGGTTTTTATGGTTTGCCCAAAGTTTTGGTTTATTTACTGTGTCACTTATACTTATTTAATTATTTTTAGGTCGACAAAGATAAAAACACAAAATA
>NZ_VDET01000056.1:1050-1402 GCF_006381105.1 Flavicella sediminum | reverse complement strand
AAGATTCAGCTGCTGCATTTGTACTTCTGTTATTGAAGAAGTTTGCAATTGAGTCATAATGTACCTGGAATGTTCTCATTTCTGTGGCAAAATTTTTAAGTCCACTTTGTTCGACTTCTCTAAACCAATGTGCCAATCTAGTAATGGCAATAGTTTTTACTGTTGATTTTTCGTAAATATAATTTAGCTTTGTCGCCAAAGAATAAGCCTTATGTAGATCTGGATAATTCTCAAATAAAATCTGCGCTCTTATTTTCTGTTTCTGTGTCCATTTATTACTAGTTTTGAATAAGAGATACCTACTTCTAGCTAGCAGCTGTTTTAAAGTATCTCCGTTGAAGAACACCTTAGA
>NZ_VDET01000056.1:0-1016 GCF_006381105.1 Flavicella sediminum | reverse complement strand
CTAATATCTTGCACAGCTGATAGCGCCAATTTCTGAACATGAAATCGATCAGTTACTCTTGTTGCCTTTCTAAAACAGGTACGTGCTATTTCATTCATAGATCCTGCCATGTCTAAGGTCACTTCTTGAACTTTATTTCTTTGCTTTAGAGAAATATTAGTCCTAAGAAGATGAATTATATTAGTAGCTCCTGTACCTTTAATCATTGCAACAATACTTCTTTTCTTTCCTTTTTTAGCTTTGTTTGTAAGGATGGTATAGAGTTCTCCATTAGACAAAGCAGTCTCGTCCAAAGAAAGATTAGGTCCAATATTTTCAGGATAGATAAGGTAGTCTGTTGCGTGGTCTTTTTGTTTCCAATCCTTAAAATCACTCAGTCGTTCTTTATACTGTCTCTGAAAATTCTTTCCGTTGATTCCAAAAAAGACTTCTAAGCTTCTTACACTTATTGCATTGCTATCAATTAAGTTCTTTTAAAAAAGCAGCAAACTCTGTGCTTATTCGAGTTCCCTGTGAGATAATTGTATTCCAATCTCGACTTATTTTCATTACTTGATTATCAACAGTAACATCCCATCTTCGGCGTTTGATACTCAAAGAAACGAGCATGTTTCGTATCGGATAGTCTTCAATCAAACGTGGTTCCATAAAACCACTGGCTTTATAAGTTAATTCTTTATATTGTTTTGGAATAACCTTCTTTTCTGTTAGGAAGATAGTCAACCGTTTGTCATATGTTTTTAGATGACTGTCAGTCCTTTCGTAGTCTGTGATGTCAAAATAATCTAAGATACCATCGGGTAAAAATAAGGAAATAAGGGAGTTGTCCATTTGCAATAGTTGAATGAAAATAATCATACAAATTAACAATATTCTAAATTAAGACCCAACTTTTGCACCTGATCCTAGGTAGAAGGTAGCAAGGAAACTTTTTTTAATTTATAAGACTCAAGACTCAAGACTCAAGACTCAAGACGCGTTAGGGATTGCAGTGGCATCCTTTTTATAGCTTCAAT
>NZ_VDET01000055.1 GCF_006381105.1 Flavicella sediminum | reverse complement strand
GTTTTACCCAACGGTTTTGTATAAGGTTAGTGTAGGAGTTGATAATCGAAGGATTATCGGCCTAGCACTAAGCTTATACTTATTTTGTGTTTTTATCTTAATCGACCTACCAACACTTAAATAAGTATAAGTGACACAATAAAAAGACACAGAACTTTGGGCAAACCATAAAAACCCACATTAACTTTATGCGTTGTTAGCAACTGACATTTTCGGTCGGTTAATTCTCGGTTAAATAAAATGACAAAATTTGAATAATCAACTATAAAATCGAAGATCTGGTCTCTTATTTATTTAGAATCTTTTTTCCCGTAAGAAGCTAATAATCTCACATGGAATTTTTTATTTTTTTTGAGGGAATCTAATTGCAGAAAATCTATCCACTATTTTTTTGTTTTAATGAGTTGACTTTTCCTTAAACCGCAAAAAATTTTCTTAAATGACTTTTTCCCGAAAGCCGAGAAAAAAATATTCCGCAAGAAGCTAAAAAATCTAAAATGGATTATTTTAAAAATTTATCGTGTAACTGTTTGTAATCTGAATACAAGGAAATTATTCCGTAAGTAGCTAAAATAATCGTGTAGAGTAGGAAAACCTTTTCACTAAGCAATACTTTTCTGAAGAACGTAATCTTTGTAAGAATCTTGTTTTCAAAGAATCTCCGTTTAGATAGGCTATTTTTTAGAATAATTTATTTTCCGCCGCATTCGAAATCCGTTTGTTGCTAACGGTTTTGTATAAAGTTAGTGTGGGAGTTGATAATCGCAAGATTCTCAGCCGAACACTAAGCTTTTACTTATTTTGTGTTTTTATCTTAGTCGACCTAAAAATAGATAAATAAGTAGAAGCGAAATAATAAAAAAACACAAACCTTTTAGCAAACCTAAAAACTCACATTAACTTTATGCGGTGTTGTAGGTAGTTTTTATTCGTTTATTTTATACAGGTCAACAATACTTTTAAGTTC
>NZ_VDET01000054.1 GCF_006381105.1 Flavicella sediminum | reverse complement strand
AAGAGCCGCTCAAATTGACAACGATGTGGTAAAATGCCAAGAAATTTTACAAGCGGCTTACAGAACTGATGTTCGTCCACTAATTGAAAAAGCAAGATTAAACAGAGGTGGTGCTATTAGTCCAATTAAAGCGTATCGCAAATTAGACCTAAGAAATCATCTTATATCAGAAAGAGGTAGAAATACCGTTGCTACAGGGCTTTAATAATTTTTATATGAAACAAAAAGTAACCGCTGTTTTTGACATAGGAAAAACAAATAAAAAGTTTTTCCTATTTGACAAAGACTTTCAAGAAGTTCATAAAGAATATATTTCTTTTGAAGAAATTGTTGATGAAAATGGACATCCTACGGAAAATCTTCCTGCCTTACAAGCTTGGTTAAAGGAAGTATTTCATAGAATATTGGAAGCCAAAGAATTTGACGTAAAAGCCATAAATTTCTCTACCTATGGAGCCAGTTTTGTACATATCGACAAAAATGGAAATCCATTAACCCCCTTATATAATTATACAAAGGAGTTACCAGAAAAAGTGATTAACTCATTCTTTGAAAAATACGGTCCAAAAGAAACCTTTTTAAAAGAAACTGGCTGTGCAGATTTAAGTATGTTGAATTCAGGCCTACAATTGTATTGGTTGAAAACAACAAAACCAGAAATCTTTCAGCAAATAAAATACTCCTTGCATTTACCACAATACCTAAGTTATATTTTTACGGGTATTCCTTTAAGTGAATACACAAGTATAGGTTGCCATACAGCCTTGTGGGATTATGAGAAAAAAGACTATCATACTTGGGTGTATCAAGAAGAAATCAATGAAATTTTGCCTCCAATAGTTTCTACAGAAACCAGTATTAATATGAATTACAATGGAAATCGTATCAAAATTGGTGTTGGAATTCATGATAGTTCGGCAGCCTTGTTACCTTATGTAAGAAGTATTAAAAAGAAATTTATCTTAATTTCTACTGGAACTTGGAGTATCAGTTTCAATCCTTTTACAGAAAAACCAATTTCAGACGACCCTACAAATAAAGACGCTATAAATTATATGCGAATCAATGGGAAACCTGTAAAAGCTTCTCGTTTATTTTTAGGAAATGAATACAAAGTTCAAGTTCAAAAATTAGATAAACTTTTTGGTGTCAACGATGATTATCACCGTAGTGTAAAATTTAATTTTGACAGCTATTCTAAATTGATCAAAAACTTTAAACATTGCTATCATTGGGAAAGTATTGTTGATGAAAAAATGCCGCAACAAACCGTGGTCACTTTTCAAAACTATGAAGAAGCTTACCATCAATTAATGACTGAATTAGTCTTACTACAAATTAAATGTATTGAAGAAGCAAAAGGAGGTGATACAATTTCTAGATTGTATGTAGATGGTGGATTTAGCGACAACGATGTGTATATAAAATTACTATCTCATTACTATCGAGATAAGGAATTAAGAACGACCAATGCGTCATTAGGCTCTGCACTTGGCGCTGCTATTTCTATATCAGACACAAAATTAAATTCAAAATTTCTGAAAAAAAATTATGCCCTTAAAAAGCATGTGCCTTTTATTATTTCCGATTAATTTCTAACAACAAACTAAAAACAACTAGCCTTAACTAGTTGTTTTTAATTTTAAATCAACCAAATATGTCAACAAAAAATAAACTAGTACACCCAAGAAACCAAATTACAGAGATTATTGACAGAATTTATAAGAGAGGTATGACCACAACTTCTGGTGGAAATATTTCTGTTATTGATGACAACGGAGATATATGGGTTACTCCATCCGCTGTAGACAAAGGTTCTTTAAGAGCTTCCGATATCATTTGCGTAAAAAAAGATGGTAGCATTATTGGAAAGCACAAACCTTCTTCTGAATTTCCGTTTCACAAAGCTATTTATGAGTCTAGACCAGATATCAAATCTGTTATTCATGCACATCCTCCCGCTTTAGTTTCTTTTAGTATTGTTCGACAAATACCCAATACAAATATCATTTCTCAAGCAAAACATATTTGTGGCCCTATTGGTTATGCTAAATATGAATTGCCTGGAAGCGAAAAGCTAGGTGCTGTTATTGGTGAGGAGTTTAAAAAAGGGTACAAAGCCATTATTATGGAAAATCATGGTACTGTTTTGGGCGGAAGTGATTTGACAGATGCTTACGAACGTTTTGAAGCTTTGGAGTTTTGTGCTCGAACAATTTTATATGGTTCTCAAATTGGAACACCCAAATATTTAACTGATGTACAAATTGATCAATTTGAAGCGCAGGCTACCGGCATACTACCAGAAATGGAAACAACAACGCATTCCTCAGAGGAGCAAGAAAAACGATTAGAAATATGCAACATTGTTCATCGTTCTTGTCAACAAGGCCTTATGATTGGTTCTTATGGTACAGTTTCCATGAGATTAGAAGCTAACAATTTTTTAATTACACCAACCAATGTAGATCGCTGGGATTTGGATTTGGAAGACTTAGTTCAAATCAAAGACGGAAAAAGAGAAGCTGGTAAAGTTCCTAGTAGAGCGACTTGGATTCACCAAGAAATTTACAATCGTAATCCGGATGTGAATTCTAT
Source organism: Flavicella sediminum (assembly GCF_006381105.1). Taxonomy (GTDB): domain Bacteria; phylum Bacteroidota; class Bacteroidia; order Flavobacteriales; family Flavobacteriaceae; genus Flavicella; species Flavicella sediminum. The sequence continues at coordinate 690 of NZ_VDET01000054.1, read as the reverse complement.
CATCATGACACAATCTCCTTACCTAATGGCTTTTGGTGTTACAGGTAGCCATTTAAATGTACGAACTATTCCTGAAAGTTGGATCTTTTTACAAGACATCAATGCTGTTAGTTACGGTAATCATTTTAAGAAAAATAACAATTCAGAAATTGTTGACAACTGTGCTACTGCTTTGATCATAGAAAATGACTCTGTTATAATAACTGGAGATAAATTATTACAAACATTTGATTATTTAGAAGTAGCTGAATTCAGCGCTAAATCAATAGTCCTTGGAAACTCTTTAGGAGAAATGGTTCCTATTAATGATGACCAGGTTGAAGAATTAAGAAAGAAATTTTTATCCTAAAACCCAGTAAGTAAAATTAAACCTTAAACAAAATGACACAAAATATAGAAGTTACAGAAAATGTAGCTAGCGGAGAGTTCGAAAGAGAACCAGTTCCAAATTCCAAACTAAAAGGTTGGAAAAATTTTATCGGAATGTATGCCGGTGAACATGCTGCAGGAACCGAATTTATGATTGGGCCCTTATTCCTTACCACAGGTGTAAGTGCTTTCGATTTAATTATTGGCCTACTATTTGGAAACATTTTAGCCGTATTGAGCTGGCGATTTTTGACGGCTGAAATTGCCATAAAAAATAGACTCACCTTGTATTTTCAATTAGAAAAAATTTGTGGTAAAAAA
>NZ_VDET01000053.1 GCF_006381105.1 Flavicella sediminum | reverse complement strand
AAGAGCCGCTCAAATTGACAATGATGTGGTTAAATGCCAAGAAATTTTACAAGGGGCTTACAGAACTGATGTTCGTCCATTAATTGAAAAAGCAAGATTAAACAGAGGTGGTGCTATTAGTCCGATTAAAGCGTATCGCGAATTAGACCTAAGAAATCATCTTATATCAGAAAGAGGTAGAAATACCGTTGCTACAGGACTTTAATACAAAATGCCATGAGAATTGCTATCCAGTAATTCTCATGGCATTTTTTTTCAACAAACTACCTAATAACCGCCAATCATAAAGATGAAACAAAAAGTAACTGCTGTTTTTGACATTGGAAAAACGAATAAAAAATTCTTCCTTTTCGATAAAAACTTTAAGGAAATTTACAGAGAATATGCTCGCTTTGATGAAATTGAAGATGAAGATGGTTTTCCAACAGAAAATTTACATGCTTTACAAACTTGGCTAAAAGACTTATTTCATCGTATTTTAGACAATGAAGAATACCATATAAAAGCCATTAACTTTTCTACTTATGGTGCTAGTTTTGTTCATTTAGATGAAAACGGAGAAGTATTAACTCCTCTTTACAATTATTTAAAAGATATTGACGAAACACTTCTCGATGGATTTTATAAAAAATATGGTCCCGAAATAGACTTATCTACCAAAACAGGTTCTCCTAAATCTGGTATGTTAAATTCTGGATTGCAATTGTATTGGTTAAAATACACACAACCTGAGTTATTTAAAAAGATAAAATATTCTTTGCATTTACCGCAATACCTAAGTTATGTATTTACAGGTATTCCCTTAAGTGAATATACCAGTATTGGTTGCCATACCGCCTTGTGGGATTATGATAAAAAAGACTATCATACTTGGGTTTATGTTGAGGGTATTCATAAAATATTACCTCCTATTGTTTCTACCGAAACAAGTATCAATATGAACTACAATGGAAAACGCATTAAAATTGGCGTTGGAATTCATGATAGTTCTTCTGCTTTAATTCCTTATATCAGAGGTTCAAAAAAACCATTTGTTTTGGTTTCTACAGGTACTTGGAGTGTTTCTTTAAATCCTTTTTCTAAAACACTTTTAAATGAAAAAGAATTGCAAGAAAACTGTATTAGCTATATGAGAATTAACGGAAAAGCGGTTAAATCTTCTAAACTTTTATTAGGCAACGAATACAAACATCAAATAACAGAATTAAGCAGTCACTATAATTTACCATACGATCATCATAAAACGGTGCAGTTTAATTTTGATACCTACTCAAATTTAGATACTAATTTTAAAAGCTGTTTCCGCTGGAAATATTTAGCGAATGACCATACGCCTTCTAAAACAAATCTTTTACATAATACGTATGAAGAAGCGTACCATCAGTTATTAATTGAGTTGGTAAAAATACAAGTAAAAAATATTGAAGCTGCTAAAGGAAACGATACGCGTATCAACCGATTATTTGTTGACGGAGGATTTAGCGACAATGATGTATTTATCAAATTATTATCGCATTATTTAAGAGATATGAAATTGCGCTCTACCAGTTCTTCTTTAGGTTCAGCCTTAGGTGCTGCCATTGTCATTTCAGATTCTAAACTGAATTCAAAATTTTTAAAAGAAAACTATTCGCTAAAAAAACATGTGCCATTTATTATTACCTAAGTCAATTAGAATAATTTTCTAACAAAGACAATGGTCGATAATACCTAATTTAAACAAAACTAAAACCCTAACCTAAATGAGTCAAGCAAACATAGAACAAATTGTAGTAGCCGCTGAAAGCGGAGAGTTCGAAAGAGAACCGGTACCAAATTCCAAACTAAAAGGTTGGAAAAATTTTATCGGAATGTATGCCGGTGAACATGCTGCAGGAACCGAATTTATGATTGGGCCCCTATTCCTTACCACAGGTGTAAGTGCTTTCGATTTAATTATTGGCCTACTATTTGGAAACATTTTAGCCGTATTGAGCTGGCGATTTTTGACGGCTGAAATTGCCATAAAAAATAGACTTACCTTGTATTTTCAATTGGAAAAAATTTGTGGTAAAAAA
>NZ_VDET01000052.1:711-975 GCF_006381105.1 Flavicella sediminum | reverse complement strand
AGGATCCTCTGCAACTTGCCCCAAATAAGAAGCTTGCTTTTCTGCATATTTTTCATCAAATATTTCCTGCATCATCTTGGCTTGCTCAGAAGAATCGCAAACCACCATACCGCCAATAGTTCTATCATCCATAGAAATTCTTGCTTTTTCCATATCCTGTACAATATAGTTCAACATAGGTTCTACAAATTTATGATGTGCATAGATTTTTTTCTTATCGGCATCTCCCTCTAAAACTTTAATTTTTTCTAAAGTTTCTTGAAG
>NZ_VDET01000052.1:0-600 GCF_006381105.1 Flavicella sediminum | reverse complement strand
GCTAAAAAGCTCCCTTTCGGATTGTAACTTCTATGCACTTCATCTAAAAAGAAAACACGTTGCACATTTACATTGTAATCGTTGTTTTTTATAACATCAGGATCGTCTTTAAACTTTTGAATATTGACAACCGTTATTTCTGCTTTACCAGAATTGTTATGAATTACATGTGTAGATTTTATATCTCTACTAAAAGCATCTCTGCTACTAATTTTATGGACTATTAAGCCACGAGAGCTAAACTCTTTTGCCGCTTGATTTAATAAATCAATTCTATCGACTATAAAATAAAATTTAGGAATGACATTTTTATGCTGGTAGTAATCTGTTAAATGTTTTACATTAAAATAAGTCAAGGCCGTTTTACCAGAACCTTGCGTATGCCAAATAATTCCTTTTTTTATTCCATTTTCTAATTTGTTCTCTATCGCTTTTGTCGCAAATATTTGAGGATAACGCATTACATGTTTTTCCAAGCCATGATCCTCTTCAACATACGCAAAAGCATATTGTAGCATGAATTTTAATCGGTCTTTTTGAAATAACGAAGTAGCGATCGAATTCGTAGCAGAGTTTGGATTATTATTCGAGGCAAATTCT
>NZ_VDET01000051.1 GCF_006381105.1 Flavicella sediminum | reverse complement strand
ATAAAAAAATAAAATTTTAATTATTTTCTTACTCCGTTTTTTAACCCTCAATCAACATCCTAAGGAACTCTTTTACCAACTACTCTCGCTGTTAGCGGCTGCAAAGATACAACCTCTTTTTACTTTACAAACTACTTTTTAATAACTATTTTTTTACTTTGTTTTAACACAAACTCCAAACCGCTATAAAACATCCAATTAACACTAAAATTAAACAACTTTATTTTTACAAACAACACCCCTCAAAGGGAATTTCAGAAGTCCTTCAGCCTTTTCTTTAACAGAACCACTCCTTAAACAACTAAAGAACCTTCTACTTAAAAAGAACAAAACTTATCCAATTCTAACTTCCAAGCTAAAAAAAGAACTTCAAATCAAAACTAAAATTCCAGTTCACACATCAATAAACGCGTAAAAACCTTTTCAACTTTTATTTTCTTCTAACCATTAAGCGATTTTGCATACTTAAAAAACACTCAATTTCTAAAAAGATCATCCCAAAAAAACTTCAAGATTGAAACAATTGATAATAAGGAAGACGAATAGTTCTATAATTATTGCCATACTACTATGAAAAGTTACGGATTTTAATATCTTTACAAAAAACTACCCCCATAAATGAAAACAACATCTTTATTATTCTTCGCTATTCTAGCGACAAGTATTATTTCTTGTGAAAAAAAATTAAACTGCACCGATTTTAGGACTGGTGAATTCTTAATTTCTAGTGATACCATTTTCACAAACGCACATACGGTTATCAGAAACGAAACTTCACAAATACAAATATCACCAAAAGGCGATAGTTTATTTGCTAAGGTGGAATGGATCAACGATTGTTCCTTCAAATTAAAATTTGACAAAAACAAAATGCGTTTATCGACATTTCAATTAAATGTAAATCGACAAGGTGGTATTCATGTACAATATGGACAAAGTGAAAATGACGTTATGCCATTTAAATCATTGTTAAAAGGTGAAACCAAAAGTGAAACCTATAGCGGTTTTCTTAAAATAAAAAAATAAAAAAAGGCTGTTGAAAATATCAACAGCCTTTTTTTATTCGTACATCCCTAAAAGATTAAACATCACTCTCTGGAGCTAATTCAATTTCTAAGCCATCCATTTCTGGAGTTATATGCAATTGACAGCCCAATCGACTGTTGTCTTCAACGTGAAAAGCTTGATCTAACATATCCTCTTCAGCCTCTCCCATTTCTGGAAGTTCATGATCTGAGTTTACGTAGCACTGACAAGAAGCACACATTGCCATACCACCACAAGTACCTTCAACAGGCAACTCATAAGCTTTACACAATTCCATAATATTCATGCTCATATCAGTAGGAGCATCTAACTCATGAACAACTCCTTCTCTATCGGTAATCTTTACTTTTATATCTGACATTATCCTATACTTTTTACGACTGCTTTTTTAGCTTCTTTCTTTTCTCCATCAAAACCTGTAACTCCATTTACTGTAGTATACTTCATTACATAACGTTTTCCTGGATTGATAATATTGTAAGCAAATTGCACTGCAATTGTAGCTTCATGGAATCCACTCAAAATTAATTTTAATTTTCCTGGATAGGTATTTACATCTCCAATGGCAAAGATACCCGGAATATTTGTTCCATAATCTAAAGCATTGTTTACAATAATTGCATTTTTCTCAATTTCTAGACCCCAATCTGCAATTGGACCTAATTTTGGAGACAATCCAAACAATGGAATAAAGTGGTCACATTCTTTGATGATATCCCCTTCCGTTTTATGTTTGATCATTACCGCATTTACGTGATCTGTACCGTGAATTTCTTTTACTTCAGCATCCGTAATCAAATTGATTTTTCCTTCTTTTGCTAATTCAGCTACTTTTTCTACTGAATCTAAAGCTCCACGGAAATCTTTTCTTCTATGTACCAAAGAAACTTCATCAGCAACATCTGCTAAAAAAATTGACCAATCCAAAGCAGAATCTCCTCCTCCAGAAATAACAACTCGTTTTCCTCTATAAAACTCAGGATCTTTAATGATATACTCAACACCTTTGTCTTCGAAATCTACAATTTCTTTGATAGGTGGTTTACGAGGCTCGAAAGATCCTAATCCGCCCGCAATAAACACAGCAGGCGCATTGTGTTTCGTTCCTTTATTTGTAGTAACTACAAAAGTTCCATCTTCTAATTTTTCAATAGTATCCGCTCTTTCACCTAAAGTATACGTAGGCTCAAAAGGTGCGATTTGCTCGGCTAAATTCTTTACTAAATCACCTGCCAAAATTTCTGGATAAGCAGGAATATCGTAAATCGGTTTTTTAGGATAAATCTCTGTACACTGACCACCTGGTTCTGCCAAAGCATCAATTAAGTGACAACGTAATTTTAATAATCCCGCTTCAAAAACGGCAAACATCCCTACAGGTCCGGCTCCAATTATTAATATATCTGTTTTGATCATCTTCTTACTATTTTATTTATTTTACTTTGGCAAAAGTCGTAATAAAATACTATTTCACCTTATATTAATTAACTTATTTCTTTTTTGAGACCAAGCCTTTGGTAAATTCATTTAAGACTTCCACCTTTTCTTCAAAATCTCCTTTAATTGTTTTTCTGTATTCATTTAAGTTTTCTGCCAATTCATTGATATTCTCAGGAATCACATCTTCAAAAAACTGCCGTAATCTTTTTGCCATTGTAGGAGACTTTCCATTAGTTGAAATGGCTATTTTCACATTTCCTTTGGTGACAATTCCTCCCATATAAAAATCACAATACGGTGGATTATCGGCTAGATTCACTAAAATATTTCTTTCTTTACAATCTTTATGCACTTGTTTATTTACTTCTTCTAAATCTGTAGTGGCAATTACAATGTGCTTATTTTCTAAAAAACTGACCTCGTAATTTTGCGTAAACATTTCCACACCATGCTTGTTCGCTAACTCAATAGTTTCTTTGCGAAACATTGGAGAAACCATTTGCACTTTTGCTTCAGGGCTCGACTTTAACAAAAAGGTCAATTTTTCCAAAGCCACATTACCACCACCTACTATTAAAGTATTTAGTTCCGTAACCTTTAAAAAAATTGGATATAATTGATTTTGCATTATAATGTTTTTCCTTTTTGAGTCAACAACTGACTGTATAAAATTTCACTCTCTTTTACGGTTTCACCAATCACAATGATTGCTGGATTGGACAAACCTTTATCATTGACAATATTCAAAATGGTATCAATTGTACCTACCGCTAAACGTTCTGATTCTTTGGTCCCGTTTTCAATAATTGCCACAGGAATGTCATTTTTCCCTTTGGCTTTAAAAGTATTTACAATGTTTTCAAGCTTGCTCATTCCCATCAATACAACAATAGTTGTATTTGAGTTTGCCGCAGCTTCCACATCTTCACTTAGCTTCAAGTCTGAGCGAGTTCCTGTAATTACTCGGAAACTTTCATTCACTCCTCTTTGAGTTAACGAAATACCAAAACTTGCTGGTGCAGCAATAGCAGATGTAACTCCTGATACAATTGCAATTTCAATTCCTTTTTGAATCACATACTTTAACTCTTCCGAACCACGTCCAAAAATAAAAGGATCTCCACCTTTCAGTCTTACCACGTGTTTTCCTTGCAAAGCATGTTCAACAATTAGGTCTTGAATTTTTTCTTGAATGAATTTATGCATGCCTTTTCGCTTTCCAACAAAAATCTTTTCTGCATTTTCAGCGTACTCCAAAAGTTCTTCATTCGCCAAAGCATCATACAAAACCACATCAGCTTCTTTAAGTGCTCTGACTCCTTTTAGGGTAATCAGCTCCGGGTCTCCCGGTCCTGCTCCAACTAATGTTAATTTAGGTTGCTTGTTCATTCTCTATTCAATATTAAAAATTAGGAGCTGCAAAAATAACAACTCCCAACTTAAAAAAGCAATTAAGCTTCAACTAATTCCGACGCTCTATATTCTTCCACTAATGTGTAGAACTTATCTGCTTCTCCTAAATAATATGTAGCAAAAGCTTCTGTGGGTTCGTTTTGGTTTATTTGATAAACAAATGATTCAAAATCTGAACCTAATTTAATTCTATCTGAAGCTACAAATACTTCATTAAAATCTGTTATTATTTTATTATGTGTATTCGTTTTCTTTCCTTCAGCTGTTAACAAAGCTTTTGCCGTGTTTACAATTGAACTATAAGAATAATAAATAGCATCAGACAATTTCCCTTCTGCTAAAGATTCTTTTGCATTTGCAATTTTATCTTTACTATCTACCAATAATGTAGCAATCAAATCGATAACAACTCCTGCACATTCTCCAACTCCTACTGCAGTTGCATATTTCTCTTCACTTCCCCAGTCAATAAAATCAGAATCTACTAAATTTGTTACATCAGACAAAGGTTTTAAGAAATCGTAGAAATATTTTTCTCCTTTTTCTAAATAGTATTTGATAAAATCTTTTCCATCAGCATTTGCGATAAAATCATTTAAGATCAATCTTAAAGATTCAGGACCTCTTTTACTTGGAATTTTAATTACTTTATCAGAAATACGACCTTGACCGTCTCCTAAAATTCCACCTCCTAATAAAATTTGTAAGGCAGGTGCTACTAATTTTCCTGATTTCACAGACATTCCTTGGTAACCAATGTTTGCCATATTGTGTTGACCACAAGCATTCATACAACCAGAAATTTTAATCATCAAATCTGAATCATTTGCAAATTGAGGGTATTCTTCTCTTAATACTTTCCCTAATTCATCGGCAATACCCGTAGAAGAGGCAATACCTAAATTACATGTATCTGTTCCTGGACAAGCGGTAACATCTTGAATAGCCTCATATCCTAAATCAACCATTCCTAATTTCTCTAATTCTTGAAAAAAGAAAGGCAATAAATCTTCACGTACGTGACGGATTAATATATTTTGACGCAAAGAGAAACGCAATTCGTCTCCTGCATAATTTTTAATTAAATCTGCTAAAATTCTAGCTTCTTTCGTGTAGAAATCTCCAATATTAACTTTTACTCCAATAGCAAACAAACCAGCTTGTTTTTGCTCAATTACATTCTTTGCTCTCCAAGCATCATATGTAGTTTGATCTGCAATTGTAACTTCAGGAGCTACAATTCCAGAAACATCAGGAGTTTCAAATCCATCTGTAGAAATTTCAACTGTTTGATTAGACAATGCTTTTGTTTCAATAGCTACAATTTTATTGAACTCTTCTAAACCAACATCTTTGATAAAGAATTTTAAACGAGCCTTAGCTCTTTTAGAACGCTCACCGTATCTATCAAAAACACGTAAAATAGATTCCATATAAGGAATAATTTTATTTGTTTCTAAGAAATCGAAAGCTACATCAGCAAAACGAGGTTGAGAACCTAATCCACCACCTAGCATTACTTTGAATCCTCTTACTTCTTCACCGTTTATTACTTTTGTTTTTGCAATAAAACCTATATCATGCATAAAACTTAAAGCCGTATCATCATCTGTTGCAGAAAAAGAAACTTTGAATTTACGTCCCAATTCTTGACAAATAGGGTTTCTTAAGAAGAACTGAAAAACAGCATGTGCATAAGGAGAAACATCAAAAGGTTCGTTTTTATCGATCCCTGCTGTTTCAGATGCAGTAACATTTCTTACGGCATTACCACAAGCTTCACGCAAGGTGATATCACTTTTCTCCAATTCAGCCCATAATTCTGGTGTTCTATCCAAACTTACGTAATGGATTTGAATATCTTGACGTGTTGTAATATGCAAACGACCTCTAGAATACTCATCAGAAACATCAGAAATTCTGTGTAATTGATCACTTGTTACTTTACCATATGGTAATTTAATACGAATCATTTGAACACCAAACTGACGTTGTCCATAAACCCCACGTGCTAAACGTAAACTTCTAAATTTTTCTTCATCAATTCTTCCTTCATGGAACATTTGAATTTTGTCTGCCAAATCGATGATGTCTTTTTGAACGATTGGGTTTTCTATTTCTGATCTAAAACTTTGCATGTCAAAATAAATTTTGAAGTCGAAAGCTGAAAGTTATAAAGTTGAAAGTTTTCTTTCTTCTAAACTATCTCACTTAAGACATTATTATAATTAAAAGACTTTAGACTTTTAGTCTTTGGTCTTTAGACTTTTATTATTGTATAAATCCTACTCCTGAGGTGTTATTTGTTTGTGCGTCAATTAAAATGAAAGAACCATTTGCTTTGTTATCTGCATAGGCATCATAAAAAAGAGGTTTTGCCAATTTAATACTCACCACACCGATATCATTAATAGTTAATTTATCTGCCACAGCATCTTCTCCAGAAAAATCAGTTTTAATAACTCTTTTCACTTCACCTATTTTGGCTACAACTCTATTTGCCCCATGTTGAATTAAATATTTCGTACCAGGAACCAAGTTCTTAGCATCCATCCAACAAATTTTTGCTTCAATTTGTTTTGCTTCCTTCGGTAACTCATTCGATTTCACTAATAAATCTCCTCTAGAAATATTGATGTCATTTTCTAAGGTAATATTTACCGAAGAACCTCTTTCAGCCTTATCATATTGTTTATCGAAATGATAAATAGCTTTAATTTTAGAAGATGTTTTTGAAGGCAATACCGTTACTTCATCACCAACACTTAAAGAACCTCCGTATAATTTACCCGCATAACCTCTAAAGTCATGGAATTCTTCTGTTTTAGGACGAATAACCGTTTGAATAGGCAAACGAGCTTGAGAAACTTCATACACATCTTGCGCATCTAAACTTTCTAAATGCTCTAACATTGTTTCTCCATCATACCAAGGTGTTTGATCTGATTTGTTTACAACATTATCTCCTTTTAAAGCACTTACCGGAATAAAGGTAATATTCTGTCCTTTGTAATCTGATTTTTCAGCCAAGGCTAAAATTTCCGTTTTGATAGCGTTGAACTTCTCTTCAGAGAATTCTACCAAATCCATTTTATTGACGGCTACTACAATATCTTTAACTTTTAACAAGTTATTGATAAAGAAGTGACGGTATGTTTGCTCAATAACTCCTTTACGAGCATCTACTAAAATAATAGCTGCTTGCGAAGTTGAAGCCCCTGTTACCATATTTCTGGTATACTCCACATGTCCTGGAGTATCTGCAATGATGTAACTTTTTTTCGCGGTTGAAAAATAAATATGTGCTACATCAATTGTAATTCCTTGTTCTCTTTCTGCAACTAATCCGTCTGTAGCCAAAGAAAAATCTAAATAATCGAATCCTTTTTGTTTACTACTGCGTTCTATTGCTTCTAATTTATCATCAGTTAATGATTTCGTATCATATAAAATACGACCGATAAGGGTACTTTTTCCGTCATCTACACTTCCTGCTGTTGCTATTTTTAAAACTTCCATTTTTGTATTTAGCTATTAGCTATTAGCCATTGGCTTTTAGCAATTAGTATTCTTTTAATTTTTTGCTAAAGGCTAAAGGCCAAAAGCGAAGGGCAAATTCTCTATAGAAAATTTTAAAAATACCCCTGTTGTTTACGTTTCTCCATGGCTGCTTCAGAGCGCTTATCATCAATACGCGCACCTCTTTCAGAAATAGAAGAATCTCTAATTTCTTCAACTACTTTTGCAATATCCACAGCTTCTGATAACACAGCTGCCGTACAACTCATATCTCCTACAGTTCTAAAACGCACCATTCTTTCTTCTACCACTTCATCTTCTTCTCTATAAACCACTTCATCATCAGCAGACCAGATCATCCCATCTCTTACAAATATTTTACGTAAGTGTGCAAAATAGATAGAAGGAATTTCAATATTTTCTTTTTCGATATAAGACCAAACGTCTAATTCTGTCCAGTTTGAAATTGGAAAAACACGAACATTTTGACCTAAATCAATTTTCCCGTTCAACATATCAAATAATTCAGGGCGTTGGTTTTTTTCATCCCAACCACCAAAATCATCTCTTACAGAGAAAATACGTTCTTTGGCTCTTGCTTTTTCTTCGTCTCTACGTGCACCACCAATGGCTGCATCAAATCCGAACTCTTCCAAAGCATCTAACAAAGTTTCTGTTTGCAACATATTTCTACTTGCATATTTTCCAGATTCTTCTTGCACTTTACCAGAATCAATATTGTCTTGCACATTACGAACAATCAACTCAACGCCTAGTTCTTTACACAAACGATCTCTAAATTCAATCGTTTCAGGAAAATTATGTCCTGTATCAACATGTAAAAAAGGGAAAGGTATTTTAGCGGGAAAAAAGGCTTTTTGGGCTAATCTCACCAAGGTAATAGAATCTTTACCTCCAGAAAACAACAACACAGGCTTTTCAAACTGCGCCGCAACCTCTCTCATAATATAGATGGCTTCGTTTTCTAATGCGTTAGAATTTAATATTGTACTCATTTTATTTTGTTTAATCGTGTAATTGATAAATTGTTTATTTGTTGAATTAAACACCCAACACTAAAAACTATATTCTTAAGCGTGTAAACCACACTCTCTATTTCCTAATACTTTTGTAGGATCGAAATATTTGAACTCATTTGGAATTTTATTTTCCTCATTGTACAAATCTAACTGCTCATCTGACCAATCGTAAAACGGACTTACTTTTAAAACTCCATCTGCACCTTGAGATACAATATCAATACTATCTCTAAAAGCAGTCTGTCCTTTTCTTAGGTTTGTAAACCACAAATCAGGTTGATGCTCAGACATGGCTCTTTTAAACGGTTCTAATTTTACTTGTTCCGTAAAAACTTTATGCATTGGATCTTCAATTTGAGGAATTCCCATCACCACATCTCTATGCGACGAAGTTTGCTTTGGAACATACAAATGAATCTCTAAATTCAATTTTGCAATCAGCTCTTCTGCATGACGATAGGTATTAGGTGTATTATAACCTGTATCACACCAAACTACTTTTAAATCTTCTTTTTGTGAAGTTGTCAAATGTAAAATAGAACCTTCATACGGACGAAAATTTGTCGTAATCAAAGGTTTTTTAGCTATTTCCAATGCCCAAGAAACAATTTCTTGTGGCGTTTTTCCTTTTAAAGAATCATTTATTTCTTGAAGCTGCGCTTCTGTGTATAGTGTGCTCATTATCTACCCCATTTTATTGAGTTCCAAAATCTTTCGTGAAAGAAATACAAAACCATTTTTGTTACAAAATCAACTCCAGCTATAGTAGAAGCTGTTTTTACATCTTCTACTACAAAATAAGAAACCACCATGGTATCAATCGTACCAATAAGTCTCCAACTAATAGCCTTTACAACACTACGAATAGGTTTATCAGAAGCTACAGCTTGCTGATAGCTTTGATTTTCTTTATCGTTATGTAATCGATCTAATATCATTTTATAACTTTAATTTGTTTAACTTAATTCTATTACCCTATCGGATTACTAGGATTAGATCGCAAAAATACTAAGAACATTACAATCTGACAAACTATTTACAAACAAATAACCATCAAAATCTCTATATTTAACTGTAGATCCCATTTACCCTACTGAAATAGTAGGTTAAAAAAATAAAATAAATTATGTACTCCCAAGTTAATTCCTTAATTTACCACTCGAATTCAACAAATACGACACGAATTTGAAATTTAAATAATATGATTGCACCCACTACCCCTAAAGACGAAAAAGAAAGACTAAAATCTCTTGATAGCTTCAAAATTCTTGAAACTTTACCAGAAAAAGAATACGACAACTTAACAAGATTAGCTTCGCAAATTTGTGGAACGCCCATTGCTTTGATCTCTCTAATAACAGAAGACAAACAATGGTTTAAATCGCACCACGGACTTGATGCTACAGAAACACCAAGAGAATTTGCTTTTTGTGCGCATGCGATTAACACGCCTGACAAAACATTTGTGATTCCCGATTCTAGAAAAGATGAGCGTTTTCATGACAACCCACTTGTTGTAAACGATCCGAATGTGATTTTTTACGCAGGAGCACCTCTTAACACACCTGATGGCTATTCACTAGGGACATTGTGCGTTATTGACCACAAACCCAATGAGCTAACTAAAGAACAATTAAGTGCTTTAGAAGCATTGGCAGAACAGGTTATTAGTCAGTTTTTATTAAGAAAAAATATTGAGTTACTTGAGAAAAAAAACGAAGAAGCAAACCTACTAAACAAACAGCTGAATACTTTTGCCCACAGTTTGACCCACGATATTAAAACGCCCATTCGTGGAATACAAACCATAGCTAGTTGGTTAAAATCTGATTACGAAACTACCTTAGACAAACAAGCCAATGATTGGATCGATATAATTTTATCGAGAACAGATTATATGGATACTTTAGCAACAGGTATGTTAGACTATTCAAAAAAGACGAATGAAAACATTATTTATTCGCGCTTTAATATTGAAACACTACTAAAAGAAATCAAGGATAATTTTCCTAGTAAAAATTTCCAATTTGATTTTATGGATGCTAATTTTGAAATAGAGCATTCTGAAGTTGCTTTTCTAACTATTTTTCAAAATTTAATTTCTAATTCCATTAAATATGGTGACCAGGAAAATGGAATTGTAAAAATAGCCTTTGCTAAAACAGCGCAAGATTTAGAAATTATATACGAAGACAACGGGCCTGGAATACCGAATGAATTTAGAGAAAAAGTATTTTTACTGTTTGAAACACTTGGTTCAAAAAACGAAAACAGTGCAGGAATTGGACTGACCACCGTAAAAGGCTTTATTGATCGCTTAAAAGGATCTATAAAATTGATAGACCGAAAAGACAAACTAAAAGGAGTTTGCATGCAAATTAATATTCCATTAATCAAGGAAGAAATACTAAACGAAGTTTAACTAGAAAGATCTGCTAAAGTAGTATTTCGAAATACTTCTAAGGTACTGTCACGGACTTGAATCATTAATTTATTAACGGAACAAGCTTTTTCATCGGGACAATCGTCGCATTTTTCATAAAAATTTAAACTCACGCAAGGCACCATAGCAATAGGCCCTTCTAAAACACGAATGACTTCCGTCATTTTAATTTCTTGAGCTTCTTTTAAAAGATAATACCCCCCACCTTTTCCTTTCTTAGAACTTAAAAGACCCGCTTTTCGCAAGGTCAGTAAGATGCTTTCCAAGAATTTATGAGAAATATTTTCTGCTTTGGAAATTTCTGAAATTTGCACAGGACAATTCTCTTCTCTATTTGCTAGGAATGTGAGTGCTTTAATGCCGTACTTGGTTTTTTTAGAAATCATAAGCGAATATAAATATTTTATTCTATTTAGTCTATCCGTTTAATAGGCAACTTAAATTCTATTTTTAGAATCCATCAAAATAGTTACCGGACCATCATTAATTAAAGCCACTTTCATGTCAGCTCCAAAAACTCCAGTCGCAACTTTTTTTCCTAAATCTTTTTCTAATTGTTGAACAAATTGTTCGTAAAGTGGAATTGAAATTTCAGGTCGTGCTGCTTTTATATAGGAAGGTCTATTTCCTTTTTTAGTACTTGCTTGTAGTGTAAACTGACTCACTACTAAAAGTTCACCGTCAATATCTTTTAAGGAAAGGTTCATCACCCCATTGTCATCACCAAAAAGACGCATATTGCATATTTTATTAGACAGCCAAATAAGATCTTCTTTGTTATCAGCCGCTTCTATTCCCACTAAAACCAACAACCCAGATGCTATATCTGAATGTATTTGATCCTTTATTTTTACAGACGCTTCTGCAACTCGCTGAAGTACAATTTTCATAACTGAGTGTTGAGTGTTGAGTGTTGAGTGTTGAGTGTTGAGTGTTGAGTGTTGAGTGTTGAGTGTTGAGTGTTGAGTGTTGAGTGTTGAGTGTTGAGTGTTGAGTGTTGAGTGTTGAGTGTTGTAATCTATTTATATCGGCTTACAACTAAAAACCTCTAACTATTTTTTTTTACTTAAGATTTACGCCCGTAAATATCTTGTCGAAAATGCTCTTCATCTCCTTTTATAATTTGAACATAACTAAAATACCTTGAAGGAGCAATGGTGTCATTTTCCAAACCGGCCTTAATGGCACATTTTGGTTCGTCTATATGCATACAATTGTGAAACTTACAATCTTGTTTTAACTCAAAAAACTCGGGAAATAAACCAGCAATCTCTTCCTTTTCAAAATCAACCATTCCAAAACCTTTGATTCCTGGAGTATCAATAATATAACCTCCAAACGACAATGGGTGCATTTCAGCAAAAGTAGTTGTATGCTGTCCTTGTTTGTGTTGGTCTGATATTTCCAAAGTTTTCAAATTCAAGGTCGGCTCAATCGTATTAACCAAAGTAGATTTTCCAACTCCAGAATGACCAGAAAACAGACTCACTCTGTCTTTCATTTGCTCTTTTACCAAATCAATATTAAAACCTTCTTTTGCAGAAATATCAATACATTCGTATCCTATACTTTCGTAAATTTCTTTAAGCTCTTCATGCGCTTCTTCAATTTCTTCATTAAAAGTATCTACCTTATTAAATAAAATAATCACAGGAATGTGATACGCTTCTGCAGCAATTAAAAAGCGATCAATAAAACTCGTGGTCGTAGGCGGATTGTCAATAGTTACCATTAAAAAAGCCAAGTCAATATTAGCCGCTATGATATGGATCTGTTTTGACAAATTTACAGACTTACGAACGATATAATTTTTCCGATCCGCAATCTTTGTAATAACCCCCGTCTCTTTTTTAGGTTCCAAATCAAATTCTACCACATCTCCTACAGAAACAGGATTGGTACTTTTAATCCCTTCCATACGGAACTTCCCTCTAATTCTACATAGGTAAATGGTATGCTCAGCAGTTCTAACATGATACCAACTCCCAGTAGATTTAATTACGACTCCTTTCATATGTACTTAATTGTTTATGCAACAAAACAAAAATACCACAAACAACTCAATTGAGAAATTTGTGGTATTCTTAATTTATAAAGATTCAATCTTTGCGAAATAATTCAAATTATTTAGCGCTAACGATTGTTTCTTGATGGTTGATAGATTCTTGGTGAATTGCCTTAAAAACAGATTCAACAAAAGATTCACTCAATCCTCTTACATTTCCTTCTTTTTTAACTGACTCTAAAATAGCTGCCCATCTTGAATCTTGTAAAATAGAGATGTTTTTCCCTTTCTTTACTTCTCCAATTTGTCCAACAACTTTCATTCTTTCAGCTAAAGTATCTAAAATATGATTGTCAATTACATCAATTTCTGCTCTCAATCCTGTTAATTGATCTAAAGCTTCTCCTTCTGCTTTTGGCTCTCTTACTCTTAAATCATTCATGATTTCAACCAAACGAGCTGGAGTAATTTGCTGTGCAGCATCAGACCAAGCGTTATCTGGATCTACATGCGTTTCAATCATCAATCCTTCAAAATTCAAATCTAAAGCAATTTGAGAAATTTCTTGGATTCCTGTTCTGTTTCCACAGATATGAGATGGATCGTTGATGATTGGTAAATCAGGGAATTGTTGTTTCAAAGCAATTGGTAGCTGCCATTGAGGTACATTTCTGTAACTAGTTTTCTTGTAAGAAGAGAACCCTCTATGAATAACTCCTAATTTTTTGATATTAGCTGTATACAAACGCTCAACACCACCTAACCATAAAGCTAAATCTGGGTTGATTGGATTTTTAACCAATACAATTTTATCTGTTCCGTTTAATGCATCTGCAATTTCTTGAACTGCAAAAGGATTTACTGTTGTTCTTGCTCCTAACCATAGGATATCAACATCAGCTTCCAATGCCAACTTTACGTGTGCAAGGTTCGCTACTTCAACAGCAATTAACATTCCTGTTTCTTTTTTCACTCTTTGTAACCATGGCAAAGCAACAGCTCCAACACCTTCAAAACCTCCTGGTCTAGTTCTTGGTTTCCATACACCTGCTCTAAAAACAGTAGCATCTGTGTTTTTCAATTCATGAGCAATTTTTAGTACTTGCTCTTCCGTTTCTGCACTACAAGGTCCAGCAATTACCAATGGGTGGTCTAATTGCATGTCATCTAACCAAGTTCTGAATTCTTTTGTATTTTCCATGTTCTAATTATTATTCTACTATTCTATATATTTTAAAAAATTATTTTTTTATTCCGTTTAAGATCTCTCTTATATAATTTGTTGATGCCATAGATTCCTGAAGTTCTTCTGTATTTTCATTCACTATTAACGACCTAAAATCATTGAGATTTTTTATATATTCATCCAAGGATGTAAGGATGTTTTTTTTATTCTCAATAAAAATTGGTGACCACATTTTAGGAGAACTCTTTGCCAAACGAACGGTAGATTCAAATCCACTGCCTGCCATGTCAAATATGTTTTTTTCATCTTTTTCGATTTCCAAAACGGTCTTCCCCAACATAAAAGAACTTATATGAGATAAATGTGAAACATACGCTATATGTTTATCGTGCTCTGAGCTATTCATAAAAATAGTTCTCATCTTTAAGCCTTCAAAAATAGCCAATGTTTTTTCAATCGCCTCAGTGCTACTTAGTTCACGATCACAGATAATATTTACCTTTCCATCAAACAAATTATAGATGGCTGCCTCTGGTCCAGAAAATTCTGTACCTGCAATTGGATGAACGGCCACAAAATTAACTCTTTTTGAATGCTTTACAACTTTTTTGCAAATGTTTTCTTTTGTTGAGCCTACATCAAAAACCAAAGCCGTATCTTTTATGGCATCTAAAACCTCTGAAGCCAGTTGTGGCGCGTAATTGACTGGTACAGCAAGCACTACTAAATCTGCTGTTTTAACAACAGAAAAATCAGAAATTTCATCTACAATGCCTAATTCTAATGCTTTTTGTGCATGAATTTCATTCGAATCAACGCCAACAATCGTCCAATCAAAGCGTTTTTTTAACTCTAACGCCAAAGATCCTCCAATCAATCCTAAACCAATAACTGCGACTTTATTCTTCATTTTTTATTAACTAACTCGACTTAATACTTCTTTTAACTTCTCTTCTTTCACACAAAGAGACAAGCGAATATATCCTTCCCCATTCGTACCAAAAATACTTCCAGGAGTTAAAAACACATCTTTTTCATACAACATTTTATCTGTCATTTGCTCAGAAGTTATTCCGTCTGGCAATTTAGCCCAAACAAACATGCCTCCATTTTCTTTATTATAAACACAGTCCAATGCGTCTAATATTCTCCATGTCAATGCTCTTCGTTTTTCATAAACAGCATTCAAACTATCAAACCATTTGCTAGACATTTGAAGGGCTTTGGTAGCCCCTTTTTGAATTCCGTAAAACATCCCAGAATCCATATTGCTCTTCACTTTCAAAACTTCCGTTAAATATTTTGAAGCGCCAACAACCATACCTACTCTCCAACCAGCCATATTAAATGATTTGCTCAAAGAATTCAATTCCAAAGCCACTTCTTTAGCACCTTCGTATTGCAGAATACTTTTTGGATTGTCATTCAATATAAAACTGTACGGATTGTCATTGACAATTAAAATCGAATGTTTCTTCGCAAAAGCAATCAACTCTTCAAACAACGCATCAGTAGCTTTTGTTCCTGTTGGCATATGTGGATAATTCACCCACATAATTTTTACTTTCGATAAATCATTCTTTTCAATTTCTTCATAATTCGGTAGCCAACTATTTTCATCTGTTAGGTTGTACAAAATAGCTTCTGCACCAACCAATTTTGTAACGGAACTGTAAGTTGGATACCCCGGATTTGGAATCAACACCTGGTCGCCTTCATTTAAAAACGCCATAGAAATATGCATGATCCCTTCTTTAGAACCTAATAAAGGTAGAATTTCATTTGCAGGATTTAAAACAACATCAAAATTCGATTTGTAAAAGCCAGCTATTGCATTTCTAAGTTCAGGAATTCCCTGATAACTTTTGTAGCCATGTGCCATCGTATCTCCAAATGAATCTACCATAGCTTCCAATACTTCTTTCGGCGGATCCAAATCTGGACTTCCTATCCCTAAACTAATAATCGGTTTACCATCAGCGATAAGTCCACCTACTTCTCTCAATTTTTTTGAGAAATAGTACTCTTTCACATCGTTTAACCTGTTTGCTTTTGAAATCATTTTCTGCTTATTTATTCTTCTTATACTCTCCTAGTACTTTACAACTAGATACTTTTTCTTTAATGTCATTTAAGGCATTCTTATATTCTTGATAATCTTCAAAAACTAAATCTGCAAAAAAGGCATATTCCCAAGGCTTTTCAATAATTGGTAAAGATTGAATTTTTGATAAATTCACTCTATACTTGGCTAACTCCATCAAAACTTCTCCTAAAGAGCCACTATGATCGTGCAAAACAAACTTAATAGATGCTTTTGTAACCAAAGCTCCTTTTGATTTCGTTTCTTTCTCTACAATTACAAATCGAGTATGATTGTCTTTTATTGTTTGAATTCCAGAAGCCAAAACAACTAAGTCATAAATTTCTGCTGCAAGCGTACTCGCCACAGCACCTACTCCTTTTAATTGCTTCTCATTTATTCGTTTGGCAACATCTGCCGTATCCTTATCTTCAATTAAGGCAATATGCGGATATTGTCTGAAGAATTTTTGACATTGCAACAAGGCCATTGGATGTGAATACACTTCCTTAATATCTTCAATAGTTTGCCCTTTTAATCCCATTAAATTATGATGAATAGGTAAATAATATTCACCCGTAACTTTTAAATTCCCTTCATCAATCAACGCATAGTTTGGCAAAATTGCTCCTGCAATAGAGTTTTCAATAGCCATTACAGCTACATCTACTTTATTTTCTAATACTAAGTCTGGCATTTCTGCAAAAGTCATACATTCTTCTAAATCAATATTTTTACCGAAAAAATTTTCAGCGACAATATGATGGTAAGATCCTTTTATTCCTTGTATGGCTACTTTCATGCGATTCATTAGTCTATTAACAAAAAAAAGTCCCGATTTCTCGAGACTTTCAATTTGATTATTATCATTATATTATTTAGATAACACACAGAAAGTCTCGCTCCTCTTATAAAAATAAAAGAAGAAAAAAAAGAAACTTGTAAAAGTGTTATTATTTTTCATTTTGTTGTAATGCATGGCAAATATAGCTATTAATTTTAAAAAATCTAGTTTTTAACAAAAAAATAAAATAAAATTTACAAATCATTCCTTTTATTTAAGCCATTTTATACGTCTGTCCGTACCTGAAAAAACGAATTATACCGTTACTCTTACATTGTATCTAAATTACATCATAGCACTCCCAATACACCTTTCCACGCCTGTTAAACCAAACGTTTTATGAGTTCTATTAACCCATAAACAAAAATGATCAAAAGACATCAATGAAAATTACCTAATCCTTTTATAACAAAAAAGCAATAGCACAATCTTTACTTTTCTAATTCAACAAATTAAATTGTCTGTTCTCTAGAAATATAATTGAATCTATAAAAACTTTCCAGCTTTCTCCTTTACAAGTAAGCATACAATAGTTTGGGCGTTCCCTTTCAGGTCGGGCTTTCCGTTGTATCTTTTTATAGCTCATTATACAGGATCAAGACCAAAAGTTGTG
>NZ_VDET01000050.1 GCF_006381105.1 Flavicella sediminum | reverse complement strand
GCTCAGAAAAGTTGAATAAAACTAAAATGTTTCTGCGAAAAGATGTGTGAGCGGAACTAGAATTGTTGCGTATAGATTTTCCTCCCAAACGCAAACTTGCTAAAAATCGTGAACTAACACTTAGAATGTTTCTGCGAAAAGATGTGTCAGCGGAACTAGAATTTTTACGTCCAGATTTTCCTCCCAACCGCAAACTAGCTAAAAATCATGAATTAACAGTTAGAAAGTTTCTGCGAAAAAATGTGTCAGCGGGACTAGAATTGTTGCACGCAGATTTTCCAATAAGCCGCAAACTTGCTTTTTAATAAGGAACCAAAATGTTTCGTGGGAAAAATGTGTAAATGGTAGTAATAAATATTCAGACAACTTTATGTACGCCAACGTGATTGTATATGGTTTGTTGCGTGGTTTAAGCACTAAATTTAGCAAATAAAAACAAATAGAAAATCCGCGAGGATTTTCGTAAGTAGGCTAGAAGTAGCAATAAATTATATACGTTGTTGTGCTTTCGTTATTCTTTTTCCTCTGTTTCCATTAGTCTTTCTCTAATCTGAGATTTCTTAAGATAAAACCTATGATTAAGCTTTGTAGATTCAACTATCTCATATTTCAATCTACCATTATTATAAAGTTCAATAGTATTTCCAATCAAATTGATGATATATTTTTGTAATGTCAAATTAATTATTCTAGCTGGAACTTGTAAAACCATCGGTTTATTATCCTTTTCTCCAGTTACTAATGAACCGTCAGAGCCGACATTGATTTTAATTATATTATCTTCAAATCCTTCTGATTTAAATACTAGATAATTACAAAAAACAGATTGAGTAAACTGTTCTGAAAATTCCTTAATTGAAATTCTCTCACCTTGTTGAGAGAGGTAGCCACTTTTCAGTTTTTCTAATTCCTTAGGAAAGTTTATTGTATCAATAGGGTTAGTATCTTGGTATTCTTTAATGTGAGGAGTTAATTTTACATTTTTAAGCATTTCACTAAGAGTGCTTTTCTCTGACGAATCAATAAAACCTTTATTATCAATTTCAGATGTGAAAAATTTCTCTCCATTAAATAATTGATATTCAACTTGTAGATATTCTGATTCTGTGTATAGCCATAAATTATATAACAACTGTGAAGAATGAATAGCTCTTTTTATAAAGTCGCCATAAGGTTCTAAATCTTTTAATATGAGCATTGATTTTCTATCAGATGTTTTTAATTCAACGATTCTAAAGCCTTGTGATTCAATACCAGAATAAAAGTCTAATAATTTACCATCTTCTCTTACGTTAATTAAGGTTTTATCAAGTTTATTAACTTCGGATTGCACATCTTCAAGGTTGTCAAATCCAAAAATTGTCTCAGAAATCCGAACTAATTTGAAAATCAGTAGGATTCTTTTTAATACTTCAGATAATTCCTGTCGGGTTAATTTGAATCCAAAAACATCACCACTTTTATTGAAGGAACAAATTATCTCATTGTTTATTATCCGTGAGTTATGGTGATATGCAATATTTCGCCATTGATTTAATCTGATATTATGCGGTCGTAAAATCAAGAGCTCTGCCAACTCTGTAGTGTTTATTAATTCATCAATTACTACTCCTAAATCTTTCTGTTTTATCTCTGCAATATCATATTGCTTATTTCTTTTTATTTTATTGAGTTGAAGAAGCATTTTAAAAAAGGATTTTGACAATCCTTCAATTGTTTGACCTATCATATGCAATGACTCTTCAACGAAATCTTCAATGCATAATTTATGAAGTTTCATTTGATTATTATGTAAACTCCAAAACCTTGAAATACTCTGAGTTGTTTCAGGCATCCATTGTGCATATGATTCAATTGCTAGTTTTTCGTTCTTTTCTTTGGCTCCATTAAAAATGTCTAATATTTTGTCTATAAATTTCAAAGAATCTGGATATTCCTTATAAACCGACAAGTATGCTAACCAATTGGATGTTAAGTCCGAAACTGCATATTTTTTCAAGTTTTCTTGATTTGAGAAATATGGAGCAAATGAATCAATTATTGAAACTTTAATATCATCAGGGGTTAATCCAAAATCATAAAAATGATAAAAAGGACTTACTTCGTCATAATATTTTATTTTCTTATTCTCCATCAGTTTGCAGTACGGTCTTGGTTTCTCATAATGAAGCACAACGGTTTTGTATAAGGTTTGTGTGGGAGAAAATGTCCGTGGACTTTTCGCCCTAACACTAAGCTTATACTTATTTTGTGTTTTTATCTTTATCGACCTAAAAATACTTAAATAAGTAGAAGTGACATAGTAAAAAGACACAAACCTTTGAAGTAAACCATAAAAACCCACATTAACTTTATACGGTGTTGGCGAATGTTTATTCTCGTTTTCTACAGCTATTACTTGAGTTCAATTCCGCTATTCCGGGGTTAAATAGGTTCTTTGTAATATTTGTTTTCGTATTAATCAAAACGTTTTTTATTGAGCAATAGTTTAATAATTTATTATTATGCTTTATTTCTATTCCGTTTTTGACTGTAATTAAATTATCTAGTCCATTCAAATTTGTTAATGATGTATCTCTAATAATTAATTTACCTCCGATAGTTTTAAGATTATCTAATCCTTTTAAAGATACCAAATCTTGATTCTTTTTGTAAATATCCCACTCTTCAAATCCAATTATCAAATCTCCTGATATTTCTGTTATATTATGTAAAGAAGTAAGGTCATTCACACCAGCTATTAATAAGTGCCCTTTTATTTTTGTCAAATTATCCAATCCAAACTCTTCCAATTCTCCTTGATTGTGTACAATATAGTCTCCGCTTAGTGCCTGTTCTATTTTAGGAGCAATAATTAAAGTCAATATAACTATTGGTATTATAATCAGATTTATTTTAAGGATTTTAAAAATAACATTCTTCTTTTTCATTACAGCCAAAACAATAATTGTTAGAAGCTCAATAAAAAGCATAATGGATGCAATAATTATAATAAATATATAGCCGTACGGACCTAAACCATATTCAATAGCTGGGCCATCTGCAATTCCAATACTCGCAAAAGTTGTTTTTGAGAACAAAAAACAAATAAATATGAATATTAATTGTTGAATTTTCATTTCTTTATCTAGCGATTTTATTAAGTAATATTTGCCAACGGTTTTGTATAAGGTTTGTGTGGGAGAAAATGTCCGAGGACTTTTCGCCCTAACACTAAGCTTATACTTATTTTGTGTTTTTATCTTCGTCGACCTAAAAATACTTAAATAAGTAGAAGTGACATAGTAAAAAGACACAAACCTTTGGAGTAAACCAAAAAAAACCACATTAACTTTATACGGTGTTGTAAAACGTTTTTTTAATCTACTCCTAAATCATTTGTAATAGAATGTCTTAATTCAATCTCGTTTACTGGAATTCCAATTTTTTCACTTGTTACTCCAATAACGATACGTTGAATTTCATATTTACTTGTGACTTTATTTAAATCAATAATTTTTTTATAGTTTAACGATATAATCCAATCAATCAATTGTTTCATTGTTCCTTTTGTAACAGGCTGTTTTCTTTTGATTGTCTTAAATCCAAAAACCATGATATAACTTTTTAGGTTTGAATCGAAGTCCATCTCCACAAGCTTTGGTAGTTTTAATTCTAATTTACTTTCAAGTTCATTCCACTTTTTTTGTAATGATTCTATTGGAAATATATCTTTGACTTTAGTTTGAGAAGTGATAGTTATCTGATTTATCTCTAAATATTTAATTATGTTTTTTACTTTATTGAAAATAGAAAGAGAGATATTTTTATCGCTTGGTTCAAGAATCATTTTTGCATAAAACGCCTCTGATATTTCTTCTATAGTAGAGATTTTTCCCCATTCTGGCCCTGGTATTTGAATATTAAATACTTTTTCTAGTGACATAGCAAGTTCAACCGAATCTAATCCCATTTTTGTTTTTTTAATAATATGCTTTATTCTATATTTTCATAATCAAAACCGATTGGTGGAGGGGGAGGTGGTTTCATTATTGATAATTCTTCAAAATCAATATTTAATTCCAGTGTATCTCCGTACTCTTTATTTATTCGGTTATATGTTTTGAATAGTAATAGTAGATTTGATTCTAAATCTTTTATAGATTCTCTATACGGTTGTGAAAAACGAATTATTAATTTTTTTGGTGAATCAGCAAAATTATTATCTATTCCATTATTTGATAAATCAGTTTTTAAAATTTTACTTAAACTATCTATTGTGTAATATTTATTTTGTTTGATAAGAGAATCTTTTGAAATTCCAATCAGGTTTTTGAATTTTATCAATCCTGCACCAAAGCAATTGGAATTAAGATCAACGGTTTTTAGATAAAAACAATTATCATTATTCTCAATAATAAATACGGGATTTTTTTCTTTTAAATGTTTTTTGAAATACCAAAGGGTATCGATAATGCTTTTGAAATTCTCAAATTGATTTAATGATAAAGTATCTTTGTTTTTAAGATTTTTGAATTCTTGAATAGTAGGATAATGAAAAATACTTTTTCCTTTTTTCTCACAACTACTCAAAGTAATTATAAGAATCATAAAATATATTATTGTTTTCATTTTTCTTGTATTATCCTTGTATAGGATGACCTTTTTTTGATATAATTAGTATCGTTCGAATACTTTTTTTTAGCCGTTTAGAAGGCAAAAAAAGAATTAGAACTACTGATTGTTTAAATATTA
>NZ_VDET01000005.1:1584-6703 GCF_006381105.1 Flavicella sediminum | reverse complement strand
GACCGAGCACTAAGCTTATACTTATTTTGTGTTTTTATCTTATTCAACCTAAAAATAGATAAATAAGTAGAAGCGACATAATAAAAAAACACAAACCTTTGTTTAAGCCATAAAAACCCACATTAACTTTATGCGGTGTTGGCAACTGGCGTTATTCAATTGTATTTATTATTCGGTTCATTTCTTTAAGGACTAATTCGATATCATTTTTAGTTGTTCTCCAATTCACAAATGATACTCTAATTCCTTTTTGGTCATTGTAAAATGTTGGTGTCATAAATACTTTTCCCGTTTTGTTTAATTGGGTTAAAAAACTGTCGATATTTTCTTTGTTCCGATTGTTATTTATATTAAAAACAATGTTGTTCAACCTTACTGGTGCTAGTAATTTAAAGTTTTCGGACTCCTTTATTTTACTTCCAAAATATTTTGCTAAATCAATTGCGTTTTCTACAATATTCTTATATCCTTCTTTTCCATAGGCTCTTAAGGAAAACCAAGCAGGTAATGCCTTTAAACGCCTTGAATTTTCAGGAAGAAAATTAAGATAATTAAAGTTTTCCATTGGGTTTCCAAGATAGGGTGCATTAGAGTTTTGAAAACTTTCAACTTGTAATGAACTATGTTCTTCTTTTATTAAAAACACAGCACTTTCATAGGGTACATTTAGCCATTTGTGACAATCAATGGTTATACTATCAGAATGTTCCCAGTCTTTTACAAAATGATTATAAGTATCTGAACAAGCTGCAAAACCACCAAAAGCAGCATCTGTGTGCCACCAAAAATTATACTTTTTCTTTAGTTTCTTTATTGCATTAAAATTATCAAAATCAACCGTATTTACTGTTCCTGCACTTGATATAAGAATAAATGGTTGACCGTTTAATGTTTTTATTTTCGATTCTAAATCATCAATCGAAATGGCTTCTCTATTTCCTTCTATTGTGTTTACTTTTATAATATTATTACTGCCAATACCTAATAAAGCAAGTGATTTTAAAGCAGAAGAATGTGGTGTCGCTGTTAGGATATTTATTTTTTCAGTAATACCTTCTTTTGCAAAATCTTTACCATAATTTTTTCCAAACCACTGTCTCGCTACTGCTAAACACGTAAAATTAGACATAGTAGCACCTGTTACAAAACCACCAACAAAAGATTTAGGTAAATTAAATAGGTCTAAAATTAATTGAATAGTTTCTAATTCAATATTTGCAGAAATGTCTCCTTCTCCATTTATTGCTTGTGGATTCTGATCGTAGATTGTTGCTAACCAATCTCCCATTATAGATGCTGGTGTAGAACCACCAATAACATAACCCCAGAATCTAGGTCCAGAAGATGATACTATGGTTGGTTCGAACGTTTCGTTGAATAATTGTAAAGTATTACGAGCACCAAGACCTTTTGAATCTAGATTTATTAATTCAGCTTTGTGAATATTTGCTGAAGTTTTTCGCTCATCTATTTTGTTTAAATATTCTATTCCTTGCTTTTTTACAAGCTCAAGAAGAGATTCTATTTCTAATAAGTCAGTTTGTAGAGTTTTGTTCATTTTTCGGCTTGTTGCCAACGGTTTTGTATAAAGTTAGTGTGGGAGTTGATAATCGAGAGATTCTCAGCCTAACACTAAACTTTTACTTATTTTGTGTTTTTATCTTAGTCGACCTAAAAATAGATAAATAAGTAGANNTAGAAGTGACATAGTAAAAAAACACAAACCTTTTTTTAAGCCATAAAAACCCACATTAACTTTATGCGGTGTTAGCTAATGTTTATTTAATTTTTTTAATAATTTTTCTCATTACTGAATGGCTTGCTGATTTAGATGTTTGATGTATTGCTATTTTATCATCATTTTCATCATCTATCCAAATATATCCTAAACAGTCTAAATTGAAAATTTCATTTTCCGTTTTTAAATCATGAGCAACCAATGATATTTTACAAGCTGATTTGTACTCTTTTTTATTTAAATTTTTTCCTCTGTGATTTTTGTCAACATCAATATCTCTAGTATCATCTAGATAAAATATTTTCGCACTGATAATATAATCACAATTTGATACGTTTTTTAAATATTTAATATTTTCCTTGACGTTATCAAAATGGATTTCAAAAGGAATCAAATATTTATGATTCTCATCTTTTAGTTCTGAAGTTACTTGTAGTCTGTTTCCTAATTCTGAAATTAAAAAATCTTTTAATATTTCATTAGTTGACGTTTCATAATTTCCAAATGAAGTAGAACTTATGGGGTTTAAAAGCCATTGTCCTTTCTCAAAATTAATTTTCTTAGAAAAACTTTTGAATTCATAATTGTAATGTCTTTTTTCTACAATGAATAAAGATCCAATACAGGAATTTAACAATCCTAATAATAGAATTGAAGAAACAATTTTTTTTAATTTCATCTTTTTTATAGCATTTGAGAGAGTGAGAATTATCAGATAGATGAAGAAATAAATCTCAATTTTTCACGGTAAATATAATAATTCCAAGTATAAATCAAATAAATTATGTTTCTGATTTTGACGAAATATTAGCTAACGGTTTTGGCTAGGCTTTGTGCGGGATTGAAAATCGACAAGATTTTCGATTACGTACTAAGCCGAAACTTTTTGTTTGGATTTGTTTCTTTGGTTTTCACAAAGCCAAATCAACAAGATTTGGCGACTTAGTAAATATACACAAAACTTTGAAGTTGGCACAAAACCCGCATGAAGTTTAGCCGGTGTTGGTTAAAGTGTTTTTCTTTTCAAGATTTAATAATTTTCTTATTTTTCAAAAATAAAATTGCTGATAAATTATTCCACAGAGTCTTTCTTTTTTTGTCATGATTTATTTTTTCTTGGCTATATAAACAAATAAGACAAGTTTTGTATTTCTCAGAATAGTCATAAGTTTCAAATTTTATTAAAATACTTTCAGTTTCATTTGATGAATAAAATTTATTAGAATAACACTTCGGACATATTTTTTCAGCAATTATGTCTTCTTCGATTTTTTCATTAGTTACTGGAAGATATTTATTCACTTCTAATTCCTCAATATTTCTTCTTTTTAACTCATTCAATATTATTTTTTTCGAGTATTTCAAGAAGGAGTTAAACCTAAAATGATAAAATGAAGCTAATTCAAAATCTTCTAAATTTGACAGGAAATTTTCAAGTTTACTCATAAAAGCTTTTTTGAAATCAGATATTTTAACCAACGGTTTTGGCTAGGCTTTGTGCGGGCTTGAAAATCGGCTAGATTTTCGAACACGGACTAAGCCGAAGCTTTTTGTTTGGTTTTGTTTCTTTGGTTTCACAAAGCCAAATCAAAAAGGATTTGGCGACTTAGTAAATATACACAAAACTTTGAAGTTGGCACAAAACCCGCATGAAGTTTAGCCGGTGTTGTACAATGTTTTTAGTTTCCGTAAATTTTACTTTTACTCTTTTTCCTATATATTTAAGTTATTTTTTATATATGAATTATACTGTAAATTAAAAAGTTCAACCAACTATTATTTAGTCGTTATTTTAGATTTACACTCTCTAAATTTTGTACATACTTTAATTCTATTAATTAATGTTTTTCATAATAACATTATAGGTCTTATTATTCAAAGGTTGAGACAAACAGCTACTTGTTTCCACTATGTTTGGTTTTTTATATAAAATTTTCCATTTATCATTAATATAAATATTTCTAAAGTCTATTGTTTCAGGAATGGTATTTTCATAAGGGATTGTTACATATTGTGATAATATTTTAGGAAGCTGTTTTTCGGTAATCATTCCAGTTATAATATATTGTCTATTTTTTTTAAATAATGTAGAACAATTACCCTGATTTGATTGTTTAATGATAAGGTATTTAGTATCAATATTTCCTTTGAATATCTTATCTATTTTGATCAGGACACTGTCAAAACTATTATTTTCTTGCCAAAAATATTTTATCCATTTCTCATTTTTAGGATTGTAAGATTCTACGACTGTTCCTACAATAATTAAGTCAATATTATTTATAAACTTCCCTATATGTTTGGGAGTAAAAAAATCGAAGCATGTACAAGAAAATGAGGTTGTTGTAACCAAAAAAAAGAGTAGAGATAATTTTTTCATTTCTAAATATTGTACAACGGTTTTGTATAAGGTTTGTGTGGGAGAAAATGTCCGTGGACTTTTCGCCCTAACACTAAGCTTATACTTATTTTGTGTTTTTATCATTGTCGACCTAAAAATACTCAAATAAGTATGAGTGACATAATAAATAAACACAAACCTTTGGAGTAAACCATAAAAACCCACATAGACTTTATACGGTGTTACCCAACGTTTCCGTTTTCTTATCTAAAATGTGTTTAGCAGCATTAATAGCCTCTTTTTGATATTTATTGTCGTCTTTGATTATTATTCTTAAATCACTTATACTTTTATTTTTAAATTTTTTCTCAAATCTTTCCGTTAAATTATGTGTAACAATTTCTTTGAATTCAATTCCGATTTCATAGTTTGATTTATCAATATACTGTAAGAATCTAAATCTGTATCGAGTATTATTTATTTTAGGTTTATCTAATAAAAAGTCGTGTAATAAATTAGTCAAATAATATCTATCTCCATTTTTAAATTTTAGATCCCAATATCCAAAATCAGATTCCATTAAATTAAATCTGAATACTTTGTCTAGTTTATTTTTATGAAATGAGTGCAAATTATAAATTGACTTTTCTACCTCATTAAAATTATATTTTTTTATCACGTTATGATGATTAATGATTATTTCTTCATTGTTTTCATCAATTTCGAAACTCGTTTTTCTATTCTCAATGTAATAATTTATTATCAGTATTAGACTTGGAAGACTTAGTATTAGGATGGGGATTATTGTTATAAAAATCTTAGTAGTAAGTTGTAAATCTACATCAGACGATAATTTTATAATTGTTGGTGTAATTACAAATAATCCTAGGAAAAGAATTAAGTTAAACTTTCCAAATTTTTTGATTAGTGTGTTATTTATAATGAATTTTTCCAATGTTGGGTAACGGTTTTGTATAAGGTTAGTGTGGGAGTTGATAATCGTTAGATTCTCAGCCAAAAACTAAGCTTATACTTATTTT
>NZ_VDET01000005.1:0-1578 GCF_006381105.1 Flavicella sediminum | reverse complement strand
AAAACACAAACCTTTGGTTAATCCATAAAAACCCACATTGACTTTATGCGTTGTTGGCAGTAGTTTTTTATTTTTATTTAGAAATTATATTGTAGTTAAAAATTAGAATTTTAAGGTTATACTTTCGTTTATTGCTTTTGCACTTTCAAATATTTTAATTCCGAGTTGCATAAGTTCAGGTCTAAATTGTCCACTTTCGGTAAATATGTCTTTATTCAAGTCTGGTAGTTTATAGAGGTTGTTTTCATTCCAAAAGTTTTCAGCATCTAAAGAACCTTGCTCATATGCAATTTTTATATATTTCTTACCAATTTCCATACTTCCAACTGCATCAAAATAATTAAAATACATTATACCAAGTCTAAAAGAACATCCTGAATGTCCTAAATCGCTTCCGATTTTCCAATCTCTTCTTGCATTATGAGTATCCCTATTAACAACTTTTCCTTCAAATTCTATTAAAGCTACCATATAGCGACAGTCTCCAGTTAACTCTCCTTCAGGATAATCCTTACCAAGATTGTTATAATGACCACCACTAAACCAAATAAATGCTTCCCAAGGATCTTTAAGAACTCCATTGCCATATAAATATTTCATGCCAATTTTATATGCTGCATCATAATTCCCTTCATCTACTTGACTTATTAATTTTTCAAGTTCTTCTTTATTACTTTTACTCATTGAAAATTGTTTTGATTATTTTTAATTTTTACAATTAAATTTGTGTAGATATTAATTATAGTTGATTTGTATATTTCTACATTTGGTTTTTTACTAAGTACTAAGATAGAGTTAAAGAAGTTATTGAAAATTTCATATAAATTATTATCTAATTTTATTAATTTTTCACAAAATATAATATTCTTCATTAGAAGTATTTTATATCTATTAATAATAAATATAGATTCGTAGTAAAACAAAACTTTATTTAAGTA
The DNA here is from genome assembly GCF_006381105.1 of Flavicella sediminum. Classification (GTDB taxonomy): domain Bacteria; phylum Bacteroidota; class Bacteroidia; order Flavobacteriales; family Flavobacteriaceae; genus Flavicella; species Flavicella sediminum. The sequence goes on along the minus strand of NZ_VDET01000005.1, from coordinate 640 downwards.
AATTCCTTGTTGATTATATCCTTTTTCTAAATGGATATAGGATAAATTACTTTCAAGTAAACTTTTTTGATTGCTCACTAAGTATGAGTTTTCTCTATGTTTAGTTGCCTTTTGGAATTTATCATTAAAAATAAAGTGATGTATATCATTTGTTAATGTGGCAATTAGTTTTTTTAGACGTGGTTGTTTATATTTAGTTAGAATTTCATTTATATCTTTTATTGTTGGAAATTTGTGAAAAATAATTAATTCAGCATGCAGTAACTCGTGAATTAATGAGCTATAATCATTAATAGTTTTTATTGTAATTTCATTTTTAACATAATTGAATTTAGCAGATTCAATGTTTTCGTCTATTTTGTATTTTAGAGATTTGTCAATTCTATTATTTAAATTACAAAGTATTTTTTCTTCTATTTTAGAAAAACTTGCAAGCTTTAATAATTCACTAAAATTTAATTCTTCCCTCATTTTCTATGCAACTTGTAAATTACTGCCAACGGTTTTGTATAAAGTTAGTGTGGGAGTTGATAATCGAAAGATTCTCAGCCTAGCACTAAGCTTATACTTATTATGTGTTTTTATCTTTGTCGACCTAAAAATAGATAAATAAGTATAAGTGACATAGTAAAAAGAGAAA
>NZ_VDET01000049.1:4837-6993 GCF_006381105.1 Flavicella sediminum | reverse complement strand
TGGACTTTTCGGCCTAACACTATCATTATACTTATTTTATGTTTTTATCTTAGTCGACCTAAAAATACATAAATAAGTATAAGTGACACAGTAAATAAGCCTAAAACTTTGGGGAAGAAATAAAAACCCACATTAACTTTATACGGTGTTGTGTGTTCGTAGTTTTATATCTTCCTCTTGAACTTTTTTAATAAATGTTTATCATTCGCAAAAGCAAACATTCTTTCTCTTTCTTTACCATCTAATTTTTCTAAATGACCTAAATTTTTACCATAAATTCCAAATTCTTGTAAGTATTGTTTCTGTTCATATTTTTCTAGGTTCAATCTGATTTCTTCACAAAGAAATAGGTATTCTTTAAAATATTTAGAAATATCTCGTGTCCGTAATTCTGAAATTATATATCTATGAATTACTCTGTTTCGCTTATTATATAAATTATTTAGTTGTTCATAGAATTTTTCATCTATGATTTTCATTTCAAAGGCTTTGGTGTATATTTTTCTTTCCATTATACCTCTTTCACTTTCTCCTTGATATAAAAATTTAATTTCAATATCGTTTGTCTTATTTAATAACTGTGTTTCTAAAATTATATTTAATCTTAAAAAAGCGTCGATTTGATTTGAAAGAATTACTATTGATTCAATATATGTTTCATTTTCAATAGATTTTGAAAGTAAATCATAAGATGCTCCTAATGAACCAATAAAATTGTCATACTTGTTTAATTTTTGAGCGAATTCCCTTTCTTCTTTTGGTATAACTCTAACAGATTTTAGTACGTTTTGAACAACTTTTTGTTGGTCGTTAAAACCTTTTTTTTTCTCAGCACCTAAAGAATAAATATATTTCGCAAAAAGTAATTGGTCATCTACCTGTGCATAATATATAGTTACATTGAATTCGTTGTCATTTTTTTCAGTTGGATACCATTCTAAAATTGAATTGTTTTTTTGAATTTTCATATTAGGATTTATGCTTTCTTTTTTCAAAGGATAGCAACTAATTTGAAAGCATCCGAGAGAGTTCTCATAAGGTTCAAAACTATAAGGAGATTCATTTTTATATCCTTCAACAGCAGTATTTCTATATTGCCAATTTATAGGTGTGTTTAGAATAAATATTCCATTCGGTTCAGTCCAATCTTTCATTTTGCTTCAATTTTTCTCCTATGACACACAACGGTTTTGTATAAGATTAGTGTGGGAGAAAATGTCCTTGGACTTTTCGCCCTAGCACGAAGCTTATACTTATTATATGTTTTTATCTTAATCGACCTAAAAATACCTAAATAAGTATAAGTAACATAGTAAACAGACACAAACCTTTGGATAAACTATAAAAACCCACATTAAACTTATACGGTGTTGGCTGTAGTTTTATTTTCCGAAGTAAAAAATTCATTATTATTCTTCGTGTGAAATGCAAATTATTATTCAATACTGAATATTAAATTCCATGTTCTTTTGAAATTTCAATATTTATAGGTCACTATACTATATCCTTTTTAATAAAAAATAAATGTTGGCAGCAATAAATTTTTATTTTAGAAGTTTGCGGTATGTTTTTTTTGGATGTTTGAAAATTTCAGTTTTCAAATCATAATATTTTGTTTCAGTTAGTGTAATGTTTTTCTCAATATTTCCTTCTCTGTTTAGGATACAAACTGAAAAATCATTTTGCTTTTCAATTTCACTAGTACTTACGAGGTTTGGATCGATTAGAGGAGTTCCTTCTATTATATAAATATATTCTCCATAAATATAAGGTATATAAAACCACTTATATGTTAATACTCCGTCTAGTAATGCGACAGCACCGGGAACGGATTCGATAGCTCTATCCATTGCTTCTTTTCCATTAGGATAACCAGTTGGGATTATTATAATTATAGGTTTTTTATCTTTTCCACTAACACGAGTGTTACCTTTTTTGTATGTAGGGAATTTAGAAAACTCAAGGTTTTTTGATGATACGATTGTGAAGTCCATCACTCTTTGTGAGCAACTGGTTAATATCATAAGAAATGATAATGTGAATAATGTTTTTTTCATTGTTTTTTTAATTTATATTACTGCCAACGGTTTTGTATAAAGTTAGTGTGGGAATTGATAATCGTAAGATTCTCAGCGGAACACTAAGCTTATACTTAT
>NZ_VDET01000049.1:0-4814 GCF_006381105.1 Flavicella sediminum | reverse complement strand
TAAAAAAACACAAACCTTTTTTTAAGCCATAAAAACCCACATTAACTTTATGCGGTGTTGTATAATGCAGACACACAGCTGAGTTTTTCTCCAAATTTAATTTATTCCTGAATTTGTCGGAAGATTGAATTTTTGAACTCTATATCAATCTTTTATATCATAATTTTTCTCCACAATATTTACTCTCGGATTAATTATTTTTTTCTTTTACAGGAAAATCTGAAACTTGGATTTATCGAGAAATAAATATTTTTAATTGGAAATCCATTTATCCGGAAAGTATCCAGGATCCCATTTCTATAAATCCGTAATTATCTAAATCCCGCAAAGAATTTTCCTCAACATTTGAGTAAGATTTCCATAAATATTTTCCGCTATTTTCTTTTTGGAAATTTATCTTTAAAATTCTCGGCAAAGTGGAGTAGTGGTTTTAAAAAAATCTCTCCAGAATAATTTTCCCATAATGCTAGGTTCGCCGAGTTTTTTCTGGCGTTGTGATTCTGTGTGTGGATTTCAGTTTAGAAATCCCCTGTTTTATACAACGTGTTTGGCTAGGCTTTGTGCGGGAAGAAAATCGACAAGATTTTCGAACACGGACTAAGCCGAAGCTTTTTGTTTGGATTTGTTTCTTTTAATTTTACAAAGCCAAATCAACAAGATTTGGCGACTTAGTAAATATACACAAAACTTTGAAGTTTGCACAAAACCCGCATGAAGTTTAGCCGGTGTTGTGCTTTCGTCTTTTTCAAAATTCAAATTGTTCAGTCACATCTTTAATTACTCTGTCATAAAAAGAACAGCCTGAACACGTTTCGATATTTCCATCTTTATTAGAAATGAATTCAACTATTTTCAATTCCTCATTAGTTAATTCTATTCCGTAATTTTTTAATTGATATAGAGCATCAATAGCGTATATTTGTTTTTCTGTAATTGTCGATTTTAGCCATTCTAAAACTCCAGATTTATCCTTTTTATCTATTAATTTATTAATATTTATTCTGCCCCTTGGATTCATTCCAGCTATGCCACAGCTCGTACCATAAACAAAATCAGTTGTAAATAATTCCTCTTCATTAATTTCTGTCGAAAATATAGTTTTAAATTCCTTTCTAAAATTCTCATAAGCGACTTCATCTTTAAATATGTCAATTATCTCATAATAAGGTTCCCAATTACCTTGAGTTTTTTTATATTTCTTTTCGGTCAATTCGTAAAATGTAATTTCTGTTTTAGTAGTAATTAGTCTAACTCTGTATGTATAAACAGAAGAATTTCCAGGTTTATCTTTTATAGGAACTGATTTCTCAAAAAAGAAAACACCTTCTTGATAATTATAGGTTAAATTTCGAATAGATTTCCAATATGAACGTATATTCTTTTGTCGGTTAGTTAAGTTAGTAGTTAGTTTTTCAAATTGAACAAAATCTTTAGTTTCTAAAACTTTTTTCACATCATTTTGAACTTGAGCAAGCACATTACTTGTTCCTAATATTAAAATTATTAAGAATGTTATTAGTTTTTTCATAGATGAAGCACAACGGTTTTGGCTAGGCTTTGTGCGGGCTTGAAAATCTGCGGATTTTCGAATACGGACTAAGCCGAAGCTTTTTGTTTGGTTTTGTTTCTTTGGTTTTCACAAAGCCAAATCAACAAGATTTGGCGACTTAGTAAATATACACAAAACTTTGGAGTAGGACAGAACCCTGCATGAAGTTTAGCCGGTGTTGTACAATGTTTTTTGTTTAAATTAATTTAGAGAGATAAATTTATAATGATGTTTTAGATGTACTTTATATGCAACAGAATCAATTGCTGATAAAACACAGTCGTCAGAAAAAAATATTACCTCTTTCTTTTTGTGATTTTTTAAAACTAATATTTCTTCTCCACTGCTGAAGTCTAATTCTAGTAAAAAAATATTATTGTCAAATGTTGATATTTCAATTTTTCTTAAAGGCCAAAACCATTCTCCTGTTAATCCTTGTGATGGTTTAACATCAAGTTTGTATTCACCTCTATCAATTATTTTCCCATTAATGGATTGACTTAAAATACCATCTTTAAAAATAAATTTATTTTTTGATTTTATTTCACACCAAACTTCACTCTCAATTAATTTTTTATATTTCTTAAGAGCACTTTTTTTTGAGTTAGGATAACAAGAAGAAAGTATAATTGTCAAAATAATAAGAGCTAAATTTTTAAACTTTGTGTTATATGTTATGTTTTTATTCACAGTACTTTTTTTTATAGTAAAGCAGATAATTATTAAAGTTATTGATATTTTCCTTTATGGTATTTATTAAATAAATCTATAGAGTTTCATTTTTTTTACACAATATTGTACAACGGTTTTATATATGATTTGTTGCGTATTTTAAGCACTGAATTTAGTAAATAAAAACCAACTAGAAAATCCGCGAGGATTTTCGTAAGTAGACTAGAACTAGCAATAAATTATATATGTTGTTGTAGCACGTTTTTTCTGCGTTCTATTTGATAAATTTCATTTTCATTTTTCCTCACAAGTTCCGAAATAAATTTCTTTTCTCCTCCAATTGTGGTAAAAGCTAAATCATAGTCTGTATTCACAACCCAATTTCGTTCTTTTGGATAAATCAAACTCGGTGTTAATCTTAAACTTTCTTTTTTTATCAAGTTCGGCAAGTCATTTATTCTGCCTGTGAAAATTAAATCTTTTTCCCAATCGTTAGTTGATAAGAACGTATAAAATATTTCAATTTCTTGATTTCCGTAAATTTCGTTTATTGTCTCGACCAAACTATTCAAATGCTCTTCATCAAATAATCCTTCTCCAGGAAATAATTCATTATTCAACTGTTTAAAAGGTCTTTTCCATTCGACAGAACTCAGTATTGCTGAATTAAGCTCAAAATCAATTTGTTTTGACTGATAAAAATCTTTCCAATTTATACGAGAAAAGTCTTCTTCGGGAAAATCTTCGTCACTATTTCCGTTTTCCTTGATTTCATTTTTCGGAATATTATAATTTATCCAATATGAATGTAAGGCGATAGCGTAATCTTCAAAATTATTTGGTATTGTGAGATTAAGAAAAAATTCGGCTGGATTTTGTTTACGCAATTCTAAATCACATTCTTTTTGTTCCCCAACAATAGTTGCGTAAGGTTTAATCCAATCTTCTATGTCTTTTTCTGTTAGTTCCAAGGTTTTTCTTAAATGTGCTACAACGGTTTTGTATAAGGTTTGTGTGGGAGAAAATGTCCGAGGACTTTTCGCCCTAACACCAAGCTTATACTTATTTTGTGTTTTTATCATTGGCGACCTAAAAATACTTAAATAAGTAGAAGTGACATAGTAAAAAGACACAAACCTTTGGAGTAAACCATAAAAACCCACATTGACTTTATACGGTGTTACCCACAGTTTTTTTTATTATCAATCCAATTATTAATAATAGTATAATTATATAATAAATATTTGAATCCGAATTTAGGTCAATTCCCAATTCTTTCTCAATCTGATGTTTGCTCCAATGTTTTGTATCTGAAGAATCATTAGAATTAATTGCTCCGATTATTGAATCATGAGAAACATCTAGCGCACTCTCAAAGCAAATGGATAAATGAAATTCTTTATTATCTCCCTTTAAGTCAATTAAATTAAACAACCATTTATTGCCAGTATCTAAGTCATCAGTATCAACAGTACATGATAAAGATGAATCCCCTTTAAGAATTGTCAATTCATCATATGAGTAACTGTCTTTAAAGTCTTTTACTACTCGAAAAATTATTTTCTCCGAGGTCGTTTTAATTTTCTCTACCAAAACGGTATGAGTAGTATAATTCATCGCATGTTTAAATCCCGCCCAACTTGTTTCAGAGCCCCTAAATTTTGGACAAGAACAGCTGAAAATCTCTATTGAGGTCAGTATGAAAAATAGGATTAAAATTTTCGTTTTCAATTGTGGGTAACGGTTTTAGCTAGGAAACGTAGCGATTTAACTAGCCAATTACTTTTCAGACTAAAACTACACAAAATAAATAAAACACTGACATTGGGAAAGCAGAAACTTAGCTATGTTTTTTAGCTGTTGTTAACTTATGCGACTTTTCAAACCGAAAAGTTAAATAGGAGAGAAGAAGTTTCCAAAAATCCACGTAACAACTTTAAAATTGCGTTTCTACGATAAATTCAACGTTCTGTTTGTCAATTTTTATCGATTAAAGACAAATTATCAACGAAGTATTTTTAGCGTACAGTTCAGAACGTGATTTTATGACACCATTTTTCGTTTACAGGAAATTTTTCAAATAATTAGAGAGAAAATATTGTGTGATTTTACGTACAGTTCAGAACGTAATTTTATGACAACATTTTTCGTTTTATAGAAATTTTTTCAAATAGTAAAAAAAAGTAAATACTTAGATGACTTTCATTTATTGTTCAACACTTAACACAGGTTTTTAAATTATTTATCGACTAGAGAAAAGTATCAATGAATTAAGTTTTGTATTACTTTTTACACAGAGATAATGTGTCATTTTTCAACTCAAAGAAATGTTTCGATTTGATGTTTTTTTGAGTCAAGACTGGTTTCAAATTCTTAATTATCGTTCAATTAAATAACTGCGTAAATTTCGACCAGAAATTTTTGTAGTTGTTTAAGTTAACGGTTTTGTATAAAGTTAGTGTGGGAGTTGATAATCGTTAGATTCTCGACCGAGCACTAGGCGGGTACGTATTTTGTGTTTTTTTCTTAGTCGACCTAAAAATACTTAGATAAGTAGAAGGGACATAATAAAAAAACACAAACCTGTGGGGAA
>NZ_VDET01000048.1:583-1376 GCF_006381105.1 Flavicella sediminum | reverse complement strand
TAATACTGTGTGGATTTCCGCTTGGAAATCCCCCCGTTTTGCCTAACTGTTTTGTATAAAGTTAGTGTGGGAGTTGATAATCTTAAGATTCTCAGCCCCGGACTAAACTTTTACTTATTTTGTGTTTTTATCTTAGTCGACCTAAAAATACTTAAATAAGTAGAAGTGACATAATAAAAAAACACAAACCTTTGGTTAAACCATAAAAACCCACATTGACTTTATGCGGTGTTGTATATAGCGGACACGCAGCTGAGTTTTTCTCAAAATTTTAATTAATCTCTAATTTGTCTTTTTATAAATTTCTTGATTTTATTTGAATCCCTTTTCTGTAATTTTTTTTGGAAGAAAATTTCTCGGGCGTTGACATTAATTTTTTGAAGAAATATTCTAATCCGCCATTTATTCCGCAAGTTGCTAAATCTCATAATTATTTTTAATCAGAGTTTTAATCCGTAATTATCTAAATTCCAATAAGATTTTTTCTCAATATTTGAGTAAGAATTCCGTGAAGATTTTCCTCTTTTTTATTTAAAATTTATCTTTAAAATTCTCGGCAAAGTAGAGTAGTAGTTTTAGAAAAATCTCTCCAGAATAATTTTCCGATACGGCTGGGTTCGCCGATTTTTTTCTAGCGTTGAGATACTGTGTGTGGATTTCTGTTTTGAAATCCCCCGTTATATACAACGGTTTTGTATAAGGTTTGTGTGGGAGAAAATGTCCGTGGACTTTTCACCCTAACACTAAGCTTATACTTATTTTGTGTTTTTATCATTGTCGACCTAAAAATACT
>NZ_VDET01000048.1:0-550 GCF_006381105.1 Flavicella sediminum | reverse complement strand
TTAACTTTATACGGTGTTGCCCATAGTTATTTTTACTTTGTAAGGATTACTTTTTTTCTCTCTTTAATTATTTTTCTAGTTTCTTTTTTTGAATTATAATTTATTAATGGAATCCATTCAATTCGGTCATTATTCACAAGCCAATTCAGATAATTTTTTTGAAATTTTTTAATTCCATCTCGTTGAATAAATAACAAATAATATTCTATCAAATTTGCATTATTTTCGCAAAAATTCAAAGTGCAATTTTCGATTCCAGTTACTTTTGCATAAGGCATTCCTTCAATTCGGTCAGCCACAATTATTGCTACTTCTCCTTTATTTAAAATTCGGTTTTGACATTCCGATTTTATATTAGTAAGAGTTTGGTCAGTAAAATATTCCGCAAGAGTTGGTAAAATCCGCCAACCAAATCCAATCAATTTTGCGGCTTGTTCAGTTTTCGTTATTTCTTTTGAGTTCCTGATTTTTGAAATTCCGTCCAATAGATTGTCAATTTCAGATTTTGATTGTGAAAATCCAAAACTTGAAAATAAAACTCAAATTATTA
>NZ_VDET01000047.1 GCF_006381105.1 Flavicella sediminum | reverse complement strand
GTATAAAGTTAGTGTGGGAGTTGATAATCGAAAGATTCTCAGCCGAGCACTAAGCTTTTACTTATTTTGTGTTTTTATCTTAGTCGACCTAAAAATAGATAAATAAGTAGAAGTGACCCAATAAAAAAACACAAACCTTTGGGCAAACTATAAAAACCCACATTGACTTTATGCGGTGTTGCCATACGTTTTATTCATCATAAAAATTATTTCCATCTGTAATATATTTTTCCAATATTGAACTTATTTGTTCAAGTTCCATTGTGTCTTTAGATATTGAATTTATCCTATATTCTCTTTTAAATTCAAATCGGCTTTCAAGTGTTTTTCCTCCACGAATATGTAATAATATTCTTTTCACCAAATTGAAATCATTTGTCTCGGGATTATAAATACCTTTTTTAAATTCCCATTTTGCTTTGTTTAGATAAGGATTTCTGTTTAGACATTGAATGTCATTTTTTGTTTTCTCAAAGTATAAATCTCCATTATGTTTAAACTCGACAGTATATTTATCTGAGGTATTCGAATCATAGCTTTTGAATAATATTGTTTTATCTGTGTATTCTAAAGTATTTATTATCCACTTTCTAGAAATAAGTTCCTTTATGTTTTCAATACTGATTTCTTTATTGTCTTCAATTGATTCTTTTTCGGTTTTATCCGTTAGAGCTAGAATAGGAGAAACAGTTTTCTTGTTATTTGTGCAGTTATTAAAAATAAAAACTATTAATAATATTGTTAATATCCTTTTTATCATATGAATGTTTTCACTAATGTCTAGTCCTGAAATATGGCTACAGGTTAAATTGATAGTTAAGCTGATAATTTATATACCATATTTGGTGTTTTAAAGTCTAAAGATAAGTGTAATCTTATTTCGTTGTATAATTTAATTGCATTTTTTGCGGCTCTTTTAGCATGTGCTACATTCATAAATGTTTGATCTAAATAAAATTCGTCTTTTAATATTCCATTTACCCTTTCTGCCATTGCGTTTTCGTAGCAGTGATTTTCTTCTGTCATACTTATATTTATTTTCTTTTTTTTAAGAATTTGAGTGTATACATTGCTGCAATATTGAATTCCTCTGTCCGAATGATGAATAAGTCCCTTAATATTTTTAGCTTGATATACAGCTTTATTAAGAGCTCTCACACATCCTTTAAGCTCAAGACTGTCGTTAAGGTCATATCCTACGATTTTACGGGAATACATGTCCGTAATGAGTGCTAGATAACAGAATCCATTTAAAGTTCTGATGTATGTTATATCAGAAGCCCAGACTTGATTTGGTTTTGTGATTTTCATGTCTTTAATTATATTGTTATACTTATAAAATCTGTGATAAGAATTTGTGGTTCTACAACTATATTTTTTTCTTAATGTTAGCATTTTATTCTCTCTAAGTACTTTAAACAGGGTGTCTCTTCCTACTTTTAGATTTTGTTTTTTAAACTCGATATTCAAAGATCTAATAAGTTTTCTAACACCTTCTCTAGGTAAGGATTTGCGTCTTTTCTTAACTATATGAATGATTTTTTGCTCTATTTCAATACGTTTATCAGCTCTATTTTTGTATTTATAATAAGCATCTCTTTTGAGGTTAAAACATTCACAAATATTAGAGATTGAAGCAAATCCTTTGTTTTTAACTACAGCAATGTTTAATGCTAAATATTTAGTTTTTTTTTAAGTTCTAAAACATTTTTATAGCCTAGTTTTTGAGCTGCTACTTCAAGATATGACTCATCTACCATTTGATCTAAATCTTTTTTAAGAAGAAGTTTCTTTAGTTGTTCAATCTCTTTTTGAAGTGCTTTAATTCTTGATATTTCATCATTAGTTTCTACCATAATTCTAGTGTTCATAAGGTCTTTACGATCGTACTTTTTAATCCATTCATTGATGGTGGATCTGTTAATACCATAGATTTTACCCAATTGATGTTTGTTGTACTTTCCAGTACTAAGTTCGGCTAAAATTTTTAGTTTGAAAGGTTCGCTGTAACGTCTGGTTACTCTGTCGTTGTTATACATAATGTTTAAAATTATGTAGCCTTTATTCAGGACGAGTCAGCATGAAGTACAACGGTTTTGTATAATGTTAGTGTGGGAGTTGATAATCTTGAGATTCTCAGCCCCGGACTAAACTTTTACTTATTTTGTGTTTTTATCTTAGTCGACCTAAAAATAGATAAATAAGTAGAAGTGACATAATAAAAAGACACAGTGCTTTGGGCAAACCATAAAAAC
>NZ_VDET01000046.1 GCF_006381105.1 Flavicella sediminum | reverse complement strand
GGGAGTTGATAATCGCAAGATTCTCAGCCGAACACTAAGCTTATACTTATTTTGTGTTCGTATCTTTGTCGACATATAAATAGATAAATAAGTATAAGTGACATAGTAAAAAGAGAAAGAACTTTGGGCAAACCATAAAAACCCACATTAACTTTATACGGTGTTGGCATACGTTATTTTTCTATAACAGTTAAAAGTTTTTTAGAATCAAAAATTGCAGTTGATGATATATAATAGCTGTTGGAACAGTTTTCTTGATTATCTATATTTTTCCTTGAAATAGATGAAGCATCGAGTTTACATAATTCAATATCTAATGCTCTTTTATATGTTTTCCAAATTAACTCGGAATCATATATTTTGTTATCAGACCAACAATGAGAATCATCGTAAGGTTTGAAGATGAATTTTTGTTTTTCCTTTCTGAATATTTTAGTGTTTTGCTCAGTGAATATACTATCTGAATTGTTTAATCTTTTTACAGTATAACTCCCATTATTTTTAACCCATGATCTTAACGATGTGTGCTGCACTCGATCAGTAATTTCCAAAACAGTATAGCCATGAATGTCTACATCTATTATGGCAATTTTATTATCGATTGTATCGGTTCTTTTTCTGGTTTGGAAGATAATATCTCCTGTTTTTAATGATTTAAAGTTTTCATTGTCTTCTTTTTTGTTTTTCGAAATTCTTTGTTCTCTTTCTTTTTTTATATTGTTGTCAACTAAAAAAGCGGCAAAAATCCCTAAACTAAATATTGAAATTATTGAGATTATAATTAATCGTTTGTACTTAGAAGAATTATACATTTTAATAATTGGAATCATAATCAAAGTCAAGATACTCCATAATATAAAATAGTATAATATCATCCATAATGTACTACCTCCAGTAAAACCAATTCCGAAGGGAACTAGATGGAAGTAAAAGCAAATATCATGTAAAATTGAAATATGACTATAAAAAGCGATCCAACCTGTTAGTAAAATCACAATTAAAGATATTAAACTACTTACGAAATATGAATTATTCTTTTTCATTCTATCTTTTCTTATGTATGCCAACGGTTTTGTATAAAGTTAGTGTGGGAGTTGATAATCGTAAGATTCTCGACCTAGCACTAAACTTTTACTTATTTTGTGTTTTTATCTTAGTCGACCTAAAAATAGATAAATAAGTAGAAGTGACATAATAAAAAAACACAAACCTTTGGGCAAACCATAAAAACCCACATTGACTTTATGCGGTGTTGCCTAACGTTTTGTGTAAATAATTTTTCGTAGTGTTCTTTATATTAATTATATGAGTTACGATAGAATTAGGAATAAATATGGCTGCTCCAATAGTGTACTCTACAATTCCTGGTGTTCCCGTTAAAAATAAAAAAAGGTGAAAAGATAATACAAGAGGTATGATGACCTTGTGAAAATAGTATTTGTAACAAATTATTATAACACCCAATTCCAAAAAGACACTGAGTATAATAAATATTTTTATAAGTAATTCAGGCAATTCAAGTATATTAATTCCAAATGTTTGATATAAAATGCTTTCATGCATTCGAGAAAAAATCAAGTTTTCAATAGTGTATCCATTGATCCAATCATCAAATTTCCAAAAAGGATATATTTTGGAATAACCAGCATAAAAATAAAAAGTACAATAAGAAAATACGAGTAACTTAAAAAACATCTTTTTGTTAGTGCTATACATGCTTAAATAAAGAATACTGCAAGGGATAAAATAAAAAGCCCATATCCCATAGGTTCCTATTAATTGGAAAAAGGCAAAACAAAAATAAAATAAAGAAAAAATAAAAATAGGGTAGAATATTTTTCTCTTAAAATTTATTATAACGAAAAATGAAGAAATTAAACCTATGTATTTCATAATTAGAATTAACTCTTTAAAAAATGAAAATATTGGAAATGATTCAAAATCTACAGCTTTATTTGAAGCTAGATAGTACATTAAATCAATACTTCCAGAAAGAAAGACTCTTTTACCTAGGAAAAATATCCAAACAATTATGATAAAATTTAATTTATTATCGTATTCCTTTCTATTAATCATTTTATTTTATAAATTTTGTACCAATTAATAATTGTACTATCTAATTTTCGGTTGTTTTTTTTCAATAATCGTGTTACTAATTTACTTTCCAAATCATCAATTGGTGAAAATATCAAACCAGAATTTGATGTAATCAAATTATCTTTCAAATCATAGAGGTTTCTAGAGTGAATGTGATTAGTTGTTCTATCTGTACTTACCCAACTATACATTCCTACATAAGAAAAAGGATAATTTACTTTACGTAAAACAACATGGGAAAGTTGAATAGTTAATATACAAATCGAAATATTAAATAACGTTTTATTAATTTTTTTTATATAGCTGTTCAATAAAATTCTAATTAATAAAAAACAAATGCTGAAAGTTAAACAGATTATAAAAATCTTATTTAAATTAGATAACTTCAATATGAGATGAGAGACTAAAATAAATGAAAGTATATAAAGTATTAAAATTTTATTTTTATTCATTTTTTTATCTCGACTAACGTCATTTTTTGTTGTTGATATTCAGTTAATTATGTTTTGTCAAATTTATCAATTTTCACCAATATTTAAATCAATTTTTCACTATTCGTTAGCTCGATGAATTAATCGGGTTCTGATGTGTGGAATGTTTGGCAACGGTCAAGTATAAGCGTAGTGCGGGATTAAAAGCACTTCACTTTCAGTTTGCCGATATGTTTGTTAATATTCAATTCGTTTAAATTTATCACTTTCGCCCGCATTACGCTTATACAATGTTGTAGCCAGGCATTTTTATATTATTTTTCAGTTCTTCAATTGTCAAAGGTGGATTTGTTCTATGCAACATTGCGTGACAATTTGGGCAAACTGGTCTTAAATCATTTATTGGGTCAACTTGATACGCTTGACCAACTTCTGAAACTGGAATTAAATGGTGAACGTGAATAAATCCTTTACCCAATTCTCCATATATTTTTTCAAATTCAAAGTCGCAAACTGAGCAAATTGGTTTCCAATATTCAATACATTTTTGTCGTGCTTTTGGATTCCGTTCGTATGTATTTACTTGTATAGTCCTTTTAAGACCTTCAGTTAAATTGGGAAACTCATCAATAGGAATTTCTTCCGCAAACTGTTCTTCGCCCGTTAGTCCAGTTTCTCTTAGTGCTTCAGAAAGTTCGTCTTTTATTTTCCAAATAAACAGATTTGAGTTATTGTCAGACCAACCATCAAAAAATAAGTCCCATTTTCTCTCCGTTCCGTCTTCTCGTTTAGTAAATCGAATCGGATATTTTTTTACTAATCGCTTTCCCCAATTTCCCATTTCCAAATTAATGGGTCCTGACGCTTTTCTTCCTGTTTCGCCTGTCAATATCATACCGATTTGGCTTGCCGCTGCTTTATTGTCTTCAAAGGAATACATTGCTTGAAGAATTGAAATATCTTTTTCGTTTGTTATTTCATTGTCTTGAAGAACTTCAACCCATTCAGTTGTCGTTAAAGTTTTACCAGTATGATAATTTTCTCTCATTAAGTAGGTTTCGTTTTTCTTGCTTGGCTACAACGGTTTTGTATAAGGTTAGTGTGGGAGTTGATAATCGAAAGATTCTCAGCCTAACACTAAGCTTATACTTATTATGTGTTTTTATCATTGTCGACCTAAAAATACTCAAATAAGTATAAGTGACACAATAAAAAGACACAGAACTTTGGGCAAACCATAAAAACCCACATTGACTTTATGCGGTGTTGTAGCTAGTAATTATTATTTCTAAATTTTTAAGAATGTTGTCTTAAGACTTATTCTGTTCTGCTATAGATTTCATTCTCTCCATTACATTCATTAATACGTTAATTCTGTTAATCAGTATTTTATTTAATACTTTTTTGTTTGATAAATAATCTAATAATAATATTATTTCTTCTCCGTTCAAGTAGTTACAATATGTTTCAAATATATCTTCGGTAATTTTTTTATTTCCTAATACATATTCAATAAGATCATTTTTTTTTATGATGTTTTTTTTATTTTCTATACTGTTTAGATTAACTATTCTATTTTCTGAAACATAAATTAATTTTATCGGTTTTAATGATTCGTAAATTTTATTAATTCCGAACCCTTGTTTTATGGTTTCTATTAGGTGATATTCATCGCACCATATTTTAGATACGTAGATTTCTTTTAGGCTTTTGTTCTTAATGTTCCAATTTAATTCAGAAATAATATCTCCATTTATTGAAATATTTTCACGAAGTTCAATAATTGTTGCCGTTTCAGATTTGGTAATAGATTCAATAGTATTAGGGTTTAAATAAAATTTTTGATTTTTTGGAAACTTAACTTTAACTTCTAATAATGTATTGTATAAATTAACATAGTTTAAAAGTTCTTTTTTCTTTTCGATATTTTTGATTTCGCCAATTATTATTTCCCAATCGATGTAATTAGAATTTTTATCTTTAGAAGAAGACTTTAATCTAAGACTTATTGCTTTTTCACTTGTTACAGCTTGAATATTAAATATAGAGATTATAAAGTTTTTGACCCTAATAAATGGTTTAAAACCATGAATAAAAAAAGGTTTATTTAATATTGTTAATAGCTTGTCAAAAGTGATGTCTTTATTGAATTTAAATTCTAGCACCTGCTTTTCTTCCTCTGTATTATCTACATGATGTAATGTAAATAATCCTCTGTTATAGTTTTTATACTCTTTATCATTTAAGTCTTTTCGACTCTTAGTTTTTTGAATATAGAGTATGTTTTTTAAAGATATTTTAAAGGTTTTTTTTTCTTCGTTTATGTCGTAATAAGGTGGGAATAGTATCTTTTCTTCAATAATCTTGTTATAAAGATACTTTTCCATTATAACATTCAATTTACTTGGAAAACTATTAGAATTATTATCGACTTGGTGCAGATTCATATTTCGGATTAGTATTAATATTATTTTTGTTTTAGAATTTTTTAATCTTTAAAACTTATACTATGTCATTAGATTCAAATTATGATTACAGTCAAGCGGAACTTGATAATCATGCAAATCAATTAAACACTAACAATGATGCATATTGGTCATCAAGGTGTTAGGGTTTTATCGGCAGAGGAGAGAAATCTCCTTTGTTTTTATTTATAAATTAAAATTACACAAAAAATGAATAAAAGTATAGATAATAGAACTAATCAGTTAAATCCTAATAATGAGGAGTATAAATTAAATAAAATAGATATGGTAACAATTAATTTTCAAGGTGTTGTACAAAAAAAATTGAAGTAGAAATGAATCCTTTACCTAGAGTAAATGATAAAATTGAGTTTTCAGATAAAGGACGTATAATTAAAGGTACAGTAGTTGATTTTATTCATATTATCGATGAAAATAAAAAACGTAAAATAGAAATATTAGTTATTTGATTATATTTTTTCTCGAAAATAAAGTTGTGTTTTTTATTAGCTACAACGGTTTTGTATAAAGTTAGTGTGGGAGTTGATAATCGTAAGATTCTCAGCCCCGGACTAAGCTTATACTTATTTTGTGTTTTTATCTTAGTCGACCTAAAAATAGATAAATAAGTAGAAGTGACATAATAAAAAGACAC
>NZ_VDET01000045.1 GCF_006381105.1 Flavicella sediminum | reverse complement strand
TTATTTTGTGTTTTTATCTTAGTAGACCTAAAAATAGATAAATAAGTAAGAGTGACATAATAAAAAAACACAAACCTTTAGTTAAGCCATAAAAACCCACATTGACTTTATGCGGTGTTGGGTAATGCGGACACACAGCTGAGTTTTTCTCGAAAATTCAATTCATCTCAAATTTGTCTTTTTCTAAATTTCTTGATTTTATTGAGATCACTTTTCTGTGATTTTTTTTTGAAAGAAAATTTCTCGGATGTTGATAATGCATTTTTTGAAGAAATAATCTAATCAGTTATTTATTCCGCAAGAAGCTAAATCTCATAATTATTTTTAATCCGTAATAATCTAAATTCCACAAAGATTTTTTCTCAACATTTGAGAAAGAATTCCGTGAAGATTTTCCGCTATTTTTTCTAGTAATTTATCTTTAAAATTCTCGGCAAAGTGGAGTAGTGGTAAAAAAAAATCTCTCTAGAACAATTTTCCCATACTGCTGGGTTCGCCGAGTTTTTTCTAGCGTTGTGATTCTGTGTGTGGATTTCAGTTTGGAAATCCACCGTTTTACCCAACGGTTTTGTATAAAGTTAGTGTGGGAGTTGATAATCGCGAGATTTTCAGCCGAACACTAAGCTTATACTTATTATCTTTTTTTATCTTTGTCGACCTAAAAAAA
>NZ_VDET01000044.1 GCF_006381105.1 Flavicella sediminum | reverse complement strand
TAATACTGTGTGGATTTCCGCTTGGAAATCCCCCCGTTTTGCCTAACTGTTTTGTATAAAGTTAGTGTGGGAGTTGATAATCTTAAGATTCTCAGCCCCGGACTAAACTTTTACTTATTTTGTGTTTTTATCTTAGTCGACCTAAAAATAGATAAATAAGTAGAAGTGACATAGTAAAAAAACACAAACCTTTGGGCAAACCATAAAAACCCACATTAACTTTATGCGGTGTTGGGTAATGCGGACACACAGCTGAGTTTTTCTCCAAATTTTAATTAATCTCAAATTTGTCTTTTTATAAATTTCTTGATTTTATTGAGATCAGTTTTTTGTGATTTTTAGCCAAAAAAAATTATCGGACGTTGACATTGCTTTTTTGAGAAATATTTTAATCCGTTATTTATTCCGCAAGTTGCTAAATCTCACAATTAATTTTTAATCCGTTATTATTTAAATCCCGTGAAGATTTTTTCTCAACATTTGAGTAAGATTCCCGCAAAGATTTTCCTCTTTTTTATTTAAAATTTATCTTTAAAATTCTCGGGTAAGTAGAGTAGTAGTTTAAAAAAATCTCTCCAGGATAATTTTCCCATACGGCTAGGTTCGCCGAGTTTTTTCTAGCGTTGTGATACTGTGTGTGGATTTCCGTTTAGAAATCCCCCGTTTTACCCAACGGTTTTGTATAAGGTTAGTGTGGGAGTTGATAATCGAAGGATTATCGGCCTAGCACTAAGCTTATACTTATTTTGTGTTTTTATCTTAATCGACCTAAAAATACTTAAATAAGTATAAGTGACACAATAAAAAGACACAGAACTTTGGGCGAACCATAAAAACCCACGGTAACTATATGCGTTGTTAGCAACTGACATTGTCGGTCGGCTAAATCTCGGCTAAATAAAAATGACAAAATGTTAACAATCAACTAT
>NZ_VDET01000043.1 GCF_006381105.1 Flavicella sediminum | reverse complement strand
GGGTAATGCGGACACACAGCTTAGTTTTTCTCCAAATTTTAATTAATCTCTAATTTGTCTTTTTCTAAATTTCTTGATTTTATTGAGATCACTTTTCTGTGATTTTTTGTGAAAGAAAATTTCTCGGATGTTGACAATGCTTTTTTTGAGAAATATTTTAATCCGTTATTTATTCCGCAAGTAGTTAAATCTCACAATTATTTTTTTCCGTAAATATTTAAATCCCGTAAAGACTTTTTCTCAACACTTGAGTAAGATTCCCGCAAAGATTTTTCTCTTTTGTTTTTGGAAATTAATCTTTAAAATTCTCGGCAAAGTAGAGTAGTAGTTTTAAAAAAATCTCTCCAGATTAATTTTTCCTTACGGCTGGGTTCGCCGAGTTTTTTCTAGCGTTGTGATACTGTGTGTGGATTTCAGTTTAGAAATCCCCCGTTTTACCCAACGGTTTTGTATAAGGTTAGTGGGGGAGTTGATAATCGAAAGATTATCAGCCTAGCACTAAGCTTATACTTATTTTGTGTTTTTTCTTTGTCGACCTAAAAATACTTAAATAAGTATAAGTGACACAGTAAATAAGCCTAAAACTTTGGGGAAAAAATAAAAACCCACATTAACTTTATGCGGTGTTGGCTACTGGCTTTTTATTCTATACGATACCATTTGTATTCTTTTCCGTTCCAAAATACGATTCCGCCACCGTGAGACTCCTCAACGCTCATATAAATTCCATTTCCAATTAATTTGAAATTCTGATTTTCATCTTGTCCGATAATATCTCCTGTTTCTTTATTGATTAAAGTAGGCGAAACAATTTCTCCTTTCGGTAATATTTTAAATATTTTAATCCAATCTAAATCTGACATTTGGTCAACTATTTTTCCTGCTCCAAAAACGAATTTTTCTTGTTTAGAGGAATTATGAATTATTAAAACACCAATTTTTTTGTTCTTCTTGTTTTTTACAATAGAGGCAAAGTCCGTTTTGTTATCTCCATTAAAATCTCCAATCAAATTTTTGTCAGTTATTAATTCTAGGGAATCAGGAATTTTGGTTATATCGACTTTTTCAGTTGGTTTAATATCTAATTTGATATTTTCTATATTCGAGTTCTTTTGAAAAAAAGTGGAGTACAATAATATAATAAAAGACAATACGATAATTATAAAACTAGTCCATTTGAAATATGATTCATTTCTTTTTTTTATTCTTAATTTTTTAAATCCTCCAATATTTATAAAATCATTTATATGTGTCTCGAAAACTACAAAAATTGAAGTTCCACTTAATAATTGAATTCCAATTTTTATTTGTTCTTTTCTAATTATATAGAGTAATTTATTTAATTCTAATTCGGATAGCTTTATGAGTTTCTCGTTTCCTTTAACTACATTTTCGAGATTTACCATTCCACTATTACCACGATATTCTGGTTTAGTAAAATCAATTAATAAAATATCTAATAATATTGATTGTTCTTTCGTCATTTTTGCTTGTTGCCAACGGTTTTGTATAAAGTTAGTGTGGGAGTTGATAATCGCGAGATTCTCAGCCTAACACTAAGCTTTTACTTATTTTGTGTTTTTATCTTAGTCGACCTAAAAATAGATAAATAAGTAGAAGTGACATAGTAAAAAAAC
>NZ_VDET01000042.1 GCF_006381105.1 Flavicella sediminum | reverse complement strand
AAAACATCGATAGAATCTATTAATGAATATTTAGGAAATGAAAGAGATTTCTTCAAATCTGAAGAAAACAAGATTCTGAGAAGAGCTGTTGAACGTGAAATTGAAATTATTGGAGAAGCGACTAATCGAATATTAAAAATTGAACATGAAATAGTAATTGAAAATGCACGAAAAATAGTTGATACTAGAAATTGGGTAATTCATGCTTATGACAGTGTTGACAATACTATAATTTGGGGAATAGTAACAATCCATTTGCCGAAACTTTTAATAGAAGTTGAACAATTACTAGAAAATTAAAAAGCCAGCAGTTAACACCGGCTAAACTTCATTCGGGGTTTTGTGCTTACTTCAAAGTTTTGTGTATATTTACTAAGTCGCCAAATCTTGTCGATTTTCAATCCCGCACAAAGCCTAGCCAAAACCGTTAACTGCAAGCGAATAAAAAAATATTAAAAATTAGAAAATCATTTAAATTTGTATCTAAAGTTGATAATTATGATACAAAAACTTCTTTCTAGTAAAATAAATGAATTACGAAATATTTGTAGTTCTTTGAAGGTGAAAAAACTATATGCTTTTGGTTCTGTTGTATCAAATCAATTTAAACCTGAAAGTGATATCGACTTTTTAATAACTTTTGATGATAATATTTCAGTTGAACAATACACCGAAAATTACTTCTCTCTTCACTATAAATTAAAAGAAATCTTTAATCGAAAAATTGATTTAGTTACTGAGAAATCATTGAAAATCCATATTTCATTGAAAGTATTAATGAATCTAAAGAATTAATATATGAAGCGTGAAGTTAAAAAGTATCTTTACGATATAAAAACATCGATAGAATCTATTAATGAATATTTAGGAAATGAAAGAGATTTCTTCAAATATGAAGAAAACAAGATTCTGAGA
>NZ_VDET01000041.1 GCF_006381105.1 Flavicella sediminum | reverse complement strand
AGGTTTGTGTTTTTTTATTATGTCACTTCTACTTATTTATCTATTTTTAGGTCGACTAAGATAAAAACACAAAATAAGTATAAGCTTAGTGCTCGGCTGAGAATCTTGCGATTATCAACTCCCACACTAACTTTATACAAAACCGTTGTATATAACGGGGGATTTCAAAACAGAAATCCACACACAGTATCACAACGTTAGAAAAAACTCGGCGAACCCAGCCGTATCTGAAAATTATTCTGGAGAGATTTTTTTAATTCCACTACTCTACTTTGCCGAGAATTTTAAAGATAAATTACTAGAAAAAAATAGCGGAAAATATTCACGGAATTCTTACTCAAATGTTGAGAAAAAAACTTCACGGGATTTAAATAAATACGGATTAAAAATAATTATGAGATTTAGCAACTTGCGGAATAAATGGCGGATTAGAATATTTCTTCAAAAAAATAATGTAAACGTCCGAGAAATTTTATTTCACAAAAAATTATAGAAAAGTGATTCAAATAAATCTCAAAAAATCAATACAATGATAAATTAGAGATTAATTAAAATTTTGAGAAAAACTCAGCTGCGTGTCCGCTATATACAACACCGCATAAAGTTAAAGTGGGGTTTAGTCTTTCCACAAAGTTTTCTGTTTGTTTATTATGTCGCTTATACTTATTTATCTATTTTTAACTCAATTAAAATAAAAACATAAAATAAGTATAAACTTAGTAATCGGCCGAGAATTTAACGATCATCAAATCCCACTCTAACTTTATACAAAACCGTTAACTGCAAGCGAATAAAAAAACATTAAAAATTAGAAAATCATTTAAATAATGTAAATTTGTATCTAAAGCTGATAATTATGATACAAAAACTTCTTTCTAATAAAATTAATGAACTACGAAATATTTGTAGTTCATTGAAAGTTAAAAAGTTATATGCTTTTGGCTCTGTTGTATCAAATCAATTTAAACCAGAAAGCGACATTGACTTTTTAATAACTTTTGATGAAGATATTTCTGTAGAACAATACACAGAAAACTACTTCTCTCTTCACTATAAATTAAAAGAAATCTTTAATCGAAAAATTGACTTAGTTACTGAGAAATCATTGAAAAACCCATATTTCATTGAAAGTATTAATGAATCTAAAGAATTAATATATGAAGCGTGAAGTTAAAAAGTATCTTTACGATATAAAAACATCGATAGAATCTATTAATGAATATTTAGGAAATGAAAGAGATTTCTTCAAATACGAAGAAAACAAGATTCTGAGA
>NZ_VDET01000040.1 GCF_006381105.1 Flavicella sediminum | reverse complement strand
TTGGTACTAAAGTATCGCAAAATTGTGGGCTCTAGAACATGCATAAAGTCAATGTGGGTTTTTATGGATTAACCAAAGGTTTGTGTTTTTTTATTATGTCACTTCTACTTATTTATCTATTTTTAGGTCGACTAAGATAAAAACACAAAATAAGTAAAAGCTTAGTGCTCGGTCGAGAATCTTACGATTATCAACTCCCACACTAACTTTATACAAAACCGTTATGCCTTATTTGAAAAAAAACTATGAATAGAATGGAATCCGAACCTGAAATGAAGGAATTAGGAGAGTTTTTAAATTCTTTCAACAAAGAAAGTGACAGAGGAGCAGTATTATTAGCTGCTTCCATTTTAGATGAATGGCTTTTAGAAATTATTCAATCATACATAATTAAAGATAAGGTATCAAAAGAGTTGCTCTTGGGATTTGGAGCACCTCTAGGAACTTTCTCTGCAAAGACCAAAATTGCTTATTCTCTAGGTCTAATTGAGAAAAAAGAATATGAAGAAATAAACATTATTAGAAAAATAAGAAATGAATTTGGTCATAGTTGGAAAGGTGTAAATTTTGAATCCACTAAAATTGAGAAAGAGTGTAATAAACTTGACTGGTTAGGACCAATTGATGACACAATAAAAAGAACAAACAGAAGCAAATTTAATTTTACAATTGCCATACTATTGACTGACCTTCTTTGGAGAAAAAGATTAGTAAAAAAAGAACAACTTGTCCAAAGGAAATGGACAAATAAAACAAGATAAAATAGAATGTTTGAATTTATTAGAAACTTAATAACTAATCCTCTTTGGGCTTTTCTTGGTGTAATAATAGTATGGATTATTTTACGATTTTTTCTAGTAAAAATCTCAAGTCTTAGCTCTGTTACTTGGGCTAGATTAGAATATATTTGGATTGGAATTGGTCTATTAGGTGTTCTAACCCTAGTAGATGAGAATAGAAAACAATTTCAAGTAAGTGAATTAGGAAAAGTTGAAACTTGGATTAAAAATGATTCTAGGTCATTACTGAATTTCGCAAATAATCAAATGCATTGCTTTCAATATAACAATTCTGGCATTTTTTCTCAAGAAGAATTTGATAGAAGACAAGCTCATTCAGATTCTATTTGTAATTGGGCAAAAAAAGTTGGTTTGGTTGTGAAAGAATCAATTGAAAACGGATACATCAAAATTGAAAACTTACCAGAATTACTAGTTTCTGAGAAAGAGAAAGAATTTGCTTTTGAAGAAATAGAAAAAGACATTGTTGAAATCAATAAAAATATAGAAAGACGTGACGAATTAATAACAGAAACTAATGATAATTTCTGGAAAGGATTTAAATATAGTTTTGGGATTTTACTATTGATAATAGCTTTTGGAATTAGACTGACAATCATCTCCAAAAAAGTGAAAGACGCAAAAAACAAGGCATAACAACGTATATAAAACATAGCTTTTAAATGCTAAACCCAAGGGTTAGTGCTTATTTATGAAGTTCCGTCAAATTTTTAATTTGGCTTTTAAAATAGAAAAGATAAAAACAAAATATAAAAATTTGGCTCTGTGCTAAACCCGAAATTTACCGTATTTTTAGACGCTACGTTTCATATACAAACCGTTAGCAGCAAACGGATTTCTATTCCTATTGAGAATTATAAGTATTTTCAAAAAACGTTTTTATTTAAACTTTTGAAATAAATATTCTGAATCCAAGCTTTGAAAACAGATGGTCATCTAATTACATTTATTCGAAAATACAGGTTTCCGATAAGATCAGTTCGTCTCAGTTGTATGTTACGGAGTTTCTTACGGATACAAATTCTAAAGCCTTGAAAACAGATTGACAGCTAAGTACATTTATTCGATAATGGCGGCTTACGATAAGGCCAGTTCGTCTCAGCTGTATGTTACGGAGTTTCTTACGGATAAAAAAATTCAAATTCTTGAAAACAGATAATCATCTTATTACATTTATTCGATAATACAGGTTTTCGACAAGGACAATTCCTCTTCTCTGGATGTTTTTTTAGTTACTTACGGTGTCAGCAGCTAACACCGCATAAAGTCAATGTGGGTTTTTATAGTTTGCCCAAAGGTTTGTGTTTTTTTATTGGGTCACTTCTACTTATTTATCTATTTTTAGGTCGACTAAGATAAAAACACAAAATAAGTAAAAGCTTAGTGCTCGGCTGAGAATCTTTCGATTATCAACTCCCACACTAACTTTATACAAAACCGTTGGCATTCATAAACTCGCCCGAAAATTTACTACTACCATTCACACATTTTTCCCACGAAACATTTTGGTTCCTTATTAAAAAGCAAGTTTGCGGTTGGGTGAAAACCTG
>NZ_VDET01000004.1 GCF_006381105.1 Flavicella sediminum | reverse complement strand
TTAGTGTGGGAGTTGATAATCGAAAGATTTTCAGCCTAACACTAAGCTTATACTTATTTTGTGTTTTTATCATTGTCGACCTAAAAATACTTAAATAAGTAGAAGTGACATAGTAAAAAGACACAAACCTTTGGAGTAAACCATAAAAACCCACATTAACTTTATACGGTGTTGTAAAATGTTTTTATTCCTTTGTTCTAATTGGTAAACTGTCCAAAGTTGAACTAAAATTTATTGATATATTATTTTTTTCAATTCCAATAAGTTCAATTTCATGATGATTTTCAGGCGTTATTTTTATCCTTTTATTTAATCTACTAGACAATTCGGTCAGAAACTCCATAAGTTTTTCGTGGTCATTTATTCCGTTAAACTCTCTTGGATCAATATCCAACTCAATTTCGTTTTCCGTGAAAAAATGTGTGTTAATTTGAATATTGTCCAAGTAAATATTTGCCGTATTATTCCATTCAATTTTTTTGTCCCAAAAATCTATCAATCTCTCAAAATTAATTTTAGTTTCAGTTTTTTGAGTGTTTTCGTTGAACCATTTAATATCAAATTTTTCATTGATGAAATCCACAAACACTTTCCAGTCCTTTCTGTCCGTATCTAAAATGAAGATGTCTCGCCAAGAACCATCCCAAAAATAAATGTCGATATTTAATTCTTTCCAATTCATTTTTCATATGTTTTACAACGGTTTTGTATAAGGTTAGTGTGGGAGTTGATAATCGAAAGATTATCAGCCTAGCACTGAGCTTATACTTATTTTGTGTTTTTATCTTGTCGACCTAAAAATACTTAAATAAGTATAAGTGACACAGTAAACAGACAAAAACCTTTGATTAAGCCAAAAACACCCACATTAACTTTATGCGGTGTTGTATATAGCGGACACGCAGCTTAGTTTTTCTCCAAATTTTAATTAATCTCTAATTTGTCTTTTTATAAATTTCTTGATTTTATTTGAATCCCTTTTCTGTATTTTTTTTTGGAAGAAAATTTCTCGGACGTTGACATTATTTTTTTGGAAATATTCTAATCCGCCATTTACTCCGCAAGCTGCTAAATCTCATAATTATTTTTAATCAGACTTTTAATCCGTAATTATCTAAATTCCACAAAGATTTTTTCTCAACATTTGAGTAAGATTCTCGTAAATATTTTCCACTTTTTATTTGAAATTTATCTTTAAAATTCTCGGATAAGTAGAGTAGTGGTTGAAATAAAATAATTTCTCCAGAATAATTTTCGGATACTGCTGGGTTCGCCGAGTTTTTTCTAACGTTGTGATACTGTGTGTGGATTTCTGTTTTGAAATCCCCCCGTTATATACAACGGTTTTGTATAAGGTTAGTGTGGGAGGTAGACAATCGAAGAATTGTCAGCCGAGCCACAAGCTTATACTTATTTTGTGTTTTTATCTTGTCGACCTAAAAATAATTAAATAAGTATAAGTGACATAGTAAACAGACACAAAACTTTGGGCTAAAACTAAAAACCCACATTAATTTTATACGGTGTTGTAGCTAGTTTTATATAGATTTTTCCATAATAGCAATATCTTTCCCTTCGAGATTATATCTATCTATTTCATTCCAGTGTTGTCGTTTATAAAGTGATTCAGCTGTATGAGTAAATAAATATATTTTCTTAATCCCTTTCCTTTTAGCTTCTGATTCAATTTCATTTAATAATTTTCCTCCGAGACCTTTTCCTCTTATTTGAGGTTCAGTAAACATTAATGCAATCCAAGGAGAATAGTTTTCATATTTCTTAATTCGACTTTGGATTCCAACTCTGTGATAAAGACCACCAGTACCAATTAGATTTTTTTTATATGTCATTAAAGTCTGGAAAATGACATTGCTATTATCTTTTTCAGTTAAACTTATATTCGTCTTTTCTTTTGGTATTTTCCATTCTTCAAAATACCAATCTGAAATTTTATTTATAATATCGGTTTCATTTGAAGTTATGTTTCGGTATTCAATTTTCATTTTTTTCAGTAATTAGCTACAACGGTTTTGGCTAGGCTTTGTGCGGGATTGAAAATCGACAAGATTTTCGAACACGTACTAAGCCGAAGCTTTTTGTTTGGATTTGTTTCTTTGGTTTTCACAAAGCCAAATCAACAAGATTTGGCGACTTAGTAAATATATATAAAACTTTGAAGTAAGCACAAAACCCGCATGAAGTTTAGCCGGTGTTAGCTTTAGTTTTTTTAATCTACAAAAGTTTCTTTCATTACAGATTTAAATTCTTTGATTTCAGGTTTCGACATTTTTCCTAAACGTTTCACTATTCTAGTTTTGTCTACAGTTCTTATTTGGTCAACAACAATCCACCCAATTTTATCATTATGTTTGATTTCAATTCGTGTTGGATAATTTCTCGAACTCGTGGTCATTGGAGCAACAATAATTGTTCTCAAATACTTATTCATTTCGTTTGGAGAAATAATTACACAAGGACGAGTTTTATTGATCTCACTACCAACTGTCGGATTAAGGTTGATCAGGACAATATCATATTGTTTTAATTCCATTCTTCAAAGGTTTCGTCTTCAAAGACATCATTAAACAATAATTTATCATCTCCATTTTCCGCCATTTGCTTAAAAGATTCTTCCCATCCTTTTCTTGGAGTTGATAAAGGTTGAATAATGATTTTTCCTTTTTCAAGAATTAAATCTACTTTATCTTTGATGTTATATTTTTCAAGAATAGTTTTACTGAAACGTATTCCTTTCGAATTTCCTATTTGTATTACTGAAACTTCCATAACTTTAATGTTTTTGTTATTACAAAGTTATTACTAATTTTTCAATTACACAATTAAAGCTAACGGTTTTGTATAAGGT
>NZ_VDET01000039.1:1908-2578 GCF_006381105.1 Flavicella sediminum | reverse complement strand
TCGGCCTAGCACTGAGCTTATACTTATTTTTTGTTTTTATCTTAGTCGACCTAAAAATAACTAAATAAGTATAAGTGACACAATAAAAAGACACAGAACTTTGGGCAAACCATAAAAACCCACATTAACTTTATGCGGTGTTGGCAGTAGTGTTTTTTTCAATTCTTAAATATCTTATTTATTTGGTTTCCAATTTTCATAAATACACTATTCCCAATGTTCAACTTTTTATTACAAATATTTTCTACAAAATCAAAGAAATCTGTACTCCCAAAACTATAACCAGAATGAACACCATTTTTCTTATAAACTTCAATTTTGCTTAATACTTTTTCATATTGTTCAAGTTCCATTAAACAGGTTATAATTCCGACAGGATTATTATTCTCCTTTTCTAAAGTGTTTAAAAAGCCTTCAACGGTTATATTTTCCTTTATTATACTTTTTACTTTTCCGTCAATTATTTTTAAAAGGGATTGAATCTCTTGTTCAGGTTTTTCAATATTCTTTATTGTTATATCATATTTGTAAATATCAAAACTACTAACTCTAAATGCAGCATCTGCTCTAAAACTTAATGGCATTTTTGAATTTTCAGGCATTTCAGAAAACTCCCAAAAAGTATCGTCAACTGAATAAGGCTTATAAGCCAAATATCCATAGATATTAT
>NZ_VDET01000039.1:1726-1900 GCF_006381105.1 Flavicella sediminum | reverse complement strand
TGTAAAAGTTAGATTCAAAAAACAGATTGTCTAATTGTTTAAATATAAAATAACTTTTAAATTTCCATTTTTGAACCTTAGAAAGGTTTTTTATAGTTTGTGTGAAAAGTTTTTCTTTCTCTTTATTTGTCATCGTTTTATCGTGCGATTTACATTACTGCCAACGGTTTTGTA
>NZ_VDET01000039.1:0-1644 GCF_006381105.1 Flavicella sediminum | reverse complement strand
AATAAGCCTAAAACTTTGGGCAAGAAATAAAAACCCACATTAACTTTATACGGTGTTAGCCACTGGCTTTTCTATTGTTTTATTCACTTTCACATAAAACCAAGGAGAAGACTCGAATTCGTTTTTCTCATCATTCATATATTCCACCATTTCTGTAGATTTATCATTTTCGCAAATCAATCCGTATTCGTTTATTTCAATTCCGAATTTTTCGATTAACTGGCTAGCCAAATCGTGGCAATGAAAACTGTGAAATTCACCACTATTTTCAATTCCAATTAAGTCATATCCTAAAGTTTTCTCGTTTTTATTTTCTTTAATTCCTTTTTTTAGATTTATTGAAATTCCTATTTCACCAAACCTTGCTTTTTCCGGATTAAATAAGTTAAGTAACTCTTCTCTTTCTGATTCGGGAAAGTTTATACTCAATATTTCACTTTCTGCGTTTGAGAAAAATGAACTTTTATATTCGGTTAAGGTTTCTAAATCGGCAAACGTACAAATCCATCCGATTTTGTTTTCCTCCATTTTTTTGTCCGTCCAAATCTGAATATTTTTAATTAGGTTTTCATTTAGGTTAAAATCCGATTTCGTTTCTGGATTAACATTTTTTCCGTCCTCAGCCCATGAAATACTCCAGGTGTCAAAAAAGGAATCGTTTATACAAGTGCTGCAAGTATGCAGTTTTTTTCCTTCGTAACTTCCGAAATTGGAATCACGAAGTTTAATCAAATAATATGCTCCAATGTAGTATCTCAAATTTTTTATTCGCTTGTGGCTAACGGTTTTGGCTAGGCTTTGTGCGGGATTGAAAATCGACAAGATTTTCGAACACGGACTAAGCCGAAGCTTTTTGTTTGGATTTGTTTCTTTTGGTTAAACTAAGCCAAATCAACAAGATTTGGCGACTTAGTAAATATACACAAAACTTTGAAGTTGGCACAAAACCCGCATGAAGTTTAGCCGGTGTTGCCTAGCGTTTTTTCTCAGTGTAATTTTTCAAGTCTTGTGAATGTTAATTTTTTTCATTGTTATAATTTTTCCATTTCTTAGGTATTTTGATTATTCTCAGAATAGTTAGAATTGATACTATTATTCCAATTACTAAACTAATTGGAGCAACAAAAAATCCAACAATATTTCCTTCTAATTCGATAAGCCAAATCCAGAGTGTGATAAATCCTAAAAACTGAAAAACATGAGTATTTATGAAAATCACAATAAATTTTGTAAGGTTTTCAAAGGGTTTGATTTTTCCTTGAAAATGAAATATTGTTATATAAAGAATCAGCCTTACAAGAAAAATTATTATAAGAAATATATAATATGGAAGTTTTTCAATCTGCGTAACGTTTGTGCTAGGTTCAATGTTATAATTCAAATTATTACACCATAAGAAGCTAATAATCTGATATAAAGGGTTTCCAAATATCGCAAAAGACAATATTGGAATTGCCATTATATAATTGATTACAGCTTTTTTTTTCATAATGCTTGGCAACGGTTTTGTATAAAGTTAGTGTGGGAGTTGATAATCGTAAGATTCTCAGCCCCGGACTAAGCTTATACTTATTTTGTGTTTTTATCTTAGTCGACCTAAAAATAGATAAATAAGTAGAAGTGACATAATAAAAAAACACAAAA
>NZ_VDET01000038.1:1094-4611 GCF_006381105.1 Flavicella sediminum | reverse complement strand
AGTTAATGTGCTTTTTTTTGGTTTACTCCAAAGGTTTGTGTCTTTTTACTATGTCACTTCTACTTATTTAAGTATTTTTAGGTCGACGAAGATAAAAACACAAAATAAGTATAAGCTTAGTGTTAGGGCGAAAAGTCCTCGGACATTTTCTCCCACACAAACCTTATACAAAACCGTTGTACCACATTATGAAAAAAATTTCCGCAATAATAATTTTAATTCTAACATTGATTTCTTGCAAAGAGAAAACTAATGAAAATCCAAGCGAAAAAAATATGACAAATGAATTTATCTCTCGAATACATACACCTGAGCTTGAGACTGACTTTTATAGAATTTTAGGAACGACTTCTTTAGAAAAACATACTGCTGGCTTTCAAAAAATAAATTGGAAAAAAGACTTTTGGAGCGAATATGAATCGGGGAATTTTAATATGACCAACCTAGAAGCGTTTAACAGAACTGACTCTAAATATTTATCAATTGGAACAGCACCGAATACGGACGATACTTTTCAATTTGTTGTTGGACTTGGAACTCATAAAGAAACTAACGACAAAAACAATCCAATCAGAAAGATAAAACTTTATTTTACCGAAACAGAAAATTCAGAAGTCCCAGAAAAATTAATTGAACTATTTTTTAAAGGAGATTATTCTAATATAAACTCGGAATTAAATAAATATGAAATGGACGAAATTGAGGATTTGTATTTGAACATAAAATAACGTGGTACAACACCGTGTATAGCTTATTGCGGCTGAAGTGCTTAAACAAAAGTTAGTATTTTTTTGCTAACTTTACTGCTTATCCGAAAAACCTCGGATTTTAGCCCGCAACAAGCCATACACAAACACGTTGGCAGTAATTGCCCCGAATCCCTGCTGAATTAATGACTGAGAAACAGATTGAAAGAATAAAAAATAAAATTGCCAAAATAAAAAAAGGACTTGCCGCGGACAAAAAACATTGGGGCGGATACTATCATGATGGCGGAGGACTTCGTTACATGCCGCCTGAATTATATTTAAAAATTCAAGATTATAAAGGGAGTTTGAGATATTTTAATTGGTTTGATAAAAATTTCCCAGAAGATTCTGGATTTCCGATTTTCCTCTTTGAATGGACAATTACATTATTTAAAACTAAAAAATTGAAACTAGCTGAGAATAAAGTTAAACATACCTTTTATTCAAATACTTATTTATTAGATAAATTTCTAGATAAAGAATTGCTTCAATTTAACAAATCTGAGGATTCTAATTGGCAATATGAGCAATTGGTAGATGATTTCAAATATTCAAAAAATCAAGAAGAAATGAAAGATTTCGCTGAATGGTTGAATAGTTACATGAAAAGTGAGGATTTTCTTGAATTTGCTAATGAATTTATTGAGATAAAAGCGGAATTAAAAGATGAACCAGTAGGAAAAAGACGTAGTTATTTAGTCAATAAAGAATACGAATTACTTGAACGAATATCTTTTTCTAAATAAAATGCAAATACAGCCAACACCGCATAAAGTCAATGTGGGTTTTTATAGTTTGCCCAAAGGTTTGTGTTTTTTTATTATGTCACTTCTACTTATTTATCTATTTTTAGGTCGACTAAGATAAAAACACANNAGTCCGGGGCTGAGAATCTTACGATTATCAACTCCCACACTAACTTTATACAAAACCGTTGGGCATAATTTGCGGAAACTGCCTAAAAATAAAAAACCTCTCAAAATAAATCGAGAGGCTCTGTATATCTTTCACTTAATTACGTTTCTATAAAGAAAGAGGCTTGATTAAGCATTACAATACAAAATAAGTGAATATATTTGTAATAGACAAATAAAAACCGGAAAATATTGGAATATCAAAAATTAGAGTATTACTTATCACAACCAAGATTAGACCGATTTCTAATTGCAACTGGTAATTCAAAATCTAAAGCTCAAAAATTGTACAGAATTAATTTAAGAACTGCTCAAGCTTTTTATCCTGTGTTAAACTTATTTGAAATTTTCTTTAGAAACATTGTAAATTATCAAGTATCGTCACATTTTGCGAATCCGAATTGGATAATAGCTGAAAGAAATGGATTTATGAATCATCCCTCACTAAGTTCATCCAGATTCTTTTTGAGAAACTCAATTAGTAAAGCAGAAAGAACTATTCGCAGAAAAGGTGGAATTGTAACATCTGGAAAAGTTATAGCAGAACAATCTTTTGGATTTTGGACAAGTTTATTTGACACACACCATTACAGATTAATTGGTGGAGTGGTTATTCATTGTTTTCCAAATAAACCAAATCACGTAAACCGAAATATTCTGAATCAGAAACTCAATAATATTAGAGAATTTAGAAATCGAGTTTATCACAACGAACCTATTTGTTTTAATGGAAATGTCATTGATTTTACAGAAGCTACAAATATAAAAAACGAGATTTACGAACTATTGGAATGGATAGATGCTGACTTAACTGATTATGTGGACTATTTCAACGGAATCGATACGAAAATAAATATGGTAAATAACCTATAAAAACTATGCCCAACACCGTATAAAATTAATTGCTGGTTTTAGCCTATTTACGAAAGTTCTCGCGGACTTTCCATCTGTAATTTATTTACTAACTTTAGTGCTTGAATCACGCAACTAATCTTATACAAACACGTTGGCAAACATTAACAACAAAAAATATGAAAAAACTAAAATATTTAGTTCTTAGCTTAACATTAACGCTAATAATTTCTTGTGGATTTAAAAGTTCAAAGCAAAATGATTCTGTAGAGTTTACACAGAAAACTAAAGTTGAAAATGTTAAGATTAACAAAGACAATAAATATGCTTGGGCAGTAACTGGAATGATTAGAAATAATAGCTCTTCGAATATTAAAGGTGCTGTGAAAATAAAATTTCTAACTCCAAATGGTGATATTGTGCATACAACTAGAGCAAAAGTAAATGATGGAGATGTTCTTAAACCTGGACAAGCTGGTAATTTTAATTATTACACTGAACCCAAAAATTTTAATAGAGTTACAGATTTTGATGTTGAGTTTTACGAACGTTAAGACATTAATTAAAAATTGATTTTTTTTTGTTTAAAAAACACAGGAGACAAGCTCCTGCGTCTGTCAAGACAGAATCTTGAATGATAAAAACCTTATTCTATGGATATGTTTGAAATCGCAAAAGAGTCGCTATACATATTAGCTGCCATTTGTACAGTTTGGAAAACAATCATAGAGATTTGTTGTAATTAAGTTCTTTGAACGCTTTGATTTATTAAGAACATTCTTAGAGAGCGTCACGAATGCCAATGCAATAATATAATTACAGTTTTTACATCAAGTCTTCTTGATTTGTTGAGAGAGGTAGTTAACGCTACCTCTCTTTTATTAAAAGAATATATTCATAATTTGATTTTTAAATTAATAACCTGATTAAAAAAACGATTTGCCAACACCGCATAAAGTTAATGTGGGTTTTTATAGTTTACCCAAAGGTTTGTGTTTTTTT
>NZ_VDET01000038.1:0-1066 GCF_006381105.1 Flavicella sediminum | reverse complement strand
AATAAGTATAAGCTTAGTGCAAGGCCGATAATCTTTCGATTATCAACTCCCACACTAAGCTTATACAAAACCGTTACCTGCAAGCAAAAAAGCTCTGAAAATAAACTAAATGACAAAGAAGAAAAATATAATTGGAATTTGCGGAAGTGCTAGTCAAAATTCGGGAAATTTATCCATTTTGAAATATATCTCCGAACATGAAAAATCTGAATTTAATATAGAATTAATTGATAATCTAACTGAATTCCCACATTTTAGAACAGAACTAACCGACAATAATGTTCCTGAAAAAATTATTGATTTCAGAAATAAAATTTCCAATGCAGATGGAATAATAATTTGTACACCCGAATATGTATTCAGTATACCCAGTGGATTAAAAAATATTCTTGAATGGAGTGTATCGACAACTGTATTTTCAAATAAACCAGTCGGACTAATAACAGCTTCAGCTAGTGGTGAAAAGGGACACCAAGAGTTAATATTAATTATGAAAACTATTGAGACAAAATTTACAAACGAAACAACTCTTTTAATTCAAGGGATAAAAGGAAAAGTTGACAAAGAAGGTAAAATTGTTAATGAAAAAACAAAAATTGAATTACTACAATTCATTAATGCTTTTAAATCTCTGATATAAAAGCCAGCAGGTAACACCGGCTAAACTTCATGCGGGTTTTGTGCTAACTTCAAAGTTTTGTGTATATTTACTAGGTCGCCAAATCTTGTTGATTTGGCTTTGTGAAACCAAAGAAACAAATCCAAACAAAAAGCTTCGGCTTAGTCCGTGTTCGAAAATCTGGCCGATTTTCAATCCCGCACAAAGCCTAGCCAAAACCGTTGGCGTACATAAAGTTGTTAGAAAATTTACTACTACCATTCACACATTTTTCCCACGAAACATTTTGGTTCCTTATTAAAAAGCAAGTTTGCGGTTGGGTGAAAACCTGTAGAACCCAAAATTATAGTTCCGATGACACATCTTTTCGCAGAAACTTTCTAACTGTTAATTCATGTTTTTAGCAAGTTTGCGGGTGGGAGGAAAATCTGTACGCAAAAATTATAG
>NZ_VDET01000037.1 GCF_006381105.1 Flavicella sediminum | reverse complement strand
ACAGGTCCCCTAAACACCTTCGCGGTTAGCAGCTGCAAATGTAAAAGCTTTTTTCTTTATAAAAAAATAAAATTTTAATTATTTTCTTACTCCGTTTTTTAACCCACAATCGTGATCCTAAGGCACTCTTTTACCAACTACTCTCGTTGCTAGCGGCTGCAAAGATACAACCTCTTTTTACTTTACAAACTACTTTTTAATAACTATTTTTTTACTTTGTTAAAAATAAAAGAGAGAACCTCTAATATACAATAATTTAGCTCTAAAAAAAAACTATTCCCCTTTATTATTTATAAAAATATTCCATAATAAATACAGTAATACGATTCATATATTGAAAAATCATCTAACAATACAGTTCAAAAATTCTAAACTAATTAATACTTCAAAACAAAAATTAACGTTTTACTCTTCTAAATAGCCCATTTTTCCTTTTTGATAATCATGTATAGCCTATTGAATCACCACTTTTTGTATTCATTATCTAACATCTTACTCTTTAAAGAAAAATCTGAAAAGTTAGATTCTCTATTTTTAACTTCACAATAAACTGAGAGCAACATTTTAAATTAAATATAATACTTCAAAATATCTTCATAAAAATTGTAATCAACCATCAGATTAATTTCTTGTACCTCTCTATCTATATTGACCTAATTATGATGATTCATACAACAATCAATTAAGCATAAACATACTGATAAAAATAGTAGTGAATATTACTGATACCTATAAACATAATTCTTTCTTTATTCGATTAATGTTCAATACCTAGGCTGTCCATCCATTCTTTTAATCGATAATAGGGGTAATGTACACTAGTTAAACAATGCCTACCTCTCATAAAAGTATCTCTATACCAATTTTCAAATGGAGCACGTTCAGCATGTTTTGTTTCTAACTCTAATAGCGATAAATACCTCATTGCCTCTCGAGCATATGCCCTTTCTTCACCTCTACAGTTCCAACACGTAAAAAGTGCTTTATTCATTGCCAAAGCAGCCTGAGCCCCACGGTAATCTATAAGCATTCCATACATCGAATTTTCAAAGAAAAACTGTGCTTGTTGCTCATTCATATTGCTTATAGCACGGTTAGCAATCTCAAAAGCAATATCATATCTTGCTACACGTTCTGTCATAATATTTAACCATTTTTTATTAGTCTGCCCACCAATAAACAAATCGCCATACATACGAAACTTTTGCCAGTATAATGCATAATCTAAAGCCAATGATCCTTGAAAAATTTGATCATAACTATGGATGATCTCGAAATAATTATTATAGGTTTTAATCGCATCGGCTGATGCTTTTTCTCCAAAATACTCCTTACTCCACCAATTTACATACCTATTTGCTGCATCAGGTTTCTCAAAAGCTTTTTTTGCATTATAAGATATTTCGGCAATAAAACGAGTACCCATTACATAATCTCGTAGTTCAGAAATATTTAATAGCATATAATCCGTTGCTCCGGACGCTACAATTTCACGAAACTGCTCTTCAATTCTATCAGGTCTTACAGTGTGCACAGTTTGTTTTTCCGACCAACCATGAAATGCTAAATGATAGTATACACCATGTTTATTATTACCTAGTTTTTTAGGGAGTGCTCGCATTTTGCCATCTCCATGATCACTCCAAACTAAGATTACATCTTCAGGTATTTTCATTAACCCAGTTTCATAAAAATGTTGCAATTCGGAATATAGGGTTAAATGAAAGATGGGTTTGTTATTTTTGGGCAGATGTTTTTTTGTTAAATTAACCTGAATCTCAATAATATCTGATAATATTTTAGCCTTTTTTTCCATTGATGTTCCTTCAGGAAAAAGTGCCCCTACATCATCAGTACCACGTAAACCTACAGGCCATATACAATCTAGATCTTTGTTCTCTACAACACCTGCTTCCCAAAATTTTATCATCCCCTCTTTGTTAGAGTTCCATTTATAAGGACCTTCTATACCTCTTTCCTTAGCTAAGCCAAAACGCTCATACCCCCAAGGATTAGAAAGAAGCATGTCATAATGATGTGAACTGAAAAACACCCCCAGTCGCTAGCCATTTTATTTACTTCAAAGGAACGAGGCTCTCGCACATAAGGAGCCACCTGATTCATTCTAAGCCGTAGTGCTGTTTCGAAAAAACGTTTCCACCAAACCATATCAACCGTTCCACATTGCTCTGGATAACCTGATTCCAATTTCTGAATATGACTTTCTTTATCAATATCAGCTACTTTAGGATCTTCAGCAACATATCCTTTTTCATTAATCAGACTAGGAATTAAATCTTTATCATCGTGATACATACCACGAAATTTAAAAGTGGGTTCATCAACAAATAAATTAACAGTTTTAATACTTAGTTCAGGATATTTTGTTGGTGTATATCCTGTCCAGTGATATAAGGGATCTATACCCAAGCGCTCACTAAATGTATAAACAGCAAAAGCAGTGCCTCTAGCATTAGATCCTACCAACCAAACACTACTACCAACGGTTTTAATTATATAAGCTTCCCACTTTACTTTTAGTTTTTTTGAATTTACTTCATTGGGAATATTCTTTGCTCCATAAGTCGATAAATGAATTGCTGACTTTCCTTTTCTTGCTTTGGTCCTAATTTTAGGTTTTTTACCTGTTATTTTTTCTATATCAGCGGCTAAAAAAAAAGCTGCTTGACGAACACAGCTATGTTCTTTTGATGACACTATTATATCTACAAGTTTCGAGGCATCTACCAAGGCAATACTTTTAGTGTTCAACGAACCTTTTTCAACCCATGAACCACGTACAACTGACTCCCAACTCTGGGCATTCAATAAGTTGGTAAACATAAATATACTTACTAAGAAAATAAATTTTAACTTCATATAACTCCTATTTACTACATTAATAAAGACGAAACTTAATGGATAGCAAAATTACTATCTGAAAGGTAAATTGTAATAATTCAGGACTACTCTAAAGCTATTCTATTAAATAAAACACCTAGTCTATTACTAGACAATGGGGTTTGAAATTATGAACTAGATCTATTAATAAGTATCTTTACCATCATGATAAACACCCGAGATTTAAATATTTTTTTAGCTTTATTTGTAACTGTTTCTTTTTCTTTTCATAGCTACTCCAATCCTTATATTTCAAATATAGATAGCCTTACAAAGGCTACAAATACATTTTCCTTAAATGATAAAAACTCAACAAATCGTGAGCAATTATATCAACAGATTTTGTTAAAACACAAGCTTTCCAAAGAAAAAAAAGATACGCTTGCGATAATTCAAGCATTAATAGATTTAAGTAATT
The DNA here is from genome assembly GCF_006381105.1 of Flavicella sediminum. GTDB lineage: Bacteria > Bacteroidota > Bacteroidia > Flavobacteriales > Flavobacteriaceae > Flavicella > Flavicella sediminum. The sequence goes on along the minus strand of NZ_VDET01000037.1, from coordinate 108,995 downwards.
ATGATAGGTCGCGTGGAGATTATGATTTGGCTTTTGATAAATTATGGGAAAGTTTAACTCTATCTGAAATTAAAACTTCAGAGCCTCAACAAGTATTAATCTATAGGAACCTAGGTATCTTATACGACATTTTCAACAAAGACTCCACCTCTTTAGAATACCTTAAAAAGTCTATTCATTTATCAAAAAAACAACCCAAACACAATAAAGAGAATTTAAACCAGCTAACATCCAGTTATTTCTCAGTAGCTATGTATTGGAGAGTTCGAGAAAATTATCATATCGCTCTAAAATATTTAGACTCCTGTACATCTATTTTAAAAAACAAAAAATTACCATATATATTAGCAGACAGAGGCTATTGTAATTTAAAACTAAAAAAAATTAAAGAAGCCAAAACGGACTTATATCAAGCAAAAAAAGAATTACTGAAAACTGAATCCCCGTACCAGGCAGCAATATTCTATTTCTTAGGTGATTTAAAAGTTGCAACAAAGGAAAAAGACAGTGCACTGATATATTATCAGAAAAGCTTAAATGCAATAGAAAAACTAAAAGTACATATAGAATTAAAGCCTGAAGTTCTTCAAAAAATGGCTGAAGTATATCACTCATTAGGCACATTAGATAGCGCATATCGACATATGAGATCTTCCAAAGACAGCTATAATTCATTATTTGGTATTGCTAATAAAAATAACGAACGATTATTTGAAATTAAGAATAAATATAAAGAAAGTCTTTTAGACAAAGAACTCTTTATTACTGAACAAGCCGACCTTATTGAAAGAAAAAACAAAGAAAGAATTTGGCTAATCATCTCACTTATTTTTATCGTTTTTATTACCACAAGTATCTATATTATCAACAAACAACGGAATAAGCTAAAAAAACTAGATACAATCAAGCAATTTGAAATAAAAAAAAATATTGCAGTAATAGCTACTAAAAACAAAGAATTGACAACCTATTCTTTGCAATTAGTTGAAAAAGAACAAGCCATTAAAGAATTATTAGCCACTATAAAAAAACACTCGCCTCAAAACTACAACCTGCTCAAACAAAAGCACAAAGTAAATAGCATCGTTTTTTGGGAAGATTTCAACCGTCGTTTCCTTGAAATTAATAATGATTATTACTCAAACCTTTTAAACAAACATCCTAAACTAACCGCTACAGAACAAAAGCATTGTGCTTTGATAAAGTTAAATCTGGACAGTATTGAAATGGCTGCTTTACTAAATATATCATTACAAAGTGTGCATACTTCCCGATATCGAATAAAGAAAAAAATGGGACTAACTACATCAGATAGCTTAGAAAACTATATTAGAGAACTATAGTTGCTATTTTGAACTTAAACTATTGTAGACTTTATAACACACAAAAAACCTATACACATAGCATAGGTTTTAAATTCGCTTTTTATATTTTAATTATTCGGCCAAGTAGCCCATTTTTCCTTTTTGATAATCTTGAATAGCTTGCTGAATTTCTTGCTGACTATTCATTACAAAAGGTCCGTGTGATACAACTTTTTCTTTCAATGGAACTCCAGACAATACTAAATACTCACTATCCGCGGTAGCTTTTATATTAATCCCCTCACCATCTTGCTTAAAAGTAAACATTCTATCTCCTTCCTCCCTTAAATGCTCTACCTCATTTACAAATACACTTCCTTTAATTAAATAGATCAAAACATCATGCTTTTTCGGTATTTCAATAAAATATTCCGATCCTTCTAGAGAATTACCCCAAATGGTTTGTACCCCTGTTTGTGTTTCTATTTTACCTTTTACTCCTTTATAGGTACCAGAGATAATTTTTAAAGAAGTCTTCAAATCTTGCGAAGTTACCGCAGCGAAATCTTCATTTTTCACATGTTGGTAATTTGGTTCCATCATTTTATGACTTGCCGGTAAGTTCAACCAAAGCTGTATTCCTTCCAATAAACCTCCTTTTTTTACAAATTCTTTTGTTGGTCCTTCTGCGTGAACAATTCCGTTTCCTGCCGTTGTCCATTGCACATCACCCGACTTAACGATACTTTCATTACCTAAAGAATCTCTATGCAATTGCTCTCCTTGAATTAAAAAAGTTATTGGTTCAAAACCGCGATGCGGATGTGGCCCTAAATCGAAAGGATTACTTTTAGCGTTTATTTCATAGGGTCCATAATGATGTAATAAAATAAATGGATCTACATTATTAATGGCAAAACTAGGCAAAGGTTGTCTTAACCTTATAGGTCCCATGTTTACAAAATTGCTTTTACTTTTATTTTGAATACTTCTTGTTTTCATGATGTATTGTTTTAGGGATTAAAAACTTACCGAATTTTATCTAAAAGTGTGTTTAACTGCCTTGCTTCTTGTTCTGACAATTTATTCATGCTATCACCAACTGCATCCATATTAATATCCTTTAAAATATCTAGTCCGGCTTTTGCTATTTTAACATAAACAACTCTTCGGTCATCTTCACAACGAAACCTTTCTATTAATTTTTTTGAACAGAGTTTATCCATTAATCGCGTAGCGTTTGGAGATTTTTCAATCATCCTATCTTTAACAGTTTGCACTTTTATTGCTTCTTTAGCTCCTCTTAAAATACGCAGTATATTGTACTGTTGTACCGAAATTTGAAAAGGTTTCAATAATTCATTCGATTGGTTTTCAATCCAATTAGATGTATATTTTATATTTATCAAAGCCTTAATTCGCTCTGACGGAAACGTTGAATTTATTTCTTTAGCTAAATCTCCCATACTCCTACAGATCAATTGCTTTTTGAAACAAATCAATTTGCGCAAATAAATCTGCTTTTAATTCGCCTTCTACAACGGCTTCTTCTTTAAAATTATCGAAAAAAGAGGGCAGTGAAAATTGTCCTGCAATTTGAGCTCCCATATAAGGAAAACGCCCAGCAGCAATTTCCAAAACAGTCAAACCACCTCTTGCTCCAGGTGAAGTTGCCATTAATAAGACTGGTTTTTCTCGCCAAACCTTTCCGTTTATTCTACTTAACCAATCGAATGCATTTTTAAATGCCGCAGTATAAGCTCCATTATGTTCTGCTAAAGAAACCACAAAACCATCTGCTTTATCAAACGCTGCATTCAATCTTTTTGTTTCTGAAGGCATTCCTTCTTCTAATTCTATATCGACACTATATAATGGTAATTGAAAATCATTCAAATCTAAAACCGTTAAATCAACATTTTTTAATTGACTAGCTGCATATACAGCCAATGCTTTGTTTATTGATTTTTTACTAGTACTTCCTCCTAATGCTATTATATTTTTCATTTTAAATTGTTTTAATAATTATTGTTTCTGTTTTTACCATTTGCGCGACAGGACATTTATTTGATACTTCTTTAAGCAATGCTAATTGCTGCTCCGTTGGCTTTTTTTCAAAAGAAATTGTTTCCAATAATTTCTTTTGTATGCCTTTAGTTGTCAATTCTGTTTTTTCAGAAACTTCCACCGTTATCTCTCCAAGATCCCATTTCATTTTATCAGCATACATTCTTAAAGTTATGGCTACACAAGAAGCTATTCCTGATAAAAAATATTCAACAGGGCTTGGGCCTGTGTCCTTCCCTCCTTTTTTTTGCAAAGTATCTATTGGGTAAGTATATTGTCTACTTGTTGCCACGGCCTGAAAATTAGACCTACTCAATACTACTTTAGATTTTGGAAGCACTTTCATTAAAATTTATTCTTATAAATGTATGAAACAGCCAAAATACTTATTGCGACTACTGCCGGAATTTGCTCTCCATCTCCTATCATATAATGTGCAAAAAACGCCAAAACAAAATCAAAGAACAATCCTGCGTAAGCCCACTCCACTAAAACTCCTTTTTTCTTCAATAAAAGCGCTGCAACCGCTAGTAGTTTCGCTAAAGCTAAAGGATAAACAACATAGGTAGGATACCCAAGTTTCACAAATTCTTGCACAACCATTTCATGGTTAAACACATACATTCCTGCTGACATTAACAGCATTAAACTTAGCAAACCTGTTGCTATCCAATAGATTATTTTATTTTTTTTCATGGTATTTGTATTTAATAATTCAAGGCAAATATACAAAAATATTTTAATACTTACCATGGTAAATAAAACCTTGGTAGTTAAAATTAATTTTACAACACAATTTTGTACTTTAGCAGGCTAAAATTAGGAGCATCTCAATGGATATCAATTTCAACAAAAACGAAGATCACAACAAACTTTTAGCAGCAAGTCTAAAGAAAAAACTTCTAAAAGTTTACAAAGGTGGCGGAGAAAAAAGATTAGAAAATATTCGTTCTAAAGGTAAGCTAACAGCAAGAGAACGTATTACTTATTTACTAGATGACGATACAAAATCTATTGAAATTGGTGCTTTTGTAGGAGATAAAATGTACGAAGAACATGGAGGCTGTCCTTCAGGTGGTGTAGTTGTAAAAATTGGCCATATTAGCGGTAAACAATGTATTGTTGTTGCCAATGATGCTTCGGTAAAAGCAGGTGCCTGGTTTCCAATTACGGCAAAAAAGAATTTACGTGCGCAAGAAATTGCTATGGAAAATAAAATTCCTATCATTTATTTAGTAGACAGCGCTGGCGTATACCTCCCATTACAAGATGAGATTTTTCCTGATAAAGAACATTTTGGAAGAATTTTCAGAAACAATGCCATTATGAGCAGTATGGGAATTACACAAATTTCTGCCGTTATGGGTAGCTGTGTTGCAGGAGGCGCTTATTTACCCATTATGAGTGATGAAGCATTGATTGTAGATAAAACGGCTAGCATATTTTTAGCAGGAAGCTACTTAGTAAAAGCTGCAATTGGCGAAAGTATTGACAATGAAACCTTAGGAGGAGCTACAACACATTGTGAAATTTCAGGAGTTACCGACTACAAATCTAAAGATGATAAAGCTGCTTTAGACACAATCAAAAACATAATTGATAAAATTGGAGATTTTGACAAAGCTGGATACAATAGAGCTTTACCAACTGAACCAAAAGAAAATCCTGAAGAAATTTTCGGAATTTTACCAAAGCTAAGAACAGATCAATACGATATGAATGAAATCATTAAGCGATTGGTAGATGATTCAAAATTCGAAGCTTATAAAGATGGCCATGGGAAATCAATTATTTGCGGATATGCACGAATTGATGGTTGGGCCGTTGGTATTGTTGCAAATCAACGAAAAGTAGTGAAAACAGCAAAAAAAGAAATGCAATTCGGTGGGGTTATCTATTCTGATTCTGCAGACAAAGCCACTCGTTTTATCGCCAATTGCAATCAGAAAAAAATACCCTTAGTTTTTTTACAAGATGTTACCGGATTTATGGTGGGTAGCAAATCAGAACACGGAGGTATTATAAAGGATGGTGCTAAAATGGTGAATGCCGTTAGTAATTCTGTTGTTCCAAAATTCACGGTTGTTGTTGGAAATTCTTATGGAGCTGGAAATTATGCTATGTGCGGAAAAGCATTTGATCCTCGTTTAATATTTGCATGGCCTAGTGCTCGATTAGCTGTAATGGGGGGAACACAAGCAGCTAAAGTATTGTTGCAAATGGAAACTGCGGGCTTAAAGAAAAAAGGAGAAATAATTACTACAGAAAGAGAACAAGAAATATTAAAATCTATTGAAGAAAAGTACGACGAGCAAACTTCTCCTTATTATGCAGCTGCTCACCTTTGGACAGATGCAGTAATAAATCCGTTAGACACAAGAAAATGGATAAGCACAGGAATTGAAGCAGCAAATCATGCTCCTATTGAAAAAGCTTTTAATTTAGGTGTTATTCAAGTCTAATTTATTTCTTATCTTTTCAAAATATCATTGAATGCTGTTCTCTATTTTATAGATTACAGCATTTTTTTAATCATTGTAAAACTATAATACCATGATAAGAATCATGTAAAATAAAAACTTTTTAGTCTTTTATTTTTCTAAGATATTGTAATTTTATACCCTAATTTTAAAGTGTATGAGTAAAGCAATTTATATAGCTACTATTGAATCTGATAGTGGTAAATCGTTAGTATCACTTGGACTTCTAAGAATGATGCTTACCAAGTCTTCAAAAGTAGGCTATTTCAGACCTATTATTAATGAAGCAAATGAAAGCAAGTATGATGACCATACCAATACGGCTATTAATTTTTTCAATTTAAATCTCGACTACAAGGATTGTTACGCTTACAAACAAGGAGAAGTTGTACAATTATTAGGGGAAGGAAAAATAGATGAAGTCATTAATACTGTCATTGAAAAATACAAACAACTCGAAAATCGATTTGATTATGTTTTGGTTGAAGGAAGTGATTTTTCAGGTATTGGAGGTTTTACTGAGTTGGATGTAAATTTAATGATTGCTAAAAATTTAAACATCCCTGCATTGATTGTTGGTTCTGGAAATGGAAAAACAACGGAAGAATTTATTCAAACAATGCAACTTACCTATAAATCTTTTAAAGAAAAAGAAGTAGATGTTATTGGATTGATTGCAAACAAAATTGACGAATCAGAAATGTACTTTGTCAAAAAAGCCTTGCAAAAACACATACCAAAAGAAATACAAATTGACATCATTCCTAAAGTAAGCTTCTTAAGCAACCCAACCGTAAAAGAAGTTGTAGAAGCATTGGATGGTAAAGTCCTATTTGGAGAACAATTTTTAGACAATAGCATTGGAAGCTACAGCTCTGGTGCCATGCAACTAAGAAATTATTTGACTAGGATTAAAGACAATGCGCTGGTAGTAACACCTGGCGATAGAGCGGATATTATTTTAGGAGCCTTGCAAGCAAATGCTTCGAGCAATTACCCTAAAATTGCAGGGATTATTCTAACAGGCTCTTTACTTCCAGAAGAATCTATTCTTCGCCTTATAGAAGGAGTACAATCTACAGTACCTATTATTTCAGTTGAAGGAGGAACTTTTAGCATTACCAATAAAATTGGTGCCGTAAAGTCAAAAATTTACGCAAGCAATAGCAAAAAAATATTATTATCGCTAGATACTTTTGATAGTTATGTAAATGCCGAAGGAATTACAAAACGCTTGACAACACATAGCTCCACGAAGATGACGCCGAAGATGTTCCAATACAACATGCTTCAAAAAGCTAAACAAAACAGAAAGCATATTGTTTTACCAGAAGGAAACGATGAAAGAATTATTCGAGCCGCTTCTAGATTACAAATATTAAACATAGTTGATTTAACGATTTTGGGAGACAAAAATACCATTCAATTAAAATGCGACCAAATTGGCTTGCAAATTGATTTGGATAAAATAAACATTCTAAACCCAGAAGACTCTATCCATAATGATGCTTTTGCGCAAACTTTATTTGAAGCACGTAAACACAAAGGAATGACAGAAACTATTGCCAAAGATTTGGTAACTGATGTTTCCTATTACGGAACTTTAATGATTATGAATGGTTTGGCAGATGGAATGGTTTCAGGCGCGGCGCACACCACACAACACACCATTAAACCTTCGTTACAATTAATAAAAACAAAACCAGGTGTATCAGTAGTTTCATCGGTATTTTTTATGTGTTTAGCTGATCGTGTTTCTGTTATGGGCGATTGTGCGGTTAATCCGAATCCGAATGCCGAACAATTAGCAGAAATTGCTATTTCTTCTGCCCTATCATCGGAAGCTTTTGGAATTGAAGCTAGAATTGCCATGTTGTCTTATTCTTCTGGAAGCTCAGGAAAAGGTGAAGAAGTTGAAAAAGTTAGAAAAGCAACAGAAATTGTCAAACGTCTTCGACCTGATTTAAAAATTGAAGGACCTATACAATATGATGCCGCTGTAGACATGTCTGTAGCGCAAACAAAAATGCCAGCTTCTGAGGTAGCCGGACAAGCTTCTGTTTTAATTTTCCCTGATTTAAATACAGGAAATAATACCTACAAAGCCATTCAAAGAGAAACAGGTGCCTTAGCCATTGGCCCAATGCTTCAAGGATTGAACAAGCCTGTAAACGATTTAAGTAGAGGCTGCACAGTAGACGATATTTTTAACACTGTTTTATTAACCGCAATTCAAGCACATCAAAATTAACATGAACATACTAGTCTTAAACGCCGGATCATCTTCTATAAAATATCAATTGATAGAAATGCCTTTGCAACTTGTTAAATGCGTGGGTATTATTGAACGTATTGGAATGGAAGATTCTATTTTCACCCATGAAAAAGATGGGGTAAAACATACCGAATCCTTAGCTATTAAAGATCATGAAGCCGGACTTCGAAAAATTGAAGCAACCTTAATGGATCCAAAAATAGGTGTTATTTCTTCAGTAGATGAAATTCAAGCTGTTGGTCACCGAGTTGTACATGGTGGAAGCAAGTTTAAAAGCACTGTTCTTGTCACACAAGAAGTAAAAGATAATATCCGAGATTTATTTGACTTGGCTCCTTTGCACAATCCTGCCAATTTAATAGGTATTGAAATTTCAGAAACCATATTTACATCCGCAAAGCAAATTGCTATTTTTGATACGGCTTTTCATCAAACCATGCCAATAGAAGCCTACCAGTATGCAATTCCTAATTCTTATTTAAATGAAAATAAAATTAGAGCTTATGGGTTTCATGGAACTAGTCATAAATACGTTTCAGAAAAAGCCATTGAATATTTAGGTTCTAAATCAAAAAAAATAGTGACCATTCATTTAGGAAATGGCTGTAGCATGTCTGCCATAAAAAACGGAGAAAGCATTGAAAACTCTATGGGTTTTGCCCCTATGAACGGTTTAATTATGGGAACCCGATCTGGAGATATAGACCAATCTGTGGTTTTGTATTTAAAAAACAAATTCAACAAATCTGCCGATGAAGTAAATCATATACTTCAAAAAGAATCTGGAATGAAAGGATTGACCGGTTATTCTGATTTAAGAGAAATACAAAATGCGGCACTTAACGGAGATGAAAATTGCATCAATGCTTTAAAATTAGCGAGCTATAGAATAAAAAAATACATTGGTTCTTATATCGCTGTGCTAAATGGTGTAGACGCCATTGTATTTACTGCTGGTATTGGAGAAAACTCTAGCTTGATTCGACAAATGTCTTGTGCAGATATGGATGGATTGGGTATTGAAATTGATATTCCTAAGAATTTAATTCGCTCAAAAGAAATAAGAGAAATTCAAAAAGACGGTGCCAAAGTAAAAATATTAGTGATTGCTACCAATGAAGAAATTGAAATTGCCAAACAATCTTATGAACTAATTAAGTAGACACAAGTCCTTGGAAAAACAGCAATTAAAAAAATTGTAAAAGCGTGAAGTAATCTTTACATTTGCTCAGCAAAAATTATTAGGCAATAAAACAAGAGATTAGAAATGGGAAGAGCATTTGAGTTTAGAAAGGCTAGAAAAATGAAACGTTGGTCTGCAATGGCAAAAACCTTTACACGTATTGGTAAAGATATTGTTATGGCGGTAAAGGAAGGAGGGCCTAACCCTGACTCTAACGCACGTTTAAGGGCTGTAATGCAAAATGCGAAAGCGGCCAACATGCCGAAAGACAATGTTGAACGCGCCATTAAAAAAGCAACAGATAAGGATACCGCTAATTATAAAGAAGTTTTATTTGAAGGCTATGCTCCACATGGTATCGCTATCGTTTGTGAAACTGCTACAGATAACAACAACAGAACCGTTGCCAATGTCAGAGCAGCTTTTAATAAATGTAATGGAACTTTTGGAACCTCAGGATCTGTAATTTTTATGTTTGATCATACCTGTAACTTTAGAATTACTTCTGAAGAAGCAGCAATTGATTTAGAAGAATTAGAATTGGAATTGATGGATTTTGATGTTGAAGAAGTTTTCCAAGACGAAGATGGTATTTTAATCTATGGTCCTTTTGAACAATTTGGTGCTATTCAAACCTATTTAGAAGAAAACAATTTAGAAATTTTATCTTCTGGCTTTGAAAGAATTCCAACGACAACCACAAAGCTTTCTGAAGAACAACAAGCTGAAGTTGAGAAATTACTTGAAAAATTAGAAGAAGATGATGACGTTCAAAACGTTTACCACAGTATGGTAATTGAATAGTCAACAAACACATAGCACAAGCCCAAACCCATCTATTTTACTAGGTGGGTTTGTTGTTTAATAAATTGAGTCCACATAGTTTTATTTGTAAAAAAAGGAACTAACACTGAACTAGAAAAAACTTTATAAAAAAAGTACACACGATTTAAAATGTATCGTCAAAGTAGCGATTATCATCTTACTTAAATTGTGATGAAAAAAATTCACTTCTATAAATACATATTTATAGAAGAGGAATTCTTCTAAAAGTTAATTTTAGACTTCTAATTTGATTGAACCAAATTCATTTTCAAACAAGTGTTATTTAGATCAACAAGATCATTTTTTCGTTTTAAGAAAATATATTCCCACAAAACATAAACCACTTACCGATGATAAACAACCATTCGTCGACAGTAAATAACGTTTCAACTATCTAGTGATTAATTATCGTAAAGAAAGATTAACTTTATAAGTTAGTAGACATTATAAAACCAAATATGAAAGAGTTAACTATACTTTTAATTGAAGACGACACCATTGAGGTGATGAAATTGAATAGAACAATTTCTAAATTAAAATTACCTCATAAAATTATTGAAAAAAATAATGGGGAAGAAGCTCTTGAATATTTAAACAGTTCGGGTCCCTTACCTGATATTATTTTATTAGATTTAAACATGCCAAAAATGAATGGTATTGAGTTCTTAGCCGTGTTAAAACATCATGAGACTTTAAAATACCTACCAACTATAATCTTAACAACTTCTAGTCATCAAAAAGACATGTTAGATTGTTATAGCTTAGGAGTTACCGGCTATTTGATAAAACCATTAAAATACGATGATTACGTATCAAAAATCGAAAAATTACTAGCCTACTGGAGTATCAATGAATTAATAAAAAAATAAATGAAAGGAATTGTATTTACAGAGTTTTTAGATTTAGTGGAAGATAAGTTTGGACTTGAAATGGTTGATAAAATCATCAATCAATCTGAATTAGAAACAAACGGAGCTTATACAGCAATTGGAACCTATGCTTTTTCTGACATGCTTCAATTGCTAAAGAACTTAAATAAAAATACGGGGATCTCCATTGATAACTTATTGTTAACCTATGCAGAACATTTTTTCTCTGTCTTGAAAAACAGTTACCCTGATTTAATCAATTCTTATACAGATCCTATTCAAATGATTGCTTCTATTGAAAATCATATTCACATTGAAGTACGTAAAATTTATCCTGATGCCGAATTGCCTTCCTTTGAAGTAGTAGAGAAAACAGAGAACTCTTTGGTGTTGATTTATAAATCAAGTAGAGCCATGCATCATTTTGGATTAGGATTAATGAATAAAACCTTTGAACATTTTAATGCTACAGCAGAAATTTCCTTAGAAAAGATAAAGGAAGACGGTACAGAAGTAAAATTCATTATCCATAAAAATTAAATGGATACTGAAAAAGTTGAAATATTACAACGCGCATTAAGCCGCGAAAAAGCAGCTAGAAAAGAGGCTGAAGGAATTCTAGAGAAAAAATCTTTAGAATTATTCAACACAGCTCAAAAATTAAAACATGCCAACAGAAAATTAGAATTTCTTCTTGGACAAAAAAGTTCACAGTTAAAAGGTGTTTTTGAAAACATAAACGATGCCTATTTAATTATGGAACTTAATGGTAATGTCATAAAGGTGAATCAGGCAGCCATTGATATTTTTGGATACGATTTAAAGAAAGAATCCTTTAATGTCCAGTCCTTAATCTATTCTGAAGATCACGACTACTCCTACTCTTCTTTTAATGAATTGTATCAAAAAGGTATCTTTTCAAATTACACTGCAAGGGTTGTAACCAAATCGAAAGAAATAAAATGGGTTCAAATAAATTCTAGCATTATTTATGATGATAAGAAAAAACCCATTGCTGCTCAAGGAATAATTAGAGATATTACCAAATCTAAATTCATGACTGAATTTATTGAGGAACAAAAAACGCAATTAGATACAATTGTTGAACATGCTCCTTTTGGTATTGCTTTAACTCAAAACAACAAAATTTTAAAAGTAAATCGTTCCTTAACAACTTTATTAGGTTATACAGAAGAAGAACTACTGCAAAAAACCATTAAAGACCTATCTTATTCAGACGACTTAAAAATGACTGAAAATTACATGAACAAAATGATTTCAGGAGAAACAAATCATTTTGTTATAGAAAAAAGATATGTTAAAAAAGATGGCTCCATTATTTGGGCAAAATCCAATATTAGCGTTGTAAGAAATGAGGAAGGTGAAATAAAATTTCAAATTGCTATTTTTGAAGACATTACTTCTAAAAGAGAAAAAAAACTTATTTTAGATATGATTCAAAACCTTACCCACTCCATATTAGGTAAGGTAAACATCTATGAAATTTCATGGGAAATAGTTTGTGAAATTGCAGGATATTTAGGTACTAAGGATTGTACCCTTTACATAAACAATCCGAAAAAAAACAGATTGGAGCAAGTTGGAACTTTTGACCCTCAAATTGAAAGTCCACTTAAAATAGACATTGGAAAAGGAATTATTGGTGAAGTTGCCCTTAGTGGGATTGCTAAAATTAATAATGAAAATTCAATCGATATTGGTAATAGTAAAAACTCTGAAATTGCCGTACCCATTGTAAATGAAAATAAAGTAATTGGAGTAATTGAATCCAAACACTCTGATAAAAATTATTTTACGAAAGAACATATTACAACCTTAGAAAATATCGCTCGTTTGGTTTCTATGCAATTAAAAAGCGCATTACACTTAAGAGAACGCCGAAAAGTTGAAGTAGAAAACACCAAGCTTTTAACAAAATTAGAACACAATAACAAAGAGCTTCAAGAATATGCTCATATTGTATCTCACGATTTAAAATCGCCCTTAAGAAGTATCAACGCCTTATTTAGTTTTATAAAAGAAGACAACCAAGACAAGCTAGATGAAGAAAGTCTTCAAAACATACAACTAATTGACAATACTCTAGAAAAAATGGAACAATTAATTTCAGATGTATTGGCCTACTCTAGTGTCGACAAAAGGGAATCTGAAAAAGAAATTGTTGATTTAAACATTCTGATAAATGACTTGAAAAAGCTAATCTATCTTCCTAAAAACATTGAACTTAAAATATTAACAACGTTACCTACATTAAAAACTGATCAAACAAAAATACAACAGGTATTTCAAAATTTAATAAGCAATGCGGTTAAATTCAATGACAAAGAACTAGGACTTATAGAAATAGATGTTGAACAACACGAATCCTATTATCAATTTTCTATAAAAGACAACGGAATGGGAATTGATGAAAAATATTTTGATCAAATATTCAAAATATTTAATTCATTAAAAAAGAGCAAAGAGTCTTCAGGAATAGGACTGTCAATCGTCAAAAAAATTATAGACCACGAGGGAGGGAAAATATGGCTCGAATCTGAAAAAAACAAATTCACAACATTCTTTTTTACAATACCTAAATAATAAATGGAAACACCAAATTTAAATTATATAATAGAGCTTAGCGGTGGCGACTTAGAATTTCAAGCTAAAATAGTGGATGTTCTCAAAAAAGAATTCCCAGAAGAACTTAATTTATACAAAGAAACTGCTAAAACAAAAGATTTTAAAAAAACTGCTGGAATAGTCCACAAAATAAAACATAAAATAAGTATCTTGGGACTTGAAAAAGGATACGAGCAAGCAAACCAATACGAAAAGGAATTGATCAGTAATAAGGATTGCTCAGGAACTAAATTTGAAGACATTTTAAATCAAATTTCAGTATACCTTAGTAAAATATAAGTATATGAAAAAATGTATTGTAATTGATGATGACGCAACTGCTAGGTTAATTATTCAAAGATTATGCTCTGAAATAGATAATATAGAAGTCATTGCGGAGTTTCCTAATGCAATTGAAGCTATTAAATTTTTAAATGAAAATACGATAGACATATTGTTTCTAGACATTCATATGCCTGCTTTTTCGGGATTTGACCTTATAAAAACCTTAAAATTACCTCCTCAAGTAATATTAATTACTTCAGACAAAAACTTTGCTTTGGATGCTTTTGAATATGAATGTGTTGTAGATTACCTAGTAAAACCATTGACTCCTGAAAGGTTTCAAAAAGCAATTCAAAAAGCAACCGATAGAAAACCTGTTAAAAACGCAAAACCCGACGCGCAAGAGGCCAATGTAGCACATGAATTATATGTAAATATTGATAGACGATTGGTCAAAATTAACATCCCTGATATTTACTTAATTCAAGCCAAAGGAGATTATATCAATATTAAAACCGAAGAAAAAAATCATATTGTTCATTCTACTTTAAAAAAAATAGTAGACAAGCTTCCTGAAGAGACTTTTTTAAAAGTACATCGATCATATGTTATTAACATAAATAAGATTATTGATATTGAAGACAACAGTGTGCTTATAAAACAAGACATAATTCCTGTAAGTAGAGCGAACAGAAGTGAATTGATGAAACGCTTAAATTTACTTTAAACAAGCTTTTTAAACTCATCTAGAACACCTTTAACTTATTAAACCAACAATAGTCCGACTGTTTTAAAATAGTCAGACTATTGTTGGTTTATGCATACTCCTATTTTCAAAAAGTGCACGATCTAAATCAAGAATTTAACAAACTATTTCTTTTTTATTTGAGTTTCAATGTTTGGAAAACATAAGCTCCAATCTATAGCTATCGTTTAAACTCCAATTTAAATTTAGTTAAAAACCAATAAAAGAAACTTTTCTTCCGTTCGTCGAAACAAAACAACCAGTCAACGAAAACGTTAAATATCAAGAAGGCTTTGTAGTTAATTTTACATAAAATTAATCTAAGCACTCATGAAAACACAAGCGATAACCTACAATACATCAAATTATGTTGAAAAATTTATGGTTAGTTCTTTGGCTATTATTTCACTTTTTAGTTTCATCAGTTGTCAAAACATAGCCGATGAAGAATTTACTTTTGAAGAAATTGCACCCATAGCTTATGACATTGATAAAAGTGAATCAACGCTATCAGCTAGAATACAACCTGTACATAAAATAGCTTCAATCGAAAAATCGGAGCTTTTCAATTCACAGCTTAAAGGGAATGAAACGGCAAGCAATTCAAATGATAATTATTATTGGGAATATGTAGCTGATTTAGCACCAATGACTGTAAACAATAGTAATTTAAGTGTTTCTCATATTAGCTTAAACAACAACAAAGCATTTATTAGTTACCATAAAGAAGGTATACAACAACTAGGAGCAATCGAAACCATTGATTTGTCTAATATTGACCAGCCAAAAGTAATTAGCAAAGCCATTTTTCCTAACTCAGATATTAATGCAATAAGTACCGGTTTTTCAGATCATTCTTCAAGTCAAAAAATATGGTTAGCCATGTCTAACGAAGAATCAGGAGCCCATCTATTTGAAATTGACACACAAGATGGTCTTCTTACCAATATAAATAGACAGGTAAATTTATCCAATACTTTGAATTCTGGAGTATCAACTTCTGCAAATGCTATTGCTATTACAAATAACTATTTGTATGTAACTGCCGGAAATGATTTTGGAGGTATGGTACAATTAGATATCAACAGCTTAAGTATCGTAGGTACTGAAAGATATCAAAATGCTAAATATGTAGTTGCAAATGGCACGACTGATATTACAATTGCAGCGCTTTCAACCGGAAAATATGCCCAATTAAACACAAATAGAGTTTATAGAGTTTTAAAAACTAATAGTTTTTCTATTGGTGAAATTCAGCATCAAAATATAGAAGATGAAGATAATGGCCATGCAACTATGGAATTTTCTCCTTTAAACAAAGAATACTTATATATTTCTAAAGGGAAATTCGGTCTTGGCTTATATGATATAAAAAATGGTTCTTTATTAAATAAATCTCATGAAAGCATGCTTAGTTCTGGAAATACAAATGCTGTCACTACAGACGACAATTTTATTTATATGGCAAATGGAACTGATGGAATTGCGATTGCACCACATCCAACAAGTAAAAATGAAGACATCATCCCTGCTTTTCAATGGGATTTAGAAGACCCAACGGATGCAGCCAACTATGTGATTGCAAAGGGAGACTGGATTTTTGTTGCTACAAGTAAGGGGGGAGTTAAAATTTTAAGAAGACGTACAAAAGATAACAGCTAATACCATATATCTGGTAAAACAGGACCATTACTACATTCAAAAAAATAGAACTATCCTCATGAAAATATTCATGAGGATTTTTTTTGAATTCGAACAAAACCATTATTCCATGAAAAAACAGTAATTTTCCCCCAAAAAAAACATCTACACTTTATGGAAAATACGGACATTTTAAAAAAGGTAACAATTGAAAACCTACCTAATCAACGAGACGCCTTCGGAAGATTTCATGGCGGTGATAACCGAGGAACTGTTGCTGTTGTAAACTCTAAATCTGACATTCAGCAAATTGAGTATGTAGAATTTGCCCAAAACGGTGTAAAACGAGGATTTCATTACCACAGTGAATACCAAGAAAAATTCTATGTTTTAAAAGGTAAAATACAAATGCATTTAATTGATGTAGACTCCCCTAAACAAGAACTTTACAGTCAAATAATTACAGAAGGCACACTCGTTAGCATGTCTGCTAAAATTGCACATGCCTTTATTTCCATAGAGCCAAGTACCGCTTTGTGCTTTGGTTCAGGTCCAAGTCCTTTTGAAGACATGACGAGAATTGATTTCCCAATAAATTAAATCTTTTTAGTTTAGATTGTATGGCATTACATATCCTCTTAATCTTATATTTTTTTAACGTTCCACCTATCTCTAATTTTACAAACCAATTAAATGAAATCAAAATTTCTATTCCTTTTAGTACTTAGCACTCAATTTATACTAACGGCTCAAACCAAACTACCCGATTTTTTTAGCGACCAGATGGTTCTTCAGCAAAATGAAAAAGTTACAATTTGGGGAACAGACAAGCCCAACAAAAAAATAAAAATTACTAGTAGTTGGGGAGAAAAACAAAACACAAAAGCAGATGCCAACGGAAAATGGAAGCTAAAAATACAAACACCTAAGGCTGGTGGCCCTTATACCGTAAACATTAACGGTAGTGACAAAATTGAATTAAACGACGTATATATAGGTGAAGTTTGGCTGTGTTCAGGACAATCAAACATGGAAATGCCTGTTAAAGGATTTAACAACCAAGCAATAAATCATAGTCAAGAAGAAATTTTAAATTCTAGCAATCCACATATTAGAATGTTTAGCGTTAAAAGAAACCCTAGCATGAGTCTTCAAGAAAATGTGCAAGGCCAATGGAAAGTAGCCGCTCCAAATACTACAGGAGATTTTAGTGCCGTTGCCTATTTCTTCGGAAAAAAAATAGAAAGTATTTTACAGGTTCCTGTCGGTTTAATAGTTACCTGTTGGGGTGGCTCTTCTGCTGAAGCATGGACGGATAAAGAGACTTTGCAAGAGTTTAAAACCATAGAACTTCCTACAGAACTTAAAAAAAACGGGGTACAACATACGCCATTTGCATTGTATAACGGAATGATCAACCCGCTAGTTGGTTATGGTATAAAAGGTGCTATTTGGTACCAAGGAGAATCTAATAAAGAAAGAGCTTCTAATTACACGGCCTTAATAAATGCTATGGTCACTTCTTGGAGGAATAAATGGGAACAAGGTGATTTTTCTTTTTACACCACACAAATTGCTCCATTCAAATATGGAAATAAAACGAATTCTGCCTATTTACGAGAAGCTCAATTGAAAACATCTCTCAATTTAAAAAATTCTGGAATGGCCGTTACCTTAGACATTGGTGATGCTAAATTTATCCACCCTAGAGAAAAGAAAACCGTTGGAAACCGATTGGCTTATTGGGCCTTATCTAAAGATTACAATATTGCCGGTTTAGATTATTCGGGTCCTATCTATAAAAGCCTGAAAATTACAGATAAAAATAAAATTCAATTACAGTTTTCAGGAAGTTCATCAGGATTGAATAGCTTTGGAAAAGAACTTAAAGGCTTTGAAATTGCTGGAGCCGATAAAGTTTTTTATCCAGCACAAGCAAAAATTGTAAAAAGTTTAAATACTCTAGAAGTCAGTTCCGAAAAAGTTAAAAACCCAGTTGCTGTAAGATACGCTTTTACAAATACACCAGAAGCCACATTATTTAGCACTTCTGGCCTACCTGCCTCCTCTTTTAGGACAGATGATTGGTAAAAAACAATAAATCTTATAAAAAAGCGTTTAAGAAAGTCCTATTCTTAAACGCTTTTTCTATTTTTGACCCATGTTAAAGAACTTTATACAAAATCTGCCCAAAGCAGAACTGCATTTACATATTGAAGGTACTTTTGAACCTGAATTAATGTTCGAAATTGCCAAGAGAAATAACATTCAAATTCCTTTTGCTTCTGTTGAAGAAATAAAAGCAGCCTATGAATTCGACTGTCTCCAAGATTTTTTGGACATCTATTACCAAGGGGCTAATGTGCTTATTCACGAGCAAGATTTTTACGATTTAACCTATAGTTATTTACAAAAGTGTGCTGCACAAAATGTTCGTCATACAGAAATTATGTTCGACCCCCAAACCCATACAGATCGTGGTGTTTCATTTGAAACTGTTATTTCTGGTATTTCAAAGGCGACCAAAGATGCCGAAAAAAACTTACAAGTTTCCAGCTTACTGATCATGAGCTACCTTAGGCATTTAAGTGAAGAGGAAGCCTTCAAAACTTTAGAAGCCTCTCTTCCTTTTAAACATCTGATTACAGCTGTGGGTTTAGATTCTTCTGAAAAAGGAAATCCGCCTTCAAAATTTAAAAACGTTTTTAAAGCCTCTGTAAAAGAAGGTTACATTCCCTTAGCACATGCAGGAGAAGAAGGCAATGCGGATTATGTATGGGAAGCCCTGGATATTTTAGGAATCCAAAGAATTGATCATGGAAACAACTCTTTACAAGATCCTAAATTAATTCAAGAAATCATCAAAAGAGATATCGCTCTTACCGTTTGTCCATTGTCCAACACCGCCTTGCAAGTTGTAGATGACTTAAAAAATCATCCACTTAAAAAAATGTTAGACATGGGATTAAAAGTTACCATAAATTCTGACGACCCAGCCTACTTTGGTGGACAAATAAACACTAATTTTGAAGCCATCACTTCGGCTTTAGATTTATCCAAAGATATGCTTTATCAATTAGCTAAAAATTCATTCCAATATTCTTTACTTCCGTCTAAGCGTAAAGAAATTTATATAAAAGAATTGGACACTTATAACAAAAACAATTAAAAAATGATTCTAGATAAAATTGACAATCAACATCTGTATTCCAATTGTCACCCAAGATTTAAAAAAGCTTTTGATTACATCAATCAAACAGACTTAAGTGAGGCTAAATTAGGAAAACACAGTATTGATGGTGACGAAGTATTTGGAATTCTAATGGAATACAATACTTTAAAAGAAGTAATTTGCAAATCAGAATCACACAAAAAGTATATTGATATTCAATATATGGTGGCTGGAGAAGAAAATGTAGGAATGACGACGCTGGTAAATCAGAAACCGACAACTCCATATAATGAAACAGAAGATTTTACGTTCTATACTTTAGAACCTTTACCAAAATTAAAACTAAAGACAGGTTACTTCGCGATCTTTTTTCCTGATGACATTCATCAAACAATGATTCAGGTAGATTACCCTAAAAAACTAAGAAAATTCGTCATCAAAGTTTTAAAAGATGAGCTATAGTATGTAACCTACTTAGCAAGTATAAAAAGCCCCCATCTAAATCAATAGTTAGATGGGGGCTTTTTTTTAGTCAAAATCTAGGAACACAAATAACTATAGAATAAATCGGGATAAAACCGAAAAAAAGAATTCATTTTCAAACGCTATATTTTCCAATTAACTATCTTTGTAGTCTAATATATTTATTATGAAATTACTGATCATTACCATCGTATTATTAGCACTTGCATTTGCCGGAATTGCCATCAAAATATGGGCCAAAAAAGACGGTAAATTTGCTGGAACCTGTGCTAGTCAAAATTCAAATTTTAATGAAGATGGTGAGCCTTGTGGTTTTTGTGGAAAAATGCCTGAAGACTGTGAAAATAAGTAAAAAATGCTCTTATACTTATTCTATGCTTTTATAGTTATTTGTGCTATTCAAGTTATTTATTATCTTTTTTTTTCTACAGGCTTTAGCTCTAATAAAAAACAAAAATTTGCAGATTCTCCTCCTATTTCTGTACTTGTTTGTGCCAAAAATGAAGCAGAAAATTTAAAAGAAACGCTTCCACTTATCTTAAAACAAAATTATTCCAATGATTTTGAATTGGTGTTGATCAATGATCGATCTACTGATGATACCGCAGAAGTTATGGAAGACTTTGCTGAAAAACACAAGCATATAAAAATTGTCAACATTCAAGATTGTGAGAATTTTTGGGGAAACAAAAAATACGCTTTGACCTTAGGTATCAAAGCAGCCAAATACGAGCACCTTTTATTTACAGATGCCGATTGTATTCCTTTAAATGACTTATGGATTGAAGACATGGCCAGTCAGTTTTCAAAGAACAAAACCATCGTTTTAGGTTATGGTGCTTATGCAAAAATTAAATATTCATTCTTAAACAAACTTATTCGTTTTGAAACTTTACTAACCGCCATTCAATATTTTTCTTATGCCAATGCCGGAAATCCATATATGGGCGTAGGTAGAAATTTAGCCTATACAAAAAGTGATTTTTTTAAGGTTAATGGCTTTATAAAGCATATAAAAATCAAATCTGGAGATGATGATTTGTTGATAAATGAAATTGCCAACAAACAAAATACCATTTGCAATATTTCCAATAATAGTTTTACTGTCTCTAAACCGGAAACCAATTTTAAAGATTGGATTTTGCAAAAAAGAAGACATGTATCAACTGCAAAACATTACAAATTAAAACACAAATTGTTATTGGGTTTGTTTTACACTTCTCAAATCAGCTTTTTTCTATTTTCAATTCTACTGCTTAGCTTTAACTTCCAACTTAAAATTGTCGGAATACTCATATTCATACGGTACTTTTTCTTTTACCTAAGCATTGGACTTAGCTCTAAAAGGCTAAATGAAAAAGATTTAATTTTATGGGCACCAATTACGGAAATAACACTTATTTTTATGCAGTTCGTTATTTTTGTTAAAAATAAAATTAGCGCACCCACCCACTGGTAACTTTTATATGAAGTTGGTATATTAAAATGACGAAACAGGAAATACATTTAATTATTGAAGCCAAAGAAGGCAAACAAGCTGCGTTTAAAGCTTTATTAAACCTTTACTGGAATGATATTTATCTCTTCCAACTTTCGCGTATCCATGACGAGAATTTAGCGGAAGACATCACCATACAAACATTTTCAAAAGCCTTTGATAAAATAGCACTTTATAAAGAATCTTATAATTTTAAAACCTGGCTCCTTACCATCTCTAAAAACTTACAGATTGATGAATTGCGTAAAAAAAAGACACCAACTGTATCTTTAGATAACGATCCAGATCGCTCACATCATATTTCAGACGACACACCGACACCAGAGGATCAATTAATTATTGAACAGAATCTAGCACAGCTACTAAGGTATATCAAGCAACTAAAGCCACATTACCAAAAGGTCATCAATTTGCGTTATTTTCAAGAACTCAGTTATAAGGAAATATCGGAAGAATTGAATGAACCGATGAACAATATAAAAGTGAAAATTTTACGAGCAAAAAAATTACTTTCTGAAATAATCAAAACTTCTAAAAATCTAGAATAACAAAACAAAAAAAAAGCTATCCAAAATGGATAGCTTTTTTTGTATATATCTGTATAACCGATTACTTCGCTACGTTTACCGCTCTTGTTTCTCTAATTACAGTTACTTTAACCTGACCAGGATAGGTCATGTCATTTTGTATTTTTTGTGAAATATTGAAAGACAATTCTGATGCTTTTGCGTCATCTACCTTTGAACTTTCTACCAATACACGTAATTCTCTACCTGCTTGAATTGCATACGCTTTTTGAACTCCTGTAAATCCGAATGCTAAATCTTCTAAATCTTTCAAACGTTGTATATAAGAATCTAAAACTTGACGTCTAGCTCCAGGTCTAGCTCCTGAAATTGCATCACAAACCTGAACGATAGGTGCATACAATGTTTTCATTTCAATTTCATCATGATGGGCACCAATAGCATTACATACATCTGGTTTTTCACCATACTTCTCAGCCCATTGCATTCCTAACAATGCATGTGGTAATTCTGTTTCTGTATCAGGCACTTTACCTATATCATGCAACAATCCGGCGCGTTTGGCTACTTTCGGATTCAAACCTAATTCTGTAGCCATTAAAGCACATAAATTGGCTACTTCTCTAGAGTGCTGCAATAAATTTTGACCATAAGAAGAACGGAATTTCATTCTACCCACTGTTTTGATCAATTCAGGATGCAGTCCATGAATTCCTAAATCAATTACGGTACGTTTCCCAACTTCAATAATTTCTTGTTGAATTTGTTTTTCTGTCTTTTTAACAACTTCTTCAATTCTAGCAGGGTGAATTCTACCGTCTGTTACTAAGTTATGCAAAGACAATCTTGCAACTTCTCTTCTCACAGGATCAAAACAAGAAAGAATAATTGCTTCAGGAGTATCATCAACAATAATTTCTACACCAGTTGCCGATTCTATTGCTCTAATATTTCTACCTTCTCTACCAATAATTCTACCTTTTACATCATCAGATTCAAGGTTAAATACAGATACACAGTTTTCAATAGATTGCTCTACTCCTACTCTCTGAATAGTATTTAAGATAATTTTTCGGGCATCTTGCTCAGCTGTTAACTTCGCTTCCTCCATAATATCTTGTACATAAGACATCGCATCAGATTTCGCTTCCTCTTTTAATGAAGCTACCAATTCAGATTTAGCATCTTCTGCAGAAATACCAGAAATAACTTCTAGTTGCTCTACTTGTCTCTTATGAACTTTGTCAATCTCTGTCTGTTTTTTTTCTAAGAAATCTAAACGGTAATCGTAATCGGCTTCTTTCGTTGCCAATTCTTTATTTAATTTTCTGTTCTTGTCTAACTCTGAAGATAATTGAGATTCTTTATCTCTCAATCTTTTCTCTACATCAGCGATCTTCTTTTCTCTGGAAAGTATTACTTTTTCGTGCTCAGATTTTAGTTCTATAAACCTTTCTTTCGCTTGTAAAATTTTGTCTTTCTTAATTGACTCAGCCTCTTTATGAGCTGATTTTACTCTATTTGAAGCTGTTCTTTTTGCTTTATTAATAATCTCCGAACCTCTTTTTTTCTCGAGTATCTTTGTGATTACCAATCCTATCACTAGACCTATTGCTGTTCCAATGACTATACCAGTTATGGTGATTGTTTCCATGTTTATCTAAATTATATATATATAAAAACCTACATTAGTTGGTTTATATAAACTCCAAAATAACAAGTTTAGGACTAACTAATAGGTCAAGTTTCCGAGTAAATCGGCATACTTTAGCTATTATGACTCATCCTTTTTAATGGAATCGCGTTGAGTTTATCAAACATTAACCAATGTAGGCAGTATCGTATTCTAATAAAAAACCTTATCCCAAATTTGCATCTAACAATTCATGCAACTGGTCTAATTTATTTTTCGCTTTGTTTAAGTCTTCGTTTTCTTTAACAGCATTTATTTCTAATTTGGAAGCAAATTGCAAAGCACACATGGCCAATACATCTTGTTTATCACTTACCGCATAGTCTTGTTCAAATCTAGCAATCAACGCATTGATTTTATCTGCAGCTTTTCGGGTTCCCTCCTCTTCTATTGCATTGTTCACATGCAAAGGATAAGTTCTCCCTCCAATAACTACTTTTATTTTGAACTTATTTGCCATTATTTAAAGAACTTATTGATTCAATTTAACAATACACTTGTCTATTTCTCGAACCAAAGCATTTATCTTTTGTTTTGTTTCTTTACTATCTATCTTACCACCATCAATAGTTTTGGCTATTTTTAACAACCTATAATTTTCTTGTTCGTTTTTCAATTCTTCTTCATAAAACATCTTTGTTTGTTGAAGTTCATTAATATTTCCAAGTAAAATTTCATTTTCTTTTTTTAGAAACTCATATTTCTCTAGCAGATTTTTTAATTTATCTTCTAGCAAACCAACGGTTTCCAAAAAATTACTCATATGGCTCTTAATTTCAAAACTATTGTTACAAAGTTAACATTCCAAAGTTAAAATACAACATTTTACGTGTTTTTTACGCATTTATTTTTTAGATTTCTGTTTCACAAGTGCCTAGCACATTTCTTTTCAAAATCCTATATTATTCATACTTTAGCAATAAATAAAAAGAACTCTTGAAAAAAAAAATAGTAGCCCTCTTATTCAGTATTTTTAGCATCACGCTAGTTGCTTCTCAAAATAAATATCCTCAAAATTATTTCAGTCAGCCTTTAGAAAACCCTATGATTTTAGCGGGTACTTTTGGCGAACTTCGTACAGGTCATTTTCATTCAGGAATCGATTTTAAAACTTTGGGAAAAGAAGGCTTGAATGTGCATTCAGCAGCAGAAGGATACGTCTCCAGAATAAAAATTTCTTTGTGGGGCTATGGAAAAGCACTATACATTACGCATCCAAATGGCTATACGACTGTTTATGCACATTTAAAAAAATTCAACAAAAAAATTGAAGAATTTGTCAAAAAAAGACAATACCAAAAAGAATCTTTTGACATTCATTTATTTCCTAATAAAACAGAATTACCTATTGCTAAAAATGAAATCATTGCTTTTTCAGGAAACACGGGAAGTTCTTCTGCTCCCCATTTACATTTTGAAATAAGAAACTCTAAAACGGAAAAAATAATTAACCCTATGCATTTTGGCCTGATACCAAAAGACACCAAAGCGCCAATTATCTCTCATTTGAGAGCTTATGCCTTCAATGATTCTTCTCATGTTAATCTAAGTAACATTCCTTTGCCTATACAATTCAGAAAAATAGACGCTAAAAAACACAAAGCAAGCCCTATAAAAGCCTACGGAAAAATTGGTTTCTCTATAAATACTTACGATAGACAGGACGGGGCAACCAATAAAAATGGAGTTTATAAAATTGAAATGATTTCTAACGGAAAAACCGTTTATGAACACCAACTAGAAACGTTTTCTTTTGCGGAATCAAAATACCTGAATCTATTAATTGACTATCCTTATTACAGTAAGATTAGAAGAAAATACCAAAAGACACATATACATCCTAGGAGTAAATTAAGCATCTTTAAAAACACAAAAGAAAAAGGTTATCTTACAATTAAAGAAGGCAGAAATTATCAGATAGAACTAAAAATCACCGATTTCGTTGGCAATTCTTCCAGTATGCTAATTCCTGTTATAGGCTCAAAACAAGCTCCTAAAATTTTAAAGAAAAAAGAAAAAACAAACTATTTTATTGACAGAAATAAAATAGCAAAATTTGAACTAAATGGGGTGGCTGTTGAATTTCCTAAAAACACTTTTTACGACAATTTGTATTTAAACTTTAAGGTAAAAAATAATGTTGCGACTATACACGAGCCAAATCTTCCTTTAGACAAATATTACAATATAAGCTTTAACGTAACGCATTTAAGTGATTCTATTAAAAAGAAGTCCTACATCGCAAACGTGGTCAATAAAAAATATTTTAATTTTATGAGTACGCAAAAACTGGATACTCTTTTTAAAACTCGAACAAAAACATTGGGTGATTTTACAATACATCAAGATTTTGAAGCCCCACTTATTTACAAACCTAACTTTTACCAGGGACAAAATATTTCTAATTACCGATATTTAAGCATTCATACCAAAGACAAATTAACTGGTTTAAAATCGTTTAGAGCTGAAATTGACGGGCAATGGATTTTAATGGAGTACAATACAAAAACCTATAAATTGACTTATGATTTTAATGACAAGGAAATAAAAAAAGGAAAGCATACCTTTACAGTCGTTTCAGAAGATAATGTGGGCAATACAAAACAATTTTCTTCGTTCTTTTACACTAAATAATACTATTCTTGATGAAAAAAATCATCTTCTTTCTATTTATTCTGTTCTCTATAAACTCATTAATTGCGCAAAATGCATTTGTATCGGGTACTGTGAAAAATAGCAAAAGAGAACCTGTTCAAGGTGTTTCTATTAGCTATGAAAATGGCCAAGGAACCACAACCGATGAAAATGGAGAATATTTTATAGAAATCCCAGCTCGACAAGAATTGGTATTAGTCTTTAGTCATGTTTCTTTTAACAACTTGTACAAAAAAGTTAAAATCCCAAAAAGAAGAACTTTTCGTTACTCACCTACCATGAGTTATAAAACGGAAGAAATTGATGAAGTCACCATTCAAGATCATAGAAAAATAGCCAAAGGAATTACCAATTTAAAAGCTAGAAAATTAAAAAACATTCCTGGTCCTACGGCTGGAATAGAAAATTTACTAATGACCTTTGCTGGGGTAAACAACAACAACGAACTTAGTACCCAATACAATGTAAGAGGTGGTAATTTTGACGAAAACTTAGTTTATGTAAACGGTATTGAAGTTTACCGTCCATTTTTAGTTCGGTCTGGACAACAAGAAGGATTGAGTTTTTTAAATATTGAAATGACCCAAGACATTGACTTTTCAGCAGGTGGATTCCAAGCTAAATATGGCGATAAATTATCTTCAGTACTTAGCATTACATACCGTAAACCTACAAAAACTGAAACCAATGTAAATCTTACTCTTTTAGGTGGAAGTGCTACTTTTGAAGGTCAATTTTTAGACAAAAAACTTTCTGCAATTACCAGTGCCCGCTACAGAAACAATCAACTGCTCGTCAATTCTAAAGACACAGAAACAAACTACAAACCTTTGTTTGCCGATATTCAAACATTTTTATCTTACAAACTGAATAAAAAGTGGACGTTAGATTTCCTTGGAAATTTTTCTGTAAACGACTACAACTATCAGCCTATTAGTAGAAGAACAAAATTTGGAACTTTATCCAACCCTATAGAACTTGTCGTTTTTTACCAAGGAAATGAAAATGATAAATTTGTTACCCTATTTGGTGCTTTAAATGCAACCTATCGTGTAAACGACGATATGAAAATAAACATCACAACTTCGGCCTACAATACACAAGAAGAAGAATTTTTTGACATCATTGGTGCCTATTCCTTAAATCAAATAAATCAGGATGAAACTTCAGATAATTTTGGTGAAAAAGAATTTAGTCGTGGTATTGGTGGACAAATAAATCATTCTAGAAATGAATTGGATGCTTTGATTCAAAATATCAAAATTCAATTTTCTACGCGTGATGATGAAAACCATTATGAAGGTGGTATTAAATTTCAAAAAGAAAATATTAGAGAAAGCATCAATGAATGGGAAGTGTTGGATTCTACAGGTTTTGCTATTAGACCCATTGAACATACCGTTATAAATAGACAACCTAACGAGCCATATGCGGGTCCTATTGAGCCTTATCAATCTATCCGTGGAAACAATAATGTAACCATAAATAGAGCTACTGGTTTTTTACAATGGAGTAAAAGAAGTGTTTGGAAGGATCATGACGTATGGTATAATTTAGGAATTAGAGCACATTATTGGAATGTAATTTCTGATAATTTCACATCAGAAAACCAAAGTACTATAAGTCCAAGGGGACAGTTTTCTATAAAACCCAATTGGGAAAAAGACATGATGTTTAGAGTATCTGGTGGTTGGTATCATCAACCTCCATCCTACCGAGAACTTAAAAACTTTGAAGGCCAAATAAATACCGATGTAAAAGCTCAAGAGTCTTTTCATTTTGTACTAGGTAACGATTATAGTTTCCAAATGTGGGGCCGTCCTTTTAAACTAACCACAGAAGCCTACTTTAAAAGTTTAAGCGATGTAAATGCGTATACCATTGACAATGTCCGAATTCGATATAGAGCCGATAATGTGACGACTGCCAAAGCTTCTGGTTTGGACGTACGTTTAAATGGAGAGTTTGTCCCTGGAAATGAAAGTTGGGTAAGTTTAGGCCTTTTAAGTACTACTGAAAACATCAACAATCAAGGAGATATAGCTAGACCAACAGATCAACGTTTTAAACTAGGAATCTTATTCCAAGATTATGTACCTACCATTCCTGATTTGAAGGTATATTTAAACTTGGTTTATAATTCACCATTACCAGGTGGATCTCCTTCGTACAATGATCCTTATGAATTTCAAACACGACTTACTTCTTATAAAAGAGCCGATGTTGGTTTTTCGTATATTATTGTAGATGGAAAAAAGAAATACGAAAAAGGCTTCTTAAAAAACTTTAAAGAGCTAAATGTAGGATTGGAAATCTTTAACATATTCGACATTCAAAATTCAAACACCAATACTTGGGTAAGAGATGCTTATAGCAAACAAGTATACGGTGTTCCAAATTATATGACCAGTCGAGTATTAAGTGCTAAACTGGCCATGAAATTCTAACTTTTTTATAAGCAAAAAGTTATTAAGCTTCTTTCCAAAGCTTTTGTACGGTCTCTAAATCTCGTTGCATGGCATCAAAAACAACTTGAGGTTTCACAGAAAGCTTTCTTGCTCCATGTTCTGCTCCTCCAATATCGTATTCCAAATGTAACGTTACGGGTACATGGATATTGTAGTCTTTCAGCAATCTAAAATATTTTTTGAAATCGACCATTCCTTGGCCTACTGGCGTATTGAAGGGTTTCCATTTACCATTAATTTTAGCCCACTTAAAATCTTTTATTACCAGTGTTTTTATATGCTTTCTAATAAGTCTTAACTCATTTTCCCAAGAATTAGCTCCCTCAACAACATTGTGTCTAATGTCGTATTCCGTTCCAAAATAATCTGGATTCGCCTTGGCTAAAATTTGTTTTATTTCCCACAAAGATGAACCTACAAAAGTACCTGAATGGTTTTGGTAGCAACCAACGATGCCGTGTGTTTTATTCAGCTCACTCAAGGCTTTAATTTGCTGCTTATATTTTTCTAAAGTGACTTCCATTTCTTCATGATCTGAATAACGCAACCACCCCGACCTGTAATATTTCACACCACAAGCAGCAGCTGTTTTTATCACAGACACATCCAAGGGATTGTGAATATTTTCAACAGCCGTCGTAATTAGTTTACACTGAGAACCTCCTTGTTCAATTTCGTGTATCGCTTTTGGCAAATTTACACCTACCGTTTCCGGAAGCACATGACCCTTCGGTCTTACAGTTAGATCCACTCCTGCAAAGCCCATTTCTTTAGCCTTTTTCCCCGTTTCGGTATAATTTAAAAACTGTAAATGCTTTGAAAATATATGAATATCCAAAGGTGTACTAGCCGTCTCAGCTTCTGTGGCAAAAATATGTTGAGGAAAACCAACAAGTGGAATAGCACCTGCTGCCAATGCTGTTTTTTTGATAAAATTTCTTCTTGTTGATTCCTGCATCCTAGTAAAGATTATTTTAAAATTTGTTCGGTATGTGCTTTGGTTTTTACTTTTGCAATTACCTCCTCAATAATTCCTTGTTCATCAATAACAAAAGTAGTACGATGAATTCCGTCATACTCTTTTCCCATAAATTTTTTAGGTCCCCAAACACCAAAAGCTTCAATTACTTTTTTGTCTTCATCAGCCAATAACGAAAATGGCAACTCTTGCTTCGTCGCAAAGTTTGCTTGTCGTTTTACAGAATCAGCACTTACGCCAATCACTTCATAATTTTGTGCCAAAAAAGTTTGATAATTATCTCGTAAGTTACAAGCTTCCACAGTACAGCCAGGTGTACTTGCTTTTGGGTAAAAGAAAACGACTAGTTTTTTCCCGCTAAAATCACTTAGTTTTACTGTTTTTTCATTTTGATCTATTGCCTCAAAATTCGGAGCTTTGTCTCCTACTTTTAACATCTCCATATATACTTTATTTTTTAATGAACACAAATATAAAGAAAGCAGACAGGATAGTGAATACAGAAACTTATTATTCTCCTTTAGTTATTTAGCAAAGGTTGTTTTTCCATACTTTTTAACCCCAACAAAGGCAAGTACCAAAGCCACAATTGGCAACACAATCATATATCGATACAAATCGCTTCCTATAAACGAATAAATTATAGCCGCAATTACAGGAAAACAGGCCATACAAAAGGAGTTAATTGCTTCACTAAT
Organism: Flavicella sediminum; assembly: GCF_006381105.1. Classification (GTDB taxonomy): domain Bacteria; phylum Bacteroidota; class Bacteroidia; order Flavobacteriales; family Flavobacteriaceae; genus Flavicella; species Flavicella sediminum. The sequence continues at coordinate 78,523 of NZ_VDET01000037.1, read as the reverse complement.
TCCCATAATTTCACCTTGTTTAGCCGGATTAGCATTTACAGAAATTATAGAATTAAATACCGGAAAACATAAGGAAAGTCCGAGGTTTAAAATATAGTAATAAACAATATACAAGTACAAATCTTCGGTTAAAGTAATGGCTACCAAACCTACGGCACTTAAAACCAACCCTAAGATTAAGGTTTTAAAAGCACCCATTTTTTTGACAAAGTATTTCGAAACAAAAGCCTGATTTAAAGCTAAAAACAGCCCTATAACAAACATAAAAAAGCCTAATTCTTTAACATTGAATGAAAATAAATCGACTAAAAACAAAGCCATGGTACCAATATAAAAACCCATCATGGCAGAAAAGAAAAATTTCATAGAAAATAAAACTCTAATGATTGGCGATGGATTTACTTTTTTAATACGCAAAGGGATAAATAAAGTTTCCCAAATACTTATTTTCTTTTTTTTCGTTCTTTTTTCTTCTGGATGAGACTCTTTTAACCACTTATAAACGGTTAATAAAGTAATGGTAGAAATAACTATTGATGACAATAATGTTCCCATATAACCTATAGAAGTTGAAGCTGTTATTCCACCCAAGCCTGGTCCAATAATCATTCCTATTCCGGCAATACCTCCTAAATAACCAAATATATACGACTTCTCTTCTTTGTTGGTAACATCACTCACATAGGCATTTGTAACCGATGCATTTCCTCCTGTAATTCCATCTAAAATTCTAGACAAAGCCACAATCCACAAAGGAAAAGCAAAACCTAAAAATCGATATTCGGGCAAACTTAAAGCAATGACAAAAATTACCCAGCTCAGCAATGTACCCGCCTGGCTAATCAACAAAATTGGTTTTCTTCCATGGGTATCAGACAGGGCGCCTAACATAGGTGCACCAATAAATTGAAAGGCACTGTACAAAGTAATTAGCAATCCGAAAGCCCATTTTGGAGCTCCATAGCTATCTACAACAAAAGGTAAAATTGGCATTAAAATACTAAAACCTAATACGTTTACAAACGTCAATAAATAAGCGGGAATAAACTTTTTAATCATGTAGTAAAAGTAAGGATACGGAACTACAAAAATTTATATTAAAGCCTCTTTTTTGTATTTCTTAATCTATGCTAAGTCTTGCTTATTAAGTGGCCATTTTTTTAGAACCATTTTTAAATATGAGAATAAAAAAACTTTGCATTAACTTTGGCGAAAAAGCTTTTATAACTAAAAAAATACTTCTTGTTTTAAAAGGTATTTCTATAAGAATCCTTTATTTTTGAAACGAAAACGAACCTTATGTTAAAACAAGAAAAAGTACAATTTGTTATAGATACCTTAGCGGAATTGTATCCGGAAATTCCGATTCCCTTAGACCATAAAGATCCTTATACTCTTTTAATTGCTGTTTTACTTTCTGCTCAATGCACCGATGTTCGTGTCAATCAAATTACGCCACTATTGTTTGCCAAAGCCGACAATCCTTTTGACATGGTAAAATTAACGTTAGAACAAATTAAAGAAATTATCAGACCTTGCGGATTATCACCCATGAAAAGTAAAGGTATTTATGGATTGTCTAAAATTTTAATTGAAAAATACGACGGAGAGGTTCCTCAAAGTTTTGAAGGTTTAGAAGAATTACCCGCAGTAGGACATAAAACGGCGAGTGTTGTGATGAGTCAGGCTTTTGGCGTTCCTGCTTTTCCTGTTGATACACATATACACCGATTATTGTATCGTTGGAATTTAACCAATGGTAAAAATGTAAACCAAACAGAAAAAGATGCAAAACGATTGTTTCCAAGAGAATTATGGAACGACTTGCATTTACAAATTATATGGTATGGTAGAGAATATTCTCCTGCCAGAGGTTGGGATTTGGAAAAAGACATCATTACCAAAACAATTGGAAGAAAATCTGTTTTAGATACTTATAAAAACAAATAATTTAATTGGTATACCCCCATAAAAAATTGGGGGATTAGTCAACCAAAACTAATTTAAATTCAACTCAACTTGAGTGTCCAATTTAATGCTATTCACAAATCGTAGAGACTTTGAAAAATCCAATAAAAATCGGATCGTTTGCTCTGAAGGCTCATTGTTTACTTTTGAAGATTTTTGGGGAGTGTAATTTTTTATCATATACTAGTAGTTAAAATACTTAGTTATAACGATAAAATTCTTCGTTTCGTATCAATTGGTTAAAATAATTTCTTTTTGCGCTATTATTTTACGCAAATTAATCAAGGCATAACGCATTCTTCCTAAAACAGTATTGATACTTACTCCTGTATTTTCTGAAATTTCCTTAAAACTTAATTCTCTATAAATACGCATATTCAGCACCTCTTGCTGATCTGCAGGTAAGTCTTTTATAATGCCTGTTATTTGCGAATACAACTGCCCTTGAATAATTTCCGACTCTTTATTCAAACTAGCATCACCAATAACATCAAAAATATCAAAATCATCGGTTCTATTAAATTTAGGCAAGCGACTTGATTTTCTAAAATGATCAATCACTAAATTATGAGCGATACGCATTACCCAAGGCAAAAACTTTCCTTCTTCATTGTACTTCCCTTTTTTTAAAGTTTTGATCACTTTAATAAAAGTATCTTGAAAAACATCTTCAGTCAATGTTTTATCTAAAATTTTAGAATAAATAAATCCGTAAATTTTTTGTTTGTGCTTCGTAATTAATATTTCCAAAGATTTTTCATCTCCCTGAATATATCTACTCACTAGGTCACTGTCGGAAATGACTTTTGTATACATATAAAATCCTTTTAATAATGTCCTTAGACAGTTTGTAATTTTTAAAAGTAATTTTATGGTATAGGCGTTGGTTTAAAAAAGAGTTGTTAATTTCTGATTACAAATATGTAAAATTATTGTGTTCATACCTAATTATTATTGTTAAAAAATCTTTTCAATACAAATTTTGAGTTTCAAAAAGATTATTTTTACAACTTTCTTATCATACAATGACAAAAAACATAGCAGAGCTTAGTCCAAAAGATTTTATCCTTATCAAAGGAGCAAAATTACACAACTTAAAAAATATCGATGTCGCCATCCCTAGAAATAAATTGGTGGTTGTAACCGGATTGTCCGGTTCAGGAAAATCGAGTTTGGCATTTGATACTTTATATGCCGAAGGGCAGCGTAGGTATGTAGAAAGTTTATCTTCTTATGCTAGACAATTTCTTGGGAAATTACACAAACCCAAGGTTGATTATATCAAAGGAATTGCTCCTGCAATAGCCATAGAACAAAAGGTGAATTCTACCAACCCTAGATCTACCGTAGGAACTTCTACAGAAATTTTTGATTATTTTAAATTATTATTTGCCAGAATTGGAAATACTTATTCTCCAATTTCAGGCAGACAAGTAAAAAAACATACTGTTTCTGATGTTTTAAATTATGTAAAATCACTAGAAGAAAAAACCAAACTTTTATTGTTAGCTCCTATTGAGTTCGACAAGGACAAAGATCCTGGAATTGTTATCAAATTATTTTCGCAACAAGGGTATGCCCGTTTAAAAATAAACGATGAAATTGTTCGAATTGACGAAAGTATTTTAACTCAATTTTCGAAAAAAGATTTTGAAAAAGCGGCAAAAAAAGAACAACTGCATTTAGTGGTAGATAGAATTGTAGTAAAAGATGAAGAAGATTTTTACAACCGATTAGCTGACGCCGTTCAAACTGCTTTTTTTGAAGGAAAAGGTTGCTGTAGTTTAGAAAACCTTAACGAAAATGAAATCATTCCTTTTAGCAATAAGTTTGAATTAGACGGCATGACTTTTCTAGAGCCGAATACACATTTTTTCAGTTTCAACAACCCCTACGGTGCCTGTCCTAGCTGTGAAGGTTATGGCAATACGATTGGTATCGATGAAGAATTAGTCATTCCTAATACCACATTGTCTATTTATGAAGATGCCATTGCTCCTTGGAAAACAGATTCTTTCTTAAAATACAAAGAACAATTAATTGACCATGCTTACAAATTCGATCTTCCTATTCACAAACCTTGGTTTGAATTAACCCAAGAACAAAAAGAGTTGGTTTGGAACGGAACTAATGCTTTTGAAGGATTACATGCTTTTTTCGAATTTGTAGATAAAAAAAGTTATAAAATTCAGTACCGGGTCATGCTTTCTCGTTATAGAGGCCGCACAAAATGTAAAACTTGTCAAGGAAAAAGACTTAGAAGTGAAACCAATTTTGTGAAAATAACCGACAAAAATATTTCTGACTTGGTAGATTTACCAATCAATGAATTGGTTGTGTTTTTCAAAAACTTAAGTTTAAATGAACACGATGCTTCGATTGCAAAAAGATTATTAGTTGAAATTAACAACCGACTTGGTTTCTTAAACAATGTCGGATTGGGCTACCTAACCTTAAACAGAACTTCCAACACCTTGTCTGGAGGTGAAAGTCAACGAATAAATTTAGCCACCTCTTTAGGAAGTAGTTTGGTGGGCTCCATGTATATTTTAGATGAGCCTAGTATTGGTTTACACCCCAAAGACACGCAACGTTTGATTAAAGTATTAAAACACCTTCGCGACTTAGGAAACACGGTTATTGTGGTTGAGCATGATGAAGATATTATGCAAGAAGCCGACTGTATTATTGACATTGGGCCAGAAGCGGGAACCCATGGTGGACATGTGGTGGCTGAAGGAACTTTTGCGGAGCTATTAAAGTCAGACTCCCTTACCGCTAAATATTTAAATGAAGAATTAAAAATTGAAGTCCCTCAAAAAAGGAGAACCTCTACCAAATCTATTCGTATTACAGGTGCTAGAGAAAACAACTTAAAAAATGTTGATGTTGATTTTCCTTTAAACTCATTATCTGTTATAACAGGTGTTTCCGGAAGTGGAAAAAGTACCCTGGTCAAAAAAATATTGTATCCTGCCTTGCAAAAGAAAATGTACGGTCATGGAGAAAAAGTTGGAGAGTTTACAGAGTTATCAGGCGACTTCAGCTCCTTAAAAAACGTGGAATTTATAAACCAAAATCCGATTGGCCGCTCGTCAAGATCAAACCCTGTAACCTATATCAAAGCTTATGATGATATTCGAAGTTTGTTTGCTTCGGAAAGTCTTTCTAAAGTCAGAAATTACAAACCAAAACATTTCTCTTTTAATGTAGAAGGAGGACGATGTGAAAAATGCAAAGGAGAAGGCGAAGTAACCATTGAAATGCAATTTATGGCAGACGTGCATTTGCAATGCGAGGACTGTAAAGGAAAACGATTCAAAACAGAAGTCTTAGAAATAAAATTCAACGATAAAAATATTGATGATATATTAAACTTGACCATTGAAGATGCCATTGAGTTTTTTGACAATTACCATCAATCCAAAATTGTACAAAAACTAAAACCACTTCTAGATGTTGGTTTGGGTTATGTTCAACTGGGACAATCCTCTTCTACCCTCTCGGGCGGTGAAGCGCAACGAATTAAATTGGCTTCATTTTTAGTAAAAGGAACTTCCAAAGACAAAACATTATTTATTTTTGATGAACCTACTACAGGACTTCATTTTCACGACATCAAAAAATTATTAAAATCCTTTGATGCCTTGTTAGACAAAGGCCATACCCTTATCGTTATTGAACACAATATTGAGCTTATTAAATGTGCTGATTATATTGTGGATTTAGGACCTGAGGGAGGAAAAAATGGTGGGAATTTATTATTTACTGGAACACCTGAAGAATTAGTTCACAGTAAAAAATCTGTAACAGCTGAGTTCTTAAAGGAAAAATTAGCATAAAAAAATCCCTCTTAAAAATTAAGAGGGATTTTTGATTTTATTACTATTCCTAAAAGATTACTAACTAGAATAATTAGGCGCTTCTTTTGTAATGGTTACATCATGCGGGTGACTTTCTTTAATCCCTGAAGATGTAATTTTAACGAATTGCGCTGTTTTTTGCGTTTCCACATCTTTGGCACCACAATAACCCATACCTGCTCTTAAACCACCAATAAATTGATGCATCGTTTCATACAACTCTCCTTTGTAAGGTACACGTCCTTCAATTCCTTCCGGAACTAACTTTCGAGTATTTCCTTCAGAAGCTTGGAAGTAACGATCTTTAGATCCTTGTTGCATAGCTTCTACAGAGCCCATTCCTCTATAAGATTTAAAACGACGTCCGTTAAATAAAATAACTTCTCCTGGCGCTTCTTTAGTACCTGCCAATAAAGAACCTAACATAACAGAGTCCGCTCCCGCAGCAATTGCTTTTGGAATATCTCCTGTATATCTTAAACCTCCATCTGCAATTACAGGAACTCCTGTTCCTTCTAACGCTTCAGCGACTTGCATTACCGCAGACAATTGTGGGTAACCAACTCCGGCAACCACACGTGTTGTACAAATTGAACCTGGTCCAATACCTACTTTCACTGCATCTGCTCCAGCAGCAACCAAATCTAAGGCCGCATGTGCTGTTACAATATTTCCAGCAACGACATCCAAATTAGGATAAGCTGCTTTTACTTCTTTTAATTTATTTAAAATATTTACCGAGTGTCCATGTGCTGAATCTAAAACAACTGCATCTACGCCTTCTTTTACCAAAGCAGCAACTCTTTCCAAGCAATCTTCTGTAACACCAATAGCAGCAGCTACACGTAAACGTCCAAATTCATCTTTATTAGCTTCTGGATTTTCTCGAACTTTTACAATATCTCTAAAAGTTATCAAACCAACCAATTTATTTTGGTCGTTTACAATCGGTAATTTTTCAACTTTATTTTCTTGTAAAATAGATTCTGCATCTTTTAATGAAGTTCCTTCTGCGACTGTTACCAATCCATCAGAAGTCATTACTGCACTAATTAAACGCTCATTGTTTTTTTCAAAACGCAAATCTCTATTGGTTACAATTCCTTCTAAAACAAAGTTTTCATCCACAACAGGAATTCCACCAATTTTATGTTCTTGCATCAATAATTTGGCATCCAATACCGTTTGTCCTGAAGAAATGGTCACGGGCTCTAAAATCATTCCTGCTTCAGAACGCTTTACTTTTTTAACTTGTAAAGCTTGCTCAGCAATTGTCATGTTTTTATGAATCACACCAATACCTCCTTCTCTAGCCATTGATACCGCCATTCTCGATTCGGTAACTGTATCCATAGCTGCCGAAATAATAGGAGTATTCAAAGGAATATTCTTTGAAAATTTTGATTTTATAGAAACTGTATTTGGAAGTACCTCTGAATAAGCTGGAACTAAAAGGACATCATCGTAAGTTAATCCTTCTTGTAATATTTTTGTTGAAGCCATGTGCAATAAATTTAGCATTTAATTGCGTGCAAATATACAGTTTTTATTCAGTTTCATACCTATATAATATTTTTTAATTTAAGTTTAACAATAGCCTAATTTTCTTTTTATTTCATCACAGATTGAATTCCTCCTAAAAGATGTTTTAAAAATTTCTCATCTTGGTACGATTTATCCGTGTGACCAAGACCTGTATAAAACATTTTTCCTTTTTTAATATCTTGAATCCAACAAATTGGGTGATTGTCTCCATTCTTTCCTCTCTTGTACGACGTCTCGTCCAATTTCATCAATACATTTATTTTCGGACTGATATCTTTATAATTGTACCATTCGTCAAATTTAGTCCATGTTGCGTCTAAAAATGATGTCGCTTCATGTTCATGGTTTTCAATATGCATCAATGCGTCTTGCTGCTGTGGGTGGCTTAAAAAATAAGCGCCTAACATATTGCCATACCAAGGCCATTCGTATTCTGTATCTGCAGCCGCATGTACCCCTACAAACCCACCACCTTTTTCAATATATTTCTCAAATTTTTTCTGCTGTTTTTCATTTAATATATCACCTGTCGTGTTTAAAAAAATAACAGCGTCGTATTTCTTAATTTTCTTAATCATTACCTCAGCATCCTCAGTTGCATCCACTATAAAATTATGTTCCTTTCCTAATTTCTGAATACTTTTTATTCCAACTTCTATAGATTTATGACGATAACCGGCCGTTTTTGAAAAGACAAGAACTCGGTCTTGTGCAAACACATTTCCTATAAACAACAGGACCATCAAACAACTAAATACATTTTTTCTCATACTGTAAAGACTTATAATTCTAAAATTTGAATATTTTTAAACTCTATTGGGTGACTCTCACTTTGCAATGAAATATACCCTTTTTTCAATAATTCCCCTTCTTTATTTTTCCAATAGGTTTTATTCGCATCAACGGCGCCACCTAAAACGGTATTTGTATAGCTCAATACTTCTTTCCCATTTATTTTATGCGAAACAATTTCACTATTTCTTACCTCAATTTCTATATGTACCCATTGCTCCCCATGAAAAGTTTCTGAAGAAGAAGTAATACAATGTGTTTTATCTTGTTTTCCATCAATATCAACATGTGTTCCTGGCGTACATACATTGGCTGTAGGTCGTTCATCCGTTCCATTTCCTCCTAACAATTGAACCTCAATAGATACCGGAAATTTTTGTTGCAACCCCATATTTTCTGGCGCTTCACAATGGATCATTATTCCACTATTACGCAAAGCCCAAGCAGCACCGCCTTCTATTTGATCTCCAATAAACCGATAATCCATTCGAAACTTATAATTGGAATATTCTTTATTGTAAAAGATATGCCCAAAGGAATCATCAAATTTTTCATATTCTCCATAATTTACAGCCAAAACGCCATCTTTAACACGGAAGGTATTTTTGTAATTCTCACCCGCTTTATGGTTCCGAATTTTAACTGTCCAATTTTTTAAAGAATTGCCTTCTAATAAATTTACCCAAGGCTCACCTGTTTTGTTCGTTTTTATTGATTTACAGGAAAACAATAAACTCACCACACTTACCAATAGTAGATACTTTCTCATCTATTTTATTTTTTTTGTTTCTTTTTAAACTGTTCTGCGGCATGATTTGCAGCTCTTGCCGTTAACGCCATATAGGTTAAAGAAGGGTTCTGACAACCTGAGGAAGTCATGCATGCTCCATCGGTTACATACACATTAGGTACTGCATGTATCTGATTGAATTTATTTAACACAGAGGTTTTCGGATCTCGTCCCATTCTAGCGGTCCCCATTTCATGAATTCCTTTCCCTGGAACCGAAGTTGATTTAAATCCGTGAACATTACTAAAACCGGCTGCCTTCAACATTTCCACAGCTTGATTCTTCATATCCTCCCGCATTATTTCTTCGTTTTCTTTGAATTCTACATCAAAAACCAAAGTAGGCAATCCCCATTCATCCAACTCGTCATAATTTAAGGTCACTTTATTTTCATGGTAAGGCAAACATTCTCCAAAGCCTCCCATTCCAACAGTCCAAGTTCCAGGTTTTAAAAGTTCATCTTTTAAATCTTTTCCATAGCTCAATTCTGCAATTCCACGTTTCCAATTTTTTCTTGAAGCACTTCCTTGAAAACCAAACCCTCTTAGATATTCTTTTTCTTCTGAATTTTCATCAATATTACTAAACCTAGGAACGTAAAACCCACTTGGTCTTCTTCCTTTAAAATAAGAATCTTTAAAACCATCTACAACAGCAGAAGCACCAACTCCTAAATGGTGGTCCATAATATTGTGCCCCAATTCTCCACTATCATTTCCTAAACCATTTGGAAAACGTTTTGATTTTGATTGCAATAAAATACTGGCAGAAGCCATTGCTGAAGCACAAGAAAAAATAATTTCTGCTTCGTAAAAATGCTTTTCTTTGGTTACCGCATCAATAATTTTAACTCCTATTGCTTTTTTTAATTTTTCATCGTACACAATTTCATACGCTATAGAATGAGGTCTTAAGGTCATATTCCCTGTTCTTTCTGCCGCAGGTAATGTGGAAGAATTGCTACTAAAATATCCTCCAAACGGACACCCTCTCATACATCTATTTCGAAACTGACAATTAGAACGCCCTTCATGAACCGCATTTCCTGTTTTATGTGCCGTCCGACCATTGATCAAAACTCGATCTTTGAAATTCTCTGAAATCTTATTTTTCAATTCTTTTTCTACACAATTCAATTCCATAGGTGGTGAAAATTTTCCATCAGGTAAATGTGCTAGGCCGTCCTTATTTCCCGACACACCGATGTATTCTTCAACTTTATCATACCAAGGGGCAATGTCTTTGTATCGAATTGGCCAATCTACGCCGTGTCCATCCTTTTTGTTTGCCGTAAAATCTAAATCACTCAAACGATACGATTGCCTTCCCCACATAATGGAACGTCCACCCACATGGTATCCACGAATCCAGTCAAAGCGTTTCGTTTCTTTATACGGATGCTTATAATCATCTACAAACCAATGACTGGTTGAAGGTTTCATAACGTATCCAGTTCTGGCTTGTTTGTATTTTCGCTCTAAATCTTTTTTGAATTTATTTTCGCGATGTTTAAAATCCCAAGGATCCTTATGCATCGTAGGATAATCTTCAATATGTTTCACCATTTTCCCTCGTTCTAAAACGAGTGTTTTTAAACCGTTTTCACAAAGTTCTTTAGCAGCCCATCCTCCTGAAATTCCTGTACCAATAACAATAGCATCGTATTTTTTTGGGATTGTCGTATTCATTAATTCTATTTGTTTTTAATTTAAAAATTAACTCATTTTTTGTTTGAATTCTTTTACGGCATGATCAACTGCCCTTGCGGTTAAAGCCATATACGTTAAAGACGGGTTTTGACAAGCTGAAGAAGTCATACAAGCTCCATCTGTTACATATACATTGGGTACCTCATGCACTTGGTTGTGTTTGTTTAATACCGAAGTTTTAGGATTTTTTCCCATACGAGCTGTCCCCATTTCATGAATACCTCTGCCAGGAACCGCTTGCCTATTGTAACCAAAGACCTTTTCATAGCCGGCTGCCTTCAGCATTTTCACTGCTTGTTCTTCCATATCTTTTCGCATCTTGTGTTCATTTTCTTTAAACTCTACGTCAAAATCGATGGTAGGCAAACCCCATTCATCCAATTGATTGTAATTCAGCGAAATTTTATTTTCATGATACGGCAAGCATTCACCAAAAGCCCCCATACCTACACTCCAAGAACCTGGTTTTAATAAATCTTCTTTTAAATTTTTTCCATAACTCAATTCAGATACGGCTCGTTTCCAATTGGTTCTGCTTGCCCCTCCTTGGTAGCCATAACCCCGAATAAAATCTTTCTTTTCCGATTTTGAATCGATGTTTACAAAACGAGGAATATAAAATCCGTTGGGTCTTCTTCCTTTGTAATAAGAATCACTAAAATCACTTACTACGGCTTGCGCACCAACCTCATAATGATGGTCCATCACATTATGTCCTAATTCTCCACTATCATTCCCCAATCCATTTGGAAAACGTTCTGATTTTGATTGCAACATAATTGCTGCAGAAGCAATAGCGGAAGCACAATTAAATATAATTTTTGCTTTAAAAAACAGTTTTTCTTTGGTTAAAGTGTCTATTATTTTAACACCAGCTGCCAAACCACTCTGCGCGTCATAAACAATTTCATAAGCGATAGAATTCGGTCGCAAAGTCATATTTCCAGTTCGCTTGGCTGCGGGTAAGGTAGAAGAATTACTACTAAAATAACCTCCAAAAGGACATCCACGATCGCATCTATTTCTAAACTGACAATTAGATCGACCTTCATGCATGGCATTCCCAGTAAGGTGTGCCACTCTACCAATAGTTAATAATCTATCTTGAAAATTATCCTTGATCTTTTTTTGCAAATCTTTTTCTACACAATTCAATTCCATGGGAGGAGAAAATTTCCCATCGGGTAATTGCGGTAAGCCTAAATTTTGACCTGAAACGCCTATGAATTCTTCCACCTTATCGTACCAAGGTGCCAAATCATTATAACGAATTGGCCAATCAACTCCATGTCCGTCTTTTTTGTTGGCTTCAAAATCCATTTCACTCCAACGATAGGTTTGTTTTCCCCACATTATAGAACGCCCCCCCACATGGTAACCACGAATCCAATCAAAACGTTTTGTTTCGGTATAAGCATGTTTTAAATCATCAACAAACCAATGTTTTACTTTGTTACTGGTAGGATAGCCTCCCCACAAACGTCCTTGTTTTTGTTGATTGAAAAGTTCTTTTTTATTTTGTTTTCCCCTGTGCTTAAAATCCCAAGGATCTTTGTGCATGGTTGGATAATCCTTTATATGTCGCACATTTCTTCCTCTTTCTAAAACAAGAGTTTTCAAGCCCTTTTCACATAATTCTTTTGCTGCCCAGCCACCAGAAATTCCCGTTCCGATAACAATGGCATCAAATGTTGTTTCTATTTCCTTCATTTGCTATAAAAAATTATAATGACCAAGCGTTACCCACATCTTCCAAAGGAATACAGCCTTGATATACACCCGGAATTGGATCGTAACTTAAAACTTCTTCTCCTACTTTTTCTGAAGTAAAATAGCCATACAGCGTATATTCGCGTGTCGCTAATAAAAATTTATACAAAGAATAAATTTCTGCTTTTTCTCTAGGCACTTTTGTTATTTTTTGTTTTTGCAATGCTAATACCTCTTCCGTTTTTTCTTCTGAAAGATTCAAATAGGTATCTAGCATAACTTCATAATCTTCTTTCTTACCTTCCAACGCTTCTTTCCCTATTTTTTCTTGAAATTTTGTAGCAAATACTCCTGCTCCACTTCTAAATAGTTTTTGTTTAGATTCGGTTTCTATCTCTTTATACATCATGTCCAAAAACTGAGGCACATTTACATCCAAAGCGCCTGGTGTTGTAGAAGCAGGCAAAATCAAATCACACAAATGAATGACCATATGCTGTTCCAATTCGGTTAAAAATAAAGGGGTCCATGTTTTTACTTCCGAAGTACAGGAAGCTAACATTTTTAATAAAGTTGGGGCAGCGATGGTATATCCTAGACCCATGGTCAAATTTTTTAATGCGGCTCTTCTATCCATATGTTTCTTTTTTATTTTTTTTAAATTGTTGTACTGCATGATTGGCAGCTCTGGCCGTTAAAGCCATATAGGTTAATGACGGATTCTGACATGCAGAGGAAGTCATACAAGCACCATCTGTAACATACACATTTGGCACACTATGTAGTTGATTGTGTTTATTTAAAACAGATGTTTTTGGATCTCTACCCATTCTGGCAGTTCCCATTTCATGGATTGCAAAACCTATAATTGGTTCTTCATCTTTAGGTTTTACATTTTTAAACCCTGCTGTTTTCAACATTTTTACGGCTTGCTCTTTCATATCTTTCCGCATGTTAAATTCATTTTCTTTGAATTCTGCATCAATATTTAAGGTGGGCAATCCCCAAGCATCTAATAATTCTTCATTTAAAGTGACTTTATTTTCATGATAAGGTAAACATTCTCCAAAAGCAGTAATTCCAATAGACCACTCGCCTGGCTTCACTCCTTCCTCTTTTAGTTGCAAGCCATAACTCAATTCTTTAATTCCACTTCTCCAATCTGCTCCTCTACTTGCTCTACCTTGATATCCATAACCTCTAATAAAATCTTTTCGCTTCGATTTTTCATCTACATTTCTAAATCTTGGAATGTAAAAACTAGCAGGTCGTTTTCCTTTATAATAACTATCTTGATGTCCATCAAAAGTTGCTGTTGCTCCTACTTTAAAATGATGATCCATTAAATTATGGCCTAATTCACCACTGTCATTTCCCAACCCATTAGGAAAACGTTTCGACTTAGATTGCAGCAACAAACCTGTTGTACCTAATGTGGAAGCACAACTGAAAATAATATCTGCTTTAAAAAATAATTTTTCTTTTGTAATGGCATCTATAACTCGCACACCTGTTGCTTTTTTTAACTGATCATCATACACAATTTCAAAAGCGATAGAATTAGGTCTTAAAGTCATATTCCCAGTTCTTTCAGCAGCAGGCAAGGTAGACGAATTGCTACTAAAATACCCACCAAACGGACAACCCCGAATGCACCTACTACGATATTGACATTTTGAGCGACCTTCATGTAAGGCGTTTCCTGTAATATGTGCAGCACGACCAGGCATCATTAAGCGGTCATCAAAATTGTTTTTGATACTTTTTTGAAGTTCTTTTTCTACACAGTTTAACTCCATTGGTTCCGAAAGCTTTCCATCTGGCAGCTGTGGTAAACCATGATTCTCTCCAGATACACCGATATATTGTTCTACTTTGTCATACCAAGGTGCGATGTCTTTATAACGAATTGGCCAATCTACACCATGGCCATCTAATTTATTAGCCGTAAAATCAAGGTCGCCTAATCTATACGACTGCCGTCCCCACATTATAGAACGTCCACCAACATGGTAACCTCTGATCCAATTAAATTTCTTTATTTCGGTATATGGGTTGTCTACATCGTCGACAAACCAATGCGCAGAAGCTTCATTTTTTGCTCCTCCATATCTTTTTTGTACGGGTTTTCTTTCAAAGGTTTTGGCCTTCATTTTTCCACGGAATTTAAAATCCCAAGGATCGTGATGCATGGTTGGATAATCTTGGATATGCTTTACATCTCTTCCTCTTTCTAAAACAAGAGTTTTCAGTCCGTTCTCACAAAGTTCCTTGGCTGCCCAACCTCCAGAAATACCTGTACCGACTACAATTGCATCGTAACTAGCTGTTATATGGGTGTTCATGATTGGTTTTATTTAGTTTAGGTATCTAAATTACATGAATTAGCACAATCTTAAAAGACTTTCTAAATAATTGACTTCCATGCAAAATATCTCAACCAAATTAATTAATTTGCAAGGCGAACTTGTTCAAATTACTTCAGTGATAAAAAATAAACAGAAAATACAGCCTTATGAAGCCGATGGTATCGTTTATCATGCAGATACCTGTGTTCCACTTATTGATGCTTTTGAAAGAAAAAAAATAAAGTTCAAAGCACTTGCCAGACATACTTATCCTGGAGATAGGTTGGATGACAATACACTTGGATTAAATAGTATTGGTTATTGGGACGCCAATGAGCCACAAGATTGGGGTTTGGACTGGCATCGCAATGAGGGTATCGAATTTCATTTTTTAGAATCTGGTACCATGCCTTATGCACAGGAAGGAAACGAAACTATATTAACACCTGATCATCTTACCGTTACACGACCTTGGGAAGCGCACAAAGTTGGAAATCCCTATGTTGGCATGGGGAAATTTTATTGGGTTATTATCGATTTGGGTGTCAGAAGACCCCACCAAGAATGGGTTTGGCCTGAATGGATCACCTTAACCAATCAAGATTTAGACAGGTTGACCACTATTTTAAGACACAATGAAAAGTCTATTTGGAAAACAGACCAACGAGTACGCAATTGTTTTGCAAGAATAAACAAAGCGATTAATGAGGATGAAAATGGCAGCAATGCTTCAAGAATTAGACTCCTTGTCAATTATTTATTGATACTCTTGCTAGACCTTTTAGATACAAAAGATATTGAGTTAAACGAAACTTTAACAGACAGTTCTAGAAGTGTTCGCTTGTTTTTAAATGAATTAGAAAAATCAATCTCTGATAATTGGACTATTGAAAAAATGGCAAAATCTGCTGGCGTAGGCATGACCCGTTTTACACATCATTGCAAACAATTGACCAATTTAACCCCCATGAAATACCTGACTTTAAAACGTCTAGAAGCTTCTAAGATCGCCTTGTTAAAACATCCTGATTACACCATTGCGGAAATTGCATACACTTGTGGTTTTGCTACAAGTCAATACTATTCTACAGTTTTTAAAAAATACGAAAAATGTGCTCCGAATGAATACCGAATAAAATGTTTGGTAAACTCTTAGCTTAACTCCTTATTTAAAAATTGTATCCAGTATTAGATCACAAATAGCAATCGGTTCAAAGACTTCCTTCACTTTATTCCCTGTTTTTTGTACCAGAATAGGATGGTACTCACTGCCTGAATTTATGGTTCCGTGAGAGCCTTGCACCAAAGTAGCATCTAAGGGAATTATATTTAATAAAGTTCGAAAGCCTAATTTCTTTTTGATCAATTTCAATGCAATTCGAGCCATCATCATTTTTTTCTTCGGATCTGTAAATAATTCTACAGGATCGTAGCCTGGTTTTTTATGAATATCTACCATCCTTGCAAAATCAGGAGCTACAGCATCATTCAACCAATAATAATAGGTAAACCAAAAATCAGGCTTTGCTAGTACTACTAAATCTCCAGAACGTTCATGGTTTAAATGATGTGCTTTTTTTCCTTCAGCATCTAAAACTAAATCTATATGAGGGCAGCCCTTTAAAAGTTGTTTTACTTCAGAAATCCGAGTTTTATCCTGTATATAAACATGTGCTATTTGATGATCCGCCATAGCAAATGCTGTGCACTCACCATAGTCAAGCACCTCCAGTCCATTTTCTATTCTGATGTTTAAAAACCCTTTTTCTCTAAGCAATCTATTGATATGGAAAGGCTCTTTTACAGGATTGATTCCATATTCAGAAAGCACTATTGGTGTTACTCCTTTTGACTCGTAAAACTCAATCAACTCTTGGAAAACCTTATCCAATTCTTTTACATCTTTGTCAATGCTTTTTTTATTTGTTGTTTTCTGAAGTACATAATCTAAATGAGGTAAATAAATCAATTGCAAGGTAGGTTCATGCCAAGTATGCACTAACATAGAAGCTTCTGCAATCCATTTTGTAGATTTTATACTTGTGTTTGGTCCCCAAAAATTAAACAAAGGAAATGTCCCCAATTGCTCTTGAAGTCGATCTCGTAAATCGGCAGGCTTTGAATAACAATCAGGTTTCTTCTGTCCATCTGCTCTGTATTGCGGCCTAGGTGTTACATTGAAATCGGCATTTGAGTACATATTGTACCACCAAAACATATTAGAACAGGTAAATTCTGAATTCTTTTTTTTAGCGATGTCCCAAATTTTTGGAGCCTGTACCAAATTATTCGACTGCCGCCATAATTTGACTTCATCTTCCTCACGAAAATACCAACCATTAGAAACAATTCCATGTTCCGATGGCCATTTTCCTGTTAAATAGGTGGACTGAACCGAACAGGTAACCGCTGGCAACATCGGTTTTATTTTGGATAGTTGATTTTTAGCGATCCACTTAGTCACAAAAAGACTTTTATCTTTCAACAACGAACTCGAAAGTCCAACCACATTGATTACTACTGTTTGTTTCATATTCTTCAATACCTAAGCATTTATTTGTTGAAGCACCCAATCCAATTCTCTAACCACAGAACTTGTTAAATCAGTCTGTAACTCTTTTGGTAAAATAGTCCAAGTATAGGTTTCCACTTCTAAATGATTGCTATATTTATTTTCCTTCCAAAACGTCAACGCTTCAATTATGGCATCTTGTGTAGACTGTAACACTTGATAATCTTCAATAAATACGGGTACATGAAAATGGGTTCTTATTTCCTTAAAATCATAATCTTCCATTGCTTCTACTCCTTCTGACAAATCTGAATAATGACTTAATTCTCCTGATTCTCGTTTTAGAATAGCTTGATGTAAATAATTAGGTTCATCAAACTGGAGCAAACAAGCTTGCTGTTCTTTCAATACTTCTTCAGATGTATACACACATTTTAAAGCTGCACTAATTTGAATTTTACCAATTTTAATTCCATATCGATTCAATTCATCAACGGTATACTTGGTACTTTCGTAAGCCAAAGAAAAATGACAAACATCGTAACACACTTGAATATATCGTAAAATATACGCTTTTGCTTTTGCTTTAGAACATTTCAAAGGATCCATCAACTCCTCTACGCCTTCATGGAACAAATAATCCTCAAAAAATCGAATTATGTCTTCAGTATTTTCCAAAAATCCATCGGGCTCTGGTTCCAAATCTAGATGTAAATGTTTCCCCGTTTCCTTTTCTATTTCAAATAACTGCACCACAATTTTCATTAAAGAAGAGGTACATTTTTTTTTCACATTTTCTATTTCTTCTTCCTTATTTTTAAACCATAATCTATAGGACAAAGGCGATGTAGAAATCCCACCTTCCATAGCGTCAGGCAACAAAAACGAGAGAATTTTAAATAAATCTTGTGTATATGACACTCGCTCAACACTTGTCCAATCTGGCAAATGAACCTTGTCTTTAATTACAGCATCATGAAAATCGCCATAAGGAAAACCATTCATGGTAAACACATACAAATTATGATCGTGCAACCATTGCTTAAAATCTTCCAATCTATTTTTTCGTAATAAAGTAGCAGCACTTCTCCGAGACAATCGCAATCCGATACCAAAAGGCTTATCTCCTTGCAATTGTTCCTTTATTTCTACGGTATATTTTTTCAAACTATCAAACACTTCCTCCCAAGATTCTCCGGGATGAATATTAGTGCAATATGTTAGATGTGCATTTCCTTCTAAAAACATAATTTATTTTTTTTCTTGACAAATACTTAATTACCAACAATTCAACAGAATCTATTTTACGCTCATAAAAGACCTAACAGCTTTTAAAAACCTGTTAGATCAGAATTAACATAAGGATTCTCTTTTGCTTATAATTTCTTATCATTTATTAAAAAGTTGCTAAAAAATGAGGTCTCAAAAACTACGTTTCTATCTTGAAAATAAAATCTTTTATTGCTCAATAATGCTCGACCTAAACTCTAGAACTTCCGTTATTTTTTATAATTCGACATATACTGAATGGCTTCTAAAACCAAAGTTTCATCCATCTCATTCACCTCAAAACCATTTCCTAAACCTGCCAACAACATAATTGTCAACCTACCTCCAAGATGTTCACGAAACTCCTCTAAACCTTTTAAAACCTCCTTATCGAAATTTGGATAGGTAATTAAAAAACCTAAATTTAAAATACAATCTAAAACTCTATGTAAATCCTTTACATTAATAAATCCTTTTAAATAAGAATAGGTGCTATCCAAAGCAATCCCGATGGCCACAGCTTCTCCATGCTTGACTTCAAAATTAGATAGCTGCTCTAACTTATGAGCTGCCCAATGTCCAAAATCTAAAGGTCTTGAAGAACCTTGCTCAAAAGCATCACCCGAACATCGAATATGATCCATATGCATCTTTGCACAACGAAAAATCAATTCGTCCATTGCCGATGCATTCCGCCTATTTAACAACAAGGCATTTTCTTCAATCCATTCAAAAAAAGAATAGTCATTTATCAATGCTACTTTTATAGCTTCAGAAATACCAGATCGCCAATCGCGAATATGTAGAGTTTCTAAAAAAGCAGCATCATTTATAACAGCATAGGGAGCAGAAAAGCTTCCCATAAAATTTTTCTTTCCAAAATAATTAATTCCATTTTTGACACCAATACCAGAATCGTTTTGTGACAGCACTGTGGTTGGAACACGCACCAATCGAACACCTCTGTGAGCAATTGAAGCAGCAAATCCGATTGCATCTAATACAGCACCACCTCCAATAGCAATGACATAAGAGTGTCTATCAATTCCATGTATATTTACCAAATCTAACACCGCGTCAACGGCATCCTTATTATTTTTAACGGCTTCTCCGCCAAGCACTTCCAACACCTCTCCACAAAGTTGTAGCGTGTTTTTATGAGTGAAAAAATAATTTTTGATCGCTTCTATTAAATTTTTATCGGCAGCACTTACTCCTTTATCTACAATTACAATAGCCTTTGCTTGCTGCCCAGACTCTGCTTGAAGCACCTGCTTTAAAACTTCATTTTCACAATGAAACAAGTGCTTTGTAAAAAGCAGTTCAAACTCAACAGTCACTTGGACTTGTTGTTGTATTTTTTTAACTATTTGCATAAATATAATTCACTTATAAAATTCTAAGTAACAGGAAATTTTTTCGCCAAAAACATTGAAATTGGCAAAAGCAACAAAAGTAACACCGCAAATTTAACCGAAGAAAATCCGGCAACATAGGTGGCATTTAGTGGAATTAAAGACAGTATTCCCATTTTTACTGCTTTCATAATATTTTCAGGTTTATTAGAAAATATTGCTTTTAGCTTGGCATAGAAATTCATTCCAAACCACAAGATAAGAAAACCGATGGCATTGATGAGTGATAAATTAAAATAATGGTGCATGACTAAAAAACCCGCAACCACACAAAGATCCAAAACAATGGCAAATGCAATGGCCAGTTTATTTTTTCCTTTGACTTCTTTTTGAGCAGTGAGCGTAATTGCTGAAATAAATAACACAGGTAAAACACCTATAAGCCAGTAATTCATTGAAAGTTCCGAAGAAATACTCATACCTAAAATAAGATTCCCTCCTCGACACATGCCCATATTTATAGGCCCCAATAATTTATGATGCTTACTGTATTTATCATACAACAGTGCCAATAGCATAACGACTATAGACAAAATTCCAGAAAGAATTGAAACTAAAAACGCTGCAAAAACACCTACTGAAAACAGTTGCATTCCCAATATTTTTGCTTGCCTTAAAGTCAACCGACCGCTTGGAATTACTCTTTCTGGTCGATTAATTTTATCTTGTTCAAAATCAAAAACATCATTAAAAACAATACCACCACCATACAATCCGCACGTAGAAATGATTAACAATAAGATTGAAAACCATTGATCATTGTTAAAAACATCTTGATTTAAAAAACCTGCAATAGCAATACCTGCAATAATATCAGCCACCGAAGTAACTATATTTGCAGGACGCATTAATTGCAATTTGGCAAACCACCTCACTTTATAAGTACTCACTAATTTTCTTTCTTAAAACTTAATTTTTCAGCTTGCTGACCTCTTAACACACTGTTTCCTAAATGTAAATCGGCTTGATCAACTGTCAGTTCTTGGTTCCAATCAGCCTCGTTAAATTGTCCGCTTTGCCCGTAAAAAGACAAGGCATTTTGATAACATATTTTTTCAACATCCGCTTTAGACACCCCGTTTTCCAACATCAAAGCAGCTGTTTTAGGAACCGATAAAGGATCACTAACTCCCCAATCTGCTGAACTATCAACAATAACTTTTGCCGAACCATATTGCTGTGCAACAGCAACCATACGTTTTTTACTCATTTTAGTTTTTGGATAGATGGTAAAACCAGCCCAAAATCCCTGATCCAAAACAGCCTTAGCCGTTTCTTCATTGTTGTGGTCTATCAACACCAAATGTGGTGGAATTCCGTGTTCTTTTACCACATCCATACTTCGTAAAGTACCTTGTTTTTTATCTCTATGTGGTGTGTGTACTAAAACAGGCAAATCGTATTCCTTTGCCATTTCTAATTGAATTCTAAAATATTTATCTTCTAATGCTGTTTGGTCGTCATAACCAATTTCTCCAATGGCAACAACGCCTTCTTTGGCTATAAACTGTGGTAACAATTCCATTACTTGTTCTGCCATCGCTTCATTATTCGCCTCCTTTGAGTTCAATCCCATGGTGCAATAATGTTTGATTCCGAATTGTGAAGCTCTAAAACGCTCCCAACCTACAAGCGTACTAAAATAATCTTTGAAAGACCCTACATTTGTACGAGGTTGCCCTAACCAAAATGCAGGTTCTATAACAGCAACAATTCCTGCTGCTTGCATTGCTTCATAATCATCTGTGGTTCTTGAAACCATATGAATATGCGGATCTATATACTTCATTTTTTCTATTTATTTTATTTTCCTATTGCATTCCAAAATTCACTCGTATTCAATTGCTCATTTTGTGTCAATACACAATCAATTGTTTTTTTTTCTTTCCCTTCAAAATTTCTTTTGCCAATTAATGTTTTTACGTCTTCTCTTAAAAAACCATAGAGCATTCTCCACATTTCCGGAGAAACACTTCTACCTGCTGCCCATCGTTCTTTGACAAAATCTTGCAACATATTGGCTAGGTTTTCATTCTTTCCTGCATCAATTCCTTCAACCTTGTATAATTTCTGTTCGACAAATAATGTTTTTAAAATCAATTGGTTCCAACCAGCTTCTGACAAGTACTTTTTAGCAAAAGGATTTCCTGCCGAAAGAGCTTCAAAAACATTCATCATATTGGTTCGAATTCCTTCCTCAAAATGCGCTTTAAATTCGCTAGCATTTTCCAACAAATACAATCCTTTGTATAAGGCTATTAGTTCAAACACTTCGGCAGTTTCAAAAAGTGAAGAAATACGAGCTTTGTTAGTATCGGTATTTAATGTCAGCATTAAAACTACCCTAGCTAAATCTTGTTTTGTCCAAACTCCTTTAGAAAAACCAGGATATATAGTTTCTAGCGTTAATAACTCCTGTTCTAACCAAACTACTTCCTCTTTCTTTATAAAACGAGCTACCAAACTAAAAACTATCGGGAATTTTTTTTCAAACTCTTGAGCAGATACACTAGTTCCTTTTTGTTGCAGCCAATTGCTCTCTATATCCGATAATTTCGTTTTAGCAATCTCTATAAAATTCTGCTGCTCCACTTTTGTAATCATAAAACTATACTATAAAATAAGTAATTACCTTTTTGTTTTTTCTTTTAGTTGGTACAACAACCCTGCCGCGGCAATCAATAAACCTAAAAATTCACGAGTTCCTTCTAGGTAAGGTTTTTCATAAACCATTTTTCCAAAAAGTTCAGTTTTCTTATCAATATCCAACCAATCTAAAAAATAAGAAAGATAGGTTCCTGCATAAATTAAATACGCAATAAATAATATCCAAATCAACAACTTTGGAATTGTTGTATAATTTGCTACAAACGAAATTACCGCAACCACTCCATATAACAACACCCATTGAATAGGATCCGGATCATTTAATTGAACCAAAGCAAAAAGGGCAAACAATGCTCCTAAAATGAGGTTCGTTATTCTTCTTGTTTTGTTCTCTCTTTCTACATATGCCATGTGTACTTATTTTAAAAAACTATATTTTGTAATATTACAATAAAATTAATTTTTTTAGCGCATACAAATGTTCAAATTCTTTCACTGACTAAATATAAACAGGAAAGGAAAAACCATTTTCTAAATTTGTGTAAAACCCAATCTATGAATCGAAGAGATTTTATTGTCAAAACTGCTCAAACAGGAACAGCCTTATCTATCTTAGGATTAACCGCTGCTTGTTCTCCAAAGGAAAAAGAATTATTTTTTAAAATCTCATTAGCTGAATGGTCCTTGCACCGAATGCTTAAGAAAAAAGAAATGGATCATTTGGATTTTGCGGCCACAGCTCGAAAATTTGGTTGTGAAGGTGTGGAATATGTCAATGGTTTTTTCTTTAAAAAAGCAAAAGACATTTCTTACTTAAATGAAATGAATTCGAGAGCAAAATCAGAAGGTGTTGACAATGTACTTATTATGATAGACCGAGAAGGTTCTATGGCGCATCATGAAACATCAGAAAGATTAAAAGCAATTGAAAACCACTACAAGTGGGTAGATGCGGCACATCACTTAGGCTGTCATGCCATTCGTGTAAATTTAGCAGGAGGTATTGACAAAACTGAAGCTACAAAAGCAGCTATAGATTCCTTAACGAAATTATCAGATTATGCCAAACAGGCAAAGATCAATGTTTTGGTAGAAAACCATGGAGGATTTTCTTCCAATGGAGCTTGGATGCATGGCGTATTTTCTCAAATACAAAATTCCAATTGTGGTACTTTGCCCGATTTCGGGAATTTTTGCATCAAAAAAGACATCGCAAAAAACTGCATGGAAGATTATGACCGCTATGTAGGAATGAAAGAATTGCTGCCTTTTGCAAAAGCCGTAAGTGCCAAGTCAAGAAATTTTGACAGCTTAGGTAACGAAATTGAAACCGATTATTTAAAAGTAATGAAAATGGTAAAAGAAGTTGGCTATACTGGTTTTGTAGGTATTGAATACGAAGGTGCCAATGTTTCTGAATACAAAGGAATTGAATTAACCCGTGACCTACTTATAAAAGTAGGAAATCAAATTTCATAAAAACTAAACCTTAAACTAAATCTAAAAAAAATGGAAACTATCAACAAAAACAGATTATTTCTTGCAAGCTGTCTTGCATTAATTACGACAGCTATGACCTTTGCTATTCGTGCTAGATTGGAAACCGTATTCGGACCCGATGGAGCCGGATTGACACTAGAACAAATTGGGTATGCATTTACACCTGCTTTTTGGGGATTCACTTTGGCCATGATTATTGGTGGCCCGTTGGTAGATTCGTTGGGAATAAAAAAAATTACTTGGATAGCCTTTATTACACATGCCATTGGTATTGTATTGACCTTAATGGCTGATACCATGACTTCCTTATTTATTGCTACCTTATTTGTAGGTATTGGAAACGGAATGGTGGAAGCCGCTCTAAATCCGATGGTTGCTTCTATGTATACCGATAACAAAACCAAAATGTTGAATCGTTTTCATGTGTGGTTCCCTGGAGGAATTGTAATTGGATCCTTAGTAGGTTATTTAATCATGGATGTTATGGGATTACCTTGGCAAGCTATGGTTGCTACCCTATTTGTTCCTGTAATTATTTATGGAGTTTTGTTTTACGGACAAAAATTCCCCGTTACAGAAAGAGTCCAATTGGGAATTAGCACAAGTAAAATGTTTGCCAGCCTAGGAAAACCTTTGTTCTTATTTATGGTTTTTTGTATGTTTTTAACAGCAGCATCAGAACTAGGAACTACACAAAGAATAGAATCTTTATTAAAAACATCCGTAGCCGCACCTTTGTTAGTTTTGGCTTTTATTAATGGAATTATGGCTTTGGGTAGATTGTCGGCAGGACAAGTAGTACATAGGCTAAAACCTGCAGGAATGCTTTTGTATTCAGCTATTTTTACTTTAGCAGGACTTTGGTTATTAACCATAACTAGTGGAGGAATGACCTTTGTTGCAGCAGCTGTTTTTGCTGTTGGTGTTACTTTTTTCTGGCCAACTATGATTGGTTTTGTTGCTGAATATTTACCAGAAACCGGTGCCTTAGGAATGTCTATTATGGGAGGAGCAGGAATGTTATCTGTTTCTATTGTATTGCCTATTATGGGGCATTTAATGGACAATGCAAATGCTACTGAAGCCTTAAGAACCATGTCTATATTACCGGCAATTCTAATAGTTTGTTTTTTAGGATTGAGTATGTACATGAAAAAAAGAAAAGAAGTAAAAAATTAATACGTAGAGAATGAGAAAATTAAGAATGGGAATGATCGGTGGTGGAACCGGTTCATTTATTGGTGATGTACATAGAAAAGCGGCTTCTATAGATGGAATGATCGAATTGGTTTGTGGTGCTTTTAGTAGTACCGCTGAAAAATCGATTAATTCTGGAAAAAATTTATTTTTAGCTGAAGATCGTTGCTATGCCAATTATGAAGAAATGATTCTTAAGGAAAAAGAACTTCCTGAAGATGTACGCATGGATTTTGTTGCCATTGTAACTCCAAATCACATGCACTTCCCTCCTGCTAAAATGGCTTTAGAGAATGGCTTTAACGTAATTTGCGACAAACCCGTTACGCTTTCTTTAGAAGAAGCCTTAGCATTGAAAAAAGTAATTGATGCTTCTGGCAAAACCTTTGCATTGACACATAACTATACAGGAAATCCAATGGTAAAACAAGCCAAAGCAATGGTTGCCCATGGAGACTTAGGAAAAATAAGAAAAATACAAGTCCAATATTTACAAGGGTGGTTAGCGACTTCTATTGAAAAAACAGATCAAAAACAAGCCGCCTGGAGAGTGGATCCTAAAAAATCGGGAATTGGTGGAGCCTTAGGTGATATTGGTACCCACGCTGAAAATTTAACAGAATACATTACCGGTTTGCATATTGAAGAATTGGCCGCTGATTTAGGTGTTTTTGGTGAAGGAAGAGTTTTAGATGATGATGGAAACGTATTGATTCGTATGAATAATGGAGCCAAAGGAACTTTATCTATTTCACAAATTGCTGTAGGAGAAGAAAACAATTTAGCCATCAAAGTTTATGGCGAAAAAGGAAGTTTGGAATGGCATCAAGAAAATCCAAATCAATTAATTACACGCTGGTTAGATGAACCTGTTAAGATCTATACTCCTAATGGAAATGGCTTGTATCCAGAAGCCTTAGAAGTTTCAAGAATCCCTGCCGGACATCCTGAAGGCTATTTAGAAGCTTTTGCAACTATTTATAAAAACTTCGCCAATCATTTACTAGCTATTAACAATGGAGAAACAATAGACACACCTGATTATCCAACGATAGAAGACGGAATTAGAGGTATGCAATTTATTTACGCTGCCGTTGAAAGTAATAACAAAAATGCTAGCTGGACAAAATTAGCTTAGAAAATAATACCAACTTACTAAAAAATAACCATAATTATGAGTACTATTAAAGGACCTGCTGTGTTTTTAGCACAGTTCGCCGGAGATGAAGCTCCCTTCAATACCCTTGATGGTATGTGTAAATGGGCTGCTGGCTTAGGCTACAAAGGAATTCAAATTCCTACTTGGGACACAAGATTGATCGATGTAGATACCGCTGCGGAAAGCAAAACCTACTGTGACGAATTAAAAGGCTTGGTCAATTCACATGGCTTAGAAATCACAGAATTGGCTTCGCATTTACAAGGACAATTAGTGGCTGTAAACCCGGCTTACGATTTAATGTTTGACAATTTTGCGCCAGATCATTGTAAAAATAATCCAAAGAAAAGAACAGAATGGGCCGTGCA
The DNA here is from genome assembly GCF_006381105.1 of Flavicella sediminum. GTDB lineage: Bacteria > Bacteroidota > Bacteroidia > Flavobacteriales > Flavobacteriaceae > Flavicella > Flavicella sediminum. Next base: position 51,771 of record NZ_VDET01000037.1, on the reverse strand, counting down.
ACAATTAAAAAATTCTGGAACTGCAAGTGAGCATTTAGGAATTAAAGCACATGCAACATTTTCTGGTTCACTTTTATGGCATACCATGTATCCATGGCCACAAGCACCAGATGGCTTAGTTGAAATGGGATTTGAAGAATTAGCCAAAAGATGGTTGCCAATTTTAAATCACTTTGATGAAAAAGGTGTGGATGTTTGTTATGAAATTCATCCAGGTGAAGACTTACATGACGGAATTACTTTTGAACGTTTTTTAGAAGCTACAGGAAAACACAATCGAGTAAATATTTTATACGACCCAAGTCATTTTGTACTACAGCAATTAGATTATTTAAAATACATTGATTACTACCATGAATTCATCAAAATGTTCCATGTAAAAGATGCTGAATTTAACCCATCTGGTAAAACAGGGGTTTATGGAGGATATCAAAACTGGAAAGACAGAGCGGGTAGATTTAGATCTTTAGGTGATGGCCAAGTAGATTTCAAAAGTATTTTTTCTAAATTGACCAAATACGAATGTGATTTATGGGCTGTAATGGAATGGGAATGCTGCTTAAAATCGCCTGAACAAGGAGCAAGAGAAGGAGCTCCTTTTATTCAAAAACATATTATAGAATCTACAGGAAAAACTTTTGATGATTTTGCTGGAGCGGATATAGACAAAGAACAATTAAAGAAAATTTTAGGTCTTTAGCAACTTTAATATAACAGAATTCTTTTACGCTATTAAATGCCTCCTCGAGCGGAGTCGAGAACTTATACAATTAAAATTAAACAGGGTGTGGACTCCGCTCGACCTGACATTATTTTAATTTTAGCCATTCATTAAGAGGCACTAACAAAAAAAGGCTGTCTGAAAATTAATTTTCATACAGCCTTTTTTTTGTACCCATGTTTTTTTTTGGTAAACTTACTCCTGGTAGGGATATCACCGTTCCCATAACTTGATAAGTAGTATAATTAGCGTTAATGTTTGTCATTTCAATCAAAGAGAGAAATCTACTTCTTTGACTGCTCTATTTTTCTATGCATTTCAATATACAATGCCTCTACTTTACTCTTTGCCCAATTGGTTCGTCTTAAAAACGTTAAACTTGAACCAATGGTTGGATTGTTTCTAAAACACCCTATTTTAACCTTATGCCCCAAATGTTCCCAACCATAATAGGCTACTAATTCTTTCAATATATCTTCTATTCTTTTTCCATGAATAGGATTGTTTGGTTGTGCGTCCATTTCCTGATATTTGTATATACATTTTTAGAACGCTAAAGATAGTTGAATTACATTTGTACCATGGATAATTTTAAAATAAATCAGAGTGAACTTCTAAAAAACTTAGGCTTTTCAGAATTTAATGAAATGCAACAAGCTTCTTTAGATGCCAGTAAATCCAATAAAAACTTACTATTACTTTCTCCTACAGGAAGTGGAAAGACCGTAGCTTATGTTTTAACCATGCTTTCTAAAATTAAAGAAAAAACAGGAGTTCAAATACTAATCCTAGCTCCTACTAGAGAGTTGGTTTTACAAATAGAAAATGTTTTAAAAGCAATGAAACTTCCTTTTAAAATAAATGCCTGTTATGGTGGTCATCCTTTTTCTGTTGAACGTAAAAATTTCTCATCCCCCCCTACTATTCTTGTCGGCACCCCTGGTAGAATTGAAGATCATATGAGACGAGAAACTTTTGACACCTCAGCTATTTCTCATTTGGTTTTTGATGAGTTTGACAAATCCTTAGAATTTGGATTTGTTACGCAAATGGAAAAAATAGTTCATAATATTCCAAATATAAAAGGACACCTTTTAGTTTCTGCCACAAACTCTATTGACATACCTGAATTTTTAGAAATAAAAGAAATTCATACATTAGATTTTTCTTCAACGGAAGAAAACAATTTAGAGTTACAGCAAGTTGTTACGGCAAATGACGAAAAGGCTGAAGGACTTTTAAGTCTTTTCAAAACATTTGAACCAAATACAAATACCATAGTTTTTTGCAATCATAGAGAAGCTTGCGACAGAATTTGTGACTATTTGGACGATCATAAAGTTGACTACGCAATATTTCATGGTGGTTTAGAACAACCTCAACGAGAATTAGAATTGTTGAAATTCAGAAATGGAAGTGCACAATTTTTAATTGCAACGGATATAGCTGCCAGAGGAATTGACATACCCGATTTGGATTATGTGGTACATTATCAATTGCCAACAACTGAGAAAACGTTTACCCATAGAAATGGACGAACCGCTAGAATGAAAGCTTCTGGAGTCAGTATTTTATTAAGAACGGAAGAGGATTATTTACCCGAATATGTAAAAACAGAACCGGTTATCTTAACATTAGCCAATCAGAAGACAATTACGGAGCCTGAATGGGTTACTGTTTATATTGGCAAAGGGAAAAAAGACAAGGTGAATAAAATGGATGTAGTTGGATTTTGTCTGCAATTCGATTTTATGAACAAGGAAGACTTGGGACTTATTGAAGTAAAAGATTACGCTGTTTATGTTGCCATCAAAAGAAACAAAAGCAATCGCTTGCTTAAAGAAGCCCGCAATAAAAAAATTAAAAAGAAAAACGCCAAAATTGAAATCGCAAACTAAACTTATGACGGCCGCTCAACTATTATCAAAATTAGTTTCATTTCCTGTTTTAGGAGGAGAAAGTAATACAACAATCATTCATTGGATCAAAGATTATATTGAATCCTTTGGCATAGAAACGGTACTGGTTCCGAATGTGGAAAATACCAAAGCATCTTTGCACTGTAGAATTGGCCCTGCCGTTGATGGGGGCGTTATTCTTTCTGGTCATACCGATGTGGTTCCTGTAATAGGACAGAACTGGGATACAAATCCGTTTGAGCTAAGCGACAAAGGTGATGGAAAATTATACGGAAGAGGGTCTTGTGATATGAAAGGTTATTTGGCTTGTTGTTTGGCTATTCTACCTGAAATGGTAAAAACAGACTTAAAAACGCCTATTTATTTTGCTTTTTCTTACGATGAAGAAATAGGCTGTTTAGCTGCACCAGAACTTATTACCCACCTACAAAATCACTATTCCGAAAAACCGAAATTTGCCATTATAGGAGAACCTTCTTTAATGCAACCAATTATTGGACATAAAGGAATTTGTTTATACGACACTTATGTTAATGGTTCTGCTGGACATAGCAGTGGAATTTTAAAAGAAGTCAGCGCTGTACATGAAAGTGCACGACTTATTTTATGGTTGGAAGATAAAATGAAGGCCTTGGTTGCCTCAGGAAGTATTGACACACGCTTTACACCACCGCACACTTCTTTGCATACAGGAGTTGTTCAGGGTGGAATTGCCGCAAATGTCATTGCCGACAAAGCAACGTTTTCATGGGACGCTAGAATTATACCGAAGGATAATTTACACGAAATTTTTGAAGCATTTGAAACTCATTGTAGACAAAGAGAAGAGGAATTAAAAAGTATTTATCCTGATTTTAAAATTAAAACGGTAGAACAGCATGCTCCTGTTCCTCCATTAGACACCAAAGAAAATCAAGAAATAGTTCAATTGTTAAAAAAGATAAATCCAAATACAAATCTTGGAACTGTTCCTTATGCCGCAGAAGCAGGACAGTTTGCTGCCGCAGGAATTGAAAGTATTATTTGCGGACCAGGATCTATAGACCAAGCACATAGGGCAAATGAATTTATTGAACAAACAGAATTAGATGCTTGTGTTGAACTATTGGAAAACCTTATTTCAATCAGTTCTTAATTAAAAACAAAACAGACACCAATAAAAATTACATTGGTTATTTAGATATAATATACATGACAGTAACAGAATTTAGAAATAATTACATCCTTGGTTTTGGATATGACAAAAAAAGCAAGACGAAAAAATTTCGTTTGGTCGTATTGTTTAGACAAAGCATGCATATTGCCAATGAGGTAATAGAAAACGACAACAACACTTGTTTTAAACAATTTTTAGAAGGTAAAGATCTTAACAAAGCCATTTTAAAGTTTAAAACGGATGCCATTGCAGAAATCTTAGAACACCATAAAGTAACCGATTACAATCTTTCAGAATCAGAAATAAATAGATATTTTGAGTAAACACAAACATAGCCACGACCAGCATCATCATGACCATGAGCATAAACATGACCACCAACATGATATGGATAATGGAAAACTAATGACAATTAAAGAGTACAACAAAACAAATATGATGTTATTTCATATCAAAGAGTTAAAAACAACTGACACTGCTGTTTGTACCCTTACTTCTATTGATCGGTTTACTTTTTTACCAAATGGAATTGAGCACCACGAATGCAAAGTCTCACTTTTAGATGAATATTATACGGAATTGGTCAAAAGAAATTTAATAGTGCACTTTTTTGAAAAAATAGAAATTGAAGAATTTGATGCTTTGGATGGAAGCATAGACATAGATTTTCTTTTTGAATAAATTCAATATTTACTTGGGAATTGTATTCTTTTTACAACTTCCCAAAAACTTCATTTACTTTTTGTTCTCTGAAATTAAAAATTCCTTTTAATTGATTCTTTACAAATAAAACATGTGCAATTTTCCCTAAAAACCCCAGTGGTAATTTGTATGAAATTTTATCTTTCATTAAACAACTGTGTTCGTCAATTTTTTCAAATGTATGCTCATGATGCCACATTTTATAGGGACCGAAACGTTGTTCGTCAATAAACATTTTTTCTTGTAGGACTTGTGTAATTTCTGTTACCCAATTGATTCGAATTCCTTTTGCTACGGCTAAATTATAAGTGATAATTTGTCCGGCATAGGCTTTTTCTGGTTTTCCAGAAGTGACATTCATTTGCATTTCTGGCGGCGTTAGTTCTTTTAAATTTTCTGGAGAACTGAAATACTTCCAGGCTTCTGAAATAGAAATTGGCAAGACTTGTTGCGCCGACAAAGTATAGATATTGGAATGAGAAATTATGTTTACTGACATTTAATTTTGTTTTAAGTAGTTTTACTAATTCTGTTTTCTTCTCTTCTATTTAATAGATCAAAAATTAATAGATTACCAAATAACATGGAAAAAGCATAGCCTATATCTTCCACAGGAATGGTCACTATTCGCCTTCCTAAATTTTCTGTATTGTCATACCACACTACCGGAATTTCTGTTAGCATTCCGGTAAGTATTCCATTCACTAAAAAAAAGGGAATCAATATGATTAGAAACGAAATGTAGAATTGTTGCAATAATTGCAAACGAAACAATCCAAAAATCAACACCAAAATAAAACAAACATAATTGACCAAAGTATACCATTTATCATAATTAAAAATCAGCAACAGCACAGCTGCACAAACAAGTATACCTGTAATAAGAATTGTTGCTTTTTTATTAAGTACAAGCTTTGGAAAAGCGTAAAAAAAAGCAAAATGTGTAAACAAGCTACAAAAAGGGATGACTAAAAAAAAGAGCCACTCTTCTATAGGCATTTTAAGAAAATACCAACCCGCACAATAGGAATGGGTAAAACCCCAAATTTCAAAATTTGTAAAAATGGCATCCCAAATAAGAAAGAAGGATGCTATGCACAAGGTTGAAATACAGAAATTCTTCCACTTCTTAATAAAATCTATACAGAAAAAAGTGAATAAAAATGGAATGCTAAATGATCCTATTAGCACATATAAATAGAGCGGTTGCATCATTGTCTATCTATTAAAATATTTCTTTGGAACATTTAGCATTCCAAAACACTCCCCATGTTCTTTTCCTAAATGTTTATGATGAATTTTATGTGCTTTACGCAAACCTAATAAGTATTTATTTTTTGTGTGTTTGAACCATTTGAACCGTTGATGAATTAAAACGTCATGAATTAAAAAATAGGTAATTCCATAAAATAAAACGCCAAGGCCAATAAAAAATTTATAATTAAATTCAGGATGAACCCCATAATAAAACAAGGTAATACTGGGAATTGCACCAATCACAAAAAAGGCATCATTTTTTTCAAAAACGCCCGCATATTTAGGTTGATGGTGATCGGCATGTAGCGCCCACAAAAAACCATGCATCACATATTTATGCGTTAACCAAGTAGCCACTTCCATAAGGATATAGGTAAGGAGTGTAATAAAAATGTAAGTCATAATCATCATAACGAAGTATTTTTATAAATGTACTTATCTAAGTAATCGGTTTCGTCTTTTATCTTCATTTTTTTTAATAAAAAAGCTTTATCCGAAGTAATAAAATTGTTGAAACCTAAAATTTTAGGTGTTTTTTCCTGTAACATCAATCGGATATATCGCAAATGTATATTTGTTGTATTTTCAGTAATCAACTTATTTAAAGCTTTTTTTGAGTTATTAAAAATTTTCAATTTTGTATACGGATTTAACGTGTAACTAGCTTGTTTCATTTTTAAGGCATACACATAGGCCAAAATAGAGGGATCTTCAAAATTTTCATATTTCTGAATAAATATTTCTTCTGTTTTTTCAGAATTTAATTGATGGAATTCGTTTACCAACTCCGGCAGATTCGTTTCCAAATGCCCAAACAAACTCACAAATAAAATCACATAAAAACTACACATATTTTAATTGAAATTTGACATAAGAGCGAAATAACAGATAGGTTTTTAAGAGATTCGAAATTCGAACACGCTTTTCTGAAAGTACTTTTGCAGGTGTTTTTTCAATTTTCTTCAACAACCTTAAATAATAGCGATAGGCTACAAATACACCTAATTTAGCCTCTTTAGGTAATTTTTTAATTCCCATATAAGCTTCTTCGAACTCTTTATTAATTTCAGAAATAATTCTGTTTTTATCTTCGTTGCTCAAGGTTTTCGGATTTATATCCGGAAAATAGGTACGACTTAATTCTTCAAAATCTTCTTTCATATCGCGTAAAAAATTTACTTTTTGAAAAGCTGACCCTAATTTCATAGCAGGTTCTTTCAATTTTTGATAAGCATCTTCATCACCTTTCACAAAAACTTTCAAACACATCAAACCAACCACATCCGCAGAGCCATAAATATACTCGGCTACCTCTTCCTCACTTTGATACACCTGCTTGGTCAAATCGGCACGCATACTCTTTAAAAAAGCTTTTACCAATTCTTGATCGATATTGTATTCCATTACCGTTTGTAAAAAAGCATTGGTTACAGGATTTGTACTAATTTTAGTTTCTAAGGATAAAAAATATTCTTCTTCAAAACGATCTAGTAATATTTCTTTTGGATAACCTTCAAAACTATCCACAATTTCATCGGCCAACCTCACAAAACCATAAATATTATAAATGGCTTGTCGGATACTAGGCGCCAATAAACGAACGGCTATAGAAAATGAAGTACTGTAACTTTTGGTGATTAATTTTGAACTCTGAAAAGAGATCTCATCATAGAGTGCTTTCATTAGTTTAGCTGTTTTAAAATTAATTCTGCGGCCACTTTTCCAGAAATCAGAGCTGGTGGAACTCCTGGTCCTGGTACTGTTAATTGTCCTGTAAAATATAAATTGCCTACTTTTTTACTTTTAATTTTAGGTCTTAAAAAAGCCGTCTGTGTTAAGGTATTCGCCAAACCGTAAGCATTTCCTTTATACGAATTATAATCCTCTATAAAATCTTTAACACAATAGGATTTCACAAAAAGTATGTCATCTGTCAATTTTTGCTTGGTTAAATTTTCTAATCTTTCTAAAATTATTTTCAAATAAGCATCTCTATGTGCTTGCGTATCATCTAGTCCGGCCGCAATTGGAATTAAAAAAGTTGCAGCCTCCTTTCCTTGTGGAGCAAAAGTATCATCAGACATACTAGGAAAACTAGCATAAAATAAAGGATCTTTTGGCCAAGCAGGCGTATCGTAAATATATTCCGCATGTGAGTCAAATTCTTTGTCGAAAAACAACGTATGATGCGCAACATTGATTAACTTTTTATCGAAAGCTACATAAAATAATAGAGAAGAGGGGGCAAAAGTTTTCTTTTCCCAATATTTTTCAGAGTACTGGCGTAATTTAAAGTCCAATAATTTCTCTGTATGATGATAATCGGCACCGCTTAAGACAATGTCTGCAGGAATCAGTTTGTTGTGAACAGTAATGCCAATAGCAGCTCCTTTTTCATTTACTGAAATTTTATCTACAGGAGAATTCAGTACAAATTTCACTCCCAATTCTTTCGCTAAAGTAGCCATACCATTGGCCACTTCAAACATACCTCCTTTTGGATGCCAGGTACCTAATCCAAAATCTGCCCAATTCATAAAATTGTACATCGCAGGTGTATTGCCAGGTTTTGCCCCTAAAAAAAGTACAGGGAATTCAAGTATTTTAATGAGTCGTGGATTGGAAAATTTATTTTTGATCTGTCTGCGAATATCAAAAAACAATTGATTTAGTTTTGTCACAGTTTTTGGGCTGATTAATTCTAAAGGAGACACACCTGGGCGGTACACCAAATCTTTGACAGCCACATTGTAATTACTTTCTGCTTTGCTTAAAAACTCTTTCAAAGCCACGGAACTTCCAGTTTCTTCTTTTTCAAACAAAGCATAAATTTCATCTAAGTTGGAAGAAATGGCAATAAAATCATTGACATCATAATAGACTTTGTAGGCTGGATTTAATTTCTCCAACTGATAATAATCTGACGGTTTTTTATCAAAATCTGCAAAAAAGCGTTCAAAAACATCAGGCATCCAATACCATGTTGGCCCCATATCAAAAATAAAACCTTCTCTTTTGTACTGCTGTGCCCTACCACCTATAGTTGCGTTTTTCTCATAAACGCTCACGTCATGTCCTTCTTTGGCTAAATAACAAGCAGCTGATAAAGACGAAAATCCGGATCCTAATATTTTTATTGTTTTCTTCATGTTAAACAAAAATACAATTTTATTAAACAAAAAACAATCTAAAAAAAATTATAATTTTATAAGTTCCTTAAAACCATTGTAAAAACTAATATTTTTAGGTAGGTTTTTCTTTTCAAAATCGTCCCAAATACTTCCAATAATCCAAAAATTATTTTTGGTATTCTCTAATAATTTTGCGGCATTAATCACAAATTGCTTTTTCGCTTTCGGAACCAAGTCAATTACAAATGAGCTTACCCATTGAATATTTTGAAATTGAGAATTGATAAAAAACAAATCTTCAAAAGGAATACTTTGTCCTAAGTAAATAGTGCGTTGCCCCTTACTTAACAAATAATAATTTAGGAAGTACAAACCAATTTCATGTCCTTCTCCTTCAGGTAAAAATAAAACATGTACTGTTTTTGTTGTGTCTTCTATCCTTGGCAACTTGGAGATATGCAAACTAATTTTTTTGTAAATTAAATTTGAAATAAAATGTTCATGCGCAGGCTTAATAGATTCTGTTTGCCACAAAACGCCAATATGCTTTAAAAGGGGTAAGTAAATTGAAATAAAAATAGTTTCGAAAGAATTATTTTTTATTTCTTCTAAATATACATCTTGAAAAACAGCTACATCAAAGGTATACATGCTAACAATAAGTGCATTTATTTGATAATTATTGGCTATTCCTTCTAAGGCAACTTCTTTTGCTTTGTCTGCCAATTCACGATCAGACAAATCTGTTAATTTTGAAATTTTTATCCCATGATTGTACAAAAGACTAAGGTTTAGCATTTTTTGTAAATCTAACAGGCTATAAATACGAACATTTCTATTGATACGATCTGGATTAAATACGGCGTATCGCTTTTCCCAAATTCGTATGGTATGCGCTTTAATTCCGCTTAATATTTCAAGGTCGTAAATGGTAAAAGTATTTTTAATAGTGTTCATCTAAACATAGGATTATCTAAACAAAAGTAGCTTTTTTTTTTAACAACTCATAAATCCTCTCTTTTTCCTGTAAATAAGTTCATTTTTTTTTGAGATAAGGACTTTAGAAAAAGGCTTAGCTTGCTCATAAAACTAAAAAAATCCTGTAATTAATAAATTATTACAGGATTTTATAAATTATATCTTCGGGCAACTTTTACAATTAACTTTCCCCTTCTTTTTATACTTTTTACAACATTTCTTTTTCTTAGTACCACAACTTAAGTTGCAAGCTGTTTGTATAGGTATAGATGGACTACTAATAATCAAAAAGCTCATTACAGTGTATTTTTTGCTGCTATGGTATTTATATCTCTGTCAAATAAATATTGCCCAGATTTATCGCCACCAATAATTGTTAATTTATCTAAAAGTGTTCTTGCCAAAGCCTCTTCTTCTAATTGTTCGGTAACATACCACTGCATAAAATTATGAACGTTGTAATCTTTGTTTTGCAAACATTCAAAAATTACTTTGTTAATTTGTTCGGTAACAAAAATCTCGCTGCTTAAAAAAGTTTCAAACAATTCATTTAAAGATTCAAAAACAGCTTTTGGTTTTTCTAACTCTGAAATAATTACTTGACCGCCACGTTCATTAACAAACTTCACTAATTTGGTCATATGCAAACGCTCTTCTTCTGACTGGTTGTAAAAAAAAGTAGCCACTCCGTTATAGCCACTTGCATCTGCCCAAGAAGCCATCGCTAAGTATTGCATAGAAGCTTTTGCTTCGTATTTTATTTGATCATTTAATAAACCTTCAATAACTGTATTCATCTATTTTTCAATTTTTTAGCTATTCTTTATAGAATAATTTCACGTCATTTATAAACTTGTGCAAATATAATCATTATTTTGATTAGTTCTAAATAAGTGTCCTGTTTTTTAAGAAAGGCTAAAATCATCAACACGAAAATGAACTAAAACATCTAGTTTTCTAATAAAATACGTTTCCATAATTGGATATTGAGTAACTTTACCCTCGTAAAACACGGTGTATGATTTTATTAAATATTCAAGATTTCCTACTTAAATGTTCTGACGTGCTTTTACAATTTCTTACGACTGCTTCTAAAAGGACATATTTTGTTTACATGCTTTCTTCATTAATTTTGGTGTATTATGTTTTCAGAAAAGAAAAAAGAAAATCCTTTCTAAACTATGTACTTCACAAAAAAGTATGGATCGGTAAGTCCGCTTTTGTCGATTATTATTTCATTCTATTTAACAGCACTATAAAAGTTCTATTAATTGCTCCCTTATTTATTTATGGCTTAAAACTTTCTTTTGAGACCAATGAATACTTGAATCATTTATTTGGTTACGAAGCGGTACAATTATCGTTTACCACTACAATGATTAGCTATACCATTGCCTTAACTATTTTTGGCGATTTTATGACCTATATCCTTCATTTAGCGATGCATAAAATACCGATTTTATGGGAATTTCATAAAGTACATCACTCGGCAACGACTATGAATCCTTTTACCCAATACAGAATTCATCCATTAGAATTAATTTTAAATAATTTGGGAAGTATTTTTGTTTTTGGAATTACAACAGGTGTTTTTGACTATCTATCTGGTGCACAAATTAGCAAATGGACTTTTGCAGGTGTTACCGTTTTCACTCTAATATTTAATAGTTGGGGTGCCAATTTACGCCACTCACATGTGCGCTTAAGATTTTATAATTTTTTAGAATATTTATTTATCAGCCCTTTGCAGCATCAAGTACATCACAGCGATAACCCGGCTCATTACGACAAGAACTTAGGCTCTAAATTAGCAATTTGGGATTGGTTGTTCGGAACGTTGGTCAGATCTGAGCAAATAAAAAAAGTACATTTTGGACTCGGAAAATCCGAAAATCCAAAATATACTTCTTTCTTACAAAATTTATTAAATCCCTTTAAAAATCTACTAGGAATTCGTAAAAGCTAAAAGTAATTTAGCGAATAGATTGTACCCAGGTTAACAATGTACTTTTATCTGTTTCCGATAAACTTCCATGCAAATAGGTGTACGATTCTAAAGGCATTTTTCCTTCTTCTACTTCTTCAAAAAATTCTTCCAATTTATGCGCTGCTTTTTTTGCAGGATATTTTGTCCAATTAGAAAAATTTAAATGTTCCTTCCCTTCTTCAATATGATGATTGATCCAAAATGAAAGAGGGGCTACATTCGTATACCAAGGATATGCTGTTTGGTCTGAATGACAATCGTAACAGTTCTTTTTAACAATTGCCGCTATATTTTCTGGTGCCTGTGTAACAGATAAAAAGTCTGTTTGAGTATCAACGGCCACATAAGTTCTGTCCGGTCTAATAAATTGCATTACAACAAGTGCTATTATTAAAACAACACCTATTTTTTTCATTTTCGATTTCATAATTATTAAATTTTAAATTGTACAGTTAAATAATAAGTAGCCGGATCGGAAGTGATAATACCAGGTCCTGGATAACCCGTTGCTCTTCTGGTAAAATAACTTTTATTCAGTACATTATTTATTCCGGTTTCTAATTTAATATTTTTATACACATAAGAAACAGAAAAATCTAAAATATCATAGGCGGGTATTGCCCCTTTAACAGAAGAATTATTGTGAGGGTCATATTCTGCATTCGTTACATCGGTATATTGTTGAGAAAGGTAGCTGTACTGAAGACTACCCAAAAAGTTTTTATAGCCAAAACCAATTCCTGTTTTTAAATTCACAAAAGGAATAAATTCAACTTTTTTGCCTTCAACTCCATTAAATTTCGACTTGGTATATTCTGAATCAGTAAAAGCTATATTAACAAAAGTGTTCAACTTATAATTGCTATTTTCCCAAAATGTGTCTTTTATATTCCAGTCCAATAGGGTTTCAAAACCATACACAACTGCTGTACCAATATTGTCTCTAATCCAACCTATTCTATCTTCAAAATTAGTTCCAATTTTTCCATCATATAACAAGCCAAAAACACTACTATCATAAGAAAATGATGTTCCTATTTTCCCTCTTACTCCAATATCAGAAGTAAATCCTTTTTCATCGGTTATATCATCTGCCACAGAAAAAGAAGGACTTGTAACACGAATATCACTAAAAGTAACCGATCTATAATTTTGTGAAATGTTGGCATAAGCCTCAAAGTAATTATCTGGTTTATAACTAGCACCTAAACCCAATAATAAAATATTTCGATTGAAGCGATTGTTATCATCGACAAAATTTCCTGTATTTGCATTTAAATACGCTCCTTCTGATATTGTTTTAATGTATTCAAAACGAAAACCTGGTGTTAAAGAAAAGGAATCTGAAAGGTTAAATATGTTCTCGCCAAAAATGGCTACGTTAAAGTTTGGATATTTAAAAGAAGATTGGCTAGAATAATCTGGATAGGTTTCTTTATAAAAAGAAAAATCAGCATCTACGCCTTTACTTCCTGAGCCTTGTTCTGATGAATTATTGGCTTTGTAAAGCTTTGCTCCTATTAAAAATACAGCATCTTTTTCACCAACATGGTAACGTGTTAGCAAACGAGATTCAATACCCCAATTTCTAAATTGCCCAACTAGCAAATCTCTTTCGTGCAAAAAATCACCATTGCTATCCATTTCATCAATATCTGTAAGTGCATTTGGATTGTCAAAATTGGGATTGGTTCTAAAACCTAAAGCTTTTCTATTCGCATTTAATGAAAATAAATTGAAGCTAAAATCTGTTTGTTCTGAAAATTTATGTGTGAATTTCAACGCCATTAATTGCCAATTTACAGCAAACCAATTTCTTGTTCTATTGCTTTGTCGTGGATTTTCTAAAAATTGCTTGTCTGAAAGTCCACCAGATTGTTTGGCTAAATAATCTAAATAGGTGGTTTCAAAAACTAATTTTGTTTTTTCAGAAAACTGGTAACCAATTTGAGCAAACAAGTTTTTTGAATCAAAATTAGAATTGGCTCTATACCCATCTCCTTTTTTGTAATTGTAATAGGCATAGTAGCTGAACTTTTTATCTACCGTTCCTGAAATACTATTGAAACTGGTAAACAATCCATAAGACCCAATATTTTGTCTTGAAATAACTTCGATTTCTTTATCCTTTACAGGTTCTTTTAATTTAAAATTAATCAAACCACCAAATTGTGTTCCATATTGCAAAGAAGCTGCACCACGAATTACTTGTATTTCTGAAAGTGCTTCCGCAGGAGGTGTATAATAACTTTCTGGGTAGCCCAAAACATCTGCACTAATATCATAATCGTTTTGACGTGTATTAAAATTAGATGTTCTATTAGGATCCAAACCTCTTCCTCCAATACTTAGTTGTAAACCTCCATCTCCAGCGTCAAAAATATTTAAGCCCACTACTTGCGCCATTACTTGACGCGCATTATTTGAGGCCAAATTACCCACAATTTGATCAACCAAAACAACCTCTGTTTTCTTTCCTGCATAAATGGCCGTTCCTTCTACATTTTTTAAACGAACTAGGTTAAAGAACTTCCTTTTATTGCCTGAGACATGGACTTCATCTAAATTCTCCCCTAAATGAGCCAATTCAAAGCTGTACTTATTAGAGTTTTTAGTAGGAATTATTGACGTTTGAAAAATTTTATATTCAAAAGAAAAAACGACTATTTGATAATTTTTCCCTTCTTCCGCTTCAAAAAACAACATTCCATTTTCATCCGTACTTCCTAAATCTTTTCCTGATTTTAAGTACACTTGTGCATTTGAAATGCCCGTCAAATTTTCTTCAGAATTTATAGTCAGTTTAACAGTTAACTTTTCCTGAGAAAAAATAAGTGCAGGAACTAAAATTAATGTGAACAGTAGGATTTGCTTTAAGCTCATTGTTGTTACGTATTGTAAACATCAAAAAAAGTCCAGAATAATGAATTATCCTGAACCTTATATCTATTTTATTATTTTTTTTATAAATCTAATCACCATCAGAATCATTATAGTCTGCTTTGATATCAAGAGCCGATAACATATTGGTTTTCATAACCTCTAACAAAGGATGTAAATCATTCTCTCTCAAAGCTATAAATACAGCTCTATCACTTATTATTTGTGCATAAAAATTGGCATCTAAAGCATTTGCAGATGTCAAAACTTTGTCAAACTTTTCTACAATATAGTCACTTAAATTTTTACCACCAGCTTCAACTTGTAATTCTATTAGGTACGATTTTAAACTTTTCCCTTCTGTATTTGAATTGAAATGTTTTCCGTTAAAAAAATCTTTAGAAGTATTCACAGCAGTAAGGAATAATTCTTTAGAAACATCTTTTTTATAAAAAGCTTCTACAGCTTCAGGAATTGGAGTATTGGTAAAAAAACCAATCGGATTTCCAATTTTAGACACTCTTATGTTTTTTTCAAAATTGAAAATAAAATCGTTTACCAATTTATCTACTGAAGAAGTTGAAGAAGAACAATCGTTGGCTATAAAAATAGCAGCATAGTTTGTTTTCCAATCTGTAACAACAGCTGTAGACATAAGTTTCAATCGATCTACAACAGCGTTTGCATAGTTTTTATAAGAAGTTGCACTAAAAGTTGTGATGATTTCAGCATCCGTATCTTTTAAGCCATTTAACAAATAATCTAAGGCAGGAAATCCTTGTCTATTAATTTGAGTAGACAATGCTAAATCGTATACTTCTGAAGAAATATTACTTTCCACTCCTACAGCATCAACAGGATAAGAATTTGAATATTCTTTTAATCGAATTACTTCAGCCTCTCCTATTTGAAACATTGCAACTTGTTGCCAAGCCTTATAAGCTAACAACCAAGAACTTCTTGCTTGCGCTAAATTATTTTGATTTGGCGTTGTTGAAAAAGTAGTTACATCGGTTTTTAAGGTACTAACCAATGCATCATAATTTTCAAATGAAGGAATAATAATATTATTTGCCCAGTTTTCTAACATGGCTTTCCTATCAAAAGAATCATTTGTACAGCTACTCGTCCCCTCTGTTCCGCAAGAAACAAGAACTGTAACAATAATTAAAAAAAGACCTATTTTTTTCATGATTTAGACGCTTTTAGTAGGGATTGCAAATTTAGACAAAGTGTTTGAAGAATTAAGCATCTTCAAACACTTTATTTTATACTTTAAATTTAAGATAATTAATTAGCCGCTTGTGCAGTTGTAAAGTCAAATTTTGCAGAAATAGCATTCGAAACCTCATCTAAAACAGTTCCATCTTTTAAATCCCAAAAACCGTTACCTGCTTCCAATTTATCTAACAAAGTAGTTACTTCTTCAAAAGTAAAATAAGGAGCGTCTGTAACAGGATTTCTTGAAAACTGTAAGCTGTATAAAAACCCGTAACCTTCAGACAATGCATGGAATGCTGATTCATAATCATCTGCAGCCAAAGAAACTTTACCTGCTTGGAAATAGTGAACCGCTCTAACTGCTACTACTTTAGATATTTGGTACTGCAATACGTCAATTGCTTTGTTTAACACTTCATATTCATTAGCAACAACTGCCGCTCTACCTAATACAAATGCTTTAAAAATTTGATTTTGAATTCCTTCAAAATCTGTATCTGCATTTACCTGCGTGATATAGCTGAATAAAAATTTATCCCCTGCTCTATCAATTGGGCTTTCAGAATCTACAGTAGCATCACCATAAACATATCCATAAGCTTCATCAAAATGGTGCTCATATTTTGTGTAATTTTTTCCTTCCTCTAAAGTCTCTGCATTATTTTTAGAAATATAATCTTCATTTGATACACGTATATTTCCTAAATAGTTATTTAAAACTTGGTCCATAACCAAAGCTCCAATCATTCCTTTGTTAAATACTTGGTTGTATTCAATTCCTTTTCCATTTACATATCTAGGTTTTGAACCAATATATCCCGCTGTTCCAGCAGTTGCTTCCACATCTTTATTAGGTACAACTTCACTAACTTGATTTGAAATATATTCTGAAAAATCAGCTTGAATTGCTCCTTTTGTTACGGCATCCTCACCAAACAAATCGTCCGATGCTGCTACTTTACTTTTTACACTTTTATCAGAAGCATTTAAATCTGTATCTGTAAAATCATTCGCACCTGTAGTATGCGCAAAAGCCGCCTCAATTTCTTGTGCAGATTTACCTGAGTCAACCGCTAAATAATTAAGTACTTCTTTAGCCATTGACAAACGTGTTGTTTGTCCACTAAAACTTACTGTTGTATTTCCACCTCTTGTAAAGTTATACGTTGAAGGAACTGTAAAACCTGTTTCAATATCCTCTACTTTATTAATTATATCCTGAAGATCTTCTCCGTTATCACAGGCTACAAACATACTTGAAATTGCAACGATAACTCCAGTTGTGAAATTAATACTTTTCATAATTCTTATTTAGATTGTTTAAAGATAATTTTATTTTTCTGCTGCAAAGATACACATGATTCTTAAATCACAAAACTTATTTAGATTAATTTCAAATAAAGAGTTAAATTATTTTTAGAAGCAGTAAAAAAAAGACTAAAATACCTGAAGAGAAGCATTATAGGCACTTTCAAAACTCATAGGTTTTGTGCCAGTAGATACAGATTTAGAAGTAAAATAGGAAAGTAATTTTTCGGTTGGCATATTTCCTGTCAATTCATCCTTCGCCATAGGACAACCACCAAAGCCCTTAATAGCTCCATCAAAACGCTGACAACCTGCTATAAAAGCCGCATCAATTTTTTCCATACATGTGGCATAGGTTGTATGCAAATGTGCACCAAACTCAATTTTTGGATACTGAGGAATTAAATTGGAAAATAAATAGCTAATTATTTCTGGAGTTGCTGTTCCCACGGTATCGGAAAGCGATAAAATATTAACACCCATTTTGGACAAACGTTCTGTCCAGTTGGCTACAATATCAACATTCCAAGGATTTCCATAAGGATTTCCAAAACCCATAGATAAATAGGTTACCACTTCTTTGTTGCTTTTTAAAGCCACATTCAATATTTCATCCAAAACAACCACAGATTCTTCAATTGTTTTGTGGGTATTTCGCATTTGAAAATTTTCTGAAATAGAAAACGGAAAACCCAAATAATTAATTTCTTCAAAAGAGGCCGCATCTGTTGCTCCTCTGGTGTTGGCAACTATTGCCAACAATTTGCTGTTTGTTTCTGATAAATTTAAAAGAGAAAGCACTTTTGCCGTGTCCTGCATTTGCGGAATTGCCTTTGGAGAGACAAAACTACCAAAATCAATAGTATCAAACCCAACACCCAACAAAGCATTGATATACCTTGCTTTTATTTCTGTTGGAATAAAATCCTTAATGCCTTGCATGGCATCTCTAGGACATTCAATAATTTTTACTTTTGATTGCATATAAATCAAATATACAGATTTCTTTTTGTGAAATTGTGCTAGCCTTTGCTTGAATTCTGAAACTTTAATTGGCTATTTCTAAAACCTTGATCCAGAGAATAAAAAAAATAAACTCTATTTTCAAGAAGCAATTTTCCCAAAACTCATTCTTTTAAAGTCGAGCGAAACTACGAAAAAAGTTTGGCATACATTCAAATAAAAAGAATGTCTGTGTCGCAAATAAAATTAGTGCTACTTCACTTTCTACGCAACTGCAACAGCATATTTTTTCTAATAACAATCTGTTAAAATTTGCCCTTTATTTTTATAAAACTCCAAAGTTTCCAAATCATACTTCAAACAAATTTCATCTAATTGCTTAAAAACGGTATCTCTCATGGCAATAGAACCGCATAGCATTAAACAATCTCCTTCCTTCAATTGGGCTACCAGGTCTTTTTCATCTCTTTGAATAAAATCTTGTACATAGCTAAAATCACTTTTTTCCTTAGAAAAGGCAAAATTATAACTTTGCAAATTTCCTTTTTGATGTGCTTTTATAATGCTGTTTTTATACAATTCCAAAGAAACAAAAGTTCTTGTCCCCCAATACAAAGTACATTTTGTATTTGTTTTTTCATGCATCATTCCTAAAAACGGGGCAATACCTGTTCCATTGGCAATTAAAGCTACATTCTTTGGTTTTTTAGGCAAATGAAAGGCTTTGTTTTGCTGAATGGTCCCTTCAAACTCTTCTCCAACTTTTAATTCATTTAAATAATTAGAACAAATTCCTAGCTCGTGTTTTTTTATACTTAATAACAAATCACCTTCTGCTGTTTTTCCAATGGAATACAAACGTTCAATATTTTCGTTTGGAGGAATAATACTTAACAAATCACCCGGTAAAAAATGTTGTTTTTTTTCAGAAGTTAAGGTCAATGTAAAGGTTTCATCAAAAGCATCTTTTACACTTTGCTTCGCCTTTATTTTAAAAAGAATTTCTTTGTTTTTTTTTGAAGTCAATTCCGCAGGTAAGGACAAACTTATTTCTAATGATTTTCCCCAATTCGTAGCCCAATCTTTAAACTGCTTGTAATTTTGATTGTGAATTAACAAGGCTTCTTTTTGTGGAACCTGTATTTTTTCATGTGCGACTACTTTTTGGTATACTTCCTTTCCAAAGGCACAAAAGTCTGGATATGAAAAAGACCCAAATCCTAAAACATGACATTCAAACGTCTTTTCAATTGAAATTTCTTCTAACTTTTTTAAAAACAAGTTTGCATTGCTTGGTGGTTCACCATCTCCGTAAGTAGCTGTTAAAATAAGCAGCTGCTCCATGTTTTTATAGCTTTGATAATTATTTAAATCATCCAAAAAAACTTTTTTATTCTCCTTTAATAAGGCTTTGTACAAAATTTTACCCAAGCTTTTGGTACTTCCATTTTCCGAACCTGTTAAAATAACCAAATTCGCTTCATGGGCTTTCCATTTATTTTTGGTATTACCACGCAAACGCTGAATAGAAATAACCGTACCCGAATACATAAAATATAAAATACCCAACGAGCTTATAAATAGAACCAACGACCAAAGAACACTTCCTGCCCCTGTGTGCAAATTAAAACTCAGCACCGATAAAAGCTGCACAAATGGAAAAACAGTTTCTTTTACAATAGCACCTGTTTTTTGGTGAACTTGGAGTTCTCTATCCTTTAAAATCAAGGTAAAATAATCTTCGGCATCTGTAGAAAACGGAAACTCAATTTTTGTGACCTCCTTTAAAGTAGTATTTTTAAAAATCTCAAAATCGGCAAAGGGAATTGTTTCACTTTTCATTTCATTATGTCTAATTACTCTCGCTTCCGCAGGTAATAAAGAAAATCGATCCATAGATAAATACGTTCCTGAAAGCGCAATAATAAAAATGGGAATCAATAAAATTCGCCCCAAAGCTACATGGTTGTATTGAACCGATTTATCCTTGATGATGTTAGAAAACAGTTTTACAAAACCACCTTGCCTTTTTATGGCCAACAACAAACCTGTAATAGCAATTAAACAAAGTAAAAAAGAAGTAATTCCTACAAATATTCTTCCTGGAGTTTTTAAAAATAAAGAACGATGAAAGTCGGTTAAAAACTCAAAAAAAGGATTGGCTTTTGGAATGTCTCCAATTTTAGTTCCAGTAATAGGATCCATAAAAAACGGAGCATTCAACTCCTTGTCCATACTAAAAACACTTGCTTTTACAAAATAGTTTTTATCCACCTCAAGCTCTAAAACTTCATCATATTTTGCCTGTAGTGTTTCTATTAATTGAGACACAGCAATTTCTTCAACAGCATTTATTTTAAAAGGTTGTAGTTTTTCTTGAATGGGTTTAAAAGCCAAAAAAGCTCCTGTAATAGCAGCTAATAATAAAAATAAAGAAGAAGATACAGTCAGTGTTAAATGACTATATCTCCATAATTTTTTGAGCATCTGTACGCTAGTTTGGTATCATTCTTACATAACGGATATAGCCCGTTCCTTCGTATTTACTTTTTAGTGTTTCTGTATCCAAAACCACTTCCAAATCTTTTATATGATATTTCTGATGTTCAACAGCAGTTTCAAACCGAAGTTTGTTCCCTTTGTTTAAATCGCTTTTAGGAATGGAAAGCACAAAAACAGAACGCTCTCCTCCAGCAATGGTTGCTCCTGAAATAGCATCCGTTTCTGCTCCTTTTTCATTTTCAAAAAACGACCACCATTTGGTTAAATCTGGATACCATTTTTTATCATCTCCTAAAATTTGTAAGGTTTTTACATAGTTGTCATTTTTATCTATGACAGAGACCACAACATAAGCTCCTTCTCCTTCGTAATTTTTTAACTGAACCATGCACTTGAATTTTTGTGTAGGTTCATCATTCGTATTTACTTTAAAAGCAGACAAGCTTAAAAACCCAACTGCTAAAATAATTGCTACATATATTTTCATGAAATTTGTTTTAAGATTGTTTTAAAAATTTTATATCGAGTTTCTGCTTTTTCAACAATTCATTTTCTATTGCCAAATCATACGCACTTTCTTCAAAATCTGTCAACATGTTTTTATCGGCTCCTTTGCTTAAAAGCATTTTTAACAGACTCACATTATTTGCTTTCATAGCCGCTAAATGCAAGGGAGTTAAACCTTCCGTGTTTTTTTTATTGATTTCCGCTCCTAATTCCAAAGCTTTTAAAATCAGTTTTTCATCTCCTTTTTCTACAGCAATATGCAAAGGACTTGTATTTTTTGAAGCTTTTTCAAATGGAACTTTCGCTTTTTCCAAAGCCCTTACAAGCAATTCAAAATCAGCTTTTGTTCTTCTGCTATAAGAAGTAAATAAATGGTAGTACAAATTATTCCCGTCAGCATCCACCACGTTTAAGTCGGCTCCTTTTGCTTCTAAAAAAGAAAACAATTGACCATTGATACGTTGTGTTGCAAAGGTAATTGCCGAAAAACCTTCTTTATTTTTCTGGTTGATATTGCTAACCGAAGTCATTAATTTTTTCAAAATTACTTGGTTATGACCACGAGCAGCGTTTAAAAACGGGGTATTTCCTTCCTTGTCTTTTTGATGAATAGCAATTCCTTTTGCTATAAAAAAATCTACTACAGCAATTTCTTTGGCATTACTTGCCAAAAAATGTAATGCATTTTGTTCGTTTTTATTACTCGAAGTAAAGTCCAACCCTAAGGTTGCTAAATACTCATATACTGTTAACGAGTTGCTATACCCCCTAGCACCGTGACTCGCAAAAAGCACTAAGTTTTCACCTTCTGAATTGATTTTTTTATAGTTAAATCCTTTTTGGATGTATTTTTTGATTAAGGCAATATTGCCACGTTGTGCCGCATAAAACAATAGGTTATTTCCTTTGTTGTCTTCTGCTTTCACATCCAACCCTTTCTTTTCAAAATAAGAAATAATTTTCCCGTCTTTTGAATGTCCGGCCATTAACAATATGGCATTAGCCCCTGCTCTATTTGTTTCTTTTACATCAACGCCATTTGCTATCATTAAGTCGTAAATAGCTGTATTTTCATGACCTGCATTTACGGTAAAGGTAAACCACGTAAAACCATGACTTCCTACAACTTTGGTGTCTGCACCTTTTTTCAATAACAATTTCATAACGGCAATATCACCTGCACTTCCGGCCCACATTAAATAACTTCTTCCATCGTGGGTTGGTTTGTTTATGTTGTTCCCTGGCAACGACAATAAATACTCAATCGTTTTTACCGGTGCTTTTGCCATAATAGCATAACAAATAGCGTCAAAAGCTGCTTTGTTTGGCGTAACGGCATCGTGTCCTTCTTTTATTTTTTGTTTTACTGTTTCCACAGTTGGTTTGGTTTGCCAAAAAGATCTGTTGTGAAAAGCATTGTCACTTTTCTGACCTCTTTGTGCAAAAATAGCAAGTGGTAAAAGCAGTAAAAAAATTAGAATCTTTGTTTTCATACGTTTGAGATTTCATTCTTATAAAATCCCTTTTTAAAATTAAAAAGGGATTTTGAATTGTTATTTCTTCTAAATTAAAATGCACCTATAAAGTGACTTCCAGTTGTATTTACCAATTCAGCACCTTTGGTTACAACACCTGTTTCCGTATCAACCACATACATATTTCCATTTTTACCTACAGGGGCTTGCGTTAGGTAAATTTCATTTCCATCAACCGCAAAACCTTGGTATTGGAATAAGTAAAAATCAGCTTCATAAGGAATTGCATCAATTTTTACGGCCGTTTTAGCATTTAAATCTACTAGTGCAAAAAATCCTTGTGCACCGGCTACCCCTTCTTCAGAACCTTCATGACGATACGCCAATACCGCTTTTCCGTTTGCAGCGGGTCTCCATGCAAGCACATAAGCACCAGTAACTCCCAAAGCATCGTCTAAATTAAAATCGTAAGAATTGTCATATTGATTGTTTGCATCAATTTTTAAAATATGAGATCCTTCAGGATCACTTTGATTGGCTTGATATACACTCCCATTGTATTCAAAAGCATTGATACTACGGTAACCATTTGTATTTCCATGTCCTACGGTAGATGTAATTACTGTTGGATTTAACAAAGAAGGATAATCCAACACAATCGTCTTAGAACCTAAAATTTCATAATTGCTATCGCTTTCAGCAGTTGCAGGGTCACGTTTACTTAAACGACCACCAATATATAATTTATCTCCAGCAGCATTTAAAGTCGGCATATCAATTCTAGAAAAATAATAGCCCTTTGCTTCTTCTTCTGCACTTAAAGGAACAATGTGCTCTTGGAAATTTTTTATCAAAGAATTTTCTAGGTCTAAAGTAACCACTCCAATCGTTGCTTCTGTACGAGTGTATGTGTCATCAGTAACATCATCTGGCGTTCCATTGTCATCAATTTGATGTTCTGTAGACACGTAAACCGCAGCTCCTGTTTGGTCTCCGTCAAATAATTTGATCCATCTTGGTGCACTTCCTACATAAGGCGCAATACTTACCTCACTACCCGTCGGAGCAAAAACTTGTCCACCTTCAACAGTATATTTAGAATAGTTACCTCCTGTATCTCCGGCGTAACTAATATTAAATATTGTATTTCCATCTTCAGAAGATTGCAACCTCGCTGTTCTATTAGAAGGCACTATAAATCCGTTGTCAAAAGGCGCTATCGATTTACTTGGATCTTTCGCATCTTCACTACTAACTGCATAAATTAAGGTGCCTCCATTACCGTCTCCAGGATTGGTTCCCATTTGTGCAGCAGCAATGGTAATCCATCTGCTTTCATTTCCTTTTTCTTCTTCTATTAATGGACTAGAATCGTCTGTACAGCTACTAATAAGTAGTATTGAACTCATTGCAAAAGCAAATGTTCTTAGGTTTAAAAATTGTTGTTTCATTTGTATTTATATTTAAAATTTATTTATTGAATAGTTAAGTTTTAAGTAAAAAGCCCTTCCAGGTTTTTGCACTCTTAAATTGTCGTATAAGGGTTTGTCAAATATGTTTTTGATGTCGAAGCTTAGTACAAAATCTTTTTTAGGGAAAGTATAACTGAAGCCAAAATCTTGTGCCAATTGAACAGGGACATTAAAAAATTCATTTCCTATTGTATTGTTTCCTTGTGGGGGTATGTATGAAAATTCGTCTGTAAAATACAGGGTGTAGAATAAATTTAATCTCGCCTTTTTTTGAATAAAGTTGTTTACGCTATATCGTAAATTTCCATTCATGGTAAAAAAAGGAGTGTTGGGTACATCTATTTCTACCCCATTATTTTTAATCTTTAAACTGAAATGAGAAACATTAAAATTGAATCCAAAATTATTATGGAATCTATAATCCAATTGTGCTTCTATCCCTTTAGAAGTACCACTACCTTGGTTTTCATACAAAAGCAATACTTCATCTGGATTTCTATCAATAGGAAGTCCAATTCTATCTTTTATATTTCTTGTAAAAAGATTGGTAGAAATGGTAAAATCGTGTTTTTTTATACTGAAATTTCCAAACCTAAATCCTAAATTAAAATTTTCACTCTTTTCAGGATTGATACTTGGATTGGCCACAACATTGTCTCCATCATCTCCAAAGACTTCACTTTCATTTGGTAAGCGTATGGCTTTTTCTGCAGAAGTTAAAAGTGTAATAGTACGTAGTAAGGCAAATGAAAATGCAAAACCATATCCATTGTTTTTAGTGTGTGCCTTTATAACTTCCTCTTCTATTTTATTCGTCTCCTCATTTATATAAGGGTCTATATTTACAGTTTTTTGTTGGTAATATTTTCCAAAAACATTGGCTTTTAATTTTCCACGCATTGCCTGTAACTCATAAGTAGCAGAAAATATATTTTTATACAAATCTCTTGTCCCCACAAATGTATTTTCAAAACTTGAAGCAAAAGCATCACGATCTTTTCTATCAACACCGCTATACACATGGTTTAGTAAAAATTTATGATGGTGATTGATTCGATAAGAAACTCCTGTTCTTATAGAGGCAACATATCGGTTGATATGATTTACAACGGGTCCGAATTCTAATTTTTCTTGCTGCGATCCCCAAGAGTATTCAAATTCATCTCCTTTATAATCAATCGCTTTTTGTCCGTTCCAACTATATGCCCAAGCATTTGTATCGCTTACAACACGATTTCGTTTTCCGTACAAACCATGTAAATTGACATCCAATCCTTTTGTGAATAAATTTTTCTTTTGGTAGGTTAAATTTCCAAGCATGGCATCCGATTCCATAAATCTGTCTTTATATGGAGTAACCGTCATAAAGGCACCATGCTGAATTTCTTTATAATCATCAGATCCTGTTATTCCAATAAAAAACTGATCGGCCCAATTTACA
This sequence comes from Flavicella sediminum, assembly GCF_006381105.1. Classification (GTDB taxonomy): domain Bacteria; phylum Bacteroidota; class Bacteroidia; order Flavobacteriales; family Flavobacteriaceae; genus Flavicella; species Flavicella sediminum. The sequence goes on along the minus strand of NZ_VDET01000037.1, from coordinate 26,151 downwards.
TTGGTAAAACCCATTTGAAACATTCCACCAGTAGATTCATAAGCATCATTAAATCTTTTGGCAGTAATTGGAGTTTGCACACCTCCCAAACCCGTAACCACCACACTTTTTCCCGAAACTTTATAATCGTTATCTGAATAATTATAAAAGCCAGATGCTTTTACCGTAAATCCTGATTTTTCAGCACGATACAAACCATTCAAACTTGTTTGAAAAGTATTAAAAGACCCGTAAGAAATGGCCGCATTTAAATTTGATTTTGTTCCTTTATGAAGCACAATATTGATAGCCCCTCCCAAAGCATCGTCTGCCAAATGTCCTGGAACAACACCTTTGTACACCTCAATTCTTTTTATCATGGACGGAGGAATGCTATTTAAGCTAAATGAAGAGCCATAAACCGAAATCGGAATTCCATCAATAAAAATTCGAACAGCACTTCCTGACAAGCCATTTAAACTATATTTTACATCAGAACCCAACCCTCCATTTTGGCGAATATTGACACCAACACTGGTTTTTAACAACTCATTGGTTTGAACATTTCGTTGGCTAGCTTCTTTGGTTTCAATAATCGCAACCGCAAAACCCTTTTTTTCTATTCTTGTTTTTTTTGATTCTCCATGAACATGTACAATTTCTAAAGCTTCTGAATTTTCACTTAAAGAAAAATTTACGTGAATGTGTTGCTTTTTATTCTTACTCTCTAAATAAATTTCTTTCTGCCCTGTAGAAAAACCCATATAAGAAGCCTCTATGATATGTTTTCCTGTGGGAATATTCTCAATACTATAGTCGCCATTTTCATTTACAACAGCAGCATACAAATTGTCATCTACCAAAACCGTAGCACCAAATAAAGGCTCTCCGCTTCCACTTACTACTTTACCAAGTACTTTGTATTCGCTTTTTTGTGCAAAAGAAGCCATGCTAACAAATAGTAATAAAAGTAAATCTTTTCTCATTGTCTTATTTAGATTAAATAAAAATAATATACTTTTGCAAATCTACGGCATTAGCTAAATGAGAAATTAACGCAATAAGAACTTATTATAACGCAAAAGGAATTAATGGAAATTTGTTTACAAAGTGTGCATTTAGAGCAAGGAGAATTGGTGAAAATTTTCGAAAAAGATTTTTATAGTGTTGCTATAAAAGAAAATGAATGGAACCTAAAAACCGACCGTTTAGAAGGAACACTTCAAGATATTGAATTGAATAAAGTATATGTTTTTATTCAAAATCTAAAAAACAAAGGCAATTTAGAGTTTGTAGTTTCGAATGACACGCCTTTGTTTAAATTGCATTTTGAAATTGAAGGTACCGTGTTCTGTAATCTTAACGACACGCAAAAAAACACGTTCAGAGTAGAAAAAGGAACTTATAATTTATTTTACCTACCTGAATCTAAAAGAACCTATACCTACAAGGAAACACATAGAAACTCTTTAGAAATTTATTTTAGTGAGCCCTTTTTACAAAATATAATGGGCTATTGTTTTACAGGAACCTCACAAGATTTAAAAAATTCAAAACTAAAGAAGTGCCCTTGTGTCTTTTTTAAGGATGGAATTTTACTCAATGAACAGATCAACGCCATCCTAAAAGAAATTGTGAATTGTCACTTTACTGAAGTCATGAAAAAAGCATTTTTAGAGGCAAAAATTACAGAATTATTTTTGGTATGCTTAACCAACTTTGGTAGTAAAAAAGAAGAATCTGGACTTAGTTTAGCTGAAAAAAATTGTTTAAAAAGTGTCGAAAAACACATCAAACAAAACCTACAAAAAGAATTAACGATTTCGGAATTGTCTTTATTAGCTGGAATGAATACTTCGAAATTAAAAAAATCATTCAAGCAACTTTACGGATCCACCGTTTTTAAATACATTACGGCTTTACGGATTGAAAAAGCTAAGGAATTAATTCAAAAGGAAAATTATACAATTTCTCAAGCTTCTTATGAAGTTGGCTATAAAAACCCACAACATTTTACAGTGGCTTTTAAAAAGAAATTGGGCTATTTACCCAGTCAGTTAAAAAAAGAAATATGATACCATTTAGGTTATTGTATTTCCTATTTAAAAGGGAAAAATCACTTAGAAATAAGTGACTTTTTTTTTGTCTGTTTTATTAACTCTTCTTTATTTGCTATTTAAAGAGCATCGATACTTTATATATAATCGAATATACAGTTTTCTTTATGAGAAATTGTTCCATCATTTATTTGAATTCTGAAACTTAATAAGGCAATACATAAAACGGTAAACCACAAAATAAAGAATCTTAACCATCCTGTTAAGCAAATCTTTTCAATAAAAGTAATCATAATAATTATCTAGCTAATAAGGCTTTGTTTATTTTTTTTATCAATCCAGGTCCCTCGTAAATAAAACCTGTATAAATTTGAACCAAATCGGCTCCTGCATCTATTTTTTCTAAAGCATCTTCTGCGGTATGGATTCCACCTACACCAATTATAGGAAATGATTTATTTGACTTGTCCGCTAAATATTTAATGGTTGCCGTACTTCGATCTTTGATCGGTTTTCCACTTAAACCACCATTTCCAATTGCTTCTAAAGCGGCTTCCGTAGCTTTTAATCCTTCTCTATTTACAGAAGTATTTGATGCTATCACTCCATCAATTTTCGTTTCCGCTACTAGGTCTACAATTTCATCCAATTGCTGCTTATTTAAATCCGGAGCAATTTTTAATAAAATGGGTTTTTGAGAAGTTGCAGCCTTATTTAATTTTTGCACCGATCCAATCAATTCCAACAAATAATCTTTGTCTTGCAATTTGGCATGGCTCCCCACATTCGGACAACTTACATTCAGTACAAAATAATCTACATAGGCATGCAATGCTTTAAAAGTATCGCAATAATCTTGGGTATATTGCTCTGTAGGAATGTCGGTGTTTTTACCAATATTACCTCCTATTAAAACTTTTCTTTGGTTCGATTTTAAATTTTCAATAGCAGCTTCAACACCGGCATTATTAAAGCCCATTCTGTTGATCAAGCCTTGGTCGTCTTTTAAACGAAAAATTCTTTTTTTAGGATTTCCTTCTTGCCCTTTCGGTGTAACGGTTCCTATTTCAATAAACCCAAATCCAAAGTCAGCCAGTTCATTGTACAAAACGGCATTCTTATCAAAACCAGCGGCAAGTCCGACTGGATTCTTAAATTTCAAACCAAAAAGTTCTCTTTCTAATTTAGGATCTTCTACTTGAAATAGACTTCTAATTAAGGAAGAAACTCCTGGTATTTTAGAAAAATTTTTGATCAACGAAAAAGTAAAATAATGAACCTTTTCTGGATCGAATTGAAAAAGTATTGGGCGAATTATTGATTTATACATCTATAAAAATCTTTGTTTTAAAACACTGCAAAATTACAAAATAAAAGTGGAATCATTTCAAGGAACAAACTTTAAAATATTTCCTAAAAAGGCATAAAAAAACCGTCTGATTCAACAGACGGTTTCTTTGATCGCAAAACGATTATTTTATTTTCTTAACCTTTACAGCATTCATTCCTTTCATTCCTCTTTCAAGTTCAAATTGGACTTTATCATTTTCTTTAATTAGCTCTAACAATCCATTTGCATGTACAAAATATTTCTCTTGAGAGTTTGAATCATTGATAAATCCAAATCCTTTTGAATCGTTAAAAAAAGCAACAGTCCCTTTGTGTACTGGATCGTATTCTTCTTCAATTCTTTTAGGAATACCAATTTCAATACTTTCAGCATCTACCTGAACTTTGTTTGCTGGATCCGGCGGAGTATCTGTTAAATTTCCGTATTCATCTACATAAGCAATCATATCTTCAAAACTTCCTCCTTTAGAATTTGCTTTACGCTCCTCCTTCTTCTTCATTTTTAATTCACGTTTTTTCAAACGTTTCTTTTCTTTTTCTTTTTTATTGAAGGTCTGTTCTGATTTTGCCATTGTAAAGTATTCGGTTAATATTATATGATCTGTTCAAAGTGAACACATGGATTTTCTAATCTTTTGCAAAGATAAGTTTATTTTAAAAAATTTCGCTTGGTTCTAATCGATTATTTTTAAGAATTTTATTTAATTTTCTCGTTCATAAACCCAATGCCCTTTTTCTTTCGAAAAATAAGAATTTTCATAAATTACTTTGACTTCCCCATTTTCTAAAAATGAGGCTTTAAATTCAACCGTACCTTCTGTATCGTTAACAGTACCTTTAGTTTTAGCCACAATTAGCAAAGACAACCAAGTCACTGATTTTGCCCAACGGACTATTTCTTTTTTTTCACTTAAAGGTTTTGTGCTTGAGTGGTAGCTCCGCATTAAATAATCGCCATCTGCTTTTGTAAAAGCACTGTATCTCGATCGCATTAACTCTTCTGCTGTTTGCGCTTTTACTTTTCCTTTATGAATAGCTCCACAACATATTTTGTAGGCTTTACCAGTTCCGCAAGGGCAAATTTCTTCTTCCATTTTTAAGAATTTGTTGTGTTATTTTCTTTTTGCTCCTGGTGTTTTTTTACCAGTTCTTTCAAACGAAGTTGGTGTTGAATTTTTTCATCACGCAATTTATTCAACTTTCTCGTCATCAGCTTGGTATGCTTGGCTTTGTTTTTTGTGTTTTTTTCTTTTCCTTTTTTGGCCATCTGAAAAAATTAGAATTTATCATTTTCTAAAAGTTCACCTGCCAAACGTAATAAGGCCAATTCTGAATTCTTTGTATCAAACTTTGTGGTATTCAGTTGAAGTTTGGCATTCATTAAATTTATTTGTGCTTGACGAAAATCTACAGATGAAATTTGTCCCAATTTATACATTTCTTCAGATTGTTGAAAATTTAACGTATTTACCTCTACGCCCATTTTTTGCAACTCTAGAACTGCCAATAAATTTTCATAGACTTTCCAAGCATTTCTAACATCCTTTTCTAAGCTTGTTCCTAATTTAGCAATTTCAATTTCCTGAACATCCAAAGCTATTTTTGCGTTTCTGGTATTGTTTATAGAAACACCTCCGTCAAAAATATTCCAACTTAAACCAACACCATAATTTATACCTCTCCCCTGATTGTATACTTGAAATGAAGTTGCATCATTGATGTTTCTGTTCCAGGCATAAGAGCTCGTTAAACTTACATTAGGCATCCAACCTGATCGGTTTATTTTAACATCGTACTGACTTAATTCTAAGTTCTTTTTTTCTTGTAATAAAGCTGTGTTATTTTGTTTTGATTTCTCCAACAACTCCTCTTTATTCAATCCAAAAATATAATCTACCTCTGAACGTACATTCACTGGTGTTGTGATTGCTCTACCCAAAACAATATTCAAATCTCTTTTCGCATTGTCTAAAGTTCGCTCACTTTCTAAAAAAGCAACTTCATCATTTTTTAAATCTACTTTTGCGTTTAACACTGCCAACTTAGAGCTTTGTCCGTAATCAAAATTTACCTCAACACGTTTTAAGCGTTCTTTAGAGGCTTCTAAGTTTTCTTCTTTTATTTGCAGATCTTCTGTTAATCTAGCCACTTCATAATAGGCTGAAAATAAAGTTTGAATGGTGTTTTCCATCACCGACTTTACTTGTAATTCTGTAAGATTGTACTGCTCTCTCACTTTTTTCAGGCTGTAAATCTGCCCATAAATATTGAAATTATTATAGCCCAATCCAATGGAAGCACTGTACTTATCCGACTGAGCATCTTCTACCGTATTTACCTTACCATCTTGTGTTTCCGCTTTACCCGTACTAATAAAATGCCTTGCAGAAGCTGTTGTTGAAAGCGTTGGTAAATAACCTCCATTTAAAACACTGGTGTTATTTTTAGCAGCTTCCAAGTTTTTTTGAATCATCAAAACATCAAAATTGTTTTCCAAAGCAATTTCAATTGCTTTTTCTTTTGACAATATTTCTTGTGACTCTGCCTGCAAAACACATAAGAGTACTCCTGCAATAAATAGATTTCTTTTTATATTTTTCATCTTTTATTTCTTCTAATGTTCCAAGTCTTCATTTTCACTTGCCAATTCTTTAATGGCTCTTTCTACCTCTTCTCGAGTTGGCTGTTCACCTACCCACAACCATTGCACACCCACTTTTACATAGTTGGCCATCGACAATAAAATAGGTAAAGTCAATAAGGTTAAAAAAGTAGCTATTACAATTCCATAAGCAATAGATATAGCCATTGGAATTAAAAATTGTGCTTGTCTACTCGTTTCAAAAATAAGAGGTGTTAAACCAGCAACCGTTGTTATAGTGGTTAGGAAAATAGCTCTAAATCTCGACTTCCCTGCTTGAAATAAAGCTTCTTCGAAAAGCATTCCTTCCTTTAAATAACTATTAAATTTACTAATCAATACCAATCCATCATTCACCATAATACCAATGAGGGCAATGATTCCTAACATAGATAAAATATTAACTGAAAAACCGTGGAACCAATGTCCCCAACCCACACCAATTAAACTAAAAGGAACCATGAGCAATAGCAATAAAGGCTGACCGAAAGATCTAAACGTAAATACAATAACAATGTAAATCAACATCAAAATGATACTTCCCACAATCGGCAAAGAACCCAGTACTTTAGATGCTTCTCTATTTTGCCCTTCGTACAAAGCAGAAATAGAAGGATATTTTGCCTGTAAATCTGGAAAAATACGGGTTTGAATATCTGTTAAAATATCCGTTGCACTGGCCTTCGAATTTTTCATATCTGCCTCAATCAAAATTTCACGCTGTCCTTCTAAATGATTGATCGAAATTTCTCCTCTTTCAATTTCATAGGTAGCAATTTCTGAAAAAGGAACTTTTTTACCCGATGGCGTATTCACGCGCATATCATCCAAGTTTTTAATAGACGATCTTTCTTCTCTGGTATAACGAACCCAAACTTTTATTTCATCTTGCCCACGTTGAAAACGCTGAATCTGATTTCCAAAGAAACCACTTCTTACCTGAAACATCACATCGCTTAGCGTAAGACCTAAGAAATAGGCTTTGTCGTTTAATTTAATTTTTATCTCTTTAATTCCTTGCGGATCATTATCGGTAATATCTTTTAATTCCGGATTTTTCAATAATATGGCTTTCAATTCTTCTTTGGCCGCTTTCAGCTCAGCTATATTATTACTTAACAAAGCCACAGAAACTGGACTTCCTCCAAAATTTCCTCCTGAACCAAAGGACAAAGATTCAACCCCATAAACAGTTCCTACTTTTTCTCGAATGGCATTACTGATAATATTAGACTCAAAATCTCTTTCTTCACCAGGCAATAAATTCACCCTTAAAGAAGCATTTGCCGTTCCTGATCCAATTTTTTTAGAGATATTTTCAACAATACTTTTACCGCCAGATTGTTTTTCTTTAAACTCTTCATTGACCAACCATACATTGTCTTCTATCATTGTAATAATAGAATCTGTAATTTTTTCATTGGTCCCTTGCGGCATGGTCAATTCAATAGAAACACGATCACTAGCAATTCTTGGAAAGAAGGTCCCACGAATAACTCCACCTTGAAATGCACCAATGGTAATCACAAATAAAGCAATTGGAATAATGAGTCCGAAAAATTTATTTTTTAATACAAAAAGTAAAGCTGGCGCATACAATTTATCACGCATGTATTCCATAAACTGATCTGCATACTTGTTTATTTTATACAATTTTTGAGTTCTGTCTAAAGCTCTAGAATGCGCTACATGGGCCGGTAAAATAATCAGAGCTTCTACCAAAGACACCACAAGTGTTAAAGCAACAACAGTAGCCACTTCACTAAAAAACTCCCCTAAATTCCCATCTAAGAAAAAGAAAACAGAAAAGGCTAAAATAGTTGTTAATATGGCAGAAATAATTGGCGCAACAACCTCCATAGTTCCGTCAATAGCGGCTCTAATAGGTGTTTTTCCTTTTTCATAATGGTGGTAAATATTTTCTGAAATCACAATTCCATCATCTACCAAAATTCCAATAACGATGATCATTCCAAACAAAGAAAGCACGTTAATGGTTACATTAAAATACCCAGCCAACATAAACATTCCGAAAAATGCAATTGGCAATCCGGCGGCCACCCAAAATGCCAGTCTAGGTCGTAAAAACAACGACAAAAACAACAATACCAACAACATACCTTGCCATGCATTGGTAAACAACAATTCGGTACGTTGGATTAACGTAATAGAAGAATCTCTCGTAATTTCAATAAATACATTTTCATGTTGTTCATTGTATTCCACTACATAATCGTTTATTTTTTTTGCGGTAGATAATAAATCTTCACTGTTCGTATTACTTACTTGAACACGTACCCCTAAATTTCCATTAAAATAGGTTCTATTAGGAGATTCATTCCAACCATCACGAACTTCAGCAACATCTTTTAATCGAATAATTTGTCCATTTTCATTGGCTCTTAGCACCATATTCAACATGTCTTTACCATAATAAGATCTGTTTCTGGCTCTAATCAAATATTCCTCAGCTTCTGTTTTTACAGAACCACCGGAGGTTAGAATATTATTTTTTGAAACGGCTGTTGAAACATCTTGAAAACTTAAATCAAATTTTCTTAAATCGTCTTCTCTAACAGCAATTTCAATTTCTTCATCAGGAAAGCCAGATAATTCTATCTGAGAAATTCCTTCCATTTTACGAATGTCATTTTCAATACTTCTCGCAAAATCTTTTAGGGCTTTTAAAGAGATATCTTTTCCTGTCACCACAAAGGAAATGGTTTCTCGAATTTTTTCGTTTTTAGAAATAACAGGAGGTTCCATTCCCGATGGGAAATTTGGAACTTTATTGACCGCATTCTTTACATCTGCCAAAGCGATATTGATATCATAACCTTTAATAGTTTCTACAGAAATAGTTGCAGAATTTTCTCTAGACACAGATGTTACACGCTCTATACCCAACAACCCTTTTAAGTTGTCTTCAATTTTTAACACGACCCCCTCTTCCATCTCTTGAGGTGAAGCCCCGGGGTAAGTAACACTTACCGAAATATTTCTACTTTCCGTTAAGGGAAAAAAGGAGGAACTTAAATTGGCATAGCCCAAAACCCCTAAAGCAATAAGTGCCAAAATAATTATATTTACCGCAACAGGGTATTTTATAAAATAAGCAATCGTTTTTTTCATACCTATTTTGTTTCTTTATTTTTGTCTTGTTGCCCCATCGGTTTATCTTCTCCGTAAACTTTCACTGTCATTCCTTCAAACCCACCTGGAACCGGCTTTGAAATCAGTCTCATACCGCTAGTCAATCCTTTTACAACCACTGTATTTTCATTAAAATGAATGGCCTGAATTGGCAATAATTTCAATTTTGAATTTTCTAAAATATAAACGGCTTTATTTTCTACCAATAATTTTCTCGGAATTTCATAAGCTTCCAATGCATCTTTAACGGCTATATTGGCTCGTACATACATACCTTCGAGCAAATCTTTTCCTTTAACTTCTACATAAATAACAATTGTTTGTGAAGCTTTTTCAATCTTACCATTGATTCTGCTCACTTTACCAATCCACGATTTGATATTGTCTAAATCTGACAGCTGAACTTCTTTCCCTTTTTGCAACATGGTAGCATAACTTGCATTTACAGAAAGTGGTACTTCAAAAACAGAAGTATCAATAAACTCACCCAATAATTGACCAGGTCTAATTAGGGCACCCGCGTTAATAGCGGCTTCTGTAACCACCCCATCAAAAGGAGCTTTGATTGTATAATTTTCTAAATTGATTTCTAAATTTTTTAAGGCATAATAACTTGAGTATACGTTTTTGCCTGTCATAAAAAATCGTTCTTTTTCTTGACTTACTTTTGGCAATTCAGGTAATACGCCATCAAGCTTAATATTTTCTAAATATTTTTTCCATTTTGCGTGCGACTCTGGATAATCCATTTGCAAGTCGGGCATTAAAGTGACTAGGAGTTTTTGAAACGTACTTTTTTGTGCTATTAATGAAGCACGATAATCTTGACTATCAATGGTCAATAAATTGGCTCCTTTTTTAAACCTATTCCCTACTCTAAAATGAAAAGCAGCATTTTCCACCAATCCTTGAACTTCAGAATACAGAGATATTTTATTTTTAGCCACTAAGTTTCCTGATTCGGAAATTGTAATGGCTATGGAATCGTTTTTAACCGTTTCTACAAAAACAGTTTTTACTACTTTCCCCTTTTTTTCTCTAGGAGGTTTTTTACTATTTGCAAATTGATTTGCAACAAAAAATGAACCACCCAATATACAAAGGGCAGCAACGATAATTATAATTTGTCTCATAATGTAAATTGACTTTTCAAAGGAAAATAATTCTAAACAATTTTATTGGTGCTAAATTTCTACACAAAAATCGAGCCTAGCTGATTTGAATGAAAAAATACTCGCAAAATTAACTTGCTTCCTGTAGAAAAAATTGTTTTGTCTGTTAAATTTTATGTTAAACTGAATGCAAAAAAAATAGCGCTCGCTAAAATTTAATTTAGTGAACGCTATTTCGTTTATCTCTGTACGAACTTAGGAATAAATCTACAATTACATTTTTATTTAAAGAAAGAATCTACAAATTCTACTTTGTTAAAAACTTGCAAGTCATCAATTCCCTCACCTACACCAATATATTTTACAGGAATTTGAAATTGATCAGAAATACCAATCACAACTCCTCCTTTTGCTGTTCCATCTAATTTAGTCACCGCTAATGAAGTCACCTCCGTTGCCAATGTAAACTGCTTAGCCTGCTCAAAAGCATTTTGCCCCGTAGAACCATCCAAAACTAATAATACATCATGAGGTGCGTCTGAAACAACTTTTTGCATCACTCGTTTAATTTTTGTCAGCTCATTCATCAAGTTCACTTTGTTATGCAAACGACCTGCGGTATCAATAATTACGACATCGGCATTTTGTGCAACTGCAGATTTTAACGTATCAAAAGCAACAGAAGCAGGATCTGAACCCATTTCCTGACGAACAATAGGTACATCCACTCTATCTGCCCATACTTGTAGTTGATCTATGGCAGCGGCTCTAAAAGTATCTGCAGCACCTAAAACTACACTCAAACCTTGTTTTTTAAATTGTGCAGCCAGCTTACCAATGGTTGTTGTTTTACCAACGCCATTAACACCCACTACCATTAATACATAAGGCTTTTTATTTTCTGGAATTGTAAATTCAGAATCATTCCCCAAATTGGTTTCCGAAAGCAATCCAGCAATTTCTTCTCTTAAAATTCCATTCAAAGCATCAGTTCCTACATATTTATCTTTGGAAACACGTGCCTCAATTCTATCAATTATTTTTAATGTGGTATCAACACCAACGTCTGAAGAAATCAAAACTTCTTCCAACTCATCTAATACATCATCATCTACCGTAGACTTCCCGGCAACGGCCTTGGTAAGTTTTGAGAAAAAACTAGTTTTTGTTTTCTCTAAACCTTTGTCTAAAGTTTCCTTTTTTTCTTTCGAAAATATTTTTTTAAAAAAGCTCATAATTTAACATTAGGGTGTTTACTTTTTTTAGCAATCAAGCCAAAAATAAGCATTTATACCAAATAAGAAAAGCTACTCTCAATAAAATGAAAGTAGCTTTTGCTATTATAAGTATAAGTAGATTACTTTTTGTTTAAAAAGTCATTTACTTTAGAAGGATCCATAATTGCTTCAACAAACATATAAGCTCCAGTTTTAGGAGACTTTACCATTTTGATAGCCTTAGACAATCTCTTTGAACCTGTCTGTAACGTTGCTACTGATTTCTTTGCCATGTCTTATCTTATTTAATTTCTTTATGAACTGTCATTTTCTTCAAGATAGGGTTGAATTTTTTCAATTCCATTCTATCTGGAGTATTCTTTTTATTCTTTGTTGTAATGTATCTAGAAGTACCTGCTTGACCAGTAGCTTTATGCTCTGTACATTCTAAAATTACCTGGATTCTGTTTCCTTTTTTTGCCATCTCTATATATTTTTATAAGAAAAGTGTTCTTATTTAATAAACCCTTTTGCTTTTGCTTCTTTAAGAACTGCTGCGATTCCTTTTTTGTTGATATTTTTTAAAGCTGAAGTAGAAACTTTCAACTTGATCCATTTATCTTCTTCTGGAATATAAAAACGCTTTGTAATTAAATTAGCGTCAAATTTTCTCTTTGTTCTATTCAATGCATGAGAAACATTGTTTCCTACCATTGCTTTTTTTCCTGTAAGTTCACAAACTCTTGACATCTTTAAAACTATTTTTTAGTATTATTTTCTTAACGAGGTGCAAATTAACGAATATTTCTAGTTACCTCCAAACTATTTTTAATAGTTTTTTAATATTTCTTTTCTCAACAGCTCCAAGGCTTTATTAGAACTTCTTAAAATTACTTTTTCTCTAGGTCTTCCAAAGTTGAATTCTTCGGAAAAAACGCCATCTGGCGTGGCAATAGCAATACATACTACACCTACTGTTTTATCAGTTTCATCGGCTGTAGGCCCTGCATTTCCTGTGGTTGCAATTGCATAGTCCGTTCCCATCTTCTTTTGAACGCCAATCGCCATCGCTTCAGCTACTTCCACACTTACCACCGAATATTTCTTTATGATTTCTTCAGAAACATTTAATTCTTTTATTTTTAGCCGTGCATGGTAAGCAACCAAACTTCCTATAAAAAATTGAGAGGCTCCAGAATTTTCTGTCAATAATTGTGAAATCATGCCTCCTGTACAACTTTCTGCTACCGACAAAGTCTGCCCTTTTTCCGTCAATAATTTTCCAATCATGGCTTGAATCGTTTCTCCTGTATCAAAACCAATAATTAAATCGCCAATAATTTCTTGTAAGGCTAGCACTTGTTTTCCTATTTCATCAAACAATTCTTGTTTGTTAAAACTTGTTCCTGACAACCTCAATTTTACCGTTCCTGGAGAAGGCAAATATGCCAAACTTATATGTTCTGGCAAGGCATCTTCCCATTCAGCTATTGTTTCCGCCAAAGAACTCTCCCCCATTCCATAGGTCATTATGGTTTTATGCTGAATAAAAGGAAGCGTAAATTTTTCTTGTAATTTTGGCAATACACTAGTCGTCATCAAACCTTTCATTTCAAAAGGCACACCCGGTAAACTAACATACACCGTATTATTTTCTTCTAACCACATACCCGGTGCAGTTCCTAAGGCATTGTGTAAAACCGTGCATTTTGAAGGCACCAAACCTTGATCTCTGTTCAATTCAGAAAAAGGAATTCCTCTACTTGAAAACATTTCTTTTATATGATCCACCACTGCTTCATTCAACACCAAAGTATCTTCAAAAAAAGTGGCAAAGGTGTGTTTGGTAATATCATCTTTTGTAGGGCCTAAACCTCCAGTTACAATTACTATATCTGCATTTTCACTAGCTTCTTTTAACGCTTTTAAAATATGCTGCTTATCGTCTTGTATGGATGTTATTTGATAAACATGAATCCCTATTTTATTCAATTCAACACCCATCCATTGCGAATTGGTATCTACAATTTGACCAATGAGTATTTCATCGCCAATAGTAATGATCTCTGCTTTCATACTAAAAATTATATAGGCTGTAAAAGTACAATCGTTTTTATGGATAATTCTCCTTTCTCTAAAAAAGTATTTTTTGTTTTCTTTTAAAGTGAAAACAAAAAAAAGGCGCATACAACACGCGTCTTTTTTATTTCAGACTATTCTTTCATATAAAGTGATTTATTTAGCCATTAAATCTATTTCTTTTAAATTTTCAATTCTGTTACGAATTAAAAAAGCGTCAATTGTTTCAAAATGTTCAATGACTCTTTTATTTTTAAATTCGAATACTTTTTCAGAAAGTCCTTGTAAAAAATCTCGATCGTGAGAAACCAAAATTAAAGTCCCTTCAAAAGCCAACAAGGCATCTTTCAATACTTGCTTCGATTTTAAATCTAAGTGATTGGTTGGCTCATCCAATATCAAAACGTTTACAGGCTCTAGTAATAATTTTACCATGGCCAAACGTGTTTTTTCTCCACCAGAAAGTACACTTACTTTTTTATCGATATCATCGCCGCTAAACATAAATCGACCTAAAATATTTTTTATTTGCGTTCGGATATCGCCTTCCGCAACTTCATCTACCGTTTGAAAGATAGTCAACTCCGGATCTAACAAAGCGGCTTGATTTTGGGCAAAATAACCGACTTTGGCATTGTGGCCTAATTCACACTTTCCTTCAAATTCTATTTCTCCCATAATCGCTTTGATCATGGTACTTTTTCCTTCACCGTTTCTTCCTACAAAAGAAACTTTTTCTCCTCTAGAAATTGACATATTGGCTTCTTTAAAAACCACCAAATCTCCATACGATTTTGTCAAGTCTTCTGCGCTTACAGGATAATCGCCCGACCTTGGTGCTGGTGGGAATTTTAATTTTAACGCTGCATTGTCTACCTCATCTACTTCAATGATTTGAAGTTTTTCCAACATCCGCTCTCGATCCTTAACTTGATTGGTTTTAGAAAATGTTCCTTTAAACTTATCGATAAACGCTTTGGTATCGGCTATAAATTTTTGCTGTTCTTGGTAGGCCTTAATTTGATGCGAACGTCTTTCTTCTCTTAATTGCAAATAATGAGAATAATTTGCTTTGTAATCGTAAATTCTACCCATGGTTACTTCAATGGTTCTATTGGTAACATTGTCTATAAAGGCTCTGTCATGCGAAATTACAACCACTGCTTTGGCTTTGTTCAATAAAAAATCTTCCAACCAAATAACCGACTCAATATCTACGTGATTGGTAGGCTCATCTAATAAGATTAAGTCTGGTTTTTGAAGCAATATTTTCACCAATTCAATTCGCATACGCCAACCTCCACTAAACTCAGAAGTTTGTCGCGTAAAATCTTCACGAGAAAAACCAAGTCCTCGCAAGGCTTTTTCAACCTCTGCGTCATAATTCACATCTTCCAAAGCGTAAAACTTCTCTCCCAAGTCAGAAACTTTTTCAATAATCTTCATATAAGCATCCGACTCATAATCTGTTCTTGTTTCCAATTCTTTATTTAAGGCATCCATTTCGTCTCGCATTTCAAAAACATGCGCAAAAGCTTTTGATGCTTCTTCAAAAACAGTACAACTATCATCTGTTAACAAATGCTGTGGCAAATAAGCTATAACGGCTTCTTTCGGACAACGAATATTTCCTCTTGTCGCTTTTTGCATGCCCGCAATAATTTTCATCATGGTAGACTTACCTGCTCCATTTTTACCCATTAAGGCAATCTTATCATTTTCGTTTATTACAAAGGAAACATCCTTGAACAAGGTTTCACCACTAAATTCTACCGCAATTGCATCTACAGAAATCATATCTATTATTTTGAAAAGCAAAACTAATAAAACGATAGACGTCTACAAAAAATTGTTTGCTTAAGTATTCGGCTTATCTTTGTCCAAAACATTCTAATTTTCTCATGAAACAGTTCCTTTTATTTTTATTGCTTCTTCTTTTTTCTTTTACCTCTAAGGCTGCCAAAACCGATAGTTTATTGGTGCATAGTAAAGTTATGACCAAAGAAATTCCAAATATTATTATCACACCTGATAGTTATAAAAATTCAACAGCTGATTACCCTGTACTTTATTTATTACACGGTGCCTTTGGAAACCATAAAGATTGGTCGCAAAAAACTTCAAATGTGCAACGTTTGGCGGATCAATACCATATTATAGTTGTTTGTCCTAATGGTGGTTTTAATAGTTGGTATTTTGACAGTCCCATAGATCCTAAAATGCAATATGAAACCTATATTTCTAAAGAACTTGTGCAAGCTGTAGATGCCAAATACAGAACCATAAAAAACAAATCAGGAAGAGCAATTGCTGGCTTAAGCATGGGTGGCCATGGTGCTTTTTACTTAGCTTTCAAACATCAAGATATTTGGGGAGCAGCAGGAAGCATGAGTGGTGGTGTAGATATTCGACCTTTCCCTAACAACTGGGATATTGCAAAACGATTAGGAAGCTATGCAGAAAACAAAGATAATTGGGAAAACAATACTGTCATTAATTTAGCTTATTTACTAAACCCGAAAAGCTTAAAACTAATATTTGAATGTGGTACTGGCGATTTCTTTTACGAGGCCAACGCGCGTTTGCATAAAAAATTATTAGAACGAAATATACCGCACGACTATACTGAACGACCTGGAAAACACGACTGGAAGTACTGGAACAATGCCATCAAATATCAATTCGTATTTTTCAACGATTTCTTTAAAGAAAAAAAATAAACATGACAGAAAACTCATTTCACCCAAATAATGTACATAAAGATGGTTACGATTTCAATCTTTTGCTAAAATCGAATCCAGATTTAAAATCCTTTATTATTAGCAGTCAGTTGAACGACCAAACCATCGATTTTTCGAACCCAAGAGCCGTTAAAGAATTGAATAAAAGTTTACTGATTCAACATTATAATATTACGAAATGGGGAATTCCGAAAGGTTTTTTATGTCCTGCCATTCCTAGTAGAGCCGATTATATTCATCATATAGCCGATTTATTTGAAAACAAAGAAGGTTTAAAAGGTTTGGATATTGGAACAGGTGCCAATTGCATTTATCCAATTTTAGGAACTCAAATTTACGGTTGGAGCTTTATAGCTTCTGACATCTCAGATAAATCTTTAAGTTCTGCCAAAACAAATTTAGACCACACTCCTTCTTTAAAAGAAAAAATCCAACTAAGACATCAAAAAAGTCCTAGAAACATATTTACAGGTCTTATACAAGAAGATGACAAATTTGATTTTAGTATTTGCAATCCGCCTTTCCACAGTTCTAAAGAGGCAGCAGATAAAGAAAATCTAAAAAAATATAAAAATTTAAACTTAGACAATCCTGAGCCTTTAAATTTTGGCGGACAAAGCAACGAGCTTTGGTGCGATGGAGGAGAATTATTATTCCTAAAAAACATGGTTCGAGAAAGTCAATATTTTAAAGAACAATGTACCTGGTTTACCAGCCTTGTTTCTAAAAAAGAAAATGTTAGGCCTTTAAAAGTAGCTTTGAAGAAATTAAAAGCAAAAAGCGTAAAAGTTATTCCAATGGCGCATGGAAAAAAAATTAGCCGAATTTTAGTTTGGAGTTTTCAGGAATAAAGTAATTTATCCAATTTATGCATGAGCAAATTTGTAAAAATAGCAAGTCACACCGTACCTCCATTAGAGAAAAAAACACGTTTACAAGATTACCCTTTAGGATTTTTTGAGAGCATTACAACCAAAAGTTCCTTAAAGAAAGTCTTGAAAAAAAAACTAGTGTACCTGAATAAAAAACAAGCTACAACCGCCGATTTTATTCAGGGTGGTGAACTTTTAGAACTCTATAAGGACGATCAATCTACAAAAACAACCATTGATTTAGACCTTACTGTTATTTACGAAGATGATTATTTAGCTTTTATAAACAAACCTGCTGGAATTACCGTTAGTGGAAACAAAAAATGGACCTTGGAAAATGCACTAAGAAGCAATTTAAAACCAAGCTTACAAAAGGATGCCTTATTACACCCTGAACCTATACACCGATTAGACCATCCTACCAGTGGGATTTTATTGATCGGAAAAACGACAGCTGCCGTTATTACTTTGAATCATTTATTTGAAAAAAAAGAAATTCAAAAAACCTACTTCGCAGTTACCATAAACAAGCAAGAAGGTAAAGGTATTATTGACACTCCTATCGATACTAAAATTTCATCAACAAAATTTGAAGTCAAAAAAAGCTTGGTATCCGAACGCTTTGACTTTTTAAATTTGGTAGAACTAAAGCCGGAAACTGGCAGAAAACACCAACTAAGAATACATTTAGCTTCTATAGGAAATCCAATTCTAGGAGATAAAGAATATGCCGTTTCAGAAAAAACCTTGTTTGGCAATGGTTTGTATTTACATGCATTTTCCTTAGAATTCACACACCCTTTTACAAAAGAAACTATTTTTCAGTCGGCAGATTTACCTAAGAAGTTTAATAGGTTGTTTTCTTAATTTTTTATATAAAAAAAATATAGTGACTTCGAAACTTCGACAGGCTCAGCCTCCGAATAATCAAACAAAATCCTCCCGAACCTTGAGCGGTCGAAAAGTGAATTCCTCCTTTAAAATCCCTTTCAATTTTACATCCATATTTTTGTTGTATTTCCTTTTTGTTATCCCTACATTTGTCTTTCAATTTTTCAAGCATCCATGGAACCATTTATCGTATCAGCTAGAAAGTACCGCCCTCAAATTTTTGAGGATGTTGTGGGGCAACAAGCCATTACAAATACTTTAGAGAATGCCATAAAAAACAATCACTTAGCGCAAGCTTTGCTATTTACAGGTCCTAGAGGTGTTGGAAAAACGAGTTGTGCACGTATTCTTGCAAAAAAAATAAATGATGAAGAAGGACTTCATGCTGATGAAGATTTTGCTTTTAATATTTTTGAATTGGATGCTGCTTCTAACAACTCTGTGGATGATATTCGGTCTCTTACAGAACAAGTGCGAATTCCTCCACAAACAGGAAAATACAAAGTGTATATCATTGATGAGGTACATATGTTATCACAAGCGGCCTTTAATGCTTTTTTAAAGACGCTAGAAGAACCACCAGCACATGCTATTTTTATTTTAGCAACTACGGAAAAACATAAAATTATTCCAACCATATTATCGCGTTGTCAAATTTTTGATTTTAAGAGAATTGGTGTTATTGATGCTAAAAATCATTTAAAGAAAATTGCTGAGCAAGAAGGAATCACTGCCAACGATGACGCCTTACACATTATTGCTCAAAAGGCAGATGGTGCCATGCGTGATGCTTTGTCTATTTTTGACCGAGTGATCAGTTTCTCTGGAAAAAATTTAACCCGTGAAGCTGTTACTGAAAATTTAAATGTTTTAGATTATGATGTTTATTTTAAAGTAACTGATTTGGTTCTTAAAAATAACATTCCTCAAGTATTAATTGAATTCAACCACGTTTTAAGCAAAGGATTTGAAGGACACCATTTTATCAACGGATTGGCCTCTCACTTTCGTGATTTATTAGTTTCCAAAGACGCGGAAACCATTCCTCTTTTAGAAGTTGGTGACAATGCTAAAAAACAATATTTAACGCAAGCGAGTGCAGCACCACTTCCGTTTTTATTACAAGCAATAGAAAAAGCAAATGAGTGTGACCTCAAGTATAAGACCAGTAAAAATCAGCGATTATTAGTTGAATTGACCCTTATGCAAATTGCATCTATCACCTTCGAGGCAGAAAAAAAAAAAGTAGCAACTACATAATTCCCACTTCATTTTTTAGAGGCGCCATTGTAAAAGAACAACTTGACGTTGTTGCAAAAAAAATATCAACCCCAGTAAAACCTGTTACTACAGTTGAACCCGTTGCACAAAAAACACCGGAACCTGAAGTAAAAAAAGTACATGCTCCTTTACGGACTTCTAGAAGACGAGCTTCAGCTTTGTCTTTAAAAAGTTTAACTCAAAAAGTAGAAGCTGTTGCTGTAATAGACGAATCAGAAATTGATAGAAATACCTTACCAAAAGATCCATTCGCAGAAAGCAGATTTCATGAACTTTGGAATGCCTATGCTGAACTTTTAATAAGACAAGGAGACAAAAGTTTGGCTTCTATTTTAAGAGCCTCTAAACCGGTTTTAGCAGGCTTAACTATAAAATACGCTTTGCCAAATAATTTAATGGCCGAGCAATTGGGAAGGTTAAAACCCAAACTTTTAAAATACATCAGAGAAAACTTAAATAACTTTAGTGTCGATTTGGATATTGAAGTTGTAGAAACTGAGGTGAAAAAGTTTGTTTACACCCCTCAAGAAAAATATGACAAACTCAAAGAATTAAACCCACATATAGAATTACTTAAAAATGTTTTCGGATTGGATTTATAACGCCTCCTTTTTCAAAACACAATTTTTAATATCTTGCTCACTTAACAAATTTGTAATCGCTTGCATCAATTCAATAAAATTTTAATCGGTATTGCTTTTTCACCAAACCTAAAGCAAAATATTTATGAAGGTATACGACTTTCAAATATGTTTAATGCACAATTGGTTTGTGTTCATGTAGGTGCTAGAACTCAAAAAAAAGAAGAAAAAATACAAGGTATTTTAAAGGAAGGTCCTACAACCAAAAATGAGGTAAAAGTATTATTTCAAACAGGTAGTCCAGTTGATGTTATTTTAGATGTTTGTCAAAAAGAAAATGTTGACTTACTTATTTTGGGAGCGCTTCAAAAAGAAAACATCTACAAATATTATATAGGATCTATTGCTAGAAAATTAACAAGAAATGCTCCTTGTTCGGTTTTGTTATTGATCAAACACTCTATTGTTCGTGTTCCCTGTAACCATATTGTTGTAAACGGATTGAAAGACCCCAAAACGGCAGAAACTATTGACACTTCTTTTTACGTAGCCCAAGCTATAGGTTGTAAAAGAATTACTATTGTAGAAGAAATTATGCAAAGCGAAATTGATGTCAAGATTAATGACGACACTTCTTTACGTAGAGCAACAATTGCCAAAGAACGAATTAGCAATAGAGAAGATATCCGTGTAAAAGATCTTTTAAATTGTATTGATGAAGATAAAAAAGAAGGGATTTCTATAAAAACACAAAGTATTTTTGGAAAAAGAGGTTATTCTATTGGCCATTATGCACGTGTTGTAAGAGCCGATTTGTTAATTATGAACGCTCCTAACAAAACAAATTTATTAGACCGTATTTTCCCGCATGATATTGAATACATTCTATCAGAACTTCCTACAGACGTATTAATTGTAAAATAATAGATGGTAAAAAAACAAACAGCAATAAAAACATTTATGGAAGACTTGCCTAAGAATATATTTTCTGGGTTTGTCGTTTCTTTAATAGCCTTGCCACTAGGTTTAGGTTTGGCCATTGCCTCTGAAGCGCCACCAATTGCAGGGATCATTTCTGCCGTGGTAAGTGGTGTTATGGTAGCCATACTTGGTGGTTCAAATGTAACCATTACAGGGCCAGGTAACGGATTGGTCGTTGTACTGCTTAGTGCCATTACCACTTTGGCCTTAGGAGATATTCATCAAGGTTTTTTATACACCCTTGCCGCCATTGTTATTTCTGGTGGGTTTATGCTTGTACTTGGTTTTTTAAGAATGGGAATCCTTAGCGATTTTTTTCCTTCCTCAGCCATTCAAGGAATGCTGGCAGCTATCGGAATTGGAATTTTTGCCAAGCAATTTCACGTCATGCTTGGCTATGCATCCATACAAGGAAACACGGTAGATTTACTGTTAAAAATTCCGGATACACTGCTCAACTTTTTTACCAATTCAAACAAATCAACCTTTACCGCTGGTGAAGTTGGTATTGTGAGTTTGCTGATCATGATTTATTATCCAAAAATAAGAAATCGTATTTTTCAACTAATTCCTGCGCCAATGTGGATTGTGGTTTTAACCGTGGGAATGAGTTATTACTTCAACTTTATTTCTCCGTACGACTACCCTATTGATAAAGCTTTATTAATTAGCATTCCAGAAAATGTGCTTTCAAATTTAGCCTTTCCAGATTTCCGTAAAATTTTTGATATGGATTTCGTCAATGTGGTTATTGCGATAACTTTAGTTTCCAGTATTGAATCTTTATTAAGCGTTAAAGCGGTAGACAAACTAGATCCGCTACGTCGAAGATCAAATATCAATCAAGATTTAAAAGCCCTAGGGTTTGCCACCATGATTAGTGGTTTTTTAGGTGGATTGAATGTGGTTACTGTAATTGCCAGAAGTTCTGTAAATGTAAACAACGGAGCCACCAACAGGTCTTCTAATTTTTTCCATGCTGGTTTTCTATTGATTTTTGTTTTATTGTTCCAAAACCAATTGCGGATGATTCCGCTTCCTGCATTGGCTGCTATTTTAGTATTTACAGGCTATAAACTTGCCGCTCCGAAAAATATTGCCAAAATTTTCAAAATTGGAAAAGAGCAATTATTGATCTTTTTAACCACTTTATTGGTGACTATTTTCACCAATTTAATTACCGGAATTATTTGCGGAATTGCCATCACTTTTGTCATTCATATCGTTTTAAAGAAAAGTATTTTCTTCTTTACAAGAAATGTATTAAAACCAAATGTTTTGATGTTTAAAGAAGCGGATGAAAAACAAAACTACTATGTAAGTGTCGTCAATTTTTGTAGCTTTTTAAATTATTCAAAATTAAAATCGAAACTAGATCAAATTCCCGAAAACCAAGATGTTATTGTCGATTTTTCTCGCTGTTCTTTTGTCGATCATACAGTCATGGAAAATTTAAATAACTATATTCAATCTTTCAATTCTAAGGGAGGCCATTTTGAAGTTATCGGTTTGGATTTACATGGTGCACATACCGGACATCCCTTTGCTCTTCGAAGAATTAGTGCCACAAAACGTATTGCTTCTAGAAATTTAACCAAAAGACAAAAATCACTAAAAGCAATTGCCAAAGATTTCCATTGGACCTACCGACCAATTCGTAAAAAGCCATTTGAATTTTTAAAAGAATTCAGTTATTTTGAAACAAAAAACATCGACAAAATAAAAAATGTTTTAAAAAACGACAAGTGCACCCTGTTCGATGTTATTTATACAGAAGGAGAATTTATTGCCAAGCAAGTCATTAGGAGCACCATGATCCATATTCAATTGGACAGTCCGCCCCCACAATTCACCTTAGATAGGGAAGGAATGTTTGAGTATATTTATCATTTAGCGGGTTATGATGATCTTGATATTGAAGGGCATCCCGACTTTTCAAAACGGTTTTTCTTATATGGAAATAATAAAAAAGAAATTGAAAAATTCTTTACCGATGAACTGGTTTTATTTTTTGAAAGCAACACCTATTACCACATAAAATCGGGTCCGAATGGCTTATTAATATTGCATAAAGAACGTTTGGCCAGTGTAAAAGAAATAAAAGCAATGGGAGATTTTGCTACCCGATTGTTAAAAATTATAGAGAAAAATAATTCTATTAAATAGAAACTAAAATACAAGTACTATGGATTCAGTAATGCTAGGATTGAAATTACCTACCGACCCAAGATGGGTAAATATTGCAGAAAAAAACATTGAAGAAATTTTAATTGACCATGCTTATTGCGAACAAAAAGCGGCCTCTACAGCTATTTCATTTATCCTAAGCTTTCCTGAACGTACCGAACTTGTTACCGCTATGGTGGCCATGGTGAAGGAAGAAATGAGCCATTTTAAAATGGTACATGACAAATTAATTGCAAGAGGTATTCCTTTAGGTCCTAACCGAAGTGATAAATATGTGGTAGAACTGATTAAATTTTTCCCTAAAGGCGGAAGTAAATTAAGCAATCTTATCCACCGTTTGTTATACTCTGCCCTAATTGAAGCCAGAAGCTGTGAGCGTTTTCGTTTACTTTCTGAAAATTTAGCAGATCCTGAATTGTCTAAATTTTACCACGACCTAATGGTTTCTGAAGCCAATCACTATATTTTATTTTTGACTTTTGCAAGAGATTTTGGTGTTCGTGAAGAAGTTGACAAACTTTGGGACGACTTGTTGGTGTACGAAGCAGAGATTATGAAAAAATTAGCCAATACGGAATCTATTCATGGGTAAATTGGTAATTGGTAATTGGTAATTGGTAAAATAAAAATTTAATTGGGCTTCGACAGGTTCAGCCGGAAAAACTTAAAAAGGATCCGTCTAAAACTTTTGCTGACTTATTCTTCTAATAGTGTTATACAACTTTATAAATGAACAAATCTGAATTAAAAGAATTTTTAGACGCCAAGGTTATTCAATACAATACCTTAGAGTTTATTGACTCAGACCCTGTTCAAATTCCGCATTTATATACGTGCAAAGAAGATATTGAAATTGCAGGTTTTTTGGCAGCAACTATTGCTTGGGGAAAAAGACCTATGATTATCAAAAACAGTCATAAAATGATGGAGTTCTTAGGTAACTCTCCTTATGATTTTGTGATGAGCCATACCGATACCGATTTGGACAATTTTGAACATTTTGTTCATCGGACCTTTAATTTAGAAGATTTTAAGTTTTTTATCCAATCTTTAAAAAACATCTATACCCAACACCAGGGCTTAGAAGCTGTATTCGCCAAACACAAATCAGACACATCTTTACAACCTGCCATTCACGAATTCAAAAAACTATTTTTTGAAATTCCCCACCAACAAAGAACCACAAAACATGTCTCCGATCCTTTAAAAGGTTCTGCAGCCAAAAGAATCAATATGTACTTGCGTTGGATGGTAAGACAAGACAATCTTGGTGTTGATTTTGGCTTATGGAAAAGTATTTCCCCAGCCCTACTTTCCTGTCCCTTAGACGTGCACTCTGGCAACGTAGCTCGAAAGTTAAAAATTTTAAAAAGAAAACAAAACGACGGAAAAGCGCTTTTAGAATTAGATACTACTTTAAGAAAATTAGACCCTAAGGATCCTGTAAAATATGATTTTGCCTTATTTGGCTTGGGTGTTTTTGAAGGATTTTAATAGCTACTTGTAAATAACTATTCTCGAAAAAAGAACTCAGACAGTTTGTGTATTTACGGTTTCTGTTTTATTGAGGTTTTACAATAAAAAAGGCTAAAGTGAGAACACTTTAGCCTTTTCAATTCATCTTAATTAATCTTTATTTTGTTTTGACAATTACAGAAGTATACACTCCGTTTTCAGTAATAATCTTCACTAAATAATTACCGCCTTTCAGTCGAGCAATCTTAAATTCAACTCCAGAACTTAAATCTGTAGCGTATTCATTAAAAAGCATTTTACCAGAAATTTCATAAATCTGAATTTCACCAGCAGTAGCGGTATTTAACCTTACAATTGCTTTATTATTTGTCGGATTGGGCACTATTGAAACAGTAGGCTTCATAGCTTCCTCTTCATCATGATGAGCTTTGCTCAGCATTGAAGAACTAGCATCAGTACCCACACATTGAGAATCGCAATTACCTAAGCTATCTCCATGATTATTTAGGTGACTAGCAACAGCATTTTTACTAATACTAATCACAAATTGTTTTCCATTCGGTCCGGCATGATGACAAACTAATACTTTTCCTTTAAACCTACCTTTACTATCAAAACTTCTTACATCCTTAACACAAACATCTAAGGAAGCCGTAGCTGAACAACCATTTGAATTTGTAACGGTTACCGTATAAGTAGTACTTTCAATTGGTCTAATTGTAGGATTTTCTATATTTTCTACAACTTCACCTGTAGACGATTTCCAATCATACACAAAACCAGTTCCTCCACTTACAACAGGACTTAAAGTTACTTCACTAGGACCATAACCTAAATAAATTGTATTTTCTGATTGCGTATTTACGGTTGTAAAACTAGAAATTTCAACTGTAGGAATCTCACCTATTACAATTACATTTGCCTCACTAGACACTGAATTTCCATTTGAATCCTCAACGGTAAAAACAACTGTATTATCTCCTATTGAACTACAATCAAAACTAGTTATATCAAGTGACAAACTAGATATTCCACAATTATCAAAACTATCATTATTGATATCTTCAGGTGTAATAGTCGCTATTCCGTCCTCTAAAACAACTGAAATATCATTCACCAATACCGTAGGTTCAATATTGTCTGAGATAGTCACAATGGCATCCTTTGTTTGAACATTTCCGTTTACGTCAACGACAGTTAATGTTACGGTATTAGTTCCTACATTTGCACAAGTAAATGAACTTGGAGTAACCGATAAGCCTTCAATTCCACAGCTGTCGGAAGAACCATTATCAATTTCACTAGCCAAAATTGAAACCTCTCCATTAACATCTAATTCCAAACTAAGATCCTGTGTTCGTACAACCGGCGCTATAACATCTTCTACACTTACCACTGCATCCGCCGAGGCTATATTTCCGTTAATATCTGTCACGGTTAAAGTAACTATATTTTCACCTACATTATCACAGTTAAATGTTGTAATATTTAAAGTAATACTAGCAATACCGCAAGCGTCTAAAGAACCATTGTCTACATCTGCAGAAGTAATT
>NZ_VDET01000036.1 GCF_006381105.1 Flavicella sediminum | reverse complement strand
TAATTCTACTTGGTTATCACCTAAGGAAGAAGCTTTTTCTTCATCCCATAAGTAATCTACATAATTGAAAGTTGTTGTATCGTTTATCATCATTGGTATGTTAATTAAAATAATACATCAAAAGTAGCGTAAGTAACTTTCTATTGTATCCTGTAGAACCACGATATAGAGGCTTTAAAAAAGGATTTCACAAGTTTTATTTTTGATTAAGCGTTTGTTTTTAGGTGTTTTGTGCCTTTTGTTTTTTTGAAAAATTATTTTAAGTTGACCTTTATAAAACGATTTTTACTCATTTCAGGAATCATAAGTATGCCTTTATTGGTATCTATGCCTACATCAGCAAATTGAGAAAAGCCAGAAAGTATTTGTTTGACTTTTCCTTTTTTATTGATTTTTAAAAGTCGTCCTCCTGTCCAATCTGTAGCATAATAATAGTTTCCGTATTTGACAATTCCGTCGAAATTGGCTATTGGTAAACCTTTTCCAACAGGTTTAATTTTCTTTGACTTAAGATTAATTTTCATCAACGTTCCTTTTCTACTCGTTTCAAAAGTAGCGCGGTTAGTCATCGGTCCCCACGTAGCAATAATTAAGTTGCGGCCGTCAACCCATAAGCCATTTGGGTATTCTAATTTTCCGTTTTTCACGAATACTTCAATTGACTTGTTTTTGGGAAGTGTATAGATGGTATTTGTAAAGGTGTCGGAAACATAGATATTTCCATCTTTATCAGCGGCAACATCATTTAGGAATTCACTGTTTTCTATCGCAATTTTTCGAATGATTTTTCCTTTTGATATATTTATTTCTAATAAAAATCCTCTATCTGCAACATAGAGTAAGTTTTGGTAAGAAGCCATTCCTGTGGGGGCATCTAATCCATCAATCCATCTATTAGAAATTACTTTACCATTTTCATCCAAACGAGTAATCCAACCATAAGCATCTTTTTCAAGAGTAACTTTTTCTCCACCTAAATTTGAAATAAACCAAGTTTTTGAAATAGGGTCCCAAAAAGCGCTTTCTGGATTGTCTAAAATATGTGAAATATTTTTATTTAAGGTTTGGTTTGAGTCAGCAACCATAGTTTGCCATTTAGCTATAGAGCGTGATAGATGATCTTGAGGTTCGTCTTCAACACCAAAAGTGTGTAAAAAAGTTTTTCCTTTAAAATTTATTTTTTGCAGAACAGTAACGAATCTTTTAATATCATAATCACCTTTGTCTAAAGGCTGTATAGCATCTGACCAATTTCCTTTGTCATTTTCAAGCATTGTGGTATTGGATCCTGAAATAGAAGCAAATTTTAAATACGGAGCTGCTTTTATACCAACCTCTAAAAGCCGATTTCCATTCCCCGCTCTTAACTCATGACACAAGTGAAATGTTAGGTATAAGTTTGGTTCGTTTAATTCTTCAATATAAGGAATCGCATCTTCTGCTGATTCAATAAAACAATTATCATGTGGATAAATAACTATATCCTTACCTAGTTTCTGCCCCTCTTTAGCCATGTCTTTTAAAAGAGTCAACGTGTTTTCTTTTGTTGCATCCCCATTAATTATAACCCATAATGATGTTTTATCTGGTAAAGCAGCTAGAGTTTTTCGCCACATTTTATTTTGACTTTCAATATTGTTTGAAAAATTAAAACCAAAAAAAACAACAGGTATGTCCAATTTTCCACTCACAAACTCATTCGTATTCAAATAGTCTTTTAGATTCTTTCTTTGCTTATCAGATTGCACCCTAAGTGTTATTCCGCTATAGCCCAAATCGGAAAATAATTTTGTCCGTTCGGGAATAGGCATATGTTCCATTTTAAAATCAAAAGCATATAATGATTTATCTATCTCTTGTGCGCTTCCCAATGATACAATGAAAAGGCAAAATAATTTTATTATTGTTTTCAAATTCTTGTAGTTTTACTATTAGTTTTATTTAATTGCTCCGAAATAATAATCTCTAAATACTTTGTCTTGACTATTAAAGTCGGTGGTAGGTATGCCTGGAGTTTTAAGTTTTGTTCCCCATTTTTTTAATTTTTTCTTTAATTTTTTTGCTTTTCGAGGATGTGCATCGATGATATTTTTGTTTTCATGTTCTATTGAGTTCATGTCAAATAAATATTCTTTGCCTCCAGAAGAATAATACTTATAATCTCCCATTCGAATCGCCGCTTGCCCCCAAAATCTCCAGTAGAGAGCTTTATGCGGATCTCCTTTTTTCTCTTTATTTAAATAAGGTATCAAATTTGTACCATCTAAATTTTTAGCATTAGGTAGGCCTGCCAAAGCATTACAAGTTGCAGCAACATCCAAAGTACTTACCGGTCTGTTATAGACCAAACCTTTTGGAAGTCCCGCTGGCCAATTCATAATATAGGGAACTCTAATACCACCTTCAGAGATCATTCCTTTTTCACCCACCCAAGGTGTGTTTTTGGAGCCATCCCAAGCACCTCCTTTAAAGGAAATAGGCTTGTCTTCCATGTTAAGTTTTAGGGGAGCTCCATTGTCACTAATAAAAAATACAAGGGTATTGTCTTCAATTCCTTTGTCGCGAAGTGTTTTTTTGATTTTACCAACTCCATCATCTATAGCAGCCATCATCGCCAAGCAGTAACGTCTACGTTGCGTCATTTTTCCTGGAAATCTATCTAAATATTTTTTTGTAGCCTCAAGCGGAACATGCGGCGCAAAATAAGAGGTGTAAAAGAAAAAGGGTTTTTTACTATTATTTTTTATAAACTGAACGGTGGCATCTGTTTGAATATCCAATCGGTATCCTTGTTGTTTGATCCAGTGCGCTTCTAAGTTTTCTTCCCCTTCTAAGGTGTAATTTACCCAGTAATTTTGAATATAGCCTTGAAAAGTTTTGTCAAACCCTCTGTTAGAGCTCATATAAGGTACTTTTTTAAGGAACTTTATATCTGCTGGTTTTACTTTTTCTGCCACTACATTTGGCATGAATTCTCTAATCCATTCTTTTTGTTCATGGTTAGGTTCTAAATGCCATTTACCTGTCATGCCTGTAACATAACCCGCTTTTTGCATTCGTTGTGAAATTAAAACTTCATTTAAAGGCAAGGGTACAGTACCATTATGATCTAGACCAAAACGTTGTTGGTACCTGCCCGATAGCAAGCCTGCTCTTGAGGGAATACATTGGGGCGCGGTTACATAACCGGCTGTCATGCGCACACCATTTTTCGCTAATAAATCAATATTTGGAGTTTTTAGATCCTTTTCTTCTCCATTAATTCCAATATCTGCATAGCCTAGGTCATCTGCAAAAATGACAATTATATTGGGTTTGTCTTGCGAAAAAAGCGCATATTGAACTGTTAAAAAAAGAAGTAGGAAGTAATTTTTATTCATGATGTAAGGTTTTTTTCGATTTAATGAATTTTTTTTTTTTTTAGAGGAAGATTCGTTAGATGGATCACTTCCTTATTCTGTTCACAAGAAAAAGTTTACTTGTTCCTATTCTAATGGTTTTTAGGTGAAAAAGTGGATTGCTAAATTATTTCTTTTGCTTAAAATAACAATCATGCCCCTTCTGTAGAATGACCCTGTTCGGCAGGATGGTTTTTAAAATTAGTCTACGTAATTTTATAAGCTATAAATACATCACGATTCTTATGACTAAATATCTTTTATTTTTTCTGTTTGTGCCCTTTGCATTATTTGCACAATCTTCCACTACTAGTTTGAACATTTCAGAAAAAGGAATGCATCAACTTGAATTACGGGCCTTAGAAGACAATGTATATGATATTAAAACGTTGGGTGCCGATCCTTATTTGTTTTTAAAACCTTTATCTAAAAAATTGATAAAAGAAAATAATCAGCTGTCATTTGAATATTTCTGCCCAACCGGTTTAGATCATATTGGAGTTTATTTTTATCCTTTGGGAGAGCAGGTTCGCAATGTAATGGTTTCAGATATTGGTAGTACAGAAGGGTGGGTTTTATTTAGAATAGATTTGAGTGAATATGTTGGTGACTGGGGAAAAGCTGGTGATTTTTTACGGTTGGATTTTGGTTCGGCTGCAGCATTGAATATTCAAATAAAGAATCTTGAACTTAGAAAAATGAGCTCAAGAGAGTTGGAAATAGAAGCCAATAAGGAACAAAAGAAACAACAAGAATTGGTTTTTGAAAAACATTTAAATTCTTATTTGAAGGAAGACTTTTCTAGCAAAATTTCAAATGTTTTGGTGACAAAGGATAAGGTGCATATTTCAGGAGAAGTTCATAATGGGAAAAAAATATACCTCGCAGAGATTGGGGTTTATGAAAATGCAACTGAACTTAAAAAGTTTCAATTTTTAGAACCAATAAAGTGTAAAAATAAAAATTTTACGGTTGATTTGAAGCGTTTTTCGAGTAGAGATGGATACCAGCAAGATCGACTGCTTTCAAAATGGATGCTTGTTGAAAAAGTGGCTTCCACGTATAAAATAATTTCACATGCCAGGTATACCGATTCTATAGTACCTAAATACAAGCATGCGTTTATAAAGCCTTCCACTAAAAAAGGATTGGGTGGTTATAGCATCAATCGAAAAGCTCCCTACACAGATTTAGATAGCTTAGGAATTACAAGCGTGACAGTGAATGTAATGATCAATAGATTTCTTCGAGCCGAGCCTTCTCCAAACAACATGCCTTTTGAGTATATGGGTGCGACTTATTATGTAGATAAAAAAGAAATTGCTCGTCAGGATAAAACCTTTTTAAGCACAGCGAAAAGAAATATTGAGGTATCTGCGATTTTATTGGTGGATAAAGCATCGAAATCTGTGGATAAAAAAATAGGGCGTATTCTTGAGCATCCTGACTGTGATCCTTCTGGGATTTTTACCATGCCAAATTTAACAACGGCAGAAGGGGCGCAGTATTACGCCGCGGCTCTTGATTTTTTAGCAAATAGGTATAGCCGACCGGATAAAAAATACGGACGTATACATCATTGGATCATTCATAATGAAGTGGATGCAGGTTGGGTATGGACCAATGCAGGTGAAAAAACAGACTTGGTATTTATGGATATTTATCATAAATCTATGCGTATGACTCATAATATTGCTAGGAAATACAATTCGAATTCAAAAGTTTTTATTTCATTGACGCATTATTGGAATTGGACATCAAATCCAAAGTTCTATTTGTCTAAAACCTTATTAGAACAATTGCTTCAATATTCAAAAAGGGAAGGTGATTTTGAATGGGCTATTGCACATCATCCTTATCCAGAATCATTACGAGAACCTAAAACATGGCTAGATACTAAAGTAAGTTTTGATTTTAATTCCAAACTGATAACCTTTAAAAATTTAGAAGTTTTAGACGCTTGGGTAAAACAACCAGAAGTTCTTTTTAAAGGAAAAGTCAAGCGATTGGTGTACTTGTCTGAAAATGGGACAAATTCTCCTACGTATAGTGAAAAAGATTTAAACGAACAAGCAGCAGGAATGGCCTATGCCATGAAAAAATTAAAATTTTTAGATGGCATTGATGGTTTTCAATACCACAACTGGCAAGACAATCGTAAAGAAGGAGGTTTGCGAATTGGGTTAAGACGATTTCCAGATGATAAAGAGCATCCTGGAGGTATCAAACCTGTTTGGAAAGTTTACCAAGCATTTGGAACTGAAAAGGAAAGTGAAGTTTATGATCCCTATCTGAAAATGATTGGAATAACAAGTTGGGAAGAAATTCGCTACGAGGTTAAACAGAAAAAATAAACAGTGAAGTACTGAATAAAATTGAAGAAAAAATAAAACTATGTCGTATTTAAAATTGTGTATTTACAGTCTTTTCGGACTATTTGTATTAGGGTGTCAGTCCAAAAAAATAAATAAAAATAAGGAAGAAGCTAAGGTAGATAGGCCTAATATAATATTTATTCTAGCCGATGATTATGGAATCATGGACAGTCAGGCATATGCCAATAAGTTTACCGGTATACATCCTTCAGAAATGTTTTATGAAACGCCAAATATAGATCGATTGGTAAGTGAAGGAACTTCGTTTTCACAAGCTTATGCCAATCAATTATGTTCTCCAACACGTGCTAGTATATTAACAGGTAAATATGCAGGAAGAGTTGGTTTTACAACGGCAATGCCGCCAAGAGCTACTTATTACAATCAAAAAAAACCTGTTCCAAAAAGCTATTATGTGCATGATGTATTTGAGCATAAAGATCCTATAAAAATAGAACAGGCACTTTTAAACGGAATTTCGAATTCTGCTATTCCAACGGGTAGTGCAATTGATGGAGGAAAAGACGAACTTTCTATCGCGGAAGCTTTGAAAGATTATCATTCAGGATTTATAGGGAAATGGCATGTTGGTGGTTTTGGCGCCAAAGGATATCAACCCAAAGATCAAGGTTTTGAACCATTGGCTTGGTTTGATGCAGGTGGATCCGCTTATTTTAATTGGAAAGGAGCATGGAATAATAGAACGAATAAAATGTTTCCGAAAGTGGCAGCAGAAGCTTTGGAAATAGGACATTCAGGAAAAGAAACCAAACAAAAATACTTAACCGATGATCTTACCGTTCAGGCCTTAAATTTTATCGAAGAAAGAGCAAAAATAAAGGAAAAACCATTTTTCTTATATTTTTCACATTTTGCCATACATACACCTTATCAAGGTAAAGCAGAGGAAATTAATCATTTTGAAGCAAAGAAAACGAAAGGATGGAATGGACATAAAGATCCGGTCTATGCGTCTATGATTAAAAGTTTAGATAGATCGGTAGGAGAAATTTTAAACAAGTTAAAAGAATTGTCAATTGAAGAAAATACCTTGGTGGTATTTATGTCAGATAATGGAGGAATAGATGCTGAAATTACGCCTAATAATAAAGGAACAAATAATGATCCGTTTTTAGGTGGAAAAGCCTGTGTAACAGAAGGTGGAATTAGAGTGCCATTGGTGTTTAAATGGAAAGGGAAAGTACAAGAAGGTAAGTGGATTGATGTGGCTGTTGATTGTACGGATATTTATCCTTCACTTTTAGAGGCGGCTGGCTATAATTCAAAGAAAATAGTAAGGGATAATAAATTAGATGGTGAAAGTTTAATCGCGCTCTTATCGGATGTAGAGAATAAAAAGAAGACCTACAAAAAATCAACGCATTATTGGCATTATCCTTTCAATGTAATTTATAATAGTCCCTATGAACCTATGGCACTTACTCCTCATTCGGCTATTAGAGATGGAGATTACAAACTTATTTTTGATTGGTATGGTAGGCTTTATTTATACAATATTGAAAAAGATCCTTTTGAGAAAAACAACCTTGTTACGAAAAGACCAGAACTTAAGGAGGCTTTATTTGCTAAGTTAATGCTTTGGTTAACAGAAAATATAGACAAGCGTTATTGGCCAGCAATTAATAAGGATTACAAACCTCAAAATGAAGCAAGAGAAGTGCCATTTGTAGATTTGTTTTCAAGGTATAAGGAGCAACTATAGCCTCCTAAATATTGCAATAAAAAAGAGTCCTGAGTTTAAAAACTCAGGACTCTTTTTTATTGCAATTCGTAGTTCAATTTCTTAATGTAAAACATTAAAAATTAGGTTCCCAGCCTGGTTCATAGGTTCTACTCCACAATGCCATGGCTTCTTTATTGTATATCAAACCTGATTTGTTGTCGATATCAAAACCTTTATTTATTCTGTAGGCAATATTGGCATAATGAACCATAGCCATACTTTTACTAGCGTCATCAATTGGAGCGTTTAAATTTGCTTTCCCTCTAATGGTATGAAAAAGATTTTGAACATGTTTTGTTGATGTACTACCACCACCTCCTAAAGATGTACCTGCTTCGTTAGAATTTGAATCATATTCCTTTATTAATTTTCCTGCTCTGTTGTACAATCGGTATTTGCTCCTGTCAATAAATACAGATCCTTCTGTACCATAAATAATAGTACCACGGCCACCACCGTAGGTGTTATAGCTATTTCTCGATTGGCCATCCCACTTGATTACTTTGTTGTTTTTGAACTTAAAAGTAGCTTCCATAGCATCGTACATTTCCCAACCATCTTCTCGAAAGTGATTTTTTTCTGCATCGACAGAAACCTGATCAGGGAAATCTACTTGAAGTGCCCATCTGGCAACATCCAATTCATGAGTACCATTATTTCCAGCCTCTGCAGTTCCGTATTCCCATCCATACCAATGCCAGTTGTAATTCCATGTCTCAGAAGTATAATTTCTTCTAGGAGCTGGGCCTTGCCATAAATCCCAATCTAATCCATTAGGGATTGCTGCGCTTTTTTGAAGCGGTACCTGACCACGCCCATTGCTATAAAAAGCAACTGCTTTGTAAGGAGTACCAATAATTCCGTTATGAATTTTATTAATTATTTCAATAGTATGACCCGCAGAACGTTGCTGATTTCCCATTTGCACAATTTTATTAAAATGCTTAGATGCTTTTACAAGTTGTTCATTTTCATGCATATTGTGACTACATGGTTTTTCTACATATACGTGTTTTCCAGCTTTCATAGCCATGATAGATCCTGGAGCATGCCAGTGATCTGGAGTTGCATTTATGAATACATCTACATGTTTGTCATCAAAAACTCTCCGAACGTCATTTTCTAATTTTGGATTGTAGTCAATATGTTGTCTAAATGCCTTTAAACCATTTAAGCGTTGGCTTTCCATTACATCGCATAAATACAATAGTTTTACATTGCTTTCTTTGGCGGCAATTGGCTGTTTAAAGGCAGCTACTCTTCTACCTAATCCAGCAATTGCAACATTGAGTCGGTCATTTGATCCAAGAATGTTGTTATAACTTTTGGCAGACATAGCCATGGCAGAACTCCCAACTGTTAGACCTGCACCTACTAATGTTGTTTTTTTTAAAAAATCTCTTCTTGATGTCATAAGTTTTATAGGGATTTAATTTTAATATTTTTAAACGATACATGGTCACCATGATCTTGTAATAAAATTTGACCTTTTTCTAATACTCCAAAATTTGGCCATTTAGCATATTTGCTTTCAGATACTAATTTTAAGAAGGCTTTACTACCACGATTGTATTCTAAAACTTTCGAACCATTTAACCAATGTTCAACATGGTTGTTTTTAGATATGATATAAGCAGTATTCCATTCACCAATTTTATTCATTGGTTTTTTAGTATCCGCCTCAATTAAGTCGTACAAAGAACAAGCGGTTCTGCTTCCTTCATGACTACCAAGTTTAGCATCAGGATGCAACGCATCGTCTAATATTTGATATTCTAAACCTATGGAAGAACCAGGTCCTTTATTAATATTGGTATCTACATAATATTTAATTCCGCTATTGGCTCCAGAGGTTATTTTAAAATCTATAGATAGCTCAAAATCACCATACAATTCTTCTGTTACAATATCACCTCCCGCAGCAGATTCTGCTCCTCCGGATGAAAGTACTGTAAGTTCGCCATTTTTTATTTCCCAACCTTTACTAGGGAAGGCATCTAATTTAGCTCCTCGCCAACCATTAGTTGTTTTACCATCCCATAACATTTTCCATTTTGTTTTCTTTTCGTGAATGGTTAAATTGTTTTTTGTGATAATTGGTTTTATTGGTGATTTTTTAGAATACTTGTTTAAATCTTCGGTAAGAATTTTAATGTTTTTCCAAGAAATTGTAGTTCCTTCTTTTTGTTTGCCATGAATTCCGTGAACCTGTAATCCGATAAAGCCTGAAGCCGTTTTGTCATCTATTAAATGAGAAGCGGGAACATTGTTTATCCAAGTTTTTATAGTGTCACCAATGGCTTCAATTCTGTAATGATTCCATTCGTTTTGCTGAAATGCTTTTTGCGCTTCTGGATTATCACCTAATGGGTTTAACCATCTTCTTCTTCCTTCATCATAAATACCTGCACTCCAAGCACGTTTTGATGGGTCAATTTCTACTTGATATCCATGTACACGTCCGTTTTGATAATGGGGTAAACTATTACTTCTAATTTGAATTCCAGAATTCATAGAAGGGTCTACTTTATAATCTAGCTCCAAGATAAAATCTCCATAGTGCTCATTTGTTGTTAAAAATGTGTTTGGTGTATTTTTCACAGTAGTTCCTGTAACCACTCCATCTTCTACCTTGTACGTAGCATTTCCGCCTTTAATATTCCAACCATCAGTTGTGTTTCCTTTGATTAGAATTTTCCATGGAGCATTATCTTTTTTAGCTTGAGAGCAACCTGAAAAACAAAGAGCCGCAAAAATAATTGCGACTGAATTTTTTAGTTTAAACATACTTGTAATAATTTAGTTTTGAATTTTAAAATTAATTTTTTTTAAAGAACGAACTGTCCTGCACTGTACTTTATTTCTAGAAATATGATAGATAAAGCTTTTAGATTCTAATTAATGACTAATTTTCTTATAATCTCATTCGCTTTTATAAGGTAAATTCCTTTTTCTCCAATTTCTGATATGGGTATTGAAATTTCTTTCACAGCTTTATTTGAAGCATATACTTGTTGCCCATTTAGATTGAAAATTTGTATTTCAGTTGGATTGTTTTTTAAAAAGATATTTATTTTATCGTTGGTAGGATTTGGATATAATTTAAAAACAGCTTCTGATTCTATAGTATTTGCAGATAATAAATCGGCATAATATTGATCTAGTTCGACAAAAGCTGCTTTGATTTCTGCTGGGGTTCCTGTTAGTAATATTGTTTCTTGTCTTACTTTCTCATAAACACCTTCATAGTCTCCCGTTAGATGAGATCTATCTATAAGTCCATTAAACCGACTTCTAAAACCAATCCAAGACATTGTAGATGTTGAATTACGATACCTAATATCTAAATAAAAATTATCAATAGTTCTGTTATCTTCATAAACCTCTGAATTAGTACTTTCTTTTACACCTACGATATTAAATTTATTCATGTGCGTTGGAGGTAAATAGAAACCTAAGGCATGGCCTTGATTTTCATTGGCATTATCGGCTATAATAAATCTAAGTTTATAGTTTTCAATATAATTTAACGATGCTTTATTAGTACGTGTTTCTATCTCCCAGACACCATTTTGTGATACTTTATATCGGAATTCGGGATCCCAAATTTCAACATCATTCCTAATACTCCAAGACATTTGAACCGTATTTAAATGATCAATTCCTCCTGGATGTACTCCGATAGGGTTTTCTGCAGATATATCTGAGGGGAATTTATCGTCATCCCATTTACCAACAGCTTTTAGGCTAGATTCGTTAAATTGTTTCATAGCTGACTTAGGTTCTGTAGAAGATCTTACAAACCGATACTCATAATAATGTCGAATGGCAGGAATAGAAACACCTGTAATCGGAGTATAATCTTCATATTCTCCATAAAAATCAAAATCACTGTGAACCTCTGCTTCTTGCTTCGTAAATACTTGTCCGTTTATAGTAACAGATAAATTTGATTCTTCAATACCATCTTGATCGGTATTACCAGCATCGCTAATGTTCGGATGATCAGCAATAATATTTTCCCATTCAGTATAATCAAATTTTCCATCTCCATTATAGAGCGCGCAACCTCTACTAGGGATTATTAGCTTACTTGGTGATACAGTTGTGATGGCACATTCTGTTCCTGCATTGTCACCAAAACCTGCTTGCGTTGGGTTGTACTGACCACCTCTGCCCATGTCACGAATAGAAGATTGTCCTCCTCGACCATATTTTTGAGCTTGAACTCCCATTATATTTCCAAGTCCTGGAATAGTAATGCCTGTAATATATCCACCTCCAAATCGATTGATTCCTAGAATAAATCCATTTGAATTAATTTTATGTGTAATATTTCGTCTTTTACTTATATTATTGTTGAGAATTTTAAAATCTTGTGCAATTCCGAAGTTTATGGTAAACAGAATAATGATTACTGAGATGTTTTTTTTCATATGTATTAGCCTGTTTTATTTTATTACGAATTCCTTAGTAGTATTGTTAACTTTCAAGAAATAAATTCCTTTGGTGCCAATTTTAGAAACAGGTATGGTTAGTTTTTTACTATTCCCTTTCCATGAATAAACTTCTTTTCCTAAAGAATTGTAGATGTTTAGTTTCGAAATAGAATTCTTTAGGGCAATAGTAATTTTATCGTTGGTTGGATTGGGGAAAAATATAAAAGCTTCTTCATCATTGACTTTATCAGTTGCTAATAAATCTGCATAATATTGATCTAGTTTAATGAAAGCTGCTTTGATTTCAGCAGTTGTACCTACCAACATGATGTTTTCTGCTCGAATCATTTCGTAGATACCAGCATATTCATCCGTCAAATGTGATCTGTCTATGACACCATTTAAAGTACTTCTAAATCCAATCCACCCCATTGTAGGAGTTCTTCTAGGCTGATCATTAAAAAAACGATCACTAGTTCTGTTGTCTTTGTAGGCTATTGAATTGTCACTTTCTTTTATTCCAACAATATTATTGCTATTAATATCAGAACTAGGGAGGTAGAATCCTAAGGCATGACCTTCGTTTTCATTATCAGAATCAGATATTATAAATCGAAGTTTGTAATCTTTTTCATAGCCTCTGTTTACCTTATCTCGATCGAGCCTTTCCCAAGAACCATTTTTTAACTGTTTGTATCGGAAACCTGGATCCCAAAGCGCAACATCATTTCTAATACTCCATGAAAGAGAAATACTGTTTAGATGATCTGTTCCACCAGTATGCACTCCAATTGGGTTTTCAACAGAAATATCATTTAAAAAGTAAGCATCATTCCATTCGGGCTTATCTAAACCTTTTAGCGCTACTTCATTGAATTGTTTCATGGCTGAATTAGGTAAAGTTGAAGATCTAATAAAGCGATATTCGAAGTAATGACGAATGGCAGGAATTGAAATTCCAGTTATTGTCGAATAATCTTCATATTCTCCATAAAAATCGAAATCACTGTGAACTTCTGCCTCTTGTTTTGAATATGTTTTCCCATCAATGGTAACAGATAAATTAGATTCGTCAATACCATCTTGATCCGTATTACCAGCATCGTTAATGTTCGGGTGATCAGCACTGATGTTTTCCCAATTCGTAAAATCAAAATGTCCATCTCCATTATACAAAGCACAGCCTCTACTAGGGATTATTAGCTTACTTGGTGATACAGTTGTTATGGCACATTCTGTTCCTGCATTATCACTAAAACCTGCTTGAGTTGGGTTGTATTGACCCCCTCTTCCTAAATCACGAATAGATGATTGTCCTCCTCGACCATATTTTTGAGCTTGAACTCCCATGATGTTTCCAATTCCAGGAATGTCGATTTCGGTGATATATCCTCCTCCAAATTTGTTAATACCGATTGTAAAGTCACCAGAACGAACTCTGTGGGTAATGTCCCTTCTTTTTGCGGAATTATTTCCAATAATTTTAAATTCCTGTGCAATTCCGAAGTTTAGGGTAAACAGGATAATGAATACTGAGATGTTTTTTTTCATTTTTTTTAGGTAATTGAAATGAGTCGCATTTCTTTTATCTTTAAAGAAATATTTGATTGAATTTATTTTAAACGAAGAATTTCTTCATCATTAGTAAAAATAAATAGGTTTCTTAAAATATTTATCCTGTTGTATCTGTAGTGAATAGTGTTTAGATATTTATTTTTATTGATAAGAATTGTTGATTTTAAAATTATTGTACAGGGTTTTACAGGATGACTATTTGGGTTGAATTTCATTTATTTATAGAATCATAAAATCTATAATTATGTTGATCGGGTTCAAAAAATATTTCAAGACAATACTATTTGTTTTAACAGTACTTTTATGGAATGCTTCAGCAATGGCGCAGATTCATAGAAAAACAATAGTTTCCATAAAAGAAAATCAGTTTTATATTAATGACGAATTAACTTATAAAGGAAGATTTTGGCAAGGAAATAAAATTGAAGGATTGTTGATGAACTCAAGAATGGTTCAAGGGATTTTTGATGATTTGAACCCTGAGACTGTTGACGTTTTTAAATACCCGGACACGCAAAAATGGGATGCAGATAGAAATACCAATGAGTTTGTTGCAAATATGGAACAATGGCATAAACATGGACTATTAGCGTTTTCATTAAACTTACAAGGTGGAGGACCTTTTGGATATAAAAATCACAACTGGATTAATTCTACTTTTGACGCAAAAGGGAATCTTCGACCTGCCTATATAAAACGTCTTGAAAAAGTTTTAAACAAAGCAGATGAATTAGGGATGGTTGTTATTTTGGGTTATTTTTATTTTAGGCAAGATGAAGATTTAGAAGATGAAACTGCTGTATTGAATGCTACCGATAAAATAACTACTTGGATTCTTGAAAAGAAATACAAAAATGTCCTTATAGAAATTAATAATGAATGCAACGGCCCTTATGATCATGCTATTTTAAGGCGACCTAGAGTGCATGAATTGATACAACGAGTTAAAGAGATAAGTGGAGGTGAATTATTAGTAACTACCAGTTATGGAGGTGGAATTATTCCTCAGGAGAATGTATTGAAAGTTTCTGATTTTATTCTAATCCATGGAAATGGTGTTCATAAACCAGAAGGTATTACAGATATGGTAAATCAAACGAAACAGATACCTGGGTTTACAAATCAGCCGATTTTATTTACAGAGGATGATCATTTTAATTACGATGCTGAAAATTATAATTTCAAAGCGGCTATAGAATCTTATACTTCATGGGGGTATTTTGATTTTCGATTGGATGGGGAGGGATTTAAAGATGGCTACCAGAGCGTGCCAATTGACTGGGGGATAAATTCTCCTCGAAAGAAAGCTTTTTTTAACAAGCTTAAAGAAATTACAGGTTTTTAAAGAATACAAATAGCATTCATTAAAAACGGTTTCAAAAAATAGTTGAAACCGTCTTAGGAAACAGCATCTGGTGCATACAAAAGTTTGTCATTATAAGGAACTTTGTCTTCTTTTCCTTTCGAATTAAAATAGTCTTCATGCAAATTCCAGTTTAACATATCATCAGATGAAAGTATATGATGTGTGTGTGAACAGTAATAATCTGTTGTTTTGTCTACAGATCCATACACATATACTTTACCATCTTTCCAAACATGAGCTGTTGGGTCTGCTATGTCTACTCCTGGAGGAGAAATTGGATTTTGTCCAAATACGTTACCTAAAGTTATTTTCTGTAGCACAAAGAGGATACAAATTACCTTTATAAAATAGTTCATTTATTTTAATTTTGAAGTAATACTATATTTTCCAGATGTAAGAAGTAATTTTTCATAAGTTCCTTGTGCGTCTAGTTCCTTTTGAGTTTTTACTACTATTTTTTCACCGTCTTTGTTGATGTTAATTAGAGATCCAGGTATTCTTAACGAGGCCGTTGCACCTGCTGGAATTTCTACATTCCATGTTAGGATGGCGTCTTTCTGAGTCCAAGAACTTTCAATCATTCCCATGGACGACTGAAAACGACATTGTATCCATTCTAATTCAGAAATAATTTGTGGTTCTAAGTGAATCATACGATATCCTGGTTTTACTGCGTCAGGTTTTATTCCGGCAAGCCCTTCATAAAACCAGCTTACAAATGCAGATTGAAATGGATGACTCATCGATTGATCGTAAGTATCAAGATTTTCATTTTCTTTAGGCCATACTTCCCAAAATGTTGTTGCTCCTTTACTCATAATGTGCTTAAAACTTGGAGCGTTTTCGTTTTGTAATGTTTTCCAAAGTGTATCTTTGTAACCAAACTTGCTAAGTACAGGCCACAAAGAGGGCATTCCAAAGACACCCGTATCAAAATGATAGTTTGCTTTAACAACCTGCTCATTTAAATCAGCCGCTACCTTTTCATGCAACTCAGGGGCTAATACATTCCAATTAACAGCAATTGCATTTACTGTTTGATTGGGAATTAAAATTCTATCTTCTGTATAAAATGCTTTTGTAAAAGCAGCACGGATTTCAGCGGCTAGTGTATTGTAATAGGTATAATCTGTATCGTTTCCAAGTATCTTTGCTGCATCTGCAGTAATTCTAGCACTACGATACAAACAGGCAGTAGATAACATAGGTGTTACTGCGCCATAAATTTCACGTTCTGTTTTGTTCTCAGGATTGTCAACAATAGGTTTGCACCAGTCTCCCATACCTGCATATACAATTCCATTGGTAGAAATTCCTTTTAAATGTTCAGTCCATTGTTTGATTGAAGGATAATGTGTGCTTAAAGTTCTAGCATCTCCCGTTTGTACATAAATATCCCATGGAATAAAAGCAATCGCACTTCCCCAGCCAGGAGATCCTTCGCCAATAAATCTTTTTCCTGGGGCAATCATTGTGGGGATTCCAGCCATTTTTATTTGCCTTGTTCTTTCAGCAAACTCATCTCCAAAACAAAGCATCGGTGCTTTAATTTGAGCTGTTGTTACAATATCTGTTGTGTATTTTCTCCACAAACTAGCAGCGTCAAAACGATATAGGGTATAAGGAACCGTTAATTGTGCATCTCCTGTCCATCCACAACGTTCACGAATAGGACAATCTACAGGAACTCCTAATAAACCACCAGATTGTGTCCAATGTGCCATGTCAAATATTTTATTCAAAGTAGTGTCTGAACTAGAAAACTCTCCAGTGATTGCCATATCTGTATAAATGACCATTCCTTCAAGAAAGTCTTTTCCGGGTGTTTTGTTTTTTAAGGTTCCGTTTTTTATAGTAACCTCAGCATATCTAAATCCATGGTTTGTAAATCTAGGTTCCCATGTTTCTTTCCCATTCCCCTTGCAAATATATGTGTCCGTCTGAATTACTTTCGTAGCTCTTACACCACTAGTTTCAAAATTTAGTTCACCATTGCTTTGTTGGTGTTCAGCAAAACGCATCGTAATTTCTGTTCCTTTAGAGGCATTTACTTTTAGTTTAGCCCATCCTACTAGGTTTTGTCCGAAGTCAAAAATCCAAGTATTGGGGTGTAATTGTTTTACCTCTTTTACTTGTACAGTATTTTTAATACGAGCAGGAGGTAATTGTTGTGCAATCAATTTTTTTCCTGGCGAAGTCTCCATAACAACTGGATTCCAG
Source organism: Flavicella sediminum (assembly GCF_006381105.1). Lineage (GTDB taxonomy): Bacteria > Bacteroidota > Bacteroidia > Flavobacteriales > Flavobacteriaceae > Flavicella > Flavicella sediminum. Next base: position 125,435 of record NZ_VDET01000036.1, on the reverse strand, counting down.
TTATGTAATTCGTCTTTGTTATCAGCCCATTTTGAATCGTAATTTTGAGCATTGTATTTTTCTCCTGCATAAACATTAGAAGAACTAATAGGACTATTTTTACACAACCAATTTTCATTTGTTGAAATAATTGTATTGCTACCATCTTCAAATGTAATTTCAAGTTGCGCTAGTACTTTTGGTTGTCCATAACTCAAACCTTTTGCTCCCCAAACTTTATTCTGATTGTAAAAACCATCTCCTAACCAAAACCCTAATGTGTTCGTTCCTTTTTGGATTACAGAGGTTATGTCATGAGCTACGTAAAAACTGCGAGTATTATAATCTGTTTGTGCTGGTTGTAATACTTCGTTTCCTATTTTAGAACCATTGATCCAGCTTTCATGCATACCTAATCCGCATACATAAAGTCTTGCTTTTGTGATTTTTTTAGTGATGTCAAATGAGTTTCTAAACCAAGGAGCAGCATCTTTACGAAGGTCTTTAGGCATTCCAATCCATTTCCCAGTCCAGTCTGATTTTTTCTTCAGACCTATTTCAAAAGTTGCTATTTTGCTCCAATTATCACGGCTGTCATCTTCTAAGATTGCTCTAACTTTCCAAAAAACGGTAGTACGGGAAGATAATTTTGAAGCATTGAAATAAATCCATGGACCTTCTTCAGCTTCTGTTCTTGTCAATTCTAGTAAGTTTCCTTTGTTTTTATCTAAGTTACTCTTAGTATCAGCAGCTATTACTTCATAAGCAATCACTTTTTTACCTTCGATTTCTACAATTGAATTCCAGGATAATTTTGGTATTGGTTCATCTATAACGCTCCAATTAGAAAATCCTTCTGCTTTTAATTCTGTTATCGCTCCTGTAACAAGTGGTGTATTTTTACAACTGAATAATAGTGAGAGAACAAGTAAACTTGTTAAAGCGTATAAAGAAATCCTGAAATTTATTAATGATGTCATTGTATGGTGCTTTTAGGTATATAAATTAGAATTAATCAGTGCTCTTTATTTTCGATTTCATTATAGAAAAGTCTTTAAGTAGTTTAGGAGGGCCACTTAGGGATTCATCATCCTTAACTTCTTTCATATGTTGTGTCACTTTTTCTCTAAGAGTACTAAGTTTTTTAGCACACTTAGGGTCGTCTGCAAGATTATTTTGTTCTAAAGGGTCTTTTTCAATATTATACAATTCTTCTGCAGGATTGGTATGATAATCTATTAAGAAAGCAACTGCGGCAGGATCTCTTTTTGCTGCAGCTAAATAGGAATTCCAGTGACGCCCAGCATGATTGGCATGTAGTTTTGTCATTGGTACTTCTGTAGCCCATGTGTCAGTATGCGTTGTATAGGCAAATTCCGGATGTAAATTCCGAATATATTTCCATTTCCCAACTCTAACAGATCGGATAGGGTATACGTTTTTTTCATTATCACCTTTATGCGTTGCGTAAATAGCGTCTCTGTGTTTGTTTTTCTTTCCTAAAATGACTGCTGTAAAAGGTTTCCCATCAATATTTTCAGGTACTGTTCCATCGGCAATATCTATCAATGTTGGAAGTAAGTCAATCCAACTAACCATGGCTTTTGTTGTTGTATGTGGTTGAATTTTTCCTGGCCAAGAGATTAGTAATGGTGTACGTATTCCTGTTTCATAAAGAGACCATTTAGCAAACGGCCACGCCATTCCATGATCTGATGTATATACCGTCATCGTATTTTTTTTGTCTAAATAGATATCTGACATTTTTAGGATATTTCCAAGTTTGGTATCTATAGATTCTGCTGCTTGGATGTATCTACTCATTTCTAATTGAGCTTCAGGAGTGGTATAGATTCGTTTGTTTATAATAACATCCTCTGGTTTGATTCTTGATTCACCTGCCGGAGGGTAGGGGGTATGTGTATCTGTACATCCCACAAATAAGGCTAATGGACGGGTAGTTTCTCTGTTTTTAAGAAAATCATCTACAACGCTTAATTTCTGATCGTTTGTAGGTGCTCTTTTTAGAATTTTCACTGCTTTAGGAACATAGCCTTTATGCTGATTGTTACGAGCATGTGCAACTTTACCCTGAAAAACTACCTCATATCCTTGCTCTATAAGATTAGGTATTAGAGATAATACACCAGGTTTTAAATTTTTTTCATGATTTCCAACAATTCCGTTATTATAAGGCATTAAACCAGTGAATAAGGCAGCTCTACTCGGTGCGCAAGCGGGCGATGCAATATAGGCATTGTCAAAACGAATTCCCTCATCTGCAAGCTTTTGCATGTTTGGAGTTTCAATAATTGTTGATCCGTAAGGAGTAGAATGAAATACCCCATGGTCATCCGCTATGACGATTACAAAATTTGGCTTTTTTACCTGCGCAGTAGAGAAGTTATATATTAGTACTATAAAACCGCAAATTATTTTATTAAAGATATTCATGTTTGAAACTTGAAATTATTTTTTCGCGGCTAAGATGCTTACGGGGCCCATAAGTCCTGAGGTTAAAAGTTCTGCATCTGCTTTATAATGATTATGAGCAGCGTATGTTTTTCGTTTTGAAGTTGCAGGAATTCCCGTTCCATCCATTAGCCAACTAGGAAGTGATGTATTTGATTCTTTAAACTTAGGATATTGTGCATCCCCAATAAGACGATTTGGCCAAAGGTTCGTTACTTTAATTTCTAACGTATTCTTTCCCCTTTTTAGCGCTTCTTTTATATCTATTTTAAATGGAGGTTTCCAAAGCGTACCAAGCTCTTTTCCGTTTAATTTAACCTCTGCTATTACTGCAACTTCACCTAAATCTAATAGAACCGATTTCTTTTTTGTACTAGTATTAAAATTAAAACTAGTTTTATAAGTAGCTGTCCCAGAATAATATTTGATATCCTCATTGGTATGTTCATTCCAAGGAGTTAATTTATCAAATACAATCGTTTCGCTTGTCCCAAAACGTTTGTCCAATGTTACATTCCAATCACCCTCTATGTTTTGAATTTTCTTATAGTTTGGAGATTTGAACGATCCACTAGTTTTTTTAGTTTCCTTTTGAAATACAACAAATATAGATTGTGCAGAAGTCATATCTAATTGAACTTCAGTAGTTCCATTTTTCAATTGTTTCCAGTTGAGGTTTTTAGAAATCTTACCTGTTTCAGGATCCCATAGTTCTGGTTGTTTTCCTGTTACTCTAAAAATGCAAGCCCCTTTGTTAGCATCATAAGATTGATTGGATACAAAATAGAAATCACCATCGTTAATTTTATGGTGAGCATACTCCATTCCTATAGGCAATTTACAATCAGGAGTTACTGCACTTAATGATTTTTTATAGGTTGATGGTAAGTGGATCAGTCCCGAATCCCAATATTTCTTCACCAATGCATTAAATTCTTTAGTTGCGTTTGGATTGGTTTCTATTCCCGGAGTTCTTATTGGTTTTTGAGCAATTACCATAGCTCCATCTTCAGCTAGTTTTCCAAGTTTTTTGATAGATGCTATTCGCATTAATAGATCTCTTTTTAAAGAGAGTATTTTGTATTTTGTATCCAATAACTTCCCTTCGTAGCTTACTCTAATTTCTCCATTTTCATCAACACTCAAATCATCTAAGGAATCAATACCGGCTACGTCAAATTTATAACCTTCTAAAAAGTCAAAATCCAAATGTTCTACTCTTCCTAAAAAATTATTAAATCCACGTTCGTCACCATACATAACCAATGCATCTGCTTGGTTCGTTCCTGTTTGCATTATGTATTGACATCTAGCAATATAGTTGAGCCATGGTTTAGATTTATAAAACCAAGTGTTGTTTCGGTGTATATTAGATCCAAATCTACTCATTGTCATTCCTGGTTTTATATTATCATTCCAAGGTTGATGTGCAGAGGTGTGGAAATAGTAGCGATTAATTCCTTCTGTAAAAGCTTTGTCTCCTATAACCTTTAAATTATAAGGATGTACCGTCCAGTCTCCTTTCATTCTTGTAAATGCTTCTGCACCTACAACTGATCTACCAGATAAATGTGCGGCTGAAGACGAAATATGGCTTGTCCATTTCCAAATATTTCTTTGTCCTTTCGCTTTGTCTTTATACCAAAATTCAGTCATTGGGATGTCAACAAGTTTACTTACTTCCAGAGCATCAAAAGATCCAGAACCGTATGCTTCTGTTGCTAATTTAAGACCGTTCTCATGACATTTTTCTTTGAAAAATTTAAAGTAGTTCTCGTATATTTCGTCTGCAACAGTTTTTCTGAAATCCCATAAAACACGTTCAGAATATTCATTACTTTCTATAATACGACCTGTTGCACAAAGCAATCTAGGAATTAAATTATACCCACGCTTTTCTTGAAAAGTATCTTCAAAATTAGCTGTCCAATTTTGATGACCTACTTCATAACTATCTATAAGAATTGTAGTATAGGCCTTGCTTCCTTTAGCATCCTCTGTTATTTTATCTAGTAAGGCCTCCCAGTGAATTGTAACAGCTTCCTTACTTAATTTATCTAATTCTAAACCAATACCTCCTTTTGATGCAGGTCTAGTTTTTGCAGCTGTTGTTGTGTAACCAATACGAACTACTGTCCAATTATCAGATGGAGGTGTCCAATTAAGTTTTCCGTTTGTATCTATTTTATCTGTTAAAATTATGACATCGCTAAGTTTTATGATTGCATCTTTTGGAGCTTTTTTAGAAGAAGGAGCAAATTCATTTGCTTTTGCTTTTAGATCTGTCAATGATTTTGCTTCCCAGTTAGAAATTCTATACGCAGCATTTTTTGGTTTTGGAAAGGCTAGAATCGCAATGTCTTTGTAAAAATTAAATTCTTTTTGAATTTTATTTAATTCAGGAAGTTTTAATTGAAAAGGTGTCGTTGTTTTCTTATTTATTTCCTGTTCACTCCAAACTAACATTTTCATAGAATTTTTAGGTTTGATCCATGGACCACCCGTACTAGACCAGCCTGAAGCACTATTGATACCCATTTCTAAACCTAATCTGTCAGCTTCGGATATAGCAAATGCGACTTTGTCGTGATACTCTTTGGAATTAAAAACAGTTCCTCCATGAGGAATCCTCAGTCCAACATCAAATAATTGAAATCCGCTTAAACCTACTTTTTTAAAAGATTCTAAATCTTTGGTAATACCTTCTTTAGAAACATTACCATTGACCCAATGCCACCAAGTATGAGCACGAGCTGAATTAGGCGGATTTAAAAAAGAGGCTTCTAGTTGTTGTTCTTTGTCTAAAAGATTTGTAAAAGCTAAAATTGAAAATAGACTTACCAAGATGACGATGATAGAAAAAGGGTATTTAAAATGCATTTTTTTTTAATTTATGGGACATGTTTTATGGAGTCTTGAATTAGTTTTTTTAATAAAACCTTGTTTACTGACATATAAAAGTAATAAGCCTTGCCGATATATTTATCCTGTCGAATCTGTGGGAGTTATTAAAACGGATCTGTTATTTGTTCAGGGTTTTGCAGGATGGAGAATAGATTTGAATTCGTTTTATTTATAGAAGTAATTAAATCAATAATTGAATTCAGATTATAACTTATTTAATGAGAAAAAAAATAGTATTTGTTTTGATGGTAGGCCTATTGCATAGTTTAGTTTCATGCAAAGGAAAAAAGGAAGAATCAAAAAATAAATCAGAAGAAAAACCAAATGTGCTGTTTATAGCTGTGGATGATTTGAATGATTGGATAGGAGTATTGGGAGGACATCCTCAGGCCAAAACTCCAAATATAGACAGGTTAGCAGCTCGTGGTGTTGTATTTAACAATGCCCATTGTCAGGCACCCGTTTGCAATCCTTCCCGTGCTAGTATGATGACTTCTTTGTATCCAAGTACTACAGGAATTTATTTTTTAAATCCTGATATCAATAATTCTCCAGTTGCGAAAAAGCAAGTTGTGATGCCTAAAAGATTTGAGCAAGAAGGGTATACAGTTTTTGGTGGTGGAAAATTATTGCATAACGGAAAAGGTATTAACGAAGCTCATATTCCAAATTATGCGGGACAGTTTGGAGGTTTTGGACCTATGCCTAAAGAAAAAATTAGTGATTATCCAGGGCATCCACTTTGGGACTGGGGTGTGTTTCCAGAAAAAGATGCTCAAATGCCCGATTATAAAATTGCGACTTGGGCAGAAGGTAAGTTGAAGGAGAAATATGAAAACCCTTTTTGGATGGGGGTTGGGTTTTATCGACCACATGTGCCGCAATTTGCGCCGCAAAAATGGTTTGATATGTATCCATTGGAAAGTATACAATTACCAAAAACAATTAAAGATGATTTAAGTGATATTTCTTCTTATGGAATAGATATTACAAGAGAAAAACACGTTTCGCCAACACATAAGTGGGTTTTAGAAAATGATGCTTGGAAGCCATTAGTTCAATCCTATTTAGCATGTGTTAGTTTTGTAGATGAACAAGTGGGAAGAGTACTAACCGCTTTAGATAATGGGGAATATGGAGATAATACGTATGTGGTTTTGTTTAGTGATCACGGATTCCATTTAGGAGAAAAAGACCGTTATGCAAAACGAAGCTTATGGGAAGATGGTACAAGAGTACCTTTGATTATTATAGGTCCTGGTATTGAAAAAGGAAAAGTATGTACTAAACCTGTTCAGTTATTAGATATTTATCCTACGTTGTTGGAGTTAACTGGTCTTAAAGCAGATTCAAAATTGGAAGGGAATTCTTTGGTGCCTTTATTGAAAAATACGCAAGCTAATTGGCCACATTATGCAAGAACTAGTTTTGGTCCTGGTAACTATGCAATTGTTTCTGAAGACTATCGTTTTATTCAATACAAAGACGGTTCGGAAGAGTTTTACAATCATACAAAAGATCCGAATGAATGGTATAATAAAATACAGAATATAGATTACGCAGATGTTATAGCTAAACATCGCGCAGAAATACCAAAGAAGTACCATAGTGTATTAGGTAAAGGATCTACAGGGCATTTGTCTTACAAAGCAGCAGATAAAAATTAAAGTATAGAAATAAATAGTAACACTTCAAATTATAATTAATTATGAATAAAGGAATGATAAAATTAAGTGCATTATATCCTAAACAAGAAGGGAGTCATTTTGATATTGACTATTACTGCAATACGCATACACCAATGGTGGTAAGGCTGTTAGGGGATTCTTTAAAACACTCGGCAGTTGAGCATGGCTTGAGTGGTTTTGAAATAGGTTCTGAATGTACTTTTATGGCATGTGGACATCTATATTTTGATTCGATAGACGAGATGCATAAGTCGTTTGAACCATATTTAGATGAAATTATGGGAGATATTAAAAACTATACCAATGTAACACCTTACTTCCAAATTAGTGAAGTTAAAATTTAAATGATAGTTATAAAATCAAAAGAAAAAGCCAGAGAAATTTAATTTTCTGGCTTTTTTTATGAGTAGCTAAGGCAAGTTTATTTTCTTTTTCCTTTTTTTACTGGTATACCATATCTTAGAAATATACTTGTCATTAATTTACCAGGATATGATGCGTAACGTTTATTAGGTGTATCAGGGTTTATTTCCCATTTAGCAAAATCATTTTGCAAACTCTTCGTTTTTAATTCGCAATCATCCAAAGCTGTAAGAGCAGCAATAACAACAAATATATTGTCTTTTCTTAATGCTTGTTCAGATAGTAATTGTAATGCGTCTTTAGAGTATTTAGATGAAGTGTATTTGACTAAAGCCCACGCAGCTGCAATTTTTACATCATCAGAAGTATCTGTGAGCGCTTTTTCTAACTCTTTTTTGCTTTGTTCTACTGCTTTTTCACCATGCATCATTATTCCCATAGTTGCCCAATATCTTACTATTTTGTTTTCATCAGACATAAGATGAGTCAAGTTAGAGATATCTTCAGGTTTCATTAACGAAGCCATTTCAGCCGTTGAGATAATACGATCAAATGGGTATAATTTAGGATCGTGTCCAAAATCATAAGGAGCTACAGTATTTGTAAATCTTTCGTTTTCAGGAATAAATCCAACATCACGAATATCACGAGCATAGGTTTGTTGTGCTTCACGCATTTTCTTTAAAATACGTTGATGTTCTTTTGAATTTGCAAGATTGTTTATTTCATCAGGATCATTTTTTAGATCATATAATTCTTCAGGTGCTTTTGGTGTTTCCCAAAAAAGACTTTGTGCTTTGTTTAGTTTTCCTTCGTCATACAATTTTTTCCAAGCTGCAGTTGATGAGAAGGGGAAGCGAATTTGAGAATTTACTCGTTGTCCTTGTGAAAATTGTGGCATATAATTTCTAAGATATACGTAACGTCCATTAGAGACACTTCTTACTAAATCTAGACGTTCGTCCATACGACCTCTAAATCCATAAACATAGGGTTGTTCTTTAGTTTGGTGTTTTCCTGCGAAAGCATATCCTTGCATCCATTTAGGAGCTTCAATACCTGCGATACTAAGTACAGTTGGTGCAAAGTCTACAAAACTAATCAAACGGTCCGATCTTCCACCTGCTTTGTATTCCTTAGGCGCAAGATGTTTCCATTTTTCAGGAAAATAAACAACAACCGGAACTTGTAATCCTGCATTATTTGGCCATCTTTTTTGACGCGCGAAACCTGCTCCATGGTCTGCGAAATAAAATACAATTGTATTATCTTCCAATCCTGCTTCGGCAAGTTCAGCAAGTCGCTTTCCTGCAGCTGCATCTACTTTCGTTACACTATTATAATAAGCAGCCCACTCTAAACGCATCGCTTCACAGTCTGGATGGTATTTAGGTAGTTTTACTTTTGAAGGATCGTGTAGTGACTTTGTTCTTTTGCTTTTAGCTTTTCTAGTAATGTCATGTATATGACCTTCATGGCTTTGCGTATTGTTAAAATAAGCAAAAAAAGGTTGTCCAGGTTTACGTTTGTTGTAGTGTGCTTTTATAGAAGACTCGTCCCAAACTCCTTCAGGCGTAGTTAGATTGTAATCTTCTTTTCCATTTCCAGCACAATAATATCCTATATCTCTTAAGTATTTAGGAAACATGTTTTTTCCTTCTGGATATTTAGACATGCTTCGCATATGTTCTCCACCCGAACTAGGACCGGAAATACCTGACCAAAGTGTGGTACGTGCAGCAGCACAGACAGGGGCAGAAGACCATGCATAATTAAAGCACATTCCTTTTTCTGCAAATTTATCTATATGCGGTGTAGTTGCAAAAGCATCGCCATAACACCCCATATGTGGGCCATGATCTTCTGCTACTATCCAAAGTATATTTGGCTTTGAAGCATTGTTATTATTCTGTTTAGACTGTGCATTTAGAAGTATAGAGAATAAGAGTAAAAAATTTATTATTTTCATTTTTGCTTTCTGGTTTAAATTATAAAATTATATTTCTGAGGTAAACGAATAGGTTCCTGATCCAATTTCTAATGCTTGGTAAATTCCATCTCTTTTTTATGTTTTTTAGATCACTTTCTTTTAAAGAATTATTAGCCTCTTTTAGTGTATCATTTTTTCTATTTCAGTTTTTTTTATTGAACCTCAAAAGAATATAATCTTCTAATAATAATGGGTGTATCGATAGAAATCACTGATTTTGTGTCGTAAATAAGTCCAAAACCATTTGCATAATAAAAACGGTCTAAGCCAGTAAGTCGTTCTCCTTCAGGATTCTTGGCATATCGCTCTGAATTTATACATGAAAATTCACCTGCTTCAACATTTAGAGTTGTAGTTTCATCAATTAAAGTTTCATATATATTGCCCCAATCATTTTCTTTCAATAACCGTTCTTCAAAATTATTATTTGTAAATTTTATAGCTCCTTTTTCATTTATCAAGTTGCCTTCAAATTCTCTTAAAAATTCAAAATGTTCCCCATTCTCATTATCTAAAACGATGTTCTGTTCGTTTCCTGTTGTAAATCGTCTAAATTTATAATAAGTTTCTCCTGAAATTTTTTGAGTGCTTACAATACTGATAGAATCTTTAACGCCAACATCATTATAGGTTTCTGTATATCGGTTATACTTGTAGTTTTTGTAGACCCAATAATTGCCCACAGTTAAAGCAAAAAAATTATCATCAGTAGAATTATCTGATTCTGTGCAAGAAATAGTAAATGCAACTAAGCAAAAGCATACGAATAAATGTCTCATAATATTTGATTTAATTAATTAATGAAAATATGCGTAGTTGTTTGCTATAGTATTATTTTTAGGTTAATCTGTTAAGAGTACAATATTATCAATTAAAAAATTCTAAGGCATCCTGTTGTTTCTAGTTACTTTAAGCAAGAAAAGCCAGAGACTTATAATTCTCTGACTTTTTTTAATAAATTAAGTGTTTTTAAAAAAGTGTTAGATTGTTATCCAACCTTCTAGTAGCGGTTATAATTTCATTTGGAGTTCCGTATAAGATATACACCTCATTTCTGTAGGCTTCATAGACTCCTTCACCTGCATAAGTTCCAATATCATCTAGTCTATCACGACTTATCATTCCTTTTAATCTACCCGCAAAACCATATTTGCTCATTGATGCATTACGCGTTGCATCCCAAATCATACCTGAAGTAGATTCTCTAGAATCTGTATAAATAATGTTGTTTCCTTTAACACCAATAACTACTTCAGTATTTACTGCTGTTTTAGGCCTGTAAACACAAAGCGCTTTTCCAAGGTTTCTATTTGTGTTATCAGCAATCATAAATGCAGTTCCATCACTATCTGCTGGTTGTGTTTTAAGTTCAATTTTGTCGTTAGGTGTTATTGTTGCCCAAGTGCGGTCTGTTTTTCTATAGATAACATTTTTAGGATTCCATCTTGCTAAATCATGTCTTAAAGACCAAACCATGATCATCTTATTCATATCTATATCAGTTCCTGGGTAAACACCTACAGGTGCATTTACGGAAATATCATTTTGAATAGCACTCGGCTTCCATAAAGGTGATATATCACTACTATGTTGGTTGATACAATGTCCTGCTTTACGTATAAATGACATTCTGTAACTGTGCTTGATAATACCTATGTTAATTCCATATTGACCAGAGATGTCTTTATAAAATCCATTGTAATCCCATTCACTTCTAACTTCAGTTAATTGTTTTCCAGGTAAATCACTTTCATCAATATCATCCCTATCTGCATTTTTAAGATCGTTTTTTTCAGAACCTGGACCAATGTTTTCCCATTCCGTATAATCATATTTACCATCACCATGCCATGTAGCTAATTTTCTTCTTGGCATTGTTAAAGTTTTTCCATCTGCAGATGTGTTAATTACAACGGGAGTACCTTGGTATTCATTAAATCCTGCTTGGGTAGGGTTGTAAACACCTCCATGTCCACTATCTCTTATTGCAACTTGTCCTACTCTACCATACTTATCTGCTTCTTGCCCCATAATATCACCGATACCAGGAATTATAATTTGGTTAATTACACCACCTGCCTGATCAGTAACTCCAATTTGAAAGCCTGAATTACCAGACGGTAAAGTGTGTGTGGTTCTTCTAAAGTAAGTAGGTGTGCCTGGTATTGTGTCAGAAAATGCAATGACAGGTAAAGATTTGTTTTCTAAAGAGCTTAATTTAGATTTTTTTTCTGTTTCTGAATTTTCTAAAGCGTTGGAATTGTCAAAGTCAATTTCATTATTACAACTAGCTACTAATACTAGTGAAATTGGTAAAATTACCCTTAAAAAATTAATTTTTCTTTTGTTCATACTCTTGGTTTATTTTTTTGGTTTATACATACACTTATGTGTATCTTTTGGCAAGGTATGTGATAGAAATCTTAATGACATCCCGTTGTTTCTGTCTAGTAATTTTTTAAATGTTGTTATACTATTGCTGTATTGATGAAGTAATTTATATAAGGGAAAATTATTTGATACGTTTTAAACTCCTAAACTAACATCCAAAATAGCTATAGCATCCATAATCTCTTTTGGTGTGCCATAAAGTATGTAAACTTCATTTCGAAAAGCTTCATATGTGTTTCCATCTAGTTGCGTTCTATTAATCATTCCTCGTAACAGATCAACAAAACCATATTTACTCATTGTTTGAATTCGTTTAGGACTGTATTGAATTTTCTGTGTAGTCGTTCTTTTGTCTTTATACACAATGCTTCCATTAGTTTCATTAACTCCAATAATGGTATTTGTATTGATGTCTGTTTTAGGGCGATAAATTGCTAGTGCTTTCCCTTGTGTTTCAATATTAGAATCAGCATTTATAAAAATAGTATTGTCGCCAGAAGGGAAATCTTCTTCTCCATCTATTTTGCCTACATTGTCCATAATAAGTGTTGCCCATGCTCCATTTGTTTTTCTATAATAGGTATACTTGGGAGTCCATTTTGCTCTATCGTGTCTTAAAGACCAAACGCTTGTCATTCTATTCAAATCTTTATCTGAACCTGGATGTACTCCTGCAGGGTTTTTAACTGAAATGTCTGACTGAACTGGTTGAGGATTCCATAATTTTGTGCCAGCTCTATGTTGATTGATACAGTGTCCTGGCGGACGAATAAAAGATATTTGGTAGTAATGTCTTATAATAGCGATATCAATTCCGTTTTTACCAGAAATATCTTCGTAAGTTCCATAATAATCAAACTCACTTCTTACTTCATCTAATTGTTTTCCCGGTAAGTCCTCTTCATCAAGTCCATCTTCATCCGTATTTCCACCATCAGTTTTATAGGGATCAGCACCTATGTTTTCCCAGCGGGTAAAGTCGTATTGACCATCTCCATGCCATAAAGCCATTGGCCTCGGTTCAACCACTAATTTATTAGGTGTTTGAGTAATGGCACATTTTGATCCTAAAGTTTCATTGAAGCCAGCTTGTGTTGGGTTGTATCTACCACCATGAGATGAGTCTCTTATGGCGACTTGTCCAGCTCTACCATATAAATCTGCTTCTTCTGTCATGATATCTCCAATACCCGGAATGATAATCTCGTTAATCACACCACCCGCGTTTGATGTGATACCCAATTGAAAACCCGAGGAACCAGATGTCAAATGATGTGTGGTAATTCGAGGGTTAGACTCTGAAATGATTGCAAATTCTGTTAAAGGTTCCTCTGGAACTTCTTCTTCCTCCAAGATTATTGCGTCTTTTTGGCAACTAGTTATCAGTTGAAATATTGTAATTAAAAGAATGTTTAAAAAAACAAGTTTATTTATTTTCATGCGTATTATAAATGATTCTTGTTCCTAGTTACAACTATGAGTACAAGAAGTGTTCAGCTTCAAATATAAAGTACTGATGCTTAAATTGTATCCTGTTGTTTATGGTTTGGGTCAAATAAAGTGAAGTAACTTTTTTATTCTTTAGTTTAGACCATAAAGTGCAGGATGCGTAAAACAGCATTTAATTGTTTATTTACGGAAGCTTATCAGTGAAAAATGTTTTTTATTAGAATTTAAGAAATTACTGAGAAGACAATAAACAATAATTATATAATTACAAGGTATACCAATTATGAAATTTCTATCAACAAATTTTAAAATTATTATCGTTTTATTCGCACTTATTTTCAATAGTTGTGAAACCTCTAAAGAGGATAAACTTGATTTAGAAAAACTAAAAGCTGGATTTATTACTCCAACAGATGATAATACACTTTGGTGTTATTGGTATTGGATTGGTGATGATATTTCTAAAGATGGAATTACCAAAGATTTAGAAGCAATGAAGGCAGCCGGAATTGGTGGTGCTTTGATAGGAAATATAAATCCTGATGAAAAAGACGGAAAAGTTCCTATGTTAAGTGAGGAATGGTGGTCGCATATGGTGCATGCAGTCAATGAAGGAAAACGTATAGGTGTTGATATCGGTGCATTTAATTGTCCGGGTTGGAGTCAGTCTGGTGGACCTTGGGTAAAGTCGGATATGGCGATGCGTTATGTAACTTATTCTGAAGTTAAATTAGAAGGAGGGAAAAATATAGATGTACAATTAGCACAACCTTTTGAAGAATTTCAAGATACGTATGTGTTGGCATTTCCATCCATAAAGGCAGAGGGAATTACAAGTTCTCAAAAAAGCACTAAAATTGTAATTAAGCCTACAGTTAAAAATGGGAATAACTTAACTGATGGGAATAATAATTCTGTAACTAGTTTTGCAAATAAAGTTGGGAAATATGAAGTTGAACTAACAACTAAAAATGAGATAGTAGCGAATAGTTTACATCTTATTCCAGGACAAAAGAATATGTTTTTGAAAGCTGAGGTATTCGCCATGACTGATGGAAAATATAAAAAAATTAAAACATTTACGGTTGATAGACGAAAACTAACACCAAACGTGGGAGCCGATAAGTACGCTCATTTAGTAATAAGTTTACCTGGAGTAAAATCAAATCGTTTTAAAGTAATTTTTAAACAGTTAAATAAAGGAAACGCTGCACAGCAAAAGCAATCTTGGGATCTTGGAGAACTTGTAATTTCTGAAGCATCAGGAATGGAGAGTTTTGCTAGAAAAAGTTTGGCTAAAATGCATCCAACACCATTTCCAGCTTGGAATAGTTATAAATGGGATCAACAAAAAGACGTGGATGCTTCTTTAAAAGTAGGATCAAATGACGTGATTGACATTAGCGATAAAATGGATGCTAGTGGAAAGCTTAGTTGGAATGCACCAGCAGGTAATTGGACAGTACAACGTTTTGGAATGACACCTACTGGAACAAAAAATTCACCATCGGCACCACAAGGAAAAGGATATGAAGTGGATAAAGCAAATAAAGCCTTGGCTCAGTATCATTACTCACAATTTATCGGGGAATTTTTAAAACGAATTCCTGAAGAAAGTAAAAGCGCCTTTAAATATGTAATTGCTGATAGTTACGAAATGGGTTCTCAAAACTGGACAGACGGTTATGAAGCTAAATTTGAAGCCAAGTTTGGTTACAATCCTAAGAAATATTTACCTGTATTTACAGGAAGAATTGTAGGAAGTGTAGAAGAGTCTGAACGTTTCTTGTGGGATTTACGTCGTTCTATTGCAGATGCAGTTGCTTACGAATATACAGGAGGTTTAAGAGAAGCAAGTAATAAAGACAATTTACAACTTTGGTTAGAAAATTATGGTCACTGGGGATTTCCATCAGAATTCTTAATGTATGGTGGTCAATCTGATTTAGTTAGTGGAGAATTTTGGAATGAAGGAACTTTAGGAGATATAGAATGTAAATCTGCATCATCTGCAGCTCATATTTATGGGAAAAACAGAGTGTCTGCTGAGGCGTTCACTGCTGGAAATCGTTCATATGTTCGACATCCTGCAATGCTTAAGAAAAGAGGGGATTGGTCTTTAACAGAAGGAATCAATCATTTTGTGTTGCATTTATATATCCATCAACCAGACGATGCTAGAGTACCAGGAGTAAATGCTTGGTTTAGTACAGAATTTAACCGTCACAATACATGGTTTAAAAAATCTAAATCTTATTTCGATTATTTGAGAAGATCTCAACATATGCTGCAACAAGGAAAATATGCGGCAGATGTTTGTTATTTTATTGGAGAAGATGCACCAATTATGACAGGAGTTAGAAATCCGGAATTACCAAAAGGATATTCTTATGATTATATCAATGCTGAGGTAATTATAAATGGAATGTCTGTAAAAGATGGAAAGTTAGTTTTACCTGATGGAATGACATACAGTTTAATGGTATTGCCTCCATTTGATACCATGAGACCAGAGCTTTTAGAGAAATTAGAATCTTTAGTAGCACAAGGTGGTAAGATTTATGGAAAGGCTCCTGTGAAATCTCCAAGTTTACAAAACTATCCTGAAAGTGATGAAAAAGTGAAAGCGGTTGCAGCTAAAATGTGGGGAAGCAGTGATGCTAAACTAAAATCATATGGAAAAGGTGCTATTGTAGACGGTTTGGAATTGCAAGATGCACTTACGAAATTGAACATCGACAAGGATGTAGATTTAAATGGACAAGCATCTGTTCTTTGGACACACAGAACAATGCCAGGTATGGAAATTTATTTCTTAACTAACCAAAGTGATCAAGTAATTGAATTCTCACCTTCATTTAGAGTCAATGGAATGAAGCCTCAATTATGGGATGCAGTTAGTGGAACAATGAAGGATTTACCTGATTTTAAGAATGTAAATGGTCGTACTGCAGTGCCAATAAAAATGGAAGCATTGCAAAGTTGGTTTGTTGTCTTTACTGAAGCAGAAAACACGAAAGATGTTAAGAATCAAAATAATTTCCCTGAAACAAAAATTGTACAGACATTAGAAAATTCTTGGAAAGTTGATTTCAAAAACAAAGAAATTGGACCAAAAACTATCGTTGATTTCCCATCGTTAACTGACTGGATAACTAGTGAAGATGATAAAATAAAGTTCTACTCAGGTACGGCTGTTTACACGTCAACTTTTGATTATTCGGCAAAGGACACTGAGAATGATGTTTTTATTGATTTAGGGAAAGTAGGTATTATGGCGACTGTTAAAATTAATGGAAAAAATATTGGAACTACATGGATAGCCCCTTTTAAATTAAATGCGAATAATGTACTTAAAGAAGGTGAAAATACAATTGAAGTAGAAGTTGTGAATGTTTGGAGAAATAGATTAACTGGTGATAGAGCTTTAAGTAAAGAAGAGCGAACGACTTGGGTTATTATAGATAGTGCTACAAAAGCAGAAGAGCTAATTACTTCTGGCTTATTAGGACCTGTTACAATTCAAGCAGCAAAAAATTAAATAGAATGAAAAAGTTCATTTTTAGCACTGTTATATTATTCTCTATAGTCAGTTGTAAAGTCAATAAGAATAATTCGGAGAAATCTGTTGCAACAATTATTGATACCAACCAAAAAGAAGTTGGTCTCGATAATGGTGTCTTGTCTTTGAAATTAGATTTGACTAGAGGAGGAGCTATTTTTTATATTTCCGAATCTGGGAAAGAAAGAAATATTGTGAATGTACACGATGAAGGTCGTTATATTCAGCAATCTTATTATGCCGGTAAAAGCATAAATAGAACTAAAGATGGACAAAATCCAGATTGGTCTCCTTGGTCTTGGAATCCTATTCAAGTAGGAGATTCTTATAAAAATAGAGCCGAGATTGTTGCTTGTACAAAAACAGAAAATACCTTGTATGTAAAATGTATACCAATGTTATGGGATATGAATAACGAACCTGCCGAGGCAACTATTGAACAATGGAGTACGTTAGAAGGGAACGTAATCAAAGTTCATAATAGATTGACTTGTTTTCGAAAAGACAGTATCTATGATACTCAAAGAGATAAAAAAGCTAATGCTGTAAAATCAGAATCAGAAAAAGGATTGTATGATATATATACGGAAGATGGGGGAGCTCCGAGTCAAGAACTTCCTGCAGTGTATCCTATTTCTGCGCTTAAAAATTTATACAGCTATTTTGGAAAAGCTCCTTTTACAGGAGATACTTTAGACAACCCCGTTGTTGAACATTTAGAAGATGGTTTTTGGGGACGTTATAAGAATCAAAAAGTATCAGAACATTGGATGGCGTTTGTTGATGACAATAAATGGGGATTGGGAGTGTATACTCCTATTGCTTCAAATTTCTTAGCAGGTATGGCAGGTGCTCCTGGGTTCGAAAGTACAGATAGTCAAACTTCTTATATAGCGCCTATAAAAGCAGTTGCATTGAAGAAAAACGATGTGTTTGAATATGATTATTGGTTAATTGTAGGTGATTTAGATGACATACGTTCTAAAGTTTACAAACTGAATGAGACACTGAAATAAAGACAGTTGCTATTTCTAGCTATTTATACATGAGTAGAAAAATTTTATATATAATTTGTGTTACATTCTTTCTAGGATGTTCATTTTGCTCTTTTGGACAAAGATCTAAAGAATATAAAGTGTATCAGTTTCCGAAGAATGAAATGCCAAGAATTGATGGTGAGTTTTCTGACTGGAAAAGCGTACCAGATTCTTATAGCATAGGTTTAAAACAAATGAAGGAAACCGTAAGGGGATTAGATTTTGATTTAGACCCTAAAGATTATGATGTAGATGTGAAGGTAGCTTGGGTAAAAGATTTGAATAGACTTTATTTTTATGTAGAATCGTATGATGATTTTTGGGATTTTGAAGACAAAGGCTTGAGACAAGATATTTTTGAAGTAGTTGTAGATGCTGATTTATCAGGTGGTCCTTTTATTAAAAAGGACAATGGTAATTTAGACCATTTTTCTGTAGAAAAATTGCATTTCAAAGGTCATGGTTCTCATGCACAGAATTATCATGTTTTTACTCCTGCTGTAAATAAAGACCCTGCTATGGTTTGGGGAAACACACCATGGATAAAGGACTTTCCGTATTTTAATATTGCTTATGATTACAAATTTAAGCATGGGAAAAAAGGAAAACTTAAAATGGAGTTTTGGATTACTCCTTTTGATCATGCTGATTATTCGGGAATTGAAGCTTCTAGAATAAGTCAGCTACAAGAAAATGAAATTATTGGTTTGTCCTGGTGTGGTATCGATTATGATGGAGGGAAATCAGAGTCTTTTATCAACTTAGCACATGATACCCGAATGATTCGAAATGCAAGTTATTTGAATTTATTTAGGTTGATGCCTTTAGAGAAAGAGCATCAAAATAACATTCAAGCAGATTGGTCTTTTATAGAAATAGATAGAAAAGAACGATGGATTCAATTTAAAGATAAATCGTTTGGAGATATAGAAACGTGGCATTGGGATTTTGGAGATGGAACTATATCAAATGAGAAGAACCCATCACACCATTATGAAAAAGGAGGCGAATGGATCGTTGTATTGACAATTTCAAGTTCTAGTGAAACTTCAGTTCGTTCAAAAGTGTGGGAAATTGTTACAGAATAAATTGATAACTATTTTTTCATCCTATGTAAATAGGTTAATGGTTAAAACTTATAACTGAAAAATAAAGATTTACTGAAATGATTAGAAAAGTATTTAAAATGAAGTTGCTTCCAAATAACTTGGAAGAATACACAAAAAGACATAACCCCATTTGGTTAGAATTATATGACATGTTAAAGGAATATGGTGTGACCAATTATAGTATTTCTTTAGATGAAGAAACGAATAGCTTATTTGCATATGCTGAAATTGCTTCAGAAGAAATGTGGGCCGCAATATCGAAAACAGAAATCTGTAAAAAGTGGTGGGAGCATATGGCTTTTTTAATGGAAACTAATGAAGATAATAGTCCTGTGGCTACCGAATTGAAAGAAGTTTTTTACATGGAGTAAAAATTAAAAATAATGTTGTCTATTCTTTTTTTGTAATAAAGAAATGGGACGTTATCAAAATATAATTTCAAAGAAATAAAAAATGATTAGAACAAATAAAATAGTACTGTTGATTTTGGGACTTAGCTTAGTCATATCCTGTACGATGAAAAAAGGAAATACGGTAGATACAGCGACAGAAAAAAAGCCAAATGTATTAATTATTTTGGCAGATCAGTGGAGAGCTCAGGCAACTGGCTATGCAGGTGATCCGAATATCAAAACCCCACATTTAGATAGTTTAGCAGCGATTAGTGTTAATTTTAAAAACGCGGTATCAGGTATGCCCGTTTGTTCGCCTTTTAAAGCTTCTCTTTTAACAGGGCAACGACCATTAACTCATGGTGTTTTTATGAACGATGTTCAATTGGACACCAATGCTGTTAGTATGGCTAAAGTACTAAGCAAGCAAGGATACGAAACTGGCTTTATTGGAAAATGGCATATAGATGGACATGGTAGATTGCAAAATGTATTACCTGGTAATAGAAGACAGGGATTCCAATTTTGGATGGGGAATGAATGTACGCATAACTACAACGGGTCTGTATATTATGACAATGATGATCCTAAAAGAAATATATGGAAGGGCTATGATACTTTTGCACAAACGGATGCTGCAATTGAGTATATGAATACAAAAGACACTAGCGAAAAGCCATTTTTATTACTGCTTTCTTATGGAACACCCCATGCGCCCTATCATTCTGCTCCTAAGGAGTATAGAGCTAAGTTTCGTCCGGAGGATATGATTTTGCGAGGGAATGTTCCTGAGCATATGAAGAAAAAAGTTAGAAAAGATCTTGCAGGTTATTATGCACATATTTCGGCTTTGGATGACATGATTGGAAAGGTTGTTCAAAACTTAAGAAATACCAATCAGTTAGACAATACCATTATTGTAGTAACGGCAGATCATGGTGATTTATTAGGTTCTCACGGAGCTTACAAAAAGCAACAACCTTATAAGGAATCTGCAGGAGTCCCTATGTTATATCATATTCCACAAAGTATGAATATAACTCCAGGTACTAGAGATGCATTGATGAATTCAGAAGATATTATGCCAACAATTTTGGCTTTGTGTGATGTTGAAATTCCTGACACAGTAGAAGGAATAAACTATAGACCTTATTTAGAAGGAAAAGAAAACGTTGGTGAATCTACTTTATTGACATGTGTACAACCATTCGGTCAATGGAATGAGGTACAACATGGTGGAAAAGAATATAGAGCTGTGAAGACAAAGAAATATACCTATGCAAAAGATTTGAAAGGTGCTTGGTTGTTATTTGATGACGAGAATGATCCTTTCCAAATAAATAATTTAGTTGGGAATAAAGCGTATGCTTCTATTCAAAATAATTTAGAAAAAGAATTGGCAAAGTTATTAAAAGATACAAATGATGAATTTCTTCCCGGAAGGCATTATGTAGATAAATGGGGGTATCCTTTAGATGCAACAGGAACTGTTCCTTATACACATTAGAGTAAAATGATACTAGGAAATTAAGAATTCTATTTGATATAGAACTGATTTTTTTCAAAACAAATTAATTACTAATCGACAAGTAAGTTAGTGATCAATAAGGCTGTTTTATGTTTTTTAAGTATATGGATAGAATAAAATTTATTGATAAACTTATACATTCAACCAAGCATGCTACAGGACACGTTTTAAAAATAGAATGATCATCTTTAAAAAATATTTTAAAATTTCTTAGAAAAATGAGGATACACATTTTAGTATTATTGATGCTTTCGACTCTTTTCGCTTGCCAGAAACCTACGGAATACAGTATTTCGCACAAGTCAGAATTAAATTCGTTGGATACGAATCCCATCACTTTTAGTTGGAGATTCAATACAACAGAAGACAATGAACAAACTGCCTATCAAATTGTACTTTATTCACTAAATAAAAAAAACAATGCTACAAGTGTTGTTTGGGATTCAGGAAAAGTTAAGAGTAAAGAGCAAAACTTTATTCCATATGAAGGAGCCAATTTGAAAGGGGGACATGAATATTTCTCTAAAGTTAAAATTTGGGATGAAAATAATAATGAATCAGAATGGAGTATACCTCAAAAGCTAATCGCTCCTTTAGTAAATAATGAAGACTGGGGAGCTCAATGGATTACTTACGATTATAAATCAGAAAATCCGCTACCAATATTTCGAAAAGGTTTCAAGGTAAATGAAAACTTAGAAATTGATTATATACGTTTTTATATTGCGGCACCAGGTTTTTATGAAGCGTATATAAATGGGAAAAAAATAGGAGAAAATGTATTAGATCCTGCTCAGACTAATTTTAATGATTATATGTTTTATACCGCCTATGATATTCCGTTAGAACAATTAAAAAAAGAGAATGTACTGGGTATTATGCTAGGTAATGGTTGGTACAATCAAAATGTGGTTTGGAATACATCTATGATTTATGGACAACCAAATCTAATAGGGCAATTACAACTATTTTATAAAGATGGAACTTCGGAAATAATAGGTACAGATACTTCTTGGAGCTGGACGGAAGGACCAATTACTTATACTAATATTTACACAGGAGAGCATTATGATGCGAGAAAAGAGATTCAAGATTGGTCATCAAATTTAGAAAACGATTCGCTTTGGAATAAAGCACTATTAAGTCAAAAACACCCCAGGAAACTTGTAGAACAGTTTGTAGAACCAATTAGAGTGATGGATACTATTGTTCCAATAAAAGTAACAGCAAGTAGCGAAGGGAAGTATATCTATGATTTTGGTCAAAATTTCACAGGTTGGACTAAGTTGCAAATTGAAGGAGAAAAAGGACAAGAGATTATCATACGCTATTCCGAAGAAATGGGGAAATCGGGTGAATTAGATTTTAGATCAACAGGAATCAAAGCGACTAAAAATATACAGACCGAAAAATATATTTGTAAAGGTGGTGGATTGGAAATTTGGGAACCTCGATTTACCTATCACGGTTTTAGGTATGCAGAAGTATCAGGCCTTAATAAGAAGCCATCAAAAAAAATGTTAACTGGATTGTTAGTGTATTCTTCTATGGAGGTAATGGGTAGTTTTAAAACTTCGGAACCTAATATTAATAAATTACACGATTTAACGGTTTGGACTTTAAAAGGCAATATGCAAGGTATTCCAACAGATTGTCCACATCGTGAAAAATGTGGATGGACGGGTGATGCGCATGCCGTTGCAAAAACACTTATTCATAATTTTCAAGCCCATAAGTTTTTAAAAAAATATGCTTATGACATGAGATCTTCTGGAAAAAATAAAAAAAAGGAACTTTATTTTGGAAGAAATTTTCATGATCGTAGTATAATAACAAAACCTAAAGGAATAACAACAATGATTGCCCCAGGAAGACGAACAAGTGGTACGGCATCTCCAGATTGGGGAACAGCTGTTGTACAATTGCCCTGGTATATTTATACTTATTATGGAGATAAAACCATCCTAAAAGAGTTTTATAATGATATGACTACTTGGGTGAATTATGTAGGTTCTAAAAAAGAAAATGGACTTATTGTTCATGGATTGGGAGATTGGTGTCCTCCAAAAGGAACTAGTAGCATTGAATGTCCTGTACCTGTTAGTTCCTCGGCTTACCACATTTTAGATGTATCTATTTTAAGGAAAACGGCAAAAATATTGGGCTATAAAGAGGATGAACAAAAGTATAAGTTATTAGAAAAGCAACTTAAAGAAAGTTTTAACAGTTCTTTTTTAGATAAAGAAAAAGGAACTTATGGTAGCCAAACCGCCAATAGTATGGCATTGGAAATAGGAATTACCCCTGAAGCCTATAGGAAAAAAGTTGCGAAAGCAATTGTTGATGATAGTGCTAAAAATCACAACGATTTTTTAAGTACTGGGATTTTTGGAATTTCTAGAGTTTTTCAAGCTTTATGCGAAAATGGACAAGAAGAGAAGGCATACCAATTACTTACTAAAAAAGGAGATCATAGTTTTGAAGCCATGTGGTCACATTATGATGCTACCACTTTATGGGAAATTTTACCAGTTAACACAAACCCAGAAGAATATGATAAATTGATGCTAAGAAGTCATAGCCATCCAATGCAAGGTGGGTTTGATGCTTGGTTTTATTCGGGTATTGCAGGAATAAATCCGTCAGAGGAGGAGCCAGGATTTAAGAAAATAATTTTTAAGCCGTATTTAACAAGGCAAATAGAACACGTTGAAGCTTCGTATAAATCAAAATATGGGGTTATTAAAAGTTCTTGGATAAATAAAGGAGGTGTTTTTTCTTGGGAGCTTCAAATACCGAAAAACTCAAATGGAGAGATATTTGTTCCTAATTATGGGGAAAATGTTTCAATAACCATAAACGGAGAAGCAGTTAGTAACCAAGATCTATCTGCTGATTTTACGAATATTGGTTCTTTTGCTTCAGGGACTTATAATATTGAAATGAAAAATTCATAAAGAAATCCTATATGAAATATACCATTTTAAAAGATCATAATTATTTAATAGTATTGTGTTTTCTGCTAATAATTAACAGTTTTAGTTTTGCACAAAATAGCGACTCAAAACCAAATATTCTTTTTATCCCTGTAGATGCTATGAATGATTGGATAGGACCATTAGGCGGTATGGGTTTAAGTAAAACACCTAATTTAGATAAACTAGCATCAGAATCTATGTTATTCAAAAATGCACATTGTGCATCGCCTGCATGTTCTCCTTCTCGTTTGGCAATACAAAGGATGTTGTTAATGCAAAAGCTTCAGCAATGGCTTTGACCCTTCAAAATTTAGGAACTATGAATCGCCTAGCTTTAATTGCGGAGTTAGGATATAAAGGTGTGGTTATTTAGAAAGTTGCCTGCGGTTACTTAATTGTAGGTTTCTCTGGTGCTCCAGCAGAAATTGACATGGAAATTTCTAAAATTGGGGTAGGTTTTCATTCTAAGTCCTACTAGAAATCATCAACTATTTTTATTATATATCAGATATGAGTCAGAATCAATATTTCAATAGTAATTATTTTTTAGATGCTCCTTTCGGCCCGTCATAGCTATAGGTAAACCAATCAATATCAATAGCGCCTTTAGGTTGAGAATTCATACTGTAATAACCTACCATATTGGGCGTAAAGCCAGAAAATAATAAACGAACTTCTTGTCCAAATTGGTTGAATTTTTTTCCATCTAAACTATAATAAAAAGTAGCTAAACCATCGTTTACTTTTGCTTGGAACCAAATTACGTTAGTATCGAGTAATTTGCCTTTTTGAATTGTAGGAATATCATTTTTACCGGATCTAAACAGCAACTGTAATTTTCCGGATTTTTCTTTTTTTAGGGCGATAGCGTTGTTTTGTTGAGAAGAAATGTGAAACCCGATTTCTTGCCCAAAAACCATTTTGCTTAGCTCTATTTTAGTGGTCATTACATTATTATTTCTTCCCATTAAACGTTGTCCAATAATATTTGGAAGTTCATCTAGACTGTTATTTTTTGAGGAAGAAGGGACAGATGATTTTAATCTTAAAAAACCAGGCCTTTCTGTAAGGGACCATTTTTCCATATCAGGGTTAAAGCGCCAGTTCCATTGCATCCCTAATTCAGGAAGGTTAAAATAGTCATCAGTTGCAGGCGCTTTTACGGCATGACCCTGTATTGGCTTTTTATGTTGCCAAATAACTTCTCCAATACCATTTCCATCGGTATCAATACCTACATTTGGCCAACCATCTTTCCAAATTACAGGCTCTAGAAATTGTGGTCTTCCCATATATCTTTCCTGGGGAGTTCCTGTAGACAATTGATGTAAAAACCAGCTTGTGCCATTTTCTAAATTAATGAAAGCTCCTTGTGCAGGGTTTCTATTAGTTCCATTTCCGTTTTCTAAGATAAGTTTTCCTTCCCAAGGACCTTTTATACTTTTTGAGCGTTGAATAGCTCCTTTTCTTAGTCTGTTGCCTTGAGCATCTTTTTCTACATAAACATTCGAAACATAGTACCTGTTTTTGAACTTAAAGATCTTTACAGCCTCTCCTTGATAAGTGTTTGTTACAAGAATTCCTTCTCCTTTGTTTTCTAATATTTCAGTCCCATCCCATGTCATAGGGTAGATTCTAACTTCTCCATGAGTCCATAGGCCTATCCATGCTTTCTTAGTTTCTAAGTCCCAAAACACACCTGGATCTGTGGTGTTTATATGACTGCCATTTGCCCAAGTAATTTCTTTAGGGATACTCCATGGTCCTTCCATCGTTTTCGCTTTAGAATAGACTATAATATGTGTACCTCCAGGCTTTATATTTCGTTTGTTGTAGCACCAATAGGCAAAGTACTCTTCCCCATTATAACCAAAAGAACCCGCCCAGTTTCCGCGACTTGTTAGTTTCCTTTCTTGAGTAATACTAAAATTTTCATCATAATCTACTGGAGCATTCATGATATGGTTTGAAAATTCCCAGTTTACTAAATCTTTTGATTTTAAGAGGACCATACCAGGAACAAAATGATTTGTGGAAGACATCATATAAAACGTATCTCCCATTCTAATAACGTCATTATCGGGGTAATTACTTTGAAGAATTGGATTTTTGTAGGTTCCATTTCCTTGATCTCCCCATCTTCCTGTTTGTTGTGCGTTTATAGTGTTTTGAGAAACAATAATTATAAGCGTTAATAAAATTTGTTTCATTTTTTTAGGTAGTGTGTTGATGGATTAATAAACCGAAGTATTATTTTTAATATGGAAGGAACTGAATATTATACTGTTATTTGACAAATGGACAAAATAGTAAAAACCACCTTACCAAATGATAGGTAAGGTGGTAACTTAGCACTTTCTTGTAAAAGAGATTAATTAATAAAAAGCTTTTTAATAATTACTTCATTAGCGTCTTCAATAAAGAACTTAACAATATATATTCCAGCACTTGTATTTTGTAAGTTTAAAGTGTTTTCTGTTTTCTTGTATTGAATTGTTTTTCCTGTTACATCAGTGATTTCAACCTGTACATTTTGATTTAATGTTAAGTTTTTTACATTTAACGAGTTACCATTGTTTAATGGATTTGGATATATTAGAATATCTGTAGATTCTAAGTTTAAAGTTTCTATAGATCGTTTATCTTTAGATGAATCTCCAGATTTTCTAAAAGCATTAGGTCTTACAGTTCTAGCAGCAAATTTTTTCGTAGGTAAAATACTAGTTAGACCTTGAAAATTCTTTTTTTGTTCTATTAGCGATAAAGCAATACCTGTCATACTATTAGCATAATTTCTTCCATTATTTTCTGTTTCGGGATAAAAAGTAAAAGCAGGATTGTAAGTTACAGGCATAATCACTACTCTATTATTTTGTAGAAACTCAAATCTCAAGTAGGTTCTACTTCCAAGCCATCTAACAAATTCTCGCGTTTGTTCAAAACCACTAGGGGTTCCGTAAGGGTTATCCATACTACTTACAGGTAGTTGAAAAATAATCCTTTTGTTGTTAAGGGTTGGCTCACCTACTATCCACCTAAGTAAATCTTGTCTGTTTTGGTTTTTAGTTGTATCATACCATTTTTGAGGAATACCCTCTATAACAACACCATCTACATTTGTGTCTTCAATAAACTCTTGACTATTAGAGGAGTTACCCCGAGCGGTAGAATAAAGTTTAACACCAGCTCTTCCGTTTGCATCCAACCAATCTCTCATTCTTTGAACTTCATTCTTAGACCATCTATAAATAAGGTTGTTCTCAGAATTACTTCCTTCATAATTATCATAAAACATAAGAGCATTAACACTATATCCACCTCGATCACTGGTCGTACGAAATAGATCTACTAAATAATCATCTAATTCAGGTCTCTCTAAAAGGTAATCGGGAGCATTAGGCCTAAGAACCTTGAACTTTGTTCTTGCTATTTCTACATATCCAGTATTTGTATTATTAAGACTAGCTGCATTAAAAGTTCTAACAAAAGAATCAAACTCATCTCCATTACCTAAGTTTTCTTCACCATCGTTGGGAGTCCCAGGCAATGAAACGAACTTGTTGGCACGTTTAATATTTAACCCTTGTACTTTTCTGGCGGCGTCTTCCCATTGGTCAGTTACATCTAATGAACTCCTTGGTGCAGCTATGGTACCTAGCCAAACTTGATATTGACTATAACTATCGAGAGACAGTAGAAGGCTAGTAATGATTGTTACTTTTAAAATAATTTTTTTCATGGTTAAAGTTTTAATGGTTGTTGTGAATACTTATATTTTAGTTATTCATTGTAGTTCAAAAGTCTAGTTAAAATAACAAAATTACATCCTGCTGCTTCTGTAAGGGGCTTAAGAGAATTTTTAAATGGAATCAATATATAAGTAGCTGTAATCTATGGAATCATACTACTGTTTAGGTACAAAAAAATCCTTAACGAATATTGTTAAGGATTTTTGTTTTTGTTCACGAAACTCAAAGTTAGATTTCTTTCAATAAGATATTTCGATACTGAACTTTCATGGGAGGCCCCACATGAACCTGTAGTCCAATTTTTCCAGAAAGGGCTCTGTTAATACTGTCTTTGTCTATTACATCACTAAATAACACTCCGTTTACATAATGTTTCAATCTGTTTCCTTTAATGATTAAGTGAAGTTGATTCCAGTCATGATTCTTGATTTTTGCTTTCAGAGAATCTGAATCATTTAGTGTTTGTAAAACCTTTCTATGAGTCCAACAGTTTTTTGTGATATTAGCTCTTAATGAACCACCGTTATAGTTTTTGTCTTGAGAATAAATAGCTGCTTTTTCACCTCTATACCCTAAGGTTGCTCTCTTTCTTTCCTCATAATTCTGACCTGTATATTTATGTTTTCCATCTATATCCGCTTGATATCCTCGAAGGGCATAAGGAATTCCTTTAACCGTTTCACTTCTATAATTGACACCACTATTCCCGTTTTTTGAAATTTTAAATTCTAATTTTAGTTCGAAGTCACTTGGAGTTCCTCCTTTCCAAATAAGGAACGTGTTTTTTTTAAGTTGAATTTTAGGTGTTGTTATTCCATAAATAATTCCATTTTCTACAGTCCAGATATTTAAATTTCCTTCCCAATTATCTAAAGATTTACCATCAAATATTGGTTTGAAATCTTCATGTTTTGATATGTTAGTATTGCATGACAACATAATAAATGCTGAAATCACTATATATAAAATAGGTGTGAATGGTTGTAATTGTTTTTTGTTCATATGCAGATTCATCTAAATGGTTCTTAGTATAATGATAAAAAGAGTTGCTTATTTATCATTGTACTAAGAACCTTAATTTTGTTGTCTATCATTATTTCACAAATAATTTCTTCGTAAGAATTTGTTTTTTATCTTCAATAAAGAATTTTATAAAATAAATTCCTGTTGAAATATGATGAAGTTTTATTGTGTTTCCTATGATTTCTGAATGCACTTCTTTTCCAGTAATATTATATACCATAACCTTAACATCATTGTAGCTTTCTAAACCGACAATATTTATTATTTGGTTAGAGTTGATAGGATTAGGGTATAAAGTTATACTATTGTTTACTTGTACAGATTGAATATTTAACAGTGGTTCATTTTCATATAGTGGACCTAAACCTATATACTCGGTTCCTGCAAAAGTTTCATCTCTATCTGTAACACCATCATTATCGGTATCTAATACGGGCCAACCCGCAGGTTGTATATTCCATTTAAAATTAATAACAGAAACTCCTAGTTTTGTACCAAAGAACTTTACGTAAAAATGGTTTCCTAGTTTGGCAACTGTTGTTTCGCTTGAGTTTTCTAAAGCTGTTAAGGTTGTAGCTACAGGATAGTTTTCTTCTGTAGTAATCCCTGCAAGTTTCGCAAAATTCTTCATTCTAATGATTATATGGTCACCATCTTTGTAAGTGTCTTCCAATCTTAATGTAAGTTTTCTGCTATCAGGTAGATTTTCAAATTGAATCGTGTAGAGAAAATCATCATTTAAAATGACAGCCGTTTGAGGAATATTATAAAAACCATTAGAATGATAATGCCCTGCTTTAGATGTTCCTGCTTTAGTTCTTGTAAAAGTCATTCTAGGAGCATTAGGGTCATTTTCATTACCGCTAATTATTGGGAAATTAAGATGTCCAATACGTTTTTTTGTGAAGTAGGTATTCCGCCAATTTTCAAAAGGTTTTTCTGTACCATCACGGAGCATATTGTGATTAGATATTATAGTTCCTCCACCTGGTACACCAGTTAAAGAACCATCTTTGTCCCATATAGCAAAGATCCATACTCGAACATGTGATGTACTATTGGCACCTGCAGGGCCATTCTGCAACCTGTCATAATTTGGAAGATTAAAATTGGGAGGTCCCGTAAAATCTTTCTCAATACCTGATACCACATAATTTGGATGCTTTTTAGAGCCTCCAATTGATGCTGCGTATTTTGTTTCTGGCTGATTCCAACCTACTAAATAAGAGTTAGTTATAGAAAACGCTCCGTCGTATGCTTTCATTAAAACACGTTCTCCATTAAATACACTTTCACCTGATTTTGCAATAAATATACAGTTGAGATGATCTGTATAATTCGCATGCATTAAATGAATTTCGTTGTCAACAAACACATTATTTCTAAAAATAACGTTTCTAGTAGGGACGCCACCACCAATACCACCATACACGCCAATTTCATTTGCATACCAAGTATTGTTGTCTAAATAGCGTTTTTCTGTTCTGTTCCAACTTGCATTGGCTCCTATGGAATGATCTTCTCTTAGAATATCAAATATATCAAAGCCATTTTTATTACTATGGGCTGTATTTCCTGAAAATTCACCTAATTTATCTCCTCTCGGATTTAAATTTTTTAGTCTGTCTACACCTGAAGACTGTTGAATGGGCTTATCTGGAAAAATAAACCAAAAACCGGTACCATCTGAACCTCCTGCTATATTGTTTGTAACAATATTGTTTGGGTTTGTAAGCCAATAACTAGATGGCGAAGCATTTTGTGGGGTGCTGAATTGATTGTCAGAAGGTGTTAATTCGTCTCCCTCGTCTGGCTTTCTTGTAACGGCTACTACATTATTTCTAATAATATTAAAACGTTCGCCTCCATCTTCCATAAATAAACCATGACCTAGATGGTCCACACAGAAATTACCCTCAACTAATGTAGACTCTGTTCCATGAATTGTAATTGCACGGTTATAGCTTCTATAAATACTCGTGTTTTTTAAATATTGCCCAGCACCTCTTTCTTCTACTAAATGCCAATGGAAAGGGTATCTACCAAGTACCTTTTTTTGCCCCATTTTATGCAACTCTATATCTTCAACATGAGCAATACCATTGAAATGAACCATAATGTGGCCACCATATTGTAAATCTTCTGAATCAGAATCTCCTTGGATTTTTATGCTTTTTGATAACAATCCTACCTCTGCTCTAATATCAGCATTCCATGTTTTGTTTGATGGACTAGTATAAGAATGAGCTGTACCGATATGTGGATATTGTAATACCGAATCTAATCTAATTGTTTTTTTATTATTCGAAATGCTTTTTATAGTTTTTACTTCCGCTTGATTCATATTAATTCGAGAAGATAGAATAATTATAGAATCTCCAACCTTCCAATTTGTAGCAGGGTCTACCAAGCTTATAACATTTCTATTTTTTATTGCATTGGCACTTAGTTTTGTCCAAGATAATTTTTTTTCACCATGTAGTTCAAGAACTCCATTGTCCATAACAACAATTGATTTTGTTGAGACGTTTGTATTGGGAATTTTTTTCTCAGTATCCGTACCAATCAAAGTTATGACTCCATTTTTTAAATAGGGTTCCGTTTCTGTTCCCCATTCAAAGTAGGCTTGTGCTCCTTTTACGAAAATAAATTCTGTGGAAATGCGAATGTCTTTTGAAAGATCGACAATTAATTTTCCAGCAACGGTAATAGATTTTACACTGATGTTTTCATCTAATACCAACACAGAATTTTCATCTATAAAAACATCATCTGTATTTGTTGGCTTTAAGTTTCCAACCCAACTGTTTATAGATGACCATTTATGAAGCCCTGTAATATTACTACCTACTGGTAGGCTAACATTCCCGCTATAGGGGATAGACGTTATAGTAGACAATATAGCATCAGGTTTTGAAGAAAACCTGATGCTATTTGTTTTTCTTGATTTGCTAGATGTGATATAGCTATCTGAATCCTTGTTGTTAGCATGCAATAATACTCCTGATACAAGTAAGAGAAGTAGAACTAAGTATTTCTGATTCAATAAGCTGTTTTTCATAAAATTGATTAATCTATTTTTATTTTTCACTCGCGTGTTTCTCATTATTTTACAAATAATTTCTTTGTAATGATTTGATTTTTATCTTCTAGGAAGAATTTTATAAAATAAATTCCGGATGAAGTTTTATGAAGTTTTATTGTGTTTCCTATGATTTCTGAAGGCACTTCTTTTCCAGTAATATTGTAAACCATAATCTTAATATTATTATAGTTTTCTATACCAATAACATTTATTATTTGGTTAGGTTTAATAGGATTAGGATATAGTTTTATCGCATTCTTTGGGGCAATTTTTTCAACAGCTAAATCAGCGCATGGTAGTGTAGGGTCAATGGCATTGTTCGCACGAATCCAATCAATTTCAAAAGAAACATTGGTATTAGAAATAGGATCTATTCTAAAACCTTTAATTTTTTGTCCTTGCCATTCGCTATTCGAAGTCATATCAAAAGAAAGAGTTTGGAAATTACCATTGCCCGTGTAATTTTTGAAAACTGTTCTTGTTGAAGCAGGACCACTATTTTCATTTTGCCAAAAAAATTGTACTCTGCTGCTGGCTGTATTAGCTTTAAGTCTGATACTAAGTGTACTAATGTCTGAACCTAACATGTCTAAGAAACCATTTTTTATAATTTGAACATCACCACTGCTAGACGAGGAGGTTCCCTTTAATACTCCTAATTCTTCTGTAATACTACCATCTGCATTTTTTTGTGTAAATCCATCAAAAATCGTACTGTCACTATTAAATTCTAAAGCAAAATCTGAAGCGGAATTAGAATCTCTACAAAGGCTTATTTCATCGGCATCTAAAATTCCATCTCCATCAGAATCTTGAATTGTGGATGTTGATGATACACTATAATTTTCTGGAATATCAAGACCTAATTTTATGTAATTGATCTGAACATTTGCAGAAGATGTACTATGAATATCTCCTATATGAGATTCGTGAAAACGTAATATTAATTTTTTAACTTTTGTAAATTTATCAAATTCAGAGTCTTGACCAATACGAATGTTTTCGATGTCCGAAGACGCATAAGTTCCTAAACTTAATGTTGCACCTTCGGTATCTTCAATTAATACTTCTACATCAGGTCCGGTATAATTAATATTCAACGTATTGAAATATTCCCAAACTTGTCTAGAAGCTAAATTAATTACATAATCGGTATAACCAGCTTGACCATTACCATTGTTTTCAATAGTAAAATTTACTTTGGTATTTGCATAAGTAAAAGAGGGAACGGTCAAGCCATCTGTTGTAGTTGCGCTATCTCTAGAATCGTCATTAGTGTCAATAGATCCTAAATCCATAGATCGAATGCTATAATCTATTAAGGTAACATCATCTAAAATATCTCCCCATTCTGAATCATCATTGCAATTTCCGGCATTACAAATAGTCGCACTATTTCTAAACCTGAAGTCTTGTCCAAACTGTCTTTGTAGATGATTACTTTGTATTCCTGTACTAATAAATTTAAAATAAAAGGTGTTATCTTTTATAAAATAGGCTTGGTTAGTACTTGATTTTAGTTGTGCCATACTTGTAACTCTTGTAGCATTTCCACCATATGCTATGCCTGGAATGTTTGAATACGCAACAATCATGTTTTCAGAATTTGTTTTACAACCGTCTAAAACGCCTACCATGTATTTAGAGAGTTTATGGTATTGAAGATAATAAGTGTACTCTAAATCGTTTGTAATAACAGGACCATCAAAATATATTTGCTGTGTCTGTACATTAAAAACAGCATGAGTGGTTTTATCAGGATATTCTGTAATAAAATAACGTGGTGTAAAAGCACCATTTGCTTTATCCGTAAAATCAATATTTCTAAAATAATTATATTCTTTTACTGAAGTAATCCAAGCACCCCATTCTGGTTTTTCAATAATATCAGTTTGTTGTACGTTGGCACCTTTTTCAAATAAGTTTCGCCCGTTAGGATGCGATGAAATAATAGGAGATACTCGGCTACCAGCATGTCCTGTAAGACTTCCATCTTCGTCAATAATACCACTTAAATACATATAGCTTACATAAGAAGTATTGGTGAAATCAAATTTATTAGCTTCCGGTATAGCAGCGTCATAAGTAATTCCTCTGGCAAAATGATTGGTCGATTTTCGTGAAGCTCCATTGGTTTGGAAACAAAAAGCATTAGCTCCGTTAGAATCGAAACCTGCAAAATGTGTATCTACAATTCCAGAAGGACCGTCGTAAATACTATGTCCTCTAAAACCATTGCTAAAAACTTTTGCTCCTCTATCAGGATAGGGCAATGTTCTGCCTGCTTCAATCTCACTTGCAGATGTAGGCGTACCAATATTGTCAGATTTACCAACAACTAATGAATTGAATAAAGTTTGTGTATATGAGAAAAAATCAGAACGTCCATTATCTGCAAATTTACAATCATAAAAATCCATTTTATTGGCTCTAATCCAAACATTTCTATCAACTGATTTATAACCTGTAAATCGATTAATGGTTGGAATGAATTGACTTCCATTGGCATTTTGTGGTCTGTAATGTCCATTTGTCAGTTCTTCCGTAGTTTTATCTACTCCACTATCGATACCCCAATTAAATAAGTTTGAATGAGCTTTGTTATCATCAAAAACTCCCATAGGTTGAATTCCTGGTTCATAGCTTGAACCAGATTCATTTATTGGCTCTATTAAAACGAGATGCCAAAATCCTGAACCATCTGAACCGGCAGCAACATTTCCTATAAAGTCATTGTTGGGGTTTGTAATCCAAAATGTTGATGGAAATGCCTCTTCAGGGACACCTCTGTCGGCACCAATACCAATATCATTAGGTGTAGTTTCCTCTCCATCTTTGGGTCTTTTACATAAAACACCCAAGTTGTTTTTAAATAAATTACCAGTTTCATCTCCGTCCTCTAAAAAATATCCATGTCCCAGAAAATCAAAACCAACATTACCTTCTACCACTGTATTGTTTGTTCCATGAACAGTAATAACTCTATTGTATGAGGTGTGAATACCTGAGTTTTTAATGTATTGTCCATTGGCATTTCCTAATAAATGCCAGTGCCAAGGATACTTACCGAGTTGAGATTTTTGTCCCATTCTATACAATTCAATATTTGAAGCTTTTGAAATAGAGCCGGACATAGACATAATATGCCCACCAAAACCGTTTGATTCACTTGAAATGTCTCCTTGTATTTTTAAATTATGTGTTAATAAACCGACTTCAGCTCTTTCGTCTAAAATAAGGTCTTTGGTACCATTGTTATACGTTTGTTCAACACCCCAATGCATATAGTTTAATGGAGCATCTAGTCCTAAAATATTACCTGTTATTGAAGTGATTTTTCTTTTTTCCGCTTGATGTGGGTCAAAGTCTGTTGATGCAATAACAATTTCATCACCAATTTCCCAATCAATAGTTTCTTTTAAAGTAATGTTATTAGCCCCTGCTAATGCGGTAGCGTTCAATTGTGTCCAACTTTTTTTTGCAATACCATGAAGTTCTAATCGTCCATTTGACATGACCCCAATTAATTTGGAACCCATTACAGAGCTTCCCATTAATACCTCCGAAGGGTTTGACCCTGTAAGTGTAATAATACCATTTGCCGAATAGGGAGACGCTGTACTACCAATTTGCATTAATCCACCATTTTGTATCATCACACCCTTGGTTGTTAACTCGAAATTTGTGGTTAGACTAAAAGGACTTAAAATTCCAAAAACACTTATACTTCTAGCTGTCATTGTACCTGATAGTGTAACTCTAATTCCATTCGGAATGATAACATCATCAAGGTTTGTAGGAATGGAATTAGAACTCCATGTAGAATTATTATTCCATTCACCATTTGAGATTGCAGTGATAGATGCTAGTGCATTTATAGAGTAATGATCATTGGGATTAATGACCTCATTCTTTCCTTCGTAATGTGAATACGAAACTGAAATGAAATTTATAGATAAAAGGAAAATGAAAAGGAGTATTTTTTTCATAAATATTGATTTTTTTAAAGTGGCTATAAAAAATATTTAATTTGTATCAAAGTTTGTGAAAAACTGTGACAATTGCATCCTGTTACATCTGCTCCGTTTTTATATGGTTTTAGTGGTTTTTATGTTTAAATAAATAGTATTCTAATAATGTATATGTATTATTGTTAATTATTTGAATGTTGGAATTTTATTTAACTAAATAATCTCAAGAATATTGACAGTTCAAACTTTTATTTGTGGATTTAAAAAGATTGAAATATTTAGGAGTTGTTTCTATATAAGATTATTATAAAACAACAAAATAGTTATTTACATGTTTTTATTAGGGGATATGTAAATAACTATTTAGTACTTTTTTTCTATGTTTTACTAACGTCTAATTGATACTTTTCTCAAAATATTATCAGAAGATTGGCCAATTAATATATCGAATTTACCTGGTTCTAACCACCATTTATGAGTGTCGGGGTTGTAATAAGAAAATGAACTTTCATTAAGTTGGAATGAAACTTCTTTGGTTTCTCCTGCTGCTAATTTGATGCTTTTGAATCCTTTTAATTCTTTTAAAGGTCTAGGGAAACTAGATTGTTGATCATGTATGTATAATTGTACAACATCTATTCCTTCAACATCTCCTGTGTTTTTTACAGAAAGTGATACAGTAACATTTTCTCCATCTTTTTTTATAGTTGGTTTGCCATAAGAATAAGTTGAATAACTCAATCCTTTCCCAAAAGGAATTAATGGGGCTATTTTATTGCTATCATACCAACGATAACCAACAAAAACCCCTTCATTATGTTCTATAGTATCATTTTTAGCTGAGTTTTGGCGAAAAGGTGCTGCCGGTGAGTCTTCATATTTTTTCGGAAAAGTTATCGGCATTCTTCCCCCAAAATCATTGTCTCCAGCTAATAAAGAAGCCAATGCATTACCATTTTCAATACCTGCATACCAAGGTAGTACTAGGGCAGGAGCTTTATCAAACCAAGGCATAGACATAGGTGTTCCTCCGTATAGTATTATGGCAGTATTAGGATTTACAGCAATTACGCGCTCTATCAATTTATCTTGATAGTCTTGAAGTCCCATACTTAATCTATCCATACCCTCAGATTCGGTATTATGATCTAAACCTACAGCTAAAACAACAAATTCTGCATTACGAGCTGCTTCCACGGATCTGTCAAGTTTGTTATTTAATTGTTGCTCAGAATTTGGAGTTATCCAAGATAATTGAATATTTCCATCACCACGAGCTTTACGGAACGTAAGTTTGATTTTGTACTTTTTTCCGCCTTCTAATTTCATAGTAGACTCACGAAATCTTTGAATAAACATTTTGTTAGAAACCAATTTATCATCTAGCTCAAGTGTTACTTTCTGACTCCCTTTTATTCTAATGGTATAATTTCCAGATGTTGGAGGAACCAGTGTACCAGTAAATTCTGCAATATATCTATCAGAGCTTAATTCATCACGGTCCGGTGAAGCCATTTCCCAATTAAAATTAATATCGGGAGTACTATGGTATACGATATTTTTTTTATCAGTATTAGGGTGTTTACCTGAGTAAGTAGCTAAGAATCCTTCTTTTTTATTACCAGTTTTATCAATATGAAATACGTTAGGAGCTGCAATTTTTTTGTATAATTCATTGATTGAAAAAGGTACATTCGTAACTTTATCTCCAAATCTTTTTTTAAGACCTTGTAGCGCTGATATTTCATACATTACTCCTCTAACACCTGAACTTCCTCCAGATTCTTTAAAGAATTTTTTATTCGCCATAGGTCCTAGTACAGCTATCTTGTTTACTTTACTGGATATAGGTAATAGGTTCTTATTATTTTTAACCAATACCATACTCGCCAATGCTGCATCAAATGCTAATTGATGGTGTTTATCATAATCAACAATTACTGATGGTTTCGCTGGAGATCCAGGTAGTTTTCCTGCAAAATAATTACCACGTAATAAACGTCTCACCTTATCATCTAATGCTAGTAAATTAGTTTTACTTGCTTTCGCTATAGGTTTTATTTTGTTAACTGAAAATGGAGATTTAACTTTTCCTGGCATAGATAAGTCTAGCCCAGCTTCAAAAGCTTGCTTTGATGTTTGCACTCCGTTCCAATCGGTATATAAAAAGCCAGGCCAATTCCATTCTTCTTTCAATATATTGATTATATCCGGGTTGTCAGAAGCATGAGGGCCATTCACTCTATTTGCTCCGGTCATTATACTCAATACTCCAACTTCACAAGCTGCTTTAAATGCGGGTAAGTAAATTTCATGCATAGCCCTTTCATCAATAACCGCATTTACTTGACCTCTATTTTGTTCTTTATTATTTCCTATAAAATGCTTTGCAGAGTTTAATGCACCTGCACCTTGTCCTCCTATAATAAATGCACTTGTTACTTTTGCATTTAAATAAGGATCTTCGGTATAATATTCAAAATTTCGTCCATTCAAAGGGTCTCTAATAATATTGATGGAAGGTGCTTCTAGAATATCCCATCCGGCCTCTAATAACTCTGAAGAAATTGCAGCACCAATTTCTTTTACTAGGGTAGGTTTAAAACTTGCAGCTTGCGCAATACCTGTTGGAAAAAGGGTGCTTTTATATGACGTTTGTAGTCCTCTAGGACCATTATAAAAAATCATGGCACCGACACCTAAACGTTTTACAGCTGCTGAACCTCTACTAGGTGGTGCTTGACCGTCAATATCACCTTGCAACATGGTAAGTTTTTCATCCAATGTCATTCCCTTAAGAACTTTCTCTACCGCTATTTCCATTTCTGGGGTGAAAAATTCGTTGTACTTTTTTGATGAGCTATTAATTGGGTTTTGTGTAATGTCATCTTTTGTGGCTTGTGGATTTGATCCGCAAGAGATTAACAATAATAAGGTGATAGCTGAAATTAACTTCATAAGATGTTTTTATTTTAATTAAACATTCTGTTTTTTAGTGTTTTTTTAGTCGTAAGAGTTCTATATGTGAGTTTACTACTTTACGATACCGGGTTCTCTGTTTCCAGTCCCTTTTTCGATTCCTACATTTAAATCGCCTAATTCTTTACGTGCTGCTTCAACAACTTCCATGAGTTCTTTTACCTTTTCAGGGTAGTTTGCATACACATTGTATTGTTCCCCAGGATCACGAATCATATTATAAAGTTCAGGTTTAGTAATAACTATTTTCGTTTTTTTACTCCCACTTCTGTCATTACCTAAAGCGCCTTGATAAGTACTATAACTGTGTGGTAATATTAATTTCCAGTTTCCTTTTCTAACGCCGTTCAAATTGTTTTTTCCATAATAGTATAAAAGGGTTTTACGAGGATTAGATTGAAAATCACCTTCTAAAAGTGAGCTTATGTCAACACCGTCAATTTTATTTTTAGACAGTTTTCCTTTTGTCATAGAAGCTAGGGTAGGAAGTAAGTCAATTGCACAACCTAATTTATTACAAACAGTTCCTGGAGGAATTTTATTTGGATAACGTATGATAAATGGCACGCGTTGTCCACCTTCCCAGCTACTAAGTTTTCCCTCTTTTAAACCACCAGAAGATCCTGCATGGTTACCAAAACTAAGCCAAGGCCCATTGTCTGAAGTGAAAATTACGATGGTATTGTCTTCAAGATTATTCTTTTTTAGCGCTTTATTAATTTGACCAACCGACCAGTCAATTTCCATCATTACGTCACCATACATTCCTTGTTCACTTTTTC
This sequence comes from Flavicella sediminum, assembly GCF_006381105.1. Classification (GTDB taxonomy): domain Bacteria; phylum Bacteroidota; class Bacteroidia; order Flavobacteriales; family Flavobacteriaceae; genus Flavicella; species Flavicella sediminum. The sequence goes on along the minus strand of NZ_VDET01000036.1, from coordinate 86,004 downwards.
CTCTAAATTTATCAGAAACACCCAAAGGAATGTGTCCCATACTATGTGGTAAGTATAAAAAGAATGGTTTGTTTGCATTTTTATTTATAAATTCTACTGATTTCTCAGTATACATAGTAGTTAAGTTATCTTGATCCTCAAAAGAGGTGATATAACTAACAGTTTCATTCCCTTCAATCAAAGGAAGATCGGGAAGCTTACCACGTCCTTTATTTTTTGGAAGTCTTTTTCCTGTTTGGCTACTGTAAGGCCATATGTCGTTAGAGTAAGGCAATCCAACAAATTCGTCAAAACCGTGTTGTAACGGTAGAAATTCTTTTTGATGCCCTAAGTGCCATTTTCCAACACATGCTGTTGCATAACCTTGATCTTTAAACATTTCAGCAATCGTATATTCATTTTGGTTCAATCCTTTTTTATGAAAAGGAAATAATGCGCCATTAATTCCAACTCTATTCGGATAACAACCTGTCATTATTCCTGCACGAGAAGCGCTACATACTGGTTGCGCTGCATAAAAATTTGTAAAGCGCATTCCTTCACTCGCCATTTTGTCTATATGTGGTGTCTGAAAACCTGTTGCTCCATAAACTCCAACATCACCATATCCTTCATCATCTATAAATACAATAACTACATTCGGCTTTTTTTTATTCTGTGATTGTGTTTTATGAAAACTTAAGAATGCAGTTAACACTATACCTAAGATCAGATAATTTTTCATAGGATATAATTATTTTTTAATACTAAATGAATTTAAATGAGCTAACTCACCTTTTTTTCCTTTGAATACAAAATAAAGATTATGAGTTTTTTCTTTATTTGTTAGTTGTGCTGAAACCGTTTTGTAAGAACTCCATTTTTTTGTGTAAGGAATAGCACAAGTACCTATTATTTCACCAGTCGGACTGTCTAATCGAATTTCTATAGTTCCGCCTTTTGATTTAGAAGCTATATTAAAATGAATACGAGTGTCTTTTTTCATTTTAATCATATTAGGAAAGTTTACAAAATCATTGTTTTGAATATTTTTCAAAACAAATCCACCTTGACCTTCTTTTTTAACAATTCCTTCAGATTTTTTAAAGAACCATTCTGCTTCAATTGTATCCCAGTTAGCGTTGTAACTACCTACACCTGTTTCATAGTATTTTCCACCTTCAACAAAGTTTAAATCACTTAGCATATCACCATTATCTTTGTAATGTAAATACGTCATCATTGTTTGTCTGTAAGCTCTATTGTCGTATGGCGCACAAGTAAATTCCCAAGCATGGTAACTTTGCCCATTGAAATTGGCAAAACTTGTATGTCCTTTTGGTTGCCCCGTACTTCTTTCGTTAATATAAGGGCCTTCAATATTTTTAGACGTTCTATAAATACCTGCACAACTCAAGTAATAAGTATCTCCATATTTGTGAAAATATTGATGATCTCTAGCTCTTCCATTTTCTCCAAAACCAAACTCAGTGTCTGTTTTTAAAGAAATAGGTTTTCCTTTTATCGATACCATATCTTCGTTTAATTCGATCAATTGGTAATACAACATCTTGTTTTGAAAGAAACCATTTCTACCATAAATCAAATAATTTTTACCATCATCATCTGTAAATGTTGTTGGGTCATATTCATAATTTGTGGACATTTCTTTAGGTAAAAATGCTTTGTTATAAATATCAACATAAGGTCCCTCAGGTTGATCGGCAACTAGCAAACCAGTTTCTAATCCTCCATTAGAAAAGTAGAAAAATACTTTGTCATCTTTAAAAGCCAAATCTGCTGCCCAACAACGCATACTTTCTTTTCCAAGATACGTGTCTTTTGGGTCTATATGTGTTTCTACTTTCCAGTCCCTTAAATCTGTAGAAGAGATAATTGTCCAATAAGGCATGTTAAATCCTTTTGTTCCAATGGCTTTGTCTTTACCAATGGCCATATACATTTTACCGTTATGTACTTTCATAGCAGGGTCTGCATAACCACGCATAATTGGGTTTTGTGCAGAAATATTTCCAGAATAATGAATAACTAGAAATAGAATTAATAGGGATTTAAAAATTATTTTCATGAGTTTTGTTTTTAGTAACTAGGGTAACTTTTAATGGGGAATTTATGCGTTTTTCCAAAATTAGTTCGGCTATCTTTTTTATAATTAGGGTTTTTTACAGGAACTAAGGCGTCAATGTCAGATAGATAATTATTTAACATTTTCTTCATTTTTTGCACTGTTTTCTTTTCGTTATTTGCAATATCATGAGTCTCTGAAATATCCTTGTCTAAATCGAATAATTTGTATTCTGGAGCTCTATCAGTACCTTCACCATAAACTTTAAGCAACTTGTAGTTTTTATGCCAAACAGCAGTAGTAGGGTAGTTTGTAGTTGCGGAGATATAATGTGGGAAATGACAAAAAATTGCTTTTCTTTTTAGTGGTTTTTTCTTTAATAATAAATTGGTTAAAGATGTTCCATCCAAAAGTTGTTTTGAATTCTTTTTAGTATTCGTTATGTCTAATAAAGTTGGGTAAAAATCGGTACTTTGAATAAGTTCGTCAGAAATTGAGTTAGCTTCAATCTTACCTTTCCATGAAACAATACATGGCACTCTGATACCACCTTCGTAAATATTTCCTTTACCATAACTTAGCGGGAAATTATTGGTAGGAAAACCATTTGGTAATTCATCGTACATGTTTCCGCCATTATCCGAGTAAAAAATAATTAACGTATTGTCCATTATGTCTAAGGCTTCTAATTTGTCAAGAATAATACCCAAACTTTCATCTACTTTTTCCATCATACCTCCCATAATCGGACTGTTTTGTTTTCCTCTTGGGTCTTTTTTAGCAGTGTATTTTGCTATCAAGTTTTTTGGAGCTTGGTAGGGTGCATGAACTCCATATTGCCAAACGTTTAAATAAAATGGTTTGTCTTTTGTTTGGTTTTCTAAAAATTGTACAGTTTCCAGGGTTACTCTGTCGGTAATATATTCTTTGTTTTTTCCGTTAGGAAGGTTCGGTATTTTATAAGGAGAAAAGTAGCTTGGAGGACCAGGATGTTGTTGTCCTCCTATATTAACATCGAAACCTTGGTCTTCTGGCCAATAGCCTTTTTGACCTAAATGCCATTTTCCAATATGTCCGGTTGTGTATCCGTTTTCTTTTAGGGCTTCGGCAATTGTAAACTGCTCAGTAGGAAGAAATGTAAGGGAAGCTGGAGTTGCTACCTTTTGCCAAGGTGCCCCTTTTTTAGCTGCTAATACTTTTTTAGGATTTGGAGGTAAATGCCCCCCAGGTGTTGTTAAACGAATTCTGGCAGGGTCCTGACCGGTTAAAATACTTGCTCTAGTAGGCGAGCATAAAGGATTGGCTGCATAGGCGTGTGTAAATTTCATTCCCATTTTTGCCAATCGTTCCATGTTTGGCGTTTCATAGTATTGACTCCCATTAATACTAGTATCCATCCATCCCATGTCATCTACTAAAAAGAAAATGATATTCGGTTTTTCTGGAGATTTGTTATTCTTATTAGTAAATGAAACAAGTGTTAGTGTTCCAATAACAAATGCGAATAAACGAATTGCTTTTAAAGATTTTATCATAATGATTATTGTATTACTTTCAAGCCTTTAGGAGCTTCAAAAGAAGTGATTGTTTTACCTTGCGAATTTCTTTTATGTTTGATTTTTAATACCCCAAATTTTGTTGGAAATGTACCGTTGGCAAATTTTAAATCGCCAAGATGAGGCTCCAGTTTAATTGTGTTTCCGCCATCTAGAACATTTACACCAAGGACGTGTTGTGTCAACCATGAAGTAGGTCCACTTGCCCAACCATGACATAAACTATGTCTCAAACCAACATAACAAAAAGCGCCAAAATCTTTATGGATATCATTTTTATTTGCGGTTGGCATTCTATCTATTCTTTCGCTAGTTGCTGCTTCTTCTATATTAAAATCTTCCCAGAATGTAGTCGCGCCAAGATCTAACATACCACCCCAATAATCTCTTATTACGGTTAAGGCACCGTCGTAATCATCTGCTTTTGCCATGGCTTCTAGAATATAATATCCATAGAAAGTAGACATGTTTTGCACTCCGTCTTTACTTAATATTTCTTTGTTTGTTTTTTTAGCCTTAGAAATTTCAGCTAACACCATCATAGAAGCTGCTTGTTTAGACGTATTTCCTTTAGGGGTATGTTTCTTTAATTTTTTTGCTATTTTTTTATACTTTTTCTCTAAGTCACTTCTGTTTAAAGCTTGCATTATTTCGGAACCAGCTTCAAAAGTTAGAATCATCATGGCTTGTAAACCTGCATGCACTGCTTTAGGGTCGGTACTAGTAGGCCAATCTAAAAACCTACCTCCGTTTAAAATTTCTTTATTGTCCTTGTCGATAAAAGTACTCAGTTGATTTAATAAGCCAATCATATAGGTTTCTTGTTCTTTTAAATAGGCCAAATCTCCATGATAATCGTACCAATTTTTGTGAATCAATAACCACCACATAGAATAAGAGCTAATAGTATTCATCCATTGTGGTAAAGGGTGTTGGTCTCTTGCCAAGTCTAAACTTTTAGGAACAATATCATTTTTTCCAAAAACAGTATTAATAGTCATTACTTCAGGGTGCATATCTCCAACCCAAACCAATCGGTCTCTTTTAATTCCATCCCATAAATAGTTTTGCATATTTAGTTGAACCGTATAGGCACCTGTCATCCAAATGTCATTCAAACGTTGGTCGTTACTTTCAAAAGAGCCTACATAAGGAATATCTCTATATATAAAGGCAGCAGCAATTTCTTTGATTGGTGCAATTTCATTGGCGTCAACTATATCAATTCTAAGAAAACGATATCCTGTTTCACCTACTTCTACAGAACCTAACCATGGTACTTCTATGATAAAATCTCTAAGGGAATGCTCGTTTGTCGCCGTGTTTTTACCACCTACATCAGAAAGTGTTTCCGAGACAGATTCTCCAAAGCGAACCCTTAATTTAAGTGGTTTTTTACTAGGTCTTATTCCCATAGAAATTTTTACACCTCCATGAATTTCTTTTCCGAAATCTAAAATTATTCCGGGTTTATGATCTTTTGTACTAATTAATCTGAATGAATTTTTATCATTTACAGCAACTTGACCATTCCCTTTTTTTAATAAACTCTCCTCATTTTGAATATAAGTATCAGAAGTGTCAGATTTCCAAATGATTCGAGCAGGAGTTAGGTATGTTTTTGTCATTTCAGAATGACTCGCTCTAGCCTCGTCGTTTTGATCAAAGACAGGAGGGAGTTGACCGTAAAACAAGGTTTGTATAAAAAGGAACAGCAATAATATAGCGTGTTTTTTTGTCATTTTTTCAACTTTTGGAAATGGATTAATAGTTTTTATGTACGTAAAAGTAACTATGTAAACTATAAATTGCATCCTGTTGAAACCTGTCGAATACTTATGTGATTTAGATGTTAAGGTTGTTTATGAGCCAGTTTTAAACCTATAGGCGTAGGCGCTTTCTCTAACCGCGCTTAAGGGGTTCCATTTGCCTTTTTCGAAGTACTTTACCCATCCAGAATCCCAAGTAATGTAATAATGAGAATTTGGCTCTAATACAGGGAAATCGTCGAAAACTATTTCTTTTTTTCCTTGAAATGAACTGTTTTCATCTAAATCTTTTGACCAAATTATTTCTGGATTTCCGTATTTCTGCAATCGAATAGATTTTCCTTTTGTGTTTTCAAATGAAATTTTACTTTTAAAAATTAATGTTAATTTTTGGTCAATTGCCACTTGGTGACTCATATATTCGGGCATAGTTTTTAACAAACCTTTGCTCATTCTGTCAAATCCCCAGCCCCTTGTTGTTTTTCCAGGTGAAGTATTCCAATGTTTGTCGTCTTCAAAACCGTGTGTATAGGTATAATCATCCCAAGCTTTCATCAATTTTTCATGCTCTTTTGGACAAGAATCTGCTAAATTAATTAGCTCTGTTGGGTCTTTTTTTAAATTATACAATTCGAAAGGACTGTCGAAATAACTTACGAGTTTCCAGTTTCCTTTGATGATTCCTTTTGAACGATAAAATGTTGATACAAAGAACTCTTCCGATTCAAATTTTTCACCTTTTAGTAAGGGCAAGAAACTTTTTCCGGGTAGTTTTTTTTTGTTCTTAGGGTAGCTAGCATCTGCTAGCTCTAAAAATGTTGGGTATAAGTCCCAAAGTGTCAGCATTTCTGAATTGATACTATTGTTTTTTAATTGCATTCCTTTAGGCCAGTGCATAACCATTGGTGAACGAATGGCTCCTTCATGACTTGCGTGTTTGTAATAGCGGAATGGTGTGTTGCTTAAAGTTGCCCATCCATAATTTGTTGTAAAACCGGCTCCTCTATTTTGTTGACTCCAAGGAAGTGCATTTCTATTGGTATAGGAGCCTGCATAACATCCGCCATTGTCTGAAATAAATATAATAATGGTATTGTCTAACTGGCTGTCATTTGTATTTCCATCCTGATTAGGATCTTCAATAAAAGAAACAATTCTTCCAATATTTTCATCAAGATTGTCTACCATACCTGCATAAGCACTTCTTGATAAAGCTTCAAAATCTTTTTGTAAATCCCAAGAGTTTTTTGATGTTTTAGGCAACAAATTCCAATCAGGTATTTCAACACCTTGCTCAGATAGTTTAACATGTTTATCAACTATACCCATTTTTTTCATACGCTTTAAGCGTTCTTCTCTCATTTTATCATAACCTTTTTGGTAAACATTTATACCGTTTTCGGGGTCATAATATTTTTTGACATTTTTTTCTGGGGCATCCAATGGACTATGAGGCGCATTGTATGCAACAAAAGTGAAGAACGGTTTGTTGTTGTTAATAGCTTCTTTCATGTAAGAGAGTGCGTAATCTGTAAAGTTATTAGACGCATAAAAATCCTTAGGAAGTTTTGTGTTTGGAAAGATGTTGCCGTCATTCTGCCATTTTACATTTCCTTTACCTGTAAAACTATTTATTTGTCCACCCGTAAAACCATAGAAATGGTCAAAGCCAAAATCGGTTTTGGGGTTGCCAATTTTTAAGGAAGGCATTCCGTGGTTTTTTCCTACAAGACTTGTTGCGTACCCTTGTTTTCTTAGAGGTTCTGCAATGCTAATTCCTTTGCGGAAATTATTTTGTCCAGCCGCTTGATATTCCATTCCAGATAGAATTGCTACCCTGCTAGTAACACACATAGGAGAAACATAAAATTTATTAAATCGCACGCCATTTTTGGCTAGTTTATCAATTTGAGGTGTTTGTATTTCACCACCAAAACAACTGATGTCGCTATAGCCTAAATCGTCAGCCACAATTAAAACGATATTTGGTTTTGTTGTTTGACCTATTGTTTTTTGAGAAGTATATAGGAGGCAAAACAAAATAAATAGAAAAGAAGATTTATAGCACATGTTTTAGGTATAAGGTATGAAATTACCTAACAAAAAAAAAGATTACAGTTGAATTTTGCATCCTGTCGAAACCTGTTGTTACAGATAGGTTTAGCATGTTAAAGCAGGATGATTGCCTAATTTTTTTTAAATACTTTTGACTATAGTTAAAAAATAATTTTATGTTTTCAATAAAAAAGCAATATTTAGTACTTCTCATTATTAGTTGTTTTATAGTATTTCCAAGTGTAAGTCAAAGCACAATAAACGAAATTGGTAAAAATAAAAAACCATTAAATGTGGTGCTTATTTTATTAGATGATCAAGGTTATGATACCGCAATTGATGGTGCGAAAGGGGTAAAAACACCAAATTTTGATGCTTTTTCAAAAAGCGGAGTTCGTTTTACAAATTCATATGCTGCAGTTCCTTCCTGTTCTCCAAGTAGAAGTTCAATTAATACGGGTATGTTTCCTCATGCAAATGGCCATTGGAGAAATACCATTACACCAAAGTTAACTGATCCCATTGAGTTTTTTGGAAGGAAATCGCCAACAGTTGACAAAGTAGGAGTTCATGAATACATTAAAACATTGCCAGAGATTTTAAAAGCAAATGGGTTTTTCACAGCAATTACTCAAAAATTTCACATGAGTCCGCCGTGGAAATTTCCATATTCAGACAAAGATCCTGTTCATAATAGCCCTAAAGAATATAAAAAAGTAATTGCTGAATTTATTGAGAAATCAGGAGATAAACCATTTTTCTTTCAAGCCAATATTTCACCGCCACATAGAAATTTTGAGGAGCATATGAAGCATTTTCCGGAGTATATGACAGATCCTAACGAAATTACGGTACCTGATTATCTACCTGATACACCATTAATGCGAAAAGATTTGAGTAAATATTATGGTTGCATACAATTGGCAGATGCTTGTGCAGGAGCAGTTGTTTCGGCACTGAAATCAAAAGGAGTGTATGACAATACGTTGATTATTTTTACTTCAGACCAAGGGCAGCCATATCACAGGGCAAAAGCATCCGCTTATGCAGAAGGCTTGCATGTGCCTTTTGCTGTAGTGGGACCAAAAGTAAAAAAGTGTCAAGTTTCAGAGGCGCTCATTTCGCATATTGATATTATGCCTACGGTTTTAGATTTTTTAAAATTACCCATTCCAAAAACGGTTCAAGGAAAATCTTTGCTTCCTGTTTTAACAGGTCATCAGAAAAAAGTAAAAGGAAGGAGCTATATTTTTGGCGAACACAATTCTCACGGACCAAATCCAAAAGAACATTACCCAAGTCGTATGGTATTTGATGGGGAATTTTATTTTATAAAAAATTTAATGCCCAATAAAAATTATTTGTTGCCTGCCGATTTAATGGATGTAAAAGGATGGAACAATAGAAGTTATGAAGCCACGGTAAAAGCACAATTTACGTATCCTAAGCAATATGAAATTTTACGATTGTTAGAATCAGGAAGACCTGAGGAAGAATTGTATGATATGAAAAATGATCCTTACCAACTTGTTAATTTAGCTGGAAAAGTAAAATTTAAAGAAAAGAAAGAAGAGTTAAATACTGCATTGATTACATGGAGAAAAGAAACTGGTGATGTCGAGGATAATCCTGCAAAAATAAAAACACGTCAAACAATAAAGTAGTTTATAATCGGTATAGAAAGAGAAATTAGAATTATAAAAAACAGAAAAAGGCCAATGTAAATGTTGGTCTTTTTCTTTGATTAAAAGAGTATTGTTGGTATGGGAATACTGAGGGACAAATTGCTGCCACAGAAACAGCAGGATGAGAAATAATTTTATTGAGTTTAATATTGTGCAACTAATAACCAATTATTTAAACAATCAATTATGAAAAAAATTACTTTTTTATCAATTCTTTTAGTAGCTCTGTTTTCTTTAGGAACAGTGAATGCGCAGACCTGTACAGAAGCTCAAACTGACCAAGCTAATTTTGTTGGAAAAAGAACAAAGGATGCACTTTTTATTGGTCAATCCTTTCAGGCTTGTGATTCAGGGAAACTTACTTCAGTGACCGTTAAATTTGCAGGTCAAAGTGATCAAGCGGCTGGGCGATTTAGAGTTTACTCTGGAAAACCTTCCACAGTAAATGGTCAAGAAAATATTATTGCGGATAACCAACTTTATGATGTTGCTATTTCAGATTTTCCTATTGTGGGTGGTGCTAGCGGAGGTACTGCAGAATCTGAATACACGGTAACTTTAAGTACAGATGTAATTTTAGTTTCAGGAAATGATTATACTTTTACTTTTCATAAACCTGCTACAGGTGCCGCAAGATATTTTAGGCTTAAATCAGATAACACGAGTCCTAATTATGCAAATGGTACCTTGGTTGGGTCGGTTAAATTACCAGGTTCAACTACAAATAATGACGATGTGGATTTGACGTTTAGTTATATTACGGATACTACGTTAAATGTTTCAAATGAGGAAGTTGCCGAGGAAAGTTCGGTATATCCAAATCCTTCAACCGGTTTGGTACATGTTTCTGGAGTAGATGCAAACTCTTTGGAAATATTTAATGTTGCGGGACAAAAAGTTTTAAGCGCAAACGGAAATTCAATAGATGCAAGATCATTAGCAAGTGGAAATTATTTTCTTAAAATTCATACAAATGAAGGAGCTATAGTAAAACAAATAATCATCAACTAAGAAATAAATCTTTATTAAGTTTAGAAAAAGACCGATGCAGTTAATTTGTATGGGTCTTTTTTGTGTGTTAATAACAAATACTTAAAAAATAAAAGCAGAATTGTTGGAATTTTAATTTTATAATGGCGTTCAAAAATAAAAGGTTCGTCCGTAAAATAATTTTAACTTTCCGTTTCTATAATTTGAGTTCTTGAACTCCTTTTTATGAGTGTAGTTGTCAGTTTTCTAGTGTTTTATATCTGTTTTTCTAACAATGAAAAGGAGACGAAATAGTTTGTTGATGCAGATTCGGCAGGATGCATTTGTCTTTCTATAATACTAATATTGCTATAGAAATAATAAAGAACTATTCATTAACATTAAACCAACTAAAACTGAAAGTATGAAATTAATTAATTACGGAAATGTCTTAAAAAAGACTTTATTCTTGCTTTTTACAATTATTTCCTTTGGGAGTTATGCACAAAAAGGCGAAGTTACAGGGGTTGTTAAGTCAGTCGATAATTTACCATTGCCTGGTGTAACTATTGTTCAAAAAGGAACCTCAAATGGAACAGTAACTGATTTTGATGGTAATTATCGAATTACCTTAACTAAAGATTCAGCTACATTAGTATATTCTTATATTGGATTTTCAACTACTGAAAAAATAGTAATTAAGTCAACAGTTGTTGATGTTATTATGAAAGATGATGTGGAGTCGTTAGACGAAGTTGTTGTTATCGGTTATGGAGTAGCAAATAGAGAAGATGTATCAGGAGCCATAAGTTCTATTAAAAGTAAAGATTTAGAAGATCAGATGTTTACTAATATAACTGAAACACTTCAAGGTCAGGCTTCAGGAGTTTTAGTGCAACAAGATTCAGGAGAGCCAGGAGGAGGTATTTCTGTAAACATTAGAGGTATAAATAGTGTAAGCGGAAGTAGTCAGCCTTTGTACGTTATAAACGGTATTCCTTTAGGTACAGATACTCAGGCTGAAGGTGATAGTTTCTTTACAAATACGAATCCGTTAGCAGGTTTAAATCCAGACGATATTGAAAGTATAGAAGTTTTAAAAGATGCATCTGCTACAGCTATTTATGGAGCTAGAGCGGGTAATGGTGTTGTTTTAATTAAAACGAAAGAAGCAAAGGTTGGTAAAACAAAAATTCAGCTGTCTTTTAAAACATCTATATCTAGTATAGGTGTACCTTATAAATTGGCTACGGCAAGTCAATATGCGCAATTTGCAAACGACAGACCGGTGTTACAAAGTCCTCAGTTAACATATCAGGAATTGTTAGATGCTGATAGAATTCGTTTTGATGGATCAGAAACGAACAGACCTTTACCTGAAAATGCAGGGGTAGGTACTAATTTTATGGATGCTATTTTTAGACAGGGTATTAACAGAACGTTGAGTTTTAGTATTTCTGGCGGGACCAAAACATTTTCACAACTATTGTCAGTTAATTTTAACGAAAATGAAGGTACTATTATAAACTCCGTATTTAAGAGAATGAATTTGAGATACAATTCTAAAATGAAAGTTGGTGAGAAATTTACGCTTAACACAAATGTGCAATTAAATAATTCTAGAAATCAAAGAGTTCAAACCAGCGCAAGGAGTGGTTTAGCTGGTGTTGTTTTTTCAGCGATGAGAATCAATCCGTTTGTGCGTTTATTTGATGAGTCAGGAGATTTAAATGAGTTTGATCAAGAGGGAGATATTGTACAAAACCCTTTAATTGAAGCTACGCAAATGGATAATGTGGTACGAGGTAAATCATTAATTGCTTCTACTAGCGGTGTTTATAATATTGCAAAAGGTTTAAATTGGACGAATAGACTGGGGTTTAATTATAATAATAATACAAACCAAAGTTTTGCAAATAAGAGAACAAGACTAGGAAGAAATGCAAATGGGAGGTTGTTTCTTTCTGATGCTGAGACCAGTAGATTTACAGCTGAATCATTTGTAAATTATAACAATCAAAAGTTTAATGGACATAATATTAATGTTACAGCCGGTGCCAGTTATACAGATGTTACTAGTTATAGAAAGAGTATATTATATAATGATTTTACATTTGATGATTTAGGGCCAGATGCTATTCAATTGGCTCAGCAAATATCAGACCCTAAGTCTTTTAAGTCAAATAATTACATCCAGTCTTTATTGTTCAGATTTGTGTATTCATACAAAAAGAAATACACGTTTACAGCAACCGGAAGAAATGATGGAGATTCTAAGTTTAGTCAAGGAAATCCATGGGGGTTCTTTCCTTCAGTAGCAGTAGCTTGGGATGTAAACAAAGAAGGTTTTATGAAAAAGATTAAAAGTATCTCTCAGTTTAAAATAAGGACTTCTTATGGTAAAGTAGGTAGTTCAATTGGTGTGGGGCCATATTCAACATTAGATACTTATGCTATTGGTAGAATTGGTTTAACTGATAACACACTTAACACAGCTACTTTTTCTGAACGTATTGCAAATAAAGAATTAACGTGGGAAACTAGTTCTACATTAAATCTAGGATTGAATTTAAATTTATTCAGAAACCGATTAAGAACATCAGTTGATGTTTATGAAAGAATAACTGAAAATTTATTAAATAATCTACAAATACCACTTCAAAATGGTTTTGGTTCTATTCCAATTAATGATGGTAAGTTAGAAAATAGAGGTATTGAAGTAGATTTTTCGTACGATATTTTTAGAAATAAGAATTTCTCATGGACAACCAAATTCAACTGGACAAAGAACGTAACCAAATTAATTGAATACGGTACCAATGAATTTATTCAAGGACCTAATTTAGCTACAAACTTCTTCGGAATTGATGGTACAAGAACTACTCCAGGGCAGCAATTAGGTTTGTTTTATGGTTATAAAGTAACAGGATTAATTCAAGTAGATGATTTAGTAGACTATCCAAATGGTAATTTTAACATTAAAACAGAAGCAGGAGTTGATGCCGATGGTAATCCTACAAATAATCCTCGTTTTGCATCAACCTCTCGAAATAATAATGGTAATGGTCCTGTACAAGCAAATACGCCGGGGGTTTGGAAATTTGACGACCTTAATGGCGATGGTATCATAAGTATAGAAGATAGACAGGTTATAGGAAATCCTAACCCAGACTTTTTCTTTGGATGGAACAATCAATTCAAAGTAGGAGATTTTAATATATCTATGTTTGTCCAAGGTTCTTTCGGTAATGACATATTAAACCTTAATAGAGCCTTTATTAGTTCTGGTTGGGTAGGTGCTAATAGTTCGCAAGATTATCTTGCAAATCGTTGGACTTTAGATAACCAACATAATAATGTTAGATATCCAAGTACTGGTAGTCCAGAAGTTGTTAATATCCCAAATTCTGTTTTGGTAGAAGATGGTTCTTATGTGCGACTTAAAAACTTAAGTATTAGATATAACTTAAAAAAGGTTCCATTATTTAAAAATGCGACTATAGTTGCAACGGGAACTAACTTGGTAACTATTACAAAATATACAGGTCCAGATCCAGAAGTAAGTACCAATGGAAACGGTGCTTTAAATAGAGGGATTGATTATTCAGCATATCCAAGACCAAAGGTGTATACACTAGGTGTAAACTTAACATTTTAATTGTCCAAAAAAAAAAGTTATATATTATGAAACTTAAAAGAATATTAGTTTTCTGTTTAATGATAGTAGGTTTTCTATCATGCGATACAGCGTTAGAAGAAGAAATATTTTCGACTTACAGTAGTGACACATTTTACCAAAATGAAGAGCAATTACAAGCTCAAAACCTAGGTATTTACGAAGCATTTAAGCATGTAGTTTGGGAACAAGACATGTACATGGTAGGGACTATGGCAGGTAGTAAGTACGCCACATCAAGAAGTGCAGGTTTTGCTATACATTCCGCTTATTTAACTCCTGAACAACAACCGTTTAGATATGATCGTTTATGGCGTGTAGGGTATATTGCTATTGGTAGAGCAAATACAATCATTAAAAATGTGCCATTATCTCCATTTTTTGAAGATCAGCCAGAGATTGCAAATCGATATATTGCAGAAGCAAGATGGATGCGTGCTTACACGTATTTTCAATTAACACAAATTTTTGGTGATTTGCCATTGTACACGGAGCCTGTTGTTAATGCTGATCCTGAAATTCTATTTAAAGGAAGAACTGCAACAGAAACTATTTACGATTTAATTATTGAAGACTTAGAATATGCTAATGATAATTTACCTGTAACATGGGGAGGTTCTCCTGGTAGGGTTACTAAAGCAGGTGCAGCATTTTTATTAGGTAAGGTGTATTTAACCTCTGCCGGATTGCCATTACAAAAAACCGAAAATTATCAAAAAGCTATAGATGCTTTAAAACCATTAGCAGATAATCCTGGGGATTATGATGTTGCACTAGAATCTGATTGGGGCGGTATATTTGATATTAGTAATGAAGGAAATAAAGAGATTATTTTTGCATTTGGTAATATTTATGAAAATGGTTTAGGAGCTGTATTACCAGTTTGGGCTAACCCAAATAATAGTACAACTGGAGGTATACAATCAGGAAACGGAAGTAATTATCTTTTAGCATGGCATCCAGCAATTTTAGATCTTTATGAGCCTGACGATGTGAGGTTAGCTGAAGGGTATCAAAATACTTATATTAATTTACGTTCTGGGAATGAGGTTCCTTATAGATCTACGCCACTTGTTGCACGTGGTGCAACTTATCAAGGAAGAAGTGGTATTTGTTCAACTAAATATATGGATGGTGGCGCTAATAATAACGTGGCTCACACAAAAGACCATATTGTTTACAGATATGTTGATGCTTTTTTAATGTTAGCAGAAGCCTATAATGAAAATGGCGAATCGGGAAGTGCATTGCCTTATCTGAAAATAGCTAGAGACAGAGTAAATGCTAGTGAGATTACGGAAACTGATCCAGCGGCTTTACGAACTATTATTAGAGAAGAAAGAACCAGAGAACTTTTTGCAGAAATGGGAGAACTTTTCGATATAAGACGATGGGGAACTGCTGAGGAAGAATTTAACGATCACTTATTAAGACAATGGCGTTTTCCTAATAGTAGTTGGGATGATAAATTTTTTTTATCTCCAATTCCAGATGTAGAGATTAGTAAAAACCCAAATTTACTACCTAATAATCCAGGTTGGGGAGGGGAAGAATAAAATATTATATTTCTAAAAGTCGCAAAATATTTTGCGACTTTTAGTTTTAAAATTAATATAGTTTCTCTTAAAAGAGAATTTAATCGTAGTATGAATATGAAGTATACTTTTATCCTTTTTATTGTTCCATTAGTTATAGGCTGTAAATTTAATCCTAAAAATTCTGCGAAAGAAACTAAGGAACCGTTATCCAATCTTGTGATTGTACTTTCAGACCAGCATTCTGCAGATATGGTGGGAGCCTATGGGAATACACAAATTATTACTCCAAATTTAGATCAACTTTCTAGAGAAGGAATTTTATTAGAAAATGCATTTTCTAGTCAACCTGTTTGTACTCCTTTTAGAGGAATGTTAATGAGTGGAATGCATCCCTTAAAAAATGGAGCCTTTGTAAATGATGTTCCATTGTTGCCAAATAAAACAAAGTTAATGGCAGAAATCTTAAAAGAAAAAGGCTATCAAACCGCTTATTTTGGGAAATGGCATTTGTTAGGAGGAAATAGAGATAGGGGAGTTCCTAAGGAATTGAGTTATGGTTTTGATACGGTTTTAACCAACAACTGTCATGTAGACTTTAGGGCAGGAAAATCGTTTTTTTGGAATGAAAAAGAAGAAAAAGAATTTTTTAATGAATGGGAGCCTTATGGGCAAACACGTCAAGCAATTAATTATTTAAAAAATATAGATCCAACAAAACCGTTCGCCATTGTATTGTCTTTGCATCCACCACATGATTGGGGAAAATTTAAAGGCGTAGATGGGAAAATGCATTATCGATATGATACTGAAAAAGAGTTGATGAAATTATACAATCGTGATTCCATTATTTTACGCCCAGGTTTAGAAGATACACCTGATAGAAGAAGAATGTATCATGGTCATATGGCACAAGTCTCTGGGGTCGATATTGCTTTAGGAAGATTAATGGGACAGTTAAAAAAGATGGATATAGAAGAAAATACATTGGTGGCTTTTTCTGCAGATCATGGGGATATGTTAGAATCTCATCAAGCAATTTTACCGAAACAATATCCACACGATTATTCAAATAAAATTCCTTTTATTATTAAATATCCAAAGAAAATTAAAAAAGGAACGAAAACGAAGACACTTTTTGGAACAATGGATATTTTACCTACCCTATTGGGCTATTTAGATATTGATTCGAAACAAAAATATGACGGTAGAGATTTATCAAAAAGTTTGGCTAAAAATGAAGTAAAAAAGGACGACTTCGTGCCGCTTTGGGTATATCGATTAGGGCATGCTAAAAATATTAATTGGCGTGGTGTGGTTACAGACGATTTTACATTTTCAATGGATAAAGATGCCAATCCGATTACCAATACCTTGTTTGATCGAAAAAAAGATCCTCACCAATTAAACAATCTTTACAATCATCCAGAATACAAAGAAATTCAAGAACACCTAAAAGGTTTGACAAAGCAATGGATGAAACGCTATAAAGATAATTTTTATGGAGCCGAAGATTTTAGAAGCGTGCAGCCTAATGAAAAATGGCAATACAACTACACTAAAAATCCGATGGAACTTTTTGAGGAAAAAAACAAGTAATAATTTTGAATAGAAAAAAATGAAACAAGTACTTTTTTTACTTTTTACATGTGCACTTGTTATGGGTGTAAAATCTCAAAATAAGCCAAATGTTGTGTTTATTTTGGCTGATGATTTAGGATGGAGCGATGTAACACTTTATGGAAAAACGAAGTTATACGAAACACCAAATTTAGAACGATTAGCAGCAAGAGGAATCACTTATACCCGTGCCTATGCTGCAAGTCCCTTGTGTTCGCCAACTAGAGCTAGTATTTTAACAGGGCAAACACCAGCTAGAACTGGGGTAACAGCGCCAACAGCGCATTTGGGGAATGTAAAATTAAAAGCCACATTACAAGCAAAACCTTCACCAGGAAATAAAGCAGTATTGTTAGAATCGGTAACAAGATTAAATAATAAATTACCAACTTTAGGTAAGCAATTCAAAAAAGCGGGTTATCAAACGGCACATTTTGGAAAATGGCACTTAGGGAAAGAACCTTATTCTCCCTTAGAACATGGTTTTGATGTGGATATTCCACATTGGCCTGGTCCTGGTCCGGCAGGTAGTTTTGTGGCGCCTTGGAAATATCCAAATTTTAAAGAAAAAATTTCAAAAGAACATATTGAAGATAGAATGGCCGATGAAGCGATTTCTTGGTTAAGAAGAGTAGATACGTCCAAACCTTTTTTTATGAACTACTGGCAGTTTTCTGTGCATGCTCCTTTTGATGCAAAAGAAAGTTTGAAAAAATACTACAGAACCAAAGTCGATTTAACGGATGCACAACATTCTATTACCTATGCAGCTATGGTACATTCTATGGATCAGGCGGTGGGTAGGTTACTAGACGAATTAGACCGTTTGGGCGTTAGTGAAAATACTATTATAGTTTTTACCAGTGATAATGGAGGTAATATGTACGACGGAGTTACGGATGTTTTACCAAATGGAGAAAAATATTTAGCCCCACCAACTAGTAACAGACCTTTACGTGGTGGAAAAGCAACTATGTTTGAAGGTGGGGTAAGAGTGCCAACAATTATTTCGTACCCAGGCGTTACGGTAGCAGGTTCAATAAATGATGCGTTAATTCAATCTACAGATTTTTATCCAACCTTATTAAATTTGGCAGGTTTGGAACTTCCTGATAATCATGAGTTAGACGGAATTGATATTTCGGAAACGCTGAAAGGTGCTTCAATAAAAAGAGAAGGTATATTTACTTATTTTCCTCATCAACCGGCTGTTCCAGACTGGTTGCCAGCGGCTATTTCTGTGCATGCTAAAGATTGGAAATTAATTAGAATGTTTTATCAGGGAAATAATGGAAAACATAGTTATTTGTTGTACAACTTAAAATGGGATGTTAGTGAGCACAATAACCTTGCTGCTGTTTATCCTGAAAAAGTGGCTGAATTAGACAAGTTAATAACAGAACATTTAAAAGACACAAAGGCAATTCAGCCTGTTGCAAACTCAAAATTTGATGCTTCTAAATACCATCCAGAAAGAGTTGGTGTCCAAAATAAAGGGTTGAAAAGTAAAAAAATACAAATAAATTAACGAATAGATTTTCGCTCTAAAATTGAGAACATATAAAAACATATTAGAAATGATAAAGAACACTATAAAATTATCTTTCCTGTTTGTGTTGACATTTATGAATGTTCAATGCCAAGTAGTAAGTAAAACATCAAACAGTAACAGTCAAAATAAAAAGAAACCCAACTTTATTTTAATTTATACAGATGATCATGGATATTCAGACCTTTCTATACAGGGTATTAAGAAGGATGTGAGAACACCTAATATTGATAACTTAGCTCGTAATGGCGTACGTATGGAGAGTGGCTATTCTACTGCTCCACAATGTGTGCCTTCTCGCGGAGGTCTTATGTCAGGGCGTCATCAATCTAAATTTGGATTGGAGTTAAATGGAGATACGTATGAAGGTTTTGATAAACAAACTACCATAGCTCAGAGATTACAAGCGGCTGGTTATGCTACAGGTATGGCTGGTAAATGGCATTTAGGACCAGGGAATCAAATACCCAAACACGGTTTTGACCAAGTACTGTATAAAAATAGCGCAAGTGAAGGTTTGGCAAATTTCGACTTTAATGGAAATACATTTCCGTTAAAAAAAGGAACTACAAAATTGTATCATTTAGATGCTTGTAGTAAAGCTGCAACCACGTTTATCAATATGCATAAAGAGGAGCCTTTCTTTTTCTATTTAGCATACAGAGCACCCCATGTTCCTTTAGATCCTACAAAGAAATACTTAGATCGTTTCCCTGGAAAAATGCCTGAACGTCGTCGCAAAGCGCTAGCCATGTTGTCTGCTGTAGATGATGGAGTTGGAGAAATAGTGAAAACATTAGAAGAAAATAATTTATTAGAAAATACAGTTATTTTTATCATTGGGGACAATGGAGCTCCGTTAAAAATCACCAAACATGATAAACCAGGTGGAGGTCCAGGTTGGGACGGTTCTTACAATGATCCTTTAAATGGAGAAAAAGGGACTTTGATAGAAGGGGGAATTAGAACTCCTTTTGTGGTGTATTACAAAGATAAGTTACAAAAAGGAACTTATAAGCATCCTGTATCGGCATTAGATTTTGCTGCTACTGCAGTTGAATTGGCTGGTTTAGAAAATGATGATACTTTGGATGGGGTGAATTTGATCCCTTATTTAAGTGGTGAGAAATCAGAAGCGCCACATGAAAGTCTTTGTTGGAGATGGGGAGGACAATCTGCAATTAGAAAAGGAGAATGGAAGTTTTTAAAAGGAGATGGAAGAGAATATCTTTTCAATCTAGATAAGGATATTGAAGAAGAGAAGGATGTCATAAAACAATATCCAGAAATAGCGGCACAGCTTAAAAAGGAATTATTTGCTTGGAGTCAAGATTTGTCACCTAAAGGATTTACAAAAGGAACTATGTCTAAAAATGCGAATACATATTTTGATTTTTATTTAGATGGCTTGCCTTATACTAAGGGGAAAATTAAAGTAAGCAAGCAATAGATAAATTACAATATCCTTTTTATGTTTATCAGTGTAAGAATAGTAACTGATTTTTTTTAAAAAAAATATAGAAAATGCGCAAACTTATTTTTAAAATATTTTTTCATTTTATTATTGCTCTTACTTTTGTTCAATGTCAAAAAGTTACAGATTCTTCAACAAATGAAGAACCTATTGTTGAACAAAAGAAACCTAATTTTATTGTTATTTATACCGATGATCATGGATATTCCGATCTTTCTGCTCAAGGTGTTAAAACAGATGTAAAAACTCCAAATATTGATGCTTTGGCAGTTCATGGTGTACGCATGGAAAGTGGTTATTCTACCGCTCCACAATGTATTCCTTCAAGAGCAGGTATTTTAATAGGTCGTTTTCAATCAAAATTTGGATTGGAACTTAATGCTGATTCTAAGGAAGGTTTTAATGCGCAGATAACTATTGGAGATCGATTGAAAACAGCGGGTTACACAACAGGAATGGCTGGTAAATGGCATTTAGGTGCTAATGAAGAAATTGTTGATCATGGTTTTGATCAAGTGTTTCAAAAAAATAGCAGTAATAATGAGATTGCTAATTTCGATTTAAATGGGAATACATTCCCAATTAAGGAAGGATCGACAAATTTATATCATTTAGAGGCCTGTAGCAAAGCGGCCACTACTTTTATAGAAATGAATAAAGACAATCCGTTTTTTTTCTATTTAGCATATAGAGCTCCACACGTTCCTTTGGATGCGACTCAAAAATACTTAGCTAGATTTCCTGGTGAAATGCCAGAACGTCGTCGTCAAGCATTGGCAATGTTGTCTGCTGTAGACGATGGAGTTGGAGAAATTGTAAAAGCTTTGAAAGATAATAACTTATTAGAAAACACAGTTATTTTTATTATTGGAGATAATGGGGCGCCATTAAAAATAACGAAAGAAGACAAACCTGGTGGAGGTCCTGGATGGGATGGTTCTTTAAACGATCCCTTAAATGGAGAGAAAGGAACTTTAATTGAAGGAGGTATTCGAACGCCTTTTGTGGTGTATTGGAAAGATAAATTGATAAATGGAGTATATAAACACCCAGTGTCTGCTTTAGATTTTGCGGCTACTGCGGTAGAATTGGCCGGTATGACAAAGGATAATACATTAGATGGTGTTAATTTAATTCCTTATTTGAATGGAGAAAAAGCGGGAGCTCCACATGAAATTTTATGTTGGAGATGGGGAGGACAATCTGCTATTAGAAAAGGAAAATGGAAGTTTTTAAAAGGAGATAATAGAGAATACCTTTTTGATCTTGATGCAGATATTGGAGAAATAAATAATTTATTATCTGTTGAACCCGAAATAGCGACCGAACTTAAAGAAGATTTGCGTGTTTGGACTAATGGTCTAACACCAGGAGGGTTTTCTAATGGAGGTATGACCGCCGCGGCGAATAACTATTTTGACTATTATTTAGATGGCTTACCCAATAATTAATGATGAATTGTATTTTTTTTAGAAAAAAAATAAAAAAAACTTAAACATGACTTATTTGAAACAAACATTTTTAAAGACAGTATTATTGGTCTTAGTATTCACGGCTTCATCCTATGGACAAAAAAAAGATATAACAGTTGAGGGATTTGTCAAAGATGAATTTGATATATCGGTTCCTTATGCAGCCATTGGAATTCCTTCAAAATATATAGGAACTTCTAGTAATGACGATGGAGGTTTTAGTTTGAAATTGTCAAAAGAACATTTGTTAGATACTTTGGAAGTTTCTAGTATTGGTTTTAAAACACTGAAAATAAAAGTTCAAGATTATTTACAACAAAAAGAAAAAGTTCTTCTTTTGATTGAGGAAAATGTTTCCCTTTCTGAAGTGGAAATTTTAAAACCAGCTACGTATGTTAAAAATGCTGTAAAAAAAGTTAGAAAAAACACATTGAGTTCTAAGCATCAGATTAACATGATTTATAGAAGGTCTTCTGTAGAAAATGGTAAAACACGTTTTATGGTAGAACATTATCTTAAAATACTTGATTACGGCCCTAGTGTTCCAAGTTTTGATGAGATAGAGATTGCGGAGCAAAGAAAATCGGCGGATTATAGATTTGTCAATCAAAAACAACCTGTGCATACAGTAATTGTAATGACTCAAATTGATCCAATTAGACAAGGTTTTTCATTAAAAGATTATAAGTGGAGTAAAACGGGTGATACCTCCTATGATGGGGAAGATCTTGTGATTATTGAAGGACGAAACAAAATAAAGAAAAAGGACTTTATAAGACTTTATATAGGGATTGATACTTATGGTATTTATAAAATGGAATTATCTCGATTAAATGCACTTTTTCTTTATAAAAAAGATATTAATGGAAAATTGGTTCTAAGCTACCATAAAAGAGACCCGTTTTTTCATGGAATTATTAGTGAGCAAAAAAGAAAACGACTTAATTTAAAAACAACAAAAGTAAAATGCGCTTATAGACATGAAGCAATCGTTTTAAGTATTGAGTCAAATAAGAAAAAATTTGATATCAAGAATGTAATTTCTGAACGCAAAGATGCTGGAGATTATGGAGTGAAATACAATCCCGTTTTTTGGGATACGGTTAGCTTACCACCCGAAACGGCATTTTATAAAAAAAGTGTCAAAGATTTAGAATCTATTTATGGGGTGCCTTTAAAAGTACAATTTAGTGCCGTAAATAAATAAATTCAAATTACCTAGTACTAAAATTATCTGTAAAATGGAAAGTATTGAAATAGCAATGTTTGTTTTTTACGATTAGAAATTAGTTTGTGTTTTATGAATTTAAATCGTTACTTATTAGTTCATACGGCTACAAAATCAGATGTTTTTAGTCGAAGTTTGGACAAAACAAGAAAAACACCTTTTAGGAGGTGTTTTTTTTTGTTTAATAATTAAGTGCTTGTATTGTAATGTTTTATCATTTTGTTTCGCACCTTGATTAGTTATATAACCTCATTTAAAAGATATATGTCCCCATAATTTTTCTTGAATCAACCTAATTTTGAAGTGCTAATAAAAAGGAATCGAGTTTCTTTTATTTAGCGAGTTAAATGAAGATACTTTAATGTATGTTTTGAGGCTCAATTTCAAAAAGTTTGTTCAATAGTTAAAATTTAAGTTTATATGGAGATATCAAAATTTATTCAAATTGATGAAGATTCAAGAGAGGCTAAATACCAGCAAATTGTAAAATCTATTATCCATAATATTTCCATAGGAAATTTGGTGATGGATGAAAAAATTCCTTCTATAAATAATTTTAGTGAGGAGTTGTACGTGTCAAGAGATACCGTTGAAAAGGCCTATAATATTTTAAAAGAAAGACAAGTTATTTCTTCTATTAGAGGAAAAGGATTTTATATAGCTAGAACAAAACTTATTTCAAAAACCAATATTTTGTTCCTGATCAATAAATTAAGTTCTTATAAAATGAGAATTTACAACTCATTTGTAGAGAGTATTGGAGCCAATGCCCATACCGATCTTCATATTTATCATTGTGATGAAACCTTATTTTTAAATTTATTAGACAAACATAAATCGTCTTATGATTATTATGTGGTGATGCCTCATTTTAAAACAGACAAACTTCAGCATTCTAGTATAACAGAAACGGTATCTAAAGCCTTAAAAAAAATACCGGAGAACAAACTGATTTTAATGGATAATGATTTAGAAGTCGATCAAAATCAAATTATTTCTATTTACCAAGATTTTGAAAATGATGTATATCAGGCCTTAACAGCAGGTCTTCATAAAGTATCTAAATATAAAAAAATAATTTTGGTGTATCCTGAAGAGTCGATTTATCCGTATCCAAAAAGAATTTTGCATGGAATTGGAAAATTTTGTGCTGAACATCAATTTGGTTTTGAAGTTATAGATCAAATTTATGATGATATGATTGTTAAGCAAGGCGATTTATTTATCATTATAGAAGAATCTGACTTGGTGAATTTTATAAGACAAGCTAGAGAAAATGAATCGGTATTAGGAGAAGATATTGGTGTAATTTCTTATAATGACACCCCTTTAAAAGATCTTTTTGGAATATCAGTAGTGTCTACTGACTTTAATATAATGGGCGATACAGCGGCAAAAATGATTTTAAATAAAGAAAGAGGTAAATTTAAAGTTCCCTTTAATTTTATAGATAGAGCATCTGCTTAAGGAAGAAGTTGTTTTTATAGAAAGGCCGATAACTTATCAAGTTATCGGCCTTTTTTTTAGTTGCTAAAAGCGAATTAAATTAGTGATTAACTCGATTCATATTGTAAGCATCTTCTTTAGTAGGTAAGGCATCTAAACCTTGAAATAAGTTTTTTTGCTCAATAAGTGATAGCGCAATTCCTGTCATAGTATTGCTATAGTTAGCACCATTGTTACTAGTTTCTGGGTAAAAAGTAAATGCTGGATTGTAGGTAACCGGCATCAATACCACTCTGCTGCTTCTTAGAAATTCAATGCCCATTAAATCAGCGCCTAACCATCGAACCCATTCTCGGATTTGTTGAAAAGAATTTGGATCTCCATAAGGGTTTTCTGATAATGGATGTACTGGAACTTGGAAAATAACGCGTTTATGAATTGTTTTAGGGTTGGTCCATAGCCATTTTAATAAATCTTGTCTAGATCCTTTGTTCTCATACCACAAGGTAGGTTTGGCTTCAATTACAACATTATCTACCAACGGATTTTCACACCAATTTCTATCTTTTAAAGAGAAATTTCTTGCATTGTAATACAGTTTTACATTTGGTCGGTTGGCATCTAGCCAAGTTCTCATTGTTAGGGCTTCTTCCTCCGTCCAAACATAAGCGACCCCTCCAGAGGCTTCAGAGCTACTACCAATAAAATTATCGAAAAACATAATTCCGTTTATGGAATAGCCTGCCGCATCGATATCTCGAAATTTATTTTCTAGAAAGGGAATTAAATCTGCTCTTTCTGGAAAAGCAGCACTTTTAAAAAAGGTTCTAGGTATGGGGATAAATCCGTTTTTATTACCTAAATCAAAGCTTTGAATCAATTGATTAAATTGTGCTGTAGAGAGTGATTCTTCTCCTTCACTAGGAGTACCAGCTGCTGGAAGCACAGGAGTGTTGTTAACATTTAGTCCTTCTACTAATTTAGCGGTTCGTGACCATGTTTCCGGTTTTAAAATGGCATTTTTAGGAGTACAAGTAGTTCCTAACCAAACTTTGTAACCTGTTAATGGAAAATGTTCTTTAGGTTCAACTTCCGTATCTGTAACCAATGGCTCTTTATGGCATCCAGTTAGAAATAAACTTAAAATGATGGCAAATGTTGTTATTGTTACTTTTTTCATGAGTACTGTATTTACATGTATTTTTAATAGTACAAGTATAGGTCTTAGTAATAAGGAATTCATCCTGTCGAATCTGTTTGGAGTGGTTAGGAATCTTAAATTTATAATAAATGAAAAAGAAAAAAAGGGCATAAATCATTGATTTATGCCCTTTTAATTGAGGTGAGTGTTTTTGCTAAATATTATTTTTTCACAAAACGTACTGTCTCAGTTGCACCATTCTCAAATTCGGCTTTAAATAAATAAATACCATTTGCTAGGTAAGAAATATCAAAATCATTGTTTGAAGAAAAGCTTTTAACTTCTGTACCTAAAAGACTATATATTTTAGCAGAAACGACATTATTAGATACGCTTATCGTATTTTTTGCAGGATTAGGAAATAACTTAAAATTTGCCGCTAAGTCTAAGTCGTCAACACCTAAAGTCCCAGTTGCAATAGTGAAGTAAGATTCCCAGTCAAATATAGCGCTATCAGTGTAATTAGTTACTCCAGTAGCCGATGGTAAAAATAACTGTCCACCAGATATTGGTGCAGTTATGCCTCCAAAAGCAGTTGCATTTACGGTAACAGGAGCAGTATCAGCACCTAAGTATAAAGTTTTTAAAGCCGTACAATTAAGAAATGCATTAGGACTAAACGTTGAAATTGCAGTACCTGAGAAGTCAACAGTTTCTAAACTTGTACACCCATTAAATGCACCTGTAAAGATTCTACTCGTTTGTGTGTTGTTTTGAAGTGTAAAAGATTTTAAACTCGTACAATCTCTAAATAAATTTCTACCTGTTTTTGTGGCTGGAGTTCCTACACCTCTTCCAAAATTAATGTTTGTTCCTGTTAAGTCAATACTCTCAAGTTTTGAACAGCCCCAAAAAATAGCATCCTCAAATCGTAACAATTCAACATCTTCATTAGAAGGCGCAAAAGTTACAGTTGTCAAGTTAGGTAATTCTCGAAATGCATTAAGTGCTATAATCTTTAAGCTTCCCGGTAAACTAATAGAAGTTATAATAGCATCGTTGATGCCATCGTTGTTATAAAATGCACCACCTGCAATAACTGTAACAGCATATTCTATACTTGTTGCTGGGTCAGTTACTTTTTCAGGAATAACTAATGAAGCAACTTCGTTTCCTGTGGTAAACCCTGTACAACTTACGTTGGTGGAAGTACCTTGAATGTTAAAAGTTAAGCCTCCTACTTCAAATTGTGCAAAAGATTGCGTTACACACATAATTAGTGCTGTAATCAATAGTAATTGTTTTTTCATTTTAAGTGGTTTTAGATTAATATTTGTTTAATACAAGTCAAGAAGTACTCTTGATTGAATTAATTTTGTTTTTTAGAAATAATTTCGATGGTTATTTCTGTTACAATATTATTCACTTTTATTCATGTTTTCATCCTGCTGTTTCTGTTAAATAAAGGATCGTTGGTAGTTATTTATTTTTAGCTTCTAGTTTAGAGTTTTTGTCAAATAACTTGTTTGCTAAGTATATATTGCTAAACTTAGCACTACAGTTACTAACTAAATTTAAAAGACTGCAATTTTGAAAAAATGTTATTTTACCTGTTTTGTATTGCTTCTACACCTGTCCTTGTTTGCTCAATGGCGCCTGAACCAAATAGCAGGTGAAGCTGGATTGTCGCATAATTCTGTAACGAGTATCATTCAAGATAAAGATGGTTATTTGTGGTTTGGTACCTTTAACGGAATTAATAGGTATGACGGGTATTCAATGAAACAATACAATTATGTTTTAAGCGGAAAAGGCTTGAGTAGTAATGTGATCTATGATTTGTTTGAGGACAAAGATGGAATTGTTTGGGCAGGAACAGCTGCTGGCTTGAATAGAATAAATACAAATACGGGAAAAATTGATGTTTATTTTACAGGAAAAGGAGATCCTAGATATACAGGGAAAGTAAGTATCCACCAAACACAGTCTGGGGTGTTCTTTATCAATACATTAAAAGGTATAAGGTTTTTTGAAATTGAAAGTAGTGGGAAATTAAAGTATGATTTTTTTTTAAAGGAATACCAAGGCTTAAATTTAAATATTCAAAACTTAATTCCTTCTTTAAATGGGAAATTTTGGTTTTTAACACCAACAGAGAAAGTGAAATTACATCAAGTTGATGTTATTAGAGAAGGAAAAACACCTAAGTTGGCCATAGAAGCTATTAATTATACAGAAACTTTATTTAAGGAGGGAAGTACTATTTTTGACATGTTAGAGTATCCTAAAAACACCGTTTGGATTGTTAACAATCATTATGAATTACTGAAAATAAAATTGGATGAAAATTTAAAAGTTCTGGAGTCTGAGAAAATTGATTTTGGTGCTCGGCCAGATATTGACAGATCCAAAGTGCAACGCAATATTAATTTATGTAGTGATGGAAAAGGGAAAATTTGGATTGCAGGAAATAAATTGCTTTTGAACTATGAGCTGGAATCAGGTGTGATCAATAATTTGTCTAGAAACAAACAACAAAAAGAGCTTATAAGTAATTTAGATATTCGAGAAATTTTTGTCGATGCCTCTCATATTCTTTGGTTGTGTACTTTGGATTCAGGTTTGTATAAAATGGATTTGGACAGTCATGCTTTTTACAATTCTAGTGAGTACTTAAATCCAAAAGAATCCTCAAGTTTATCTAAATCTCCAATCGTGTCAATGTGTGAAGATAGAAATGGAGATTTTTGGATGGGAACTCGAGAAGGAAATATATTGGCTATGGATAAAAACATGCTAAAAGATACGATTGACAACAGTTTGAAATCACCATTAATGTATACCTATTCGGGTAAGGACAAACAATTAAACCAGCTTTTGGTAGAACCAGAAGTAAAACGTTTAATGAGTTCTAGAGATGGTACTATTTGGGCTGGTGCTTTGAATGGTTTGTTTAAAATTACGTTTGATAAAGCGGCCAAAAGCTATGACGTTAATGAAATCAATAAAATAAAAGATAATTTAGGAAGGCCTATTGAAAGTCGTGTTTTTGCTATTGAAGAAGATAAAAAGGGGGCTATTTGGTATGGGGTTTGGGAAAAAGGTCTCATGAAAATGACTTATAATAAAAAAAGTAAGTCGTATGAATCTATAAATTATTTGGCCTCAAGTAGGGATTCCACAAGTCTGTCGAATAATAATATTACCGATATAATTGAAGGGCAAAATGGCGCTATTTGGGTTGCCACAACGAATGGTTTAAATAAATTAAATCATCCTGAACTAGGAAACTCAGAATTTGAAAAATTCTATAGCAGCACTACTAATCCTAATTCTTTAAGCGGCAATCATATATTAGATCTTCATGAAGCTAAAAATGGTGATATCTATGTAGGTACCTATGGAGGTGGATTAAATAGGGTGCATTATACAGCGAGTGGCGAATTGGAATTTACACAATATACCATTAAAAATGGGTTGCCAAATGATGTTGTGTCTCAAATAAAAGAAGATTTTGAAGGGAATATTTGGACCATGCATATCCGTGAAATTTCTAAACTGAACCCAAAAACAGGAGATATAATTTATTTTGAAAGAAAAGATGGATTTAATGTCGAGCAGTTTATGGGGAATGCCATGGAGTTTACATCAACAGGAACAATGATTTGTGGAGGTGTTGGTGGATTCACTTTTTTTCAGCCTAATAATATTACGGTAAACACAAAAAAGCCTAAACTTACCATCACTGATTTTAAACTTTTTAATGAATCGGTGCAAGTAGATGAAGAAATTGATGGGCAGGTAATCCTTACAAAAGGAATAAACGCGACAAATAAAATAGTACTGCCACATCATTTAAATTCTTTTGAATTTGTTTTTTCAAGCATGCACTTTTCCAATCCAAAGAAAAATAGATACAAGTTTTTTTTAGAGGGCTTTGAAGAAAAATTACACACACAAATTAGTCAAGATCGTAAGTTTGCAGCCTATACCAACGTTCCTCCTGGTACCTATGTTTTTAAAGTGTTTGGATCTAATAGTTCAGGGGTTTGGAGTGTTGATCCTAAAGAAATTACGATTATTATTACACCACCTTGGTATTTAACAACAATGGCTATTTTGTTTTTTATAAGTCTCTTTGCTGCAATAGTTTTTATCGTGTATAAAGTCCGATGGAACCAAATAAAACTTAAAAATCAAATCAAGTTAGAGAGTGCTTTGTACGAAAAATCAGAAGAGATTAATCAAATGAAACTGCGGTTTTTTACGAATATATCTCATGAATTAAGAACACCTCTAACTTTAATTATTGGTCCTTTAGAACAAATAATGAAAGGGAGTAAAGATGCAGAATATCTTAGGCGTTTAAATACGATTATGTATAAAAACTCTACCCGTTTGTTACGACTAATTAATCAATTGTTAGATTTTAGAAAGGCAGAATCAAGTAATATAAATTTAATTGTAGAGGAAGGCAATTTAGTTGGTTTTTTAGAAGAAATTTATATTGCCTTCGAAGAAATTGCTCAGGAAAGACAAGTAACTTTTTCTTTTAATACGACGATTAATAAACTTGATGTTTGGTTTGATAAAGATAAAATTGAAAAAGTAGTTTACAACCTTTTGTCGAATGCTTTTAAGTTTACACCTCCAAATAAAAAAATAGAACTGCTATTTGAAACAAAAACGAAAAAGGGGAAAACCCATGCCGTTATAAAAGTTGTCGATGAAGGTATGGGGATTGCACCCGACGATTTATCGGTGGTTTTTGAACGGTTTTATCAGGTTAATAAAGAAAGCAATGCCATACAAATGGGCTCAGGTTTGGGCTTGGCTTATGCCAAACGTTTGATTGAAATTCATAAAGGAAATATCGCTATTCAAAGTGAAGTAGAAAAAGGAACGATTTGCACCATTTCAATTCCAATTTCAAGAGAAGCATACGAAGAGGATTCTATTCTAGAAATTCAACCAAAACAATACGATTTTAGTTTTGTTAAAAATGAAATAAAAGATTTTAAAGGAATTTTATCTGAAACAATTTCAACAATAGAACCCGTTAAGCACAATAAGGATACTCAAACCATTTTGGTGGTAGAGGACAATAAGGATTTGCGAGAGTATTTGTTTGAGTATTTTCAAAATTATTACAAGGTCATTGTAGCTGTTAATGGTGAAGAGGGATTGAAAATGGCAACTGAATTTAGCCCCGATCTTATTATTTCAGATTTGATGATGCCCAAAATGACGGGGATAGAAATGTGTAAAAAAATTAAAAATGATTTGGCTACAAGTCATATTCCTGTAATTATATTAACGGCCAAAGCAGGAATAGAAAATGAAAAAGAAGGTTTAGAGACGGGTGCAGATGAATTTGTTTTAAAGCCATTTAACATGGAGGTTTTAAAACTTCGGGTGACCAATATTTTGAGAACTAAAAAACAGTGGACAGAAAAATTTAAAACAAAACCAACGTCTGCCACATGGAAAGAACTCTCAAGTAAGTTAGATAAAGAATTTTTAAAGAAAGCTTTAAGTGCAGTCAAGAAAAACATTGACAACCCGAGTTATTCTATAGAGAATTTTGCAATGGATGTAGGCATGAGTAGATCGGCACTTTTTAATAAAATAAAATCGATTACCGGAGAATCTACCACAGAATTTATTAGAACAATTCGAATTAAACGAGCATCAAATCTATTAAAATCAGGACGCTACTCAATTACAGAAGTGGTGTTTATGGTTGGTTTTTCTGACCCTAAATATTTTAGAACTTGTTTTAAAAAACAGTTTGGAAAAACACCAAGTGAGTTTATAAAATCTTTTAAATCGAAGACATGATGAAAAAAATAGGGGGCAGGGGCAAATTTAAAGTTGAGTAAACTAAAACAGGGGACTTTCGTCCCCTGTTTTGATATGTATTTAGTCTCGTAAACTAAGAATTTAATTTCTAGTTTCCTTTTGCGTAATCTTTTAAGAATTGCGCCAAACCACTATCTGTTAAAGGGTGCTTTAACAATCCTGTAATAGAAGATAAAGGACCAGTCATAACATCAGAACCAATCTTCGCACAATTAACAACATGCATAGTGTTTCTTACTGAAGCCGATAAAATTTGCGTTTTAAAGTCGTAGTTGTCATACACCAATCTAATTTCTTTGATCAAGTTTAATCCATCTGTAGAGATATCATCTAAGCGTCCTAAAAATGGAGAAACATAAGTAGCACCTGCTTTTGCCGCTAATATAGCTTGACCAACAGAAAATACTAAAGTTACGTTTGTTTTGATTCCTTTGTCAGAAAAATATTTACAGGCTTTAATTCCAGCAGCAATCATTGGAAGTTTCACAACAATTTGTGGATTCAAAGCAGCTAACTCTTCTCCTTGTTGAATCATTCCTTCATAATCTGTTGCAATAACTTCTGCAGAAACATCACCTTCAACGGCTTCGCAAATTGCTTTGTAATGTTGTAAAATGTTTTCGGCTCCAGTAATTCCTTCTTTAGCCATTAAGGATGGGTTTGTAGTTACGCCATCTAACACTCCTAAATCTTGAGCTTCTTTAATTTGCTCTAAATTTGCTGTATCTATAAAAAATTTCATTGTATTGGTGAATTAATTAATTAAGACGCCAAAGTTAGTACAATTAAAACAAGAAAAGGAAAATTTAGGGCATAAAAAATGGCAAGCTACCTACATCACACTGCTACAACCTTGTACCCTTGCTGTGTTCCCACCCTGGGGGATTCCGAGGGAGCTAGTTGTGTAGGACTTGCCGAGGCAAAATTACAATCATTTTTCAGTTTTCACAATGTTTTTTGAATAAAATTGTAGCTTTTTTTTAATTGATTCAAAACAAATACGTTACTTCTTTTCTAAGGGAATAGGCTAAAGTGTTTCCTTAGGAAAATGTTGAGATATCGGCAATTTGTTGTTGGATTATGTATCTTTGTTCAGTAAAAAAATCACAGTGAAACGTTACTTTATAGAACTATCTTATTTTGGGAAAAATTACCACGGTTGGCAAATTCAACCTGACGCCATTTCTGTGCAAGAAATGTTAAATAAAGGGTTTTCGAAAATATTGAATTGCAGTATAAAAGTAAATGGTGCAGGAAGAACAGACACAGGGGTTCATGCTTCGCAAATGTTTGCTCATATAGATACCGATGTATTACTTGATCAACCAGAATATTTGTACAAAATAAATTCAGTTTTACCTGATGACATTGTGGTTGCTGCTATTTTTCAAGTAGATGATGAAGCCCATACTCGTTTTAGCGCAATAAGCAGAAGCTATGAATATCAGATTTATTTAGGGAGAAATGCTTTTTTATTAGATACCACTTGGCAATTACACTCGCAATTATTAGACATTGATAAAATGAACAAAGCGGCGGCTGTTCTTTTAAATTATAGTAATTTTAAATGTTTTTCAAAATCGAAAACAGAAGTGAAAACCTATAATTGTAAAGTAAGCCAAGCCGAATGGAAACTTGAAGGAGAGACTCTTACCTTTTATATTACTGCGGACCGGTTTTTAAGAAATATGGTACGCGCCATTGTAGGTACGCTAGTTGCTGTTGGAAAAGGAAAAGTAACTATTAGTGAATTTGTGACTATTATAGAAAATCAGGATAGGAGGAATGCA
Organism: Flavicella sediminum; assembly: GCF_006381105.1. GTDB lineage: Bacteria > Bacteroidota > Bacteroidia > Flavobacteriales > Flavobacteriaceae > Flavicella > Flavicella sediminum. Next base: position 53,112 of record NZ_VDET01000036.1, on the reverse strand, counting down.
GGGACATCTGCTCCGGCTAGAGGTTTGTTTTTAACTTCAGTTGTCTATCCTAATACAATTAGATATGAGTAAAAAAAATACAGGGAAGGTTTTTGATATGGATATTTTTATGCGACTCATGAGCTTTGCAAAAAAATATAGGATTCATTTTTTTATGGCGTGCTTTGCGGCTATTTCTTTAGCAATTATAGCTGCTTTTAGGCCTTATTTAATTATTGAAACCGTTGATGGCTATATAAAAACCAAAGATCAAGAAGGTTTGTTGTATTATTCTATGTGGATACTTAGTGTGTTAATTGTAGAAGTGCTTTTGCATTTAAGCTTTATCTATATTGCCAATTGGTTAGGACAGCATATTATTAAAGATATTAGAATTCAACTTTTTGAACATGTTATAAAATTCAAAATGTCCTATTTCGATAAATCTTCGGTAGGACAAATGGTAACTAGAGTGGTGTCTGATGTAGAAACCATTGCACAGTTTTTTGGTCAAGGACTTTTTATGATTGTAAGTGACCTATTAAAAATGGTGGTTATTGCTGCTTTTATGCTGTATACAGACTGGAAATTGGCCTTAATTTCATTTACCGTACTTCCTGTTTTAATTTATGCTACAAAAGTATTTCAGCGTTCTATAAAAGTGGCGTTTCAACAAGTAAGAACCCAAGTTGCAAGTTTGAATGGCTTTGTTCAGGAACGAGTGACAGGAATGAAAATAGTACAACTTTTTAGTCGTGAAAAAATTGAGTACGATAAATTTGTGGGTATCAATGAAGTTCATAAAAAGGCACACATCAAAACCGTTTGGTATTTTTCTATATTCTATCCCATTGCTGAAATATTATCTTCAGTAGCGGTCGGATTAATTGTTTGGTTTGGAGGCTTAAATGTGGCTTTTGAAGGTACTGTAACAACGGGTGAAGTCATTGGTTTTATCATGATGTCGGAAATGTTATTTAGACCCTTACGACAAATTGCAGATAAGTTTACAACGCTTCAAATGGGAATGGTTGCAGGAAATAGGGTTTTTGAAATTATGGATACTGATGAAATAATTTCCAAAGAAGGAAATGTAGCGATTGATAAATTAGAAGGAACAATTTCTTTTAAAGATGTTCACTTTAGTTATGTAAAAAGTGTAGAAGTTTTAAAAGGAATTTCATTGGAAGTTGAGGCCGGTAAAACCATTGCTATTGTTGGTTCCACAGGGGCTGGTAAATCCACGATTATTAATTTAATCAATCGTTTTTATGAAATAGATTCAGGTTCTATTTGTGTAGATGGTGTGGATATCAAAGATTACAAATTGCATTCTTTGCGAAACCATATTGCCATTGTGTTGCAAGATGTGTTTTTGTTTTCAGATTCGATTCTGAATAATATTACCCTAAAGAAAAAAGAAATCACCTTAGAACAGGTAACTATAGCTGCGAAAAAAATTGGAATTCACGATTTTATCATGTCTTTACCCGGGGGGTATCATTATAATGTAAAGGAGCGTGGTGGCATGTTGTCTTCTGGTCAACGCCAATTAATTGCGTTTTTACGAGCGTATGTAAGTGACCCTTGTATTCTTATTTTAGACGAAGCTACTTCGTCTGTAGATTCCTATTCAGAACAAATGATTCAGTATGCTACAGATACAATAACCAAAAATAGAACTTCCATTATAATTGCGCATAGGTTGGCAACTATTCAAAAAGCAGATGCTATTATTGTAATGGATAAAGGCTTGATTGTAGAACAAGGAAGTCACCATGAACTTTTAAAAAGAGAAAATGGGCATTATAGAAACTTGTTTGAAAAACAATTTTCAGATGAAGTTGTAGAACTAAACTAAATAGCCTTTAACTTTATCCAATAAATCTTCGTTCGATTCAAATAGTTCAAATTCACCGTCTTTTATAAGTGAAATTTTTCCTGTTTCTTCGGAAACTAAAATACAAATACAATCGGTTCTTTCGGTAATTCCTATAGCGGCTCTATGTCGCAGTCCAAAACGATTTGGTAGGACTTTCTCTGAGAGTGGAAGCACAACTCTTGTTGCGGTAATAAAATTGTCTTTTATAATGGTAGCGCCATCATGCAAGGGAGAATTTTTATAGAAAATACTTTCAATAATGGGCACATTAATTTCTGCATTCATGTAATCTCCGTTTTGTTTGACAAAATCTAAGTTGTTATTTCTTTCAATAACCAACAAAGCCCCTGTTTTGGTTGTAGACAATTTGATGCAAGCAGAAACGATGCTTTCAGAATCTATTTCAGTATTTATTTCTGTTTTTAAAAATTTTAGTTGCTTGATAAAACTTCTTTTAGAAGAAATATTTGCCGAACCAAGCATTAATAAAAATTTTCGCAGTTCAGGGTGAAATATAATTAGCAACGCAATGGCTCCTCCACCTACCAAAACTTCTAAAATACCACTCAGCATTTCCATTTTTAAGGCCTGTGTTATTTTGTACATTAAAAACACAATGGTAATTCCAATAAAAATATTAATGGCAACAGTTCCTTTTAGCAATTTATATACATAATACAAAAGTACACCAACCAGTGTTATGTCAAGTGTGTCTAAAAAAAGGTTGTAGTTTAAAAAGTCCAAAGAAATAATTTTAGGAGAAAATAATAGGTGTTTTTATTGCAATGAAAATTCAGAAGCTTAATTTTTTAAATCTTCTGAAATTTCACAAACAGGTATTGGATTCATTTTATGTTGGTTGTTTCTATGCAATCTTGTGTAAATATCAAAAACTTCTTTTTCTCTTCCTGATAAATCAGTATTTGTGACGCCGTCTTTTGTTTGTTGCATGGCAATTTCTAATTCGTCATAAGAAGCGCCAATTTGATCTTCATCTGTTCTACTATCTCCAAACAATCCATCTGTAGGAGCTGCATTTTGAATAGATTCAGGAACATTTAAAACAGCACCTAAAGCAAATACTTCCGATTTAACTAAATCTGCAATGGGGCTAACGTCAACGCCACCATCTCCGTATTTGGTGTAAAAACCTACGCCAAAATCTTCAATTTTATTCCCTGTTCCTGCAACCAAAGAGGAATTTAAACCGGCAATATAATACAAGGTCGTCATTCTTAATCGAGCTCTGGTATTGGCCAAAGTCAAATCTTTAAGGGCATTGGATTCGGATGTAGCAAAAGCGGTTTGAAAAGTTTCAAAAGATTCCGTTAAATCCACACGAACATCACTTACATTGCTATAGTTTTCTTTAAGTTGTGCAATATGGTCTTGTGCTCTGGTAACCTGACTTACAGCTTGGTGTATAGGCATTTCTACACAAATGGTAGGCAAACCTGTTTTTGCACATAATGTAGACGTTACAGCAGAATCAATTCCCCCTGAAACACCAACCACAAAACCTTTTACGTTTGCTTTTGTAGCATACTCTTTTAACCAATTTACAATGTATAATGCAACTTTTTCAGAATTCATAATCAATAGTTTTTTAGTATTTTTGATCCAAACAAAAGTAAACAATTTACGACTCAATATATACGCTTGTTTCGCGTTTCGTAAAAAAACAAGTTTTTAACAGTTTTCACTCATATTTATACCCGATTTTAATGAAATATTATCTTTTTGGAGTTGCCTTATTCCTGGTTTTTATTCAATGTAAAACAGATACAATAAAAACGGTGGATGTTTCTAATATTAACGTGCAAACCGAATTTATTGATTTTCATAAACAGTTTTATCAATTAAAACCAACAGAATTACTTGCTTTTAAAAAGAAGCATGCTTTTCTGTTTCCAAGCGCTGTTCCGGATAGTATTTGGTTGGCTAAATTAAAAGACCCCAATGAGCAGTTATTGTTTTCAAAAGTGGACAGTGTTTTTGGTTCTTGTATTGCACTTGAAGCAGAATTGCTGGATTTGATGAAACACATAAAGTATTACAAACCTAGTTTTAAGTCACCAAAAACCTATAGCTTAATTACAGATTTGGATTATGAAAATAATGTTGTGTATGCAGATTCACTTTTGTTTATTTCCTTAGATATGTTTTTAGGGGCAACATCGGAAGTGTATGCAAGTTTTCCAGAATATTTGTCGGAAAATTATACCAAAGAACAGGTCGTTATTTCGGTGGCTAAAGAAATTGCCGCCAAAAATTTTCCAATACAAAATGGAAGAACTTTTTTAGAAAGAATAATTTACAAAGGAAAACAACTTTATTTGTTGCAAAAACTATTGCCAAAAAAAGAAGATTCAGAAATTATAGGATATAGCAAGGAAAAATTTGCTTGGGCGATGCACAATGAATCGCAAATATGGGCTTATTTTGTAAGTAATGAATTGTTGTATAGCACCGATCAAAAATTAAACGCTCGGTTTATTGATCCCGCTCCGTTTTCTAAATTTTATTTAGATATGGATAAAGAATCGCCAGGTGGAATTGGCAAATGGTTGGGCTGGACTATTGTAAATGCGTATATGCAAACAAATAAAAAGACTTTATCAGAATTGCTTCAAACTGATGCTGAAACGATTTTTAGAAAATCGAAATACAAACCTAAAAAATAAAGAAACTCCTTAAAGTCTAGAACAAAAAAAACACCTGAATTCAGGTGTTTTTTTGTTCTTAAAAAGAAATAGATTATTTCTTTAAAGCTTCTTTCTTTTTGTCAAATTCTGATTTTTCAGCTCTTGGCCATAAATTATTTGATGGATCTACATCAGCAGTTTCCAAATCAGGATCTACAACAATTGTTTTAATTTTTTTATTTGAAGTCACAATCTTTTTAACTTCTTGATCGTTTTTTCTCCAGATTTTAGCTGGATAAGTAATTCTTTCTTTTGAATCGTCCTCGTAGGTGTATTCTACAATAATTGGCATTACCAAACCTCCTGGTTTGTTAAATGTGATTTCGTAAAAATAGCTAGGTATTTTTGCATCTGCTCTACGAGAATATTTAGTGTCAATATAATTAGAAAGCAATTTAATATCCATTGCGTTTTTAGGTTCATTCGCTGTAATAGAATCGGTAGATAGATAAATACTTGGTCTAATTTGATCTTCAGCAACTCCGTATTGTTTGGCTATTTTTATCACAGCCTTAGTGGGTTTGTTTGTAATTCGATACAAATCTACATTTTGAATACCTATGTCAGAAACATCGGTAGTGTAAAACCAACCTCTCCAAAACCAATCCAAATCCATACCAGATGCATCTTCCATGGTTCTAAAGAAATCTTCAGGTGTTGGGTGTTTAAACATCCATCTTTGAGAATAGGTTCTAAAGGCATAGTCGAATAATTCTTCTCCTAATATTGTTTTTCTTAACATGTACAAACCAGCAGCTGGTTTTGTGTATGCATTTGGACCTAATTGTTGAATATTATCGGCCTGTGTCATAATAGGAGAAATATTGCTTTGGTCTCCTGTCATATAAGGAATAATATCTTTAGGTAAATTTCCTGTGTTGAAATTTTTATCGAAAGACAATTCAGTCAATGTTTCAATAAATGAATTAATTCCTTCGTCCATCCATGCCCATTGACGTTCATCAGAATTCACAATCATAGGAAAGAAATTGTGACCAACTTCATGGGTAATAACTCCAATCATGGCATCTCTTGTTCTGTCAGAATAGGTTCCATCTGGTCTAGGTCTTCCGTAATTCCAACATATTTGTGGATATTCCATTCCTTGGTTTTTAGAATGTACAGAAATTGCCTTGTGATAAGGATAGTCAAATGTATATTTTGAGTATTCTTTTAAAGAATGCGCCACTACTTTTGTAGAGAATTTTTCCCATAATGGATTTCCTTCTTTTGGATACAAAGAATAAGCCATCACGGTTTTACCATTGATGTTTACAGCCATCCCGTCCCAAATAAATTTTCTTGAAGAGGCAAAGGCAAAATCACGAACATTTCTAGCATCAAAAGTCCATGTTTTTTGTTCTTTACTTTTTGTTTTCTCAGCTTCTTCTGCTTCTTTTTGAGTAATAATTAGGTAAGGCTCGTCAAAAGAAGTCTGTGCCTTTTTAAAGCGCTCGTATTGTGTTTTTGTCAATACCTTTTTAGGATTTTTTAAAACTCCTGTTGCATTTAAGATATGATCTTTTGGCGTGGTAATATTTACTTTGAAATCTCCAAACTCTAAAGCAAACTCACTTCCTCCCCAAAATTGTAAATTTTGCCAACCTTCAACATTGTTATAAACGGCCAAACGTGGATAAAACTGTGCAATTACATACAAGTTATTTCCATCCTTAGGAAAATGCTCATAGCCAGAACGATCTCTTACAGGGACATGGTTATTGATGTTGTACCACCATTTGATGTTGAATTTAAATTTTTTACCAGAAGCCAAAGGTTTCGGTAATTCTACACGCATCATTGTACGGTTGATGGTATAGTTTAAAGGATTTCCTTTCCTGTCTTTTATATGTACAATATTGAAACCACCATCAAAAGGTTCGCCAATAAATTTTGTTGCAAATTTTTCAGGACTGTATAATAAATCTGGACCACCGCCTTCAATATCCGGACTTTTAGAATCTTTGGCTCTTTTGTTTTGTTCTAGTTGTACCCATAAATACGTTAAGGTGTCGTCTGAATTGTTGTGGTATGTTATCGATTCTTCACCACTTAATTTTTGGTTTTCTTCATCTAAAACAACATCCATCTCATAATCTACTTGTTGTTGCGTGTAGTTTACTCCAGGTGCACCAGAAGCCGTATGTTGGCTATTGGGTGTTGCTAATTCTTCTTTTAGTTGTTTAAATTTGTTCTGATTTGTGTGTCCGGGCTGGCGATCGTTATTTTCCGTTTCTTGTGCAAAACTTAAAGTATAAGAAAACAATAAAATAGCAATAAATGCGAAGTTGATTTTTTTCATAAAAGGTATTTAATTGTGGGCAAAGTTAATTATTGTGTAAGGTGAATGTTGTTAAAACTTTATTAAACATTTGGAGTTTCTATTGTCTAGTATAAAGCTCTTGTTTTTGTTGAAAGCATTTACTTTGACAATATTATTTTGTTCATCAAATGTTTGCGTCAATAGTTGGTTGCTGATTTCTATTTTTTTTAAATTGCTAATAGCGGTTACCTCTAAATAAAAAACAACCTGATCATTTTGATATTCTGATCCAATATATTGAAAGGGAACTAAGGAATCATTCACAATAAACGCTAGGTTTTTAGATAAATAATCTTGGTAAATTTTTCCAATATTTTTTGGTTCACGCTCAGTGGCCAATTCAATTTCAGTTTTTAATCGGTCATTTAATTCCGTTTGTAAGTCGTCAATAAAAACCCGGGAAGTTATTTGAAGCGCTTTCTGTTCAGCCACAAAGTTTATTTGTGTGATACTCATATAGTATTTATGAACTGTAAAAGAAGAACAAAAGAGTACGATAACAAGCGCTATTAATTTGAGTTTTTTCATATAAGGTTATGTAAATGTAAAGATGCCATTTTATAAAACTAAAAACAATAAATAAATGTTAGTCAATTTTTGGTTTTTCTTGGTACTTTTCCCCTTTATTTTTTTGAACCAATATGTCTTTTATGAGAAATATGATTATTGCCAGTACGTCTACTTTATACAATTCTAGTTATTTAGCTTATTTACAAACAGAACTTACAAAACTTTTAAAAAATGTGAAGGAGGTTTTGTTTATTCCTTATGCCAGACCAAGTGGATTGTCTTATGACGAATACACAGCAATTGCTCAGGAAGGTTTGCTTTTTTGTGACGTGAAGGTAAAGGGAATTCATGAGTTTTCAAACGCAAAAGAAGCTATTAACAAGGCACAAGCTATTTTTGTAGGTGGAGGAAATACTTTTGTTTTGGTGAAGGAACTGTATGAACAAGCTATTTTGGAACTTCTGAAGGCAAAAATTGAACAAGGCACTCCTTATTTAGGAACAAGTGCAGGAAGTAATATTTGCGGACCTACCATGCAAACCACAAATGATATGCCCATAGTAAAACCACCTTCATTTGAAACATTGGGGTGTTTGCCTTTTAATATCAATGCTCATTTTTTAGTAGCTGATAAAAATTCAACACATAAAGGAGAAACTAGAGAGACAAGAATCAAAGAATTTCATGTGTACAATAACACTGCCGTTTTAGGTTTGCAAGAAGGAAGTTGGTTAGACGTAAAAGAAGCTATTGTTTTAAAAGGAAATTTGGATGCCTATTGGTTTCAAAAAAATAAGCCAGTGAAAATATGTACACCCAATACTGTTTTTGACGAAGTAGCTTCTGAATAGCTACATATTACCAAAACTATACATTATATGAGTTAATCTATACATGTTTGTGTTAGTATTGAATGTTAGGTTTTATATTTGAGCTAAGTTCTATAAATAGAAATACAAGCATCATGAAAACACCAATTTTATTTTTACTTGTTTTAATGCAAATTGTAGCATTTGGGCAGACTTCCAATTATTTTAAAAAATTACAAACACAAAAAGTTCCTAGCAATCCAAGTGTAAAATGGACGGTAATTGGTCCTGGAACTTCAGGATATAGTGAAGAGCTAAATATACATCCTTACGATAGCAATGTCATGTTTTTAAATTACGACATGGGGAACGGTTATGGTACTTGGAATAAGGGAGATTCTTGGACAACACTGAACGAATATGACGGTTTGGGCAGTAAAATAAAACCTTTTAAAACGGCCTTTTCAGTAACAAATCATGATTTTGGAATTATGAAAGGTGCGGCAGGAACTGTTTATACAACAAACAATAGAGGTAGAAATTGGATAGAAATTAAAAATTTCCCAAGCAAGAAAAAATTCAATGCAGTAGCTATAGATCCTAAGAATGATGCCGTTTGGTATATTGGTGCGGGGCAACATTGGCGTGTAAAAGGTGTACATAGAAGTTTAAAAGAACCACATGGTACCAAATACAGAAATACGGAATATGGGTTTATTTATAAAACTACAGACGCAGGGAAAACATGGGAAAAAATAATGAACAATATTTCTAAAGATTTAGATATCTTAAGAATTTTGGTAGACCCTAGAGATTCAACTAATTTGTATGTGTTAACCAATTTCGGGTTTTATGTTTCTAATGATGCTGGCGCTTCGTGGAAAGAAAAAAAACTAGGATTGCCTTTCAATGACGCTCGTGATTTGCAAAGTTATTACAATGCGAAAACAGGTGCGTATTATTTATATTTATTGTTACAAACACATTATAAAGAAAATGGACAAACAACAAAAGCTTTAGGAGGTGTTTATAAAAGTGAAAATAATGGTGAGGATTGGATATCTATATCAGGTAACTTAGATATTGATATGACTCAAATATCAGATTATTCTTCAAAAAATTATTATTATAAAACCATCGCTTACTGGTTTGGTATTTCTGTTAAAGAAGCTAAAACAAAGTTTCCCAATTTCCCTAAATCCACCATGCCTGTTTATAATAGGATTGTAGTGAATCCAATCAATCCAAACGAAGTTTATATTTCAAACAATATCAAACACGACATGAGTTTTTCTCCTGCAGAATTGATGAAAACGGAAGACGGTGGTGAAAATTGGTTTGTGTGTGCACGCGCTGGTAATTATTGGAAAAATGGAAAAGACAAAGTCTATTGGGATTCTAGAAATAATCCTACTGGAAATAACATGAGTTTTGCCCATTTGGATGCGACAGCAAATGGGGAAGGTAGCTCAAAAGCTTTTAGAGATTTGCAAATCAATGCTGAAGGAGAAGTATTTACCGTTTACGATCAGCAATTGTTTTTAAGTAAAGATCATGGGAAAACTTGGCAACAACGTGACGATATAGAAACAGCCCCTGGCAGTGGTCATTGGGTTGGTAGAGGAAATAGCAATTTGCCTGGTTTTGGTTTGAATGTACAAACAAAAATGAAAGGACAGTATCTATTTGCTTCTGAAGAACATGGAATTTGGAGAAGTACGACAGATGGGGATCAAGTGTATAAAGGAGCGGTGGCTTTAAAGCAAATTGAAGGACAGGCTTTGGAGGTAAATCATTACAAAGCGGCTACCAGTGCTCCTGAAATTTCTATAGATCCGAACAATGCCAATGTTTATTATATTTTGCCCAATAGACAACATCATGCTGGGCATCTTAGAAAATCTGTAGACGCAGGTAAAACTTGGTTCAATATTTCAGAAAAACCCATGGTGAAATTTAACCCAAATGGGGTCTTGTTTTTATTCAGTCATATTATAGATAAAAAAGATTCCAATCGAATGTTATTTAGCATTCCTTCACATACTCAAAGGGGATGGCATACCTCAAAATGGATGGTAAATGGTTATTTAAGAATGACAGAATTTAACGATTTTGGTGTGCATTTGAGTAGCGATGGAGGTAAAACTTGGAAAACGAGTAACAAAGGTTTACCAAACCGACCCAATGTAATGCAAATGACTTACGACGAGGATTATAAAAATATTTACGCAGGTTTGGGGCGTAGTTTTGAAAAATCTGAAGGTGGTTTGTACAAAAGTAAGGATGATGGAGAATCTTGGAATAAGGTAAAAATTCCTCAGGAAATTAAAAGTGTCAATTTTGTTGAAATTGATAAAAATGGGATTATTTATTTGGCCTGTGGTGAAGGTGGAGCCGCCATAAATGATGGGGGTGTTTACAGAAGTAGCAACAAAGGAAAATCATGGGAAAAGATTTTTGAGATGCCACATATAAAAATGGTCAAAATTTCACCTTTAGATGCTGAGACAATTGCGGTAATTGTGGCACCAGGGAAAAAGGTAAAAGAATTGAATAGCGGTATTTATATTTCAAAAAATAATGGAAAAAACTGGACGAAAATTAATTACGGTTTGGGTCAAGTGGATAAAATGACCGGATTTGAATTTGATCCCTATGATGAAAATGTATTTTGGTCTTCTTGCCACGGAAGCGGATTTGCAAAAGGAGTGTATAAAAGGTAATTTATTTTCATTGTACAAAACAAAACAGTCGACTTATATAAGTCGACTGTTTTGTTTTAGCTATAAGCTAATTACAGAAAATTGCAAGCTCAATGGATCTAATTCTTGTAATAAAATGGGAATTAATTCTTGTCCGTGCTCAATATAAAATTCAGCAAAATTTACATTTCGTTCTTGCAAACCTTGTCTTGGAAATAATTCGTTTTGAATTTGTGTTATACGAGATAGCTTGTCTTGTAAATTCTTCTTTTCAGCTTTTAATAAGCGTTTTTCTAAATTTAAAAATCCTTTTAATTGCTTTTTCTCTTGCGCTAGTAAAGCACCTTCAAAAGTTTTATTTGTTTGAGAAACTAAGGGTTTTAAATCAGAAAATAGTTTTGCTAATGTTTCTTTTTGAGCAGAGAAATCTATCGTTAATTCTGACAATTCTTTTGTTTTCGTGTTGACAAGCGCTTCTTGTTTTAAAAACAATTCTTCAATTTTTATTTCTAGTTTTTTAGCTTTACGAGCTTGTTTTTCGTTGATTAATAGTACCGAATTACGAACTAATAAAATAGGAAAAGGAACAGCAACTTTGTCGAACATAGCTTTTAATTGCAGCCAATAAGCAATTTCTCCACCACCACCAATATAGCAAAGGTTGGGCAAAACCACTTCCTGATACAAAGGCCTCATAATTACATTTGGACTGAAATATTCTGGGTGCTTATTTAGTTCCTCTAAAATTTCAGTTTTTGTAAGAGTGATGGCAGTATTATTTATTTTAAAAAGTTCGTCTTCAAAAATAATACGTTCTCTTAAGCCATCTTTTATATAAAACAAATTAATGTCTCTTGGGTTGACTTGCACCTTATAATTTTCCTCTAAAAAAGCGTTTGTTATTTGCAATGAATTGATGGCCACGTTGTCTAGCAATTCATTTTTAGCATAGGGCGTAAATAATTGTTTGAGTTGTTTATCATCACCATCAACGATAACAAGTCCATGAGCACCAAACAATTCATTAACAATATAGCGAGTGGCTTCCGTAAGGTTGTCGTGTTCTAAATAGCCTTTTCTAAATAATTCTTTTAAATAGTTGGCATTTTTACTAGAACCAATTTCTTTTGAAAATTCCTCAAAAGCCGTATCCAAACCTTTTGTAGAATGAATTCCTACTGGACCAGAACTTTCTACATCCCATTCAATTTTGGTGTTTTTTACAAAAAAATGATTGATCTCTTCAAAATCATGATCTTCTGTCGCCATCCAATACACTGGGACAAAGTTTTGTTGTGGAAATTCAGCCTTTAATTGTTTTGCTAAGTTTATTGCTGAAACAATTTTGTATAAAAAATACAAAGGTCCGGTAAACAAATTTAATTGGTGTCCCGTAACAACAGTAAAGGTGTTTTTTAAAGCAAGTGCCTCTATATTTTCTTGAGTTTGCTTTGTGACTTGTAATTTCGAAAATTGAGTTTGCAACGATTCAACCAATATTTTTCTTGATTCAAAAGGAAATTGAGATTCCTTTAAGGCGATTTGTTTTTTAAAACCAACAAGATCTGGAAATTCACCATAAAGGCCATCCAACTTTGGGTTTTTAGAAACATAATCACAAATTAATTTTGAAATATAGCCTGTGTTTTGAAAGGGAATCTGTGTGTGTTGCATTCTTTGTCTACGAGTAAATCTGTCTTTTTGTCGAATTCTATATAGAACCTAACATATAAGGCTAAATTAAACATATTCCTGTAATCCGAAATAGTGTTTGGCAAGCTTTAAGATTAATTTATGAGAAAGTAAGTTACACGCATAAAAAAGGTCGAATTGAAAATACAATTCGACCTTTTTAAAATATTTTAAAAGAATAAAATCCTTATTCTTCGGTGGTTCCCCATTCCGTTTTTTGTGGTTTTCTAGAGCCTTCGTACAAATCATAACGTACCAAACGGCAATCTAAATCTCCATTTTTTAAAGGTATTCTTTTTGAGGTTCTTAAACCTACATGTTTTAACGCTTGTAAATCGGAAGTAATAAACCATGCGGTAGATCCAGGATATCCAAATTTTAAGGTATCTCCAATGTTTTTATAGAAGCCTTCAATATCTGCCAATTCTAATCTTTCTCCATAAGGCGGATTGAACATAATGGTGGTGTTTCCAAAAACTTCTTTTTTAGAGTTGAAGAAGTTGACATGATGTACGCCTACAAAATCTGATAAATTCGCGTTTTCTATATTTTCTTTCGCTTTTTGAACAGCTGAAGGAGCCTTATCGAAGCCCATTATTTTAAAATGAGAACTACTAATATGCTTTAGTAAGGAGTCTTGAATGATGTAAAATAAATCTTCATCAAAATCAGGCCAGTTTTCAAAAGCAAAATGTTTTCTATTGATGTTGGCAGGAATACGACAAGCAATCATGGTTGCTTCAATCAATATAGTTCCAGAACCACACATAGGATCTATAAAATTCTCTTCACCCGTATAACCCGATAGCAAAACCAAACCGGCAGCTAAAACTTCATTGATAGGGGCAATATTTGTAGAACTTCTATAACCTCTTTTATGCAAAGAGTCACCCGAACTATCTAAAGAAACCGTACAAAAATCATCTTTGATATGTATGTGGATTTTTAGGTCAGGATATTTTAAATCTACATTAGGACGCTTGCTGTATTTATGTCTGTAATAATCAGCAATGGCATCTTTAGATTTTAAAGAAATATAATGAGAATTGGTGGTAAAGAAAGATGAGTTTACAACAGAGCCAATAGAAAAAGTTCCATCCACATCTAAAAAACTTTCCCAACGTATTTTTTGAAGATTGTCGTACAGGTCTTTTTCACCTCTTACTTTAAATTTTCGGATAGGCTTTAAAATACGAATAGCCGTACGCAAGGCAATATTGGTTTTGTACATAAATCCAGTATCTCCTTTAAAGGAAACATTTCGTACACCCACAACGACATCTAGAGCGCCTAAATCTCTTAATTCTTTAGCTAATACTTCTTCCAGACCAAACATGGTCACAGCCACCATTTGAAAATTTTTCTCCATAAAATTCTTCTTAAGCTGCAAAAATACTGAATTAGATCTTAGAACTCAATGAAAGTTTCATTAGTTTAAAAATTCTTGTTTTTGCAAATATGTTTATCGTAACAAACTAAAATTACCTGTTAATACGGTGTGTTTATCGTCAATACTAACATCTGCTTTGAACCAATAATCGCCAGAAGGCATTAAAATTCCATTTCGATCCATTCCGTCCCAACCAATAGAACTTTCGTTTAAGCTACTAAGCAAACGTCCGTTTCTATCAAATATTTGAACATTGGTTATACTAACCCCAGGAATATTTTTTAAACCTTGCAAATGCCACAACTCAGTACTGGCTGGGCCCGATCCATTTGGAGAAAAGTACAAAGGATAATTCAAAACATAAATATCTTGTTCTAAGGCAGCACAACCATTAGTCTCATAAATGGTAATTTTGTGCTTGTCGGCCGTAACGTCGTTAAAAACATTCGATTCCTGTTCTGTCTCGTCGTCTAATTGGTAAGTGTACACACCAGCTCCAGAAATTTCAACAGTAACTTTGTTAGGGTGTTCAAAATGAATGACTTCTATTTTTAGTAATTCGGCAGGTGTAATGTTAAATTCTTTATAAATCTCACAACCAAAAATATTGGTTACTCTTACCCAATAATCACCGACTTCGTTAATGTAAATTTGTTGTGACGTTTCTCCCGTAGACCATTCATAAGTGTCAGAAGCATCTAAACTAGCCGTAATTTCTAATGGTGCGCCGTCCAAACAAAGGGTTGACGTATTTGGTGCTTCTATAACAGGGACAGGGTTAATGACCACAGAGAACCTATCAATGCTAAAACATGAGGTTTCAGAATTGGTCACTCTAAACCAAATTATTTCTTCGTTGGCGGCTCTGTATATTTGTGAAAGTTCGTTAGAGCCATTTGCTGCATTTTCTTCAGTAGTATGATAGCTAACTAAATATTGTGCCGGATTGATACCGTTTAAAATGGCCTCGTTTTGAGTGAATAGATCAAATTCTGCTGTAAAATCTCCATCATAATTACACGCAATTAAATCGTTAGGCACTACAAATGCAGGATTGGGATTGATTTTTAAGTCAAAGGAATCGATATAAAAACAGTCGGTTGTATCGTCAGTAATTCGTACAAATACAACTTCACTGGTAGAGGAGTATTGGTAGGTGTCCGTATTTCCTCGTATTTCTAATTGCGCACTAGACAAACTTGAGTAGTAAACAATTTGTGCATTTGGGCCTGCTTCAAAATTAGGGGTTACTTCGTTAATATGAATGAATCGATCTGCTGTTTCGCAAAATTCAAAACTAGTCACAGGTGTATAGGCAGGAGGTAAGTTGACTTGAATTAAAAGTGGAATTGTAGAAAAACAACCTGTTAAGGGGTTGGTTACTTTTACAAAGATGGTTTTTGTTCCGTCGGTTTGGTACACTTCTGGAGAGCTAATAGGAAGATCAGCAGCTAAATCGGCTTCTGTTTCATAAAACTCAATGATATATCCTGACTGTCTAGGGTCTAATATTTGAACATCTGCCATCGTTAAATCGGCAATTGTTTTACCATCATAATCATTATCGCAAACAGGATAGATAGCTGATGGGCCTAATAAGGGAGGGTTAAAAACACTGATGGTGAAATTTTCGGTGATGTTTACACAGCCTTCGTCCGTTTCAATGCGGACATAAATTATTTCAGGATTTAAGTTTTTTAAATAGTCATCCGGCAAAGCATTTAAATTAAGGGAAGCTTGCGCTATAGAGGTATGAAAAGAAACACTTAAATTTTGGGGACTTCCCGTAATTATTTCAGTTCTTTTAGCACTTAAATCTAGCAATGCTATTGCGGAACCACCAGGATCGCTACATAAAAATTCATCTTTTGGAGCTGTATAGATAGGAGCTTCTCTTACAGAAATTTCAAAGCTACTGATCCCATAGCAATCAATATCGGTATCGTTTTCAACGCGAACATGAATAATTTGTGGGTTGGCCGTATTTGTATAAGGTGAATTTTTATTTATTGCATTTTGTCTTAGGTTTGCATCGTTTTCAGTTTCAAAATACAAAACTGTTTTTCCTGTTTGACTGCCTAAAATTTCGGAGTCCTTGCTTCTGAAAACAAAAGCGCCAGAACCGTCACTATTTACTTCACAATCGGTATAGTTAGAAATTGGCGTAAAAACCGGCAAGGTATTCACAATTGCATCAAAGGAAACTACTTGGTAACAGTTAGTTGTATTGTTGGTGACTCTTGAAAAAAGAGTTTGCGTGCTGAGGCTATAGTTTGTTGGATTGGCAATTGGATTTGTATTCGAATTTGCGTCAGAGAAATTCGTGTAAAAATCGATAGTCAAATCAGTTGTTGTGGCAGTAATTTCATTTATTTTGGTGGTTAAATCGAAATTAAAAACACCATCTTGATCGTCGTCACAAATAATAATGCTAGTGGGTGTTGCAACTGTTGGAGCAGGTAAAACATCAATATCTAAGCTGTTAACCGCCGTACAGCCAGTTAGTGTATTCATCACTCTAGCAAAAACCACCAAAGGATCGGTTGTGTTGGTGTAAGATTTGGAAATAGGACTTCCAATAGCAAACCTAGCATCCGCTTCTGATAAATAATATTCGACAGAAACGTTGGCTAAATTATTAGACACATAGGCATCGTATTGACTTAAATCTATTGTTGTTCTCGCGTCGTCATCTTCATCACAAATTTCAACGGGAGCAACTGGTGTCAATTCAAAATAAGGTAAAACTACCAAATTAAATTGTGAAACTTCTTCACAAGTAGGGCTGTTTAATACCATAAAAATGGGTTGTAAACGAGCAGTTGTATTGGTGTAATTAATTGTTTGGTCTAATTCATTAATTCTATTATCCCTATCAGATTCAGTTTCATAGAAACGAATGCTTACATTGGGAAGGTCGTTGGTGAAATTTTGAGCAATCATTCCAAAATTAAAAAGACTAAAACCATCATTTGAACTATCATCACAGGCACCGATATCAGAAATACTGGTTCCAGTTGTTAAAACATCGGTATGTAAATCAATACTTTCAATTGCAAAACATGCGGTGGTATTATTTTCAACACGAATAAAAACAGTTTGTAAAAATTGCGTTGTATTTGTGTAACTAGTCGGATTTAAAATTGGGTTTGTAGCATCCACTGCATCGGAATTTGTTGCATAGTAACTTACTGTAACATCCGAAATTCCCCCTAAAATTATTGGTTCTAAAGTCGTCATGTCAAACACTTCAAATCCGTCGTTATCCACCTCACAGGCGTCTATAAAATAATCACCTGGAACTAAATTGGGAATTGAATTTACGGTTACATCTACGCTTGTGGTTCCTACGCAATCAGAATTTAGGTCGGCAACACGAATAAAAATTGTTTGTGCAGGAGCATTTACACGGTATGGCAAACGCAATGCATTTCGTTCAGCATCAGTATCAGCCTGACTTGTATAGTAGGAAACCGAAAGATTGGGGTTTCCATTGATAATTTCTTCGGTAGTTGTTGAAAAATCTTCCAATCCGAAAGAGGCATCTTCTTGAGAAGCGCAAATTTCAAAAGCTGTGGGAATTGTAAATTCAATACTTTCTGTGACTCTAATATCAAAAGTAGCGTAGCCCAAACAGTTTGAGGTATTGTCAAAAATTCTAACAAATATTTCTTGACCAGTTTGATTTGCTTCAATAGGATTTAGGATAGCCCCTACATTATTTCGTGCGTCAGCATCAGAATTGTGGTAGCTAATGGCAAAATCTCGATGAGGTAAATTATCTAAAAACTCTTCATCCTTCAGATTTAAGTCAAAAAATTCAACTTCATCTCCTGGGTTGGTAATATCACACAAAATAAAATCAGAAACAGGTGTAATGGACGTTTCTGTATTTAAAACAACACTAATTTCATCTTCAATAACGCAGGTAGTACTATTTATAGGAACATCAGCACGAATACGATAGGTACCATTTTCAGTGGCAGTGTAGCTTGTTTCCGAGGCGTCAGGTATTAGTACATCGTTTAAATACCAAGAATAAACCGCCAATGGATTTCCTAAGTCGGCAAATAATTCATGACTAGGCAAGCAGCTAGAAACATCTGCGCCTAAATTTAGTGGCGTATTAAAACTACTACCCTCAATAAAAACAGCAGAATCGAAAAATTGATCGGTTTGATCGGCGATAATTAATTTTATATGGTAAGATTGGTTTGGGACAATATTTGCAGAAGCGGTCAAAACTTTTGTTCTACCAAAAAAATTGGTGTCACCATTTAAATAACCTCCAAAATACTCTTCATTTTCGGCAGCACACAAACCAGAAATATCGGGTCTTATATTTCCAATATTTACAGGAGCCGTAGTTCCCGGAATTACGGCAATGTTTGTATAAGGATCAGTACTTCCGGTTTCTTTAATTAAAAATACAAAACTATCAGAACCCAGATTACAAGGAAATTCACCTTCATATTCTTCAGAAGCAAATAAATAATTAAAGGCCAAAGTATTGGTTAGTGAAACGAAATCAAACTCTATTGAGGTTGCGTTTAACGTATTTGTTACGCCTAAAGCCGTTTCAATATCGCTATCTGTTCCCCAGGTTGTATTTCCATCACCAAGTGCAGGATTGATATCAGAGTTTCCAACTGAATTTACATTTCCCGTACTAATCACAATTCCGCTTTCAAATGGAAAACTAGAACTGGCTCTGTCGAACCTAGCAAAACTAGTGATTCCGCTGGCAGAACCATTGCTGTTAGATTGGATATTGGTGGTTTCGACACAACCTTCTGTTAAAATATCTTCAATAAGTTGTTGTGCCGTTAGGCTGCTGTCTGTGGTTATTTTTTGTCCATAAGAACAAAAACTGACAAAAAACAAGGCAAAGAAGGCTGTTGAAAATAATTTCATAGGTTGGGTTTGGGGTAGAACGCAATAGGTATAACTTGTTGCAATTTACTAAAAGTTATACGAATCAAAACTTGAAAATATATCTATTTCTCAGAATATCAAAATTTCAGTTATTAATTATTATTTTTGCGGTTCAATTTTAGAAAATGTCCTCAAAAAAAGATTGGTTTACCGATTGGTTCAATACCAAATATTATCATATTTTATATCAACACAGAGATGATTATGAAGCGCAAGTATTCATGAATAATTTGGTGCGCTTTTTAAATATTTCAAAAGGAAGTAGCATTCTTGATTTGGCTTGTGGAAAGGGAAGACACTCAATATATTTAAATACATTAGGGTATAATGTTACGGGTGCCGATTTGTCGATTAACAGTATAAAACACGCAAGCTTGTCTAAAAATGAGAGTTTGAATTTTATTGTGCAAGATATGCGTTTGCCTTTTCCGTTTAAAAAGGATGTTGTTTTTAATTTATTTACCAGTTTTGGGTATTTTGCAGACGATCAAGAGGATATTCGAGTTTTGGAAAATATAAAGAACTGTTTAAATAAAGACGGGGTTGCCGTACTTGATTATTTGAATGTGACTAAAGCAATTAAAAATTTAGTAGCAGAAGAAGAAGTTACTTTGGATGGCATTGTTTTTAAGATTACCAAAGAAGTAAAAAACGGTTTTATCATAAAAAAAATAGAATTTACTGCAGAAGATGGCTATCATAGTTATTTTGAAAGAGTAAAATGTTTAGATTTGGCTTATTTTGAATCTTATGTTGCCAAAGCGGGACTTAAAATAAAACACTGTTTTGGAGATTACAACTTAAATGGTTTTGATATTGAGAAATCTAATAGATTAATACTAGTGCTAGAATAATGATTTACATTTTGCTGATACTGTCTGTACTTGTTGGTATGGCGGTCGTTTCTATATTTAAACCCAAACAATTATTTGTACGATTGTTGCTTTCGTTTAGTGGTGCTTATTTACTTGCAATAACCATTCTTCATTTGGTGCCAGAAGTTTATGGAAACACGCATGGGCATGTACATTCGCATTCGCCTAGGCATATTGGAATTTTTATTCTGGCAGGAATTATCATTCAATCAATTTTAGAATCTTTTTCTAAAGGTGCTGAGCACGGTCATATACATTTGCATTCTAAATCTAAAAGTTTTCCTTGGCTTTTATTTGTTAGTTTAAGTATTCATGCTTTTTCAGAAGGAATTCCTGTAGGGTATGCTACAGAATCTAATTTACTCTGGGCAATTTGTATTCATAAAATTCCGATCAGTATTGTATTGGCTACGTTTTTGTTAAATTCTAGTCTGAAAAAAAGTTACAGTTATTTGTTTATTTTGTTGTTTGCAATGATGAGTCCCTTAGGCGTATTGTTGTCTGAAAAACTTCCATTGTTTATTACATATCATGCAGAAGTTACCGCAATAACAATTGGGATTTTCTTACATATATCTACAATTATTTTGTTTGAAAGTTCAGAAAATCACAAATTCAACTATTCTAAATTTGTAGCCATACTTTGTGGTTTGGCCATTGCATTAATGGCATAACTTTTTTCTGAAACGGGAATCCATTTTTTTGCGTACTTTTTTTTTGTACTTTAACAGTCAGAAATAAAATACTATAAACAAAATAACATACCCCGTTAGTATTATGGAAAAAATTAGTACCGTAAGAAGTGAAAGTTATTTGCTTCGAATAAACTTAGCCATAGATGCTTTTTTAAAAGTTGAGGACAGCCATAGAAACTTATTAGAGATTATTTATTGGTGGGAAAAAAGAAGAGTCGCTTTCAATGCAATTTTTATAAGTTTTGGATTGATCAACATGTCTTTGTCTCGATTTTTTCTAGGGCTCACACTTCAAGAAAGTTTGTATAGTACCTTTACTTTAGCATCCGCAATTTTGGTTATTAATGTCGCTTATTCCCTTAGTTGTGTGTCGGAGTTTTTTGTTCGTAAAGACAATAAATACGCTGCCCAATTGTTTAAAAGAGGTTTGTTGTTTTGTGTTTTAGCAAGCATGCTTCCAACTTTGCTACATGCCAAAGATTGGTTTTTAAGTATTTCCTAAATAGGAGTTTAATTGCGCTTTAGCCGTCTTTCTTACTGAAAAATATTTAAGCTTTTAATTATTTTTAGATCAGTTAGGATAATGTATATTTGCATCCCTGTAACAACAGGTAGTTGTTCATTATTAACGCAATATACAATACATGTCTTTTTTAAAAGAAATACAACGCAGACGTACCTTCGGTATTATTTCGCATCCTGATGCAGGAAAAACAACACTTACAGAAAAGTTATTACTTTTTGGTGGAGCCATTCAAGAAGCAGGAGCGGTAAAAAATAATAAAATAAAAAAAGGGGCTACTTCCGATTTTATGGAAATAGAACGTCAACGTGGAATTTCGGTAGCGACTTCTGTATTGGCCTTTATTTATCAAGATAAAAAAATCAATATTTTAGATACGCCGGGGCATAAGGATTTTGCGGAAGATACTTTTAGAACCCTTACAGCCGTTGACAGTGTTATTGTTGTTATTGATGTTGCGAAAGGGGTTGAGGAGCAAACTGAAAAATTAGTTCAGGTTTGTCGTATGCGTAAAATACCAATGATTGTTTTTATCAATAAATTGGATAGGGAAGGGAAAGATGCCTTTGATCTATTAGATGAAGTTGAACAAAAATTAGGACTTCGAGTAACGCCATTAAGTTTTCCAATTGGAATGGGGTATGATTTTCAAGGGATTTACAATCTTTGGGGTAAAAAAATCAATCTTTTTTCAGCAGATAATAAACAGACAGTTTCAGCAGGAGTTGAGTTTACCGATATTTATACGCCAGAATTGGATGAGATGATTGGCGAAAAGCCAGCGGAAACTTTGAGAGAAGAAATAGAAATGGTGGAAGGAATTTATCCGGCATTCAGTAAAGAAGAATATTTGGCAGGTGATTTACAACCTGTGTTTTTTGGATCGGCCTTGAATAATTTTGGGGTAAAGGAATTGTTGGATTGCTTTGTGGAAATTGCACCAACGCCTCAACCAAAAATGTGCGATACCCGATTGATAGATTCTAAAGAGGAAAAATTAACAGGCTTTGTTTTTAAAATTCATGCCAATATGGATCCTAAGCATAGAGATCGATTGGCGTTTGTAAAAATTGTTTCTGGTACTTTTAAAAGAAACGCACCTTATTTACACGTTCGTAATAATAAAAAAGTAAAATTTTCTAGCCCGAACGCTTTTTTTGCTGAGAAAAAAGAAATTGTGGATGAATCTTTTCCAGGAGATATTGTTGGTTTGCATGATACAGGAAACTTTAAAATTGGAGATACACTTACGGAAGGAGAAGTTTTAAACTTCAAAGGAATTCCTAGTTTCTCTCCAGAACACTTCAGATATGTAAACAATGCAGATCCATTAAAGGCGAAGCAGTTGTATAAAGGTTTAGACCAATTAATGGATGAAGGAGTTGCGCAGCTATTTACTTTAGAATTGAATGGTAGAAAAGTAATTGGAACGGTTGGAGCTTTGCAATATGAAGTGATTCAATACCGATTAGAGCATGAGTATGGTGCTAAGTGTACCTATGAAAATTTACCGATGCATAAAGTTTGTTGGGTACAACCAACAGAAAATAATGCCGAGTTCAAAGAATTTAAAAGAATTAAGCAACGTTATTTGGCAAAAGACAAACAAGGACAGTTGGTGTTTTTAGCAGATTCTGCGTTTACCATCGAAATGACACAGAGTAAATACCCTTCTGTGAAGCTACATTTTACGAGTGAATTCGAATAATCTAGAATTTAAAAGTAATTAACTTGTTTTAAAACAGTTGATTAACTGCTAAAAATCAGCGCTAAAATTGCAATGTAAATTTATCCTGATTTTTATTGCTAAAATGGTAAAATTTGGCTAAAATTATAGCGACTATCACTCCATTGTTAAGTAAAAATTATCAATCTGTTATAAATCAAGCAGAAAGATGTTTTTATTTTGTCTAGTAGACTTTCATGCGTATTTTTGCCATGTAATTAGAACAAATAAATTATGGCTATTAAAAAACAATACTTAAAAAGTAAACCAGTTTGTAAAGTAACTTTTGAAGTTGCTGCAAAGGAAGCTAGCAACGTTTCAGTTGTTGGAGATTTTAATGAGTGGGATGCAGAAGCTGCACCGCTTAAAAAACTAAAAAACGGAAATTTCAAAGGAATTTTACCTTTTGAAAAAGGAGCGTCTTACGAATTCAAATATGTAATTGACGGAGCATATGTAAATGACGAAAATTCAGATTCATTCAAATTTAATGAATTTGCAAATGCAGAAAACGGAGTTTTAGAATTGTAATTCAAAAAACGATTATACGTACAAACAGCATCATTTTTTTAAATGATGCTGTTTTGCTTTTAGACACCTTCTATAAGAAAAATCTATTTTAAAATCAATTATTAAAATTGATGAGCTCTCCTAAAACTAGTAGATTTAATTATATTTGTTCCAGTCAAAATAAAAACAATAAAACAAAAATAAAATGGCAGTATTAGTCGGTAAAAAAGCACCACAATTTAGTGTACAAGCAGTAGTAAACGGAAATGAATTTGCAGAGAACTATACTCTTGAGCAGTTTGCAGGAAAAAAATATGTTCTTTTATTCTTTTATCCTAAAGATTTTACATTTGTATGTCCAACAGAATTACATGCATTTCAAGAAAAATTAGCAGAATTTGAAAAAAGAAATGTACAAGTAATTGCAGCTTCAACTGATACAGAACAATCTCACTGGGGATGGCTTCAAATGGAAAAAGCAAACGGAGGAATTAAAGGTGTTACCTACCCAATTCTTGCAGATACAAACAAAACAATTTCTAAAAACTATGATGTTTTAGCAGGAGATTATTTTTACGATGACAATGAGCAATTGCAAGCAGAAGGAGAATTGATCGCTTACCGTGGTTTGTTCTTAATTGACAAAGAAGGAATTGTTCGTCACCAATTGGTTAACGACTTACCTTTAGGAAGAAATGTAGATGAAGCTATTAGAATGGTAGATGCATTACAATTCAACGAAGAGCACGGTGAAGCTTGTCCAGCAAACTGGAATTCTGATAAAAAAGGATTGACGACTACACATGAAGGAGTTGCTAGCTACTTAGCTGAAAACTAGGAGTCGCTTCCAATTCATAAAATATTGATAAAACTCTCGAATTGTTTCGAGAGTTTTTCTTTTTAACGTATTTTTGAAACTTAAATTAAAACACCCATAAAATGGCTACAATCACATTAAAAGGAAATGAATTTCACACTTTAGGAAATTTACCTGCAGTAGGTAGTATCGCTCCTAATTTTACATTAAGAAACACAGATTTATCTAACAGTACATTGGCAGACTATAAAGGTTCTAAAATATTGTTGAATATTTTTCCTAGTGTTGATACAGGTACTTGTGCTGCTTCAGTAAGAAGTTTTAACAAAAGTGCAGGAGCTCAAGAAAATACAAAAGTAATTTGTGTATCTAAAGATTTGCCATTTGCACACGCTCGTTTTTGCAGTGCTGAAGGAATTGAAAATGTAATTTCAAGTTCTGATATTTCAGGAGACTTTGGTAGAGCTTACCAATTGGAAATTACGGATGGACCTTTAGCAGGTTTGCATTCAAGATCTGTAGTTGTAATTGATGAAGAAGGGAAAGTTATTTATACAGAACAAGTTTCTGAAACTGTTGATGAGCCAAATTACGAAGCTGCATTAAATGCTTTAAAATAATGAAAGATCCTAACGATTCTTTTATAGTAGACAGAATAAAAAGTATCCGCTATGCCTTTAAAGGCATGTGGATACTAATTTCTTCTGAAAGTAGTATCAAAGCCCAACTTTTTATTAGTTTGTGTGTTAGCATTCTTGGTTTTGTGATGGAAATATCACCCACAGAATGGATGTTTCAAATAATAGCCATTGGTTTGGTTATTACTACAGAAGCAATGAATACAGCCGTTGAAAAGGTCGCTAACTTTGTACAACCCGATTTTGATAAAAGAATTGGTGTAATCAAAGATATTGCTGCTGGAGCTGTTGCTTTTGCTTCGTTGGTTGCCATGGCCATTGCCTTGGTTATTTACCTGCCTAAATTCATTTAAGTCAAACACCCCTTATATTAAATACCCAAACCTTGAATGAGGAAAACTAAAAATAAAACAGAAACCAAAGAACCTAAAAAGTATTTTGAGAAATCAAAAGCATTTTTTAGCAACCGTCAAGTTCAATCTGTTTTAGGTGTATTTATTTTACTATTCGGTCTGTTTTTAGGTATTTCCTTTATTTCATTTTTCTTTGCTTGGCAAGAAGATCAAAGTTTGTTAGCGCATTTTACAGATAAAAATGAAGTCGCTAAAAATTTATTAGGAAAAGTAGGCGCCAATTTAAGCCACTTTTTTATTTACAAAGGTTTTGGAATCGCCGCTTTTATGATTCCATTTTTATTGATGATGGCCGGAACTTATCTTTTGCTATTGATCAATTTAAAAAAAATATTCAAATCTTTAAATTGGGGAATCCTAGGAATGATCTGGATTGCTACCTCATTTGGTTTTACAGACAATGATTTGTCACTTTTATCGGGTGTTATTGGTACAGAACTCAACGACTACCTTTCTATTTATATGGGAAAAACAGGACTGGCCCTGTTGTTACTTTTCGGTTATTTGGCTTATGCGATTATTCGTTTTAAAATAACTCCAGAAAAAATAAAAGGCTGGTTCCCTAAAAAAGTAGTGGTAGAAAAAGAAGATTTTGTAGAAGAAGATCTTTCGGAGCCAACACTAAAAAAAATAGAAAAAGTTGCATCAGAAAAGAAAGAAATTCAAAAAGAGGAAGTTGAAGAAATTCCTGTAAAAGAGAAATCTGAATTTGAACTTTCTGTAGAAAATCAACAACCTACCATAAAAAACTTTTCTTCTATTGAAAAAAAGAAAGAAGAGAAAGGCAAAGAAGCTAATGTGGAATTAGAAGTTTCTACGCCAGCGGTTTCTGAAGAAGAAAAAGAAGAAGTAAGTATTGATATTGAGGAGACACCTGATGAAGAAAAGGTTATTGAAAATTTATCGAATACCTTGGTGGAAAAATTTGGAGAATTTGATCCAAAATTAGAATTGGCAAACTTTAAATTTCCAACCTTAAATTTATTAAAAGAATACAATGAAAGTATTGCGGTTGATGCGGAAGAATTAGAGCAAAATAAAAACAAAATTGTAGATACCTTAAAAAACTACAAAATCGGTATTGCCCAAATAAAAGCAACCGTTGGTCCTACCGTAACTTTATACGAAATTGTTCCGGAAGCGGGAATTAGAATTTCGAAAATTAAAAACTTAGAAGACGATATTGCCTTATCATTGTCTGCATTAGGAATTCGTATCATAGCACCTATACCTGGTAAAGGAACTATTGGTATTGAAGTTCCAAATAATAAACCCACAATTGTTTCCATGCGTTCGGTTATTTCTTCAACGAAATTTCAAGAATCTAAAATGGAATTACCGATTGCTATGGGGAAAAATATTTCTAACGAAACGGTGGTCATCGATTTGGCTAAAACACCACACTTGTTAATGGCAGGGGCAACGGGACAAGGAAAATCTGTGGGGTTAAATTGTATCTTGACTTCGTTATTGTATAAAAAACACCCAGCCGAAGTAAAGTTTGTTTTAGTAGATCCTAAAAAAGTAGAACTCACTTTATTTAATAAAATAGAAAGACATTATTTAGCAAAACTTCCTGGTGAAGCAGAAGCTATTATTACGGATACCGCCAAGGTTGTCAATACCGTAAATTCATTGTGTATTGAAATGGACAATCGTTATGATTTGTTGAAAACGGCAATGGTTAGAAATATAAAAGAATACAATGCAAAATTCAAAGCGCGTAAATTAAATCCAGAAAACGGACATCAATATTTACCATATATTGTTTTGGTAATTGATGAATTTGCCGATTTAATTATGACAGCTGGTAAGGAAGTGGAAACACCAATTGCACGTTTGGCACAATTAGCGCGTGCTATTGGAATTCATTTAATTGTGGCCACGCAAAGACCTTCTGTAAATGTTATTACAGGTATGATCAAGGCCAATTTTCCTGCTCGTGTTGCTTTTAGAGTAATGTCTGCGATTGATTCGAAAACAATTCTAGATGCTTCTGGAGCAAATCAATTAATTGGTCGTGGAGATATGTTGTATACCGCAGGAAACGAAGCCATTCGTATTCAGTGTGCTTTTGTTGATACTCCTGAAGTAGAAAAAATTACAGATTTTATTGGTTCGCAAAGAGCTTATGCTGAGGCACATATATTACCAGAATATATTGGCGAAGATGGTGGCACGGCACTTGATATAGACATATCAGATAGAGATAAATTATTTGAAGAGGCTGCCAAATTAATTGTCATCGCGCAACAAGGTTCAGCATCTCTTTTACAACGTAAATTAAAATTAGGGTATAATAGAGCTGGTAGATTGATAGATCAATTAGAAGCTGCAGGAATTGTAGGTCCTTTTGAAGGGAGTAAGGCACGACAAGTTTCTGTTCCTGATCTACAAGCATTGGATCAATTATTAGCCGACGAAAAAAAATAAAACACAAAATGAAGAAAATAGTAGTTAGCCTTTTATTGAGTATTATCTGCAATGGCGTATTTGCTCAAACAAATGAAAAAGCCGAAAGTTTGCTAAAAGAGGTTTCAGCCAATATGACGAGTTTTGGAACCATGCAATTTAAATTTAAGTACACTCTTGAAAATAAAGAAGTAGATGTACACCAAGAAAGTATGGGTACAGCCTATACAAAAGCCAATAAATACAATTTATTAATTATGGGGAACACCATGATTTTTGATGGCTCTAAAACCTATATCATTAGCAATGAAGACGAGGAAATTAATATTTCTGAGGAAGAAAATGACTTCTTAACGCCGAATAAATTATTGTTCTTTTACCAAGATGGTTATACGTTTTCATGGGATGAAACAAAAACAATTGACGGAAAGCTTGTTCAATTTGTTAAGTTGGTTCCTATTAGCAGTGAATCAGAATCTTCACATTTTATTATTGCCGTGTACCCAAAAACAAAGACCATTAAATCGGTGACAAACTTTGGAAATAACGGTACGCAAACCATTATTGAAATTTTAGATTTTAAGGCAAATCAAGTTTTACCTCAAAATATTTTCACTTTTGACAGAACTTATTATGAAAAGAAAGATTACGTTATTAACGATTAAGAATTTATAAATTGAGAATTCTAGATAAATACATCCTTAAGAGTTTTTTAGTTCCCTTTTTTGCAACGTTCTTTATTGTAATGTTTGTATTGGTCATGCAATTTTTATGGTTTGCATTTGACGATATTGCGGGTAAGGATATAGATATCTTTTATATTTTTAAATTTTTAGGCTATACTTCGTTGCAAGTAACTCCAACTGCTCTTCCTATTGGTGTGCTATTGTCTTCTATCATGGCACTTGGTAACTTGTCTGAAAAATATGAAATGGCCGCAGTGAAGTCAGCTGGAATTTCTTTAAAACGATTTATCCGCCCTTTGGTGTTCTTAACCTTAATTATTAGTGCTATAAATTTTTTGTTTTTGAATAATATTTATCCTTACGCTTCTTTAAAGCAAAGAAATTTATTGTTCAATATGAAAAAAACGAAACCTGCTTTGGCACTTATTGAAGGAAGTTTTAATACAGAAATTCCTGGGTATAGTATTTATTTTGAAAAGAAATATGGTCCTGAAGAAAACTTACTAAAAAATGTGAAAATTTATGATTTGCATGGCGGTAAGAATAATGACATTTGTATTACTGCCAAAAAAGGAGAAATTACAACCCAAGAGGGAAGTAAATACATGACCTTGCATTTAACAGATGGTTATTATTATCAAGATCATACGGAAGAACGAAAAAAACTAAAGGACAAAGAAAAATTACCCGGCTCTGCGGCTAAATTTGACACCTACAATGTAAATATCGACATTTCTTCTTTCAATGGAAATGAATTGGATTTAGAAAAATACAAAACCCATTATTCGATGCTAAATGTGAATCAGCTGGCATATCAATCGGATACCTTAAAAATGAGTTATGACTTGTATATTAAGTCAAAAGCAAGATCTTTTTTTATTCGAAATAATGGAAAGGAACTTTACCAAAAGCCAGATAGTACCAAAGCTCAAAATATTTCAAAAGAACTGTTGGATAATTTCGACTTAAAAACAAAGGTAAGTGTTACACAGGCCGCATTAACCAACATAAAAAAACCATTACGTTCTATCAAAGTATTTAAAGAAAGTTATAAAACCAATAGAAAAAGATTGAATTTATACGATTATGAATTTCATTATCGTTTGGCCTTTTCTCTATCATGTTTGCTTTTGTTCTTTATTGGTGCACCATTAGGTTCCTTAATAAGGAAAGGTGGGTTCGGACTTCCAATGGTGTTGGCCATTTTAATTTTTGTAGTTTACTTTTTTGTAAATTCTTTAGGAAGAAATATAGCTGAAGAAAGTTCCATTTCATCCACAATGGGAGGTTGGTTTGCGACAATGATCTTGACACCTTTTGCATTTTTTCTAACAAAAAGAGCGACAAAAGGAATAGGATTGGTTAATTTTGACAAAATTTCTATGCCAATAAAAAATATAATACAACGTTTTAAAAAAACAAAAACAACCGATTAGGTGATGACAGATAAAGCAACACAAACAGAAGAAATGAAGTTGAACACAATTCAAGAAGCTATTGCCGATATTAGGGCAGGAAAAGTGGTAATTGTGGTAGATGATGAAGATAGAGAGAATGAAGGTGATTTTATTGCTGCTGCAGAAAAAGTAACTCCGGAAATGATCAACTTTATGGCTACTCATGGTCGTGGTTTGATTTGCGCTCCTTTAATTGAGGAACGTTGTGAAGAGTTAGGATTAAACATGATGGTGAATGACAATACCGTATTGCACAATACTCAATTTACAGTTTCTGTAGATTTAATTGGAAATGGCTGTACTACTGGAATTTCAGCTCATGATAGGTCGAAAACAATTTTTGCCTTGACAGAAAAAAATACACGTCCAATTGATTTAGGAAGACCAGGGCATATTTTTCCTTTGAAAGCTAAAAAAGGAGGCGTATTAAGAAGAACAGGACATACGGAAGCTGCAGTAGATTTAGCACGTTTGGCGGGTTTAAACCCATCGGGTATTCTTGTTGAAATTTTAAACGAAGATGGAACCATGGCTCGTTTGCCACAATTAAGAACGGTTGCCAAAAAATTCGATTTAAAATTAATATCTATTGAAGATTTGGTTTCCTATAGAATGCAACATGATTCTTTAATTCAGAAAATTGAAGATTTTGACGTACAAACTCGTTTTGGTGAATTTAGATTAAGAGCTTACAACCAAACGACAAACGATCAAATTCATATCGCTTTGACCAAAGGTAATTGGAAAAAAGATGAAAGTACTTTGGTAAAAGTTACACCGAATTCTTTCGGAAATGATATTTTAGGAACTCTACAAAATAATATTGACGACAAGTTGCAAAGAATTTTTAACCTTATTAATGAAGAAGGAAAAGGTGCTGTTGTTTTTATCAATCAAGAAAAACAATCTTTTAATTTAAAGCAACGTTTGCAAAATTTAAAATCACCAAGTGCTAACACAGCCAAGTCTACTTCAAATATGGACGATAAAGATTTTGGTATAGGTGCGCAAATTTTACACGACTTAGATATTTACAATTTGAAACTAATTTCAAATTCTGATGTGATTAAAAAGCGTGTTGGAATGACGGGGTACGGACTTAAAATTACAGATAGAGTTTCTTATTAAGAATTCGTTCTTAGAAACAAAAAAGGCTACTTATTTATAAGTAGCCTTTTTTGTTTTCTGTCCTATTGTTACTCTGCTAAACAAGGACTTTGAACAGCATTTTTTGCATACGTATTGTATTTGCTATAGTCGTATTTATTTAAATCAGTAATTAGTATTCTGTCCATACTAAATTGTGAAGACCTACCTGTAATGGTTAAGGTATAAGTTTCTCCTGCTTTAAATTCATAAGTAGCCCAAGGTTTTACACTGTGTAAGTCTAATTGACCGGCTGCATTTTTAAATTCACCCAAACCTCCTGTGCCAAAAAATTTGGTATTTTGTTTGAGTGGCGGTGTTTTGGTGGAATTACGCTCATAATTTTTTAAACAAGGATCCATGGTTCCAGCAACAAAATCCCCTTCCATTTTAATAAAACAATCGTTGTTAGCATCACTAGCAACCCCTTCTGGCTTGGAACTTCTGATCATAAATCTATAGATTCCTGCATTCTGAATTTTAAAAGTATAGGTCAATGGAGAGCTTCCACTAAATGGACCTACATACCTAAGGTAACCTGTTCCCCTGTAACCGGGAATTGAGGTTTCGTAAATCCAATTCCCAAAATCAGATTTGGTGTTTTCCGCTTCAAAAATAAGGATTCCGTTTACTTCTAAAAAAACAGCGCATTTATTGTCTACGGGTGTCGCATTGTTGTCAATAAGCGTAGGAGTAGGCTGAATTATATCACGGCATATAGCAGGACTGCTTTCATCAGTACCACCATCAGTTTCACCATCGGTTCCATCGTCTGTTTCCCCATCAGTTTCATTATCGGTACCGCCATCTATTTCTTCTTGTTCTTCTACAATTGGGTCAGTTTCTGAATTACAACTGAATGTAAAAGATGTAATTAGGACAAAACAAAGTATTTGTAGTTTAGTTTTCATAAGGCTAAATTTAGTTTTGGTTGCGTTTTAGTTTTGTACTAAGTTATTTTATTGCCTTTGTTTGTGAAATTATTTCTCTAGAGGAAATGTTTAAATAGTAAGATGATATGATTCTGTAAAATAAATTTATGTTGTGATTTTTAATTTAGGAATGTCTAGTAAGAATCTAGTTTTAGGGGGATTTTTCCTTATGTTGCCTGTGATTAGCTTTCATAAAAAAACAGAAGCAAACGAAAATTAGCTAGTTTGTTCTGTTTTTTATAAAGGAAAGTAAGTGCCGTTTTTCTTATGAATCGCTTAAAGAATTCATAAATGCAATCAAGTCTTTTATTTCTTGATCGCTTAATTTTAAATTGTCAAAAGGCAAGGTTTGGTGAGGAACATCAAAACCTAAGCCAGCACCGCCTCCTTGGTTGTAAAAATCGAGCACTTCTTCTAAAGTATTGTAAACTCCATTGTGCATATAAGGTGCAGTTAAACTGATATTTCTTATGGTTGGTGTTTTAAACATGCCTTTATGAATGTCTTCTTCGTACAACCAATAAAATCCATTATCTGTATCTAATTGCTTGTTTTCGGCTGTTTTAGGTACACCTATCACTTCTCTTTCTGATTCTTTATAAAATGGAGGAACCGTTCCATTGGTTAGCGGCATAAAATGACAGGTAGCGCACAATGCTTTTCCCATAAATAAATTGACGCCATTTTTTTCCGAAGCTGTATAGGTGTTTTCATCTCCACGAATGTTTTTATCAAACTTAGAACTAAAACCGTTTAAAGTAGAAATGTAAGAAGAAATGGCTTTGATGACCGCTGTATTTCTAGTTGGGACTTTTCCAAAAACATCTACGAACATTTTGGTATAACTCGTGTCTTTTAAAATTTTGTCAGAGAATTGGTGTACCTCGGTATTAAATTCTTGTTTATTTTTAAAAACCAAACCTATTTGATCATTCAAGGTTTCTGAACGTCCATCTAAAAAGAAACTTTTTTGAAAGGCTACATTCACAAGTGTTGGGGCATTTCTTAAGGAATTATTTCCTTGGTTGTCTATGCTCGTTTTGTAACCATCGGTAAAGGCTTTGTCGGGATTGTGACAAGAAGCACAAGAAACGGTATTGTTTGAAGATAATTTTTTTTCAAAAAACAATTTTTTACCCAAAGCTATTTTTTCTGCGCTAGGGTTTCTTTCTGAAGGCTGTGTAAAATACTTAATGTTAAAGGAATTGTCTTCAAAAAAAGTAGCTGCCTCAAAATTAAAAGGAGTTGTGTCTACAGGTTTCCAAATAGCACTTTGTTTCCGAATAGCCACCCAATTACGAGTAATAGGATTTATATAGTCTTTGATAAAAGTATAGCGATCAAAAGTATCAAAATCATTATTTTCTTTGATGAAGTCAACTGCTTTGGCAATATTCATCAGAAATACTTTGTCTAAATTTTTGTCGTTGACTAAAGATTGTAGACTATTTTCATACACAAACTGCAAAGATTTTAAAGAAGTACTCGTTTCTTCAATTCCTAAATGACTGATAGGGGTGTCAAAACCTGTAATTCCAAAACTTACGATTCTTAATAATTGTTGGTGTATTGCAATAAAAAAACGTTGTGGATTGAGTTTTCTTTGTTGAACATTTTTTTTCAACACATGTAAAAGCCCTCTGGTCAATCTAATTTCTTCCTGATAAACTTCTTTAGCAACACCACCTTCGTAAATAGATTCCTCTATTTTTTGAAGTCCGATAGGCGCCAATACCCTGTGTGTGTCATCAGTGAAATTTGGCAACGCAGGTCCGTTAGCTCTATGTCCTACCTCAGGATTTAAATAAGAAACATAAGGTTCCGCCTTTTTAAATTCGGTTCTTACTTTCTTAAATAAATTTTTAGCCATTGAGCTTTGGCTATCGTACATAGCTAAAGAATCGATATACACAATTGAATTGGTGATGCTTTTTGTGTAAAATTTTTGAACTAACTCGAAATTTACTTTTTGAGAGCTTGGTACTTCAGCATTCTTGTTTTTACAGGAAACGGTAAAAATTGCGATACAGATTGCAATAAATTTTACGTTGATGTTTAGGTTCATTATTGTTTATTTTTAATAGGAAAAAGCCTTCACAAAAGTGAAGGCTTTTAAATTTTTATTTTAGATAAAACTATCTAGGCAAACCTTGTAATAAAACTACTTGTCCTCCTTGGTTGTGTGGGAAAGCATTTCCTTTTACAAAAGCATTATTTTTCCAGTAGTGAGGTTGTAAGTTCAATAAGAAAGTGTCTGGTTCTCCTAATTTGTCTGAAACATCCGTCAAAGCTCCAAACTCACCGCTCAATCCTGTTGTTCCGTTTTCAGCTAAGTTTTGCTCAATAACCAATTCTAAAACTACTTTGGTGTCGTTACCACTTAAGTCTGATTGGTAAATATAAGCTGCATGTCCTCTAGAAAAAGAGTTAGGGTCTTCTTGTGTGTAGATAAAGTTTTCTGTAACACAAATGTTGTCTGGACTTTGCAATAAAGCTACATTTCCATCTTGGTTATTACTGTCTGTATTTCCACTAATTACTTGTGTTAATTTTCCTGTTAATGGTGATGCAGCATCTAAAGCTAATTTGTATACAGTTCCCCAGTCGTTGTAAGTACCTTTTCCTGGTCCACGTCCTGTTACAGCAAAATATACATTTCTTCCATTTTCGTCAGCACCTTTTTGGTAGTCTACATCTTCAACTCTCATAAATGCTGAAGCTTGTACAGCAACACAAGCATCTTCCATTTCAGATTTTGTCATGTCTTTTCCGTTAACAATTTCTACAAACTCAACATCATATGTTTTTTGAAAGTCTAATTGTCCTTCGTTGTAAATTTGTCCTGCAGTTACAGCGGTAGTAGTTCCTGCTTCAGAATATTGCTTTAATCTTAATACATAGATTTTACCGTTTTCCAAATCTTGGTCTCCATTTTCAGAGTAGTACAATACTACTTGTCCTTCAGATCCACTTGAATCATCATCTCCTCCAATAATTACTGTTTTTCCAGAAAAAGCATCTTTAGGTAAAGGCACTGCATTTTCCCAAGAGAATTCTCCTAATGCGTCCAAACCAAAATCGGCAGTAGGGTTAGGAGCCATATAAGGATCAATTCCTTTTACATCGTAAGCAATACTTTCAGAAGCAGATAAGAAAATATCTTTCGTTCCTCCATGAATATCGGCTTCCCACATAGTCGCTGAACATTGACGTGCTCTATCTGCAACTTCACCGTTTAACAACCATTCTCCTTTTAAAGGATTCATGTATTCATCAAAATAAGTACGAGATACAGAATAATCGTCTTCAGCATTAGAAATATAAATGTAACCATTGCTATTAGGGTCTTTTAACAAACCAGCACCATCTTGTGCTCCTAACAATTGAAATCCATTCGACAAAACATCTGAAGAACTGATCAAAGCGTAAGCATTTACGTTTGAAAAGTCTGCATGCAAAGATACCAATGGCGCTAAGTTTGATTTGTTTTCAAAAACAGTCTCAGTAGTAGGTGGTGTAAAATCTTCTCCATCTTTACCATCAAGTCCATCTTTTCCGTCCAAACCGTTAATTGCATCTTCTGTACAACTTACCGCAGTTACTGCTACCAATCCAAGTAAAACAGTTTTTAATAAAGATAATTTTAAAATTCTCATAATTGTATTCTTAAAAATTAAATAGTTTACATTTTCGATGCAAATGTATTCGGTCAGTTTTCTAGTTGTGTTATCTTAAAATGTTCTTTGTTTGATGAAAACTTTAATTTCATGTTAAGCTGTAAACAAAAGGTTACTAATTATAATTGCTATAAATAGAGGGTTTGTTGAAATTAATTTTGGAATTATGATTTGATATTTTTAAAGACGGAAAGAAATTTGATTTCTATTACGAATATGTAAATCGTACGGACTTAGCAATTTCTTAAATTTACTGATAGGTAAATACTGTAACTTAGCAAACTCATTTATCTTACGTAAAATTGAATATAGAACAGTATACTTCCGAGTTTAAAAAAAATATGCAATTGGCTTATCCTATTATGTTAGGTCAGCTAGGACATGTGCTTGTTGGGTTTGCAGATAGTATTATGGTGGGTGAATTGGGGCCTGCTCCGTTAGCGGCAGTATCTTTGGCTAACAGCTTGGCTTTTATTGCTTTTAGTGTAGGAATCGGTTTTACCTTTGCTATTACGCCGTTAATTGCTGAAGCACATACGTCAAATAATATTGCTCGTGGGAAAAGTTATTTTCAACATGGAATCTTAATGTCTCTGGTTTTATCATTAGTCCTATGTGGTGTTTTGTTTTTAATGAAACCCTTGTTGTATAAAATGGGACAACCCGAAGAGGTGGTTGCATATGCTTCTCCTTATTTTGACATTGTTATTTATTCTATGATTCCAATGTTGTTGTTTCAAGCCTACAAGCAGTTTTCTGATGGAATGTCGCAAACAAAATTTCCGATGCGTGCAGCAATTGTTGCCAATATCATTAATGTAGGAATTAATTATTTGCTGATTACCGGGAAATTTGGTTTTCCAAGAATGGAATTGATAGGAGCGGGTTTGGGGACTTTAATTTCTCGAGTTTTAATGCTGGCCTTCATTATGTATATTGTACATACAAAAGATGTGTTTTCAGTTTTTGTTGAACGCATTCGATTTTCAAATATTAAAAAACGTTTCCTTTTAAAGGTTTTTCATGTAGGCTATCCTAGTGCTTTGCAAATGTTTTTTGAAGTAGGAATGTTTGCTGGTGGAATTATTTTGGCAGGAATGATTGGAACAGAAGCGCAAGCAGCCAATCAAATTAGTTTGAATTTAGCGACCATGACTTATATGATTGCAGTGGGCTTAGGCGTTACGGCTACCATTCGTGTTGGAAATCAAAAAGGACTGAAGAGTTTTGTCGATTTAAAAAGAATCGCGCTTTCAGTTTTATTTTTAATGTTATTGATTGATATCGTTTTGGCTATTGGATTTATTCTTTTAAAAGATGCACTGCCAATGCTGTATATTCAAGATATTGAGGTAATAAAAATTGCTGCTACTTTATTAATTGTTGCCGGTTTGTTTCAAATTTCAGATGGGATTCAAGTCGTTTTACTAGGCGCTTTACGAGGTTTGCAAGACGTTAAAAAACCGATGGTGATTACGTTTGTTGCCTTTTGGGTCATCGGTCTTCCAATCAGTTATTTTTTAGGTGTGAAAACGGAACTTGGTGCTTTGGGCATTTGGATTGGGATGTTGGTTTCTTTAACATTTTCGGCGATTATGTTGTATCTTCGCTTCCAGAAATTAACAAATTATTTTATTAGCGCACAGAAAGATAAAACTTTGGAAAGCGCCACTAAACTTTAACGATTAAACTTATATTCTATGGAACTTCCTAAATTTTTATTAGGGGATAATACCCAAGCAAACGAAGATGATATTTTTGTGATTCACACTGAATTCCCTCGATTTATTATCAATTTAAAAGATGATGAAATAGAAATGTGGGACGATTTGATTGGTAGTGATGAAGAAGAATTATCATTATTAGTAGCAGAATATATCGAAGCAGCTTCTGTATTTTATGATGCGGAAATGAAAGCTTACGAAGAAGAATAAAAATAAGCAAGTTTTAATTACTTGATGCCTGATACCAAAAACAAATGAATTTCAAAGACTTACAGTTAAATAAACCCATTCTTAGAGCTGTTGCTGAAGCAGGATACGACAATCCTACTTTGGTACAAGAAAAAACCATTCCTAGAGTTTTAGATAAAGAAGATGTAATTGTTTCTGCACAAACAGGTACTGGTAAAACAGCAGCTTTTGCGTTGCCCATTTTACAAATGCTTTTTGACAAGCAAGATGCTGCGAAAAGTGGAAAAAAAACAAGAGCACTTATTGTAAGTCCTACAAGAGAGTTAGCCATACAAATAGAAGAGAATTTTAAGAAGTATGCCGTTTACACCAACTTAAGAAGTATGGTTGTGTTTGGTGGGACTTCCATAGAGCCTCAAAAAGACTTATTGGCAAAGGGTGTAGATGTATTAATAGCAACACCTGGTAGACTTTTAGATTTACACAAACAGGAAATTGTGAATTTAGATTTTGTAGAGACATTGGTTTTAGATGAAGCTGATTTGATGTTGGATATGGGATTTATTGATGATGTTAAGAAAATAGAACGTCTTTGTCCAGCAGACAAGCAAACCTTGTTGTTTTCAGCAACCATGCCTCATAAAGTAAAAGATTTAGCGGGATCTATTTTAAAAGATCCTCAGTTTATAGAAGTTTCTCCAACGTCATCTGTAGCTAAAAATGTAGGACAAGTTTTGTTTTACGTGCCGAAGCCTCAGAAGATGGAATTGTGTTTGCATTTAATGCGAAATACCATTAAAGGAAATATTATCATTTTTAGAAGAACCAAATTTGGTGTTGCTAAACTAGAAAAAACGTTGAAAAAGAATGGTTTTAAGGTAGATAGTATTCACGGAGATAAACCTCAGTCGGAGCGTCAATTAGCAATGGCGAAGTTTAAAAAAGGAGAAATTAATGTACTTGTTGCAACAGATGTTGCCGCAAGAGGGATTGATATCAAAGATTTAGATTCTGTGGTGAATTTTGATTTGCCGAATGTTCCAGAAACTTATGTACATAGAATTGGGCGTACGGGTAGAGCAGGTGAGTTAGGAATTGCTTATTCTTTTTGTTCTCCTGATGAAAAAGCTTATTTGGCAACTATTCAAAAGTTGATCAACACACATATTACGGTAGAGGAAGATCATCCTTATCCTTTAGATCCGAAGGCAAAACCTGAAGTTCATAAAAAACAAGGTAGTAAACATAAAAAAGGACGTAAGTCGGAAGCTTCAAAAAAGAAAAAGAAGCGCTGGTATTAAGAATATTTCAAGCCTTACAAGTTTTTATGACTGGTGGGATTTTTTATTAAGAGTACAAATCATTTAAACCTAACAGGTCTACAAGACCTGTTAGGTTTTTTACACAATTATTTTTATTTGCATATAACCAGCATATTTGTTTTGTAAGAATGATTTGACCAAAGCTTACTGGACTTTTAATATTAATGAGATTTTTTTAGAGTACAAATTGTTTACACCTAACAGGTCTGCAAGACCTGTTAGGTTTTTTTACACAGTTATTTTTATTTGCTCATAAACAACATACCTGTTTTGTAAGAATAACTTGATCAAACCTGTTAGGTTTTCTCATTGCTATTATTTAGATAAAGGCAGCTTGAATTTAGGCTTGTTTTTTTGAAGGCTATGAAAATCCTTAATCAGAATGGCAAATTTTTACATCTAAATTCAAAAAAAAGAAGCGCTAGTAGGAAATCCTAAAAATAAAAACTTTCAAAAAAAGATTTTTTAAGCTATCTTTCTCGCCATACGGGATTTGTAAACGTGTATGTAAAAAAGAGCGAGATGAAGATTTATAGTGGCCCCTATTTAAATGTTAAGTTTGAAAAAAAGAACAACAGATTTATAAACTCTTGGCGCACACCTCCAGACAGTGTGGAGTCTTTTAAAAAGGAGTTATTAGCTTACCGAAGTGCTTTAGAAGAAGTGAATCCAATTCAAATTATTTGGCTACAGCAAAATTTTAAATTTAATATTGATGATGCAACAAAGCTTTGGGTTGAAGAAAATATTTTAAAACCTCGTTATGAAGCAGGTTATGTGGTTTCTGATGAAGATGGCTATCATCCAATAGCTTTTGTGGTTGGACAAGATATACTGTCGCACATGGAGGTAATGGGCGTTTTTGATGAACCTTCACCAAGTGTGTTTAAACCAAAACATTTTGCTACTGAAAAGGAAGCAGAGGATTGGTTGGACAATTCTTTTTCAACAGACACTATTGAAAATGAAAAAACAGAAATCATCTTTAAAGGTTTAGGAGATAACGGAAAAGCCATTTTGGAAGTCCGAAGTCCAACTTCAGAAATTGTACATACCATAAAGTCATTTAAAACCATTTTGGAAGAGAATGAATTTATGAAAAGTCATGTTGATAAATATGCTTCTTTGAGTAAAAGGGAAATAGAAGTTTTATCCTTGTTAGGCAAAGGTGTAAAACACCAAGAAATTGCGGATCAACTTTTCGTTTCTATTCACACCGTACGTGTTCACCTTAAAAATTTAAAACAAAAATTGGAGGTGAAATCCAACTCCGAATTGTTTCAGTATTTTACGGCATTTATAAAGAAGTAAGCGTTGATGCTTACTTTTTTCGCTTGGCAGCTACCACAAGTTCAATTTTATCTAAAGTTGCTTTCGTGGTAAACATTCCATAATCAATTGTGACTTTATTCTTTTCTATTTTGTCGATAATACCGCAGGCTTTTCCATCTATTAACCTCACTTTGTCATTGACTTTAAAAACATAAGAAGCTTTTTCTTTGGCTATTTTTTTAGCCTCAATAATTTTCTCTTTTCGAACTTCAACAACTTGAGTTAAAATTTCTTTTTCAATTTTTTCTAATTGAATTGTTTTTTCTTTTATAACCTCTTTTTCTTTTTTCTTTTGGACTTTGTTTTTCTTAACGGGTGGGTTTAGTTTTAAGTGTTTTGTTTTTTCAATCAGCACCCATTTGTTGAATTCAGCCAATAATTCTTTTTTATTATTGGTTTGAAAATATTTATACAGCAATTCATTTGATTTTCTTCCAAAAGAAAGCATCTTTTGGTTCTTGTCATATAACTCCTGAAAACTGTTAAGTTTGTCTTTTATTTTTTCTTCTTTTTCTGAAAGATTTTCAGTTTGAGCTTTGGCTTTCTGTTGCTCGTTTTCTAAGGCTTGAGAATTTCGTTGCAATTGATTTCTTTCCTTTTGAAGTTTCGAAATGGTTTTATCCAAACGGATTTTTTCGCCTTCTACTTTTTTCTTGGCTCGGTTAATTAGACTAAAAGGAATCCCGTTTTTCTGTGCAACTTCAAACGTAAATGAACTACCTGCCTGCCCGATGTGTAGTTTGAACAAAGGCTCTAAGGTTTTTTCGTCAAACTGCATGTTGGCATTGCTTACATTTTCTAATTCGTTCGCCAAAACTTTTAAGTTAGAGTAGTGCGTAGTAATAACCCCAAAGGCTTTTTTCTCGTAAAACTCTTCTAAGAAAATTTCTGCCAAGGCACCTCCTAATTCCGGATCACTACCGGTTCCAAATTCATCAATTAAAAACAGCGAATGTTTGTTACAACGTTTTAAGAAACCACGCATATTTTTTAATCGATAACTATAAGTACTCAACTGATTTTCTATAGACTGATTGTCGCCAATATCGGTAAGTATGTTGTCAAAGAAATAGGTTTCGCTACGTTCATCTACAGGAATTAACATACCGCTTTGTAGCATGACTTGCAGCAGTCCGATTGTTTTTAACGTAATACTTTTTCCACCTGCATTAGGACCCGAAATAACAATAATTTGTTGCTTTTCATTGAGTTCTAATGTTTGCGGAATAATTTTTAAGTTGGCTGCTTTATTTTTTTCTAACAAAATAGGATGGTAGGCTTCCTTAAAATACACTTTTTTTACATTAGAAAAAGCAGGCAGCAAGGCGTTCAATGAAAGCCCATATTTGGCTTTAGCTCCTACAAGGTCTAATTGGATTAAATATTTTTGATAACTAGCAAACAAAGGAAAAAAGGGTCTGATTTCTTCTGTTAAAACTTTTAAAAGTCTATTTATTTCTTGTTTTTCGTCTTGGTGTAAATTTTGCAATTCTCTGTGCAATTGCAAAGTGGCCTGTGGAGCAATAAAAACAATACTACCCGTTTTAGAGCTTCCCAACAAACTTCCTTTTACCTTTTTTCGGTGCATGGCAAGTACGGCTAAAACTCGTTGGTTATCGACAACAGATTCACGAATGTCATCCAAATAACCAGCACTGTCGTAACGGCTCATTTCTCTTGTAAAGCTAGAACTTATTTTTGAGCGGACATTGTTTATTTCTCTACGAATATCTTTTAAATAGGTAGAAGCATTGTCGGTAACTTCGCCATAAGGTGTAATAATTTTCTGTATGGAAAGAATCGCCGATTTTGTAAATTCAATTTCTTTAGAAACATCATAAAGTGTTGGAAAATATTCTTTGAACTTTTTAAGAAATAGCAATAACTCATTAACCGTTTCAGAATTGGTTGCAATCTTTAAAAATGATTCAGCCACCAATGTACTATTTTCAATTTTCAGTAGACTTATTTCTTTTGAAAGATCTTCAAAATGATGATTAGGAATTCTATTTTCACTAATAAACGAGGCATTGTATTCTTTTACTTGCTGTAGTTCAATAAGTAAATCTGGTTTGTTAGCAATAGGGCTAATGGTTTGCACAGCCGCTCTTCCAAGATCTGAAATACAATGTTCCTCAACACTTTTTAATATTGTATGAAACTCTAAATCGTCTAATGTTTTTTTTGAAATAAAACCCATTTAATTGTCTATTTTTACTTCCCGAAAATTATTCATTACAAGTGTGAATACAGAGAATTTGGCAAAAGTAATCATAAGATGTTTAATTGTGTAATTGTTTTACTGATTAATTGTAGAACTGTTTAATTTGTAAACTATTACGGGACTAGCTAGTTAAACGATTCAATTTTATAGTCGTATAACTTTGCAGCCAAAATATAAACCGTTTAAGAGGACAAATACCATGGATATCAATATAGCAAATAGTTGGCAGTTACAATTGGCAGAAGAATTTGAAAAACCGTATTTCAAAGAATTGATTTCTTTTGTAGACAAGGAATATGAAACGGAAGTATGTTTTCCTAAAAAAGAAGAAATTTTTCATGCGTTTTTAGCATGTGATTTTGAAAAGGTAAAAGTGGTACTTATTGGTCAAGATCCTTACCATGATGTAAATCAGGCAAATGGTTTGTGTTTTTCTGTAGCAGAAGGGATGAAACACCCTCCTTCGCTAGTGAATATTTTTAAAGAATTACAAACTGATCTAGAAAAGGAAATACCTGTTTCTGGAGATTTATCGCATTGGGCAGAACAAGGGGTTCTTTTATTGAATGCTACGTTAACGGTTAGGGCGCATACAGCCGGATCTCATCAAAAGCAAGGCTGGGAAAGCTTTACCGATGCTGTGATTAAAAAACTATCTGAAGAACGAGAAGATTTGGTGTTTTTACTTTGGGGAGGCTTTGCCAAAAAGAAAGGAAAAAAAATAGACAGAACTAAACATTGTGTTTTAGAATCTGGACATCCATCGCCGTTAAGTGCGAATAGGGGCTATTGGTTTGGCAATAAATGCTTCAGTGAAACCAATGCTTATTTAGCATCTAAAGGACTGACTAAAATTAATTGGTAAAAAAAATCGGTAAAAGGTTGATTAAAAATAAATCAACCGCCAACACGTTTTACATTGTAACCGTCTTTTTTTAAAATTTCCATGATTTTATCACGGAATTTTCCTTGGATAATAATTTCACCATCTTTAACGCTACCACCCACACCACATTTAGTTTTTAAGGTTTTTCCTAAAGCTTTTAAATCGGCATCAGTGCCTACAAAACCTTTGATTACGGTTACTGTCTTTCCGCCTCTTCCTTTGTTAGAAAATAAAGCTTCTAAATTTTGTTGCTTGTTTGCTGGAGTTGCTTCTGATTCGTTTTGGTCGTATTCAAAATTATCATTGGTAGAAAATACAAATCCACCTAAATCTGATAAGTTAGAAAGTTTCTTTTTTGACATGATATTTTATTAGTTAGTATCTCGAGCTTGTCGAAGGATTATTTCTTGTTAATTTTTTTCCAGAAGAATAACATAAGTGCTACAGATTCAAT
This sequence comes from Flavicella sediminum, assembly GCF_006381105.1. GTDB lineage: Bacteria > Bacteroidota > Bacteroidia > Flavobacteriales > Flavobacteriaceae > Flavicella > Flavicella sediminum. The sequence continues at coordinate 9,547 of NZ_VDET01000036.1, read as the reverse complement.
GGAAAGTCCGATGGCCAATAATAGACTTCCGTTTCCAGAATTTTCTTTGGAAACACTCATCACAATTCCTGCGATTACCCAAATGAATCCGAGTATAAATATTCTAATTACGTTTTTATCCATTTTTTATCAATCCTAATTCAATCAATCTTTCGGTTAAAAATGCGCCTGCAGTAATATCTTCATAAGCTTTAGGAGAAGTTTCGCTAATACATTCTTCTAAACAATTTAATTTCATGTTGGCTACAGGGTGCATAAAAAATGGTACAGAATAACGAGAAGTCCCCCATAATTCCTGTGGAGGATTTGTTACTCTATGTATGGTCGATTTTAATTTATTGTTGGTCAAACGAGAAAGCATATCACCAACATTGATCATCAATTCATCTGGTTGCGCAACGGCATCAATCCAATCGCCGTTATGGTTTTTGACCTGCAAGCCTTTTCCTTGTGCGCCCATTAACAAAGTAATTAAATTAATATCACCATGCGCAGCGGCACGTTCTGCACCTTTTGGTTTGTCAACAATAGGAGGGTAGTGAATGGGTCTTAAAATACTATTTCCATTATGAATGTACTGATCGAAATAAAATTCATCTATTCCAATGTATAAAGCCAAAGCACGTAAAATATAAGAAGCCGTTTTTTCTAACTGTTGAAAAGTTTCTTTTCCAACGGCGTTAAAATTAGGAACTTCTTTTACTTGAACATTTTCAGGATAAAATTTTTCCAATTCCTCATTGTCAGTAACATACTGGCCAAAATGCCAGAATTCTTTTAAATCACCTTCTTTTTTGCCTTTAGCGCTTTCTTTTCCGAAGGAGGTATAACCACGTTGTCCGCCGCCACCTTCAATTTCATAGGCTTTCTTTAGGTCTTCAGGTAAATCAAAAAAGTTTTTAATTTCAGTATAAAGCGAATCTATAAGTTGCGGTTGTAAAAAATGACCACTCAAAGCAACAAAACCTATTTCTTCAAAGGCTTGCCCAATATTGCTGATAAATTGTTGTTTTTTAATCGGGTCATTGGAAATAAAGTCGGCTAAATTTACGTTGGGTATCTTGTTCATTCTTTTGCTAGTTAAAGGAGTTCAAGTTATTGAAAAAAACAGTTTTAAAAAAGCTGTATTATTTTTTATACAGAGGGATTCTATAGCTGATTGTATAGTTAAAACTTACGCTAGAATTTGTTGCGTAGACTTTGTTAAAACCAGGAATGTATAAGTTTTTAAAATTATTCGGTTCGCTTGCTCCTAATAATTTGGAAAAATTGATGCTAGCTCCTAAATATAAGTTTTTAAAGGTCTCGACTTTCATTCCTAAAACAAAAGAAATCCAATGTGCAGATAGACTGTCAAATTTTTCATTGGCTTCAATAGTTTTTGGCTTAAAATACGCTGTACTTAAATCGCCTGTATCTGTTCCTTGTTGAAAGACCGTATAGCTGTTTAAGGTTTGCGAAAAAGTACTAAAGCCATAACGTGCTCCATAGTAAATTTCATTGTCCATTTCCAACCAATTCTTAAAGGTGTTGATGTTGATTCCTAGATTTATATAAGAACCTTTAGTGGTAAAATTGTAATTGTCTTCTTCAGACGTTTTTTCAATAAATCCAATTTCACCTGCCAAATAAAAATCTTTTCTTAGGCGGTAATCAGCCACCAATTCAAGGCCGCTAAAATTAGCATCTCTTGCACCAATGATCAATTTGCTAAGGTCGGCACCAACACGCAATCCGTATTTCTTTTTGTAAACAATTGAATCTTGTACGCTTGCTTTTTTTTCTTTTTGAGCACTGGCCGTGATAAAAGAAAACACCAAACAAAGACTAATGATATATTTTAACATGTGCTTGTGTTTCGTTTTCAATTATGGCGTTGCTGATATCAATTCGTTGTATCCATACGTTGGTATTGGATACAATTTTTAAATTTTTAAAAGTAGATTTAAATCCACAAGATTCTGAAACAAAAACATCATCTACTTCGTAGGTGAAATCTATTTGATCAACTTCTTTTGTATGAGATAATTTATAGGTAATCGAATTTGCACTAGGGTCTAAGGGGATGTAAATAGAATCAACAATTACGGCATTGTAAATAGAATCCATTTCATTGGCCCAAGCATATAGTGGCACTTCTTTGTATTCTGTTGGATCCTCAACATCATAAAAACTAATAATCAATCGAGGCGTCGTTTCTAGACTACAAAAATCATCAATTTCACAGGAATAAATACCGACAAGTGCAACGAATAAAGCAAATACATATTTTTTCATACAGAATAAATGATTTTTTAAATCAGTTCTAAAAGTACCACGTTTTCAACATGATGCGTTTGTGGAAACATATCTACCGCTTGTGTATTGGCGACTTTGTATTGTTCTTTCATCAAGCTTAAATCTCTAGCTTGAGTGGCAGAATTACAACTTACATAGACCACTCTTTTTGGTGCAATTTTTAAGATTTGTTCAACAACCTTTTTGTGCATTCCGTCTCTTGGAGGATCGGTAATAATAACATCTGGTTTTCCGTGTTTGTCAATAAATTCAGAAGTAAATACATCTTTCATATCACCAACATAGAATTCTACATTGTCAATTGCATTGAATTCTGCATTTCTTTTGGCATCTTCAATAGCTTCTGGTACCGACTCAACACCAATAACTTTTTTTGCTTTTTTAGCAACAAATTGAGCAATGGTTCCTGTTCCTGTATACAAATCGTAAACTAATTCTTCACCAGTTAGTCCGGCAAGGTTACGAGTCACTTTGTACAATTCGTAGGCTTGTTTAGAATTGGTTTGGTAAAAAGATTTGGCATTTATTTTAAAACGCAAACCTTCCATTTCTTCAAATATGTGATCACGACCTGCAAATAATTCTATTTTTTGATCGTAGATAGTATCGTTTGCTTTTCCGTTGATAATGTATTGAAGCGAAGTGATTTGCGGGAATTTTTCTAAAACGAAATTTAGCAATAATTCTCTTTTTTCCTTATGTTCTTTGTAGAATTGGATCACCAACATGATTTCTCCTGTTGAAACAATACGAAGCATTAATGTTCTAAGTAATCCATCTTGTGCTCTTGGATCGAAAAATTCTATAGCATTTGCAATCGCAAATTCTTTGATGCTGTTTCTAATATCATTCGAAGGATCTTCTTGTAAATGGCATTTTTCAACATCTAAAATTTTGTCCCACATTCCTGAAATGTGAAAGCCTAAGGCATTTTTACTGTCTACTTCCTCTTCAGAGTTTATTTCTTCATAGGTTAACCAACGGTTGCTAGAAAAAGAAAATTCCATTTTATTTCTGTAGAAATATTGCTCTTCACAACCTAAAATAGGAGTGACCTTTGGCAATTCAATATGTCCAATTCTTTGTAAGTTATTGGTCACCTCTTTTTCTTTGTAAAAAAGTTGGTCTTCATATTTCATATGTTGCCATTTGCAACCACCACAATGTTCAAAATGTACACAAGCGGGTTCGGCTCTTTTATCCGAATACTTGTGGAATTTTGTAGCGGTACCTTCAAAATAGGCTTTGCGCTTTCTTCCGGTTCTAATATCTACAATATCTCCAGGAATGGCATTTGTTAAAAAAATAACTCGGCCGTCCGGAGCCTTTGCTACTGACTTTCCTCTGGCACCAGCATCTACAACTTCTATATTTTCAAAGGTGTAATTTTTCTTTTTTCTACTCATGCTGCAAAGATACTTTTTTAAACCAAAAAATCATGTTAAAAAGTAAGCTTGTTGTTTGGTCTGAACATAAAAAAAGCAGGAAAAATAAATTTCCTGCTTTCTTAATATACTATGTATTGTGTTTAGCTTCTGCGTCTTCCAAATCCTGCACTTCTATCAGGTCTGTCAGAACTTCTTCTTTCGCTAGAACTACTGCGGTCACTTCTGTCAGGACGATCGCTGCTTCTTCTTTCCGGTCTGTCAGAACTTCTTCTTTCGGGACGGTCTCCGCTTCTTCTCTCAGGTCTATCGCTACCACCTTCTCTTCTGCTTCTTTCTGGTCTATCAGATCTTCCACCTTTTGCTTCAAAACGTCTTCCTCTTCCTCTGTTGCGTTCTTCACCGCCACGTCTTCTTCCGCCGCCACCTGAACCAGAACGTTTTTTCTTTTCTGTAATTTCAACATTTACATTTCTACCATTAAAAGTAGTGTCTACAAAGGCACCAATAGTTTCTTCTGTAAAGTTTTTATCCAATTCAAAGAAAGAAAAAGTATCTAATATTTCTATTTGACCTATTTCTACATTGTCAGTTATTTTTTGCTCGTTGATCAATCCAATTAATTTCCCTGGATTCAATTCGTCTTTTCTACCTAAGTTGATAAAGAAACGCGTCATGTTTTCATCATCTCTAGATCTTCCTCTATCGTCGCTTCTAGTTTCTCTTTCAGAATCATTCAAATCTCTTGAATTTGCGTAATGCTTTAAGAATTTATTGAATTCAACAGAGACAAATTTTTGAACTAATTCTTCACGATTAAGTCCTTCTAAACTAGCGTAAATATCTACTAAGTAAGTTCCGATTTGCTCTTCGTTTACTTCCGTTTCTTTTACGTTATTTATTAAGCTAAACAATTGGCTTTTACAGATTTCTTCACCTGTAGGTACCATCATTTTTTCAAATTTCTTTTTTAGCTTTCTTTCAATAGGTCTTAATTTACCCATTTCTTTGTTGGTAACTAAAGCAATAGAAATACCTTTGTTTCCAGCTCTACCAGTTCTACCACTTCTATGTGTGTATGCTTCTGTTTGATCTGGTAATTTATAGTTGATTACATGTGTTAGGTTGTTTACATCTAACCCACGAGCGGCAACATCTGTTGCTACTAATATCTGTAAACTTTTATTTCTAAACTTTTGCATAACACCATCACGTTGTGCTTGAGATAAATCTCCGTGCAAAGCATCGGCATTGTAACCGTCTTCAATTAAGTTTTCAGCTACTTGAGCTGTTTCTCTTTTGGTTCTACAGAATACAATTCCGTATACATCAGGATTTGAATCACAAACTCTTCTTAATGCAGGATATCTGTTTCTTTCGGTAACTAAATAGTATTGGTTTTCAACATTATCAGAACCTGTGTTTTTAGTTCCAGCAGTAATTTCTACCGGATTATTCATGTAGTTCTTAGCAATTGATTCCACTTCTCTTGGGAATGTTGCCGAGAACAATAATGTTTGTTTGCTATCCGGAGTTACTTCTAATACTTGATCCAGTTCATCTTTAAATCCCATGTTCAGCATTTCATCTGCTTCATCTAAGATCAACCATTTTACGTTGTCAAGTTTAAGTGCTCTTCTTTTAATTAAATCAACAGTACGTCCAGGAGTACCAACAACAATTTGTACACCTTTGTTTAATCCTCTAATTTGGTCTTGGATATTTGCACCACCATAAACGGTAAGTACATTTACTCCTTTCATGTATTTAGAGAAATCTTGGATGTTTTTTCCAATTTGAACCGCTAATTCTCTTGTAGGAGAAAGTATGATTGCTTGTGTTGCTTTACTGCTGGCGTCAAGATTTTGTAAAATTGGCAAACTAAATGCAGCCGTTTTTCCTGTTCCTGTTTGTGCAAAGGCTTTTAAATCTTGTGTAGATGCAATTACTTGAGGAACTGCTTTTTCTTGAATTTCCGAAGGAGTTTCATATCCTAAATCGGTTAGTGCTTTTAGGATTTCATCATTTAATCCTAGTTCTTTGAATGTCGACATTATATATAAGTTATTGACTTACAAAATAATATCGCTATCTTGCCAGTCAGTGTTAAAAGTTGGCAAAGGTACGCCTAATAGTTGCATTAATCTAATAAAGACCTAGTTATTTTGAAAAGCCTCTAGATGTTTCGAGAACTTGTTGTCTGTAATATTTGTATAACTATTTGCAACAATTCCATTTTCAGATAAAAGTATGGTTCTTGGAAAACCACTGGTATTGTATTTGTGACCCTCACTAGTTTGGGTTAAATAATAAGGTTCTAATCCTTGTGCAGAATTCTTGTTTTGTAAATCTGTGTTGATTCCAATAAAAGCAATGTTCGGATGCTTTTTTGATAAGTATTGAATTCTGTTGGTTAAATATTCAGGCTTTACAAAATGATCAGACCAATAATAAAGTATGGTTTTCTTTTTGTTTGAAACTTTGTAAATACTGGTTTTTACGCCTTCCTTTGTAATGATTTCAAAATCTTCTAAAATTTGATCTTTTTTGAGAGTTTCTTTATCTGAAATTAATTTCTCAATATTTTTAATGTCTTTTTTATCTGTAGAAATTTTTAAGAATAGATTTAAAACTTCTAGATCATCGTTGTTGTCTTGAATAAGATTGTGCAAAATGTTCCCCATCAACAATTGGTTTTTAAAGTTTTTAAGATGAATATTTTTGTCCACTGATTTAAAAAAGCAAATTCGAACGGAACAGCTAGAATCTTTTTTTGCTTTTAAATTACAAAACGACTGATTGTATAAATAATTGATAATATAACCTGTATAAGCATAATAGCCAATTAAGGTACTGTCGTTAATATTTGTGTGCTCGCGATAGTCATAGAACTGTTCACTCAGTTTTGGAAATGAATCGGCATGTGTTATTTTTTTGTGAGCCAAAGGATAGTATTCCATCTTTTTAAATAGTGGATATTTTATGGTTGCTCTAGCTAGGTTGATAAAGTCATCAGAAATTTCAGGATGCTCGATTAAGAATTCTTCTAGTTGTACATCGCGCAATTCTTTTAATAAGGTAACCTTGTCTTTAAATTCAATAGGAGAAAGATTGTAATGTGTTCTAAATGAATAATCATCTTTTTCGTTTTCTAAAAAAAGATTGACCAAGTATTCGTTTTTATCAGAACCATGACCTGAAAAAACTAAAGATTGATCAAAGTCTAAAGTATTTAAATTAATCATGATACTGTCAGATTTTTCTAAAAAAACATACTGCAATTCACTACCATGATAAAACGTATACAAGCCTTCTTCTAGATGGTTGTATTTTTTTAGAAAGTGATTTTCTTCGTTTAAGAAGAGTGTGTCTATAACTGATTCACCTTTTTTTAAGGTTATAAAGTTGCTGTTTGGATTGATGACCTGACCACCGAAATAAATAGCGTCTTTTTCAGAGTGAGACTGGTTTTTACAGCTCATCCCTAAAACAACAAGAAACGTATAAAGTAAATATTTAGTCATACTAATTAGGTTTAGACACAGAACAAAAATAAGGATACCATTATGGTAGCGCTGTTAACATCCTGTTAAAAGGATTGGCTAAAAATTGAAGAATATTTGTGGTTGTTTGGTTTGATGAGCTAATCTGTTGGTACTTAAAAATTTAAGAAAATATAGAACTTGTCCGTTTTGAGATAAAAGAAAATTTTAGAAATAAATATATTCTCGGTTTTAATTGTTGGTAAATTAGATAATTAGATGTAAATTTGCACTCCTTTTTACGAGTACAGATTTAAGAAAAGGAAATATATATTTTATAACTAACAATCTCTTAGGGTTGATTTCGTTTAAATAATCTGGTTAACAATAAGATACAAATAGTAAAGACAACATGTCTGAAGAATTAAAAAACGAAGTGGAAGCTCAGGAAGTACCTGCAGTTGAAACTGTAAATCCAGAACAATTTTTAGCAGATTTCGATTGGCATAAATACGAAGAAGGTATTGAAGCAGTAGATGAAGCTAAATTGAAAGAATTTGATTCAGCTTTAGAAGGAACTGTAGGTTTCGTAAATGAGTTGGATGTTATCGAAGGAACAGTAACTAGAATTACTGAGCGTGATGCTATCATCGATATCAATTCAAAATCTGAAGGTGTAATCTCTTTAAACGAATTCCGTTACAACCCTAACTTAGCTGTTGGTGATGTTGTTGAAGTATTGGTTGATAAAAGAGAAGACGTTTCTGGTCAATTAGTATTGTCTCACAAAAAAGCGAGAGTAATCAAAGCTTGGGATAGAGTAATCAACGCTCAGGAAACTGGTGAAGTAGTTAACGGTTTCGTTAAGTGTAGAACTAGAGGAGGTATGATTGTTGATGTTTTCGGAATCGAAGCATTCTTACCAGGTTCTCAAATTGACGTAAAGCCAATTAGAGATTACGATCAGTATGTAGATAAAACAATGGAATTCAAAGTTGTGAAAATCAACCACGAATTTAAAAACGTTGTAGTTTCTCATAAAGCTCTTATTGAGGCGGATATCGAAATCCAAAAAAGAGAGATTATTGGTAAGTTAGAAAAAGGACAAGTTCTTGAAGGTATTGTTAAAAACATTACTTCTTACGGTGTATTTATCGATTTAGGAGGAGTAGATGGTTTGGTACATATTACTGATTTATCTTGGTCAAGAATCAATCACCCATCTGAGGTAGTTGAATTAGATCAAAAATTAAATGTTGTAATCTTGGATTTTGATGATCAAAAAACAAGAATTCAATTAGGATTGAAACAATTAAACGCTCACCCATGGGAAGCTTTAGATGCTGAATTGAAAGTTGGTGATAAAGTAAAAGGTAAAGTAGTAGTACTTGCTGATTACGGTGCGTTTATTGAAGTAAACCAAGGAGTAGAAGGATTGATCCACGTTTCTGAAATGTCTTGGTCAACTCATTTACGTTCAGCTCAAGACTTTGTGAAAGTTGGAGATGAAGTAGAGGCAGTTGTATTGACTTTAGATAGAGAAGACAGAAAAATGTCTTTAGGTATCAAACAATTACATCCAGATCCATGGACAGATATTACAAAGAAATATCCTGTAGGTTCTGCGCATAAAGGAACTGTAAGAAATTACACAAACTTTGGTGTTTTCGTTGAGCTAGAAGAAGGAATTGACGGATTGGTTTATATTTCTGATTTATCATGGACTAAGAAAATCAAGCACCCATCTGACTTTGTAAATGTTGGAGATGTGTTAGACGTTCAAGTTTTAGAATTAGATGTTGAAAACCGTAAGTTAAACTTAGGTCATAAACAAACTCAAGACAACCCATGGGATGGACACGAAGCTACTTATAGCATCGATTCAGTACATGCAGGTAGTATCAAAGAAAAAACTGACAAAGGAGCAATTGTAACTTTTGCTGATGGAGTTGAGGCTTTCGTACCAGGTCGTCATTTAGAGAAAGAAGATGGAAGCAAACTTGGAAAAGGGGATGCTGCTGACTTTAAAGTATTAGAATTCAACAAAGAATACAGAAGAATTGTTGCTTCTCATACGGCTATCTTTAGAGAAGAAGAGGTTAAGAATATCAAAGCTGCGGCTAAGAAAGCAGAATCTGCTGACAAAGCTACATTTGGAGATATCTCTGGTCTTGCTGACTTGAAGAAAAAAATGGAAGGAAAAGAGTAGTTTCTACTTTTTTACACATATAAAATCCCCATCTAATTTAGATGGGGATTTTTTTTGTGCTCTATTTTTTTGTCTCTTTTAATAGTTGTGGTTTTGCTCGTTCGGTTGAACTGTATTTTTATAAGAGGAATGTGTTTGTAAAAGCTAGAAAGTTATGGATCAGGTGCAAAAGT
>NZ_VDET01000035.1 GCF_006381105.1 Flavicella sediminum | reverse complement strand
AGAACTTGAAGATCAAATAAATGAACTCCCAGATTTCTCTTTTCTCAGTTTAGAAGGAACTGCTTTTACAAAAAACAATGAAGAAAGCAACAAATATCTGATGCCTTTTAGAATTTTTAATTTTTGATGTTAAGTGAAACTCTAAAGTGAAAATAAATATTGTAGATATGATTACTGCCAATAAGCCAGTTCTTGAGCCTGAGACAATAATAGAAAAGAACATGAAGCCTAATGACAATACAAGTGCAAATTGTTCTAGTTTTTTAGCTTTTAAACTCCAAACCAATCCAACAGGGAATAACATAGACAAAACTGCAGAAAAACCAGCTGGATTTTCAAAACTTCCGGTAATATTAAAAAAATGATTATTTGACGGAAACCAACCTAAGTATTGACAAATACCATTTAAAGACTGTAAAACAATAACTATATAAAAACTTTTTAAAATTTTAAAAGATGTAATTTCTATTAGTACTTTTCTACTCTTTTCGTTTTTTAGAAAGATTACATAGAGTAATATTAAAAGGAAAGAAAATACCGTAAAATAAAATTTTACAGTATTTTCTTCATTCACAAATTTCTCAGAAGTGAAAAACACACTACCTAGAAAAGTTAATGTAATAACATTTTTAAAATTTATGATGCTGAACATGCTTTAATTTGGCTTAAAATTCTCATCAAACCAAATGTGCTTGTCTAGCATGTTGATATACTTTTCTTTTTTCTTGAAGCCCTTTTTGGTAAAGAAAAATTTAATGTCTAAAACAGCCCTTTTATCTTTTTGTATAAACAAACTTGTACAGTACGGATACTTTTTTTTGCGAAGCTTTTCCAGAGATTCATCAACAAAATAAGTTTTATGAGCATCGGGTAAATTTGAAACCGAATAAGAATCTGCATTATATTTTTCTTTCGCCTGTTTACCAAAAATAAAGTTTACATAATTATATAATTCAGCTTGGTTTATATCTCTATTCCTTGAATCTCTAGGTCTATAATACATGCCAAGCGAAGTTTCTATTTCAGTAATTACTTGACTTTTCCAGTTAAAATAGAATGTAGTATGCGTTTTTTTATTGTTTTTTTTACCACTATTTAAGTTAAAAAAAGTACTTGAAAAAGCAATCATACAATTTTTATCTTTCGTTATAAAAAATGGACCATAAAAAGACCCAGAAATCTTTTCTTTTTCCTGTCTAACTTTCCAAACTTTAGAATATTTATCTAAATCTTTAAGTTTTTTTGGAAATGAAATTTCTATCCCAAAGTTTTCTTTAAAATATTGTTTGTACGAAGAAAGGTTGTTTTTATAAGGCCAACTTTCCTGTGAGTATAAATTTGTAGCTATCAATATAGTTGCTGTAAAAACAAAACATTTTATGATTTTCATGCTTTTTAAGGTTTAGTTTTAATCTGTTTTCATTCTTTTATGACAAGTCTTTAGCTACCTTTAATTAGGCTTAAATTTTTCATCAAACCAAATATGTTTGTCTAGCATATTAATATACTTTTCTTTTTTCTTGAAGCCTTTTTTGGTAAAGAAAAGTTTAATATCTAAAACAGCCCTTTCGTCTTTTTGTATAAATAAACTTGTGCAGTAAGGGTATTTTTCTTCGCGAAGCTTTTCCAGAGATTCATCCACAAAATAAGTTTTATGAGCATCGGGTAAACTTGAAACCGAATAAGAATCTGCATTGTATTTTTCTTTGGCCAGTTTGCCAAATATAAAGCTGGCATATTGGTACAAATCAAAATGCTTTATGTTGATGATTGGAGGCTTAAATTCTTCATATACACCAAGAGAAGTACCAATCTCAGCAATTATCTGCCCCGTACGATCAAAGAAAAATTCATTATGCTCTGTGTTTCTATTTTCTATTGGTAAGTCAAAAAATCCAAAAAAATCAGCAGGAAATGCTATCATACAATTTTTATCTTTTGATAAAAAAAGTATACCACATAAAAACCCTGTATGTTTTTCTGGATCTTTCCTTACCTTCCAATTAACTCGGTATTTACCCAAGTCTTTAAACCTATCTGGAAAAGAAATTGTTATCCCATATTTGTCTTTGAAGTATTTCTTATACGAAGATGGATTTTGCTTGTATGGAAAATTATTCTGAGAAAAAACATTAATCCCTATCATCAATAAAATTAAAGTCATATAGTTTCTTAAATTTATCATAACACTAATCTTTTTTGATAACAGTTATTATATCATTTAATGTAACTTCTCCCCATCTATCATTCTGGTAATCAATAAAATACACAATTCCTGTGTTTTCATCATAATTGATGCCGTTTACTGCATGAGCACCGCCTCCAGCTCCTTCTGTCTTTAAAATTAATATAGACCCTCCCATCATTCCACTTTGTATGTTGCTAGGACTTACCTGTTCAGCATTTGGATAGAAATTTTGCACAAAAGATATGGCATTACTAACATTATAATTACCATTGGAATATGTTATGGGTACTCCATCCTGCCAACCTTGGCTATCTTGATATGTTTTACAAGTGTTAAACGAATAATCTTGAAATGCTGATAGGGCATGAGAAAAACAATAGGTGCTATCAATTTGTTGGTATGTATCTTCGTAGTTTCCAAATTTTAACCTAGTAATTTTACTTTTATTAGATGATGATTTAGGGCTTAAAATACTGTTGGTATAATTAAAACCAGCAGTGATATAATCGAATAACTTTTGTGAAATATTTAATTCTGAAGCAGAAGTTTCTTCAATTTTATACAACCCTCCTTCTTTATTTATTTCTAGTCTCTGAATTGCACGATTTATTGTTGCAAATTCCTTTTCTCCCATTTTATACTTATTGTAAATATCAAGTTCAAGATACTCAGCATCGGCATAGTTAGTTTCTGTTTGTGTTTCAGTTTCGCATGCTGTTGTAAAGATCATTACAATAGTTAATAGCATTGCCGTTACAATGGCAGTTACATTTAGTTTTTTAAATAATTTCTCCTTTTTCATATTTTTTTGCATTTAAAGGTTTAGTTTTAATCTGTTTTCATTCTTTTATGACAAGTCTTTAGCTACCTTTAATTAGGCTTAAATTTTTCATCAAACCAAATATGTTTGTCTAGCATATTAATATACTTTTCTTTTTTCTTGAAGCCTTTTTTGGTAAAGAAAAGTTTAATATCTAAAACAGCCCTTTCGTCTTTTTGTATAAATAAACTTGTGCAGTACGGATACTTTTTTTTGCGAAGCTTTTCCAGAGATTCATCAACAAAATAAGTTTTATGAGCATCGGGTAAATTGGAAACCGAATAAGAATCTGCATTGTATTTTTCTTTAGCTTGTTTACCAAAAATGAAGTCAACATAATTATATAAATCAACGTTTTCTATAACTTTATTCCTTGAATCTCCAGGACTATAATATAACCCCAGTGAAGTTTCTACTTCAGCAGTAACCTGACCCTTTGGATGAAAATAAAATGTGCTAAGCTCAGTCGTTTTATATTTTTCAAACGACCCAAAAAAACCAAAGAAATCAGAAGGAAATACTATCATACATTTTTTATCCTTAGATAAAAAAAATGGACCATATATAAAACCTGTATGTTTTTCGGGATCTTCTCTTACTGCCCAATGTACTCTGTATTTATCCAAATCCCTAAACCTAGCTGGAATAGAAATTGTAACCCCATATTTATCTTTAAAATACTGTTTGTAAGAAGTAAGATTCTGCTCGTAAGGCAGGTTAACTTGGGAAAAAACATTTATCGTCATTAAGAATAACGCAATGCTAATTTGATACCTAATATTCAACATAATCTTAATTTCCTTTATTAAAAATAGCAATTACTGCATTTTTATCAACCCATCCTGCTCTATTATTTTGATAGTCAAAATAAGTAATGAGTCCTGTGTTTTCATCATAAGACATTGCATTTACTGCATGGGCATTAGATCCAGTCCTGAAAAATAGAACTTTACCTCCCATCATACCTTCTTCTAAACTGTTGCTGCTTATAATGGATCCATTTTGGTAGAAACTTTTGTAAAAAGAGAGAGCATTGCTAATATCATAAGTACCATTAGTTGATTGTGTAACAGGCACACCATCCCCCCAACCTAGGTCATTTTGTTTTGTCTTACAGGCATTAAAAGAAAAATCACCTAACGCAGTGATAGAATATGAAAAACAATAAGTAGAATCATTTACCTGAAATATGATTTCATTGTTTCCAGATTTCAATCTAGTAATTTTACTTTTATTAGATAATGATTTAGGTCTTAAAGTGCTATTAGTATAATTAAACCCAGCAGTTATATAATTAAATAATTTAGGGGAAATATTTATTTCTTTTGCAGAAGTTTCTTTAATTTTAAAAAGCCCTTCTACTTTTTTTATATTTAATCTTTGAATTGCTCGATTCATTGTTTTGAATTCTTTTTCTTTCATTCTGTACTTGTCATAAATATCAAGTTCAAGATATTCAGAATCTGCGTATTCGTTTTCTAAAGTATTTTCACTTTCACATCCTGTAATAAAACCAATAATAACTACCATAAGTATTGTGATTATGATAGTAGTAACATTTGATTTGTTTATTAATTGTTTTTTTTTCATTTCATTTTTTTTCATCTATCAATAATAGATGTTTAACATTTGTTTTTGAAGTTTTATCTTCCGATTGCTCGGTTTTCGAGAGTTGCGAGCTTCTTTTTTTACACTCACGTAATTCAAAACTTACTTTTTTTCAATTAAGAATTTTAATTATTTTTCAATTTTTCTCCATGCTATGTTTTTTTTTAAGATTTATATAAATATTACTTGTGTTTAAATATTATTTTTTAGCATTCTCAAAACCAAGCCAATGTTGTTGCTTATTTTCATCAATACAAAAAATGTGTTCTTCTCTTCCTTTTGTTAAGTTTCTTAACCACAACAAAGCATTTTTAGGTACATTATTATAATGCAGTAAAGTATCTTGTGCTTTTTGTTTTCCTAAAGATTTCCAGTTTTTATCCCAATAAAACAACTCATAATCTTCGCCTTTATTAATGTGGTTATCGTCATTTCTGGACTGAAATTCTACAAAACCAATAGTTTGGGGTTTAGAAAATTTTAGCCCAAGTTTAAAATAATCGCCTCCAGAATAGGTAAGGGTATTATCATCAAATGCTCCATATTTATAGTCTTTGGTTTCTTTCAAAATATTTTTCTCAATAATTTCGCCTTGTAATGGCTTCATATTCACATCGTAAAATGCCAATTTAGCTAAGAAAGACTTTGGCTTTTTACTGTTAAATCTTATATACTTATATTGGGTTCTATCTGTTATCTTTATTTTTTGAATATGCGTACTATTAAAATTAGAAACTTCATGTAATACTTTAGCATTTATAAATTCTGAATTATTGGATGCTTCAATAACACTTCCGTTTAAGGCTTCTAACCAAAACCGTTTACCCCTGTATCGTCTTGTGCTTAAACCAATTTTTCTAGTGAGTACCACAGAATCTAAAACGTTTTTATCAGGTTTAAAAAAGCGAATCTTTTTTGAAGCGTCTATAAAAAAAGGATAATTGAGCGGTTTTTTACTTTCTTTATCCATAGGTAAATACAAGACGTTATAGCCTATATTACTAAATTTGAAATTTTCACCTGTTTTTTGTCCCTGAACTACAGGAAACCAACCTTCTCGTTTATCAAAGACAGTTAATATTGAGGCTTTAGCATTTACATTAAAAATGTTATCAATATCAACATCCATAACTAAAATGTATTTATGAGTTACATCTTGATCAGTATGAATACTATTTGTGTTTTTTACGGCGTCAAATCTAGTTCTATATACTTTGGGTATGCTTTCATTTTTATAAACACCCTTAATATTACTTTTTTTATGTACATCTGTTAGATAAACTTCGCTACCCAACTGGGTATAAATCCATGAGTGGCTTTTGGCAAAAGGGTCGTTACCCCAATGTTCTACGTAATCTTTTGCAGCCATAATACCTATAGATCGCATCACATTTACATAATAATTTACCCCATCGCCACATTGCCCTAATTTAGATTTTTCTAGTTGGCTTGTACTTAAAGGAAATGGATACGAGCTACCTATCCCTATAAAAGTTCTAAAATTGAAATCGCTCTTAATACTATCTACAATAGTTTCAAGGGAAACACCTTTCTCTATATAGTCAGATACCCATTTATATTGATAGAATAATTTTCTTCTTGAGTGAATTTCGAGCGGTTCGTTTGAACTTCTATAAGGCAAAATAAAATTACAGAAATCATCAAACGATGCTCTATTACCTTTAGGGATTTTATACCAAGCTTTAAAAGCTAGTTCAATGTTTTCTATAAGAAAATCTGCTTTTGCACTTTCAATGTCTTTAATTAAATTGGGTTGTTCTAGATTAGAATAATCGGAAATTGAATCTAACATGCTTTTAAAAGCTTCTTCCCTATAAATGTTTAATTCGATTTTTGGAAAATGTGCTATACTGTCAAATGCCAAGTCAAATTCACGAATAGGCTTTATATAATTATGATAGTGCATATTTTCAATGAGAAATATGGCTGCTTTAAATTTTAAACTATCTTTTTCTGTACTGAAATGATGAAGCACTTTCTCAAATTCATCTTTTTGTGATTTGCTAGAGTGTCTAAATGCGTTTCTTACTCCTTTAGGATATTTGTCATATTTAGGACTATTCAGATAACCTACATATACCAATGAGATTAATACGAAACTTAAAAATAGTTTTTTCATTCCATAAAATATTAATAAAACATATGATTGATTGTTTTATACACGTCATTGTGCCTTAATATATAATCAAGTAATGCTGCAATTTTTTTGATTGAAAATACTGCTGTTCAATTTTGAAACAATCCTGTACCGTCCTGTTGCGCTTCAGTTTAAGCTATGAATTATTAATGACAAAGTAAGAATTGAACCAATCTTTGCAGAACTATATATATATTTAGCTCATGCACAAGAAATCCAATGTTCAGAAATTATAACTAAAACCTTTAATGCATGAAGTTATTAAAAAGCAAAGTTAAGTTTTGAGTTAGTTGCAAGTAATTAGCTCATTTGTTGAAAAAGCTTGTTGTTGTTGTGTTTAACTATTTTTTTTCAAACGCAAAAAATTAAGTTGCATGAAAGAATATTCCAAAATCTGCTGCGAATTTTTAATAATTCCCGATTATCGGGAATAAAATGCTGTTTTTCCCAATATTCGGGAGTTTTAATGTCGAATTAATAATTAGTTTTATAAAGTATTTTTAACACAAATATAATTTATTAATAAACAAAAATTTTTATGATTATAAGAACATTAGAAATGAGTGAAATGGAAGTGATTGAAGGAGGAGGTTGTGCAGCTTTTTTGGCCGGAGCAATTGGACTGGTAATTGGAGGGGGAGGTCCTGTTACTTGGATGGGAGCTTTGGTTGCTTGGGATAATTCAGATTCTTGTGCAGATCAACTTCGAGGCGAATAAACTCTATTAAAATAAGGAGGGGTTCCTCCCTCCTTAATATTCACTTATTGTATAAGCACCTCCTTATTTACAAATTTAAAGCTAAAATACATATTCCTTAAAAATGCTCGTAGGCTGATCTTGGGGGAGTTTAATTTATTATTTGATGAAAAATTTAATTTATTGTCTTTTCCTAGTATTTGTTATTAATAGTCATCTGAGAGAGCATTTTTTAGGGAGCTACTTTGTTTTGGATATTATTATTGGGTCACTTCCTAATTTTGTAGCAGCAATGATTATTCCATTGTCTTTTGTTGATTATTATGTGAAATATAAAAAATATAATGGTGTTGTGATTTTTATGACAGCTATATTTTTGATTTTTGAAGAATTCTACCCATTTCTTTCAGGTAATGAGGTGTTTGATGAATTTGACATTATATTCACAATTTCTGGAAGTTTTCTCTCATATTCGATTATAAAAAGGTGTAAGTGTAAAAAAAATTATAAAAATGAGACATATAAATAATAATATTTTGTTTCTTAGTTCTGTAATATTTCTGTATTTAGTTTCATTTCTAATGATAATCTTCTTAAACACAGAAGAATTATTATATAATTTTTATGCAGAAAACTATGTACAAGAACAGCTAGAAGAAATAATTGAACAACACCAGAAGTGGTGGTGGGCTGCTTATGCTATTACTCCATTGATTGTAATCATACGTAGTAGTTTGGTTGCACTGTGTTTGAGTATTACAACTTTCTTTTATGAGATGGAGCACCCTTTTAAGTTCAAACAATTTTTAAGAATTGCTTTGGTTGGAGAATTTGTATGGGTATTAGTAGCTATTGTAAAGTTTGCTTATTTCTATTGGTTTCAAACAGATTTTGACTTAGTCGCATTTCAGCAGTATTATCCTTTGAGTTTTATCAATTATTTAGATGTGGAATCGTTAGATTCTTGGTTTGTGTATCCGTTTCAAACCATCAATTTATTTGAGGTATTATACTTTTTTATATTGGTTGCAGGTATGCACAAATTGTTAAAAAGCAACTATCGGAAAAGTTTTGAAATGGTAGCTGTGGGCTATGGAACGGGGCTGCTTGTTTGGTTAGGGCTAACTATGTTTTTATTATTAAACATCAATTAAAACAGAAAATTAAAAAAGAACAATTCCTGAACTGTCAGTTAGAGTGTCCTGAATCCTTTCGGGGTGTATCGAGTATGGTTTCT
>NZ_VDET01000034.1:674-1771 GCF_006381105.1 Flavicella sediminum | reverse complement strand
GGTTTGTGTTTTTTTATTGGGTCACTTCTACTTATTTATCTATTTTTAGGTCGAC
Source organism: Flavicella sediminum (assembly GCF_006381105.1). Lineage (GTDB taxonomy): Bacteria > Bacteroidota > Bacteroidia > Flavobacteriales > Flavobacteriaceae > Flavicella > Flavicella sediminum. Next base: position 1,716 of record NZ_VDET01000034.1, on the reverse strand, counting down.
TAAGATAAAAACACAAAATAAGTATAAGCTTAGTGTTTGGCTGAAAATCTCGCGATTATCAACTCCCACACTAACTTTATACAAAACCGTTGTAAGCAATTTGAAAAAAAAAAATGAAGATATTTATAAGTTGGTCAGGAAATGACAGTAAAGCAATTGCTGAATATTTAAAAAAGTGGATTGAACAAATAATTCAAGCTGCTGAACCTTGGATATCAGTTGATATTGAGAAAGGTAAAAAATGGAATTCTGAAATAAGTGAAAAATTAGAAAATTCTAAAGTTGGTATTTTCTGTGTTACTAAAGAAAATTTAAATTCACCTTGGATTCTGTTTGAAGCAGGTGCAATATCGAAAACAGAAGACTCATATGTCTGTACATTTTTGATTGATTTAAATCCAACTGATTTAACTGGGCCTCTTTCTCTTTTTCAAGCCACTAAGTTTAACAAGGAAGATATTTTTAAACTTTTGGTTACGATAAACCAATCTATTTCCAACTCAGGAGGAAAAGGATTGTCAATGGAAACATTAAAAGACCTTTTTGAAATTTTTTATCCTCAATTAGAAGAAAAAGTTAAGTCAATTATTGAGAATAAAAAAGGTGCAAAAAAAGGAGGTGAAGAAATAAGAAGTGAAAGGGAACTTTTGGAAGAGTCTGTTCAAATACTAAGACAACTAAAACAATCTAAACTTGAAAACCCTATCGAAAAGGAAGCAAAAGAGTTACTGAATTTTTATGCGGAAAAATATGCGAAAATGGTTGGGGAAATAAAATATTATCACGCTGGAACCGATGAACATATTGTTGAATTTATGAGTAGAATTCAAGAAAACCCACTTTTATTAAAAGCATATGGAGGAAAAGCTGGATTGAGAAACAAAGTAAAATCAGAATTTGATGGACTTCCATTTTAAAAAACTGCTTACAACACCGCATAAAGTTAATGTGGGTTTTTATGGCTTAAACAAAGGTTTGTGTTTTTTTACTATGTCACTTCTACTTATTTATCTATTTTTAGGTCGACTAAGATAAAAACACA
>NZ_VDET01000034.1:0-665 GCF_006381105.1 Flavicella sediminum | reverse complement strand
AACCTTATACAAAAACGTTGTAGCTAATATGAGAAAAGTTCTAATTTTAATAAATTTATTATTATTAATTGGTTGTAAAAACGACTGGATTAAAAGAGCAAATACTCAGGCGAACGAAATAGATGAAATAGTCAGACTCATTAAAGATTTTGACACAGTTATCAATAATACGGAATTAAGAGTTAGATATCTTGAAAATGGAAATAGTAAAAAAACGCAATCCTATTTGAAAGTTGGAGAATTTTTAGAAATCAACTCTGTCTTCTACATGCATGACTCCTTGATATTTCTCAAATCTCTGAATGGTATCGATCCAATAATCAATAAGGGAAACAGAGATGAAAACTCGATAGCCTATTTAATCGATAAAATTACATATTTTAAAAATAAGGAATGCGGAATCTATAAGGAGAGAAGGATTAAAATTAACAATATGGATGATTTAGATTCTCTTCAAAAAGAATTGGTTAAAATTGAATATAAGATTAATAAAATTGGAAAAGATGAATATTTTGAATTAACAAAAGAGATAGACAGACTAAAATACTAGCCACAACACCGCATCCAGTTAATGTGGGTTTTTATGGTTTACTTTATAGGATTCTGTTTTTTTTCTATATCATTTCTACTTGTTTTTCTATTTTTAGATCGACTAAGAAGAAAAC
>NZ_VDET01000033.1:3875-4178 GCF_006381105.1 Flavicella sediminum | reverse complement strand
AAAAACTCTAGTTCCGATCACACATTTTTTCGCAGAAACTTTCTAAGTGTTAATTCCCGATTTTTAGCAAGTTTACGGTTAGGAGGAAAATCTAGGCGCAAAAATTATAGTTCCGATCAGACATTTGTTCGCAGAAACTTTCTAAGTGTTAATTCACGATTTTTAGCAAGTTTACGGTTGGGAGGCAAATCTGGACGCAAAAATTCTACTTCCGCTCACACATCCTTTCGCAGAATCATTTTAGTTTAATTCAGCTTTTCTTAGCAAAAAAAGCAACGATACGCCAACACCGCATAAAGTTAA
>NZ_VDET01000033.1:0-3830 GCF_006381105.1 Flavicella sediminum | reverse complement strand
TAGTGTTTGGCTGAGAATCTTTCGATTATCAACTCCCACACTAACTTTATACAAAACCGTTGCCGTTAACAGCGCAAATTTCGTCCGAAATTTCGCAGTTAGCCGAACGGTTTCTTTTCTTAGAAACTTGAAATTACGTAACTCCGCATTTTTTTAAAACTAAATATGAAAGTTCTCTCTTTTAAATGAGATTTAAACTATTCGCTTTCTAAATCCTTGATATATTACTATAAACGATACATATTACTCTAGCTTCTTTTAAAATATCGTAACAACGCTGAATTTAAATTGTAAACGTTGAGAATTTATTAGAAAATGAAAACTAATACGCTTTTAGAATTTGTAACTGAGTGGTTGAATTTTTATTCCTACGCTGAGTCTGGATTTCTTGAGATTTACACAATGAATTGTAAAGTAGAATCACTGAAGAAAAATGAAAAACTAAGAATTGAAAATTAATGATCCGTACTGCTAAAAGGCAACAACGCATAAAAACAATTTGGGCTTGGTTTCTTTCCCTAAGTTCTGTACTTTTAAACTAACTAAATCAGTACGCTCGAAAAGGCTATGCCCCTTTCTCCCAAACTGATTTTTATACAAAACCGTTGTAAACAAGCAAAAATTCTGAGATAAATTTCATTTACACGTAGAATATATTTATCTTTACACGTAAATTAATTTATCATGGATACAAAACTTACTTTAAGCCTTGACAAATCAGTAATTGAACAAGCAAAAGATTATGCTAAATCAAATAAAGTCAGTCTTTCTAGATTGATTGAAACTTACCTCGCTTCCTTAACTAGCAAAAAAAATAGCGATTTAGAAATTACTCCTTTGGTTCAAAGTCTTAGTGGTGTGATTGATTTAAATCAAGAAACTAATTCAAAAGATGATTACACAAATTTCTTAACGGAGAAATACAAATGATTCGATTATTAATAGATACAAATATTGTCATAGACTTATTGGCTAAACGAGAAGAATTTTACACAGAAGCTGCGACCTTATTTTCTTTGGCAGATAAAAACTTGATTACTTTGACTGTATCATCTTTAACTTTTGCCAATACAAATTATATTCTATCAAAATTAAAAACAGAGAAAGAAGCAAGAACAATCCTGAGAAGATTTAAAGTACTTGTTCAAACTTTAGCACTAGATGATAAAGTTACAGAATTAGCTTTGAACGATGATAATTTTCCTGACTTCGAAGATGGATTACAATACTATTCTGCTATTGAAAATGAAATTGATATAATTATAACTAGGAATCAAAAAGATTTTAAAAACTCGAGAATTCCTGTAATGTCAGCAAAAGAATATTTAGCAAGAAAATAAGCCAGTTTACAACACCGCATAAAGTTAATGTGGGTTTTTATGGCTTAAACAAAGGTTTGTGTTTTTTTACTATGTCACTTCTACTTATTTAAGTATTTTTAGGTCAACTAAGAAAAAACATAAAATAAGTATAAGCTTAGTGTTAGGCTGATAATCCTACGATTATCAACTCCCCCACTAACCTTATACAAAACCGTTGTACTGCATTAAAAAATAACGTCAGAAAACAAAATTCAAATCGAAATTTCTTATTTTTGTTTCAAATCTTTAATTATGGATATACAAGCTGAAAAATTAGAATTAATGAAGTTGTTACTGAATACAGAGAATCCTTCAATACTTGAATCTATAAAAAATATTTTGAGAAAGGAGAAAACTTCTGATTTCTGGGACGAACTGAGTGCAGAACAGAAAGAAGAAATTAAAAATGCTGATCTTGAAATTAGCCGTGGAGAAACTGTGAGTTACGATAACTTTATGTCTTCTCATAGATAATGAGTAGAACTGTAATTATTACAAAAACGGCGGAAAAAAAACTTGATAAATTATTCAAGTACCTTCTCGAGAATTGGAGTGCGAAAGTTAAATCTGATTTCGTGAAAAAATTAGATAGAAACGTCAACTTAATTAAATCAAACCCTGAAAGTTTTCCTCAGTCTGAAAAAAATAAAGGAATGTTTAAATGTGTAATAACAAAACAGACAACTTTATTTTATAGATATACTTCTGAATCTATTACAATTGTTACAATTTTTGACACAAGACAAAATCCAATAAAACTAAAAAGGATAAAAAAATAAAACGCAGTACAACAACGTATAATGTTAATGTGGGGTTTTAGTTTTAGCCCAAAAGTTTAGTGTTTCTTTTTTGGGTCGCTTATACTCATTTGAGTATTTTTAGGTCCACAAGATAAAAAAACTAAATAAGTATAAGCTTTGTGCCTCGGGGGACAATTTTGTGATTGTCTACCTCCCACACTAACCTTATACAAACACGTTGCAAAACATTGTCGAGCAAGTTTGCGGAAACCACTTAATCGGAAAAAAATCGGAAGAAAAATTTTGAGTTTTTATGCCTTTCGAGTTTAAAAAAGTAGTGAGAAATTAAGAACAATCTCTCAATCGGAAAATTTGGAGAATATCATATTAAATTCTAAAATGTTGGAATTTACTCAAACTCTGAACATCAAATTGGTGGAATTCTTACTCAAAACCTGAATTTATCAAGTTTGCGGAATTGAGTAAAATGCGGAAAATCTGAATTGCGGAATTTACTCAAACTCTGAATTAAAAACTTGGCGGAAAAACATCTTAAAAGTTTAATTCTGAAAAATTGGAAAAATGAATAAAACTCAGTTACGAAAACAAAAAAACAACGATTTTGCAACACCGTGTAAAAAAAATCGCTAAATTTATTGCTTCACCAAAGGCTGTTGCTTATTTGCTCACATCAGATTTTCCGGTGGAAAATCCTCGCGAACAAAACCGCAACTTTTCTTACACAACAACGTTGTAGCCAATTTGAAAAAATGACAATCCGATTAGAAAAGAAAAATAGAATTACGACTGATTTTGTTCAGATTGAAATCGATGAACATCTATTGAAAATACAATCTGGAGAAATAGATAAAAGTGCAATTTCTAACTCTACCAAACATTGTGGAACAAATGAAAAAGCAATAAAAGAATTAGATAAATTGAAACAAGAATTTCTTGAGAAAAAATATATTGAAGTAAAAACTCAAATGCTACCAATTGATTTTAATGGAATTTTTGACAAAGCCAAATGGCATTTTAGCGGAGAGTTTCCGAAAGATTTAAATAATTTTCAAAGTTATGTTCATACAGGATTTTACTTAGCTTGGATTATTGAAAAAGATTTTTTTAAATCTGAGAATAATGGGTTATTAATTGAAGTTGAAAAAGTAAAAAACAGAGAAATAACTGGTGCTGAATTTTTTGAGAAAAATCTTGATGGAGTTTTAATGGACGAAGATTTAAATGAAAAAGGAAATGAATTTACTTATGCCTATTATGAAAAAGGGAGTTTTTTAGACGATTATACTGAAATACTAGGAAAAGACATTCCAACTTTATATCACGTAAAAGATAATTGGAAAAACTACGACAAACTGAAACCCATTTTAGAAAAAAGATTGAAAGATTGGGAGAAATCTAAGAAATCGAAATGGTGGAAAATTTAACTAATAAAAACTGGCCACAACACCGGCTAAACTTCATGCGGGTTTTGTGCTTACTTCAAAGTTTTGTGTATATTTACTAAGTCGCCAAATCTTGTTGATTTGGCTTTGTGAAAACAAAGAAACAAATCCAAACAAAAAGCTTCGGCTTAGTTGCGTGTTCGAAAATCTTGTCGATTTTCAACCCCGCACAAAGCCTAGCCAAAACCGTTAGCATTCATAACCTCGACCGAAAATATACTACTACCACTCACACATTTTTCCCACGAAACATTTTGGTTCCTTAT
>NZ_VDET01000032.1 GCF_006381105.1 Flavicella sediminum | reverse complement strand
AAATCGTAGGATATGACCTTAGCGACAGTCTTGAGCTTAAAGGATGTGTGAGAGCTCTTAATAAAGCTGTATATCAAGCTAAAAATATTAAGGGACTTATTCATCATTCGGACAGAGGAATTCAATATTGCAGCAATGTATACACTCAAATTCTTAAAAGAAAGAAAATAAATATAAGTATGACAGAAGAAAATCACTGCTACGAAAACGCAATGGCAGAAAGGGTAAATGGAATATTAAAAGACGAATTTTATTTAGATCAAACATTTATGAATGTAGCACATGCTAAAAGAGCCGCAAAAAATGCAATTAAATTATACAACGAAATAAGATTACACTTATCTTTAGACTTTAAAACACCAAATATGGTATATAAATTATCAGCTTAATTAGCAATTTAACCTGTAGCCATATTTCAGGACTAGACATTAAAAAATAAATCTGTGAAAAAAACATTATTCTTATTATTCGTATTGTTGTCTTTAAACATTAATTATTTAATTGGTCAAAATTCAATCCTAAAGTTAAATAATCTACCTCCGACCATAGAAGTCAATGCACCGGAATTTAAAACTGAAAAGATATATCATTTCAAAATTGATACTTTTCAAAATAATCTTATTATACAGGATTTAAGGAAGTCCAAAAATAATGAGATTCATTTCTACCAATGGATCTATGAAATACCTCTAAAAAATTTAAACGATGAGAGTTTTAAACTCTCAAAAGATAGAGATCAAATTAATATTAAAATTAAACCATCTAGCCCCATAATGCATTATATGTTCCAAGATGGTAAAATAAGTTATATATCCATGAGTAATTCACTTTTCTTAGGTAAATGGAATTATTCAGATAGTCTATATACCGAATTAGTTGAACAAATTAATTTTATTTCATCTTCACTTCCATCCCTAAAATCAAAGCCTATTCAAGATAATATGATTCATACAAAATTTAAATATCTTGATAAGAATATTAAAACCGTAGATGCGAATATAATTGAAGATACAAATATTGGGAATGGATATTATTTTAAACAAATCCCTGAAAAACTTAAGTCTAAAATTATTAAATTAATTAAGAAAAAAATTAACCAGAAAAATATAAATCACCAATATCCGATACTTATTATTGTTTATTCAAGTAAAGAAGGGATTATAGAATCAGTTTTTATTGGGAATCAAACCAATGAGAAATCTTATGAAATAAACTTGAATCAATTAAATTCAAGTAAACAACAAAGTTTAAAAAAACCAACAAAGTATCTATTCCTTCTAGAATAAAACGTACTACAACACCGTATAAAGTTAATGTGGGTTTTTATGGTTTGCCCAAAGTTTTAGGCTTATTTACTGTGTCACTTATACTTATTTAAGTATTTTTAGGTCGACAAAGATAAAAACACAAAATAAGTATAAGCTTAGTGCTAGGCCGATAATCCTACGATTATCAACTCCCACACTAACCTTATACAAAACCGTTGTACCTAATTAAAATTCGATTTTTTAGATTGATAATTCAGTAAATGATTTTATCTTTGATGCTATCAAATGATAGTACCACATGAAGCCACCTTACGAGATAACATCTAAAATATTAAAATATATTACTTCTATTTCAGAGAAAATTGGAGAGGTTAATGCTAATTTTCTAAATAAACCTTCTCCACAACTGAGAAAACAAAATAGAATTAAAACGATTCATTCCTCATTAAAAATCGAGGGAAACACTCTTACGGAAGAACAAATAACTGCCTTAATTGAAAACAAAAGAATCGTTGGTCCTCAAAAAGATGTTAATGAAGTTTTAAATGCGATTGATGTTTACCAGACTTTAAAAGATTTTGATCCAAAAAGTGAAAAATCATTTTTAAAAGCTCATAATATTCTGATGAATAATTTAATTGAGAATTCAGGAAAATATAGAACTCAAGGTGTCGGGATAGTAAAAGGATCTAAAGTTGAGCACTTAGCTCCTCCTGCACAAAATGTTCCGTATTTAATGAAAGACCTTTTTAAATATTTAGAGAACTTAGAAGAGATTGAATTAATAAAAAGTTGTGTATTTCACTACGAAATGGAATTTATTCATCCATTCTTGGATGGAAACGGAAGAATGGGGAGATTATGGCAAACATTAATTTTAATGGATAAATATCCAGTATTTGAATATCTACCATTTGAAACTTTAATTAGTAAAAATCAAGAGAAATATTATCAAGCATTATCGGAAAGTGATAAATCAGGAAAATCTACAAAATTTATAGAATATATGCTGAGCATAATAGACTCTTCGATTAGTGAGTTATTAAATTTTAATAATAGAACATTTACCGAAAACGAGAGACTTGAATATTTTATCTCACTAAACAAATCTGAGTTTTCAAGAAAAGATTATATGGATGTATTTAAAGATATATCATCTGCAACTGCAAGTCGTGATTTAAAAAACGGAGTTGAAAAAAATCTATTCGGAAAAATTGGAGAATTTAATAAAACTAAGTACTTAATAAAATAACTGGGCACAACACCGTATAAAGTTAATGTGGGTTTTTATGGTTTACTCGAAAGGTTTGTGTCTTTTTACT
>NZ_VDET01000031.1 GCF_006381105.1 Flavicella sediminum | reverse complement strand
GGTTTGTGTTTTTTTATTGGGTCACTTCTACTTATTTATCTATTTTTAGGTCGACTAAGATAAAAACACAAAATAAGTATAAGCTTAGTGTTTGGCTGAAAATCTCGCGATTATCAACTCCCACACTAACTTTATACAAAACCGTTACAAACAATTACTATGAAAAAAATTAATCTTATTATTATAATAACAATTGGAATACTAATAAACTCATGTAATGAAAATAGTGAGATAAATAAAGATAAAATTATAGGAACATGGTCTCTTTTGGGATATGGAGGAACTTACTCAGATGGAACTGAAAGTTTTAACAGCTATGCTGAAAAATGTGCCTCTAATAATACGTGGATATTTAATTCTGAAAATCAAACTTCAGTAATTAGTTTTTATGGTGATATCAATAATTGTAATAATAACCCGGAACAAAATGGATTTTGGGTAAGGTCAAATGATACTAATATTGTTTTATCAAGTGAAAAAATTACTGATTTAAGTGCTCATCCATATATTCAAAACAAAGCCGTTTTCTCAGACGATGATACGATGAAATTATATTATCCAAACGGAAAAGATATTAACATGGTTGAGTATGAAACTAGTTATAGAAAATTCAAAAAAATAAATTAACAGTTTGTAACACCGTATAAAATTAATGTGGGTTTTTATTTCTTTCCCAAAGTTTTAGGCTTATTTACTGTGTCACTTATACTTATTTAAGTATTTTTAGGTCGATTAAGATAAAAACAAAAAATAAGTATAAGCTTAGTGCTAGGCCGATAATCTAACGATTATCAACTCCCACACTAACCTTATACAAAAACGTTGGCATGCATTAATTCTAAACATTATTATAATATAAGTGAAGATTAATATATCTTTGAAAAATGAAATTAGAAATAAATAATTTAGGACCAATTAAAAATGCTAAAATCGACCTTAGCAAAAAATTAACTGTATTTTGTGGTCCAAACAATTCAGGAAAAACTTATTTATCTTTTTTAGTTTATGCTTTTGCAAAATCAGGACTCAAATACTTTAGAGACGATAGTGATAAGGAATTTATCACTGAACTATTTGAAAAAGGTTTTACAAAATATGAAATCAATATTAACTCACTATTTTAGCCCCTAATAAGT
>NZ_VDET01000030.1 GCF_006381105.1 Flavicella sediminum | reverse complement strand
TAAATAAGTATAAGTGACATAATAAAAAGACACAGAACTTTGGGAAAGAAATAAAAACCCACATTAACTTTATACGGTGTTACAGCACGTATTTATCACGCAAAATATTTTTTGAAGCTATTCTTGCCTCATTCACATATCCGCTTTTTTCATCCGCAATTTTATTCAATTCAGATTCAGATTTTGATTCGAATTGAATTTCAAATTTTTTAATCATATTTTGATTTTCGGATATTTGTTTTTCGATCAGACTTTTTTTAGGAAATATTTTGTTCCACAATTCTTTATCCAGAATCATGAAAACAATTAGTAAAATCAGAAATATTGGATTCAGCTTAATCAGTCCGTTTCCGAAAGTTATATTCATAATAAATATGTCAATTAAGTTTATTGTTCCTAAAAACATAATCAGTCCGAATAAATATGGAAACGTCTTTTTGGAAGTAAAATACAGAATAGTTGAAATTCCGATTAATGCTATTCCTGCGTAATGTTTATAATTCAAATTATAGTTTGTCGATAATGAAATTCCTATTGAAGTTAGGAGAATAATTATTGAAATCAGAAGTGGAATTATGTCTTTCTCGAGGAGTTTTTTCATATGTGCTGTAACGGTTTTGTATAAGGTTAGTGTGGGAGTTGATAATCGAAGGATTATCAGCCTAGCACTAAGCTTATACTTATTTTATGTTTTTATCTTAATCGACCTAAAAATACTTAAATAAGTATAAGTGACACAGTAAACAAGCCTAAAACTTTGGGAAATAAATAAAAACCCACATTAACTTTATACGGTGTTGGCAACTGGCTCTATTTTTTAAATTCAAACCACTTTTTAAGCATAAATATAATATCAGATTTTCCTTCTTTTTCGTTAACGATTTCAATTTTCAAAAACTCTCCCTCATTTGATAAATATTTTAAACTTATTTCTTTCATTCCATTTGTGTCATAAAATGCTCCGTATTTACAGTTAAATGGGTTGTTTTCTACGTCATTTGTGAAAATTGATAATAGTATCATTTTGGTCGAATAAATATCTTTGTTTTTATATCCGAAAATTCGATGATCTTTTTTCATATTCGCAGACATCCAAATATTACCGTCTTTTTCGATATATGCTTTTCCCATATATAGAGAATCTATCTCTTTAATGATTTTTAAAGAGCCATTACAAACATCTCCTTCTTCTGTTCCTCTAATCCATGTTTTCAAAGTTCCAATTCGGTCGTCAGTTAACTCTTTTAGATAAATAGCTCTACAAGTTGGGTGTATTGAACCATATATGTTTTCTCGGTAATTGGGATATTTCATTTCCATTTCAGCATCACGAAACTGCATCCATATTCGCTGAGTTTTTTTTAAGTTCTCTACAAAAATTGTATCAGTTTTATATTTTGATATAATGGTTTTATAAATTTCATTTAGTTGCTTGTCTGATTCATTAAATTCTGCATAAGCTTCTTTATTCATTTCAGCTTGAGTTTGCGAGAAACTATTTAAATTTAAAGTCAGTAATAATATAAAAAGTATTCGATTCATTTTTTAGCGTTCTGATTTTTGCTTGTTGCCAACGGTTTTGGCTATGCTTAGTGTGGGAGGAAAGTATGTACAATATTTTCAGCCACGCACTTAGCTTAGACTTATTTTTGTTTTTATTTTATTCCAATAAAAATAAACAAATAAGTTTAAGCGGACACAGTAAATAAGGACAAAACTTTGAGAAAGCCAAAAACCCACATTAAGTTTAGCCAGTGTTGGCTTATGCAACTTTATTGCTACTGAAAATTCAAATAGGAGTGAGGAAGTTTCCAAAACATACTTAACGACATTAAAATCTCGTTGCTACGATAAATTCAACGTTTTATCCCACATATTTTTCGATTAAAAACAAAATATCAACGGAAAGTTTTTAAGTACAGTTACACGTAATTTATGAGATCATTTTTCGTTAATAATAACATTTTCAAAGAATTTAAATTTATAAAAAACAGTTTTACAGTAACTCAATTATCACGAATTTTTCAGCAAGTAAAATGTATCAATGGATTTGTTCTTTTTCAATTAAAGCTTTTACGTAACGTAAACAAGATGACATTAAATCATTTTTTTCAACTAAAGATTGATTATCAAGGAACAAATTTTTTACGGAGATAAAACTCATTTTTCAGCTAAAAGAAAGCTTTCATTTTTATTTTTTTGAGTCAGCACTGGTTTCAAACTTTTAAGAAATCACCATATTTAAACAACTGCGGAAATTTCAACCGAAATTTTGGAGTTGTTTAAGCCAACGTTTAGTATAAGGAACGTAGGGCAGGTGATAAGCACTATCGTTTCGGTTTATTACTTAGCTAAATATAAATATTTTGCTTTTATCTTTTCTACTATAAATGCCAAATTTTATATTTAGCGGACTTCGTTAATATTCACAGACCTTTCGGCTTAGCACAAATGCCCTATGTTTTTTTATACATTGTTACCATTAGTTTTTTAGATGTTCCAATTTATAAAAGGTAATGTCCGATTTTCGTTAATATTCCAAAGACCTAATTGAATTCCTTTTGTGTTAGTACTTTTATTCAAAATTCCAATTTGTATTCCAATCATTTTCCTATTAGCATAATTAACTCCACCTATTTGAAATCCAGTCATATATTCGGCTGAATTTGACATAGAAATCTGGATTCCATTACTAGAAGTAGCTTCGTTAAGTAATCCGCTAATTTGAATCCCATTGGATTTATCCATAGCATTCCATATTCCTGCAATTGCTAATCCATTAATTACAGTTCCATTCTGAACAAATAACCCTAAAGTCATTCCATTATATGCCACATTTCCGATTGTTCCACTTGAAATATTTAATCCATTTAAAATTTCATCGGTTTCATCAATACTGATTAAGCTTCCATTAGCTATTAGAGCAGGAAGTCCAATACCTGGGATTTCAAATCTTATTCCATTTGTTTTCACAAATCTTTTTTTACCATTGAATTGAGGAAATGCTCCAACTGAAATCCCATTAATTGTTGTATTTTGTGTGTGAAAAGTTCCAAATAAGTATCTCTTTTTTTCTTCAAAATTCTGACTAAATATTTTAAAAGAAATCAAAAATATTATAATAGTAAAGATTGTTTTCATATTAATGGTAACGGTTTTGTATAAGGT
>NZ_VDET01000003.1 GCF_006381105.1 Flavicella sediminum | reverse complement strand
AGTGTGGGAGTTGATAATCGCGAGATTTTCAGCCAAACACTAAGCTTATACTTATTTTGTGTTTTTATCTTAGTCGACCTAAAAATAGATAAATAAGTAGAAGTGACCCAATAAAAAAACACAAACCTTTGTGCAAACCATAAAAACCCACATTAACTTTATGCGGTGTTGTAAGCAGTTTTTGTTAATCTTGCATTTGATTCAATATCTCAATCGCCTTTTCAAATTCTCCACTTGAAACTTGAAGCTCTACTTCGAAGGATGGTAAATAATTCATTATTTGAGTTGTAAATTCATTTTTCATAAAACATTTTATCCCTTCTGATTCTAACTTACTTTTTAATACGAATAGTTCTGATTCAATATGTGCTTTTTTAATTGTAATTAATCTCATAGTTTATAGTTTTCGTTAAACTCAATTTTCTATATATCAAGAATCTGAGAAAGGAAAAATATCCTTTACTCCAGTGATTCTTTGCTTCTAATCGTGAAATTTCAAATTTAGCAAGTTCTTTTATTTTCTCAATATTGTATTTTCTCAAAATCAAGTATTATATTTTCTAAATATTTTAGAATAACAATTCAGAGAATTATTCTCATAAACTGTATTTAATTAATCCTGTTTTTTTTATTCAGTATTCTGGAAATATTGTTTCTCACGTTTTAACTTTTTACCTTTTTATTTCTTTCAAGTATTGTAATAATCATCGCTATAATAAACAATGAATTTGAAACATAATACTTATATGATTCTCCTTGGATGAAACCGACAATCATTAAAATTAAAATAATTATTATAAATAGATGCGGGAAATATTTTTTCATTAATGCAGCGTTTTTTTAAGTAATTACTTACAACGTGTTTGTATAAGGTTAGTGTGGGAGGTAGACAATCACAAAATTGTCCCCCGAGCCACAAAGCTTATACTTATTTCATGTTTTTATCTTGTCGACCTAAAAATACTCAAAATAAGTATAAGTGACTCAATAAAGAAACACAAAAATTTGGGCTAAAACTAAAAACCCACATTAACATTATACGGTGTTGCCAGTAGGCTGTTTTTGTTAAATTAGTCTAATAATATTCTATTTTTCTTTCGCTAATGTAAATTAATTTATTGTTTTCATAAGTGTTTTGTGTAGTCCAATTTTTATTTGAATCTGTCTTGTAATCAAAGGTTAATGTTTCTATTTTTTCTCTGCTATAATAATATTTGTGTTTAATGATTTTACTAATAAAACCATTACTATTATATTCGTAAAATTCCTCATTTTCTTTTTTGGATTTTTCGAATTCAGTTTTATGAATGACTTCATTTTTAGAGTTAAATTTATAGACTGTTTTTAGAACTGAATCACCATTTTCGTCATATTCAACTTCTTTAATCATATTATTGTTTGCATCGTATTCACGTGTTGTTTTACTAGTTAACTTTTTGTCTTCATCAAAGAAGTTAATTTCTAAAATATTTCCATTGATATCAAATAAAGTTTGTTCAGTTTTATTAGAGGTTGATGACCAATTCAGGAGTTCAGATTTTTTATTAGAATTGATATGATACGTGTATTTATTTGTATATAATAGATTTCCAATTGAATCTAAGTTTCTGCTTTCAATCAATTGCTTCTTCTCATAATGATTTTTTCGTGTTATTTCTAATATTGAAATATTTTGGTGATTTGTTTTTTTGTATTTAATTGGATTATTTTGTTCATCATATTCAGTAATCCATTTAAATGAAATATTTCCATTATTTTCTTTAAAATAATATTCGGTTTCTTTTATTTTTTTGTTGTTAAATATATAACGTTCAGAAAGGTTAAATCTATTTAAGTCAAAATCGTAATCATAATTCTCTACACAGTTTCCATTAGTATCAAATTTATATTTATAATTTTCATCTAATCTAAATCCTAAGTTTTTATTTATTTGGCTTAATATCCAGATTTTTGATGAAGAAAATTTGTTTCTAATATATGTCGTTTTTATTTTAGTTGGTTTTCCGAACTTTATTTCTCCAATGTAATTAATTTGTTCAATTTTTTTTACTTTTCCTTTAATGGATAATAGATTTAAATCATTAGTAAGATTTTGATCATTACTACAATTTGTTAGTAGTAATATTATTAGTAATTTAAAATATATTTTCATTTTTTATTAAGTTTTAATAGCTTACTGGCAACGTGTTTGTATAAGATTAGTGTGGGAGTTGATAATCGCTAGATTATCAGCCAAGCACTAAGCTTATACTTATTTAGTGTTTTTATCTTGTCGACCTAAAAATACTCAAAATAAGTATAAGTGACCCAATAAAGAAACACAAAACTTTGGGCTAGAACTAAAAACCCACATTAATTTTATACGGTGTTGTAAATAGTTATTTATACTTAGATTTTAATTTTTCAATCCAAGGTTTTAATTCAATTGTTATATTCTTTAATGAGTCTAAAGTATTTCTTCTAAATTCTTTATGCTGATGGAATTCATTAGTTACATCAGAAATTTGACCATTTACAACTTTTAAAATATTAGTCTCACTTAATAGATTTATAGCGAAGTTTTTATAAGCTTTTGGCATATTGTAGTCTTCATTATATTTATCAAACTTTCCAACAATTCTGTCATATTCTTTATTAATAATACTTTCAGTTTTCTTATCTATTTCAAAAAATAAGTAGACATCTTCATTTTCAAATTGAGATATAGTATTTATTATTTCTGGAAAGCCGTCATTGTCAATATCAACAATTGAGCAATAGGATAAATGATTATTGTAAATTTCTTTAAACTTTGGTTTCTTTTCAGATTCAATTTGATTAATAAAGAGTGAAGTAACAAAGACATCTTCAAAACCAGAGTACATGTAAAGGTCTTTGTCATTGTCATTGTCAAAGTCAATGAAAGAAAATGTATGAGGGGGAAAGTCGCTTGGGTCAAAATATTCCCAGATTAACTTATTGTTTGAATTATTTATTATAATTAATCCACTTCCTTCATATTGTTTGGTCTCACAATTATTAATTTCTCCATATAGAATTTCATAAGGGTAAAGTGTAAATGTGTCCTTTTCTTTTAGTTTAAATTCAGAATTCGAATACTTTGCTAAATCTGTAATTTTTTTAAGGTTAAAAATACTATCAATTTTCTTCGATGTTGAAGATGGTTTTAGAACAGGTTTTGACGTTTTACTCTTGTCACTACACGAAATGACAAATAATGAAATAAGTAACAGAGCAATTTTTTTCATAATTATTTACAACGTGTTTGTGTATGATTAGTTGCGTGTTTCAAGCACTAAAGTTAGTAAACAAATCACAGATAGAAAGTCAGCGTGGACTTTCGTAAATTCGCTAAAACCAGCAATTAATTATACACGGTGTTGTGCATTGTGCTTTAGCGTGTAGGTTGGTATTTAAATTTACACGAAATTACATCTTAAAATCGGATTTTTTGACGCCTTCGTTAATTTTTATGATTTTGTATTCATATAAATGGGTTAGTCCATCCATTATAATTGTATTTTTAAAAGGTACTTTAAAACCTATAACATCACGATAATCATCGTAGATTGTAATGGTACCTTTGAATTCGTCTTTTTCTACGCCTTGAAGCCCTTCTGCAGGTTTAATGTTTGCAATAGATTTTATAAGTAATCCTGTATCTCTGGAATAAAATTGTTTATCTCCATTATACTTTACTCTATAGGCTTTAATACCATCTATTTTTACTTTTTTAGCGTTACCTTCAATATTATCTGATTTTGGTTTGGAAATTAGATTTAAAGATATTAGAGACTTCATGCGGTCTTTAGTAATGTTACTTCTTACACCATTCTGAATCATATAACCTTCCTTACCATTTGAAACCTCTTTTACAACTTCTATTCCATTCATTAAAAATGTTATAGAGCCAAATTTATCTATAATACATTTCGTCTCAACTTCAAGAATTCCTCCTTCAACAGTAAGCTTTGCTTTTGTGTAAAATGTTTTTATAGATAATATGTCTTCCTCTCCTAATACAATATTCCAATATCTATCAATGACGCTCTGAGTAGTTGTTATTTCTTCTCGTTCCGTGATCTCATTTGAAGGGTCGTATTTATCATATATTTTAGATGAGACTATCTCTTCGTAAGGTTTGTCTTTCTGAATATTTCTACCAACTTGACCAGAAAAATTGAGTGGGTTATAATTTTCTGTAGTAATAGTCGTCCAAGACACAAAATCTTCTCTTGAATCTTTTAGATTTTCAATAAGGATGATAAAATTTTCAGCTTCGGTCTTCGTTTTAAAATAGTATGATTGCCTTGTAACAGGTTCTCCAACATCTAAGCTTTCAACATAAAACAAATTAAAATTGTCAATATACTTTTTATATTCTGTGGTATAAATTTCTGTAACTGGCATTTTTACTGGTTCTTCAAAATAAGAAACGTGAAGATGTTTGTAGGGTATATCGATTGTTGATTCTCTAGGTCGTTTGGTTTCTGAATTATAATTGACGAGAACGATATAAACCTCTTTAATATCTTTAGTTTCAATAGCGCGCAACATATTTGATAAACTATAAGTACTAGATTCCAGCACATCAATACGATCATTCATATATGTATTGTGTGATTTTAATTCTTCTTTAAGTCTTAAATTGGTTTGTTTTTGTATTATTGCTTGGCGTTCTGCATCGGCTTGTCGTTGTGCTTCTCTACGCTTGGAGTCTTCTATAATAGAATTTGTTATACTCATTACAACATCGCCAATAGCTTGTCCCATTGCTTCTGTGTTCTTTCGTTCTTGAGCATGGCGTTTTAATAAATTATTATAATCTCTTTGTAAACTTGCACGTTGACTAGAATAGGTAGAACTACTTGAACCAGAATATGTATAAGTGTTTGTATAGTTGCTAGGATTAGATAGCATCTCGTCTAACTTCTGTTGCTTTTCGGCTTCTATCTCTTCTTTTTTGCGCTCTTCCTCGGTATTTTGAGCTATTTTTTCTTGAATTCTCAGCTCATCCTTCACACGCTGTTTTTCTTTTGCCATTTCAGCATCTAATTTCTTTTGAAAATTAGTTTGTTTAGCTTTATTCATGGCATTTTGTATCTCTGCCACTTTGCCCACAGCGAGATTTGATAATTTAGGAATCATTACAACTATGTCAAGATCATCATAAGTTATACTTTCCCCGAAAACTCCTTTTATATTATTAATATCTTCTTTTGTAAAGTAATAAAGATCTAAACCACCATCAGAAACTGCAGGTTCCATAAATTCAACTCTTAGCATTTTTTGACCACTCTGTAAGTGAAATTGACCAGAAACATCAGCTTGAACCCTGCAATTTCCAAAAATACCTGTACCAAGTACATCTTTAGCCTTATTTCCATCATACCTAAAGTCTTTTATTGTAAAGTTTGATATACCTAATTTTATTGCTGTTGGTCTGTTACCATAATTTGTACTTTGCAGCTGATATTTTAATTCATAAGAATACGAGTATGATGGATTATCAGATTCATTAAAACCAGTAAAACGTTTAGATTTTATAGGTCCACCTTGTGCTATTGCTAATAAAGGTAACAATAACACTATAAAAGTTAATAATAAGAGCTGGTTTTTAGATGTCATTTTATGTGATTTAATTTTTGATTTCAGGAGTTTTTTTGCATTATGCACGACGGTTTTGTATAAAGTTAGTGTGGGAGTTGATAATCGCAAGATTCTCAGCCGAACACTAAGCTTTTACTTATTTTGTGTTTTTATCTTAGTCGACCTAGAAATAGATAAATAA
>NZ_VDET01000029.1 GCF_006381105.1 Flavicella sediminum | reverse complement strand
CCAACTTTTGCACCTGATCCGGAATTTGACCTAGAGGGTTATTTCGTAAAAAATCAAATGAAAGCCTCGTGAAAAGAAAAGCTGTTTGAGCGTAGCGAGTTCTTTTTATTTAGAAAATAAGAATAGCATTTTAGAAACGTTCATCAAGTCTTGACCTTTGGTGGAGCCTGTGCTGAGCTTGTCGAAGTATTTGTGTCAAGGCAAAAGAACAAGTATAAACATAAATTACAAAATAACACTATGACCTCAAGTGTCAAGCAAGAGTGAAATTTAAAGGAGTCTCTGAAGAAATAATTTGTGAAAGAATGGAAGTGTGTTTCTGTAAGAAAAAGAGCATTCCATTTTGAAACAAATGATACGCTGTAATTTCATAAAGGGGGAACTTTATCTTTTGTGGAGCCTGTTCTGAGTTTCACTCAGTATTTGTATCATGACAAAATGATAAGCTAGGCAAACTCCATTTTGCATATTAATTTTGCAACATGCAATACACACAACATTTCAAAAAGATGAAACTCTCAAAAGGTGTACCTCATTTAAATCATGACCGACACAGCCGGTATTTCAATATCGTGGCTATCGAATTTCATATCGACCAGCTAAAGAAAATAAGATTTAGTAGTGGAACCGTCTTTAAACATATTAATAAGTTTGAAGATAAATTGGAGCATATTACCAAAGGGTTATCTCCAGAAGAGTTGTTCTTAGAGATGGTAGAGCTTTAATTATAATTTCAAATGAATGTTATTTTTAAAATAAAGTAATTTCCGTTACCGAAAATGTATTCAGGAGTCATTTCATAACTGTTTCGTAACATTATTGCTATTTGTCATGTTTTCAAGTGATAAAATCTATTATATTTATTGTCGTATAAATAAAGTCACCAATTTAGAGATAAAAAAGCTCTCTTTCATAGTGCATATTTTGTGTACAGTGTCTTTATTATAGTGAACATATGACAAACAAAATTCTGTATATAGACATAGAGACTTCTTTAAAAGGTAAGATAAATGATGTTGGAGCAATTTTTAATGGCCAAGAACTCCATGAAAAGCAGTTGGTCAGATTAGAAACTTGGATAAAGCAGGCGGAATACATATGCGGTCATAATATTGTATCGCACGACATCCCGTTGTTAGCGAGTGTTTTAGGGAATGAAATATTTAAAAACAAAAAAATAATTGACACCTTGCTTTGGTCTCCAATTATTTTTAATGACAATCCATATCATAAATTAGTAAAGGGATACAAAATTGTCAATGAGAGTGATGTGAACAACCCACTTTCTGACTGTAAGCTAACCAAGCAATTATTAATTGACGAACTAAATAGATTTAACGAACTAGATAGTAATAGTCAACAAATCTATGCGAATCTTTTGTATAGTAATACGGCATATTCAGGTTTCTTAGATTTAATAAACTTTAGTGCACAACCAATAAATATCGATATAACAATAAACAGACTCTTTAGTAATAGAGTTTGTGAAAACACCAATATTTATAAGCTAGCGAAAGATTACCCAGTAGAATTAGCCTACACGTATGCTTTGATAAGTACTAAAGAAGATAAGTCTGTATTAGCATATTGGATCAATCATAAATTTCCAAAAACGGTACAGATCGTGAATGACCTCCGTTTCAATCATTGCAATGAGTCAACTTGTAATTATTGCAATTCTAATTTAAATCCGAAAAAAGCATTACAAACTTATTTTGGTTATGATGATTTCAGAAGTTTTGATCCTAATGAAGAAATAAGTCTGCAAGAAAAAACAGTACGTGCAGGTCTGACAAATGATTCGTTTGTAGCGGTATTTCCCACAGGTGGAGGGAAATCGCTTACTTTTCAACTTCCTGCCTTAATGAAAGGTTCTTTATCTCGGCAACTAACAGTAATCATATCACCTCTCGTTTCATTGATGAAAGATCAGGTGGAAAACCTGGAAAAACGATTCGATATAACAAAGGCGGTTGCTATAAACGGTTTACTGTCTCCTTTAGAGCGGAAAGATGCTATTGAAAGAGTTGAAAACGGAGATATCCAGTTATTGTACTTGTCACCAGAATCTTTGAGATCTCCTACCATATTAAGAATATTAAAACAACGTTCCATAGCACGGTTTGTAATTGACGAAGCACATTGCTTTTCGTCATGGGGACAAGATTTTAGAGTAGATTATTTATACATAGCCGAATTCATAAAAAACTTAGAAGAAGGAATGTTGTATAGAAGAATACCTGTTTCTTGTTTTACAGCTACGGCAAAACCTCAAGTAATAACGGACATAAAAGAATATTTCAACAAAAGATTAGGTGTTGAATTGGATGAGTTTGTTACTAGGGCAAGTAGAACAAATTTAAAATATGAAGTAATTGATATTAAGGATCCTGCTCTTAAAATGGGAGAGTTATTAAAACTTTTAGACAGATGTGAAAAGCCTGCAATTATTTATGCTTCTAGAACAAAGAGAGTCGAAGAGATTCATGGATTGATTGAAAAAGCGGGGTTTAGTGCTACTTATTTCCACGGCAAGTTAGACAAAGATGTCAAGAAGGATTACATGGATGCTTTTATGAACAACCAAAAGGAGATCATTGTAGCAACTTCTGCTTTTGGTATGGGTGTAGACAAGGATGATGTAAAGTCTGTGATTCATTATAACATATCTGATTCTTTAGAGAACTATGTACAAGAAGCAGGGAGAGCTGGTCGTGATGAGAATATACAAGCCAAATGTTATATTCTATTTAATGAAGATGACCTCAATAAGCATTTCAGTTTATTACAACAAACCAAAATTAATCAAAAAGAGATTCAACAAATTTGGCAGGGACTCAAGTATTTGTCGAAATATAGAAAAAACAATAAAATCAGCAACTCTGCATTAGAAATTGCACAGAAAGCTGGTTGGGATACTGAAATGCAAGAACTGGAAACGAAAGTAAAAACTTCCATTGCGGCATTAGAGGATCAAGGGTTTTTAAAAAGAAAACAAAATTCACCTAGTGTTTTTGCCGACAGTTTAATGGTGCCAAATTTAAATAAGGCACTTGATAAAATACATCAGCATAAAAGTTTAAAAGAAATAGAAATACAAAACTGTTCTCGTGTCTTACAACGAATCGTAAAAGATGATGAATGCAGGATTGATTATTTAGCAGATACAACAGGTCTCAAATTGAATGAAATCAGAGATGTTATAGATACCTTAAGAGAACTCAAAATACTGGGGGACTCAAAAGACCTAACTGCTTTTATCAATACAACGCAATCATCAAATAATTCTAAAAAGATATTAGAACGCTATAGAAAAATTGAAATAGTATTACAGCAATGTTTAAAAAATAGCATTAAAATATCCATGCGTCAACTGAATCAAAATTTGATTGATATGGGGTTAGAAAAATCCTCTATTGACGCAATAAAAAACATTTTAAACTATTGGGAAATAAGAAATTTCATTCAAAAAACGCGAGTCGATAGAGAGAATGATCTGTACCAAATTAAAATTAAATACAGCGAGGAATTAAAAAGCGATATAGCTTGGAGACATGAATTATCCATTGATACCTATGAGCTGTTAGAAAAATTTCAGTTGGAACAAAAAGAAAAGCAGGTGTCTAAAGAGAAAAAAGACTTACCTGTTTCTTTTTCAATGCTAGAGTTAAAAGAATCCAACCATTTATTCGGACAGATTAAAGAAGAAGATATCAAACGATATGAAAAAACACTACTCTTCTTAAATCAAATAAAATCTATAAAACTTGAAGGTGGTTTTATGGTTTCCTATAATAGGTTAAACATAGAGGAAATAGACGATTCTATTCCTAGATTTACGAAAGGAAATTTCGAGAAAATGGGCGATCATTATGATCATAAAACGCAGCAAATTCATATTGTTGGAGAATATGCTAAAAAAAGAATTCAAAATTATGAGTCAGCATTGATGTATGTAAATGACTATTTCAGGATACCTTACGAAGAGTTTTTAACAAAATATTTCCCTCGTAGAAAGACTGAAATTGGGACTCCCCTGACTCCAAAACGTTTAAAAGAAATCATAGGCGACTTAGATACGGATCAAGCTAAAATAGTGAACGATGGAAAATCTAATAATATTTTGGTACTTGCGGGACCTGGTAGTGGGAAAACAAAAGTATTAGTACATAAAATAGCGAGTCTATTGCTGTTGGAAGATATCAAGCCGGAACAGTTTTTAATGCTAACTTTTTCTAAAGCTGCCTCTTTAGAGTTTAGGTCGAGAACTAGAAAATTGGTTCCAGAATACGCAGGCTTAATTAAAATAACAACTTTTCATGGTTTTTGTTTTCAGTTATTAGGACAATTGGGAGATTTAGCAAAATCTCAAAATGTAATCAAAGATTGTTTAGAGGCGATCAAAAATGAAGACATTGATATTTCATCAATAACAAACAAAAGTGTATTGCTTTTAGATGAATTTCAAGATGTAAATAAAGAAGAATGGGAGCTTATTCAACTCATCATACAGAAATCGGGAAATATACGAGTCATTGCTGTTGGTGATGATGATCAAAATATATACGGATTCCGTGGTTCGTCTAATCAAAACATGCTGGATTTTAAACAAAAATACGAGGCAACTCAATATGCATTGATTAAAAATTACAGAAGTTCTTCAAATATTGTGGAGTTTAACAACGAGCTGTTAAATACAATTCCTAACAGGCTAAAACAGGAGGTTTTAGAACCAATAAACAGTAAAGATGCTGCGCAAATTCTACTCATAAAATACAGTAGTTCGTATCTAGAAAAATCTGTAGTAGACAATGTCATAAAAGACAATCATTCTGGTACAAGAGCAATATTAGTTCGCACAAATAAACAGGCTTTATTACTCAGTACATTCTTAAGAGACGCAGGTCAAAGAACAAAACTTATTACAGGCTTAGAGGGGTTTAGTCTAAGTGATCTATTGGAACTAAGAACATTTACGGACGCATTAAAACAAAGGGAAAATGACGCAGGTATCATTTTTAATAAAGAATGGATAGAGGCAAAAAGAACTTTTAAAAACTTGCATGTAAACAGTCCTCATTTTGATACCTGTGTAGCGATTATCTTAAAATTTGAAGCAAATTACGAAAAGCAAAAACAGCTCATAGACTGGTACGAATACATTCGTGAAATAAAAATGGAAGATGCAATCAATGCAGATGCAAATGTCATCATCATTGCAACCATGCACAAAGCAAAAGGGAAAGAGTTTGACCATGTTTATGTATTGCTAGAAGATTATGTTTTTAATGACACGGAGTCCAAACGTGTACTATATGTAGGCTGTTCAAGAGCCAAAAGAACATTGCAGATACATTGCAATGCTAGTTTTTTTGACAACTTTAGAACAGATAAATTAGAGGTGAAAAGTTTTAATGGTACAACAACACAGCCACAACATTTTGAAATAATCTTAGGACATAAAGATATTTATTTGGCATCACAGAAATACAACGCTACGGCAGCTGCAATCAATACCTTAACTTCTGGCGAGCTTTTAAAACAGGATACGGTTCAGTTTGCTAGCAATGCCGCTTTAGGCTTGGCAAAAATGAATACTCGTAATATACTCGTGTTTTCTAAGTCTTTTATAACAACCAAATACAATACCTTTTTAAAAGATGGCTACAAACTGATTAATGGTAATGTAGAATACCTACTCTATTGGTATGATGCTACCGAAGGGAAAGAATATAAAATAGTACTACCTAAGTTGAGGTTTGTGAAAGATGTAAAAACTGGAATATTAGACCAGACAGACACAAAATAAAAGATTACAATTTATGAATACCAATAAGTCCATTGAATTATTAGAAAACCTAAAAGTATCTATTTCTAATAATAGCAATTTTAGCCTAGAAACTAGTGATGCCTTAAGTTTTGCAATCGAGAAACTGAAAGCGGAACAGAATGGTGGTCTTCCTATTGATAAAAATGAAATTAGTACTATTGCTGATTTACTGCGGAATAGCGCAACGAACCCTACCTATTCTCGTATTGTGAAATTCCTACTCGGAAACCACAGGCAACTTCCTGAACAAGTTACTTCACATGAGTTGTTTGGGAAATATAAAAATACATACAAACGTGGCGAGTTGACAGATTTCGTAGTTTCAATAAAAAAGCAACCCAGAGAAACAGTGAAGAAGAGTAATACGAGTCAATCTAATAAATGGATGGAGATTACTTTTTTCTTAGAAGAACGATTTAACAAACTATCCGACAATGCAATTAATCAATTAAAAAGTAAAATTCAGAAATAGAATTAGTTCATAAAGACAATTTGTCAAGCAGCATGATAGAATATCGTAAAATTAATCCTCGTTACAGAGAACCTTGGTCGGAAAAAGAAATAAAGCTTTTAGAAACGGCTATCAAATACACAAACGATCTTAAATTGTTAACAGAGAGTTTTGGTAGAACAGCTAAATCTATTGAAGTGCAAGGACAAAAATTAATTTATGAAGCGAAAACAAAAATCTAAAAAGAAAGCTTTGAGCTTAAGGTTTATTTTGAAAAAACTACAATAATATAGACTTTATAAAAAAATATCCAGAATTAAAATTTAGATTTTATAAAGATTAATATTCCAAAAACATTAAAAAGCAGTCTTCTTAAATCAATTCTAAATATTAAGTATTAGAGTTCGGTTTTAACTGAGTTTTTGCACATAAAAATAAGTAGAGATTCTAAGCGTTTACTACGTGTTTTTTCATATTTTTAGACCTCTAAATAGCAAAGTACATTAATTGGAGGCAATCAATATTTTGAGAGCCGTTAGCAACAATTGACCAATGATAAAAGAACAACAAATAGAAGAAGAATTAATCGAAAGATTAATTGGTTTAAAATACAAGTATCGTAAGGATATTAGGGATAAAGCTAGTTTAGATAAAAACTTCAGAGAAAAATTTGAGGCACTCAATAGAGTAAAATTAACAGATACTGAATTCACTAGATTACGCGAAGAAATTATAAATCCAGATGTCTTTAAAGCATCGAATTATCTAAGAAAAAGAAATTCTTTTACTAGAGAAGATGGTACGCCGTTGCATTACACATTGGTGAATATAAAAGATTGGTGTAAAAACGAATACGAAGTCATCAATCAACTTCGTATGAATACCGAAAATAGCAATCATAGATATGATGTTATTTTATTGATAAACGGTATCCCAGTTGTTCAGATAGAATTAAAATCGCTACATGTCAGCCCTAATCGTGCAATGCAACAAATTGTAGATTATAAAAATGATTCAGGAAACGGATATACAAATTCGTTAATGTGTTTCATGCAATTGTTTATTGTCAGTAATAAAACACGGACTTTCTATTTTGCGAATAACAACAACAATCATTTTGCTTTCAATGCCGACGAACAATTTTTACCAGTGTATACTTTAGCAAGTGAAGACAATAAAAAAATCAACCACCTAGACGATTTTACGGATAAATTTCTCTCCAAGTGTACCTTAGGTGAAATGATCAGTCGCTACATGGTTTTGGTAGCCAGTGAGCAAAAAATATTAGTAATGCGTCCGTACCAAGTGTATGCGGTGCAGGCTATCGTAGAATGCATAAAACAGAACAGAGGAAACGGATATATTTGGCATACAACAGGAAGTGGTAAAACACTAACATCTTTCAAGGCTTCTACATTGCTAAAAGACAATCCAGATGTAGAGAAATGTTTATTCGTAGTAGATAGAAAAGATCTCGATCGTCAAACACGTGAAGAGTTTAATAAATTCCAGGAAGGGAGTGTTGAAGAAAACACCAATACAGAAACTTTGGTAAGAAGAATGTTATCTACAGATTATGCAGATAAAGTTATTGTTACTACCATTCAAAAGCTAGGTTTAGCGTTAGATTCTAATAATACAAGAAATTACAAAGAGCGTTTAGCGCCGTTGAGTAATAAACGTGTAGTTTTTATTTTTGATGAATGCCACCGTTCTCAGTTTGGTGATAATCATAAAGCTATTGTTGAGTTCTTTCCAAAAGCACAATTATTTGGATTTACGGGGACTCCTATTTTTGAAGAAAATGCAACTGCTAAAATGATTGAAGATGATCTAGCTTCATTCAAAACTACCGAAGATGTTTTTCAAAAGGAATTACATGCGTATACGATTACCCATGCCATAGAAGATAGAAATGTACTTCGATTTCATATAGATTATTTTAAAGTAGAAGGAAATGCAGACTTCAAAAAACTAGCGCATAAATTAGGGGTGCTGGATGCTATTTTGTCTAAACATGAAAAAGCAACACATAACAGAAGGTTCAATGCTGTTTTTGCCACCGCTTCTATCAATGATGCTATTGAGTATTACGATTTTCTAAAACAGAAACAAAGCGAGGCATTAGCTCTAAATCCTAACTACAAACCGTTAAATATAGCTTGTGTGTTCTCTCCTCCTGCAGAAGGCAATAAAGACATCAAGCAATTGCAGGAAGACTTAGAACAAGAGAAAAAAGACAATGAGCTAGAGCCTAATAAGAAAAAGGAAGCCTTAACAAAAATCATCAACGATTACAATCAGCAGTTTGGTACCAATCATACGATAACAAAGTTCGATTTATATTACCAAGATGTTCAAAAACGTATCAAAGATCAAAAGTATTCAAACGCAGATTATCCTCACGAAAATAAAATTGATGTGATGATTGTGGTAGATATGCTACTAACGGGTTTCGATTCTAAATATTTAAATACCTTATACGTTGATAAAAATTTAAAATACCATGGTTTGATACAGGCCTTTTCTCGTACCAATCGTGTTATCAATGATACCAAGCCTTACGGTAATATTTTAGATTTCCGTCAACAGGAAGAAGAAGTAAATAAAGCCATGGTATTGTTCTCTGGTGCGGATGTTGAAAACCCTAAAGAAATTTGGGTGGTGGATACTGCAGCTAAGGTGATTGAAAAATACAAAGAAGCGATAGACAACTTAAAAGTCTTTATGGAGTCTAAAGGTTTAGAATGTACTCCTTCTGAAATATCTAATTTAAAAGGTGATGAAGCGCGTGCGGAATTTATCAATACATTCAAAGAGGTACAACGTTTAAAAACACAGTTAGATCAATACACCGATCTAGAAGATACCCAAGCAGAAATCATTGAAGAGGTCTTGCCTACGGATGATTTCCGTTCGTTTAAAAGCAATTATTTAGATACGGCAAAGAGTTTAAAAGAAATACAAGCCAAGCCTGGTGCTCCTGAAGTAGTGGAGCAGTTAGATTTTGAATTTGTATTATTCTCTTCTGCAGTTATAGATTACGATTATATTATTGGACTCATTTCAGAATACACACATGACAAACCAACCAAACAAAAAATGTCTCCAGAGCAATTGGTTAATTTATTAAGCTCTAGTGCTAATTTAATGGAGGAACGTGAAGATATCATTGCTTATATCAAAACATTAAAAGTAGGGAGTGGTTTAACTGAAAAAGACATTAGAGTAGGCTACCAAAAATTCAAAGCAGAAAAATCTGATATAGAACTTTTAAATATTGCGGAAAATCATAGTATTGAAATTGAAAGCCTAAAATCTTTTATCGATGAAATATTGAGTAGAATGATTTTTGATGGTGAAAAGCTAACAGATTTATTAGCGCCTCTAGAATTAGGTTGGAAAGACCGTAGCATAAAAGAACAAGCATTGATGGATGATTTAGTGCCTTTATTAACAAAACTAGCCCAAGGGCGTGAAATAGCAGGATTAAACGCTTATGAATAAAGAAAAACAAATACTGCCTGAATTACGTTTTCCTGCTTTTGAAAAGGATGACGAATGGATTAAAGAATCTCTAGGAAAAATAGGGAAACCTTTGATGTGTAAAAGGATTTTTAAAGAGCAAACATCAACCAGTTCAATTAATGCAATTCCATTTTATAAAATAGGAACATTTGGTCGTGAGCCAGATGCATACATTCCTGTTGATTTGTATAATAAATTTAAAAGTAAATTTTCTTTTCCAAATATTGGGGATATACTTATTTCTGCATCTGGTACTATTGGTAGATTAGTAGTTTATGATGGTTCCGATGCATATTTTCAAGACTCAAATATTGTTTGGATTGGAAATGATGAAACACAAATATCAAATACGTTATTGTTTTATTGTTATTCAACTTTAGTTTGGCAAACATCAGATGGGGGTATTATTAAAAGATTATATAATTCCAATTTAAAAGAAATGGAAATATATTTCCCTAAATGTCACAAAGAACAACAAAAAATAGCAGATTGTTTATCATCTTTAGATGAAGTTATTACAGCAGAAAGAGAAAAACTAACGGTATTAAAAGACCACAAAAAAGGTTTATTACAACAACTATTCCCTGCGAAAGGTGAAACAACGCCTAAATACCGTTTTCCTGAATTTGAAAATGATGGGGATTGGGAAGCAGTAACTATTCAAAAATTAATAGATGATAAAACTATTATTAGCCATTTAGATGGAAATCACGGTGCACTATATCCGAAAAGCGAAGAGTTTTCGAATCAAGGCGTACCATATATTTCTGCTAATGACTTTATTAATGGAATTGTAGATTTTAAAAACTGTAAAAGAATTCCGATAGAAAGAGCCAAGAAATTTAAAAAAGGAGTGGCTAAAAATGGAGATATACTTTTTGCTCATAATGCAACAGTTGGTCCTGTAGCTAGATTAGAAACAGAATTAGATTTCGTTATATTAAGTACTACAGCCACATATTTTAGATGCGACAACATGAATTTATGTAATAATTACCTGTTACAATATTTGATTACCCCTAATTTTATTGCGCAATACACACGCGTTATGTCTCAGTCAACAAGAAATCAGGTTCCAATAACAACTCAAAGAAAATTTCACTTATCACTCCCAAAAAAAATAAAAGAACAACAAAAAATAGCCAATTGTCTTTCGTCAATGGATGATTTAATAGAAGAGCAAGTCAAAAAAATTGAAGGCCTTAAAAATCACAAAAAAGGATTAATGCAACAGTTGTTCCCTGATACTAATAAATTATAATTATGACATTACAAGAAATAACAGATGACATAATAGGGGCTAATGAAAATATTTATTTAGTCTATGCTTTTAATGGTACAGGAAAAACACGTTTATCGGTTAATTTAAAAGATACTCTTAAGCAAGAAGATGGTTCTCACCAAGGTGTGTATTTTAACGCGTACAGTGAAGATTTGTTTACTTGGGATAATGAAGAAACGATGCTGGAAATAAAACACAGCTCTTTGAATACGTTCCATCAATACATGGGAACAGAATTGGATATACAAAATAAGCTGAAGTATTATTCAACAAAGTTTGATTTTAGATACAATCTTATTCAAGATGATGACCCTCAAAAAGGATGGAAATCAATTTCTTTTTTCAATCCTGATGATGAGGATACGAATATTAAAATTTCTCGTGGTGAAGAAAAAATATTTATTTGGTGTTGGTTTTTAACCTTATTTGAGGTTAGTGAATTAGTCGACGATCAAAAGGAATACATTTTTATTGATGACCCCGTTTCAAGTTTAGATGACAACAATATTTTTAATACATCTCGCTTATTAATAGATTTATTTAAAGAGAAAATAGATGTAACTAAAGTGGTCTTAACTACACACCATGCAGGTTTATTTTCTATTTTAAGCAGTTGGCTGAGAAAAGGTGATAATGCAGCAATATTCAAAAGTGAAAATGAAGATGGTACGTTGAAAAACAAATTTATCACCAGAATCCTTGAGAAAAATGAGAATAAATATAAACTAAAATCCACCAAAAAGGGAAGTTTTTTTTACCACCTTATGCTTGTAGAGAATCTTAAAGAAGCTATAGCATCAGACGACATAGATTTTCAACATTTTGTTTTTTTAAGGCAGTTACTTGAAACGATTAGTTCTTTTTTAGGAAAACCTAGATTTAGTTATGCTTTAGAAAAAATGAACATAAGTGATGTCAGTTCAGTAACCGATATAATTAATGCCAGGTCACATGAGTTTTACAGTCAAAAAGCATCATTCTTAGATGCGCCAGACAAACAGCTTATTAATGAAATAATGACAGAAATAGATAGCAAATTTGATTTTGCTTAAAAACATAAACGATGACAGCAAAACAAAAACAAGAAGAATTAGGTAAAGCACTTTGGAAAATAGCAAATGAATTAAGAGGGTCTATGAATGCGGATGATTTCCGTGATTATATGTTGTCTTTTTTATTCTTACGTTATTTATCTGATAATTATGAAACGTCTGTTCAAAAAGAACTGGGTTCAGATTATCCTGTTTTAGAAGAAGACGATAAACGTACACCTTTATCTGTTTGGTATGATGCAAATCCCAAATTTATAGTTGACTTTGAAAAGCAAATGCGTAGAAAAGTACATTATGTAATTGAACCTAATTTTTTATGGAGAAGCATTTCAGAACTAGCACGTACCCAAAAAACAGATTTATTACTCACGCTACAAAATGGATTTAAGTACATAGAAAACGAATCTTTTGAAAACTCTTTCAAAGGCTTGTTTTCTGAAATCAACCTAACCTCTGAAAAGTTAGGGAAAAATTACGATGAACAGAATAAAAAACTGTGCACCATTATACAAAGTATTTCTGAAGGTATTGCAGATTTTGATACAGATACAGATACTTTAGGGGATGCATATGAATATTTAATTGGTGAATTTGCAGCGGGTTCTGGAAAAAAAGCAGGGGAGTTTTATACACCGCAGCAATTATCTACCATTCTTTCAGAGATTGTAATCTTAGACAGCCAAGATCCAAAAACTGGTGTAAAACAAAAAATTAACAAAGTACTAGATCTTACTTGTGGTTCTGGTTCCTTGCTATTGAATGTAAAACACAAGATTGAAAAAAATAATGGTATTCTAAGCAGAATCTATGGTCAAGAAAAAAATGTAACGACTTACAACTTGGCACGTATGAACATGCTATTGCATGGGGTAAAAGATTCTGAATTTGAAATTTTCCATGGGGATACCTTAAAGAATGATTGGGATATTTTAAGTGAAATGAATCCTGCTAAAAAAGAAACGTTTGATGCCGTAGTAGCAAATCCACCTTTTAGTTTACGTTGGGATGCTTCTGAGGAAATGGGACAAGATTTTCGTTTTCAAGATTACGGTTTAGCACCTAAATCAGCAGCAGATTTTGCTTTTTTACTACATGGTTTTCACTTTTTAAGTGACAATGGTACCATGGCAATTATTTTACCTCATGGGGTTTTATTTAGAGGTGGTGCAGAAGCTCGTATAAGAGAAAAATTATTAGTAGATGGTAACATTGATGCCGTAATAGGCTTACCTTCTAATTTGTTTTTCTCAACTGGGATTCCGGTATGTATCTTAGTTTTAAAGAAATGTAAAAAGAACGACGATGTACTATTCATAAATGCAAGTGGTGAAGGTAATTTTGCAAAAGAGAAACGTCAAAATCACCTTAGGCCAGAAGACATCAAGAGAATCGTAGACACCTATATTAATAGACCAGAAGAGCCTGTGGAGCGTTATGCTCGTAGAGTTTCTATGGCAGAAATAGAAAAAAACGAGTACAACCTAAACATCTCTAGATACGTTAGTACTGCCAAAGAAGAAATTAAGATTGATTTAAATAAAGTAAATGACAAATTAATTGCTATAGAGAAGAAAGCTAATAAAGCACGAAACGAGCATAATAAATATTTGAAAGAATTAGGATTGAAAACTATTTAAGACTTCTTCCAGCAAGAGGTACATCATAAGCGTAGTCAATAAAAATGATAAACAAAAACAAACTCCCTTTTAAGCAACTACATGATAGTTATTCGCAAGAGCGCACTGGAAGTAAGAGCCGGAAAAAAAAAGGAGGTATATCATTTAGCAATACAGCACCTTCTTCTTCAGCCCAATTCTCAAAAGAGCTGAAAAGGATTATTCGTAATGGTGAAGAATTGAAATATTCAGATTGCGTTTTCGATTATGAAGTTAACTTAAGGGATTATGAATTTAATCAAAAAGTAAGATTTCATAGATGCGTTTTCAAAAAGGGAATTAATTGTTTAAACACGACATTTAATCAGTTGGTAGATTTCTATCAGTCTACGTTTGAAGAAAATCAAATATTTCATTTGACAGATTTTTTGAATATTAGTATTTTCTCAGAAACCAAATTTGAAAAAGCTGCAATTTTTAGACATAATAAAGTATCTGAAAACACATATATAAGTTTTGAGAAATCTCATTTTGAAAATGGATTAGATATATCAAACTCTAATTTTTGGTGTACACTTCAAGTCTATGATATCAAGATTAAGAACGAAATACCTGACTTAATTAGTTTGTCATTTTATGCTGCTAATAATATTAGTGTTATTAAAAGTGCTTTAGAAAAAAGAGAAAACAAAGTCAATTTATTTGACAGTATTGAAAAAGATAATCTTCATAGCCATTTATTTCATAAATTCAAGTCCTATCTCCCTTTTTCATCAGACATAGGACCTTCAGGTTATGCATTTGATAATTATATTAAAAATGCTATTGATTCAGGTTTTCAAAAGGAGGATGACAAAGTATTTATGTTAGCATTATTCAAATCAACATTTAAAGGTTTACGTGAAAGTTACAGGAGAATCAAACAAGAATTTCGTAAAAATGAAAACCATATTGAGGCTTTAGATTTTCATCACCACGAAATGACTCTTTTCAGAAAAGAATTGAATTACAAAAAAACGGATGACTTTATAAGCCGTATTGACAAAAGGAGAAATCAGTTTATTTTATTCTTAAACAAACATTCAAATAACTATAAGCGAAGTTGGTCTATCGGGGTGATTTTTACATTAATTACCGCTTCGATATTTTACTATTTACCTGTTGTCTATTGTCAATTTACGGGACAGACTTCCATCTTGTCTGATACAGAATGTAATTTAGAAATCAATGGTTTCTTACGTTTTATAAATCCTTTAGAATTCAAATACATACCTTTTCACATAAAAGAATCGAGTTTTGTTTTATGGTTTTTTATTGGGAAAATAATGATTGGTTATGGTTACTATCAAACAATTCAAGCATTTAGAAAATATGGTAAAAACTAACTACATTTAAATAAACTTAATCGCTATGAAAATCAAACCTCAAACCATACAAATATTTCTGCCAGACGGTTCCCCTACCAGTATACGTGAAGCAGAAATTACGAATCGTTTAGTAAAAGCAATTTTGTTTCCAAGAAATAAAATACAAGAAGTTTCAAAAAGGGAAATGGTGCATTTTACGGGTGTCTATTTTTTATTTGGGATCAATGAAGATAGCAGCAAGTCAATGGTGTATATAGGTGAAGGTGAAGATTGTTTCAAACGCATACAATCACACAATCGCAACAAAGATTTTTGGTCTCACTGCGTAATCATCACAACCAAAACAGATGAGTATACGAAAACAGATGGTAAATACTTAGAGCATTATTGTTTAGAAAAAGCCAAAGAAATTGGTAGATATAGTACAGATAATGATACGGGGTCTAAAAAGCCATCGATACCGGAAAGTAGAGAATACGATTTGCTCGACAACTTTGAAACGGCGAAGATATTGTTGGCTACCTTAGGCTATCCTATTTTTGAAGAAAAACGAAAAGCACAAACCAATAAAGAGTTATTTTATTGCAAGGGAAAAGACGCCACTGCTATAGGTGAACTAACAGATGATGGTTTTCTAGTGCACAAAGGAGGTAAATGCACCATCAATGAGGCCAAGGCTATTGGTCCATGGGTTTCAAAATTAAGAACACAATTATTAGCAGATGCCATATTAAAAGAAGAAAATGGTGTTTATGTTTTTCAACAAGATTATATTTTCAACTCACCAAGTGCAGCTGCAGTAACTATTTTAGCACGAGCAGCAAATGGTTGGACTGCATGGAAAGCTAAAAACGGAAAAACTTTGGATACGTTAAAAAGGAAATAATTTTTTAAAATGTCAAATTACAATAGTTACGGTACCTTATCAGTTCTCGCTATAAAAACAGGTGTCAACCCGAAAGAAGCTTGGAAACTAGCTGCAATAGATATTTTTGATTCTAAGTCTTCACAAGATAAAGGCTGTCCAAAAAACACATATTTAGGCTTATGTGAAGAAGGGTTAGTAAAAGGTATCCCAAAAGGAAATTACACTAGATCGGTTAAGAATAAAGACTATGCGTTAAAAGCACTTAAAATATTAAAAAGCAATTCATCGTCTACCTTTTCACCTAAGGCATTATGGGAAAAACTAGAGTTAGGCAATAAAAGACATAACTCTCAGATGGATGTTGTCATAGCTTTGTGGGTAAATGGTTTGATAAAATAAGTAATAGAAGGATTAAACTAGACATTGTGATAGAAAAAGAAGGGGAAATAATTGTGTAGATTCTAAATGGAAAAGCCAAACAACACTCCGTATAAAATCTACGTAAAATGTATATCTACCCACATTATTGGATTTTGAAATATAATTGTATATATTTGAAGAGTCTAAGTCAAAAATATCGCTAAGCGACAATCTATAAATTTTTGACAATGGAAAAAAACATTAAAATTAATGCTGTAGTAGCATTTCATAAAGGTGATTACCATAAAGCTTTTATTACTTTATGGGAACTAGGTGTAGTCGAATTTCTTCAATATTCTCAAAAAGAAAATAGAAAAAACAAAAAATACAACTGGTTAGTAAAAAGTGCACGATGTAAAAAATGTACAGCTTCTTCTAGTTATTTTTGGAACACCTTTATCTTACAAGAAAATATATTTTCGGCCTGTTTTACTTCACAAAGCACGGTCTCGTTACTGCTTATATATTATACTAAAACAACTATTTTTAGTGAGGCTTTTGAATCCAAATTAGCCAAGGAATTCCCCGCTGTTTTTATTAAGGCCATTAGGGAAAATGAAGTTTTCTTCAGAGAGGATCGTATTGGTTTTTTATTAAAGGACGGTCTACTAAGTGAAGACTATGTAATTCATCAAGATGTTTGGGAATCTTTTCAAAAAACTGAAGTAGAACTTTGGAGAGAAATAGAGAGTATCATCGTTGAAATAGAAAAACATCCATTGGAGCACATTCTGTTTTTTACGGTTGCCTATTTTGAAACAAAAAACTTCGATGCTAATTTTGATGCAAATAATCATAGTGTATTGGCCAATGTTTATAATTTTTTTATAGACTTAATTTTAAGAAACTCTAATATAAAGCAACAGACTCTCAGTTCAGTACAATTTGCCATTGATTTTAGTAAGACTCTTTTAAAAAATGAATATCCTAGACTTAAAAAGCTTGTTTTTAAATGTCTTAGTTTAATAACAGAAAGGCAAACTCTGAATATGAACCTTTTTCAACTGTATTGTTTTAATCCTAAATTTGAACCAAAGTACATTTATGAGTCTTTATGTTTTTATGAATCTCCAGAGTCTAAATACCAATGGTTTGAAGATGAATTACGTTATAAAGTGAATGAAGTAGTTTATCAAGATAAAGGAAGGGTTTTAGTTGAAAGTCAATTAGAAAATGGTGGTGAAATAGCGAGTAAACACAAAGAGGATTATTTAAATAACAAAGCTTTGGCATATAACCTACGAGCTATAATTGAAATTTTGGAAGATTTAAAACTAACTCATTTTTATATTAGAGATAGTAATAGTAAAAATATAAAAGTAGAGGCTACTAAGGTTATAAAACCTATCTATGTACATGCTTTTAATAGATTGGTTAGATATTACGAGGTCTTAAAAGACATACAAAATAGTAACGTGTTACTTACAAGTAATTGGCAAGAAGCATGTACATATCTAGTGGTTAAAAATAAAGAAAAATTTCAGTTGCCTTTTGTGTATAGTACCCAAGAAGAGTATATAGATTTATATAGCAAAGCAGATAAGGAATTTGAAGTAGAAACTGTAGTTCAAGTCTTACAACAATTTGCGTTTGACAGAAAAAATCTACGTAAATTTGATTCATTTGATAGATTTATTATTAGGTATTCTGTAATGGATACACCTTTTCTATTATTAGGTGATTATATATTTAGTCCTGTTTTATTTTTTACAAGCTTTACTAGTCAGAATGTATATGTCAATTCCTTACTTAAAAATAATAATAGGCGAACAGCTATGGATGTTGAAAATGTATTAGAAGACTTATTAGTAAGGCATGGTTTTGAGGTGGTACATCCCAGCCAAAAAGAGGTAGGTTTAATTGATGGAGATGCAGATCTTATCGTTTATGATAAAGCAAATGTTTTATTAATTCAATGTAAGAGAACAAACTTTAGGTTAGACTATAAAGCTCAAAATTATGAGTTAATTCATACCAATGTAAAAGCAGCGAATCAACTAAACAATGCAGAAGAATATTTATCTAAAGAAAATACTGTTTTTGATGTAAAGAGCAGAAAAGTAACAAAATGGATTGTTTCAAATTCCTTTGAAAAAGTAAATACTGAAATAAATGATTGCTTAAAAGTGAATTATTTGGACATAGTGAATGTTTTAAACAATAACGAAGGAATGAGTTTTAAAACACTTCCCGATTTTATTTCCTTTTTTGATAAGGATACTTACTTTGAAGTGATAGGAAAAGAAATGATTGGGAAAGATGAAATATTAAAAGGAATGTTTTCATTGAAAAACATGGGTCATCGTACTATTGCTTGGAAAGATTTTGATTTACAAAAAGGAAATAAGTATAAACATTATTACAATAAGGGATTAGAGTTAAATGAAGGCGGAAACCATCAAGCAGCTATCAAAGCCCTTACAGAATGCTTAAAATTAGAGAATGAAGATTTTGATGTGCATTCTGCAATTGCAAATGTATATGCAGATATAAGGAATTTTGAGAAGGCATTTTTTCATTATGAAAAAGCGTTAGAAATTGTTCCTAATGAACCTTTATTATTAAAGAATTATGCAATTAGATTAGCAGAGTTTGGTAATGAAAAATCTATAGAGTTAACCAATCAAATTTTTAATAAATACCCATTTTTAAACTTAGCCGAATGACATACATGGAATAATCAGTTTACAAGTATCGATTTAATCATCCAAGTGGATCAATTTAAATTAAATCAATATGAAAACAAATGAATTTATTCCAAGTGTAAACTTCCATTTATGGGAGCCGTGTAACATGAAATGTGGATTTTGCTTTGCCACATTCCAAGATGTAAAGCAAACAATTTTACCAAAAGGGCATTTGCCAAAAGAAGAGGCCATAAAAGTCATTGAAAAATTAGCAGAAAAGGGTTTTGAAAAAATAACGTTTGCAGGTGGTGAACCTACTATTTGTCCCTGGATTTCTGAGCTAATTAAAATAGCAAAGAAAAAAGGAATGACAACTATGATTGTAACCAATGGTAGTAAATTAACGGATAAGTTTTTAAAGGAAAACTCAGGGTATTTAGACTGGATTGCTATTAGTATTGACAGTTTAAATGAGTCAACGAATAGATCAATTGGTAGAACGCTGTCTAAGAAGAAAAGCATTTCGAAAAATGAGTATAGAGAAATCATTGAAAGAGTAAGGAGCTATAGCTATAGATTGAAAATCAATACGGTTGTCAATAGGTATAATTTTGAGGAAAACATGATTGATTTTATCTTGAAGGCAAAGCCTGAGAGATGGAAAGTATTACAGTCATTACGTATAGAAAATCAGAATGACGACAAGTTTGATGAATTTGAAATATCTCAAGAAGAGTTTAATTTATTTATAGAAAATCATAAGCTAGTAGAAACAATTGTTCCTGAAAGTAATGATCAAATTACAGGTTCTTATGTGATGATTGATCCAGCAGGTAGGTTTTTTGACAACACAGAAGGGACTCATATGTACAGTAAGCCCATAAATGAAGTTGGTGTGAATGCTGCAATGAGTGAAATGAAGTATGATTTTGAAAAATTCATGAACAGAGGTGGTGTTTATAATTGGAATGTCAACACTCAAAATTCAATGAATAAAATTACTTTATCAGGTGGAGTTGCCTCAGGTAAAAGTACAGTAGGCAAACTGATTGCTCAGAAACTGAATTTTCAATTTATTTCAATAGGCAACAAAACGAGAGAGGTAGCAAAATCTAATAAAATGAGTATTGTTGAATTTCAAAAAATGTGTTTAATGAATCCTGAATTAGATAAGAAAATTGATAGTGAATTTGCGAATGAATGTAACGCATCAGATAATTTGGTGATAGACTATAGATTGGGGTTTTATTTTATCAATGAATCTTTTAATGTCTTTTTTAAAGTATCAGAAGACGAAGCTATAAAAAGATTAAAGAAGTCAGTAAGAACAAATGAGACATTTCATACTGTGAATGAAAGGAATAACCTGTTTAAGAACCAGTTTTTGAATACATACGATATTGATGTTTTTGATGAAAATAATTACGATTTAATTATAGAGGTAGATCATAAAAGACCAGAACAAATAGCTGATGAAATTATAGAAAAGTATATGCTTTTATTTAGCAGAAACGGAGTCAAGGAAAATAATAAAAAAAGGTGAGATCTTTTATAATGAAATAACAAACAAATACCAGCCCATTACAGCTAGTTGCCTCGTACCTCAGCAACTACTGTAATGAGCTTTTTATATAATTGTTCAATAACATTTTCAACATTCGCAACAAAATATTGCCAAACTAAAACCAATAGGTTTCGCAACCATGGCACATGCCTTTTTCGTCGTACCTAAAAAAAGAAAAAAGCCATTACCTTCCTAGCAAGGTGAATTCAAAATATTGCGTATCGCGATACGCAATATTTATTTGTAAGTAGTTTATTCATATAGTTTTATTTTGTAATATTGCATATCGCGATATACGATATTACTGTAATTATGAAGGCAAACAACACACAGATGAAACCGCAAGACGTATTACTATTATTAAAAGTGATATGTGTAGATAATCCTCAATGGAATCAAAAATCAATTGCAGAATCCTTAGAAATGAGCCAGTCAGAAATAAGTGAATCAGTAGCACGTTCTAAATTTTCAGGTTT
Organism: Flavicella sediminum; assembly: GCF_006381105.1. Lineage (GTDB taxonomy): Bacteria > Bacteroidota > Bacteroidia > Flavobacteriales > Flavobacteriaceae > Flavicella > Flavicella sediminum. The sequence goes on along the minus strand of NZ_VDET01000029.1, from coordinate 37,232 downwards.
GTTAGATCCGAAAGGGAAAGTTGTTATGAAATTAGCTCTACTAGAATTTTTACAATTCGGCCTACGATATGTGTTTCCGCAAAAACCTGGAGCAGTAGTACGTGGTATACCAACATCTCATTCCGCTCCACCACTAAATAATCTAATTAATAGTACAGAACATTATGTTTGGCCTTATGCAAAAGGTACAGTAAGAGGGCATAGCATTATTCCCTTGTACAGTTCAGTTCCACAGGCAGCCTTAAAAGATGTGCTTTTATATGAATTATTAGCCTTAGTAGATGCTTTAAGAGTGGGAAGGGCTAGAGAAAAGGAAATAGCAATTGCAGAAATAAAAAAGCGTTTACAACTTGGAGAATAGAGTGATAAATATAGCTGTTGTAGCAGAAGTTGCAAGGGCATTAAAATCTATAAAAGAAGAAATAGTTTTTGTAGGAGGTGCTGTGGTCAGTTTGTATACAGACGATCCAGCAGCTGATGAAATCAGGCCTACACAAGATATAGACATGACTTTAAACATTGTGAATATAAGTAAATGGGTCAATCTACAAGAAGAGTTAGCAAATTTAGGTTTTCATCCAGATCCACAAGGCCATGCAATTTGTAGTTACAGGTACAAAGATATTCCTGTAGATATAATGTCTACAGAAGATGGACCATTGGGGCCAGCAAATAGATGGTACAAAATAGGTTTTCAAAATTTATGGACTGTAAAAGCAAATGATCAAGAGATAAAAATATTTTCAGCACCATGTTATTTAGCAACAAAGTTTGAAGCCTATAATAATAGGGGAAATGACTACAGAACAAGTCATGATATTGAAGATATTATCTATGTATTTGATAATAGAACTACGATAGTAGATGAAATAGCGACTACTGAAAAAACGATCAAATCTTTTTTAATTGAAGAATTAGAAAAAATAATAACTAGAGGTTTATTAGAAGAGGTGTTAATGACACATATCCATCCATTAATGATAGAAGAACGATTGCCTTTAGTAAAAGAGAAAATAGAAGAAATTGTAGGGCGAGTATTATAGAGCATAGGATATATACTTTCTCATACCAGCACATTCCGGCTAGTTGCCTCGTGCCTCAACAACTACTGTAAAGCGCTTACACGTAGGTGATCAATAGCATTCCATAGTATCGTAGTATAATCTTGCTAAACAAGTACAATAAAGTTTCGCAACCATGGCACATTCCTTTTTCTACGTGCCTCAAAAAAGAAAAAAGCCATTACAATTCCATCAAAACGATCTTCACAATTTTGGCAAGTAGCAATGTTTAGCTAAACCGACATACAAGTATATTTCGTAAAAATGCATTTGAAATTTACGTAATATAAAAAGCTGATTGAGCGTAGCGAGTTCTTTTTATATAGAAAATGAGAATAGCGTTTTAGAAATGTTATTGAAGTCTAGATTTGGAGCCTGTGCTGAACTTGATTCAGTATCTATTCAGCAATGGAAAAAGAAAATGAAAGAACTAAATGCCATCTTGTATCAGGGTAAAAAGAACACGTGTCATTAATTAAAACTGAAAAAAATAAAATATAATTTATCGAAAATCAGCACATTCCAGCTAGTTGCCTCGTGCCTCAACAACTACTGTAAAGCGCTTATATTTAGGTGATCAATTGCGTTGTATAGTATCGTAGTATAATCTTGCTAAACAAGTACAATAAAGTTTCGTACCCATGGCACATTCCTTTTTTATCGTACCTCAAAAAAGAAAAAAGCCATTGCAATTTTATCAAAACAAACTTCACAATTTCGGCAAGTAGCAGATTTGTAGTTGCTTACTTCAGTTAGGCGCTAAATAAAAGAGATAAATTATAAATGGATGTAGTTTAGGCCTTGTGGGAAAAGTATTTTATTGTAAATATAATTTATCGTAGTGTTTCATGGAATTGAATGATAAAAACGAATACAAGTAAAAGTCTATTGAGTTATATAAAACTAATAGAATTAATTTAGGCAGAAAATTAGTTTCAAAGTGAGATATTCATTGTCACAGTTGAGGCTTGTTGTGTTAGATTAAGTACAGATTCAATTCAGTTATAGGGATTTTAAAAGAAATGTTTTTCAGCTGTAACCTTTATTTGTGTTGATGTTTTTTATAGTCTCTAGGTGACTTTCCCATATAGTTTTTAAAAATTCTTGAAAAATACAGAGGGTCTTCAAAACCCGTTTTAAAACTAATTTCTTTTATACTGTAATCCGTATAACTTAAATATTCACATGCTTTTTGGACTTTTTTCAAATTAAAGAAAACCATTATAGAGTAACCTGTTTTGGTTTTAAATTTAGCATGTAAATATGATTTAGAATAATTAAATTTTGATGCTATTTGGTCTAAGGTTAAGTTTTGATCTAATCTTTCTAGAAGATAATCTTTTATAGAATCGATGATGTTATCATTGAGGTTGATATGCGTCTTGTGGTTTGTTTCAAAATTGTGATAAATAAAAGTGCTGATAAAGTTTAGGCTTAACAAATTAGCGTATTCTATTTGGTTCTCTAGATTGTTGCTGTCAAAAAGGCTAAATATTTTTTCAAAAAGATTTATTTTTTCAACAGTAAAAGGAATATCAATATTTTTGTTTGCTACAAATCTGTCATAAAGTGGTGGGGCTAGTATTCCTTTGTAGTGGAGCCAATAGATACTCCAAGGGTTTTTTTCGTCAGCTTTGTATTCGTGTTTTGTGTTTTTTGGAATGATGTAAAATTGGTTTGGCGAAATCTGAATCTTAGTGTCATTCAATAAAATTTCTCCTTTTCCTTTTGTACAATAAATAAAAATATATTGATCTGCTCCTTTCTTTCTAAACCTATAATGGTGGTGTGCTTTGGGATAATATCCTAAGTCGCTAATATATAGTGATTTGGATATTTTGTTGTTTTTTATTATATTAATAATAGACTTAGGATGTGAAATAATTTTCTGTCCCATAAACCCCTCTCTCAAAGTAGTATTGTCCATTGTTTAGCGTTTTGTTAAATTATGTCCATTATGAATATCGGTTACTATTCTTTTAATAAAACAATTTCAAAGATATGAATTTTCAAGATTGTTCAATTGATTTTAGTGCCGTTTTGTGAAATAAAATAAAATAATTTGCTTTGTTTTTGTATGAAATAATTTAATAACGAGTTTTTTTACATGTATTACCATGTGAAATAGCTTATTATTAAGCTGTTTTATTTTTTTATTTAGGTGTTGTTTTGCTCACTAGTTTGTAAATAGAAATAGATAAATGTTAACAAAATTATTTTTGGTTTTTAAATTTACAATTAATTAGTTTAAGATATAAATAGAATTTCATAAAGTGTTATTGTCCATATATGCAGTTTTAATCTCTATCTTTTCAAGGGAGCAAAAGTGTAGGTTTGTATAAATATAACTAAACATTAACATTAAATATTAACCATGAAAACAACAAAAGCAATTTTATTAATCTTTTTGACTGTTTTCGCTATAACGATAGGTTGTAGCGATAATGATTCTGTCAAAGTAGATTCTAGTCCGGATTTTCAATCTTGGGTAGATGAAATATCTTCATTGCCAGGGCAAACTTTTATATTTGAAGGTATAGTTTCTGATCCAGCAGGTATAAAGTCTGTAAATTTGAAATATGATCCTTGGTCTTTAGATAAAACAATTCTAAAAGATTCTTTTCCTGAAACTTATGAACTTGCTTATAAGTTTAAGATACCAGAGTATGCGGAAGAAAATAGCTCTCACACGGTGACGGTTACAGTTACAAATGCAGGAGGAAAGAAGGAAATAAAAAATGTTGTAATTACTTTAGATCAAGATGTTGTTAATCCAGTAATTCAAATAGCTAAACCAATTAATGGAGCAACAGTACTTATAGGTAATGGTTTTGAAGTTAATTTAGATGTTACAGTGTCTGATGCTGAATTGGATGAATTCAAAATAGAAAGCACTTTGCTGAATGAAAGTATTGCTATTACTGGAACTTCTTATAATTACACAAAAGCTCTAGATATCTCAGATAGTGGAAGTTATTCATTTGTAATTAGTGTAACGGATGTTTCTGGGAATGTTGAGACGGAAACTGTAACGGTAAATGTGTTAAATGATCTGTTGTTTGATGCTATGTATATTACGTCTCTTACGGATAATGAGGCTTTAAATTCAGATTTATTTGGTCATCCATATGTCTCGGTTCCAAGTAAAGTAGCGGGAGAAGATGGTAATGTTTTTACAGCTAGATATTATTCACCAAGTGTAAACACAGAGGTTAGATTTTTACCTCAAAAAGGATCATTTCAGCCTTATACGTTTGGAGCAAATCCAAATGTTCCTGGTGAGCTAGTTTTGGGCACAGGAGCAGACGTTGATCCAATTATTTTACCAGAAGTTGGGTATTATGAAGTAACTATGGATTTGCGAGATCAATCATATATGGTAACACCGTATACACCTACTGATACACCGTACGATCAAGTCTATATTTTAGGAAGAGGTGTTTTTGTTGGGGATACATCAGTTTGTGTTAATAATACCGATGATAGCACGCAGTGTTGGCATTTTAAATCTGGTAAGCCTTTTGTGAAGGATGCGAATAATTTATTTTTATGGACTTTAGACGTGACTGTCGATGATCAACCTGATGATGCAGGAGCTAATGGTTTTATTTTGAATGCAAATGCTGCAGGGTGGGCTCCTTTTTGGAGGGTAGATAATGCTGAGGCCCCTGAAGCGACTGTTCCTGGAGGTGGCGCAAATTATATATTCCCTGATTCAGCATTAGGAAAAGACTATACGATAATATTTGATACGCATCTTAATAGATTAGTAGCAGTATTAAGATAACTAATAACAATTAAATGAATTATTACATGAAACATTCAATATTAATTATAATGGGGTTTTTATTTGTTGGTTTTTCAGCAATGGCCCAAAACTCAGTTGCAGGAACTGTTTTAGATTCGAATGGGCAGCCAATACCTGGAGTGAATATTTTGGAAAAAAACACAAATAACGGAACGATATCAGATTTTGATGGTAATTATACTATAAATGTAAAGAATAACGCAACTTTAATTTACAGTTATATTGGTTATAAAGTTCAGGAAATTGTTGTAGGAACGAAACAAAAGATTTCTGTTACATTGTTGGATGATAATCAACAATTGGATGAAGTAGTAGTTATCGGTTATGGATCAGCTAGAAAGAAAGAGGTGACAAGTTCTATTTCAACAGTAAACGGGGAAGCTTTACAAAGAATTACAGCGGGTAGTCCTGCTGAAGCTCTTCAGGGCCAAGCTTCAGGTGTGCAGGTGATTTCGAATGGAGGAGCTCCTGGTTCTGCTCCTTCTATTTTAATTCGTGGAATAACTTCATTTAATAATGATAAATCTCCATTAATTGTTGTGGATGGAGTCATGTTACCATCGGGAACAAATTTAAATTTTATCAATCCACAAGATATTAAAGATTTTCAAATACTAAAAGATGCTTCTGCTGCTGCAATTTACGGTTCTAGAGCATCCAATGGAGTTATATTGGTTACTACTAAAAGAGGGAAGTATGGTAAGGCTGTTGTAACGGTAGATGTATCAACAGGGCTGAGGAATATAGAAAAAATTAATCTAGCGGGAGCTAAGGAGTATGCTCAAGTTGTTAATCAGAGAAGATTGAATGATGGAGGTGTAGCGGTTTATTCAGATGAGGAAATTGCTGGTTTTGGCTCTGGAACAAATTGGTTGGATGAAACTTTACTTGATTTTGCTCCTGTGCAGAATTATAATATAAGTATATCAGGAGGTGGTGAAAGTTTAAAGTATTTAGCTAGTGTTGGGTATTTTGATGAACAATCACATTATGCAAAAGGCTATAGGAAAAAATTAACTTCAAGGTTTAATATTGATTATAAAGTAAATGAAAAATTAACGTTTCAACAAGATCTAAGTACTCGGTTTGAAAGATGGGAAGATACTCCAAATTTATTTTACAATACACTTCGAATTGAACCATTAACGGATGTTTACCTTCCAATTGGTAGTCGTGATGGTAGAAATGAGTTTAGTATTTTTGATAGATCCAGCATCGGGGTTCCAAATCCTGTAGCTAATGTCGCTAGAAGTTTTGGTGAAATAACATTTTTTGGTTTATCTACGAATACAAGAGTGCGTTATAAGCCTGTTCAAGGTTTAGATATTCAAACGCAATTTGGTTTTAATTTTAAAAATAATAAAAGAGATAATTTTAATCCTGAATTTTTTATTCATCCAAATGAACAGCGATTAGTTAACAATGTAAGTAGAAATATTTCAAATAATTTTGATTGGGTTTGGAATAATACTGTTACATATAAAAGAAAAATAGAGGAGCATGATTTTACAGTAACAGCTGGTTTAATTTTAGATGAACAACGTTATAATTATGTGTCAGCTTTTCGAGAGGATGTTCCTGGTCAAGAAAATGAAGCACTTAGATATATAGACGCCGCTACAGGTGAAAATATGACCGTTGGAGCTAATGAAACTGTTAGAACAATGTTTTCTTATTTAGGAAGATTAATGTATAACTATAAAGATAAATATTTTTTAACAGCAGCAGTTAGAAGAGATGCTTCTTCTGTATTTCCAACAAAAAATAAATGGGGAACTTTTCCAAGTGTATCGGTTGGTTGGGCTATATCAGATGAATCTTTCTTTAAAGTCCCTGTTGTTAATTCTCTTCGTTTAAAGGCGGGATACGGACAGTTAGGAAATCAAAACATAAATCCTGCATCTCAGTTTTTCGGAATCGGAGACTCTAATTATGCCTTTGGAGGAGAAAGATATGTTACGAATGTTTTAAATAGATTTGGAAATGAAGATTTGAAATGGGAAACGGTAGAAGATGTGAATTTAGGTATTGAGGGGGCATTGTTGGATCGTAGAATTAACTTCTCTATCGAGAGATATAAACGAAGCTCAGTAGATTTATTATTTCAAGTGGAGCCGCCAAACTATACAGGTATACCAGGAACTATTGCTCAAAATGTAGGAAGTATGGAGTCTAAAGGTTGGGATGTTTCTGCAGGATATTCGGGTGTAAAGGATAAATTTACTTATAGTATAAACGCGAATTTCTCTACAAATGAAAGTAAATTATCTGAGATTGCGCCTGGTATTGAAGAATTATTTGGACAGCAAAGATCGGATTTAGGGAATCGATATTTGAAGATTTCTAGACCGGGTGAAATTGCTGGTTTGTTTTATGGATATAAAACAGATGGGATTTTTCAAAATCAAACGGAAATTAATGCGCATTCAGGCGAGACAGGTAACTTGTTACAGGCTAATGCAGTTCCGGGCGACTTAAAGTTTGTGGATTATAATAATGACGGAGAACTAAATGATAAAGATTTAACAACAATAGGGAATCCTTTTCCAAGCTTTACTGCAGGGTTGAATTTTAATTTTACTTATAGTAATTGGGATTTAAATATGCAATGGTATGGTGTTTTTGGGAACGATGTTATAAATTATACGAACCTTTTTGCACATTCAGGAATTAATGATGTTAATGTTCATGCAGGTACATTGGATAAAGTTTGGAGTCCTACTAATACAGGTGCAAGCTTTCCTCGTTTGAGTGTATTGGATAGAAATAATAACTACCAAACTCCTTCGGACTTGTTGGTAGAAGATGGTAGTTTTGTAAGATTGAAAAATATTCAAATAGGTTACAATATTCCTATGAAAGGGGTTAAAAAACTAAGACTTTCTCTATCGGGTCAGAATTTATTAACATTAACTAAGTATTCTGGGTTTGACCCTGAAGTAAGTGCAGGTGGTAATATTATTAATGGATATGGAGTTGATTACGCAAGTTATCCATTGACAAGAACATTTTTACTAGCATTAAATTTTTCACTTTAATAAACAATTATCATGAAAAGAATAATAATTTTCACATTTTTTACTGTTGTATTAATGGGATGTACTGATAAATTTTTGGATCAGCCCCTTAGAGGTCAACAAGAACTAGACGATTTCTTTGCTTCTGCGGAAGCTAGCGAGCGATTTGTTAATGGTATTTACCAAAAAATTAACGGAGAAGGTTGGAATCAAATAAATTTCTTAAGAACCATAAATGAAATGGCTTCTGATGACGAATGGTCTGGTAATACAGAACAACCAAGAGCTGATATTACCGGTATTGCTCACTATAATGTTTTTCCAGGATCAGCTTACATAAACTCTTTTTGGGAGCATAATTATATTGGTATTACTAGAGCTAATTTAGCGATGGCTTATATTCCTAATGTTGATATGGATGAAGATTTAAAGAACCGTTTGTTGGGAGAAGCAAAATGCTTAAGAGCTTGGTTTTATTTTGAGTTAGTTAAGACATATGGGGGGGTTCCAATTGTGACTACATGGGCGGAGCTTTTTGAACCAGAAGTGTATAAGTATACAAGAGCAACTACGTCAGATGTTTATAGTTTAATTGAGCAAGATTTATTAGATGCGATAGAGGTTTTACCTTTGAAAAGTGAATATGCTACATCGGATATGGGTAGGGTGACAATAGGTGCTGCTCAGTCTCTTTTAGCTAAGGCTTATTTATATCAAGAAAAGTATGCTGAAGCAGAAGTCATGGCGAACAATGTTATTTTATCACAAGAGTATCAATTAGAGGCTGATTTCGAAAATGTTTGGAAGCCAAATCACTTACATGGAGTTGAATCGATTTTTGAAGTTGGTTATATAAACGATCAATTATATGCCAATATTGGAGGGGTTTATTCTAGTACACAAGGAAGTCGTGCCGATTTGGGATGGAGTTGGGGTACGCCAACAAGTGATTTAGAGAATGCATTTTTGTCGGAAGGAGACGCAATCAGATTGAGGTCAACGATTATGAAGCATGGTGAGCCTGTTTATGGAGACCCAGATGTGACCTCGTATGATGCTGCTCCAACTAGAAATAAGTCAGGAAGAATTAATCGAAAATTTTATATACCTAAGGGGGATCGTCCAGAGGTATATCAAGTAGGGCAACATCCATTAAGCCATATTCATATTAGATATGCAGATTTGTTGTTGATGCACGCTGAAGCTGCTTATTTTAATGATAATGAGGCTGCTGCATTAATAAGCTTGAAAAAAGTTAGAGATCGGGTGAGTTTAACAACAGATATGTCGCTTACGGGTGATGATTTAAGAGATGCGATATGGAAAGAGCGTAGATTGGAGCTTGCTTTGGAATTACACCGTTTACATGATTTAAGAAGACAGAAAATAAATGGTGTTCCTCGTATCGCATTAATTATGGGGCCTAATGGAACTTTTGTAGATTACAATGTTAATCATAATACAGACCCTTTTGAGACAACTAATTTAGGAGAAGCTATGGATAAAGGAATTTTGTTTGATATAGATACTCATTTGTTATGGCCAATTCCACCGGAAGAAATTCAACTTTCTCAAGGCTTAGTTGAGCAGAATCCAAATTATTAATAAAGCTAAAAAAATGAGATATGAAGTTTTAATAAAATTTCTTCTAATAATAATTTTAAGTATAACATTTGGGTGTGAAAAAGATGATTTTTCACACCCTGATGATTCTAAATACGAGTCGACGATCGGGGAGATTACTTTGAATATAGACAATACATTTCAAGTGATAGATCATTTTGGAGCATCGGGAGGTTTTCAGGATCAATGGGTTGGAAAATGGTCAGGAACTTCGAAAAATGAAATTGCTAAGTTGTTTTTTAGTACGGAAACGGATGTGCTAGGAAATCCTGAAGGTATTGGGCTTTCTTTATGGAGAACAATCATAGGAGATGGTGCGGCAGATCAGAGAAATAGTGGCTTTTCTGTCTCCAATTGGTTTAGAGAGACAGAATGTTATTTGGACTCAAATGGAAACTACAATTGGAACAAGCAACAGGGAGAGCAATGGTTTTTATCAAAAGCAAAAGAGTATGGGGTTTCAAGGTTTACGGCTTGGGCTGGAACTCCTCCTTATTTTATGACCAAAAATGGTTTTGTCTTTAGTACGACCGAGGTTTCTAGCTTTAATTGTAATCCAGATAAATATCATGATTATGCAAGTTTTTTAGCCAATGTTGTGAAAAGGTATGAAAATCAAGGGTATAATTTTGTTACAGTTTGTCCTTTTAATGAAACGCAATACGAATGGAATGCTGTAGTTGGTGCTGCACAACAATCTGGAACCAAAGCATTGAATTCAGAAGTTGCTGTTGTTACTCGAATTATAGATAATGTGTTTACTCAGAAAGGTGTAAAAGCTAAAATAATGATTCCAGAAGCAGGACAACTAAAGTATCTGTATGAAGGGGTAAGTGCTACAACAAATCAGGTTAATGATTTTTTTAATACAGAAAGTGATAATTATATTGGAGATTTAGATAATCTTTCAAAACACATAGCAGGACATAGCTATTTTAGTAATGGGACAAATTACGAGTCTATTCGACAACGAAAGTCCTTAAAAGCATTGCTAGCAAGTCATGACTTAGATTATTGGCAAACAGAATATAGTATTTTAGGAACGGCTTATCAGCAAGGTAAAGATATAGCTACTTTTGAAGAGATGGATTATGCCTTGTGGCTGAGTCGTATTATTCATACTGACTTGGTGTTTGGAAATGCTGCTGGCTGGAGTTTTTGGACAGCTTTAAATCAATCGCAGTATGGAGATCATCCTTTTAGATTTAATCTTGTTTTGTATACTCCTAGTTCAAATAATTCTGCACATACAGGGGGAACCTATAAGGAAAATAAATTGCTATGGGCACTAGGGAATTTTAGCCGATTTGTGAGACCTGGTATGGTTCGATTTGAGGTTGTAGATCCTGAATATAATGAGGAAGAGGCTGTTGAAAATTTCATGATATCTGGATATAAGAATACCTCAAATAATGAGGTTGTTTTGGTATGTGTCAATAATACGGATAATAATAGAAAGATATCCTTTGAGAATTACGGGGAAGATTTTGAAGTGGTCGAGGGGACTTTTGATATTTACACAACTTCAAATTCAAGTGATTTAAAAAAATCTACTATGAATTTTGATGCTGTTACAATTAAAGCGAAATCGATAGTTACTTTGAAAGCGATGTTAAAGTAAGTCGGTATATGTAGACATTAGATATGTTTTTATAGTCTAAATATTAAAAGCTAGTTTTAAATAATTCATAGCAGAAATACATAATTTAAATTTTAAAAAAAAATGAACACAACAATTACAAAATTATTTGTTCTTTTATTAGTTTGTGGTTTTACCATAAGTTGTAATAAGGATAGTTTCACTGATCCAAATGATCCAATTTATGGTGGAGGGGATACTGTTGTTCCAGAAGAAGACTTCAAAGGACTTGTATTAAATGTAGACGCAACTGATAAAGTTGAAATTCACCCTGAAATATTTGGCGTGAATAATGATTGGCGACAAATCCCAGATGGTACTTTTAATAATTTCGCGAATACTTTAAGTGGTATAAATAGTACGGTGGTTCGTTATCCTGGAGGTTGGGAATCTGAGTTTTATGCATGGACAAGTAATACAACACCTGGATGGGATAAGACTCCAGCGGCTCCAGGAGCTTCTGTTTCTACTCTAAAAAATAATATTAATAATTATAGTATTGTTTTGCCTACTGTTGCTGCAATGAATACATCCCTTGGGTCTTCTCAGTGGAATAGTGCCATTGCTAAACTAAAAGTTACAGCAGAAAAAGCAATTATAGAATCAAATATTCAAAATGGGATTGTAGAAATAGGAAACGAGTGGTGGTTACAATTTGCTGGGGGTGGATCACGTTCTCAAAAACTAGATAAGTATGTTAATGTAGCAATGAACTTAGCTGAATTTATCGATCAAAAGTTTCCTAATCATAAATTTAAACTTTTAATTAATGGTGATTATACGCATCCCGAAGAGTTTACTACAATGAAGAATAAGTTTACAAAAGCATATTCAATTATAGATGGTGTTGCTTTGCATACATACACTGGTTACAATACAAGCACGCATAATATTGCAGAATTAGAGACTAGAATAAAAGCATGTGCAAATAATTTTAACCCAGATAAAAAGTTTATTTATTTATCGGAATGGATGCCGTCAAGAGACTATAATGATAGGGCATTGTATATGGAAGCGGCTAATATTATTCCTGATATAATTCAAATTTATGCTCGTTCAAGTGCTGATGCAGCAGCATTTTGGCCACCAATTAATACTTCGGTACCTGGTTTGGGACTTACAAATTGGAACTATACAGTAGTTTATCCGGTTGGTCAAATATTAGGAGAGCTTTCGGATTCTTATAAAGGATATGCGCTTAAAACGACATCAAATAAATTCCATGTAGCAGCAGCCTTAAATGATTCTAAAAGGATGGTGATATTTGTAACGGGAGGAAAAGAGTCGTCTGCTAAAGTGGGGATTAAAGTTAAGGGATTTGTAATTAATTCTATTGAAAGTGTAGAGCGATTTGTACCAGCTGATTATACAGAAACAAACAAAGCAGCTCCCTATAAGTCAGAATTTTCATCTGCAAGATTGTTGAAAGATGATCAGGTTGTTTTAGAGGTAAATAGGGAAGGAGATTATCAGATATATAAAATTGTGTTAAAGGGAATAGAAATGTAAAATAGTATTATTGTCCATGTTTATGGTTTTTAAGTCTATTTTTTATAGATGAATAGTACTTAATTTTGTTGTTAATCTTAAAGATGTAGTTTTAAGAAGATGTTAAAACTGAAGCTGTTAAATTCCAATATTATGTATGTTAAGTCAATACTAGGGTTTTTATTTCTAATAATTTTAAATTCAAATGCGCAAGAATTTAAAGTGAAATTAGATAAGTCTAAGTTGTACCAAACGATTGAGGGTTTTGGAGCTTCAGATGCTTGGCGTTGTGAATTTGTAGGGAAAAATTGGCCTGAGAAAAAAAAAGAGAAAATAGCAGAGTTATTATTTAGTAAAGCTCTAGATACTAATGGAAATCCAAAAGGGATTGGTCTGTCTTTATGGCGCTTTTATATCGGTGCTGGTACTGCAGAACAAAAAGAGGAGTCAGGTATTAAAAATGAATGGAGGCGTGTTGAGGCTTTTGTAAATAAGGAGGGAATTTATAATTGGACCAAGCAAGTCGGGCAGCAATGGTTTCTTAATAAAGCAAGTAAATATGGAGTTAATCGTTTTTTAGCATTTTCAATTTCAGCTCCAGTACAATGGACTAAGAATGGAAAAGGATTTAATGGCGATAATAAAGATGGTGAGATAAATTTAAAACGTGAGTATTTTGAGGATTATTCGCAATTTATGATTGAGTTTTTAAACCATTTTAAAGATGAAGGTATTTTATTTGATTATGTAAGCCCTATAAATGAGCCGCAATGGGATTGGGAAAGGGCTTCACAAGAAGGAACTCCTGCAACGAATGATAATATTTTGAAAATTATAGATATTCTTGATAGGAAAATTCAAGAAAATAATTTATCGACAAAAGTTGTTGTTGCTGAAGCAGCTGACCTGAGGTGGTTGTATTCAGATTTTGGAAAGCCAGAACGAGGTAATCAGATTGATTATTTTTTTGATAAAAAAGATTCTTTTAAAAATTTGAAATCAACTATTTCGGGACATAGTTATTTTACAACATGGCCACTAGATAGTTTGATATCGATTAGAAAAAAACTGAATAAAAAATTAAAGAAACATGATCTAGAATATTGGCAAAGTGAATTTTGCATCCTAGATAGGTCCGATGATATAGGTGGTGGTTATAAAAGAGATTTAGGAATAAACACTGCCTTATATGTAGCAAGAGTAATTCATGCGGATTTAACTCTAGCAAATGCGAGTTCATGGCAGTGGTGGACAGCAATTACTAGAGCTGATTATAAAGATGGGCTTATTTATATTGATACGGGAAATGAAAGTGACCTATATAATCAAGAGTCCTTAAAGTATGATGGTGTAGCTCGCGAATCGAAGCTTCTATGGGCTTTAGGTAATTATTCAAGGTTTGTAAAGCCTGGAATGAGGCGTATAGAGATATCGTTGAATGAGGGGGGAGTATTCTTGAACAATACAAGAATGTTATGCTTTCTGCCTATTTAAACGATGAAACATCAGAAATCGTTATTGTAGGAATAAATTATAGTGAAGAGTCTAAAGATTTATGCTTTACGGATTTTACCGTTGAGAATATATACGTGACTTCTAAGAATGGTAATTTAAAAGCGAGTAAGGTCCGTAACAAAAGGGTTAGGTTAGAATCAAGGTCGGTTAGTACTTTAATTGGACATTAAAAAAATAAAAAATGAATACAAAATTAAGTAGATTGTTTAAGTTAGTTAGTTGTCTTTGTTTTGCAACTATTTTATTAAATAGTTGTAAAAACAAAGATAATTTTAAACAAAAAGGATTTAAAAAACCAAATGTTCTAGTTATTCTAGCAGATGATTTAGGTGCTCATGACTTGAGTTATTCAGGCAGTAAATATTACGAAACACCTAATATTGACGGAATAGCTAAAGATGGAGTACAGTTTACACAAGGTTATGCTGCTTGTCAAGTGTGTAGCCCTTCCAGAGCAAGTTTGCTAACAGGGCAATATACTGCACGTCATGGAGTTACTGATTGGATTGGAGCAGCAACAGGAAAGCAATGGGGAGATTATTATAATACTAAAGTAATGCCGCCAGAATATGCACATGCCATATCAGATGATAATATTACAATTGCAGAAGCTTTTAAACAAAATGGATATAAAACTTTCTTTGCAGGTAAATGGCATTTAGGAGATGAACCGTATACACCAGAAAGAAACGGTTTTGATATCAATCACGGTGGTTGGGAAGTTGGAGGGCCTAAAGGAGGATATTACGCACCATGGAGAAATCCAAAATTAGATTATAAATATGATGGCGAAAATCTTACTAAAAGATTAGCGTTAGAAACAGCAGACTTTATATCGGAAAATAAAGACCAACCATTTTTCGCATTCCTGTCTTTTTATGCAGTACATGGTCCTATTCAGACAACTCAAGCTAAATGGAATAAATATAGAAATAAAGCTGAAGCACAAGGTATTCCTGAATCAGGTTTTGAAATGGAAAGAATTCTGCCAATACGTACGGTTCAAGACAATCCTATTTATGCCGGACTTGTAGAATCTATGGATGATGCTGTAGGTGTTGTATTAAATAGATTAAAAGAACTTGGCTTAGATGATAATACGATAGTTGTGTTTACATCAGACAATGGAGGCGTTGCAAGTGGTGATGCTTTTTCAACAACAAACTTCCCGTTAAGAGGAGGGAAAGGATACCAATGGGAAGGTGGTATTAGAGAGCCATATCTTATTAAAGCTCCAATGTTAAAAAACACACCTAATTCTGTTGATTATCCTGTCTCAGGGATTGATCTATATCCAACGCTTTTAGAATTGGTTGGTGCTGAAAAAGATGCCAATCAAATTATTGATGGAGTTAGTTTAGTGCCTCTTTTAAAAGGTGAATCTCTTAGCACAAGAGCTTTGTTTTGGCATTATCCTCACTATGGGAATCAAGGAGGTGAACCTGTAAGTATTATAAGAAAAGAAGCATATAAGCTTATTCATTATTGGGAAGATGGTCATGATGAATTATATAATTTAACTACAGATCCTAGTGAAAAACAGGATGTTTCAAATGAAAATCTTGAAGTAGCAAGTAATTTAAGAGTTGAACTAGATGCTTATTTAGTAAGTGTTGATGCTCGTTTACCAACAGCGTATGCTAATTATGATGAAGCCAAAGCAAATGCTAAGTACGAAACTAGAAAAACAAAAATGCTGTCAAGTTTAGAAAAACAACGAAAGAACTTTTTAAAGAAAGACTTTCAACCAAACGAAGACTGGTATAATAGTAGTTTAACTAAAGACTAATAGTCTAATAAATAATTAAAAATAAACCAAAGAAACATTATGGGAAAAACAAAATTCAATTTTACATATTTACTTTTTTTAGCCTTAGTATCGGCAATGGGAGGGTTTCTGTTTGGTTACGACTGGGTTGTTATTGGTGGTGCTAAACCTTTTTATGAACTCTTTTTCGATATTGGCACTATGCCAACACTACAAGGTTGGGCTATGAGTAGTGCATTAATAGGTTGTATTTTTGGTGCCGTTATTTCAGGTTTTGTTGCCGATCGTTTCGGGAGAAAATTACCATTAATATTTTCTGCTGCTTTGTTTACGCTATCTGCTTTCGGTACTGGGTATGTTAATGAATTTACCCCTTTTATAATTTACCGATTAATTGGTGGTTTAGGAATAGGGCTAGCTTCTACACTCTCGCCAATGTATATTGCAGAAATTGCGCCAGCAAAATATAGAGGACAGTTTGTGGCTATTAATCAATTAACATTAGTTATTGGTATTTTGGTGGCGCAAGTAGCTAATTTTTTTATAGCTGATTCTATTCCAGAGAATAGTACAGATCAAATGATTTTAGGATCCTGGAATGGACAAACAGGTTGGAGATGGATGTTTTGGGCTGAACTTATTCCGGCAATTTTATTTTTTGGTATGATGTTTTTAGTGCCTAAAAGTCCACGATTTTTAATAAAAATGAATAATACTACTGCTGCCAAAAATGTTTTAGCAAAAATAGGTGGGAACCTTTATGCGGAACAAGAGGCAAGAAGTATAGGTGTAACACTTCAAGAGAGTGGGACAGCAAAAATTAAATTTTCAGATTTTAAAAATCCAAAAGTTAAACCAATTTTAATTATAGGAATTGTTTTAGCAATATTTCAACAGTGGTGTGGAATTAACATCATCTTTAATTATGCTGAAGAAATATTTACTGCAGCGGGTTATAGTGTAGGTGATATGCTTTTCAATATCGTAATTACAGGGAGCGTTAACCTAATATTCACATTAGTGGCTATGCGTACTGTAGATAGTTGGGGTCGTAGAAAATTAATGCTTTTGGGTTCAATAGGTTTAGGTATTGTTTATGCTATTTTAGGAGGTGCCTATTATATGGAGTTTACAGGATGGCCTGTGTTAGTCTTAGTTATAACAGCAATTGCAATTTATTCAATGTCTTTGGCGCCAATTACTTGGGTGGTTTTGTCTGAGATTTTTCCTAATAAAATCAGAGGTGTAGCTATGTCTATTGCTACATTTTCATTATGGATAGCTTCCTTTATCTTAACATTTACATTTCCGATTTTAAATGATGCTTTTGGAGCTTCAGGAACTTTTTGGGTGTATAGTTTTATTTGTGTCGCAGGGTTTTTATTTATTAAAAAGAGGTTGCCTGAAACAAAAGGAAAAAGTTTAGAAGAAATTGAAATGGAATTAACAAAGGATAAATAATGATGATTAAAAAACAAATAGTCTTAGGATTCATTTTTTTAATGAATTTGAATTTTGCATTCGCTCAAACAAAGGGTATGTCATTCTCAAATAATGAAATTTCGACGTATTATCTAGATTCAGTTAAAAAAGAATTAAAAGTAAAATGGCCTAAAAACCGTACGATTAATTTTGTTTTTCATGGGCATTCTGTTCCTACGGGTTATAGCACAAGAGGTGTTGTGGATCGTTTAAATTCTTACCCCTTTCGGACACTGAAAAAAGTCAATGATTTTTATCCATATTCAGTGGTTAATGTTGTAACAACATCAATAGGTGGTGAACAATCTGAGCAAGGTGCAAAGAGGTTTAAAGACGAAGTTTTAGTTTATAAACCTGAGGTTTTATTTATTGATTATGGTCTTAATGATAGAGGTATTGGATTGGAACGAGCCAAACAAGCATGGGAAAAAATGATTAAAGAAGCCTTAGCTTATGGGACTAAAGTTATTTTATTGACTCCTAGTCCTGATTTAAATGAGGACATTGCTTCACAAACTACCAAGTTGGCAAAGCATAGTGAGCAAATAAGGGACTTGGCTAAAAAACACAAGGTTGGTTTGATAGATAGCTATGCCTTGTTTAAAAAGCTAGCGGAAACAGAACCACTTATCGGTTATATGGCACAAAATAATCATATCAATCAAAAAGGACATCAGTTTGTTGCGGATGCAATTTTTGAATATTTCAAAACAACAAATAGGCACTAAAATACAGCTACTTGAAACCTTATCATTACATGAAATTTGTACTACTTTTTTTCTTTATACTAGCCTTTAATGGCTGTAATAAAGAAGAGAAATCTTATATAAACCTGTCTGGAAATTGGCAGTTTAGAATTGATTCTTTGGATAAGGGAATGGATGAGAAATGGTATGATACGACTCTTACTGATATTGTTTATTTGCCCGGTTCTATGGCCGAAAATCGAAAAGGTAATGAGGTTACAGCTGCTACGAAGTGGACTGGTAATATGTGGAACGATAGTTTATGGTATAAGGCTGATGATATGAAAAAATATCGTCAAAATGGGAATATAAAAGTGCCTTTTTGGTTAACACCTGTAAAAGAATACAAAGGAGCAGCTTGGTATCAAAAGAAGGTAAATATTCCTAAATCATGGAACGAAAAACATATCAATTTAAACTTAGAACGCGTGCATTGGGAATCTACGGTTTGGGTGGATAAACAAAAAATTGGAACGAAAAATAGTTTAGCTACTGCTCATAATTATAACCTAAATGATTTGTTAACAGCAGGTGAGCATATTATCACTATTCGTGTTGATAATCGTGTTAAGGATATTGATGTTGGGGTTGATGCACACAGTATTTCTGATAATACACAAAGTAATTGGAATGGTATAGTAGGAACTATTGTCTTAACGGCACAATCAAAAGTGTCTATGGGCAATGTGAAATTGTATCCTAATATCCATTCTAAAAAAGTAAAAGTTGTTGTTCAAATTGAAAATTATACTGAACAAAATCAAAAAGGACAATTGATTTTTGAAGCAAAGGAAAAGTCTATTAATGGATTGAAACTTCAATCATTAAAAAAAGAATTTGAAATAAAAGAGAATAATGAAGTTGTAGTAGAATACAGCATGGGTGATAACCCGAAGCTTTGGGATGAGTTTAGTCCAAATGTTTATGAAATGCAGCTTACGTTAAAGACGAATGTTGGAATTGATACTAAAAATGTCGATTTTGGAATGCGAGATTTTAAAGCTCAAGGAACTCGTTTTACGATTAATGAAAGACCCTTGTTTTTAAGAGGAACTTTAGAATGTGCAATATTTCCATTAACAGGATATCCGCCTACTAATGTTGATGCTTGGAAACGTATATTAAAAATTATTCAAGATCATGGGTTGAATCATATGCGTTTTCATTCTTGGTGTCCTCCAGAAGCGGCTTTTATAGCTGCAGATGAATTGGGGGTTTATTTACAAGTTGAAGCCTCTGCGTGGACTACTATTGGAGATGGAGCCCCTATTGATCAATGGCTATATAAAGAAGCAGAAGCGATTATAAATACTTATGGCAATCATCCTTCGTTTGTATTGATGGCTTATGGAAATGAACCAGGAGGCAAGAATCATTCTGAATATTTGAAAAAATTTGTGAGCCATTTAAAATCCTTTGACAATAGACGTCTATATACAGGAGGAGCTGGTTGGCCTTATTTTGAGGAGTTAGATTATTATAATAATAGAAATCCACGTATTCAAGGATGGAATGAAAACCTTAAAAGTATAATTAATTCAGAACCTCCACAAACAGAATTCGATTGGAGTCGATTTATAGATAAAACACCAATGCCTTATGTAAGTCATGAGATGGGACAATGGTGTGCGTATCCAAATTTTAAGGAAATGTCAAAATATAGAGGGGTTCTAAAGCCTAAGAATTTTGAGATTTTTAAAGAATCATTGAAAGAAAATAACCTTTTAGAGTTGGCTGATAGTTTATTGCTGGCTTCAGGGAAACTTCAAACCTTATGCTACAAATCTGATATTGAAGCGGCTTTAAGAACCAAAGGAATGGCAGGTTTTCAATTGTTAGACTTACATGATTTTCCTGGTCAAGGTACTGCTCTTGTAGGGGTCTTAGATGCCTTTTGGGATGAAAAGGGGTATGTTTCTCCTAAAGAATTCAGTCAGTTTAATAATGAAACGGTCCCCTTAGCTCGTTTAAAAAAGCGAGTATTTAGAAATACCGAAAATTTTGTAGCAAAAATTGAAGTTGCGAATTTTGGAGCAAATGAATTAAAAAATATTACTCCATTGTGGAGGTTAAGCAATTCTAAAGGTCAAATTTTTAAGGAAGGAAGGCTTAATAAGCTAGATATTTCAATAGGAAATACGATTCGGTTAGGAGAAATAACGACTTCACTTACTGAAATTATCAAAGCTCAAAAATTAACATTAACAGTCCAAATTTTAGATTTTATAAATACTTGGGATATATGGGTTTATCCGGCTAAATATGACGAAATAGAAAATGAAAATAGAATCAAAGTGGTTAATAAGCTTGAGTCAAGTACTATAAGTTTTCTTGAAAATGGAGGTAAGGTTCTCTTAAATATTGCAAAAGGTAATGTTGCCGTAGCTAAAGGAGGAGATATTGGTGTTGGATTTTCAAGTATATTTTGGAATACCTCATGGACAAAAGGACAAAAACCACATACATTAGGAATTTTATGTAATCCAGCACATCCTGCACTGGCTAATTTTCCCACAGAATACCATTCAAACTGGCAATGGTGGGATGCTATGAGTAATTCAAATGCAATAGTTTTAGATGATTTTCCAAATACCTTAACTCCAATTGTTAGGCTTATAGATGATTGGTTTAAGAATAGAAAAACAGCATTGATTTTTGAAGCGAAAGTTGGTAATGGAAGTATTCTAATCTCAGGAATAGATTTACATACGGATTTAGAAAATAGGTTAGAGGCGAAACAACTTCTCTATAGCTTAAAAGCTTATATGGTTAGTACTAGGTTTAAACCTAAGACATTACTAAAAATAAATCAAGTAGAATCTATAATAAAATAATAAATAAAAATTAATACATCTGCAATAGAGCAGGCTAAAAAACATATAATTATGAAGACTGTAAAAGCTTGGAAGGAAAAAGTAATTATACCTACTTATGAAGTTGGAAAACCTGAAAAATACCCTGTTTTTTTAGATAAACGTGTTTATCAAGCAAGTAGTGGTTCGGTATACCCACATCCTGTAATTGAAACTATGAGTGATACGAAAGTGGATAAAGAATGGGATGCTATTTTTATAGAAAACGATTATATTAAAATAATGGTATTACCCGATTTGGGGGGGAGAATTCAAATGGCGTACGATAAAATAAGAGAACGTCATTTCGTATATTATAACCATGTTATTAAACCTGCGTTAGTTGGTTTGACTGGACCATGGATTTCTGGAGGAATTGAGTTCAATTGGCCACAACACCATAGACCAAGTACTTATGATCCAACAGATTTTTACATTGAAGAGAATGAAGATGGAAGTAAAACTATTTGGGTAAGTGAGTTAGAGCGTATGTTCCGGACTAAAGGTATGGCTGGTTTTACCCTGCATCCAGATAAAGCCTATTTAGAAATTAAAGCACAACTTTATAATAGAACACCACATCCTCAAACATTTCTTTGGTGGGCAAATCCTGCTGTAGCAGTTAATGATCATTATCAATCTGTGTTTCCACCAGATGTAAATGCAGTTTTTGATCATGGTAAAAGGGATGTGTCAGAATTTCCAATTGCTAAAGGAGAGTATTACAAGGTAGATTATTCACCAGGAACAGATATATCAAGATATAAAAATATTCCCGTGCCAACCAGTTATATGGCAATTACATCAAAATATGATTTTGTTGGAGGTTATGAGAATGACTCAAAAGGTGGTTTACTTCATATTGCTGATCATAATGTATCTCCAGGAAAAAAACAATGGACTTGGGGTCATGGTGATTTTGGAAAGGCTTGGGATAGAAATTTAACTGATTCTGACGGACCATATATCGAATTAATGTGTGGTGTATATACGGACAATCAACCCGACTTTGCTTGGATGCATCCCTATGAAGAGAAAAGCTTTAAGCAATACTTTATGCCATATTATAATGTAGGTGTCGTTAAAAACGCAACGAAAGAAGCTCTAGTTAATATTGAAATTTTTGAGGGTGAGGTTTTGGTAAAAGTTTATGTAACAGCAGAATATAAGAATTCTATAGTTTCTTTAAAAGGAAAAAAAGGTGTTTTGTTGGAGGATATTGTAAATCTTTCTCCTGAAAATGGTTTTGAAAAAGCAGTAGGCTTGAGTGGCTCTAAATTTGAAGACTTGAAAGTGTCTGTTTCAGATAAATTAGGAAATGTATTAGTGGCTTGGGCACCAGATAAAAAGAAGTCTGAAGAAATTCCAAATCCAGCAAAAGCAGCAAAAGAACCTAAGGAAATTGATTCTGTTGAAGCTTTGTATTTACAAGGTTTACATTTAGAGCAATATAGACATGCTACATTTAGCCCTATCGATTATTATCAAGAAGGTTTGCGTAGGGCACCTGGTGATATAAGATGTAATAATGCCATGGGGTTATTAAGTTTAAGGAAAGGACAATTAGAAAAATCGATAGCCTATTTTGATACAGCCATAGATAGCTTAACAAATCATAATCCGAATCCGTATGATGGTGAACCGTTGTTTAATAAAGGTTTGGCTTTAAGTTTTATGGGTGAAAAGGAAGAAGCGTATGCAAGTATTTTTAAAGCATGTTGGAATGCGCAATGGCAAGATGCAGGTTACTTTAATTTAGCTCAGATAGATTGCTTTAGAGGTGATTTGACTAAATCGTTAGACTTGATTGATCGTGCATTAATAAAAAATTGGCACAATCATAAAGGACGACACTTGAAAACAATTATTTTAAGGAAGTTGGGTAAACTTGAAGAAGCTAATAAACTTATTGAAGAGTCATTGGCTATAGATAAATTCAATTTCGGTGTTTTGTATGAACAATACTTGATATCGAAGCAAAAAGCAGATTTGAGTTCTTTTAAAGAATTAATTAGAGACTATGCTCATAACTATATTGAGTTTTCTTTAGATTATGCTATGGCTGGTCAATTTGATGAAGCAATTTCTATTTTGAAAGTACATACAGAAGCTAAGTCAGAAGTGTACCCGATGATTTATTATTTTATGGGATGGTATTTTGATCAAAAAGGAGATAAGGAACAAGCTTTAGAATGTTATAAAAAAGCTTCGAAAATGTCAGATGAATATTGCTTTCCTAATAAAATAGAAGAAGTTTTGGCACTTCAAGCAGCTTGTAAAGCAAATCCAACAGATGCAAAAGCTTTTTATTATTTAGGAAACTTTTGGTATGCTTCAAAACAATACAAAGAGGCGCAAGAATGTATTGAAATTTCTGTGAGATTAGATGATTCTTTTGCTATTGCTCATCGTAATTTAGCTTTGTTGTATTATAATAAAACAAATCAAAAAGAGCAAGCAAAACAGCATTTAGAGAGAGCTTTTGAGTTAGATAATTCTGATGCTCGTTTGCTAATGGAATTAGATCAATTGTATAAAAAAATAAATATTCCCGTTGATATACGTTTAGAGCTTTTGGAAAAATATGATGATCTTACAAATTCAAGAGATGACCTGTATTTAGAAAGAATTTCGCTGTACAATATGAAAGGCAATTTTGAAAAAGCTGAGGAACTCTTAAAAAATCGTCAATTTCACCCTTGGGAAGGAGGAGAAGGTAAAGTGCCATTTCAATATTTAACAATACAAGTAGAATTGGCTAAAAAACATATAAATAGTGGTAATTATCAAAAAGCTGTTGAGTATTTAGATATGGCGCAGACATATCCTTATAACCTAGGAGAAGGGAAACTTCATGGGACGCAAGAAAATGATATTCATTATTGGTTAGGCTGTGCTCATATCGGATTGGGGAATGAAGAAGTTGCTAAAGAGTATTTTGAAAAAGCATCAGAAGGGTTGAGCGATCCAAGTCCGGCTATTTTTTATAATGACCAACAACCGGATAAAATATTTTATCAAGGACTAGCTTTGCAAAAATTAGGACGAAATGAAGAAGCTAATAAGCGTTTTTATAATTTGTTTAATTACGGTAAAGAGCACATGAATGATGATGTGAAATTGGATTATTTTGCGATTTCACTACCAGATTTATTAATTTGGGAAGAAGATCTAAATGTAATTAATAAAATACATTGTAATTATTTAATTGGTTTGGGCTTACTTGGTTTAGGAAAGGAATTTGAGGCGGTAAAAACCTTTAGGAGGGTTACTGATATGAGTTTCCATATTCCAGCACATATACATGCCAACCTTCAATTAAATTTAATTAATAGTTAAAAAAATGACGAGATACGATTTGAGCTTAATCAATAGTAAATTTATATGATCGGAAAGCAAATAATAAAAAAAGGAGTATTCATTATTGTTTTTATGATGTGCTATATTGGGATTTCACAAAAAGTGAACCCCAATATAGTCATCATTTATGTAGATGATTTAGGGTTTGGGGATATTGGAGTTAATGGAGCCATAGGTGTAAAAACACCCAATATAGACAGGCTTGCTGAAAATGGCGTAAACTTTACAGATGCGCATTGTGCCGCTGCAACTTGTACGCCATCTCGTTATTCTCTTTTAACAGGAAGTTATGCGTTTAGAAATAACGCAGCCATTTTAGAAGGGGATGCTCCGTTGATTATAGATACAAAGAAAGAAACGTTGCCAGAATTGTTACAAAAAGCGGGTTACAAAACAGGTGTCGTAGGAAAATGGCATTTAGGATTAGGAAATGGAAAAGTAGATTGGAATAAGAGAATTTCACCAGGACCCAAAGAGGTAGGTTTTGATTATAGTTTTTTAATTCCAGCAACAGGAGATAGAACACCTTGCGTGTTTTTAGAAAATCAAAAAGTGCTAGGGTTAGATGCTAAAGATCCTATAGAGGTAAGTTATGGAACTAGAATAGATGGTTATCCTTTGGGTAAAGAACATCCTGAGCTGTTAAAGCAACATACCGATCCTTATCACCAAGGTTCTATTATTAATGGAATTAGTCGTATTGGCTATATGAGTGGTGGTAAAGATGCATTATGGGTAGATGAAGAGATTCCTTTTGTGCTTTCTAATAAAGCGAGTGCTTTTATAGAAGAAAATAAAGAAGATAAATTCTTTTTGTATTTCTCTTTGCATGATATTCATCAGCCAAGAATAGCCAATATAAAATTTGTAGAAAGTAGTACTATGGGACCTAGAGGAGATGTTATTGCTCAGATGGATTGGTGTGTAGGACAAATTACAAAATCATTAAAAAAAGTAAATTTATTAGATGATACCTTAATCATTTTTACAAGTGATAATGGACCTATATTAGATGATGGTTATTTAGATTACGCTACAGAATTACTTGGAAATCACAAGCCAGCTGGACCTTATAGAGGTGCTAAATACTCAGTATATGAAGCAGGAACACGTATGCCAACAATTGTACATTGGCCAAAACAAATAAAAGCAGGAACAAGCTCGGCATTATTATCACAAGTTGATTTATATGCTTCATTAGCAAGTTTGGTTGGTCAAAAGGTAAAAAAAGGAATAGCTCCAGATAGTGAAAATCATCTAGATGCATGGTTAGGGAAAACGCAAACAGGTAGAGAGTTTTTATTAGAAGAAGCATATACGTTTGGATTGAGAATGGGAAAATGGAAATATATACTTCCTAAAGAACAAGCAGTACCAAAATGGATTGAACAAAAGTTTGTAGATCCAGGTTTTAGAAAAGAAATACAGTTGTTTGACTTAGAAAAAGATCCATCAGAAAGTAATAATGTTTATAAAGAACATCCAGAAATAACTGCAATAATGAAGCAGAAAATGGATGAAGTTTTAAAAAATAATTAAAAGATATAAATATGAAGTCATTTCGTTTTTTATGTATAGTAGTAATAGGACTTACTTTTTTAGGAAGTTGTACTACTTTAAAAAGAGAGAGTATCTCCTTATCGGGTGAATGGCAGGTTAAATTAGATTCAACCAATATAGGTTCTGATGATAATTGGGCAGCTAGTCAGTTTACTGGAGAAAAAATAAGCTTACCTGGTACGCTAGATGATGCCGGTATAGGGAAACCGAACACCTTAAAACCAGAAATTAACAATTATGTGATGTCTAATTTAACAAGAAAGCATCAGTATATTGGAAAAGCATGGTATCAAAAAGAGATTGAAATTCCTAGTTCATGGAAAGAAAAGAATATTGAATTAAATTTAGAGCGTGTTATTTGGGAATCTTCGGTGTATGTTGATGGTAAGTTAATAGGAACTGCAAATAGCTTGGTTGGAAACCATAAATACAATTTAACAAAACACTTAAGTATAGGTAAACATTTATTAACTATTTGTATTGATAATTCAAACAAATTTCCATTCATTAATGTTGCAGGGACGAGGTATCCGGACAAGGTAAATCAAGATATGGCTCATGGATATACCAATCATACCCAAATAAAATGGAATGGAATTCTTGGTGATATTTTGCTAGAATCTTCTAATAAAAATGTACCAGAAAACCTTCAAGTGTATCCTGATGTAAGTAACAATAAATTAAAGGTTACGTTTCAGCAATCAGGAGATGTAGGTCATGAACTGTCTTGTATTATAAAATCGGTTAATGGACAAGTTGTTTTTGATGAAAAAATTGAAAACATTAAAGGTGGTGATAATTTAATTAGTTTTGAAATAGACAGACCAGAAGCATTGGCTTTTTGGGATGAATTTAATCCAGAACTTTATGATATTGAAATAAGTTCTAATACAGGAAGTGTACAAACACGTTTTGGATACAAGGAGGTTAAAAATAACAATGGGGATTTAACATTAAACGGAAAACGAATTTTTCTTCGTGGTAATTTAGAATGTGTGATTTTTCCTTTAACAGGATATCCTCCTGTGCAAAAGGAAGATTGGGCATCTCTTATAAAACAAGCAAAAGATTATGGATTAAATCATTTAAGATTTCACTCTTGGTGTCCTCCAAAAGCTGCTTTTGAAGCTGCAGATGAAGCAGGGTTTTACTATCAAGTAGAGTTGCCTCATTGGAGTTTAAAAGTTGGAGAAGATTTAAATACGACTGAATTTCTAAAAGCAGAAGCGGATAAAATCATTAAAGATTACGGAAATCATCCATCGTTTATTTTTATGGCAATGGGGAATGAGTTAGAGGGTGATGCAAGTTTGTTAAATAGTATGGTAGCAGATTTAAAAGCTAAAGACGATAGACATATGTATGCCACAACAGCTTTTTCTTTTCAAAAACCCATGGGAACAAGACCCGAACCAGAAGATGAGTTTTTTATATCACAATGGACGAATAAAGGTTGGATTCGTGGACAAGGTATTTTTAATGCAAAACCACCACATTTTAATGCGGATTATACTTCAGGAGCAGCACAAGTGAAAATTCCATTGGTTTCTCATGAAATTGGACAATATTCTGTATATCCTGATATGAGTGAAATTGCAAAATATACGGGGGTTTTGAAACCATTAAATTTTATTGCTGTAAAAAATGATTTGGAAAAGAAAGGTCTTTTAGATTTGGCACCAGATTTCACTTATGCATCAGGAAAATTGGCAGCACTATTGTATAAAGAAGAAATAGAACGCGCCTTAAAGACACCTAGTTTTGATGGTTTTCAGCTATTACAATTGCAAGATTTCCCAGGGCAAGGAACAGCTTTGGTTGGTTTGTTAAATGCTTTTTGGGAATCAAAAGGTGTTATTTCCGCTGAAGAATTTAGTCAGTTTAATAGTGAATTAGTTCCTTTGATTCGATTTGAAAAAGCAGTTTATAAAGAAGGAGAAACATTTGAAGCTTCTATTGAAATTGCAAATTTTTACAAGAATTTAAACAATCAAACTATAGATTGGATGATTACCGATGACTCTGGAAGTGAAGTTAAAAGAGGACGTTTAGATGTTGTTAATTTAGAAATCGGAAATAATTCAAATTTAGGAAGTATTAATTATACTATTGAAACTAAAGTGGCGAAAAAGCTAACGCTAACAGTAAGTTTAAATAACACTAAATATAAAAATAGTTGGAATATTTGGATATATCCAAAAGAGGTTTCAACAACAGCGAGTAATGTTTTAATAACCAAATCTATCACGCATGCAATAAAAGCGTTAAGTGAAGGTAGGAAAGTATTGTTAAATCCTGATCCAAAAATATTGAAGGGGATTACAGGTCGTTTTGTTCCTGTTTTTTGGAGCCCGGTTCACTTTCCTAATCAACCTGCGACTATGGGAGTGTTATTAGACAATAAACTTCCTGTATTCGATAATTTTCCAACGGATAATTATAGCAATTGGCAATGGTGGGATTTATGCATTAATTCAAAGTCTCTTATTACTGATTCGATTAATGTAAAACCTTTGGTAAGAGTAATTGATAATTTTGTAACGAATCATCATTTAACCAATTTGTTTGAAGCAAAAGTGGGGAAAGGGCAATTGGTGTTTTCATCTATAGATTTATCATCTACTTTAAAAAAAAGACCAGTTGCACGTCAGTTGCGCCATAGTATTTTAGAGTATATGAAAAGCGATTCATTTAACCCTATAAATGATATCGAGTACAAAGATTTAAATTCTTTAAAGTTACAATCAAAACAAGAAGGCTTTTCAGCAAAGGATATTTACAAATAATTACTGTAAAAGTATTTTGTTAAATCAATAGTATAAACAATTTAAATAAAATTTTAAAACATGAATAATTTGAATATTTTAAACAAAATCGAATTTTTTATATACTGTTTTTTTTCGGTTTTTATAATTAATTCTTGTAGTAAAGACAACAGAACTTCTCCTGATGACGAGATTTATGATGATGGAGGTACTACTGAAACAAAGGTGGAACCGTTACTAAATTCTGTGAATACAAGAGACTGGACGCTAATTTTTAGTGATGATTTTGATAAATACGAATCGAGTAAATGGAACAAAGATAATTCAGTGAAAAGTCGAGCAGCAAGACCAGGGATAGGTATTACACAATGGTTTTGGAAACCTGAAAATGTAAGCTATAAAAATGGAAATGTTATTTTAAAAAGTTTAAAGACTAATGAAAACACCTTGCATTGTGGTTCAATTTCTTCAAATAATTTAATGGAATTTAAATACGGCTATATTGAGGCAAGAATTGATATTGCAGAAACTATGTTTGGAACGCATACGGCATTGTGGCTACAGGGTGATAATATGGGACGTATTGATGGTACAGGAAATGATGGAGCTGAAATAGATGTTTTTGAATCTGCTTGGGTAGGTGATTATACAAAGAGTGTTGTTCATATAGATGGTTATGGAAGTTCGCATAAAGCAAACACTAGAAAATACGACACTCCTGGGATTCACTCAGGATACCATACCTACGGATTATTATGGGATAAAGATAAGCTTGAAGTATATTATGACGGTGAATTTATGACGCGTTATGAAGGTATTTGGGTGCCTCAGGTAGAGGAGTTTTTGTGGTTGTCTACTGGGGCAAGCTTTGGAGGTACTGCCGATTTTACCTCAAGAGCTGTTGGAGCTTCTACCGAAGCTAAAGTGGATTATATAAGAGTTTGGAAAATGAATTAATATTTAAAAAGTATATATGTCTATGTTTTCATAAACATCGTCCATCTAGGTATTAATTTAAAAAGGTAGTTTTATATAAATTATTAACAATTAACTTTTTTATTATGAAACAAAAAATTACCTTTTTATTAATATTATACTCTGTGTTTTTTTATGGGCAAACGATGGTGAATGACTTTGAATCAGGTGCGTCAGGGATTCTTAATCTAGGTGGAGGTATTACTTCTTCCGTAGTTGTAAATCCTAGTGCTACAGGTGTAAATACAACTTTTAACTGTCTTGAAATTAAAAGAACTGCCGCTCAGTGGTGGATTTTTCAGGGTATAGACGTAAATGATTTGGCCATTTCAGGTACAGAAAAGAAGTACCTAAGTTTTATGTTTTATTGTTCTGCACAAACGGATTTGGGTATTCGCTTTGACGCGCCCAATGATGAGTCTAACGGTACTGCAACGGTTAGGCCTATAAATAGCTATACGGATTTTAATCAATGGCAAGAAATAGTTTTTGAAATAAAAGATGCTCCTTCAGCAACAGCCTTTACATTAGGAACTTTGTATCGAATTTCTATTCACCCTGACATAGGTGTTGAAAATGATCCAGCAGGACAAATATTAAATAACACAGGTACTTTTGCTTATATAGATCAGATAAAAGTTTTAGATGAGAATCCTTTAAGTATTGCAAGTTATGAGTTAGAGAAAAGTATTTCTTATTATCCTAATCCAGTAAAAGCTTCGTTCAAGATAGAGGCAAAAAACGAAATGAATATTAAAAATATAGCTGTTTATAGTATTTTGGGTGAAAAAATCATGGATAATTTGACTAGAATAAGAAATAGCGAGTATGATACTAGTACTTTGGTTTCAGGCTTATATATTATAAAAATTCAGGATGAAAAAGGAATAATAACATCAATGCGATTAATTAAAGATTAATAATTTAATAGAGATTATATATTAATGGTTTTATATAATTGAATTAAGCCTTTGAATTTTGTTCAAAGGCTTTTTTTTGTAAGGAATATATCTATTCAGGCTAGCCTGTAAATTAAGAATTCTTAATTATTGTTAGTGATTTTTTTGTTGAGTCCAGTTATTTTTTATCGGAATGTGATTGCTATAAACAACTCCACTAGTTTTTAGTGTGTATGGAATTATTGTCTTTTTCATATATGAAAAATTAACTCTTTTTTAGCTTGTGTATAAAGTGGATTTTGTTTTGTTCAATTGTATTTTACTTAAACGAAGAAATATGTCGGGTGATGCTAATAACTATTTTGAATTATAATAATATGAAATCAAATTTGATCATTGAGTTAACGGTATGAGACTGTATAAATTGTAAAATTTAATCTTCAGCGCTAAAACTCCATAGTTGTCCGGTTGTTTTGCCACCTTTATCATCTTTTACGACTATTTTCCAATAATATGTAGCTGCTGAGGGATCTAAATTAACTTTAAATGAAGTATCGGATAGGTTTTCAATCATTAATGTAAGACTGTCTTCGTCTTTGCCAAAGTAAACATCATATTTCAATGGATCATTATCTACATCCGAGGATCTCCATTCTAAAGTGGTTGTGTTAATACTACTTAAAGATTGATTGAAAAATGGAAGTATAAGTTCTGGAGCAAAAGGTAAGTGGTTGCTTTCGGCAATTTCTTCTGTGTAAAATTGAGAAATTGATGAATATTCACTTTCAATATTTTTGCTACTCCTAGCTTTAACTCTCCAATAGTAAGCAAAACCTTTTTCTAAGATAACAAATTTTGATAATGAAGTAAGTACTTCAGAGCTAACTTTGTTAGAAAATAAATTGTCTTTTGCAATTTCAAATATATAAATAACTGAACTTCCATCCTCATTAATTGAAGCGTCCCAAGTGAATTTGAGAGTGTTTGTTAAGCACAATTGATCTTGAGATGGAAATGTTAATATAGGGACAGAAGGTGTGCTATCAGAATTGAATTCGGTATCGCTATTTCCCTCTGGGGAACAGGATGAATAGATGAAACTGAAAACTAGCATAAATAGTGTTTTTTTCATAGTTATTTTTTTATAATTTTAATTGTTTTTGGTTTTTCTACATGCAATCTTAGAAAATACACACCTGCTGGATAATTTTTAATATCCATCTTTACCTTGTTGTTTATTATGGGGTATTGCTTGGTAGAGAGAAGTCCTGAGTTTAGTGAATACAAATCTATTGTAATATTTTTATCGGAGTCAGGTATATTTAATTCAAAAGATCCTGTTGTAGGGTTTGGAAATGCTTTAACTTCCCATAAAGAACCTATAATTTTCGTTAGTTTGCCTTCGCAAGTTGCTTTAGTTGCTACTTGCACAATATCTCCTTTTTTTACTGGTAAGCTAAATGATGTGGCATATGTTTCTAAAACTTTTATATTATTTATGGTAACTGAGTAGGGAGCTGTTCCAGACTCAATATCAACAGCTAAGCTATTTTTGTTTTTTGAAACTGTTTTTCCCGAAATTAATGAAGATGCTTTAATTTCTAAGGAAAAACAATAAGAGTAGTTGTGGTTAGCAATTCCAACACAAACATCATAGTCTCCCGGATGTAAATTGGGGATATTTAACGTATTTGTAAAGTTATAATCTACACCCGAGATAGTCATTTCATAATTATGGTTAAATTTAGTCTCAATTTTTAATTCTCCATTCTTTCCTTGGCATGTTTCATGGGTAACTTTAATTTTAAAGTTGTCGGGAGATATGAAAATTTGAGAAAAATCTTCATTAAGTCTAAGGTCTAAAATTCCACTACCGTATGTGCTGTATCGTACTAAGTTTTTAGATTTTATAAATTGCACATCCACATATCGTACTTCTTTAGGTAGATTGGTACTATTCATTTTAAACCATTTTTGTTGCTGAACCGCAAAAACCCAAGCACCATCAAATCCGCAAGCGGCAAAGATATATTGACCATTAGGAGTTGCTGCTAGATCTAGTATACTCTCAACAATTAATCCGTCATTATGGTTTGTAAATGTTTTTCCTCCATCAATTGAAATTAAAAAATTATTACCTTTTGCGGCATAATAAACGGTTGCTTCGTCAATAGGACTTGTGGCTATTACAGGTGATTTCTTTGTAGAGGTACTTACGGATCCTTTTGGCCAGGTTCCCGAATATTTTGAAGCTGAGAATGAATTTCCACCATCTGTAGAGTACATAACTCTTCCAGACGCTAACCCTACATACCATCTATTTGTATTTACTTCAGAATATCCGAAGCTAAGTATGTTTTCAGGAAAAATATAGGGATGTAATGTTCGATCAATCTGCCCATCATTATATGATATTTTATGTAGTTGGTTGCCCCAAGGAATATAGACGGCATCTTCATTACTATTTGGTGAAGCAATCATCATTGTTGCTGTAAAGTTACCATAAAAGTCTTTTTTAGTTACCGCATTAATATCACCTCCACCAACAACAGTACTTCTACCAATAGTTCCATAATAATACCAGTACCATGCTGTTTCTCCACCTTTTGCTGTTACAACTCTTAAAATATCGGTATTGGCTTCTCTTAAGGCTAGTGAAATAAAGTCAGGTTTCCCTTCGTCGTTATCTAGAATACTTTGTGAACCTCTATCTTGATTTGCGCTGAATATTCTGTTATGCTTTTCACTAGTAGCTGCGTCATAAGACATCATAGTTGGATTCCCCCTGTTAATAGGTATCCAAGAATCCCATACTTCTGGAGTTGAAGTATAATATGAACCAAAGTCAAATCCCCCAAAAGTATAGAAACTTCCATCCTCTTTTTCGTAAGATCTAAAATGCTGTAAATCCCATACATGATTAATAGGAGGAAGCTTGTTTCCGTTATTAACCCATGTTTGACCATAGTCAAAGGAAATATTTAACCTTGTAAAACCAGAAAAACAAATATTTGGCTTAGTGGGATGTACGTCTATTATGTCTCTATCTTGAGGTGTGCTACCTGTTTTTGTCCACGTTTCACCTTCATTAGTGGTGTAAAAAATAGTATCGTTGTTATAACTAATATATATGGTCGTAGTTCCTTTGACAGATGTCCCTTTTAAAGAACGAACACCTTCAATTCCAGGAAATGTTTCACTAACTAAAGAAAAGTCTGAATCCATTTCATCCATTTTATATATGGAAAGTCTATTATCACTTATCCTTAACACAAAATAATAAATAGTATTACTTCCATAGGGCTTTAAAATGTTGGTTTCGTATTGAGGTGAATAGACCACGACAGAAGATTCTTTGTAATTTTCACCATTGTCCTCGGATATGAATACACTGTCTCTCCAACCAACACTGTCTTTTTGGTTTCCAAATGCAACAATTTTTTTCTCAGTTCCTTTATTTGAAACCAAGGTTTTATAATTATTCCCATTAGTGAAAAACGCTCCGTTTGCTGTAATCCATGTGCGTCCTTCATCGTCAGAGTATTCCATACCTCCGTTTTTTTGTTGGTGTAATAATCTAAATGTTCCATCAGG
The DNA here is from genome assembly GCF_006381105.1 of Flavicella sediminum. GTDB lineage: Bacteria > Bacteroidota > Bacteroidia > Flavobacteriales > Flavobacteriaceae > Flavicella > Flavicella sediminum. The sequence continues at coordinate 3,080 of NZ_VDET01000029.1, read as the reverse complement.
TAAGTTTATTCCATTAAAGTGGAGTCCTCGTAGTCTAAAGTCATTGTTGCTAAAACTTTTTTGATCATTTCTTAATAACCATTCTTTATCTGCTCCTTCATCTATTTTATAAATATGCCCTGCAAAAGAAATTACATAAAAGTTATTATTAATAGGGTCGTAAATAGAACCATCAGCTCTAAAGCCACTACCATCAAACAAAGCAAGATCTTTTTGATCCCAAAAACCAGACAAAGTATTATTGGCATAAGATTCTTCTTTTTTCTGATTAGTTGCTTCCTTGTTATTTGAGGCTATTTTTGAATATCGAGTAAAGTCCTCTTTATTACTAAACTTAAAACCAGACATTTTTAAATTATTTAACCATGTATTATATTTGGCTAATTCAATTCCTTGAAGCTTTGTAGGGTCAAATGTAACTGGGTGGGAATCTTTTTCTAAAGCCATCTCAAAAGCAATTTCTTCTTCAGTTTCTTCATAGTCTTCGCCATGTTCTGCACGGTAGTATCCCTTTTCGTCGTTTTCTGATTTATTCCATATTTCTTTGTTGGTAAGTAGGAATATTAATAAAGTTAAGAGGCTGATAACGGAACCCCGTTTTAGTCTGTTCTTTTGCATGATTAATAGTTTGGTTTCAAGAATTGTAAAGTTAAAATGAAAAAGGTGTTTATATATTCAAAATTACACTGTAAACATGTACGATAATACTTTCGCTTATTTGTTTAGAGAGATAAATCTTAAGTTTGGCTGGGAGAAAAAATCACAAGGATATTTTTCTAATAATACAAGAAAAACAAAGTATTTAATTCAAAAATTAAAATAGAAAGAAAAGAAATATTCTATGTATTGTAGCAATAATAGACTTATTAATTAGTAGTTGTAATATTAGAAATAAATCAACGTATATGGCAGGTGTTTGGGAAAATATAGAAAGGGAGAAATCCAGAAGTTTTTCAAATAAATAGAGCTTGCTAGAACAACTTTTTAAAGTTTTGACGATATGATTTCGAGTAAAGATTGGAAGAAATCTTCTAATTATAAACTGTTAAATGGGAATTGGCATTTTTATTATGTAGATAGTGTTCAAGGTAGGCCAGTTGATTTTTATAAAGAAGGTTTTAGTTTAAAAGGTTGAGATACCATTATGGTTCCTTCGAATAGGGAAATGCAGGGTTTCGGACTGCCTATTTACACAAATATTGTATATTCTTTTCCTAAACCCCTCTTTTTATAGCGCATAATATTAATAATGTAGGAAGCTATAAGAGTGATTTTGAAATTCCTGTAAATTGGAACAATACAGATGTTTATTTGCCTTTTGCTGATGCTTGCTATATATAGGATCAAGATTTTTGGAGGTTAAGTGGAATAGAACAGGATGTGTATTCAAGAGTAGATAACTCTATTTCTATTAATGATTTAATAAATGGTGATAAAGAAGGAGCATTTAGTTTGGATATAGAATTAAAGAATACTAAGAATATAAGGGAGAAAAGAATATTAAAAGTCGATCTTTTCGATGTCAACAATAAAAAAATAAATGGCAATGCTAAATTGATAGAAGTTGAACATAAAAAATCAATCATTTTATGTTAAAGCAGAGTATTCGTATTATTCATGTACGATTAGGTAAAAGTTTACAAGTGCTAAAAACGTCTTGTCGTATCTCCTTGTTTAGAATGTTGTTTTTTGTTTGGTGAACTAAGAAGTTATAAAAAAGAAATATAATCCATGTATATCAAGGTTTTGTCCATTTTACAAATAGTTAACTAGATTAATTTAGCAGTACTAAATTGTAATAATACAAACCAATAAAACCAATCATTATGGAAAAAAAAATTACGCTATTCTTTTTATTATCTAGTCTAATCGCTCCTGCTTTTGGACAAACTGTAATTAATGATTTTGAATCAGGATCTCCAACTAACTATGAAAAATTCGGAGCAACATTAGCTATTGTTGCTAACCCAAATACAACAGGGAATACAACTGCAAATGTTGCTAAAATAGGTAGAACTACAGCAAATTGGTATGAAGGTATTTCTTTTGATTTAGCGAGTGCTTATGTTATTCCCGCTGGGGTTACGAAATATTGTCATGTATGGGTGAACTTTGCAGCGCAGGCAGATATTGGCGCAAGGTTTGATGTTACTGATGCAAATACCTTTGGAGGAAGCACTACTTTAAGAGCTACTAATTTGTACACTGATTTTGGTCAATGGCAAGATATGGTATTTGCTGTTGAAGGTGGGGCGGCAGGTTTAACTGTGAATGCTATTTTATTTCATGCAGATATTGGAGTTCTAAATGAACCTGCAGGAAGAAATTTGAATAATACTGATACTTTCGGATATGTGGATGAGTTTACTTTTAGTGACAATCCTGAGGCAACGCTGAAAATTAATAATAATAGACTAAATACCAATGTGCTATTGTGTCCGAATCCAACAACGGATAGTTTTGTTGTGAATGCATCGCTAGGAACCACCATAATAGAAATATTAATTTATAATACTTTAGGTAAAAATATAACGAGTACTGTTACTAAAAAAAACAAGAATACTTATGATGTAAGTAGTTTAAAACCTGGTGTTTATATGGTTGTTCTGAAAGATGATAATGGTAATGTAATTAATGAAAAATTGTTAATTAACAATTAAAGGTAAGTAATTTCAAAAATTGAAGGATTTATGTGAGTAATAGAGGAGCCAATACTAGCTCCTCTATTCTTTTTGATGAATTTAATAAATTGCATTGATAATTTTATGTTTAAGTAGATTGGATTATTTAAAACTGATTTGGAATTAATTCTTAAGATAACAGATTTCTAAATTTTGTTGAATGTAGATTTCTGTAGTTATTAATCCGTTTGTTAAAATTAGCGTTATGAACATATCCTAATTATTCATCTTAACAATTTTGTTCAATATTCTTAAATGGTAAGTCAATTTACTTGTCAAAATACAGATTCTTATATTGTGCGGATGTCTTATTATTATAAAAAAGTAAAACAATATTAATTCTATCTATTTTATGTATCATAAGCACAATGGTTGTATCTATTTTAGCCCCTAATAAGT
>NZ_VDET01000028.1:666-2748 GCF_006381105.1 Flavicella sediminum | reverse complement strand
GAACTTAAAAGTATTGTTGACCTGTATAAAATAAACGAATAAAAACTACCTACAACACCGCATAAAGTTAATGTGAGTTTTTAGGTTTGCTAAAAGGTTTGTGTTTTTTTATTATTTCGCTTCTACTTATTTATCTATTTTTAGGTCGACTAAGATAAAAACACAAAATAAGTAAAAGCTTAGTGTTCGGCTGAGAATCTTGCGATTATCAACTCCCACACTAACCTTATACAAAACCGTTGTAAGCAAGCACTCAAAAAAGTTAGTGAGATTATATACTAAATCGACAAAAAGTCATTTTCATTTCTTGAAAAAAATTCTTGACAAACATAATATCCAAAAAAACCATTGATATTTTATTAGGTATTAATACTCTATTTAAATACCGAATTTATGATTATGTTTGATGCGAGAAATTGCTAAATCTATCTCCATTATTTATTTACATAGATGTGTACACATCTATTTTTTTATGTTCAAATTCTATGAAAAAGACAATATTCGCTATTTTATGTATCTTATTTTTTTACCCTATTCAAGATATAAAAAGCCAAACCAATGATTTTAATTCAGGTGCTTTTAACGTAGGAATTGGAGCAATTATAGGCGGGATCGGAGCGGTTTTAAATAAAAAAAAGAATCAAAACACAAAAAAAGTATTTTTTAAAGGGTTTAGAGAAGGTGCTTTAGGCGGTTATTTAGTTTTTGAGAGTAAACGGTTGATTCGAGAGTTTGCAAGAAAAGAAAACTATATTTACGCATGGTCTTCGAAACTTATAAATTCTGCGGGGAACTCCATAATAGAAAACGCAGCGGAGAATAATAAATTTTCTGAAAAATGGAGTTTTACTTTCGGATTTAACCGATTCGAAATTTCTACTAAAGAAAAAATAAAAGTCAATTATAAAATAATGCCACTGTCTTTGTATTCTACTTTTTATTATTCCTTAAACGGTCGTTTTGATCTTAAAGAGACTCTTAAAACAGGGCATTTTATTTTCAAAACTGCTAAAGTTAAATCCTTTATACCTAATATAGGATATGCAGACGGAACCACATTTACCAATAATATTTTAATTTTAAAGAATCTGGATTTTGGGAAGTATAAAATTTTGAGTCATGAAATTATTCATAGTTATCAGTATGAGAACTTATCAGGATTTAATGCTTATTTCAACAAAACAAAATACCATTTAAACAAGCATAGCAAGATATTAACAATGTATAATAAATATTTCTATACAGACTTTAATTATCTTTTATTTACTTTCATTCATCAAACTCAAGTTCACAATAATAGTTACTATTCTCAACCTTATGAAAAAGAAGCTTTTTATTATTCAAACTAATATTTTATGAAAAAAATACATTTAAAAATTATAGGATTTTTACTATTTACAATCACTAGCTCTTGTATGCCAGAAGAAATAGAAGAATTATTCACATATGAAGATTATTTTATTGAGATAACAGCACTATTAGATCAAAATGAAGAAGGAGAAAAATTTGATTATCACATCACGTATATAGAAACCGATGGGTTAAATAATTTAGTAGAGACTAATAATGCTGGCTATTATTCTACAATAAGCAAACAACCGCTATCTTTTGCGGATAAAATAGTGAATGGTTATGACCCTTACTTTTCTAGTACAAGTATCGAACTTGTTAAAAAACATAAAAAAATTGGAGTAATACTTAAACCTATAAAAAATATTATATCTTTCAATGTAATTATTTCTGACATATATACTCCGGCTAAACATATACTAGACATAGATATAGAATTAGCTGAAAATAAATTGATAAAAGTTATTTATAACTTTGATAGCGAGTTACATACTATTGAATATATTGATGAATAAAATAATATCAAATTGATTATAAATTAGGCCTATCAAAAGCCAGCTTACAACACCGTATAAAGTTAATGTGGGTTTTTATGGTTTACTTCAAAGGTTTGTGTCTTTTTACTATGTCACTCATACTTATTTAAGTATTTTTAGGTTGACTAAGATAAAAACACAAAATAAGTAAAAGTTTAGTCCGGGGCTGAGAATCTTGCGATTATCAACTCCCACA
>NZ_VDET01000028.1:0-474 GCF_006381105.1 Flavicella sediminum | reverse complement strand
TGGGAGGAAAATCTGTACGCAAAAATTATAGTTCCGATCACACATCCTTTCGCAGAAACTTTCCAAGTGTTAATTCACGATTTTTAGCAAGTTTACGGTTAGGAGGAAAATCTGGACGCAAAAATTATAGTTCCGATCACACATTTGTTCGCAGAAACTTTCTAAGTGTTAATTCACGATTTTTAGCAAGTTTACGGTTGGGAGGAAAATCTGGACGCAAAAATTCTACTTCCGCTCACACATCCTTTCGCAGAAATATTTTAGTTTAATTCAACTTTTTGAGCAAAAAGAACAACGAAATGCTAACACCGCATAAAGTCAATGTGGGTTTTTATGGTTTGCACAAAGGTTTGTGTTTTTTTATTGGGTCACTTCTACTTATTTATCTATTTTTAGGTCGACTAAGATAAAAACACAAAATAAGTATAAGCTTAGTGTTTGGCTGAAAATCTCGCGATTATCAACTCCCACACT
>NZ_VDET01000027.1 GCF_006381105.1 Flavicella sediminum | reverse complement strand
GAAGTTCGTTGTATTTAAAACAGCGCTAGCAATACCACAAGCATCTAAAGAACCATTATCTACATCTGCACAAGCAATTAAACCAACTCCATTCTCATCTAACTTCACCACAAGGTCTTTTACTAAAACCGAAGGAGCTACAGAGTCCATTACAGTAACTTGTGCATCTACTGAAGCTATATTTCCATGAACATCTGTAATGGTTAATGTTACCGTATTTACACCAATATTAGCACAGGTAAATAAATTTGGACTAACAACTAAACTTTCAACTCCGCATGTAGCTATAGAGTTATTATCTACATCAGCAGCATTTATCGTTGCATTACCTGATGCATCTAACTGAACTGTTATATTTTTTGCAGTAGCAGAAACTGAACAATTATTCACCTCTATATTAAAAAATTGATTAACGATTCCTCTGACATCAACATGATGATGTGTATCTTCAGCTTGAACATTAATACTATTATTTCCCGCATCAGCTGTTGTTGGTATTCCTGACAAAGTTGCCGTTCCATTACCATTATCTACAAGAGTTAACCATGTTGGCAATGATATTCCTAAAATTGAAATTTGGTCTCCATAAGCCTGATCGGGATCTGTAATTTGAACCGTGTAAGAATATGGCTGTCCAACATCCGCTGTCAACACTGGTAAAGAAGCAAAAACTGGAGGTGTATTTATAAGTTGATTGATCTCATGTATGGTTTCGTCACCATAACTATCTCTAGCTGTAAAGAAAACATGTTTATGCCCCCAATCAGCTGCCGAAGTAGCCCAAGTAAACGTTCCTGAAGTTGGATTAGAAGCTACTGTAGGTATTGTAGAAAAGTTTGCCCCTGAATAAATTGGAATTGGATTTCCCATAGAATTTTTCCCTTCTACTGAAACTATTTGAACTACATCCGTAGGATCTGGATCAGAAGCTTGTACCGTATAACTAATCAAATCTCCTGGAGTATACACCGTATGGATACCGGACGCAGGTGTTGGAGGAACGTCAAACGTAGGCTTTAACGAAACATTTATAGAAACACTTGTAGCAACTTGTACTCCATTATTATCTTGTGCCGTAAAATTGATCAAAAACTGACCAAATTGAGAAGGAGTTGGCGTCCATGTAAACACATGACTTATTGGGTTGGCTGCGGCACCAAAAGCAGGAGAAACAGAGGCTCCTATTGGCAATCCAGCGGCAAACATTGAAACAGTACTTCCTGGATCCGTATCAAAAGCATTTAAAGGAAACGAAATTGTTTGTCCTGGTGCTGATTGATAAGCAAAACCATTTGCAGGTGTACTATTATAATCAAATTCTGGAGGATTAGACTGTTGCGTAATCTGCATGATAAAATCAACAAGAATTTCAGAACCCTTAGAATCTCTAATTACAACTGCTGTATTCCATAATTGGCCTATAGAAGTATTTTGTGTACTCCAATTAATTTGACCAGTAGTAGGATTAATACTTAAACCAGATGGTTGCGTTCCATTCCATCCATCAGCAGTAGTTGCCAATCTATAAGTTACTGAATCTCCATCTGGATCGGCTACAGGAATTGCAAAGGTAGCTGTTGGCAAACCTACTTGTACATTTACTATCGCTGGAACTGAAGTAACAGGTGAATTATTTCCCGAACCTACATTTACAGTAGTATATACATACCAACTTCCGTTTGCATTGTTGGATAACCCACCAATCTTAGCTCCTCCACTATAATAAACTTTATAGCTTCCATCAGCAGGAAACGTATAGGATATTTCTCCGGAGTAATACTCAGCACCATTAGCGTTACCTGTTAAGTTTTGAGGAACTGAACCTATGCTTCCGTAGGAATCACCCGTAAATTGAAGATACACTCCAGGACAGCAGCGCCAACCTGTATTTGCTTTAAATATAATAGTTCTCCCCGTTGGGTCATTTCCATCTACTCTATAACTAATGTCACCATATCTAAAATGGCTTGCAAAAGCTACAGAAGTTACAAGAAAAAAACCTAGTAATACTAAGCTTTTTCTAAAAATAAGTAAGTTTTTTTTCATAATTAAAAGTTTTTAAGCCCCAACAATACAAACGTATTTACGACATCTATTGCAAGAACAATTGGTTAATTATTAAACAGTGAAATTTTAACAAAACTAACTTAAAAAGAAAAAAATCCGATTTATAAAACGAACAAATTACTAATTAATTAGTGAATGAACTTTATACTTGAGTAGGCAGTATAAATTACATAGTGAATAAGAAAAACTTTTATTAAGTATTTAATTTAACGATTCGTAAACCATAAAGATATAATTATAAACCAAATTTCCCATACTCAATATTGAGTATATTTAGGAAAAATATTTAATTAGAGTGCTCAAGAAACCCTCTTTTATGTGTTTAAACTTGAGAACTATTTTAATCTCACAAGTACTTCTTTAGCCACTCTTTCACTATAAGAATTGATCTTCCAGTGACCAGGACTCCAACCTTTTAGAAATCTGTGGAAATCGGTCCAGGCCACCGGATACAATTTGCGCCATTCTTTTTCTAGTTCTTTAAAATTAATAGACTTCGAAAAGCTTGGCCTACTCGATTTATCAACAGCAATTTTCAATTGTTCAAAATAATAGGTCAAAATCGGTTCTTCTAATTTTTCGCAGTCTTCTTCATGCAAACAACTTCCTACAAAATAAGCAAGGTCTTTCATTCCACAACCACCGCCTACATATTGAAAATCGACAGCAGCAACTTTTTCTCCATTTTCAGAAAAACAAAAATTAGCTAATTTGGCATCTCCATGAACCAAGGTTTTGTAGTTCGCATTATTTAAAAGTGCATCTACTTTCGAAGCCTTTTCTTTTAAAGGAATATCTGACAAAACGTCTAATTCCTCTGGCCTAGTATCTAAATGCCAATAGCTGCCAATTTCCCATAAGTCTTTTGGGTTTGTATGTAAATAAGCGGCATGAAAATTAGCCAACCATTGCAAACAAATTTGAATTTCTTGCCAGTTTACCGACTGTTTTCTTATTGGGTAACCGACAGCATCCAAATCTTCTAGCACCATCAAAACTTCCTCTTCAAAAAAATCAACCGCCAAACAATTGGGGATTTTTGCCGAGTCTAATTCCGAAGCAAAATCTTTATAAAAATTACTTTCTACAGCATAAGATTTTATTTTTCTTTGATGAGAAATATCGGTATTCCAACCTCTTGGGTGGTTTTCTGTTTTTGGTAAGCGAACATGTTTTAACACCACTGTTTTGTGCACAGAATCTTGCAAACCCACACGTATAATTTTACCATATCCACTCCACAAGCTTTGAATCATTTCTATTTCAAAATAATTGCTTGCTCCTGTAACTTTTAATAAAGTAGCAACAAATTGTGAGTTCATAATTTACTTATTGCTTAAACGAATCTGTTTTTTTATCGTAGTGGTACGGACAGTGCTTGCATCCACTTTTACAGCAATACCCTCTTTTTAAATGAAATTGTTCTGTAAACACACGGTAACCGTCTTCATTCCAATAAAAATCTCCTTCTTCTAACGGAGCTAAATTAAAGCCAGACATCTGTTATTTTTTATCTTGTAAAGCAAAAACTTTTTGCAAAAGTGCTGATGTACGTAACTGCACATTTTCTCTAATTCCTTTTTCTTCAACAGCAATCATGGTAAACACTCCTTTTAAAGCTTCTTGCGTTACATAATCTGTTAAATTCGGATTTACATCATTTACAAACGGAATGCTGTTGTATCTTTTTATTAAATTTGTCCAAATTTGATCTGCTCCTACTTTGTCGAATGATTTCTTAATTACAGGATTAAATTTAGCATACAAATCGGTCGTTGTTTTACTTTGTAAATAGGTTGTTGCTGCATTTTCATTTCCCAACAAAACAGATTTCACATCTGTAAAACTCATATTTTTAACAGCAGCTATAAAAATTGGTGTTGCTTCTTTTACGGCATCTTCTGCGGCTTTGTTCAATACTTTTAATCCTTCATCTGCCAAATTTCCTAAACCAAGATCGCGCAAAGTTTTATCTACTTTTTGCAACTCTGCTGGCAATAAAATTTTCACCGCTTCATTTTTATAAAAACCGTTTTCTTGAGTTAGTTTAGTTACCTGATGCTGAATTCCATTTCCTAATGCTTCTTTTAAACCATTTCCTATTTGGGCGTTTGACAAGACCGCTTCTTTAGAAATTGGTAAATTATTTACAATTGTTTGTAATTCTGCACAAGCTGTTAATTGGATCAACAAAACCAGTAAACCTATTTTTTTCATCATTTGTATACTTTTAAATATTCGGCAAAAATAAACTTTCTAAGACAACTCATTTTTTATTATGAAATTATTTTGCATTCTTCTGCATCTTTTTTGGAACAATCCCGTCTTATGAATAACTTTAACCTATAAATGTTAGAAATTATGAGAAATACAAATTGTACATGTGAATGTAAAGCATGTAAAAACGGACAATGTAGCAACTGTACTTGTGAATCGTGTACTTGCACGAATTGCAACTGCTAAAAACAAATCAACTTTAGATTTCAGTATTCTTGAATTAATAAGAGCTACTGAAATCTATCGTTTTATTAATTGTACCTTGATAGTACTTCAAAAAAAAGCAGCATGGAAACAGAAAAAATATGGAAGGAATTTTCCAATTCTTTACTGAAATTTATTCTAAGTAAAGTCAAAAACCCCACTGTGGCCGATGATATTTTACAAGAGGTTTTTATAAAAATACATTTACAAAAAGAAACACTTCAAAAAAAAGATCGATTAAAATCGTGGATATTTACAATTTGCAACAATACCATAAATGATTATTTTAGAAAACATACGCTTGCAACAACCAATGAATTAAAAGAGGCAGCCGACACAAGTAAAAACGAAAATCACGACGCCAAAGACTGTCTGTTACCCCTTATTTTAAATTTGCCGAAGCATTACAAGGAGGCTTTGCTGTTAAGTGAACTAAAAGGTTGGAAACAACAAGCGGTCGCCGATCAATTAAAAATAAGTCTGCCAGCTGCTAAATCAAGAATTTTACGAGGCCGTGAAGCTTTGAAAAAAGGTTTTATTGCTTGTTGTGATTACACACTTGATGAACATGGCCATTTAATAGGAGAACACAAAGACAAAGCTGATTGCAAGGTCTGCTCCTCTTAAACAAGATCCCTTAAATTTCCTTCTGAACTACAACTAAAATCGCTAGATTTGCTAAAATTATTTTTAGCATGACAGAAGATATTTATGGAGACGCTTTGTTAGATTTTCAACAGGGCAATTATTCAGAAGATATTACCACTTATTCATCTATCACTGAAGATGACAGCATTCCTTTGGCTTATTTATTTAGAACTTTTTCTGACATGCCGAAACTAGAGCAAATTGCTTTAAACCACTGCAAGGGAAATATTTTAGATATTGGCGCAGGTGCTGGAAGTCATTCTTTGTATTTACAAAACCAACAAAAAAACGTTACGGCTTTAGATATTTCTAAAGGAGCCATTGCTGTTTGTCAGCAAAGAGGTATTTCTCAAAGTAAAGCCGAAGATATCTGGACGTTGAAAGAAGAAAAATACGATACACTTCTGGCCTTAATGAACGGAACGGGAATCTGTGGAAAACTAGAAAACCTCGGCCCTTTTTTAAGTCAACTTAAAAGTATACTCACTACAAACGGACAAATATTGATTGATTCTTCTGATATAATTTATATGTTTGAAGATGAAAATGGAGACCATTGGATTGATAGTGAGCAAGCTTATTATGGTGAAGTAACTTTTCAAATGGGCTATAAAGGAAAAAAAACACCAAAATTTGATTGGTTATATGTCGATTTTAACACATTGCAACGCTGTGCCAATTACAACGGTTTGCATTGCGAACTACTTGCTGAAGGAGAACATTACGACTATCTTGCCAAATTAACAATCCTCTATAAAACAAAAAACAGATCATGAAAAAAATCGTTTTACTTATATGCTTTCTTAGTACCGTTACTGCTATTGCACAAGATGCTTACACTAAAAAAATAACCGCTTTTCAAGAAAAATTAATTCATGAATACGCCACAAAAGATTCTTCGCCTTTAACTAAAAAAGACCTATCTGATTTTAAAGCCTTGCCTTTTTTTAAAATTGATAAAAAATATAAAATATTAGCTTCTTTGCAACTTACACCAGAAGCGCCCATGTTTCCATTAACGACTTCAACAAAAAGAAAACCTTTGTACAGACAATATGCTATAGCGCGATTTATTATTGACGGTGCGGGTTACCAATTGAGTATTTACAGAAGTCAAGACTCTAAAATGAATCCAGAATACCAGGATTATTTGTTTTTGCCTTTTAAAGATTTGACCAATGGAGAAAGTTCTTATGGAGCTGGTAGATATATTGATGTTTTTATAAGTGATATCGTGAACAATCAAATAATTATCGATTTTAACAAAGCTTACAATCCTTATTGTGCGTATAATTATAAATATTCTTGTCCCATTCCTCCCGCAGAAAACCATTTAGACATTGCCATTGAAGCGGGCGTTAAAAATGGAATATTGAAAAAATAATTCTGCTCTTGAATTTTATTAAAGCCTAAAAAAAGCGATACAGATGTATCGCTTTTTTAGTTAGTTTTCTTCTCCACTTCTCCACTTCTCCACTTCTCCATTTCTTACTTATTCCTTATTCACCAATCAATTCCTCTATATAAAAATCGGCAAATAAAAGTTCCTCATCTCGCAGGTCTTCCGCTTTTAACAAACTCCTATAAATTCCCCATTTAGGTCTTGCAAAATCGGCACCTGGCCTCCAATTTATTATTGCATCATCCCTAAAGGAAAATAATACGGTATCATCTTTAACATTTTTGATTTCAATTTCATACGTTCCAGACCTTCCATATAAAATGGTTTCCGTTACTTCTACCCAATTTCCAAGAAATGGTGCCAACGACTCTTGATCTAAAGTAATTTGCTTATCCGTTTCTGCATAACGCAACTCCAATTTATCTGGACTGCCTTTTCTTGTCGTCAACGTATACATAGGCATACTTGCTAAATCTCCCCCAACCGATTTTATCTGATGGATATGGGTAAAACTTGATGAGGATTGAAATCCGAGTGGCAATTTAAACTTCCATTGATAAACAACTTTTTCATTTTCTACTCCTAATAAGTTATCAGGAGAACGGTCATAGGTTTTGATTTCATTCCGTTGTCGATCAAATTTCTGACAGCGATCATTATCTGGACTTGTATGGATAAAAAATCGAAAAACATTGCTATCTAAATCCGCATCAAATATTTCATCAATATGCTTTCCAAAATCTGAATGATTGCAATCTGGAGTTTCTATAGGGCTGTAATTTGGAGCCAAAACAGATGTAATTAATTCGTAGGTATTTCCTGGTCCATCAGCCTTTAGAGCAATTCCTTTGCTTGTTTCTTCACTTTCTTTTTCAAGTTGAATAGTTACTGAATTATTAGTTAGATTTGAATCCTTGTACATCGACATAAATTCAGTTTTAATAGCAACTGCCAGCGTAACTGCTGTCATGTCTTCCTTAAAATCTTCTTGTTTTACAATTTTATCTTCGTCTAAACCTGCAAAATCATAACTAATTACATTTTCAAGTTGTTGTGTCAAATCGTTCGTATCAGACCAACGAATTAAGTTTACAGAGGAAGTAATAGAAATATCCATTGATACGGGTTCTACAGTATCTATGGATTCTTCATTTTTTTTACAACTTAGCAAGTTGAAATTCAAAAAAAATGATAAAAATACAAGTAAGGACGTCCGCATAAATAAAGTCATAAATTAGTTTTTATAAAAATAACCTTTTTATTCCTTTCCTCAATACTCCTTAAAAAAGCAGTTATTCCCTAGCAAATACTTCGTCTGCATCAATCCAATTCCATTTTCCGACGACGGTACCTTTGTTTAGCGTTACAATTCCTGGATTGGCTCGAATAATTGTTTTAAGAGTCGTTTCATCACAAAACAAAAATTCAAAAGGCAAATTTTGATCTTTTTGCAACTGTACCAAATCACTTGTAGAAGAAGCAGAAACTCCATAAACCAAATAGCCTTTTTCTTTGGCTTTTTGAGCAACTTCCTGCAAGGCTGCAAAACCTTGTTGGTCACTTTCGTTTATATCAAAAGCAATAACAAGCATGGCCTTTTCTGCCGACAATATTTTATCTGTTAAGTCGCCATCTACATCCGATTCTAAGAAAAAATCGTGCACTGGTGGCAATTCATCACTCCCATCAACAAACTCCATTCCCTCTTGAATATTTTTCCCAATCGCATAGGCTCTAAAATCGATAATTGGTAAATGCACCAACACATGATAAACCACATAAGAAAAACCAACAAAGAAAGCGATGGTTATATTTCGTAAAATCTTATCAGAAAAAATAGCGTAAATAGCCCCTTTTTTCACCAATAAGAATAAAATAAAAACAATTAAAACTACATTTTTATAAAAGGTTTCCCAGGTACTTAATTTCAAAGCATCGCCAAAACAGCCGCAATCTGTTACCTTATTATAATAGGCAGAATACCAGGTTAAAAACAAAAACAACAAAGTAATACCAAAAAGTGCCCAAACCGTTATTCTACGTTTGTAACCTATCAATAAAGTAACACCTAGCATAATTTCTGTCAATATCAACAGAATTGAAAATGGCAAAGCATAGGGAATTAAAAATTCCATATTCAATACATCTGCGCCAAAATATTCTTGAAATTTATAAGCAGAACCCGTAGGATCAACCAATTTTACAAAACCAGAATACAAAAAAGTAGCGGAAACTAAAATTCTTATGATAAAAACTAATATTCTCATAACGTATTTTTTATTATTATTTAAAACCTAAATTACATGACTTTAGCAGGAACTCCAGCTAACACAATATTATCTGCTTCAAAAGATTTTGTAACACATGCAGAAGCACCAATCTTTACATTATTGCCTATTATTAGTGGACCTATTAAAGTGGCATTGGCTCCCATATAGCAATTATCACCAATAGAAAAATTGCCGTTTTCTGCTCTCTTTTTTAATCCTATAAAATTACCTCCTGTCAATAATAAATTTTCTCCTATGACAGATTGCCCTGAAATTACCACCCCACAGGCAGGATGCAAAACCAACAGTCCCCCTTTAATACTGGCCTTATAATGAATGTCTACATTTGAATACATTTGAATCATATAAAACAGAGGAATAAAAGGAACTCTTAAAATAGGATAGTATTTTTTAAATACTAAAAACAAACTTCTTTCAAATCTATACATAAAAATTCCCCAAAACACTCTACTCATCCATACATGAAGTATACGGATTTTATACTTTCCAAGCATCTTTGTCAAATCTTTACTGAAATACTGAAGTTGTGTCATTTAATACTTTTGTAAAATCTTATAATTCTGCTTGTCCTAAATGAATCATTGCAAAAATGGCATAATTAATCATGTCTTGGTAATTGGCGTCAATTCCTTCCGAAACTAAGGTTTTCCCTTGATTATCTTCAATTTGTTTGACACGTAATAATTTCTGTAAAATTAAATCGGTCAATGAACTTACACGCATATCTCTCCAAGCCTCCCCATAATCGTGGTTCTTGTTTTCCATCAAGCTTTTTGTAATCCCAATATGTTTTTCATACAAAGCAACTGCTTCTTTGGTATCAATATCTGGCTGGTTGGCAATTCCTTTTTCAATTTGAATAAGCGCCATGATGGCATAATTGATAATTCCAATAAATTCAGAAACCTCGCCTTCATCAACCTTTCTAGTCGCGTTTTCTTGCAACTGACGAATTCTTTGGGCTTTGATAAAAATTTGATCCGTTAAAGATGCCAAACGTAAAATACGCCAAGCGCTCCCATAATCGGTCATTTTATTTTCAAATAAAGTTTTACAAGTGGCTATAATAGCATCGTATTGTTGAGCTGTGTTTTGCATAGGTAAGTTTCAAAATAATTATGTAAATTTCGCTTCTGTTTTTTATCCTTTTCAGAAGAAAAATAACGCAAACGAAATTATAAAAAACTTTATCAAATTCCATAGAAATCTGTTTTTTTATCTCCCTTAAAATGAGCACTATCAACTGCAAAGGCACTTTAATTGATTTAGCAACCCCAAAAGTAATGGGAATCCTCAATATTACTCCCGATTCTTTTTTTGATGGCGGCAAATACAATGCGCCAGAAAGTATTTTAAAACAAGTAGAAAAAATGTTGATAGAAGGGGCTAGCTTTATTGATGTTGGGGCTTATTCTTCTAGACCTGGTGCTACGCATATTTCTGAAGAAGAGGAACTAGAGCGTATTGTTCCTGTTATAGAATTGCTGATACAGCATTTTCCTAGTATTTTAATTTCCATTGATACTTTTAGAAACAAAGTAGCTAAAGAATGTATTGAAAAAGGTGCTTGTATGATCAACGATATTTCTGGTGGAAATGCAGATGATGCCATGTTTGAAACCGCCGTTTCATTGCAAGTTCCTTATATTTTAATGCATATGCAGGGCACACCACAAACCATGCAAAACAACCCTACCTACTCAAACATCACCCAAGATATTTTAAAGGATTTTTCTGAGAAAGCTTTTCAATTAAAAAAAATGGGGCTACACGATTTGATTTTTGATGTTGGTTTTGGTTTTGGAAAATCAGTCTCTGATAATTATGAATTGCTAAAAAACTTAGACCTGTTTCAAAGTTTAGATTGCCCAATTCTTACGGGAATTTCTAGAAAATCGATGCTTTACAAACCTTTGGATATTTCTGCTCAAGATGCGCTAAATGCCACCAGTGTTGCACATACTATTGCGCTACAAAAAGGAAGTCAGTTGTTACGTGTACACGATGTTAAAGAGGCTGTAGAAACAATCAAAATTTTAGAATTATGTCCTTCATAAATTACCACAACAAAAAATTTAGAGTGCGTTCCAATTCTGAAAATGGAGCACTAAGCACTCAAATGATTTTTCATTACCAGCAAACCGGAACTATTCTAAGTTGTAGCTATTCAGACAGCACTATTATCAAAGGTGAATTATTAGGTTTGGTCAATACTGATGGCAGCATTGAAATGAGTTACCAACAAATAAACTTGAAGAAAGAATTAATGACCGGAATTTGTACTTCAACTCCAGAAATTCTTGCCAATGGAAAAATCTTGTTGCATGAAAAATGGCAATGGACTTCTGGCGACAAATCGGTTGGAACTTCTACGCTAGAGGAACTTTAGTTTTCAAGAACTAAAATTCTTATCTTCGTTAGACTATGGGTTTAAATTTCGAAGAAAATATCATTTTAGAAAATAATTTCATTCGGTTAATTCCTCTTCAGGAAAAACACCTTACAGAATTGGTGCCTATTGCCTTAAAACATCCCGACTTATTAAAATATTCTCCTTCTCTTTTTGGCAATAAAGAAAATCTACAATTTTACATTCAAGAAGCCTTAAGCAGTAGAGAAAATAAACAACGTTATGCTTTTGTTATTTTTGACAAACGATTGAAAACTTATATTGGCAGTACTTCCTATGGAAATATTTCCAATCATGATAAGCGTTTAGAAATTGGATGGACTTGGTTAGATAAATCGGCACAGGGAAAAGGAATCAACAAACAATGTAAATTTTTATTACTTCAATATGCTTTTGAAAATCTTGGCTTTGAAAGAATTGAATTAAAAACCGACAGTCGCAATTTACAATCTAGGCGCGCAATAGAAAAAATTGGAGCTACCTTTGAAGGCGAACTTCGAAGTCATACCCTAATGTTAGACGGACATAGAAGAACTACGGTATATTATAGCATACTTAAAGAAGAATGGCGCAATTTAAAATTTGAATTGTTCAAAGATTTGATCTAGTTTTTTTCTTTTGCAATTTCTCCTTCAGGCAACAATCTAAACGATTTTCTATGATATGAACAACTTCCCATTTCACGAATGGCAGTTCTGTGTTCTTTGGTTGGATATCCTTTATTTTTTTTCCAATTATACTCAGGATGTTCTTTGTCTAAGGCTTCCATAATAGCATCTCTGTATGTTTTTGCTAGCACTGAAGCAGCGGCAATACTTCGGTATTTACCATCTCCTTTTATAATGGTTTCGTGCGGAATGTCTTTATAGGATTTGAATTTGTTTCCATCCACAATAATAAATTCAGGGACCACATCCATGGCCTCTATAGATTTGTGCATGGCCAAAATAGAAGCCTGTAAAATATTTATTTTGTCAATTTCTTTTTCATCTACAATCCCAACACCAAAGGCCAAAGCTTTTTTTTCTATAATCGGTCTTAAAATTTCCCGTTGTTTTTCCGTTAGTTTTTTCGAATCGTCTAATAAAGGATGTGAAAATCGAGCAGGTAAAATAACAGCAGCCGCAACTACTGGTCCCGACAAACAACCTCTTCCAGCCTCGTCGGTACCGACTTCTAATTTAAATTTCGAAAACTTTTTTGCTAATGCCATACAACAAATTAAGTTGTCAAAAATAAGCTTTTTTATCAAACTAAAACGAGCAATTTTTACTTGTATCTGATTGGAATATTTGATAAAAACCTTAACAAACATTCAACTTTTTTAACCCTTTTAATTCGCAATAATTAATTTACCTTTGCTTCCATAATTATTGAAAAATTGATAGGGGTATTTTACAAATGCCTTACCACAAATATGAAGCATCTTTTATTAATTCTTACTTTTTCATTTTTTTGCTCAGGTGTATTTGCCCAAGAATTAGATTCTATTGCAGAACCTACAACCATCAACTTAGAAAAAGTTGAAAATGCAAACACAAAAAGTAGAGACAGCCTAAAAGCACGATACCGAAAAGTTTCAAGAAAAAAAGCCAAAGAAGAAGAAAAGCACAAAGTAGATGAAGAGTCAGGAAAAGCCAATTATTTGGATTATAAAATAATTTCGCATTTAAACGACACCACGCTTATAGACACCACATTGACTATTCAGAAAGAATACCAAATGAATTATTTGCGTAAAGATTTATTTGGATTGCATTCCTATGAAAACATGGGGCAAGTCTATACATCTTTAACCTACGATTTTAATAGCAATGACATCTTCCCTTCCTTAGGAGCCAAAGCAAAACACATAAATTATTACGAAGTTGAAGACATAAAATATTACCGTTTCCCCACACCTGCTTCAGAGTTTTTGTACAAAACAGGTTTGGAACAGGGGCAGGTTTTAGATTCTAGAATTGCCATTAATATACACGACCGATTGAATTTATCACTTTCCTATAGAGGTTTGCGTTCCTTAGGAAGTTACAGAAATTCATTAAGCAGCCATGTAAATTTTAGAGGAACTGTTTCTTATGACTCAAAAGACAGTCGCTATAACTTAAGAATGCACATTGCTTCTCAAACCATAGAAAACCAAGAAAACGGAGGAATCACCGACGCTCATGTTTCTAATTTTGAAGACAATGTCGCCGATTTTGACGATCGTGGAAAAATAGATGTAAACTTGGAAAGTGGAACCAGTTATTTGGTAGGAAAAAGATATTATTTTGATCAAAGCTACAAACTATTCAAAACAAACGACAGTCTGCCGCAAAAAATATCCAATTTAAAAATTGGACATATCTTCAACTACGAAACCAAACAGTTTAAATACAATATTGATACAAGTACCGATTTTTTTGGAGATAGCTTTAAAACAACCACCAATGATCGTACCTCAAATAAAACCGTTAACAATCAGGCTTATTTAGATTTTACTTCTCCTTATATATTAGGAAATTTTAGAGTTTTAGCAGATTACCAACATTATTTCCAAGGCTACAAAGCCATTGTTATTGATAACAATCAAACTATACCCGCCTACCTAAAAGGAAATAATATCAGCTTGGGTGCTAAATGGAATGCCGTTATTCAAAATATTTATTTTGATGCAGAAGCAACAAAAAGTATTGGTGGCAGCTTATCAGGAACCAATTTATATACCAAAGCCTATTACAAAAATAAAAGCGGAACAGAAGTCTCTGCTTCCTTGCAACTAAATTCTAGAGCACCTGATTATACACAAACCTTGTTGCAAAGTAATTTTATTGCTTACAATTGGTACAACGATTTTAAAAATGTAGACACGAGAAATTTGAAATTTGAGATAAAAACCAAATGGATCAATACGTCAGCTACGCTTACACAAATAGAAAATTACATCTACTTTAATGCCGATGAACAAACAGCTGCCACACAATATGGCGGAACCGTCAATTATTTAAAATTACAAGCAAACAATGAATTTAAAGTCGGTAAATTTGCTTTGAACACCACTGTACTCTATCAAAAAGTAGCAGACGGAGCTTCTGTTTTTAGAGTTCCTACTGCTGTAGGAAGAAGTAGTTTTTATTACACCAGTTACTTCTTTAAAAAGAGATCTTTGTTTTTACAAACGGGTGTTACTGCCAATTATTTTTCTGCATACAAAGCAAATCAATACAATGCCGTTGTAGGAGATTTTATGCTTCAAGACACACAATCTATTGGAGGAAAACCAATCCTAGACTTTTTTGTAAACGGGCAAATAAGAAGAACCCGTATATTTTTAAGAGCCGAAAACGTGTTGTCTAAAATTAGCTCAGCTACATATTATTCAGCACCCAATACACCTTATAGAGATTTTGTTATACGATTTGGCGTTGTATGGAATTTCTTTAATTAATTTTATTTCGATCATCAGCAATCGTTTCCTTTAAAAATTAAAAAATGCCACAAGAGTTACAATTACAAGTCAAACCTAAAGTTGCGGTTACCGATACTTTACTAAAAAGAGAAGTCGCCTTTAAATTAAAAGTTCCTTTTGATGACATTAAGCATGTAGAAATTTTAAAACGATCTATCGATGCAAGACAAAGATCTGTCAAAATAAATTTAAAAGTCGCTGTTTATATCAAGGAAGATTTTGAAGAAGTTTTACCTGATTTACCCAATTACCCGAACGTAAGCACAAAAGAAAGTGTGCTAATTGTAGGTGCTGGACCAGCAGGTTTATTTGCCGCTTTAAAATTAATTGAAAAAGGCTTAAAACCCGTTGTATTAGAACGAGGAAAAGATGTGCGAGCAAGGAGAAGAGACTTAGCAGCACTTAATAAATTTCATCTTGTTGATGAAGATTCTAATTATTGTTTTGGTGAAGGAGGCGCAGGAACTTATTCTGACGGAAAATTATACACGCGTTCAAAAAAACGTGGAGATGTAAATGCTGTATTAGAATTGTTAGTCGCTTTTGGCGCTACTAAAAATATTTTAATTGATGCACATCCTCATATTGGAACCAATAAATTGCCCAAGATTATTGCAAGCATGCGAGAGACTATCATTGCACATGGCGGCGAAGTCCACTTTGAGGCAAAAGTGACTGATCTATTGATAAAGAATAACAGCATTGATGGTGTTGCATTAAAAGACGGCAGTACTATTCATGCCTCTAAATTAATATTGGCCACAGGACACTCTGCCAGAGATATTTTTGAATTATTGCATAAAAAAAATATTTTAATTGAAGCCAAACCTTTTGCTTTAGGAGTTCGTGTAGAGCATCCTCAAACACTTATTGATCAAATACAATACAAATGCGATATAAGAAGTGAACACTTACCTCCTGCTCCTTATAGTATTGTAAAGCAGGTTAAAAACAGAGGTGTCTATTCCTTTTGTATGTGTCCAGGAGGGATTATCGCTCCTTGCGCTACAAGTCCAGGAGAAGTAGTAACCAATGGTTGGTCACCTTCAAAAAGAGATCAGCCTACCTCAAATTCTGGAATTGCCGTAGAATTAAAAATTCAGGATTTTGGCGAATTTCACAAACGCGGCCCTTTGGCAGCTATGGAATTTCAAAAACAAATAGAACAAACCGCTTGGCATTTGGGAGGCAAAACGCAAAAAGTACCCGCGCAAAAATTAGTCGATTTTACGGAAGGTAAAAGATCTTCAGAAATTCCAAAGACCTCTTACCAGCCCGGAACAACTTCTGTAGAACTATCAGAAGTATTTCCTGATTTTATTTACAAAACCTTACAAAATGGATTCAAGCAATTCGGAAAATCTATGCATGGCTATTTAACCAATGAAGCGGTGGTGCATGCGCCAGAGTCTAGAACTTCATCTCCAGTAAGAATACCTAGAGAAAGTGATACCTTGCAGCATCCACAAATTAAAGGATTGTATCCTTGTGGAGAAGGTGCAGGCTATGCTGGTGGAATTATTTCAGCAGCCATCGATGGAGAAAAATGTGCAGAAAAATGTGCTATTCAAAACTAGTTTGTTGAAAATAAAACATTTTGTACAACTTCGTTAATCCCTAAATACAAGTACATTTAACGACAAATATTCTGTAAATTTGTCTGCCAATAAAAGAACTAATGGAAGTAAATTTTTATAAATACCAAGGAACAGGAAACGATTTTGTGATGATTGACAATCGCGATTTGCATTTCCCTCAAGATGATGTTCAATTAGTACATAATTTATGCGACAGACGTTTTGGTGTGGGTGCAGATGGACTGATTTTATTAAATCCTTCTGACAAATACGATTTTACCATGGTGTATTACAATGCCGATGGAAATGAAGGAACGATGTGTGGTAACGGAGGTCGCTGCCTAGTAGCTTTTGCACACGACTTAGGAGTTATTACAAACAAAACAACCTTTGATGCTATAGATGGTTTGCACCATGCTACCATTGAAAATGGCCTCGTAGATTTACAAATGATTGATGTTTCAGAAATAACAATCAATGCTGATTCAGCTTTTTTAAACACAGGTTCACCTCATCATGTACAACTGGTTAAAAACATTGGCCAATATGATGTTTTTAAAAATGGGAAAGCCATTCGTTATGGGGCTCCTTATTTTGAAGAAGGTACAAATGTAAATTTTGCAGAAGCTATAAACGACGCTACTTTTAGAGTTAGAACCTACGAAAGAGGTGTTGAAGATGAAACTTTAGCCTGTGGAACAGGAGTTACTGCTGTGGCCATTGCTATGTTTGAACAAAAATTAACCAATTCTTCCAAAATAAAATTACTGGTTGAAGGTGGCGAATTAGAAGTTTCTTTTCAAAAAGAAAATTCTCAATATAAAAACGTATTTTTAAAAGGTCCTGCAAAATTTGTTTTCAAAGGAAACTTTAAAGCTTAAAAAAACAGGAAACGTTTCGTTTTTATACAACAACAAATGCAAACCTTAAAAGGGAATACCGTACACCTACGTGCACTTGAACCTGAAGATCTTCAATTTTTATTCGATTCAGAAAATAATGAAGACCATTGGGAAGTCAGTTGTACACAGGCGCCCTATTCTAAATTTTTATTGGTCAAATATCTTGAAAATGCACACCAAGATATTTACGAAGCAAAGCAATTGCGTTTAGTTATTGCTTCCAATAAATCGGACATTCCTATGGGAATGATTGATCTATTTGACTTTGATCCTATAAACCGTAGAGCCGGTATAGGCATCTTAATAGAGAAAGAATTTCAAGGACAAGGGGTGGCTAAAGAAGCTTTGCGCTTGCTGCTTTCTTATGCGTTTCACTATTTAAACGTACACCAACTTTTTGCCAACATCACCACCGATAATAAAGCAAGTATTGCTTTGTTTGAAAGTTTCAAATTTGAATGTGTCGGCATAAAAAAAGACTGGATCTTTGTCGACCAAAATTACAAAGACGAAGCACTTTATCAACTTATTCATAAAATTGAAGGCTAAAAAATGCTAGACAAAAAGAAACTTATAACTTTCATTGCCATTGCGGGAGTTATTTTAAGTGTGTTTGTAGGATACCATTATTATTCAAAAATTTACGCAAAGAATTTAACCTCGGACTTTATCATTTATATTCCAACCAATGCAACATTGGCTGATGTTAAAGAGCAATTAAAAGATGAGCTATTAAATTTAGATGATTTTGAATGGGTGGCTCAAAAGAAAAAATACAACACCCGAATAAGAGCCGGTAAATTTCAGCTAAAAGCTGGAATGAATAACAATGAATTGGTTAATTTTTTAAGAAGCGGACGACAAACAACTGTCAACCTAACGTTTAACAACCAACACAGCTTAGAAGATTTGGCCGGTAGAATTGCCTCTCAACTAGAAGCCGATTCTTTAAGTTTGCTAACTGCTTTTAAAGACGAATCTTTTTTACAAAAAAATGGATTTACAAAAGCGACAGCTTTAAGCATGTATATTCCTAACAGCTATGATCTATATTGGAATACGGATGCCGAAGGTTTTAGAGCCAAAATGTTTAAAGAATACAATACTTTTTGGAATGCCAATAGAATTTCAAAAGCACAACAACAAAAGTTAACTATTGAAGAAGTGAGTATCTTGGCTTCTATCGTACAAAAAGAAACCGCCATCACTTCAGAAAGACCAATTGTTGCGGGTTTGTATTTGAACAGATTTCACAAAAAATGGCCTTTACAAGCCGATCCTACGGTTATTTTTTCCATCAAAGAAAAATATGGACAGGACACCATCATCAAAAGAGTTTTACTTAAAGATTTAAAAATTGATTCTCCTTACAACACCTATAAAAATGTGAGTTTGCCTCCAGGTCCAATTGCAATGCCGGATATTTCTTCAATTGATGCCGTTTTAAATCCAGCCAATCACGATTATTTTTATATGTGTGCTAGTATTGAAAAATTTGGATCGCATGCTTTTGCTAAAAGTTTACGTCAGCATAACAAAAATGCACGGAAATATCAAAAATGGTTGTCTAAACAAGGTGTGAATAGATAAGCCTATTTTGTGTTTTGTAAAATATTCATTATAAAATTCAAACAAATAACGAACACTATCATTTGTAGAAGTCACAAACGCATCCTAATTAAATTAAAAATATTTTGAAAAAAAAGCATTTTCTTTTTATCGTATGCACCCTTCTATTTGTATTCAATACAAACGCACAGCGTACTTTTTTTCAAAAATCGGACACCTTAAACAACTCTAGGTTAAAGGGAGTGTACCTTACCGAAGCTACTTTGGCCACAGTTACCTTGGTTGGTTTGCATCAACTTTGGTATGCGGACTTCCCTAAATCAAAATTTCATTTCAACAACGATAACAAAGATTGGTTACAAATGGATAAGATGGGTCATATGATGACTTCCTACTATATAGGTAAATTGGGTATGTCTAGTTTAGACTGGGCAGGTTCTTCTAAGAAGCAACAATTAGTTTATGGAGCTACGCTAGGTTTCGCTTTTTTAACAGCGGTAGAAGTCTTTGATGGCTATTCAAAAGAATGGGGCGCTTCGCCTGGAGATATTTTAGCCAATGCCGCTGGAACTGGATTGTTAGTTGGACAAGAACTGCTTTGGAACGAACAGCGAATCAAATTAAAATATTCATTTCATAGAACCTCATTTGCAGCACAAAGACCAAACACCTTAGGATCCAATTTTTCAGAAGAATTATTAAAAGATTACAACGGACAAACTTACTGGCTATCTGCTAATATTTGGTCCTTCCATAAAAAAAGCAACTTTCCTAAATGGTTAAATATTGCCATAGGTTTTGGAGCTCAAGGAATGCTATACAGCCAAAATAAAAATCAAGAACTTTCACTTCCCACTCCATATAGGCAGTTTTACGCCGGATTGGACGTAGATTTGACAAAAATAAAAACCAAATCAAAATTTTTAAAGGCTCTTTTCAACACCATTAACTTTATTAAAATACCAGCGCCAGCCATTGAGTTTACTAGTAAAGGAAAGATCAAAACGCATCTTTTATACTTTTAAAAAACAGTTAATTACTGATTTACAATCAATTAATATATAGTTCGTATATTTGCAGCTCGAAAAACAAAATTAAATCGAAATAGAAAACAGTATGGAATCTATCAGAAAAAAGAGTTTTTTAAGTGTGGCATTTGGACTAGGAATATGTACCATGTATGCAAGCAGTTTATTTTCAAAAAATCCTGAAGAGACAATTGCTAGTGTTTTAACTGAAGAGGAAGCAATTACTAATTTTGCCCCTCCTTACGCAAAACATGAATTTGACGATTTTAAAGAAGCTTTGGCTTTTAAAGAATCACAAGGAAACTACCTTGTTGTAAACAAATTGGGGTATTTAGGAAAATACCAATTTGGGAGAACTACCTTAGAGCGTTTTAAAATTTATGACACCAATGAATTTTTAAAAGATCCTGAGCTACAAGAAAAAGCATTTTTAGCGCTTTGTGCTGTTAACAAATGGATTTTAAGAAAGGATATTCGACGTTCTGTTGGTAAAAAAATTAACGGAATTCTTATTACTGAATCAGGAATTTTAGCAGCTGCACATTTAGCAGGCGCAGGAAATGTAAAAAAATTCTTACGTAGTCAAGGCCAAAATGGTTTTGCAGACGCATTTGGAACTACGGTTGCTAGTTATTTAGAATTATTTGCAGCCTATGATACATCGGATATTGTAGCAGACAGAATGCCAATTGTAACGGTATAAAAGTAAAAATCTTATTAAAACAAAAAAACTCAGAATTGAAATCAATTCTGAGTTTTTTTTATTTTAAAGAAATCCTAATAAACAAGCTTGATAGGCTTATTCAAACAGTAGAAAAAATACTACTTATGAATGATAAATATAGCAGGTCTTTTATGTAAATCGGGTTTGGCGTTTTTCCATTCTTGAATGGTCAAGGTTTTAATGTACTCGGTAGACAAAGTAATATCGGCTGCAATGCACAAACGTGTTGCGGGACTTAAAAAAGCTTTTAAATCGGCCAAAATTTTGTCGTTTCTATAAGGTGTTTCTATAAAAATTTGCGATTGATTTCTATCCAGTGATATTTTTTCTAAAAATTTAATTTCTCTTTTTCTATCCCCTTTGTCAATAGGTAAATAACCGTTAAAAGCAAAATTTTGTCCATTCATACCAGAACTCATCATGGCCATTAAAATAGAAGAAGGTCCGACCAAAGGGACAACTTGAATACCTTTTTCATGTGCTAGTTTTACCACTTCAGCTCCAGGATCTGCAATAGCAGGGACACCGGCTTCTGAAAGCAAACCTACAGAAATTCCTTTCTGACAAATATCCAAATAATGTCGTACTTCCAAAGCATCCGCATATTTATCAAGCATCATGATTTCTAAACCTGGCTGTGATTTTTTTGGAGTTATTTTTTTTATAAATCGACGTGCAGATTTTTCATTTTCAACAATAAAATAATCAATTTCTTCCACCACCTTTTTTACAGAAATAGGCATTACTTCCAAAGGTTCATTTTCTCCTAAGGTTGTCGGAATTAGATATAATTTCCCTAAACTCATAATTTATTGTTGTTATAATTGCTTGGCAATCAATTCACACGACTCATCCAAAAGTTGATAGACATGCTCAAATCCATTATCACCACCGTAGTAAGGATCAGGAACTTGTTCATTTCTATCGGGACGGATTTCATTTAAAATCAATTTAACTTTCGCTCGCTGCAGATCGCTTTGAGCCAAATTTAAAATATTGTTATAATTAGAAGCATCCATGGCATAAATCACATCAAAGGTGTCAAAATCTTTTTTTGAAAAAGCTCTTGCTCGCTGATCTGTGATATCAATTCCATATTTAGCAGCCACTTCAATAGATCTTGGATCGGGTAAATTACCAACATGGTAAGCACCAGTTCCAGCAGAATCTACATATACTTTTGAAGGATCAACTTTGGATTTTAAAATACCTTCCGCCAAAGGCGAACGACAAATATTTCCGAGACAAACCATTAAAACGGCAACCATAAATTTAGAATGTCAATTTATTGGTAATATCTTCTACATATTTTTTAAACTGCTTGTCTGTTTCCGTTAAGTTATCCACTGTTTTACAAGCATGTAATACCGTAGCATGATCTCGTTTTCCAATTTGAGAACCAATACTTGCCAAAGAAGATTTTGTCATTCTTTTTGCAAAATACATGGCCAACTGTCTGGCTTGTACAATATGTCTTTTACGTGTTTTAGACTGTAAAGTAGCAACATCCATATCGAAATATTTCGAAACTACTTTTTGAATGTATTCAATAGAAACTTCGCGTTTGGTGTTTTTAACAAATTTATCTACAATTTGTTTTACCAAAGTCATCGTAAATTCTTTTTTGTTAAAAGAAGCTTGTGCAATCATAGAAATTAACACACCTTCTAATTCACGAACATTTGATTTGATGTTTTTTGCAACATACTCCACTATTTCGTCAGGCATTTCCACACCGTCTCTAAATAATTTATTTTGAAGAATAGAAATTCTAGTTTCAAAATCTGGCGTTTGCAATTCTGCCGACAATCCCCATTTAAAACGAGACAACAAACGTTGTTCAATGTCTTGCATATCTACAGGAGCTTTGTCAGACGTTAAAATTACTTGTTTTCCATTTTGATGTAAATGGTTGAAAATATGGAAGAATACATCTTGCGTTCCGGTTTTACCAGAAAGAAATTGCACATCATCAATGATCAAAACATCAATCATTTGATAAAAATGAATAAAATCATTTCTTGTATTTCCTTTTACAGAATCAATATATTGCTGTGTAAATTTCTCTGAAGAAATATACAAAACTGTTTTATCTGCGTATTTATCTTTTATTTGAACACCAATAGCGTGTGCTAAATGTGTTTTACCCAACCCAACACCACCATAAATTAAAAGTGGGTTAAAGGAAGTTCCACCAGGCTTATTTGCCACAGCCATACCAGCTGATCTTGCCAAACGGTTAGAATCTCCTTCAATAAAGCTTTCAAAATTGTAATTGGCATTTAATTGCGATTCAATTTTCACCTTTTGCAAACCAGGAATAATAAAAGGATTTCTTAATTCTCTTTTATTAATTTCCAAAGGAACCGAAACATTTTGCGATTTTAAAGGCGCTCTATTTGAACTTGGAATTTTTACTATTTGTGGACTATTACTTCTGTAAGAATTTTCCATTCTTACCTCATATACTAACTTTGCACCATTACCTAACTGACGTTTTAAAGCAACACCTAATAGTTTAATATAGTGCTCCTCCAACCATTCGTAAAAAAATTTACTAGGTACCTGAACTGTTAAAACCTCGCCGGTAACTCGAATTGGTTTAATAGGCTCAAACCATGTTTTAAATGCTTGCGGTTTGATGTTATCTTGTATAAAAGATAAACATTCCTCCCAAACCGTAGTGGCTACTTTCGTCATTATTATTATAGGGTAATATATTTGGTTAATATTTGAAAAAAAAAGCAGAAAATAGGCCTTGTTTTTCGTTGTACAAAAGTGTGAATATTTTTTAGTATAAAAAAATGAAAAGGGTATAGGTTTCTATTTATTTTTTCCGTAAAATATCAATCATCAAAATAAAAATAATGATTGAAAATATAATGACTTTTAGAATCCGTTATTCGGAGACAGATCAAATGGGTTATGCCCACCATGGTAACTATGCACAATACTTTGAAATGGGCCGACTGGAACTTATGAGAACCATTGGTGTGTCCTATAAAAAAATGGAGGAAGACGGACTAATACTACCTGTACACTCTATAGATACTCGGTTTTTTAAACCTGCTAAGTTTGATGATTTAGTGACTTTAAAAACGAAATTAAAAAAAACACCTTCTGTACGGATTGAGTTTGAGTACGAAATTACAAATGAAAACAAGGAGTTAATTACAACTGGAAATACCACTTTGGTCTTTTTCGACACTACTAAAAATAGGCCCGTAAAAATACCGCAACAATTATTGGAAAAATTTGTAAAATAAGACTGTTTATATTCGTTATTAACAAAGGTTATTAACAATTCTATTCTTCATTCTTGGGTATGCTTAAAAAATGAAGTTTTTCAAAAGCACTTTTTACCTGTGCATATTCTGATTTTTTTATCGACAAAGTTAATTGACAATTCAATGCCATTTCTTGTTGTTGAATTGTCACATTTAATTGCTTTACCAATCGCATGACTTTATTCATATGCGCATACTCAAAAACCAAGACCAATTCTTCTTCAATAATTTTCTCAACTATTTCCGAATTTTCAATTGTTAATTCTGCTGCCGCTTTGTAAGCTCTTACCAAACCACCTACGCCCAATTTCACCCCTCCAAAATACCGAACAATTACCACCAATACATTGGTGATCTCTGCCGATAAAATTTGTCCGTAAATTGGTTGTCCTGCAGAATTACTTGGTTCGCCATCATCATTGACACGATACTGTACTTGTTCAACACCTAGCTTCCAAGCATAGCACCAATGCCTAGCGGCATAGTGTTCTTTTTTTATTTGAACTATTATTTCTTTTATTTCTGCTTCCTTGGTCACAGGAAAAGCGTAACCAAAAAACTTACTGCCTTTCTCTTTGAATAAAGATTCTTCAGAGGCTTTTGCTAAAGTACGGTATGAATCTATGATTTCTTTCAACGACTAGGCTTGCTTTGAATTTTTATACAGACTTAATTTTGTTCCCTTAATATCCTTTTCTTCAAACATTCCTGCTTCTAGTTTTGGGGCCAAAATTCCTTCTTTAAAAGAAACCGGACCAACAAACACTCTCGCTTCATCCCACAAACCTGCCTCAATAAAACTTTGCAAGGTCTGCCTTCCTCCTTCTACCAACAACGACTGAATATTTTCTTCCATTAGCACCTCACAAATTTGAGCGGCCATATTTTCTGAAAAATCAATGCCTTTATAAATCAAATTTTCGGTCTCTTTTTTCTCTATAGAATTTTTCTTACTTGTCAATACAATTGTTTTCACACTTTGATCAAACAACGAATAACCCGAAGGAATTCTTAAACTTTTATCCAACACCACACGAATCGGATTATTTCCTCCCCACTTTCGAACATCCAATTTAGGATTGTCGGCAATGGCGGTTTCTGTACCTACCAAAATAGCATGTTCTTCACTACGCCATTTATGCACTAATTGTTGACTGGCACCATTGCTAATCCAAACAGGTCTATTTTCTTCTTTTTTCAAAGGCGCTATAAATCCATCTCGAGTTTCGGCCCATTTTAAAATTAAGTAAGGACGTTTTTTATTTTGAACCGTAAAAAAACGTTTGTGCTGTTCCAAACATTCTTTTTCTAAAACGCCAACAACCACTTGACAACCTGCTTGCAACAAACGCTCCACTCCTTTTCCGGCAACTTGTGCATTGCTATCTATACAGCCAATTACAACTTTTGGAATTTTAGAAGACACAATTAAATCGGCACAGGGTGGTGTTTTTCCAAAATGTGCGCAAGGCTCTAAAGTCACATAAATAGTAGCTCTTTTTAACAAAGATTTGTCGGTTACCGCATGAATGGCATTTACCTCTGCATGGTTTCCTCCATAAGGACTTGTATAACCTTCACCTATAATAAGTCCATCACAAACTACAACGGCACCTACTGATGGATTTGGTCTGGTTGTCCCAATTCCTTTATTTGCCAATTCTAAACAGCGCGCTATAAAATGTTCGTGATTCTTCATTGCTGCAAAAATAAACTTTAAGTTGTAAAAGGCAAGGCCATATAGAAACTATGAATTAATTAAATTCAATGCCTGTTCCATGGCCAACCTTAATTTTTCTTGCCTTATTTTTGTTATATGAAAATTACGATACTAAAAGCATTATTTTATTCTGAATTAGAACAACTATACCCTAAAACAGAAATCACTTCTTTTTTTAACATTCTTGTCGAATTTAAATTAGGTCTGACTCGTGTAGATTTGGCTTTGCAACCGCATATTGAAGTGCTGCATGAAAATTTGACCTTTTTTACGGAAAGTATTCAACAATTAAAAAATGAATTACCGATTCAATACATTACTGGCAAAACAGAATTTTACAGTATGCCGTTTCATGTGAATAAAAATGTTTTGATTCCTAGACCAGAAACAGAGGAATTGGTGGAATGGATTTTAGATGATTTTCAAGACAAAAAAAACATTGATATTTTAGATATTGGAACCGGTAGTGGTTGTATTGCAATTTCCTTAGCCAAAAACAGCAAAGATTCAAAGGTTACTGCGCTTGATTTTTCAGAAAAAGCTTTAATCACTGCCAAAAAAAATGCCCAATTAAACAAAGTTGCTGTGCAATTTATAAAAACTGATATTTTAGCCACAGAAGCACTGACTCAAAAATTTGATGTTATTGTCAGCAACCCTCCTTATGTTCGCGAATTGGAAAAGGAAGAAATTCAAAACAATGTTTTAAATAACGAACCTCATGCTGCCTTATTTGTTCCTGACGATAATGCTTTGGTTTTTTATAAAAAAATTGCAGAATTGGCAAAAACACATCTAAAACCAAAAGGAGTGCTTTATTTTGAAATCAATCAGTACTTGGGAGCTGAAACCCTTAATTTATTAGAAGAATTAGGTTTTACACAAAACGAGTTGCGCAAAGATATTTTTGGCAACCACCGAATGACGAAATCGAAACGCTAATTTTTCAGAAAAAAAAACTCACAACTCAACACTTAGCACTCACAACTAATATTAAGTATATTTGCAAAATGAGAATTGACATTATTACCGTTTCCCCAGAATTGATTCAGAGTCCGTTTCAGTATTCTATTTTAAAAAGAGCCCAAGAAAAAGGCTTGGCTGAAGTACATTTTCACAACCTAAGAGAATTTGCACTGAACAAATACAATAAAATTGACGACTATCAGTTTGGTGGTGGTGCAGGAATGGTTCTTATGATAGAACCTATTGACAAATGCATTTCAAAATTAAAAGCAGAAAGAGATTATGATGAAGTTATTTACATGACTCCTGATGCGCCAATTTTAAATCAGCAAACTGCCAATACACTTTCAATGACAGAAAATATTATTGTTTTGTGTGGGCATTATAAAGGAGTAGATCAACGTGTTCGTGATTTATTTATTACCAAAGAAATTTCTATTGGCGACTATGTTTTAAGTGGAGGAGAATTAGGTGCAGCCGTTTTATGCGACAGTATCATCCGATTGATTCCTGGTGTTTTAGGAGATGAGACTTCTGCATTGACAGATTCTTTTCAAGACAATCTATTATCGCCACCTGTTTATACGCGTCCGGCAGAATACAAAGGGGCAAAAGTTCCTGAAATTTTACTTTCTGGTAATTTTCCAAAAATTGACGATTGGAGAACTGAACAAGCCTACGAAAGAACCAAACAAATCAAACCTGAGCTGTTAGACGACTAACAAATAGCTGCGAAAAAAGATTAATTGCAACATCCTAGTATGAATACTATTATAAACTTCTCAAAAAAACACCCTGCCTTAAGCATTGTGCTCGGTTTTCAATTGTTCCGATTGTTGCTATTGCCTTTTATGGGATTGATGCCTCAAGATGCGTATTATCATTTTTACGGAGAACATTTATCGCTTTCGTATTTTGATCACCCTGGAATGATTGCCTATATTTTGCGATTATTTACCACCGTTTTTGGCAAAACAGTTTTTGTGGTTAAGTTTGCCGATTTTTTTGTGACCTCAATTACACTTTTAAGTTTCCACAAACTCGCTAGTTATTTTTTAAGCAAGCAAAAAGCCTTAAATGCGCTGGTTTTATTAAGTTCTACCTTATTTATTTCGATACTTAGTTTTAATTCTACGCCAGATGTTCCGTTGATTTTATTTTGGACTTTATCGCTAATTGCTTTATACAAAGCCTTATTTCAAGAACAAAAAACATATTGGATTGTAGCTGGTATTCTTATGGGATTAGCTTTTGACAGCAAATACACGGCCTTATTATTACAAATAGGATTGCTGCTATTTTTAGCTTTTTCGAATACGCATAGAAAATTATTGAAATCGCCATGGCTATGGATGTGCTTACTCATTTCTGCCCTAGTTACTTTCCCTGTTTGGTATTGGAACTATCAAAATGATTTTGCTAGTTTTCTCTTTCAATCTTCGACAAGAACTGGTGACATTTCGAAATTTGAATTCAAGCCCAACTTTTTATTCGGAGCTTTAGGGCATCAATTGTTTTTGTTATTGCCTATTTTACTTTGTGTATTTTTTAATTTACTGTTCAAATACAGCAAACGAGCATTAACCAAATTCAAATTACCTTCTGCTCATATTCTATTTTTATTGGCCTTTTTTCTGCCTACTTTTTTAGGTTTCTTTTTGCTTACTCCTATTTACTGGGTTAAACTTAACTGGATGATGCCTTCTTATATGACAGGGATAATTTTGGCTAGTATT
Source organism: Flavicella sediminum (assembly GCF_006381105.1). GTDB lineage: Bacteria > Bacteroidota > Bacteroidia > Flavobacteriales > Flavobacteriaceae > Flavicella > Flavicella sediminum. The sequence continues at coordinate 16,058 of NZ_VDET01000027.1, read as the reverse complement.
TTTATTTCTAAAAAACTGATCAAATCACATTTAATTATTTCTCTTATTTTTCACTTATTGGTAGCTGTAGAAATCCTTTTTTATGTGGCTCCCATTAAAAGTGATGATACCTGGTTAGGTTGGGAAGAATTAACACAAGAAACGGAAAAACTTCAAGAAAGATATCCTGACACATTTATTTTTTCAGCAGACAGCTACAAAACGGCCGCCTGTATGACCTTTTTTACCGAACAAAAAATTTACTCTCAAAACATCATCGGTGAGCCTGCCCTGCATTTTGATTATATTGGTGACGATTTGCAGTTATTAAAAGGTAAGGATGCTATTTTTATAGACTCTGACAAACGTTTTAAAAACAGAGATAAAAACGACAAACCTAGAAAAGATTTAACCGACTACTTTACTGAAGTAGAACAACTAGCCCCTATTTTTATTAAAAAAGGAGACAAAGACATTCGTAAATTTTGGGTATACCACTGTAAAAATTACTTAGCAAATAAATAGCCCGTAGAACACATTACCTAACAAACTGATTTTCAACAAGAACATTTTTAAAACGGTGTAAAAGATCTTACCTATAAAAAAAGAATTTACGGCGTAAGAATAGAAAAAAAAGATATATATTTGCAACCTCAAAATTAACCTCTGACGAGAATCGTGAATGTTGATTTGTTGAAAACCCATTAAATATAGAAAACAATGGCTAATTTAGTAGATTTTGTACAAAACGAATTTGTAACAAAAAACGATCTTCCAGAATTTCAAGCTGGAGACACAATTACTGTGTATTATGAAATTAAAGAGGGTAGCAAAACTCGTACTCAGTTTTATAGAGGAGTTGTTATTCAAAGAAGAGGTGCTGGAGCATCAGAAACTTTTACAATTAGAAAAATGTCTGGAACAGTTGGTGTAGAGCGTATCTTCCCATTAAACTTACCAGCTATTCAAAAAATTGAAGTTAACAAGCAAGGTAAAGTAAGAAGAGCTCGTATTTTCTACTTTAGAGAACTTACTGGTAAAAAAGCAAGAATCAAAGAAATCCGTCGTAAATAAGATTTCTTCTCTTAAAAATATAAAAACTCGTTTGATACTTTTCAAACGAGTTTTTTTTTGATACAAACGCTGCGCTATTCTTGCAACCGAAAGACAAATACATTTTTTACAAGTTGCCCGTTTCTCTCAATCGGAAGTATTTGCAACAATTGAATCTTAGCATAATCCCTATCATAAATTTTATTTGGATCTGTGTAATTTCTACTATCTGTTATATACAAGGCAGCTTTTGGTTTACGCCCTAGTTTTTCATTCCACCAATAATATTTATGAATATCCGTTAAACTTCCCAAAGCATATACTTCTCTATTGTTAGGCTTGGCCAAATAATAATGAATATGACTTCCTGGATACCATTTATTGATGACTATAGGCAAAGCTTTTAATTGTGTATTCTCTTGTAAAAAAACAGCCAATTTCTCTGAAGCTTGCTGCCAACCATACATATCTAAGGTCAAATCTTTATTTCCTAGCGTTTTCTTTGAAACATTTTCTATGTCAACAGAAAACCAGCCGCAATTAATACATCCTACAAGCACCAATACTAACATCCAAAACACCGCAATTCCGTAATAAAACTGTTTGGCTATTTTTTTTCGAACACTTAAAAACATAGCAACCAACGGCAATAAAGTACAGTAAGCAACTCCAGACCAGTGCGGTAAGGTACTTTTATACAAAGACAAATAAATCACTGTCGCTATTAATGGTAAGGAGAAAAACAAAAACATATATTTCTTTTTCAACTCTAACGGTGTGGTCAGCTTTTTTAGATTGAAAATAGCAAACAAAACCAACACAATGATATACGGATTGTTATAAGCTATTTGTCCCACAACCTCTTGAAGAAAACTTGACCAATTAAAATTCAACCCCCAAAACGCGACTCTAGCGCCATGAAATGAAAACGAACTAAAATTATTTTCATAGTTCCAAGAAAAAATAAGCAGAACAACTAAAATAGGCACAATAAAACCGAAGTAAAACTGACGAATTCTTAACCAACTCCTATTCAAAAAAACAACATACGCTACCGCTCCAAATAACAAATACACTGCTTGATATTTGGAATAAATAGCCAAGCCCGTACACACAAAACCAAATAATAAATAAACTGTATTCTTTCCATCGGGCTGAAAAGGCAAACTTTTTAAAAAACAATAAAATGCAGCCATCCAAAACAGCAACAAAGGTGCATCAGGTAAAATCAGCGTACCAGAAATAAGCAATCCATATGGACTGATTTGATACAACAACACACCAAGTAGCCCGGTATATTCATTATCCAACTCCACACCTATTTTATACACCAGCAACATAGTCAAACTACCAGGAATTATAGCCGCCAATCGAATCCACAATTCCGAATCCAAAAACAAATCTGCAGTAAAAAATTGAATAAAATAACCCACCATTGGCGGATGATCAAAATGACTGATATCTGGCTGCAATGCATACAACCAATAATATACTTCATCGTTACCAAACTCAAGACTTCCAGCTAGAAAAAGTCGGAACAATGTAGACAGAAAAATAAAAAAATAAGCTGTTTTTTGATGCGATAAATTATTAAAAAAGTTCATTCTCCAATCCTCTTTTAGAAATTTTATTCTTCGCCATTTTCCTTTTCTTTTTTATTTGTTTGAACCATAAAATCCCCCAATAATTACTAAGCCTAGCAATTCCTACTCCTAACATACCTCCAACAAGAATATCTAATAAAAAGTGCTGCGACAAATACACTCTAGAAAGAGCTGCTAAAAAAGCGATGGACAAAGCTCCCCATTTTAAATAGGGACTTTTACTGATGATAAATAGGATGAAAAACATGGCAAAAGCAGCCATGGCATGCCCCGAAGGAAAGGTATTCCAATGACACATTTTTACACCTTCAATTAAATGCAATTTTTCTTCGCCAAAATACTCAACCGGTCTTGGCGTTCCTAAAAAAATTAATTTCTTTAGTACAAAAGTAATCAGCAAGGTCAGGAGTCCTGAAATCACAAATTTTAAGCAATGTTTTTTCTTGACAATAAAAAAGGTAATGATAAAAACACCGAACAAAGCCCCATCACCAAAAAACGTGACATATTTAAAAAACACATCAAAAAATGGACTGTGATAAGAATTGACGAACAAGTGTAAATTTTGATCGGTAAAAAGAAAAAATAAAACAAGAAACAAAAGCAAACCGAAAACTTGTTTCATTTGAATTTTCAAAAAAGCTGAATTCATAGTACGTGTATTAGTAACACAAAAAAAGAACTTCCGTTTTATAACAAGAACGCCACAAGATTATGTATATATTAATAAAATAAATTTCTTGTTACAGAATTGTTAAGTAGCCACAATTCTTTAGATGAATTGCAAAGAATTGCCTTAAAAAAATAGCATTTTCAGAATAACACAAAAAGAACAACTAATATTTAACCATTTAACAAAAACCAGCCTAGATTTCTATTATTTTAAAACTCACTTTATTACTAATAATCACTACATTTGTACTGCTTAAAAACAGCCTAACAACTGTGTTTTGATCAGATAGTTTTATTTTACTAATTTTTATTTTATAGCCACTGCTATAAATGAATCCTCGAGTATTTGTTTAACAACAATTCTCATTAAATTTTAACCTATGACAACAAAGACATCTCAAATTGTGTACACAATTACGGACGAAGCTCCTGCTTTGGCTACACACTCTTTTTTACCTATCGTAGAAACATTTACTAAAAAAGCAAATATTGAAATTCAGAGGAAGGATATTTCTTTAGGAGCTAGAATTTTAGCTAATTTTTCTAGTTATTTAACAGAAGAGCAAAAGGTTGTTGATGCTTTGGCTGAACTAGGAGCTTTGGCTAAAAAGCCGGAAGCAAATATTATTAAGTTACCAAATATTAGTGCTTCTGTACCGCAATTAAAAGCGGCTATTGCAGAATTGCAAGCTAGTGGATATGCTATTCCAAATTTTCCGGAAGCTCCACAAACTGATGAAGAAAAAGAAATCAAAGCCAATTATTCTAAAGTTTTAGGTTCTGCTGTAAACCCTGTTTTAAGAGAAGGAAATTCTGATCGTAGAGTTGCCGGACCTGTAAAAGTTTACGCACAAAACAACCCACACTCTATGGGGGCTTGGTCTTCTGATTCAAAATCGCATGTAGCGAGTATGGAAGAAGGAGATTTTTACGGAAGTGAAAAAGCTGTAACCATTGAAGCTGATGGAACTTTACAAATTGCTTTATACGCAAATGACGGTTCTGTAAGTGTATTAAAAGAAAGTTTACCTGTACTAGCGGGAGAAATTGTTGATGCCTCTGCTTTAAGTATTTCTAAATTAAAAGCTTTTGTTGCCAAAGAAATTGAAGATGCCAAAGCAAACGGAGTTTTGTTTTCTGTACACATGAAAGCAACCATGATGAAAGTTTCTGACCCAATTATTTTCGGAGCAATTGTAGAAGTTTTTTACAAAGATGTTTTTGACAAATACGGTGCTAAATTTGCTGAATTAGGAATTTCTTCAAACAACGGAATTGGAGATGTATATAATAAAATAGGTTCTTTACCTGCCGCTGAGCAAGAAGAAATTAAAGCAGCTATTGAAGCTGTTTACGAAAATAGCCCTGCCTTGGCAATGGTAAATTCTGACAAGGGAATTACCAACCTACACGTTCCAAGTGATGTAATTATTGACGCCTCTATGCCAGCAATGATTCGTACTTCTGGTAAAATGTGGAATATTGATGGCAAAGCACAAGATACAAAAGCATTAATTCCAGACAGATGTTACGCGGGTGTATACCAAGAAACAATTGATTTCTGTAAGAAAAATGGTGCTTTTGACCCAACCACCATGGGAACTGTTCCTAATGTTGGATTGATGGCTCAAAAAGCTGAAGAATATGGATCTCACGATAAAACTTTCCAAATAGCTGCTGCTGGAACTGTTAAGGTAACCGACGCCAACGGAACTGTTTTACTAGAACAAGAAGTTGAAGCTGGCGATATTTTTAGAGCTTGTCAAGTAAAAGATGCTCCTGTTCAAGACTGGATCAAATTGGCAGTTACTAGAGCGAAAGCCACACAAACACCTGCCATTTTCTGGTTAGATGAAAATAGAGCACACGATGCTGAATTGATCAAAAAGGTGAATACCTATTTGCCAAACCATGATACAACTGGTTTAGAAATTTCTATCTTATCTCCTGTGGAAGCAACTAAGGTAACTTTAGAAAGAATCAAAGCTGGAAAAGATGCAATTTCTGTAACAGGAAATGTATTGCGTGATTACTTAACAGATTTATTCCCAATTTTAGAATTAGGAACTTCTGCTAAAATGTTATCTATTGTTCCTTTAATGAATGGTGGTGGATTGTTTGAAACAGGTGCTGGTGGTTCTGCTCCAAAGCATGTACAACAATTTGTGGAAGAAGGACATTTACGTTGGGATTCCTTAGGTGAATTTTTAGCTTTGTCTGTTTCTTTAGAAGATCTAGGTATCAAAACAAACAACAAAAAAGCTACTATACTTTCTGAAACTTTAAACAGTGCGAATACTACTTTCTTAACAAACGACAACTCTCCTTCTCGTAAAGTTGGTGAATTGGACAATAGAGGAAGTCATTTTTATTTAGCTATGTATTGGTCTCAAGCTTTGGCTGACCAAACTGAAGATGCTGAATTACAAGCTGCTTTTGCTCCTTTAGCAAAACAATTAACAGAAAACAAAGAGGCTATTTTAGCTGAATTGAATAATGCACAAGGAACTGCTATAGATTTAGGTGGTTATTTCTACCCTAATGTAGAAAAAGCTGCTGCCGCTATGCGACCAAGTGCTTTGTTAAACAATGCTTTGGCATCTGTGAATTAAGTTTCATAAAAACAACTCTAAAAAGGCTCTCTAAAATTAAATTTTAGAGAGCCTTTTTTTTGCATTACCCTAAAATCACACCTAACTACTCTACACAAACTCTCCTAAAAATTTTAGACAATTTTGCTCTTTTCACACAAAACACACGTATAGCGCAAATTGAACCATCAACACAAACTAAAATTCGACTTATAAATCGCCATAAAACTAAAATGAGCAAAGGAATAATAGATTTGAGACCCTGTTTAATAATAAAATATGAGATCTTTGATTTACAATATAACCGAGATTACTCTGCATTATTAGCCTACTCGACCTAAATGCAACTCATTTAACAAGTAGAATGTTTTTTTATGCGGAAAGCCTCGTAGCAAACAAAATATACATAGAATACCTAGTCTAAAAAATTAAACACCTTATCAAATGAATTTAAAAAATTATTTGCAGCTTGCTTTAGCTTGTAGCATTTCTGTGGTAGCCACTGCTCAAAAAAAATCTAGTTACAAAGATTTAAATGGAAACAGACCGGAGCCCAATGTGGTTCTTTTACTTACAGATGATTTAGGATGGCAGGACGTAAAATGTTACGATATAGACCAGCCTTCGCCCTACGAAACTCCAAACTTAGATGCCTTTGCTCAAAAGGGTGTGCAGTTCTGGCAAGCCTACTCTCCTGCTCCAACCTGTGCACCTAGTAGATGTGCTATTATGAGTGGAACCCACCCTGCTAGAGCTCAAAAAACACATGTTGTAGGTGGAGCACCTCCCACAACCTATGCGAACAAAAACATACAACGAATTATGGATCCATGGTACAGTGGACGTATGCCTGAAAATGAAATGACTTTAGCTAGAGCATTGCAACAAAAAGGATATAAAACTGGACACGCTGGAAAATGGCATATGGCCATCAATCATTTTGCCTATCCTCAGCCATTAGACCAAGGTTTTGATATATCTACCGCGAACCGTGGCGCGACAACCCCCCAAAAACCTCATAGGTTAACCGATTTTGCTACCTATAAAGCTTCAGACCCTTATCGTTTAGATGAGAATGGATTTCCTTACCATCAAAATAGCCAAGATGCTCTAAAATTCTTAAAAGAAAACAAACAAGATCCTTTTTTCTTGTACTTCGCAACCTTTTTAGTACACGCTCCTATTCACACAAGAAGCAAAGCACTTTTAGAAAAATACTGTAAAAAACTAGGTGTCGATTATCCGACAGACCCAAAAAAATGGACCGTAGAAGGACAAAGCAATCCTTTTTACTGCGCCATGGTAGAAATGTTGGATTATTATGTTGGACAAGTTTTTACTTATTTAGAAACGACGGATGATCCTCGTTGGCCAGGTCATAAATTAAGTGAGAATACTTACATTATTTTCACCTCTGATAATGGAGGAATGGAAAAACATCCAGGAGAAATTATTACCGACAACTACCCACTAGACAAAGGAAAAATTAACGCTAAAGAAGGAGGTACGAGAGTCCCTTTACTTATTGCAGGTCCTGGAATAAAAAAAGGAATTCAATCGGACGTAGTGGTTAACGGACTCGATTTTTATCCTACCATTTTATCTTTATTAGATGTAGATACTCCAAAGAACAAACATTTAGATGGTGATGACTTATCAAACCTGTTATTAAAAGATCCAACCGATGCTAAACTGGTACTAGACAAAACAGGGAAAGAAAGAACTACCATGATGTGGCACTTCCCTCACTCTTCTTACCAAAGTACCTTACGTGTTGGCGATTATAAATTAATTAGAAACTACGATTATAAAAACAACCCAAGAACTCCGCAATTTGAGCTTTATCAATTGTACAAAACTACGAATGGAACTGCAAAACGTGTAGACATAGAAGAAGCTAAAAACTTAGCAAGCGCTCAGCCTAAAAAAACACAAGAAATGAACGCCCAGCTAACTGCTATCTTGACCGAAATGAAAGCCAGCTACCCTTCTTACAATCCTTCTAACAAGAACGAAATGGAACATAAAGAAACGGTACCTTCAGTAACCAGTACTTCTAAAAAGAAAAACGAAGTTACATTCACTTTTAAAGAACATGGTGCTAAAATAGCAATCGCAAATTTAATGTACACCAAAAATGGCGGACATAGATATGAGGAATGGTTTAAATTACAGGCGAAAATAAACTCAAATGGCACTGTAACTGTAACTTTACCTAAAGGAACTACACATTACATCCTTAACTTAATTGACGAGCATAATTTCTTGGTTAGTTACCCTGAAATGCCTACCATAAAAGGACTGAGATCTCTTAAAAAGCAGTACTCCGATTTTGCACTGTCCGCGAAATAAGCACAACCTTTCTTAAACAAGCAATAGGCTGTCTGAAATTTTATTTTCAGACAGCCTAATTTTTTTTTGCAGTCTACGCTAAGACTTCTCTATATTTCAAAAAAACAAGCACAAAAAAAAGCTTCTCATTTCTGAGAAGCTTTGAAAACTTGGGTGGAAGACGGGACTCGAACCCGCGACACTCGGTACCACAAACCGATACTCTAACCAACTGAGCTACAACCACCATGTTTAACGGATGCAAATTTACACTATTTCATTAATCCTGCAAACTTTTTTTTAAATTAAATCATCTAATTTTTCAACGGCTACATAACGTTCTGAATTATAACCCTCTGCACTTTCCACTCCAATCATTCTTCCTAAATCATTTGCTCTATAAACCACACTATCTAAAAAATTCTTGCTAGTTATAGGCGATTCTGGCTCAGAACTGTTAGGATCGTAGAACTGCGAACCGTATGCTTTTACCGCTTTTAGTTTCACATCCATAAATCCTGTAACATCTACAACAAAATCGGGTTCTAAATTTTTCCATTGGATGTAATGGTACACTTTTTTGGGTCTCCACTCCTGCTGCACTTCTCCGTTATGCTCGGTTACTATCTTTCGCAAGCCTGATAAAAAACAAGCGTCTGAAGTTAATTTACTTCCTTTTGGATGATCTATATGACGATCGTCTATAGCGTTGCACAAAACAATCTCTGGTTGGTATTTTCGAATAATTTCTATAATCTTTAATTGATGTGCTTTGTCATTGACAAAAAAGCCATCTTGAAAGGCTAAATTTTCACGAACCGAAACTCCTAAAATTTTTGCTGCTGCCGCTGCTTCAGCGTCTCTAATTTCTGCAGAACCTCTTGTTCCTAGTTCTCCACGCGTTAAATCTAAAATGCCGACTTTCTTCCCTAAAGAAATTTCTTTTGCCAATGTTCCTGAACATCCTAATTCCACATCATCTGGATGTGCGCCTATAGCCAATATATCTAATTTCATGTTTGTTAATTTTTCTACCCAACTACAATTCTTGGGTAATTGATTCTTATGAAGAAAATTATTTTTTCTCCGTTATTTTTATGTTTTTGTTTAGTGTCTTAATTTTTTCAACAAATGTGGCATTTGTTTCCGGACTTATATAAATCTCATCATACTTGCCAAATTTAATCAGCAAACCCTTCAAAGCTGTTGCGGGTTTTACACCAGACCAAAGAGTTCCTCCCACAATTATTTCCGTAATTTTTTCAATTTTCACCGCACCACTTAAAGGTCCACTTTTGTATTTTAATTCCGTTGACGTCAATTCATAAGCAGTACCTACATAAATCCAAACCAGCAAACCAATTGTGGTTAAGATTATAAGATCTAAAAAAACAAAGCCCAACTGACTGTAGCCTTCTGTTAGAATTCTAATAAATAAAATAACCATCAAAAAAATACTGGTACCGAAGGTCATGCCCTTCATAAAAAAATCTTTTCTACTTTTGAATTTCATTTTTTCAGTTTGTTAAAAAACTATTTTTCTATCCAACTAATAATAGCAGCGTCGTTTGGTTTTGTTTTAGGCGAAATAACCATTTCTAAAGCTCCTTCTCTATTGATCAAATACTTTTGAAAATTCCACTTCACTTTAGAATCCTGTAATCCATTGTTTACTTTTTTTGTTAAATACTGGTAGACGGGATGTTGTTTACTTCCTTTCACTTTTACTTTTTGCATCATTGGAAAAGTAACGCCATAGTTCAACTGACAAAAAGAAGCGATTTCATCTGCGGTTCCTGGTTCTTGAAATAAAAAATCGTTGGAAGGAAAACCTACAATAACAAATCCATCATCTTTATAGGTTTCGTATAATTTTTGCAAACCTTCATATTGTGGTGTCAGTCCACATTTAGAAGCCGTATTTACAATCATTATTTTTTTGCCTTTCAAACTCGAAAAATCAAACTCCTTATTTTGCAAATCCTTTACCTTAAAGTCATAAATGGAAGAAACCCCCAAAGCAGCTTTTTTATTCTTCGTTTTTTTATAATAGTTAAACCCCACCAAAGTAAGTACTACCACCAATAATAAAATATATTTCATCTCTTTATAATTTTAGTTTCATTCCTTTCAAAAGTACAAATTCCCTTTCAAAAAGTGCGCAAAATAATATTAGTTAGTATCTTCGCTTTATGATTACAATTACACTACTTGGAGGAGGAAATTTAGCCACGCATTTGGCTGAATTATTTATAAAAACCCCGGGTATTCAATTGCTACAAATTTACAATCGGAATTTACAGGCGATTAGTGCTTTTAAAAACAGCACCGAACTTACCGATAGTTTGAACAATTTAAAAGCGGCCGACATATACATCATATGTATTGCAGACAAATCCATAAAGGAAATCGCTGACCAACTGACAAACAAAAAAGGATTGCTTGTGCATACTTCAGGCGCTATGGATATAGCTATCTTAGGTAAAAGAGAAAAAAAAGGTGTTTTTTACCCACTGCAATCGTTTAGCAAAAACAAACCCGTCGATTTTCAACACATTCCTATTTGCATAGAAGCAAGTACTGAAAAGGACGTTTTATTACTAAAGGACTTGGCTGAAAAAATTTCCACTAAAGTATACCGCATCGATTCTTCTCAAAGAAAAACTTTACATATTGCTGCTGTATTTGTCAATAATTTTGTGAATCACCTCTATAAAATTGGAGAAGACATTTGTACAGAAAATAAAATTCCTTTTGAAATTTTGCATCCCTTAATTCTAGAAACAGCGACAAAGTTAAACAAACTGTCACCAACAGAAGCACAAACAGGACCTGCTAGTAGAAACGATCAAGAAACGATAAAAATTCACGAATCCAAATTGGATTTACAACAAAAAGAAATATATCAATTGCTGACAGCAGCAATTTTAAAAACCTAAAAAAAATGGAAGTAAGTTATAAAGAATTAATGCCACAAATTGACACCTTAATTTTTGATGTAGATGGTGTTTTAACTAACGGAATGGTGACTGTTTTTCCTGACGGACAGTTGGTTCGTCAAATGAACATAAAGGATGGTTATGCTTTAAAAACGGCAGTTGATGCTGGTTACAAAGTTTGTATTATTTCTGGCGGAAGCAATGAAGCAGTAAGAACTCGCTTGCAAGGTTTAGGCTTAACAGATATTTTTTTAGGAGCACACGACAAAATAAAACAGTATTACCAAATTATTGACAAGTATAATTTACTACCTGAAAACGTATTATATATGGGTGATGACGTCCCTGATTATCCTGTTATGGAATTAGTAGGTTTTCCTTGTGCTCCACAAGATGCTGCAACAGAAATTAAAGAAGTTTCTAAATATATTTCACCTAAAAAAGGTGGCGAAGGATGTGTACGTGATGTTATTGAACAAATTATGCGTGTACAAGGCAAATGGAAAGGAAAATTTTACGCAAAGTTTGATTAACGATCAAACATTTTCAATTAATAAAAAAATCCCTTGATCTTATGAATAGATCAAGGGATTTTTATTTTTATTCACCTTTTACAGCTAGGTATTAATACCTGTTTTTTACTGAAACTCAAGCCTTACTTTAACACCTCTTCTATAACAGTTCCTGTATTTCCATTTGGAAATTCAATTTGCAACAAACTAGAAATAGTTGGTGCAATAGCTGTAATGGCTTGGTACTTTTTAGAACTCCCTTGGTTAATTCCAAAACCATAAAAAATCATGGGCACATGGGTGTCATAACTATAACCTGTACCATGACTCGTACCTGTATGTTTATACCCAGAGCTTAAAGTAGCTGGGTTGGGAATAAAAAATACATCACCAGACAATTTTTGATTGTAGCCCCTTTGCACCAAACTCAACAAGCCTGCATCAAAATATGTGTTTTGTAAAGTATGCGCACTTACCGTTTTGTAAATATTTTCAAAAGCAACCACTTCATCCACTAAAAACTCTTCAACCACTCGGCTGCTTAACTTCAATTCTTTTAATTTCTTCTTATTTAAAAAGATTTGATAATTAGAAATATTTTCAATGAGTTCTTTTGAACCAAATTTTTCATTTACCAATTGTTTTACAAAAGCATTAAAACCTTTATCATCAAAATAAGCCGCAGGAATATGTAATTCTTTTAAATAATTAGGTGTTTGCGCTACGGCATGATCCGCTGTTAAAAACAAAGTGTATTTCTTTTTCCCTACTTGCTTGTCTAGAAATTTTAGCAAGCGTGCAATTTCAAAATCCATTCTGATATAGGTGTCTTCAATTTCTTTCGAATCTACACCATATTTATGCCCAACATAATCGGTACTTGAATAACTAATCGATAAAAAATCGGTTACTGAATACTTCCCTAAGTTTTCTCCTACGATGGCAGCTTCTGCAAAATCGGTGGTAATTGTATTTCCTAAAGGAATGCCTTTTAAAATAGAATAATTTCCATTCGTATTTTTCAATGTTGGAATATCATGCGGAAAAACAGGCTTCTCTTCTCCTTTAAACTTTCCTTCATACATATTGTCATCGACCATACTTTCCGTATAGTTTTCTATAGGATAATACGTATTCCAAACTTGGTTTACATAAGAAGCTACTTTTCCGTTGCTATTAAAATTGGTCACCCAACTCGGCAAAGCTTCACCATAAAAAGAACTACTAATAAATTTCCCTTCTTTACCTCCTTCAAACCAATAGGCAGCATTAGCTGTATGCCCAACAGGTAAAATAGCAGACCTATCTTTTATGGCAATCCCAATCGATTTTCCTTTGTTATTCTGCGCTAACTTTAACTGATCGGCAATCGTTGTTACGTGCAACCTGTATGGCGACTTCTGTCCTGCTTTCGAAGCAACTCCTAGAGAGGTATAACGACTATCATCTACACAATAAATACTTTTTTTCAAAAATTTATCATACCAATTATTCCCAATAATTCCATGATTGCTAGGTGTAGTTCCTGTAAATATACTGCTATGTCCAACCGCGGTATAAGTAGGAATATAATTGTAATGAGCATTTTCTAAATGAAAACCTTTAGAGATTATTTTTTTAAAACCATCATCACCAAACTTATCTGCAAAACGAACCAAATAATCATATCGCATTTGATCAACAACAATACCAACCACCAATTTAGGTCGTTCTGTTTTTTGAGCAAAGCTAGCCAAAGTACTTAATGCCATCAATAAGAAAAATAATTTTTTCATTTTTTTAGATCTTAGAATTTGCCCAAACTTACTACAAACATCAGATTCTAAAAAATTTTAAATGTAGAATTTCTTAAACCTTACCATTATTTAATACTTTAGCAAAAAACAAGAATTATACATGAATTATATTGAACATGTTGGGAAGTACTTTCAAATGCTTGGACAAGTATTTAAACGCCCCCAAAAATGGAATGTTTTTAAAGATGCTTTATTCCGTGAAATTGAAGATTTAGGCCTAAAATCTGTTGGTATTGTTGCATTTATTGCTTTTTTTGTTGGTGGCGTTATTGCCATACAAACAGCCTTAAACCTTGAAAGCCCAATTATTCCCAAATATTTAATTGGTTTTGCCACCAAACGAGCCATGATTTTAGAATTTGCACCTACATTTGCTTCTGTTATTTTAGCAGGTAAAGTAGGTTCTTTTATTACCTCTAGTATTGGTACTATGCGGGTTACTGAGCAAATTGATGCTTTGGAGGTTATGGGAATTAATTCACTTAACTACTTGGTATTGCCCAAAATAATTGCTGCTGTTTTCTTTTACCCTTTATTAGTTGCCTTGGCTATATTTTTAGGAATATTTGGAGGTTGGGTAGCTGGTGCATTAACCGATTTATTTCATTCTGTAAATTATATTGAAGGAATACAAATGGATTTCAATCCCTTTTTATTAAAATATGCTGCCATAAAAGCGGTGGTCTTTGCTTTTGTTATTGCAACGGTACCTTCTTACCATGGCTATTATGTAAAAGGTGGTGCTTTAGAAGTGGGTAGAGCCAGTACGCAAGCCGTAGTTTGGACCAGTGTTGTCATCATTCTTTTAAATTATTTTTTAACACAATTACTTTTAAGCTAAATGATTGAAGTAAACAACATACACAAAAGTTTTGGGGAGTCAAAAATTTTGAAAGGAATCAGTGCTAGCTTTGAAAAGGGAAAAACAAGTTTAATTATTGGTCAAAGTGGTTCTGGTAAAACCGTCTTTTTAAAGAGTCTATTAGGCTTGCATGTCCCTGAAGAAGGAACAATTTCCTTTGATGGCAGAATTAGTGGTCAAATGGACGTAAAAGACAAACGTCAACTGCGACAAGATATTGGAATGGTTTTTCAAGGTTCTGCCCTATTCGATTCCTTAACGGTTGAAGAAAATGTCATGTTTCCCTTAAAAATGTTTACGGACCAATCTTTTTCAGAAATGCAAGATCGAGTTAGTGCTGTTTTAAATAGAGTAAACTTGCCAGATGCTTTTAAAAAGTTTCCTGCGGAACTTTCTGGAGGTATGCAAAAACGAGTTGCCATTGCCAGAGCTATAGTAATGAATCCAAAATATTTATTTTGTGACGAGCCAAATTCTGGATTGGATCCAAAAACGGCCATTGTCATCGATAATTTAATTCAAGAAATTACAGACGAATATCAAATCATAACGGTTATAAATACCCATGATATGAATTCAGTAATGGAAATTGGAGAAAAAATTATTTTTTTACAAGATGGACTAAAAGCATGGGAAGGAACTTCAAAAGAGATCTTTAAAACTGATAATGAATCGGTTGTAGATTTTGTTTACAGCTCTAATTTATTTAAGAAAGTTAGACAGGCTTATTTAAATGAAATTAATTAATAAAAATGTTTGTTTTATTGGAATAAGGTTCTATATTTGCACCCGCTAAAACAAAGGAAATAATGACCTGGTAGCTCAGTTGGTAGAGCATCTCCCTTTTAAGGAGAGGGTCCTGGGTTCGAGCCCCAGCCCGGTCACAAAATTTACGAAAGTAAATTTTCCTTTTATTGAAATATTGGTGAGATACTCAAGTGGCCAACGAGGGCAGACTGTAAATCTGCTGCGCAAGCTTCGAAGGTTCGAATCCTTCTCTCACCACTATATTTCAATCTATTTTCTAGTTTTAGTCTGACCTGGTAGCTCAGTTGGTAGAGCATCTCCCTTTTAAGGAGAGGGTCCTGGGTTCGAGCCCCAGCCCGGTCACAAAAAGCTTCACATTTTTTTATGTGAAGCTTTTTTTACGAAACTGTTTAGAATGCTAAGTTTTTACTGAATATTCTGGATACAAAAATTTGCGAAAGTGAATTTTAACTTTTATTGAAATATTGGTGAGATACTCAAGTGGCCAACGAGGGCAGACTGTAAATCTGCTGCGCAAGCTTCGAAGGTTCGAATCCTTCTCTCACCACTATATTTCAATTTTTTATTTTTAACTACGACCTGGTAGCTCAGTTGGTAGAGCATCTCCCTTTTAAGGAGAGGGTCCTGGGTTCGAGCCCCAGCCCGGTCACAAAAAGCTTCACATTTTTTATGTGGAGCTTTTTTTATTCTAATTTGGTTTGGGGCAAGAAGTTTACACTGAGCCTGTCGAAGTGAGCCCCAGCCCGGTCACAAAAAGCTTCACATTTTTTATGTGGAGCTTTTTTAGGGTCAGTCGTAAAAGTTGTGGGATTTTGATAATTACGGATCAGGTGCAATTTCTGGGTTCTCTTCTGTGCAGGCATAAATTTTGGTCAATCTAAATAAGAAAAATTTTAGGTCAGTTACGCCTCTAAAATTCCTTCTAAAGTCTTTGATTTTGGCGTTAAACGT
>NZ_VDET01000026.1 GCF_006381105.1 Flavicella sediminum | reverse complement strand
AGTAAGCTATACCAACTATTTGGGCGTTCCCTTTCAGGTCGGGCTTTCCGTTGTATCTTTTTATAGCTTATTATACACAGTTTTCGCCTCAAGACCAAACGTTGTGGGGCAGATTAAAAATCTAGATCTTTGTATTTTAAATTTACAGTATGTTATCCGAATCCTTATTGACTGTTTCTAACTTATTATTACCAGAAGTTTTGATTGACTATTTTGAACTAACCAAGCATGATGTCAAAGGCGAAGAACTCCATTTTTATTTTACAGAGAACAATTCAGTTCCCTTAGAATTTAAAACTCAAAAGCTCACTTCTAAAGGATTCTTTCCCGAAGCCACTCTTCAGGATTTTCCGCTTCGAGGCAAGCAGGTGTTTTTGCATATAACCCGACGTAGGTGGATCAATGAAAATACAGGTAAAGTAATTACAAGAGATTGGGGATTAGTAGCAAAAGGAACTAGAATGACGAATGAATTCGCCACTTTTTTAAAAGAAATCAATCTCTAATCACCCCTCTAGCGTTAATACTATTGCTAGTTTTTATGGAGTCAAAGGAAAACTGCTTCAAAGACAGTATAAAGATTATTTAAGTGAATTCAGTTCCTGGAAACAAAAACCTCATGCTTCCAACTGGTTGATTTTTCCTGAAAACATGGGGAAACACCTCTCTATTGATGAAACAGCCTTTACCAATGGAGAACTATACACGATTGTGACCAATAAAAAAGCAAAAGGAAAGAAAGGAGCACTCGTTGCAATGGTTAAAGGAACCAAAGCAGAAAATGTGATTAGAATACTTTTTAAAATCCCTCTAGGTAAAAGAAATAAGGTCGAAGAAGTGACATTAGATATGGCGGGAAATATGGGGTTGATTGTAAAACGCTCATTTCCTAAAGCCGTGAAAGTAATTGATAGGTTTCATGTACAAAAATTGGCAACAGAAGCTATACAGGAAATAAGAATCAAGTATCGATGGGATGCAATTGATAAAGAAAATGACGCTATTGAGTACGCACGTAGCAAAGGAAAATCTCACATTAGTGAAGTACTAAGTAATGGAGATTCTTTAAAACAATTATTAGCTCGAAGTCGATACCTTCTTTTCAAAAAACCAAATAAATGGACTCCTAATCAAACTAAAAGAGCGGAAATATTGTTCTCAATTTATCCAGATTTAAAAAAAGCGTATGACTTATCTCAAAATTTATCATGGATATTTGAAAACACGAAGGATAAAACTGTAGGCTTGACTAGATTGGCACATTGGTATGAAAAAGTAAGACAGTCAGAGTTTAAATCTTTTAATTCAATCGCTAGAACAATGTCGATACATTATCAAGAAATATTAAACTACTTTGATAACAGAAGTACAAATGCATCTGCTGAATCTTTTAATGCCAAAATTAAAGACTTTAGAGCACAATTTAGAGGTGTAAGAAATATTCCTTTTTTCCTATTTAGACTTGCCAATATTTATGCGTAATGATCAAAATCGTACAACTTGTAGGACTGACCCAAAAATTGTATGTGAGT
>NZ_VDET01000025.1 GCF_006381105.1 Flavicella sediminum | reverse complement strand
GAACTTAAAAGTATTGTTGACCTGTATAAAATAAACGAATAAAAACTACCTACAACACCGCATAAAGTTAATGTGAGTTTTTAGGTTTGCTAAAAGGTTTGTGTTTTTTTATTATTTCGCTTCTACTTATTTATCTATTTTTAGGTCGACTAAGATAAAAACACAAAATAAGTAAAAGCTTAGTGTTCGGCTGAGAATCTTGCGATTATCAACTCCCACACTAACTTTATACAAAACCGTTAGGCAACATAGGATTACAAAACGCTGAAATCAACAACTTAACGCAACAAATATAAATTAAAGACCAAATTATTAATATGTCGAGAAAATCTGATGATAAAGCCATAATCGTACTTATTATAATTGCAATTCCAATTTATATTCTATACAAGATACTTGAAGGCTTTATTGAAATCCTTCAAAGTTTAACCAATATAATCGTTGACAATATCAATATCATAATTACAGTAATAGTATTCTCTTTTTTAATTTACATTTTAAGTGTTTTTTACCCTATCATATACTTTAAAAGTAAAAAGTTTAAAAAACTTAAAAATACAATTAGTCATCATATCAAAAACTGTAATGAATTAAATCAATACATTGAAGAACTAAAAAAATCCTATCTAAACATGTCATCTTATAACTATGGTATGGGAGAAATGACAGACAGTAGTTTTTATAATTATGAAAGAAGCAAGTGGAAAAATCAAGATAAAAGCTTTAATGTACACAACTGCTCTGCAACTGTTTGTAAAAATGCAAGTAATCAGCCAATCAAGTATTTATGCAAATACTTTGACATTAATAAAAATGAAAAATCACTATTAAAGTTCGAGAAAATCCTGAATGATTTTATCTCTGTAGAACAAGGAAAAGAATTATTATACAAAGAAAAAACATCCATTCTTCAAAGTATTTTAAATTCAGTTCCTTTAATAATAAAAAAATATCATGAGAAACAATTGTCAAAAAAACTTGGATTCGAAACTGTAGATATAAGTGACTCCTATATTCCTACATTTTCATTTCAATATGTATCTGCTGGAGGATATAGTTCAACAAATTGCGACATTAAATTGAGTATTGAAAATCTGAACGATTTAATCAATTATTTAAATGACGAAATTAAATGGAAAAAAAGTGTTGCTGGTCAAAGAGCACTTATGACATCTCAACTGAGAAATCAAATAAAAAAAAGAGATAATTACAAGTGTTGTTCATGCAACATAGGAACAAAAAATGAACCAAACTTATTATTGGAAATTGACCATATACAACCAGTATCAAAAGGAGGTTTAACAACAATTGGAAATTTACAAACATTGTGTTGGAAATGTAATAGAAAAAAAGGGGCGAAAGTATTAGTAGATTTATAAATTAATTTAGTGAAAAAATAACGTTGCCTAACACCGCATAAAGTCAATGTGGGTTTTTATGGTTTACCCAAAGGTTTGTGTTTTATTATTATGTCACTTCTACTTATTTATCTATTTTTAGGTCGACTAAGATAAAAACACAAAATAAGTAAAAGCTTAGTCCGGGGCTGAGAATCTTAAGATTATCAACTCCCACACTAACTTTATACAAAACCGTGGTACATAATTAAAGACGAGCTCAAAACAAAAAGTGAGTAAAAGAAAAAACATACGAAATAACCGAAAAAAAAGGAATATTAAGGAAATCAAAAAGTCTGATAAACCATTCGTTATCGGATTTGGAATATTTATGATTTTATTTTTTTTATGGGGACAATTTTCAAATAATGGAAACATAAGTGAATCTGAATTATTAACTATTACTGGAAAACTTAACTCTGAATTAATCCGAGAATCTTCTGGCGGAACTCAAAAAACATATTTTTGGACTTTTTTAATGAAAAATCAACCAGTGAAATTTTCAATTGGTGGAATTGCTAAAGTTGGATTTGACTCAAAACTATTTAAAAAAACTGAGACAAATCAGTCAGAAATTACTGTGAAAGTGGATAGAGAATTTTATGCAAAATCAATTAAGGATTCAAAAGGTAAGACTGTTGGAATAAAATACTTGGCGACAAAAAACAGAAAATATTTTGACTTAAAAGATTATAATGAAAACAAGAAAACTGATATGAAATTCTCTTATATATTTCTAATAATAGGAATTGGAGGAATAATTTATGCTTTGGGAATGAAAAAATAACTATGTACAACACCGCATAAAGTTAATGTGGGTTTTTGTAGTTTGCCCAAAGGTTTCTGTTTATTTATTATGTCAATTCTACTTATTTATCTATTTTTAGGTCGACTAAGATAAAAACACAAAATAACTATAAGCTTAGTGCTCGGTCGAAAATCTTACGATTAT
>NZ_VDET01000024.1:913-1821 GCF_006381105.1 Flavicella sediminum | reverse complement strand
ACTAACAAAACAACAAGTATTTTAAGGTCGACTAACATAAAAACAACAAAAAAGTATAAGCTTAGTGTTAGGGCGACAAGTCCACGGACATTTTATACCACACAAAAATAATACAAACCCGTTACCCATTATTAAAAAACGATAAAAGTTCTTTTTTTGAGAACAATTTATTATCTTTGTCCCAGATAATAAAATATGAAGAGAATAATAGCAAAAAAAACTTTGCGAGAATTTTGGGAGAAACACGCTGATTCAGAACAATACCTAAAAACGTGGTACGAGACGGCAAAAAACTCTAATTGGAATTCTCCGAATGAGGTTAAAGAAACCTACATTAATGCGAGTATTTTAAAAGATAGCAGAGTTGTTTTTAATATCAAAGGAAACTCATATAGACTTATTGTAAAATTTAACTATGTCAGACAATGGGCGTTTATCCGATTTATTGGAACTCATGCTGAATATGATAAAATTAATGCGGACACAATTTAAAATATTGAATTATGGAAATTAAACCTATCAAAACGGAAAAAGACTACGACAAAGCTTTGGAAAGACTCGAGTTAATATTTGATGCTGCTCTTAATTCTAAAGAAGGAGATGAAGCTGAGATATTATCATTGTTAATTGAGAATTACGAAAATAAACACTACCCTATTGAATCACCTGATCCAATTGAAGCTATTAAAATTCGAATGGAAGAAATGAATCTGAAACAGAAAGATTTAGTCGGAATAATTGGTGGAAAAAGCAGAGTGTCAGAAATCTTGAATAAAAAGAAAAAATTGACTGTAGAAATGATACGAGAATTAGAAAGGATTTTGAAAATATCTGCTTCTGTACTCGTGAATAATTATAAACTTTCGAACTAAAAAGTTAACAATGGGTAACACCGCATAAAGTCAATG
>NZ_VDET01000024.1:0-866 GCF_006381105.1 Flavicella sediminum | reverse complement strand
AAGATAAAAACATAAAATAAGTATAAGCTTAGTGTTTGACTGAAAATCTCGCGATTATCAACTCCCACACTAACCTTATACAAAACCGTTAGCAACAAACGGATTTCGAATTCGGTGGAAAATAAATTATTCTAAAAAAATAGCTTATCTAAGCGGAGATTCTTTGAAAACAAGATTCCTACAAGATTACGTTTTTCAGAAAAGTATTGCTTAGAAAAAAGATTTCCCTACTCTTACGGATTATTTTTGCTTCTTGCGGAATAATTTCCTTGTATTCAAATTACAAATAATTACACGATAAATTTTTAATATAGTCCCATTTAGATTTTTTAGCTACTTGCGGAATATTTTTTTCTCGGCTTTCGGGAAAAAGTCATTTAAGAAAATTTTTGCGGTTTAAGGAAAAGTCGACTCATTAAAACTAAAAAAATAGTGGATAGATTTTCTGTTATTGGATTTCAAAAAAAATAAATTTCAAAAATTCTATGTGAGATTTTAGCCACTTACGGGAAAAAATATTTTAGAAAATTAACCAAATAAATAAGATACCAGATCTTCGATTTTATAGTTGATTGTTAAAATTTTGTCATTTTTATTTATCCGAGATTTAGCCGACCGAAAATGTCAGTTGCTAACAACGCATAAAGTTAATGTGGGTTTTTATGGTTCGCCCAAAGTTCTGTGTCTTTTTATTATGTCACTTCTACTTATTTATCTATTTTTAGGTCGACTAAGATAAAAACACAAAATAAGTAAAAGTTTAGTCCGGGGCTGAGAATCTTAAGATTATCAACTCCCACACTAACTTTATACAAAACAGTTAGGCAAAACGGGGGGATTTCCAAGCGGAAATCCACACAGTATTA
>NZ_VDET01000023.1:5428-5905 GCF_006381105.1 Flavicella sediminum | reverse complement strand
AAAATGAACTTTATGATTGATTATATTTTGATATTTTGCTTCGTTCAGCTTTTCTTTCTAATTCCTTCTTTCTTGTATTTCCGAAAAAGAATAAAAAAGAAAACTCAAAACTATGTAAATGTTAAAAGTATCGTGTCGACATTATTAGCCCATACGGTTTATATAATTTTATTCATTTTTATATGTTACGCTATTATTGACCCAATAATTCGAACAAAAAAATTTAACCAACACGAATGGACTGAGAATATTAATTCCAGATATAAAATGACAAATGACTTGGAGAGTATTCTAATCGGAAAATCTAAAAAAGAAGTTATTGAACTATTAGGAAAAGACCATTATATTAATTGTAGATATTTAAATACAATTTGTTATGTGGCTTATGAACCAGATGATTGGGGAATGGATCACACCGAGTTTGTAATTCATTTTAATGAGAATAATATAGTCATTAAATTTAGTAAGGAGTTAATT
>NZ_VDET01000023.1:0-5291 GCF_006381105.1 Flavicella sediminum | reverse complement strand
CCTTATACAAAACCGTTGTGCGTCATTTAGATACTGGGTAAAAGAGAATATCATATATAATTGAAATATTATTCATTAAAAACAAAAAATGAGAATATCCTTATTATTATTAACATTGATTTTAACTATCGGTTGTGCAACTCGAAATATAAAATATGATCGAAATAAAATTTTGAAAAAATACCAAGCAGGCTACAAAATCTTTGTAGATGAAAAAGTAGAGAAAGAGTTTCTAATCGCTTTTCTAGATAAAGATAATATTAAAAATGTCAGAATTAACAGACGAACGAAGGAAGTGAAAATTTCACAGATAAAACCGACTAAACTCCTTAAAATGAAAGATTGGAATTTAGATAGTTTATCAATTGATCGAAAAAACTGGAGCAAGGAAGAAATAAAATTAATGATAATTGATGACGTTTTAATGACTGGTAAAGTAAAAGAAATGATTAAAATTGACCCAAATGCAATTAAATCAATTAAGATACTAAGAAAAGAAAAAATACATAAATTGAATTTATGTGGTCACTATAAAGGAGAAACATTATTAATAACGATAAAATAAAAACGAACGCACAACACCGTATAAAATCAATGTGGGTTTTTATGGCTTAATTCAAAGGTTTGTGTCTCTTTACTATGTCACTTCTACTTATTTAAGTATTTTTAGGTCGACAAAAATAAAAACACATAATAAGTATAAGCTCAGTGCTAGGGCGAAAAGTCTACGGACGTTTTCTCCCACACTAATCTTATACAAAAACGTTAGCAACAAACGGATTTCGAATTCGGCGGAAAATAAATTATTCTAAAAAATAGCCTATCTAAGCGGAGATTATTTGAAAACAAGATTCCTTCAAAGATTACGTTTTTCAGAAAAGTATTGCGCAGAAAAACGATTTCCATACTCTAACGGATTATTTTAGCTTCTTGCGGAATAATTTCCTTGTATTCAGATTACAAAAAGTTACACGATAACTTTATAATTTTTAAAATAATCCAATTTAGATTTTTGAGCTACTTGCGGAATATTTTTTTCTCGGCTTTCGGGAAAAAGTCATTTAAGAAAATTTTTGCGGTTTAAGGAAAAGTCGCCTCATTAAAACAAAAAAAATAGTGGATAGATTTTCTGCAATTAGATTCCCTCAAAAAAAAATAAAAAATTCCATGTGAGATTATTAGCTTCTTACGGGAAAAAAGATTCTAAATAAATAAGAGACCAGATCTTCGATTTTATAGTTGATTATTAAAATTTTGTCTTTTTGTTTAACCGAGAATTAGCCGACCGAAAATGTCAGTTGCTAACACCGCATAAAGTTAATGTGGGTTTTTATATTTTGCCCAAAGGTTTGTGTTNNTCTACTTATTTATCTATTTTTAGGTCGACTAAGATAAAAACACAAAATAAGTAAAAGTTTAGTGTTCGGCTGAGAATCTTACGATTATCAACTCCCACACTAACTTTATACAAAACCGTTGTAGCCAATTGGAATGAAAACAAAGAAAATAAAATTAATATCCCTTAGTCTCCTTTTAGTAACAGGATTATTATCAGGGTTTTTAATCCCGAAGAACACTCCAATCTTAGCCCATTTTCTGAATAAGAACTCAATTGATATTGAAGTTGAAAATGACTTAAATGAGGAAATGGTAAAAATAGAATTTTCAATCTTGGGAACAGACTTTGAGGATATTACAATTGTCGAGAACGAATCAATAAATCCTATTCCTAAAGGTTATGGAGAAAATGATTGGTTTCTGTCATATGACGAGAAGAAATATGGTGTTTTCAGACATTTTAAAACAAACAATTGGCATGATCATCACTATTCATTTAGTTTTTATAAAAACAAAGGAGAAGTACTGTGTGACGTCCAAATTGATGGACCAGACCAAATGAATAAAAGGACGATTAAACTTGACAAAAAAAATAAAAACGGACGTAGGTTCTGAGTCTGATTTAAGAATAAAAAGAAAATAAACTGGCTACAACAACGGCTATACACAATGCGGGGTTTATGGGGTTTCTCACGTTTAGTTTTTCAATTTTATATTTGTTCACGGTCGATAGTGACGTACATTGAAAACCCGCACTGTGCATAGCCAAACCGTTACCATACATTTGAGAAAAATCATTTACATATTAATATTTTTAGGAATTGGAATAAACTTCTGCTTCTCTCAAACTGAATCTGAAAGATTTGATTTGACAGAATTTGATTCTATAAAACACGAACGAATTTATCGTATTGAAATTTCTGATTATCAAATTACTGAATTGCTTGAACTAAAAAGTGGAGAATTTAAAGGAAGTCTGAATCACTCTGTTTGGACTACAAATCGAAAAGGAATAAGGAAGAAAAACATAAATCAAAAAATAAGAATTCCGAATTTAACTGTAAAAAAACTAATTTCAGAACTGAATGAAAGTGGAATTGAGAATCTGAAAGATTGTAATGAAATTGAAAACTGCATTAACGGATTAGACGGAACTACGACTTATTTTAAAATTCTAAAAAATGGAGAAATGAATTCTGCATCTTATTGGGAATTAGAATCTGACTATTATTACAAACAAAATAAAGTGGAATTACCATCAGAAGTGAATAAAGCAAGAAAAATAGTTTCGATTATCAACAAAGAATTTAACTTGAAAAAACAATTTCAGGAATTTTTAAATCGACTTCCAAAAGGACGTTATTCTTACAGCACTTTGATAATGAAAAAAGGATAAAAACGTATGGTAACACCGTATATAATTTATTGCTGGCTTCTTGCCTACTTGCGAAAGTCCTCGCGGACTTTCTTGGTCGGTAATTATTTACTAAATTAGTTGCTTAAAACACGCAACAAACCATATACAAACACGTTAGGCAATATTAGAAAATCCCGAAAGTTAAAAAAAGCATGAATAAATTAAAAATAATAGAAAATCATGATTTTTATTCTGAACTGATAAAAGACTCAAATATATATTTCGCTGATAAGGATAACAATAAAAAATTTGAAATTTATGATATTGAGATTCCTAAAAACATTGAGTTTGATGAACTAGAATATTATATTCACAACGTGGGTTTCTATGCTAATTATTTTTTGAAATGGCTAAAACAACTTGATTTCGCCATAGATATTTTGTCAAATTATGATTATAATAAAGAAACTAAATATAACAGAATAGACCATTTAACGTATAATATTGAGAATTATATTATAAGATTTCAATCTGTTACAGACAGATTAATACAACTAATCAATGGTGTTTTTCATTTAACAATTCATGAAAGTAATGTAAACGGTAATGTCGTTATGAGTAGCTTAAAAGTTTCTAGATCATCTGTTCCATCAAAACTTTCTCCAATTAAAAAACATTTAAAAAAACTCTATAATGAAAGAAATACAATTATTCATAGACATTCTTATCTTGAAAAAGAATTAAGAAAACTAGAGTTATTTTATGATTTTGATAAGAATACAATTGACAAACAAATCAAAAACTTTAGAACTCAGAAATTAAAAGATTATATAAAAGAAAAACGTGAAGATTATTCTTTGAATAATGAAAAATTATTTGAATTATTACCTGCTTTATTAGACGAACTTTTAATTGAATATAAAAAACAACGAAATAAATTAATTAAAATAACCAGACAATAAATAACATTGCCTAACACCGGCTAAACTTCATGCGGGTTTTGTTCTTACTTCAAAGTTTTGTGTATATTTACTAGGTCGCCAAATCTTGTTGATTTGGCTTTGTGAAAACAAAAGAAACAAATCCAAACAAAAAGCTTCGGCTTAGTCCGTGTTCGAAAATCTGGCCGATTTTCAAGCCCGCACAAAGCCTAGCCAAAACCGTTGTGCAACAGTTAAAAAGAAAATCGTGAAAGCATTAATATTTATAATTTTGATTTCAATTTCGTCTTGTAATGGAACGAAAAAAACGACTAAAATTGAGTCAACCGAAAACACTCAAACCGAATTTAAATTAGCAGAATCGGATTTTGTAACTCTACCATTTAATAAAGATTGGTATTGGATTTTCAAAAATGTAAAACCGACTGAACTTACTCAATCGGAATTAATTGAAATCGAAAAAATTCTCAAGATTGCGGTTGAAGAGAATAATGGAAGACAAAAAATAAATTTAAAAAAACACAACGAAGAATATCCAAAAAATAAATGGAGGGAAACGGGTTTTGAAATAAAACTAAAAGGAAAAAAACGACAATATGTTCCTGTAATTAACGAAAAAGGAGAAAAGGAAGTTTGGATTAACTTTTTCTGTGACGATTGGGAAAGTGATAATTGGAAAAAAGATTTAATGATTGTTCACGATGGAGGAAATTGTTATTTCAACCTAAAAGTGAATTTGTCAAAAAAAACATATTCGGAATTAGGAATTAATGGATATTCCTAAAAATAAAAACCGTTGCACAACACCGTATAAAGTTAATGTGGGTTTTTATGGTTTGCCCAAAGTTCTCTGTCTTTTTACTATGTCACTTATACTTATTTAAGTATTTTTAGGTCGACAAGATAAAAACACAAAATAAGTATAAGCTTAGTGTTAGGCCGATAATCTTTCGATTATCAACTCCCACACTAACCTTATACAAAAACGTTAGCAACAAACGGATTTCGAATTCGGTGGAAAATAAATTATTCTAAAAAATGGCCAATCTAAGCGGAGATTCTTTGAAAACAAGATTCCTACAAAGATTACGTTTTTCAGAAAAGTATTGCTTAGAGAAAAGATTTCCCTACTCTTCCCGATTATTTTAGCTTCTTGCGGAATAATTTCCTTGCATTCAGATTATATACAGTTACACGATGAATTTTTAATATAATCCTGTTTGGATTTTTTAGCTACTTGCGGAATATTTTTTTCTCGGCTTTCGGGAAAAAGTCGTTTAAGAAAATTTTTGCGGTTTAAGGAAAACTCGTCTCTTTGAAACTTAAAAAATAGTGGATAGATTTTCTCTAATTGGATTTCTTCAAAAAAATAAAAAAATTCCTTGTGAGATTTTTAGTTACTTACGGAAAAAAGGATTTTAGAAAATTATCTAAATAAATAAGATACCAGATCTTCGATTTTATAGTTGATTATTCAAATTTTGTCATTTTATTTAACCGAGAATTAACCAACCGAAAATGTCAGTTGCTAACAACGCATAAAGTCAATGTGGGTTTTTATGGTTTAACCAAAGGTTTGTGTTTTTTTATTACGTCACTTCTACTTATTTATCTATTTTTAGTTCGACTAAGATAAAAACACAAAATAAGGATAA
>NZ_VDET01000022.1 GCF_006381105.1 Flavicella sediminum | reverse complement strand
ACAACTTTTGGTCTTGATCCGAAATCTGTGTATAATAAGCTATAAAAAGATACAACGGAAAGCCCGACCTGAAAGGGAACGCCCAAATAGTTGGTATAGCTTACTGTATTTGTAGATTATCTTTGTTGTGCTAAAATTCTAGTTGTAAATTAATAGGTTGTAGTTAGGAAATATTGAATTTATTTGTGGAATTTCCAGTTTTGTAGATCTACGGTTGACTCCAATAATTGCTCAATACTATCGTTGAGTGCATAATTGAAATCGATACCCGATACTTTTTCAATACTGTCAATAGAAACTGCTTTCGTACTTAGATGTGCTTTACTAGGTTTGTTTTCGAGAAGAAATCCGAGGGAATTAACTTGATTGTGTTTGAATTGTAATAAGACTTTGTAATAGTATTTTGGGACGGCTACTTTATTGATGCCAATGGTTTTTTCTATATTTTTTAGGATGGGACCAGTAACGACAAATAAAGAATCCGAATCATATGTCCAGTAGCGTATTTGAGTTTCAAGTTTCTTCCAAATACCTCTATTAAATGAGGGGTGTTGTGGAGACATATTGCTCATATAAAAACTTTCATTCATTGCCGTAGTGTTTTTATTCATAGAGCCCGCCGGTGCTAAATGTCCTCTGTCATATCCGCTGTGCGCGTAATCTTTAAGTTGAGCAGATTGACTACTAATTAAAGGATCTGGTTTGAATTTATTAGTTCTTTTTGTAGTGCCATTGATGAAATTTGGTGTGAGTTTATAGGATACCCAATAGGCTTGTTCGTGCGTTTCTGAGTATTGTAAGGCGTAATAGCTATGTTGAATATGTTCTCCTTTTTTGATAAATGGTGGTGTGAATATTATTTTATTTATTGTTGAATTTGTCGATCTATTAGATTCCTGTTTTCTAGTGATGGATGTTTCAATTTTTTGAGTAGTTTTTTTTGTAGAACAAGCTATTAGAACTGAGGTAAGTATGAGGGTGAAGATTTTGGCTTTCATGAAATATAGGATGTTGACTAACTTTAGATTTTCTTTTTAGCTACTTGTTTAAGTCATTTTTGAGGGACTTATATCTATAGATGGTTTTTCGTAAAGATATTTTAAAAATAGGGATTTTGGCGATAATTATAAAGCTTGAATTTACAGAATAAATGCTTTTAAATATTTATCAACAGTTTGCTTTTTTAAGCATTGCTTATAGTATCTTCGCAGCATTTTTTTGCTAATTGATAAAGGTATTTAATGGAACAAAAGGTATTTAAGGGAAGTGAAATTTACGATAATTTGTACAAAGAATTGGGATCTGCTAAGAAGTCGATATTTATTGTGGTGGCTTGGTTTACAGATGTTTCGTTGTTAGAGTTGTTGGCAGAAAAACAAAAAGAAGGTATTGAAGTAAGGGCTTTTATAGGTGATAATAAAGACAATAATTTGATTGATTATAGGGTACTTACAGATGTAGGGGGAATGGTCACAAAAATTAAAGGGAAAGGCTTTGGAATGCTGCACGAGAAGTATTGTGTTATTGATGAAACTTATGCGTTTCATGGCTCTTATAATTTGACAGTAAATGCAAAAAATAATAACTCAGAATCAGTAATATTTACAAATCATAAAGGAACGGTTGAACAATTAGTAAGTGATTTTTACAGTATGGAAGAGAATAACAATATAGTTTTGGAGGAGAAAAAGAGTTTTTTGGATAAATTTAAAAAACCGAAAGACGTAAAAGTAGTTTCTGATGCGCAAAAGGAATTAAAGGGTATTCAGGTTTTGTTGCCTAAAGAGAGTGCTATTGAGAGAGATATTGATGAAGTGTTTAAATCGATAATTTCAGCAGAGATTAAAAAAACGAATAGGACAGAGATTAAAGAAATGGCCTATAACCAAGCGCAAGAGGTTAGTGGAGATTCTCAGAATATTAATAAATCGATGGATTCTTTGTACCATTTATTTATTTCTGATAAGAAAGAAAATGATGACAATAAGGAAGTTCTCTTTAAAAAAATAGAAGATAAAGTTTCTGAGTTCAATCAGAACATTCAGAATACGAAGGATGCGAATTTGCACTCAGTAGAAATAGAAATTAATGCGGAGGAGAAAAATTTGCAGTTGCAAAAGGCAGAGGCAGAAATGAGAAAATCTTCAAAAGAAGCACTTAAGAAAAACATTTCAGATATTTCTATTGCAAGTATTCACAAGACTATTGAATCTGAAAAAACGAAAATTGATAACTTGGATGTAGCTTTTGTTAAGCCTATTTTTAAGTTGCATGAATTTATTCCGTTGGTTATTATCTTTTCAGGTTTGGCCTTTGCCATGTTTTTATTCTACTCGTCGTCGGCTTATATTATGTTGTATGCTGCAGATGATGCCATAAGAGATTTAAGCAATGGATTGAATGTAAATGCTCAAGTATACCAAGCTGATGCTATTTCAAAATCGATAGGAAAAGGTTGGTCGGCAGTTTCCTATATTTTGTTTTTTGTTTTTATTCCTTTTGCAGTGGCGTATGTGGCACACGACAAAAAGGTTTTGACAGATCCGGATACCGAATTTTCGGCTAAAAAAATATGGGTTGTGTTTAAAAATTGTACTCCCTATTTAGTGGTTATTGCCATTGATACATTTATTGCTATTAAAGTATCCAAAACGATAGGTCAAATAGAGTTTTTATCCAAAGGAATCGAGTCTACTGACTCTGTATTTAGCGATATTAACTTTTGGTTGGTATTTTTCTTAGGAGCCATTCCTTTTTTCTTTCTAGCTGAATTAATGAATAAGTTGATCGTTTTTTTTAGTGAAAGAAATGAGCAAGCAGGCAGAGATAAAATGCGTATAGAAAAGAAAATTGCAAATCAGAAAATCAGCAAACTTGA
This sequence comes from Flavicella sediminum, assembly GCF_006381105.1. Lineage (GTDB taxonomy): Bacteria > Bacteroidota > Bacteroidia > Flavobacteriales > Flavobacteriaceae > Flavicella > Flavicella sediminum. The sequence continues at coordinate 1,940 of NZ_VDET01000022.1, read as the reverse complement.
AAAAGAAATTGATTTGCACAAAAAGGAGATCGGTGATTTAGATGTAGAAATTGTTCAAGTGGAAAATGAAAAGTTGGTTTTGGAACAGAAATTAATTTTTATTCCAAAAGAATTGGATGTAAAAAATCGACAAATTAACGAGCAGGCATCCAATGATATTGCAACGGTTAGAAAGAAAGCGGATGTATATAAAAATGATATTGAAAATGACAATATTCAAATTTCGTTGACTTCATTAAAAGACAGAGTAAGTGCCTTTATTGAAGGTTGGAATCAATGGTTACACGATGAGTATGCTATTGATAAAGCCGTACGTAAATCGGAAGAAGCTATTTTACAATCGGATACTTGGTTGAATGAAAATATGAAAAAAATAGCGGAATAATGGGAAAGAAATTGATATGGAAATTGTTAGCCTTGATGTTTGTTTTTGCGGGCTGTGCTCCAGAAAAGAAAACTCAAATTAACGAACATTTAAATATAATCATCACGCCCGATTTATCCAACCGAATTACGGAAGGAATGTATCCGAAACCGGTAAAAGATGAGCAATTAATAGAGAGTTTGTATAAAAATTATTATCCTGAATTTTATAAGATAAACAATCGTGTTATTGGACAAAAAGATAAAATACAAGTGGTTTTAACAAATCCTTCTATTTTAAAAGAATCGCATATTTCCTTGTCAAATTTTTCTATGGATTTATCTAAATTCAATCCTAGTGAATGTATCAAGTATTTGACACATGGTGAAAACGAAGAAGATTTAGCGAGAACTACTATAGAAATTCAGAAACTTTACAACTATGCACAAAACAATACCACGGGTGGTGATGTGTACAATTATTTGAAAAAAGAATTGAATTCAAGTCTGGTAAAAGGAGCAGCAAAACCATTGCAATTAGATGCAAACACAACGGTGATCAACAAATATAGAAATATTATTGTGTTGCTAACAGATGGTTATATTGAAGCGGGATTGTATGGGAAATCGAATTGTAAGGGAAAACAATGCTTGTACTTAACTAGTAAAATTATTGCTGACTTTAGAAAAGAATATTTAAAGGCTAATACGACGAATTTACAAGAGTTTTTTAATAAGTCGGGGTATGGTATATTACCAGTAGTCAATAAGAATTTAAAAAATTGCGAGGTACTGGTTGTAGAAATGTACGATAGAACATTGAATCAGAAAACAGGAAGTCAAACCGTGTCTCCTAATGATTTTGAAATCATGAAATTATTTTGGGCTGACTGGTTGAAAAAATCGGGAGTACAACATTTTAAATTGTTAGATGTTTCAACATCAGAAGCAGAGTTTTTATCGAATCTTAAAAACTTTATCAAGGAGCCTGCGAAATAGGACGGTAGGAAATAGTTATAAAAAAAAGGTGAATTCGAATGAATTCACCTTTTTTAGTTTTTTATATGAACGTTCTCTTATTAAGCACCTATTTATTTTGATAATACTTACTGAATACTAAGAAAAGGACACCACACAAAATCCATGAAGGAAGGGTTACAAAAGATAAAAAGACATCAAATTGTACAGAAATAAAATAGAACAATCCAAAGCTGATGACCCATGCCCAAAAGACAGATTTGTTAAAGGATAAGTTTGCAGCTTCAGCGTAGTTTTTTACAATACCAAATCTCTTATGGAAAAAGTGTTCAAACACAATAATGGCACCAAAAGGCGCTAAAATAAAACCGTATAATGCGACAAAACCTAGAAGTTTCATGGCAAAAGCAGGAAACAAACCTGCAATGGTTGCTATGGCACCAGCCAAAATAGTCACCTTTGCAGTGGATAGTTTTGGTAAGATGGCTTGAAAGGCCAAACCTGCTCTATAAATAGTTGGATTCGCAGTGGTCCACCCCGCTAATACTACGGCAACAATTCCTAACAATCCGATAGCGTTATGGGCTAAAGGTCCAGGA
>NZ_VDET01000021.1 GCF_006381105.1 Flavicella sediminum | reverse complement strand
CAGAAATTGCACCTGATCCAAGAAAACGGAAAAGTGACTTGGACGATCAATGTTCAAAAACCAGGATACTACTATTTAGACTTAAATTACAAAGGAAAAGGAAGATTGGTTTGGAAAGCTGTAACAGATGAAGGCGTAAAAGTGCAAAATCAGCAAGCTGCTACCGAAAAATATATTTTCTATAATATGGGGATAATTGAGTTTAAAACTGCCGGAAATCACACTGTAGCTGTTTCTTTAGTAGAAGGAGATGCCGTAAGTTCTAGTTTAAGAGCAATGAAATTAAAACCCATCAATTAATTCCTCTTCTTAAATTACAATTCTAGCTAGAATTGATGTATTGTTGTTATCAACCCTACATTAATTCTAGCTTTTTTTATGAGCATAAAGAACCTTTTGATTATTTATACAAAATAATTTAGCCCCAAAAACAACCTGTTTTATCTTTTTTGAGCACTTCAATAAATTCTAAAATACTTTTTACTTCAGCATTCGGTTTGTATTGTATCCACTTTTGATTTCCTGTCAACCAATAAATTCTCCAAATCTTTTTACTCTTTACATATTTTGTTCTAGCTATAGGAAAGTTTTCTTTAATCTTTTCATCTTGCCAATTTGGACGAATTTCAAAGATTTCTATAATATCATTTTTATACCAATACGAAACATCTACTTGGTCTCTAAAATCTTCAGGAGGACGAATAGCTTCTACATATTCTTTTATTTGTATTTCGGCAAATTTAATAACTTTCATAAAAATCTATTTAAACAACAAAAGTAGTTGGAATTCGCAACATATTCAATTTTTGAAAACTTACAATTACCTAAAATAAGGAATAAAAAAAACCTCTTAATAAATTAAGAGGTTTTGAGCGAAAGACCAGGTTCGAACTGGCGACATTCAGCTTGGAAGGCTGACGCTCTACCAACTGAGCTACTTTCGCGTGGTATTGCCCTGCAAAGATACGCTCTTTCTACGTTTTTACAAGAAAAAACTTATTTTATTTACTACTTTTTTACATTTTTTTTTTAATTATTTAAGAACTAGTTAATTATAATAAAACTTTTTTTTCTATGGTCATTTTTTTTCACCCTCATCTTCACCTAACTAAATTATAGAGGTATATAAATAGCCTTCACCAAATATATTTGTTGCTTTTATGCCGATATCTTTATGACTCAATACTCTAATGGAAGGTCCTCTATAACTATCTCCATCAGGAATTTTTTCTTCACTAATTAAATATCTTACTTCACACGGAACCCGTTTGGTGTTTTTAGATTTTATCGATATTTATATCGTAAATCATCCTCCAATATGAACATTTTAAATCAGATATATGGTTTCTATTCCACCCTTTTAAATGCATTAATGCTCATTTTTAAGCATAAAAAAATCCGCTCAAAAGCGGATTTTTATTTTATTCAAATTGTTACTTATTTTACAGCAACCAATTCAACATCAAAAATTAAGGTTGCATTTGGAGGAATAACTCCACCAGCTCCTGCAGCACCATATCCTAAACTAGAAGGTATTACCAAACGGGCTTTGGCTCCAACAGTTAATAATTGAATTCCTTCATCCCATCCTTTAATTACTTGTCCAACTCCAATTGTAAAGTCAATAGGTTGTTTTCTTTTATAAGAAGAATCAAATACAGTACCGTCCAATAATTGACCTTTGTAATGTACTGAAACACCTGCTCCTTTTGTAGCCTTAGTTCCATTTCCTTCTTGAATAATTTTATAACGCAAACCACTTTCAGTTTCATCATAACCTGCAGCAACCTCGTCTAATTGTGCTTTTTGTGCTGCTTTTTCAGCGGCAATTCTTTCTTCTCTTGCTCCTTCAAAATTTCTAAAAGCTTCAATAGCATTAAAGGCCTCAGCCTCTGCTCCTACTCTTACAATTTCTAAACTATCAATTAAATCACCTTGTGCAACTGCATCAACAATATCTTGTCCTTCAACAACAAATCCGAATACGGTATGTTTGTTATCCAACCAAGGAGTTTCTACATGCGTAATAAAAAATTGACTTCCGTTTGATGCGGGTCCTGAATTTGCCATAGACAACACACCTGGCTTGTCATGTTTTAATTCTGGGTGAAATTCATCTTCAAAGCTGTACCCCGGACTACCTGTTCCAGTTCCTTGAGGACAACCTCCTTGAATCATAAAATCTGCAATAACTCTGTGGAATTTTAACCCATCATAATAAGGTTTTCCTTGAGGTTTTGCATCATTTTCCATATTTCCTTCAGCCAAAGCAACAAAGTTACCCACTGTTCCTGGAGTTTTATCAAACGTTAATTCAACCAAAATTGCTCCTTTGCTAGTATTAAACTTAGCGTATAATCCGTTATTCATTTTTATAAATTTTAGAGCTGCAAAGATAAATATATTCTAACGATGCGCAAGGTCTTGATTTTAAATGAATGAAATTATAAGCTTCTATTTAGAAAAAGCTTTATTCCAACTTGCTAAAAAAATAAGGTTTGTAATTTGGTAACAATTCGGGATGGGCAATTTTTATGATATCTTTTAAAATAATATGTGGCTGAATAGGCCCTAATTCAAAATAAAAAAGTCCGCCTTTAGCTCCTTTCAATTTTCCAAAAGTATAAATTTGATCGTTGATAAATGGATCAAATTTTTGATAGTGCGCATTGGCATTTACCAATTCTTCTTTGCTAGTTGTTAAGCTACAACCAATCCAATAATTCGCCTTTTGTCCTTTTTCAAATACGTTTTCAAAATTCAAAGACAAACTGCCCGTTCCTTTAGAATCTTTCCATAAATAATTTGTTTGAGCATCTTCAAAATACTTCGCAATAAAACTTTCTCCTGCAGGCAAATACCAAACATCTTGAAAGATAGAACCCGACAATACCGTTGGTTTATTTTTTGCACGTATCGCTAATTCTTTAGCCGCATTGTATTCCTTTTTTATATGATTGAAAATACTATCTGCCTCTTTTTCTTTTTGATATAAAGCACCAAATAAGCGAATCCATTCTGCTCTTCCCAGAGGTGTTTCTTCTAACCAATCACCATTCAATAAAACAGGAACGCCTAATTTTTGAATCATTTGAAAAGATTTATTTGGCTTATCCACAGCAAAACTCATCACTATTTCTGGATTTACATCTAACAATACTTCTGTATTTAAATACTCTGCTTTTCCCAATTCTCTAACGTCACCGGTCTCGACTAGCTTTCTTGTTTTTGTTGAAGAAATAAAATCTGTATTTGGAAAACCGACCAAACTTTGCTCTTCCTCTAGCAATTCTAGCAACGGAATATGAGACGAAGAAGTCACCACTATTTTTTTTACTGGTGTTCTTATGATTTGTACTGCATCTTTATGTTTTGGGATTTTATTTTCTTTTGGAACTAATAAATATTCATATTTCCTATCTGCATTTTTATATGGATTGTGGATGATTACTTTTTTATAAGTATCATAATTTATGATTGTAAATCCTTTGGCATACGCTAAACTATTTTTTTGATCAATTTTTATTTCCTTCTTGTTCTGACAAGAAATGAGTGCCAAAACACTTACAAACAGAATACATATTTTTTTCATCATCTTTTTTTATAGGCAATCAACAATTGTCGTCTTTTTGCTGATGGTTATTTTACTTATTTGACCGTAACTTAATTTTATGTCGAATGATTTCTCTAAAGGTATGTCCTTTAAATTTGCCAAAATACTTCGTATAACTCCGCTATGAGCGACCACTATATTTTGTTCATTTTCGCTTTTTAGAATTTCTGTAAAAAAGGCCATTACTCGTACTGATAATGCTACATAAGACTCACCGTTGGGAACAGTAACATTGACAAAATCTTCCATCCAAGGCGTGAATTCTTCTTTCGGAATGGCCTCCCATTCTTTTAATTCCCAATCGCCAAAATTAAATTCTATCAAACGCTGATCAACAAACACTTCCTTGTCAAACAAATTTGCTAACAACTTGCAGCGCTGCAAAGGACTGCTAAATACGTTTCTATTTTCTGAATATGGAATTTTGTCTAAAATGACTTTTGCTTCTTCTTTAAAAGTCGCCGCAAGTGGAAGATCTGATTGCCCATAGCAAATTCCTGCTGCTATATCTGGCGTTGTATGTCTGACTAAATATATTTCCATAATACGACTAAACTTAAATAAAAAACAACTTCCGATAATTGTTGCAAGGCTCCTGCACAATCTCCTGTTTGTCCACCAATCCATTTTTTATAAAAACCAGCCATCCATATTTTAGTAATTGCTAGCGGAATTAATACCAAAAAGAACTTATAATCCTGAAAAAACACCAAAGGTAACAACCCGAAAAACGCACTCATTACCAAAGCATTCAAAGACATTTTATTGGCTGCAGGTTTTGATTTACTATCGTCTGTTTCTCTAACATATGGATGTGTAAAAATTAAAACCGAAGCCACAAATCGACTTACGCTATGGCCACTAACAATTACCAAAGCCGTTAATTCTAAAGGCATTTCATTCAAGGCTAAAAATTTAGTAGCCAATAAAAAAAAGAGCCCAACCACACCATAAGTACCTAGTCGAGAGTCTTTCATAATCAACAAAATTTTCTCTTTTGTCCAACCACCGCCAAATCCGTCGCAAGCATCTGCAAAGCCATCTTCATGAAATGCACCCGTTGTCCATACCGAAGCAACCATACTTAACAACAAGGCTATTTCATTGGAAAACAACAAGCCACTTATTAAGTATACAAAAGCAGAAATACTACCGACTATAATTCCGACTAAAGAAAAATAACTGGTGCTTTTATTTAAATATTCAGGTGCATGGTTTACCCATTTTGGACAAGGAATCCGAGTAAAGAACATTAAGGCTGTAAAGAAGATATGGATTTGTTTTTTCATTTTTTCATAATTTATACACTTCAACAAGCTCAGTGTGGTATATTTATTTAGTTGGTACTCTGAACCTGTCGAAGGGTCAACATTACATCATTTATTCGTCACCCCCGCACTTTCAAACGAAGCCATTTCATTAAAAAAAGCAACAGCAGCTTTTATCGTTGGAATTACCAAAGCAGCTCCTGTTCCTTCTCCTAAACGCAAGCCCAAATTCACAATGGGTTTTACCTTTAAATAGTCTAACATTTTTTGATGCCCTTTTTCTCCAGAATTGTGTGCAAACAAGCAATAATCTAATACATTTTTATTTTTAGCAAAAGCCGCTAACAAAGCAACAGTCACAATAAATCCGTCTATAACAATGCACATTTTTAATGTAGCTGCTTGCAACATAGCACCTGTCATCATGGCTATTTCAAAACCTCCATAATTGGCCAAAATATGTAGGGGATCCGATGCTCCTTTATGTAATTCTTGCGCCTTTTTTAAGATTTCAATTTTATTCAAAACACCTTCCTCGGTATGTCCCGTTCCTTTTCCCGTACACACCTCCAAAGGTTCCTTTGTAAAAGCGCTCATCAGCAAAGAAGCAGAAGCGGTATTTCCAATCCCCATTTCACCAAAGCCAATGGTATTACAGCCTTCCGAATAAATTTTAGTGACAATCTCTGCTCCCTTTTCAATGGCTTTAGAACATTCTTCAAGGGTCATAGCCCCCGAAATTGTATAATCTTCTGTTCCTTTTTTAATTTTGGCATCAATTAATTTTGAATCTTTTTCAAACTCAAAATTTACTCCAGCATCTACTACTTTTAATTGAATTTTATTCAGTTTTGTAAACACGTTAATTGCCGCCCCACCTTGTAAAAAATTAAAAACCATTTGAGCTGTTACTTCTTGAGGAAAAGGACTTACCGGCTGATTTTTCACCACACCATGATCTCCAGCAAAAACGACAATTGCTGGTTTAGAAATTATTGGCGTGAGACTGTTTTGAATCGACCCAATTTTTAAGGCAATCTCTTCCAAAACACCTAAAGACCCCGTGGGTTTTGTTTTGAAATCTATTTTATGTTGTATTTCTTTTTTCAGTTTTAAACTGAGGGCTTGAATATTAAATTCCATGGGGCAACTTTTATTTTTTAATTAACTTATTTCAAAACCATAGGCAAACCAGACACCATAAAAATAGCTTTGTCGGCAATTTTTGCAATGGCCTGATTGGTCCAACCTTGCAATTCTGTAAATTTTCTTCCAGACTCGTGTTCTGAATGAATGCCCATTCCTATTTCATTGGAAATAATGATAATGGTAGCCTCAATTTTTCTTAGTTCTTCTATTTCTGCTTTTGCTAATCGTAATGATTCTTGTACATCGTATTTGGTATCCACGTAAAAATTTGTCAACCACAATGTCACACAATCAATAACTACCACAGCACCGTTTGGCACGACTTTACTAATATTTTTTTCCTCTTCAATTGTTGTCCATCGTTCATCTCTATCAGAAACATGACGATCTACTCGTTTTTGAAAATCTTGATCCCAAATTCTAGAGGTCGCTAAATAAAAAGGTTTGTCAGACAAGTCTTCCGCTAATTTTTGTGCGTACGAACTTTTCCCTGATCGCTCTCCCCCGGTTATATAATATATCATCGTTAAATTTTGAGTTTTTTTTTAAAATCTGTCACTTTAATTAGCAAACCAATAAAAATGAAACAAACATCTTTCATCAGTTCTTAATTGCCAAATCGAGCGGAGTCGAGATCTATTTTTAGGAACTTATTCGTAAAACAACCTTTCGACGCTCCTCAAGGAGACACTCGTTTAACTTCTGCAAAGATTGAGCGAAAATTATGATAATAGCAAAAAAAATGAGGATTATATTTTTTATAAAACTACTTTTGACCCCAAACAATACAATTATTTCGATGCAAGTATCTTCCTTTTTACCCGCAATTACACAAATGATTTACGATATGGGCTTACAAGATTCCTTAGACGGAATTACCTTTGAATGTCCACAAATAGCTTTAAATGAAAAAACGAGAGTTGTTCGTTGTGTGCTAGAAGGAAAAAATTATACCAGTGATGAAATCAACACTTTGTTTTCAAATAGCAAAGCCACCGGTGAAAGTTTGTATTTTGTAGACGAAGCGGAATTGTCCAAAATTGCGCCTGATGTTATTTTTACGCAAGACGTTTGCGAAGTTTGTCAGATAGACACCAAATGTACCGCTGCAGCCGTTGCCAATTTAGAAAAGCAACCTGAATTAATTCCCATCAACCCCGCCTCTTTGCAAGATGTTTTTGATTCTTTGTTAACTATTGCGACAGCTATGGGCAAACCTGAGCTAGGACAAAAACACAAAGATGAATTACTTGCCAGAGTAGATGCTGTGATTGATATCCAAAGAAAAAACAGACTGCAACAAAAATCAGTGATGTTGTTAGAATGGATTGATCCCTTATTTAATTGCGGACATTGGATACCTCATCAAATTGGCTATGCTGGTGGAATCGATTTATTGTCTCATCCTTCTGGTGATAGCATCGTTGTAGATTGGGAAAAAATTGTAAGGTATGATCCTGAAGTTTTAGTCATTGCTCCTTGCGGCTATACTACCGAAACAACTTTAAAAGACATGCCTTTTTTAACCAACCGACCTGAATGGAAAAATTTACGAGCGGTTAAAAATAAGGCGGTATATATTGCCGACTTTGATTTATTTACACAACCCTCTGCCAGTACGCTGGTAAATGGAATTGAAATTTTAGCTAAAATAATTCATCCTGAATTTTATGAAGTTTCTAAAAACTTGCAACATAAATTCTTCAAATTTATCTAACATTCATTCCATTGAATGTAGTCTTAACCAAGCTACTAATTCTTATTTATTATGAAAAAAGCATTAAGCACCCGCCAAAACATACTTGAAAAAGCATTTGATATTATTTATACTAAAAGCTATCAAACTACAAGTATAGACGAAATTATTGCAACTACTAAAGTCACCAAGGGCGCTTTTTACTACCATTTTAAAACCAAAGACGAAATGGGAATTGCAATTATCAACGAAATTGTAAAACCCACCATGGAAGAGGCATATATAGCTCCATTAAGAAATGTAGCCAATCCCATAGAACAAATTTATGCAATGATCACTTCGCTTTTATTAGAAACTCCTTATTTGAAACCAGCATATGGATGTCCTGCCGGAAATTTGATCCAAGAAATGAGCCCATGGCATACTGAATTTTCCAAAGCTCTGAATGAATTGGTCCTTGAATGGAAAACTGCCATAGAAAACTGCCTTCAAAAAGAAATAGAAAATGGAACTATTGCTAAAACCACAAATCCGAAACAAGTAGCGCAATTTGTTATTTCTAGCTATTGGGGGACAAGAAACCTAGCAAAAATAGCTACTAGCACTAACTGTTACCGCGATTATTTAAATGAATTAAAACGCTATTTAAATAATTTAAAATAACCCACACATAAAACATACTAATTAGTATGTTCTGATTATATTTGTGCTTTTATTTAAATAAAGTTGCAATGTATCAAGTACTTTTATTTTTTCATTCCATTTTCAGATGGTTTGTTTTACTAAGTTTAGTGTATTCCATTTATCGTGCATTTCGGGGTTATTATTCAAGTTTGCCTTTTGTAAAAGCAGATAATTTAACGAGACATTGGACGGCCACAATTGCACATATTCAATTAATTTTAGGAATTTTAGTTTATTCTAAAAGTCCAATTATCTTGTATTTTTTTGCAAACAAAAAAGCAGCCCTTCAACATACTGAAACGTGTTTTTTTGCAATAGTACATTTGGTTTGTATGCTAACAGCAATTATTATAATAACCATAGGTTCTGCCTTAACCAAAAGAAAACCTACAGATAAAGAAAAATTCAAAACGCAATTTTATTGGTATTGTATTGCTTTACTTATCATATTTATAGCCATTCCTTGGCCTTTTTCTCCTTTAGCAAACCGACCATATATCCGATTATTATGATACAATTATTGAAAACAAAAATTGGCCGACTTCGTCTACTTGGCTTTCTTGAAGGTATTTCGCTGTTACTACTTATAGCTGTAGCTGTACCTATGAAATATTATTTCCACAATCCAAGTCTCACAAAAAACTTAGGTCCAATTCACGGCGCACTTTTTTTACTTTTTATGATGAATACCCTTAGTGTTGGTGTAGAGCAAAACTGGAAATTTAAGACAACCACTTGGAAAATTATTTTGGCTTGTTTTATTCCTTTCGGCACATTTTATATTGACAAAAAAATTCTTAGGAAACTATAAAACGATCAACACGATTGTTTTAATCAGCTTAAAAAAATCAAAATAATAAATTGTCATTCCTAAAATACTAGCTACTTTTGCAGCGAATTTGGTTTTCATTTTAAAATATCGAAATGAAATTAAAAGGGAATATCGTTTAACTCGATAGCTGTCCCCGCAACTGTAAGCTTTGTCAATTTATTTGACGCTTGTTGTAAACTTAAACCACTGTGATTTTTTCACGGGAAGGTAACAACAAGACGCAAGCCAGGAGACCTGCCTTATTCAGAACATTAAACAAGCTTTCGGGGTGAAAGGTTTTAGATGATGAAAAATATACTGGTAATTGTGTTTTGCTGTTTAGCAGGGTTGGGGGTACAAGCTCAAAAAGATTCTATTGTACATACATTAGAAGAGGTTATTCTTGTTGTTGATAAAAACAACAAAGAGAATTCTGTTGGCCTCAAAAAAATAAGCCTAAAGGATTCTGTTATCGAAAATAATCGAGAATCTTTTACATCCTTAATCAGATTTACTGCTCCTATTTATTTAAGAGAATATGGTTCTGGAGGGACAAGCTCTGCAAGGTTTAGAGGAACAAGTTCTTCTAATACCGCCGTTATTTGGAATGGAATTAATATAAATTCTATCAACAACGGACAAACAGGTTTCAACTCACTTTCTGTAAATTTGATAGATGCCATTGACATTAGAAGCGGTGGAGGAAGTATAAAATATGGCTCTGGAGCAATTGGAGGAACCATTCATTTAAATACAAATCTTACTTTTAAGAAGCATTTTAAAAATCAAATTATAAGCAGTGTCGGAAGTTATGATACCTATCAAAGTTTATTTAAAACTTCCTATGGAAATTCAAAATTTGCATTAAAAGCAGGCCTTTCATACAACCAGTCTGACAATAATTATCCTTTATTAGGTACCAATTTCAAAAACACCAATGCGGCTTATGATAATTTAAATTGGAATATTAGCAGTGCCTTCAAGATTTCTGATTTTTCAAACCTTAAATTCTACATTTCTAAATACAAAGCAAATCGCTTATTTTCCGGAGAACTTCCAAACCCTACTACTGCTAGAGAAAAATATAGAGATTTTAACCAAAGAAATTTATTGGTTTTTGAAAATAATTCCAATCAGTTTAGTCATATTATCAAAGCAGCTTATTTAACACAAGAATATAATTATTTTTCTGATAAAAATATAGCCACATATGATTTTGGTAAATCGGCTACTTGGCTTTTCAATTATGACTTTTCTTACAATTTTAATAAGAACACTAAAATTGACAGTTATACCGAATATACCTCTATTAATGGTTGGACAAATAAAATAAATACTCGAAACAGAACTCAGTTTTCTCAGGCAATTATTTTTTCTCAAAAGCTTGAAAAATTATTTTCATACAATTTAAAAATTCGACAAGACTTTAACTCCGATTACGAAGTTCCTTTTGTAATGGCAATAGGTGCCGAAATACCTTTGAACAATAAATTAACCGTTCGTTTAAATGCATCTAAAAACTATAGAGTACCAAGTTATAACGACCTGTACTGGCCCGGTCAAGGTAATCCAGACTTATTTCCTGAAACATCAAAACAAGGTGAAATTGGATTGAATTATACAACAAGTACGACAAAAATAGACTTCTCTTACTTTTATATTCGCTCTAAAGACAAAATTGTTTGGAGTCCTAACGGAGACCCTGATAGACCAGGTGTATGGATGCCAAATAATATTGCAGAAACTCAAAATTCTGGAATAGAATTACGCATTACCAAACATTATACTCTTGGTTATCACACATTCAATTTTAATGGAAACTACTCTTATACACTAGCCAAAGACAAAATTACAAATCAGATATTAATTTTTGTTCCGAAACATATAGCCAACTTTAATTTAGGCTATTCACACAAAAAGTGGAGTGCATTCTACCAATTTTTATTCAACGGACAGTTATATACATCGGAAGATAATATTAGCAGCAACGCTATGCCAAGCTATGATATTTCAAATATTGGTGTTGATTACCAACTTTTAAAAACAAAAAAACAAAACTTGAGTTTTGGAGTCAAAATAAATAATATCTACAATGAAATTTATCAAATTTCACCTCGTAGACCAATGCCTAATAGAAATTTTAACATACATATCAATTATAAATTTTAAATCATGAAAATCAACAAATTAATACTACAATCCTTAGTTCTTGCCGTTCTATTTATATCGTGTAACGATAATGAAGTCTTATTTAACGGAGAAGGAGCCAGTTATAAAAACGGAATTCTAATTAGTGGAGAAGGCTCTAGTGCAGGAACAGGATCTGTATCTTTTATCTCAAATGATTTTTCAGTTCAAGCAAACCAAATTTTTAAAACCATTAACAATGAAGAGCTTGGAACCTACTTACAATCTATCGCTTTCGATGACGAAAATGCATACATCTCTGTTGACAATGCTGCTACAATAACTGTTGTTGACAGATATACTTTCGAAGAAAAAGGAAAAATCATAACTGGCTTAGATCACCCTAGATATATGACCGTTGTAGATGGAATTGGATATTCTACAAACTGGGGAAGCACAGGAAGTGAAACCGATGATTATATAGCTGTAATTGACTTAAGTACTTTTGAAGTAACAAGCACTATTCCTGTAGGAAATGGACCTGAACGTATTATTGAAAAAGACGGTAATCTTTATGTTTCACACCAAGGCGCATTTACGACAAATAATATTGTAAGTGTTATAAATATTGATACAGAATCAATAGTAGAAATAACTGTTAACGACAATCCTGATGAAATTTTCTTTGATAATGCAGGCGACTTAATTGTGCTTTCTGCAGGAAACGTTGTTGCTGATTATTCAAATTGGCCAGAAGTAACGATCCTTTCTCAGACTCCTGGAAGTATTGCTAGAATTAATACTGCATCCAACACAATAACTTCTGAATTAACTTTTGCAGAAGGAGATCATCCAAAATTATTAGTTGAAAATGATAATAATTTCTATTATTCAGTAGGTAATAAAATATACAAAATTGCAGCAAATAGTGCTGAATTATCAGACACTCCTATACTAGAAGTTGAGAGTATTTACAGCATGGCTATCAAAAACAACAAGCTTTTTTCTGTAAATGCTAGTTACTCTAAATTAAGTAAACTTTCTGTATTTGATCTTTCTACAAAAGAAGAAACAAATACTTTTAATGTGGCATTGGCTGCTTCAAAAATTTATTTCAACTAATTCAAATAGAAATAAGTAAAATTGCTATGAAAAGAAAATGCCTCATATAATATGAGGCATTTTTTATATAATTCATTTTATTTACAAACCTATCAGGTTTTTAAAACCTGTTAGGTTTACTATTTAAGATAATAATTCTAAGACTTCCTTCTTAATTATTGAAATAGCAATTGCAGAAGGCGGATTGGCATTCAATATTTTTTTTAACACAGCTTCGCGATACATTTGTGAGTTTTCAACAGTAGCATCTGCTACAACATCCGTTAATATTTGAATCGTCGTATTTTTAGCGGTGGTAATTAAATTCCAACTTTCTTCACTAATATAAATTTGCTGACTTAAATTATGTTCGTATTCCTGAACAATGGTAGCCGCTAGTAAATTAAAATAAGCTTGTTTCTCATCTCCCATAGGTTTTATTCTGACCAATAAATTACTGGGATTTATCCTTTCTAAAAACAACACCAAACGTTCATAAGCTTGAATTCTTAAAGGCAACGTCTCTTTTTTTGTTGCTTTTATCAATTCAAAATTTCGTCTATTTTGTTCATTTTTAAAATGCATTTGAAATAAATAATAAGCAACTGCACCAACAACCAAGGCCGGCAAAACATAAGAGATCATTGTCAAAAAAGTAGCTGTCATAAGAAAGTGAAATTCATAAATTTAATACGCTAAAGTAAACAAAGTTTTTAATTCTAAAACTGTCGATAACTTTTATTGCATGCCATTATATGAACCCTTATTTTTGAACTGGCTAATGCTTTTTTAGTATGCTAAAAAAGGAAGCCTTTTTCATGATTTAATACAAGACTATTTTGGCACATTATTTAGACGGATTAAACCCTTCTCAAAAGGAAGCAGTACTTCAATTAAAAGGACCTATGATTATTATTGCAGGTGCGGGTTCAGGTAAAACTAGGGTTTTAACCTATAGAATAGCCCATTTAATGAAAAGTGGTGTTGATGCTTTTAACATCCTAAACTTAACTTTTACCAACAAAGCCGCTCGTGAAATGAAAGAGCGTATTGCTTCGGTTGTTGGAGAAAGTGAGGCTAAAAATTTATGGATGGGAACTTTTCACTCCGTATTTGCTAGAATTTTACGTTCTGAATCTGACAAACTAGGATATCCTTCCAACTTTACCATTTATGATTCTCAGGATTCTGTAAAGGTAATTAGTGGTATTATCAAAGATTTACAATTAGACAAAGAACGCTATAAAGCCAAACAGGTGTTGAGTAGAATTTCTCAATTCAAAAACAGCTTGATTACCGTAAAAGCTTATTTTGCCAATACCGACTTAAAAGAAGCAGATACTATGGCGAGTCGCCCAAAAATGGGAGAAATTTACAAGGCCTATGTAGAAAGTTGTTTTAAATCTGGTGCCATGGATTTTGATGATTTATTGCTGCGAACCAACGAATTATTATCTCGTTTTCCAGATGTATTGGCCAAATATCAAGATCGTTTTCGATATGTCATGGTGGATGAGTACCAAGATACCAACCACTCGCAATATTTAATTGTAAGAGCCTTGGCAGATCGTTTTCAAAATATTTGTGTGGTAGGAGATGATTCGCAAAGTATTTATGCTTTCCGTGGTGCAAATATTAACAACATCTTAAATTTCCAAAAGCATTACGAAAATGTAAAAACCTTCAAACTAGAGCAAAACTACAGATCTTCAAAAAATATTGTAGAAGCGGCCAATAGTTTGATTGAAAAAAATAAAACCAAATTAGACAAAGAAATTTTCACTGAAAATGCAGATGGCCCTAAAGTAAAGGTTATGCGTACCATTTCTGATGGAGAAGAAGGACGTTGGGTGGCCAATTCTATTTTTGAAAACAAAATGAATCATCAATTAACGAATGATAAATTTTGTATTCTTTATAGAACCAATGCACAATCTCGTGCTATGGAAGATGCTTTGCGTAAAAAGAGAATTGCTTATAAAATTTACGGTGGTACTTCGTTTTACCAAAGAAAAGAAATTAAAGATGTTCTGTCGTATTTAAGAGTCTTGGTAAATCCGAATGATGAAATAGCCTTAAAAAGAATTATCAATTACCCCGCACGTGGTGTCGGTGCTACCACTATTGATAAATTAGATATTGCTGCCGATCATTATAAAAAACCCTTGTTTGAGATTGTTAAAAATATTGATCGAATAGATCTTAAAATTAATGCGGGGACAAAAACGAAATTAAAGAATTTCGCCAATATGATTGAAGCATTTACTATTGGAGCACAAAAAGTAAATGCCTTTGAAATTGCAGATCAGGTGGTCAAACAAATTCAAATTGTTAAAGATTTAGAAGCAGATGGTACTCCGGAAGGAGTTAGTAAGGTAGAAAATGTTCAAGAACTTTTAAACGGTATAAAATATTTTGTAGACGATTCTAAAGAAAAAGAACAAGAAGATTCTTTGGCAGTATTTTTAGAAGATGTTGCCCTAAAATCTGATTTGGACAGTGATAAGGAAGATGATGAACCAATGGTTTCCTTAATGACCATTCACTTGGCCAAAGGATTGGAATACCCATATGTATATATAGTGGGAATGGAAGAATCCCTATTTCCTTCTGCCATGAGTATGAATACCAGAAGTGAACTTGAGGAAGAACGTAGATTGTTTTATGTCGCCTTAACGCGTGCCGAGGAACAAGCCTATTTAAGTTTTGCAAATACACGTTACCGCTGGGGAAAATTGACAGACGCAGAACCTAGTCGTTTTTTAGAAGAAATAGACCCAAAATATTTAGAGTATCTAACACCAAAACGTTTGGCGCCTAGAACCAATAATTTTGTAGACAATAATTTATTTGAAGACGACATTCCTAAAGATCGAATTCGATTTAGAAAACCGATTCCAAGAACTTCAGCCAATGTACGAACAAGTAAACCAGGGGCTCCTGTAAAAAAATCAATCCTTTCACCACCAAGCAACTTTAAAAAAGTAAAACCTAGCAATGCTGCCGGCAGCGGAAATTTATTTGACGGTAAAATAACCGTCGGTAATTTGGTAGAACACGGTCGTTTTGGAAAAGGAGAGGTCTTAAAAATGGAAGGTGTTGGTGGAGATGCCAAAGCTGAAATTCGTTTTGAAAAGGAAGGCTTAAAAAAACTAATCTTGAAGTTCTCTAAACTCAAGGTCATTGGATAAAATAAAAAATCCCTCTAAAAAAAAATTAGAGGGATTTTTACTTGTAAAGGAAATTTACTTATTCCCCCATTTCTTTTAAAAAGTCTTTGTTCATTTTAACATAGTCTACGTTTCCTGCTTCCTTTGCCAACTCTAAAGATTTTTTAGCCGCTTTGATCGCTGATTTTTTCGAGCCACTTTTTGCGTGAATTAAAGCTTGTCTTCTCAAAATCCAAAAAGGTACTTTGTCTCCATATTCCTCAACAGCCAAATCAATCCAAGTTTTTGCTTGTTTGATATCTTTTCCTACTTCTAAATAATAAGCAGCTGCTGCATAATAATCATTTTTTCCTGGTCCATTCAAGGTATCTTCAATACTTTTAGATACAATTCTATCGGTAGGTACCGTAAACGGAACGCTTACAACCACCTTGTCCCAAATAATTTCTAAAGCCGCACCATTTACATGAATGCTATTGATATCAATGGTAAAGGTATCTACAGAAAAAGGCAAGTCCATAGGTTTTGCATTCACTCTAACAGCAACCTGCGCTTCACTCCATTTTTCTGGTGCTGGTGTTCCCCAGTTAGAAGCATCTGCGTATAAAATTATTTCCCATGAATCTTTGTTCGGAATTGTAAACAAAGCATAAGTTCCTGCTTTGATGTTTTTGTCTCCAAAATTCACATCCGTACTAAAAGTAATACTGGTATTTTTATTAGCTCCTGTTCTCCATAATTTACCAAAGGGAACCAAATCTCCAAAAATCGCTCTTCCTCTGACTCCTGGTCTTGAGTATTCTAGCGTAACATCTGTCAAGCCCACCTTTTGTTCTACTTTAGAAAAAGGACTTGGCTGTGGTGTAACTACTTGGGCACTCATTCCTACGGATAACACAAATGCACAAAGAAATAGTAACTGTTTTTTCATAATAAAAATTTAAAATTTAATGAGGCATGAAAATACTTAATAAAGTCTCTCTTCCTGTTAACAAAAACTTAAATTAAGAATGTATATTTACTTTCCAAACCTAACTTTATTATTCAATGAAAATTACATTTTTAGGCCATGCTTGCTTTTCTATACAAATTGGCGATACAACACTTTTGATTGACCCTTTTATTACGGGTAATCCTTTGGCTGAACAAATTGACATTCAGCAGTTAAAAGCAGATTATATCTTAATTACACACGCCCACAAAGATCATATTTTAGATGTGGAAGCGATTGCAAAAAACACAGGGGCTATTTTAATATCCAATGCTGAAATTATTAAATATTTCGGAAAACTTGGCTTAGAAGGACACCCTATGAATATTGGCGGAAGTTGGGAGTTTGACTTTGGAAAAGTAAGTTATACCAACGCCGTACACTCTAGCTCTTTTCCTGATGGGACTTACGGAGGAAATCCTGGTGGATTTATAGTAGAAGGCGAACATAAAAATATTTATATCGCTGGGGATACTGCCTTAACCTACGATATGAAATTAATTCCTTTAAAAGCGAAATTGGATGTCGCCATATTACCTATTGGAGATAATTTTACCATGAATGTAGACGATGCCATTATTGCCTCTGACTTTATTGAATGTGATAAAATTATTGGTTGTCATTTTGATACGTTTGGCTATATAGAAATTGACCAAAAACAAGCCATCAAAAAATTCTACGATAAAAATAAAGATTTAATGCTATTGGCCATTGGTGAAACGGTAGCTTTATAAATGAATTGCAATACCTTCAATAGATTCAGGAAATTTTTAGATTTCTAATTACCCGATACCAAACAAAACACATGCTAAAAGCCAGCTATAAAAAACACCTTCTTGAGTTCAAACAAGCTAGCGGAACTTCCAGAGGAATATTAAAGACCAAAGAAACCTTTTTTATTCAGCTTTTTAAGAATGAAAAAAAAGGAATTGGTGAATGTGGTTTGTTTCGTGGTTTAAGCGCTGACGACCGACCAGATTATGAAGAAAAACTAGCATGGACCTGCCGAAATATTGAATTGGGCTTGGCTGCTTTATTGGTTGAATTAAAAGAATTTCCTTCTATTCAATTTGGCTTAGAACAGGCATTTTTATCTTTGGAACGCTCGAATCCCTTTGAATTATTTCCTAGCGACTTTGTTCATAAAAATCAACCTATTTCAATTAACGGTCTTATTTGGATGGGAGATGCCAAATTTATGCAAACGCAAATAGAAGAAAAACTCAAACAAGGATTTCATACTATTAAATTAAAAATTGGCGCCATAAACTTTGATAAAGAATGTGAACTTTTACAAAGCATTAGAAAACGATATAACTCCAATGAAATAGAACTTAGAGTAGATGCCAATGGTGCTTTTGCTCCTAAAGAAGCTTTGGAAAAATTAAAAAAACTTTCTGACTACGATTTGCATTCTATTGAACAGCCCATTAAACAAGGGCAAGCAGATGAAATGGCGCAACTTTGTGCCAATACGCCGTTGGCTATAGCTTTGGATGAAGAATTAATAGGAGTATTTGAAAAAAACGAAAAAGAAAAATTAATTGAACACATTCAACCGCAGTATATTATTTTAAAGCCGAGCTTGGTTGGAGGAATAAAGGGTAGCAACGAATGGATCGAAATTGCAAAGAAAAATAACATTGATTGGTGGATTACCTCTGCTCTAGAATCTAACATCGGGTTAAATGCAATTGCTCAATGGACTGCTCATTTAAAAACAACAATGCCTCAAGGTTTAGGAACCGGTGGTTTGTTTACCAATAATTTTAATTCTCCTTTATATGTTGACAAAGGGGCTTTGTGGTATGGAAATTCTAATGAATGGGATTTTAAATTATAATAAGCCACTATTTAAGACTGACAAGCAGCGCATACACCTGTAGCTTGAATTTCTAATTCCTCTATTTTATAGTTTGGTAAACTAATTACAGGAAACTTAGCAATTTCAACACAAGTTACCGAATTGCATTGCTTGCATTTAAAGTGTATGTGCTGATGCTGATGTGCTTCATTGCTACAGATTTCTTTGCAAAGTGCAAATTTCGTTTCCTCACCTCCCATTAAAATTTCGTGAATCAATCCATTCTTTACAAATGCCTTCATGGTTCTATAAAGCGTAATTCTGTTATAGTCTTTCAATTCCTTTTCAATTACCCCCATAGAAATGGCATAAGGATACTTATTAAATATGTCTAAAACCCTTTTACGGAAAGGAGTTTCGTTTAATTTCTTAAGGCGTAATAAATTTTTCATATTTTTTACTTTGCAACACTGTTGCATTTAATAAGTTTTATATATTTGCAACATCGTTACAAATATAAACTATCTAATGAAAAAATTCACATTCCTATTCAGTATTCTTTTTTTAAGCTTTCAAGCAAACTCGCAAGAATTTGTTGGTGTAGTAAAAGACAAAAGCAATCGCAGTACCATTCCCTTTGCCACCATTTATTTTTTAGAATTACAAACAGGAACTGTAGCCGATGAAAACGGTGAATTTTCCTTAGAAAACCTTCCTAATAATAAACTTAAAATTCAAATTACCTCTGTTGGTTACAAATCAAAAACAGCAATTATAAATATTGCCAAAAAGGGTAAAAAAACCTTTTTCCTTGAAGAAAGTTTACACGACTTAAAAGAAGTTTTTCTAGTAGCGCCAAAAGGGAAACTACAAACAGAAAACAGTCTACAAATAGTGCATAAATCCATAAAAGAATTGCAACAAACAGCAAGTGTTTCCTTGGCAGAAGCCATCACAAATATTGCTGGAGTTTCACAAATAAGCACTGGAGCTGGTATTGGAAAACCTGTTATTAGAGGTTTATCAGGGAATAGAATTGTTACCTATGCTCAAGGCATTCGTATGGAAAACCAACAATGGGGAGGCGAACATGGTTTAGGCATAGGCGATGTTGGTATTGAAAGCGTAGAAGTGATCAAAGGTCCTTCTTCTCTACTTTATGGTTCTGATGCCTTAGGTGGTGTTTTGTATTTTATTGATGCTCTGTATGCAAAACCCAATCGCGTAGAAAGTTTTGTAAGCACCAATTTTCAGTCAAATACCTTAGCTAGCTTAACTTCGGCAGGTATAAAATACCATAAAAAGAATTTTAAATGGAATTTATTTAGTGCCTATAATTCTCATGCAGATTATAAAACACCTAACAACGACCGTGTTTTTAATAGTCGATTTGATGAAGCCAATATAAAAGGAGCTTTTGGTTATTCTAAAGACAATTGGATCAGTCATATAAAATATAGTTTCCTTCAAAATAATTTTGGAATTATTGAAGCCGATGAAAAATACGGAAACGGTACAAAAAGAAATTTTGAAATTCCGTATCAAGAAATTAAAAACCACGCGCTTAGTTTTGAAAATACCTTCTTATTTGATGAAGCGAAAATAAATGCTGTTTTGGGCTATACAGGAAACAGAAGAAAAGAATTTGAACATCATGAAGAACACGAAGAACATGAAGAAGAAGAACATGACGAGCATGAAGAAGAGGGAGCTGCTTTAAACATGAATTTAGAAACCTATACCTATAATATCAAATGGTTCAGTCCTACTATATCAGATAATTTTGAAATTATTCTTGGCTCACAAGGAATGCATCAAACGAATACAAACTCAGGAGAAGAATTACTAATTCCAGATGCTGTGACCAAAGATTTTGGAATTTTCTCAGTGCTTCATTGGGATTTAGAAAGTATACAATTGCAGGGTGGACTTAGAAGGGATTATCGAAAAATAGAAACTTCAGAGCATGTAGACTTTGAAGCTTTAACTAAAACTTTCAAAAGCACAAATTATTCATTGGGTGTGGTATACCCTTTCGACAAGCTTATTTTAAAAGCAAATTTTTCAGCCGGATTTAGAGCGCCAAATACTTCAGAATTGATTGCAAATGGCGTACATCATGGCACCAGTCAATACGTTAAAGGAAATAGTGTTTTAAAAAGTGAAAAAGCAAAACAGTTTGATGTTTCTTTGAATTACAACAACGATCATTTGAGTTTATCTTTCAATCCGTATTTGAATAAAATAAACAACTATATTTATTTGTCACCTACTGGAACAAACATTGAAGACAATCCTGTTTTTGAATACTTACAAAACAATGCCACTTTGTATGGTGGTGAATTGGGTATTCATTTTCACCCACACAACTACCACTGGCTGCATTTAGAAAGTACACTAGCTACCGTTTATGCAGAAGATGACGACAAAAATGCCTTGCCTTTGATACCGGCAACCAAAATAAATTCTTCCTTGAAAATTGCTTTTGAAGGCGAACGTAAATTCCAAATTGAAAGTCTATTTTTAAATCATATCTATAATTTTGAACAAACCAACATTGGGTTAAATGAAACTGAAAGTCCTAAATACCAGCTCGTAAATTTAGGAATGAATTTTAAAATAGCTTCTAAAGAAACTCCTCTTAAAATAAATACAGGAATAAAAAACATCTTCAATACAAAATATATTGACCATCTATCTCGCTTAAAAACTATGGACATCAACAACCAAGGAATTAATTTTTATTTGGGACTAACAATCAACCTAGAACATAAATTGACGCGAAAAAAATAATTGAATTGAATTATTTAATGTAATTTGTACGCTAATTAATTTAGATCCTAGAATAACTGCTCATGATTAAAAATAAAAAACTACTAATTCTTAGTGCTTCCTTTGTATTAGCTCTTTTCGTTTTCAAATATTTTGAAGAAACTCCAGAAGATAAATCGGGTTGGAAAACCTTATTTAATGGAGAAAATTTAGACGGATGGAATATAAAAATTCACCATCATGAATACAACGACAATTACGCAAATACTTTTAAAGTATCCGATGGAAAATTAGTGGTAGATTATAGTGAGTACACAACTTTTGACGATCGTTTTGGGCATATTTTTTACAAAGAACCTTTTTCTTCGTACCATTTAAAGTTTGAAACAAGATTTAAAGAGCAATGGCTAGAAGATGCGCCTTACCATACCTACAGAAATAGTGGTGTCATGTTTCATTCACAAGATCCTCGTACTATATTAAAAGATCAAAACTGGCCAATTTCTGTGGAATACCAAATTTTAGCAGAACGAGAAGCGGGTGTAGAAAGACCTACAGCAAATATGTGTTCTCCTTCTACAGAAGTTATTTTTAATGATGAATTGGCAAAAAAACATTGTGTTATTTCGACTTCAAAAACTTTTCAATGGGATGAATGGCAAAAAGGAGAATTGATTGTTTACGGAGACTCTTTAGTCATACATAAGGTAAACGGACTAGAAGTCTTGCGTTATTCAAAACCACATATTGGCGGAAATATGAATGCCAAAGGTGCAGATCCTAAATTTAGTATTGCCGGAACTCCTTTAAAAAGTGGCTATATTGCTTTTCAAGCAGAAGGACATGCTGTTGAATTTAAAAATATTGAAATTAAAGAATTACACTAGACAGCTATTGAATGTTAGCTTGTAAATTAAGGATACTAATTTTTATTCCAAAAAACGTCAACAAAAAAACATTTAAAGTACATTTTTTTAGATCGTAGCTTAATAAGAATCTACATCAATTCCCAAACGAACAGAACGAAAAGCACCGATGGCAACAAAGGTGCTTTTTATTTTTTCAATATGTTTTTTTGTCGCTGCCAAATTT
This sequence comes from Flavicella sediminum, assembly GCF_006381105.1. Taxonomy (GTDB): domain Bacteria; phylum Bacteroidota; class Bacteroidia; order Flavobacteriales; family Flavobacteriaceae; genus Flavicella; species Flavicella sediminum. Next base: position 74,832 of record NZ_VDET01000021.1, on the reverse strand, counting down.
TGTTTCGGCGGAATTTTAACAATAATATGTTTGATATATAAATTTCGAACCCTAGAAACAGAAGGAGCTGTAGGACCTAAAACATTATCTGTAAAAGCATTTCCTAAAGATTGACCCAACCATTCTGAAGCCTCTTCCAAACGAAGTAAATCTCTATGCTTTAAGGTTATTTTTAATACTCTATAATAAGGCGGATAATGAAATTGCCAACGATCTGCCAATTGCTCCTTGTACATTTCCAAATACGAATTGGTAGATACTTGTTGCAATATTTGATGGTAAGGATTGAAGGTTTGAATAATTACTTTCCCTCGTTTTTTTGATCTACCCGACCTACCCGCTACTTGCACTAACATTTGATAGGTTCTTTCATGCGCCCTAAAATCGGGGAAATTCAACATGGTATCGGCATTTAAAACACCTACTAAGGTTACATTGCCAAAATCAAGTCCTTTAGAAAGCATCTGTGTTCCTACCAAAATATCAATTTCATGCGCTTGAAAAGCACCTATTATTTTTTGATAGCCATATTTTCCTCGGGTCGTATCCAAATCCATTCTTCCCACATTTACTTCTGGGAATAATTCTTTTAGCTCTAATTCAATCTGCTCCGTTCCAAAACCAATAGTGGTTAATTTTTCCGAACCACAGGCTCCACATTTTAAAGGCATTGCTTGTCGGTAGTTGCAGTAATGACAACGCAATTCTTTTCTGTATTTATGATAGGTTAAACTGACATCACAATTTGGGCATTGCGGAGCTACGGCACAGGTTTCACATTCTACAACAGGAGAAAACCCTCTTCTATTTTGAAACAAAATCACTTGTTCTTTATGCTCTATAGCAGTCGTAATTTCTTTGAGCAAGCGATCTGAAAAATGACCAGTCATTCTTTTCTTTCGATGCTTTTCTTTGACGTCTACCAATTCCATTTCTGGCAACTGCACTTCACCAAAACGTTTGTTTAATGAAACATGACCGTATTTATTATTCGTTGCATTAAAATAGGTTTCTAAACTTGGTGTAGCAGAACCTAACAGCGTACGTGCCTTATGATGATGACTCAATAAAATTGCAGCGTCCCTAGCATGGTAACGTGGCGAAGGGTCAAATTGCTTGTAAGAACTTTCATGCTCCTCATCTACAATAACTAGTCCTAAATTAGAAAAAGGTAAAAACACCGAAGATCTAGCACCCAATACAATTTGTGCTTTTTCTTTATTATTTAAAACATTGTTCCAAACCTCTACGCGTTCATTCATGGAATATTTGGAATGAAAAACGGCTATTTTCCCTCCAAATACTTCTTGCAGTCTTTGGATCAATTGTGTGGTTAAGGCTATTTCTGGAACTAAAAATAAAACCTGCTTTTTTAATTCTAATTGTACTTGAATTAGTTTTGAATATACTTCTGTTTTTCCACTACTGGTTATACCGTGTAACAAAGTGACGGCCTTGGTTTCAAATGAAGTTTTTATTTCTTGAAAGGCTTTTTCTTGAAATTCATTCAAAGATTTCAATTTCCCTTCTGCTTGCTTAAAACTAATTCTATCGACTTGGATATGGTAAAACTCTAATATTTCTTTGTCTACCAAGCCTTTTAATACTGCATTGGAAACCGCTGCTTTTTCTTCTAAATCTTTCGCTTTGATTGGCTTTTTTGTCTGACCTTCCAAAGAAAAATAAGTCATTAATGCTTGGTGCTGTTTTTTAGCTCTGGCTACAGATTGCAGCAATTCGTTTAAAGCCGCCCCACCTTTATACTGTTCAGCCAACCGAATATATTTCACCAATTTCGGTTTGTACTGCTCGTAAATTTCTTCTTTTAAAACCACCGCTTCCTTCGCTAGCATAGATTTTAACAAGGGCAATATGTTTTTCTTTGAAAGAATCCCACTTATTTCTAATACCGACAATTGAGATTGATGATGCAAAGCTTCAAAAACCAAAAATTCAGTATCTGTTAGAAGAGATTCGTCTGTAAAAGAAGGATTTTTTAAAACAATTGTTTCGCTTTCTAGCAAAAATGCTGAAGGCAAAGCTGCTCTATACACATCGCCTAAAGAGCACATATAATAATTGGCTACCCAAGTCCAATGTTCCAATTGTATTTCATTTACAATAGGCTTGTCATCTAGTATTTGATGGATAGGTTTTGCCTCATATTCTTGTGGTGCCTGTTGGTGAATTTCATGCACTAAGGCCGTATAAATTTTCGATTTACCAAAAGGTACAGCAACACGCATTCCCTTTTGCAAAAAATCTACTTCCGCTTCTGTAATACTATAGGTAAACAACCTTTGCAAGGGCAAGGGTAAAATTACATTTATAAAATTTTTAGCAGTAAAAAGAGACAAATTATTTCAAGTTCAAGATTGGACTTCAAAGATACTCAATAGATTTAGGATTTTAATATATTTTACGGATTTACGGGAAGCAAATCACAATACCAAAAACCGGTATCCCAACTTTGCTGTTGGTCTTTATCCTTATAGCAATCTTCATTTTTATCTTGCATTTAGTTTTTTGCCATTGGCTTTTAGCTTATTTGTTTTTTTCTAATAGCAAAAGGCTAATAACCAAAAGCTAGACTGGTTCACCGTATAAATCGAAATCACCTGCTTCCGTAACTTTTATATTGACAAACTGTCCTACTTGTATATAATGTTTGGTCGCATCAACCATAACTTCGTTATCTACGTCTGGCGAATCAAATTCCGTTCTACCGATAAAATAATTTCCATCTTTTCTATCGAACAAACATTTGATGGTTTTTCCAACTTTTTCTTGATTCAACTCAAAAGAAATTTGTGCTTGAATTTCCATGATTTCAGCGACACGCGCTTCTTTTACATCTTCAGGAACATCATCATTCAAAGTACCAGCATGTGTGTTTTCTTCATGAGAATAAGCAAAAGCCCCCAATCTATCAAAACGAGAATCGATAACCCATTGTTTCAATTCTTCGAATATTTCTTCCGTTTCACCAGGATACCCAACAATTAATGTGGTACGAATAGCCATTTGTGGAACTTCTGATCGGAATTTTTCAATTAAAGAAACCGTTTTTTCATGCGTTGTACCACGACGCATCGATTGCAATATTTCTGTATTGATATGTTGCAAAGGAATGTCTAAATAAAAACAAATTTTAGGCTCGTTACGCATTACTTCCAAAACATCTAACGGGAATCCTGCTGGAAATGCATAGTGCAAACGAATCCATTCAATTCCATCTACCTCAGCCAAAGCTTTTAGTAATTTGGCTAATTCTCTTTTCTTATAAATATCCAACCCGTAGTAGGTCAAATCTTGCGCGATTAAAATTAATTCCTTAATTCCTTTTTCTGCTAATTTTGTTGCTTCAATCACCAAATCTTCAATAGGTGTCGATTTGTGTTTTCCACGCATTAGTGGAATGGCACAAAAGGAACACGGACGGTCACAACCCTCTGCAATTTTTAAATAAGCATAATGCTTCGGAGTCGTTGTCAAACGCTCACCAATCAACTCGTGCTTATAATCTGCTTCTAATACTTTTAATAAATTTGGCAAATCGTGTGTACCAAAATATTCATCAACATCTGGAATTTCTTTCTCTAAATCGGGTTTGTAACGTTCACTCAAGCATCCGGTTACAAAAACTTTATCAACTTCTCCTGCGTTTTTCTTTTCCGCATAATGCAAAATCGTATTGATTGATTCTTCCTTTGCTTTTCCAATAAAACCACAAGTATTTATAACAACAATATTCCCATCATCATTTTCATCTTCATGAACCACCTCTTTATCATTCGCTTTTAATTGCCCCATTAGTACTTCAGAATCGTACACATTCTTTGAACATCCTAAGGTTACTACGTTGATTTTATTTTGCTTGGTAGATTTCGTTCTCATCAATAAAATATTTAGGCTGCAAAAATACACAATCCTAAACAAGAAAAAGGCTTCCCTTCTAAAATATGAAGCCTTTTCAAAAAAAAAATAGTTTGCATTACCTGTTTTGCTGCTTTTATAAAATTTCAAAAACAAAAAAGCCCTATAGAACACGATTCTATAGAGCTTCCTCATCTATTAAAAAAACTATTTTTTACTTTACTGCAATTGCTTTTGTTGCAAATATTTTTGTGGTTTTTTGGTAGCCTGCATCAGGATAACTGACTAAATAATTATTTTCATCTACTAAGTTAAACACATAATGAGTGGTTCCTTTTGGCAATGTTACACAAACTTTATTGTTGGTTAGTTTCATTGGTACAGGAAACCAAATTTCACCAGCAATACCTCCATTTTTAGTATACATCAACTCTGCTTTCACAAGCTTAGCTCCATTATTTTTGTATTCCAACCAAACTTTATCACCATCTACACCATGTGTAACAACCGTAGGGACTTCTGCTTTATTTGGTAAATCTGCTTTGCTAGTAGGATTTAAATAAGGATATCTAGCGTTTAAATTTTCTAACCTTTCTTCCAAAAGACGATTCATTTCTTTTGTTTTTTCCGGCATTTTAGCCGCTAAATTTTTAGACTCTTCTATATCTACACGTTTTGAACCGTTTTCGTACAATTGATACAAAGCTAAACGCGTTTTTTGCTCTGTAGCAATATATTCACGTACCAATTTGTAGCCATCAATACGCAACGTAGATTGCATAGAACTGTTTGGGAAATGCCACATCATCGAATTTCTTGGCGCTCCTGTTTCCGGATCTAAAACTAATTTTGCGTCTGTTGGATCTTTGGCTAATAATGTTGATAAATCAGCCCCATCTAAAATTTGATTTTTTTCTTTTTTTGTACCTGTCCAACTCAATATCGTAGGATAAAGGTCTAGACCATTTATCATCACATTTGATTGTATGTTTGAAGAAATGGTAGGACCTGTAACAATAAAAGGAACTCTAGTACCCCCTTCTTTAGCGTTTATCTTTCCTTTATCTAAAGGATAATTGTCTGTAATAATTTCTTTTGTATGTCTTTCCATACCTCCATTATCAGACGTAAAAACGACATAGGTATTTTCAATCAACATATGCCCTGGCCATCTAGGGTCTTCTGTTTCTTTAAGGTACTGAATCAACAAACCAGTATAATGATCAATGGTTTCAATCATTGCTGCATAATAAGCATTTCTTTGACCTTCTTCATCCCATACATCACTTTCTCTAGGGTAGTCAATTCCTAATTTCTGATAGTATTTTTTCAATAAAGCTTCACTTCTTGTATGTATTGGCGTATGCACCAAACGAGAACAATAGAAAAGAAAAAATGGATCGTTTTTGCTTTCATCCATAAAGTCTAGACCATCTTGAGTAATATCATCAAAAGGAAAACCCTCTTCGTCTAAATAAAAAGGATCAGAACGTTTTGTTGTCGCAAATCCTTTGGTACGATCCTTCATTTTTTTATGAGAACCAAAACCGTGTTTTGAAAAATCGAATCCTTGATCTTTAGGCTCTGGATAATCGGTAACAGCAATACCAACATGCCATTTACCAGAATGTCCTGTTTTGTACCCATTAGTTTTAAGAGATTCAGCAATGGTAACTTCAGAAGTATCTAAAGCACCTCTCATCCAAGGGCTTATTAAAGAAGACCCATGAGTAAAAGGTAACGGAGGGTGCCCACCTCTTACACTAGTTCTTTCCAAACGCACAGGGTGTTTTCCAGATAAAATAGATCCTCTAGAAGGAGAACACACTGTTGCCGGAGAATAACCTTGCCAAAAAAGTACGCCTTCCGTAGCCAATTTATCAATATTTGGTGTTTCGTAAGGAGAAGGCTGGTCAATATCGTAACATTTTACATCTTGCCAACCTAAATCATCTGTTAAAATGACCAACACATTTGGTTTTTCTGGTCTTTCCTTACTGTCGTCAGAAGGAGTTTCTATAGCAAATACATGCGATGTATTTATAGCACAAAGGAGTGAAAAAAGGAATATTTTATACATTGTCATTATATATTTATTAAAATAGTACATCTAAATAAGCTGAAAGTATTTTGTGCAAAGCACATTAGTCTCTTTTCTTCTTATTCTTCTTTTTATTTCTATTTTTGTTTTTCTTATTTTTTTTAGTCGATGGCTTACTTGTTTTTGCTTTCTTTTCAGAAGCCTTATAAGTTCCTATTAAATAAGGTTTCTTATCTTCTGCGGTCGCATCTCTATCAAATAAAACAGCATATTTTTGATATAAATTATCTGTCGTAGCTTCTTTTTTAAGTTTATCTAATTGCTCATCGTACAGGGAACGCATTACTTTTAACTGTTTTGCAGCAGAAGGATCGTTAACTTTATTTGTCATTTCCAAACGATCTTTTTCTATATGATAAAGTTCTTCTGTGGGTTTCATACGATTGTCTTCGTATTGCCAGTAAATATATTTCCATTCTTTAGAAACAACTCCCATAGCTTGTATTTCATCATTCCCCCACATATTGGTTAAGGCTACGGTTTCTCTTTTAAATTTCTTTGGCTTTTCTATTAACAAGCTTAAATTTTCACCATCCATATTGGAAGGAGCTTTGATTCCTGCATAATTTAAAATAGTTGGAGCCATATCAATGTTGGCAGTAACCTCTGCACGTCTCACCCCTCTTTCTTTTTCAGGAGTTCTTGGATCGTAAATAATTAATGGAGATTTTGAAGCTTCTTCGTAAGCCAATATTTTTCCTCCAAAATTATGAGCTCCACAACTATAGCCATTATCACTTGTAAAAATAATAATCGTATTGTCTGCAACCCCTTGCTCTTCTAGGGTCTTTCTAATCATTCCCAAAGCATAATCTACTCCGTGAATTAACTGATTGTAGTTTTTTATGGTTTTCTGATAGCTTTCTTCACTATCTCTCCAAAAACCATATTCTTTATATTGTCTACCCGTTTTTGCCTGAGGTGCTAAATGAGTTGCATTTTCTGCCCCATAGTTCTCTGGTTTTTTATAGGTTTTTCCTTTATAAACATAATCAAAATATTGATCTGGAGTAAACGGCATATGTGGTGCCTTAAAACTAATAGACATACAAAAAGGCTTGTTTGTTTGCTTAGCTTCTGCAATAAAATCTTTTGCCCAAGCAGCATAAGCTCTTGTACTATGAGGATATTCTTTTGCGTACTTTGCTATGTATTTATTTTTTGCTGTTTGGTAACTTGTTTGACCTAGACCTCCAGCCCAATTGTCAAATGCATCAATTGGAAGTGTATCCCAACTATTATGTCTTGTACTATTCCCATCAGAAACAGGCATTCCAAATTTACCTGCAAAACCAGTGTAATATCCTTGTTCTCTTAAAAGAACAGGATATGACTTTGCAAACTTTTCTTTTCTTAAAGGACCGTGTTCAAAATTACAACCTGCTTTGTATTCGTACATACCTGTTAAAATAATGGCTCTACTTGCCATACAAACAGCAGTTGTATTGTAGTGATTTTCGAATAAAACCCCTTCTTCAGCTAAGTTATCCATATTGGGTGTTATTACTTGGTCGTTCCCATAACAACCCGTAGCAATACTTGTTTGATCGTCTGATAAAAGAAAGATAATATTAGGTCTTTCTTGTGCAAAACTACTTGCTGTAAGCATACAGACAACGAATGATAGAATTACTTTTTTCATGAATTTACTTGATTTATTTTATTTTTTAAACTCAACATTGTGTAAATATTGAGTTGGTAATCTTCTCTACAAATTAATCAATTAGTACCTGTATACCCTATGCTCATTTCAGTCTTTTTATTGCTTTTTTCTTGTAGACAGTGATATTTAGAAGAAAAAAGCATTTGAATTAAGCAGACCAACATATAACAATAAAATATATGTTACTAAAAAAAGCGATACACCTGTATCGCTTTTTTTAGTAATTAATTGATTTCTTAAATTACATTTACTTTTATTTTCATAGTATTAGAATGGCCAGGAAACGTACATACAATCCAATATTGTCCTTTTTTATGAGGAACTTCAAAATATATTGTTTCAGAAGATTCTGGTCCTACGGTAGCCGTATGATATAAAATTAATGAAGAATTGGGTACGTAATTATACTTAGGTGCATCCAAACCAAGTTCTAGTGCTTTTATACCCAAAGTATTTGGAACCTCTCGACCTGGCATTGCAAACACAAGATTATGTAACATATCATCATCATTTTGAAAAGTCAACTCTAATTTTGTATCTCGTTTAATAGACAGTTCTTTAACATCAAATTTCATCCCTGGCTTTGTACTGATGGTTATCTTTTTATCAGGTCCATTGTCCCAGGTAAATGGCATGTTTGAAGTATGCTTTGGTTGATGTACACTTTCATCCATATTAACCATCTTAGGCATTTGTGGAGATTTTAAAACTCCTCCCGGAACTTCATTCAATGTATAATAAGCAGAATTATGTTGCAAAAAATCTCCATTACTATTTTTAACCCCATCAGCTCTTAACTGATGAATAAATCCTAAACGCATCCCATGTACCAATAATTTTACACTTTTTCCATCTTCGGAAACCTTGGCCTCATGTATCATTGCATTTTCTTTTTGCTCAATAGGACTTCCATAAGTTTTATGGTATTTATAAGTAAAACTTACCATTTTATAACTAGCAACATCACTGGCTGTTTTTTTATCAACAGGCTTGGTAAATTCCAGTAAAAAACCATCAGCTTGTGCTTTCATGGTTTTAATTTCAAATGGAATTTTTCCCGTCCATGTTAATCTTTGTAAACCAAATTGTTTTCTTCCTTTAGAAGCCCAACCTCTACTTGTCATTCCTACAAACATACTAGAATCATTCCCCCAAACCATCCTTAGTATTCCAGAAGAAAAGCCTTCTTTAAAAGGGAAAGTGGCTCCTTGATATACTCCATTTATTTTTTCCATATACACCCGCATAATCTTACTATGTCCTTGATCTCCTACAAAAATTTGATTTTCAAAAGGGCCAAAGCCAATCCCTTTTTTATGATATAAAATATCTGATGTAGAAATTCCTAATACCGTATGTGGAAACCATATAGCAGGAGCTTTTAGTTCAGGAACTTTTTTAGCATATTCATAAAGGGTCATTCCTGAAAACTCTTCAATATCTTTAACTTTTAATTTTAACGGAGATTGTGGATCATCTGTCCATTTCAATCCCTCAACATGTCCTGCAAAATCTCCTAACTCTAAATGAGTTAATCTACCAGAACCTACCCAATCTCCTTGGTTTTCTGCATAAAACAAATCGTCATTTTCATTAATTGCAAAACCCGCAGGAGATCTTAAACCTGTTGCTATAGGTGTCATTTTACCTTCTGGAGTAATTTGTAACATCCAACCTCTCCACTTGGTTAAACTTACACCACCTCCAGACCAACCAAGGTTTAAAGTTACAATCATATCCCCGTTTTTCTTGAATTTTGGTCCGTATGAATACTCATGATAGTTTCCTGATAATGGCCATGAATAAATGGTGTTAAACAAATCTGCTTTTCCATCATTATTTGTGTCTTGTAAACGTGTTAACTCGCCTCTTTGTGATAAATAAAAACTATGATCTCTAAAACCTAATCCTAACGCTTCATGTAAACCTGTAGCAAACTTAGTATAAATTGGTTTTTTACTATACGGCTTATCTATTAACCAAACCTCTCCTCTTCTTGTAGAGACTCCAAGTTTATTATCATCTGTTATAGCTAATCCTCCTACTTCTAATTGAATATTCTTAGGAATTGGAACATCTACTATTTTATAATATGCAGATTCCTCAAGATCTATAGTTGTTTTTTTTTGTGCTATTGCTGTTATACTTATTAGTATAATAAAGAAATTAGTGATTTTTATAATTACTTTCATAATGCTGTATTTACCAAATAATAGTATAATTAATATTCTGTTTTCCGCTAGGCACTTTTACAAGTAATTCATCCTTTCCGTTTGATTTACGAATAAATGGTTTTAGTGAATTTTTATTAGAGAACTTAACAAAATAACTATCATCATTAATCATATAAGTTCCATCTTTTAACAACTTAATAGATTCCCCTTCGTTTATTTTATGGTAGATTTCTTTTGTTCCGTTTGTTGTTATCTTACGATTGATTCCTCTATATTTTACAGCAGGATAAAATTCGTTAGTAATAGTTGTTCCTTCTATAATATTGGTAAAAATTGGACGATCATTATTGTCTAATTTGTAATTCATAAATTGGGTATTCTGATTATTAGAAACCCACGAACTTTCCATATCTTTTAATAAAGAAAATTCAGAATATCCAAACATAGACATCGTAAACAAACCTGTTCTTCCAAATTGCTCTCCTCCTCTTGCTGTCCACATTAAAGTAGCATCAAAAAAATCGTCACCACTCCAAACTGATAGTAAAGTCCCTAAGTTCATATCATATGCATAGTGTATTCCTTCGGGTGTTCCAACAGAAATACAATGTGTTCTTATTTCTCCTTGATGTCTTAAAAAACTACGCTGAACAATGGTTCCGTCTTTAGCGTTAACCTTCATGTTTTTGTTTGCTTTTTTTTCTTTTTTTAATAGGGATAATTTAGAGTCTAAAGATTGTTTTTTAATATGAGGACCTTCAAAAGACAATTCAAAATCATCTATAAAAGGTTTTGTTTTGCTCATAATTAAAGAAAAAGGAACCGGTTCTCCTTTTTTTAATAGCATAATATTAGAGCTTATAGTATCATTATTAACAATAAGCACACCCGTTGCACCTTCACCTACTTTAAAGTTAAATAAATACTTGCCCGTTTCAGGAACATTTAATTTTCCTGAATACGAAAACGTTTTTTTATAACTTCTGCTTTTCAACATTCCTAAAGTAATAGCTTCTACCTTTTTATTTTTAATTTCCTTTTCTATGTTTAGGTTAGGAATATTTTCTTCGTAGGCAGTATTATATTCTTTAAATTTAAAATCTGAAAAAGAAATATTCTGCTTTTTATATAATTTGTATTTAATATTTTTAAAGGCAACAGGTCCATGATCTCCCTGAATCATAAATGGATCTAAAGGAGTTTCGGAAATAAAAGGAGAGGCTCTCGTTGGTCCTGTAAGCTCTACGTTTTCATGTAGTAATACACCGTTTAACCAAACCTCGTCAAATTTTGCATTTTTTGTCTTATGTCCAAACTCATTAAAAGTTGGTGCTGTAAACTTAATTTTTAGATGTTGCCATAAACCAGGAGCCTTTGCTGCATTAACAACAGGAGTATGACCTTGATACCCTTCTTTTCCTTTTGCTGCACTTTTATCCCAACGCTGATAAATACCTCCTATATCAGAAAATTTAACTTTATTTTTATGCCAACTATCAAAAAGTTGCACCTCATATCTTCCTTGTAGGTAAATTCCCGAATTTGACCCAACAGGCATCATTACATCTAGCTCCAATTCGATATCTCCATGATCAAAACTTGAAAAAATGTGTTTTTTAAAAGTTCTATTAGAATTGTTTACCAATACCCCCATTCCTTCTGCTGTAGAAATTTTTCTTCTTTGGGTTCTGTCTACAATCACATCACCAACAATTTGCCAATTTTTTGATGTTGGCTGAAAACTGGAAAGATCTTTTAATTCAATACGTGTAAATGGTAATTCTTTAACATATTGAGTGGACTGATTTGTGCTTTCTTTTTTCTTTCCACAAGAACTAATAAGCATTAAAATTAAAAAGTAGGAGACGTATTTTTTCATGAATAGTGTTTTATTTTTTTTAGATTTCTTTTGTTTAAGCTAATTAAGGAAAATACTTAATTATTAGATTTCTTTGATATTCTAATAATCTGATTGTTAATTTATTTTCCTATTTCACCTACTTTTCTATTTTCACTTCCTATTGCGATTCCCACATTTAAATCTCCTAGTTCTTTTCGGTACTTTTCTACAACAACCATTAGTTCTTTTACTTTTTCGGGATAAGAAGTGATTACATTGTATTGCTCTCCAGGATCTCTTGACATATTATAAAGCTCTGGTTGCTCAACAGCCATTTTTAACTTTCCACCATGAACACCATCATTTCCTGGTTTGGTATTGTATGAATTATATTTATGTGGTAAAACCAACTTCCAGTTTCCTTTTCTAACAGCATTTAAATTGTTTTTTCTATAGTAATAAAGAATCGTTTCACGAGGTGTTGCTTCAAAATTCCCTTTCCAAAGTGATGAAATGTCTACACCATCAATTTTATTTTCAGATAGTTTTCCATCTGTAATAGTCGCAAGGGTAGGTAGTAAATCTATAGCACAGGCTAATTTATTACAAACCGTTCCTTCAGGTACATTTCCAGGCCAACGAATAATAAACGGAACACGTTGACCACCTTCCCAACTAGATAATTTACCTTCTCTCAATCCTCCAGCTGATCCAGCATGATTCCCATAATTTAACCAAGGTCCATTGTCTGTGGTAAAAATAACTATGGTATTGTCTGCTATTTTATTCTTTTCTAATGCTTTACTTATCTCTCCTACAGACCAATCAATTTCCATCATCACATCTCCGTACAATCCTTGCTCACTCTTACCTCTAAACTTATCAGAAACTCCCAGAGGAACATGTCCCATAGCATGTGGAACATATAAAAAAAAAGGATCGTTTGCGTTTTTATTGATAAAATCAACAGCCTTTTCTGTGTAAAGCGTTGTTAACTCATCTTGATCTTTTAGCGATGTTATATATTTTTTAATTTCGTTCCCTTCCATCAATGGAAGTTCTGGATATCTTGAACGTTTATGTGTTGTGGGTACTTTTTCTCCAGTTATGTTGTTACGTGGCCACATATCATTTGAATATGGTAAACCTACATACTCATCAAAACCATGTTGTAATGGTAAAAATTCTTTTTGCCATCCTAAATGCCATTTTCCAAAACAAGCCGTTTTATATCCTTGTTCTTTAAACATTTCGGCAATTGTTAATTCTTTGGAATTGATTCCTTTATTATGGAGTGGCGTTAAAGCCGCTGAAATACCTATTCTATTGGGATAACACCCTGTTAAAATTCCAGCACGAGAAGCACTGCATACAGGTTGAGCCGCATAATAATTTGTAAATCTCATTCCTTGACTTGCCATATGATCTAAATTAGGTGTTTGGAAGCCAGTAGCTCCATAACTTCCTACATCACCATAACCTTCATCGTCTATAAAAATGATGACTACATTTGGCTTTTGACTATTTTGCTTTTGTTTAGTTTGACTAAAGCTGTTAAAAAACAGCAATGTAGTAACAAGTAATAAAAAGGTGTGCTTTCTCATTATTAAAATTCTTAATTTAAATATTAATCTTTCTGTTTTCATTTATAAGTCGTTTATAAATAGGCCATTGTTTATTGCCTTGTCTAGGGTTAATTTTGAATGAAACTACAATAAATGATTATACTTCCTTTAATCATTTGGGTTCACCATATTCTTCCAAGTAGGATATACAGGTCTTTCTTTTGATTCTCTACTTTCATCAACAGAAGGAGCAGGTGGAGCTTGATTAAAAACCTTTTGAAGATTTTCTTTTGTGTTTTTAACCAAAGTACTATGTTCTTCTAACAGCAGATTTTTCTTCTCATGAATATCACTAGGTATGTGATACATACCTCCATTACGATACAGTTTATACTCTTGGTTTCTGACGAATTGAGCACCTTTATATTTACCGATTTTTCCCCAATAAGGTTGATAATGCCAAAAGACCCAATCTCTTGGATTTCCCGATTTCCCTTGTAGTTGAGGAAAAAAACTACGGCCATCTATAGGGTCATTCTCGGTCGTTTTTAATGAAGCTGCCTCAGCAAAGGTTGTATAGAAATCTGTAAAATCAATTAAATCATTACTTTCTACACCTACAGGGGTATGTCCTTTCCAATAGGCTACCAGGGGCACATGTGTACCCATATCTACTGTTTTTCCTTTAGCCCCTTTAATATTCTCTCCTTTCCATTTAGAAAGGATAGATTGTGTTCCATTGTCGGAGGTAAATAAAATAATGGTATTTTCTAGTTGTCCAACTGTTTCTATTTTTTTTACAATTTTTCCAACAATTTTATCTAAATAATTTACCATTGCCACATAATTTTCCTTTCTCAATTTTCCGTCTTTAGGAACTTTATTTGCTTTTTGATCTCTTGGTTGGTTTCCAATAGTTTCTGGTGTAGGAACAAAAGGACTATGAACTAAAACAGTAGGATAATACACAAAAAAAGGTTCGTCTTTATTTTCTTCAATAAAATCACAAACAAAGTCAGACATAAGATCAGGTCCATATTTCCCATTATTATCTTCTACACTAATCATTTTCCCATTATGTTCTAAAGGTGGACTCCAGAAACGTTCTCCTCCATTGATTCCTTTTTTTTGTATTGTAACTTGCCACAAATAAGATTCGTCAAAACCAGCTTTTTGTGGCCTTTTCCCATCTAAATTTCCTTCCGCGTTATGGTATAAGCCATTTAATTGCCATTTACCTGCAATAGCCGTTTTATAGCCGGCATCTTTCAGTAAGTGTCCAAAAGTTTTGTCTTTAGGATTTAGGTATCCGAAATGGGTGTAATTTCTAAAATTATATTGCCCCGTCATAATTTTCACTCTAGAAGGCGTACAAATTGGTGTAGAATAACAATGATTGAATTTTATTCCTTTAGAAGCTAAGGCATCAATATTAGGTGTATTATAATCTTCAGCACCGTAAGTTCCAAAGCAATTCCAGCTAACATCATCAGCCATAATTAAAATTATATTTGGTTGCCTTTGACCTGTCTTTTTTTGAGCTAATAAGTTTTGACTCAAAAACAAAATGACGGTAACAACTGTTGTTATAATACTTTTCTTAGCCATAATTTCAAGAGTTTATTATTCACATCTGTATATTTTCAAGTATTACTTCTGAAGGACTCTTTCTAATAGTTACAACATCAGAATCTGTATTTACAGCTCCACATGATATAGATAAAAGAAAGATGGCATATAAAACTGTTATTACTTTAAAGTTTTTTTGTTTTTTTCTCAACACAAAAGCTATATATGAATTTATTTGCAAATAAATTCATATATAGCTTTATTCACTGTACTCATTTCAGTCTTTTTATTGCTTTTTTCTTGTAGGCAGTAGGCTTAGAGTTATTAAAAAAAATAATCTATCAAAACAATTAGTGAATAAGTTTTATTCACCCACAAGAAAAGCCCCTTCTGGCCTAACATAAGGCACATAATTTGGCATAGGGTTGGCTAATAATCTAGTATTAATTTCTTTCATAATGGTCATTTCTTCAGTCATTAAAGAACCTTTATTACTCCCTTTATCAGAAACCGTAGTTGCAAAAGTAATTCCCGCTTTGGCATCTACTAAAGTTCTAGTAAACCTGTAAGCATCTTCTGTTCCAAATATTAGGTTTGCTGAAGCAACATGCCATTTATCTCTCATTGGAAACCAAGCATGTTTTAGTATTGTTTTTCCTTCATAGTCATCCCATGGATTTGCCACCATAGCAGGCATGGTAAATTCTTCATAAGCCCAAGAATTAGGAGGAGCTCCTTGCCCCAAGGGTGTTACATGACCACTTGTAAAGTCTTGGTACTTATTCACTCCTTCAAAACTTACAATTTTATAATCTCTGTCATCTTCATCATCAAGACCATCAGAATCTACTAAAATATTTTCACCATTTTCTTGAAAATAAGCACCGTTTGGCGAAGCTGAAATAGCACATCCTGGATGCGCATCTCTAATCATTTGAACAAAATCTTCTATATGCCCATCATCGTCTAGCTCAGCCGTAGTATCCAACCAATAACCATCGGCGTAATCTTTTACTCGATAAATATATCCTTGAATTAAATCTCTATACGCTAAGTACTCATCACCGGCAAAATTGTTTGTGTAATAATTCACCCATTTTTGATGTGTTGCCTCATCCAATCGATCAAAATAATTGGTAGAGATGTACAAAATATTTTTCTTTCCTGCCTTTCTGAACTTTTGAAGCACCTCAAAAATGATGCTTTCATTTTGAAGACTAGGTACCATACTTTCGTCAATTTCGGTCGCAATATCCACATTGTCATTTCCTCTTAAAGTGAAATAATAAGATTTTGCGAAATTGGTAAGATTTGTGATCACATGCCCAACAGCCGGAAGTTCATCTACAATTTGCTGGGCACCATTTAAGTAAGCATAGCCTCCTGAAACTTCAGAATCTAACCTTTCTCCTCCATAAATAGGAAATGTAACTCCCCAAGAACCCGCCAACCAATCTACTGTCGTTGTTGGTTCCGTAATTATTTCTTCGGGCACTTCCTCTTCTATCTTAACTCCTTCTTTGGCTTTAGAACAAGCAAAAAGAAATAAAATGCAAAATACTGTGGTATATAATCTTTTCATAATTGTATTCATGTTCCTAAAAGATAATCAAATTAAAATTATTCTTTTATTGGGTTGATTCGTTCATCAGCCTAAACACAAAGGTTATTTCCAAGATTTAAGCCCTTGTAAAAATAGCTTCTATAAAGCCATATCCTTTTCTCTAACTCATCAAAAAATTGCTGTAAACTATCATAACCCACACCTAAAATATTGACGCAATGAATTTTACCTACAAACAGATCACTTCAACAAGGTTCTGCTTTAGCTAGAAAATTCTTAGTAACAAAGAGCTATGATTCAATAATTCATGGTCATTACTTTACAGAGCACTCTATAAAAACAAGCCGGAAAATAATTTTGTTAACCTGGAAAAGGAACATCGTTGAACATTTTTAATTGAAAAGCTCCATCTTCTTGTTGTTCCACCATCCAAATGCCTGTATTCGAAATTTGTGGAAAATGATACAATGGATTCTTAGTTAGCATTCTTAAAATAGCGGCACCACTACTTCCATGCCCTGATAAGAGTATTGTATTAGAAGACTTGCTTTGATCAGCTATTAACTCCAATACCTTATCAATAACAATTTTATTTGCGGCATTCTCTTTCGCAGTTTCCGAATGATCTCTAGGAAAACGAGCTTTCTTAAATTCATACAAGCCATTTTTACGTAGGGTAAAATAAGGTTCTTCTTCAGGAAGTAATTTTATTAATGTACCTGCTCCAAGAATTTTTTCTTTTGATTCATGTTTGGGTAAATCTGGTGAAATCATCAAATTTGTTGCATATATCTCAGCCAATTCAGGCCAAATTTCTGCTTTCTTTTTTGAAGCCTTTAAATAAGGTAATATGGTGTTTTTACAACGCCACGCGGGACTTACGGCTACATAATCAAAATGAAATCGTTTTAACTTATTGGCAACTCTAGATTGCTGCATAATTCCCTTAGGGGTAAACATATTCGGATTTCCTACATAAGAAGGCCATGTACTCTCTGGAAATATTCCCCATTCCTTTTTTACATTGTGTCCACCTTCAGCATGCCTTATATAATAAATTTTAAGTCGTGAGTTAGCGGTTTCTTTATTTTGAATCACTTTTTTACTACAAAAACTTTGACTCGTAGTTCGTTCATTATTTACAGAAATGAAGCCGCTTAAAAACAACATTCCGATTCCGATTGGCAAGGACAATAATAAATTTTTCATAGGCTATATATTAACTATTTTTATTGAGTTATAATTATTTTCCGAATGCTATCCAGATTTTTTTCATCAGATAATTTTAAAAAGTAGATACCTGAAGTAAGATGAGAAACATCTAGTTTTTTTGTTAATTCCGCTCCCGACCATGTAGTTTTCAAAACAGAAACACCCGTTACAGAAATTAAGTGAACTGTATACGCCGCTGCAATACTTTTGGTCAAACTTACTTCATGAACTACCGGATTTGGATAAATATGAACTTTTTTGGTAGGAAAACTCTGAACTTCTAAATTTTCTTCTCCTAAAAGGTAGGCACCTTCTGGCCTGACATAAGGCTCGTAATTTGGAATTGGATTGCTAAGTAATCTCGTATTAATTTCTTTCATTATAGCCATTTCATCAGCCATCATATACCCAGCTTTTACAAGACCATCATCGGTTGTATTCGCAAAAGTAATCGAAGCATTCCCATCAACCACAGTTCTTACATAGCGATAGGCTTGCTCTGTCTCAAAAACCAAATCTTGCGTTGGTACATGCCATCTTTCTCTAATAGGAAACCAAGCATGTTTTAAAACATCTTTCCCTTCAAAATTAAACCAAGGTTCAGCTGCCATATTAGGTAAGGTATACTCTTCGTATCCAAAAGAATTAGGAGGAGCTCCTTGTCCAAGCGGAGTTACATGTCCGTTGGTAAAGTCTTGAAAAGCATTTAAAGGCTCATGCAATACAATTTTATAATCCGTAGGATCTTCATCATCAATACCGTCTGAATCAACATAAATAAATGCCTCATTTTCATCGACAAAATAGTTTTTTTGATAATTGGCACTAACCGCTGCTCCTGGATCCGTTTCTTTTAGCATTAGAATAAAATCATCTAGTTTTCCATCATTGGCTAATGACGATGTAGTATCTAACCAATAACCATCAGCATAGTTTTTTACTTGCTCAACAAAACCTTTGATCAAATTTTCATAAGCCGCATATTCATCCCCAGCAAATTTAGCCGTGTAATAGTCAAGCCATGCATTTTTCACCTCATTACTTGCTCTTTCAAAATAATTGGTAGAAATATACAATATGACTTTTTTATTTGCGTCTTTAAAAGTTTGCAAAACCTCATATATAATTTCTCCATTTTCAACACTCGGAACAATACTGGAATGAATTTCATTGGCAACATCTACATACCTATTTTCTCTTAAAGGGAAATAATACGAATGTGCAAAATAAGAAAGGTTTGTAATTACATGACCAACTGCTGGGAGTTCTGCTACAATTTCTTGAGCGCCACCAAGTAAATCATAACCACCTGCAACTTCAGCATCCAGTCGTTCCCCTCCAAATACTGGAAAAGTAACTCCCCATGAACCAGCCATCCAACTAGCCGCAGGTCTTGTTTGCTCTGTAGTTCCTGAAATACTATCTAAATAATAACTTGCCGCAGGAAGCGAAGTATTGCTATTGGCAAAACCTATTTTTATTTGATCAAAACCACCTGAGTTACTCAACGCTTCAGAAATTGCTTCACCATCAAATTCAAATGTAAAAGATTCCCATTTTTGGCCTGCTGTAAAATTAAGTTGCTTATAAATTGCTCCATTTACAGAAGAACTTGACACATACATTCTAAACCTTTTATTAACAGTTGTTAGCTCTTCCGTAGGTATGTCCAAATACGCTTTTATAGTAATTGAAAACCCCGTTAAATTGGTGATGGGCTTGTACAAGTTAAAATCTAAAAAAGCCTTTACACCTTCATTTCTATTAAATTTAGCTACGCTTGCATTAGCATTAATTCCAGAAGTATCTGGATTTTCCACATTCGTAAAAAAAGTTCCTGAGGAAGTCTTGGAATACTCTAAATGATTTGTATTCGTTTCATTTTCATACCATAAAAATTGAGCCTGTGTACTACTTACAAATGCCAGCATTAACAGCATTAAAATTGTATTTTTTTTGAACATAGTTTGGTTTTGCTTACTTGAAAACAAAGTACGTCTATCTATAAAAAAACGACTTTCTCTTTTTCATCAAACCATTGCTGTAAACAGGCATGAACCCTATTGTTGTAAAGCAATTCACCTCTAGAAGCCTTTGACAGCAACTAGAGGTGAATTTATTTTCAGACAGTAAATCTTAAACCTCCTCTCTAGACTTCTTCTTTTTAGACCTTTTCTTTTTTGCCTTCTTATTTTTTTTGGACTTATTTTTAGCCTTATTACTGTTTTCGCTTTTCCATAAAATGATTTTATCTACATCATTTTTTGAGAATTCTCCTTTTGTACTTCGCCCTGTTTTGATATCTAATTCCAATTGCTTTAAAAGTTTTTTTGCAATTTCAGGACGGGTTTCGTACAAATTTTGAGTTTCTGCCGGATCTTTTTCTATATCATATAATTGCGCAATTGGCATTTTAGAAGACTCGTTTTCTCTTGGTGACGACCAACCGCCAGATCCTTTGGCTAATAGTAATTTCCATTTCCCTAATCGATAGGCAAAATGCCCACTAATTGAGTGATGAATTACTCCCGCTCTGGTACTCTTTATTTTTTCTCCTTTTAATGCAGCTAAAAAACTTACGCTATCCTCACCACTTTTACTTGGTACAGCAACATGCGTTATTTCAGAAAACGTAGCCAAAACATCCGTTAAACAAATTAACGAACTATTGGTTGAGTGGGCTTTTACTTTATTTGGCCATTTTACAATAAAAGGCACTCGATGACCACCATCCCATAAATCTGATTTTGAACCACGGTATCCAGCACTTACAATATGTCCATATTTCTCTAAATTTGGAATATCTGCCGCTTTAGACGTACCATTATCACTTGTAAATATAAGCAAGGTATTTTTCGACAAGCCCGATTCATCTAGTGCTTTTGTAATCGATCCTACCGTTGCATCTGTTTGCATCACAAAATCGGCATATGCCCCCATTCCGCTTTTACCCTGCCATTCTTTTGAAGGCAATATTGGTGTATGTGGAGAGCCTAAAGGAACATATAAAAAAAATGGTTTTCCATCTTTATTTTTTGCCTGTTGATGAATATAATTGACCGATTTACTAGTCAAACGAGGTAACATATTAATTTCATCATCATAAAGAATTACTTTGTCATTTTCAATCACAGCTTTCATATCTCTGGCATGATGAAAACCGTGGTAATAATCGAACCCACGATGTATAGGTCCATCAGGAATAATGGCACCTACTGGTGGCAACTGTTTTTTTCCAATTTTTGAAATAGGTTCTTTTGAAACAGCATCTAGATATTGAAAATTCAAGTGCCATTTTCCTATGATTGCAGTATGATAGCCTTGACTTTTAAGAAAATTACCAATTGTTGGTCGATCCTCTGCAACTAAATTTGGAGCAAAGCCTTGAACAACACCGCTTTGAAGTTTTGTTCGCCAACTATACCTCCCTGTCATGATACCATAACGTGTTGGAGTACAAACCGATGAGCCAGAATGTGCATCTGTAAACACCATTCCTTCTCGTGTTAACCTATCAATATGTGGTGTTTTAATTTTACTTGTTTCTGGAGCCAAACTCTGTACATCTCCATAACCTAAATCGTCACAAATGATAAAAACAATATTGGGTTGTTCTGATTTTTTTTGAGCATTCACGTCCAAAACAACAGTTAACAACATTGCCAAAATTAATTTTGCATTAAAAACATTCGATTTATTCATACTTGCTAATTTAATTGAATTTCACCTTTGGCAGTTTCTATAAATTGTTTTTCTGAAAACTATTTAAGTCTAGCTACCTTAAAACTATTCTTATAAATCAACAGACTTGTTGTTACGCCAAGACTGTAGATTGACTAGGTCAAAGTTAGCTTCAAAAGAACAGTTGTGTTTTCTCAATCTCATCAAAAAATTGCTCTAAACTATCTAAACCTGTTATTAGCTCATTAATTGATCCTGTTTTTCTTACTATTATGAAAAACAACTTAGTCACAGGAGGTTAATAATTCTTCTGCTTTTTCACTACATTTTTTCCTAAAATAATCCAGTTCACTTTTATATTTTGGAATGGAAGCTAAATTATTTTGCTCTTTAGGATCTTTTAAAATATCAAACAATTCTTCGTAAATAGGCGCTTCTTTTGTTTTGATAGACTGTTCAGGTAAATATTTACTTCTGTCATTTTCTTTACTAAAAGAGCGAATGTATTTGTATTGTTTTGTTCTTATTCCTTCCTGACGAGGATAACCTTGATCTGTAAATAAGTTTTCCAAAAAGATTTCTTCTCTCCAAGGAGTTTTATTTTTCTCAATTAAAGGAAGCATGCTTTTTCCTTGGTACGATTTAGGAACAGCTATACCACACATATCTAAAATAGTGGCAGGAATATCTTGTCCAACTACCAATTCATCAATTACTTTACCTTTTGTTTTTTTATCGAATAATGGAGAATATACAACTAGGGGAACGTGTACTGATTCATCGTACAAAATAGTTTTACCACCTAAACCGTGTTCTCCTAAAAACAAACCGTTGTCTGAACAAAACACTATAATGGTGTTTTTATCTTCTCCAATTTCTTTTAAAAAGGCACGTAAATTTCCCATCATTAGATCAATAGCGTATACTGCTCTATCCATCTTAAGTTTCTCGTTTAACAATCTGTTTTTGTTAGATGTTACATAATACTTCATTAAATCTTTGGTAGCATATACATTGTCTGGTAAACTAATGTCTTGCGGATATCCTTCCGGAAGTTCAATTTGATGTTTTACATCGTTATAAAGTGTTTTGTAGTATTCCGGATCTGTGGCTTGTGATCCCATTCCTCCAATACTAGATGCGTGTGGAAGGTTTAAGTTAATCCAAGCAGAAAAAGGCTTTTTAGGATCCCTTTTTTGTAATTGATTTTGAATAGAAGGCAACGCATTTTTGTAAAAATAATCGTAGCTATCATCTTGTGTTAAATAAGCTTTTGTAGCCTCTAACAATCCTTCTATTTGAGTTTTGTTTTTTAGGTTAGAAAACTGTTTGTGTTTTCTTGCAGGATAAAATCCTAAGTGGCCTTCTCCGTAATAAGCAAAATCCGTATTTTTATTTAAAGGAGTGTTTTTTCTGTCGGCAATTTTGGTGTGACTTTTTCCAATAAATGCTGTAGAATATCCTGCTTTTTTTAACTGTGCCAACCAACTATTTTGATAAGTTTCTTCAGATATTAAGTTTTTAGAAACATAGTTAAAACCAATTTTGTTTTTTCTTTCCCATTGCCCTGAAAATATATTAGCTCTACTAGGTCCACAAATAGGACTAGTGATATAGGCATTGTTAAAAAACACTCCTTCTTTAGCTAGTTGATCAATATTTGGAGTTTTAGTAACTGCATCTCCAGTCATACTTAAAGAATTAAATCTTTGATCATCAGAAAACACAAAAATAACATTTGGCTTTGGTTTTTTAGAACTAGCCAAAAGCGTATTAAAAGAAAGATAGATAGCTACCGTAAAAGCATAGCCAGTAATTTTAAGAATGTTTTTTATAAGAGCTTTCATTTATAAGGGTTTAGTTTTAAGGTTTAAAGTTATCTGTTCTAAACGGATAAGCAGGTAAGTCAATTTCGTTGACCAAGTTTACGTTAGGTTTTCCTGTAAACGCATATCTAACGTATTTTGGGTTTTTTAGTTTAGAAGACGACAACACAATAGTTTCTCCTTTTATTTCAGCATTGGCTTGTACCCATTTTTTAGAATCATCTGCCAGCCAAAATTCTCTAGGAGCTTTTCCGTCTGTTGTTTTTAATGTTTTGGCTTCATCAAAACAAATAGTAATTGTGTTGTTTTTTATTTTAGCTTTTTTAAATACAGGACCCGATGCTTTTACTTTTAAATCTAAAGCATCACGTTGTGCAAGTAAAGCCAATCTTTGTCCTACAGGTAATTTGTCTTTAGGATGAATGTTCTTAACATCTCCTAAATCAATCGTATTGGCTACAGATGTATGAGGAATTTCTAGTGCTTTTAACTGAGACTCACGCATCCAAGCCCAAGAATGAGCATTGGGATGATTCATTTCTTTTACGGGACTATCTTTTAAAATTTGTCCGTAACCAGGAAGCATGACAATTAAAAAATCCATGTCTTTTTGATTCCAAGAATCTCTATAATTGTGAATCCATTGTTGTAGTGAACTACTGTATTTTAACATTCCAGAATTTCTAGAAAACCAAGGTTTTTCTACCATACCCTGCATAGACTGTGTGTTACGTTCTCCTTGATACCACACCAAACCTCTACAAGCGTAAGGAATTAGTGGGTGCATCATAGCATTGTAAAGAATGTTAGATTGTCTGCGTAAAAAAACATCATCATTTCTAGTCCAAGGTTTTGGTCCTTCTAAAATGGTTTTAATTTTATTTTGGGTTGTAGTATCAGCATCAAACTCTTCCATCATTGTTTTAAAATGAGGAACTTTAGCTGTTAATTCTCTAGGCATCCAAGCTTCTAAAGAAGAACTTCCCCAAGAAGTTTGAATAATTCCTATAGGAGTATCAATCGCATCTTCTAAAAAATAAGCAAAAGAAAAAGCTACAGCGCTGCTTGGGTTTTCTGTTTTCCAAGTTCCTTCACAAGTGTCTTGAGGTGTAAAAGCAACGGTGTTTTTTACCTGAAAGCTTCTAATATTCTTTGCTGATGGAATTAGTTTTTTTAATTCGGGAACAGAATTTACATGAAACTGCATGTTAGATTGCCCAGAGCAAATCCAAACTTCTCCAACAACAACATCTGTAATTTCTATGGTTTCCTTAGCCGATGATATTGTCATCGTTCTAGACTCAAAACTAGCTTTTAAAGAAGGTAGCTTTACTTGCCATTTTCCATTTTTATCAACGGTTGTTTTTTTTGTAGTATTTGCAAACTGTACTGTAATTTTTGTACCAGGTTCTCCTTTTCCCCAAACAGGAATTTTTGCATCTCTTTGTAAAACCATATGGTTTTGAAATAGAGAAGCTAACTCAATTTTTGTTGGATTATTTACAACTGTTTTGTTAAAAGCTACAGCAGAATAAAAATTAAGTAGAACAAAAAGTAGTGTTCTTAGTAAAATTCGAGAGGTGTTAAATTGCATGATAAGTTTTTTTGTAATAAGGTTTATTGCAAATATAATTTAAAACAAATAGCATGTGGATTGGGCATTGCTTCTTTTGGAAGTTGAATGCTAAGTGCTTGTTTGTTGTGTTGCCATTTTATTTTTTCAGTACTTCCTAACAAAGTAATGTTTAGAATAGCTTCTTTTAAAAGACCTCCTTTTTTTAAACTTTCTATAGTAATATCTTGTGTAGGTTGCGCTAGTACAAAAACAAATAAATAATTGCCTTTTTGGGTAAAACGAATATCCTTTTCAGAGAATTCTTTTAAGTTTTCACCCCCTCTTCTAGTTTCTATTTTTAAAGAACCTTCTCCAAATATTTTCCAGGGTCTTGTTCTGTAAATTCCTTCTTGATTTGTTTTTACAAAAGTTCCAAAATCGCTTAATATTTTAATTTGATTTTCAGGAATAGTACCATCTCCTTTTTGTGCAATATTAATCATCACCACTCCGTTTTTACTAATAGCATCAATAGCATTTCCTATTAAAACAGATGGGAGTATTCTATTAGAAGCTCCTTTTCTATAGAACCATGTACCAGAAATATCTGTAGCCCACATCCAAGGATGTTCTTGTATTTCACCAGACATACCACGTTCCATATTATAGGTAAAAGCAGCTTTGTTTTTTTTAGCATCTTTAAAAGAAAGTACGGTGGTTTGTTTTCCGTTGTTTTCTTTTAAGTCTTTATTAAGATAATCTGTAAACAATTTTAATCCAATTCCTTTTCCTGTTTTTAAATCAGGGTAGGGAGAGTCGTTGTTAAACATGTCTGGATTGTATTTTTCAATCACATCCCAACAGCGTTGGTACCAATGTTTATTCCAACTGTCTTGACTAGCAAATCTTACAGGATCATAATCCATATTAAACAATTTCCATTCAGGAGTATTTGGCTTTTGGTATTTTCTAGCTCCATTAAAAAAACGAGGAGACCAATATAAATGTGTAGAAACTCCAAATTTTAATCCGTTGTTATAAGCCGCATTTTTCCATTCTTGTAACACATCTCTTTTAGGTCCCATTTTTACGGAATTGTAGGGAAAAGAAGAATCGTACATGTCAAAATTATCGTGATGTGTGGCTACAGGCATAATAAACCTAGCACCACACTCTTTTACAAATTTTACAATGGCTTCAGCATCAAAATTTTCTCCCTTAAACTGAGGAATTAAATCTTCATATCCAAAGTATTCTAAAGGACCATAATTCTCTATATGCCAGGCTTTAAGTTTGGTTACTGCTTTCCTTACAGCTTCACTAGGTACTTTAGGAATGTAATCTTCGGTACCATATACCCATCTTCCGTAATGAGAACCGTCGTGTGGTCTATCTCCTTTAATAGAAGATGGAATTCCCCAATGCATCCAAACACCAATTTTACCATCTAGAAACCATTCTGGCACTTGATAGTTTTGAGCCAAAGATTCCCAAGTAGGTTGAATTTTACGTTCCTGAGCAACTAGACCAAAAGAACATATACTTAGAAGTAGCGTGAAATGAATTTTGTTTAATTTAAACATTGTTTTTATTTAGAGTAAAAGTTATGACTAGGTAGTCTTTTTGTTTTTTTACTGTATCCAAATAAATTGGTATCACTGTCTTTTACAGGTAATTCATTAATTGATAAATCTGTCTTTTCTAGTTTTTTACAAGTAATAATTGCTGTTTCATTTTCTTTTAGTGGAATCTGATAAAATCCATTTCTATTTATTTGAAGCTTTATTTTTTTATTGTTGATGTAAAATTTAGGATTTTCTATATCTGTCTGAATAAAACATTTTTTTCCTTTTAAACTTTTTACAGCAACAAATTCGGTAATTCCTTTTATTTTTTTTGCACTTACTAAAAAAGCTCCTTGAGTTCTAAAGTTGTGAAACGTAGCATCTTCCCATTTTTTTGGAGTGGCAGGGAATATTCTAATTTTTCCTCCCCAACTTTGTAACAACATATCGTGTACGCTTGTTGCAAAAGACAAAGGACTTTCAATTACAGGATTTCCACCTTCTGCATACATGGTGGTTGGTGAAATGTTTTTATGTTTGATTAAAAAATCAAGATAATAATAAGCTTTGTCTGCATCTCCTAAGCATGCGTACATAGATGCAGCTCCTGTAGCAGTATACCCTGTAACAGGCATTGCTTTTACTTTAATATCACTATTAAAAGTTACGTCTAACCAATGGTCTAAAGATGTTTTTAATAGTTTTTTATCTTCTTTGGTTTCTGGAGTAATAATAGATAAGGGGTAAAAAGCTAATAAATGTGAGTAGTGACGGTGTGGTTTTTCAAAAGCAATATCTTTTCCTATTCTAAGTCCGTTTTTGTCTACTTGAAAATCTACCAAATTATCTAATAAGTTTTGCCATTCCTTTTTTAAAGGATCTTGTAGGTTAAATTCAGTATCTATGTCAACCAATGTTTGACAACCCCAACGGATTAATGCCAAGGTAAAATTAACATCTTGCCCATGTCCGCTAGGGTATTCTGGAGACCAACTATTTTTAATATGAATTTTACCATCCGTACTTTCAACAGGATTGTCTTTAATATAATTTAAATAACTATTTACTGCTTTTTTTAGAATAGGAAACAAATTGTCTCTCATACGCTCATGATCTCCTGCAAACTCGCAGTGCAACCAATAATCGTTTAAAATCCATACCAACATGTCTGGAACCTTTGCTCCATTATAAGCATCCATGTTTTGAGGGAACAAAGCAGCAATAGCAGCACTTTCTTTCCATCTTTCTGGTACGTTACCTTCTAAATGTTTGGTGTATTTATCTATATTGTTAGGTAAAGATTGTCCCACCTCTAAACGGTTGGCCGTTAAATGAGTCCAATATTGTAATTCTACATTTAAATCTCCCCAAACCATTGGCCAAAAAGTATCGTGATACCAAGGTCCCATTAAATCCATTATAGGTCCATTACCTCTAGTAGCAGAACCAAACTTGTACATTTGAATCCAGTAGAAAGATTCTTTTTCAGGATCGTTAAAAGTTACAAAGCTTAAAGGGTAATATTCATGCCACCATTTTTGATGTGTTTTTACAAATTGTTTTTGTTGTAACAATTCAAATCCTTTATCTAAGTTTTGAGTTACTTTTTCTAGTGAATTTCTTTCAGGATAACTATGATGCACACTTGTCATCAATTCTTGTTTTCCATTAGATTTACCAGATATTTTCCATCCAGTAGTTGTTTCACCTCTGTGTTTGTACAAAGGCTGAAAACAAAATTCATAACCATCTTTTTTACTCAAAGTTGGTTCTTCGGGCATTTCTAAAACTTCTGCACGCATTCTAGCCCATGAACCTCCTGCTTTAGGACCACCTCCTTTTTTTAAAACACTGTATACTGGAGGAACTGGTTTTCTAGGATGCCAAGTAATTTTTACATCTTCGTTTTTTGCATCTGTTTCAAAATAAACTACATCTTCACCACTATGCGAAAATCCTTTTATGTTATAACTTCCTAGGCTTGTTTTAACAGTACCTGTTAACTCTGCATTCCATAAATCTAATTTTAAATTTACTCCTGTAACAGTTCCTTTAGATGTTAAATTAAAATAGCCTAAAGGCAAACGACTTCTTTTGATCCATAACATTTGATCTGTTTTAGAAGCTTCTCTATGATCGGAATAATCATGTCTACCTAAATGAATAGACATTACATTATCTCCTTGTCCTTTTGTTTTGTAGAATAAAAATCCAACATTTCCATTTCCTGTATAGGCTGCGGTTTCCCAAGTAGTAGGAATTTCATCCCACACCATGTCGTGTTTAGATAAAAAATGTTCAAAATCTACATTATAGTCGACTTGCTGTGCTTGTACAATATGACCGTAGAAAAAAATGAAAAATAAATACGATAGCGGTGTTTTACTTATTCTAAATGGATTCATTGTTTGGATGTATAATATTACAAAGGCTAAACTAAAAAACTAATTCAACTTTTATTTTCTCATATCATTCAAACAATTGCTGAATACGGCCATTCCTAAAATAAATGCGACTAAACCGAGCTATTACGAAGATTTACAAGACAGCTACATACTCAAATTACACAAGTAATTGCTGTAGATAAGCATTTCAATTTATTTAGCAATAAATTGAAGTTCTTTTAGAAATTCCATAGATTTTTCCATGGTTGCATTAAAAATAACATCGGTACTCTTCTTTCTAAAAAAAGAGCCATTAAAAAAACCATGCCCTTCTCCTTCAAATGCCACCAAATCACAGCTATTCCCTGCTTCTTTCATCAATTTTGTAAAACGTTGTACATTTTCAAACGGAACTGTTTTATCTGCTGTTCCATGAAAAATTAAAGTGGGTACAATTCCTTTTCGAACATGACTCGTAGGCGATATTTCCGTTTTTCTAGCTTCCCCTACTTTCTTCAATCCATAGCCTTTTTCTGTGGTATCAATTACCGGGTTAAAAAGAAGCATGGCATTGGGCACCGAACTAATTTTCAACTTTTCTCCTACTTCTTCATTTCCTTCAATAACACCTGTACTTGCAGCTAAATGTCCACCTGCTGAACCGCCAGAGGCAATCACTCTATCAGGATCTATTCCCAATTCACAAGCATGTCCGCGCACCCAACGTATGGCAGATTTGGCATCACGCACACAATCAAAAGGTGTTGTTTTATGTTTGCTGAAAATTCTATATTCCGCTGAAATAGCCAAAATTCCTCTTTCTGAAAAATATCGTGCTTGTTGGTAAAACTGTTTAGGCGAACCACCAGACCAACCTCCTCCAAAAAAGAAAACTACTACAGGGCGTTTGTCCTTCTTTTTATGATTTTCTGGCTTAAAAACATGCAGCTTTAAGCTTGTTTGTGGTGTTGTTTTATAAACCAGTGTTTCATCTGGTTCATAAGAAATTTGTCCTTTTGCCATAAAGCCACAACAAAACAAGAATAGGAAGCTCACTAATTTCATACTTGATTTTTTTATTTTTTATTAGTCTACAAAATAATTACCAACAATCGTTTTTAGATGCTTGTTTTTGTAACACGGAATTTTAAGCTGTTTAATTGCAATAATACTTCTTTTTAATGAAAGGCAAAAGCAGCTTGTGGCCAAGGAGTCGTAATTTCATCATTACTTTGTATTTTCCCTTTGGTACTTCTTCCTTCTTTTATTTGTTGAATTAACAACTCTTTCAATTCTTTTACTTTTTCTGGATATTTATGGGCAATATTCGTCGTTTCTTTAACATCTGTTTTTAAATTGTACAATATATCTTCTGAAGATTTATTCTTATGTTTTGCTGGTTTCCCTGCTGCATCAATACCTGAGTTTGGAGACACGATCAATTTCCAATCTCCTTTTCTAATCGCAAACACCCCATACTTATCATGATGAATGGTGGCTTCTCTCACAAAATTACCTTTTTGAATTAACAAAGGAAGCATGCTATAACTATCTTCTCCTTCATGATCTTTTAAACAATAGCCCAACAAATCGGCAATGGTTGCCATAAAATCAGTGGTGCAAATAGTTTCCTCACATACAGAATTTGGTTTAATTTTTTCAGGCCATTTTACCATAAATGGCACTCTATGTCCACCTTCTAAATAACTTCCTTTAAAACCGCTATAAATATAACTCGGACTGTGATTTTTCTTTTTTAGCAAGGGAAGGTTTGCTGTTCCTGAACAACCATTATCACTTGTAAAAACAACCATCGTGTTTTCTTCTATCCCTTGTTCTTTTAGTGTTTTAAAAATAACTCCCATCAAATCATCTACCATCATCACAAAATCTGCATATTCGTTGATACCACTTTTTCCTTTCCAAGGAGCTATTGGTAACACAGGACTGTGCGGCGAAGGCAAAGGCATGTAAATAAAAAATGGTTTTTCTTTATTTGCATTTTCTTCGATATAAGAGACCGTTCTTTTGACAAAAGTTGGCAATACTTGCTCGTGTACAAAATCATCTGCAACAACTCCTTTGATCCAACTAGAGTAAGGGTATTCACTTCTTTTTCTTTCTGTTTTCTTTGTAGGAAGCATCGTTGCCTTGTCATTTTCCAAATACACAAAAGGAGGCATATTTAAAGACCCAGGAATCATGTAAGAATAATCAAAACCTAAATTCAAAGCACCAAATTTTAACGGCTTAGAAAAATCTATTTTATTTTGATCTACTCGATCTTTCCTGTCTGAAAAATGTTCAAAATCGGGACTGTTATTTTTCATAGACCAATTCAATCCTAAATGCCATTTTCCAATATTTGCTGTTTGATATCCATGACTTTGCAACAATTTGGCTACCGTCAATCGGTCTTTACGAATCAACGTAGGAGAGTTTCCCCAAGTCACAAATTCTTTTAAAGGAGTTCTCCAATTGTACCTTCCGGTTAAAATTCCATATCGGGTAGGTGTACAAACCGACGACGAGGTATGGGCGTCTGTGAATTTCATTCCCTCGGCCCCCATCTTATCCAAATTAGGTGTTGGTATTTTTCCCTTTTTGTTGTAAAAAGTCAGATCCCCAATGCCTAAATCATCCGCTAAAATGTAAATAATATTTGGTTTGGGTCCTTTAGAAACCGCGTAACTTTCCGTGTAGAAAACATGGCTTATTACTATAAATAAGTACATAACCTTTTTTGTATAAACACTCATAACTCTCGTTTTATTTAATGAAAATGTATTTTTAATTTTTATTTGAAACAAAAAAATCAATAGTCGTTTGCTCAATCTCTCCCCTAGTCGGATTGATATCTGCTCCCACTTTACGCCAATTATGTCCTGCATTTTTAACAATACGAATTGTAACAGGAGCCTTGATTTTCTTAGATTTTTCTTGCATATAATACGCATGTTTTACAGGGATAGTGGTATCACTATCTCCTTGTAGCATTAACAAAGGAGCACTTTTTTTTGTTAAATAATTGATAGGACTCATTTCTCTATACAAAGCCAATTTATCTTTTACTTTGGTAGTTGGCATTAAAATTCGAGGTCCAAATCGATCTCTAAAATTAGCCCGATTATCATGGTTAAACAAACTTGATTTTTCAAAATCACAGGGTCCGTACCACGATACTCCTGCTGCCATTTTATAGGTGTATTTTGCCAAATCTGGATCCCCAACCAAACTCTCAGAAGAACTTAACAACAACATTTGAGAAATTTGTCCACCAGCCGAATCTCCAAAAGAATAAAATCGATTTTTATCAATTCCTAGTTCTGAACTGTGTTTTGACAAATAACGTAGCCCGTCTTTGCAATCTATCACACAATCTCGCATTGAAGTCGTACCATTTTTTTTCCACAACCTGTAACTAACTGCCACCACACAAAAACCTTTTTCTAAAAGCGCTAAATGCACCGTTTTAAAAGAAGCTTTGGCAGCTCCATGTCTGCTTCCGGCTGCCCAACCACCACCATGGGTATAAATTACAACAGGGACTTGTTCTCCTTCTTTTGTGTTTTTAGGAAAATAAATATCTAAGTACAAATCTTCTTCTTTTGTTTTTTTGTACAAAACATTTAGTTTTCTTTTTCCTCCCGTTTCCAAATAAGGAATTTTGACTTTAGCGGCATACTCCTTAAAACTCAATTGCTGGTCTTTATCTGTGTCAAATGCCTTTAAACGCTTCCAAACTCTTTGATCTGTATGCTCGTTTTCAACAACTTTACCATCCTTATTCACATCTAATTTTTGCCAAGTCTTTGTTGTATACATTTTCGCATACATCCCATTCGACTGATCGTCTGTTTGCGCGTTTCCTATGACAAAAGAAAATAACAAAAACGCAAATAGAAATTTTGCCTTTAACTGTTTCACTACCATCATTGCTATAATTTATTAAATACAATCACCATTTCCTTTTGATTTCTAACTATCGTAAATAGGCTTTTCTCTCGATAATCATATTTCCCATAGGTGTCTATAAAACTAGAAATATCTTTAATTTTTTCTTTTTCAACTCCCACAATCACGTCTCCTTCTTTCAATGTCGATTTTGAGTACTTACTTTCTTTATCAATTTTTAACACAATAACTCCATCCATATTGTGTGTTCCAAAAGAAGACTGCTCTTCTATGGTTTCCATTTCTTTAAGTGTTATTCCCTTCCAATTTTTAGTTTTCGAATTTGAATTTTCTGAAGATTCTATTTTCAAAGTTGGAATTATTGGTTGCTTTGCAATGGCCTTTAAGGCAGGTTTTTGAACGCCAAATTGATTCATTGAGAAATTTTTAAAACCAATTTTTAGTGCGGGTGAATTTTCTGAAACTGTAAAATCTCCTTTTTCAGGATTTACAAATAACGGATTTCCAAAAACACTATTTTTATCTGTTCCTTTGGCTTGTGCTTTCAACAAGGCACCTTTGCTTGGAAACAAATTAGCATCTACTTCTTTCCCCCAAGCCTTTAAACGAATATCTGCGTATTTTTTCATCACAATATTATTTGTAAAAACATCATCACTTGCAGAAAACCAAACATGAGGATGAAACGTATTGTTGACCATAATGTTATTTTTAACCTCACGGTAATAACCTTCACGTAATTTTATTCCTCTATTCAAACATAAATTATTGTAAATTTTATAATTAGAAGAGCCATCATCTAAATCAATATCCCAACCATGATCGCATCGAAATCTGTTATTTCTAATAATGGTGGTGTGCATGGCATCCCACAAAGGCATTTTCGGATTTGCTTTTACCAAACCTTCTGATGTTGCTCGATTAGGGTACCAAAAACGATCTCTTCCCCAAGAATTAAAAGAACCATGATCGCTACTTTCTAAAACCGTATTAAACACATCGTTGTATTCAATTATATGACCACCCCAAGTACCTTCACTTACATTAATCCCTGCACGCGGCACATCGTAAATACTATTGTTTTTTACATGAATTTTCATCGCCATAGAAATCTGAACTCCTGCTACTTGTTTTTCTACACGTCCTATTCTGTGGATTAAATTATCTGCTACACGACAATCTGACGGATACACTTCATTTTTCGGACCAACCAAAGTGTCCATATCTTTTATAGCCACAATTTCATTGTATTGAAAAGCAGGAGAACGAACAGCAGAAGCATCACCTACAAACGAAATAGCAGAGGCTCCACAATCGTAAATATGATTTCCTGTAATTTTTAAGTTTCTATTGTATCCACTAGCAAAAATCACATTTCCTCCAAGATTTGTAAATTTACAATCCTGAATACTTACATTTTCTGCTCCCTCTAACAACAAAGCACCACCTCTATAAATAGTCCAATCACTTCGCAAAAGGGGTTCATAGGTTTCCATAAATGTTCGGGCAGCATGTTGAAAACTAATTCCCGAAATATCCACATTTTTCACAGGTATTTCCACACTTCCTTTTACTTCAATTAAATGTTTTAGAACACTTACTTCGACTTTAGCTTTATTTAAATCTACCTTTTTATCATTCCAAACATATAATTTGTGCGTATCCTTGTCTAAATACCATTCTTTAGCAGCATCCAATTCTTCAAACACATTTTCTACCATTCTATATTTTGCATGCATTTTTGATGGACGGTTGTTTTGATGTCCTCCAATGAGCTCCAATTCACCATCTTCTTTCATCGCTACTATTTCAAAATGAAATCCACCCCAACGCCCACTGTGCATAGCATGTACAAAACCACCTTTCGGTTTTTTCCATTTTGAAATTCGATTTGGATCAATGGCGTCGGCAGCAAAACCTTGCCAATAGCCTGCATTTTCATCATAATTAGGATACCTAGCTAAAACTTGCTTTTCATCATTAATAAATAATTGACTAAAATCTAAAGTAGGATCAATAGTTGTTACCCATATATTTTCTGATAGCAGTTCCCATTTTGCCTCTAGCATTTTGGAACCTTTCACGGTAACTTTATCTGCTCCTACTCCAACAATTGAAATATTACTTAATTCTGCATCAATAACCAAAGTCGAAGACAAATGATACTCCCCTTCTAAAAGATGAATTGTCGTTGCATTGTTTTTCTCCTTTTTTATGGAATGTGCATAGGCCAAGGCCTTTTCAATCGTTTTTAACGGATTTTCTTTTGTCCCAATATTTGTGTTATTTCCAGTTGGACTTACATAAATATCTGTTTTTTGATTGGAACAACTATAGAAAAAAAGTAGTAGTAAGTTTAAACATAATAACCCTGATTTTTCCATGCTTTTTTTATTTTGGCTCGCTTAATTTAGTTTGAAATTTGCTTTTACAACAAAACCATTTTCGGCAGTAACGGCTGTTTTTAAATAAATTAAAAGCCCTTTGTCTGTTTGTGACCAATATTTAATTGGGTGTCCATTCAAAATATGTACGTCCTTAATAACTCCTATTTCTTTGTTTAAAGAACGAATTAATATCGTTGTAGAAGAAGGCACTAATGAAATTGCATAAACCGAATTGTCTTTCGTTGTAAACCAAAAATCGCTTTTTGTAAAACTACGTTTGAATCCTTTTGCAGCTCTATGACCTGTTCCGTCTAAAAGTGTTTCTTCTTTACCCTCATTCGCAACAATCCAACGTGCTGTTCCATAAACAGCTTCTCCATTAGTGGCAATCCATTCTCCCATTTCTAAAAGTCCTTTTGAACTCGCTTCTGGTACATGTCCTTTTCCATCAGGACCTATATTTAATAAATAGTTTCCACCTTTTGATAGGATATCTACAAAATAGTACAACAACTCTCTCGTGCTTTTCCAGTCATGATCGTACACCTTGTATCCCCAAGAATTATTAGTGGTTCCACAAGTTTCCCAATACTTATCTATTTTTTCTTTTGCTGATGGTATTTTATTATCTCCTGCATCTAAATAATCTCCAAAGTCCCAACCTACTCTTCTGTTTACCAAAATATTTGGATTTGCATCGTACACCATTTTGTAAAAATGAAAAGATTGTTCTTCGGTCGTAAATCCTTCACCATCAAACCAAATTAAACGCAACTCTGGTAACAAAGCAATTAGCTCTTTAATTTGAGGATAACTTTTAGATTGATAATATTCCGCATGAGTATTTGGACTCGGATCCCAGGTGTTTTTACCTGAACTATGTGTGTAAATTCCTAAAGAATCATTTACTTTTTTTACATTCGCATAATTACCATCTCCTCCATCATTCCAATCATTTCCATGAGAATAGTAAACTCCAAAATCTAAACCTTCTTTTAAACAAGCTTCATACAATTCTTTTACTGCGTCTGCTTTATAAGGAGTAGCATCTACCATGTCATACTCAGAACTTTTTGAATCAAACAAAGCAAAACCATCGTGATGTTTAGAAGTAATCACTACATATTTCATCCCTGCCTTTTTAGCTAACTTGGCAATATTCTGAGCAAAAGAGGTATCTGGATTAAATGTTTTTGCTAACTGCGCATATACCTCTCTTGGAATTTGAAAAGCATGCATAATCCATTCTGCTACTTTTGGTCCTGGATAAGGTGAATTGTTAATTTTAGTTCCTTTCCACATTCCTCCTGCTTGAGAGTACAGTCCCCAATGAATAAACATTCCAAACTTAGCCTCTTTAAACCATGCTAAAGCGGCTTGTTTTTCTGGTGATTCATGCATTTTCAACCACTCTTTCTGATGTACTCCAGAACCTACGGGGGTTTTATAAGAAGGAACTAATCTTAGTTGTTTAAAATCGACTTCCGTTTCTATAGTTATTAGATGCTTAGTAGCAACATCCCTAATTTTTATTGATTTTTGAAACTCAGAAACTATTTTGTGGTTGTACGTTGTATAATCTTGTTGAAATGTTCCAGCTAACTCCTGATCATCTACCTTTACTTTTGCTACAGATGTATTTGTTGGTAAAGCATCAAAAACAACTTGTACAAAATACTCTACAGGATGTTTTACCTCAATATTCCATGTATAAATATTTCCTTCTTTAACGGCATCTGCTTTCTCTAAAATTGCCCAATTAGCTGTTTGGTCAAAAGCTTGCGTTGCTACTCCTTTTGTTGTTTCTTTTTGTTTACATCCGTATAGACCTAAAAAGACTGTTAACAGTAAACTTTGAATGAATATTTTAGTGCTCATTGTGGTATTTAAATATTGTTTAGATTCTTGGGTCAGCCTTTTATTAAAAGGCATTTGTAATTTCATTCAAACTTACTCCTAGTAAAGCTTCTGAAAGTCTATTCAAATCTTCTTTATCTCCTTGTAAATGAATTGTTGTTTGAATATGAGTCATTGTTTCCTTAGGCTTTAAAGCTGCTGCTGGTGATGAAGTTTCCAACTCATAAAAAGGCCCCATTTGAGCGACTCCTGGCTCTGGAGCACCATCGTTATATGCGTTTAATACATCTCCTGCAAAAGGTTCTACTTGCTCTTCCCAAGTAGAATTTACATATCCATGTTTTGCTTCTTGCTGATTATAGGTTACGATGTTTAAAACTCCTCCATTAGCATCGTAACTTCCTGCAATCCCTTTCGTTCTTTTAGGTCCTACACCTATTTTTCCTCGCTTGGTACCATCTCCCTTTAAAAACAAAACATCTTCTTTTACTTTTAAGTAATCTTCTGATATTTTTCCAAAATAAGTATCATTCACTTTTTCTCCCAACTCACTTTCATCTCCTTCTACAAAAGGAATAACCACCGTTGTTTCTGGTGATGGATTGTACATTCCTAACATCCAAATAGACGGTAAACCTGATTCTGGAACCCAAGGTTTTTCTCCAATATTTGTAATTTGATTCTTTGTTTGATACCCTACAAATTCAATTTTATCTGATAATTCTTTTTTGATGACAGCTTCTACAGCTACTTTATTTAAAATAGTTACGGTACGAGCAATTCCCATTTTAAAAATAGTTCCACTCTTGTTTATAAGTTCACAACTATGTTTAAATTTAGCTGTGTATTCCGTTTTAGACACTAAAGTAAAAGCATCCGTATCTATCACCGCTGGAGTTTTCCAATTCGAAAAATCAAACGTTGCTCCAGGTTTAAAAAAGATGGAAAATTGTCCTCCTTCGGGTCCTAACCAAAAACGTTCTTCTCCTCCAAAAACATAAATTTGACTTTCTATTTTTCCTTTACGTTCTTCTTCTGTTAAAAAACCTGCTTCTATTACTTTTTTGTTAATCCATCCAAAACCAGCACCTTTAGAAGCATTGGTAGCACTTGTCATAACACGACCTTGAAATAAAGGAGCGACAACAACAGCACTCTGTCCTTGTCTTAATACAATAATTTCTGTGTGGTTTTTAAGAAACGTTAGATCTTTGGCAAAACCTCCTTGTGCCTTTGTGTTTTCAGTCATCATAATAAAAAATAATATAATTGATAAAATAGTTGGTTTCCAAACACCTCTAGATGTAATTATAAATTCTCTATTAGAAACGTTGGAATTATTCATCGTTATTGTTTTGTTGTTTTTTGAGGATACTAATTTGTTGTTTCTTTTTAGTTAATTTCATATCTAATCCAATCAAAACTGTATCTTATTCAATTATTCTACAACATAAACCTAAATAAAGTCTCAATTATGACTTTTTCTTTAAGTGAAATTTTCGATGTGCGGTATTACATATTTTACAAGTCTATAATTTTAGATTTATTGTGTTTAAGTTATTGAATAGAGCAAACACATCTAAGACCATTATTTAACGCTCGAGAATAGTATACATGACTCCAACCGCTCATTAAAGCAACTCATGTAAAGGCATAAGTGGACTTACATGATATTCTGTAAAACGTGTTGATTTTTGATAAAAAGCATCAATATTTGGTGTTTTTACCACCTGGTTTCCCATACACAATAAATCTCCCAGACCTTGATCATCCATCATAAAAAAAATAAGCTTAGGACGGCTATTCTTTAGTCTTTTTAAATTTGTTTGTCCTTGTGTTATTTGTACAAAAAACAATAGAGACATAAAAAAGACTGGTCTGGAAGATTTTATTCATGTTACATATTACTTGATTTTATGCAATTTCCCTTTCACTATAAATCTATTTTCATCAATTACAATAAAAATATATTCTTTTGCTTCTTTGGGAACCGTAAAGGTGTACGCTAATTTATTTTTGTTACAATCTACAGGTACTTTTATATAGGTTGAATGTATTCTTCCTCTCCTTCCATTTTTCTTTGGAGTATCTGATATTTTCACCAAGGCATAGCCTTCAGTTACTTTCGTTTTTCCCTTTTCTAACTGTATAGAAACTTTACGAGAATTTGCATTATAGGAATCGGAAATAATTGTTGGAATAGCAACTACCTCTTTTTCACCCTTAAATTGAGAAGGCTCTTTATAAGGAAGTTTTGCATCGTAGTCTTTTAAATATTTTTCCAACTTACTAGACAGTTCTTTTACTATTTTAGGTTCTTGTTTAGCGATATCGTACTTTTCTTCTAAATCATGGCGTTTTCCGTTTTTATACAAACGATGCAATACATAGGAGCCTGTGATAAAGTTTTTATACAATTTATAATCTCCAGACCGTATAGCTGATTGATTCTTAGTTTCGTCTCCATAAGGATAATGCCACCATAAATCTTCTCTAACTTTACCATGACTATTTTTTACATCATTCTCCTTCGTAAATAAAACATTTGAAATATCAAGTCCGTCTAAATTTGCACTGTATTTTGCAGGAATTTTACTATTGGTAAGGTTTAAAATTGTTGGATAAAAATCTAATTGATTGATTAAAACATCTTTTGTTTTTCCTTTTGAAACGTTTGGACCTGTCACAAACATTGGAACTCTAATTCCACCTTCTTCTGTATATTTTTTACCTTTATCCAAAGGTGCGTTGTCAGACATTATTTCTGTTTTACGCTGTTCTGCTCCACCATTATCAGAAGAGAAAAAGATATAAGTAGTCTCGTATAATTTTTTTCCAGGATTTCTTGGGTCATCTGTTTTCTTTAACAAATCTACCACACGACCTAAACTCCAATCTAAGGTAGTAACCATGGCTCCAAAATAAGGATTGTTTTGTCCTCCTTTGGTCATTGGTACATCTTCTTTTGGAAATTCTATTCCTAATTTATCACAATAATATTGTAACAAGTCACGGTTTTTAGTGTGAATAGGATAATGTACCATCCAATGTGCTAAATACAAAAAGAAAGGTTCGTTTTTACTTTCGGTAATAAATTTAAGTGCATTTTCCGTAACCTCATCTTTTGGATATGAAATTCCATTAGGAGCTGTTTTGGTAAAAGGAAAATACTTTTCCTCGCTTAAACGATAGGCATCCTTTTTATCATGTGTCGCAAACTCAGTCACACGATTGTCTGGTTTTCTAGGACTTTGATGTGCTCCTCTAGACTCATGTGCAAAATCAAAACCTTGATTAGAAGAACTCTGAATTTGAAGCGCACCTGCATGCCATTTACCCACATGCCCTGTTCTATAACCATTCATTTTTAGAGCTTCTGCAATGGTAAAATTTTCTGGCATTAATCCTTCTGGAAAATAAGGACTGATATACTTAGCGCCTCTCTGAGCTTTGGGAATACCACCTCCAACAACATTTGTTATTCCTGTTTTAGCAGGATGTAGTCCACTTAAAATAGCACTTCTAGAAGGTGCACAAGTGGGTGCAGCAGAATATCCATTTGTAAAATTTACAGCATCCTTCGCTAATTTTGTAATATTGGGAGTTTCCCAAGCACATGGCTCATCTAAATCGTTTAATTGTATGTCTTGCCAACCTAAATCATCTGCATAAAAAATAATGACATTGGGTTTTATTAAATCACCTTTACCCTGACTATTTACAGCATTCGAAATAAATAGTAAAAGGAGAAATAAACCTAAAAAACTTTTTTTGATTTTCATATTAAAAATTATTTATACGCTATTTTCTATTGTTTGTTTTTCTTTTTGTTTTTCCTGTTCTTCTTCACCTTTTTGATTGGTGTATTGGCTACATCTACTTGATGAAATTCACTTTTAACCATAAATCTATTTTCATCAATTAAAATAACACCATATTCAATAATGTCTTTAGGAACCGTAAATGTATATTCTAAATTATTTTTGCTAACCTCTAAAGGTGCTTTTATAAAGGTTGTAGAATGCTTTCCTTTTCTACTTCCTTTGTTTGCAATTTTTATCAAAGCATAACTTTCTAGTACTTTAGATTTTCCTTTTTCTAAGGTAACAACAACTTTACGAGTTCCTGCATCGAAAGTATCATTGCTAATAACAGGAATAGCAGCTACATTTTCTAAAGCTTTTCCTCCTTTAGGTGTTGTAGTACTTTTATATGGGTATTTAGCATCATTATCCTTTAAGTATTTTTCTAATCTTGTAGACAAGTCTTTTACTACTTTAGGATTTTGTTTAGCTATATCGAATTTTTCTTCTAAATCTGCTCTTTTTCCGTCTTTATACAATCTGTATAATTCATAATTACCTTTGATATGGTTTTTATACAATTTATAATCGCCACTTCTTATAGCAGATTGCATTTGAGTATCTGAATTATGAGGAAAATGCCACCATAAATCTTCTCTTGTTTCTCCATTGTTATTTTTTACAACACTTTCATTATCAAACAAAACATTAGAGATATTTAATCCATCTAAATTTGAACTATATTTAGCAGGTATTTTGCTATTTGTAATATTTAAAAGGGTTGGAAAAAAGTCTAATTGATTGATCAATACATCTTTTGTTTCTCCTTTTGGAATATTTGGACCAGCAATAACCATTGGCACTCTAATTCCACCTTCTTGCGCATATTTTTTACCTTCATCTAAAGGAAAGTTATCGGTAACAATGTCTCCATTTGCTTTTTCTACCCCTCCGTTATCAGAAGAAAAAATAATATAGGTAGTTTCATATAATTTTTTTCCAGGATTTCTTGGGTCGTCTGTTTTCTTTAACAAATCTACCACACGTCCTAAACTCCAATCTAAAGTAGTTACCATAGATCCATAAAAAGGGTTTGTTTGTCCGCCAGTTTTAATAGGGATGTTTTTTGTAGGAAAATCGATTCCTAATTTATCACAATAATATTGTAACAATTCTTTGTTTTTGGTATGAATAGGAGCATGTACCAACCAATGTGCTAAATATAAAAAGAAAGGTTCGTCTTTACTTTTGGTAATAAATTCAAGTGCTTTTTCAGTAACCATATCTTTAGGATACGAAATTCCATTAGGAGCATTTTTAGTAAAAGGAGCATATTTTTCATCACTCAATTGATAGGGATCACTTTTTTGATGTGTTGCAAATTCAGTTAAACGAGTAACGGGTTTCTTTGGCCCTTGATGCGCACCTCTAGATTCATAAGCAAAATCAAAACCTTGATTGGTTGATTTTTGAATCTCAAGACCTCCAACATGCCATTTACCAACATGCCCCGTTTTATAACCATTCATTTTTAAAGCTTCAGCAATCGTAAAGTTTTCCGGCATCAATCCTATTGGAAAAAAAGGTGCCATATAATTTGAACGACCTGCAGGTACCGGGAGACTTCCTCCACTTACATGTGTAATCCCTGTTTTTGTTGGATGCAAACCAGAAAGCACTGCAGCTCTTGAAGGAGCACAAGTAGGTGCTGGTGAATACCCATTGGTAAAATTTAAACCCTCTTCAGCTAATTTAGAAATATTGGGGGTCTCCCAAGGACTTGGTTCATCTAAGTTATTTAACTGAGTGTCTTGCCAACCCAAATCATCTGCATAAAAAATGATGATATTTGGCTGTATGTTGTTGCTTTTTTTCTGTCCCTGTACTGGCATAGAAAAAAGAGAAACTGCTAAAATTCCTATCAAAAAACTATTTCTTTTTTTCATTTTTATTATTGTTTTTGTTTTACTTCTTTTTTATTTCCAAGCTAATATTGCTGTTTTGTTTTCTATATCTAAAGTTACATCTACATATTCAAAAGACCTAGTATAAACATAGCCTTCCTTTTTTGCATAGCCTTTTGGTGCTCCTAACCTTTTTTGGTATTGTGTAAATGTTTTTAACCAAGTAGCAGAGGTTAAACTATTGTAACCATCATGGGGGTAAACATAACTGTGTTTTTCTGCACACACCAAAAAGATCGCCAATAAATAATCCAAACGAGCACTTAAATCCTCGTCGAGTTCTACAGATTCTCGCTCATCATCAATTCCTACATTGGCACCTTCTAATGCTTCTCCTAAGCCTAAAGACATGGCAATTACTTCACCTTCTCTTGCCGATTTTTGTACAGCTTCTATCCCTTTAGCCAAATATTCAGCATAAGTCATTCCAAAATTTGCATTGTCAAAACCTTCTAAATAGGAACCGTCAAAATAATTTAAAAACTCTCTACCA
This sequence comes from Flavicella sediminum, assembly GCF_006381105.1. Lineage (GTDB taxonomy): Bacteria > Bacteroidota > Bacteroidia > Flavobacteriales > Flavobacteriaceae > Flavicella > Flavicella sediminum. Next base: position 31,838 of record NZ_VDET01000021.1, on the reverse strand, counting down.
GAATCTGTAAACTCTGGTCGAACCCTCAAAATATTTGCGATTAAAAGATTGTCTTCACCTATTTGCGTATTCAAATCTTCCATCATGTTAAAATACCCTGCTTCTATTTCCTGCTGTTTTTCTTCACCAACTCTACCATTAAAAAAACCTTCTACCAATACTTTAATGTTGGCATCCATAAAAACTCCATCAATAAAAGGACTTTCTGAAATTTTACGCACATGCTCTAACCAATAGTCACGAATATATTTTTGAGAAATATCAAAAAAACCAGTCGTACCATTTGGCATGAATACTTTTTCTCCATCACTGTTTGTTAATAAAGCTTCCGGATGCGCTTCTAAAAACTCTTCATCTTCTTCATAATTCCCCCAGTTGATCACTACATTTTTGTAGTAGAGTATGGTTGCTTTTGAATTGATGGCTTTGATTGCCTTAGCTGCTTCAATGCTTCCTTTTTCATTAGATCCATAAGTTTCATAACCTGTACTTTTTTCTAAGGTGATCAATGGAAATTCAGCTAAAAATTCAATCTCATCATTTGTAAAGGCCGATTTTTTACGCACATGCATATACAAGGGCATGGTATCCCATGAAAATTCTGGCAAATTTGGGTTTGCAATTTCTTCTACCGGTTCTTCTTTTGACGCCTCAATCGTTTCTGTTGTTTCGCTAGCTGTTTTTTGACAAGCAGTTACTGCTAATAGAACCGATGTGAAAAAAGAAAATAAATAGTTAAAGCTCATGGTTTTATTCCGGTTTATTTCCAATTTAATTTTGCCGTTTTCTTTTGAATATCCAAAACAACATCTAAATGCTCAAAAGATCGGGTATACACATATCCTTCTTTTTTAGCAAAACCTTTTGGTGCCCCTAATTTTTTCTCGTATTGTGGAAATGTTTTTAACCACACTGCAGATTTGGTAATTCCATATCCGTCATGTGGATAAATATAACTGTGTTTTTCTGCACAAACCAAAAAGATGGCCAAGATATAGTCCAAACGTTTCGTTAAATCGTCATTCGCATTTACTTTTTGCCTTACATCATCTATACCAGCTACCGCATTTTTAGATGCTTTTCCTATTCCCATAGACATGGCAATTACTTTTCCTTCTCTTGCTGATTTTTGAACTGCCTCAATTCCTTTTGCTAAATAATCCTCGTAGGTCATTCCAAAGCTTTCATGTTCAAATCCTTCTATATATGAGCCTGAAAAAAACTTTAAATAAGTTCTACCAGCGTCTTTAAATTCAGGACGAACTCTTAAAATATTTGCAATTAACAAATTGTCTTTTCCCAATCTTTGGTCTAATTCTTTCATCATCGTCAAATAGCCAGCTTCAACTGCCGCTTGTTTTTCTTTTCCTACACGAGCGCTAAAAAAACCTGGAACCAATACTTTGATATTCGCATCCATAAACAAACCATCAATTTCTTGATTATTCGCCATTTTTGTAACATGATCTAACCAATACCTACGAACATTTTCTTGCGACAAATCAAAGAAGCCTGTTTTGTTATTTGGCATTAAAGCTTTTTTCCCATTCGCATCTCTCAAAATTGCTTCTGGGTGTTTTTTTAAGAAAGCTTCATCTTCACCATAACCACTCCAATTAATAACCACATTTTTATAATACAATATTTTTGTATCAGGGTTTATATTTTTCACTGCCGCAGCTGCTTTTAGAGTTCCTTTTTCTGTAGAGCCATAACTTGTACTTCCAGTCGTTTTTTCAAAGGTAATTAAAGGGTGTTTTGCTATAAATTTAATTTCTTCTTTTGAAAAAGCAGTCGCCTTGCGCAAATGCATATACAAGGGCATGGTGTCCCAAGAAAATTCTGGTAAATTAGTGTGTTCTTCTTTATTTTGAGCTATCATAGGATTTGCGAAAAATAAAGCAACAAGCAAACAGGTGATTATAGAATTTTTCATGACCGACATTCTTTTAAAATTATTTTAAATCTAACAACGGGTTGCATAAGTATCTTAAAAAAAATTAACACTAACTTCATCAAACACTAATGTTAAAGTATTTTCTAACTACTTGGCAATAACTATTTTTTTATAGGATAAAATTACACAACCATTCAAAATAACGCTTTCTCGAATTCATCATAATCATGCTCAAATTGACTAATAAAGAGCTTCCTTAAAAATTACTTAAATTGAAATAATTTCAATCCCTATACTTACTTTCAAAACTCTAAGCCCACGAAAAGCCTAGCGTTTTGGTATATTGCACAAAATGAGCAAACTTATGGTTATTTAAAGAAAGTCTGTTTTTAAGCATCTATCTAAATTAGCCTAAACTAATTTTAACAAATAAATATGAAAAAAATTTTAACCATTTTCCTTCTAGTGTTTAGCACTGGGGTTTTTTCACAAGAAAAAAACATAACTGGAAGCGTAAAAGATGAAACAGGTGAGCCCCTATTAGGAGTGACTGTTTTAATTAAAGGAGTTGCAAGAGGAACCGTAACAGATTTTGACGGTTATTACTCTTTGAAAGCAAAAACAGGAGATGTTTTGGTGTTTTCTTTTATAGGAATGGAAACTAAAGAAATGACTGTAGGTGATTCAACTATTCTGAATGCCGTTATTACTAGAGCTAGTAATGAACTTGAAGAAGTCGTTGTTATTGGATATGGTACGGTTAAGAAAAGTGATTTAACAGGTTCTGTATCTTCAATAAAAGCAGAAGAGCTTACGAAAATTGGAGGAATCGGAATCGAACAAGCCTTGTCGGGTAGAGCATCTGGGGTGGTTGTAACTCAAGCTTCTGGAGCGCCTGGTTCTGCAGCATCTATTGTTGTTAGGGGACTTAGTTCTTTAACAAGCAGTGAACCTTTATATGTAATTGACGGAGTTCCTATGGACAACACAGCCGCTGCTGGTTTAGGAGATCAAGATTTAGAGAGTTCTAGTATCAGTCCATTATCAATGATCAATCCTGCAGACATTCAATCTATTGAAGTTTTGAAGGATGCATCATCAACCGCTGTTTATGGATCGAGAGGGGCAAATGGAGTTGTTTTAATTACTACAAAAACTGGAAAAGTAGGAAAAGGAGTTATTCGTATTGATCATGATTATTCTGTTATAGAAGTACCTAATTTAATCAACTTATTAGATGCTAATGAATATACAATTATCAACAACGAATCGAAATTTCATGCGAACGGTACCGTTGGTAATTCAACTCAATTAGATTCTGCTCGTTTGGGTTTATTAGAATCTACAAATTGGCAAAAAACAATTATTGGAACTGGAATGTCTTCTAACACCAATATTAATTTTAGTGGTGGTGACAAGAACTTAAACTATTTAATTTCAACCAATATTTTAAGTGCTGAAGGAGTTGTACAAAGTACCGATTTAGATAGAATAACGACCCGAGTTAATTTAAAAGCTGCTGTTTCAGAAAAATTAAGTGTTAGTACATCTATTAATTATGCGCATGTTACCTCTAACCAAAAAGCTGTGAACACAGGAGACAATGACGGGAAAGGTGCTACAAGTGCAATTAAAAGAGCCTTTAATGCCAAACCTTATGAAAAATTTATAGAAAATGAAGATGATGATGACCCTGAATTTCTTGATGGGTACTCGCCGCTAACTTCACTATTAGCAAATGAATACAGCAATTTATTGACACAATTAGTAGGTAGCATGAAGCTAGATTACAAATTCAATAAAAATTTCACGTTTAAAACAGCATTGAGTCATCAAAACAAAAACACCGCCAAACGCTATTACCAAAATGATGTCTTAGGTCGTTTTTCTGAAGGAGGAAGAGCTAAAACTTCTGACACAAGAAATACACGTTCTACAATTACAAATACGATAAACTATAGAGGTAAATTTGGAAAACATTCCGTTACGGCTTTTATAGGTCAGTCCTTAGAGTCTACAGAATCTGAAGCCGTTTTTGTTTCCAACTTTGGTTTTCCAAATGACTTATTATCTTTTTATGCTCCGGAAACAGCTACTTTTAACGACCCTGACCGTGTAAGTTACACCAAGACCGCTTTATCTTCTTGGTTTGGTAGAATTTCATACAACTACAAAAGTAAAATATTAGCCACCTTAACAGGTAGATATGAAGGTTCTTCAAAATTTTCTGCAAACAACAAATGGGCATTTTTCCCAGCTGCTGCCATTGCCTATAAAATTTCTAAAGAAAGCTTTATGGAAGACATTGATTTTATAAACGAGTTAAAAATTCGTACCAGTTATGGTTTTTCTGGAAATCAAGGAATTTCTGCTTACCAATCTTTAGATCAGTATGAAGCAGGAATTACAGGTTTTAACGAAGCATTAACTACCTACTATAGTCCAAGTCAATTAACAAACGAAAACCTTACTTGGGAAACAACAAGTCAGTTAAATTTTGCTATCGATTACGGAATATTAAAAAACAGAGTTACAGGTAGTTTTGAATATTATTTTAAAGAAACAAATGATATTTTATTTGCAGACAACGCCATTGCTATTCAATCTGGCTTTAGTACCTACACTGAAAATTTTGGACAATTGCAAACCGAAGGATTTGAAATGGATGTTAAAGCCCATATTATAAATAATAAGAAATTTTCTTGGACCGTAAATGCTAATTTAGGTACTGGAAAAACTGTGATCACCCAGATGGGATCCGATTATATACAAAGTGGTTGGGATCCTGGTTACATTCCTGGAGGAACACAGCGTTTAATTATTGGAGAAGAAGTAGGTGCTTTTTACGGATACCAAACTACAGGAATTGCACAGTTTGATGATTTTGTAGAATTTCAAGGTTTAACTAATCAAGAACAAATTGATTTATACAATGCAGATCCTACTCGCGGTGATTATACCTTTGTAAATGGATTTAACGGAGGCGTACCTGCTACCGCTGATAGAAGCAGACCTGGAGATCAGTTGTATGAAGATTTGGATGGAAGTGGAGATTTCAATGAAGCTGACAGACAAGTAATTGGACGTGCACAACCAGATGTTTCCTTTGGAATTAACAATTCGTTTACTTTTGGAAACGTAGATCTTTCCTTCTTTATTGACTCTCAAATAGGAAAAGATATTGCTGCCATTCAAAACATGAGATTATTTGAATTTGCGGATAGACAAGCCTTGGCAATTGTTATGGAAAGATGGACTCCAGAAAACCCTAGTGCAGTTTATCCAAGAGTTAGTACTGAAAACAGACAAAGCATCTTTAGTTCAAGATATATAGAAGATGGTTCTTTTGTTCGTTTACAAAACATTACTGTTGGATATTCATTTCCGAAATCTACAGTTGAAAAAATGAATCTATCCTCATTTAGAATCTATGCTTCAGCTTCTAACTTATATACTTGGACCAAATATACAGGATACTCTCCTGATGTTTCTATTAGAGGTTCTGCAACAAGAGCAATAGGTCATGATAAAGGAGCTTATCCTTTAGCAAGAATACTAAGAGTCGGAGTAAAATTAAAGTTTTAGTAACTATTTATAAGATATAGATTATGAAAAAAAATATAAAAAATATAGTAATTATTCTATTCATTTCGCTTGGACTTGTTTCTTGTAGTGATTTTTTAGATGAAGAACCACCAACATTTATTGCTGCTGAAAATTTTTACAAAACTCCTGAAGATGCTAGAAATGCAGTAGATGGTGTGTATGAAAGAATGGCCAATGTTTTTGGTAGACGATGGATGTGTATTGATTTATACACAGATGATGTTGTGAGTAAAAAAGGAAGTAATGTTTGGACCATTCCAATGGCTAAGCATAATATCACACCTTCGTTTGAATTATTTGACGACAATCATGATGTGTATTTTGATTGGTGGATTGGAATTGGAAGAGCAAACAATGTTATTAAAAATGCCTCTGCCATGGATATTGATGAAGCGATCATCAATCTCATTGTTGGAGAAGCAAGAGCACTTAGAGCTTTTTATTATTACAACTTAGTCAGAGCTTATGGAGATATGCCAATCATTACAAATGCAGCCAACTGGGAAATTCCTAGGTCAGATGTAAATGCTATTTATGACCAAATTATTATTCCTGACTTGCTTTTTGCAGGAGAACACTGTTCTGACGGATTGCATGATGGACATATTACTAAATGGACCGCTAAACTTATTTTGTCAGAAGTTTATTTAACAAGAGCTGGAAAAAGACGTACTTCAACAGGTGAATTTGTATTTGGAGAAGCTTCTAATTATGCTTTGGCTAGAGACATGGCTAAAGATGTAATAGACAATTCACCACATTCATTAAATCTTGAAGCCTCAACAACAGCACCTGCATATGGAGTTGCTTGGGATAAAAACAACTCATTTTCTAAAGAATCTATGTTAGAAATATCCTATCTTCCAATAACTGATATTGGAAACTGGATGACACGTGAAGGAAGAGCTGCTAGTAATGGAAAAGATTATTGGGGAAGAGCTACTGATGTTCCTGTTTTACTTGATAAAGATGGCAATGATACCGGAAATACAGCTACTGTAGATGATTTAAAATTTCCTAGAACGAACAATGCAGGTATTTTCTTACCAACCCCTCATTTATACGATGAATTTGAAGATGGTGACGAAAGAAGAGATTTTAATATCTTAACAAGATATGACGTTCCTAATGGAGCAACATACCTCACGCAACCAATGTTTAGAAAATTTGTTGATACGGATGTATTGACTTTGGTTGAAGGATCTGATTTTAGATATGCAGACAACAATACAGTCTTATACCGATTTGCAGATGCTTTATTGATTTTTGCAGAAGCACAAAATGAAGCTGACGGAGCACCAAGTGACGAAGCCTATAACGCTGTGAACAGAATTAGAAACAGAGCAGGCTTGGCCGATTTAACTCCAGCCTTATCTCAAGAAGATTTTAGATTGGCTATTTGGAAAGAAAGAAGATGTGAATTTGCAGGTGAATACAAACGTAAATTCGATTTGATTCGTACAGACAGACTTACAACCTCAACGGAAGACATAAATATTGTTTGGGAAGCAGAACAAGGTTCTGTTAGAACTTTAAAAGCAGCATCAGCTGATTTTACAGGTAAAATATTATGGCCCGACAATGAATGGTTATGGCCAATACCCCAAGCACAGTTAGAAATTAACTTAAACTATGGTTGGAAACAAAACGAAGGTTACTAATTTGTAATTGTTGCAATTTAAATCCCCCTGACTTTTCATTTATGCAAAGCAGGGGGATTTTAGTTTATCCACCATTTTAAGCAATAAAAACACAAATAGCCCACTGTTTTAAGTACAAAACACTATTTGAGCAATAGAATGAAAGAACAGAGAAAGTCATTTTCTAGCATCTACAGTTACTTTTGTAGTGTATTAGCTTTTCAATAAAAAGAAAATATAATTTTTACGATTGATAGGGAAATTAAAAAATTTAAGAGATGATTTTAAAAAATAGAAACAAATACGTATTGTTAGTTTTAGCGGTTTTATGTATTTCAAACCTAAGCTTTTCTCAAGACAAGAAAGAGAAAGGAATGGAAGAAATGTGGGGTGAAACCAGCGTTTCAATAGATGCCTTAAAAAATGGAAAAGGAAAATTCTTTGACGAAAGCAATTTTGGTATGTTTATCCATTGGGGTTTATTTTCCAATTTAGGTGGCGTATGGAATGATAAAACATATTATGGTATTGGCGAATGGATTATGAATCCTAGAATGGCAGGTATTCCTGTTGCCGATTATAAAAAAATTGCCAATGATTTTAACCCAACAGAATTTGATGCAAAAAAAATAGCACAATTGGCAAAAGATGCCGGAATGAAATACATTGTTATTACAAGTAAGCATCATGAAGGTTTTGCCATGTTTGACTCAAAAGTAAGTGATTTCGACATTGTAGATGCTAGTCCATTTGGAAGAGACCCGATGCATGAATTATCAAATGCTTGTCATGAACTTGGACTTGGATTTGGTTTTTACTATTCACACAATCAAGACTGGACAACTCCTGGAGGAGCTAGAGGGCCAAAAACAGATGCCAATGGTAAAGAAGCTACTTTTAAAGACTATTTCTATAACAAATGTAAACCCCAGGTTAAAGAAATTTGTACAAACTATGGTCAAATAGATTTTGTATGGTTTGATACCCCTGGTGATATGAAAAAAGAATACGTCGTAGAATTAGCGGCTATGGTCAGAGAATTACAACCTAAGGCAATGATGTGTAGTAGAGTTGGTTACGGATTAGGAGATTATGCCAGTGTAGGTGATATGGAGGTTCCAACCAAACGAATTAATGGTTTATGGGAAACCTGTGATACCAATAACGATTCTTGGTCGTATGCTTGGTACGACAATAATTTTAAGAGTCCTAAAGTCATTTTATCAAGATTGGTAGAAACTGTGGCACGTGGAGGTTCTTACTTATTTAATGTAGGGCCAAACAATTTAGGTACAGTTCCTGAAATTGGTGCTGAATTTTTAAGAGAGACTGGAAAATGGTTGAAACGTTACCCACAAGTTGTTTATGATGCTGATCCTTCTCCTTGGGAATACAAATTACCTTGGGGTGATGTAACAACGAAAGACAATGCTATGTTTTTAGCGGTTTCAGATTGGCCTACGGATGGAAAATTATACGTACCTGGTGTAAAGACAAAAATTAAATCGGCAAAAATTTTAAATCCAGAAGGGAAAAGTGTGAAAATTAAATTCACACAAACTAAAGATAATTGGGTTGTTTTTGACGTACCATTTAAAGCACCAGAAAAACTTATTTCTATTATTGAGTTGACCAGTAAAACTAAAGTAGCAGTTGATGACAAAGAATTAGGAATTTACCCAAATAGAGAAACTGAATTAATTACTGAATTTGGAAACGTTAGCAATGCGGAGCAAAAGAACATCCGTTGGATGGAAAAGTTTGGAGAATGGAAACATGCCAATCAAGTTGGTAATTGGGAAAAAAATGGTCAGGTTACTTGGGATGTAAATGTTCAAAAAGCTGGATATTACTATGTAAATCTTTGTTATGCTGGTGAAGACAGATTGGTATGGAAAATTGAAACAGATGAAGACATTCGTATTCAAAATCAACAAGCTGCAACGGCAAAATACGTTGATTACAAAATGGGGATTTTAGAGTTTAAAAAACCTGGAAAACATAGCATTTCTGTTTCTTTAGTGGAAGGAAATCCTAAATCATCTAGCTTAAAATCGATTGTTTTAGTTCCTGTAAATCATTAAATAAAAAATATCGTTCCAACTAAAAGTTGCCACTTGTTTTTGATTTGTTTCCATACATATGGTTCCTTTAAAAAACAGCCCAATATTTAGTTGGAACAAAATTTCACTTAAATAAAAAAACTGGAAGGTGTTTATTAGCCCCTCTCTAAAGCTTATAAAAAAATAATATTATATCCACACCTTAGAACGCTACTACCCCTGCGTAACTTAGTATAACGGCACGTTATTTTTGAACGACTAGCATTTATTTTTTCCCTAAAATCATTTATCGCTACTCAGAATAAAATATTTGTGTCGTTACACTTTTCCCCCCTCCTATATACAACTATACGGGTACAATAAACTCCTTGCCACATCAAGCTATACTTTGTGTAAGACTATATAGAGCATTCTCCAATAGCCTTTTTCAATAAGACCAATTACTTAACGTATATTCCTCTTATCCAATAGATATTTACCTTGTAAATACACGCTAACCAATACCTGAAGCCTTAAGTTAAAACACATTCAGACATGACTCCATTTGCGATATTCAACAATTGCATTCATTGGTAGCTATACAATCAGTTTCGTTACTAAGTTTTTTTATACTGTACCCATTTAGCAACTTGACAAAAACGACATCAACCTTCAATTAGCAGGAACTCAATTTGAAATATAAGTGGCGTAAAATTCACCAAACAAATTAAAACAATGTATGCATGGTTGATGAGTTGTAAGTCGGATAAAAAAGAATTCATAGCTTCCTTCACCCTCCTATAGAGAAAGAAAGTTTTATAAAATCAGATACTTTGGTGTACAAAAAAAGGTCATTCTAAATACATTTAGAATGACCTTTTCTGAAATACGCTTATCGTAAAAAGGATAAATCTTTAGTCTATTTTTTCAACATCAATATAAAACGCATTGCAAGGTTTTCCGTTAAGCATATCAAAATAAGCTAGTAGCTCTGTTTCACCTTCAGCAACTTCCATTTCTAATACAGCCGCTGTTGCCTTATTATCTACAGCTACTTCTACTTTGTTTTTCCCTATTTTTAAATAAGCTTTTTTAAACTTCAATGCATTTCCATTCACAATTTCTTCTGTATGTGAGGTAGCTGCTCTTCCATCTTTCAAATCTGCACCAAGTGCCAAGCCACTTTCTGCTGGCCATCTTCTTAAATGAAATTTATACTTACCTGCTTTTACAAAGTTTACCGTAAATGGAGCAGGCTCCATAGGTTTACCAGCTCTAATTAATTGTTGGTTCCAAGGTGGGTAAAAATCTATTGTACGTGCATCATGACAAGACAAAGCATCTATTTTATCCACACCTAAATTAATCACAGAAAATTTTGTTTCCTTGATAACGTCTTTCCACCAACTTTCATAAAAAGCATTCATTTCTGCTACTTTTTCAGGATGTGCATCGGCAATATTATGTTCCTGTCCCGGATCTTCAGAAATATTATACAACTCACGTCCTTTGATCAATCTCCAGTTATCATCCATCACGCAACTGTTCTTTCCTTTTACAGGCCAAGGCACACGCTGTGTATCTGTTACTAAATATCTTTTAGGAGCTTCAGCTGTTCCTAATAAATAAGAACTCAAATCTGCACCATCCATGGTTTTTGTTGGAGTAAATTTTTGTCCTGTTAAGCCCATAAACGTTGGTAACATATCTACATGTGCTACTAAGTTCCCCAAGCTTTTTCCTCCTGTCAAACCACCATCTGGCCATCTAACAATAAAAGGTACACGATGACCTCCGTCATACTCACTTCCTTTAGTACCACGCATTCCAGCATTGTAGCCTAGTAATTTATTTGATTTCTCATCAACTTTATAACCTCTAGCTGTTCCGTTATCTGTTGTAAAAACAATAATTGTATTGTCAGCAATTCCAAGGCTTTCCAATTTAGTCAACAACTTAGAAAAATTGTCATCAATATTGGTAATCATTCCATAAAAACGCTTTTGTTTTTCACTAATAGCAGTTTCATCTTTGTACATATCATAATACTCTTTAGGCACATTATAAGGACCATGTGGAGCATTTAAACTCAAATAACAAAAGAAAGGATCTTCTTTTTTAGCTTCAATAAAACGCATGGCTTCATCAAACCAAATATCAGTACAATAGCCTTCTTGTTTTTCTGGAACACCATTTCTGTAGTAAGAATCATCAAAATAATCATTATCCCAATAATCTGGTGTTTGACCCACCCCACCACCACCGTGGTAAAAAGCTTCATCAAAACCTCTTTCATACGGTCTAAACGGATGGTTATCTCCCAAATGCCATTTTCCAAACATACCTGTTTTATAGCCAGATTGCTGCAACACATCTGCCATCGTAACTTCTTCTCTATTCAACATAGAAGCCCCCATAATGGTATGCCAAACTCCATTTCTATTGCAATTTCTTCCTGTTAGCAAACCTGCTCTAGTAGGTGCACATGTAGTACCCACATGGTAATTTGTTAAACTCACAGACTCAGTTGCAAATTTATCAATGGTAGGTGTTTTGATAATCGGATTTCCTGTATGTCCTAAATCTCCATACCCTTGATCATCGGTAATTACAAAAACAATATTCGGTTTCTTTTTTTCACCTGCAGTCTTTCCTTCTTTTTCTTTGCAAGAAACGAAAGAAAACAATGCAAATAAAAGCAAGAAATAAGAGGTTGAATTAATTCCCTTTTTGAATTGATTTTCAGGGAGTTTAAAAAATTGTTTTAACTTCATGGTTTTTATTTATTTTAATTTGTATTGCGCTATTTTATTCTTCTATTATTTGTCTTGCATCCAACTTAACTGCTTCCAACGTTCAGCACCGTCATTTTTTTGAACCGCACCTTTCGTACTTCTTCCTTTTAAAACAAGCTGTGCCAATTCATCACGGTATTTTTCTAATAATTCAGGTTTTTTATTTTCTAAATTATCTTCTTCACCCATATCTTTTTTCAAATTGTACAATTGAAATTTTGGTAAAGCTTTGGCTTCTTTTGAATTTGGTCTTGGAAAACTCCAACCACCAGAACCTGGACAAAAAACGGCTTTCCAATTATTTTTACGATACGCAAAGGAACCATTTATAGAATGATGTACAATGCTTTCTCGAACCTCCGCTTTGGATTTTACCTTTAAGGCAGCTAAAAAACTAAAACTATCTTCCGCTACATTGTCTTCAATTTTTAGTCCTAAAACATCCGTTACTGTTGCAAAAAAATCTGTGGTACACACCAATTGATTCGAAGTTCCTGCTTTGACTTCTTCAGGCCAACGAACAATAAATGGCACCCGATGTCCTCCTTCAAAAATATCGGCTTTATGTCCTCTAAAAACATAACTAGGATCGTGTCCTTTTTTCGCTAATTGTTTAAAATTTGCTTGATTAGAACATCCGTTATCACTCGTAAAAACCACCATGGTATTGTCAGCGATTCCCTGATCTTCCAAAGCTTTCATCACTGCTCCTACCACTGCATCTACCATCAATACAAAATCACCATAAGGATTGTCTAAACCACTTTTCCCTTTAAACTCAGGGGTTGGTAAAATAGGTGTATGGGGAGCTGGCAAAGGCATGTATAAGAAAAATGGTTTTTCTCCATTTGCGTTTTCCTGAATATAGGTGACTGTTTTAGCAGTAATTTTCGGCAAGACTTGCTCATGATCAAAATCATCCGAAGTCAGTCCTTTCCTCCACATCGCTTGTCCTGTATTTTGTGTAAATTTAGTAGGAACCATAGTCGGTTGCTCATTTTCTACCCAAACATAGGGCTCCATATCTAAAGAACCACAGAAACCAAACCAATAATCAAAACCAAGTGTTGTAGGTCCGTTTTTAATTTTTTTAGAATAATTGACTTTTGATTCTCCTGCTTCAATATTTGCCCAATCCCAACCTAAATGCCATTTACCAATTGCCGCCGTTTTATAACCATTTGATTTGAGTACATCTCCTATGGTAGCCCTGTCTTGCTGAATTAAAGCTGTGCTAAAACCTTTGATCACTCCCGATTTTAATTTTGAACGCCAATTGTAACGTCCTGTTAAAATTCCATAACGTGTAGGCGTGCAAACAGAACTGCTAGTATGTGCATCTGTAAACAGAACGCCTTGAGAAGCCAACTTGTCTATATGTGCCGTATTTATTTTTGAATTTTCATTGTAGCTAGAAATATCTCCATAGCCCAAATCATCTGCCAAAATAAATATTATATTAGTTTTTTTCGTTGTTCCCTGTTTTTTGTTTTGTGCATAGGAACTCAAGGATATAGCAAGAAGTACTGCTAAAAAAAGGGCATGCCTTTTAATTTTATTCATAATTTTCTGAATTCTAATTATTAAAAGACAATCGCAATTAAAAGGCAACGTATTACTCCTCCAGCTATCTTTTTTAGCAAAGATAAGCTCGTTTTCCATGAAACTCTTTCTCTAATCAATCAAGAACTTTCTTTATTACTGCAAATACAGTATTTCCTATTGGACCAAAGCGGTTTGTCTCAAAAAAATGCTATCCACATAAGTAAACGAGCACAACACAGAAGCAGAACATTCTTTTATAAAAGCAACTCTTTTTAAACTATAAAAACCCAAGTTTTCATCTCTAAAGAAGTTAGCCATCAAATAAAACTCCGAATAGTATTATTTGATTGAATTCCCTGTATGTTCTAAAATAAAATCGACAATTGGTTTAGGATCTTTTAAAGAATGAGGATGATGACCGATTCCTGGTTTGCCAATGATGGTTGCATCCCAACCGAGTTGTTGTAATTTTTTTTGAACAAGCAATGAGTTTTCTGAAACAGGAACTACCTTATCCGCATTTCCAACAACACTTAAAACAGGTACTTTATTCAGCGCAATATTCTCTAAATGATCTACCGGATTCCCTTTGTATCCCATTGCTTCTTCTTCAGAAAAACCATATACTTTTAAACACGATTTCCAAGCACCTGCAGAACCTTCACCTAAACCTTTGCCAGCTGGCCAACTTTTAAAATCGCACACAGGAGCATCGACATACATACAAGCCACTTTTGAAGCATTTTTATTTGCCCAATTAAAAACAATCAAACCACCTCTACTCATTCCTTCCAAAACTACTTTTGAATTCAATTGGTATTTTGTAGTCATCAACCCATAAAAATCATCCCAAATACGCAGTGCTTTTTCATTCCCAAACAAACCTGCAACTTCTATATACACCAAATGAAAACCTTTTTCTAACAAGGCAATATCTGTTTGAGGTTCATGTCCCCAAAAACGTGCTCTCCAAATCCAATCTCTATTTTTATTGGCTTTTTTAGGAAGTACAACTTTGTAGTTGACACCATTTAAAGCTGCCGTTATCATTTGGAAGCCTTTAAAATCATTTTGTTTTTTTTGAACTATTTTTTTTTCAATTGTTTTAATAGGCCTTTGATAAAAACTTAAGGCACCAATATTATTTTCTTTACCAAATAGCCAAGGTCCGTTATAAATAACTTTGGTACCTGTATAAAATTTACCTGGCAAATAGCTAATGTATTTGTAGGTTGCGTCATATACCAAGGAAATTATCAACGTATTTCCAACAACTTTAATATTTTCAACTTTTTCTATTGCATTGGTTTTTCCTTGTTCATTGCTAAAGAAAAACTGATCTTTTAAGAAATAGCGCACTCCATTTACCTCCTTCTTTTCTTCTAAGTATAAAGGTTGATCGAAGCTTAACACTATTTGTTTAGGGCTTTTATAACTTGCTTCTAGCAACGTTGGTGGTGTTATTGTATGAGTTACTTTTACTCCATAAAAATCTCTAGACACCAAAGGAAAAATTCGATTGGCAAACTCTAAATAGCCTTTGTATGAAAAATGACAGCCATCATGTCCAGGTACTCCTAGAGTCGACATAATTTCCAACATATCGTATTTTTCTACCAACTGATTTTGTACTTCTCTTAATTCCGCATGAAACGATACCGCCTGTTTTCCGCAACCGGGATGTAATTGAAATAGATATATTTTTTCAAGACTGTTGTATTCCTTTTTCCAATCCGTTAAAAGCGTATCAAAATTAGCCGCATAGGCTTTGTAACTTTTTTCTGTATTTGAATTAGACTCTCCTTGATGCCAGAAAATAGCTTTTATTTTATTTTTTAATCCCGCTTGTTCAACACGATATGCTAACCGACCAAAACTAGTATCCAAAGTAGGTTTGGATGTTTTTTTCATGTTTTGTTCTATCGATGAAGATCCACTTCCACCATTTATAATACAAACTGGCATTTGATGTTTTTCAACCAAAAGTCGCATTAGCTCCATTCCCCAAACGCCAACACCCAAAGGATTTACGGTAAACCATCCTCCAATTTCTCGTTTTAAATCTGGACAATTTCCGGTAGCTAAGCCCCATCTTATTTTTTTATGTGCTTCCGTATAACTTTTATAACCTGTTTTTACACCAAAACTTCTACAAAAAGGATTGCTATAGGTTGACAAGGTGCTACTGGCATGAGAATTAGACTGTCCGGTAATAATATATGCATCTCCACAGACCACATCATCGGCAACAAAACAAAGCTTCTCTTGTTTTTTATTTTTTATATACAGCTCAAATCTATATTGATGTAAACCTGCCTCAATTTTTGTAGAAATTGCAAATTTGTTCTTTTTTATTCGTGATTTTTGTGAGGCAAACAGTTTATCGTTTTTAAAAACTTTTAAAACAATATATTTAGACTTTGCTTTTTCTTTAAATTCTCCTTCCAGAAAAACTTCGGCGGAATTCGTTGTATCTCTAGCATAAAGTTGTTGATTTTCTGGAGCTTGTAAAAAATTTATCTCTTGAGAGTGCCCATTGAAAACGAGGATAAGTGTTAACAATGCCCAAAGAATTTGTTTCATATTTTGTTCTATTAAAAAATAGTAATCTTCTGTTTATAGTAAAGCTGTCTATTGCGAACTGATAAAATTAATTATATTTTCCTAACTCTATCTACATCTGCCCATAAATTCTCTTTCTTTAAGAAATCAAACTAGGTGTTTTTCATTATTTCCATTTTATCTCAGCTTGCTCTTTCTCCAAATCCACCCAAACGGAGGCGTGTTCAAATTCCCGGGTAAACTCCCATTCTTTGTCCGATTTTCTGACATAAGCTCCTTTAGGTGCGCCTAATTTTTTTTGAAACTCCGGAAAATCTACCAAAGAACCATGTGAAAGCTGCCAACCCCAGCCATATTGAAAATAAGAATAAGGTTGTGCCCCTATTAAGTAACAGGCATGATAAAATGCTACTTTTTCTTTCGCAAGAACGACAAACCTTTCATTCCGACTTCTTCCTTTATAAAATTGTTTATTTTTTTGGGCCGTTTTTGTGTATTCAACACCTATTCTAAAAATGGACATTTTTCCTGCTTGCGAAATTCGCAACATATCTGCCCAATCTTTTACGAGGCTTTCTTTACTTATAAATTCTGTTTTATAATGCTCAAACATATTGGCATCAATTGAAGGAAAAACATACTGTGCAGCCCTTACATGGGCATTATTTCCCAAGAGTATTTTTTGAGGCCCTAATTTTTCTTTTAGTGCTGCCATCATCATTCCCATGGCTTTCTGTACTTCCTTGCTTTTGTCTTGTCGCAACCAAGCAAAACCATGCATTTGATCTATAAAAGCCCCATCAGCTCCAGAAAACTCAACACCTTTTGCTACGGTAGCTACCCACCAATCACGAAATTCTGGATTTAAAACATCAAAATAAAAAGTCTGATCACGTTGTTCCAATTCCGAAGTTTTAGGATCTAAGATTAAAAACTTCTTTAATTCTGGATGCTGTTCTATCGTTTTATACGTGAAATTTTTATTATACGAGGTAAATGGCCATGCATAGGCTGAATTGAAATAGAAAAGCACTTTTATTTTGGGATTGACTTTCTTAATGGCTGCTATTTCGTGTTTAGCCCCCAATTCTGCAGCACCTAACTGTCGCAATCCATGTGACTTTTCAATACAAATAAATTCTGTTCGCTCCGTTATAAATTTAATTTCCTTCGATGTCAGAACTCTTTTTGGATCTCCAAACATATAATACATGGGCGTTGATTCCCAACTAAATTTGGGATAAAATTCCTTCGGTTGAAAATGACTCCCATCACTATTTTCCCAAGTGGTTTGCCCTTGCAAAGAGGCGCAAGAAATTGCAAGAAAACTCAGGCAAACAAAACTTGCTTTTTTTATTAGTTTCATCATGTAATCTTTACTTTTTAACACAGCTATATATATCAATTTAATTCGGAATCCAATCATTTATCTTCACATAAAAACCCGCAGAGGGATCATCATCGTGACAGGCAAGAAAAAGATATTCAGGAGCTCCATTTTTCCATAAAATATGCGGACGTTCTGTTCTAGCCAATTTGTCGCCAAAATATTGTTTGTTTGTTTTATACCCTATTTCTGGTCTTTCCCACTCCAAACCATCGTCCGATTTATAAATCAGTCCCGGACGCCACCCTCCTGGTCTTCCTGGCTTTACCAAGTTCCCATCCAACATATCTTTTATACCTTTTCGGTCTTCAACAATCATAAAATAAGAATCTTTGTATAAAAAAGCATAACAATCTTCAATGTCTAAACCTTTATCGGCATAACTTATCAATGGATTTTTTTCATAATTGACATAGGGTCCTTCAATTTTAGTACTCGTTGCTAACGAAATTTCTCGAAATCTTTTTGAACCATAAGCATCTGTCATTGACTTGTAATATATTCTATATTTTCCATCTTTATCCTTAACAAAAGTTGGATTGGAAGCATGTACAATAGTAGCGCCATTGCCTTGTTTCCCCGAAGCTTTTATAATTGGATTGAAAGGACTTTCTGTCCAAGGCCCATTTAAAGAAGCTGCTGTAGCAATACCTATTTCCTGATTTTCACCAGGGGTATCTCTATTTTTCAACAGATAAACCAAAACAAAGGTATCATCTACTTGTGATATTTGTGGATTGTGATAGGTATGTGTTTTACTTGTAAAAGTAGTGTCCACAAACGTATAAGGTCCTTTTGGTGAATTTGCCGTATAATGTACAATTTTACTATCTCTACTCCAACTTCCATCTTTTGGAATTGCCGACATAAACACATGCAATTTTTCTGAGCTGTCGTAAATAGGTGCCATACACCAATGCCACCAATCTTCAGGTGCATCCAAAATATAAGCTCCTGGTTCTTGAGCTTTGATAAACGTCGATTCTAGAATGGCAACCTCTTTTTTACAAGAAATAAAAAAAAGCAAAATTCCAAAAACGAGAAAGGGTAGCGTTCTAATTTTCATGTTCCGATATTTAAATGTAAAAATCATAAATTCAATACCAATTAGCTTTCTCTAATGACCCAATAAATTGCTGAATTATTGTATTCCCTATAAAAACCTACTAAAAACGGACCTTTTAAACACTTTTTATAAAACAAACTAGCCCATTAAGACCTAGATCCTCTAGCTTAAAACCACTATCTATCATACTTTTTTTAAGATGATTGAAATGAGAACGAAATAATAGTAATTGAGCAACTCCCTTTTTTTTGAATTAAATACTTTTGTTAAAAACCTATACATATGCACTTTAAAAAACTACTACACTATTGCTTTTGTACAAGCCTGCTATTTTTTAGCTGTAAACAAGAAACCCATAACAAAACAGCAGAAAGCACAGAATCTAGACCTAATATTATTTTTATTTTTACCGATGATTGGGGGTGGGGAGATTTAAGCGCCCATGGTCATCCTTACGTAAAAACACCAAATATAGACAGATTGGTAAAAGAAGGAACCGATTTTCAACGATTTACCGTTGCCAGTGGAGTGTGTTCTCCAAGTAGAGCAGCTATTATGACCGGACAATTTCCTGCTAGACATAATATTGACGGCCATTTTGCTTGGGTACCAAGTAATGCTAAAAGAAACATGCCCGATTGGTTAGATTACGAAACCACTTTATTGCCTCGATTGTTACAAGAAAGTGGTTATGCAACGGCTCATTTTGGTAAATGGCATCTTTCAAACAATATGATTCCAGACTCACCAACTCCAATTAAATATGGCTATGATACCTATGGCGCTTTTAATTGCTCTGGAGAACAAATGCCTGTGCATGAAGATGCTCAAAATGCCATTGCATTTATAGAAAAGAACACCACAGAAAATAATCCCTTTTTTATAAACTTATGGATGCATGAACCACATACACCACATCATGTAGTTCCTAAATACCAATGGCGTTTTCCTGAATTGGAAGAAGCTGATAATATCTATGCTTCGGTTCTGTCTCATGCTGATGATAGAATTGGAGACGTTTTAGACGCACTTGATCGATTAAAGATTACAGACAACACCTTGGTTGTATTTAGTTCTGACAACGGCCCAGCAAGAGCCTCAACTACAGTTAAGGAATTAAAAACCTATTTAGATACTGCAACAGGTGTTGGTTATGGTATTGGAGCCTCTAAAGGAATAACAGGAGGTAGAAAAGGATACAAAGCTGCCTTATTTGAAGGAGGTATTGGAGTTCCATTTATTGCGCGTTGGCCAGGAAAAATAAAAGCAGGAGTTGTTGACAATTCTTCTTTAATTTCTGCAGTGGATATATTACCAACTTTTTGTGAAATTGCTGGGGCTAAACTACCCGAAAATTACAAACCAGACGGACTTAGTCAGGTAGCCACATTAATGGGTGAAAAATATTTGAGCAGAACAAAACCACTATTTTGGAAAATTGGAGCACATTGGCCGATCAACCAAACAAAACCTTATCACTGGGTATCTTATGCTGTAGTTGATGCACAGTGGAAATTAGTTGCGAATCATGATTTAAGCTATGTGGAACTTTATGATATTGCCAGTGATGTTTATGAAAAAACAGATGTAAAGGAGCAAAACACTTCGGTTGTTAGCGATTTGAAAACTAAAATTAGCGCTTGGCAAAAAACTTTACCCAAGAAACCAAATTCAAAATTATTCTCTAAAGAAAGAGAAAGTCTATAACCCCTTGAAAAAAAGCCAATAAAAAATCTGATACTCTTAGGAGTGTCAGATTTTTTTATGGTCTAATTTCAAATTTAAAGATACATAAGTCTGAAGTGATTTTTATTTCCCTTAAAAAGCCTCTAAAAATTAATATTTGCTATTTTTGATAGCTCATCTATTTCTATTTTTTATGACGAAACCAATAATAAAAATAATCCCTACCAAGGAACTGGTCTCAATCATTCCTTTGTTACAACAACTAAACAAAACGACCCCTGAACACATTTTAAAAGAACGTTTAAAAGATATGTCTACACAGAACTACAAATGTATAGGTATATATATAGATGCTAAATTGGTTGGTATCAGCGGACTTTGGTTTTTAACGAGACATTATATTGGTAAAACAGTAGAACCCGACCATGTTGTCATTGATGAAGCCTTCAGAGGACAGCAACTTGGAAAACAGCTATTTGAGTGGATTTACAACTACGCAAAGGAAATTGGATACGAAGCCACAGAGCTAAATGCTTATACAGGAAATAGAAAATCGCATAAATTTTATTTAAATGAAGGCTATGAAATTTATGGGTACCACTTTATCAAGGTGTTACGAAAAGATGGTGAATTTTATTAAAAAAAAACTTGCAACATTTAAAAAACGTAGTATATTTGCAACCGCAATACCAAACGCGAAAGTAGCTCAGTTGGTAGAGCGTCAGCCTTCCAAGCTGAATGTCGCCAGTTCGAACCTGGTCTTTCGCTCAAAAAGCTTCCCAACCGGGAAGCTTTTTTATTTTTGAAACTTTTTTTCGAAAACCAACAACAATACAATGGGTACAGCTAATAGAATAACCATAAATGTATTTTCTTGAAGAATTTCTGGAGCCAATACTAGAGTACAAACAAAACCTCCAATAGCTCCACCTAAATGAGCGCTATGTCCAATATTTCCAAGTTGCTTTTTCATTCCATATATAGAATACAACAAATACCCTACTCCAAAAACATAGCCAGGAATATCTATAAAAGGAAATAAAATAAAATTCAAGTTCATATCAGGATTGAACATAATGGCGCTGTATACAACCCCAGAAACAGCTCCTGACGCTCCAACAGCACTGTAATAACTATTCCCCTTGTTGTAAACATACGAAAGTAGGCTACCAGCAAAAAGGCTTCCGAAATACAAAACTAAAAAGGCAACAGCTCCCATTCTATACATCACCACATCGGCAAAAATATACAAGGCATACATATTAAAACCTAAATGCATATAATCCACATGTAAAAAACCAGAACTTAACATTCTAATCTTTTCGCCATGGGCAATAGGACCTATTTGAAATTTATACTTTTCAAAAAAAGAATTATCGTTCAATCCTTTCCATGAAATAAGTACGTTTACTGCTATTAATACTAAAACTAATTGTCCCATTTTTATAGTTTATTTTAAAGTCAAAGATAAAATTATATCCGATATTTGCAGTCAAATTATAATGTTCTATGCATCGAATTGTATTTTTATTAACCTATCCTATTATTTGGTTGTTTTCCATACTTCCTTTTTGGGTATTGCATTTTTTATCTGATTGTATTTATGTACTCCTTTTTTATGTTTTTAATTATAGAAAGGAAGTCGTTTTAAACAATTTAAAAATTTCTTTTCCAGAGAAAGACCTCAAAGAATTGAAAAAAATTCGAAAAAAATTCTACCATCATTTTGTAGATATTTTTATTGAAATGATCAAATCGTTTACCATTTCTGAAGAAGAAATAAACAAACGCTATAAATACAAAAATTCGGATGTATTTAGAAAGATAGAAGCTTTGGATAAAAGTGCCATTTTAATGGGCTCACATTATGCCAATTGGGAATGGATTATTAATATTCAAAGTATGACAAGCTTGAACTGTGTAGGTGCTTATGCCAAACTTTCCAACCCTTATTACGACAAGTTGATCAAAAAAAATCGCAGTCGATTTGGTTCTGATTTTATCCCTACTGCAATTACCATTAAAAAAATTATTGAAAACAAACAAAACAATATCAATTCCCTTTATGGTTTGCTAAGCGACCAGTCTCCACGAATTCGTAAGACACATTATTGGGCACCTTTTTTAGGCGTTACCGTACCCATACATACTGGTGCAGAGATGTTGGCTAAAAAGCACGATTTTTCTATTATTTACATGACCGTAAACAAAGTCAAAAGAAGTCATTATGAAATAGATTTTGAACTCTTAGCTGAAAGTCCGAAGGGAACCCCAGATTATGAAATTACAGATTTGTTTTTAGAAAAAGTAGAAAAACAAATCAGAGAAACACCTGAGTATTATTTTTGGACACACAAACGTTTCAAGCACATGGACAAGGTTCCAAAAGAAAGCACAAAAAAAATCCTAGTAAAACACTAGGATTTTTTTTACAGTTATAATTCAAACTATTATTTCTTTCTTTTCTTAAGATAAAATCGTCCTCCTAACACAAGTGTTGGTTGAATATATCCAAACGTCTGACTTGCAGAATCTGCTGAGCTAGTCGATGTTTTAATGTCTTGCATATTGATATACCCCGTTTTAAACTCGGTCATAATAAAAAATCCTTTGTAGGCGATATCTAAGCCCACACGTGCTGAAACTCCAAAACCAGACACATGGAAATCATCATGTCTTTCTTTTCCTAAAAGCGTGGTATTGGTTCTAGGATACAAAACTCCAACTCCTACTCCTTCTGATAAATTGATCGAGAAATTTTTGCTGTGCATTCCAAAAAAACGACTCACATCATCAAAACGACTTAGCTCCACATTTATATAATTTAAACCATCCGTATGTTCAAATTCTAAAAAATCAGCATCTAAAATTTCAGTATCCGCTCCTGTATAATTGGTTTTATCTGTTCCATAAGAAGCATCAATTTGACCATTGATACCAACTTCCTGTCCATAATCCACCACATATTTCATATGATCTACCCCTATAGAAATGGAATAATTTTCTTTAAAGAAATACCCAATTCTATAATCTGTTTGTGGAATGGTAATATTACCTGGGTGAAAATAATTATTCACGGTAAATTCTGTTGGTCTGTCTGATGCTTTTACATCCGACAAGGTAAAATCATAATCCGCTCCTTTAAATCGAATATCCGAATCTGTATAATACCCACGATTCCAACCCCAATACAAAAAGAATCTTCCTTTGTTGGTTCTTTTTTCCGTAGGTTCTTGTTCTTGTGATGAAACAACCGTTGACAACATCACAAGTACTAATACTAGTATTTTTTTCATTATTCCTTTCCTTTATTTGAAGTGCAAAATTAAGCAAGTCAACTGCATTCAAAATGATATTTATCAGAATTTACAAACCTGCAATTTCTTTTATTTCGTCGATAATTTTATTTGCCAAAGCATCCGCATTTTCTTGAGAAGTACTTTCGGTATAAATTCGAATAATAGGTTCTGTATTTGATTTACGCAAATGTACCCATTCTGTTGGAAAATCAATTTTTACACCATCAATCGTATTCACATCCTCAGCAGCGTGTTTTTTGGCCATTTCTTCCAAAATTTTATCTACATCTAAACTTGGTGTCAACTGAATTTTGTTCTTACTCATAAAATAACTTGGGTAAGAAGCTCTTAATGCTTTACAGGACATACCACATTTTGCCAAATGTGATAAAAATAATGCTGTTCCAACCAATGAGTCACGACCATAATGTGATTCTGGATAAATAATTCCTCCATTTCCTTCACCTCCAATAACCGTATTTGTTGCTTTCATAGCAATCACTACATTTACTTCACCAACAGCACTTGCTGTATAGGTTCCGCCATGCTTTTCAGTTACATCTCTTAAAGCCCTAGAAGAAGACAAGTTAGAAACGGTATTTCCTCCTTTTAATTCTCCTAAAACATAATCAGCACAAGCTACCAAGGTATATTCTTCACCAAACATAGAACCGTCTTCATTTACCAAAGCCAACCGATCTACATCGGGATCGACAACAATTCCTAAGTCTGCTTTTTCTTTAACAACCAAAGCTGAGATATCCCCTAAATGTTCTTTCAATGGTTCTGGGTTGTGTGGAAATTGACCATTTGGCTCACAGTATAATTTGACACATTCAACACCTAATTCCTCTAACAAAGCAGGAATAAAAATTCCTCCTGTAGAATTTACAGCATCCAAAACCACTTTGAATTTTGCTTTTTTAATCGCTTCTACATCTACCAATTCCAAAGCTAAAACAGCATCAACGTGTTTTTTAACATAGGTTCTGTCTTTTGTATAGGCTCCCAAATCATCTACTTCTGCATAAGAATAGCCATCGTTTTCAGCCAAAACTAAAATTTTCTCGCCTTCTTCACCATTTAAAAATTCTCCTTCTTCATTTAATAATTTCAATGCATTCCATTGTTTTGGATTGTGAGAAGCGGTGATAATAATTCCACCATTCGCCTTTTCTAAAGGAACAGCTACCTCAACCGTTGGCGTGGTAGACAAGCCTAAGTCAATCACATCAATTCCTAATCCAACCAAAGTATTGCTGACCAAACTGCTGATCATTTTTCCTGAAATACGAGCATCTCTACCAATAACCACTTTTAATTTTCCGGAAGTAGTTCCTGCATTTCTGTTCAACAACCAAGTACCATAAGCACTGGCAAATTTTACAGCATCTAAAGGGGTTAAATTCTCGCCGATTCCTCCTCCAATGGTTCCTCTAATTCCTGAAATTGATTTTATTAATGACATATGTGTTCTGTTTTTTAATTCTACGAATATTCTTTTTATAACCCTGCAAAAGTAGGAAAACTATCTGTATTAATTTCTTGAAAACAAACTACTCTCCTAAAGTTTATTTCAAAAAAAAAGTCCAATCAAATTGATTGGACTTTTACTTTATTTTAGAATTATTTTTTAGCTCTTTTTTCCTTCATATACACATAGTAGGCATTCATTTTCTTTCTTCCACCAGCAACTTCGGTTTGTTTCGCCACAAAAGGTGCTATCAAAGCTTTGTGGGCATCATTAGAAATATTCTTACCGCCATTTTTCTTTTTAGCTTCATAGATAGCCACTAGCTTTTCGACTTCAATATCATACATAGCCGTTGTTTGTTCATCTGAAAGCGAAAGCACTTTTTTCATATCTTGAGATACAACTTTGGCTTTTTTGTCAATCCATTTTGATGTTTTTTGTGCCGATACAGAAACGGTTATAAACAGTAA
This sequence comes from Flavicella sediminum, assembly GCF_006381105.1. Classification (GTDB taxonomy): domain Bacteria; phylum Bacteroidota; class Bacteroidia; order Flavobacteriales; family Flavobacteriaceae; genus Flavicella; species Flavicella sediminum. Next base: position 6,369 of record NZ_VDET01000021.1, on the reverse strand, counting down.
TAAGGCAATACTCAATAATTTTTTCATGGGTGTTCTATTTTAATGTTACATATTTGGTTATGCCTCAAATGTAGTATTTACACTAAAACCAAATATCTGTATGCGTTTGTAAAATGTATGTACACGTAAAAAAATAGAGAAACCCTAAGGTTTCTCTATAAATTCATTGAAATTTTTAAATATTCTTATTTTTTAGCTTTCTTCCAGTAAGCAGCATATTCTTTCATTTTCTCTTTTCCTAATACTTTTCTTATTTTAGGAGCGGTAGCTTTATTGATGGCTTTAATTTTTTCTTTAGCCACCATTTTGTCTAACTTCTCTGCTTTAATTGCCTTAATCGCCGCTACTTTTTCTTTATTCAGCGCTTTAATTTGTGTTACTTGTTCCGTCGTAAGTCCTGCTTTCTCTGCAAAATCTTCAATACTTTTTTTAGCTTGGGCATTGATTGCTACCGACATAAATAAGGCAACGAATACTACTAGTAATTTTTTCATCTTTTAAGGTTTAGGTTAATTATTAAGTTTTAAATATATCACTTAATTCAATACAAAATACTTGACATAAAAAAAAGGAGACCTTCTCATAGAAAATCTCCTTTTTTAGTTTTAATAAAAACAATTATTTATACATCGCTTTTCTTTGTTGTTTTACTTTTGGATCTGACAAGTATTCATCAAAAGTTGCATATTTATCAATAACTCCTTTCGGTGTAATTTCAATAATTCTATTGGCAACAGTTTGTGCAAACTCATGATCATGTGTTGAGAAAAGTACGGTTCCTTTAAAATTAGTTAACGAATTATTCAAGGCTTGAATCGATTCCAAATCCAAGTGATTGGTTGGCTCATCTAGCATTAACACATTGGCTCTTTTCATCATCATTCTAGACAACATACAACGAACTTTTTCACCTCCAGAAAGTACATTACATTTTTTTAGAGCTTCTTCACCACTAAAAATCATTTTCCCTAAAAATCCTCTTAAGAAAACTTCTTCTCTTTCTTCTTCTGTTTTCGCATACTGACGTAACCAGTCTACTAAATCTAATTCTGCATTTTCAAAAAACGCTGCATTTTCTAAGGGTAAATACGATTGATTGGTAGTAACACCAAAAGAATATTCACCAGAATCTGCTTCTAAATTCCCATTGATAATTTCGTAAAATGTAGAAACAGCTTTCGAACTTTTAGAAATAATTGCTACTTTATCTCCTTTGCTTAAATTGATATTTACATCTTTAAACAAAACTTCACCATCTAATTCCTTAGATAAATTTTCAATATTTAGAATTTGATCTCCCGCTTCTCTTTCTCTTTCAAAAATAATGGCCGGATATCTTCTACTAGAAGGCTTGATGTCTTCTACATTTAATTTTTCAATCATTTTTTTTCTACTGGTAGCCTGTTTAGACTTGGCCATATTTGCAGAAAAACGACGGATAAACTCTTCTAATTCTTTTTTCTTGTCTTCTGATTTTTTATTTTGCTGAGCTCTTTGCTTTGCAGCCAATTGGCTCGACTCGTACCAGAAAGTATAATTCCCAGAATACTGATTTACTTTTCCAAAATCAATATCAGAAATGTGTGTACAAACCGCATCTAAAAAGTGACGGTCATGCGAAACAACAATTACCGTATTTTCATAATTTGCTAAGAAATGTTCTAACCAAGCAATGGTTTCAAAATCCAAATCATTGGTAGGCTCATCCATAATCAATACATCAGGATTACCAAACAAAGCTTGTGCAATTAAGACACGTACTTTTTGCGTACCATCAATATCTGCCATTAAAGTATAATGCAAATCATCTTTAATTCCTAAAGAAGACAACATTGTTGCTGCATCACTTTCTGCAGTCCAACCTCCCATTTCTTCAAAAACTACTTGCAATTCACCAATTTTATCAGCGTTTTCATCTGTATAATTGGCATACAAATCATCTATCTCTTTTTTAATAGCAAACATTTCTTTGTTTCCCATCATGACTGTTTCCAATACAGGAAATTCATCAAAAGCAAAATGGTCTTGTGACAGCACAGACATACGCTTCCCTTTTTCAAGAGCAACATGGCCTGACATAGGCTCCATTTCACCAGTTAATATTTTTAAAAAAGTAGATTTACCTGCACCATTGGCCCCGATAATTCCATAACAATTTCCTTGTACAAATTTTGTATTGACTTCATCAAACAAAACACGTTTCCCAAATTGTACGGATAGATTAGATACTGTAAGCATTCTTGTAATTTTAATTTTTGCAAAAGTACTAAAAATTGCCCTAGCAGGCTAAAGGAAGGGCCCTAAAAATTTGAAAGCTTTTACAATAGCCTGTTATGCACAAAAAAAAATGCCAAATCATTTGTATGACTTGACATCTTAAACTTTATAAATTATTTTTCGTTACTTACGCGTCAAATTGAAAATAATTTAAGGTGTTGTAGTATGAAATATTTTCAACCAACTTTCCGAAAAAATCTAGATCATTAGGAAGCTCTCCTTTTTCTATTTGATCACCTAACAAATCGCATAAAACTCTTCTGTAATATTCATGTCTAGGAAAAGACAAAAAGCTTCTGCTATCGGTTAACATACCTAAAGAGCGACTTAACAAGCCTAAGCTAGCCAAGGTTTCCAAATTCTTTTTAATTCCATCTTTTTGATCTAAAAACCACCAAGCTGCACCCCATTGCATTTTTCCTGCTTCACCACCAGAGGCAAAATTTCCCATCATGGTTGCAAATACTTCATTATATGCAGGGTTTAGATTGTAGGTAATCGTCTTGGCCAATTTCCCTTCATAATCTAACTGATTTAAAAATTTAGACAAAGGCGCCGCCATGGAATCATCCCCCATAGAATCGCAACCTGCATCTGCACCAAACAATTCCGTCAGACGCTTGTTGTTATTTCTTATAGGTCCTAAATGGTATTGTTGTGCCCATCCTTTTTCATGGTATTTACGAGCCAAATAAAACAAAATATACGTTCTATATTTCCCTATTTCCAAATCAGACAATGGCATTCCTAATAAAAATCGATCAAAAATTGCGCTAACTTCTTCATCTGTAATTTCTTCTATAACTAATTTTCCTGTAATCCCATAGTCAGAAATTTTACAACCGTGTTCTTCAAAAAAATCGATTCTCACCGCAATGGCTTTGCAAAGACTTTTCAAGCTGGAGATTGTAATTCCAGAAACAGTTTCTAATTTCTTTAAATAAGAAGAAAAATTCTCTTCTCCTATAAAAAACAAATTATCAGACCTGAAGGTTGGCAATACTTTTGTATAAAAATTACCTGAAGCTATTTGCTGGTGGTACTCCAATGAATCTGTAGGATCATCAGTAGTACAAACTAGTTGCACTTGCTTATCTTCTAATAATTGTGCTGGCGTTTTAGTCGCTAAAACTGCATTTGCCCTGTCGTAAATGGCATCTGCTGTTGAAGCTTGTAATATTTCATCAATATCAAAATACCTTTTTAATTCTAATTGATTCCAATGAAATAAAGGATTTCCTACAGCGTAAGGAACCGTTTCTGCCCATTTTTGAAATTTTTCTTTTTTAGAAGCTGAACCGGTCACAAAATTTTCATCAATTCCGTTGGCACGCATTGCACGCCATTTGTAATGATCTGCGGCCAACCAAGCATCTGTAATATTTTCTACAGGTTTGTTTTCTGCAATTTGCTGTGCCGATAAATGATTGTGATAATCAATGATCGGCATTTTAGCTGCAAAATTATGATACAAGTTTTTAGCCGTTTCGGAATTCAGAAATAAATTTTCCAAATCGATTGTTGCGTCTTTTTTAAATTGCATTTTCCATACTTTTTGAAATCCCCAGAGCCAAACCTCTCAATTCAGCCAAACCTCTCAATCTACCAATTCCTGAATAACCAGGGTTGGTTCTTTTTGACAAATCGTCTAACATTTGATGACCATGATCTGGTCGTACAGGAATCAAAGCATCTTTTCTTCCTTCAGCAATTCTTCGTTTTTCTTCAATCAACACTTCCTTGATGACACCATACATATCTACATCTCCTTCTAAATGATTGGCTTCGTAAAAATTACCTTTGGCATCTCTTTGTGTACTTCTTAAATGTAAGAAATGTACTCTGTCGGCAAATCTTTTAAAAATTTGCACCAGGTTATTATCATCTCTTACGCCTAAAGAACCTGTACAATAGGTAATTCCATTTGCAATATCTGGTACTTGTTCAAACAAATAAGCATAATCTTCTTCAGTACTTACTACTCTAGGCAAACCAAGAATTTGATAAGGAGGATCATCAGGATGAATACACATTAAAACTTCATTTTTTGAAGCTATGGGTATAATTTCCTTTAGAAAAGCTACTAAATTTTCTTTTAATTTTTCAGCATCAATATCTTTGTATGTATCCAATATTTGTTGGAACTGATCTAAAGTATAACCTTCTTCCGCTCCTGGTAAACCTGCAATGATATTATTGACTAATTTTGTTTTTCGTACTTCATTTAACGAATCAAAATATTCTTTAGCTCTGGCTTTTTGTGCACCCGAATATTCATTTTCGGCACCCGGTCTTTTCAATAAGAATAATTCAAAAGCAGCGAAAGCATCCACATCAAAACGTAAGGCTTTGGAACCATCCTCTACTTCAAATTCTAAATCTGTTCTTGTCCAATCTAAAACCGGCATAAAATTATAACACACAATGTGAATACCACAACTTGCTAAATTTTCGATACTTTGTTTATAATTTTCTATATAGACCTGAAAATCTCCTGAACGAGTTTTTATATTTTCATGTACAGGAATACTTTCTACTACAGACCAAGTCAGACCAGCTGCTTCAATACTATTTTTTCTTTCAAGAATTGCTTCTTTTGACCACACCACTCCGTTTGGCACTTGATGCAATGCAGAAACGACTCCTGTTGCCCCTGCTTGTTTGATATCTGATAATTGTACGGGATCATTTGGCCCGTACCAACGCCATGTTTGTTCCATTTTTCTAAACTTTTAATTACACACCACTAAAGGCACTAAATCCACCATCAATAGGAATTACAATTCCTGTTACAAATTTTGAAGCATCCGTACATAAAAAATGAATCGATCCATTTAATTCATCCGCTTCTCCAAAACGTTTCATTGGAGTGTTTTGAATAATGGTATTCGCTCTATCAGTATAAGTACCGTCTTCATTTGTTAACAATGCTCTGTTTTGATTTCCAATAAAAAATCCAGGTGCAATCGCATTTACACGCATACCATCTCCAAACTTCGATGCCAATTCAACAGACAACCATTTGGTATAATTATCAATTGCAGCTTTTGAAGCAGAATATCCTACAACTCTAGTAATAGCACTTTGTGCCGTCATTGAAGAAATATTAATAATTACTCCTTGTTTATTTTCTGTCATTGCTTTTCCAAAAACCAAAGAAGGAATGATACTACCAAACAAATTCAAATCGACTACTTTTTTAAAATCGTCAATTTTTACATCAAAAATATTTTGATGTTCTCCAATAGTAGCCCCTGGCATATTTCCTCCAGCTGCATTAATTAGAACATCAATTTTACCTAAGTCTGCAATAATTTGATCAGAAACTATTTTCGTACTTGCTTCGTCTAACACATTACAAACAAATCCAAAAACATTTGGACTGATTTTTTTAAATCTCTCTATGGCTACATCAACAATTTCTTGTTTATAATCTAAAATGACTACAGTTGCGCCATTTCCTAATAAATACTCAGCCATTTGACCGCCTAATACACCACCACCACCTGTGATCAGTATTACTTTCTTCTCTACATTAAATAAATTCATTTATATACTTTTAAGTTGAACACCTAATATTTTTCGTGTGCGCACACAAATATATGAAAAATTGATGTTATAGCAATTTTTTTAAGGAAACATTCCTAGGTTCTAAAAAAATAATTTGTTTTTTTTAAAGTAGAAAAAAGTAATCCCTATTTTTTAAATTAACAGAAATTAGCACGCTATTTTTTTGTGAAATAGTGAACTAATATTTCTTTGATTTGTTCTACATGGCTTTCTTTTAGTTAGCATGCTTGCAACGGTACTCAAAAAAAAACTCCCCTCGCCATTTCCTAGTTTTTCTTAAATATTACATCTTGGTAAACCCAAAATTAAGGATAAGGATAAGGTAGAAAATGAGCTATTACAATTCAATTAAAAACCTCTTTGCAGTACAGCACAGGACAGAATCTTAATTTTCTTAAAATATATTTGTTATCAGATACATTAATATTTCTTATGGATACAATTATAAAAAAATTCAATTACGTTGATTACTTGTGGGACAATGAAAAAGCAAAAGCTCTTGGTGATAACCAAGTAGAATTA
>NZ_VDET01000020.1:1986-4391 GCF_006381105.1 Flavicella sediminum | reverse complement strand
GAACTTAAAAGTATTGTTGACCTGTATAAAATAAACGAATAAAAACTACCTACAACACCGCATAAAGTTAATGTGAGTTTTTAGGTTTGCTAAAAGGTTTGTGTTTTTTTATTATTTCGCTTCTACTTATTTATCTATTTTTAGGTCGACTAAGATAAAAACACAAAATAAGTAAAAGCTTAGTGTTCGGCTGAGAATCTTGCGATTATCAACTCCCACACTAACTTTATACAAAACCGTTATCGGCAAGTAATGAGGAACATTAGAACTATTAAAGGAGAATGGAACTTACCTGGTAATCAAAATATATTACCGGGAAAACTTTCTATTAACTATAAGAAAAACAAAATAACTTTATTGTTTATAACGGACAAATATTTAAATGGTGAGGAAGTAAAAACTAATAATTTTATAAATAACAATAATCACAACTATTATATACAAATTAATGGAACTGAAAATCAAAAAATGACTTTATACAGTTGTTCTTATAGCAGGTTTTCACCAATTGCAAGAGGACAAGTGGAAATTTCTTACAATGTTGAATATGTTTTTTTTAATGTTCATCTTAAAAATGTTTCAAAATTAAAAATAAAAAGAATTGATTCTACTTTTCCATATTTATCTTCAATTTTCGATGGCTACGATTCAATAAATAGAGACTTTGAAAATCAAACTGAGAGAACGACAAGATCAGTTCCAATAAAAATTTCTAAAAACCTTGATCTTGTACTCGTTGATAAATATTACAAAAAGCTTACTGATTTAGAAAGTGGGCACCAAATGAAATTTTCTAAATCTATTGAATTTAAATATCAACAAAGTGAAACTTTCAATCAAATTTATCGTGACTTAAGAATTTTTTCAAGTTTTTTGTCTTTTAACACGAAAAAGACAATCGACTTTAAACTTAATTATATTGAAATACCTAAAGAAGAAGCTGAAAGTTATGACGAATTTCATTCAATTTTAAATCCTCAAAAAAATGATTTCATACATTGTAGTGTAATAAATTTCACCCTCCAAAAATCAAATGATTTTAATAAAAAATCCATCCACCAAAGCATGATGTACATTAGTGGGTTTAATTCATCATTTGAAGAATTAAGTTCTGTAATTTGTAAATGGTTTGAGAATAATAATTATAGACCAATCTATGATTTCTATAATGACTCAAATAATTGGTTTGAGAATAAAAGTGTTATTTTGTCAAACGTTATGTATAATAATAAATTCTTGAATTTAATTCAAGGATTAGAATCTTATTATGATCTTCTTGATTTAGAATTTATTAAAAACAATGATGAATTCACTAAAAATAGGCAACAAGTTATTTCTAGTTTAAATAATTCATCTCTGGAAAAATGGGTTATGAAAAATTTAAAATTCCCTAAAACACCTAATTTGACCGAAAAATTAGAAAATTTAATTTATGAATTCAAACTATTGAATTTAAAGTTTGAGCCAATAAATAACTTCATAGAAGAATATCCAATACAGGCGAAAGAATACAGAAATAAATTATCGCACGGTAGAATAGAAACTACATATCAAGGTAAGAATTTTGAAAAACTTTTTTCATTTTCAAAGATTTTATTATGTTTTTGTATTCTAAAATCATTAAAAATAAATAGCCTATTCATAGAAAGATATTTGCGATCTAATTATAATATTACTCGTGAATTGAATAAAATTACCAGCCTATAACACCGTATAAAATTAATGTGGGTTTTTAGGTTTACTCGAAGTTTTGTGTTTCTTTACAATGTCACTTAAACTTATTTGAGTATTTTTAGGTCCACAAAGATAAAAACATAAAATAAGTATAAGCTTAGTGCTAGGCTGAAAATCTTTTGATTTTCAACTCCCACACTAACTTTATACAAAACCGTTAGCATTCATAAACTCGCCCGAAAATTTACTACTACCATTCACACATTTTTCCCACGAAACATTTTGGTTCCTTATTAAAAAGCAAGTTTGTGGTTGGGTAAAAACCTGTAGAACCCAAAATTATAGTTCCGATGACACATCTTTTCGCAGAAACTTTCTAACTGTTAATTCATGTTTTTAGCAAGTTTGCGGTTGGGAGGAAAATCTGCACGCAAAAATTATAGTTCCGATCACACATTTTTTCGCAGAAACTTTCTAAGTGTTAATTCACGATTTTTAGCAAGGTTACGGTTAGGAGGAAAATCTAGACGCAAAAATTATAGTTCCGATCACACATTTGTTCGCAGAATCATTTTAGTTTAATTCACGATTTTTATCAAGTTTACGGTTGAGAGGAAAATCTGTACGCAAAAATTATAGTTCCGCTCACACATCCTTTCGCAGAAACATTTTAGTTTAATTCAACTTTTTGAGCAAAAAGAACAACGAAATGCTAACACCGCATAAAGTCA
>NZ_VDET01000020.1:991-1901 GCF_006381105.1 Flavicella sediminum | reverse complement strand
ATTATCAACTCCCACACTAAACTTTATACAAAACCGTTAACTAAAATTGCTAAAAAGAATTTCTAACTAATTAAATTCTATGAAAAAACTAATATTTAATATTCTTATTATAAGTCTATCATTAAATATTTATGCTCAGAATTCACAAAAAGACACAATATATTTTTTATACAACAAACAGTATATTATAGAAGATATAGAGTTTAATAATTTAGATTGTAATGAAAAAGCTAAGAAAAAACTTTTAAATAAAAATATTACAAATACAAATGGATATATTTATTTTATAAAAGACACAATACTGACTAATCTCAACCCTAATCATATTCTACCTATTAAAGAATATATTGAAAATAAAGAGTTTTATTTACAAGGGAAATTTAACAAAATTGTAGACAAATGGAAACTTAAGAGTTTATTATTAGATAAACATATTATTTTCTTAGTTAAAGATAACAAATATATTAAACCAAAATATATTAATTATAATTCTTACTATCCTATTGGAAAAGGAGATAATGCAATAATCAATAAAACAAAAGACACACTCTTTTTCAAATTTGACGAGAATTATTTATTACAATTAAATAATGGTTCAGACAATTTAACTCTTGTAGATAGTAATTCTGATGAAACGTTTTACTTTGAAAGACAAGAAACAACCTTTGATTTAAAAGTAGAAACTAAACTTGATTTGAAAAATTTTATTCAATCATCGCAGTTTTTCAGAAAAGATTATTTTAGAAAATTACTGGATAATGATTTATCTGAATATTTAGAAAACTATGTCATTTTCTTAATTGATGAAAATAAATTTATAAAAGTTAAATCAAGAGTAGAAATTCAATAAGTAAAAAAAGAGTTAAGCGGACAGATATGATAAATTAGTTAACACCGCATAAAGTTAATG
>NZ_VDET01000020.1:0-931 GCF_006381105.1 Flavicella sediminum | reverse complement strand
TTAGTGTTCGGCTGAGAATCTTGCGATTATCAACTCCCACACTAACTTTATACAAAACCGTTGGCGACTATTACCCCTAAAAAAAAACTATGAAAAAATTATTATTGATTTTAGTATCAATTTCCTTTTTGAACTGTACATCACAAAATGACCAAAATATTGATGGGAAATGGTATCTTATAAATAAAAGTGGGTTCGTTGAATTTACTATCACGAAAGACAGTCTTATAAATCGAAAATTATTTTCTGATTTTAATAAAAAAAACAACAGAAAAAGAGCGATTAAAATAACAAAGAAAGTCTTTTTAAAAGACAGAATACTATTACTCGGAGAAAACCCGAAAAGCCCAAAAGACAATTATACTTTAATGACTTTAGTTCAGACTCAAGGGGGCAATTATATGAAATATGTATGGAACGGAATCGATTCTATTTCTTCAATAAAGACAATAACAAAAATCAATCAAAATGATAGTAGACAACTTTTAGGTTACAATTTATATACAAAAGAATATCTTGATACTTTGAAAACAATGAAACCTATTGATAATATGACAATAGCGGATTTTAAAAAATATTTAGAAATCTTTTCCGAAAATCTTAAAGTATCAATGACAGAATATAAAAAGAATATAAAAGGTAACTATGGACAAGCATCAAGTTTTAATTTTCAGATTGGTTTGCAAACTCTTCTGGAATTAGGATATAACCCTCGTCAAAATTCAGATACTATAAATTCAATGTTTTCCAAATTCATGAAAAATGATGATATAAAGGAATTTATGAAAACTCTTAACAAAAAATAACAGTAGCCAACACCGCATAAAGTTAATGTGGGTGTTTTTGGCTAATCAAAGGTTTGTGTTTTTTTATTATGTGGCTTCTACTTATTTATCTATTTTTAGGTCGACTAAGATAAAAACACAAAATA
>NZ_VDET01000002.1:651545-1849022 GCF_006381105.1 Flavicella sediminum | reverse complement strand
TAAAATATTTTATCTAGGTCAGAAATTATTCTTCAACTAAAACAGAAGTATCGATCGTTTTTTTAGTTCCTGGCATACTACTAATTCCTTCAAAAAAGTTTTTAATACCAACTCTATAATGCTCTTTATTTGGCACAGTACTTCTATATTTGTCTTTTTTTAAACCAATAGTACTGAAAGGAATATTAGGAAACTTTTCTGTGTTTTTAAATTGGAAATTTAAATTCTCGTAATCTTCAAAATCATTGGGCTGAACCTTTTTATACGCCTCAACTTCAGATTTCATCAATGCCTGCGTCTCAATTCTAGGATCAGCAATCGCTGTTATTTTATTTTTATATGAAAAATTATTTTTCACACTATATCTAATTGGCCAGTGTCTTCCATATCTAGCCGTATCACTCATTACCTGGTTGAATTTCGGATAAGTTGCTAACCAAAACGGATTTGCCCAACCACTAACACCAATACTCGCTTCTACTCTTCCAACATAATCTTCTTTAGCACCTCTTCTATGATGGTTTTTATTCGCACGAATTTCTTTTTCTATTTTTTGTATTTTATCTCCTAAACTTCTTACAAAATAAGCACCTCTTTGACCTTCTAAAAATACGTTATCATGCATCTTATGTCCAGATCCACCGAAGGCAAATAATCCTTTCCCGGCAGATTTATAAAAAACATTTCCAATACAAGTTGCTCCCGACTGTCCATCATCTAAATGAATTCCTGCTCTTTCTACCTTCCCTGGACTATGCATTAAATGATGAAAAAAATTGTTTTTATAAACATTTCCATAACCAGCTAAATCAGCACCAGAATATACTGCACCTCCATCACCCTCATCATAACCAATATTAAAAAACTCATTTAGCTCAAGTAGTTGATTATTTCCATTTACGATCATTGCTTGTCCTAATGAGTTATGAACTAGATTATTCCTAAAAGTATTTCCAGCTCCTGTCATCCCAATGTTTACCTTTTCATGCTTGTACTTTTTTTGATAAATATGACAGTTTTGCACCAAATTATTCCCTTCTGTAATTTTATTTGCTGTTCGTTTTCCTCCTGACAATTGCACATGTGCGTTTAAGTCTACTAAATCACAACCTTCTAAACGATTATATGTTCCATGTATGCGTACACCTGTTGCAGTAGAATTACTAATAGTTGCCGAAGCCACCAAATTATGATCTCCTGCAATGTCATAAACCGCACCTCCCCCAACATTTTTCACAGACAAACCTATTATTTGTACATGGCTAGCTTCTTTTAAATGCACAAAACCTTTTGCTACCGAAAGACTAATTTTTGTTTTTTTATTAATAGACTTTGGAGGATAAACATACAAGCGATTTGTGATAGGGTCAAAATGCCATTCCCCAGGTTTGTCTAGTTCACATAGCAAGCCAAAAACACGAAAAGGTTTGTCGTTTTTTTTCCAAGCCCAACCGTAAGAAAGCACTCTAGAAAGATGAATACTTTCAGTAGCTCCACTAGCTGAAAAAATAGGTTGAGAACTTAACAACCAGTTTGCTTCAATGAAACCTGTAAGTTGATTTCGCGTATTGTTTCGTTTTATTTCATTTTCCCATTGGTACCATGTTCCTCCCATTTCGTTTTCTTTTTTAGAAAATCCAGCTTGCGCTCCACGTGGCTCTTCCAAAGAACCTTTCCAATATCTTTCTCTTCCTGGTTCTAAAAAAGGAACGGCTCCAGCTCTAACGCCATGAGCCTCTTTACCTACAGGAACTCCTGGAGGTGTAACTTCAGGTGCTACAGTTTTTTCTTTAAAAGAAGCATAACCTTCATTCGGAAAAACAGATGGCAAAAATTCGACATCATTAAAGCTTAAATTAAGCATTAAGTTTTCAGAAAAACGATTTAGCAAGGTATTATTAGTAATTGTAGTCACTCTTACTTTATCGGCCACCGCCGCTGCTAAACGAGCACGTTCTTTTTTATTTCTAACCTTTGAAAAACCTTTAGAAGGAATAAGCATACTCCCATCAAACAAAACAACTTCTCCTTCAACAGCTCTAATAACAATAGGGTTTTCTGCAGTTCCTTTAAACTCTTCTCCTAAAACAATTGGAGAGACGAAACGATACAAACCTCCCAAAACATTTATTGTGATACCTCCTTTTGGCACCCCATTTTTTTTCAATTGCTCTGAAACTCTTTTTATGGCTGTTTCAAATGATACTGGATCCTTTTTTGTACCTCTATTGGCCGTTCCTCCATTAGGTGATGTATAAATTTCTGAAGCATTTACTACCCAACTACACATTATGAAGACAACTATAAGACTAATTCTATACATATTTAAATTTATTTTAATTTTAAACGTTAAAGCAAAATCATTTGGCTTTTTATTTGGTGTTCTTATTTATAGTGTTTTCGATTTTAAAATTAGTATTCCTGACCTTGGCACCTTATACGTTTTCACTCCTTTTTCTAAAATTACTTCACCTAAAAACAAAATTCCTCCCATACAATCTAAAACGGTTAATTCACCTTGGAATTCTGATTCTAATTGAAAACTTATATTTGTTGTTCCTTTTGCGTTTACAATATCTAACCGTTTTATTCCGCTTGAAGTAGAAACGATAATGTCTTCATAAACTGTCGTTATTTGATGCTTATTCTTTTTTGCTGTTAATAAAGGATAATTCGCTCCTGGATTTGATGGTAAAAATTCACCATCAATAAGTACATTCCGATTTTCATTCCAATAGCGAAACCAATAACGAATCATTTCTAAATGATCATCTGGAATGTCTTTTAATTTAACTGACAATTGAGGGACACTATATAGAATGTTTAATATTTGAAGTGCCGCTTGTTCTACTGACTCTTCTGGTCTCCATACAAACATATCACTATGTACAGCAGTATTTTGAGCCATTATGCGCAAATTGGTGGTTTCTATTTTATTGGCTACCGCATTATTCGGTGCATCAACACCTCTAAACATATTTCCATATTTTCGCATTAATGGGCCAATATAAGGTTGTCTAAATTCAATAAGCACATCCGGTTTTAATGCTGTCAATTTATTCGTTATCTCTGTCATTAAAGCATCAGTAGCCTCATTAACACTAGCAAAATCTCTTCCTTCTAATTTTGTTAATTTAGTATGGCTATTTGCCGTAAACCATCCTAAAAAATCAAGCTTAAAACCATCCAATCCCCAAGCTGTTAAGGCCTTTGTGTACGTATTAACAATATAAGCCCGTACTTCTGGATAACGTGGGTCTAAAACATAAGCTCCTTGGCTTTTCCAATATCTTAAATATTTACCTTTAAATTTGGAGTAATTATTTGACTTTTCCCCCATAAAAGGTAAAGAATACCATAACAAAAACTTCATACCCTCTTCATGTATGGCATTTACAAAATTTTTCATATCGCCAATACGATCGGGATTCCAGTCACCTGTATAAGCATAACCACGATTTCCATCTTTAGTTTGCCACCCATCATCAACAATAACTGCGCTACACCCTAAACTTTTGGCTATTTTACATTCAGCAACAATTTCATCTTTAGAAATATTCTGATGATAACTATACCATGTTGAATACATAGGTTTTTTAGCATCATCTGGCACTTTCATTGGTTTATAGTCCGGATTATTTGCCCACCAACTTACTACATCGTCTATTGACTTGTAATATGGAGTTACTCGTGTATCTATTCGCAATTGAATTTCATACTCTTTTGTTTTAGGCATTTTTTCATCGAAAAGCTTTATAACTGGATAAAACTGTACATCTTCTTCTTTTAAATAACAAACAAACTCAGATTTATTTAATGCATCAGATAACGAAATTGTAATACGGTTATTTAACGCATTATCATAATAAGACAATAAAGGGGCGTATTTTGATGCTTTTGCTGAAAAACCACTGTTGTAATAATTTACTTTATCAATCCCTATTTTAGGATTCCAATAACCATTAATTGCCAAAGAAGGAAAACTAAATTTTATGGAAACAGGCTGCAATTGAGAAGGTGTGTTTGCTGAAAATTTAAAAGTAATTAATTGTACTCCTTTTGTTTTGTTTGAAACTATCTTATCTACTTTAAAACTACCTAAATCACCTTCAATTCTTATACTATCTCCTATTATTTCTAAAGGCTCAAGTTTTGCTATTTGACTTAAATCATATGCTGCTTTTTTAGTTTTATTACAAGAATAAAAAAATATTACAATAAGAAAGCAACTTATTATTTTTTGAAATTTAATGCAGTTCATTTTACGGTATCTCGATTATTTTCAAGTAATAAAAAATTATTTTCGGACATATTTGTTCCTGTTTTAAAGAATAGGTTTCAGCCAACAAGTCTTACAAAATTTTAAGAAAAAAACAATTACTGTAGGGGCTAGGGAACCCCTTTAACAGCATTATTATTCTTTTCTTTCACATGATAAAGTATTCTCATAACGGACAACATCCTACTAGATAAACTCTTTATTTAATGTGCTATACACAACACTATTTTTTCCTATTACTTTCCTCCATAAAACTTTTCCATATCATAACGAGGAGCATCAATTCTGTTTTTCCACCTCTCCATAGAGGCTTTTAATTCTTTTACTTTCTCTGGGTTTAAAGACACTAAATTATTTTTTTCTGCTGGGTCCTTTTTTATATTATAAAGTTCAAAGCGCCCCTTATAATTATCAGGCATTGGTAAAAACTCCATCAATTTCCAATCTCCTTTTATAACAGTTTCAACACAACGATTCCTATCTACAATTGGAATTTTATAATGAATAAGTGAAAGATACTTAAGGAAGTGAAATTCGCGTTGATCCAATTTAGAATCTGGCTTACGTAATACAGGCGTAATATCATATCCATCAAGTCCTTCATTATGTTTTTCATCCCCTTCAGCATGAGCCATCGAAAGAAAAGTAGGATAAAAATCGTACCCAATTACTCTTTCATGACTAACGGAATTAGGCTTTGTTACACCTGGCCATTTTACGATTACAGGCACCCGGTAGCCGCCTTCGTACGACGACCCTTTTCCATCTCGCAACGGATAGTTATCCGTTATATTAGCATATTTAGCACCTCCATTATCACTTGTAAAGACAACGATTGTATTGTCCGCTAAACCAGAATCTTTTAATGCTTTAAGGACACGACCTACACCATCATCGAGTGTTTCCACCATAGCAGCATAAGTAGGATTTCGATGCCTTGATGTAGGTGTTATCAATTTTTTGTATTTATTCACTAAATTCTTTTTACCCTGTATTGGCGTGTGAACAGCGTAAAAAGCCAAATTCAAAAAGAAAGGCTTATCACCCTTTTGAGATTTAATATATTTAACAGCTTCCATAGATAATGCATCTGTCAAATTGTATCCGTCTGGATATTCTTCCAATCCTTGAATATTTGCCAACTCATCACGATAATCTCCATGAACTGTAGTTCTAAATGGCGCAAAATAACTAGGAGGGCAGCAAAATTGATTGGAAGCAATATCAACATCATAACCTCGATTTTCAGGACTATTTTCATTTGTCCCAACATGCCATTTCCCTATATGAGCAGTGGTGTAACCCGACATTTTTAACGCAGTTCCAATAGTTACCTCTTCTTTAGGCAATTCATTCCCTGTACCTGCAACTTTACGTAAATCTCCATGACTAACTGCCCCTACATGAGCCGGAAATTTACCAGTTTGAATACCAATACGACTGGGTTGACAAGTAGGATGTGCTGACATGCCATGATCAAAATACATAGACTCTTTTGCAAACTTATCTAGATTAGGTGTTTGATGGAGATCACTACCTGTAAAGCCCAAATCGGAATTCCCTAAATCGTCAGCTAATATAAACACAATATTAGGCTGCTTATTTTCATGCTGATCCTTTTCTTCCTTTTTCACATCTTTGCAACCGACCAAAAAGAACAAACCTAAAATTGGTAAAAATATTTTATTCATCATTAAATAATTTTAGAAAACATCAATATTAAATGGCTTGAATATGAATCGCCAATCCATTCTGTTTGATTAATTTTTTAGCAATATTATCAGTACTTGTTACTTTTATTTTTTCAATTTTAACGTTCGTACCTGTCCCCATATTTTGGTCATCGGAATAAATAGTAGCTTCATAGGTTTTATCTTTATCTAAAAAGTCTAATGCTATACTTAATTCACGTCCTGTTTTCCCTGTAAGCCCTCCTACAAACCAATCTTGACCGCTCTTTCTCGCTACAATTGCAAACTCTCCTGGATATCCATCTATAATTTTTGTATCATCCCAAACGGTTGGTAAAGCATCGTAAAAAGCCAATTCAGGTACTTCTTGTATAAAGGTTTGTGTACCGCCTGCTCCCTCTTCGCCAGCATGTGAACCTTCTGGTCTATCATACCAATATAAAAATTGCCAAGGGCTATAAATACAAACAGATTTAGCTAATTGTGAAACATGCGACCCCATTTTTTCAGTAACACGAGGCGCAAAATAACAATTTGTTTGATCACCTGCTCCTGCAATCATTCTGGTAAATAAAGTATTAATTACCAGAGCATTTTCAGGAGACTCTTCATCCCCTCTAATCCCTTCTTGAGTCATTAAATTTGGATAGGTTCTAGAATAACCTGTCGGTCGGTATGAATCGTGAATATCGACCATTAAATTATATTTTGCGGCTTTTCTAACTGCATCGTGCAACCAAGTGGTCCATTCTTGTGGACCTACATTAACAAATCCATATTTTAAACCCGTTACCCCCCAAGAACTTAACAGCGGTAACACTTCGTCTAATTGCTTCTCTAAGGAACGTCTGTTTACATAAAGTACAACATCGATACCTTTGCTTTTAGCATATTTAATAACTCCATGAAGATCTAAAGGTCCTTTAGAACGTTTTGGATCTATAGTTATCGTGGTTGCATCAGAAGCGTCATCGTATTCATTACCATACCATCCTGCATCGAATTCGATAAATTGCAAATTATGTTTAACAGCAAAATCTACACAAGCGATACCTCCTTGCGTAGTTAAGGTACTTTCGCGAATTATTTTCCCGGGTCTAATCCATGAAGTGTCTTCTAATTTATTAGGTTCATTTAAATTCAAAACAAAACCATTATTTTGCAATAACGCACTAGGTTTTTCTCCTGCCATTACAAACCTCCACGGTGTATTAAACGCTTTTTCCTTTACAATTTCACTACTCAGATCAGCTACTAAAGTACCTGGGTTTGATATTTTAGCTGTAAACATCATTCGTGCATAATCAACTAACGCAGCCTCTCCAAGAGCCACATATAAATCATCCGATAACTCAACTAATAAAGGTCTTTCTACGGCTCCTTTTATTTTTGAAAGAGATTGTTTAACAATCTCACTTTGAGCACGTTCTGACGCCCATGCAACTGCATTTTCTGCCATAGAAAACTCTGTCAATTCTTTATGAATTGTGACACCTTTATCTTCTTTAAACTCATACCTAAATGCAACTCCTTCATTGTACATTCTTACTCTAATATTAAACAAAGCTCCTTTTCCTTCTAAAGGAATTAGCACATCTTTATGTATATCAGAATATTTATTTTTCTCTCCATAGACTGGACTCCAAGAAGTATTCACTGATTTTTGGGTAATTTTACCAATCTTAAGTCCATTTAAATCAAGTTCATCACCCTCAATATCAAAACCCAAAATTGAAGGAGCTATAATTTCTTTTTCCTTATATTCAATTGAATATTTAGGATAGCCATCCTTTGAAACATTCAATTTAAACGTGTAATTATTATCTGGACTTTTAACTGTCACATTTTTATTTTCTCCACAAGCGGTAAAAAGAAAAACTGACATTAAACAATACCCTAACATTTTTATTGACTTCATTTATTTGAATTTAGATTTAAAATTTTGTTCTATTAATAAACTTTCTTCATGATTAGCAAATTCAACTCGTCTTGTAGGATTAAAACACTCTTTCGTGTAACTAATTGTCATCTTACGATGAGAAGAATTATTCGCGAAACAAATATTTAAATTTAATATGAATTAAAGGGGGGAAAAATTGTTTACTTAAGTGCATTATTAGTTCAACTGACACATATAGGCTTAATTTCTCTTGGTTTGCAACTATATTGCAACCAAAGCTCAGAGAATCTTGGTTGTTCATTTATATACTATAAGCTACTTATTATTCTCACAATAGCTGGCTATGTATTTAAATTATTTAAAAAAGCAGTTCATAAAAATGAGATTTTTCTTCAATTAAAACTTGAAAATAAATAGAAATATTCACAATAAAGTAAAAAACTATATCGATAAATCTACCAAAACCTGTAAGTAATTCGCCTACTTTAGACAAAGAAACTATGCTTACTAAAAACACAACGCTTACTTTACTAATTCTATCGCAATTTCTTTGTACATCCTTGTGGTTTGCCAGCAATGGTTGCATGCCCGAATTAATTAATGCGTATCAATTACCGGTAACTGCCCTAGGAAGCCTAACATCTGCTGTTCAATTTGGATTTATTGCTGGAACTTTTTTACTAGCTATTTTTTATATTACCGATAAATTCTCTCCTTCCAAACTATTTCTAATTGCAGCATTACTAGGAAGTCTAAGCAATTTAGCCATATTGCTCCCATCCAATTCTTACCTAAGCCTGCTTGCTTTTCGTTTTTTTACAGGACTTGCTTTGGCTGGAATTTATCCTGTAGGTATGAAAATTGCCGCTGATTATTTCGATAAAAAACTGGGAAAAGCCTTGGGTTGGCTTGTCGGTGCTTTGGTATTAGGTACCGCATTTCCACATTTTCTAAGTGTATTTTTCTCAAATATTGATTGGCAATGGGTCTTAATTGCCACCTCTATTTTGGCTACAACTGGTGGACTTATCGTCTGGAGATTTATACCAGACGGCCCTTACAGAAGTGCAAACTCAAAACCTAATTTTAAAAATATTACCCATTTATTTAGAAATAAAAAATTAAAAACGGCCGCTGCTGGCTATTTTGGTCATATGTGGGAATTGTATGCCTTCTGGACATTTTTACCAAGCATTATTATTTTGTACAAACAAACACATCCAACAAATATAAATACTTCTTTACTCGCCTTTCTTATCATTTCCTCAGGAAGTTTGGCCTGTATTGCAGGAGCATATTTAGCTGCTAAAACAAGTCTAAAAAAAGCTGCCCATCTATTTTTAATTGCCTCGGGAAGTTGCTGTTTGTTACTTCCGGTATTTTTTTACTTACCGGTGTATTATTTTATCCCATTTCTATTTTTTTGGGGAATGGTAGTCATCGCCGACTCTCCTTTATTTTCAACTTTAGTTGCTAATAGTATGGATGCAAAACAAAAAGGAACCGCTTTAACCCTGGTTAACTGCATTGGATTTAGCCTTACTATTGTTAGTATTCAACTACTAAACTTTACAGGAACATCGTCAATTTTTGTGTTTTTAATATTGGCTGTTGGTCCCATATTTGGTTTGTACAACGGACTAAAAAAAAGTGCACTTAAATAAGTTGCATAAAAAAAGCGACTTTAATACTAAAGTCGCTTTTATAATTTTATTGGGTATTCCTACAAATTACGTACTCTTTCTGACGCCGCAATAACTTTTGCTTTTAAACCTTCTTTATAAGCGATAATTGTATCTAAAACTGCTGGATTAGAAGCTCCAATAATTTGAGCTGCCAAAATACCTGCATTTTTTGCACCATCCAAAGCAACGGTTGCAACAGGCACACCTCCTGGCATTTGTAAAATTGACAATACAGAATCCCAACCGTCAATAGAATTTCTAGACTTAACAGGAACACCAATTACTGGCAAAGGACTCATAGACGCTACCATTCCTGGTAAATGCGCCGCACCACCGGCACCAGCAATAATTACTGAAAAACCTTTTTTATGGGCATTGGTAGAAAAGTCTACCAATTTTTCTGGAGTTCTATGTGCTGACACAATATCAACTTCTATCGGAATTCCAAACTCCTTTAATATATCTATTGCCTCTTGCATGATCGGAAGATCCGAATCACTTCCCATGATAATTCCTACTTTCATTTCTCTAGATTTTATTTTATATAATTCTCAATCTGCTTTTTCAAATTCGTGTTTTGAGCTTTTCGAAGAATTATTTGCTAATTACTCGAATGGTATTTTTCACTTTTTCGGCTACTTTTCTAGCCACTTCCAAATCTCGGTCAACAATGGTTACATGGCCCATTTTTCGAAATGGTCGTGTTTCTTTTTTCCCATAAATATGAGGCGTTACCCCATCCATGGCTAAAATTTCTTCCATGTTTTCATAAACCACACTTCCAGAAAAACCTTCAGCACCCACTAAATTCACCATTACTCCGGCCCATTTACTTTCTGTATTTCCTAAAGGTAAATTTAACACGGTACGTAAATGCTGCTCAAACTGATTGGTTACAGAAGCTTCAATACTGTAATGCCCACTGTTATGTGTTCTTGGCGCTACTTCATTTACAATTATTTCGTCGTTTTCTGTTTGAAACATTTCAACAGCTAGCAAGCCCACATGTTTAAATGATTCTGCTACTTTTAACGCTACTTCATTTGCCTTTTTAGCCACTTCGTCTGAAATTCTGGCCGGACAAATTACATATTCTACTTGGTTTGCTTCTGGATGAAATTCCATTTCAACCACAGGATAGGTTTTAATTTGCCCTGAAGCATTTCTAGAAACAATTACCGCCAATTCATTTTTAAAAGGAATCAAATCTTCAACAATACTATCTGTATCTGCCAAAGCATTGATATCTTCTTGACTTCTTACAATTTTTACACCGGTACCATCATAACCAAATTGTGCTGATTTCCAAACAAAAGGAAATTGAAAACTAGCTTGCTTTAATTCTTCTAATGAAGAAAATCTTTGATGCGGAGACGTAGGAATATCATTCGCTACATAAAAATCTTTTTGTTTTCCTTTGTGTTGAATAATTTCTATAACACTAGGTTGTGGATATACTTTTACGCCTTCAGCCTCTAATTTATACAAGGCTTCAATATTGACATGTTCTATTTCAATAGTCAGCACATCTACTTTTTTTCCGAAGTTATAAACGGCATCAAAATCTAATAAATTTCCTTGAAAAAATTCATTGCAATGTGCAGCACAAGGTGCGTCTAATGAAGGATCTAAAATAGAAGTATGTACGTCAAATTTTTGGGTTTCTGCTAAAAGCATTTTACCCAGCTGACCGCCACCTAAAACACCTAATTTAAAATCTGAAGAAAAGTATGTATTCATTTTATTTGCTTTGCGGCAAAAATAAGCATCTATTTTTTATTTTCAGCCCTAAAAATTTCTAATTTGTATGGTTTGGTCATCCAATTGCACCGCACTATATTCTTGCATCTCATAGGTCTCACCCAAATAATTAGCATAAGGTCTATTTACATAATAACTTACATCCTCTTCTCCACAGTAACTTGTAATCTTTGGCCATTCAGTCTCATAGTCCATTGGAACACTACATTTTGTAGGAGGCAAGTGAGGCGCAGCCAAATCAAAAGCTCTAAAATTATTATCATCTATTCTGTAAACCAACACTCCTCTATATCCTATATCATGAAATACCGCTATACCACCAACAACCCATAGCCCACTTGCTTCTGGTAAATTAAAACTTTTGGTAACATTAAAAAATTGATCCGGAACAAAATTGTTCTGCTGACCTGAATCAATAATACAACCAGACAAAGACACAGTGAACACTAGAAGAAAAAAAATATTTTTAAAATAAGACATAGGGGTTTCATTTAAGCATTCGCAATTTACAAATATTTTGTATATTTGTTCCAATCTCATTGTACATATAGTAGCAATGGGATTTTATTTTTTAGTCTGCGAAAGTAAACTAAATTTTATTAGCTGAAAGATGTACAACAAACTGGCAATTTGTAGAATTTTATACGATAAAAAATGAGTGAAATATCTTACTATTCTGAAGAAGGATTTAGAAAATTAAAGAAGGAATTGGAACACTTAGAGCAAACAGAACGCCCTAGAGTTACACAAGAAATTTCTGACGCAAGAGACAAGGGTGATTTAAGTGAAAATGCAGAATACCATGCTGCCAAAGAGGAGCAGTCGCATTTAGAGTTTAAAATTGCTAAATTAAAAAACGTTATTTCTAGTGCTCGAATTTTAGATGAATCGCAGTTAGATTTGAGTAAAATTTTAATTCATTCTGTCGTTAAAATTAGAAACACAGCCAACAAAATGGAATTTAGCTACACCTTAGTAGCCGATTCTGAAACCGATATTAGAAATGGAAAACTTTCTGTAAACTCTCCAATAGGAAAAGGTTTGCTAGGTTTAAAAGTTGGAGACATTGCTGACATTCAGGTTCCTAGTGGAATTATGAAATTTGAAATTCTAGAAATTTCAAGATAAAAAAGAATAAAATTTATACAAACCCTTTTCATGAAATTGAAAAGGGTTTTTTATTTTTACAAAAAAACAAATATGGACAGCATCTTTACAAAAATCATCAAAGGAGAAATTCCTTCTTATAAAATTTCAGAAAACGAAAACTTCTTTGCGTTTTTAGACATCAACCCAAATGCCAAAGGACACACCTTAGTGATCCCTAAAAAACAAGTTGATAAATTATTTGATTTAGATGAACAAACCTATACTGAGCTATTTGCGTACACAAAAAAAGTAGCTGCTGCCATTGAAAAAGTAATTCCTTGCAATCGTGTTGGTTTAACGGTAATTGGATTAGAAGTTCCGCATGCACATGTGCATTTAATTCCTTTAAACACAATGAGCGATGCTAGTTTTTCTAAACCGAAAGCCCAATTATCTCAAATTGAATTTATTGAACTGGCTGCAAAAATTTCAAAAGCCATGGACTCTTAAATTCTAGGAAGCAAAACCTCAAAGGTAGTCCCGCTATTTACTTCTGATTTTAGCACTTGAATTTTACCATTGTGGTAATCTTCTACAATACGTTTAGACAAGGACAAGCCCAGACCCCATCCCCTTTTTTTGGTTGTATAACCAGGAACAAATACTTTTTTAAACTGAGATCTCGGCATTCCTTTTCCAGAATCAGACACACGTATTTTAACAAATTTTCGATTGCTAGTTACTACTATGGCCAAATCGCCTTTTCCAGACATGGCATCAATGGCATTTTTGATCAGGTTTTCTAAAACCCAGGTAAACAATTGCTCATTAATTTTTACTTCAATTTGTTTTTTAGGTTTCCGAAAATTAAAATGTACATTTTTTGAACTTCGAGCTTCAAAATATAGTACCGTATTTTTTATCAGCCCCACAATATCAAAATCTACCAAATCGGGAACAGAACCAATTTGTGAAAATCGCTCTGCAATCACATTTAAACGTTGTACATCCTTTTCTATTTCCGGAACAATTTCCGGTCCAATATGCTGTAGTTTCATTAATTCAACCCAACCCAAAAGTGACGACAAGGGCGTACCTATTTGATGTGCTGTTTCTTTGGCCATACCCGACCATAATTTATTTTGTTCGGATATTTTATTCGACTTAAAAATTAAGTACACCACTCCTGAAAATAGAATTAATATAATAACCAAGGTTAGCGGATAATATTTTAGTCGAGTTAACAAATTAGAATCTCTATAATGAATATTATTCTGTTTGTCTTTTAAATAATTAACAACAATTGGCTTGTTCTGAGCACGCATTAATTCCAATTCATTTTTCAAATAAGCACTGTCGGTGGCTTTTATAGAATCTAAATTTCGATGCATTAAGATTTTGCCTTTTTCATCCGTAACAATCATCGGAATATCATCATTACTTCCAATAATTTTCATTTCTAACGACAGGTCTTGATCTAAATCGGCACCACCAAAACGATCATAAGCTTTGGCCAAAATTTCCATTTTGGTACGTTCATCTTGTTTTATTTTATTAGAGAAACTATAGGTAGTCCACAGGATGGCTAACACTATACCAAAAGACACCAGAACTACTATATTTTTTGAATATATTTTTTTCATTTATTTACAAAGGATCACTTAAAAGTACAAGGTACTCAATTTTTAAAAAAGTTAATTTTACTTTTCTTACAAACGCTAACATTACAAGATTATTTGAAACAAAAATAAAATTGCTGTCTATAACTTGACAAAATGTTGATAAGTTTCAACAAAGGATTTTCAAAATTTTAAATGAAAACGAATATTTTTGATAAATTTGTATATTCACACCAAACGGCTGTAATAATAATTATAACTCAAGAAGAAATGCAAGTAACAGGAAAGATTAAATTGATAAGCGCTACACAAACATTTGGAAGCAACGGATTTAGAAAACGTGAATTAGTAGTTACTACTGACGAGCAATATCCACAAATGATTTTGATAGAATTTATTCAAGATAAATGTGACTTACTAGACTCATATAGCGTTGGAAAAGACGTTACTGTTTCTATTAACTTACGTGGTAGAGAATGGGTGAACCCACAAGGAGAAACGAAGTATTTTAACTCTATTCAAGGATGGAGAATTGAAGCAGCTCAAGGTTCAAGCGCAGGTGCGCCACCGGCATTTGAAACTACAAGTGCTCCTATTGCTAGCGAAAATGAACCAGACGATTTACCGTTTTAATTCATTTTATTTTATACAAGAAGCTGTCTATTTGGACAGCTTTTTTTTTGGAATTAACTTTCAAAAAAAGCTCTTAAACTATTAAAAATAATCTTTTACAAAGATTGGCAAAATACTTATATTTGCACAACTTAAAAAAACAACATGCAATACAAAAGAATATTACTAAAATTAAGTGGTGAATCTTTAATGGGTAAAAACCAGTATGGTATTGATCCTGCTAGACTTGCCGAATATGCAAAAGAAATAAAAGCCATTTCTGATCAAGGAATTCAGATTGCCATTGTAATTGGTGGAGGGAATATTTTTAGAGGTGTTGCTGGTGCAAGTAACGGTATGGACCGTGTTCAAGGAGATTATATGGGAATGTTAGCTACTTGTATTAACGGATTAGCTTTGCAAAGTGCTATTGAATCGGCAGGGGTAAAAACCCGTTTGCAAACAGCGATTAAAATGGAACAAGTTGCTGAATCTTTTATCAAAAGAAAAGCAGTAAGGCATTTAGAAAAAGGGCGTGTTGTTATTTTTGGCGCAGGAACAGGAAATCCTTATTTTACAACAGATACCGCAGCTGTTTTAAGAGCTATTGAAATTTCTGCTGATGTTATTTTAAAAGGAACTCGTGTAGATGGTATTTATTCTGCAGATCCAGAAAAAGATCCAAATGCAATTAAATATGATGAAATTACTTACAAAAGTGTTTTAGATAAAGGATTGAAAATAATGGATTTGACAGCCTTTACCTTGAGTGAAGAAAATAATTTACCAATTGTTGTTTTTGATATGGATACCAAAGGAAACCTGCAAAAATTACTTTCTGGAGAAAAAATTGGAACTTTGGTTTCTGACAAGAAAAAAACTAACTAAATATATATTATGAACGAAGAAATTGAATTTATATTAGATAGTTCTAAAGAACAAATGGAGCATGGTATTGAGCATCTTCAAAAAGAATTTAGAAATATTAGAGCAGGAAAAGCTTCAGCCAATATGCTTGGTGGAGTAATGGTTGATTATTATGGTTCTCAAACACCACTTAGTCAAGTTGCCAACGTAAATACACCTGATGGACGTACTATTACCGTACAACCATGGGAAAAGCAAATGATTCCTGAAATTGAAAAAGGAATTTTATTGGCCAATTTAGGTTTCAACCCAATGAACAATGGTGAAAACATTATAATTAATGTGCCAATGTTAACGGAAGAAAGAAGACGTGAATTATCTAAAATTGCAAAAGCCGCTGCAGAGCATGCCAAAGTAAGTATTAGAAATGCCCGTAAGGACGCGAATAATGAAATTAAAAAAACAGATATTTCTGACGATGAGAAAAAAATATCAGAAGCAGAAGTACAAACTTTAACAGACACATACATCAAAAAAGTTGATGAATTGTACGCTGTAAAAGATGTTGATATTATGAAAGTATAAGTAGCAACAAAAACAAACAAGCCCAAAGATCCTGTTTCTTTGGGCTTTTTTTTTAAACTCCTGAACACAATTGAAATACAACAAATACATAAAAGTATTTCTTACATTTGACTCAAACTAGATTACATGAAATTTTGGACTAAAACCTCACGGTTTATACTTAAAAATCAAATCGTTGTACTTGCAGCCATTGCTATAGTTACTGCACTATTAGGCTCGCAAATGAAATACATTAAATTTTCATACACCGAAGCAAATTTATTGCCTGAGGACCATGTAGAAAATTTAAAATACGATAAATTTTTAGATGTTTTTGGAGAAGAGGGAACCCTCATTTTATTAGCCGTTGGCGACAGCACTATTTACGAGCCGCAAAAATTTAACAACTGGAATAAATTAGCAAAAGACTTAGATAGTTTTGCTGAAATAGATTTTTCCATTTCTATAGGAGATTTAAAAGAATTAAAAAAAGACAAAAAGAACAAACGTTTTGAATTGGTTCCTATTGTTGATAAAAAAATTACTTCGCAAGAAGATGTAAACTTCTTAAAGAGTCGACTTTTTACCAAATTTCCTTTTTACAACAACCTTTTATTCAATAAAGAAACGCAAACCATTCAAACCGGTCTTTATTTAAAAAGCGAAATTGTCAATACTAAAATCAGAAAGGACTTTATCTTCAATCAATTAAATCCGATTATAGAAAAGTTTGAAAAAGACAATAATATTGATGTTCGTGTTTCAGGAATGCCTTATGTAAGGACCATGAATTCTGAAAATATAAAATCTGAAATGGGTATGTTTGTCGGACTTGCCTTGGCTATTACTGCCTTAATTTTCTTCTTTTTCTTCCGATCTTTCAGAGCCACCTTTATTACATTATTAGTTGTAAGTATTGGTGTTGTTTGGGCCTTTGGTTTTATTGGATGGTTCCGCTATGAAATCACCATTTTAACGGCACTTATCCCTCCATTAATTATTGTAATTGGTGTCCCAAATGCCATCTTTATTATTAATAAATATCAGCAAGAAGTAAAGAAACACGGAAATAAAACCAAATCATTACAACGTGTAATTTCTAAGGTTGGAAACGCAACTTTAATGACAAACATTACCACATCTGCTGGTTTTGCTACTTTTATTTTCACCAACAGTCAGTTGTTAAATGAATTTGGGATCATCGCTTCAATCAACATCATGGCAATTTTTATATTGTCTTTGTTAATTATTCCTAGTTTGTACAGCTTTATGCCTTTGCCTAAACAAAAGCACTTAAATCATTTAGACAAAAAATGGATTTCTAAAATTGTTACTTGGATGATCTCCATGGTTCGTCATAAAAAATTAACAATTTATGCCGTTTCCTTATTTGTCATTATTGCCAGTATTATTGGTGTTTATAAAATTACGGTTTCGGGTAGTTTAATAGAAGACATGCCGAAAGACAAGACATTTTTTAAAGACATTGTATTCTTTGAAAAAGAGTTTGGTGGTATTATGCCTTTGGAAATTATGATTGACACCAAAAAGGAAAATGGTGTAATGAATCTTTCTACTTTGAAAAAAATAGAAAAATTAAACGATGCCATTGAATTGATTCCGGATTTGTCGCAACCTATTTCAATAAACAACTTGGTAAAATATTCGAAGCAGGCTTTTTATAACGGAAACCCGAAATACTACCAACTGCCAACTTCACAAGAGAAAACTTTTTTACTTACCTACATCAAAAATTCAGGAAGTAGCGCAAGTGCTCTTAAAAACGTTGTAGATTCTACAGGTAGATATGCTAGAATAACCACCTATATGAAAGATGTAGGAACCGATAAAATGGAACGTATACAAGAACGTTTGCAAGCGGTTATTGATAAAGAATTTAATTCTACAAAATACGAAGTTACTCTTACAGGAAAAGCTTTGGTGTTTTTACGAGGAACCACTTATTTGATTAATAATTTAGTGATCTCATTATCACTAGCTATTTTATTGATTTCATTATTTATGGGTTGGATGTTCCGCTCGTTAAAAATGATATTTGTATCCTTAATTCCAAATCTGCTACCGTTATTGGTTACTGCCGGTTTAATGGGCTATTTAGGAATTCCTATAAAACCATCTACCATTTTGGTGTTTAGTATTGCCTTCGGTATTTCTGTAGATGACACCATCCATTTTCTTGCAAAATATAGACAGGAATTAATGGCTAACAATTGGAAGGTTCGTAAATCTGTTTACAAAGCCCTTAGAGAAACTGGGGTAAGTATGTTTTATACTTCTATAGTATTATTTTTCGGATTCTTAGTATTTGTTATTTCAAGTTTTGGAGGCACAAAAGCATTGGGTGGACTTGTATCTGTTACCTTATTGTTTGCCATGGTTTCCAACTTATTGTTATTGCCAGCGCTACTTTTATCTTTGGAACGAAAAATAGCCAATAAAAAAACACTTAAAAAACCAAAACTACAAATCATCCCTAAACAAGGTGATGAGGATAAATAAACAAAAAAAGGCTGCCTATATAGACAGCCTTTTTTATTAGATTATAAACTCTTTTGGCAAGTACCTTTCATAGACAAACACTATGAAAATAAGTGCAAATAATCCCATAAAAAAATCAGTACCAATCCAATTCTGAAAACTTCAAAATAGGCAAAACGTAAGCCTTCCAAAATTTTACCTGTTAGTACTAAAGAAGTCAATAAGAATAGTGCAATTAACCACAGTTGTAAAAAGCTAAATGAATTCATTAAATAAGCCAACAAAATCAATACAGCAAACAGCAATACGATATTTAAAATAATGTACACTTTCTTCTGAAAAGAAAACCGAGTATACTGATAGGTTCCTTTTTCAATGTACAAAGGCAACTCCTTTATTTCACCCGAAACAGGCACCCAATCGGGACCTTTTACCAATAACAAGCATTTTTCTTTAACAGTAGCTAGTTGTCGCATTTTGAACAACAGGTTCTGATAATAATGAAAAACACTGGTCATAAAATCGCGCGAATTCACATCTTTCGTAATTCCAAATTGCACCTCTTTTTCTTCTTCTTGAAAAGAACCAAAAAGTTTATCCCAAATAATAAGAATCCCTCCAAAATTCTTATCCAAATACTCTGTATTACTTCCATGATGCACCCGATGATGCGATGGAGTAACAAACAGCTTCTCAACAAAACCAAGCTTTGGAATTAAGGTGGTGTGCAACAAAAACTGATAAAGTCCTATAACCAAATGCGTCCCCAAAACAACTTCAGGTTTAAAGCCTAAAACGGGCATTAGTGACCAAAACAACACTCGAATAATTACTTGAAATGGCGTTAAATTCAGCGCCACAGAATAATTATAATCTTCACTTTGATGATGAATTATATGTGCTCCCCAAAAGAAATTAATTCGATGCCCCGCCTTGTGATAGAAATACCAAATAAAATCTGAAATAAGTACTGCAAAGCAAAAAAACAAAATGCTTTCAGGGATAAAAAATAGGGCAAAATTCAGGTACAAATATTCGTAATAAAAATAGATCAATGGCACCATAAACAAACCGGCCACTCTATCAAAAATCCCCATTAACAAATTAGAGATTGTATTTTGAAACCTAAAAATAGTTTTTCCTTTGGTCCTAGAAAACAAATATTCTACCCCTATAATAAACAATACAACCGAAGCAACGATCCACAGATATTTATCTTCTTTCATACACCTTACATTTTGGAGTCACAAAAATAAAATTTTGAAAGCAAAAACAAAAATAGGACTATTAAATATTGGCAATTGCATTCTATTTTTAAATCCAAAAAAGTATATTTGTTTGAATTAAATTTCTTTGTTTTATGGAAAAAACTACCGTTTTAAATTTATTAAATACGAATGACCTAAACCGAGAGGTCGTTTTAAAAGGTTGGGTAAAAACCTTTAGAGCAAATCGTTTTATTTCAATAAATGATGGTTCAATAATTCATAATATTCAATGTGTTTTAGATTTTGAAAACACGGAGGAAGCCATCTTAAAAAAAATACATACAGGAGCCGCTGTTTGTATCAAAGGACTTTTAGTAGAAAGCCAAGGGAAAGGACAAAAAGTAGAAATTCAAATAAAAGAAATAAGCATCTTAGGAGAATCGAATCCGGAAGAATTTCCAATTCAACCTAAAAAACACAGTTTTGAGTTTTTAAGAGAAAATGCACACCTAAGAGTTCGAACAAGTACTTTTAGTGCCATTATGAGAATTCGTTCTAAACTTTCATTTGCCGTACATCAATACTTTCAAGACAACGGTTTTTATTATGTAAACACGCCAATTATTACTGGAACAGATGCCGAAGGTGCGGGTGAAATGTTTAGAGTTTCAGCATTAGATCCCAATAATTCTCCTAAGCTAGAAAGTGGTAAAATTGACCATTCACAAGATTTTTTCGGTAAAGAAACACACCTAACTGTTTCAGGACAATTAGAAGCAGAAACCTATGCCATGGCTTTAGGAAAAGTGTATACTTTTGGTCCTACTTTTAGAGCCGAAAATTCAAATACATCAAGGCATTTGGCAGAATTTTGGATGATAGAACCAGAAGTCGCTTTTAATGACTTACATGACAATATGGATTTGTCTGAAGATTTTATCAAATACACATTGGGCTATATTTTAAAAAACTGCAAAGACGATTTAGCCTTTTTAGAAGAGCGATTGTTGCAAGAAGACAAATCGAAACCAGCTATTGAACGAGCGGATATGACCTTGACGGACAAATTAAAATTTGTTATCGACAATAATTTTGTTCGTCTTAGTTATACAGAAGCTTTCGATATTTTAAGAAATTCGAAACCCAACAAAAAGAAAAAATTTAAATACGTCTTAGATGAATGGGGTGCCGATTTACAAAGCGAACATGAGCGTTATTTGGTAGAAAAGCATTTTAAATCACCTGTCATACTTTTTGATTATCCTGCTAAAATAAAAGCCTTTTATATGCGCTTAAATGATGACGGAAAAACCGTTAGAGCCATGGATGTTTTATTTCCAGGTATTGGAGAAATTGTTGGCGGATCACAAAGAGAAGAACGTTTGGATGTGCTGCAAGAAAAAATAAAGGCCTTAGATATTGATGAAAAAGAACTTTGGTGGTATTTAGACACTCGTAAATTTGGAACAGCAGTACACAGTGGTTTTGGTTTGGGCTTTGAAAGATTGGTTTTATTTGCTACTGGAATGTCAAATATTAGAGATGTCATCCCTTTTCCAAGAACCCCACAAAATGCGGAATTTTAAAAATAGAGGATACATTGGAATAAGTCGTTAAATACTTCTTAATTCATGCTATTGAAAATAATATACCTGTAACTTGGTAGTAAGAATTAGTATATTTGCTTTAGATGTTAAAACAAAATTTTCAACTTAAATTATCTCAAAAATTATCTCCTCAACAAATTCAGTTGATGAAATTAATTCAATTGCCCACGCAAGCATTTGAGCAGCGTATCAAACAGGAAATTGAAGAAAACCCTGCGCTTGATAACGAAAAAGAATCAGAAAAAGAATACGATATAGACTCCAATGAAGATTATGATGATGGAGGTGAAAATATTGAAGCTGAAGATATCAATATCGATGAATATTTAAGTGATGATGAAATTCCGAATTACAAGCTTCAAGCAAATAATTATAGCAGCGATGATGAAGAAAGGCAAATTCCCTATGCCGGTGGAATTACATTTCACCAAGCGCTAAAAAACCAATTAAACACCTTTAGCCTTAAAGAAGATGATTTAACCATTGCAGAATTTTTAGTCGGAAGTATTGATGAAAGTGGCTATATACGACGAGATCTTATAGATATTGTAGACGACTTAGCTTTTACGCAAAATGTATTTACCGACGAACCACAAGTAGAAAAAATATTAATACATATTGTTCAAAAATTAGATCCGGTGGGTGTTGGTGCCCGTGATTTAAAAGAATGTTTGGTCTTACAATTAAAAAGTAAGGAGAAAACGAAAACCGTTTCACTGGCTATAGACTTATTAGAAAAAAGTTTTGACCATTTTGTAAAGAAGCATTACAAAAAATTAATAGCCAAATTTGACATTTCAGAAGAAATTCTAAAATCGGCTATTAAAGAAATTGAAAAACTGAATCCGAAACCAGGAGGCTCTTTTATCAATAACAATAGAATGGCACAGCAAATTGTGCCCGATTTTACCATCAGCATTATTGAAGGAGAATTAGAATTGACCTTAAATTCAAGAAACGCTCCAGAACTCCATGTATCAAGAGAGTACAATAATATGTTGAAGGGCTACCAAGAGTCAAAAGAAAAAAGCAAATCGCAAAAAGATGCGGTGATGTTTATCAAACAAAAATTAGATGCCGCCAAATGGTTTATTGACGCTATAAGACAGCGACAACAGACCCTGTTAATTACCATGGATGCTATTATGGAACAACAGCGCGACTACTTTTTGACAGGTGATGAACGTAAATTACGCCCTATGATTCTTAAGGATATTGCCGATAAAATTAACATGGATATTTCAACAGTATCAAGAGTTGCCAATAGTAAATACGTAACCACACCTTATGGAACAAAATTGATCAAAGAATTCTTTTCTGAATCTATGAAAAATGACCAAGGTGAAGATGTATCTACCAAAGAAATTAAGAAAATACTAGAGACTGTTATTGCCGATGAAGACAAGAGAAAGCCATTAACAGATGACAAATTGGCCTTAAAATTAAAAGAAGAAGGCTATTTAATTGCACGTAGAACGGTTGCTAAATACAGAGAGCAATTGGATTTACCTGTAGCAAGGCTTAGAAAAGAGATATGACCCGTTTTTTTAAAATTGTTTCCACTATATTTCATCCTATATTACTGCCTTTTGCAGGGGCCTTGTATTATTTTTCAGTGTACCCTCACTATATTTCAAGCACCACAAAATTAAGAAGCATTGGTGTTATCTTTATAGTAACCTACCTAATTCCTTTGTTGTTACTTTTTATTTTGAAAAGAAACAACAAAATTGATTCCTTTACCATAGAGAAGCTAGATCAAAGAAAGATTCCGGTCGTATTTATGGTTTTTCTTTTTTTACTCTTAGGATCATATTTCAACAAACAAAATGATTTAACAGGACTTGCAACCGTATTTATAGGTAATTCTTTTGGACTTTGTATTGTGTATATTTTATTTGCTAGAAATCTCAAAACGAGCCTACATACTTTAGGAATGGGAACGCTATTTGGTTTTGTTCTTTTCTTTGCCCTTAAATTTAGAATAGCTATAATTTCAGAGTTAATTTACATTAGTATAATTTCAGGTTTGGTTGCGCAAGCAAGATTAAGACTTAACGCACATAGCATGACAGAAGTGGTTTTAGGTTTTATAATAGGTGTAGGAACGCAACTTATTGCCTACAATATTTACTTTACGGCTATTTAAAGTAAATAGAACATCACTCCCAATCGTAAGGGTTTTATTTGAAGTACTTCATCCGTTCCTTCCAATTTCAAATTAGACGCATATAAGGAGGTCAAAGAATAGTTCATATATAAATTCCAAGTATTGTAGCCTACCGCTAAAGAAAGACCGTACTGAAGCTTCCTAAGTAATTTATTATCTCGAATCACTACAGAAGTATCATCCAACGTATATTTTGTTTTAGACGCAAACATATAAGAGAAATTTACCCCGCCATAAATACGCCAAAACTTATACTTGTCATAGGTTGAAGTCCTCCATCGAATTTCAACAGGTATTTCCAAGCTACTATAATTAATAATATTTGTATCGTATGCGTCACTTACAGAAACTGCATAGTCATTTCCTGCTTGATTATGCAATAGGTTTGTATTGAAACTATTGTAGGAATAACCAACTCCTAAACCCAATCCAAAATTTCTTCTTTTATTAAAAGGAATATCTTTAATAAAGCCCAAAGAAGTACCAAAAGAAATTCCATTTTGACTTAAGCCCGTTGGGGTATCTTTAAACGAATTATAAGTCAACCCTAAATACAATTGATCTTCAAGATATCTTTCATCGATTAACTTATTTTGAGAAACCATTGAAAGTCCACAAAAGGCAAACATTATATATATACGAATTTTTCTCATAGGATTGCATCAATAAAACAAATGTAAACAAAAAAGACACCTGTCGCATGACAGGTGTCTTTTTTTAAGTAGTATAAAATAAAATTATTTTAGGTTATTCGCTAAATCCCCTTTACGAGTTGAATAACTAACTTTTAGAGCATTGATGTCTCTTAATTCCATTCTAATATCATGTATTGTACCAACACTAGCTTTTACATCAGATTTAATAGAGGTTGTCATATAAGGAATTTCTTCCGGGTTATGTTTCTCTTGTTCAGAATAGATAAAGTTTGCTACATCATTTACAGTTGCAATTTTATCATTTAACTGAATCTTATCACCTGATCCAAATTTTGCTTGGTCTTTTGCTTTACCAACGTATATAGTACTTACCAAACTTTTATGTTCTAATTTCTTAACTTCAGTAGCATTAGGAAGCTGAGGCGCCTCAATAACTAAATCCGTTTCTCTCATAGTAGTAGTTACCATAAAGAAGAATAACAACATAAATACAATATCCGGTAGTGCCGCAGTATTTACTGCAGGAAGTCCTTTTTTCTTTTTTCCAAATTTAGACATATCGTATATTATTTAGTAGGTTCTGCATCAGAAATAATCTGTGGATAAGCGTCTTTGACCTTATTTATCACAGCTTTCAATGCTTTATTTTCTTTATCATTACCCGATAGTAAAATTAAATCATCATAACTCATTCCTGCGTATTGACCTTTAAGCTGTGTTTTAGCATAACGGTTACGTAATTCAGTATAAGCGGCTAACAATTCATTTTGCACGGTAATATACATTCCATAAGAAGTACCTCTATCACTTTGAACAGAGATAATTGCTTTGTTTGGATGATCTGAAGATTTGTCAGATTTTTCACCATTACAATAGTCACAAGCTCCAGTAGGAACACCTTCAACAGTTTTACCAATTCCCCCTCCATTATCAAGGAAGTCAATAGTAGTTTGTTTTAAGTCTGCAATTTCCATTCTTTCATCTTCTACCAATAATTCATCATTTCTATTGATATTGATTTCTAAAATGTTTTTTTGCTTAATTACTGGTGGCTCATAATTTTCTGGCGGTTTTTCAGATAATTTACGAGAAATTCCTGAATCTACATCCATAGTAGTTGTTACTAAGAAAAAGATCAGTAACAAGAAGGCAATATCTGCCATCGATCCTGCGTTAATTTCGGAGTTTTCTCTTCTAGCCATAGGTTACCTTATTTTATGATTGATTTAACTCCTCCTAAAATAATAGAAACAATTGCGGCAGCTCCTAATAAAACAGTGTACCAAATTCCGGTACTTACCCATTTAGAAGCAGCACCAGCTTCTCCACCTTCCAAAACTTGTCCTGTAACATCTGTCACAGCACCGTCAGGAGCCAATCCGTAAGAAGCAGCTAATAAAATTCCTAAAACAACCACACCCATTAAAGTTTTCTTTAATGCTTCTGGTTTCTTTAATAAACTTACGATTGAAAACAACACAGTAACACCAGCTACCACGATTAACAACCCTATTGAAAAGGACACCAACGGTCCTACGATCCCTAAAGTTCCTTGTCCTTCAACAATAGCTTCATCACCTGTACTTAAGATTCTAATAAAGAAGTAAGCGGCAACTATAGCTATCAAAGCGACTAAGACTTTTAGTATTTTTGATATATTAGTATTCATATGAGTTCTTATTTTTTATTTCTAACCAAAAGGTCAATTAAAGAAATAGATGCATCTTCCATATCGTTCACAATTCCGTCAACTTTAGAAATGATGTAATTGTAAAATACTTGCAAGATAATTGCTACTACAAGACCAAATACAGTTGTCAACAAGGCTACTTTAATACCTCCTGCTACTACTGTTGGAGAGATATCTCCTGCTGCTTGAATCGAGTCAAAGGCTCCAATCATCCCGATTACAGTTCCCATAAACCCAAGCATTGGTGCTAAAGCAATAAATAATGATAACCAAGAAATATTTTTCTCTAATAATCCCATTTGAACACCACCGTATCCAACAACTGCTTTTTCAGCAGATTCGATACCTTCATCAGCTCTATCTAATCCTTGATAAAAGATAGACGCAACTGGTCCTTTTGTGTTTCTACAAACTTCTTTTGCTGCATCCACTCCTCCAGAAGATAAAGCTTCATCAACACTAGCAATTAACTTTTTAGTGTTTGTAGTTGCCATATTTAAATAAATAATTCTTTCAATTGCAATAGCCAATCCTAAAATTAGAGCTACTAATACAATTCCCATAAAAAAGGGTCCCCCCTCAATAAAACGTTGTTTTAAAACCTGGTGGAATGTTTCTGATTCTACTGCTTCTGTTGCTCCTTGGAAAGCGAATGTGTTTTGAGTTGCTCCAAAAAACAATAAACCTGTTGCAAGGATTGTAAATACTTTTTTCATTGTGATAAAATTAATTTATTAATATAGTTTAAGGTTGTACTATTCATCATTAAAGCAAATAAACTGCGGAGAGAAAGGGATTCGAACCCCCGTTACAATTTCTTGTAAACACGCTTTCCAAGCGTGCGCCTTAAGCCACTCGGCCACCTCTCCTAAGATAATCCGCTATTAATGGACAGCAAGTAACAAAAAATTGTTGGTTCTTTAAAAAAAACCTGTGTTTATTTGCCAACATTCTGTGAATTATTTGCTTATTTTCAAAAAAACAGAAAAAAGGTTCTCTATTTTTAAGTTTTAAACAATGATTTTGGTATTTCACTCCTATATTTCAAATGAAATTGATGTCAAAATCAACCAGATTTCTCGTTTTTTCAGCCAAAAAAAAACTTTGAATTCAAAATTCCAAACCGAAAAGAGGTACTTAGCTTTTACAAACAAAAAAGGGGATGCAAAATTGCATCCCCTTTTCTTATAAATTCTAAATTTATTAAGCTTTCATTACAAAATCTTCCATGAATTTAGTGGTATAATTTCCTTCAACATAACTTGGATCATCCATCAATTGTCTGTGAAAAGGAATTGTTGTTTTCACTCCTTCAATGACAAATTCATCCAAAGCTCTTTTCATTTTACTAATAGCTTCTTCTCTTGTTTGAGCAGTTGTTATTAATTTCGCAACCATAGAATCATAGTTTGCAGGAATCGTATAACCAGCATACACATGTGTATCTAGTCTAACCCCATGACCACCCGGTGCATGAAAAGTTGTTATTTTACCTGGTGCTGGTCTAAATCCTTTATGAGGATCTTCGGCATTAATTCTACATTCTATAGAATGCATCTTTGGCAAATAATTTTTTCCTGAAAGAGGAACACCTGCAGCAACCAATATTTGCTCACGAATCAAATCGAAGCCAATAACTTGTTCAGTAATTGGGTGCTCTACTTGAATACGGGTATTCATTTCCATAAAATAGAAATTTCGATCCTTATCAACTAAAAACTCAACCGTACCAGCTCCTTCATATTTAATATATTCCGCAGCCTTTACAGCAGCATCTCCCATTCTATCACGCAACTCATCGGTCATAAAAGGTGATGGCGTTTCTTCTGTTAATTTTTGGTGACGTCTCTGAACCGAACAATCTCTTTCAGACAAATGACAAGCTTTACCAAACGAATCTCCAACAATTTGAATTTCAATATGACGAGGCTCTAGAATCAATTTTTCTAGATACATATCATCATTCCCAAAAGCCATTTTAGATTCATAACGAGCAGAATCCCAAGCTTCTTCTAATTCTTCTTTCGTCCAAACTGCTCGCATACCTTTACCTCCACCTCCAGCAGAAGCTTTTAGCATTACAGGGTATCCAGCTTCGTCAGCTAATTTTTCACATTCTGCAAAATCTACAATCACTCCTTCACTTCCAGGAACACAAGGCACTCCTGCTTCAATCATAGTCGATTTTGCATTTGCTTTGTCTCCCATTCTCTCAATCATTTCTGCACTAGCTCCAATAAATTTAATATCGTGCTCTTCACATAATTTAGAAAATTTAGCATTTTCAGAAAGAAATCCGTAACCAGGATGAATGGCATCAGCATTTGTTATTTCAGCTGCCGCTAATATATTTGACATCTTTAAGTAAGACTCTGTACTAGATGGAGGCCCAATACATACTGCTTCATCTGCAAACTTTACATGCAAACTCTCAGAATCAGCTGTAGAATATACGGCTACTGTTTTTATTCCCATTTCTTTACAAGTTCTGATTACTCGCAAAGCTATCTCACCTCTATTGGCAATTAATATTTTTTTAAACATAATAGTTCAGTTTGTTAAACATTAAAGCTATTTACTTTACTTCAAGTAAAAATAGCATCCATTTAATTATGTTTTACCTATGAAGGATCAACTAAAAATAAGGGTTGTCCAAATTCTACTGGAGAAGAATCTTCAACTAAAATTTTAACAATCTTACCTGAAACTTCAGATTCGATTTCATTAAATAATTTCATTGCTTCAATAACACAAACAATAGAATCTTCATTTACTGCATCACCAACTTCAACAAATAAAGCTTTGTCTGGAGAAGGTCTTCTG
This sequence comes from Flavicella sediminum, assembly GCF_006381105.1. Lineage (GTDB taxonomy): Bacteria > Bacteroidota > Bacteroidia > Flavobacteriales > Flavobacteriaceae > Flavicella > Flavicella sediminum. The sequence goes on along the minus strand of NZ_VDET01000002.1, from coordinate 1,820,302 downwards.
TAGAATGTACCAATGATTGGAGAAGTAATTGTTAAGTATTTAGAGTCTTCAGAAACAGGCACCTCAATTACTGGAGTAGCTGCAACCGGTTCAGGCATTGCAGACTGAGAAACAACAGGAGCTTGTGGAGCTGGCATTGTTGCATGCTGCAAAATAGTAGTCTCAGTTTTTCCTGATCCTGTTTTTACAGTAATTTTAATGTCCTCCATTTCCAATTTCACTTCACTTGCACCAGATTTGGCTACAAATTTTATCAAGTTTTGAATATCCTTTAAATCCATAATATATTAAGTTATATATAATATTAAGTAAATTAGTTAATTAAGAATTGTATGCCCATTTTAAATAAAGAGCTCCCCATGTAAACCCACCTCCAAAAGCAGCAAAAACAATATTGTCTCCTTTTTTAAGTTTGTCTTCATAATCTGCCAACAATAAAGGTAAAGTTGCAGATGTTGTATTACCGTAATTTTGAATATTGACCATAACTTTGTCCATATCCAAACTCATTCTTCTTGCTGTCGCTTCAATAATACGAGTATTTGCTTGATGTGGCGCTAACCAATCAACATCTTCATTCGTTAAATTATTTCGCTTTAATATTTGTTCACTAGCATTCGCCATATTGGAAACCGCATATTTAAATACTGTTTTTCCTTCTTGTTTAATGTAGTGCTGTTTGTTATCTAGTGTTTCTTGTGAAGTTGGATTTAAAGACCCTCCTGCTTCAATACGTAAAAACTCTCTACCTACTCCATCTCCTCTTAGGTATTCATCTTGCACACCTAAACCTTCTTCATTAGGTTCGAACAATGCAGCCCCAGCTCCATCTCCAAATATAATACAGGTAGTTCGGTCGGTATAATCTACAATTGACGACATTTTATCAGCACCTATAACGAGTACTTTTTTGTAACGTCCTGATTCAATATATACAGCTGCTGTTGACATTGCATATAAAAAACTCGAGCAAGCTGCTTGTAAATCGTAACCAAATGCATTGACTGCTCCAATCTCTGTAGCAACATGAACCGCTGTAGCAGCAACATTCATATCTGGCGTGGCAGTTCCCACAATGACCATGTCAATTTCCTTTGGATCTAGTCCTTTTTTCTCAATTAGATTTTGAGCTGCTTTGATAGCCATATAAGAGGTGGCCTTATCTGCATCTTTTAAGATTCTTCTTTCTCTAATTCCTGTTCTTGTAAAAATCCACTCGTCGTTGGTTTCTACAAGCGATTCTAGCTCCTTATTTGTAAGGGCATAATCAGGAACATACTTCCCTACCGCTGTAATTGCTGCAGTTTTTTTACTCATAATCATAAAGTTTACATGCTTCTTACCTTCGAATTTTAGAAAAAAACCGAATGTCCAAAGTAATGAAAATTATTCCACTTTAAAACCAAATAGAAGCAATATTTGCTCAATTTAATAACAAAACAGCAAAAAACCCTCTAATATTGAGGGTTTTTAAACAATTTCGTTTTCTGAATTTTATGCTTCTGCTACTTCAACAGAATCAATTACAATTTGACCTTTGTAATATAATTTTCCTTCATGCCAGTGTGCTCTATGGTACAAGTGTGCTTCACCTGTAGTTGGATCAACAGCTACCTGAGGTGCTACTGCCTTATAGTGCGTTCTTCTTTTATCTCTTCTTTGTTTAGATATCTTTCTTTTTGGATGTGCCATTATGCTGATTTTTATCTATTAATAAATCTTTTAACTTCCCCCATCTAGGATCCGTCGTTTCTTCGTTATCTTTACTATTCTTCTTACTTATCTTCAGTTCTTCCAACTTCTCTAATGTTCCTTGTGCAAAATCACCAGTTTGCGCTTCTGGATGTATCCTTTTTATAGGCACTGCCAAAACAATCATTTCATAAATGTATTGTGCCACATTTACTTGGTGCGCAGAATTCGGAATTATTAAAATTTCTTCATTTTCATCATTAAACTCATCTCCGAACTTTACAATTAAAGAAAGTTTTCCTGATGTTTCCAAGTCAAACGGCTCTCCTGTCAAATCACAAGGAACATTTACACTTCCAGAAACTTCAAAATCTAATTCCAACATATTGGTCTTTTTTACAAAAACCAAATCTACTTTTAAATCTGCTTTTAAGTACTCATCGTACTTATAAACATCAAAGAACTTATTATCAATCTGATACTCAAACTTATGTTCTCCTTCTTTTAAACCTATAAAAGAAAGATTGTATTCTCTTAACTCTTTCATCTACAACATCAATTTGAGCGTGCAAAGATATAAAATTTCATTCTAATTAATAGAAAAGAAATAAAATTTTACTAATTAATATTGTTTTTTTACTCTTAGGCTGTTTTTTCTTAGACTTTTACTAGAGCTTCGCTTCTTAAAAATTTGCAAACCAACGTGTAAAGCCTCAGAAAAAGAAGAATTATTTGCGATTCCCTTTCCGGCAATTTCAAATGCGGTTCCATGATCTGGCGAAACACGTATCCCTGAAAGTCCTGCTGTAAAATTCACTCCATTACCAAAAGCTAGTGTTTTAAAAGCCACCAAACCTTGGTCGTGATACATAGCCAAAACACCATCAAATTGCTGATAACTCTCTGACCCAAAAAAACCATCTGCTGCAAAAGGCCCATAAACAAGTTTTCCTGTTTCTTGAATCTCTTTTAAGGTTGGCCTTATCAGTTCTTCATCTTCATTTCCAATAACTCCATTATCGCCACAATGAGGATTTAAACCTAATACCGCTATTTTCGGCTTGCTTATTCCAAAATCTTGTACCAAACTTGCGTACATGATATTTACTTTTCTAACAATCAGCTCTTTAGTTATAGATTCCGCTACCTTAGAAACCGGTATATGTCCTGTAATCAAACCCATTCGTAAATGCTCTGTCATTAGAATCATCAAACTATCGCCTTCAAGTTTGGATTCTAAATATTCTGTATGACCTGGAAATTCAAATTCTTCCGACTGGATATTATCTTTACTAATAGGAGCTGTAAGCAAAACATCAATCTTCCCTTCACTAAGCGCAGTTGTTGCTGCCTCTAAAGACTTAAGTGCATAATTCCCTGAATCTTTAGTCGCTGTTCCTAAATTCAAGGAAACATCTTCTTTCCATACATTTAGTAAATTTAACTTACCTTCCTGTAAACTCTCTAAATTCTGTATTCCAAACGATTGTGTTTCAGAATTTATGGCTTTTTTATGATACGAAAACACCTTTGTTGACCCAAAAATTACTGGTGTACAAAAATCCAAAATTCGTTTATCCGCAAAAGTTTTCAAAATCACTTCCAAACCAATTCCATTTAAATCTCCAATAGAAATCCCTACTATAATTTTCGTTTCTTTATCCATTCAACTATTATATTATTCTTATTTTTGATGCTTCAAAAGTAATCAATTAAATTGACAAATTATGTTCACAGGTATTGTTGAAGAGTTAGGCTTGCTAAAAAATATTGAAAAGGAAAACGACAATATTCATTTGACTATTTCCTGTTCCTTTACTTCAGAATTAAAAATTGATCAAAGTGTTGCTCATAATGGTGTTTGCTTGACGGTTGTCAATATTAATAAGGACGAATACACAGTAACAGCAATAAAAGAAACCTTAAACAAAACCAATCTTGAAACCTTAAGAATTGGAGACAAAACGAATTTAGAAAGAGGCATGAAATTGGGTGACAGACTGGATGGGCACATTGTTCAAGGCCATGTTGACCAAACTGCTGAATGCATTGCTATACAAAATGAAAATGGAAGTTGGATTTTTACTTTTGCTTACGACGCAAGCCAAAATAATATAACCATAGAAAAAGGCTCTATCACAGTAAACGGAACAAGTTTAACCGTTGTTAACTCAAAAGAAAATCAATTTAGCGTTGCTATTATTCCCTTTACCTACGAACACACCAACTTTCACACATTTCAAATTGGAACTATTGTCAACTTAGAATTTGATGTAATTGGTAAATATGTTGCGAGACTAACTAAAAACTAATTATTTAACTCTTAGTTTTTTTACACCATACCCAACAGCAGCTGCTAACAAACAAAACAAACCGGAATCAATTGGCAAACCAGGCGGCGGCGGTGGAGGCGGAGGTCCTTGTGAATAAGCTACACAACCTACCAACAAAAAAGCAAACAGCCATTTATTTTTTAAATTCGTTTTCATACTATACTTGTCGCATTAGATAGTGCAAACATACACTTTTAACATCAAATGTAACAAAACATTTGTTAAATTTCAACACTTACATATCGTACTAAAACTGAAAAGCCCTTCGTAAAACGAAGGGCTTTTTGATTTAAGTGGACCCACTTGGGCTCGAACCAAGGACCACCTGATTATGAGTCAGGTGCTCTAACCAACTGAGCTATGGGTCCTAAATCGGATGCAAAAATAGCATTATTTTATATTTTTATGCAACTTTATTTCTAAAAAAAAATAAATTAAACTTTTCTAACCATTAAATCTTCTCCAAACTTTCTTAAAACCAACATTTTACTTGCTTCTAAATTTATTTCTCCCAAAACAGCAAATGCCTTTTCGGTATATGATTTTATTTCTTTTTTCGTCATCTCGGCCGCTCCAGAGCTTGTGAAAATCTGTTTCACGCTACTTATTTTCTCAGCATTCGACTCTAAGTTTTTAGCATACCACGCTACTAGCTCATTTTTTTGACGCTCAGAAGCATTTGCCAAAGCCTGAATGTATAAATAGGTTTTTTTGTTTTCTATGATATCACCACCCACTTGTTTTCCAAATGTTTCCGGATCACCAAAAGCGTCTAAATAATCATCCTGCAACTGAAAGGCAATTCCTAAATTCAAACCAAAATCATAGATCTTAGTCGCATCCTGCTCAGATGCTCCAGCTATAACAGCACCCATTTTTAAAGCAGCTGCTACTAAAACAGATGTTTTCAATCCAATCATTTTAATATATTCTTCAATAGAAACCACCTCTCTAGTTTCAAAATCCATGTCGTATTGTTGTCCCTCGCAAACTTCTAGGGCCGTTTTATTAAAAACCTGCATTAATTGTTTATAGATATCTCCTTCATAAAACTCTAAGAATTTATAAGAAAGAATGAGCATTGCATCTCCAGATAAAATGGCAGTATTAACATCCCATTTTTCATGTACTGTAGCTTTTTTTCTACGCAATGGCGCATCATCCATAATATCATCATGTAATAATGTGAAATTATGAAACACTTCAACGGCCGCCGCTGCATGCATAGCTTCTTTATAATTTACCCCAAAAGCATCAGCCCCCATCAGCGCCAAAACGGGTCGCAAACGCTTCCCTCCTAAATCTAATATATAAGTTATGGGTTCGTATAATTTTTTAGGCTCAGTTACCTGAACTTCTTCTTTCAAAAAAGAAAGGAATTCATCTTTAAATAAAGTAATATCCAAAATTTTATTTTTTTGTAAAAATAATGCAAACAATAATTCTGTGCACCACAAATGTTAACAATTTGTAAACTACGGAAACTTTTTTTGTTTTTACAGTTTCCTAACGCTATATTTGCACCGAAAATAATTTAACTATGAAGTGTAAAATTTTAGAAACCGCTGGCGAGATGTTTTTAAGCTTTGGTTTTAAAAGTGTAACCATGGATGATATTGCTCAGAAAATGAGCATTTCTAAAAAAACAATCTATACGCATTTCAGCAACAAACGAATCTTAATTGAAGAAACAACATTTGGACTGTTTCAATTTATAAAATGTGGCATTGATGATATTCGCGAAAAAAACTACAATCCTATTGAAGAATTGTATGAAATAAAAAATTTCATCTTAAAACATTTAAAAGACGAAACCTCTTCGCCACAATACCAACTTAATAAATATTACCCTAAGATTCATGCTACTTTAATGAAGAAACAGTTTACAGTAATGCAAGAATGTGTTGCTGACAACTTACAAAAAGGAATTGATCAAGGTTTATTTAGAAAAGAGATTGATGTAGATTTTATTACTCGGATATATTTTAAAGGCATGACGGGTATTAAAGATCTAGACACCTTTCCTTTAGATACATTTAGCATGAATTATTTAATGGAAAATTACATAGATTACCATGTACGGGGAATTGCCACAGAAAAAGGAATACAAACATTAGAACAATTAAAAACAAGTATATAAACAAATAGGTATGAGAAACAAAACGCTAATTCTTTTAGCTCTGCTTTTTGCTTCCGTGTTACAAGCGCAAGAAATGAAAAGTAGCTTTAGTTTAAAAGAAGCCATTAACTATGCATTGAAACACAATAGAAAAGTGAAAAATGCTGACTTAAACATTCAAGCTGCTGAAAAGCAAAAGTGGGAGACCACAGCTACAGGACTTCCACAAATTAACGGAAAAATAGATTATACGAATAATATCGTCACTCCTTTTCCCGCACCTTCAGACCCTAACGATCCAACATACATATTCGGATTTATGTTTCCCAAGCACAGTTTAAAACCTGATGTTACGCTAACACAATTAATCTTTGATGGGAAATATATTGTAGCGCTTCAAGCATCTAAAGTATTCTTGGCAATTTCAAAAAACGCGAAAGAAAAAACAGATAACGAAATTAAAAAAGCTGTTATCGCTGCTTATTCAAACGCTATGCTTACGCAAGAAAGTCTTACTATTTTGCAACGTAATATTGCTACTGTAAAAAAGAACTTAAAAGAAACCAGCATAATTTTTAAAAATGGTTTGACAGAAGAAGAAAATGTTGAACAATTGCAATTGACGCTTTCCAATTTAAAGAATAACTATCGTAATATGGAAAACCTAAAATCCATCTCTGAAAATTACGTAAAACTTTTATTAGGTATGGAGGTCAACAACCCTATAGAACTCACCGATTCTATGGATACTTTAATTTTAGATCATATTTCTTTACAACTTATTGACACAAAACAGTCTATATTTAACAATGTAGATTATAAAATTGCAGAAAATGACTCCAAAAGCAAAGAGCTTTTATACAAACTTGAAAAAAACAGAACACTTCCAACCATTGGTGGTTATTTAAGTTCTAATTATTTAAGCTTTACCAATAGTTCTTTTAATAACTTATATGCTTCTGACAATAAGTGGCTAGGAACTGTAACCGCTGGGATTCGGGTTGAATTTCCAATATTTACTTCTTTTCAAGGAAGAGCTAAAAAACAACGAGCTAAAATTGAATGGGAAATTGCCCAAAACGATTTAAAAGAAACAGCAGACCAAGTTTCTATTGAAACGGCACAATTAAAAAGCGAATACAAATTAGCTATTGACACCTATTACAACAGACAAAAGAATTTAGCTTTAGCCGAAAGAATTGAAAATAAAAATTCTATAAAATACAAAGAAGGATTGGCTAGTAGTTTCGATTTACGCCAAGCTCAAACACAATTATACAACAGTCAACAAGAATTTTTGCAGTCAATGATCAATGTGATCAACAAAAAAGCTGAACTTGAAAACGCCCTAAACATAAAATAAAAATCATGAAAAAAATATATTTAATCCTTGCAAGTGCCATCGCAATCGCTTCATGCGGCGACCAAAAAGAACCAAGTTTAAAAGAGGTAATCGCTACTGGTGATTTAACCGAAATTAGAGCGAAGAAAAAAGAAATAGAAGAAAAACAAAAAGAAATATCTGTTCAATTAGATTCTTTAAGTGCCGCTATTTCAAAATTAGACAAAACAACAAAATTTCCATTAGTAACTACTTTTAAAGCTGAAAACGTAGTTTTTAAACACTACCTAGAATTACAAGGAAATGTAAGCACCAAACAAAATGTATTGGTCTACCCAGAAACACAAGGAATTATAGAAAGCATTCCTGTAGTAGAAGGACAACGGGTAAAAAAAGGAGACGTTTTGGCTACAATTAACGATGGCGGAATTAGCGAACAGCTGGGACAATTAGAAGCTCAAGAAAAACTTGCCAAAACTATTTATGAAAAACAAAAAAGACTTTGGGATCAAAATATAGGTTCTGAAATTGATTTCTTACAAGCAGAGACTAATTATTTAGCACTTTCTAACAACGTAGCGCAATTAAACACGCAATTAGACAAATCAAAAATTGTAGCACCTTTTGATGGAACCGTAGATGCCATCCTTCAAGATAAAGGAAGTGTTATAGGACCAGGAGTTGGATCTGAAATGTTTAGAATTATCAATCTAACAAACATGAAAATAAAAGCAGAAGTTCCTGAAAAATATATTGCTAGTGTTAAAAAAGGAAAAGAAGTAAGCATTTACTTCCCTGTTTTAGGTAAAACCGTGGATACGAAAATTAAGCATGTAGGAAATTACATCAACCCAAACAACCGTTCATTTGTTATTGAATTAAACGTTCCTAATGAAGATCGCGAAATAAAACCAAACATGTCGGCTCGTTTAAAGGTAAACGACTACACAAACAACAATGCCGTTTTAATTCCTCAAAGCATCATTTCAGAAAATGCAGAAGGCGAGCAATATGTATACATTGCTAAGAACAAAAAAGGCAACAATGCAACGGTTGAAAAAACTTTTATTACCACAGGTAAAACACAAGACAATGTTATTGAAGTTTTAAGTGCATTAACAGAAGGTACAGAAGTTATTGAAGAAGGTGCTCGTAGTGTAAACGAAGGACAAACTGTTGTAATCATCAAATAAGAAGTTGTTATGAGCGAACAAAAAAAGACAGACAAGGAATTTGGCCTCTCCAATTGGGCTATAAATAACAAAACCACCATTTATGTAATGATGGCGCTAATTCTCTTTATGGGAGGATCTGCTTATTTTAACATGCCTAGAGAAAATTTCCCGGAAATTCGTGAAACTAAGATTTACATTAGCTCACTATACCCAGGAAATACGGCTGAAGATATTGAAAAATTAATTACAGACCCGCTTGAGGACAAGTTAAAAACGGTGAGTAATGTCGTAGAAATCACCTCAACTTCGCAAGAAGATTACTCTATGATTGTAGTGGAGTTTGATGAAAACATTACCGTAGATCAAGCTAAGCAAAAGGTTAAAGATGAAATTGATGCCGAAACCGCCAGCGAAGATTGGCCCACATTTAATGGAGCCAAAGTAGAACCCAACGCTTTTGAGTTGAGTATGTCTGAAGAGATCCCTATCTTAAATATCAATATTTCTGGAGATTACCCTATTTACAAGTTAAAAGAATTTGGAGAATATTTACAAGATGAAATTGAGGATTTAGACGAAATCAAAAAAGTTGATATTCGTGGTGCACAAGAAAAAGAGGTTGAAATTGCCGTAGACATCTATAAAATGATGGCTAAAAAAGTAAGTTTTAACGATATTATTTCTGCTGTTAACAACGGTAACACGACCATGTCTGCCGGAAATTTAATTACCAGCGGACAAAGACGTACGATTAGAATTATTGGTGAAATCAGCCAACCTTCTGACTTAGGAAACTTTGTGGTAAAAGCCGAAAATCAAAATCCAATTTACTTAAAAGACGTTGCCACTATTTCTTTTAAAGACAAAGACAAAACGACCTATGCACGTGAATTTGGCGAACAAGTTGTGATGCTTGATGTAAAGAAAAGATCGGGTAAAAACATGGTAGCAGCTGCTGAGCAAATACTAAAAATGGTAGACCATGCTAAATCTGATATTTTCCCGAAAGATTTAAAAGTAACGATCTCTAACGATCAATCTTCTAAAACAATTGGTCAAGTAGATGATTTAGTGAACAATATAATCTTCGGAATTATTTTAGTTGTTACCGTACTTATGTTCTTCCTTGGATTCAAAAATGCCTTATTCGTAGGTTTTGCCATTCCAATGTCTATGTTTATGTCGTTAATGATTTTAAATTGGTTAGGCTACACCATGAATACCATGATTCTTTTCGGATTAATTATGGGACTGGGAATGCTTGTAGACAACGGTATTGTGGTTGTTGAAAACGTATACCGATTGATGGATGAAGAAGGAATGACACGTGTAGAAGCTGCAAAAAAAGGTATTGGTGAAATTGCTTTTCCTATTATCATTTCTACGGCTACCACTGTTGCCGCCTTTATACCTTTAGGTTTATGGCCAGGGTTAATGGGACAATTTATGATCTACTTTCCAATTACCTTATCGGTAGTACTAGGTTCTTCTTTATTCGTCGCTATTTTCTTTAACTCTGTTTTGGTCTCAAAATTTATGACTGTTGAAGATGAAGAAATGAGTTTAAAGAAAATTGTCACCGTTTCTATAATTATGGTCGTTATTGGTTGCGCAATGTTGTTTGCAGGTAGCTCATTAGGAACCGTTGTTCTATTCACTGTAGTCCTATTATGGATTTACCGATTAGGCTTGCGAAAAATGGCTATTTATTTCCAAACAAAAGTATTGACTCGCTTAGAAAACTGGTATGAAAACCAGCTTAAAAGAGCTTTAACTGGAAAAAGATCAGGAACCTTGGTGGTGATCACATTTATTTTATTAATTGCCGCATTTAGAATATTTGGTTATTCTGTAGAAACTCAAAGAACAAAAATTGAATTTTTCCCAGACAACAAACCAAATCAAATTATTGTCTATATAGAATATCCTGAAGGAACAGATATAGAAAAAACAAATACAATCACCAAAAAAATTGAAACCCGTGTCTTTGAAGTATTGAATGAAAATACTTACATGGATGGCGATTACAATTTCTTAGTAGAAAGTGCTGTTTCTCAAGTTGGTGAAGGAGCCGGAAACCCACAAACAGACGGAGGCTCTGCGGCAGAAATGCCACACAAAGGTAAAATCACCGCCTCTATGCGTGAATACAAATATCGAAGAGGAGAAGACAGTGAGGTTCTTCGACAAAAAATACAAAAAGCATTGGTTGGAATCTATCCTGGAGTATTGATTTCTGTTGAAAAAGATGCTGCTGGTCCACCGGCAGGATCACCAATTAATATTGAAATTCAAGGGAATGATTATGCTGAATTGATTGAAACTGCTGAAAAAATGCGTGATTTTATCAACTCAGAAAACATTGCTGGAATTGACGAACTAAAAATTGATGTCAACAGAGACAAACCAGGAATGCAAGTTTTGGTAGACAGAAAAAAAGCAGGAGAATTAGGGGTCAGCAACGGACAAGTTGGTCAACAATTACGTAGTGCTATTTTCGGTAGCAAAGCTGGAGTTTATAAAGAAGCGGGGGAAGATTATGACATTTATGTTCGTTTCAACAAAGAAGACCGTTACAACAAAAGTGCTATTTTCGATCAAAAAATAACTTTTAGAGATCCTGCCACGGGTAGAATTAAAGAAGTTCCAGTTTCTGCAGTCGCAAAACAAAGTAACAATTCTGGGTTTAGTTCTATTAAACATAAAGAGCAAAAAAGAGTGGTAACTGTATATTCTGCATTATCGCCAGGTTATACAGATGCAAGTGCAATTGTTGCTAAAATTCAAGATGAAATGGTCAATTTTAAAAACCTTCCAAAAGGCGTTCAAATTGATTATACAGGACAAATTGAAGAGCAGCAAAAACAAATGACCTTTTTAATGGGAGCCTTTTTCTCTGGACTGGGATTGATCTTTTTGATTTTGATATTCCAATTCAACTCTGTTTCTAAACCAGCAATCATTATGGTGGCTATCTTTTTAAGTTTGATCGGAGTATTTGGAGGAATTGTTGTTACAGGTGCTTCTTTTGTTATTATGATGACGATGATGGGAATTATATCTCTTGCTGGAATTGTAGTGAACAACGGGGTTGTATTGCTCGATTATGCGCAACTTTTAATAGATAGAAAGAAAGAAGAACTAGGTTTAGGCGAAACTGAATACTTACCAGTTTCTGATTTGTTTGATAGTATTGTTTTGGCCGGTAAAGCACGTTTAAGACCCGTACTTTTAACCGCAATTACTACTATTTTAGGATTGATTCCTTTAGCGATTGGACTGAATATAAACTTCTTTACTCTGGCAAGTGAATTTGACGCACATGTTTATATTGGTGGAGATAATGTAATTTTTTGGGGACCTTTAGCTTGGACGGTTATTTACGGATTATTCGTAGCGACCTTCCTTACGCTAATCATCGTACCTATTTTATTTTTCCTTATTACAAGATTTAAAATGTGGCTCCAAATAAAACTAGCCTAATAACAGTTGCATAAAATTAAAAACGGTTGAAATTTCTTTCAACCGTTTTTTTATTGTCGTAATTTTGATTTGTGAAAAACTCTGTAAAAACATACACCCTTAAAGAAGCCAAACTTGCCTTAGAAAACTATTGCGTTTACCAAGACCGCTGCCATAAAGAAGTGGAAGAAAAACTTTCTAAAATGCGGCTTATTCCTGAAATTATTGAAGAGGTAATTACACATTTAATACAAGAAAAATACTTGAACGAAACACGGTTTTCACAAAGCTATGCAAGGGGTAAATTCAGAATAAAAAAATGGGGAAAACAAAGAATCACTCAAGAATTAAAATTCCGAAAAATAAGTTCTTACAATATAAAAAAGGGTCTGGAAGAAATTGATTCTGAAGAGTATTTTAAAACATTTGAAGAATTACTTCTGAAAAAAATGAACAACACCAAAGAGACAAATCCGTATAAAAAGAAAAAGAAAATTTACGACTACCTCTCAAGAATGGGCTACGAATCTAGTTTAATTAGCGAGGGATTTTCCTCGCATTTCTCTTAGACTTAATTTTCGGCTTCACAAACCTTCGTTCTAAAGGCTCTCTAAACTCAAAAATACTTTCGTCAAAATTCACATCTTCATCAAAAGATTGCTGTGCATAAACGGCGTTTATTTTCGCATTGATAGAACTGTAAACTTCCATAATTTTTAAAGTCTGTAACTCTACTTCCTCTGCTTTAATAGAAGGGATATCATCCATATCTTTTAAACGTAAAACCTCAGAACTCAAAACATTAAACCGAGCATCCAAACTCTCCGTATTCAATTCCTTAATTTGAAAAGAATCCCTAACTTTTTGAACAACTTCAAACAATTCATTTGAAAACTCTAACGCTGTATTTGGACTAACATTTGTGTAACGTTCTTTTAAAAAACTAGACAAGTTTTTATAGCCATACCAATTGTTTACTTTAGACTTGGAAATAGTCGTCAAAGTATCCGTAAACTGGTACGATTTTTGCAGTTGCTTTTTTGAATGAATTGCTACTGAAGACTCATCCGAATCTACATTTATTTTTTTTTTATTTTGACATGCAATAAGTACAACTAGCATGCAACAAGTGATGATTGAATTTTTAAAAATCAATTTTTTTCATTTTTGTAAAACAAATGTACAACTTAAAGCAAATTAGACTTTAAAAAAAAGCATAAAAAAAAGCAAGTCAGCACAATATTATTATTTTCAATACGTTTCTTTTAACATATAAACCAACATAAAACTGCAATGATTTTATATTCCCTACTATTAATCATCCTGTCTATTGCTTTAATTTACTACAAACAATACACAAAATTAAAAGACTACAACTACAATATCAGCACCCGAAACGAAGAGAACAGAACCGTTTACTATATTGTATTTGAGTTAAAACATGGTACGTATATTGACACAATAACCTTATCAAAAAAATTCTCTTTATTTTTACCTCAAGAAGTAAAACAAATTTTAACGAAAGAGTATGATTGTGACAAAAGCGCTATAGAAGCTTTGGACACTTTTAAAAAAGCGATCCATCACAGACATTGTATTGCCGCTTAACACAAAATTTCATAAACATTAGTTATTTTTTTCGTTCTATTCTAGCGATATTTAAATTTTACTAAAGGAATCCTTATATTTGCCTCACCCTGGAGTGAAATTCGCCTAATAGAATTGATCATGAATGTTTATTCTTTATTAATTACAATTATTATTGTATTATTTTTAGTGTTCATCACTTTTAAGAAACACATGTTTAAGTTGAAAAACTATAGTTACAACGTGGGATCTTCATTTATTAAAAATGAAACCGAGTACTATATTGCTTACCAACCTAAACACGGTACTTATTTACGCGCAAAAAAACTTCAAAAAAAATACAAGTACTTTTTAAAAGAGGAAATCTTGGCTTTAATGAATTCTACTTTTAAAGACCCTGAAGATGCTGAGAATGCACTTATTGTTTTTAAGAACAAACTAAAATCTCTGTAAAAAACGTACATGCTTGTAGACTATCAAACGCTTTCAGACAACTCAAAAGTTTGGATTTATCCATCTAGCCGAAAATTTTATCCAAATGAAATTGAACCCTTATCGGAAGAAATCTCAAATTTCTTAACAAATTGGAAACAAGAGGAAGAAGCTATTGCATGTCATTTTAAACTGCACTACAATAGAATTCTTGTGATAACTACTACTGGGGAAGCATTATTAAACACAACGACAATCAACCAACTAGTAGCCTTTATTATTCAACTACAAGAACAGTATGAGGTGCAGCTATTGGACAAAATGAACGTTTGCTTTAAACAAGGTGAGCACGTTCAATACAAAGATTTAAAAACCTTTAAAGAATTGATTAAAAGCAAAGCTGTTAATAAAAACAACATTGTATTTGACAATATGGTTTCTTCTAAGTTAGATTTTGAAAATTATTGGGAAGTCCCTGCCTCAGAAAGTTGGTACGGCAATTTATTTAAAAAGAAATAATTATTCGGTTTTTAAGTTTTCAATAAACGCTTCAATACTTTCAGCATTCTCCACTTTAAGATCACCAATTTTTGTACGCCTTAATTTTGACAAATGGGCACCTGAATTCAATGCCATTCCAAAGTCATATGCCAACGAACGAATATAAGTTCCTTTGCTACATACTACTCTAAAATCAATATTTGGCAAGGCAATATTTGTTATTTCAAACTCGGCTATGGAAATTTTTCTCGACTTTATTTCCGTAGTTTCTCCTGCCCTAGCCAACTCATACAATCGTTTTCCGTCTTTTTTTAAGGCTGAAAAAATAGGAGGTTTTTGGTCAATTTCTCCAATGAATTGTTTTGTTGTTTCTTGAATCAATTCTTCGGTTACATGGTCAAATGAAAATGTTTCATTTATTTCTGACTCTAAATCGTAACTAGGCGTGGTTCCACCTATGGTAATGGTTCCTGTATATTCTTTTATTTGCGCCTGAAATTGATCTATTTTCTTAGTAAATTTTCCTGTGCAAAGAATTAACAAGCCCGTAGCTAAAGGATCTAAAGTACCTGCATGCCCTACTTTTATTTTTTTAATTTGAAAACGTTGACGAATTTCCCAACGCAATTTATTTACCACCTGAAATGAAGTCCAAGTCAACGGTTTGTCAATTAACAATACTTGACCGTTTTTAAAATCTTCTTCGCTAAGCATCTTTAAAATTAAGCAGTTAAAGAATATACGATGGCTGTAATACCTACAACGGCACAATAAATTGAGAAATAGTACAATTTACTTTTTTTAACCAAAGCCAACATCCATTTACAGGCAATTAAACCTGATAAAAAAGCAGCAACAAAGCCCATCAACATTGGTGCAATTTCAGCACTATTAATAGCTATATCTCCTCCTAATACATCTTTCGCAATTTTCCCTACAATTAATGGCACCACCATTAAAAACGAAAACCTAGCCGCTTGCGTTCTATCTATTTTTAGCAATACTGAAGTAGAAATAGTTGCTCCAGATCTTGATATTCCTGGCAGCATAGCTATCGCTTGTGCAATACCTATAATAAAAGCCGATTTATAAGTGGTAGAAACATCTGTTGTTTTTGCTTTGTCTGCCAAAACCAAAAGACCTGCCGTTAAAAGCAACATAAAACCAATTAATAAAATTTGACCACTAAAAAAATATTCCAATTGCTCTTCAAACAACAAACCTATAATTACGGCTGGCACCATTGAAATAATAATTTTCAAAGAAAATTGCGTTTCTTCATTCCATTTAAACTGAAACAAACCTTTAAAAATTTGCAGCACTTCTTTTCTAAAAATAATAAGTGTGCTTAAGGCGGTTGCAAAGTGCAACACTACGGTAAAGGTTAAACTTTCTTTCGGCAAGGCTTCGTCACCTAACAACATTTTTGCCAATTCTAAATGACCACTTGATGATACAGGTAAAAACTCCGTTAATCCTTGTATAATCCCTAAAACAATCGCTTCAATTATTCCCATTATTTTTTAAGCGCTTTATTTGGGTTCAACAAAATTGCATATACTTCAATAGCAAAACCAATTAGTACCATGGTAGGTGCCAATCTAATTCTTCTAAAGCTATACATGGCTTCATTAAAAACTTCTGGGTTGTCACTTCCGCCACCTGCCAT
Source organism: Flavicella sediminum (assembly GCF_006381105.1). GTDB lineage: Bacteria > Bacteroidota > Bacteroidia > Flavobacteriales > Flavobacteriaceae > Flavicella > Flavicella sediminum. The sequence continues at coordinate 1,803,990 of NZ_VDET01000002.1, read as the reverse complement.
CAAAATAAAACCAACAGCAATGCATACCAAACCGATAAGCATCCATAGATAATTTTTTTTACCGAATAAGAATTCGCTTTTTATTTTTGTACTTCCCATAACTTAATAATACAATTGATCTGTTTTTAAATTTAAAAATCTCTGTGTGGCAAAATACGTACTAAACCAAGTAATTAATATTCCTATTAAAAATACGCCAGCAAATACAATTGCCAATTCTTCCTTATTGGAAAGCAATTGCAGCTCTGGAAAATACTGTGCGGTATAATAAAACAAGGCCGCCAAACCTGCGCTTGCCACTACGGCTCCAAAAATACCCAAACGGATACTTTTCCATATAAAAGGTCTTCTAATAAATCTTTTGGTGGCCCCTACCATTTGCATGGTTTTAATGGTAAATCTTTTAGAATAAACCGACAGGCGGATAGAACTATTAATTAATAAAATTGCCACCAATCCAAAAAAGGAAGCTACAATTAAAATCCAAAAACTTATTTTCTGAATGTTTTGCGTTAATAATTGAATCAAAGGTTCGTCATACACAACCTCTGAAACATAGGCATTTTCACTAAGTTCTGTTTTTATATCTAACATTTTTAAAGGAGCAACATGGTCTGATTTTAAATACACATCAATAGAATTTTTTAATGGATTTGAACCCAAAAACTCTAAAAAATCTTCGCCAATATCTTCACTGTATATTTTAGCTGCTTGTTCTTTTGATAAAAACACTACAGATTTTGTATAGTCTTTTTTCAACAAGCTGGCTTCTAATTTTTTTGATTGTGCTCTAGACACATTGTCTTTTAAAAATAAAGTAATGGCTACTTTTTCTTTAAAATGATTGGCTATTTGTTTCGATTTTAAAACAACCATTCCCAAAACCCCAATCATAAATAACACCAACGCAATACTTACTATTACTGAAAAATAGGAAGATTTTAAACGTCTTTTTTGATGCCTTTCAAAGGAACTACTCATGTTTTAAATTTTAAGCTGGCAAGTTACTAAATTAGATTTTAGATTTTTATCCTTTAATTAAAAATATAAACCAAGTATCTATACTTAATTTCCATTTCGAATATAGGCAAAACTTTAAAACAGGAAAGCTCTACACTTCCAAATAATATCTTAAATTTGCAACATGGAAGAAACGAATAGACAAAAAAAAATTGCTGGGGTAATTCAAAAAGATCTTGTAGATGTTTTGCAAAGTGCTGCGCAAGACGGAATGCGAGGTGTAATCATTTCTGTTACTAGAGTGAGAGTGACAACTGACTTAAGTCAGGGCCAAGTATTTTTAAGCATTTTTCCTTCTGAAAAAAGAGATGAGTTGGTAGCTGCCATTCAATCAAATTCTAGATCTATTAGACATGAATTGGCACAAAGAACAAAACATCAACTAAGAAGAGTTCCTAATTTAGTTTTTTATGGAGATGATTCTTTAGATTATATTGAAAATATTGACGCTTCTTTAAGAGGAGAAGACATTAACCCTATAAAAAACCCAGAAGTACTTCCTAAAAGGAAAAAATCGTAATTTGAATTTTTCGCTATACATCGCTAAAAGATATTTACTATCTAAAAGCAGTCATAATGCCATCAATATTATTACTATTATTGCTACCATTGGTGTTGTGATTGGCTCATTAGCTTTGTTTTTAGTTCTCTCTGTTTTCTCGGGTTTAAAAACATTTAGCAGCAGTTTTTTAAATGCTACAGACGCCGATATTGTTATCACACCTCTTAAAGGAAAATCTTTCTTTTGGACTACAGGTCAAGAAGCGATTTTAAAGAAAAACAAGGACATTATTGCCTATTCTAAAACCATAGAAGAACGTGCTTTTTTTAGACATGACAAAAAAGAACATATTGCTTATATAAAAGGAGTAGACTCTAACTTTACCAAAGTAGTTCGAATAGACTCTTTGGTTTATGCCGGTAAATGGCTCGACTTTAACAAAAACACTTCGGTAGTAGGAAATGCAATTTCTTCAAAATTATCTTTAGGAATTTTAAACTACGGAGAACCTTTGAGTATTTTAGTTCCCAAGCCTGGTAAAAAATTAATCGTAGATCCTAGTAAAGCCTTTCGAATACTTCACTCACAGGCTGTCGGTATTTTTTCTATTTCTGAGGAACAGGACAATAAATACGTGTATGTACCCTTAAAATCTGCACAACAACTATTACAGTTTTCAAACAATCAAATATCCGCCATAAGTATTAAGACTTCTCCGGAAAAAACGGCCAGTGTTATTGCTACTCTTGAAAACACTTTAGGGGATAAATTTAAAATAGCCTCAAAAGAAGAACAGAATGCCGTATTCTATAAGATATTAAATACCGAAAAGCTCGTTGCTTATTTAATATTTACTTTGGTTTTGATCATCGCATTATTTAATGTCATTGGATCTATTATTATGATGATTCTAGACAAAAAGAAAAACCTACAGACACTGTATAATCTTGGAGCCACTCTAAAAGACATCCAACAAATTTTCATGCTGCAAGGAGTATTGCTTTCTCTATTTGGACTAGTAGTAGGCGTTGGACTAGGAATTGCTTTGATTGCTGCTCAAAATAGCTTTCAGTTATTTATGATTACAAACACCATTGCCTACCCTATTGAATTTCAAATAAAAAACTTGGCCATTGTTTGTACTACCATTATCACACTCGGTATTGTCGCTTCTAAAATTGCCAGTAGTAGAATTTCTAAAAAAGTATTAAATTAAATTACCTTCGATGAATTAATATTCTCGTTTCTTGGTTTGTATTTAATTTAGTATTTAAATCTATCTGCTTTTTTAAATCAACCAATCTTACTCTTACAGAATTGATTCCTATTGTCCCTTGATTTTCAGCTTTGATAATTATTTCATTTTTAATTTTCTTGCTAATATCTACTTCAACAACTGATTTTATTTTTTTTACACTAAAATTATTCAAAACCTTTACTCCATTTACATATATAGAAATCCTATCATCATCTTCAACGCCAATATCATTAATCTCCATTACTAATTTATCCGACTCCCAAAATACAGACGTACTTTCTCCTTCTTTTAAACTATTAATTTCATTTTCTCCTAGAAGTTTTTCGGTCGTTATTTTTGATTTCGTTAAACTATCTACAAATACAGACCTTGAAATTCTTTTCGTTATTTTCTCTACTTTTTTCAGGATTCTTTCCATCTTCATAAGATTTAAAGTACCGTCAATACATTTTGTACCATCTTGATAAAGCCCGACAAACGCCCCTTTTATTTTAGTTCTTTTTGATGCCAGTTTTAAAACTCCTTTAAAGTTGATTCTGCAAAAATCATTCTCAGAAATTACAGATTTGGTATACTCAATATCATTTTCTTGAAAACTAAAAGAATCGCTCTTTTCATCATACAATCCTGATATACTATTTTTAGTTTCATGCTCCCCAGCGGCATCTGTCATAGAGTAACCACTGATCACACCTTTATTAACCGAAAATTTTAATTGATAAGGAAGCATCACTGTATCTTGAACGATCACTAAACCCTTAAAATCATAGTGTTCTTGTGAATGAATATTTTGAAGGGTAGCAATTATCAAATACGCAGTAAATAGGTTAAAAATACTTTGATGTTTCATTAAGTTTATCTTTATTTGCAAAACTATTAACTTTATAAACAAAAACTATTATGAAAATGAGAATTATTTTTTCAGTTTTAACGCTGTTATTAACTGTAAACTTGTCTTACGCTTCTTTCCCTACAGTAAGAAACGTAGCAACAACGAATCAAACGATTAGCACAGAAACAATTTCTGAAGACATGGACGAAGCGGTTGCTCCTGTAGCAGCATCTTCAGGAAAAAGTCAAATCGCAGCTGCATTATTAGCATGGACGGTAGGTGTTATCGGTATTCATAGATTCTATTTAGGATATACTTGGCAAGGAGTTGTACAAATATTAACTCTAGGAGGTTTAGGAATTTGGACATTGATTGATCTTATTAGAATAATCACAGGCGATCTAAAACCTAAAGGCGGAAGGTACTCTAAAACCTTCTAAGAAAATAAAGACATATAATAAAGAAAGCACTCTCTTCAGGGTGCTTTTTTTTATGCTATTCATATAAATAAATAACTCTATTTCCTCCAATCAAAATACTTCAAGAAATTGTTTACATCAGCATTATTACTCTTGGTATTTTGGCTTTAAAAATCGCTAGTGTAAGAATTAACTAAGGAATTAATTTCCTAATTGGTAAATACACATTTCTGAAGTTTCATCACTGACTACATACAATTTTCGCTGCACAACATCAATAGCAATCCCTTCAGGTTTTTTTAATGAAATTTCATGCTTACCAAGCATATTTCCATTTTTATCTACTTTATATATAGCCTGAGAGACATCACTTAGTATCCAAAACACATCCAGTTTTGAATCGTAACAAATACCTGAAATATCTACTGCAAAATCAAAATTTATTTTAAGAACAATCTTTTTTTTATTTTTTGATAATTCTAATAATTGTTTTGGAGCGGCTTCATTTATTAAGAAGAAATTCTTGTTCTTAGTATCATAGCAAATACCTTCCAAGCCCTTGTTATCTCCTCCTTTTTGTTTCCCTCCAATTTTTTGTTTGCTCCGAATTCCTTTTGTTAGTGAAAAATGATAGAGACTTCTTTTTGATTCACTTACCACATATAATTCTTCTTCATCTTCATCAAAAGCAATGCCCTCCAAATCTTTCATTGGGGTTTTGTACTTTTTAAGGACTTCTCCATCGGTCGTAAGTTTATAAATCGAATTATTAGCATCACTAACCGTATACAACGCTCCTTTAAAAAAAGTCAAACCTGAAGGCTCAGGAACCTTTATTGCTACTTTCTTTAACAATTCCATTACTTCAATTTTAGATGAAGACTGACAAAAAGACAAAGAAAAAAGCAAGAAAATTAATTTCGTCGACATGGAAAAATTTCTAATTATGAAAATAAAGGTTTAAGCGAAAGTTTGATCGCCAAATTTTTGCAAGACCTCATCAAAAGTAGCGTACATTTCTTCCGCAGAATTGGAAGTCACCATTTTCATTCTATATTCCTTAAAGTTAGGAATACCTTTAAAATAAGTTCCATAATGACGTCTTGTTTCCAAAACTGCCAAAATCTCTTTTTCTTTCCAAGCAATTTCCATTTCTAAATGACGACGAGCAACAGCTACTCGCTCAGCAATAGTAACTGGAGGCAAATGTTCTCCGGTTTCAAAAAAGTGCTTAACTTCTTTAAAAAACCAAGGATTTCCAATACTTGCTCTTCCAATCATGGCACCATCTAAGCCAAATTCATCGCGCATTTTCATGGCCAATTCTGGCGTGGTTACATCTCCATTTCCAAAAACAGGAATATGCATTCTCGAATTGTTTTTAACTTCCGAAATAGGAGCCCAATTGGCATCGCCTTTATACATTTGTGCACGGGTTCTTCCATGAATAGAAATTGCCTTACAACCGACATCCTGCAAACGTTCTGCTACCTCAACAATTTTTATCGAATCTTCATCCCAACCCAAACGAGTTTTTACCGTAATGGGCAAGTTGGTATGCTTTACCATAGCTTCCGTTAAAGAAACCATCAAATCAATATCTTTTAAAATTCCAGCACCTGCTCCTTTTGAAACAACCTTTTTTACAGGACAGCCAAAATTAATATCAATAATATCTGGTTTCGACTGCTCAACTATTTCAACAGTTTTTAACATGGACTCTAAATTGGCTCCAAAAATCTGAATTCCAACGGGACGTTCTTTTTCATAAATATCCAATTTTTTCACACTTTTTGCTGCATCACGAATCAAGCCTTCCGAAGAAATAAATTCTGTATACACCACATCTGCTCCTTGTTCCTTGCACAAAGCTCTAAACGGAGGATCACTTACATCTTCCATAGGAGCCAAAAGCAACGGAAAGTCATTCAATTCTATATCGCCAATCTTTACCAAAATATTCTGTTTTTTTAGAACTGCAAATATACTGTTTTCTATTTCACTTGAAATGGATTTGTTAAAATCGGTAACGTCATTAGAATCAACTAGTAATAGACTGCTTTATTAAGTTATATTTCGCCCCACTTATTCTACTAAATACTTATTCAAAATCTCATCAAAGAGCGGATAATCTGGTCTTGAAAAATCTGAACTAATCAACTTCCCTTCAGGATCAATTAAAATAAAAGTAGGGTACTTTTTGATATTGTAGTTTTTTATAAATAATTTTTCGTTTATGGGTTTTAAGTCAAATAGCAGCGTGTCCTTTTTCTTAGAAGAAACCTTCCAAATTGCCTTAGAGTCTCCAAAATTCATTTTTGCAAAAACAATATTTTTATTCTTATACTGTAAAGCTTTCTTTTTAAACTTAGGAGCTATTTGCAAACAAGGCTTACACCAATTCCCCCAAATATCTATCAACAAGTATTTTCCGTTAAAATCTTTCAACTCAAATGTTTTTCCATTGGTATCACTTGCTACAAAATCTGGAGCTACATTCCCTTTTGTCAGTCTATTTTGATTGTATAATTCTTTTACTAATAATTTTTGATAAGATTCTTTTTTAATTGATGACAGGTATCTATTCATCAAAGAATCTCTGGTTTTTATTTCCACTGCATTGGTAATGCTATTTTTCAGATGCTTAAAAAGCAATCTATCTTTGAACAAACTAGGTTCTAATTTATCTATAGCTTCAAAATGTTTTTGAGAATCAGACACCTCAATTCTTTCGTCTTTTTGAATCAATTTTTTAAGTACAAAAGTATAGTATTCTTCTACTGATAATAAATCTGCATCATTTAAATACACACTATTCTCTAAATCTTCAAGCTTATCAGCATCTTTGATAATTTTATTAGGAAATATTTTTTTTACTTTTTCTTTATAGCTGTCCCAATTATTCAAAGACCGTAAAGAAACTATTTTTGTTTGTCGGGCAAGATAGTCGTCACTAGGTATAAAATTATCTACGGTTCTTTTATTGTGAATCTCTCCTAAATTCAGTTCCCATTCCCTAAGAATCTCTTTAACAAAAAATTCGTCTTTATCTAAATTGATATTTCTATCTAAATAATATTTCACGGTACTATAACGGCGGCTAGATTTTATTTTCATATTTTCTGCCAACCGAGTTCCAGTTATTTCAATTTTATTTTGTCTTCCATAAATTTTAAAATCAATCTGCAGACTATCATTTTTCCCAAAAAACAGTTGTTGCCCATAGTATTTTTCGAATTCAATAAAATAGGTGTCAAATTTTAAATCCCCTGTCAATTCACCTCTAAACTCACCATCTATAATAGGAATCTTCGCAAGTGTATCTTGTGCCAAAACACCGAAAACATAAAAGGTTTTCAAGGGCACATTGCCAGACACCGTTCCTTTAACAACAGTTTTATTGCTTCTCTCTTGCTGTTTAGGTATAACAACCGAATAAATCAGCAAACCTAAAATTGTAACAACACCAACAACAGATAGGCTTCTTTTTTTAGATTTAAAAAATGCTCTTATAAATATTTTATGATAATACCAACTATACCCAATAAACAAAAAGAGAACCGAATACAAAATACTTAACAGTTCTGAAAAAGTAAACCAATTTGTTCCCAAGTCACTACCTCTAGGATACACACTCACATCTCCTAATTGCTGAAACGGATACCAGTTCATGATCAGGTTAGACTTTCTCATTAATGTAGATGCAGACATGGCTAGAAAACCTACTAAAAGAGGCCAAATAAAACTAGAAATTAAAACAGATATGCTATACTGAAATGCTGTAACTCCTAAACTAACAATAAAAAGCCTTGCTCCTACTTTAAAAAAATCTTCAAAAGGTATAGACACTATTTTATAAGAAGGAAGCTCAAAAAACACAGATAATAAAAATGCAAAAACAACCACAGAAAACAACAAGGATACAATTGCAATCAAATTACTTGCTAACAAAACAAGATATTTAGAGAAATATATAGAAGCCTTTGTAGTTGGCTGGGTTTCCATCAAATTCCAACCCTTATTTTTATGATCTATTTGTGTTATTTTACTTGCAGATATTATGATTAGTATAGGGAATAAAAAATATGAAAAACCTACTAAGGCTTCATTATTTAGTGTTTCAAAATAATAATTCACAGGAATACCACCTCCTTTTTGTATACCCTTACTATATACAAAAAGGCGTACAATAAAAAACACCAACGGAATTATAGCCCCTAAAATAATGCTTAATGTAAAAATACCCGAACGTTTCTTTTTTATCAATTCTAATTTTAGGTTCTTTTTTAAATATGGAAATATAGTTTTCATAGCCTCTATTTTGTTAGTGTTAAAAACCAATTTTCTAATCCTTCCTCTATCCGAAGTTGATAAACGGGTATGTTATTTTGAATTAAAAATTTAGTTACCTCAGGAATATCTTCTTTGCTTGATAGCGAAATTTTAAACTGATTTTCACTTTCTTGTCTTAGGACTTCGTATGCTTCTTCAAGAATAGATGCATGTTTTTCCGATTCACCAATTTCTAATAAAACAGTACAATCCGTATTTCGTGAAGCGAGTTCTTCCATTGTACCTTCAAATTGAATTTCTCCTTTATGAATAATGCCAATATACGTACACATTTTCTGAATTTCGTCTAATAAATGACTTGAAATAAAAATGGTAATTCCTTTTTCCTTATTTAAATTCACCAACAACTCCCTAACCTCAGTCATTCCTGTAGGATCTAATCCGTTTACCGGCTCATCTAACAACAACAACTCTGGATCACCTAATAAAGTCATCGCAATTGCCAAACGCTGTTTCATTCCTAAAGAAAATTTTTTCACTTTTTGATTTCCATTTTCTAACAATCCTACAAGTTCTAAAACTTCATATATTTTTGATTCATCTATACTTTTTAAAGTAGTAACACATCTTAAATTGTCAATCGCAGACAAGTGCATATACAAACTTGGAGACTCGACCAAAGCTCCCATTTTATGAAACATTTCAGGCATTTGACTTTTTATTTCTTTCCCAAAAATAGAAATATCGTCTTTTTCACTTACCAAAACACCAGTAAGCAACTGCATTGTGGTAGACTTACCTGCACCATTTGGACCTAAAAAACCATAGATTGATCCTTTGGGTACATTAATATTTACTTTATTTAATATTTTATGTTTTTTGGAATACGAAAACGACAAGTCTTCTGTTTGAATAGCGAACTCTTTCATATAGCTTTTTTAAATTTAAATTTTTCAGCGTTAAAGGTATGGATAATTGAACTTATACTTTAAATAAACAAATATTTACAACTACACTTTTTATATCAAGAAAGATATACTGAACTTATGCAAAGTATATCTGCTTCTTTATAAAAAATATTTCACCTCATGAAAGGGAAAACATTTACAAATCTATTTTTACAAATGCGATTCAATAAGTTTTTTGTAAGTTTCATTGGGCTGATGCCTAAGTTTCTTTTCTATAATTTTCCCAGTTTTATCAACCAAGGCATGATGCGGAATACCTGATATGTTAAACTTGATTTTCATATAATTCCATTCATCAGCAGAGACTCTGTAGTGCTCTCCTTTTATTCCTGGAATCATATTATTGTAAGTCTTCTCAGGAGAAGTAGTATCGGTTATATATAAAAACACGACTTCCTTGTCTTTTAGTACTTCCTTCATCGGAATCATCCTTTTAATTCCTGAACGACAGGGAGCGCACCAAGTTGCCCAAAAATCAACAAAAACAACCTTTCCTTCGTACTTTTCAATAATCGCCTTAAAAACTTTATCTCCATCTGTTTTTGGTGTTTCTTTTACAACAAAACCTGTTGCTTTTTTATTAGACTCTAGTTTCAAAATGGTTTTCTTATTTTCATTTTTCAGACACTCAACTAAAAAGGAATTGCTAATTTTTTTCGACACTTCGCTTAATTCTTTTTGTGAAAGCGGTGATAATTCATCCTTAATTGACCCTGCTACAATTTGCATCTTTATGATATCAGACAACCAATTTTCTTGTTTATCAAAAAATAAATTGATATTATCTAATTGAGATTTTCTAAGTTTACTGTACATATTCTCTCTTGTAATTCCGGAGTATTTTTTAGAAAAGGCTCTGCTTTTAGTTCTATGCTCTTCATTAAAAAAGGCATTGTTTTTTTCCTTCTCTTCTTTGGTCAATATGTCATTTTTTGCAATTTGAACAGCGATTACATTTTCTGGCACATCTACCTCATACCTTTTAAGATAAGCCAAAGTACTATCGATATGCACCCTATTATTAGCATACAATTTCTTACGGTCTACCTCAGTCATTTTTCTATACAATTCACTAACTTTTAATCTAAACATTTTAATCTCTTCAGCATTTTCAGTATTAAAATCTATTTCTTTTTGTATAGTTTTAGCATTATCCATATTAAATTTCAATTGTCCATCTATTAGACTTTGTTCCTCATCAGTCAAGGTAATTCCTTTTTCCTTTAATATTTCTGCTAATTCTACATTACTTATACCAGAAACACTCATGTTACTACGAAGCGGTGCACAAAATCGTAAGCGATTCACAAAATTTCTATACTCACTTACCATAACTGCCAATTTATTAGTATAAATATCAGTTGCCATAAAACTTAAATAAGCCTTATCTATTTTAGTTTCGTTACTTTCTCTGTTATACATGTCATAACTAACCAAGTATTGGTAAAAAGCGTACGCTAATTTTAAGCGAATTATTTGTTGTGCTTTAGTACTAATTGTTCTTGTCTTAAGAAGGTCTTCAAATTTTTTAGTTTGAGCCTCATGAATTTCAATTGTCTTATTTTTATATTCTTCTAAAGAAATCTCTTTAATTTTTTTCGTTAGATTGTAATAACTTCTATCTAATGACAAAAATTGCAAACTCGTTAAATCCGTATTTAACTGCGCCAAATCACCTGCAAATAAAACGTCCGTACGGCTCTTAGAATTTATCAATTGCCAAGTTTCCTTACCTTGCTCAACAAAAACAGAACCGCTATAATTGGGTAATCTCACATAAACTTCTTGAGGATGAAGCAATGGAAATTTTACTGAAAAACTACCATCCTTTTTTATTTTAACCAAATAAGAATCTTGTTTCCCTGTAAAAACATTACTCACATGCAGCATACCTGTTTTTTGTGGATTCCTTTTACTATAATTTAACAATACACCCGAATAAGTAGTAGAATCTATTTTTAAAAATTCAGTTTCATTGTAGCGTTCCTCATCAACGAAGCTGCTAACTTTAACATCAGTTCTTTTTTTACTAAGCTTTACTAAATGTTTTTTATGACTACCAAAACGAATCGTTTTGTCTTTGTTTTGTTTTGCATAAACCACTTTTTCTGCGCCAGCTTTTTCTAAAACAAGCGTATATAGATTCCGTTTTTCCTTAACTGATTTATACTCCCAAATTTGTTTATCAACGATAGCCTTATCATTCTGAAAAGAACACGCTAAGACATTGCTACCGTCTGTTTTTAACCAATTTCCTTTTAACGCTTTGGGTAATACAGAACCAAATTTAGTATCGTTAATTATAATGTCTTCAACATACCAAGAACCTCCTTTATTTGATTCAAAGAAATCAATTCTTCCAACATCTTTCTTTATCGGTGGAAAATACAAGCTATAATTTAGGACTCCAGCTTCAGGAAAAATCGTTTTTTTGTTAAGACGAATCCCCTCTGCCTTTATCACAAATAATTTCTCATCCTTTTCTACATCTTTGATACAAGAACCTTTAGGTATATAAAACGCTGCTCCAGGTTTTCCGTGTAAATGAAAATGTAGGACGGTTGCGTCTTCTAAAATTTCTAATTTCCTTATTTCTCCTGGCAAGGAACTTGCACCAAATTCGGGGTTTTTGATGATTTTCTGAGAAAATCCAAAATTGACTGACAGCAAAAAAAGGATTGCACAAATAATTTTCTGTGTGTTTTTCATAGCGTTTTTTTTACACAAAAGTATATATTATTACTGTGTAGAATAATAATCTTCGGTCTTTAACTGTAATTTAACTTAACTCTTAATACTTGAAATTTATGCTTACTTCACTAATTCTAAGTTATTTTCAACCACCAAACATTCTATTATTTAAAGTATTTAACTGCAATTGTTTTTAGCACAGTCCTTCTCTTCTCCTAAAGCAGAAAACAAAACAGTTATTAAAATATTGACCTCCAAAAAGTCAAGCACTTTGTATATATTAGCAGCAATTTTCTTTATTAAAACAAACCATGACAACGAAAAAAACATACAATTGGGCCGTATTAGGCTGTGGAAAAATCGCAAAAAAATTTGCTAGTGATTTAAAATTATTAGAAAACGCAAACTTATACGCTACCGCTTCTAGAAGTCTTCAAAAAGCTGAAGAATTTTCAAACGAATTTGGATTTGAAAAAGCCTATGGAACTTATGAAGAAATGGTAAATGATCCAAAGGTAGATATCGTATATATTGCCACTCCTCATTCTCTTCATTTAGAACACTCTTTATTATGTATGAATCATAAAAAAGCCGTACTCTGTGAAAAGGCTTTTGCTATTAATGAAAAAGAAGTCTCACAAATGATTGCTTCCTCCAAAGAAAACAATACTTTTTTAATGGAAGCTTTCTGGACACGATTCAATCCTGCATTTTTAAAAGTTTTAGAAATTATTCAATCAAACGAACTAGGAGCGCTAAAACATGTCAAGTGCGATTTTAAATTTTTCGCTCCTTTCAACCCTGAACACCGTTTATTTAATATGGATCTTGGAGGTGGTTCTTTATTAGACATTGGAATTTACCCTGTTTTTACGGCATTAATGACACTTGGACTCCCAAATGAAATTCAAGTAGAAGCTGAACTCGCTAAAACTGGAGCTGATGAAAATATAGAAATGTTATTTAAGTACACCAATGGCAATTCAGCAAATTTGGCTTCCGGACTTAAGTGCAATGCTTTTAACGCTAGTGAATTTCTATTTGAACATGGCGCTGTAAGAATATTTAGAGAATTAGACCAACCACTACTGTATAAAAAAGGCTACGAGCTAACCTCCATAAATATAGAAAACAGCCCTGGTTTAGGCTACCAACTAGAAGCAAAACATGTTATGGAATGCCTAGACAAAAACTTACTTGAAAGTCCAATGTTACCTTTAAGTTTTAGTTTAGACCTGATAAAAACCCTAGATAGAATTCGTAAAAAAGCAAACATTGTTTATCCAAATCACGACAAACAATAAACTCAAATAAATAAAGAATTCACGCTACACAAAGTATTCCATTAAATTGTAAGCTTATAGCTTCCTTAAGCATTGCATAATTAACTATCTTTGCGAACCATTTTAGGAGAAAGAGACACGAAGTATGAAAAATATTAGAAATTTTTGCATCATAGCACATATTGACCACGGTAAAAGTACACTTGCTGATAGGTTATTAGATTATACAGGTTCTGTAACAGAAAGAGAAAAACAAGACCAATTGCTAGACAATATGGATTTGGAACGTGAACGTGGTATTACCATTAAAAGTCACGCCATACAAATGGACTATACGCAAGACGGGGAAGAGTACATCTTAAACCTTATTGACACTCCTGGCCATGTAGATTTTTCTTACGAAGTCTCTAGATCTATTGCAGCTTGCGAAGGCGCATTGTTAATTGTTGATGCAGCACAAAGCATTCAAGCACAAACAATTTCAAACTTATACCTGGCTTTGGAAAATGATTTGGAAATTATCCCAATTTTAAACAAGGTAGATTTACCAAGTGCCAATCCAGAAGAAGTTACCGATGACATTGTAGACCTTTTAGGTTGTAATGCCGAAGATGTAATTCATGCAAGTGGAAAAACAGGTTTGGGAATTGACAATATTTTAAAAGCTATTATTGAAAGAATTCCTGCTCCAAAAGGAGACCCTGAAGCTCCCTTACAAGCCCTGATATTTGATTCTGTTTACAATTCTTATAGAGGAATTGAAACTTATTTCCGTGTTTTAAATGGTGAAATAAAAAAAGGACAACGCATCAAATTTATGGCCACCAACAATGAGTATTTTGCTGATGAAGTTGGAACTTTAAAATTGACCCAGGTTGTAAAAAAATCTGTAAAAACAGGAGATGTTGGCTACCTTATTACAGGTATTAAAACAGCAAAAGAAGTAAAAGTGGGTGACACAATTACAGATGCTGCAGTGCCAACTACTGAAATAATTGATGGATTTGAGGATGTAAAACCAATGGTTTTTGCTGGAATTTACCCTGTGGATACGGATGAGTACGAAGAACTTCGTTATTCTATGGAAAAACTTCAATTAAACGATGCTTCACTTGTTTTTGCTCCAGAAAGCTCTGCAGCCTTAGGTTTTGGTTTCCGTTGTGGCTTCTTAGGAATGCTCCATATGGAAATTATTCAGGAACGATTGGAACGCGAATTTAACATGACTGTAATTACTACCGTTCCCAATGTATCGTACCATGCGTTTACGAAGAAAAACCCTGACGAAATTATATTACTAAACAACCCTACCGACTTGCCAGACCCGTCTGGATTAGACAGAGTAGAGGAACCTTATATCAAGGCATCCATCATTACCAAATCTGACTTTGTTGGACAAGTAATGGGTTTATGTATTGAAAAACGTGGTCTTATAGTCAATCAAACTTATTTAACACCTGTACGTGTAGAATTGACTTTTGAAATGCCATTGGCAGAAATTGTTTTCGATTTTTACGATCGATTAAAAACCGTTTCTAAAGGATATGCTTCTTTCGACTACCATCCTATTGGTATGCGACCTTCTAAATTAGTTCGTGTAGACATCTTACTAAACGCACAACCTGTAGATGCATTATCAGCGTTAATTCATGCAGACAATGCGTATAGTATTGGTAAAAAAATGTGTGAAAAATTAAAAGAATTAATCCCTCGCCAACAATTTGACATTCCAATTCAGGCGGCTATTGGTGCTAAAATTATTTCTAGAGAAACAACCAAAGCACTTCGTAAAGATGTTACTGCCAAATGTTATGGAGGTGATATTTCAAGAAAAAGAAAACTTCTAGAAAAACAAAAGAAAGGTAAAAAACGAATGCGTCAAGTTGGAAATGTTGAAATTCCACAAGAAGCATTTATGGCTGTTTTAAAATTAAATGATTAAATAAAAAAACACCGATAATACATTAAAGAAAGTCCAAGATTATTAGCAATAAACTTGGACTTTTTTGGTTCTTATAAACTTAATTTAAAAATAAAGACTTTTTTATCTTTTTACTTGATTTAATTCCTAATATTCTGTAACTTAGTACTAGTAATAACACTAAAATTTACAGTTATGGAAGTTAAAAAAAACCCAAAAGCACGTTTAGAAAACTATAGTTTCTTGTTTTTAGAAATCGGTTTAGTTTTAACATTATTCTGTACACATGTTGCATTAGAATACAAAACTTATGATAAAATAATCGCAGACTTTGAAACTGTAATTTTAAACGCAGAACCAGAAGAAGAACTCGTCATTACACATAGAGTTCAACCTACTGCCCCTCCTCCACCTCCTCCTCAATTGGTAGAAGTTATTGAAATTGTAAAAGACGACAAGGACATAGAAGAATCAATTGTTGAAACTACAGAAACCGATGAAACAGAAGCCGTTGATGCAGCGGTAGAAATAAGTGATATTGTAGAAATTGGTGAAGGTGAAGAAATTGTGGAAGATGTTCCCTTTTCAATCATTGAAGACGCTCCTGTATTTCCTGGTTGCGTAGGCACAAAAGCGCAATTAAGAAATTGTTTTGCAAAAAGCATCTCCAAACATGTCAACAAAAAATTTGACGCCAGCTTAGCCTCTAATTTAGAACTCTCTGCAGGACAAAAAAGAATATTTGTCATGTTTACTATAGGAAAAGATGGACAGATATCTGAAATAAAAGCCAGAGCTCCTCATCCTAGATTGCAACAAGAAGCCATTAGAGTGGTAAAAACTCTTCCAAAAATGTCTCCTGGTAAACAACGAGGAATGCCTGTAAAAGTAAAATACTCTTTACCGATAACTTTTGAAGTAGTTTTAAACTAAAACTACTTCAAAAAACAGGTCTAAATATGCCGATTTAGAATTATAAAAGTGAGAAACAAGAATACGTACTTTTAAAACGAAAGTTTCGCATTAAAAAATCAACACTTTAACCTAAAAACAATGTTAACAACAAATAAAATATCCTGACATACGGCAGAAATACATGGAAACAAATATTTTTTCAAAAACTGGCAAAAAGATAAACATTTGTTAATCAATAAAATGAACATTAAACAAAACTAAAAACAAGATGTAAAAATAAAATAACGGTTAATAAAAGGGTTTTTTAAATAAATTCCGTAAGTTTAAACATCAAAAATTTATTCAACCAATTTTATAATGAATAGTATACATATTAGCGCCGAATGCTATCCTATAGCAAAAGTCGGTGGGTTAGCAGATGTTGTTGGAGCTTTACCTAAATACCAAAACAAAACGGGATTAAAAACGGGTGTAGTCATGCCGTTTTATGACAACAAATTTACTAAAGCAAATAGCTTTAAAGTAGATTACACGAGTTCCGTTAGTTTAGGAAATTTAGAATATCCTGTTGAAATTCTACTTTTAGATAGTATGGATTTAGGCTACCCATTGTATACGGTAAAAATACCAGGCTTAATGGATCGTGAAAATGTTTATGGTTATGCAGATGACACTGAACGCTTTATCGCTTTTCAGAAAGCTACATTGGATTGGATTTTACAATTTCACGACAAACCTGAAATTATTCATTGCCATGATTATCATACAGGACTAATTCCTTTTATGGTTTCAAATGCCTATGTGTATGAAAGCATGAAAAAAATTCCTACGGTACTGACCATTCACAATGCTCAATATCAAGGACAGTTTTCTTTCGATAAATTAAATTACTTCCCAGAATATGACTTATCCAATTCTGGATTAATTGAATGGGCCGATCTTATCAATCCTTTAGCTGCCGCTGTAAAAAATGCTTGGGCTGTGACGACAGTTTCGCCTAGTTATTTAATTGAACTCCGTTCAGCAGCTAACGGACTAGAATGGTTATTAGATAATGAAAAAGACAAATCTATAGGGATTTTAAACGGAATTGATACCGAAGTATGGAATCCGGCTACAGACCCAATGGTTTCTAAAAACTTTTCTATACACAATTCCCTTTCAGGAAAACGCAACAACAAATTATTTTTATGTGATAAATTTAATCTTGACCCCGAAAAACCATTATTTGCCTTTATAGGTAGACTGGTAGGTGAAAAGGGAGCAGAATTACTTCCACAAATATTTAGAAATTCTTTAGAGAATCCGGACATAGAATTAAACATACTTGTTTTAGGTTCTGGAGACCCAACCATTGAAACAGACTTAGCTTCCTTAAATGACCGCTACAAAGGAAACTACAATACATTTATAGGATATGACGAAACCTTATCGCATATTATCTACGCAGGTGCCGACTTCTTAGTCATGCCTTCACGTGTAGAACCTTGCGGACTGAACCAAATGTACTCTTTACGATACGGAACCATTCCAATTGTTAGAAGCATAGGTGGTTTAAAAGACACGATCAAAGACATTAGCGAAGAAGGTGGTTTTGGAATATGTCATGAATTTACAGACGTTGATCAAGCATCAAATGCAATTGTAAGAGCATGCGCGCTATACAAAGACCAAAAAACTTTTAAAAGCATCCGCAAACAAATAATGCAAATTGACCATTCTTGGGACAAATCTGCAGAGAACTATAACGAATTATACCAAACTTTATTAAAAAATAAATAATCATGAAAAAAAAAGTCTTAGGAATTATTTTAGGTGGTGGGCAAGGATCTAGACTGCAACCATTAACAACTTCACGTTCAAAACCAGCAGTGCCAATTGCAGGAAAATACAGATTGGTAGATATTCCAATCTCAAACTGTATCAACTCTGGTATTGATAGAATGTTTGTTTTAACGCAGTTCAATTCAGCTTCACTAAATAAACATATTAAAAACACCTATAATTTCAGCTTTTTTAATGATGCCTTTGTAGACGTATTAGCTGCGGAGCAAACTCCTGGAAACAGCAATTGGTTCCAAGGAACCGCAGATGCCGTAAGACAATCTATGAAGCATTTCCTTGGCCATGACTGGGATTATGCTTTGATCTTATCCGGTGATCAACTGTATCAAATGGACTTTACCGAAATGGTAAAACAACACGAAAAAAGTAATGCGGAAATTTCAATTGCAACACAGCCTGTAAACGAAAAAGATGCCACTGGTTTTGGTATTTTAAAAACAAATGCAGACAATACTATAGATTCTTTTATTGAAAAACCATCGGCAGAGCAACTTCCAGATTGGACTTCAGAAGTATCGGATGATATGAAAGCTCAAGGAAGAAACCATTTGGCTTCTATGGGAATTTATATTTTTAGTAGAGGATTCCTTTCAAAAGTATTAGAAGAAAATAAAGATACGCTAGATTTTGGTGGAGAGATCATTCCACAATCTATCAACAAACACAAAGTAATGAGTTTCCAATACGGAGGTTACTGGACTGATATTGGTACAATTTCTTCTTTCTTTGATGCCAATTTAGGTTTGACAGATGCTATTCCAGATTTCAATTTATTTGATAAATCTAAAAGTATCTTAACAAGAGCTAGAATGTTGCCTCCATCAAAAATCACAGGAACAACACTAGAAAAAACATTAATTGCCGAAGGTAGTATCATTAGCGCTAGCCGCATTGAACGTTCAGTTGTAGGAATCCGTAGCCGAATTGGCGTGGGAACTACTATTTCTAATTCTTATTTAATGGGTAGCGATAGTTACCAAAGTTTAGACGCTGTTGAAAAATGTATTAAGGAAGGAGAACCTTACGTAGGTATTGGAGATCGTTGCTATATTAACAACTGTATTGTCGACAAAAACGCAAGTATTGGAAACGATGTGAAAATTAACGGTGGACCACATTTAAAGGACATCGATACCGACACCTATACCGTTAGAGACGGAATTGTCGTTATTAAAAGTAAGGCTGTGATTAAAAGCGGAACTGTAATTTAGTTCTTTCCACACAATCAAATACAATTATTGAAGTTGCCTGAAAAATAATCTTTTTTCAGGCAACTTCTCACCTACCAAACTAAACAGCCTTCTAATTATGAGCAATGTAAAAGTACACAGTCTATTTACTGAATTTGATATCAATTTATTCAAAGGCGGTAAACATTATAGACTTTATGAAAAATTTGGAGCACATCCTGCCACAGTAGACGGGGTTGAAGGAATTTATTTTGCCGTATGGGCACCCTCTGCCAATCATGTGTATGTGATTGGAGAATTCAATTTTTGGGATTCAAACGACCACCTATTAAACGTAAGATGGGATGGATCTGGAATTTGGGAAGGGTTTATTCCTGGCCTAAAAATGGGCGTTCAATACAAATACAAAATACACAGCAACAATAGCGGAATTATTACAGAAAAAGCAGATCCTTATGCTTTTTCATGTGAACATCCTCCAAGAACAGCTTCTGTTGCTTTTGATATAGAAAACTATAAATGGAACGATAAAGATTGGCTTTCCTATAGAAAAGATAAAAACGGATTAGACAAACCTTATGCCGTTTTGGAAGTTCATTTAGGTTCATGGATGTACAATGTTGAAGAAGACAGACCCCTGACTTATATAGAGCTTGGAGACAAATTAGTGAACTACCTAAAAGACATGGAATTTACACATGTAGAATTCATGCCAATTATGGAATATCCTTACGATCCTTCATGGGGCTATCAATTGGTAGGTTATTTTGCACCGACTTCAAGGTTTGGTACACCTACCGATTTTATGTACTTAGTTGACAAACTTCATCAAAGCGATATTGGTGTTATTTTGGACTGGGTCCCTTCACATTTCCCTTCAGATGATCATGGTTTAGGTTTCTTTGACGGAACACATTTATATGAACATCCTGACAAAAGAAAAGGATATCACCAAGACTGGAAAAGTTTAATTTTCAACTACGGTCGTAATGAAATAAGATCCTTTTTAATAAGTAATGCCATTTTTTGGCTAGACAAATACCATATTGATGGCTTAAGAGTAGATGCCGTGGCTTCTATGTTATATCTAGATTACTCTAGAGAAGACGGAGAATGGGAACCAAACATGTATGGAGGAAGAGAAAACCTAGATGCAATTTCATTCCTAAAAGATTTTAATACGGAAGTATACGCCAGTTTTGAAGGCGTACAAACAATTGCCGAGGAATCCACAGCTTTTCCTATGGTGACGAAGCCAGAAAACTTAGGAGGGCTTGGTTTTGGTATGAAGTGGATGATGGGTTGGATGCACGATACTTTGGAGTATTTCCAAGAAGATAGTATCAATAGAAAATACCACCACAACAAAATTACCTTCAGTTTAGCTTACGCCTTTACAGAAAACTTTATGCTACCTTTATCTCACGATGAAGTGGTATATGGTAAACATTCTATCTTAGGAAGAATGCCTGGAGATAAATGGCAAAAACTAGCCAATTTGAGACTTCTATATGGATATATGTATGCTCATCCTGGTGCCAACTTATTATTTATGGGAAGTGAATTTGGACAAGAAGGCGAATGGGATTTCCAAAAAAGTTTAGATTGGAATTTATTGGAAGATGAAGGACATGCCAAAATGAAAGATTTTGTAAGAGATTTGAATAAATTGTACAAAAACACACCTGCATTCTACGAAAAGGCTTTTGGTATTGAAGGATTTGAATGGATCAATTATGAAAACCATGAAGATTCTATTATTTCCTTTATTAGAAAAGGACATGATGCTAAAAATGATATTGTAATTGTCTGCAATTTTACACCTGTTGTTAGGGAGAAACATTTAATTGGCGTTCCTAAATCCGGCCATTTAGTAGAAATACTAAATAGTGATGCGGCTATTTATGGAGGTAGCGGTGTTTGCAATACAAAAAAGATTAAAATTAGTAAAAAACCTTGGGACTTTAAATCCAACTCTGCAATCGTAAATTTACCTCCACTCGGAATTGCAATCTTCAAAATCACAAAATAAGCTGATTTATAACACCCTTTTATACGCAAATCATCAGCGTTTAAAAGGGTGCTTTAAACGAATTTTGCTTTATAACAAATGACAATTATTAAACGTTATTTTTACATAAATACACGTGGCTACTTTCATTATTTTAAGTAATTTTGCCACTTATTAAATCACTAGTAATTATGATATTAAACACAGCACTTGAATACAAAGGAGATTTATTTCCTTCCAACATAACAAGGTATTCAAAAGATGTAGACGTGCTACACTTTTCTACCTCAAATAACGTTATCCTACAGCTAACCGTACTTAGAGATAGCGTACTTCGTTTTAGATATACAACGGTTGGAAAATTTGACAATGATTTCTCTTATGCCATCGCAAACGATGCCAATACGGGATACAATCATTTGGTTATTACAGATGATGAAGAAAAGTATATTATTACAACTTCTA
The DNA here is from genome assembly GCF_006381105.1 of Flavicella sediminum. Lineage (GTDB taxonomy): Bacteria > Bacteroidota > Bacteroidia > Flavobacteriales > Flavobacteriaceae > Flavicella > Flavicella sediminum. Next base: position 1,782,377 of record NZ_VDET01000002.1, on the reverse strand, counting down.
AATTAATTTGTAATATCTATAAAGCAGATCTTAGAAAAGCAATCTATGATGTAAACGACAAATCTCTTATTTGTGAAGACGAATTAGGGTTTCACTGGGAAGAGAGCTACGAATTAGGTGGAGACATCGTAAAAATGAGTAAAGCTGCTCAGAACGGAGAAAGCTACTATGGTTTAGGAGACAAACCTCAGCACTTAAATTTAAAAGGAAGACGTTTTGAAAACTGGGCTACAGATTCATACGCTTTTGGTAAAGATACAGACCCTATATACAAAGCCATTCCATTTTATACAGGATTGGTAAACGGTAAATCTTATGGAATCTTTTTTGACAATACCTTCAGAACTTATTTTGATTTCTGTCAAGAAAGAAGAAATGTAACAAGTTTTTGGGCACAAGGAGGTGAAATGAATTATTATTTCATTTACGGACCAAAAATGATGGACGTAGTAACTAGCTATACAGATTTAACAGGTACACCTGAATTACCACCATTATGGGCCTTAGGATACCACCAATGTAAATGGAGTTATTATCCTGAATCGAATGTAAAAGAAATCACAAAGAAATTTAGAGATTTAAAAATTCCTTGTGATGCTATTTACTTAGACATTGATTATATGGAAGGATTCCGTTGCTTTACTTGGAGCGAAGATTATTTCCCAGACCCTAAGAGAATGGTGAAAGAATTGGCTGATGATGGGTTTAAAACCGTAGTGATCATCGATCCAGGAATTAAAATTGACAATGAATACAGCGTCTTTAAAGAAGGATTAGATAAAGATTATTTCTGTAAACGTGCCGATGGTCCTTATATGAAAGGAAAAGTTTGGCCGGGAGAATGTTATTTTCCAGATTTCACAAGACCAGAAGTTAGAGAATGGTGGGCTGGATTATTTAAAGAATTGATTGAAGACATAGGAGTTAAAGGTGTGTGGAATGACATGAACGAACCAGCAGTTATGGACGTTCCTGGAAAAACTTTCCCACCAGATGTTCGTCATGATTATGATGGAAATCCTTGTTCTCATCAAAAAGCACATAACATCTATGGAATGCAAATGGCACGTGCCACTTACCATGGTTTGAAAAAATTCAACTATCCTAAACGTCCATTCGTAATTACACGTTCTGCCTATTCAGGTACACAACGTTATACGTCTACTTGGATGGGAGACAATGTTGCTACTTGGGAACATTTACAAATTGCAAACATACAAGCACAACGTTTGGCCTTATCTGGATTCTCATTCGCAGGTTCTGATATTGGAGGGTTTGCTGAGCAACCAAATGGAGAATTATACGCGCGTTGGATTCAATTAGGCGCTTTCCACCCATTCTGTAGAACACACTCTTCAGGAGATCATGGAGATCAAGAACCATGGGCTTTTGATGAAGAAATTACAGATGTTGTTCGTAAGTTTATTGAAATCAGATATGAGTTGTTACCTTACTTGTACACTTCTTTCTACAAATATTCTGTTGAGAAAGAACCAATGCTTAAATCATTGGTATTGTTTGATCAAGAAGACACACAAACACATTACAGACTTGACGAATTTATCTGTGGAGATAAAATTTTAATTTGTCCTATTAACGAACCAAATGCTCAAGGAAGAAGAATGTATATTCCAAGAGGAGAATGGTACAACCACTGGACAAAAGAGATGGTATCCGGTGGAAAAGAAACATGGGTAGATTCAGACCTACATCATATGCCTATTTTTTACAAAGCTGGTTCTGTAATACCTAAATACCCAATACAACAATATGTTGGTGAATTAGAAATTACACAACTAACCTTAGATGTATACTTCAAAAAAGGAAAAGAAGATTCTGACTTGTTTGAAGATGCCAACGATGGTTACGACTATACCAAAGGTCGCTACAGCTTAAGAAACTTCAAATTAGAAGGTTCTGACACTAAATTGGTGATTAGACAACACAAACAAGGAAAGTACACGACCTCATACGATACTTTTAAAATAAATTTATTTGGCGTACCATTTGACATAAAATCTATTAAAATAGATAATGAATATGTTGAATTAGCTGATGTACAATTTGAAAATGGAACTATAGTAGTTTCTAAAGAATTTACAAATATCCAACTGAAAGGATAATAAATTTCTTAATATATTAAAAGCCTAACTGTTTTCACAGTTAGGCTTTTTTATTGTAATTAATATTGATCTTGTTTTTAAATCTCCTGAAGCAATTCGCTTGTCAATTCATTCGCTATAATATATTTCGACAATACAGCATCTACTATAAACTGAGTTCTATCAGGAAAATTCACCTTCACAACTTTATCATCATTCACCCATTTTCTAATTTTCTTCAAATGTTTTTTCTTTAATTTCGGCAATACTTTTACCCCCATTTCTTTCAAGCTAACGGCATTGTATTGCTGCTCATATTGTCCGACCATAGGAATTACTAGTAATTTCTTCTTTAAGAACAAGGCCTCAGCTGGTGTTTCAAAACCAGCACCACAAATAACACCTGCACAAGTAGCTAAAGACTCCTCAAATTTTTCGCTCGTAATCGGATTGAAATAGACGTTTTTTTTCCTGTAGGCCTTTTTACACGTCTTTGAAAACACCTGCCAATTTACCTGCTTAATTTGTGTCAGTATACCGGCTATTTTTTTATCACTATAAGAAGGCAGATATACTGTATTATGATTCCCTACAGAAGTTCTTAATTGACGAATATCTTGTCGGATAATAGGCAAATAAATGCTAGAGTCGTATTTTTTAAAATGAAAACCGAAACTTTGTAAAGCGGGAGCATAGTACTTCAAAATCAACGGACTGATGAAATCTCTGTACGTGGGTTGTGGAACTTTTTTTGAAAGCAAAGCACTTTGATGACTTAATGAAATACAATTTACCCCTCTAAGCTTGCATGCCCAGGCAGAAATAGGTTCAAAATCATTGATAACCAAATCATAATCTTGCACAGGACACTCCCGAACCTCTTTCATAAATTTCCGAATGCTATTCTTTTTTAAGGTATTAAAAAAATTAATTCCTCCCTTGGAACCAAAATAAAAACTGAGTCCGTTGTACACATATTTAACATCAAAAGGTAGTTCAACATCCGCCTGAGTACCACTAATCAACACATCTACTTCTACCCTATTTCTTAAGGCAGGTATTACATCTTTTGCTCTGCTTAAGTGACCATTACCTGTCCCTTGAATTGCATATAGTATTTTCATTTTCGCAATAAATTAAAATCGTTTAACAAGTTTTCAAACACCTCCTTTGAGGATTGATCTATAGAATCTTCTGCTTCTAGTTCGTTTTCTTTTTTACGCATGAGAAGATCTTCATCATACTGATACAGTGTCCATTTTTTTTGATTGTATTCTAAAGACGTCAAATTTTCTATCCAGTCACCTGAATTTAAATACAAAGTACTTTCTGTACCTTTTGTAAATTGTTTTATTTCAGGTTGATGAATATGACCGCACACCACATAATCATAATGATTATCAATAGCCAAATCGGTAACCAAAAACTCAAAATTATTGATGAATTTTACAGCGCCTTTCACCTTATTCTTTATTTTTTTTGAAAAAGAAACTTTTTCATATCCCAAAGAATTTCGCAGACTATTGACAGTACCATTTAATGAAATTAAAAAATCGTATCCTACCGCACCTAATTTTGCCAACCATTTTGAGTGCTGCATGGTGACATCAAAAACATCTCCATGAAAAAACCAGGCTTTTTTCCCATCCAGTTCTAAAATAACTTTATTCTTAATAGATAAAGTACCCATTTGAAAACCTTCAAACTTACGTAGCATTTCATCATGATTCCCAGTGATATAAATCACTTCAACACCTTTAGACACCCAACCAATTAGATGTTTAATGACTTTCATATGAGCTTTTGGCCAATATTTCTTTTTGAATTGCCAGATATCAATAATATCGCCATTCAACACTACTTTTTGAGGCTCAATAGATTTTAAATATCTCAGTAATTCTTTAGCATGGCATCCCGCTGTTCCTAAATGAATATCCGATAAAACCAATACTTCAACACTTCTCTTAGCTATTTTTTTCTCAGACATATATGCGTCGATAATTTTTAACAAATTAGCAAAACACATATTAACTAATTGTGTGTTAGAGATTAAACAAGTGTTAAATAAAAAAATGCTATTCATTCGTACAGAGCTCCTAAGCAGGATTGTAAAACAAAGGAAAAAAAAAGAGGCTGTCTTTTCAGACAGCCTCTTTATAAAATATATAAGTTGAATTCTAGATATTTGCAGCCAACCAATCTCCAACTTCAGAAGTTCCATAAGCTTTAGCACCATCTGCTAAATCTTCTGTTACAATACCTTCTTCTAAAGCTTGATTTACAGCATTTCTAATAGCTTTTCCTTCTTCAGCTAAACCAAAGTTTTCAAACATCATTGCAGCAGACAAAATAGTGGCCATTGGATTGGCAATATTTAATCCTGTTGCTTGTGGATAAGAACCGTGAATAGGCTCAAACAAAGCAATATCAGATCCCATAGACGCAGATGGCATTAATCCCATAGATCCAGAAATTACAGAAGCCTCATCCGTTAAAATATCTCCAAATAAGTTTTCAGTAATTAATACATCATAAGAGTTTGGCCATTGTACCAAACGCATTGCTACTGCATCCACCAATTCGTAAGAAACTTCAACTTCTGGATAATCTTTTTCCATAGCTTGTACTGTTTCTCTCCATAAACGAGACGTTTCTAAAACATTGGCTTTATCAACACAACACAGTCTTTTAGAACGTGTCATAGCTAATTCAAAACCTTTTTTAGCCAAACGTTGAACTTCTTCTCTTGTATACACACAGTTATCAAAAGCAGTTTCTCCACCGTCTCTTCTTCCTTTGTCTCCAAAGTAAATACCTCCTGTTAATTCTCTTAAGAAAACTAAATCTGTACCTTCAATACGCTCTCTTTTTAATGGAGATTTGTCTAACAAAGATGGAAAAGTAAAAGTAGGACGTACGTTTGCAAACAATCCTAATGCTTTACGCATTTTTAACAATCCTTGCTCTGGTCTTACAGGGTTGCTTGGATCGTTATCAAATCTAGGAAGTCCAATTGCTCCAAATAATACAGCATCAGAACTTGTACAAACCTCATGAGTAGAATCTGGATAAGGCTCTCCAACTGCATCAATAGCAGCTGCACCTGTTAAAGCAGGTTTCCAAGTTATTTCATGTCCAAATTTTGCTGCAATTGCATCAGAAACTTTTACAGCTTGATCAATTACTTCTGGTCCAATTCCGTCTCCGGCTAATAGAGCAATGTTTAATTTCATTTTTATTGTTTTTAAGTGATTCGGCACGTCGACAAGCGCAGTAACCGGTAATTATTATTTTCAATTAGTATACTATAACAAACTTAAATTTACACCAAAGTCTGTTGAAGCGTCAACATCTACATTTCTAAGATATTCAACATTTTTTGTGTTGCTTTTATAGCAGACACCGTTTGATCAGAATCTAAACCTCTAGTAATAAATTCTTTCTTTTTATTTTTCCAAGTAATAATGGTTTCGCACAAAGCATCAGAATTTGATCCTGGAGGAATTCTAACAGCATAATCCGTCAATGTTGGAATTGTTTTATTTGAATGATCTGCATAAACTTTTCGCAAAGCATTCATAAAGGCATCAAACTGACCGTCTCCACTGGCATTGGCCTCAAATATTTCTCCATTTATTTTTATAGAAACCGTTGTTGAAGGTTTTAATCCCTTTGCATGTGTTAATACATAACTTTCTACAACCACTGTTTCTTCTCTAGAACTACTATCCAATACATCTGAAATAATGTAAGGTAAATCTTCTTGAGTTACGAGTTCCTTTTTATCACCTAGCTCAATGATTCTCAAGGTTACTTTTTTCAAATCTTCATCATTTAACTGAAGGCCCAAATCTTGTAAGTTCTTTTGAATATTCGCTTTTCCTGATGTTTTTCCTAGAGCATATTTACGTTTTCTACCAAAACGCTCTGGCAACAAATCGTTGAAATATAAATTCTTTTTATTATCACCATCAGCATGAATACCCGCAGTTTGCGTAAACACGTTTGCTCCAACCACGGGTTTATTAACGGGAATTCTAAATCCTGAAAAATTCTCAACCAATTTACTTACTTTGTTCAAAGAAGATTCATTGACAGAAATTTCAATTTCGGGTAAAAAGTCATTGATAACCGCAATAACACTTGCCAAAGGAGCATTTCCTGCGCGCTCTCCCATGCCATTAATCGTTAAATGCAATCCGTTTACACCCGCATCAATGGCTTGCAATACATTGGCAACACTTAAGTCATAATCGTTATGTGCATGGAAATCAAAATGCATCTTTGGATACGCATCTCGTAATTCTTTTACAAAAGCAAAAGACTCTTTTGGGGTTAAAATCCCCAGTGTATCAGGCAACAAAACTCGTTTGATATCTTGCCCTGCTAAAAAATCTAAAAACTGAAATACATAGTCTGAAGAATTACGCATTCCATTAGACCAATCTTCTAAATACACATTGGTTTCAATGTCATTTTCTTTCGCTAAAGCAATGGTAGCAGCAATGTCTGTAAAGTGTTCTTCAGCTGTTTTTTTTAATTGATGTGTTAAATGATTTAAAGAACCTTTGGTCAATAAATTTTGAACTCTAGCTCCAGATTCTTTCAACCATTTGATTGATTTACCACCATCGACAAAAGTTAACACTTCAATTTTATCTAAATATTTATTTTCAGCAGCCCAAGAACTAATACTTTGAACGGCTTCTAATTCTCCTTTAGAAACTCTGGCGGATGCAACTTCAATACGATCCACTTTTAGTTCTTCCAATAATAGTTTTGCAATCGTCAACTTTTCAGAAACAGAAAATGACACCCCAGAGGTTTGTTCACCATCACGGAGCGTGGTATCCATTATTTCAATTTTTCTTTTCATCATAATATAAAAGCTGTTTTTCTCTATTAAAAGTTTAGTTACTGATATGCAATCATTTTAGAAAAAAAACACAGAGTGCAAAGATAAAAAACGTTTTACAATTATAGGAAGACCTCTCCATAAAAAACACTTTTTATTAAAACTTCAGAGATTAAAAAAAAAGCAAACAGACAATAATTTCATAAATACAAATTGCCCTATACAATAACATGTTTTACAAAAAAGCAGCCTAAACAGCTCTATTCCTTGACAAAACAACATGAATGCAAAGAAAGAGCAAATAATTGATCAATTAAAGAATAGCCAAAAGGCATATAAATCTGATATTTGTTTTATAATTAAACCAAAATTTTATGAGAGCAAGCAACTACTTTTCAGCCATTCTATTATTCTTAACGATACATATTTCATGTACAGCAGACCATGACCTTAAATACGAATCACCGACTGAAAATTTATTCACAGATTTTACAATTGACAACAATGTTCAATTTACACATACCGCTATCAACCTAAGTATTGAATCTTCAAACTACGAAACTATAGAAGTTACATTTGTAGATCAAATTGGAGTTCCATATACGCCTCCAAAAACAGAACCTGAAGATGGTGAAAGTTTGGAAGATTTAGCGAATGTATTTATTCCTAGCATCACAAAAATTGACGATTTAAACTATAGCATTTCAGGTACAAAACTTAGACCTGATGAGTTTCTTTATACTTCTTCAGTAGAATTTTTAGTACAAATAAAAGTAACTGATACTAGTGGAAAAGAACGAATAGGAGCTCGTAAAATCTATTTTCAACAAGATGACACCGAATTTATTCAATACAAATTAGACAACGAACACTCATTTATTGGAGATGAAAATAACATCAATTTCACTACAGACACCTATTCTGAAATTGCAATTACACTGATGGATGAAGAAGGAGTTCCTTCTGTACCTGGTGATGCTGACCTAGTAACATTGGAGAAAATTAATGATTTAAAATTTACTATTTCAGCAACACAACCAACTGAACAATTAATAGAAATAGCAATTACAACCGCTAGTGGAGTAGATTTAGTAGAATACCGCACCGTTCATTTTTATGCACATGGAACGGTAGACAACTATAAAACTTTAGAAGGAATTGAGTTAGGTGTAGATACAACCGAAAAACTACTATTAATACACGGGACTCCCGTTCAAGAAGATAAATTAACATCGGAAGATGGTTTAACGGAAAGATGGCAATATTTATCTGATGGAATAGGGTTTGAAGTAAACACGCAAACACAAATTATTGAAAAAATTTATTACTATTCAACTTTATACGAAGATTATCCTGCAAGTTCTCCACACCTGATTGAAGAAGGATTAAAGTATAAAATGGAAGTTATGAAAGCGAAGCATCCTGTAAACAATATTGACATAACACCTACAAATGGCACTTTACAAGAAGCTACACCTGATGGAAATGGTGGATTTAATGAAGATGGTGTTTATTATTTCGATTTTGAAAACATTGGAAGATTCATCTATACCTCTGGTAGCATTGGTGACTACAAAAATAAATTTGTCGTGCAAGTTATCATAGGATAAACAAATACAACAACTACATCTAAAAGGTCACTTACATAATTATAAGTGACCTTTTTTGGTTTTCAACAAGTATTTTCAGACACAGCAACAAATACCTTTTTTACATTCTTAGCAACATGTAAGGGCAAAGACAATCAAGATCTGAACTATACGCTTCAGTCATATTTAGAATCCCTTTTAAACACAAAAAAGCGTTTCACTTAATGTGAAACGCTTTTTAATATTTAATAAAACTAATACTTTCTTAGAAAGGACGAGTTTCTGCAAATGCTGTAATTTCTCCTTCAATATTTTTTAAGTAATCAATATCGTCAAATCCATTCAACATATTATCTTTTTTGTAGGTGTTTATTACAAAAGATTCTGATTCACCCGTAGCAACTAAAGTTACTTTCTGGCTAGGCAAATCTACTGTAATTTCCGTTTTAGGATCTGCCTCAATTGCAGCAAATAATTTATCTGCAAATTCTGCTGAAACCTGAACTGGCAATACACCAACATTCAAACAGTTATTTTTAAAGATGTCTGCAAAAGCAGAAGAAATAACACATCTCAATCCAAAATCGTATACAGACCAAGCTGCATGCTCTCTAGAAGAACCAGAACCAAAGTTTCTACCTCCTACTAAAATTTTAGATCCTGCATATTTTTCTTGATTTAAAGGAAAATCTGCTTTAGGTGTTCCATCAGCATTGTATCTCCAATCACGGAAAAAGTTAACGTCAAAATCTACACGCTCTGTTGCTTTTAAGAAACGAGCAGGAATGATTTGATCTGTATCCACATTCTCAATAGGTAATGGATAAGCTGTACTTGTTAATACTTCAAATTTATCGTAAGCCATTGTATTCTATTTTTAAGCGTTAGCGTTTAAGATTGTTCTTGGGTCAGTTACCACACCTTCTACTGCAGATGCCGCAGCAACTAAAGGAGAAGCTAATAAAGTTCTTGATCCAGGTCCTTGACGTCCTTCAAAGTTACGGTTAGAGGTAGAAACTGATAATTTTCCGGCTGGAATTTTATCATCGTTCATTGCTAAACAAGCTGAACATCCTGGCTCTCTTAATACAAATCCAGCCTCTTCAATAATCTTATCTAATCCTTCAGCTTTAATTTGATCAACTACTTTATGAGATCCTGGTACCAACCATGCTGTTACGTGATCTGCTTTTTTACGTCCTTTTACAATAGAACAGAAACCTCTAAAGTCTTCTATACGTCCGTTTGTACAAGATCCTAAGAATACAAAATCAATCTTTTTTCCAATCATAGTATCTCCTTCATGGAAATCCATATAACCTAAAGATTTTCTATAAGTATCTACACCACCTTCTACAGATTCTGCAGTAGGAATATCTTTCGTTACTCCCATTCCCATTCCTGGGTTGGTTCCGTAAGTAATCATTGGCTCAATATCTGCTGCGTCGTAATTAAACTCAACATCAAATTCAGCACCTTCATCCGTAGATAAAGTTTCCCAATAATTCATAGCTCTGTCCCAATCAGCTCCAGTTGGAGTTAAGGCACGACCAGTAATATAATCGTAGGTTTTTTGATCAGGAGCAATCATACCACCACGAGCACCCATCTCAATAGATAAGTTACAAACAGTCATACGACCTTCCATTGTCATATCTTCAAAAACATCTCCAGCATATTCTACAAAATATCCTGTCGCACCAGAAGTTGTTTGTTTTGCAATAATATACAAAGCAACATCTTTAGGAGTTACTCCCAAACCTAACTTTCCGTTTACGTTGATACGCATTGCTTTAGGCTTAGATTGCATAATACATTGCGTAGACAATACCATTTCTACTTCAGAGGTACCAATACCAAAAGCAATAGCACCAAAAGCACCATGTGTTGATGTATGAGAATCTCCACAAACGATAGTTGCTCCAGGTAATGTAATTCCATTTTCTGGTCCAACAACGTGAACAATACCATTATTTTTATCTCCTAATCCCCAATGAGAAATCCCATGGTTTTTAGCGTTTCTTTCCAAAGCATCTAATTGGTTTGCAGACAAAGCGTCTTCTACCGGTAAATGTTGATTAATTGTTGGAGTGTTATGATCTGCTGTTGCGAATGTACGCTCAGGATAAACCACACTGTTACCTCTACTTTCTAATCCTAAGAATGCTACTGGACTTGTAACTTCGTGGATAAAATGACGGTCAATAAAAAACACATCGGGTCCATCTTCTACATGACGAACAACGTGTGAATCCCATACCTTGTCAAATAATGTTTTTGCCATTTCTTTGATCTTTAAATATTTATTTTTTAATCAGCTCACAAAAATACAACTGTCCTATCGACAAATCTGTTCTTTTGTGGTTACCTCTACTATATTCAATTGAAAAAAAAAGCCCTTTATCTACCTAAAAACAAAGGTTTTACAGACAGACAGCTTACGATGTCTATTCGTTAAAAAGTTCTCTTAATTTTTCAAGTGGGTGACAAATTTACAAATTCAAACCATTTCTGCCTAAATTTAGCGACTATTACTTTTTGAAACCTGAATTTCTATGAAAAACCCAACACATTGAGCTACACGTTGAAAAATTCTTATTAAATATCTACCACACAAAAAATTCACTAAGCCACTCTAACTTAACTCCTTGTAAAACTTAGGTATTCATTGAACAAAAGTGTAAACAAAACAAATACTTATTCCTTCAATATATTTTGAATAGAGTGCTCCGATGCAAGCTGCTGCATATCTACTGTTTCATCCAATTCATCAACAATTTCTACTCTTATAATCTCTTCAATCACATCTTCTAAAGTAGCAATTCCAGTAAAAGTACCGAAGGCATCATAAATCATAGCCATGTGTACTTTTGATTTCAAAAAATGATTCATCAAATTATCTAACAACATGGTATCCTTAACTAGTATAGGCTTTCTATCTTTCAAAAGCTCTCCAACCGTTTTAGTTTCTGTAAAAAGCCCTATAAGATCTTTGGCAAACAACAAACCGATTACATTATCTTCTTTTTCTTCGTAAACAGGAATTCTAGTAAACCCCTTTGATTTTATTTCATCCAATCTAGCCTTATCTAAAACTACATTTTTTTCTAAGGAATAAAGAACCGTACGAGGAGTCATAATTTTTTCTACGGTTGCTTCCGAAAAGGATAATACACCTAATAAAATTCTTTCCTCGTCCTTATCAATATCCGAGTTTTCGTTGTTCTTATGATTTTTAATAATCTCCTTGATTTCTCTTTTACTCCAAATAGTTTGCAACTCTTCACCCAACAACTTATCCAATCCTAATGACAAGGGATACGCAATTGGATACAACAAAAAGATAAATATTTTTACTAGCCAAACTGTTTTAGCTCCTAAATTCAAAGCAAAACGCGAGAAAAATGCTTGAGGTATAATCTCTCCAAAAATTACAATTAAAACGGTAGCAATAATTCCCGCCATCAACCCGCTAGCCAATTCACCTAAAAAAATTGCAGCTGCCGAATTTACTGCAACATTTCCTATTAATAAAGTACATAAAAGTAAGTTTCCTCTTTTTCGAATAGGATAAATTTTAATCGCTCTATCATCTCCTAGCTTTGCCTTACGCTCCAACGAAGATAAATTTAGACTAAAAAAACCGATGGTGAGTCCACTAAAACAACCCGATAAAATCACCAAACCAATAACTATCAAATACTCCATTTAGCTTTTTTTAATTCTTAATTAATTCCATCACAAAAATACAATTATTAACTGCTACATATTTTAGTTAATTCTAAAACACCAAAACAAACGCTAAAACAGTGAAGTTACTACAGACTTTTAGTTCAGACAAGAAGGTAACTAATAAAGAACATCAAGAAATACCCTTTAAAGGAAAACTTTGATTACAGAAAACAAAAAAGCCTAAGAATTAAAAATTCTTAGGCTTTTTTTGTCGGGGTGGCAGGATTCGAACCTGCGACCTCCTCGTCCCAAACGAGGCGCGATGACCGGGCTACGCTACACCCCGAAGGTGTAATCTTTTTCAAAAAAATATCTCGAATGAATCGAGAGAACACTATTCAAAAACAGATAAAAAAACTATCTATTTAAGAGGTTGCAAATATACTCGATTTTATTTCTTCACCAACAAAAAACAAAAAATATTTTCTATTATTTTTTCGACTTACATATTCAGAATTACTTTTTCTTATATCAGGATTATTAATACTTATAAACAATAAGAAAAAGGATGTATTAAATAACTTATTTTTGTTTTCGAAAATAAAAAATTTGGATTATGTCAGATACTATTGAAAGAATAAAATGTCTTATTATTGGTTCAGGACCTGCTGGATACACAGCAGCAATTTATGCAGCTAGAGCAGATTTAAAACCGGTTATGTACACCGGATTACAAATGGGAGGACAATTGACAACGACTACGGAAGTTGATAATTTTCCTGGCTACCCAAATGGTACGGACGGTACTGCAATGATGGAAGATTTAAAAAATCAAGCAGAACGTTTTGGAACAGAAGTTCGTTTTGGTTTGGCTACTGAAGTAAACTTCTCAAAAGAAGTTGGTGGGATTCATAAAATCACTATTGATGGAGTTACTGCAATTGAAGCGGAAACTGTGATTATCTCTACTGGTGCCACAGCTAAATATTTAGGTTTAGAAAGTGAAGAAAAATTAAAAGGTGGTGGTGTATCTGCATGTGCTACTTGTGATGGTTTCTTTTACAAAGGACAAGATGTTGTTGTTGTAGGAGCTGGAGACACTGCTGCAGAAGAAGCTACTTACTTATCAAATATTTGTAACAAGGTAACGCTATTAGTCCGTAAGGATTATATGAGAGCTTCGAAAGCGATGCAACACAGAGTTGCTAAAACAGAAAACTTAGAAGTTTTATTCAATACTGAAATTGAAGAAGTTTTAGGTGACAATGTGGTTACAGGTGTTCGTGCGGTAAATAATCAAACCAAAGAAACGCAAGAAATTCCAGTAACAGGTGTTTTTATTGCTATTGGTCACACACCAAACACAGATATTTTTAAAGGAATATTAGATATGGACGAGGCAGGTTACCTTATTACCAAAGGGAAATCTACCAAAACAAATTTACCAGGAGTATTTGCTGCAGGTGATGTACAAGACAAAGAATACAGACAAGCGGTTACTGCTGCCGGAACAGGTTGTATGGCAGCTTTAGATGCTGAAAGATATATTGGTTCTTTAGAATAACACCAATTACAAACAAAAGAAAACCGATCTATACAACATAGATCGGTTTTTTTATTTCTTTTTTAAAATAAAAGAACACCTCATAGGTGCTCTCTTATAAATTCACTTTAACTAAACTCGTTTATTTGATAAATTTCAAAGCGCCTCTTGAAGTTGACAAAATATAGATACCTGTGTTTAAAGACTCGATACTTACTTCTGTTCCGTCAATACTTCCTGTTTGTACTACTTGTCCACTAATGTTATAAATGGAATAGCCATCTTTTAAGTATTCATTGGTAAAATGAATAGTATTACCATATACTTTTACATCATCAAGCTCAACTTCGCTTAAAGCCAAAGTTTCTGAGTCAATTGTAAATGTATCACTTACATAGCTAAAAACAAGACCATCTCCACTTCCAGTATATCCATAACCCAATACTTGAATTCGGACTCCAGTAAGCGTCTCATCCAAATCTGGAACAGTTAAAGAAACCGTAGTTGATTGAGAAGAATCACTATTTGTTACAGTAGTTGCACCGGTTGTTGCTTCAGCAATTGCACCATATCCACTAGTAAGGAATCTTACTCTAACATCCAAAACATCGGCTCTACCTGGATCTGCTTTAATCGCCGTATAATCTACACCAATTGTAAGTGTTTCTCCTTCTGTTAAATTACCACTAACACTAGTATGGTATACAGAAGAGCTTGAGCCGTTTATACTCGTAATAGAAACAGCTGTATTGATTTCAACATCATCCGCTTCAATTGTCAAACCTGTTACAGTTCCAAAAACATAAGCACTACCATTCCATGCACCTGCCTGAATTTTCCCGTCTGTTGTTCCTGGATTTATAGATGGAACCGTGATTGTCAAAGTAGTTGTCAAAGCACCGGCATCATTTGCAACCGTTGAATTAACTTGTGTACCTGCAATAACATCCCACACATCTAACATTCTTACAAATATATTATCCCCTCCACCATTATCCTGAACATTCGTATACTCAAGCACAATGCTTAATTCGGTTCCGGCCGTTAAACTTGGGTTATTGGTCTTAAAAGTTGCAGGATCTTCTCCATTAATTGTTGAAACACTAACAGATGTCTGAGCACTTACACCAACAGCAACTAGGAAAAATAAAATAGCAACTAATTTTAAAGTAATTTTTTTCATGATTCATTAAGGTTTATTTGTTAATAATTTTGGTTGAAACAAATATAAACGAAGCTGTTACTAGGAAACATGAATAACGCTAATTGTATAGTTATAATACAGTTAATTCTAAAGAAAACTAGACAAAGATTAATTACGTCGTCTAGTTTCAGAAAATTCAGGCACAATTTACTAGAATTACTAAAAAGACCCTACTTTCAAAAAAAAAGCCCAACCGAAGTTGAGCTCTCAAACAAACTAGATAATTTCTAGATATTAATGTTTCTTCTTTCGAAATTTTTGAGGATTGTTTACATACACATTAGCCTCTACCTTTTTCAAGTATTCATGAGATATTTTAATTGCTTTTTGTTTAGCCTCTTCATCATAATCCCAATATTCATCTATTACTTTATTAAATGGAATTTTAGGATTGTCTTCTCCATATTTTTTTCGAAGCGCTTTTAATTGCACTTTCAATTCAGCAATCACTTCTTTGTTTTCCGGATGCTCATAAATATTATAATCTTCTTTAGGATCTTTTTCTAAATCGTACAACTCCCATGCCGGAGGCGTTTGTGCGACACTCTCATCTATTTTCGCCCCATAAAACTGAATTAATTTATAGCGCTTTGTTCTTATCGCAATATGTCCAGGATTGTCATGACTAGCCATATGCATCCAATAATGGTAGTACGCTGCTTTTTTAGAATCTGCCGACTCTTTCCCCGTCTCCAAAATAGATTTAAAACTTTTTCCATGCATATATGCGGGTGTTGGCACACCTGCAAAATCTAACATTGTTGGTGCATAATCAATATTTTCAACAATAGCATCTATTTCCGCCGCCTTAATTGTTTTAGGATAGCGAACAATAAAAGGCATTCTCATCGACTCTTCATAAGCCCAACGTTTGTCCATATAATCATGTTCTCCTAAATAAAACCCTTGATCACCTGTGTAGATAATTACGGTATTATCATACAAATCATTTGCTTTTAAGTAATCAACCACTCGCTTCAAATTATCATCCACCCCTTTTACACATCGCAAATACGCTTTCATATAAGCTTGATAGGCATCTCCATGAATTTCAGCATCACTTTTAGACAAATCCAAATCTTTTGACCAAGCTCCAGAATTGGTGTAATTTCTTCTTGTATTCCTTCTTCCTATGGAAGTTCCAATATAGCGCTCCAATTCATTGTTATGACCTCTAGTTGCAATGGAACCATTCTCCTTTCTATCACGCATATTTGCAGGCTCAGGAATTTCAACATCCGCCAAATAATCTTTATAACGTGGTGCATATTCAAACAAATCATGCGGCGCTTTAAAGTGAAGTTTTAAGAAGAAAGGCTCATTGGGATCTCTTTTCTTTTGAAACCATTCCAATGCAGAATCTGCAACACAATCTGAAGAATGTCCTTTCATTTTAGAACCTTTTTCAATGTCAAATTTTTTCCATTTTATATGCTCCGTTCCATCACTGTCGTAAAAAACAGGATTGAAGTAAGAACCTTGACCTGGAAATACTTTATAATAATCAAAAGACTCAGGAATTTCATGCAAGTGCCACTTCCCTATAACCGCCGTTTGGTACCCCGCTTTTTTCATTTCAAGAGCTAGGTATTGTTTTTCTTTTGGCAAATGACCATCTAAGGTTGGACAGCCATTTACAGAACTACTTTGCCCAGTCATTATTGAAGCTCTACTAGGTGTACAAATTGCATTTTGACAAAAAGCATTTTTCATCAAAACACCTTCTGCTGCTAAGGCATCAATAGTAGGTGTTGGATTTAATTTTGCCAATCTTCCTCCATAAGCCCCAATGGCTTGAGAAGTATGATCGTCAGACATGATAAAGAGAATATTGGGCTTTTTTACCGTTTGTTTTGGCGCCTTTGTTTTACAAGAAACAAGACAAGTGACCGCTAATAACAGTACTATTTTTAGAGTATTTTTCATTCTTTCGTTTTTTATTCTTAGAAATAATTATAAAATTATTGAAGTATTAAAGATAATCTTCTACCACGTTTAACTCCTTCCATTTAATACCTTTTCCAATTGGATCATTCCCTATTTTTTTACCCTCTGTACTTCGACCATCTTTTATCACCTCAGCCAATTTCTTTTTCAATTTCTCTACAATTTCAGGAAACTTACTTGCCAAGTTAACATCTTCAGTTGCATCATTGTCCATGTCAAATAACAAAATAGAAGCATTGTCTTTTATCGCCTCGTCTTTTCTTGGATCTGTTCTATTAGAACCTCCAGAGTTATCAAACATCAGTTTCCATTTCCCATAACGAACAGAGAAAATTCCTTTATCAGAATGATGGACAACCGCTCTTTCTGCTATATTTTTAATAGGCTTACTCTGCAACGCTGGCAAAAAGCTCACACTATCCTCTCCTTCATTATCTGTTAAATTAATTCCTAACAACTCTGCACAAGTCGCCATCATATCTGTAGTACAAATTAACTGATCTGATACTTGCCCTGCTTTTACTTTATTTGGCCAACGAACTAAAAACGGCATACGATGTCCACCTTCCCAGTTTGTTCCTTTCATCCCTCTATAAATCCAACTAGAATGATGTCCTTTTTTTGCCATGACAGGAAAACCTGCTTTTGGCGAAGTTCCATTATCAGAAGTAAATACAACAATCGTATTGTCTGCAATTTTCAATTCGTCTAAGGTTTTTAATACTTGCCCTATTGCCCAATCGGTTTCCATACAGAAATCACCATGATCGTTCAATCCACTTTTATTTAAAAAGTTTTTACTAGGTACAATTGGCGAATGTGGAGAATTTAATGGCATGTATACAAAGAAAGGCTCATCTTTATTTTCTCGAATCCATTCACAAGTTTTTTTTGTAAATGTTGGTAATACTTGATCTTGTTCAAATTCTTTCGCCGACCATCCTGGTTTTGCACCAATATATCCTCTTTTTGCCAGGGCATCCTGATCTTTTAGATACTCAAACGTCCCTTGTGCCTTGTCATTTTTAATAAACACATGTGGATTCATATTTAAAGAAGCTGAAATTCCATAATAATAATCGAAGCCATTTGCATTAGGCCCATTTTTTATAGGTGTATGCATATTAACATTGTTCGCTTTTATTCTGGTAGAATTGGAAGCTTGTAAAAACTCCCAATCCATCCCTAAATGCCATTTTCCAACACATGCCGTTTTGTAACCCTCTTTTTGCAACAAACTAGCCAAAGTTGTTCTGTCCGCAGGAATTAAATGTTTGCTATGTCCTCCTAGCACTCCTTTTTTCAAGGTTGAAGTCCGCCAAGAATACCTACCTGTAAGAATTCCATATCGGGTTGGCGTACAAACACCAGAGCTTGTATGCGCATCCATAAACTTAACACCTTCTCTACCAATTCGATCAATATTGGGTGTTGGAAATTTTGAATCTTTATTATACAACATCACATCTCCTGGCCCCATATCATCTGCAAGAATATAAATGATATTTGGTTTTTTGGAGTTTCTTTTACCTGCTTGTGCCCAAGACACATTTGAGGTAATGGAGGTCGCTATGATCACGACAATAAATTTGAAATTGAAAATTTTATTTAACATGTAATTAATTTTAAACATTACTTCTGTAAACATTTTGAATTAGAAAATTCTCTGTAAATATGAGAAGTAAAAACGATGCGCTTGTATTTACACGTTTTTACCATGTCTTTAAACGTGTAACTTACGCTATACTCCTCTATTTTACACACCCTACTCACCCTTCCCCAATAAATTATTTCCCTAAAAAAAACATAAGCTAAGTACCTTATTTTTTCTTCTTTTTATGTTTATTCTTTACTCTCGCATTTACATTTGGCTTTTGAAATTCCTTTTGTCCCATAACAAGAAAGATCTGGACTCCAATCTTCAATAGTAATCCATAAAATATTTGGTTTCTGAACAGCTTTCTCCATCGATTTTTTAGATGTACATCCTATAAATAGAACAGACAAAAACACGAATAATACGATTCTTCTCATTTTAATTGCTTTTATTTTTTACAAAACATCACGAACAACGTGAATCCTTTAAGTTTACAAATACAAAGATGAACAGACTCAGTAATGGATTTGTCCGTAGACGTATGAAGGATGTTGCTATAAGTACAAAAAAAAAACTAAACAAAAAAAAAGCACAACCGAAGTTGCGCTTTTGTATACAAAAATGAAGTTTTTATTAGTTCTTCACTACTTTAGTTTGAAAACCATTGTCTGCTAGTAAAATATACACTCCTGCTTGTAAAGAAGAAATATCTATTTGATTACTTGCAGCAAAAGTTTTTACTACTTGCCCCAAAACATTACTTACAGAAATTGAATGCATTCCTTCAATATTAGAAATGGTTACCAAACCAGTAGATGGATTTGGGTACACAGTTGTGTTTTCCAAAGTATGAACATTATCTTGAAGATTCAGCACACCAGAAGATTCAGCCTGTTGAATATCATCAATATAATAAGTCTCAGAGCCACTTACGTCAACACCTGAACTCCAATCAAAAGCAATATCAAATCGTGTAACACCTGTTACATCCACTTCATTATCACTATAATCAAACTCCGCTAATATCCAGTCTCCAATTGTAGTCCCAGAATAATTAAAATTTCTTCTAACAATAGTAGTATTAGACCCTCCAAGCGATAAACTTACTTCTCCACTTGCTTTTGGAGATCTGAATTTCAGTGTAAAAAAGCTTCCGTTTTCTGTTGAAACTGCAGGAGAAATACTAGTCAATCTAAATCTATCCCATGGTTTTGCACCATCATTTTTAACCAATTCCAAAACTTTAGCTGAAGTATTGATTCCTGAACTATTTGGATTAGACACATCTTCCGTAATCGATACATTTCCATTATCCGTTGACAGCCCCGTCTCATAACTATCAGCTCCACCTTCAAAGTCTTCAATTGGAGGTGTATAATCTTCAACAACAGTTATTTTAGCTCCTAAATGAGAATAGGTTGCTGTTGGTGTCGAACTTCCATTTAAGACAACTACAGGATCCGCATTTTCATCTACAGCAAGTGTTCCAGACGTTAGAAAATCTAATACTTCTCCAACTACAGGAAGCTCAGCTGCACCGTTCGGATTTAACTCTAATGTTTCTAACAACCATGTTCTTGTTTTCACCGTACCTACTGTAGTCTCTGTCACAGCATCAGTATCTTTTAAACGGTCTGCAATCGGTCTAAACACATGTTTGTTTCCCGAATTTTTTAACGGCATATATAATAAGTAAAGATCTGGCTCTGCTTCCGTAGCATAGTCAATAGCAGAGCTAATAGTAACAATGGCAGGAGTATATGTATCTTCTGCAATCGAATCTAGGAAATAACCATTAGCTGAAATCACCAACTTAGTGGTAACATTACTTGATAAAGTAAGATCGTGGGTAATTTGAGCATAAGAAATTGTTGCCATAAAAACGGCCATAGTAAAAAGTAATTTTTTCATCATAAATAAGTTTTTGATTATGTTAATAATTCGGTTGTTCCAAAAGTATTTTATTTAGAAGATACCAGATGTTTCAAATGGTTTTTAAAATGTTTCAAATGACCTAATGAAGAAAAAAAATATAATGCGCATAGTATGCTTTATTTAAAAGTAACATGAGACTATTTACAACAAGCAACCAACCCCTATCCCAAGGAATATTTGGAATTCTTCAAAAAAAACACTTTTAGCAGATGGTTAAATTATAAGAACAAATGATTTATCAACATTACCTAAACGCCTAAAAAGAAAGCAATAAGCCTTACCTAAAACATAGATCGGATGTTATTTTTCTTCTTTTTAATTAAAAAAAAGTAACTATTTCATAAACATGACATTTATCATTTCTTAGCAAGAGCTACTCGAATACTTTTGTACCATAAATAAGATTTTTTGGTATGAGTATTATTTATTTGCTAATTACTATTAGCCTTGTGGTGGCTTTAATTTTCTTTTTTGCCTTTATCAAAGCTGTAAAAAGTGGTCAATACGAAGATTCGTATACGCCCTCTGTACGTATGCTTTTTGACGACACTCCTACCGTAAAAAAAACAAGTACACAAAATCAAAAATCAATTAACAAATCCTAATTTAATGGAAGTACAACAATTTTATTACGACAACAAGGTTGTGAAAAATTTCATCTATGCCACAATTTTCTGGGGTATTATTGGAATGTCAGTCGGCTTACTCTTAGCTTTTCTATTTTTGTTTCCTAATTTAACCAGTGGAATTTCTTGGTTAAGTTTTGGTCGTTTAAGACCACTACATACAAACGCAGTAATATTTGCCTTTGTAGGAAACGCAATTTATGCGGGAGTTTATTACTCTTCACAACGCTTATTAAAAGCAAGAATGTGGAGCGATTTTCTTAGTAAATTTAACTTTTGGGGTTGGCAAGCAATTATTGTCGCTGCAGCCATTACACTTCCCTTAGGATATACATCTAGTAAAGAGTATGCGGAATTAGAATGGCCTATAGATATTGCTATTGCCTTGGTGTGGGTTGCTTTTGGAGCCAATTTAATTGGAACTATTATCAAACGTAGAGAGCGTCATATGTATGTGGCTATTTGGTTTTATTTAGGAACTTTTGTTACCGTTGCCGTATTGCATATTTTCAATAGTTTTGAATTACCTGTTAGCTTCTTAAAAAGTTATTCTGTTTACGCAGGTGTGCAAGATGCCTTGGTACAATGGTGGTATGGACATAATGCTGTTGCCTTTTTCTTAACCACTCCGTTTTTAGGACTGATGTATTATTTTGTTCCTAAAGCAGCAAACAGACCGGTATATTCTTATCGTTTGTCAATTGTTCACTTTTGGTCGTTGATCTTTATTTATATTTGGGCAGGACCTCATCATTTATTATACACCGCTTTGCCTGATTGGGCACAAAATTTAGGTGTGGCTTTTTCAATTATGTTACTTGCTCCATCATGGGGAGGTATGATTAACGGGCTACTTACACTTCGTGGCGCTTGGGATAAAGTACGTACAGATCCTGTTTTAAAATTTATGGTTGTTGCTATTACCGGTTATGGTATGGCTACTTTTGAAGGACCTATGTTGTCTTTAAAAAATGTAAACGCAATTGCACATTTTACCGATTGGATTATTGCGCATGTGCACGTTGGCGCTTTGGCATGGAATGGTTTCTTAGCCTTTGGTATGATTTATTGGTTGGTACCAAGAATGTTTAAAACAACTTTATACTCTACCAAATTAGCCAATACACATTTTTGGATTGGGACTTTAGGAATTATTTTATATGCTTTACCTATGTATGTTGCTGGTTTTGTACAAGCCTCTATGTGGAAGCAATTTAACCCAGACGGAACCTTGATGTACGGTAACTTCTTAGAAACCGTAACACAAATTATTCCAATGTATTGGATGCGTGCTATTGGAGGATCTATGTATATAGCCGGTGCTTTTGTAATGTTATTTAACATGATAAAAACAATTAAATCTGGTTCTCCTGTAGAAGATGATTTAGCTGAAGCTCCTGCTTTGAAAAAAATTGGAAAAGCAAGACTGAAAGGAGAAGGTTGGCATGAAGTATTGGAAAGAAAACCCGTGCAATTGACTTTATTAGCTACCGTAACTATTTTAATTGGAGGGGCCGTTCAAATTATCCCTACCATTATGATCGAATCGAATATTCCAACAATAACCAGTGTAAAACCTTACACGCCATTAGAGTTAGAAGGAAGAGATTTATACATTCGAGAAGGTTGTGTTGGTTGTCACTCTCAAATGATACGACCATTTAGATCGGAAGTTGAGCGTTATGGTGAATACTCTAAAGCTGGAGAATTTGTATACGACCATCCATTCTTATGGGGTTCAAAACGTACCGGACCCGATTTGGCGCGAGAAGGACAAAAATATTCTGACAGTTGGCACTTTAACCATATGTACGATCCGCAAAGTACCTCACCAGGTTCTATTATGCCAAGGTACCAATGGTTGACAAAAAATAGCTTAGATACGTCTGATACACAAAGTAAAATGGAAGCCATGGTTACTTTAGGTGTTCCTTATACGGAAGAAGAAGTGGCGAACGGCTTGGCAACTTTAGAAGCACAGGCTTTACAAGTAGAAAAAAATCTTCATCAAGATCCAACTTTTGTTGAAAATTATGAAGCAGAACGTACAGCAGCCATTGCAAGAGGAGAAGAATTTGTACCGATTAGAAAACGTGAAATAGTTGCTTTAATTGCATACCTACAACGTTTAGGAACAGATATCAAAGTTAAAGACTCACAAAAAACGAACTAATTATGTTGAAATTTATAAAACATCACATGACCGGAATTGAAGGGATAGAAATCTATCCTATCATTTCACTTTTGATCTTCTTTCTTTTTTTTACCGTCCTTTTTTGGTGGGTATTTAGCTCAAAAAAAGAATATTTAGACAAAGTAAGTCAGATTCCTTTTGGAGACCAAAATTCGACACAAACTTATAAAAACAAAAATCATGAAAACTAAGTTCCCCATTCCATTAATTCGAGTGTTTTCAATTTTTGCCGTACTATTTATTGCGACGGAAATACTTGCACCAATTGAAGGTGTTGCATTTACAAATCCAGTGGTTGCTTCCTTTTTACTCATTGCACTTTTAGTTCTTATCATCGCTGAAAAATTAAAAGAAGCATCAGAAGCCTTATATACCGATCATATTTCTAAAGAAGAAAAAGAAGCCTATTTAGCTAAAAAAGACGACGCAGCAATTAAAGATTGGAAAGGTTTATTGCAAGCCTTATCAAACACAAAACCAATTGAAGAAGAAAGCGATATTATTCTTGACCATGATTATGATGGCATCAAAGAATTAGACAATGATTTACCACCATGGTGGGTCTATGGTTTTTATGCAACTATTGTTTTTGCCATTGCTTATTTAGGTTATTACGAAGTATTTGATGGAGAAACGCAAGTAGATGAATACAACGAACAAGTACTCATTGCACAACAAGAAATTGAAGCATATCGTAAAACGGTTAAATCTGTAGATTTAAATTCATTAGAAGCTAGTACAGATGCTGGCGCTTTGAGCAAAGGAAAAAAAATATTCAAACAAAATTGCGCTGCTTGTCATATGGTTGATGGTAGAGGTGCTATCGGACCTAACCTAACTGATGAATATTGGGTTTTAGGTGGAGGAATCAAAAACATCTACAAAACTATTTCTGAAGGAGGACGAGATGGTAAAGGAATGATTGCTTGGAAAAATAGTTTGGGTGCTGAAAAAATTCAGCAAGTAGCAAATTATGTTTGGAGCCTACAAGGCACAAATCCTGAAAAAGCAAAAGCTCCAGAAGGAGACAAGTGGACTGAAGAATAATTGTAATTTTTTAGGCTTGCGTTTCTAAATAAATAGCAGCGCAACCGTAAAAATCAAGAACTAAAAATGAAACAGCAAGAAGCTTTTAGAGACTCTATTGGAACCATGAAAGAAGATGGTAGCCGACAATGGGTTTACCCAAAAAAGCCAAAAGGTAAATTTTACGACTATAGAGGTTATGTTAGTTATGTACTACTAGCACTTTTGGTTACGGCTCCTTTTGTAAAAATTAATGGAAATCAATTTTTGCTGTTTAATATTTTAGAAAGAAGGTTCAATATTTTTGGTGTATCCTTTTGGCCTCAAGATTTTCATTTGATGGTGGTTTCTATGATCATCGGAATCGTTTTTATTATTTTATTTACGGTAATTTATGGTCGAATATTTTGTGGATGGATTTGTCCGCAAACTATTTTTATGGAAATGGTCTTCCGAAAAATTGAGTACTGGATTGAAGGAGACAGAGGTGCTCAAATACGTTTGGACAAACAGAAATGGAATGCACAAAAAATTCGAAAAAGAGTTAGCAAGTGGATTGTATTCTTTATTATTTCCTTTGTATTAGCAAACGTTTTTCTTGCCTATATTATAGGAAGTGATGCCTTACTTGAAATTATTTCAGACAACCCAAAAAACCACACAAAAGGCCTTTTATTAATTCTGTTATTTACAGGAATATTTTACTTCGTTTTTGCATGGTTTAGAGAACAGGTATGCATTATTGTTTGTCCTTACGGAAGATTGCAAGGAGTTTTACTCGACAATAAATCAATCAATGTTGCTTACGATCACAAAAGAGGAGAAAAAGAAGAAGGCCGGGCTTTGTTCAAAAAAAATGAAGACAGAAGTACTACTGGCAAAGGTGACTGTATAGATTGCGGCCAATGTGTACAAGTTTGTCCGACTGGAATAGATATTAGAAATGGTACACAATTAGAATGCGTAAATTGCACCGCTTGTATTGATGCTTGTGACCATATGATGGAAAGTGTTGGTATGGCAAAAGGGCTAATTCGGTACGCTTCTGAAGATGCTATTGACAAAAACGAAAGCTTTAAATTTAATATTCGAACCAAAAGTTATACAGCTGTTTTAACAACTTTGATTCTGGTATTAATTACGATGTTATTTTTAAGAAATGATGTTGAAGCCACGGTTTTAAGACTTCCAGGTCAATTATACGAAACAAAAGAAAACCATATAATTAGTAATTTATTTACTTATAAGTTAATTAACAAAACAGCAGCAGATATTGAAGACATTCGCTTGGAATTGATATCCCATTCAGGAACAATCAAACTTATTGGAACTACAGACATTACGATAGAAAAAGAATCGTATTACGAAGGAACCTTATTTATAGAAATTCCAAGAAGTGATTTAGAAGATTCAAAAGAAACCATTAAAATCGGTGTTTTTTCAAAAGAAAAGCTTATTGAAACAACCACAACTAATTTTTTAGGACCTAGAAAATTTTAACAAAAAAAAGAGCATTCTACGAATACTAGAATTGTAAAATTCAAAAGAGGAATATCATGAGAAAATTAAATTGGGGAACTGGAATTGTAGCAGCTTTTGTATTGTTCATTAGCTTTATCTTATATTTTGTTATTAAAACATCTACCGACACTACCTATGAATATGATTTGGTAGCCGAGGATTATTACAAAGACGAATTGGAATACCAACAAAAAATTGATCGCCTTGAAAATTCAAGGACATTAAAAAATAATGTCGTTGCCACAATTACTACAGCGGGTATTCTAATCAATTTCCCAAAAGAATTAAACCAAGAAGACATCAAAGGAAAGGTGTCCCTATATAGACCGTCGAACCAGGTTTTGGATCGTGAAATACCACTTTCACTTTCTAACTCTTCACTACTCATACCTAAAAAAGTGCTGGTTGACGGTCGTTGGGACATTCATATTGAATGGTCTTACAAGGATACTAAATATTTATATAAAAAATCAATAAATTTATAACACTGCCAAATGTATAGCACTGCATTACTTTTAGGTTTATTAGGAAGTCTCCACTGCGTAGGTATGTGTGGTCCTATTGCCTTGGTATTGCCTGTACATAAAAGCTCAACTCTTCAAAAGCTTCTAAAAATAACACTTTACCATATAGGAAGAATCACCGCTTATGGAAGTATTGGCGTGCTTTTTGGATTGCTAGGAAAAGGCTTGTATTTGGCCGGTTTTCAACAAAGACTGTCTATTATTTTAGGAGTTATTATGGTTGGTTCTGTTTTAATACCTACCCAATTTTTAGAAAAATTTCAAATTTCCAAGCCGCTTTATTTATTTATAAACAAACTAAAAAGTGGCTTAGGAAAACAACTGAAAAGAAAAAGCAACAAAGCATTATTTACCATAGGATTCTTAAACGGATTTTTACCTTGTGGTATGGTTTACATGGCATTGATTGGGGCATTAGCCACCGTAAACCCTACCCAAGGTTTTATATATATGGCCGTTTATGGCTTGGGAACAATTCCGTTAATGACACTTGTTATCTATAGCAAATCAATCTTTTCCATTCAATTTAGAAACAGAGCACAAAAGGCCATTCCAGTATTTGTAGTCCTAATTGGGGCCTTATTTATACTCCGTGGATTTGGTATTGGCATTCCGTATATTTCTCCATCAAACGCGGCCTTACAAATTGGCACAACCGCAGTACCTTGTGCAACTCCACCTCAATAAGAATAGTAAGAAATTTGTTGACTTCAATTAGTTAGGTCTTGATCTAACAAAAAAACGAGTTCTAATTTCTTACAACTCGTTTTCTATTAAGATATTTTATTTCTTTTGTATTTAACGCTTACTAATTTTTGAAACGATTAGCCCTTGATCGGTTTTGATTTTAACAATATAAATCCCGCTTGGCAATTGACCTACATCTACCGTTTCCAATTCAGAAGATGCAACTTTTGCACCTACCAAACTATACACCTCAGCTTTTTCAAAAACGAGTCCAGCTGTCAATTTTATAGTGAAATTTTGAGACACCGGATTAGGATAAATTTGCAGATGTTCTTTTAACAAATTAGTTACAGAAAGTGGACCTTTTTGACAATTTGTGTTGTAACTAGCTGCAACATCTTTTTTCCAATTTATATTTGATGAAGCATTCGCAACATTATCTACTTGAATACACGATAATTCTGAATTTCCGGTAACATCTAAATTTAGCAAACTTTCATTTACACCATTATTGAGGTTGACATAAACGAGCCTGTTATTGGCAGCCAACAATTCTGTAATACTTGTTACTTGAGAAATATCGATTTCTTTTATTAAATTATTAGAAACATTCAGCTTTTTTATTCCATTGCTGCTATCTCTAACTCTGTATTGTTTTTTACCTGTACTTTTAGCCGTAACAGTAACGGATTTACTATTCAACAACTTATTGATATCTGTAATGCTATTTCCAGAAATATTGATACTAGCAGCGTTTGAAAAAGCAGCCAAACCAGTAATATCCGTAATATTTTTACCACTTAAATCTAAGTCGCCCACAAAAGCTTGCGCCTCTTCATAGGTTATTTTTCCATCACTGTTTTCATCTAAAACCGCTAACGAAACCAAAGCTGTCTCCAATCCTTCATCCTCGGTATACACTTCCCAAACACCTCCACAATCGTTACTAAAACTTGCACTGGCATCTTTTGTACTTCCCCAATAAGTAGTACTCCAGGTTTCGTCATCTACTTGAATACATTCTAAATTTGGGTTGTCTTTTACATAGAAGTCACTCATTCTATTGTTATTTCCATTTCTGATATTCAAATACTCCAATTCATTTCTTTGTGCACTAAAATTGTAGAGCGTTTTCGAATTGCTCAGGTCTAAATATTTTATTTGATTGTCGTAACAACCCAGGGTTTCTAGCAAGGTATTGTTGGTAACATCTAAACTTTTTAGGTTGTTATTTGCACAAGCTAAAAACGTAAGTTTTGTGTTTTTAGAAAGATCAATACTGGTTAAGTTATTGTTATTGATACTTAAACCGGTAATATTTACAAAAGCTTCAACACCCGTTAAATCAGAAATACCCAAATCATTTCCAGTTAAAAAACCTGTAACAGCTTCAGCTTCTGAAACCTGAATTTCATCATCTCCATTTGTGTTTATCTGACTATCTGCTAACAAAGCTGCCTTCAAATTAGCATCTGGAATATATACTAAATCAGGAAAAGAACAATCTGTATTATAGACTTTAGCATCATCAATATTGGTCCAGTTTGTAATTGCGTAATTAACATCATCTACCTCAACACAAGTTAAGTTTGGATTGTTTTGTAGTTCAAATTCGCTTACAATTGTATTGTTTCCATTTTTTATATTCAGGGAGCCTAAGTTGTTGTTTGCGGCTTTTAATCGTTCTAGTTTTGTATGCCCTGAAAAATCTAAGCTTTTTAATTGGTTGTCACTTATCCATACTAAAGTAAGATCTGGATTATTTCTAACATCTAAATTCACAAGCTTATTATTAGACATATCAAATCTTTTCAATCTCAAATTTTTTGAAAAGTCGATTTCTGAAAAATTATTTCCAGAAAGCCCCAATTGCTCTAGTTCTAAATTATTTGATAAATTGATCGTAGAGATCTGATTATTATCAGCCCAAATAGTAAATAATTTCTGATTTTTAGAGACATCAATAGTTGTTAGCAAATTATTAGACACTATTAAGCTAGTTAATTTAGAATTTTCAGAAACATTTATAGTTGTTAATTGATTATTATTGATGGTAATGGAAGTTAATTTTGAATTATTTGAAAAATCCACTGTTGCTAAACTATTGTATTCTAAAATTAATTGGTTCAAGTTTATAAATCCTTCTATACCCGTTAAATCAATTATTTTTTCTGATTCTGGAGTATTCTCATTCTTATTTGAATTTATATATACGACAGCTTCTGCTTCACTTTTTAAAATATTTCCATTTAAACCATTTGTATCGTACCCATGATTTATTAAAGCTTGCTCAAAATTAGCATCCGGAATTTCTATAACTGCTGGGTTATAACAATCTGTACTAAAAACAGCAGCATCATCAACATTGGTCCAGTTTGTAGTTGCGTAAGCTACATCATCTACCTCTACACAAGTTAAGTTTGGATTACCCGTGGCAGAAAAAAGCGTGAAATTACTATTGTTTCCATTGGCAACATTTAGTTTTGTTAAACTATTATTATTGGCTAGGGCTAAAAATTCTAAATTGGTATTTAAACTTACATCTAAACTAGATAAACTATTATTTTGAATATTTAATTCCTCAAGCACAATATTTGCGCTTACATCTAAACTCGTTAAATTGTTTCCTGCAACAGATAAATTCTTTAAACCTACATTCTCATTTAAATTCAAATTCGACAAACTATTATTGAATATATTTATAACTGTTAATTGGGTATTTGAACTTACGTCTAAACTTGATAAAACATTTTGACTTGCATGTAACTCCTCTAAATTAATAGTTGAGCTTATATCTATGCTTGTAAGCTCATTATCATGAACATGCAACTGCTCTAAACTTATAAGACCACTTAAATTTATACTTGTTAAATCATTTTGATAAACCTGTAATCTCTCTAAGTTCCTAGTTGAACTTACATCTAAGCTTGTCAATTTATTATTGAAAACATATATAAACTTTAGAAGCTCATTTGTGCTAACATCTAAATTAGTTAAACTATTTCCGGATGCATTTAAGTAGTTTAATTTTAAATTATTACTAATGTCTAAGCTTGTTAAATTATTACTATGACAACGTAAATCAACTAATTCTCTATTCTTACTTACATCCAAACTAGTTAAATTGTTACCCAGAACATATAAAACTTTTAAAGCTGTAAAACCTTCAATTCCTGTTAGATCGCTTATATTTTTACTTGAAACATTTAAATCAATAACAGCTTCCGCATCACTTTTTAATATGTTTCCATTTAAGCCATTGGAATCATATCCTAAATCTATTAAGGCTTGTTCAAAGTTTGAATCTGGCATTAGAATTGTTGCCGTACAATTCAAGCTATAAGTTGTCTGTGAATCTTTATTTGTTAAACTTGTATTTGCATAAGTCACATTGTCGACTTGAACACATGACAAATTTGGGTTTTGAGTTATTAAAAACTGGGTAAAGTTTAGGTTATTTCCATTATTAACTTTTAGCATACTCAAATTTTTATTTTCCGGCACAACTAGCTTCGCTAGATTTCCATTATTGGTTAGATCTAGTGACTCAATATTTGTATTATAGCCAAACAATGATTCCAAAGCTAAATTTGCAGAAACATCTAATATTGTTAAAGGATTGTTACCACATTCTAAAGTTTCAAGTTTTAAATTAGTTGTAAGATCTATGGATTCTAGCAAATTATCTTGACATTTCAATTCTTTCAATTCCTTAAGAGAACTTGTATTTAAATTCGAAATTTTATTCTTATTACAAAAAACACTTTCTAGACTTTCGCTTAAAATCAAGTTGCTCAAATTGTTATTGTAACAGATCAAATACTTCAAATTTTTATTGGCACTTACATCCAAGGAAGAAATTTGATTATCAGCACAATCTAACAAACTTAATGCTTCAAAATTTTCAATTCCGGTTAAATCGGAAATAGTGTTAGCTGAAATTGTTAAGTTCGTTACTGTTCGAATATTTTCTGTAAGAACATAATCATCCAAAACATCATCATATCCCTGATTAATTAGCACTTGTTCAAAATTAGTATCGGGAACATAAGTGTATGTTGGATAATTACAATCTTCATTAAAAGCAGTATTGGCATCAACAAATGTGAACTTTTCGCTAGAAAAAGCAGCATTATCTACCTGAACACATCGTAAATCCATATTCCCCCTAGTTTCAAACAGATAGCCATTACTATTGTAACCGTCTTCAAAAATAATATTATGGTTATTTCCATTTTTTGCATTTAGACTCTTTAGCAAATTTGAACTACAATTTAAACTTGTTAAAAGTGCGTTTTTAGACAGGTCTAGATCTTCTATTTTATTATTGCTACAATCTAACTCTCGTAATGAGAGATTATTTGTAACATCTAATTCCAACAATTCATTATACCCAACAGACAGTATTCCTAGTTTCGTATTTTTATTCAAATCAATTGATGTCATTTGCAAGCCTTCTGCATACAATTGAAACAAATTTATATTTGTACTCAAATCTAAGTTCCCTAAAGGATTAGATGAACAATGTAAAGTTTCAAGTTGTGTTTTATTATTTAAATGAAGAGACTCTATATTATTAGCATAACAATAAATAGATTTCAACAAACCATTGTTTGCAATATCTAAGGTCGATAAATTATTATTGTTACAGGCAAGTATCCCCAGTTTGCGATTGTTTGATACATCTAAGTTAGAAATGTAGTTTTTCTGACATTGCAACTCGTACAAATTTGAATAACGAAAAACATTTAACGAATTAAGCTTATTTGCATAACAATTTAAACTGACAAGATTCGTACTAAAGTCAGGTAAAGTTAGCGCGACTAATTTTGGATTTTCAGAACAATCTAATGTTTTCAAACCGATTAATTCCTTAGTATCCAAAGTGACTAGATTAGGATTCCCTAACACGACAAGCTTATTTAAACCTGTAAAGTATTTCAAACCACTTGCTCCAATCAATGAAGTTAAGTTTGATTGCAACACCTCAAAATAGGTTAACTCATTTACCTTACTAATCAATAACTTATTGTCTGCTATTTTATCATAGCCTTTTTCTATTAAATAAGCCTCAAAATCTGTCGACACACTACCCAAAGTACAGTCTTCACTAAAATCGGTTGTATCATCCTTAACCCAATTACTCGTACTCCATTCATAATCATCAACCTGAACACAAATTAAATTTGGGTTTTCTGTAATTTCAAATATGTTTAAATTCTGGTTGTTACCGTTTTTAATATCTATTGATTGTAACAAACTTGAAGTACACCTTAATTCACTAAAATTTTCTGAAGGGAAAGCAACATGAAATCCTTCTAATAGATTATAAGAACCATCAAAGCTTACTAACGACTCAAATACCCCCTTTTCATCTAAAGTTATAAATGAAATTTTATTATTATTACATTTAAAAACCTCAAGATTATTAGTTCCTCTAAGAATAATTGTTTCTATTTGATTGTTTGAACAATTTAACGTTTTTAAACTTGTAAAATACTCAGCCTTAAACGATTTTGTTAATAAATTAAAAGACACGTCTAAACTTTCTAATTGAGTAGTAGGGATATGTTGTGCAATAGTATAATTAGTATCATAATCTAAAAGATTGTTTGAACAGTTTAGATTCTTCAATGCTGTAAAACTTTTTAAGCCTTGAAGTGATTTTATATTTTTATTAGAAAGATCTAAACTTGTGATATTTACTATTTCTTCCGTGGGTACAAAATTATCTAATTCGCCTCCCGAATCATATCCTAAATCTATTAAGGCTTGTTCCAAATTATCATCTGGCACATATGTATTCCCACCATCACTACAATGTTCACTAAAATTACTATTTCCAGACTTGCTCCAATTGGCTTCGCTCCACTGTGCATCATCCACTTTTATACAAGAAGGACTTGCCATAAACGAACTATAAAAAGAGAAATTTTTATTGTTTCCATTTTTAACATTTAAGTTCTCTAATGGATTAGTACCGCATGATAAAGAAGATAAAGCTATATTTTTACTGACATCTAAATATGCAAGCTGATTGTTATAACAATACAATTTTTGCAAATTCAAAAGATCACTTACATCTAGCACTGTTAATTTATTATTGTTGCACTCTACAACAAGTAATTTCTTATTATTAGACAAATCTAAAGAACTCAGATCATTATAAGATATGTTCAAATTCTCTAAAGCAATAAAATTTGACAAGCCCGTTAAATCAGAAATTTCCTTTCTTGAAATGTTTAAATTTACAATAGCTTCAGCCTCACTTTTTAATATATTTCCATTTAAACCATTGGTATCATAACCTAAATCAATTAAAGCTTGTTCAAAATTGGCATTTGGAATAGCAATAGTTTCATCAAAGGGCTTCATTTTCTCTTTCACTCTATACACAGTATTCGCATATAAACTTAGACTTGAACAAAGAATTATTAATAAAAGTAGTTTTGTTTTCATAACAGCAGCATTAGATTAGGCTATAAAACTCCTGAATTTCGCCAACATTAACAATACCTACAAATGAGTATATTTACCAAATCATAGGGAAGTATGTTGGTGAAAAAAAAAGAGGACTGTTTCCTTATTCTTTTCAAATTTTGAAATAAAAAACGAAGAGCTTCTTAAATACTTAGATTGCTCATATTGCCTAACATAGGTTAACACAAATTCTAAGTATTCTCGTATCTTTGCAGCACAAAAAAAACTGCTCTTTTTCATGTTTAAAAATTCCATTCCCGCAAAATTTTACCGACCCTATATAGTCTCCTTATTTTCAATTATTGCATCGCTAATTATTTATAATGTTTTTCATTATTTTTTCCATTTAGTCAATTACAATCAAGGCTTATACCTTGCTATTGGAGCACCTTTTATTGTTTCATTTCCAATTTCCCTCATTGCACAAAAACACCTCAATAAAATATACCAGCAAAAAATTGAATTGGAAAAATTAAATGAACTTAATAACAAATTATTTTCAATAATTGCACACGACATTAGAGGCCCGTTATCTATCGTAAAAGGTTATGTGGAAATTTTACAAGATGTTCAAAAAAATTTATTTGCCAAAGAAGATTTAAAATACCTACAAAACTTATCTAATAAAGTAAATCACTTACTCTTATTTTTAGATGATTTATTGCAATGGTCTAAAAACCAAATAGACAATAGTCCTGTCATTCCCACAGAATTCAATTTAAAAGAATTAATCATGAATTCTATTGAAATTTATGAAGAAACAAGAATTTCAAAAAATCAAGAATTAGAGACACAGATAACTGATTTTAGGATTACCACCGACAAAGAAGCTTTGGGTTTTACGCTTAGAAACCTGTATTACAACGCTATAAAATTCACGCCAAAGGGAGGACACATTTATTTTTATACTCAAAAAACTGAAAAGGAAATTCGAATAAGTATTGAAGACAATGGTATAGGTATCAGCGATGCACATCTAGATACGATTACAAAAAGTAAAGAATGGTTTTCTACACAAGGAACTAATAATGAAGTGGGGACTGGATTTGGCATCAAGACTTCCATTCAATATTTAGAATTGCAAAACGGAAAATTAGAAATTGAAACTTCTTTAAAAAAAGGCACCAAAGTAACGGTTGTACTTCCTACAAACAATTAATCAATCCAATTTTTAAAAGATCTTACCTTCTCTCTACTTACTATTATTTCTTTTTCAGCATAGGCAAAAAGCAGTAATTGTAAGCGGCTATTTGTGTACGATACAATATCTTTAATTGCAGTGATATTCACATAAAACTTACGGTTTACTCTAAAAAACTGACTTGGATCTAACTGCAAGTCCAAATCTTCTAAAGACGCATCTATTAAATAGGCTCGGCCTTCTTTTGTAAACAAATAGGTTCCTTTATTCTCACTGTAAAAACATTCAATACGCTCAACATCTACCAATTTTAAATGCTGCCCCAGTTTTACGGTAAAACGTTTTTTATAGGTTTTTTCCAAAGGATTGACCAGTAATTTTCGAATCTGATTTAAATCTACGTGCAAGGATTGTTTTTCCAACTGATTGGTTTTAAACTTCTCAATGGCCACAAATAATTCTTCCTCATCAATTGGTTTCAATAAATAATCAATGCTGTTTAGTTTAAATGCTTTTAAGGCATATTCATCATATGCCGTTGTAAAAATAATGGCACTGTCTACAGAAATTTCTTCAAAAATCTCAAAAGAAATACCATCTGATAATTGAATATCTAACAAAATTAAATCAGGATGTGCGTTGTTTTGAAACCACTCTATGGACTCCGAAACGGAGTGCAGCATCGTTTCTACTTCAATGCCTATTTCTTTTAGCATTCTGGTTAGCCTTCTGGCGGAAGGTTTTTCATCTTCTATAATAATAATTTTCATGAATCACTTTTTAATCGTTGCACTATTCTTTATCCATAAATTCTTTAATTTTCCTTTCCTCCCACTCCTTAGTAAATCTTACGTTTTTACCAAGGACATGAATTCCATGAAAAACAATTCCAATTCCCCAAAAAAACCAAGTCGCATAAATTTCGAATTCAAAAAGCGTTTTGTTTATGCCTTCTTCGGTAAACACTTCAAAATTTATTCGTTGCAATGTCATCCAAATATTTACCGCCAAATACCAAAATAAATGCCAGTAAAACCCTTTCAACTTTTTGACTTGTTTTTGAGCTCTTAAATAACGTTCTTCTTCTAAATATTCTGCTTCCATAATTTAGTATTTATCTTTATTCATAAGTTCTTTAATCTTCCTTTCTTCCCATCCATTTCCAATTAAAAAAACAGAAATAGCTTGAATTAAAATTCCAACTCCCCATCCGCACATTGGATAATAAAACCATTTATAACCCCAGTAAGTACTGTAATTAATAAATGCTAAAAACGGAATCACCACAATATAGGAAGCCAAACTCCAATAAAATCCTTTCAATTCGTCAACCCGTTTTTTGGCTTTTAAATACTTGTTGCTATCGCTTATATAATTTGTTTCCATTTTTTTAATTTTTTGAGTTAAAAGCGGTAATTTCACTTTAAATAATTTCTCATCATGATGAATTTCAACTTGATCTTTTGAAATCAATTCATACCTATTTTTTATATTCTTTAATCCTACTTTTGTACTTTTTTCTATAGACGTTTTAGGGCTACAATTATTTTCGACCACCAAATAATTAAACGATTCATAAATTTTTATGGTCAGTGGATTTTTAGAAGTAATGACGTTGTGTTTTACCGCATTTTCCAATAACAATTGCAATGACAAAGGCACAATTTTTAATTCCGAATTGCTAATTTCCTGTGGAAGTTCAAAATGCAATGCATCTTCAAAACGCATCTGCAACAATTCCATATACGATTTTGCAAACCTCAACTCTTCCTCCAAGGATATTAAATCTTTGTCCTTTTGCTCCAGAACATATCGATATACCTTGGATAATTTTGTCGTGAATTTTTCTGCCTTTTTCGGACTCTCCTCTATTAAGGAAGTCAGAACATTTAAACTATTAAACAAAAAATGAGGATCTAATTGATTCTTTAAGGATTCAAATTTTGCTGTTTCTGTTTTCGCTACAATTTGAGATTCTTTTATTTTTCTTTCCTGATTCTTTTTATAGAAATAAATCACATGAAAAGTAATCACAATACTAAGTGTAATCCATACACCGAAGGTATAATACCTTAATTTTTCATTTGCTAAAAAATCAAGAAAACTCACATTGTTTACATAAACAACCCCAAATAGTCGAAGTAAAAACAAGCAGATAATTGTAATTACAACAGAACCCAATACCCCGGTTATAACGCGCCTCCAAGGAGCATTTTCTTTCCAAGTTCTTTGTTCTAAATAATAAAAGAAATAAAGATTAGAAAAACCTATTACAAAAGAAAACAACTGATTCATTCCAAAATCTATCCATAAGTCTTTGGTGCTTGCAAATTCAAATTTTCCAAAAAAATAATTACTTGTTACAAAAGCAACAACTCCAATTATAAATGTCAATAATAAGTTTTTCAATAATCTATGCATAGCTATTATTTACAATCGTTTGCAATTTGTTCCGCTCTCTCTTTTCCCCAATTTGGATGAAAAGGGGTCTCCAACTCAAAAGTAGCAAAAAGTTCTAACGATCTTTGAATATCTTTACAAAAGGGGGTAATATCCTTTCCAAAAAATTTTGCGCCTCCCATTTCCCATTCAGCTTTTGCGTACACCACACGTGGATTGTTGGGTGCTATTTTATGTGCCTTGGCATACAAGCCATAAACAGTTCCAGATAATTTGGGTCCGTAGGTTGCTCCATCAAAAGCCACCCAAACAGTATGTAGCAAAGCTTGTAAGACTAACAATTCGGCATTGTTGTTTGAAATTTCAAAAGCCTGGTCTATATTTTTTTGCGCTGCTTTTAAATTGGCTGTAATGACCGTTTCATCTTTTAATCCAAAACTTGATAAAACACGAACTTGTGCGGCATAATAAAGTGGTAACCAATTGTTTTTTTCTGCAGAAGAAATGCGCTCAAATAAATTTGCTGCTTCTGTTGTTTTTCCAGAAGACCAAAAGCCAAACGCTTTTTGCATTCCTTTTTCATACGTTCCTTGAGCTGTTAAAGTTAAACTCATACTCAATACTAAAATTGTCATTATTTTTTTCATGATCTATTATTTTTAATTGTTAGGCAAATATCCAATAGAAACTGTTTTTTATAAAAAAGAAGCCACTGAACTGTCGTATTCTGTTACTGAATTGTAGCGCTATTATTTTTAAAGTTTATCTAGTTGATTGTCCGTACCTTTTTCACTTATCGTCCAAAAGAATCCTACAAAAAAGAAACGATCAGCTGCTGGCCGCAAGGCTCTTTTTTCAAATTGTCCAAAATCATTGGCATTGTTTGCAAACTGATAGCCATTGATGTTTTTTGTTCCCAAGGCATTGTTTAAAGAGAAGTACAAAATCTTTTGCTGAGAAATTAAATACGCCCAATTCAAACTCAGACTATGGTAGGCTTTTGTTTTCTGATTTAAAAAACCTTGTTTGTTCGGATCTGTATAGGTTCTTCCAGAAGCAAAATTATAACTCAACCCCACCTGACTTTTCCAATCTTCTAACCAGTATTTAGCGACTAATGAAATATTGTGTTTGTTTACAAAATTGGGCTGTGCTTTTTTTTCATAATTTTTAAAATCTCGCTGGCTGTCCAAATAAGAATAACTAAACCAATAATCTACATTTTTTATACTCTTATTATCTCGCCAAAAAACATCCAATCCTTTTGCATAACCCGTACCGTTGGAAGTATAATGGCTATTGTATTGCGGCAATTCCGTATCGTATTTCACCAAATTCAAATACTTTTTAGCATACAGCTCTGTCCGTAAAATTTTACCATCATTATTGTATTGATAGTTAACAATATAATGCTGTGATTTTGGAGTTTTCAAATCCTGCTCAAATTTTAAAATTGCATTCGTCGGATTTTGATAAAAATCGCCATAGGCCAATGAAACTTGTGAATTTTCTGCTGTTTTATACGCCAAAGAAACTCTTGGTGAAATTTTTAATCTTTCAAAAAAACGATGATAGCCAGCTCTTATCCCTCCCTTTAAAGCCAAGGATTTGGAAAAGAATACATTGAACTCTCCATACACCGCACCAAATTTATTTTGAAAACCATAAGCTACTTCTGAAATATGTTCTTCCTTATAAAACTCATCAAAATCAGTTAGAAAATAATCTGCACCAAAACTTACTTGAAACCGATTGCTAAAAAAACGGTTGAATTTTAATTTTGCATGTATCGATTCTTCCTTGTTTTCTATTTCACTTTTTGAAATAGCATATGCACTATTTGCCGCAGTAAAGCTAAGTCCTGCCAATACAGACCAATTGGCACTCAAAACGCCTTTATAGGAAGAATTAAGGTAAAAATTATGATTTTTCAATTTAAACGAAATGCCTTCTTCCACATTGATATCTTCTTGAATTAACTCAAAATTAGTACTATCAAAGGCCGTGTATAATTTTAACAAACCATTAGAAAATGAACGCCGATAAACAGCTTCACCAGCCACAACCTGAAAAGGCTGTACCCATTTATTTCGATCTTCAAAAACGTTTAAATAAGGTTTTAGGTTTATATAAGAAGTATTGACACTTAAAGAATTTGCACACCAAATTTGCGTATTTCCAACAGCTCCCCCTACACTCATAATGCCAATATCTGTTTTTTCTTGTTCTGGTGTATTTATAGTATTTAACAACAAAACACCCGATAAAGCTTGTCCATATTCTGCCGAATAACCCCCTGTTGAAAAAGTCATTCCATCAAACAAAAAAGGAGAATACCTTCCTCTAGTTGGCGTATTATTAGCAGAAGCCGCATAGGGTGTAAAAACACGAATACCATCTATAAAAATCTGAGTTTCCTCTGCCGTTCCTCCCCTTACAAAAAGCCGTCCATCTTCAGCTACGGTAGACGTTCCAGGCATCGTTTGAAAAGCAGCAATTGGATCTCCTAATGCACTTGCTGTGGTTACAACATCTAAAGGTTTTAATGCGGTTACTTTAGAATTATCCCCTGCATTAAAAGTTCCCGCTGCAAGCACCACAGCATCTAAACTGCTTACATCTTCTCGTAGTTTTATTTTTAGCCCCTTCATTTCAGAAACTTTTTTTAAAATAATCTTCGTTTCATAAGAAATAAAGGAACACCTTAATTTTTGAGTCCCAGTTTCCGAAGTTGAAAACTCAAAACTTCCATTTTCGTCAGACATTGTTCCATCATAGGTTCCTTCTAAATAAATATTGACACCAACAATAGGGTTTCCTTTTACATCAACAACATTTCCGTTAATTTTAGTCTGACAATAAGTTTGTGCTCCTGCTAAAACTAAGAACAAAATAAATAAGATTTTTTTCATGACTTTTCCTGTTTTTAAGGAAACAAAAATCAGAAAATGGTCTACCTAGTTAAATTTTTTAAATCTGAATTGTTGTTTTAATAGGCTGAATTGTTAATTTTACTAAACATATGTCTAGAAAGCGAAAAATTAACAATGCAGAAATGCTTTTTCCCTTTTTAGGCACTATTATTGTAATAAAGTAAAGCTCTTAAAAACTACCCCCAAGAATATTTTTACGTTATTAATTTAATCGATTGATAATTATGTTTAAAATAGTTAAGTATTTGGCTGTTAATACAATACTGCATATTGTACTAATAGCTAGTAATTCTTTATGGGCCCAAACCTATTGTACCCCTACAAACATAGGTACAGATAATGCTGGAAAATTCTTCATTTCTAATGTGAACCTAGAAGACATTAATAATTCTAGCACAAAACACGCAAATGACTTTACCTTCTACAATAATGTTTCTACAGATGTATACACCAATACTTCCTATAGTACCTCAGTAACTTATGACGCCCCTCAAAACAATGACGTCTACTTAAAGGTTTGGATCGATTTTAATAAAGACGGAGATTTTAGCGATAGTGGTGAATTGGCATACACCTACTTTGGAAGAAACACCAGCTCTAAAACGTCTACAAAAAACTTTCAAATAAGTATTCCTGACGATGCTACTATTGGACTTACCCGAATGAGAGTTGCCTTAAAACACAATTACGACATAGACCCTTGTAATCTTAACTATGAAAAAGGGGAAGTTGAGGATTACAACATCAATATAATATCTTCTGCATTGCCTCCTACAGCAAATTGTATTGGAAATTTAGATGTATACCTAGATGTTTCTGGAAATGTAACCATAGCCCCTAGTGACCTGAACAACGGATCATTTGACGATGTAGACAACGCCAATGATTTAATTTTCAGTTTGAGTAAAACCACTTTTAGTTGTGAAAATATAGGATCAAACACCGTTGATTTTACCGTTGAGGATACGGATGGGCTAACAGATTCATGTACCGCTACCGTAACCGTTTTTAATTATTCAGGCACATTTATGACGCCAACAATTCCTGATGTTACGGAATATTGTTCTTACACAGCTCCTGCTCCTGTTTTAGATTACCAATGTGGACAACAAATAACAGGAACTACTAGCGATACAACCGTTTTTAACACAGTTGGTGCTTATTCCATAGAATGGGCATTTGACAATGGTAGCACCATCGTATATAGTACTCAAGACGTTTATATTATAGACCCAGGTACCATCAGTAATATTGCTATATCTTCTATTACAGAAACTACAGCTATTGTAACTTGGTCTTCTACTGAAACCAGCACGTATAAAATAAAATACAAACCAACAATCAGTGGCACTTGGATAGAAACCACTTCTTCATCAACGACAATAAACCTTACTGGTTTGGATGATGGATTGGAATATGAAGTTCAAATTGCCGTTGACGCTTCTTGCGCTATTTTTGATACGGAAACCTTTACAACTTTAAACGTAGAATATTGCACTAGCAACATACACCTTAACCCTGATAGCGACTATTATATTTCAAATACAGCTATAGGAACGATTAACAATAATAGCACTTCTAGCGACCCTATTTATAAGTATTTTAACGGTATAGCCACAAACTTAACCAAAGGAGAAACTTTTTCCGGAACTGTTACCTACTCAAGAGCCACCTATAACACTGTCGCTTTAGTTGTTTGGATTGACTTTAACAATGACGGTGACTTTGATGACACTGGTGAAGAGGTTTTCAGTCAAGTTACCGGAAGTACACCTCCTACTCAATTAACTGCTACGCTGTCAAATATTGCAATCCCTACCACAGCAACTGAAGGAAAAACTAGAATGCGTATCGCATTAAAACACAATGGCACTCCAACCTCAGCTTGCGACTTTGATTACGATACTGGAGAAATAGAAGATTATGATGTTTTTATATTCGCTAAAGATACCAGTCTTTATGAAGCAGCATTATTTACACAGGTGTACCATTATGACACTTCAGAACGCTGGATAGAAATTACCAATACAGGTACTGCAACAATTCCTACAAATACTTTTATTGTAGCACTCTTCAAAAATAAATCTGGCGACCAAACGGGTGTTAGTCCGACTTCAACTTATTTGGTAAACACAGCACTTTCTGCCGGACAATCTGTTTTATTAAACAGTAGTAATTCAATCCTTTCAAATCACTTAGAAACGCCAATAACAGACAACAACATTACAGATTTTGACGATGCCAACGATATTCTAATTATTACATCAGAAACAGGAACTACAGCATGGGAAAATCGTTTTGATGTTCTTTCAAATATTAGTAATAATAGTTCCGCTGTTAGAAGTGATGAAGTTTTATCATACAACAACACCTACACCGCTAGTGAGTGGATTAGCTTTGTTGACGATGACCTTGTACCCTACACAGAAAGACATCCTCATGCCGCAGTGATTTCAGAAGTTGACAATGCAAACAGCAGCGCTAATATCCGATTGGGAGTTCATAATTTAAACGAGACAACTAGAACTAGCAATGCCTGGGATAATGGTTATCCTGACAAATCACGTAGCGTAGTTATCAATCAAAACACAACATTATCTACGCAATTGAATGCTCGTAAACTTGAAGTTACTAGTGGTTATAAATTAACGATTACAGACAACTTGCTTTTGGTAGCTGATAACTTGACGATCAATGCAAATGCAGAAATTAGATTGGCTGGTACCTCACAGTTTATTCAAACACATACGGGGTCAAAAAATTTAAATGGAACAGGTAAATTATACATAGATCGCTATTCAGATATTGGTAGTAAATACCTATACAACTACATGAGCTCTCCTGTAAACAACTTGGGGTCTAATGTGTATAATGCAGCAAGTGTCCTAAAAGATGGAAGCACCTATACATCCGCTAATTCAACAGCTTTAAACATTAATTTTATATCCGGTTATGACGGAAGTAAAACAAGCCCTATTAGCCTTCCAAACTATTGGTTTTACACCTATGCAAACGGAGATGGAAGATCGAATTGGGTTCAAAAAGGCTCTACAGGAATCATTCCACAAACAGATGGTTTTGTATTTAAAGGACCTGGAGTTGCTCAAAATTATACTTTTGTCGGAACGCCTAAAGATGGAGAATTAACCACAACAATTGGTGGCTATCAAAATTACCTTGTCGGAAATCCTTATCCTTCCGCCTTGAATGCAAAAAAATTCATTGAAGACAATGATAGTTCAATGTATGGTACGCTCTATTTTTGGCAACATGCAGGCGTAGCTTCTTCAAGCGAAAACAACAATAGCGGTCATAATGCTAGCGGATATATTGGTGGTTATGCTACAAGAAACATTTCTATGGGAGTCTCTGCAGATAACGTTGCTTCTAATGAAAATGCAAATGACTACATACCGGGTATCGGCCAAGGAACTTATTCTGTACCTCAGGCATATATTCCTGTAGGCCAAGGCTTTTTTATTTCTGGTAAAGAAAATGGAGGTATTATTACTTTTAATAACAGCCAAAGAGAATTTGTTACAGAAGGAAGCGAATCTATCTTCTTTAAAAACTCTAAAAAAGAAAAAGCTAATAAGAAAAATAATTTTGGCCCTTTGACGGTGAATTTACCCATCATTAAACTGGGAGTAGATTACCTGAACGATGATCAAATAAAAATGCATCGTCAAATTGGTATTTCTTTCAAAGAAGGAAACTCTTTTAAGTATGACAACGGCTACGATTCTCCTAAATTTGAAGTAGGAAAAACTGATGTTTATTGGAAATTTTCTGATGACCAAAAAAAATATGCAATTACTGGTGTACAAGAAATTTCAGACGATTTAGAAGTACCAATAGGAGTTGAAATGGGCTACGAAGGGAATATTACTATAGCTATTGACGAATGGAATTTAACCGACAAAGATTTAATTTTATTAGATCATGAGACAGGTTTAACCTATACTTTAAATAAAAATAAAGCGACTATAAACCTACAGCAAAAAAGTTACGAAAACAGATTTAGCCTTGCTTTCTCTGCCAAAGACAAACTTTCAATAGCTAATAGCGTTGACAAAAGCCTTGCTATTTATTATGTATCGTCTTCTAATGAAATTGTGATAGAAAATCCAAATAACAAATCTATTTCCGCTGTTCAGCTATATAATTTATTAGGGCAACCTATACATACTTGGGAACCTTTGAACACCAAAAACAAGCTTCGTTTGAAAGCGAACTACCCTAAAGGAATTTACATCTTAAAAATAAATATTGACAACAAAATCATATCTGAAAAAATTATTTTAAAGTAAATCAATTCCTTTTTATATTTTTATAAAAATAGTTGACTTTTCAACACAAGCTATGCATTTAGAAAAATTAAGCTCCAAAGAAATTGCCGAACAATTAAAAAAACTTAATGGAAGCCTCAGGATTTAAAAGTGTAAGTTCTACAATACTTGAAGAACCCAGCTTTAATTTTGATAAAAAAAGTCACCAACTTAAAGGTTCTTTTATCATAGGTTACAAATAAAATTACAATATGGAAAAGGCCGAATTATTAATCAAACATTTAGACTTACTTCCTCACCCAGAAGGGGGTTATTATAAAGAAACTTATCG
The DNA here is from genome assembly GCF_006381105.1 of Flavicella sediminum. Classification (GTDB taxonomy): domain Bacteria; phylum Bacteroidota; class Bacteroidia; order Flavobacteriales; family Flavobacteriaceae; genus Flavicella; species Flavicella sediminum. Next base: position 1,737,781 of record NZ_VDET01000002.1, on the reverse strand, counting down.
AAGTACTGAAATGATTCCCAACGAAAACCTTTCTAACAATTACGTAGGGGATAGAAATGTTTGCACGGCTATTTACTTTTTACTAAAATCTGAAAAATTTTCAGCATTTCATAAAATAAATCAAGATGAAATTTGGCATTTTCACGAAGGTTCTTCTCTAAAAATTCATCAAATTTCACCGGAGGGCAACTATTCATTTATTTGCTTAGGAAATGATCTTTTAAAAGGTCAAACCTACCAACATATAGTTCTGGCAGGATATTGGTTTGCGGCAACGGTTAACGACAAAAATTCATACAGTTTGGTTGGCTGTACCGTAGCTCCTGGTTTCGATTTTAAGGATTTTGTACTTCCGAAACGAAAAGATTTACTAGTGCTCTTCCCTCAACATAAAGAAATTATCACAAGCCTAACACATTCTTAGCGTGACAAAAATAAGTCCTGAGTTCTACCGAACGGAAGTTAGACTTCAACAAAATCCGTCTACAAATCACTTCAAGAGGCACAGTTTGTAAAACAAACTATTGGTCGTATAAAAAAGTAAAATCAGCCATAAAAAAACCTAACAAATCATAAAGATCTATTAGGTTTTGGTATTCTATTGAATAAATAGTCGTTTTTAAAAACGAACTATTTCTTAAATTTAATAGGTAAATGCACTACCTTTTTAGTCTCAAAAAAGTCTTCCTCAAAATAATCAGAAAGATCATATAGCGTTGTACTTGTAAAAACTGAAAGCTCTTCTGTTAAATCACCTCCTTTTAAATATAAAATTCCATTTCGTAAAGTATGGTGTTGCTTTTTAGCCACTTTTTTACGAACCCATTTTACAAAATCGGGCATGGTAGTCACGGCACGACTTACAATAAAATCGAACTCCCCTTTTACTTCTTCTGCTCTCATATGAGAGGCTTTTACGTTTTTTAAGCCTAAAGCTTCTGTTACTCCCTGAACGACTTTTATTTTTTTCCCGATAGAATCTACCAAATGAAAATTGGTTTCAGGAAACAAAATAGCCAAAGGCACCCCTGGAAAACCTCCTCCAGTACCCACGTCCAATACTTTTGCACCTGGCATAAATTGTTGAACTTTTGCTATTCCTAAAGAATGTAAAACATGTCGTAAGTACAACTCGTCTATATCTTTACGCGATATTACATTAATTTTTGCATTCCACTCCTTATATAAATTCTCCAATTTTTCGAATTGAGAAATCTGCAATTCCGTAAGCTCAGGGAAGTATTTTTTTAAAATTTCCATCTTGATTGATAAATATCTGGCAAAAGTAACATCTTTGCGCTTAATAAGTCGTAAAATATTTAAGTTTTCAATCCCTAGCATTTAAAAATTAGCTATTTTTGTACACTTATCAAGCAGTATATATGCAAACTATAAAATTTTCAAAAATTGACAAAGCAAAGTTTTTCAGAACTTTGAACAAAAGAGTCAATTCCTACTTTAAAGAAAATAAAATTCGCCGAACAGGCAACTGGAAATTATACGGCAAAGCATTGCTTATGTTTGCCATCTTCTTTATTCCCTTTTTTATGATCATATTTAGTACATCGCTACCTCAATGGACAATGCTACTTTTATGTATTATTAGCGGTGTAGGAATGGCTGGTGTAGGAATGAATGTGATGCACGATAGCAATCACGAATCCTTTTCAAGTAAAAAATGGGTAAATAAACTAATGGGAAGCAGTATGTATATACTTGCTGGAAACGTATACAATTGGAAGGTGCAACACAATGTTTTACACCATACTTTTACAAATATAAAAGGACATGATGAAGATATTGATGCTGGACGAATTATTCGTTTTTCGAAACATTCAACCTGGTTAAAAATACATAAATTACAACGTTATTATTCTATTTTCATCTATGGATTACTAACTATCAATTGGGCTATTACTACAGATTTTAAGCAAACAGCTCGTTATTTGAAAAGAAAATTATCCTATGGTAAATTTCCAAACCCAACAAAACAATGGGTCATTTTAGTTTTAACTAAAATCTTGTATTATGCTTTTTGGATTGTTTTACCTATGACCGTTCTTAACGTGTCTTGGTGGAAAATTCTAATTGGTTTTTTCGCCATGCATTATACTGCCGGACTTATATTAAGTGTTGTTTTTCAATTGGCACATGTGGTTCCTAAAACCGACATGCCATTGCCCGATAAAGAAGGGAATTTAAAACATACTTGGGCTATACACCAACTGTATACAACTTCTAATTTTGCACCCAACAATTGGTTTGTTTCCTTTTTTACAGGAGGATTGAACCATCAAGTTGAGCATCATATTTTTCCGCATATTTCTCATATTCATTATGGAAAAATTGCTAAAATTGTAAAAGAAACAGCAAAAGAATTTAACCTGCCTTATTATGAATACAAAACCATGACTAAGGCCTTTTTAGAACATTTCAACCAATTAAAAGTACTAGGAGTCAATCCTGCATATCATTAAATAGTATTGTTAATTTATACCGTAAGTGAAGCAATACATCCAATTAAAAAAAAATGAAACAATTATCAGACAGAATTAACAGCTTACCAACTTCTGCAACTTTAGCAATGGCTGCTAAAGCAAGAGAATTGAAAGAACAAGGAAAAGACATTATTAGTTTAAGTTTAGGAGAACCTGACTTTAATACACCTGAATTCATCAAAGATGCAGCTATTCAAGCCATCAATGATAATTATAATTCTTACAGTCCTGTAAATGGTTATTTAGATTTAAGAGAGGCTATTTGCAAAAAATTCAAAAGAGATAACAATCTTTCTTACAACCCTAATCAAATTGTTGTTTCAACAGGAGCTAAACAATCAATTGCCAATGTAGCGCAAGTATTGTTAAACCCCGGAGATGAAGTTTTATTACCGGCTCCTTACTGGGTGAGTTATTCAGCTATTTCAATTTTATCGGAAGCTACTTATGTAGAAATTCCATCTTCTATTGATACTGATTTTAAAATTACACCTGAGCAATTGGAAGCGGCAATTACGCCAAAAACAAAAATGATTTTCTTTAACTCTCCAAACAACCCAAGTGGAACTGTTTACACAGAGGCAGAGTACAGAGCATTGGCCAAAGTTTTAGAGAAATACCCAAATATCTACATCTTATCTGATGAGATTTATGAGCATATAAACTACGGTGCAGGAAACTTTAGTTTTGCTGCCATTGAAAGTATGTACGACAGAACCATTACTGTAAACGGTGTAGCAAAAGCATTTGCTATGACGGGTTGGAGAATTGGATATATTGGTGCTCCTGAATGGATTGCCAAAGCTTGTAATAAAATGCAAGGTCAAATTACTTCTGGTGCCAACTGTATTGCACAACGTGCTACTATTACTGCTTTAGAAGCACCTGTAACTAAAATTGGTTATATGGTTGAAGAATTCCATAAAAGAAGAGACATTGTTTTAGACTTATTAGGAAAAATAAAAGGATTCAAATTGAACATACCAGAAGGTGCGTTTTATGTATTCCCAGATATTTCTGCATTCTTTGGAAAAACAATCAAAGGTCAGAAAATTGAAAATGCTTCTGATTTTTCTATGTTATTATTAGAACATGCAAATGTTGCAACGGTAACTGGAGAAGCTTTTGGAGCTCCTGACTGTATCCGTATGTCCTATGCGGCTTCTGAAGAACAACTTAGAGAAGCTATTGAAAGAATTAGAAAAGTACTTGCTTAATAGTTAAATACTTATCACGAACTAAACTCGTATCCTAACAGATACGAGTTTTTTTTGTCCCAATTGCTACAATTCAAACCTTTTACTCAAAAAAAAGTGCCACCTACCTTTCCTTAAAATCTGTTGACTCATATTTTTTTATCCTACTAATAATAAGTAGGATATTGTATTCTCAAACGACCAGGTATTTATACTTACCTAAAAATAGTGAATTTGTTTTTACCCCAATATACGGGATTGAAAACAGTTTTTTTAAAGTGTAAATTTCACCTAATATTATATACATTTAAAACAAAAAAACTATGGATGACGCATGTTACTTAGCAGAAATTAGAATGTTCGCAGGAAATTACCCCCCAAGAAACTGGGCTTTTTGCAACGGACAAACACTACCTATCGCATCAAACCAAGCACTTTTTTCCTTAATAGGCACTTTTTACGGAGGAGATGGTAGTGCAAGCTTTAAATTACCTGATTTACGAGGAATCGTTCCTGTATCTACAGGACAACATCCTGGATCTGCAATAAATTGGCAAATAGGCCAAAAATATGGTGCAGAACTTATTCCTCAACAAACAGTCAATGGTAGCGTACAGCTTACAGAAGCAAACTTACCTCCACATACACATTCCGCAGAATTTAACCAAATTTCAGGAGTTTCAACCACACCGGTAGTTGCCGACGATGCCAATACGGAAGACCCAACAGGTGCAAAATTAGCGATTCCAACAATTTCTGGAACCAATAGAATTTACAATACCGGAACAAGTGACGGGAACCTTGCTGAAGGAACGGCAACTGTTCAAGGAAGTGTAGCCGTTGGAAATACAGGGGAAGGAACACCCGCAAATTTCACGGTAAACATTCCACAAACACAGAATATTCAACCTACTTTAGGTATCAATTATATTATTTGTCTTGAGGGATTATACCCGAGCAGATCCTAACGAGTTCTAATAAATCTTAAACAAAACCTCCAATATAACTTTTGTATTAGGGAAATATGAAAAATTAAGTATTTTCCCAAAAACTATAAATTCAAAAACTATGAAAAAAAACTACACCTTAACTTTTTTATTCCTCTTAACAATACTGTTAGGAACAGCTAAAGTAAATGCACAAACAACCTTAGGAATAGGGGACATTGCCTTTACTTCTATTAATATGGATACTCCCGACACCTTTTCATTTGTTTTCTTAGCTCCTGTTTTAAATGGAACCACCTTTTATATTACAGATGAATCGTGGAATGGCACAACCCTAGCCACTGCTGAATCTGAACTATTATTTACCGCTACTGATAATATCGCGGCAGGAGAACATGTGCACATAGCCACGAATGGAGGCCTTGTAATCACATTTTCTAGCGGTACCACTAAAGGGACGATTTCCAGCGTTGGTGTAAATCCAGCAAATGCAAGTATGTTAGCTGCCTCAGGTGACAATTTATTTATACACCAAGGTCCACAAGGTAATCCAGCTGTTGGAAATTTCATTACAGGAATCAACGCAAATTCAGGTTCCAGTCCTACAAACGCCTGGCAAACAACATCCGATACAGGAGCTACAATACTTCCCTCATCATTAACAGAAGGACAAAATGCTATTGGTCTGTATCCTCCTACAGGATTTAACAATGAATTAGACAATGCAAGCTATAAAGCTGCTTCTCTTCATGTAGGTACTAAAGCCGATTTATTAATGGCGCTAATGGATCGTTCTAATTGGGAAACGCATGGCACCGACATATATAATCCTATAGCAGACTCATTTACGGTTACAGATGCCTTAGGTATCAATTCTCAAAAAGCCAACAATGGCATCCAAATATTTCCAAATCCTGCGAGCCAAGAATTCAGCATTTCATTACCTAGCAATAGCATTCTAAAAAACGCCAAATTATATAGTATTACGGGTGAGTTAATTAAAACAATACATACAACAAATTGTAATATTTCAAGCATCGCTTCAGGAGTGTACTTGGTAAAAGTAGAAACCAACGAAGGATCTTTTACAGAAAAAATCGTAAAAAAATAAACTTTTCAATTTTCGAAAATTAAAAACCTCACTTTGCTAAAAAGTGAGGTTTTTTTATTCCAAAAATACTAGTTCGATTTTATTATCTTTGAAAGAACGAAAATTACATAATGTACAGAATTCTCCATGTCATCACGGTAGTTACTTTTCTCATAAGCTGTCAAAGTCAACAAAAAAAAGACAAAGTGCAACACAAATACACCAACAATCTTATTCATGAAACAAGTCCGTATTTGTTACAACATGCACACAACCCTGTAAACTGGTATGCGTGGAATGATGAAACTTTAGCTTTGGCTAAAAAAGAGAATAAATTAATGCTAATTTCTGTAGGATATGCAGCCTGCCATTGGTGTCATGTCATGGAACACGAAAGCTTTGAAAATGATTCTGTGGCCAAAATAATGAACGATAATTTTATCAATATTAAAATTGATAGAGAAGAAAGACCCGATATAGATCAAATTTATATGACCGCCGTTCAGCTAATGACAAAAAGTGGTGGGTGGCCTTTAAACTGTGTTACCCTACCTGATGGAAGACCTTTTTGGGGAGGCACTTATTTCCCAAAAGAAGAATGGACAAGTACTTTAACACAGATAGCAACCTTGTATAAAAAGGATCCTGCCAAAGTTATTTCTTATGCTGAAAACCTAACGGAAGGGATTCAACAAGCAGAACTTGTGAGTTACAATTCTGACGAAGCTAAATTCACAAAATCAGAACTAGAAACTACTGTAAAAAATTGGAGTTCTTACTTTGACAAGGATTTAGGGGGAATGAACAGTGCTCCAAAATTTCCTATGCCAAACAACTATCATTTCCTACTTAGATATGCTGAACAAACGCAAGACAAAAACTTAAAAGCATATGTACACACCACATTAGAAAAAATGGCTTTTGGTGGTATATTTGATCAAGTTGGGGGTGGCTTTGCAAGATATTCAACCGATAAAAAATGGCATATCCCACATTTTGAAAAAATGCTGTACGACAATGCGCAACTAGTCAGTTTGTATTCCGATGCGTATTTAATTTCTAAAAATGACTTGTACAAAGAAACAGTTTACAGAACACTTGAATTTATTGAGCGTGAAATGACCAACCCAGAAGGCGGTTTTTATTCTTCATTAGATGCCGACAGTTTAAATGAAGATGGGGAATTAGAAGAAGGAGCCTTTTATGTCTGGACAGAAAAAGAACTGAAAGAAATTCTTAAAAAAGACTTCGATTTATTTTCTAAATATTACAACGTAAATGATTTTGGACTTTGGGAACACAACAAGTACAATTTCATACGTACCCAAAATGATAACAAATTTTCCAAAGAAAATAATATTGACATTCAACTTTTAAGATCTAAAGTTACAACTTGGCAACACACTCTTTTAAAAGAAAGAGCTAAAAAGAACCGTCCTCGCTTAGATGATAAAACTTTAAGCTCATGGAATGCCTTAATGTTAAAAGGCTATATAGATGCTTATCGTGTTTTTAACGACGATAATTTTTTAAAAATAGCGCTCAAAAACGCAAATTTCCTAAAAGAAAAACAGCGTAGAAATGATGGTGGCTTGAATCATAATTATAAAAATGGAAGAAGTACTATTAATGGTTATTTAGAAGATTATGCCCTAGTCATAGAAGCCTACATTTCTTTGTATGAAATTACTTTAGATCAAAATTGGTTGACTATTTCACAAGAACTTACCGATTATTGCTATACACATTTTTATGACAAGGAATTGCAAATGTTCTATTTCACTTCCGATGAAGATCAAAATTTAATTACCCGTAAAATGGAAATTAACGACAATGTTATTCCTGCTTCCAATTCCGTCTTAGCCAAAAGCCTTTTTAAATTAGGACATTATTTTGAAAACAAAATCTACACAGCTACTTCCAAACAAATGTTAAATAACATTAAAAAAGACATGGAGGCTTATGGCTCTGGTTATGCTAACTGGTTACAATTGTATGCTGATTTTTGTACTGATTTTTATGAAATTGCTGTCGTAGGAAAAAATGCAAAAGAAAAAATAAAAGAGCTCAACCAGCAATACATTCCTAATAAATTAATTGCAGGAAGTCTGAACAAAAGTGACGAACCACTTTTACAATATCGCTACCAAGAAAACGAAACTTTAATTTATATCTGCATAGATGGAGCCTGTAAACTTCCTGTAGCTTCTAGCAAAAAAGCGTTAACACAATTAAAAATTGACATCAAATGAAAACTTGGCTCTTAATTAGTATCGGAATTGTTGCTTTGATTCACTTCTATTTTATGCTTTTAGAAATGGTTTTATGGACCAAACCCATTGCCTTAAAAGCTTTTGGTTTTAAAAAAGAATTTGCAGAAAAAACAAAAGTACTGGCCGCCAATCAGGGCTTATACAATGGCTTTTTAGTAGCAGGCTTACTTTGGTCTATGCTAGAAATAAATAACAACATACAGCTAAGCTATTTCTTTTTAGGCTGTGTGATTATTGCTGGTATTTATGGCAGCATCAGTTTAAAAAGCAGCAAAGTATTATTCATTCAAAGTGGCCCCGCAATTATCGCCTTATTATTAACTCAATTATTAAATTAACACATGGAAGATTTCAACAAACTATTTAGCAACAGCACCTACGACAAAATAAAAGAATTAAGCATGGAATATGGCTTAAGCCTTATTCAAGGTATTTTAATTTTATTAATTGGACTTTGGATCATAAAAAAATTAATCACAGTAGTAAAAAATATTATGTCCAAAAGCAAGCTCGAAGTTAGTCTTCAAGTTTTCTTTTCAGACCTTTTAAATTGGGTGCTAAAAGCCTTATTAATTATTACCGTTCTTGGTCAATTAGGAATTGCCAACACCTCATTTGTGGCTATCATTGGTGCTGCAGGTCTTGCGGTTGGTTTGGCATTACAAGGAACCTTATCTAACTTTGCAGGTGGTGCTTTGATCATGATCTTTAAACCCTTTAAAGTAGGAGATTTAATTGAAGCTCAAGGAGAACTAGGAAATGTAAAAGAAATTCAAATTTTTGTTACTAAATTAGTGACACCTGCCAATAAGCTAGCCATCATTCCAAACGGAATTCTTTCCAACGGAACCATCAAAAATTATACGGAAGAAGGACAATTAAGAGTAGATTTAACTATTGGTATTAGCTACGATTCTGACATCAAACTGGCCAAAGAAATTTTAGAAAAAACTTTAAACGAAAATCCGAAAGTATTAAAAACACCAGCTGCAGCGGTAACCGTTTCTGAATTGGCAGATAGTTCCGTTAATTTAGCGGTAAGACCCTGGGCTTCTCCAGAAAATTATTGGGATGTTTATTTTGAATCCTTAGAAGCATGTAAATTGGCTTTAGACAAAGCAAATATTGTCATCCCTTTCCCACAAAGAGATGTACATATGAAATAAATTTCACCAAAAAAAATATTTTTCAAAAGAGTTTAAGTAGAATACTTAAGCTCTTTTTTTAGGCTTTGTTCCTACAAAATCCTTTAAATAAAAAGGCTCAAAATAGGCAACATCTTCTTTATCATCTGCCTTAAATTTCATTTCACTTAAAGCTGCCATTTCTTTTGCAGAAGGAAACTTATCATCTATAAAAACTGCATTTTCATGCGTAATAATAGCCTTGCACTTTTCTGCTCCATCTCCAACAAAATAGACTTTACCTTGTTCCAAATATTCAGAAAAAGACGTTTCATCAATAATTTGTGCTTCCGTATTTCTTATTTGTTGATAATCTTTGTCAAAAACAGCGCTATACACTTCCAATCTTCGTGCATCCAACATCGGTACTATTAGTCCTTCTTCAATAGAAGTTGTATGTGCCAAAATGGTCAGGCTCTCAATAGCGAACATCGGAATATCTAAAGCGAAACAAAGACCCTTAGCCGCGGAAACTCCAATTCTTAAACCTGTATAGGAACCTGGTCCTTTTCCAACTGCAACCCCTGCTAAATCGGCATAAGTTAATTGTGCGGTTTTCAAAACTTCTTCAATAAACACATGTAATTTTTCAGCATGAGAATAACCTGAATTATTCAATTCTTTTATTGCCAAAACCTTACCTGATTCGCTGATACTTACCGAACAATTTTTGGTAGAAGTTTCTAAATTTAATATATAAGACACCTGTTTCTCTTTTAAATTACTGTTGGCAAATATAGGGCTTTGATTTTTTTTAGCTATTGAAAATTATTCTGTTATTTTTACCGAATGAATAAAGCACAAATAATAGAAAACACCATGCAATTTGTAAAACAAACCTTAGCAGATGCTGAAGGTGGGCATGATTGGTTTCATATAGAACGGGTTTACAAAACTGCAAAAAATATTGCTACTACTGAAAATGCAGATCTTTTTATTGTTGCTTTAGGCGCACTACTGCATGATATAGCAGATTCTAAATTTTATGATGGTGATGAAACTATTGGCCCTAAAAAAGCAAGACAGTTTTTAGAAAGCCAAGTTGTAGACGAACCAATAATTAACCATGTAGAAAAAATAATTGAAAACATTTCATTTAAAGGAGGAAACTTTACACAGAATTTCACGTCTATTGAATTGGAATGCCTACAAGATGCCGATAGATTAGATGCTATTGGAGCCATTGGAATAGCACGCTGTTTTAGTTATGGCGGTTATAAAAAAAGAGCTTTATACAATCCTGACATTGCACCCAATTTAAACATGAGCAAAGAGGAATATAAAAAATCTACAGCACCAAGCGTGAATCATTTTTATGAAAAACTATTGTTGTTAAAAGGCAAAATGAATACCGAATCAGGGAAAAAAATTGCGTTAAAAAGACATGAATTTATGAAGTCTTTTTTAACGCAATTTTATGGAGAATGGGAAGGTGAATTATAGCATTCCTTTCCATTTTCTGATTTTTTTATTTATTGAAAGTTTGGTTTCCTCTTTTCTAAAAAGGCCGTTGTACCTTCCTTAAAATCTTCTGTTCCAAAACAAGAACCGAAAATTTCTATTTCTGAATCGTAACCATTCATTCCTTCAGAAAAACCAGCATTGATTGCGGAAATTGCAGCTTTCATAGAGTTAGGTGCATTTTGAGTTATTTTGTTCGCTATTTCCAAACAAGAAGAAATCAATTGTTCTTGAGCAACTACTTTGTTTACCAAACCATAGGTCAAAGCGACTTCAGCGGCAATCATATTTCCTGATAAAATAAGCTCCATGGCTCTTCCTTTCCCTACTAATTGTGGCAATCGTTGCGTACCACCATAGCCAGGTATCAAGCCTAAGGAGACTTCTGGAAGACCTAGTTTTGCGTTTTCTGAAGCGTACCTAAAATGACAAGCCATGGCGAGTTCTAAACCACCCCCTAAGGCAAATCCGTTTACGGCTGCAATCACGGGTTTTGAATAGTTCTCTATAAAATCAAACAATGTATCCTGCCCTTTTCTAGCCAATTCTGCGCCTTCTTTAGAAGTGAAATTTGAAAACTCTGCAATATCTGCACCAGCCACAAAAGCTTTTTCACCTGAACCCGTAATCACCAATACTCTACATGTAGCATCATTTTCTAAAGCTACCAAAGCTTGGTGTAATTCAGCAATTGTTAAATTGTCTAAAGCATTTAATTTCTTTGGTCTGTTGACTGTCAGCAAAACCACTTTCTCATTTAAATTTTCTAGTTGAATGTTTTGATAATCCATAGGTTTAATTTTCTTTAGGAATAAAGATAGTAAAAACGGTTCCTTTCCCTACGGTACTAGAGAAATTAATACTTCCGTTATAGCCTTCAATAATTTTTTTTATCATGGCCAATCCCAATCCCATACCACTACTTTTTGTGGTAAACCTAGGTTCAAAAACCATCTCTTTTAATTCTTCGTCAATTCCTTTTCCATTATCACTTACAACAATTTTAATTCCGGACTCTTGGTCTTGTAATTCTAAAGAAATAATCGGGTTTTCAATATCTTCAGTTGCTTGTTTGGCATTTTGAATCAAATTGGTCACAATTCGAATCAACTGTGTTTTGTCCAAATCTACAATTACCTGTTCTACATTTGTAGTAAATTGTATGGTATCTAAATCAAAGATGTCCAAAGCCGTTTTTATCACACTTACCACTTCCAGCTTTTCTTTTCGTTTGGTTGGCATTTGCGCAAAATCAGAAAAAGCCGAAGCAATAGACGTCATCACATCTATTTGTTGAATCAATGTATTGCTATATTCTTTTAATTTTTCTTTGATATTTTCATCGGTAGGATCGAATCGTCGTTCAAAACTTTGAACTGTCAATCGCATAGGTGTTAACGGATTTTTTATTTCGTGGGCCACCTGTTTCGCCATTTCTCGCCAAGCCTGTTCTCTTTCGCTTTGAGCTAATTTCACAGCACTATCCTCCAACTCGTCTACCATTTTGTTATACGCCAATACCAACTTTTTTATTTCAACGGAAGTGACTTCTAAATAAATTTTTTCGTTCTTCTTATTTAAGCCGGTTTGACTCATTTTAGAAATTACAGTATTGATTGATTTTGTGATGTAGCTAGATAAGAAATAAGCAAAAACAATGGCGATAAAAAAGATAATGATGTAAACAAAACCCAAACGGAATAAAAACTCCTGTAAATCTTTATCTTGAAAAGTATTGTCTTGTAAATAATACAATTTCATAATGCTAATTGCATTCAAATTGTCATCATAAATATAGGCATAGGAAACTTGTAGACTTCCTCCTTTTAAATTCTTTTTAAGCTTCAGTCTGTGATTTCCTTTTTCTTGCAAAAGATCAAATTCATGCTGCTCCAATCTTTCGTTTGGTTCATTATCCAAAACTGAACTCACTAACAATTTACCTTTCAAATCGTACATCTTTATGTTCACTTTATGAACAGATGCAATTTCAAAAATAGTATGCTTAAAAATAATAGGAATATTTTCTGTTATCTTTTCTAAGGAACTTTCATTAAAAGCATAACTAATATTCAGGATGGTTGCGTTTTCCTTTCGTTCAAAACGACTGGCATTGTATTCCTCCTTTTGTTCTCCGTATTGAAAAATAGTCACCACGGCAATCAATAAATAAGCCAATAAAATCAGCAAAATCATTGATATAAATATTCGAATTCTAAGAGAAAAATTTCTAAAAGCCATAAACTAATTTGTGTTGTACAATCTCTTACAAGATTTTAATTTTTTAGCACAAAACCTATTTTTAAACCAAGTTTCGTTAACACAAATCGCATTATTTTAACTTTAGCTTGTAATAAATAATAATAAGTGAGAGCGCCCCGGTAATTGTATTGGCAATGGTCATAGACAAACTACCTATATACACACCGTAAACAAACCATAAAACTACTCCTGTAAAAAAAAGCAGAAACATGGTCAACGACACACTTTCTGCTGATTTTGTTTTCCATATTTTATACACTTGTGGCACAAAAGAAATGGTAGTTAAAGTCGCTGCAATTAAACCAACGACTTCCACATGAAAAGGAATTCCTTCCATTATTTTTCTTTAGGAGTATCAGGAAGACGAACGGTTTCAATATATAGAATATCATCTACCTCTCCATCTCTATCCTGATCAACAACACGGTTGGTTGCATATCCATCTTCAATAACTGATAACTTCAATACTATTGTAGAAGAACCTTTACTATGTTCAAAATCATAATACAAAGAATCTTTAGTTGCTCTCCACTTACCTTTAGTTTTTACTCCAACTACACTTCCACTTTTTTCATTCCAAGTCTCAAAAACGCCATCCTCTTTGTACTTATAGATTGTAACGCCTTCTGGTCTATGCTCTTCCGGATTGGTATAATCAAAGGCATACTCTACCAAAGTATCTTTTCCTTTAAAAGTTGGCAATTCCCATTTATAATAAATAGTTTTCCAATTCCCAATCATGTATTTTTTCATTTTTTCATCCGGCGTACTACAAGAAATAACACTTACCAAAAGAGCAACTACGGCTACAAACTTTACTACTTTCATTCTTTTATTTTTCTAGAGGACTAACCCACTAAGTTTACAATTTTTCCAGGAACAATAATCACCTTTTTAGGCGCTCTACCGTCTAACTGAGCAATGGTTTTTTCATGTGCCATTACTGTTTTTTCAATTTCTTCTTTTGTCATATCCAAAGGCAATTCTAAAGTAAAGCGCATTTTACCGTTAAATGAAATTGGATATACTTTTGTGCTTTCTACTAAATGACTCGCTTCAAACACAGGAAAAGAAGCAGTAGCAATAGAACTTGTATGCCCTAACTGACTCCACAACTCTTCTGCTATATGTGGCGCATAAGGAGAAATTAAAACCAATAAAGGTTCTAAAATTTCTTTTTTGTTACATTTCAAAGCGGTCAAATCATTGACAGCAATCATAAAAGTACTTACCGAAGTATTGAAAGAGAAATTCTCGATATCTTCTTGTACTTTTTTAATGGTCTTATGTAAAACCTTCAATTCGTCTTTTGTCGCCTTTTCTTCTGAAACGGCAAAAACCTCATTGGTAAAATACAATTTCCATAATTTCTTTAAGAAAGAATGCACACCGGAAATACCTGAAGTTTTCCAAGGTTTTGCTTGTTCTAGCGGTCCTAAGAACATTTCAAACAAACGCAAACTATCTGCTCCATATTGTTCACAAATAGCATCAGGGTTTACGACATTGTATTTAGACTTCGACATTTTTTCAACTTCGCGTCCTACCGTATATTTTGCATCGTTATCTGGATAAACAATTCTTTCATCATCACTAATAAAGATTGCTTCTCGGTAATCTTTATTCATTTCATGATTTTTGAAACCTTCTACATCCAATTCGTCTGAATTGTTCACCAAAGAAACATCAGCATGAATAGATTGAATTTCATTTATTCTAACATCTACTTTAACCAATTTACCATCAAACAAACCGTTAAGCATCGATTTTAATTCTTCATTAAAATCCTTAATAGCATCTGGTGAACTTTTTAAATCATTCAATAAATTATTTGATATGAATACAGGGTTAGCTTTTATAAAATGAGACACTTCTTCTTTTTTACCATCAAAACCGAAAGAAGCTGGAGATATCCTATATACAAAAGCAGAAGTTCCCAAAATCATTCCTTGGTTGATCAATTTCTTCGCAAATTCATCAACAGGCAGATGCCCTTTATCAAATAAGAATTTTTGCCAAAAACGCGCATATAACAAATGTCCTGTTGCATGTTCAGAACCTCCGATATACAAATCGATATCTTGCCAGTAATCTGCCGCTTCTTTGCTTACAAATTCTCCTTCATTTGTAGGATCCATATAACGGTTAAAATACCAAGAACTACCTGCCCAACCTGGCATAGTATTTAACTCTAAAGGATACACCGTTTTATTTTTCAACTTATCATTTGAGACTACTTTTTTACCACGAGAATCCCAAGCCCATTCTTTAGCTCTCCCCAGTGGCGGGGCGCCACCTTCTGTTGGCAAATACTTTTCAACTTCCGGTAAAACAATTGGTAAATGTTTTGCATCAATCATTTGTGGCAAACCATCTTTGTAATATACAGGGAAAGGTTCTCCCCAGTAACGTTGACGACTGAAAACAGCATCACGCAAACGGTAGTTTATTTTTCCTTTTCCAAAGCCTCTTTTTTCCATTTCATAAATGGCCAATTTGCTCGCTTTCTTAACAGGCAAGCCAGATAAGAAATCAGAATTCGCAATTTTAGCTGTTTTGTCTTCACAAGCAGCTTCTGAAATATCTACGTCTTCAAAAATATTTTTTATTTCAATATTGAAATGCTTCGCAAAATCATAATCACGTTGGTCTCCACAAGGAACCGCCATTACAGCACCTGTTCCGTAGCTAGCCAACACATAATCACCAATCCAAATTTGAATTTTTTCTCCAGTAAAAGGATGTTTCGCATAAGCTCCAGTAAAAGCACCTGAAATGGTTTTTACATCCGCCATACGTTCTCTTTCACTTCGTTTAGCCGTTGCTTCAATATAATTGGCAACTTCTGCTTTTTGTGCTTCTGTTACAATTTTCGATACCAACTCGTGTTCAGGAGCTAAAGTCATAAATGTAACCCCAAAAATAGTATCTGGACGCGTTGTAAATACTTCTATCTTATAGGCTTCTCCAGCCGAAATAACGTCAACTTCTGTTTTAACTGGAGGTTTTGCAAATTGAAGTCCTGTTTCTATTTTAGCAACAACAGTCTCTACACTTTTTTCTACTTCTTCAGAAGAAACATAAATTATTGCAAATCCTTCTTGTTCAAAAGCAGCTTTTCTTTCCGCTTCGTCTTCTTTTCCTTCAAATTCAACAACCGTATTTTTTGCAAAACAGATATAATCAACAACCAAGTTGCCAACTGTGTAGTTTGCTCTAAACTTAGAGGTCCCTTTTTTCTTTCTTAATTTCGACCAAAGTAAACTTACCGCTTTGGACGTATTTGTTCTTTTTTCTTTTAACGCTTCAATCTCTTTAAAAGACAACTTTACTTCTCTTGATGGCGCATCGGTATGCACTTCAAAAGTAACAGAAGCTCCTTGAGAACGACCGATCCAATTTGTTTGAGAGTCTTTTAAGGGTTGTGGCCAATCTATTTTTTCTAGCCCATCTAACAAACGTTGAGCATACGCAGAAATACGCATGCTCCATTGGGTCATTTTTTTACGAACCACAGGATGTCCTCCTCTTTCAGAAACACCATTTACAATTTCGTCATTTGCCAAAACAGTTCCTAATACTGGACACCAGTTTACTTCTGTTTCCGACAAATAAGTCAATCTATATTTTAACAAAATGGTTTCTTGCTCTTCTTTAGAATAGGATTTCCATGCTTCTGCCGTAAAAATTTCAATATCCTCATCGGCAACAGCCTTTACTGTTGCATTTCCTTCTTTCTTAAAAAGAGCCACTAAAGTCGCAACATCTTCTGCTTTATCAGTCTCTAAATTGTACCAAGAATCGAACAATTGGATAAAAATCCATTGTGTCCATTTGTAATATTCTGGGCTAGACGTACGAACCTCACGAGACCAGTCAAATGAAAATCCGATTTTATCTAATTGCGTTCTATAGGTCGCTATATTTGTTTCTGTAGTTACCGCAGGATGCTGTCCAGTTTGAATTGCATATTGTTCTGCTGGCAAGCCAAAAGAATCATATCCTTGAGGATGCAATACATTAAAACCTTGATGACGTTTGTATCTGGCATAAATATCTGAGGCAATATAACCTAGTGGATGTCCAACATGTAATCCTGCTCCGGAAGGATAAGGAAACATATCCAACACATAATACTTTGGTTTTTCACTTCCATCAGCAGCTTTAAAAGTCTGATTCTCTGCCCAATATTTTTGCCAATTGGCCTCTATCTCGTTAAAGTTGTATTCCATGCTATTCAAAAGGCTTTTATAAAACCTGTATTTCTAGTTAAGTTGCAAAAATACAGTTCTTAACCGAGAGTTGAAAGCCTAAAACTTGAAACTTTAAGCGCATAAAAAAAGCCACAAATGAATGTGGCTTTTATAAATTATTTGCAAAATTTCTAGTTGTTATTTTGAAACTGGAACTTTTACAATTGTATGTCCCCACCCCAAACAAAGTGTCATTTTTCCATCAAACACCATTGAAAAAGCTTCTATATTTTCTTTACTTTTTGATACTTCACCTTTCACTCTCACAACATCCTCCGAAGCATTATAGGAATAGCCCCCCCAAACATTGCTCGCTTTGTTTAAAATAACCGTCCATTCTTTCTCTCCTGGAATAGTAAATAAAGTATACGTTCCTGCTTTTACCGATTTTCCTCCAAATTTCACATCTTCATAAAAACGAATTTCAGCAGCTTCATTCGCCCCTGTTCTCCAAACTTCTCCTGGTTTGGCTAAACTCTCAACACTTCTTCCCTTTAATTGCGGTCTACTATAAGTAACCTTTACAACTTTATTGGCTTCTTTATGACTTTTTGGAAAAGCGGTTACATCCAACGGGCTTTTATCCAATCCACTAAACTTTTGTGCTGTAAGATTGTTACTGAATACTAAGGCAATGGCAAAAATGGCTACTGCAAAAATTGATTTTTTCATAAGTGTATATTTAAAATTTGTGTTTTCTAAGAAGGATAAAAATACAATTCCTTACATATGAAAATGACAAGAAACTGTTAAATAATGTTAAGGTAAAAACTTTAGATTTTTTAACCGTTGGATTGTTGGATATAAGAAGACAAATTGGTTTGGCTATCACGACTTCCTGTTTCATAAAAAGTCAAAGCCCCTTGGTTGCTCATAAAACAATTTTCAATTCCAATTTTTTCAATAATTCCCGCTTTGGTCATGGCATCACGCACCGGACCTTTTACATTGGTAAAGTATATTTTTATTCCTTGACTGGCATAAAAATCAATGCGCTCATTCCACATACCTGCTCCTGTACTATCCAATCCGTTGATACATTCTCCATCAATAATAATCAATTTCAGCTTTTCTCCTTTTTCTTTAGAAAGCACATCCAGTTGTTCTCTAAAGTAATTGGTATTTGCAAAATACAAATGTGAATCAAAACGTAAAATTAATACTTCCTCATGAACTTCAACATCGTCAAAACGATTGATATTTCTGAAGAACGCCGTATTTGGAATTCTCCCTAAAACTGCTATATGCGGTTTTGATGTCCTAAAAATCACCATAACCAAAGACAGGCCTACGCCTACACCAATTCCTTCTTTAATCCCGAAAAACAAAGTTCCTAAAAAGGTAACCAACAGCATCCAAAAGTCAATTTTATTAATTTTCCAAAGACGTGAAGCCTCTTTGTAATCAATTAATTTTAAAACAGAAACAATAATAATAGCAGCTAATATTGTTTTCGGTAAATAGTAAAATACAGGTGTTAAAAATAAAAGCACCGATACAACCACCGCTACAGAAAAGAATGCGGCAAAACCAGTTTTGGCACCTGCATCTTTATTCACAGCAGATCTAGAAAAACTTGCCGTAGCAGGATACGAACCAAACATAGAACCCAAAACATTTCCAAATCCGATGGCAATTAATTCCTGATTCGGATTGACTTGTACAATATCTTCATTTGTTTCCATGGATTTCCCAATAGATACTGTTTCTAAAAAACCAATCATAGCAATGGTTAAGGCTATAGGAAGAATTTCGGAAATATGTTCAAAACTAATCCCAGGCAGTTGAAAAGCCGGTAATCCAGAGGGTATGTCTTTTATGATAGCCACCTCGTTAAAAGTTCCTCCAAAAAATTTCAATAGTAAAATTCCTAGTACCACAACAATTAACGGACTAGGTATGGATTTGTGAATTCGTTTAAAAATAAAAATAAGACCAATCGCACCGGCTCCAATACCAAAAGTCTGCCAATTGACATCGCTGATTAGCAAGAATAGATTCAATACAATTTCATGTACTTGGTTGCTTCTAGGAATTGGAATTCCTAACAAATTCTTAAACTGATTGATTCCTATTATAATGGCCGCCGCTGATGTAAATCCGCTAATAACCGGCCTAGACAAGAAATTAACAATAAAGCCTAGTTTTAAAGCTCCTAACAAGACTTGAATAATACCAACCGTAAAAGCTAAAAGTAAAGCGACAGCAACAATATGATCCGTTCCAACCACAGAAATACTCGCAATTCCCGCGGCTACCAATAAGGAATCCATAGCAACAGGTCCAACAGCAACTCGAGGAGCTGTACCTAAAAATACGTATACAATTTGTGGAATCAACGCGGTATACAAGCCATAAATTGGCGGTAAACCAGCAATCATTGCATAAGCGATACCTTGCGGAATTAATACAACCCCAACCGTAATTCCTGCAATAGCGTCTCTTTTCAGTAAAGAACTATTGTATTTGGAAATCCACTCTAAAAAGGGAATGTATTTTTTCATTTAATTTTAACTATTCATATATATGACACTTCGACAAGCTCAGTGTTCAAACTAAAATAATTCGCCTTGAGCTCTACCTTTCACTCTTCCTAAATGTGTATAGGCCAATTCAGTAACTTCTCTTCCTCTAGGAGTTCTCATGATAAATCCTTGTTGAATTAAAAAAGGTTCATATACCTCCTCTATCGTTTCAGAATTTTCACTTACCGCTGTGGCAAGAGTTGAAAGTCCAACCGGACCACCTTTAAATTTATCGATGATGGTAGTCAAAATTTTATTATCCATTTCATCCAAACCATGAGCATCTACATTCAATGCCCCTAATCCAAATTTAGCTATTTCAATAGTTATAGAACCATTCCCTTTAATTTCTGCAAAATCACGTACACGACGTAATAAGGCATTCGCTATACGCGGAGTTCCACGACTTCTACCTGCAATTTCAATAGCCGCTTCCATCGAAATAGGTGTTTTTAAAATAGCCGAACTTCGTTGAACAATTGTAGTCAACAAATCGGTTTTATAATATTGCAATCGGCTGCTAATTCCAAAACGAGCACGCATTGGCGCTGTAAGCATACCTGAACGTGTGGTAGCACCAATTAAGGTAAAAGGTTCTAAGTTTAACTGAACTGTTCTGGCATTGGGTCCAGATTCGATCATGATATCGATCTTATAATCTTCCATAGCTGAATACAAATATTCTTCTACAACCGGACTCAATCGATGGATTTCATCAATAAACAAGACATCACGTTCATCTAAACCTGTTAGCAAACCAGCCAAATCACCTGGTTTATCCAAAACGGGACCTGAGGTAACTTTGATACCTACATTTAACTCATTGGCCAAAATATTAGCCAAAGTTGTTTTACCCAATCCCGGAGGGCCGTGAAACAAGGTATGATCCAGAGCTTCACCTCTTCTATTTGCCGCTTCAACAAATATTTTTAAATTTTCTAATGCTTGTTCTTGACCCGTAAAATCGTCAAAGGATAGTGGTCGTAATTTTTTTTCTACGTCCAACTCTTCCGACGAAAAATTATCGTTTTCAGGATTTAAATGTTCATTCATACTGCCATTCCATCTTAGGTACTACGAAGATACTAAAAAATTAAATCGAACAGGTTTTGAAAACCTATTAGCTGTGTATAAAAAAAGCCTTTTCAAAAAATGAAAAGGCTTTTAAATTATATAAAGTTGGAATTAAGATTCTTCTTCTCCATCTTTTAAAGGAACATCTTGAGGAACAAAATCCACATCATGTCCTGGTTTGCTATAGTCATATGCCCAACGTTCAACGGTAGGAATTTTTCCTGGCCAGTTTCCGTGAATTCTTTCTACAGGAGTTGTCCACTCTAAAGTAGTAGATCTCCAAGGGTTTTTCTCGGCATCTTTTCCTTTGAAAATACTTAAGAAAAAGTTTACTAAGAAAATAACCTGAGCAATACCACCTAAAATAGCGAACAAAGTCATCACAATATTTACATCTGATAAATCATCAAATAAAGGGAATGCTGTATTTGAATAGTACCTACGAGGTAAACCTGCTAATCCGATAAAATGCATTGGGAAGAAAACTCCATAAGCAGCAATTGCTGTAATCCAGAAATGCCAATAACCTAAAGTTTTATTCATCATTTTACCATACATTTTAGGGAACCAGTGATACACACCAGCAAACATTCCATAAATTGCAGATACTCCCATTACCAAGTGGAAATGCGCTACTACGAAATAGGTATCGTGTACATTAATATCCAAAGCACTATCTCCTAATACAATTCCTGTTAAACCACCCGTAATAAAGGTAGAAACCAAACCGATAGAGAATAACATTGCAGGATTCATTTGCAAGTTACCTTTCCATAAAGTAGTAATATAATTAAATGCTTTTACCGCTGAAGGAATTGCAATTAATAAAGTTGTAAATGTAAATACAGAACCTAAGAAAGGATTCATTCCTGAAATAAACATATGGTGACCCCATACGATAGTAGACAAGAAAGCAATTGCCATAATAGATCCAATCATTGCACGGTAACCAAAAATTGGTTTACGAGAATTTGTTGCAATAACTTCTGATGTAATACCTAATGCTGGTAATAATACAATATAAACTTCAGGGTGCCCTAAGAACCAGAATAAGTGCTCAAACAATACAGGTGAACCACCTTGGTAATGCAACACTTCACCAGAAATAAAGATATCTGATAAGTAGAATGAAGTACCGAAACTTCTATCGAAAATCAATAATAAAGCTGCAGATAATAATACAGGGAAAGAAACCACACCAATAACAGCGGTGATAAAGAATGCCCACATTGTTAATGGCAATCTTGTCATTTTCATTCCTTTTGTTCTTAAGTTTAAAATGGTAACGATGTAATTCAAAGAACCAATTAATGAAGAAGCAACGAAAATAGCCATAGAAACCAACCATAAAGTCATACCCATACCTGAACCAGGAATTGCTTGAGGCAAGGCAGATAATGGAGGATAAATTGTCCAACCCGCAGAAGCAGGTCCTGCTTCCACAAATAAAGAAATTACCATGATGATACTTGAGATAAAGAACAACCAGTAAGAAACCATGTTCATAAATCCAGAAGCCATATCACGTGCTCCAATTTGCAATGGAATTAATAGGTTACTAAACGTACCACTTAAACCAGCAGTCAATACAAAGAATACCATAATAGTACCATGAATTGTTACTAAGGCTAAATACATATCCGGATCCATAATCCCATCTGTTTGATGACTTCCTAAAAAGGCTTCTACGATAGAAAAAGAATGGTCTGGCCATGCAATTTGTAAACGGAATAACATTGACATAAGAACTCCAATAACACCCATAATAATACCGGTGATCAGAAATTGCTTAGAAATCATTTTATGATCTTGACTAAATATATATTTAGTGATAAATGTTTCTTTATGATGATGCTCTGACATAATTTTAATTTATTTTAATTTCTTCTAAACTGAAAAAATGTTTACTCTTTTATTAATACTCTAAAATTAGAATTCTTATTTAACCAATTCGGCTAACGTAGGTTGTTTCTTCAACCAGCTATAAAAAGCAGCTTCTTCCTCCACTACTATTTTCATTTGCATGTTGTAGTGAGACGCTCCACAAATTTTGTTACACAATAACAAATAGTCGAATACATAAGGATCTTCTCCTTTTTCTTTTCTAATTTTATTGATTCCATCTACTTTACGAACTGTTTCTTCTTGAAGCCTCATTTGCTCAGTAGTAAACTTCGGTGTAAAACCAAATTCTGTAATCATACCAGGTACACAGTTCATTTGCGCTCTAAAGTGAGGCATATAAGCAGAGTGTAACACATCCTGAGATCTGAATTTGAAAACGATTTTTCGTCCAACCGGTAAATGCAATTCACGAACCGGAACATCATCTTGACCATTGATATCTTTCAAATCGACACCCATAGTGTTAATTCCTTCAATATTTCTAACATTTCCTCTACCTAAAGTATTATCAGTACCAGCATAACGAGCTTCCCAAGAGAATTGTTTTGCATACACTTCAATAACAATAGGATCCTCAGCATCTGATAAGTCCATTACCGTATTCCAAGTATACAAACCGTAACCGATCAAACCAGTTAATACAATTGTAGGAATGGTTGTCCAAATCAATTCTAATTTATGGCTATCTGCATAAAATAAGGCTTTACGATCATTGATTCCTCTGTATTTATAAGAGAAACCAAATAACAATCCTTGTGTTATAAATTGTACGATTCCAATCAATACAAAAGAAATCAAAAATAAGTTATCATCATTTTCTCCCTCAATAGAAGCAGATTCTGGTAACATAATATCGTTTAAGAAAAATAAACAATATCCCATTAAAATGTAAAAACCAATTAAAAAGGCTAAGAAAAGTTTACCATGTAGGTCATTATTCTTTTCGGTAGCTATAGGATTTTCATCTCCTACGATGTAGGCAGTTACAGGCTCGTTATTATCGTTTGTTATTGTTTTTTTGGTAAAGCTCAATAACTTGTTCACTTGCCAAATACCTAAGGCTACTGCGACAGCTATAAAAATGTAAAATAAAGCTAGCATATGTTCTATCTATTTTATAATTAATTTGTTAGTTATTTATTAGTAATGGAAAGTTTCACTTTCATGTAAGAAAGGGTTTCCTTTTGCTAATAATGGTGCTTTTGCAATTGATGAGAAGACAGCATAGATAAATAAACCTAAGAAGAACAAAATAGCTCCAACTTCAGGAATACCAATAAACCATTCACCACCAACCGTTGCTGGCATAATCATTACAAATACATCTAAATAATGTCCTAATAATACAACGACTCCTGCACCAATAACAAATTGAGGAATACGTTTGTAATCGCTATTTATTAATAATAAAATAGGGAAAATAAAGTTCATAGGAATCATGGCTAAGAAAGGCAATTTATACTCTTCGAATCTCTGTACAAAATACGTTGTTTCCTCAGGCATATCAGCATACCAAATCAACATAAATTGAGAGAACCATAAATACGTCCAGAAAATACTAAAACCAAACATAAATTTAGCCAAATCGTGAATATGACTGTTGTTTACGAAAGGTAAGTGCCCTTTAGATTGTAAGTATACAGTAACAATTGCAATTACAGTCACAGCAGAAACCATAAATGTAGCTAAGACATACCATCCAAATAAAGTACTAAACCAGTGAGGATCTAAAGACATAATCCAATCCCAAGACATCATTGATTCCGTAAATAAAAAGAAGCCTAAAAATGCAACTGACATTTTAAAGTTTTTTCTATAACTTACTAAATTCGTTTCATTGTCCTCAGCCAAAGAAGCTTTTCTAGACAAATGTCTGTACAAGTTCCAACCTACAATATATACAATTGATCTGATTGTCCAACCTGGAACATTTAACCACCAGCTTTTTCCATCAATAATAGCATCGTAATTAGCTGCAGTAGGATCTACTGTTCCTTCTGCCATCCAAACAAATAAATGATGTACATGTGCAGAACCCAATAATAAGAAAACTAATAATATAATTGTTACAGGCAATAAGTTTCCTGTAATTCCTTCCATAACTCTAAACAATACAATTGACCATCCTGCTTGCGCCACTCGTTGAATAGCATTGAATGCCAAAACTAACAATGTTACTCCAAAAAAGAAAAACAAAGCTACATAAACAGCAGCCCATGGTCTATTTTTTAATTGATGAAAAACATGTTCTGCATGAGAATCTCCATGTCCTTCCTCTGCATGTGCAGCTTCAGCGTGGTGATCCTCTTGATGAGCATCGTGTGCTTTTGCTTCTTCATGATGCGCAGCCGGAGCAACCGCATGTGCATCGTGCCCGTTATGTGCATTGTGCAAATGTTCCTTCACTTCTTCAACAGAGCTAGGTGTAGCTAAAAAACCAGAGATAATCCCCACAGCTCCTATAACCATTAATGCTAGCGCAATTGTTTTTAATTTACCTGTAAATTGATACATATCTTTCAAATTCTATCTTTAGCAGACTATTTTAATAAATCAGTTCTTAATTTTTGAACGTAGTTCACAACTTGCCAACGCTCACTCCCTGTCAATTGAGAAGCATGAGATCCCATCAAGTTTCTACCATACATAATTACATGGTAAATACTTCCTTCAGTAATATCTCTGTCTTTGTAGTTAGGTATCCCTAAAAACTTTTCTCTTTTAACTAAGTCACCTTGTCCATCTCCTTTTTTACCGTGACATACTGCACAATAAATTGTGTACAAAGCTTTTCCTTTTTCACTATCCAACTCATGAACAGATAAAGGAGATTTTAATTCCTTTTTTGCCGCTTCATATCCATCATTAGAATTTGTATAATCATAAGGAACTTGACCTCTTGCTATAGAACCTTCAACAGGCGCTTGAGAATCCATTCCATTAGGAAGTACATTATTTTCACCATATGGTTCATATGCTACAGATGTATACATATCTGGCATAAATTGAACATAAGGTTTTGTGTTGTCTTTACAAGAAGTAAATGCTACTGCTACCAATAGAAATACCGCTAATTTTGTCATACTGTTTTTCATGAGCTTATTCCTTATCAATTACTTTAATTTCTACTGCTCCAGTTTCGTTTAACAAAGAAGTCAATTCTTCTTCATTTCCGTGAATTGCGATTTCCATTAAAAAATGGTCATCGGTAGTTCTAACATCTGGATTTTCGGCTGCTTTAAATGGCCAAAGTCTACTTCTCATATAAAAAGTAATTACCATTAAATGGGCTGCAAAAAATACCGTTAATTCAAACATAATTGGCACAAAAGCTGGCATATTTAAAAACCAACTAAAGTTAGGCTTACCACCAATATCCTGTGGCCAATCTTCTATCATCATATAGTTTGTCATCCAAATAGCGAATGACAACCCTACCAATCCGTACAAAAATGAAGTAATTGCAATTTTAGTTGGAGCCAATCCCATTGCTTTGTCTAATCCGTGAACAGGAAAAGGTGTGAAAACTTCATCGATATGGTGATGTGCTGATTTTACTTTCTTAACAGCGTCCATCAAGATATCATCATCGTTATATAAGGCGTGTATTACTTTATTACTCATGATTTCCGTCTCTTAATTTTTTATAATTTTCTCCTGATACTTTCATAATCGATTTTACCTCTGCTTGTGCAATCACTGGGAAAGTTCTAGCGTATAATAAGAACAAAACTCCAAAGAATCCAATAGTTCCAATAAAAATACCCACATCAACAAAGGTAGGCTCAAAACGAGTCCATGTAGATGGCAAATGTCCCTTACTCAAAACAATGGCAATAATGTCAAAACGCTCAAACCACATTCCAATATTAATCGCTATAGAAATTAAGAAAGATCCAATAAAACTTCTTCTAACACTTCTGATCCACAAGAATTGAGGAATCAGGATATTGAATAAAATCAACGACCAGAATGCCCATCCATAAGCTCCAGTTGCAGCTCCTACAGACATATACGTAAAGTTTTCATAAGGAGAACCTGTATACCATGCAATAAAGAATTCTGATGCATAAGCTACAGCAACAATACCACCAGTTAACATAATTACCATATTCATGTATTCAACATGCAAACGTGTAATATAGTTCTCTAAGTTGGTTACTTTTCTCATGATCCCTAATAAGGTTTGCACCATAGCAAATCCTGAGAAGATTGCACCTGCTACGAAATAAGGAGGGAAAATTGTTGAATGCCAACCTGGGTTGATAGAAGTAGCGAAATCCATAGATACAATTGTATGTACAGAAAGTACTAATGGAGTAGCTAAACCAGCTAATACCAATGAAACTTCCTCAAAACGTTGCCAATCTTTAGCTCTACCAGACCAACCGAAACTTAACAATGCGTAAATTTTCTTTTGGAAAGGCTTTACAGCTCTATCTCTTAACATCGCAAAATCAGGAAGTAAACCAGTCCACCAGAAAACAAGTGATACAGATAAATAAGTTGAAATTGCAAATACATCCCATAATAGAGGTGAATTAAAGTTTACCCATAAAGATCCAAATTGATTTGGAATAGGTAATACCCAATATCCATTCCAAGGACGTCCCATATGAATAAGTGGGAACAAACCTGCTTGGAATACAGCAAAGATTGTCATGGCTTCCGCTGAACGGTTAATCGCCATTCTCCATCTTTGACGGAATAATAATAATACTGCTGAGATCAATGTACCGGCGTGACCAATACCTACCCACCAAACGAAGTTAGTAATATCCCAAGCCCATCCAATGTTCTTGTTCAATCCCCATACTCCAATACCTGTTCCAATTGTATAAGAAATACATCCTATACCCCATAAAAAGGCAATTAATGAAATTGTAAATGCTATGTACCAATTTTTGTTTGCTTTTCCTTCAATAGGTTTCGCAATATCAACCGTAATATCGTGGTAACTTTTATCCCCTAATACTAATGGTTCTCTTATAGGTGCTTCGTAATGAGACGACATAATTTATATATAGTTTCTTAATTAATTAATTTATGCTTCTTCTGTATTTCTAACTTTTACTTGGTATAGAACATTGTTATCTGTTCCAATAGCCTCTAGTAAACGATACATTCTTTTATCTGCTTTCTTTTCAACGATTTCATCTTTTTCCTCGTTTACATCACCAAAGACTAAAGCTCCAGTAGTACAAGCAGAAGAACAAGCCACAGCGTCGTTAAACTCACCTGGTGCTACTTTTCTTCCATCTTTCTTAGCATTCAAGATTACTTGTTGCGTTGCTTGGATACAGAAAGAACATTTTTCCATAACTCCTCTTGAACGAACAACAACATCTGGGTTCAATACCATTTTTCCGTAGTCATCATTCATATTGAAATCAAATTCAGAATTTTCATTGTATTTGAACCAGTTAAAACGACGAACTCTATAAGGACAGTTGTTTGCACAATATCTTGTACCTACACATCTGTTATAAGCCATTTGGTTTTGACCTTGACGACCGTGTGATGTTGCCGCAACTGGACAAACTGTTTCACATGGTGCATGGTTACAGTGCTGACACATTACTGGTTGGAAAGCTACTTGAGGATTCTCAGCAGGAACTTCCAAATTGTAATAATCAGAAACAGAATCTGAAGTAGTATTTACATTTTCTGTTCTTTCTTCAGAAGTTGCATCCAATTCAGATGAATAATATCTATCAATACGCAACCAGTGCATATCTCTACCTACACGTACCTCATGTTTCCCTACAACAGGAACATTGTTTTCAGCGTGACAAGCTACAACACAAGCTCCACATCCAGTACAGTCAGATAAATCAATAGATAAATTAAAGTGATGTCCGATACTTCTATCTTGATCATCCCATAAATCTACATCATTTACAGATACTTCTTCATGTTTTAAAGAAACCTTAGTCACTTGATTCCAAGATTCTTTAGGATCTAAACTTGAATCGTTGTATGATGTTAAAGATGTTTCTTTTAATATTTCATATCTACCTGCAATTGTATGTTGCAATTGTTCACAGGCAAATTTATGTGTACCTCCAACTTTTTCAACAGAAGCCACTTGAACCAATTTCAATCCTTTTGCCAAAGTGTAAGCATTTACACCAACTTGCATTTCAGATTTCATTGCTTTTGTTTTACCGTATCCAACAGCCAAACCAAAAGAACCTTTTGCTTGACCAGGTTGAATTAATACAGGAACATTTTCTAGAATAGTACCTCCTACCGTAACATTTGCATAATCACCATTGATAGCTCCATTATCCTGAATAGGATTAGAGAAACCTAAGGCAGTAGCATCTGCTTGAGAAATCGTTAAGTAATTATCCCATGCCGCTCTTGTCAATGGATCTGGTAATTCTTGTAACCAAGGGTTGTTTGCTTGCTGTCCGTCTCCAATTGCTGTAGAAGCAAATAAAGTCAATTCAAAAGCACCACCTTTAGTTTCCGCTTTTAATGCTGAAGCCGCAGCTGCAACATCAATACTTTTAGCAGCTAATTCTTCTACTTTTGTTGTAAACAAACCATCATGCAATGCTTGATTCCATGAAGTTCCGTTTAATACATCGGAAGCCCATGAATTCTTTAAGAAATCATAATAAGCTTCTGAGCTACCTGACCAATCTAATAAGCAATCTTGAAATTGTTTTGTATCAAATAAAGGATTGATTGTAGGTTGTGTCAAACTATAAGAACCTGCAGAAATTTGAACATCTCCCCAAGCTTCTAAATAATGTGGTGTTGGTAAAGCGTATTGAGCAACACTAGCTGTTTCATCTTCGCTAGAAGCAAAAGCAACAGAAAGTTTTACTTTTTTCAATCCAGCTACAAAATCAGCACTATTAGCCAACGTGTATACTGGGTTAGCTCCGTAAGAAATTACAGCACCAACTTTACCTGCTTTCATATCCGCAATTAATTGCTGAACATCTGCATCATTACCTTGTCTTGTATATTTTACCGCAGCAGTATCCATAACAGAACTTGCCAAAGCATTGTTCAATGCCAAAGCGATTAGCTGTGCGTTTTTATCTTGAATTCCTGTAACAACAACTGCTTTAGAACCTGCTTTCTTCAATTGCTTAGCAGCATTCTTAATATCAGCATCTTTTGGAGTTGCTTTTGAAGGCAAATTTTCACCCGTTACCGCGTTGTATAAATTAATCAAAGCAAAAATTTGCTCTGATGGTTTAAGTACAATTCTTTTATCAGCGTTCGATCCAGTAAGAGACATATTAGACTCTATTTGAATATGACGAGACATTTTACCTGTTGCTACTTGTCTACCTGCTGTATAGCTTTTTTCAAAACCACCACCTTGCCAGTCTCCTAAGAAATCAGCACCGATAGAAACAATTACACTTGCATCAGAAAAATCATAGTTTGGTAAAGCTCTCGTTCCGTATACTTCTTGAAATGCATCTAAAGTTGCAGATTCAGACAAAGCATCGTACTGTACGTGTTGTACATTCCCGTTAGCTGCAGCAAAATTAGCAATCAATTTCTCTGTAGAAGGAGACGCTAAAGTTCCTGTTAATACAACAACCTTTTCACCTTTATTTTTTAATTCTGCTAAAGTTGCTTTTATTTGACCATTTGCATCTGACCAAGAAATGGCATTCCCATTTACTTTAGGCCCTGTTAAACGCAAACTATCATACAATGAAAGCACAGACGCCTGTACACGTGCATTGGTAGAACCATTGGCCAACTTATTTGGCTTGATTAAAATTGGTCTTCCCTCTCTAGTCTTCACTAATACGTTTGCAAAATCATATCCATCAGCAATTGTAGATGCATAATAATTAGCAATACCAGGAGTAATTTCTTCTGGTTTGATTACGTAAGGAATTGATTTTCTAACTGGACCTTCACAGGCTGCTAAAGAGGCAGCTGCTGTTGAAAACCCAACATATTTTAAAAAGTCACGACGAGAAGTAGAAGATTCTTCTAAAGTCTCTTTATCTCCTAAAAATTCATCTGTAGCAATATCTGATACAAATTCATTTTCTTCAAGCTTAGCAACAATCGAACTATTTTCGTTTAGCTCTTCAACACTTTTCCAGTATTTTCTGTTAGATGCCATGTATATATAGGTATTTATAAACTTAATAATTGATTAATAGTGACATTTTCCACATTCTTTCCCTCCCATTTGAGCGACAGTCACTTTATCTACACCATACTTTTTAGACAAGTCTTCATGTATGTTTTTGTAGTATCCATTTCCTTCCATTTTAACTTTCGTCTCTTTGTGACAGTCGATACACCATCCCATAGTTAATGGAGAATATTGATACACTTCATCCATCTCTTCAACTGGCCCGTGACATTTTTGACACTTAAGACCTCCAACAGTTACGTGTTGAGAGTGATTGTAGTATGCGAAATCTGGCAAGTTATGAACACGCACCCATTTTACTGGCTCCGTTTCTCCTGTGTATTCTAATTTTTCAGAATCCCAACCTGCAGCTTTGTATAATTTTTGAATTTCTTTATCCAATCCAGCTTTTCCTAAGCCCATTGAAGCAATTTGCGTATCATCAGAAACTTCAGAAATATTTTTATGACAGTTCATACAAACATTCACAGAAGGAATTCCAGATGTTTTACTATTCTTAGCAGAAGAGTGACAGTATTGACAATCAATTTTATTATCACCTGCGTGAATTTTATGAGAAAAAGCAATTGGCTGTACTGGTTGGTAATCTTGATCAACACCAATATTCATTAAGGCAGTAAAACCGAAATAAGCGATATTAAACAACAATACAATTGTTGCAGCAATTTTCAAGAAACCATTATCACTTTTGAAATAAACCCAAAGAATAATACCTGCTAGAATTAGCAATACAACATAAGAAATCCAATCCGAAGATCCTTTTTCTTGAACCCCTGTATCAGCAGTAGCAACCACAGCTGCACCAGCTTTCTTTACAGGATCCGCATCTGCATAAGCAACAATATTTTCAATGTCGGCGTCAGATAACTGAGGGAAAGCAGACATAGGCATACTATTGTATTCCTCAAAAACAGCAATTGCATCCGCATCTCCAGATGCTCTTAATGCATTGTTATCTTTAATCCAAGCTTTCAACCAAGCTAACTCTCTACGTTCAGAGATTTTTCCTAAGGCGGGCCCTACAAGTTTTTTATCTAACTTATGACAAGCTGCACAGTTAGCGTTAAACAAACTTTTACCCGCTTTTGCATCTCCTTGAGCTGACAAATTAAAGGTAAAAAGGAATAAAAAAGTAAGACTAGTCATGACTAATCTCGAGATTCGACTGTGTTTTTTCACACTTTTCATACTATAAAATATAAATTTTCTATCTATTTTGGTACGATTTTCTCTAAATAAGAAAAGGATTTCGTGACCCAAAAATTTTGAGCAAAAGTACTACTAATTACTAAAATTGTAAATTAAATTGGTAGCGTATCATGCAATTTATATTTATTCTAAATAAAGCAATCAGCAAATTATTAATTCACAATAATTTATTTTTGCAAAAACATTTTACCATGAAAATCAAACACTTTCTAATCACTCTATTTATTGCTGCTTTTGCCAATACAGCAACAGCGCAAAAATCACTTTCTAGCTTAGATAGTCTTATCTATAAAAAAAGAGCTTATAATAAGAGTATCAAAAGCGGATTTTGTATTCAATTGTACAATGGAAATGAAGAAATGGCAATTGACAAGCTAGCCAAATTCCAGAAAAATTTTCCAGACATAAAAATATTTAGAACTTACAAAGTTCCAGAATGGAAAATACAAACTGAAGTTTATAGAACACGTTTGGAAGCAGATCGTGTTTTAAATTTAATTCAGAAAAAATACCCTGGAGCCAGAGTTTTATAGTTTTAGACAATTCGACACATTACATAATTATAAGGAAACAGCCCCTGATATAAATCAGGGGCTGTTTCCTTATAATTATGTAGGGCTCAAAAAAAACGATAACTAGTCCTTATTAAAATGAAGTGTTTCTAACAAATCTCCCTTTGAATATTGTACTGTAAAAACCAACGATTTTAAATCCAACTTTAATCTAGCGATGTCTTTATCATTATTCCATACAATATGAATTTCAGTTTCAGTTCCTTGTTTTATTTGCATATTCCCTGAAAAGGCATCACAAGTATTTCGTATTTGCATCAATGTAAGCTGATTATTGACAAGTTCCTTTTTTAAACCTGCTTCAATATCCGCTTCGCTTAAGCTTGTTCTATTAATTTCTTTATGTCCGCCACTTCCTCCTTTATCAGCAGCTTCATAATCATTTTTTCCTGCAAAAATATCTAAATACCATACTTGAGGAATACCAGGCATAAACATTTGGATGGCACGTGCCGCCAATAACTTTTGTTCATTTTCACCTAAGGCGCTGAAGAAGGTGGCATTGACTTGGTAGTAAGATATCTTTTCCCCTGAAGGATCATATAAATTTTTTACTCTCCCGCCTCGTTCCATTATTTTGGTCATAATGGCTTCAATTTCATGATCTTCTAAAAGACCTTTATTATAAACGCCATCTACTTCTTTTCCTTTTAAATCTAACACCGGTATCCCATCATGACAACCAAGCATATTTACTGTTTTGTAGCCTTTGCTAATGATTTCCTTAGCCCAAGTTAATAGGGATGTACTATTGCAATTCTCTAAGGTATGTATGGTCAATCCTGGTAAAAAGAAGTCATAAATCTGATAGCCTTCATCTGCCACTTCATCATGTAAGTGCAAACCATACTCTGCATGAATTTCTGGTAAAAGGGTTAAATTATTGCTTTTTGCAATTTGGTTGATCCGTTCTAAATGGTCCCAAGTACCTGGTTTATTGAAAAAATTTGTTTGTCCAATTTCTTTATGCAAATAGGCAAAAGCATCCAATCGTAAAATTTCACAACCATAACTACTTACTTTTTTCAGGGTTTCTTCATAAAAATCCCAAACCAATTCTGATTTTGCATTCACGTCCATTTGTCCTAAATACGAACGCTTTGCTTGTACAACTTGTAAAATTTCTTTTTTTAAGTGCTTAGCGTTATCAAAATCAAAACTCGACAAATCCAAATCATTGTCAATGGCATTGTTTACAATTTTGCAAACGGAAATTCCCTGAGCCTTGGTCAACCCCTCTAAATGTTCCAAATCCGAAGTCGTCAATTTTGCATAGGTAATTTGCTGGTAAAAAGTATTCCAATAAGGTTTTTCTGAATCATCTGGAAATGCTACTTTAAGTATCGGCAAGCCCGACTTTCTCATAAACAATTTGTTTAAAAACTCCTCATCAGGTATTACAACTCCATTGGCATCTATATTCCCATTGCCTTCCCAGAACTCATTCCAATTGATAAAAAAATCTTTGTATTTTGACTGTACTCCATACTTCAATAAATCTTTAAACTGAGGAGAAGCAACCGACAAATGATTTAAAACAATATCAAATTTCAATTGAATATTTAACTCTTTAAACGCTTTTAAATCTTCTTCTGAAACTAATTCTTGATTCAAGTTGTAATCAATTACAGAAAAACCACGATCTAAATCGCTATTAAAAAAAGTTGGCAACACATAAAATAAAGAAAAAACATCTTTGAATTCAGGCTTTTTCAACATAGCAACTATGTCGCTTAGATTTTTCCCTATACTGTCTGGATATGCGTTTAGCATAACTCCATTGCTTATATTATTTTCTTTTTGCATCGAATTTTATTTTTAAAGAAGTTCAGACAATATGTTGATATTATCTGGTAATCTACCCACGTTTTGAAGTTTTAAAGCTGCTAATTGCAAAGCAACTTGCAAACATTTTTCCACAGGCTTTTCTTTGATATAAGCAAACAAGAACCCCGACCAAAAAGCATCACCGGCACCCGTAGCATCTTGCACTACATCTATTTTTATGGCAGGTAATTCTATTAATGCTTTTCCTCTTTGAGCCAATTTTACACCTTTGCTTCCTAAAGTTAAGCAAACGGTATCTACACCATGCGAATGAAAAAAATCGAAAATTTCAGCATGCGGTACTTCTTTCTCAAAAAGCCTAAGCATATCATCTTCACTTATTTTCACCAAAGGATTGAACTTGCAATAAGCTTTAATTATTTGCAATGCTTCTTCTTGACCGTCCCACAATTTCTTAGCATAATTTACATCAATACTTAACTTACAGCCTAGTTGAAAAGCTTCTTCTGCTTTTTTCAAAATTGTAGTCTGTGCAGGTTTTTTACTAAGGGCAAAGCATGTGGTATGGTATATTTTAGAATTTGAAAGAATTTCCTTAGAAATTTGATCTTCACTGATGCAAAAATCAGCATCTCGAAAAGGAATAAAATCTGGCGTACTATCAGTTCTTGAAACAAAAATAACACTGGAGGCTTTGTCATTTAATTCTTTTATTTGATCTGTAACCACCCCTACTTCTGAAAGGCGCTCCAAAATATATTCTCCAAAACCATCTTTTCCTACCGTTGCCACCATCATCGATTTTAAACCCAACCTAGCCATATTCATGGCCACATTTGTAGGAGAACCTCCTAGATAACGATGGTAATCTCTAGTATTGTTAATTTGAACACCTGATTGGTGACCAATAAAGTCGACAAGGACCTCACCAACACATACTATGTCTATCTCTCTTTTATTATTTTCCAAAATGTAATCTGTTTTTTAGTTTATTCTAACGACAAAATTTCGTTAAAATCTATCTATTTCATGTTCACCCGTTGGCACAACTAAATCGTCGTCTTCCATTTTAGGTTCTTTTAAGCGCAGTGCCAAAACACCCGCTATTACAAAAAATACGCCTCCAAAAAGTATGGCATTTACGGCACTGTTGTCTAATAAATTTTTAACTACAGGACCGAAGGTTAGCGTTTGTATTCCCATAGGAATAACAATCATCATATTTAAG
Source organism: Flavicella sediminum (assembly GCF_006381105.1). Classification (GTDB taxonomy): domain Bacteria; phylum Bacteroidota; class Bacteroidia; order Flavobacteriales; family Flavobacteriaceae; genus Flavicella; species Flavicella sediminum. Next base: position 1,702,167 of record NZ_VDET01000002.1, on the reverse strand, counting down.
ATCCCCATATATACACCCCGTCTTTCTTGAGGTACTATTTTAGAAACCATTGAATACGGAATTCCCATCATAGCTGCCCAACCAATACCAAATAAAACCATTGGTAAAATAACCAAAAGTGGATCTTGTATATAAGGTATGGAAAGCATAGCAATTCCTGTTAGAAACAAACTTAGCACATATACCTTTTTACCCCCAAATTTTAAAGCCAAAGGCACCAATGCCAAGGCAAAAACTATGGTAGAAAGATTATAGGTTGTATTCATTTTTGCAGCCTGACTTAAAGCTTCAGATTTATCGAAGCCCATACTTTCTTCAAACATTGGTGAAATAAATTGCCAATACACAAACAAAGCATACCATTGAAATAAATACACCACAGAAAGTTTCCACATAAATTTTGGCATCTTTTTTAGGGCGTCCATAATTTCTACAAATGGCGTTTTAATCCTGTCTGTCAAAGACAAAGCATTGTGTTTCTTAATAGCTTCTAGTTCATTTTCTGAAGGTGGAATTTCAGGTGTTTTTAAAACCGACCATAAGATGGTGGCAATAGACAAAACGGCTCCTATAAAAAAGGAATAATACAACCATTCAGGAATGCTTTTTACAGCTTCCGTAGCTGTTTCTTCAGCACCAAACCAATCTTGAAAAAGAAAAATAGAAGCATTGGCTAGTACAATTCCAGCTCCCACAAATAAACTTTGCATTTGATACCCAAAACTCAATTGCTTATTGGGTAATTTATCGCCCACAAAAGCGCGATATGGTTCCATGGCCATATTGTTACCCACATCTAAAATCCATAACAAACCAACAGCAAACCATAAAGTTGGACTAAATGGAAATGCGAATAAACACAAACTACCTATCAAAGCTCCTATTAAAAAGAAAGGCTTACGTCTTCCCCATCGTGGCGACCAGGTTTTATCTGAAATAGCCCCTATAATAGGTTGAATAATTAATCCTGTAACAGGACCTGCTAAATTTAGGATGGGTAAATCTTCATGATGTGCTCCTAAAAAAGAAAATATAGGATTCACAGCAGTTTGCTGTAAACCAAAGCTAAATTGAATTCCTAAGAATCCCACATTCATATTAAAAATTTGCCAAAAGGATAAGTTCGGTTTTCTAATTTTCATCTGTATTTTTTTAGTTTAATTTTTTAAGAAACGCTTCAAAATTAGCACCGTTCATTAGCATTTTACCTTGTAAATCTACAACAGGTAAAGACAAATTATCTACAGAAATACCTGCTTTTTGCAATTTGACCAACATTTCTCTTTGCTTCACTAAATTTAAATCGACATCGTAATAAATAAAATCAATTTTTCTTTCTTTTAAATAAGCCTTTGCATCTAGACAGTAGTGACAAGTATCACTTCCATATACAATCATTTTTTTGGTTTCTTTTTTTTCTGTTAAAGAAGTAGAACTTGCTACTTGACCATAACTAATGTTTGTAAAGGCTAGTACTAATAGTACTGAAAAAATAAGTGCTCTCATAATTTAGAAATAAAAAAGTGAATTAAAAAAGGGCTGGAAGTTAGTGCGTAACCCCAACCCTTTTGCTAACAATATAAAACCAATCTAAACTTAAAACTTATATTGTAAAGACAAGGTAGAAGAACGACCACTAATTGATCTTGCTCTTACCAAACGATTTGCTCCGTAAGCTCCATCTCCGTTTCCTTCAACCTCTGTAATTCCAACTGCATCAAAAATATTGTTCACACTTAACACTACTGAAAGTCCTTTTGTTAACCCAGCTCTACCAATTAAGTTAAAGTAAGTGTAGGCAGGCATTACCAAAGTATTGTCATCTTGCGCATACGATTTAGACGTACCCAATGCACTTAGTGCCACACTGTGTTCTTTGTTTTCACCAAAGTTATACCTAGGAGAGATATTGTAAACCAACTCCGCTTGTCTTCTTGGTGTATTTCCTTTGTTGTCACCTCCATCAATTTCTGCTTTTGTCCAAGTAAAAGAACCATTTAATGATAAATTATCTCCAAAAGACAAAGCCGTTTCAGCCTCCAAACCTAAAGCTTTAAATGGATTACCAACTGTTCTATTCAATTCATTACTAACTCCTTCATTTGTATTACTCATAAAACCGGTAAGGTTTAAAACTCCGTTTGAAAGTCTTGTCTTGTAACCAACTTCTAGTTGTGACAATTCATCGTACTGAACATCTGCCAAACCATCAATTCCATAAGAATTTCTATCTGCAGCCCTTCCAGAAGCACCTGCACTATATCTAGCAAACATTGCTGTACCCTCATTAAATTTATAATTAAGACCTGCAGAATACGAAATAAAATTATAATCATCATTTACTATTTGTCCTGCATTACCAAGAACAAGAGGAACACTTTCTTCAATACCTTCTATCGTTCCATTTCCATCATAATCAAAATTACCTTGACTTGTAGGTCCTCCTTGAATGTTTCCATTTACACTTACATTTTCAAAACGAATACTACCATCAAAGTTTAACTTCTCGTTTATATTTGCATCTACACCAACATAAGGTGAATTTACATTATGGACTGTATTGTATTTACGTTGACAACAGTTACCCCAAACTGGTGTTCCATAAGAAAACTGACCATTTCTAGAATAGCCATCAAAATCAGCTAATCTTGCTTCTCCACCTCCTTTTACTTCCGATAAAAAAGAATTCCATTGCCATCCTATTTTCGTGTTTTGAGTTGCTGTAAACAAACCTGCTGTAATTCCAACATTGTCATTAATTTTCTTGCTAATTTTCACATCACTGAAAAAGTTACTTAAATCATCAACCGTAACATCAAACATATGAATAACTTGTGCCAATCCATTTGAAGGTGCAAAAGCTTCTCTTGCTCCATCAGAATACACTAAAGATCCTGTTGCTCCAGAGGCATCTCTTGCCAAAGTTTCCATTTCAGAAACCGTACCAACACCTGCTGTAAATGGGGCAACCCATTCTCCACTATTATTAGAATATCTAGCTTTACCCGTTACTTTAAAATCATTTGGTAAGTCAAAAGAAAACTCTGCTCCAATAGATTTTGAAATAGGATTATTACCACTTCTTACGTCATTTACATGTCTCGATCCATCAAAAGGAGATGTTCCAGCACTTTGTTGTAAATAAGCAGAATGAGTCGCATCAGAAGTAATATCAAAACCTGGTAAATTAGAATAGGTAGGATTTGAATTATCTCCTTCTAACAACATTGGCATTGGTAAATACATCACTGATTTGTCGTTTAAATACTTTACATAAGTACGCACATAACCATTTTCAAACCTTTTGGTTAAGTTGGCTTTAATTTGCCCTCCTTTATTTCCTTGGTAACCAATATTTCTTGGTCCTTCACCTGTTCTCATAAATCCACCAATATGGTAAGACAAACCATCACCTATAGGTGTACCATATTCAAAATCTAATCTATTCGTTTCGTAGTCCAAACCAAAAGTTGTTCCTATAGAACCACCTTCTGTAGTACCAGTTTTACTAATCATATTAATGATACCTGCTGGTCCGTTAGAAGTTTGTGTAGATGCAGAACCACCTCTAATTGCTTCCACTCTACCAATATTTGAATCAATTCTTAAAAAATTATCTGCATTTCCAAAAGAAGTATCTCCAAATAAATTCAATGGCAATCCATCTTCTTGAATTTGAAAATATCTAGATCCTCCAGAAGAAACAGGAACACCACGAACATTAAAATTCGCATTTCCTTCACCACCTGAAGATTCTGCTCGGATACCTGGTACATTTCTAAAAAGTTCACCAGAACTTCTTGGAGATGCCTGTTCAATTAAGGAAGCGTTCATGGTAGAAACAGAAATACTTGATTCTAATTTAGACTTTGGATTTACAACACCAGTCACAATAATTTCATCCAACGATTCAGCATCTTCAGACATTACTATATTCATGGTTACATTGGCATCTTGTATGCTTACACTTTTTGAAACATTTGCAAAACCAACAAAAGTTGCGGTTAAAGTATAGGTCCCGTTTTCAATATTTGAAATCGTATAATTACCATCAAAATCTGAAACCGCCCCTTTAATCGTTCCATCTAAAATTACATTTACACCGGGTATAGGTGTACCTGTCTCGTCTTTCACATTTCCTGATATTGATTGCGCCACAAGGCCAGTTGCTGTAAGAAGCATCATAATCAATAAAAATCCACTTTGTTTAATAGAATTCATTTCGTTTAAATTTTAGTTAATCAATAAATTATTTAGTTAATTTTTAGCTAATTTATATTTAACAACATGTTAATGTAGCAATTATATTATCGAAAACGTTTTCGAAAGTAACGAAAACGTTTTCGAAACACTTTTTTACTTATATTTAACCAAACCAATTCTAAACAAAAAAATGAAACCTGTTACCTTAAAAGAAATTGCGGAACAATTAAATATTTCTATAACTACCGTTTCAAAAGCCTTAAAAGACTATCCAGATGTTAGTAAAAAAACGAGGAAGTTGGTAAGAGAAACAGCATCTATGCTAAATTACAAACCAAATTCTTTCGCCGTAAATTTAAGAACCAAAGAATCGAAAACCATCGGTTTGATTATTCCAGTGATTGTACACCATTTCTTTTCAAGTGTGATTAAAGGAATTATATCACAAGCAGAAAAAAAAGGCTATTTGGTAATCATACTTCAATCGGATGAATCTTACGACTTAGAAAAAAAACAGATTGATTTACTATTAAGTCAACGAGTAGATGGCATCCTAATTTCCTTGGCCAACGAAACCGCAAAATTTGACCATATAAATGAAGTCTTAGCCCAAGACAAACCTTTGGTGATGTTTGACAAAATTGCTAAAATTGTAAAATGTTCCAAAGTTATTATTGACGATCGCAAAGCTGCATATACCGCAACAAAGCATTTAATTGATATTGGTTGCAAACGAATTGCACATTTTAGAGGAGCTCTTTTACCACAAAATTCTATCGACCGCTTTTTAGGATATAAAAAAGCACTGTTGGATCACAATTTACCCTACGATCCCTCTTTAGTTTATATATGCGAATGTGGTGACATGAGTTTTGAAGAAGGAAAAACAAATGCTAAAAAATTATTAAAAGATCATTCCGATGTAGATGGTATATTTATCAATACCGATTTAGTTGCCATAGGTGCCATGACAGAATTTAACAAACAAGGAGTTAAAATTCCAGAAGATATAAATATTGTTGGATTTAGTAATTGGTTTATGTCCTCCGTCATATCACCAACACTAACAACCATAGATCAGCCAGGATATCAAATGGGAAAAACCGCTTTTAAACAATTGTATAAAGAAATAAAAGCCATCAAAAATAAAAAACCTAAGGAGCCAAAAATTATCACCTTAGAAACCGAACTGATCAAAAGAGAATCTACAAAAAGCTAAAGGATTGATTAATTCTATTTTTTTAAAAAAAACGAAATCAATAATTTATTTTTTTTCAGATTTGATATATGCATATATATTTGCCATGTCTTTCTCTGAAAATTGTGGATAAGCAGGCATTGGAATTCCATTAAATGCCTTGAAAATAGCCAAGGCTTCCTTGTCTCCTTTCGCTCTCATTTTAGCATTGTCTGAAACAAATTCTTTAAACCAAGAAAATGTTCGTTTTTCGGTACTTTCAATTAGTGCAGGACCAATTAATTTTTTATCCAAACGATGACAAGCAACGCAGTTTGCGTTGAACAATCCTTTTCCGGCTTTAATGTTTGTTTGTGAGTTTCCTGAAAAACAAAAACTTGACAATACCAAAAACAATGCAATACCTCTTTTTTTACTTTTCCTATTCATAGTGCTTCTTTTACGTAATCCACAACAAAAATAACACAAGCTTCCTAAAAACCAAGGTTAATTATTGTTATTACTCAACCAGCTATAAGCTATCACGTTTCTAATCATAACAACTCATTCGTGTTAGTGAATAAGACATATCTTCTGTTTGAAAAAGTTGTATCTAAGTACATTTACTTTTGAATTTAAAAACGCATCATATGAATTATAGTAAACTTTTTCTTAGAACAGTAACGGTACTCCTCTTCGCAATATCAAGTAGTATAACGGCTCAAAAAGCTCCCAGCTTTGCCGACGGACAAGCTCCTAACCTTGAAGGAAAAAAATGGAAATTGGTCAAAAACATGTCGGATGAATTTAACAAAAAAAGATTGGACCCTAGCAAATGGCTCACTTCAGGTGGATGGATCGGGAGAGCACCCGGTTTGTTTATGGAAGACAATATAAGTGTAAAAAATGGTTCTTTGCACATAACAGCATACAAACTTCCAGCCCCCATTACAAAACACAATAAGGTATTTACCCATGGTGGTGGTTATGTTGGTTCTACTGAATCATTGACTTATGGTTATTACGAATGTAGAATGAAAGCTAACAAAACCTTTATGTCTTCAACTTTCTGGTTAATTAATGAAGGAAAAAATCTAAGTGGTTGTGACAAAAGAACTGTGGAATTGGATATTCAAGAATGTGTTGGAGAAATAAATAACAAAAAACCATTCGCTCAAAATTTTGACCAATCCATGCATGCCAACACACATAGCAGAAATATACCTGAAGGTTGTGATTATGCAAAAGCAACTGCTGGAGTTAACCAAAATTTAGACTCAGGAAAAGTTTATGATGATTATCATACCTATGGAGCTTGGTGGAAAAGTAAAACCGAAGTACAGTTTTTCTTGGATGGAAAACTTATAAAAACAGTAACACCACCTGCCGACTTTGACATTCCAATGCATTTAAGAATGGTGGTAGAAACCTATGATTGGAATCCAGTACCTGCAGATGGAGGAATGACTGGTAACGAAAAAGAAAGAACAACGTCTTATGATTGGGTACGAGTTTGGAGACTGACAAAATAACAACTCCCTATTTTATAAAAATGCTCATTAGGAATCCTAATGAGCATTTTTCTTTTTGTCAAAATCTATTATGGATCACCTAATAGACACTTTTAACCAAGGAGTAAATAGTCCAATGAATTGTTTTCACATACTTAAAGATGTCCTTTTAACTAGTATTCACAACAAATAAATGCTTATACAACTAGCTAACAATTGAAGTATTTCGTTATTCCTATAGCCTAATCAAAAGACCACAATCTACCTACTTTCTATACTTAGAAAACATAAAAAAACTCATTAGAAAATCTAATGAGTTTTTTTATTATATAACTGAAATGAGTCGTTTGCTCTATTTATTTCAATTTTTTCTTCACTGCAACTTCATGGAATGATTCAATGATATCTCCAATTTTAATATCGTTGTATCCTTTAATTTGCATACCACAATCGTAACCTTTAGCTACCTCCTTCGCATCATCTTTGAAACGTTTTAAAGCTGCAAATTCTCCAGTAAAGACCACTATACTATCACGTATTACACGTAATTGTGAATCTCTAAAGATTTTACCTGTCAAGACCATAGATCCTGCAATGTTACCTACTTTAGAAATTTTGTATACTTCTCTAATTTCAGCAGTACCTGTAATCTCCTCTTTCATATCTGGAGACAACATTCCTTCCATTGCATCTTTCAAGTCGTTGATTGCATCATATATAATAGAATACATTCTGATATCAACTTCTTCCGTATCTGCAATTATTCTTGCATTTCCAGAAGGACGTACATTAAATCCGATTACAATTGCATCAGAAGCAGAAGCTAATAACACATCAGATTCTGTAATTGCACCAACTCCTTTATGCACAATATTTACTTGAATTTCTTCCGTAGATAATTTTTGGAATGAATCGGTTAAGGCTTCTACAGAACCATCCACATCCCCTTTCAAGATAATGTTCAATTCTTTAAAGTCACCCAATGCAATTCTTCTTCCAATCTCATCTAAAGTAATATGTTTCTGAGTTCTTACAGATTGCTCTCTTTGTAATTGAGAACGTTTTGTTGCAATTTGTTTTGCCTCTCTTTCGTCTTCAAATACGTTGAATTTATCACCTGCTTGAGGCGCTCCATCTAAACCAAGTAATGATACCGGTGTAGAAGGTCCAGCTTCTTTTAAGTTATTTCCTCTTTCGTCGAACATAGCTCTTACTTTACCACTATGTCTTCCGGCCAATACATAATCTCCAATTTTTAAAGTACCTGTTTGTACCATAATTGTAGATACATATCCTCTACCTTTATCTAATAATGCTTCCACTACTGTACCAGAGGCTCTCTTATTAGAATTCGCTTTTAAATCTAAGATTTCAGCTTCTAATAATACTTTTTCTAACAATTCATCAACACCTTGTCCAGTTTTAGCAGAGATATCATGTGATTGAATTTTACCTCCCCAGTCTTCAACTAATAAATCCATAGAAGCTAATTGTTGCTTCACATTATCAGGATTTGCTGCTGGACGGTCAATTTTATTGATGGCAAATACAATAGGAACTCCAGCTGCTTGTGCATGACTGATTGCTTCTTTTGTTTGTGGCATTACATCATCATCCGCTGCAATTACAATAATTACTAAATCGGTAACCTGTGCACCACGTGCTCTCATGGCTGTAAAGGCCTCGTGACCTGGAGTATCTAAAAAGGCTATTCTTTGCCCATCCGCTAATCTTACAGAATACGCACCAATATGTTGTGTAATTCCACCAGACTCACCAGCGATTACGTTTGCTTTACGCACATAATCCAATAAAGATGTTTTACCGTGATCTACATGTCCCATTACCGTAATAATAGGTGCTCTTGTTGTCAAGTCTTCTTCAGCATCTTCTTCTTCTATAATAGACTCTTCAACTTCAGCTCCAATAAACTCAACAGAATAGTTAAATTCATCTGCTACAATTGTAATTGTTTCAGCATCTAACCTTTGATTCATTGTTACCATCATTCCAAGTGTCATACACGCTGAAATAATTTGAGTTGGAGAAACTTCCATCATGGTAGCAACTTCACCTACAGTAACAAATTCTGTTACTTTTAATATTTTACTATCTTGAGCCGCTAACTCCTGATCGATGTCAGATTGTTGACGGTGTAAATCTCTTTTATCTCTACGGTACTTTGCTCCTTTGTTCTTAGAAGATTTTCCTTGTAATCTTTCCAAAGTTTCACGTACTTGTTTTTGTACTTCTGCTTCAGTTGGTTCTTCTTTTTTAACTGCTGGTGCCGGACGACCTCTTCCTTTCCCTTTATTAAATGGAGTTCTTGCGCCACCTTGTCCACCCGGTCTTCTTTGTCCAGGGTTCGCAGGTTTTACAATTCTCTTTCTTTTTGTTTTTGAAGCCGCTGCTTTAGGATCTTCTTTTTTCTTCTTCGGACGCTCAAATTGCTTCAAATCAATAACGGTACCTGTTAACTTAGGCCCGTCTAATTTTTTGTACTGCGTCGTTAATTTTTCAGCTTCTTCAGGATTTACTTCTACTTTTGGCTCTTGCTTTTTTGGAGCTTGAGGTTTAGCAGCTACAAATTCTTGTGCTTGATCAATAGGTTTTACTGCGATAGGTTTTGCAGGAGTAACTGGCCCAGAAACTTTTGGACTTTCTTTTTTCTCTGCTTCCACTTTTGCTGGAATTTTTTCCTTAACCGTCTCTTCAACTTTCACCTCTTTTACAGCTTCAACTTTCGTTTCTTCTGCTTGTGGAGTTTCTGTTTTAGGAGCTTCAACCTTTGGAGTTTCCTCTTTTAGGGCTTCCGCTTTAGGAGACTCTACCTTTGGCAATTCTGGTTTCCCAGTTTTGATATCGATTTTACCGACTGTTTTAATCTCAAGCTTTTCAGCTTTTGCTCTTAAAACTTCTTTACGGCTTTCTTCCTCTTGACGTTTCTTTTCAAGAACAGCTTCTTGTGCTAAGCGAAGCTCTTCTTTCTCTTTCTTCTTCTCTTCACCTACTTCCTTAGAAGCAGCTTTCTTATTTTTATCCGTCTGAAAACCATCTAACAAAACTTCATAAATGTCATTAGAAATTTTGGTAGTAGGACGTGCCTCAACCTCAATTCCATTTTTGGACAGATGCTCTACAGCCCTGTCTAATGAAATGTTTAGTTCTCTTAAGACTTTGTTTAGTCGTATTGTTTTGTTTTCAGCCATATCTATGTCTAAACTTAATTTTATTTTTTTTAGAGATTATCCTTCGAATTCTTCCCTTAATACTCGTTGAACGTCTAAAATAGTCTCCTCTTCTAAATCTGTTCGTTTTACTAGTTCTTGTACATCTTTATCCAATACGCTTCTTGCCGTATCTAAACCAATGTTTTTAAACTCTTGAATCACCCATCCTTCGATTTCATCAGAGAATTCAGTTAATTCAACATCTTCGTCTTCAACTCCTTCTCTTTGTACGTCTATTTCAAATCCTGTCAGCTCACTTGCCAAACGGATATTTACACCACCTCTACCAATAGCTCTAGAAACTTCTTCCGGTTTTAAAAACACGTTTACACGTCCTTTCTTTCCATCTACAGGTTCTTGAAGAATATTCATAGACACTATTTTTGCTGGACTTAAAGCTCTTGCAATAAATAGTTGTGTATTTTTTGTAAAGTTAATTACATCAATATTTTCATTTCCTAGTTCACGAACAATTCCGTGAATTCTAGATCCTTTCATACCAACACAAGCTCCGACTGGATCAATTCTATCATCGTAAGAATCTACGGCAACTTTTGCTTTTTCACCAGGAATTCTTGCAACTCCTTCAATAGTAATTAAACCGTCAAAGACTTCAGGAATTTCTTGTTCAAATAATTTTGTTAAGAAACTTGGAGCTGTTCTTGAAAGAATAATTACAGGTTTATTACCTCTAAGTTCTACACTTTTAATAACACCTCTAACAGATTCTCCTTTTCTAAAGAAATCAGAACGAATTTGCTCACTTTTCGGCAAAACCAATTCATTTCCTTCATCATCTAACAAAATAATTGCATTGTGTTTGATATGATGAACTTCCGCAGAATACAAATCTCCTTCTAATTCTTTAAATTGTTTGAAAATATTTGTAGAATCATGTTCATATATTTTAGAGATCAAATTTTGACGTAATGCCAAAATAGCTCTTCTTCCTAATTGAAATAATTTCACTTCTTCAGAAACATCTTCACCAATTTCAAAATCGGGTTCAATTTTCCTAGCTTCAGCCAACTCAATTTCTTCATTATCATCTTCTGACATTCCATCGGCTACAACAACACGATTACGCCAAATTTCTAAATCTCCTTTATCTGGGTTGATGATAATATCAAAATTATCATCTGATCCGAATTTACGTTTTAATGCCGCTCTAAAGACTTCCTCCAAAATAGACATAAGTGTTACCCTGTCTATACTTTTATCATCTTTAAATTCCGAAAATGAATTTATTAAATCTATATTTTCCATTTCTTCGTTAATCTTAAAAAATTAGCTTCACTTTTGCTTCTACTATCTTATCAAACGAAATACTTTCCGTTTTCTCAACTGTTACTTTACCTTTCCCAATAGGTTTTGGCTCTCTAGCTTTCCATTTCAAAACAATTGCATCTTCTAAAACTTCATGCAATACACCTTCAAATTTAGCTTCTGCTGTTTTAATTGTCAAGGTTCTTCCTATATTTTTTACATATTGACGAAGAACAACCAAAGGTTTTGTAATATCCGGAGAACTTACTTCTAAACTAAAATCCTCTTCTTCTCTATCTAAATTATTTTCAACGGCTCTACTTACTCGAATACATTCGTTCAAAGGAACACCGTTATCACCATCAATAAATATTGAAATTTTACTATCTGGCAAAAACTCCAAATCTATCAAAAACAATGATTCATCCTCACTTATTGCGTCCTCCACTAATTGCTTTACTAGCTCTCTATTCATCGTTTAGTATAAAAAGAGGGGACTTGTAAGTCCCCTTCATCTTCAATAATCTTGATTTTTACGGTGCAAATATAACAACAATTATCCGATTTACAAAAATGAAAAGCATTAACATTTTAAAACAAGTGCTTTTGAACATAAATAGGACAATTCATTACAGGGAAACAAAAAAAATCCAAGCTGTATGAATACACAACTTGGACTTCCTCGTTTACACAATAACACCAGATGTACAAACTTGTATTTTCAACTTTATTAGTACTTAAATCCTTTTGTCAAAACAAAGTAGATTGCCGACAAAAAGAAAAAGAAGGTCATTAAAACATAGAGCGAAAGCATTACTTTTTGAAACAAATTCAACCCCTCTCCTTTCTCAGCGATAAAGCTTTGAACAGATGACAGGAATCCGCCGTTCTGAGTTACTGTTTTACCAGATTCAATTGAGTAGTTTTTTATGTCCATAATTACGTGTTTTTAAAGATTAAACATTGTAAAAGATGGGGTAGATTATTCAAATGCTTTTAACTCTACAAACATACGAAAAAACAACCGAAAAACCGAAAGAAAACTCAAAAAACCTTCAATTTTATCTGTTTGAATTAGAGTGTTTTAGAAAAAAAATAATTCTCTATAAAAATAATATTGGCTTCCCTCTAAAAAACAAGTACTTTTGAGGTATTAATTTTCATTAAACATAGCAGCACTCAATGTTTTCTTCCGAAGAAAAAAAACAATACAACCGCCATTTTATTTTAAGTGAAATAGGAATATCAGGACAAGAAAAATTAAAGAACGCTAAAGTACTCGTAGTAGGTGCCGGAGGCTTAGGCTGTCCTATTTTACAGTATTTAACGGCAGCTGGTGTTGGCACTATTGGAATTATTGACAATGATGTTGTAGCACAGAGTAATTTACAAAGACAAATTCTTTTTACAACAAACGACATTGGAAAGCCCAAAGTAATTTGCGCCAAAGAACGACTGCAACAAACCAACCCGTTTGTCACTTTTAAAACACATCAAAGCTATTTAAATTCGGATAATGCTTTAGCTCTTTTTAATCAATATGATGTTATTGTGGATGGATCGGACAATTTCCAAACACGATACCTGACAAATGACGCAGCTGTTCTTTGCAACAAACCGCTCGTTTTTGGTGCTATTTTTAAATTTGAAGGTCAGGTAAGTGTCTTTAATTATAAAAATGGACCAAGCTACCGATGCCTTTTTCCAGAACCTCCAAAAGCCAACAGTATTCCTAATTGTTCCGACATTGGCGTATTGGGTGTTTTACCCGGTATTATTGGTTGCTACCAAGCCAATGAAGTCCTTAAAATAATTTGCGGAATTGGTGAAGTCCTAAGCGGAAAATTACTTTCGCTAAACACCCTTAATTTACAACAGAACATTCTTAATTTTAAAAAAAATCCTTCCATAATAGTTGAAAAACTAATTGATTATGATTTTTTTTGCGGCATCGAAAACAATGATAGCATTGAAATTAGCACAAAGCAATTAAAAGAAAAATTAGCTTTTGAAAAAGTTCAACTCATAGATGTGCGCAAACTAATGGAACGTGAAAACTTAAACATTGGCGGCTTACATATTCCATTACATGAGCTACATCAAAAATTAGAAGAACTTAAAAACCTTGACCATCTTATATTTTATTGTGAAGTCGGACAAAGAAGTCTAATTGCTACTAAAATATTTTTAGAGAAATACCCTAATAAAAATGCAAAAAGTCTGACAGGTGGCTTACAAGCTTGGTTAAAAGAGTGAAATTGACACTTCATTTTATTTCCCTAAATTTGTTCTTCAATTTTAACTAAAAAAATAAAACTATGAATTGGTATTTTATGGCGTTTAAAAAATACGCTGACTTTAACGGAAGAGCTAGAAGAAAAGAATATTGGATGTTTGCACTGATAAACACCATTGCAATATATATTTGTATGGCACTTGATTACGCTTTAGGCTTAAGCTTTAGTGATGTGATTATTTATGGATACATCTACGCACTTTATGCCTTGGCAACTATTGTTCCTAATTTATCCCTTTCTGTAAGACGTTTACATGATGTAGGTAAAAGCGGATGGTTTTTATTTATTTCATTGATTCCTTTAGTCGGTATTATTTGGTTACTTGTACTTTTTTGCACAGATAGCAAAGAAGGCGCGAACAAATACGGTCCAAACCCTAAAAACCCTAGCGACGAATTAGAAGAAATAGGTACCGCACAAGCATAAAAACATGAATTGGTATCTACTTGCGTTTAAAAACTACGCAACATTTAACGGACGAGCTAGACGGAAAGAGTATTGGATGTATGCACTTTTTCAAATACTGATTCTATTGGCTTTTTCTACATTTATGGGAATATTAGATCTTCCTGAGGAAAGTATCTTTTCTACACTCCTATCAAGTCTTTTAGGCTTGTACTTTCTGGGAAGTATTGTTCCAACTATTTCTTTGGCTGTAAGAAGAATGCACGACATCGATAAAACGGGAAGTCATGTTTTAATTTATTTCATTCCATTTATTGGCAGTATTTGGTTTCTGATTCTTACCATTAAAGAAGGAACCGTTGGAAAAAATAAATATGGACCAGATCCCAAAAAACCTTATGACGAACTGGACGCCATTGGTGTAACAGAAGAATAAATTATATAAAAAAAGACAGCTGGCTAGCTGTCTTTTTTTATTACATATTTTTGGTAAAATAATTATAGTCCTTTATAACAGTTTCTAAAAACAAAGAAGCATTGTGTTCCTTTATCGGTTCTTCTCCAATCACATTTATAACTTTTTCTTTGATTTTTAAAATTACTTTATGATCGCCTAGTTTTTTGGAGTTTTCATAATTCTCCTTTACAATTCGCATATCATTGTCTGACAATTTTATCACCGAAAAATAAGTCGGCCGGTATGCTTCATCCAATTCTAACAAAATAGTTTGATCTATATTTATTTTGTTTTTCCTAGTAATAACTGCAGTTCCTGAAGCTATATCTCCTACTCGCTGATGGTATTTGGTACTTCCAATACTAACCAAAGCAACAATACCTGAAAATAAATTTATATCCACAATCCGCATTACCCAACGAATAAAAAAGTCTAGAAAACTAGCTTGGTAACCATCAATTTTTACGACTTGTATGCGAACAATCCGCTTTCCTATGGTTTGACCACTTAACAAACTTTCTAAAACCAAGGTATATACAATAACAGGACTCGCCAATACAATTACAAAAGCAATCCTACTCCATTGATCATCCGCTACAGCATCTAAACCATTTGTAAAAACGCCAAAGACCACACCAAAAATTACGCTTAAATATGCTATTTTAATTAACACATCTATAAACCAAGCTAAAATACGTTCGCCAGCTTCTGCGGCAATAAAACTGATGTTTACATTTTGGGTTGTGTTTATTTGTATTTCTGCCATATATTGGTGTAATTTGTTTCTCTATGAGAGAGATAGCATTCATTAAGCTAAATAAAGAAAAATGGTTGCAATTTGAAAAAGCAATCAAGCAAAAAAAAACAGATAACCCTGATGAATTAGCGAGATTGTATTTGCACCTGATCAATGATTTGGCTTATGCACAAACATACTATAAAAAAAGTAAACTCATTGTTTATTTAAATGATCTTGCGGTAAAAGTATTTCAAAGAATTTACCAAACCAAGCGACAAGAAAGCAATCATTTCCTCTATTTTTTTAAAACCGAAATACCGCTACTTCTTTATACCTATAAAAGGTATATGCTTTATGCCTTTGTTGTTTTTGGACTCTCCGTTTTAATAGGTGTAATTTCTGCCATGCATGAAGATAGTTTTGTCCGCTTAATTTTAGGTGACGACTATGTAAACACCACTCTAAAGAATATTGAAAATGGAAATCCAACAGCCATCTACAAAGGCGGGAGCAATTGGGGTAGTTTTATTGGAATAACCTTTAATAATTTAAAAGTGGGACTTACAAGTTTTGCTTTTGGAATTTCTGGCGGAATTGGCACTGGCTATGTTTTATTACAAAACGGAATTATGCTGGGCGCCTTTCAATACTTTTTTGAACAACAGGGTGTTTTTTGGAAAAGTGTAAAAGGTATTTGGATTCATGGTGCCATGGAAATATTTGCTATTGTTATTGAAGGAGCCGCAGGTTTTATACTAGGAGCCAGTATTTTATTCCCTAAAACACATACACGATTAAACTCCTTTAAAACAGGTTTAAGAAACAGTATTAAAATTGTCATTAGCACATTTCCTTTTACCATTGCAGCCGGTTTTTTAGAAGGTTTTATTACTCGATATGCCAATGATATGCCTATCCTTTTAGCGCTATGTATCATTTTGGGTACCCTAAGTTTAATTTCCTATTACTACCTTGTTTATCCTTTTATTGTTCACAAAAAAATACACACAGAAATTGGCCTTAAAAAATAAAATAGTTTTTGTGTTTTTTGTTTGCAGTAATTTTTTGTTCGCACAAAATAGCTTGCCCGCAATAGACACTACTTTGGTTTCGAGCACACCGACTCAGCTTCGGAAAATTGACGATTCCTTCAAACAACACTATACGGATGCCAATTATATCTATGAGTTTGAACCTTCCTTTTTTACAAAACTTAAAAATTGGATTTTAAATCGTTTGGCCAATTTATTTGAAACAACTACAGAAGGTGCTAGCGCTATATTTAATTATCTAAAATATGGTATTTATCTATTAATTCTCATAATGGCAGTCTACATACTGGTCAAAATAATTTTAAACAAGGAAGGACGTTGGATCTTTGGCAAAAAGAAAAACCATCCAAATTCTATAAATTCTACTATTGAAGAAAATATTGCTTTGGTCAATTTTGAAAACTTAATTGAAGAAGCTATTCAAAACAAAGATTACCGATTGGCCGTACGTTACTACTATTTATGGCTCCTAAAACAAGCCAATGAAAAAGGGCTAATTACCTACACTCCTGAAAAAACAAACATTGATTATTTATTTGAAATGGAGGCTACCGAGTTTTACCAAAGCTTTAAACGTGTTTCCTACTACTACACCTATATTTGGTATGGTGAATTTTCAGTTAACGAAAGTGAATATGAAACCACAGCAAATTTGTATCGTCAATTTTTAAAACAAATTGGACATGAATAGCAAAGGAAAAATTATTTTAATCACGGTCATCCTTGTGTATATACTTCTTGTAATTCTAAGCAAAACAGGACCGCAAACCCCAGACTGGAGTCATCGCTTTGATGAAAGTACCACCAACCCATTGGATACTAAAATTTTATTTGAACAATTGCCTTCTTGGTTCTCCACTAAAAAAATTGAAAAAATACCGGTTACCTTTTATCAGTATGCCAAAGCCAATAAAGAAATATATACCTCTGATAGCACCAATTATATAAGCATCTCTGAAAATTTTTCACCTGATAAAACCTCAGTAAATTCCTTACTAGCTTTTATTGCACAAGGAAATACGGCTTTTATTTCTGCAGTACATTTTGGCAATCATTTAAAAGATACTTTGAATTTTCAAATTCAATATGACGAAAGAAAATTCGATGAAACAAAACATGTTTTGCATTTGAACTATACTTCTGACAGCTTGGTGTTTGACAGTAAAATGGAAAACAACAATTCCTATATAAAAGACACCTTAGCCAATAAAAAATTAGGGTACTATATCAATTCGAAACAAAAAAAACGAACTAATTTTGTGGGAATTCCATTTAAAAAAGGAATCGTATATCTGCATACCAACCCTGAAATATTTACCAACTACCAATTGCTAAAAGCAACAAATTTTAATTATATAAATACCACCTTATCCTATATTCCTAAGGAAGATATTCTTTTCGATCAAGTTTTTAAACGAGACCCCGATCTTAGCAATTCTCCTTTGCGTTATATTCTTTCTCAACCAAGTTTACGTTGGAGCTGGTATTTAGCTTTGGTAACTCTGGCTTTATTTTTACTATTTAACAGCAAGCGCCGACAACGTATCATACCCATACTCCCCGTAGTTTCGAACACGACTACTGAATTTGTACAAACAGTAAGTAATTTGTACCAAGAATCTGCAGATACAAATAACATCATCCAAAAGAAAATAAGGTATTTCTTAGAACATATTAGAAGTCAATATCATTTATCTACAGACAAGCTAGATGAAGATTTTATAAACAAGTTGGCTCGTAAATCCAATACCGATTTAAAAGAAACGGAAGCTTTGATTCAAATGATTGTGAACATGAAAAAACACCATTACACAACAGAAGAACCTTTGCTTCGACTGAATAAAAAAATTAACGAATTCTATAAAAATCAATAATTTATATAATTATGGAAAATGAAACAACACAAGACTTTCAATTCAACAACAGACTAGATCTAAGAGAATTGCAAGAAAATGTAGAAAAAATAAAAGCAGAACTTTCAAAAGTTATTGTCGGACAAAAACAGGTGGCCAATTTGCTGATAGTTGCCTTGTTTGCTGAAGGTCATGTTTTATTAGAAGGAGTTCCTGGTGTTGCCAAAACCATCACTGCAAAACTTTTAGCCAAGACTTTAAACACCGATTTTGGCCGAATTCAGTTTACGCCAGATTTAATGCCTTCGGATGTATTAGGAACTTCTATTTTTAATTTAAAAGAAGCCGAATTTGAGTTTAAAAAAGGCCCTGTGTTTGCCAATATATTATTGACCGATGAAATTAACAGAGCGCCTGCAAAAACGCAAGCAGCTCTTTTTGAAGTCATGGAAGAACAGCAAGTCACAATTGATGGCAACAAATATCCTTTAGAATCGCCTTATATGATTTTGGCAACGCAAAACCCAATTGAACAGGAAGGAACTTATAAATTACCAGAAGCGCAATTAGACCGATTTTTATTTAAAATTACAATTGACTATCCTACGTTTGAGGAGGAAATTGAAATTATTACACGAGAGCATGAATTAAAAACCACCAAATTAGCTCAGATTACCAACAGTCTTTCCAAAGAAAAAATTGTAGCCTATCAGCAATTGATCAAACAAATTATTATAGAACCACACTTGATCAAATACATTGCAGAAATTATTACCAACACACGTTCTAATGCCTTTTTGTATTTGGGCGCGTCACCAAGAGCTTCTCTTGCCTTATTAAAAGCGAGTAAAGCCCTAGCAGCCATTAATGGTAGAGATTTTGTAACTCCTGAAGATATCAAACAGGTGGCAATTCCAATTTTAATACACCGTGTCATTGTCACTCCTGAAAGAGAAATGGAAGGAATTACGGCTGCCCAAATTATTCAAGACATTTTAAAGACTGTTGAAATTCCAAGATAAAACATGAAGTCGCAACCAAAAGAAAAAACAACTGGCATACAAGCAAAATTGGCTCAGTTTTTCAACTCACTACACATAAACAATCGTTTTTTTTATGTGCTTATGGCTTGTATTGTGCTGTTTATGTTTGGATTTATCTATCCAAGTTTATTTCTTTTTAGCAAACTTTTTTTATTTGCGGTGAGTCTTATCTTTTTGTTGGACGGTTTCACATTGTATTTTGTAGCAAAGGGCATTGAAGCTACTCGAATTTTACCCGAAAAATTTTCAAACGGAGATCAAAACCCTATTTCTATTACTATTGAAAACCGATATACGATAGCTATTATTGCTACAATTATTGACGAACTTCCCTTTCAATTTCAAATTAGAGATTTTTCTTTAACGCATAAATTAAAACCTCAGGAAACAAAAAAACTAAACTACGAGCTAAAACCAACCCAACGTGGTGAATACCATTTTGGCGATTTATTGGTTTATACAAAATCGTCCATCGGGTTTGTTTCTAGAAAATTTACTTTTGAAACGCCGAAAACCGTAAAAACATATCCGAGTTTTCTTCAACTAAAAAAATACGATTTGTTGGCTTTCAACCAGCAATCTCGTCATCATGGTATAAAAAAAATTAGACGCATTGGACATTCTTTTGAATTTGAGCAAATAAAAGAATACGTTCAAGGAGATATTATTAGAGACATTAATTGGAAGGCCACTGCCAAAAGAAATCAATTGATGGTCAATCAATTTCAAGATGAAAAATCACAGCATATTTATACTATTATCGACAAAGGTCGTGTGATGAAAATGCCTTTTGACGGATTAAGTTTGTTAGACCACGCCATCAACGCTTCTTTAATAATTAATAGTGTGGCCTTAAGAAAACACGACAAAGCAGGTAGTTTTTCTTTTTCAAAAAAAATAGACAATTTTGTAGTTGCTGAAAAAAGAAATTCTCAAATGAATTTAATTTTAGAATCGCTGTACAATGTAAAAACCGATTTTCATGAATCGGATTACAGTTACCTCTATGCAACGGTTAAAAGAAACATTCGTCAAAGAAGTTTGCTTATTCTATTTACCAATTTTGAAAGCCTAGATGCGGTACACCGACAAATGAATTATTTGAGAGGAATTAACAAAAATCATTTGCTAGTGGTGGTCTTTTTTAAGAATACCCATTTGGAAGAAATTGCTGCCAAACCTGCCAAAACAATTCAAGAAATCTACGATAAAACCATCGCGGAAAAATTCATGAATGACAAAAAACTAATTGTCTCTGAGCTTAAAAAATACGGAATACACACCTTGCTTTCTAGTCCTAAGGACCTGACTATTGATACCATTAATAAATATTTAGAAATTAAAGCAAGAGGTTTGCTGTAAACTTTCTATTTTTGATTGATTATAGTCCCCGAAATGCAATTACGAAAGTTAGACTATTCAACTTTTGAACTTAACAAAATAAAAAAAATGAATCCATTATTACAAAAATTCGACACCCCTTACCATACAGCACCTTTTTCAAAAATAAAAAACGAACATTACAAGCCTGCTTTTGAAACAGCAATCCGTTTGGCCAAAGAAGAAGTAGCTACGATTGTAAACAACAACGAAGCACCTACTTTTCAAAACACTACGGTAGCCCTAGAAAATTCTGGAGAAACACTAGGAACTATTTCGAGTATTTTCTTCAATTTAAATTCTGCAGAAACCAATGATGACATTCAGAAAATAGCACAAGAAGTTTCTCCTTGGCTGTCTGAATTTTCAAATGACATCCGATTGAACGAGGCTTTGTTTGAAAAAGTAAAAGCAGTTTATGAGCAAAGAAATGCACTGAATTTGACCGGTGAAGAAATGATATTATTGGAAAAACAATACAAAGGTTTTTCTAGAAACGGTGCCAACTTAAAAGGAAAGGACAAGGATTTACTAAGAGAAATTGACATGAAACTTTCCAAATTATCTTTACAATTTGGAGAAAATTCTTTGGCAGAAACAAATGCCTATGAATTACATATTACCAACATCGATCAATTAAAAGGACTTCCAGAAGGCGCTTTAGAGGCAGCAAAACAAGCGGCAAGTCAAAAAGAAAAAGAAGGTTGGTTATTTACTTTAGATTACCCAAGTTATATTCCGTTTATGACTTATTTGGATGACCGAAATTTAAGAAAGGAAATGGCCATTGCTTTTGGAAAAAAATCTTTTCAAGGAAACGAATACGACAATCAAGAAATTGTGTTAGAGATTGTAAAATTACGTCAACAACGCGCAGAATTGTTAGGTTATAAAACCCATGCACATTTTGTTTTGGAAGAACGTATGGCAGAAACACCAGAAACTGTTTTAGATTTTTCAAACGAATTGTTATTAAAAGCGAAGCCTGCTGCCCAAAAGGAATTTGACACTTTAAGTGCCTTTGCTAAAAAAGACGGTATTGAGCAATTGCAAAAATGGGATGGCGCCTACTATTCAGAAAAATTAAAAAAAGAATTATTCGATTTTGATGAAGAAGCGATCAAACCCTATTTCAAATTAGAAAATGTTTTAAATGGTGCTTTTACGGTTGCCAATAAATTATTTGGATTAAATTTTGAAGAAGTATTTGATATTGACAAATACCATGAAGAAGTAACAACTTATAAAGTTACGGATGCGGACAACAAGTATATCGCAATTTTTTACGCCGATTTCTTCCCTAGAGCAGGAAAAAGAAATGGTGCCTGGATGACTTCTTATAAAAGTCAGTATATAAGAAATGGGGAAAACAGCAGACCTCATATTTCTAACGTTTGCAACTTTACAAAACCTACTGCCACAAAACCTTCGCTATTAACTTTTAACGAAGTTACCACCCTTTTCCATGAATTTGGACATGGCTTGCACGGTATGTTGGCAAATACTACTTTTTCTAGCCTATCAGGAACCAGTGTACCTTGGGATTTTGTTGAATTACCAAGTCAGATTTTTGAAAATTGGTGTTATGAAGAAGAGGTATTAAAACTTTTTGCCAAACATTACGAAACCGGAGAAGTGATTCCGATGGATTTGATTCAAAAAATAAAAGACGCGGCTAGCTTTTTAGAAGGTATGGCCACTTTAAGACAATTAAGTTTTGGTTTGCTAGATATGTCTTGGCATTCACAAAGCGAAATGAATTTTGACAAGTTGGATGTAAAAACGTTTGAGCAAGCCTCTTTTGCAGAAACACAATTGTACCCTGATGTTGCTGAAAACTGTATGAGTACTTCTTTTTCTCATATTTTTCAAGGAGGATATTCAGCAGGATATTATTCTTACAAATGGGCAGAAGTTTTAGATGCCGATGCTTTTGAATATTTTAAACAAGAAGGAATTTTCAATAAAGAAATTGGAGAAAAATTTAAAAACACCGTTTTATCACAAGGAGGAACACAAAAACCAATGGACCTGTATATTCAGTTTAGAGGTAAAAAACCTAATTCTGACGCTTTGCTAAAAAGGGCTGGACTTCTTTAAAAAAAACAAACAGTATAGAACAACCTGTCAAGTAATTTATTTGGCAGGTTTTTTTAATTCCATGACAAATCGCTACGTTCTTTCCAATAAGTGGCAGCATCTACTTTACAGCTTTTTAAGAGCTTCATTTCATCTTCAGTCAACTTAAAAGTAAGTGCTTTTAAATTTTCTTCTAACTGCTGGCTATCTGAAGCACCACTTAAAACAATCGTTGAAGGAATGCTATCTATACAAAAACGCAAAGCAATGGCATCTATACCTACTTTGTATTTACTAGCCAATTGCTGCAAAATTTCTTGTGCTGTACTCGGAAGAAATACTCGACCATTCGCCAAACCTTCTTTTATAATAATGAATTTTCCGGCCACATGTACTTCTTTTAATATGTCGGCAGTGTCTTGTTCAAAAACATTATACGTCACTTGAAAACTATCAAACAAAGACAAATCATTGACTTTAATTTCCAAAGCCGCTTTGATAACTTCTTTCTGATTTTTTCCACTAACTGTCAAGCCAATTTTAAGTCCCGTTGCTGCTTTGATCTCAGAAAGTTTTTTTAGCACTTCTATATTTTCCAAAACACCACTTTCAAAAGTAGCCGAGTGAATTTGATATACTTTTAAATTTGGCAATAAAATTTTAGAGGTATCCCATTGTTCAATTAATTTAGACAGGGAATGTTCTTTTACTTCATGAGCACTAGAAAAACCCAATTCCCAATTGGCCACATAGGTATAGCCCCATTTGGTAGAAAGCACAGTATCAGCATAAGATCTGGTTGCTTGCCAGTCTTTTAAAAAAAATTCTCCTTTTCCATAAGATGGTGCGGTATCAAAAAAGCGAACCCCATTGCTATAAGCGGCATCTAAGACTTTAAAAGCGTTTTCCTTATAAGAAGCTTCTGATTTATCTATCGATGTCCCTAATCGAATATTAAGGTATTCTGGACGTCCTAATGCTGCTAAACCTAATCCTATCATGTACTCTTTATTTAGATGCTTTTTGTTTTTTCATATATCTATACAGGGCATACGCTAAAGCCGCAACCAATAAATAAGGAATAATCATTAAATACACAATTCCGTCATTTACACCTTCAGCCATACTTACATCTCCACTTTCTACTACCGCTTTACACATAGCACATTGGGCATTGCTTTCTATAGAAATAAAAAGAACAATAACTGCAACTATTTTTTTTAAAGACATAGGCCTATTTTAATAAATATTAATAATAAGGACTGATCATTAGATATACCACTACCCCAGTTACCGCAACATACAACCACAATGGAAATGTATATTTGGCAATTTTTTTATGCAATTCGATATTATTTGTAATCGCCCTTACATAGGTAA
Organism: Flavicella sediminum; assembly: GCF_006381105.1. GTDB lineage: Bacteria > Bacteroidota > Bacteroidia > Flavobacteriales > Flavobacteriaceae > Flavicella > Flavicella sediminum. Next base: position 1,678,095 of record NZ_VDET01000002.1, on the reverse strand, counting down.
TTAATACAAAAGGAATAACAGCAATAGATAGAATAATATGTGAAATAAGAATAAAGAAATAAACAGCTCTCATCATTCCTTCTCCGCCATATTGGGTAGAATCTGAAGTCATATGGTACAAAACATACAAGACCAAAAACAGAACAGAGCATGCAATGGCTGCTTTCATTACTTGTTCGTGTAATTTTATATTACCTTTTTTCACTTGTAAAACTGCAACAACTAACAAAACAGCTGTTAGCGCATTGATACTTGCATAAATTGGCGGTAAAAATATCGGTAATTCTAAATCGATTTTCACACCAAATAAAATAGCCACTGCCAAAGGAATTACCACGGATAAAGCGATAATTAATTTATTGTATTTTTTTTCTGAACTCATTATTCCTCTAATAAAATTTGAATATCCTCTTTTAACATTTCAATAGCATCTTTATCTAAACCATCGTAAAACTTGATTGGGTTTTCATTTTCTCCCATTACAACCGTTCTTGATCGAATAAAACCATTTTTATCAACCAAAGCAAACAAACCTGAATGTTCAAAACCACCTTCAACTTCTTCATTTTTTCCGGCATACAATTTAAAACCTTCGTTAGAAAATTTATAAATTTCTTCTTCATTTCCTGTTAAAAAATGCCAATTGTGCATGGTTGCTCCTTTTTCCAAAGCATATGCTTTTAACACTTCTGGCGTATCATTTTCAGGATTGATACTGATAGAAGCAATTCCGAACTTAGGGTTTCCATAGTATTTATTTTGAAGTAATACCGTGTTTTGTGTCATAACCGGACAGATGGTTGGACAACTTGTAAAGAAAAACTCCAGTACATAAACCTTCCCTTCGTAATCTTTGTTGCTAATTAGTTTCCCATTTTGATTGGTAAATGAAAAGTCAGGTACCTTTTCAAAAGTCACCAATTCCTTTACTGAAGAACGACTTTCAAATTCACTGACCACCCAAATTCCAAATACCAATATGATAAATGAAATACCTATGTATGATTTTTTTTTCAAAATATTAGCTTTTTAAAATTCTAGAAATTATTCCAAACTTGGTTCTTTTACGGCAAATTTAGACTCATAAAAAACAACTTTCAAGTCTTCTCTCAATTTATTTTTTAAAACTGCCACCGACTCCGTATCATAACCAAATAAAACACCACTTTCGGTATCTTCATCATCGGTTCTACCTCTTAGTTGTACAGCTTCATCTACAATAAACACCTCCTTAGCTCCTGAAACTAAATCGTAATTTCCTGGAACTTCAAAACTGTTATACAAGGTGCGTAGTTTTGCTTCGGAAGTCACTACAAAATGCCATTTCTGCAAGTCGACCCCACCTACAAACGCCAATTCTGATTTTAATTTTTCCAATCCTTTTTCTCTGGTTTCAGGAAGTACAACCACCACTTGAAATTTGGTATATTTTTCTGTAGACTTATAAACAACTTGGTACAAATTTAACAAACCTTGAACAGAAGTTAAGGTTTCTTTTTCTCCTAAAAAGGCCACAACAGAAACTTTGTCTCGAAAAGAAATTTTTGATTCACTTGGCAAATTCTTTACCTGAGTAGTTAGCACGGGTAGTTTTGTAAAGTTTACCTTACCAGATGCTAAGAACAAGAAAAAAAGCAAAGGCACAACAAACGTGGCAAAAAGAATCGCAAATTTTTTAATCTGGTTTTGATCCGTTTTCATGATATAAATTTGAGCAGTTGACTTAATTATTTGATACAAAAAAAGGTGGTTAAAACCACCTTTTTTATCGTATTCTATTTTTTTAGTATCTCCAATTGATATACTGTGCTACAGAATCGTGCACGTAACCTCCTTCAATAATTAACAAAGTTGCTAAGTAAGGAATTAAGATTACCAATGGCAATACAATTGAGTATTGTAAATTCTTTTTCTCATCTCCTAGGTGCATAAAATAATACACAATATAGTACGCTTTTATTACCGTTAAAATGATGAACAAACTATTTAAAATAGACGTTCCTAAAAATTGTGTTTTGAATAAAAATTCAGGTTTAATTATACCTAATACAACCTCAACTATTGTAATTAATGAAAGTAATCCAAATACTTTCCAAATTAATGCTTTATGTGATTCTGCGTGTCCCATTATGTTTTTTCTATTTTATAATTATACTAAGTAGAAGAATGTAAATACAAATACCCATACTAAATCGACAAAGTGCCAGTACAATCCAACTTTTTCTACCATTTCGTAGTGTCCTCTTCTTTCGTAAGTTCCTATAATAACATTAAAAAAGATAATGATATTTAATACGATTCCTGAAAATACGTGGAAACCGTGAAAACCTGTAATAAAGAAAAAGAAATCTGCAAACTGAGCACTACCGTATTCATTTACTTCTAAGTTAGCACCTTCAACAACTCTAGCTGATTCTTCTAAAAATCGGAAAGCTTCTGCTCTAGAAACAATAATTTTTTCTTTTGTTTCAGGATCAATTCTTTCTAATCTTAAGTTTACATCGTGGTTTGCTTTAAATGAAGCCACAACTTCTTCTACAGAAAAACTAGGATTTGCCTCACCAGATTCAAACCAAAGTCCGTTATTTCTTGTATGATCAACAGCTTCTTTTTCATGAGCCACTACAAAATCGCTCAAAGCTATTTGATGTCCGTCTTTTACAAACTGAACAATTTTACCATCTTTCAATTGTACTGCTCCGTAAGAACCTTGAATAAAGTTTTTCCATTCCCAAGCCTGAGAACCAACGAAAATAATACCACCAATAATTGTTAAGAACATATAGAAAGTAACTTTCTTTTTGTTCATATTATGACCTGCATCAACTGCCAACACCATGGTTACAGAAGAAAAGATCAAAATAAATGTCATTAAAGCTACATAATACATTGGTGCATGTGCGCCATGCATAAACGGAAAGTGTGTAAACACTTCATCCGCAATTGGCCAAATGTCAATAAACTTAAAACGAGTTAAACCATAGGCTGCAAGGAAACCTGAGAATGTTAATGCATCGGAAACGATGAAAAACCACATCATCATTTTTCCATAACTAGCTCCCATCGGTTTCACAGAACCTCCATCCCATGTTTTACCTTCAGATTTATCAGCAATATTTGCTCCCATAAAATTCTTTTAATTAATATTTATCTAATATTTGGCAAAAATAACAATTTAAATCAAGTATTAAAATAGAAAAAGCAAAATAAGCCAATCCATAATAAATCTACGAAATGCCAGAATATAGCACCTAACTCTAAACCTAGCATATTGTTAGCCGTATACCTTAACTTAAAATGATTATAAATTATTACAAATAAGCAAATTACTCCAACTGCAACGTGTATCACATGCGCAAAAACAATGACCAATAACATTGAAGATGACACGGCACTTTCAGGTCCTGTAAAATACAATCCCATCGATTTTAAAGCTTCAAATCCTTGAAATTGTTCAAAAACAAAGCCCAAACCAAAGACCAAGGTTGCCAATAACAGCAAAGTCGCCAAATTTCTGTTGCTCTTTCTAATGGCTACTTTAGAAAAATGAAGCGTAATACTACTTAGTACAATAAATAGTGAACTTAGAAAAAATGCTTGAGGCAACTCAAAGCTTATCCAGTCTTCTCTATTACTACTAATCACATAGGCACTTGTCAACCCCGCAAACATCATGGTCATGCTTACCATAGAAATCCACATCATCGGCTTGGCAGTTTTCTTTTTACCTTCTTGTAGTTCTAACTCTAGCGTTTCTTTTATCATTATTTAATCGTTTAATTGTAGATTCTTTTAACTGAAATTTTAATGTAAAAATTTATCAACCACATAAATAACTTGCACTACGGTAATATACAACACACTGGCAAGCATTAATTTTCTAGCAATAACATTGCTATGGTCTTTTAATAATTTCACTGCGTAGTACAGCATATAAACCCCCAATAAAAAAATAACAACCGCAGTTATTGGATGAATGTAAAAAGCGCCTGTTAATTTTAAAACAGGAGCTATTGAAGCCAAAATCATAATAACCGTGTACAAAATAATTTGCTTTACTGCATTGTTGTCCTTTTGCCCCATAGGAAGCATATTGAAACCTGCTTTTTTATATTCTTCATCTTGCAACCAACCAATGGCCCAAAAATGTGGAAATTGCCAAAAAAACTGAATCAAAAATAAAAAACCAGCCTCTAGTCCAAACTGATTTGTGGCAGCCACCCAACCTAACATAAAAGGAATGGCTCCTGGAAATGCACCTACAAAAACGGCCAAAGGTGTTACGGGCTTTAGCGGCGTATAAACACAGGTATATAAAAATATAGAAATAGCACCAAACAAGGCACTTTTTGGATTTATGGAATACAAAATACCAATACCAAAAATGGTAAAACTTACTGCAACAATCATGGCTGTGGTTGCCGACATTCTTCCTGTTGGTAACGGACGATTTTTCGTTCTCTTCATCAAGGCATCCGTATCTACTTCTATAATTTGATTAAAAGCATTGGAAGCACCTACCATTAAAAAACCACCAAGAGCCAATAAAAAGATTGTCAATATAGATATTTCTCCTGGCGACACGGCTAACAAATATCCTGCTACAGATGAGAAAACCACACTCATTGACAGCCCTACTTTTGTAAGTTGCTTAAAATCACCAACCAAAGTAGAAGCCTTCGCTTTTTCCTCTATCCCATCTATTGTTGAACTCATATAAATCCTGTAAATTTTTTGCAAAGATATTTCTTTATTAGAGATTCACCAACCAAAAATCACAAATAGATTTCACAGTAGAACAAACACCTAACTACCAACAAATCAATTCATTTGAGCTACAGCAAAAGAAGATCAAAAAATTAATTGCAATTATTTTTCAAAAAAAACTTGAAAAAGGTTTTATTATTTCAAATATCGTGTATCTTTGCACTCGCATTTGAGCAATCAAATACATCACGCTCGAGTGGTGGAATTGGTAGACACGCTGGACTTAAAATCCAGTGGACTGTAAGGTCCGTATGGGTTCAAGTCCCATCTCGAGTACTAAAGCCTTTTAATCTTTTGATTAAAAGGCTTTTTTTATGCTTGGAAAAAACTTTTCTGAAAATTTTAAAATTCGGCTTCACTACTTTAAACGATCTGCTTAATCACTTGTGGATTTTGCCTTTTCTACCCTCTAAACACTTATACACATTAGGTTTACTTTAGTATTTATGTACTTTTGAGACTCCTAAATATTATTTTTAGTCAGAAAACATCAAATCAAAACCCATGGTCAATAGAAATACAAAATTGAGTTTTTTAGTCGCTTTTTGCCTATTGACACTACAAAGCCTATTTGCTACAAATTTTTATTGCGATCCAGTAAACGGAAAAACAACCAACGATGGTAGTAAAGAAAAACCTTGGAAAACTTTACAATCTGTTTTTGAAAATGGCAAAAAATTCATCATAGGAGACAACTTGTATTTATTAACCGGAAATCATGGTCATGTACAAATTGTAGGTGAAAATGAAAAATATATAAATATTATTGGCGTAGAATCGCACCGAGCAGTTGTCAACTCAATAGTATTTGGAACCGAGATTTTAGGCGCTTCAAGATGGACACTTAAAAACATCACGTTTGATAACGCCTTAAACAACAACACTATTCTTATCAATCCGAACAGTAGTAAAATTCGTTTATTAGAAAATAATTTTCTTTCCAACAAGAACACTACAACGGCCATTGAATTAAAAGGATCCCAATGTAAAATTGAAAACAATATTATTTCGGCTTACAAAAAAGGAATCAATATTTCTGGAGAAAAAAATCAAATTAGAAATAATAGAATCGATTTTTTTAGCCAATATGGCGTTGAAATTTCCGGTAGCTCAAACTTACTTGAATACAACATAATTAAAGAAAGTATTGCCATTAACGAAGAAACTAATATTGGTATCTTCTGCCATTCCAATGAAATAACCGGTACTATCATGCGAGGAAATACTATTTTAAATTTCACCAAACCAAATAGAAAACATATTGGTTTACTGCATGGAATCTATGGTACTGATTTAAAAATATCGAGCAGTATTTTCGAAAACAACCTAGTCATTAGTAACGGAACAAAAGGAATATATTTAAAAGGAGAACTAAACAATCTTAAAATTGTAAACAACACTGTCGTCAACCCTTATTTTGGATTGTATTTTAACAAAGAAGAAAAAATTAATTCATCGATCGCTATTCAACTTATTGGAGAAAATGAATCTTCAAACCTAATCATCAAAAACAATTTAGCAAACAATATTTTATTTGACAACATTAAAGGAATTGCAGACCATAACCTTACATTGCCTGTTTCAGTTCATGCTTTTGATGACTGTTTTAAAAACTGGGCATTGTTTGATTTTTCCTTAAATAACTATTCCATTGCCTTAAACACGGGTACTTCAGACATGGCACCAAAACTTGATGCCACTTTAAACAAAAGAACTTTAGGCAATTTTGTCAACATAGGCGCTTTTGAATTCACAAAAATTGACGAAGGAAATGAACAATTAACAATTATAGCTGAACAATCAGACAGACAATTACATGCCAAAGGTAAAGGAGATTGGGACGGGCAAACTCAAATACGTATTGGAGGTGTGGGAGAAGGAATTGATGGTTCAGGAGTCTTTCCTTTTAAACTTCCCAATATACCTAAAGGGAAAAAAGTTATTTCAGCCAATTTCAAAGTACACTTAACGCAAGTCGACAATCAACCTCAAGGTGGAATTGACCTATACGGACTTCCTCCAAAAACTGACTTTTGGGTAACAGAAGACATGTATTACCAAGGAACCTTCGGTCAAGATATTTCTGCGAGACCTATTCAAAATAATTTTATTGATTCCGACTCATTTACAGGAGAAATAAACACCAGTCCAACAGCTAAAAACGGACTTAAAGATTATTTAAATACAATAATCACGTCAAAAACAGATTCACAAAATTTCCTTTTTTTAAGAATGAATCCCAATGCCAACAATGTGACCGACTTTAACAGATGGAATTTTGCAAGCGCCAATTCAAAAGAAAACCGTCCTTCCTTAGAAATCACTATTGGCTATCCAGAATTCAACCAAGAAACAGCTCAAAAAATTGAAAAAATAAAAAACACCATTGCAAGTGCTCCAAACCTATTATCTAACGGCGACCTTAACTTCTACTTTCTTGGTTTTCATCCTGATGATCTAATTCAGCTAAAGCTTTTTAATTTGTCCGGCCAACAAGTTTATGAACATCGTTTGAAACCTTCAGATTTACATAAAAACACGCTTCGAACTAAAAACTTAAAACTAGCGACAGGCAAATACATATTAGAATCCACAACTGAGTCTGAAACAAAAAAGCAAATTTTATTTGTCTGGTAAATACACTCCTCCAAACAAAAACCTTCACAAAAAACAAAAGAATTACCAAAAGCCATTTTAGCGTTTATACTATCTGCTTATTCATTTGTTAGTTTTGTCTTTTATGCCCCCTAACCCACTGTAAACATTAGGTTTACTAAGTCAATTATGTATATTTGAGTACACCATTTTATTCCTTTGAAAGTCTCCTTTGACATTATTTCAAAGACAACCAAAACCAAGAAATTATTCTCATGATCAAAACAAAAACTTTCTTATTACTCCTAGCAATACCCTTTATTCAAATAACAGGTCAAAACACCTTGAATTTAGACAGTGCTTCAAGCGCTCGATTTACAGTTACCGATAAAGTTTGGCCAACAAATATTGGCGAAGGAGATGTATGTATGTGGAGCGACGACAAACTAGCTGCATTTACGATTACCATAGACGACAACAATGAATCAAACATTCCTTTTTGGAAAACCATGATTGCTAAATATAATTTTCATTTTACTTGGTTTGTAATTACAGAAGCCGCCTCACAATACAATGTGCAAAACTGGACACTTTACAACGACCTTGCAAACTTAGGAAGTCAAATAAACGGACATGATGATAGAAATTGGTACAAAACACCAGGTAGCGGTGAAACAAACCCATCAGATACCGATTATTTAGCCAGACTTCAAGCAACAATAAATACGGTAAACACAAATGTAACTTCAGGCACTAATAATTGCTTGACATATGCCTATCCTTTTGGAGAAGGAAACAGAACAGAAGCTGGCAAATTATTTATTGGAGTAAGAGGAACTACTGGGATTTTAAATCAACCAAACACCATAGATTATTTAGACATCAATAGTATTTCTAATGTTCATATCTATGGAAATGATACAAATAGAGATAAATATATTTTACCACTTTTAGACAAAACCAGCAAGCTTTATGGCAGCAACTACTACAGAGGTTGGGCTAGCACACATTTTCATTATGTCGACACACCTGGTGAAACGACTACAGATGAATTTTTACAATATTTAGCTAACAAAACAGATTTATGGGTGGCAGGCTTTACGGAAGTCTCACAATATTCTCAATCTTTTGCAACACACAACCTAACAATTGACAGCAACTCTGCTAGTGAGATAAAATTCACTTTAACAGATGACATGTTAGACAGCGCTTTTTACTTCCCTTTATCCGTTAAAATAAGAATTGACAATTCATGGGCTTCTATTTCAGCAACCCAAAATGGTACTACAGTTGCAACTGAAATCATCACAAACAGTGGCAATAAATACGCAATAATAAAGGCAGTTCCTGATGGTGGTCAAGTCACACTTACTGGAGTTACTGATGCTGATCCTGCAGTAATTAGTGCTCTTGAAAGCAAATCGATGTTAGAAGGAGCTAATTTACAGGTAGATTTTTCAGCAGCAACAACTGGGAATGATGCCATTTCTTTTAGCACTTCAAATTTACCCAGTTTTGGAATTTTAACAGACAATGGCGACAATACAGGGAAAATAATTTTTTCTCCATCAGACTCTGATGCTGGTGATTATCAAAATATCACCATTATTGCCAATAACGGGAGGAGCTTTTCTTCAAAAACCTTCCAACTATCAGTAAGTCCTGATTCTGGTGGTGAGGCCACTTCTACTTACGAAATAACCCCTACAGGAGACGGAATTATTTCTGATGCTGCCAACTTAGCTGAAGGAGGCACCAATCCTTGGCTCAACGGAAATGGAATTGACGGAACCACGGTCTTAAAAATTGGTCAGAGTGCTTCTACAGGAGCTTCCTTTACAACCAATGCCATACTTCCTTTTAAACTCCCTATACGACCTTCAGGAAAATCAGTAACTGCTGCTAATTTAAAAATAAATGTCGCCTATTTACGTCATTGGATTTCATCAGATATTGATTTATACGGCCTGCCTTATAGTACTTCAAATACTATTACTCCAAATAATTTTTATGATGGCACATACCCTGATGCAAACGGAACAGTAACTGGAATTCAAGATGCCTATTTTGTAAGAGATACGGGAGACTCTGAACCCTTAGGTACCGAAATTTTGACCGATAGAATTGTTAATTCTGACAACAATGGAGATACAGCTTTAGTTGCTTATATAAATGCACAATACGATGCCGGTGCCGTATCTGGAGACTACATCTTTTTACGTTTGAGCGTAGACGCTACCTCGGGCAGTACCGGTGCGCATTACTACGGAATAAGTGATGAATCAACTGAATTGGCACCGACTTTAAGCCTAGAAATTGAAAATATTCTAACGACTACTAGTTATGAAGAAACTAGTTTAGAAATCTATCCAAATCCAGTGACAAATGGAGAAATATCTTTTGCATTGCATGGTTTCGAACAACAAAAAACCGACTTGAATATCTATTCATTAGCAGGGACATTAATGCATCATGAAATTATCAAAAATGATACACTAGAAAAATTTACAACAAAAATAAATCTGCAACCAGGAATATACATTGTTAAAATTACCAACGGTGTAAAATCAAAAACCGAAAAATTAATTATACAGTAAACTAAATACTTAACAATAAAACCAAAAAATCATGAAAGCAAAACTACTAACTTCATTATTAGGAATAACACTGAGCATGGCAACATTTGTTGCACAAGCTCAAACCACCTACAATGTAAAACCTGAAATTGTTCCTTCTCAAAGTTACTATAACGATGGAATCGTTTCTGACATAACAGATGTCCCTACAAACAACCCCTACTTAAATGGTAATGACGTTGGCGGAATAAAATCTTTAAAAATTGGAGCAAGTGCATCCAATGGGGCAAGTTTTACGACAAGCGCCATCATTCCTTTTAAATTACCCGTACGTCCTTCAGGAAAATTAGTAACCAGTGCTAATTTAAAAGTACATGTCAATTACGGAAGAGAATGGATAACATCAAACGTTGATTTATATGGACTTACTTACAATTCAGCAAGCACCATTTATGCAGCAAATCATTACGACAATGCGTATCCTGACGCTACTGCTGGTGCCACAGAAATTGAGGACAATTATTTCGCCAAAAATGTTGCCGCAGGAAATTTAGACAGTGCACGATTTGAAGAAACAAACACTAGTGGAGATGCCGCTTTGGTGGCTTATTTAAATGCGCAATATGATGCAGGTGCTGTCGCTGGAGATTATGTTTTTTTAAGACTAAATGTGGACAACCCAGCAACTACAGGTGCCCATTATTTTGGTGTAGACGATGGATCTACCGCCAATGCACCTACCTTAACAATTGTCATTGAAGAAGCGGAAGTTACACCAACCACTACATTTAATGTAAACCCGACTGGTGATGGAATCATTGTAAACACCGCTAATTTAGCCGAAGGAGCTTCAAATCCATGGCTTGGAGGAAATTCAATTGACGGAACTACTGTATTAAAAGTAGGAGCTAGTGATCCAGGCGGAAATCCAAATACAACAAACGCTATTTTGCCTTTTCAACTACCAAATAGACCGGAAGGTAAATTGGTTGCCAGTGCCAATTTAAAAATAAACGTTGCCTATTTAAGACACTGGATTTCTTCAGATATTGACTTATACGGACTACCTTACAATGCTTCAAACGCTATATCTCCAAGTAATTTTTATGACGGCACCTACCCTGATGCTACAGAAACAGCAACTGGAATTCAAGATGCCTATTTTGTTAGAGATACAGGAGGCACTGAGCCAACAGGTACCGAAATACTTACAGATAGAGAAGTAAATTCTGACACTTCAGGAGACGCTGCCTTAGCTTCGTACCTAAATGCGCAATACGATGCTGGCGCAGAAGAAGGAGATTATGTGTTTTTAAGATTGAGTGTAGATGCTACTTCTGGTAATACAGGAGCACATTACTATGGTATCAGTGATGAATCTACTTCAGAAGCTGCTGTATTGACATTAGAAATTGAAAATGTTTTGGATACAAAATCTTACAAAGAATCGACTGTAGCTATTTTCCCTAATCCAGTATCAGATGGAAAAATCACCGTTTCTACAGAAGGCTTTACAGAAAACTCCACACTTCAAATCTATTCATTGGCTGGTCAAATGGTGTTTGCAAAGACAATAAATGCTGCCGCAAATGCGCAAGAGGTTCTTTTAAATTTAGAATCTGGAGTATATATTGTAAAAATACAGGACCAAAACCAAAGTGCTACGCATAAATTAATCATTCAATAAACTAATTTTTAAAACTAAAATTTATGAACCATAAAATTTTAAATTCAATTTTAGGAATTGTTTTTGCTTCTATTCCATTTGCTACAAAAGCACAGACATCACATACCATAAAACCTGAAATTGTTCCAGAACAAGCTTATCACAATGATGGAATTGTATCTGACATAACTGATATGCCAACTTTCAACCCTTATCTAACCGGAAACAATGTTGGAGGTGTACAATCTTTAAAAATTGGAGCTAGTGCGGCCAACGGAGCTGGATTTACAACAAGTGCTATTATTCCTTTTAAATTACCTGAACGACCTTCAGGTAAGTCGGTAACTTCTGCAAGTTTAAAAATCCATGTCAATTATGGAAGAGAATGGATCACCTCAAATGTTGACTTATATGGACTAAGTTACAATGCCATGAGTACTATAGATCCAGCAAATCATTTCGACGATGCATACCCAGATGCCACTTTAGGAGTAACGGCTATTGAAGATGATTTTTTCGCAAAAAATGTAGCGCCAGGAAATTTAGATACGCCTCGTTTTGAAGAAACAAGCACCGCAGGGAACACAGCACTAGCGGCCTATATAAATGCGCAATATGATGCTGGTGCAGTTGCCGGAGATTTTATATTTTTAAGGTTAAATGTAGACAATCCTGCAACCACGGGTGCACATTATTTTGGTGTTGATGATGGTTCAACAACCAATGCTCCTACCTTAACTTTGGAAATTGAAGAAGCGGAAGAGGTTGAGCCAACCCCCACTACAAGTCACAATGTAAACCCTACAGGTGATGGAATTATTGTAAACACCGCTAATTTAGCTGAAGGAGGAACAAACCCTTGGATTGGAGGTAACACAATTGACGGAACAAATGTATTAAAAATAGGTGCCAGCGACCCAACTGGAGCCCCAAATACCACCAATGCTATTTTACCTTTTCAGTTACCTGCCAGACCCGAAGGTAAATTAGTTGCTAGTGCTAATTTAAAAATAAACGTGGCCTATTTAAGACATTGGATTTCATCAGATATTGACTTATACGGACTACCTTACAATGCTTCAAACACTATATCTCCAAGTAATTTTTATGACGGCACGTATCCTGATGCTACCGGAACAGTTACGGGTATTCAAGATGCTTATTTTGTTAGAGACACAGGAGATACGGAACCTTTAGGTACCGAAATATTAACCGATAGAGAAGTAAACTCTAGCAACACAGGAGATACCGCCTTAGCCGCTTATTTAAATGCACAATACGACGCGGGAGCTGAAGCAGGAGATTATGTGTTTTTACGTTTAAGTGTAGATGCTACCTCAGGAAATACAGGTGCCCATTATTATGGAATTAGCGATGAATCTACCGAACAAGCTCCTGTTTTAACCTTAGAAATAGAAAATTCCTTAGGTGTAACTATCTACGAGAAATCAACTTTAAACATATACCCAAATCCGATTACAAATGGAAAAGCGACCATTTCTACAGAAGGATTTAAAGAAACTACAACCCTTCAAATTTATACGTTGACAGGACAACTTATCCATTCTGAAACATTAGCGGTCGACGGAAACAAACAAGAAGTTGTTTTAAATTTAGCTCCTGGAGTTTATATTGCAAAATTACAAGACAAAACCATTGCTAAAACGCAAAAGCTATTTATAAAATAAATGTATGATTCTTTTATAAAAATGAGTCGATTTATTTCGACTCGTTTTTTTAATGCTTTATTCAATTCCTAAACCAACAAACGACAATGAACTTCAAGTATCTTTTTCCTTTTTTCTTTAGTTTGTTTTTTCTTGCTATTACAACAGCACAAACATCCTATTACTGCGATCCAATAAATGGAAACAACAGTAATAATGGATCTATTACAAGCCCTCTTTCTTCTTTCGGATCCGTTAATTGGTCTTCCATCGGTTTACAAGATCAGGATGTTATCTATTTATTAAATGGACAACACGGAACTGGTTTTATTCAAAATTTTCAATTTGCTACAAAACTTACCATAAAAGCCGTAAACGCACATCAAGCTGTACTAACAAACATTACAATCAATAATTGCAGTAAAGTATTTTTTGAAGACCTGAAATTTGATGCAAGTTTGGGCAGTTTTTCATTAAATGACCCTATCGTACTTGGAAATGATGCTTCTGATTTTATTACTTTAAACAATTGCCTTATTCAATCTGCCGACGATTCTTCAACCTGGACCAAAACAGATTGGTACAACAATGCCGCAAGCGGTGTACAATTTAGAGGAACTAATATTACGCTTACTAACAACACTTTTCTCAACTTATACCATGCTGTAGAGCTAAGAGGAGATTATTCATACATGCAAAATAATAGCATTGTAAACTTTGCTGCCGATGCAATCCGTGGATTGGGTTCTTACAGCACTTATGAAAACAACCTCATCAAAAACTGTTTTATTGACGATTATGCCATCCAACATGATGATGCCTTCCAAGCCTTTAAAAGTCCAGGTAGCAGTATTATTTCTAATGTTAGCTTTAGAAACAATAAAATAATACTTTTTGAAAACCCTTCTCAATTTGTTATTGACAATGATTTAATTGGAGCTTTGATGCAAGGAATTATTATTACTGATGGAAATGCCGAAGGTTGGCTTGTTGAAAACAATTTAGTTGTTAGCGGACAATCGCATGGAATAACGCTATACGGGGCACAAAATTGTCGAATTCAAAATAATACAGTGGTTCAAACTCCAATATTAAGCAACCTAACAGACGTTCCTTGGATCAGCATTCAAGACCAAGGAAAATCGGGCGGACGACAAAACAAAAACAACACCCTACGAAATAATATTGCAGGTCGTTTTACCACATGGACTTATGGAGCAAACACAAGCGATGAACATAATATTGATATCGATCAAAGTTCTATTGCCAACTATGATGCCTATTTTATCGACTATACAAATGGAGATTTTCACTCCATAGCACCTAGTCCAGCCGTAAATGCCGGTATCAACACCGATTTACTAGCTACCGATTTAGATGGAAACAATAGAATTTACAACAACGGAATTGTTGATGCAGGTTGCTATGAATTTCAAGGCAATGGTTCTGTTGCTCCAAAAGGAAATTATGAAATTACATCTTCTGGAGATGGCAACATAGCAAATGCTGCTACCGTAACAAGTAACAACCCGTTTTTAACAGGTATAAATACTGGATCTCCTGCCGAATTAAGCTTATTTATTGGAGGAAGAGATGTAAATCACGACAGCAATACTTCTAGCGCTATTTTACCATTTAAACTACCTAAAAGGCCTTCTGGCGAAAAAGTAATTCAAGCAAACTTACAAGTAAACCTTCATTACATAAAGGAATGGATCCATGCAAATATTGATCTATACGGATTGCCTTATCAGCCAAACAATACCATTTACGCAAGCAATCACTATGATGATGTTTATACAACGTCACATGGAACAGATACTGCGATTCAGGATGATTTTATTTCGAGATTGAATTCAGAAATTTTGGGCAACACCTATACGCCCAACCGAAAAGTTGAAACAAATACTACTGGAAGTTCTGCCTTATTAAATTATATAAATGAACAATATGACGCAGGAGCAAGCGAAGGAGATTATATTTTTTTAAGACTAAATATTGATGCACCTATCAACACAGGAGCACCAACTTCATTACCAACAGCCGCCTCCCACTATTATGCAATTAGTGATGAAACAACAGGTGAAAACGCGCCAAAACTAACCCTCTCCATTGGAAACCCACTTAGTTTAGAAACACACATTACAACAAAAAACAATTTATTAATATTTCCTAATCCTGTAAAAAACGGCCTTATAGGAATTAAAAGTGAACTACTTAGCTCAATGTCAAAACTAGAAATACAAACACTTACAGGACAAATAGTTTATTTGAAGAATATTGAAGCTACTCCTACCAAGGAAACGCAAGTTTTTGTTAAATTACAGGCAGGAGCATACATTCTAAAACTATCAAACTATACAGCTAGTCAAACACATAAATTGATTCTTAAATAAACTGAAATTGAACAAATCGATATTCTTATTACTGATTGCCATTATTACTTGTACTTCTTGCAAAAAAAAGGAAGTTATAAGTGAAATACCTGTACATAAATTCCACATTCCAACTACCATCTCTGAAGAAGCACAGCATATTTTAAATAAATGGAGCTTGGAAGAAAGAAACAAAAGCGCACATTTACCAAAAGCGAACGCACCTATAGAAGTATGGGAACAAAAGCAAAAAGAATTCCAATCTTATGCTGAAAAACCTTTACCAAAACTACTCGAAATATATCAACCCACTATTGATACCCTATTTAAGGGAGGGATCAGAGCTATTTCTATTAGGCCTAAAAACTATAAAAAATCAAACAAGGTAGTAATCTATATTCATGGAGGCGCTTTTACTTTTTATCCAGCGGATGTAACCCTTTTATCAAGCGTTCCTTTAGCCAATAAAAGCGGTTTAAAAATACTATCTATAGATTATACGTTGGCTCCACAGGCTAAATTCAACCAAATATCAAATGAAGTTATTTCCTTCTACCAAGCCTTATTAAAACAATACGAACCTGGAAATATTGCCTTTTATGGAGATTCTGCTGGCGCTGCCATTGCTGTTAGTTCTATCCTTAAAATGAGAGATCAAAAAATTAATTTGCCTGGTGCCTTGGTACTTTGGTCGGGTTGGTTTGACATCCATGAAATTGGAGACTCCTATTTCACTTTAAAAGACAATGACCCTAATTTGGTTTTTGATGATTTTTTAGAAAATTGTGCGGAAGCCTATGCGCCAAAATCAGCATGGAAAAACCCTTATGTATCACCAATTTATGGAGATTACACTAAAGACTTTCCTCCTACATTAATTCAGGTGGGAAGCAAAGAAATTTTCTTAAGTAACTCGATCCGACTTTACAGAAATTTAATTGAAAACAACAAAACGGTAAGCTTAGATGTTTATGAAGGAATGTGGCATGTTTGGCAAGGATATTATACAATTCCTGAATCGAAAATAGCCATAAACAATACGAAAAAATTTATCTTCAAGCATTTAAACATTAACCCACAATAGGAATATGAAAAAACGAGTCTTTTTTATTATTGTCAACTTATTCATTTTTAGCAGCTGTGTGCAAGCACAAAATGATTTGGAACAGGAAAGCATTACAAAACCAGAAACTACCAATATTGTTTTCGATTTAAATTTTAACAACGCTGAAATAGGCAAATACACAAAGCAAAAATTAATTGCTAATGGAGGTCCAATTGGCTGGGCACTATTAGGTGATAGAGCAAGTATCGTGAAAGACCCAACCAATAGCAAAGGAAATGTTTTGAAAGTAGCTTACCCAAAACTAACCGTAGGTCCGCAAACAAACGGAATACAATTCATAAAAAACCTTCCTCCTGCCAATGAATATTATTTAGATTATTATGTTTATTTTCAAGACGGTTTTGATTTTAAACTGGGTGGAAAGCTACCTGGATTGACCAGCGGCGGATCTACCTATACTGGAGGAGTACACCCAGATAATGGAGAAGGTTGGAGTGCCCGATATATGTGGGCGACAAGAAATGCGGGTGTAGAAGCGGTTGTCTATTTTTATTACATCGATATGAATTCTAAATACGGCGAATCTGTGGATAGCAAAGTGTACTTTAAAACAGGAAAATGGTACCGAATGACCCAAAGAATTAAATTAAACAAAGATAATTTAGCAAATGGATTGATGCAAGTTTGGATTGACGGAGTTCAAGTAATTGATAAAAAAAATATACGATACAGACTTTGGGAAAAAGGAGCTATAGACTCTTTTTACTTTTCAACATTTCACGGAGGGGCTGATGAAAGTTGGATGCCACAAAATGATTCGTTTGCTCTTTACCACGGCATCCAAGTGAGCAAAGAAAAGCCTTCATTTTAAAAAAACAAAACAATTAGCTAGCCTCTACTAGAACAACAAATACAATGCGAAACCAATTCATACTTTTCTTACTCTGTTTGTTTTGTATCCCTACACTACAATCTCAACAAACATTAACTGTTGCGCCTGTTTTATCGGACGGCATGGTTGTACAAAGAAACCAAGCAATAAGTCTTTGGGGTACAGGAACACCAAATGACACCGTTTTTTTCAAGATAAAATCCCATCACAAAACCATACAGGTTAATCCAGATGGAACATGGAAAACAACACTTCCTAAACAAAAAATCGGACTTCCTTTCAGTATCAAAATCCACACTAAAAAAGACCGTATTACAATACGAGATATTTTAGCTGGAGAAGTTTGGCTTGCTTCGGGACAATCTAATATGCATTTAGACTTAAAACGAACAATAGACGGTGAAGCAATTGCGAAAAAAGCCAACAACAAAAATATTAGAATCTTTAATATGAAACCCACCTACCCAACAGGTGAAAATGGGGTTCACACTCTAGCAGAATTGACTAAAATTCAAAACGACCATTATTTCAATACTAAGGGTTGGGTAAAAGCAAGCCCAGAAAATGTACGCTATTTTTCAGCTGTGGCTTATTATTTTGCAGAGAAACTACAAAAAGAATTGAATATCCCTATAGGTATTATTCACAATGCCGTTCCTGGATCTCCAATAGAATCTTGGATTTCTAAAAAAACAATAACACAGGATCCAGCTATCCAATATTTCACCAAACAACGTTGGCTAAATAAGAATAATGAGGACGGAATGATTTCGACGGCTAAAAATCAAATTTCACTTTCACACACAACAAAACAAAAGCACCCATGGATGCCGACATACAATTATGTAAACGGAATTCTTCCTATAAAAAACATGGTGATAAAAGGTGTTATTTGGTACCAAGGAGAATCGAATGCAGCACATCCGGAATTGTACAAAAATATGTTACAAAAAATGGTTGCCTTATGGAGAACCGATTTCAACCAAGATTTCCCTTTTTACTCGGTTCAATTAACAAGCCGTGAAAATCGATCTACCTGGCCAGCTTTTAGAAATGCACAACGTGAATTACGCGACCTTGTTCCAAATTCTAAAATGGTCGTTATAACCGATGTTGGAGATAAAAATGATACCCATGCAAAAAATAAAAAACCTGTTGGAGATAGATTAGCCATATTGGCTTTAGGCGATACATATCAATTAATTGACGATTATGAAAGTCCACTTTTTGATAAAACAAGCGCTACTAAAAATGGATTCCAAATACATTTTAAAGGATCATTTAACCAATTAAAAACAAAAGGAGAAAAAGAAATTATTGGTTTTGAATTTAGTTACGACAATTTAAATTTTGCAAAACTACAGACAGAAATTCAAGGAAAATCCATCTTCTTTAAAAATCCAATTCCTAAGAAAAAACCAATTTACATACGTTATGCTTGGAAAGCATATACCGAGGCCAATGTAATTTCGACGAACAATTTGCCTGTTTCCCCATTTCAAACAAAAATCAACTAGCTTACTTCTATTTAGATTACATAAAAAATTGAATACCTATGCGTACTATAAAATATTTGTCCCTATTCCTTTTAATTCATCTTGGCGTTTTTGCTCAAGAATCGAAAGCTACCATTAATGTAGAAGGAAAAGATTTCAACCAGCTAAAACATGCATGGACAGCCCAATGGATTACACATCCTACAGAATCGACCCTGGATGCCAGAATGTTTTTATTTCGAAAAAAAATTGATTTAGATCGCAAACCTGACAAATTTATCGTTCATGTATCTGCAGACAATCGTTATCGTTTGTATGTAAACGGATCTTATATTGTTTCAGGACCTTCTTCATCAGACATTAACAACTATAGGTATGAAACCCTAGATATAGCCCCTTACTTAACTGCCGGGAAAAACATTATTGCTACCGAAGTAGTAAATTTCGGTGAATACAGAAAAGCAGCATCTATGACCTTTCAAACGGCTTTTATTATGCAAGGTGACGAAGAGAATCCTGTTGATATAAACACCAGTAACAAAAGTGACTGGAAGGTAGTCCGCGATTTTGGTTTTGAAAGCATCCCATTTGTTAGTGACTCGCTACGCGGATATTATGCAGCTGGACCGGGTGAAAAAAGAATCACAAAAAAGACCTATAAAAATTGGAAAAAAAAGAATTTTGATGATTCCAATTGGTTAATTCCAAAAGCCGGAACTGTAGAATTCGCCGTAGGTCGTGGTTTTCTTTTCGGGAGCACTTGGTATTTAGTTCCAAGAACAATTCCTTTTTTAGAAGAAAGCTTGCAACGCTTTGGAAAAATTGCACGTGTAGAAGGAATGAAAATGAACGATAATTTTATCAAAGGAACGGGTGCTTTGACCATTCCTGCTAATAAAAAAGTAACCCTATTAATCGACCAAGAACACCATACCATAGGCCATCCTGAATTTAACTATTCAAAAGGAAAGGGCAGTAAAATTAAAATAACCTATTCTGAAGCCATGTACACCAAAGACTGGAAAAAAGGCAATAGGAATATTGTAAAGGACAAACATATTTTAGGCTACTACGATATAATTATAGCGGATGGATCTTCAAATAATATGTTCAAACCAATTGGTCAAAAAACCTATCGTTTTATTGAATTAGAAATAGATACCAAAGACGAACCTTTAATAATTGAAGATTACTACGGTGTTTATACGGCCTATCCTTTCAAAGAAAATGCGGTATTTGAAACAGAAAACAAAACTTTAAGCAAAATTTGGGATGCTTCTTGGTTGACTCTTCGAAACTCTGCTGTTGAAAATTTTATTGACCCTTATTACGAACAATTACAATATGTTGGAGACGCTAGAATTGAAGCCTTGGTTTCTATTTCTGTTGATGGAGATGATCGACAGATGCGAAAAGCTATCGAAATGTTTGATAATTCACGATTACCAAATGGCTTAACACAAAGTAGATACCCTTCCTATATAGTTCAAGTAATCCCCACCTATTCATTGCTTTGGATTGATATGATCCACGATTATCACAGGTTTAGAAATGATTCCGATTTTGTAAAAAAATTCACCCCAGGTATTAAAACCGTCCTAAATTGGTGGGCTAATAAAGTAAACAAAACAGGCATGCCAACTGGAATGGAGTGGTGGAATTTCACGGACTGGAGCCCAGGATTCCACAATGGAATTCCTGACGGAGCAGACGATGGGTATTCAAGTTCTATTGCATTACAACTTGTACAAACTTTACAAAACACAGTAACTATATTCACAGATTTAGGCATGCTTTCTGAAGCTAAAAAATACGATGACCTACAAAAAAAAATTCTTAAAAGCGTCCAAAAAAACTGTTTCGTTCCAGAAAAAGGAATGTTTGCAGAAACACCAAATAAATTAAAATTTTCTCAACACACAAATATCTTAGCAATACTAACAGATGCCATTCCTAAAAAAAACCAAAAGGATCTAATGCAAAAGATAATCTCTGATTCATCCTTAATTCAAACAACAATTTATTACAAATTCTATTTGTTTAATGCCTTGCAAAAATCTGGTTTAGGAGATACATATGTCAATCTGCTACAAAATTGGACAAATCAGTTGGAACAAGGACTTACAACATTTGCTGAAACAGACATAGAGCCTCGATCTGAATGTCATGCTTGGAGTGCATCCCCAAATTATCATTTTTTAACCTTAATAGCCGGTATTCAGCCTGCATCTAAAAATTTCGAAAAAATAACCATTGCACCTAACTTGGGTGAATTAAAAAATTTAAGAGCCAAAATGCCACACCCAAATGGTTTTGTAGAAGTGACCTTAACAAGAAAAAACAAAGCGATTAAAGGAGAAATATCGCTACCAAAAGGAAGTACAGGAATATTTATCTGGAATGGGAAAAAAATTACATTAAAAGAAGGAAACCAAAAAATAAAGCTGAAATAATGATAAAATTTAAATCAATCTTACTTATTGTATTTGCAGTTATTATAACTCAAAGTTGTTCTGACACCTCAACAAAGTCAGATAAAGAAAAATTTATAGACAACCTAATCAGTCAAATGACCTTGGCTGAAAAAGTTGGACAAATGACCTTATATTCTAGTGGTGAAGACCCTACTGTACCTGTTTTCAACCCTAAATTTAGAGAAGAAATACAGAAAGGAGGAGCAGGCGCCATTTTTGCTTCTATTTCTATGGATAGCATCAAATACCTGCAAGGATTAGCCATGAAGTCACGTTTAAAAATTCCGATGTTATTTGGTTACGATGTCGTTCACGGATACAAAACTATTTTCCCAATTCCCTTAGCTGAAACAGCTTCTTGGGATATGAAAATGTTAGAAAAAACTGCTGCTGTAGCTGCAGATGAAGCTTCTGCCTCAGGTATCAATTGGGTATTTGCTCCAATGGTAGATTTAGCACGTGATGCCCGCTGGGGTCGAGTTTCTGAAGGTGCCGGTGAAGATCCCTACTTAGGCGGTTTAGCTGCGAAAGCCCGCGTAAAAGGATTCCAAGGAAGTAATTTAAAAAACAACAATACGGTGGCGGCCTGTGCCAAACACTTTGCCGCATATGGTGCTAGTATTTCGGGGAAAGATTACAATACCGTTGATCTTTCTGAGAATTATTTACGAGAGGTCTATTTAAAACCCTATAAATCGGCAAAAGATGCTGGCGTTTCTAGTATGATGTCTGCTTTTAACGAAGTAAACGGCATTCCTGCAACAGCAAACAAAAAATTACTAACCGACGTTTTAAGAGATGAATGGGGCTTTGACGGATTTGTGGTTTCTGATTTTGCCTCGATTGGAGAATTAATGAATCATGGTTTTGCAGAAAACAAAGAACAATGTGCTGAACTATCAATCAACGCAGGACTTGATATGGACATGGAAGCTTCTGTTTACAAAGAAGAAATTGTGCAACCATTGGTGGATGCAAAAAAAATAGAGATCTCAAAATTAAACAATTCTGTCCGTAGAATTTTACGAGTAAAATACGATTTAGGTCTTTTTGACGATCCTTATAAATACTGCAATGAAGACAGGGCTAAAAATAAAGTATTTACCAAGTCAAATTTAGCAATAGCAAGAGATATGGCTAGAAAATCTATCGTATTGCTAAAGAACGAAAATCAGCTTCTGCCTTTAAATTTATCAAAACTAAAAACTATTGCCCTTATTGGTCCACTTGCCAAAAACCAAGCAGACCCAATGGGAACTTGGATAGCCCAAGGAGACACAACTTCTGTTGTAACAACTTATCAAGGTTTAAAAAAGCAATTACCTAAAAACAGCAAACTTCTATATACCAAAGGCTGCGATATCGATTCTGATGATACTTCAGATTTCAAAAACGCAATCAAAATAGCAAAACAGAGTGATCTTATTTTATTGGCCTTAGGTGAAAAAGGAGACATGAGTGGGGAGGCAGCTAGCAAAGGAAACATCAATTTACCAGGTGTTCAAACTAAATTATTAGAAACACTATCCAAATTAAACAAACCTATTGTATTAATCTTAACCAACGGAAGGCCCATGACCCTAGAAAAAGAAGTAAAACTTTCTAACGCCGTACTTGAAACATGGATTTTAGGAACCACTTCTGGGGATGCCATTGCAGATGTACTCACTGGAAAATACAACCCTTCCGGAAAACTGCCTATGACTTTTCCAAGAGATATTGGACAGTTGCCTATTTATTATGCATTTAAAAATACAGGAAGACCGAGCAATCCTGACGTACGGTATTCTTCGCGATTTTTGGATATTCCCTCTAGCCCATTGTTTCCCTTTGGATATGGCTTGAGTTATACAACGTTTGCGTATTCCAACTTAAAAATCGACAAAGAAACACTTTCAAACAAAGACGTATTAACAGCGACAGTAAACATTAAAAACACAGGAGATTTTGATGGAGAAGAAGTCGTGCAATTATACTTAAGAGATTTAATAGGTTCGGTAACTCGTCCTGTACGAGAACTAAAAGCTTATGAAAAAATCAAAATTAAAAAAGGAGAAACAAAAACCATACGCTTTGAAATTATTCCTGAAAGAGATTTATCATTTGTAAGAGCAGATTTATCCACCGGAACAGAAGATGGAGATTTTACACTTTTTATAGGTGGAAATTCCGACGCTCAATTAGCAGCGAATTTCAAACTAAAAAACTAATAAAAATGAAAAAATACAACTTGCCGTTTGTCTTTGGATTTTTGTTTTTATGCATTCAATGCCAAAGTAAAAAAAATCATACTCAAGAATCAAAAACAGAAGTAATTACTCGGGTTTTTGAGGTAGCCGAAGACCAATTCAGCTATTTAATTTCGAAAATAGATACTATTTCTCCTCTCCTACAGCCTAGGAGTTTAAACAAGGATGGTAGTTACAGAATGGCCTACAAACAAGATTGGACCAGTGGTTTTTTTCCAGGATCCTTGTGGTTTTTATTTGAATACACACAAAATGAAAAATGGAAAACATACGCAAATAGATATACGATGGCCTTAGATTCGGCACAATTTGTTAAATGGAACCATGATGTTGGCTTTATGATTCAAAATTCATTTGGACAAGGTTATCGTTTAACCGGCAATAAAACCTACAAAAAAGCTGTCGTTGATGCGGCGAATTCCTTAAGTACAAGGTACAGACCCGTGGCAAAAATAATTCAATCATGGGACACTGATGCGCCTTGGATTCAAGGAAAAGACTTGGACATGCCTGTAATTATTGACAATATGATGAATTTAAACTTATTGTACCAAGCTACAAAACACAGTTCTGATACTACATTTGCAAACATAGCTACATCACACGCCGGCACAACCATTAAAAATCAATATCGGAGCGATTTTAGCTGTTATCATATTGTTGATTACGACCATATAACTGGACTTGTTAGAAAAAAAGTAAACTTTCAAGGTTATGCAGATGAATCCTCTTGGGCTAGAGGTCAAGCTTGGAGTTTGTACGGATATACCGAAGTATATAGGGAAACTAAAAATGTACTCTTTCTAGAACAGGCTAAAAAAATAGCACAATTTATTATGCAACACCCTAAAATTCCAAACGACCATATTCCATTTTGGGATTATGATGCAGAAAGCACTGAAGAAATTCCACGAGATGCTTCAGCCGCAGCAATTGTTGCGTCTGCCTTGCTAGAATTACAAGAATTTGATCCAGGAAATAAAAGTAAATATCTAAGCTATACAGAAACCATTTTAAGAACACTTGCGTCTGATATATATTTTGCTAAAAAGGGAGATAATGGAGGTTTTTTACTAAAACATTCTGTTGGAAATTTTCATGAAAACAATGAAAATGATGCTCCTTTAAATTATGCTGATTATTATTTTTTAGAAGCGCTTCTAAGATGGAAGAACAGCAACTAAAACCACATTAACAAACTAGACAACAAAAACTTACTAGATTCTAAACCTCAATAAAACAAAAGGCTTAGAATCTTTTTTTCATTCCTAAAAAATGCAAAAGAGGAAGTTTATACGAACTGCTTAATCCTTTGTAAGTTTTGTCTTTTATGACAAATAACAGTGTTTTTCACATAGATAAACACGAGACTTTATTTACATTTGAGAATAATAATCAACCATTTTTTCACAACAAACACATAAGTCACTGAAGTACTCTTTACTTCTTTACAACTTATCCAATCATTGTATACTAATTAAATTTATTTTTTATGAGAATTACGCATTTTAAATTCATTGTATTTCTCTGTGTCATTTTGACAACAGGAATTTTTGATTTACAAGCTCAAGAAACAAATATCACTGGTAAGGTCACCTCAACAGAAGACGAAGAACCCATACCAGGTGTAACTGTTCTTATAGTAGGAACTACCAAAGGAGCTATTACAGATTTTGATGGTAATTATTCCATAAAAGCAAAAAAAGGAGACAACCTTCTCTTTAGCTATGTGGGATACACCGAACAAAAACAACGTATTGGTGACAATACCGTTATAAATATTCAACTGGCAGAATCCATTGAAGCTTTAGATGCTGTTGTTGTAACTGCACTTGGAATTTCACGTAAAGAACAATCTTTAGGATATGCTATTTCAAAAGTTGATGGTGGAGAATTAGCAGAAATAAAGAGTATCAATGCAGTAAATTCATTATCGGGTAAAGTAGCCGGTGTGGATATTTCACAACCAAATACAGGGGTAGGAGGTTCTTCTAAAGTTATTATTCGTGGGAATACGAAATTTAATGGCTCCAACCAACCTTTGTATGTAATTGACGGAGTTCCTATGGACAATAATACACTAGGTCAGGCTGGTCAATATGGCGGACAAGATTTAGGTGATGGTATATCCTCCATTAACCCAGACGATATTGAAACCATGTCTGTCCTTAAAGGTCCTGCAGCTTCAGCTTTATACGGATCGCGAGGTGGTAATGGGGTTATTTTAATTACCACAAAATCTTTTAAAAACAATCAAAAATCTAAATTTAGTATAGATTTCTCTTCTAATATTACCCTAGATCAGGTTGTGGGAGAATATGATGATGTACAACATGTTTATGGTCAAGGAATAAAAACACCTCCTAAAGATATTGGTGATGCCACGGGAATGTGGAGTTGGGGAGGAAAAATGGATCCGAATTTAGAATTTATTTCATTTGATGGACAAACAAGAGATTATGGTATAAAAAAAGAACATATCAAATCTTTTTTTAGACAAGGACATACGGCACAAAACACAGTTGCCTTGTCTGGCGGAAACGAAAGTGCAAACTTCAGATTCTCTGCCTCTGATGTTAAAATGGCTGACATTGTACCCAATAGTGATTTACACCGAAATAATTTCTCCTTACGAGGAAACATGAAAATGTGGGATAAATTAACTGTAGACACAAAGATTAGTTATACTATGGAAGATGTAGACAACAGACCCTATTTAGGCTTTTCTGGCGCAAATACAGCGCTATCACTTTTGGGCTTACCTGGTAATTTTGACCAACAATGGCTGAAAGAAAGTGCTGTGGATGCAAATGGAGATTATGTGTTTTGGAATTCAGCAACCCGAATCATCAATCCCTATTACGCCTTGTATCATATGAAAAATGAATCGAAGAAAAATAGAATGATTGGTTATGCCTCTTTCACCTATCAAATGACAGATTGGTTAAATTTTAAATTCAAATCTGGAGTAGATAGCTTTACGTACGACTACTATAATTTTTCTCCTACTACAACACCTTTGGCCGAATGGGGAGAAAACAGAAAGATAGATTCAAAAACAACCGAATCAAATACTGAGTTTTTAATTTCTGCAAACAAAGAGTTAAATGAAGATTGGACAGTTGGTGGAAGTATCGGTGGAAATATTATGAGTTTTGACAACAACACTACAACCATCCTAGGAAAAAATCAAGTAGCAGAAAATGTTATTTCCATTAATAACTATAATGAATTTGTTATCGGACGTGTTAACCCAAGAAAAGAAGTCAGATCTTTTTATGGTTTTGCCAATGTTGGTTACAAAGATTATTTATTTGTTGATGTAACAGGTAGACAAGACTGGTCTTCAACACTTAAAAAAGGAAACAATGGTTATTTTTATCCTTCTATTACTACAGCTGTAGTACTTACCAAAGGTATTGAAGCTCTTAAAAGTAATATTTTGCCATATGCTAAGTTTAGAGCTGCCTATGCTGAAGTTGGAGGAGATACTTCACCATACGCCTATAATGGTTATGATGCACTTCCCTATTCTTCCAATGGTGCAAATTTTTCAACGGTAAGTGGAGACACCTATTTCACCGAAATAAATCCCTCTAGAACAAAAGGATACGAACTTGGACTGGACGCAAAATTATTTAATTGGAGAGTTGGTTTAGACATCACACACTACAATCAAACTACCTTTGATGAAATCATGCAAATTCCCGTTTCCAACTCAAATGGTTTTGGATCTGCAACGATCAATGCAGGTGAAATAAACAACAAAGGATGGGAAGTAATGGTAAATATTGTTCCTGTTAAAACCGAAAACACCCGTTGGGATTTGACTTTTAATTTTGCTAACAATAAAAATAAAATAGTAAAACTTCATGACGAAGCCAAAACACAAACCATTGCAAGAGCAGACTGGATTAGTTCATTAATAACCGCTGAAGAAGGTGGATCTTATGGAGATATTGTTGGCTATGATTTTAAACGTACCGATGATGGAACACCTATAATTGGAGCAAATGGATTGCCTATTCGTTCTGATGAACAAATTACTTTAGGAAACGGTCAATACAAATTTACAGGTGGAATTACCAATACAATTCAACACAAGGGTTTCAAAGTTAGAGCCTTGATTCAAGTTAAATCTGGTGCCGACCTGCTATCAATGACCAATCAAAAACTTTACCAACAAGGTGCACATATTGGTACCTTAGAAGGCAGGGAAGAGTGGGCATTATCTGAAGCAGCAAGAGAAGAAGCCGCAATAGCACGTGCCGACTGGGTTGCAACTGGTGGTTATTTAGCACAAGGTGTTATACAAGATGGTGTGGATGGCGAAGGAAATCCTAATTACAAACCTAATGATGTATATGTTGACCCTAGAGATTACTGGGGAAATGTTGCCAACGGGCATATTATTAAACCTTTTGTATATGATGCTTCCTACATCAAATTAAGAGAGTTATCTGTATCTTATACTCTTGATAGCGAAGCTCTAAAAAAACTTAAATTCTTCAAAGCACTAACATTCTCTGTCATAGGAAGAAACCTATGGTTAATTCACTCTAATGTACCAAATATTGACCCTGAATCGACCTATAGTATTAGCAATGGGCAAGGATATGAATATGGCTCGTTACCACAAAGAAGAAGTTATGGATTTAACTTAACTGCAAAATTTTAAAAGATGAAAAAAAGAACAAACATATTAATGCTGTTTGTGTTTATACTAACACTTGCAACCAGCTGTGACGATTTCAACGACTTAAATGTGGATCCCACAACCTCCACTACAGCAAATCCAAAAAGTCTGATTTCAAAAGTACAAATTAGTTATTCTGGAGATAGAGAAACTCAATGGAGATCTTTAGCCGCCTATCATATGTCCATTACACAAATGATTTCAGATGGCTGGACAATCTCTCATGGACAAGCCTATAAACTTGACATAAGTTATATGGAATATATGTGGAAAAGTTCCTACAGAGAAATCAATGATTTAATATTAGCCATACAAGAAGCCAATAAAAAACCAGAACTTGCCAATTATTCGGCTGTTGGTAGAATATTAAAAGTTATGATTTTTGCGCAATTAACAGATACTTACGGCGATTTACCATATTTTGAAGCAGGAGCTCAAGCAGATGTTAACAACCTACATCCTGCCTATGATAAGCAAGAAGATATTTACAACGATTTCTTTAAAGAACTAAAAGAAGCTGCAAATCAACTAGACGAATCTTTGGCTTTAGAAGGTGATTTAATTTACAATGGAGATGTTGATAAATGGAGAAAATTTGCAAATTCATTACGCTTAAGATATGCCATGCGTTTGGTCAATGTAAATGAAAGTAAAGCTGAAACTGAAGCCGTTTTAGCCATTAATGATGGTGTTATGCAAAGTATAGACGATGCAGCCACTGTGGAACATGGTAATTTTAATGTAAGCACAAGTGGTGCTGTTGAAATTAGAGGAAATGGTTTTTCTCAAGTTCAAAATTTCTCTGAAGAAATTATGGTTGCCTGTGAAACTTACGTAGCCTATTTACGTGAAAATAACGACCCAAGATTACACATGTTATTTGGAATGTATGCCGCCTACGAAGAAGATGCCACATCAAGATACAATTCAAAATCGTCAACAGAAACAAGTGTTGAAATAACACAAGAGTACTTGGCTAAATATGGTGTAACCGAAGGCTATGCTCCTGGATATTTCTTATGGGAAGCTCCAGAAGGCGCCCCTGCAGATATTTGGTCACCTCGTTTCGTTGAAAAAAATGGACGTACTGTTCAAATTAATAAATTCTTTAAATCCGTTCAGGTCAGAAGAAACTTAACTCGTATCGATTTACCTTCAATTTATCAGTCTTATTCTGAAGTAGAATTGTGGATTGCTGAAGCCGCACATAAAGGATGGACTAACTTTCAAGGAGATGCCAAAGCACATTATAAAAAAGCAATTTTCGCCAATATTGATGAATTGGTTCAAATATTAGGTGCAAGTCCTAATTTAAACCTAAACGCCGATGTGTATGCTGAAAATTTATGGAATACAACGGCAGACAAACTAGAAGCTATAAACATGCAGCATTATGTAAATAATTTTTACAACGGAATTGAAGGTTTTGCCAATTGGAGAAGATCTGGTTTCCCTAAGTTAGTACCAACCACCACAAATGCTTATACCGACCAAGAATTAAACGGTCTAATTCCTAGAAGATTTCCATATCCAAATACGGAAATGAACTTTAACAGAGATAATTTAGAAGCACATTTATACAATGGTGTAAACTTTTGGGGAGCACCCGTTTGGTGGGATAACAGCTTAACAAGAGGAGTAGATGTATCATTATAATAAAATAAACATTATGAAAATAAATAAATATATTACCTGGATTTTTAGTGTTTTGTTACTCACAATGCTGTCTTGTAATGAAGAAGACATTAGCAACCCTGTATTGTCTGATACTGATTTGAAAGTATACTTTTGGGGTGAAGGAGACAATCTTACAGGCCTTGCTTGGGAAGGATACGATGTATTAATCGGAGAAACACTTGACTTAAAACTTCAAGTTTCGCCAAAGCAAAACACAAGTATTCAATGGGTTGACGATGCCACAGGAGAAGTACTGAGTACGAGCTTAGAATACACCTACGCTCCAACTCAAGAAGAAGCTAGAAAAATTAATTTTATTGCTACCCGACCTTCAGGTTACGAGAAAAAAGTAGTTTTTAATTTTAGAGGTAACTTAGATGGTTTTACCAGTAAAATCAACGAATGGCAATCGGTATTAATTCCACAAGGAACGCAAACAGGCACCTTTACTGTTGAATTTGACATGATTCCTAGCAAAAACAATATTGATGTCATTGTAGGTGTTTTAGATGGTATTTCAACCACCTACTCTAACAACTCTTGTATTGTTCGCTTAAATCCGTCTGGAAAAATAGATGCCTATGACGATACGGGGTACGCAGCTTCAAATGAACTTGCCTATCATGCCGGAGTAACCTATCATATAAAAATGGATATTGACGTTGTTACAATGAGTTATGATGTATATGCCAATGAGCAAGGTGGAGATATTATTGAAATCGGAAAAGATTTTAAATTCAGACGTAAAATCACACATCTAGATTACTGGTCTATGGTTGCTGGAAATTTCAATATTAGCGATCCTGGTACACATAGAATTTTAAACATGGAAATAACGACACATACACAAAATCAAGCTCCTGTATTTACTGCCATCGATGATTTAGTAGTAGCTGAAGGCATGACTTTAGATGTCGATATTGAAGCAGTAGATCCTTTAGGAGGTTCTATTATTTTAGAAGCAACCAATTTGCCTCGTTTTGCTAATTTTACCGACCATGGTTTTGGGAAAGGAACACTGACTTTTAAACCTTATTCTGATTGTGGTGGCTGTGATTTAGGACTTCATGACATTTCTATAAGCGCAACCAACAGTGCAGAAACTTCCAATTTAGATTTTAAAATTGAAATTATGGATCCAAATGCTGCTTTTGATGTAAAGGTAGATTTAGCAGATGCCACTATTTGGGGCGGAGGATCTGTTGACGCTTCTTATACTAAATTATTTGGAGGGCATGTCGCTACTGGAATTGGAGGAGATGACCATGTTGTTGGTGTAATGCCATTTGCCTTGCCCGATGTACCCGCTGGAAAAAAAGTAAAATCGGCGGTATTAAAAGTAAATGTAACCACTAATAATTCTTGGATAGCTGTAGAATACGATGTTTATGCTATTGCAGCTAGAGCTACCGCAGAGGTTTTACCAACAGATTTCTTTTTAGGTGTATTCGACACAGACCCTAATGCAACTGGAATCCAAAAGTCTTTTATTAAAAATGGAGATGCTGTAGGTGAATTCAGCATGAATGATGCCTCAGGAATAGAATTGGCCACTTTTATGAATAGCCAATATCAAAATGGAGCAGCTGCTGGTGAATTTTTATTTATTAGAATAAGTGCCAATAGAGATGATATGGATACCTGGGCACATTTACAATTTGATGGAGGTGAAAGCATAGCTACGGCACCTATCTTAACTGTTACTTTAGAAGATGAATAAGTAAGCTCTATTTCCTAAGTCAAGAAAAAAATGGTTTATATAAAAAACCCTTGCAATNNGCAAGGGTTTTTTATATAGTTTCATCAGATACTACAGCTTTCTGTTTTTACGATAGCTTGCAGCTTCTTATTATAAAAATAATCAAGTAACTACCCGTATTAGCTATATTAGAACAGAAAAAATACGAGTAACCTAGTTATATATTGACTAATTCCATTTAGAACAATATCAATTTTAAATTGTAAAGACTGTATTTAAACTCTACAGAAAGCAAGAGGCTTTGTGACTAATTAAGAAAACTGCTACAGCGCTAAACTTAGCAATTATATGCAGAAAAGATGTTGTAACAACTAAAAAAGTAAAACTTACAACTACATTGAATTACCAATACCTACTAGAACTACAGACAGAAGGATAATAACAATTCCTGAGGTGATTGTCCATTTAGTTTTCGAAGCAACCCCTTTCCACTCTTTTTGATAGACACCCCACATATTGGCAGTTAATATAATGGTAGACATATGAAGAATCCATGAACTGGCTCCATTTCCTAATTTACTCTCACCCATACCGTAAAAAAAGAATTGTAAATACCAAATTGTTCCAGCTAGTGCAGCGTATAAAATATTTTTAGCAATTGGAGTTGATTTATTAACAAAATCGGTATATGATTTATTTTTAAGACTTAAAATAGTCGTCCATATAAAATTGGTTGTTAAGCCTCCCCAAAGTATCACAACAAAAGTTACATTATTTTGGTACAATGGATCAAAACCGGCAGCAACAGCAGCATCAGCCAAGGGCTTACCAGCTTCAATTCCAAAACTAAAAAAAGAACTTAAAATTCCAGACAAAACACCAATAGCCAATCCTTTATACAAACTAAATTCAGCCACACTTTCTTTCTTTTCTTCCTCAGAAAGTTCCTTTTCTTTCATCATGCCTGCTTTTCCAGCAACAGCTATTCCTACAAGACAAACAAGAACTCCTAAAAGCACCAATTGTCCACCTTCAGATGACAGCATATCTGTGAAAGAAACTTTTCCTTCCGTTGGATTTAAATTGTAATAAATAGAAGGAACCAAAGCTCCAAATGCGGCACAAAAGCCCAAAACAACAGAATTTCCTAAGGACATTCCTAAATATCGAATACCCAAACCATAGGACAGACCTCCGACACCCCACAAGAGCCCCATTAAAAAAGTAAATGTTAGTATTTCACTAGATCCAGCAGCAATAATTTCCATAAAACCAGGCACTGTTAACCAAGCCGCTAACGGTGGAATTAGCAACCATGAAATAACACCTCCAAGCATCCAATAACTTTCCCATGACCATCCTTTTATTTTGTTATAAGGCATATAAAAACTTCCGGATGCGATACCACCAACGGTATGAAAAATCACTCCTAATATTGCTTGCATATAAAATATTGTATTAAGTATTCAATAGTACTCAAAATTTTGAATTTAAATATAAT
This sequence comes from Flavicella sediminum, assembly GCF_006381105.1. GTDB lineage: Bacteria > Bacteroidota > Bacteroidia > Flavobacteriales > Flavobacteriaceae > Flavicella > Flavicella sediminum. The sequence goes on along the minus strand of NZ_VDET01000002.1, from coordinate 1,644,699 downwards.
TTTCTCTTAGTTATTTCTTAATTCGTAGTTAAGCAGCCTCAAAATTTTTCAACAATAACTCTTTGGCTAATTTTAATTCAGCTTCCGTAAATGGTTGGGCGTTCGATGCAGAAATTGCCCCTTTCAATTCATTTAAATTTTTTGCACCAGACAAAACTGTTGACACTCCAGGCTGATCTAAAACCCAGCGTAAAGCGGCTTGCGGCATATTAGAAATATCTTCTCGTACTAAAAATTTAAAGGCATCAACTTGTGCAACTCTTTCTATAATTTCCTTTCTAGAATACCTCTCATTTAAGGTGCCTTCGGCAAAAACAGTATCTTTTTTTATAGCTCCAGATAAAAATCCGTTGGCCAAACACTCCCTTCCAAAAACACCTATAGGATACTCTTGTAATTCTTCAATTAATTGTTGAGATTCTCGATTCATTAAACTTAAGACTACTTGCACTATATCAATTTTATCTTCTTTAGCCCATTGGCGTGCCATATTCTCTGTTTGATGAAACATCGAAATTGAATGTCCTACAAAACGTACTTTTCCTTGTTTTTTAACCAACTCAATTCCTTCCCATACATCAGCATCTATTTCCTCTGGAGAAAAAGGAGAATGAAAAAAAAGCACATCAATATAATCAGTTTGCAATCGTTTTAAACTCTCTTCAACCGATGCTATTATACGAGATTTATGAAACTGAGATGCCCCACCTTTCATAGTTGGGTTCCGACCAAATTTTGTGGAGATATGTACTTTATCACGCTTCCCTTTTAAACCTTTTCCCAACACAATTTCGGCAACACCATCTTGCAAAGAGGTACCATATTGCGGAGCTGTATCAAACATATTTACCCCCAAATCAATACCTGCATGTATGGTATTGATTCCTGTTTTTTCTTCAACACCACCGTAAACTTTATTTCCAAAAGCCCACGTACCCAAACTTATTTCACTAATTTCTAGACCGGTTCTTCCTAATTTTCTATAATTCATAAATATTTTCGTATTAATTCCTCCAGTATGACAGAAGTGTTTTTCAAATATGATTTCACTATTTTTTCACCCAATTCTTTTGTTGCTCCACGAGGGTCTTTACCTGATACCGCATCCACTTCCAAACTAATTGGTCTATCTTTTGGCAAAGAGTTTAAATTGACTGTATCGGGATTGTAGTACAACTGTAAAGATGTTTCGCCCAAAGCAGAATGATTTGCCACTAATAAATCATTCGGTAAAACGTCAAATTCTGCAAATGCCCAAAAACATATATCTGGATATCTTTCATTAAATTCGTGTGCAACTGTTCTTAATATTTCAAGATGTGGTTCACCTGCGTGCCCTGATAATAGAACTATAATTTTAAAATCTTGAAGCACCAATTGCTCAAAATACTCTTCACAAACCATACGGATTAGCTTTTCAGAAAACTCTATGGAATGCTTTGGAAAATTCACACCTGGATACGATTTTATCAAGTTAGCAGCTAAATTAACTGTAGGAAAAACAAGCCCCCCTACCTCTTTGGCCAAATCAACACACAAATGAAAAGCTTTGATACTATCAAGACCAACAGGATTGTGTTTGCCATGGTACTCAATGGCACCCCACGGCAAATAGGCTATTGCTTTTTCATTAATGATGGCTTCTATTTGGCAAGGGCGCAAATTTTCATACAAACCCCATTTTATTGTTGAATTATTCGTTATTCGTGTGTCCATCAGTATTTACTAATTAAAATTCATCAAAAGCAATTTGCTCTCTGTCTACGCCTAATTGAAGTAACATATTGGTACATGCTTTCATCATCATTGGCGGTCCACATATATAAAACTCAACGGCCTTTATATTGTCATGATGTTGCAGATATTGCTCAAGAACAACTTGATGTATATAGCCTTCATAACCATCCCATTGATCCATTACAAGTGGTTCTGAAAGTGCGAGTTCAAATCTAAAGTTTGAATGATGTTTTGATAACTCTAAAAAATATTCTTCATAGAATAATTCTTGTTTTGACCTTGCACCGTACCAATAGCTTACTTTACGTGCGGTTTTTTCATTTTCAAATAGATGTGTCAAATGAGCTCTGATAGGGGCCATTCCTGCTCCACCACCAATATAAACCATCTCTTTTTTACTAGGTTTTATATGAAAATCTCCAAAAGTTCCTAGCGCACTCACAACAGCTCCTTCTTTTAAGTTAAAAATATAACTTGACCCTACACCTGGCGGACAATCCTGTCCGAGTGGTGGTGTAGAAATACGAATATTAAACACTATCCTCTTATCATTTTGATTACTCGCAATTGAATAATTATTCCGTCTACTGGAATCATCGTTAGAGCTCGTCAATTCGAATAACCTTTGTTTTTTCCATATTTCTGTATAAGGAGTCGAAATGTCAAATTGGTCAAATTTTACATTCTCATATTTCGGGATTTTTATTTGGAAATAATCACCTGGAATAAAATTTATACTTTCTCCATTTTCGATAGGCTCTAGAACAAGTTCTTTAATAAAAGTTGCCACATTTTTATTACTTACTACTCGAAATTTATAAGTCTTTTTATCTGTATTTGCACCGCTAGCATTTTTTATGTTGAGCCAAATTTTTCCATTTCTATTTTCAATAGGATAGGTAGCCAAGGAGCGACAAACAGGAGCTCGTGCAGGGGAGCCATCTTTTAAGTTAAATCGCCCATTATGTTTTGGACATTCAATAAGATTGCCTTTAATCAAACCCTCACTCAAATGTGTATTTCCATGTGTACAAACACCATCTGTAGCATACAAATCTCCTAACTCATTTTTATACAAAGCAAATGTTTGTTTTATATGGTCATAACGAATAACATCTTCATTGGCTAACTTATTATTTGGGCAAACTTCAATCCATCCAGCTTTATCTGGTTGTTCATTTGAGCATATAAAATCATTTGTTACTCTAGTTTTAGCAACAGGCAACTTTCGTTTTACAAAATAAGAAGGATCTTTAACTTGTTTTATTATGGTAGGTAAAATTTCGCTCCAAGCGGCGTAAATTGAAGTATAAACTGGAGGACAATCTTCCTTAATAAGTTTATGAAGCTTAGGTAGGGCATGATAAGGAACCAAAGGAAACATGTGATGTTCGATATGATAATTCATATTCCAATAAATAAACCTACTTATAGGATTCATGTATACGGTTCGGCAGTTTAATCGATGATCTAAAACATTCTCTGCCAAGCCAGCATGCTGGGTTGTATTATGCACAATCATCAACCAAGTACCAAAAAATTGAGGAAGCATAAATAAGAAAACAGGAATCCATGTATGGTAAAATACCGCTGTTAAAATAATACACATATAAATTGCTAAATAAATACGAGCATTTCTTACTATTTTACCAAATTCACTATTTGGAACAAAACTTCTTTCCACTTCAGAAATTTTACCAAAAGCATGTCGAATTAAATTTGGATAATAGGTTTTATAAGTTCCCCAATTTACAATTGAAAGTAGTAATCCTTTGATATCTGGTGGTCTAGGAATTTGAATCTCTGGATCACGACCAACAATAATAGTGTCACTATGGTGCCGTGTATGACTCCATCTCCAAATAACGGATTCTCTCATAACCATAAATGAAGCAACTTCATACACCACATTATTCATCCAATCTGTATGAAAAGCAGTACCATGACTACATTCGTGCCATCTAGAATCAGAACTTGTACCATAAAAAACAGCATAGATTAAATAAGGAATTATAACAAACCAGGTTCCCCACAAAGCTACGGTAGCAAAAGCCGTACTTGCCAAGATAAGAATTAGTAATAAAGTATCTAAAATAGCTGGGCCATCCTTACGCTTTAACAAACCTTTTAGCACTGATTTAGGAATCGGAGTTTGATACCAATCTGCCTCTGCTAATCCTAGTTCTATTGCTCGTTTTGAGTTTTTACCCGTAAGCGTATAGTCCAACGCATTATTAGAACTTGAATGAACTCCTTGAAGGTCTAAACTATTATTTTCGACTTTATAACTCGGTTTTATATCAATCATCCAATTTTTATTACAACACAGCAAGATTCTAATTTTCTTTAATTTCCCAATATAGATTAACTATATGTAAATGCCTACAGAACTAAAGATCAAGCCAGTTAAATTTCTAAATACCTCTTACAATTCAAACACCCATTTTCATACTATTTTGGTGCTCTACAAACTTATACGAATAGCCTAGTCCAAACAATAGACGTTCTGTTGGTTTTGTTGTTCAAAATGTCTACATTTGGTTCATTATGGATAGCTTTTTTCATTATTTAGCGGAAGATTCTGAGGTAGAAGACTGGGGCGTTTACGTTCCAACTTGTGGTTACCAACATATTTATCCGGGCAATAAATACCCGCTAAACGGCCATCCCGATACACATAATTTTGATCAAGAAACTGGACGAACTTTACCTGGATGTTACCTTGTTTATATTACTACAGGTAGAGGTGAATTAGAAACAAAAACTGGCAAATGGGAAGTAAACCCAGGGGATGTTATGGTATTGTGCCCAGGAGAATGGCATAGTTACAAACCTTATGAAACTACAGGTTGGGAAGAGTATTGGATTGGTATTAGAGGCGAACTTCTTTCAAATAGGATGCTAAAAGATTTACTACCAAACAACACTTCGTATGTAAAACAAATGGGCTATCAAGAGGAACTCATCTTTTTATTTAACCAATCTTTAAAACTTGTCAGAAAAAGCAGTCCTGGGTTTAGACAAATTCTTGCAGGAATTGTTTTACAATTAGTGGCTTATGTTATTTCTTATGAAAAAGAAAAGCTTGGAAGTAGAGAGGAGCAGCTTTGTACAGAAGTTATAGATTTCATTAGACAAAACCTGAATACAGAAGTTGATTTCAAAGAATTGGCAAGCAACCATCATTTAAGTTACAATCGATTTCGAACTATTTTCAAAAACAACACCGGCGTTTCACTTCAACAATATCTTATTAATGAAAGGTTGGAAAATGCAAAACGTTTAATGGTCAACTCAAACCTTTCACTTAAAGAAATATCTGCAAAAACAGGATTTAATTCTTTGTTCTATTTCTCAAAAGTATTCAAGAACAAAATGGGCTATCCGCCAAATCAAGTCAGAAGAAAATAAATATCTAAATTTTCTACACAAAAAAAGGAGTCATCCTTATAGACAACTCCTTCGCTATTCAATTATATTTTAACTATTTATTCTTTTTTAGGCTCTGGTATATTCTTTTCATCAATCACCAATTTTATTTCATCTCGTATGATTGAAAATATTTTTGTAGACTCTTTGTCTTTTACTTCAACATAATAAGTCCCTACCGCTAGACCTGAAATATCATAGGTTTTTCTATAGATATATCCTTTTTTCAAAACCTCTTTAAAAATCACTTTTCCTTCTTCGTCCTTTATTTCTACATTTGAATTATCATCCAAAGTTTTTACATACAAACTAAAAACTTTTGAATTGATTGTTTTTGCAGAAACTGACGGAGAGGGTGTTGCTTTGGCTTGATTTCCTAAAACCAATAGCAGTATTACAAGCAACCATCTATTTATTTTCATCTTCATTTTTATCTTCACTTTTATCTACCACAAAAATACGGATAAGCGAACTTTTAGCCTTGCGCTTTATTAACCTAAATATTGGCTAAATTAACCTGTTGTATTTTTTCGGTACTATCCCATTAACAAAAACTATGCTAAAAACCACAACTTTAAAAATAAAATTAGAATCACTTAAATTTTGCGATAAAAAACATTTGAAATGTTCAAATAAGTTATATATTTGCACTCGCAATTCAATATTGAAAAGCGAAGTTCTTTAAACACAAAATGCGAAAGTAGCTCAGGGGTAGAGCATCACCTTGCCAAGGTGGGGGTCGCGAGTTCGAATCTCGTTTTTCGCTCAATATCTAATAAGAAAATTCCAATGCTCGAGTGGTGGAATTGGTAGACACGCTGGACTTAAAATCCAGTGGACTGTAAGGTCCGTATGGGTTCAAGTCCCATCTCGAGTACCAAAGCCTTTTAATCTTTTGATTAAAAGGCTTTTTTTATTTCTACTATTTCAACATTGCATTCTGCTGCACAAAAAAAGGGGTCTGAAACGACCCCTTTTAAGATTCTAAACTTAAAACTAAACATCTAATAAAACAGATTTTTAAATCACTATAAAATTGCTAAGGCTTCCTTTTGCATTTTTAAAGTACTGTTATGTGAGTTGATAACCAATTTGATATTTGTATCGGAAACAGAATATATTTTGGTTCTTACGCGGTTTACCACTTTTAGATAATAAGTACCTTTTGGTAGCATAGACAAATCGTAGATCTTTTTACTTTTCTCACCTTTTTTAATGACACTTGTATAAAGTACGACTCCTCTAGAGTCTTTAATTTGAATTTTGCTATTGCTCTTTTGATTTTCAACCAAAAGACTGAATTTCTCAGCGTCTAAAGATGTTACAACTACCTCTGGAGTTGGGGTCACATTTGAAGCATTTACTGTTACAAATCCTAACAGCATACTCATTACGATTACTCTTTTTAATGTTGTTTTCATAATTACTTGTTTTTCAATTACACTTCAAAAGTAAGACAGTTCTTCTATGTACAACATAGCTGAATTGCCGTGATTCTATTCTATTTTACCTTTAAATAAAAAAACATATAAATAAAATGGTAATATCAAGCATATTTATGCGTTTACACAGTAGAATACCTATAAAGAGTTAGTAGCTTGAAATTTCAACCTATTCCATAGTACCGTTTTCTAAAAACTTATGAAATTACAAACCCAAATGAAGTGTTATATTTATAATTATTTTTAACGAAGCAATCTAACAAGACATCCATATGAAAGTTTTAAACCTAAACCAACTAAAAATTGAATTTCTACTTCTATTTATAATATCTCCTATTGCTTTTGCATTGAAACTTCCAATGGGCTTAAAGCTTGGTATTGGCCTTGTGGGTTTTGTATATATGGTAAGACTCCTAATTGTACATAAATATTCTTTTTTACTATTCTCTGCTCAGTCCTTTAAAAATCAAGCTTTAAGAATAACAGCGTTGTTTTTGGGGTTGATTTTATTGACAACTACTTATGTTTGCTATTACCACCCAGAAAAATTATTTTCTGTAGTACTTCAAAAACCATTGCTTTGGTTTACTTTTTTATTTGTTTATAGTATTGTATCCGTTATTCCACAAGAAATTATATATCGCAGTTTTTATTTCCTTAGGTATAGAAACTTTCTAAAAAACGAACAATTGTTTTTATTGTTAAATGCATTGGTATTTTCATTAGGACATCTTTTTTTTAACAATCCTATTGTGCTAGCGCTTTCATTTATTGGCGGTTATATTTTTGCTTATACTTATATTAAAACTAAGTCCCTCATTTTTGTTTGTCTAGAACATATGCTTTATGGCTGTTGGCTATTTACGGTAGGTATGGGAGATATACTAGGATTTCCTAGTTAAGAATATGAGAATTCACATGTTTTATTTCTAACAGATTTACAGAAAACACAACTAATTATTACTGTATTATCACAGCTCACTTAAAAGCAATTACTTAAATTTGTTGTATAAATTTTAAGACGAATACTATGAGTACGTATGATGTAGCCGTTATTGGCTCAGGACCTGGAGGGTATGTTGCAGCAATTAGATGTGCACAATTAGGATTGAAAACTGCAATTATTGAAAAATATTCTACTTTAGGTGGAACCTGTTTAAATGTAGGATGTATTCCTTCAAAAGCTTTGCTAGATTCTTCTCACCATTATCATGATGCAAAAAAACATTTTGAAAAACACGGAATTGGAGTTGAAGGCTTAAGTCTTAATTTTGAACAAATGATTGCTCGTAAAGGAGAAGTTGTTAGTCAAACTTCAGGAGGAATAAACTATTTAATGGATAAAAACGGAATTGACTTATACGAAGGTACAGGTACTTTTTTCGATACAACTCATATAAACATTGCCAAACCAGATGGTTCTGTTGAAAAAATTGAAGCAGCAAAAACAATTATTGCTACAGGTTCAAAACCTTCAACCTTACCTTTTATCTCTATCGATAAAGAACGCGTTATTACTTCTACAGAAGCGTTAAAACTAAAAGAAGTTCCAAAGCACTTAATCGTAATTGGTGGTGGAGTAATTGGATTGGAATTAGGACAGGTATACGCACGTTTGGGCGCTGAAGTTTCTGTTATTGAATTTATGCCAAAAATTATTCCTGGAATGGATGATATGCTGTCTAAAGAATTGCAAAAATCATTAAAAAAACAAGGATTAAAATTCTATACAAGTCATAAAGTAACTTCTGTAACAAACAATGGAGACGAAGTTGTTGTAACAGCTGATGATAAAAAAGGAAACCCTGTAGAATTCAAAGGAGATTACACCTTAGTATCCGTAGGACGTCGTCCGTATACAGACGGGCTTGGACTGAATGCTATTGGATTAAAAACAACGGATAGAGGTCAAATTGAAACGAACGATCACTTGCAAACAAACATTCCAAATATCTACGCAATTGGAGATGTTGTAAAAGGTGCCATGTTAGCGCATAAAGCAGAAGAAGAAGGAACAATGGTTGCTGAATTTATAGCGGGAGAAAAACCACATATCAATTACAACTTAATTCCGGGTGTGGTTTATACTTGGCCAGAAGTTGCCGCAGTTGGTAAAACAGAAGCTCAATTAAAAGAAGAAGGAATTGCTTACAAAGCAGGAAGTTTTTCAATGAGAGCCTTAGGTAGAGCTAGAGCAAGTATGGATATAGACGGACAAGTAAAAGTTTTGGCAGATGCAACAACGGATGAAATTTTAGGAGTTCACATGATTGGGGCAAGAGCAGCTGATATGATTGCTGAAGCTGTTGTCGCAATGGAATTTAGAGCCTCTGCTGAAGATGTTTCTAGAATGTCACACGCACATCCAACCTATACAGAAGCTATTAAAGAAGCTTGTTTGGCAGCTACTGCCGACAGAGCTATTCATGCTTAACACATATTATACAATTCAGAAAAGCCACTCCAAATAAAGAGTGGCTTTTCTTTTTACTTTACTTATGAAAAAACCTATACCAACACCAAAAGCTTGCTATCTTATAAAAGACAAAGCTTATGCTTATTGTACCTGTAATAAATCGGAAGAAATGCCATATTGTGATGGCAGCCACAAAGAATTGAAATCAGGAATTAAACCTTTATTATTTAAAGTTCCTGAAAATGAAAAGGCATTTTTATGTACTTGTGGTAACTCGGGTAACAAACCCTATTGTGATGGTTCACATTAAAAAAAAACAACTTCATTATAAATCTTAGTTCAAGTATTTTCTCTACCCCTAGAATAAAATTAGATTTTCGATTTATAAATCCGTTGTTTTATATTTTATAAAACTTTAATGTCAAAAAAGACAGGTTACTTACTTTGAACTAAAACATACAATATTATTTTCCCTAAAAAATCTTCTCGTACTTTATTGTTTCAAAACAAATTTACATAACCTGTATTATGTTTTAAAGTTTCTCTTCTTAATTTCTCTACAAATATAATTGAGTTCACAATTAAAAAAAAATAAAGCATGTCTCAAAACAAGTATTGAGACAATGTTACATTAGCGAACACTTAATAATCAACTATTTACCAGACATATACTCAACTGGAGTTCTATTTGTCATTTTCTTAAATACTCGGTAAAAAGAAGCTCTACTATTAAATCCAGACTCCAAACCTACACCTTCCATCGTTAAATTTTCTGGATTATTTTGTAAAATACTTTTGGCTTCCTCTACTCTCATTTCATTAACCAAACTTAAAAATGTTGTGTTCAATTTTTTATTAATTGCCGCGGAAACAATCCGATGATTGCAATCCAATTCTTTAGCCAAATCGAATATGGTTACGGATGGATTTAAAAACAATTTCTTTTCAATTAACACTTTCTTTACCTGACTGGGGTCTACTTGTTCATCGTTAGTAGTAACTTCTGGTTCCAAATTAGCCTTCTTTAACAACTCAATATCTTTCTGATATTCCACATAACTATCTTCATTAAAAATAGCATTCTGTTCAAAAGCATAATACACAATAAAGCTGAAAGCAATTACAATTTTTGTAGGTAAAATAGCAAACTGAACTTGATACATCGGAAAAAGAAACATCGTTATAATCAAGGTTGTATCCAAAACACAAATAAGCGTAATGAACTTATATGCAAATATATTTCTGGTTCTACTTTTTGTAGAAAAAATGTGTTTGATGCTTTTACTAAACTTGATTACATTGACACAAGATAAGGTAAAATAAAGCTGTTGTAAAATAACAAACAACCAAGTAAATATATACATCCCTTTTGGATAGTGAGTTGTGCGTAATTGCGCTATATAGGCGATTTTGTCATTTGTCTCTAAAGTAAAAAATTGAAAAGCGAGATAAAGTACATACAACACCACCAACAAAGTAGCTATAAAAAAAGGATTTGTTAATTTGGTTTTCTTACCTGACAACAAATTCAGGTAATAATAAATAATTGGGCCTATAAAAAGACTGGCTGCTTGCGTAAAGAAAAATAAACCACCCAAATTAGCAGAAATCCCTTCTAACAAAACCATCGAATTTCCGAACAAAGAAACTCCTAAAACTAGAAGCAATAAACCTAGTAAGGTGTTAAAAACATTATTATTTCTATTCTTATACAACAATGCAGCAAACAAAAAAGTTTGCAATGTGGCTATTACATTGATATATACCATACGTCTCGTATTTTCTAAAATTACAATCCTTCAAAATAGGTTAATTCTTAAGAAAAAAAAAACCCGTCTATATAGTTATATAGACGGATTATTCACAAAACATTACTTCTCTTAATAAAGAAGGTTCATTTTATTTTGAATCTTATCCAAAGCTAAATTTCCTACACTTCCAATATGGGTATGTTTTACGTTTAAATCAGGTTTAAATTCCCCATTTTGAATCTTAGCGCCCACTATTTTATAAGCATCTCTAAAAGGAGTTCCGGCTTGTACCAAAGCGTTTACTTCCTCTACACTAAAAATATATTTGTACTTATCATCAGTAACAATATTTTCTGTAATAATAATATTCTCCAAAGAAAACACCATCATATCCAAACATGATTTTAAGGTAGAAACTGAAGGAATCAAACCTTCTTTTACCAACTGTAAATCTCTATGATAACCACTTGGTAAATTATTTGTTATTAAGGTCAATTCATAAGGTAAAGCTTGCAGTTTATTACATTTTCCACGAATCAATTCAAATACATCTGGATTTTTTTTATGAGGCATTATACTTGAACCTGTTGTCAATTCATCTGGAAAAGTAACAAATCCAAAATTTTGACTCATATACAAACAGATATCCATACTCATTTTAGACAAGGTTGCAGAAACACTTGCAATGGCAAAGGATATAGATTTTTCTAATTTCCCTCTTCCCATTTGTGCTGCTACTGAGTTTACTTTTAAAGTAGCAAAACCCAATTCTTTTGTTGTCATTTCTCTATCAATTGGAAAAGAAGAACCATAACCAGCTGCAGATCCTAACGGATTTTGATCCGCTACTTTATAGGCTGCATCTAAAAAGTACACATCGTCAATCAAACTTTCGGCATAGGCAGAAAACCACATTCCGAAAGAAGATGGCATAGCCACTTGTAAATGTGTATAGCCTGGTAATAAGTGATTTTTATATTTTTCAGCCAATTCAATTAATAAATCGAATAATTTTTTCACCCAATCCTTCAATTCTAAAATAGCATCTTTAGCATACAAGTGTACATCTAGTAAAACTTGATCATTACGAGAACGTGCTGTATGAATTTTCTTTCCGGCATCTCCCAATTTCTCTGTCAACAACCATTCTACTTTAGAATGTACGTCTTCAAAAGAATCTTCAATAGTAAAAGTTCCATCCTCAATTGTTGTCATAATATTGTTCAACTCAGCAACCAAACCTTCTAATTCTTCATTAGAAATTGTTCCTATAGAATTCAACATTTTTGTTTGTGCAATGTTTCCTAAAACATCATACTTCGCCAATTGTAAATCTAACTCTCTATCGTTTCCTACCGTAAAAATGTCAATTTTTTTATCCGTAGCGTATCCTTTATCCCAAAGTTTCATATCTGTACTTTTTGTGTGCCGCAAAGATACTCTTTTCAATGATAAAGAGAAAAATCGCATGCCAATTATTAAACGTTAAAACTTTTTTTTAAACGATTTCGCTTAAAATATCTATGTAAAATTTGACACCATCTTTTACTTCTTGCACATAAATAAATTCATCTGCAGAGTGAGATCTTAAAGAATCGCCAGGACCTAATTTCACACTCTGACAATCCAATCTGCATTGGTCTGATAAAGTTGGAGAACCGTAGGTATTTTTACCCAATTTTAATCCTGCTTTTACAAATTCATGATTAGGATTTATAGAAGAAGAATTCAATCGAAGAGATCTTGGTAGTACTTCATTTTCGGTGTTTTCTGCAATTATTTTTGCAATTTCTTCGTTAGAATAGGCATCTGTCACTCTACAATCTACAACAAAATTCAACTCAGAAGGAACTACATTGTGTTGTTTTCCCGCGTTTATTTGAGAAACGGTCATTTTTACTTTCCCTAAGGCTTCTGAAACTTTTGGAAATTCATAGGTATTGAACCAGTTTAAATCCTTTAAAGCCATAAATATTGGATTCTGATTGTTTGGAATATGCGCTGCATGCCCTGGGGTTCCAGTTACTTTTCCATCAAAAACTACTAAGCCTTTTTCTGCAATGGCCAAATCTAGCAAAGTAGGTTCACCCACAATAGCAAAATCAATCTTCGGTAAAATAGGCTGCATATAAGCAATTCCATTTTCACCTGAAATTTCTTCTTCTGCAGTTGCTGCAATTACAAAATTGTACTTTAAATTCTGCTTGTCATAAAAATACACAAAGGCTGAAAGCAATCCTACCAAGCAACCTCCAGCATCATTTGAACCTAAACCATACAACTTACCTTCTTCCACAGTGGCTGCAAACGGATCTCTTGTATAAGCCGCATTTGGCTTTACAGTATCATGATGAGAATTTAGTAAAATGGTTGGTTTGGCCTCGTCAAAATGTTTGTTCACTGCCCAAACATTGTACAAATCCATATGTACTTCAATACCCCTAACTTCTAACCAGCTAGCCAATAAATTAGCCGTTGGTTGTTCTTCTTTTGAAAAAGACTGTATTGGGATCAGTTCTTTTAAAAGCGCTAAGGCTTCTTCTTGTAATTTCTCTACCATCTATCTATTTTTATGCACACTTCAACAAATGTTGTGTGCAAATTAATTTACAAAGTCAAGGTTGTAAATAATTGTTCTTTATTTAAAATTACGGTTGGATTTCCGATAATCACTTTTGACACTCCTTTTTGCAATGCATCAAAACAGTTTTCCATTTTTGGCAACATACCATCGGCAATAATTCCGTCAGTTTTTAACTGTGTGTATTTTTCTGAATTGATATCTGTAATCACAGAATTATCATCATCGATAGACGTTAACACCCCATTTTTTTCAAAGGTATAAATCAAAGATACCTCATAGTTTTCAGACATTCCTACAGCAATTGTAGAAGCGATTGTATCTGCATTGGTATTTAACAACTGTCCTTTGCCATCATGTGTAATGGCACAAAATACAGGTGTCATTCCTCCTTCAATAAACGTAGAAATATTTGTTGCATTGATACCATCCACATCACCTGCAAAACCATAATCTATATCTTTTACAATACGTTTATGCGCTTGGATAGAATTTCCATCTGCACCCGACAAGCCCAATGCATTGCAATTGAATTTTTGTAAAGTCGCTGTAATATTTTTGTTTAATAAACCCGCATACACCATTGTCACAATTTCTAAAGTAGTGGCATCTGTCACTCTTCTTCCATTGATCATTGTAGCCTCTATCCCTAAATCTGCCGCCAATTGCGTAGCTCTTTTTCCTCCTCCGTGGACTAATATTTTATGTCCTTCAACTTTAGCAAAATCTGTTAAGAAGCTTTCCAAAGCAACAGGATTGTTAATTACATTTCCTCCTACTTTTACTATTGTTAGTTTTTGTTTCATTCTTCTAGCTATTAGCTATTGGCTTTTGGCTATTAGCAACTAATGGCAAACAGCTAAAAGCAAACGGCTAGTTATAAATTTTCCAATATTTTTTTCAATACTATTTGCGCAGAATACGTTCTATTATTGGCTTGTTTGATAACAATAGAATTTTCAGAATCAATTACCTCATCGGCAACCACCACATTTCTACGAACTGGTAAACAGTGCATAAATTTCGCATTGTCTGTAAGGGCCATTTTTTCATTATTGATAGTCCAAGACGCATCTTTACAAACAACTTGGCCATAATCCTTATATGAAGACCAGTTTTTTGTATAAATAAAATCGGCTCCTTCAAAGGCTTTCTTTTGATCGTATTCAATAGTAGCTCCTTTCGTTTTTTCAGGATTCAACTCATATCCCTTTGGATGTGTAATGACCACTTCAAAATCATCTTCATGCGCCAAGGCCATTTCAGCAAATGAATTTCCCACTGCATGCGGCAACGCTTTTGGATGTGGTGCCCAAGACAAAACGACTTTCAATTTCTTTTTTGTGGGCTTGTGTTCTTCAATCGTAATAGCATCTGCCAAAGCTTGCAAAGGATGCCCAACTGAAGATTCCATATTTAAAATGGGAACCGTAGCATATTTTACAAAAGCAGATAATACTTCTTCTGCTTCATCTTTTTCTTTGTCCTCTAATCCTGCAAATGCACGAATAGCAATAATATCACAATATTGAGAAATTACGGCAGCAGCCTCTTTTACATGTTCCGACTTTCCTTGATCCATCACTCGACCATCTTCAAATTCTAATTGCCACCCTTCGGCACCAAAATTCATGACTATAGGCTCCATTCCTAAATTCAAAGCCGCTTTTTGCGTACTTAAACGCGTACGTAAACTGTTATTAAAGAACAACAAACCAATGGTTTTGTTTTTTCCTAAATCTTGAAATTGTAGTGGATTTTTCTTTAACTCTATGGCCTCTGCAACGGTATCTTTGATGCTTGGTAAATCGTGAATGGATAAGTAATGTTTCATGGACTTCCTATATATTAATAAGGCTCAAAATTAAGGAATTTGTTGTAGATAAACTATTTAGATTTGGTAAACAAAAAAAGCATTTTTAAGCGTGACCCTATATTAAAAAATGAAACTTTTCTAAGTTAAAATTTCGTTTTGAAAATTAAAATATAACTATCCTGAAATAGTGATCACTAAGGTGACTTATTAGTTTTTTCATTTTACTAGTTCATACAAAGCCAATAATCCATTTCGGCTTACCTTTACAGTAAAAACTAAAACAGACCAACTTGAACTTACACTCAGCATTAAAGTTTTAAAAAATCTGATGGAGAGACTCCATACAATTTTTTGAAAGATGTTGAGAAATACGATTTAGACTCTATACCTATTTGATACCGAACTTCAGAAACATTAAAGCCCTCATTACTTCTTAGTAGCTCTGCCGCTTTTTGAAGTCTATAATTGCGCAGATAAACAATAGGAACCTGACCTGTAAACTGTTTTAATCGTCTATAAAGTTGTGAGGTACTCAATCCTATCTCAACAGACAACTCTTGCACGCCAAAATTAGAATCCGCATAATTTTTCTCTATTACTTTGATAATATTCTCAATAAATAATTGGTCTTTTTTAGATAATTCAAGCTTGATATCATCTTTTGGCAACATACTATTTTTCGAGAAATGCTGCTTTATTTGAATACTATTCTGAAGTAATTTTTGCACTCTTAATTGCAAGTGTTTTACAGAAAAAGGCTTACTAACATATTCATCAGCACCAAATTCTAATTGTCCATTCATACGATATACCTCGACTTGGACTACTTTTTTTGAAAGTGTAAATATTGAAGACGATCGATTTGAGTAAACCCGAATCACATTTTCCTTCTCTAAATTTATATTGCTATGCTTAAGCAGTTCACACGAAGCAGCAATAGCATTAGGTCCTTCAACCTGGAAATAATCTATATTACATAAACCCTATTCTCCATTCACTGATAAATTTCCTATTCTATCACTTGGACAGGCATGTTTCCATGTAAATGTATTGGAACCCGAATTACCAACTATTAGCCAATTGATCCCATAACTTCTTGCATGATCCGTATTAGCAAAACCATCTCCTGTATAACCTGACTGATTATTGTTAATCTGTCCGTCAATAGCACAAAATCCTTCCTCGTTTTCTTGTAGTATAAAAGAGTTAATATTTTCACTATTATCTCTTATTAATAATTCATTTGCATAAAGAACTTTGCTTCCCTATTCAGCTAGAGCAAATCATCTCATCTATAAATTATAACGACTTCAAACAACAGGATAAAAGACACGAATTAAATTCCTTGCTAGTATTCATTAAAAAAAGAAGCTTTGCATCTATTGTACAAAGCTTCTTTTTTTAAATTCCGCAGTTACTTATTTTTTTATAAAACGTTTTACGGATTTAACACCATTCTCTACCTTCATCTCAGCAACATAAACACCTTTATACAAACTGCTTACATCTAACTTATTTGTATTAGACTCCATAACTAGAGCACCTACTGTATTAAATATTTTAACAGATTCCACATTGTCAGATAAAAATATTTTATCCTCTGCAGGGTTCGGGTAAAACAAAAGGGCCTCTGCTTTATCAATATTGTCGTTCGTAGCTAATATAGTTGCATCTAAGGCAGTATCTGATACGATACTACTAACATAAATAGACACATCTTCATTTAAAAAGTTAGTACCATCTGTGTAGAACTTTAAGCCACTAACTGGATCTAATGTTGTATTACCTAAAAGAAGTATCGCTTGGTCGTACTGGTTTAAATTTGTAGCATCTTGAGTTCTAATTTGAACCTTAAAATCTAACTCTTGCCACCCCGTATTAAAATCAATGGTAGCTCCTAGAGGTCTCGCACTAGTTCTTGTGCTAGCATTTCCATCAGAATCTTTTAGTTGTAAGGTAAACTTCATGTCAGCTCCATTATTAGTCAAAGCAGACAAGTCTACTCCTGTACTAGCATCTGGATCTGCCACTATATAAAGAGTAATTTTCACATTAATATCGATGGTAGCAGTAACTGCTGCATCGTCTAAATTCCCATTAAGTTGAACTGTAAAGCTAGGAAACCCCGAAGTTGCCCCTGTGCTAGCTTTCACATATTTAAAGGCTGTTTTGCTTGCCGCACCTGTAGGCAATGAAACTGCCGGTGAGTCTGAAGTATAATCATAATACTCAGTAGAACCCGGTGTGTCTTGAGACGCCATAGTAGATACGGCCCCATAATATTCTGAATTCCCGTAATCCACCCAAACTTGATTGTAAGTTACTTGTGCGCTAGTCGTTGTAAAAGCACTCATACATAAAGTTAATAAACCACTTAAAAGTAATTTTGTTTTCATAATATCTATATTTAAAGTTTTACACAAAAAAACAATATAGACTTCTGATACAGGGACTCATATCCCTCAATTGGGTTCTCATTTCTAACACTAAGGCATATACTATGAAGCAATAAAATGAAAAAAAGAATAAAAAAACCTATCCAAAATACTATTTAGAGATGTATCACATCCTATATGACTAAAAACAAAAATGAAACAAATTCAATACTGCTGATATTGTCGTTTCTTGAAGCTGTAGCTTTCTTGATTAGTTAGCAACTAGAAATTTATTTGACACTTATAAAAATGTAAAAAGACGAATAATATTTAAACCCTATTCTCTTAAACGAAAAAGAGTTCTTGCTTGCGCAAAAACTCTTTAAAACCAGTAATAGCTTCTCAAACCTAACAGGTCTTAGAGACCTGTTAGGTTTATGTGTTTTTATAATAATTTCTTCAATGCTATTACAAATACATCAATATCTTGTTTTGTTACATTTAAAGGAGGTAAAATTCGCAATAAGTTTTTGTTCATGGCACCACCGGTAAATATTTTTTCGTCGTAAATTAATTTTTTGCGAAGCTCTCCTACTTCAAAATCAAATTCTAAACCAAGCATTAATCCTTGTCCTTTAATTTGCTTTACACCTGGTAAATCTTTTACTTGCTCTTTAAAGTATGTATTAATGTCTTGCACATTTTGCAATAAATTTTCACTTTTTATAACATCTAAAACAGCAATACCTGCTGCACATGCCAAATGCGAACCTCCAAAAGTTGTTCCTAGCATTCCATACCAAGATTCAATATGCTTGGCAATAAGTACGCCTCCAATTGGAAAACCGTTCCCCATTCCTTTTGCTAAAGAAATAATATCTGGTTTGATGTCATGCAACTGATGTGCAAAGAATTTTCCACTTCTTCCATAACCTGATTGTACTTCATCTAAAATCAAGCACACATTATTTTCAGCAGTAATTTTTCTAAGCGCTTGTAAAAATTCTGTAGTAGGTTGATCTAAACCACCAACACCTTGAATAGGCTCAATAATTACTGAAGAAACATCTCCTTTTGCTATTTCTACTTTAACAGCATCAATATCATTTAAAGCTAAAATTGTAACTGGATTGTGCGCATTTACGGGCGCAATAATTTTTTTATTATCCGTTACAGAAACTGCTGCAGAAGTACGTCCATGAAATCCGTTTTGAAAAGCAATAACTCTTGATTTTTGATTTACAAAAGAAGCTACTTTGATTGCATTTTCATTTGCCTCTGCTCCTGTAGAACATAAAAACAATTCGTATGCTTCTCCACAACCAGACAAATCGCCCAACTTATCAGACAGTTCTTGTTGCAATGGATTTTGAATGGCATTGGAATAAAAACCAATGGCACTCAATTGTTTTTCTAATGTTTCTTTATAATGAGGGTGTGTATGTCCTATTGAGATTACACCATGCCCACCATATAAATCTAAATATTTTTCGTTTTTTTCGTCCCAAACATAACAACCTTCTGCTTTTACAGGAGTTACGTTATATAATGGGTATACATCAAATAATTTCATTTTTCTTAGTATTAGGTACTGAGTAATGAGTACTTAGTATTATTCTTAATACTTTGTACTAAATACTATGTACTATATTAAAATGCTGTACCTTTTAAATGCAAACCTTCTGTCTCTTCATAACCGAAAATTAAATTCATGTTTTGAATTGCTTGTCCAGAGGCTCCTTTTAACAAATTATCTATTGCTGAATAGATCAACAAATTATCACCGTGCTTAATTAAAGAAATTGCACATTTATTTGTGTTTACCACCTGTTTCATACTTACCGGTACATCTGTAATATGAACAAAAGGTTGGTCTTTATAAAACTCCGTATACAAAGCTTTCGCTTCTTCTAAAGTTCCATTGAATTTTGTGTAAATAGAAGCAAAAATTCCACGACTAAAATTACCGCGATTTGGAATAAAGAACAATTCACCTGCCTTTGTTCCTTGCAACAATTCTAAAGTCTCTCCTATTTCACCTAAATGTTGGTGCGTAAAAGGTTTGTACACTGAAAAATTATTATCTCTCCAAGGAAAATGTGAAGTCGATGTTGGAGAAACTCCAGCACCTGTTGCACCTGTAGTGGCATTGATATGAATATCGTTCTCTAGCTTTTTTGCTTTTGCTAATGGCAACAAACCAAATTGAATACAGCTTGCAAAACAACCAGGATTTGCAATGTATTTTGCTTTTTTTATTTCTTCTTTAGAAACTTCTGGCAAACCATATACAAAATCTTTTCCTTCAAAATTAGCATCTGCATTCAAACGGAAATCGTTTGACAAATCGATGATTTTAGTGGCATCAGAAAAAGTATTGTTCTGTAAAAATGCGGTAGAGTTTCCATGACCTAAACATAAAAACAAAACATCTACATCAGGATTGATGGTATCCGTAAATTTTTGTTCCGTATCACCTAATAGGTCGGCATGCACTGCGTACAATTTATTACCTGCGTTAGACGTACTGTACACAAAATCTAAGGTTACTTTTGCGTGATTATTTATCAATCTTATCAATTCTCCCGCTGTATAACCAGCTCCTCCTACAATTCCTGCTTTTATCATTTTTTTAGCTGTTGGCCATTAGCTCTTGGCTATTGGCAATTATTACTATCCAAAAAGCTAATAGCTGATCGCTAATAGCCTATGGCTAATTATGCATCTAACAAATCTTTATTTACGTGGTAGAAAATTTTGTTTTGCATTCCGTAAATTTTAATAAATCCTTTTGCGTCTTGCGCACTCCAAGCGTTGTTCTCTTCTCCATAATCAGCAAAACCAGAGCCCATTAAATCGAATTCAGAATTGATACCCGTTACCATAAAATGATAAGGACGTAAAGTCACATACACATCTCCAGTTACAGTTTTTTGAGAATCTTCTAGGAATTTCTCAATATTACGCATCAAAGGCTCTAAATATTGTCCGTCATGAAAATAAGTTCCATAGGTATTTGCCAAAGGTTCTTTTGTTAATTGCTGTGCTTTAGAAAGCGTATGTTTTTCTAACAAATGATGTGCCTTGATAATTACAGTTGCTGCTGCTGCCTCAAAACCAACACGTCCTTTAATTCCAACAATGGTATCTCCAACATGCGTGTCTCTACCAATAGCAAAAGAGGATGCTATAGCTTCCAGTTTTAAGATATTATTTACTGGACTGTCTTTTTCTCCATTAAAAGCAACAAATTCACCTTTATCAAAAGTCAAAGTAACTTGCTCTTCATCATTTCTTGTCAACTGACTTGGATAAGCAGATTCTGGCAAGGCTTCTTGCGAAGATAAAGTTTCTACTCCACCTACAGAAGTTCCCCAAATACCTTTATTGATAGAGTATTTAGATTTTTCCCAGTTCATATCTACTCCATGCTTTACTAGGTAATCAATTTCTACCTGACGAGATAATTTCAAATCGCGAATAGGCGTTAAAATTTCAATTTCAGGAGCAATTGTTTGGAAAATCATATCAAAACGAACTTGATCATTTCCTGCACCCGTACTACCGTGTGCAATATATTTTGCGCCAATACTTTTTGCATATTTTACAACCTCTATAGATTGAAAAACACGCTCAGCACTAACAGATAAAGGATAAGTATTGTTTTTCAATACATTTCCGTAAACCATATACTTAATTGCTTTAGAATAATATTCTTCTAAAATATTTTTACTTGTATGAGATGTTACTCCCATAGCATATGCTTTTTCTTCAACAGCTTTTAGTTCTTCTTCACTAAAACCACCTGTATTTACTAAAACACCATGCACTTCTAATTTCAATTCGTTGATCAAATACTTTACACAGTAAGAAGTATCTAATCCACCACTGTATGCTAAAACTACTTTTTCCATATTTTATACTTTTGCCAAGAAAAAATTCTTGGAGTAAATTTATTTTTCGCCTTTTTTCAAAAACAAAGCTTGTTTAATTTTCTTTAATCTAGTCAAAACTTTTTTATTGAAAGTCATTTTTTCTGGAGTCGCCTTTGGGTCGTGTAACATTCCTGTACACAAACACATTTTATGATCATTTCTTGTAAGAATATCATGATTTCGACAGGCTTTACAGCCGTTCCAAAAGGCTTCATCAGTGGTCAATTCCGAAAAAGTTACAGGTTTGTAACCCAATTCATAATTGATTTTCATGACCGCCAATCCGGTTGTAATACCAAATATTTTCGCATCAGGATACATAACCTTTGAATGATCAAAAATTTTCTTCTTAATTTTTTTTGCCAATCCTAAATTTCTAAAATCTGGATGAACAATCAAGCCAGAGTGCACCACATAGGTTTTATTACTCCAAACTTCAATATAACAAAACCCCGCAAATTTATCGCCTTCTAAGGCAATGACAGCATTTCCACTTTCTAATTTGGAAACAATATATTCAGGAGATCTTTTTGCAATACCCGTTCCTCTGTCTTTCGCAGATTCCTCAATGGTTTTACAAATAATATCGGCATATTTACTATGCGAACTGTTAGCTGTTATAATTTTCACTTTTATTCCTTGACTTAAATTAATCTTTAACGTTTGTTTTTTTTCCTTATTTAAAGATGGACTCACCTATCTTTCATACAATTAACGCCCAACGGGCGTCGAAAAAAGAGAGCACAAACAGCCGCTAAAATAGGTGCAAAGATAGGCTGAATATTATTGCTAAAAAAACGTAAAAGGGATTGCATTTTGATTTTGATAAAAATTAGTTAAATAAACCATGATATTTAGGATTTTGCTGTGTTCAACAGTCAGAACTTATAATTTAGAAACTAAATTATATACAGCGACAGCGCTCGATAAAGCGCGTCTTCCTAAAGGTCATATTTAAACTATTATTTTTCATCGATGCAAATATATAAAAAACCAAACTAATCAGTTCTAATTAGTTAACTTTTTTATGACATACTTCATTTATTTTTAATCTATTTTTGCAAAAAAAACGATGGATTACTCTAAAGTAAAAATGGTAATTACAGACATGGATGGAACTTTGTTAAATTCTAACCATGAAGTGAGCGATAAATTTTTCAAATTATTCCCCGCCCTTCTAAAACAAAACATCCATTTTGTAGCCGCTAGCGGAAGGCAATACGACAGTATACTTGGAAAACTAGAAAGTATTAAAAACGACATTACCATTGTTGCTGAAAACGGCGGCTTTGGAAAACAAGGAGAAACCATACTATTTAGTCGCGATTTGGCCCAAGAAAAAATTAACGAAACTATTCTTGCTGCTAGAAAAATCAAAAATCCTTATATTGTTTTATGTGGCTTAAATTCGGCCTATGTAGAATCTAAAGATGCAGAATTTGTAGCCACCTTCAGTCAGTTTTACACAAGCTTTACCATTGTAGATGACCTGACCAAAGTTACCAATGATACTTTTTTTAAAGTGGCTATTTTTAACAAGGAATGCTCTGAAACACATGTCTTACCTTTTGTAAAACATTTGGACACTGATTTACAGGTAACTGTTTCCGGAAAAAATTGGTTGGATATTTCTCATCATGATGCCAACAAAGGTGTTGCTATTAAATATTTACAAGAAAAATTAAATATCACCAAAGCAGAAACCATGGTTTTTGGCGACTATAACAATGATTTAACAATGTTAGCCTTGTCCGATTATAGTTACGCCATGAAAAACGCACATCCTAACGTAAAGGCAATTGCCAATTACGAAACAAAAAGTAATGATGAAAATGGGGTAGAATTTATTTTAGAACAGGTGATTCGTTAGAAAAATAGATCTCATAAAAAAACCTCCTTAACAAATTGTTAAGGAGGTTTTTTATTCTCTTAATATTATTCCGGCTTTGGAAAATCTTTTAGAATTGTATCCAAAATAGCCGTTGCTTTTTCGTCATCAACCTTATAATTCATATCTAAAGATTTCTTTTCAGGAAATTCTTCAATCATTACCGTTTGAGATGGGAAAGCAAATCCAACTCCAACCTCATTGGCAAATTTTACGATAGCCATATGCAAGCGATGTTTTGAAGACTGCTCAACAGCCCACCCTGGATGTTTAAAATAAACATTCAACAAAATTTGCAAAGAAGAATCTCCAAAACCAACAAATTCTACATTGTAAGAATCTGAACGCGTATCAGGATGTGCATCAACAATAGTTCGTAATCCTTTTACAAATATTTCAATCAATTCAGGGGGTGTATCGTATCGAATACCCAAAGTAGTATTGTAACGACGATACAAACGCAAACCTTTATTATTAATTACAATTTCTGAAAGTTTGCTATTTGGAATGGTAAAAATAGAAGTGTCTGCTGCGCGAATTCTACTAGAACGAAAACCTACTTCTTCTACAGTACCCTCTACTCCGCCTCCTTCAATCCAATCTCCAATTTGAAAAGGCTGATCTAAAAAGATCATGATGGTTCCTATCAAATTCCTTACCGTGTCTTGTGATGCCAAAGCCACTGCCAAACCTCCAATAGAAGCACCCGCAATTACAGTGGTTACGTCTGCTCCAAAAATGGTCAACATTTTTAAACAACCAACTACCACAACTATTCCTTTAAGCAGCCTATTTAGTATAGGTACCAATTGATCGTCTAATTTACTATCTGTTCTTTCCGAATAGGCGCTATACACATCCATTACCACCTGAACAAACTGTAAAAACACATAAATCCATAAAACGATTTGAGCAATATGAACTCCTTTTAAAATAAACGAATTTATATCGATATGAAGCTGAAGTATAGGAATGTATTTTTCAAGTAAATAAAACACCCATAACAAAGCAATCGGCCTTGCTAATTTCAACAAAGAATCATTTAAAGAACTATGAGAAAAACGAACCAAGTATTTTTCTAGTCGCTGCAATACCCAAAAAATTATGGTCTTCAAAAAATAAAAGACAAAGATTCCGAGCAAAATCAATACAATAAAACCTAAATATTGCCACAACTCAATACCTAATAGTTTAATATGTCCTTTATTCGGAATTATTTTTTTTAAGTACTCGGTTCCTAACGGATATACTTGTCGGTAAAGTCCTTCAATAGTGTTACTTGTTTCTTGACTATAATACCAATTTCCATTTACTTTTTCTAAATAGATTTCTGGTATTTGGTTAGGAAAAAGCACATATCTAGGTTTGTTTCCTAACCCCGAAACAGTATCTAAATAATTTGCGTTTTTGGGCAGTGTTGTCATATTTACACGCAAACCTTTACCGTCCAAAACACGTTTAATTTTAATCGCAATTTCTTCCGGATCTTGAGTACCATCAACAAAAACTGTGGAAGCCGCTTTTTCTACATCATAACTATTTTCTTGTAAATAATAAAGATGTGTATAAACAGTATTGTAAGGTGATTTTAAACTTTTATCTTCAGGTTTTTGAGCAAATCCTAATAAGGAGCACAAAAAAAATAATAAGACGATTTTTTTCATAGGGATACAAATAATGGGACAAAAATAAAAAATTACAGAAAATTACCTTCTTCTTTTCGGCTTTCTTCTTCTAGACGAACTCTCATCAGTTCTAGCATCTTTTTTCTTTTTATCAAACACACTTACAAATTCACTTTTTCCTTGGTTTCTTTTTCCTTTTTTCCCTCTTCTAGAGCCTTTTGGAACATCTACAGTATCATCAAAAGTATTTTTTACTTTGAAATCTTTTTTGTTTTTATGAAACTTCGGATTGTCGGGCAACAGTCTATCAGCCAAATCTTGTCTTCCGGCTTTGGTCAGTGTTTTCCGAATCCAATCTTGATTTTCTTTTTTATACCAAAAGAAAAAACGATGTTGCTCGTCTTTTTCTTTTTTAGTTTTTGGAGTCTTCATTTTCTCCAAAGTATACGGATGGTAACCACTGTAATAAATTACCGTTGCTACTGTCATTGGTGTTGGTGTAAATCCTTGCACTTGCTCTAATTTGAACCCCATGTCCTTTGTTTCCGCAGCCAAATTCGCCATGTCTTCCAACTCACTTGCTGGGTGACTAGAAATAAAATAAGGAATCAATTGCAAATTCAATTTCTTTCTTAAATTGATTTTATCGAACAATTTTTTAAACTGATGGAAGTTAGAAAACGAGGGTTTTCGCATCAATTTTAATACAGGATCTGACGTATGCTCTGGCGCTACTTTTAACCTACCAGAAACATGGTGGGTAATTACTTCTTCTGTATAATCTTCTAATTCTTTAGGATCGGCATTTTTATTGAATTCGGGCACCAACATATCGTATCGAATTCCTGAACCAATAAATGATTTTTTCACTTTTGGATGCTTGTCTACCGATCTGTACAAATCTGTCATGGCCGCATGCGACGTATCTAAATTGGAACAAATAACCGGATTGATACAAGAAGGCGCCACACATTTATCGCATATTTCTTGCACCTTCCCTTTCATTTGGTACATATTGGCAGAAGGTCCACCAATATCAGAAAGATAGCCTTTAAAATCGGGCATATTTGCTACCAGATCTACTTCTTTTAAAATAGACTCTTTACTTCTACTTGCAATAAATTTTCCTTGATGTGCAGAAATGGTACAAAAACTACAACCACCAAAACAACCACGATGAGTGTTGATAGAAAATTTTATCATTTCAAACGCAGGAATAGGTCCACGCTTGTTGTATTTTGGGTGTGGCAAACGTGTATACGGCAAATCAAAAGAAGCATCAATCTCCTTTTCAATCATGGTAGGATAAGGCGGATTTATAATGATGGTACTATCACCATAATCTTGCAAAATTCTAGCTCCGTAAGTTTTATTAGATTCCTGCTCAATTGTTTTAAAATTGGCTGCGAAAGTTTTTTTATCTTTTAAACAAGCTTCATGTGAACTTAAAACCTTGTCTTTCCAATTTTTATTAACCGGCAAGGCTCCTTTAGGACGTACAATAGAAGTTTGTTTGATGGTTGTTAATGATTCAAAAGGAACTCCTTTTTGCATCAGCGTCACCACTTCTTTTAAGGGTTGCTCTCCCATTCCGTACACCAACATATCGGCACCAGACTCAACCAACATAGAGGGTTTTAACTGATCTGTCCAATAATCATAATGCGTAACTCTTCGCAAAGAAGCTTCAATTCCTCCAACCAAAACAGGTACATCAGGAAATTTTTCTTTTAATATTTTACTATACACCGTTGCCGCATAATCAGGTCTAAACCCTTTGTCTCCATTTGGCGTATAAGCATCTTTATCACGTTGTCTTTTGCTTGCTGTATAATTACTCACCATGGAATCCATGACTCCAGAGGTAACCCCAAAAAATAATTTCGGTTTTCCCATTTTGGTAAAATCTTGTAAATTATCATGAACTGAAGGCTGCGCAATAATCGCAACTCTAAGTCCATAACTTTCTAACAAACGCCCAATAACGGCAGGTCCGAAAGAAGGATGATCCACATAGGCATCACCGCTAAATAGGATGACATCCAATTCTTCCCAACCTCTTAATTTCACCTCTTTATTCGTAGTTGGCAACCAACTTGACAATCGTAATTCTTGCATCGCGCAAAGATACGATAATAAAATTTTGAGTTTCTACAGAATCCCATCTATTCTACTTCTCTTTGCATCCCTTAAAAATATAAAAAACTCAAGGCTTCCCTTGCTGATTTTTTGTAATTTTATTTCCATGAATTGTACTTTTTTTTGGTTCCGAAGAGATCTCCGTTTACACGACAATAAGGCTTTATTTAAGGCCTTAAATTCAGGAAAACCGGTTATTCCCCTTTTTATTTTTGACACGAACATTACAAACCGACTTCCGAAAAACGATGCTCGTATTGGATTTATCCACCAACAATTAGCAGAATTAGATGCACAGCTTAAAAAAGCAGGATCTAGTTTACTCATTAAAAAAGGCAACCCGATAGAAATTTGGGAAACACTGACTCAGGAACATAAAATTGAAGCCGTTTATTGCAATAAAGATTACGAACCCACCGCAATAGAAAGAGATTTCAACGTAAAAAAACTCTTAAAAGAACAAAACATTTCTTTCTATCAAGAAAAAGACCAGGTCATTTTTGAAGAAAGTGAAGTCGTAAAAGATGACAGTAAACCTTACACTGTTTATACGCCTTACAAAAACAAATGGCTAAAAAAACTGGCTGTCACAAATATAGAAAAGTTTCCTTCCGAAGAACTTACGGCTAACTTTTGCAAAACGACTAGTACATTCCCTAGCTTAGAAAAGCTAAATTTTGAAAAATCGTCGATCCAAGTTAAAGCACCTAATTTTAATTTTTTGAATGATTATGACAGCATTCGAGATTTTCCTTTTATTGACAAGACCAGCTATTTAAGTCCCCATTTACGATTTGGCACTTTTAGCATTCGAGAAATTTTGCAAAAAGCCCAAGCAACAAATGCTGTTTTTTTAAGCGAATTGATTTGGCGAGAATTTTTTATGCAAATTTTATTTCATTTCCCGAGAGTGGCCAATGAAAATTTTAAAGTGAAATACAATCGTATTGAATGGAGAAATAATGAAGAAGAATTTAAAAACTGGTGCAATGGAACTACCGGTTACCCAATGGTAGATGCAGGCATGCGACAACTAAATAAAACAGGTTATATGCACAATAGAGTTCGAATGATTACTGCCGGTTTTTTATGCAAGCATCTTCTAATTGATTGGCGTTGGGGCGAAGCCTATTTTGCAGAAAAACTATTGGATTACGAGCTTTCTTCAAACAATGGAAATTGGCAATGGGCAGCAGGAACTGGTTGCGATTCAGCACCCTATTTTAGAGTTTTTAACCCCAGTGAACAATTGAAAAAATTTGACAAAGATTTGCAATACATCAAAAAATGGATCACAGATTTTGACGAACTAAGCTATCCTCAACCGATAGTAGATCATAAAACAGCCCGTTTACGCGCCATAGAAAGGTACAAAACGGGACTGCAATAATTTTACAATTTCTTATTAGACGGTTTTCGAAAACAAATTTGTTTGTGGTTTATTTTTCTGCAATAACAAATCAAAAGCCATGCAAATATTCCGCACAAACGGTCGTGCTTTTTCAGGTACCGACAAGCCGTTTTCATGAATTTCTAACAGACCGTCTTTTTCCATTTCTTCTAATCTAGACAATGCAGTTTGCAATTCAGGAAATTGCATTTCTATAGCTTCCCAAGAAGTTTCAAAATGACACATGATATTTAAAATATGTTTTCTGATAAT
Organism: Flavicella sediminum; assembly: GCF_006381105.1. Taxonomy (GTDB): domain Bacteria; phylum Bacteroidota; class Bacteroidia; order Flavobacteriales; family Flavobacteriaceae; genus Flavicella; species Flavicella sediminum. The sequence continues at coordinate 1,615,902 of NZ_VDET01000002.1, read as the reverse complement.
CAAATCCTCTGGACTTAGCAAATGCCCTTTAAAAACGGGAAACTCTCCTTTCCCTACCAAGTCTTGATATTCTTTTACCGTCTTTACATTTTGCGCAAAGCTGTACCAAGAATCAGCAATAGACGACATTCCTAAACCGACCATCAATTGAGTTTTATTTGCTGAGTAGCCCATAAAATTACGATGCAGTTTTTTACTTACGGTAGACAAATACAAACTATCCGTTTTCAATGCAAAATGATCCATGCCAATTTCAACATAACCGCAATCTTCAAGCAATTGTTTCCCTGTTTCATACAAAGAACGTTTTACCTCATCTGCTGGTAAATCTTTTTCATCATACCCACGTTGTCCAACTCCTTTTACCCAAGGCACATGCGCATAACTGTAAAAAGCAATTCTATCCGGTCTCAATTCATTTGATTTTTCTATGGTAAACAGTACGTCTTCTAAAGTCTGAAAAGGCAGTCCAAAAACCAAATCATGGCTAATAGACGTATAGCCAATTTCTCTGGCCCACTCGGTCACATTTTTTACATTTTCAAAAGGCTGCATTCTATGAATGGCTTTTTGCACTTTCTCATTATAGTCTTGAACCCCAAAACTAACGCGTGTAAAACCTAAGTCAAACAGTGTTTGCAAATGTACTTTGGAAGTATTATTTGGATGTCCTTCAAAACTAAACTCATGCTTTTCATGTTTTTTTGAAACACTTAAAACTCCAGAAATCAATCGGTTTAAATTAAATGCACTAAAAAAAGTTGGGGTACCACCACCCAAATGTATTTCTCTAATGATTGGTGTTTCTTCAAACAAATCAACATACAGTTGCCATTCTTTTAAAACCGCTTCTATATACGGATTTTCAACTTCATGTCGTTTTGTAATTCTTTTATGGCAGGCACAAAACGTGCACAAACTCTCGCAAAAAGGAAGATGTATATACAAACTGATACCTTCAGCTTCATTGGATTCGTCAAAAGATTGTTTTGCTGTACGCAACCAATCATGCTGTGCAATACCTTCCTTATTCCAAAAGGGCACAGTTGGATAACTCGTATAACGAGGTCCCGGAATATTATACTTCCGGATCAATAAATTATTCATACCTAAAAATTCTTCAACAAAAGTAAAACCTGTTGTTCTTTTAATAAATGACAAATATCATATTGAAAAAAAAGCCCCCAAACTCACTTTTTTCACAAATTCATTTATGCTCTTTTTATATTTAGTATTTTTACTTTTTAAAAAAATTGCTCGCTATAAACAAACTATATCTATGTCAAAGTATCGCAACCTAAGCCCTGATGAATTAAACCTATTAAACCAACAAGGCTGTAGTGTTCTCAATTTGGAGACCTTTTGGATCACTGATAAAACAGACCTTTCAAGAATAAAAAACACTGATTTCTCAGGAAACATCAAATTAAATGAGATTTCAGGAAACAATACCGCTTACGGAAACATTACTAGGCCGAACGGGATTTACAATGCATTTATTCACAATTGTGAAATAGGAAACAATCCTTTTATAAAAAACACCGCTAATTATATTGCCAATTACAAAATTGGAAACAACGTAGTTATTGATAATGTTGGACACATAGCCGTAAATGGAATATCAACTTTTGGAAACGGTATTGAAGTGGAAGCTATCAATGAAGGAGGTGGAAGAGAAATTCCTATCTATGACAACCTATCTGCTCAAGTTGCCTACATTCTGGCCTTATACCGACATAGAAATGATTTAATTTCCAATTTAAAGAAAATGATTTCTGCTTATACAGAATCTATAAAATCGGATATTGGTACTATTGGAAACAATGTACGAATTTTAAATTGCCGTTCTATAAAAAACGTAAACATAGGGGATAATGCCAAATTAGAAGGCGTTGTTAAATTAAAAAACGGAAGTCTAAATTCGCACCAAGACGCACCAATTTATATTGGATCTGAAGTGATGGCCGAAAATTTTATTGTTAATAGTGATACAACAATTGATAACGCAACCATTCTTTCTAATTGTTTTGTAGGTCAGGGTTGTACCTTAGACAAACATTACTCCGCAGAACATTCTGTGTTTTTCGCCAACAGTCAAGGATTTAACGGAGAAGCCTGTTCTATATTTGCCGGCCCTTATACGGTTACCCACCACAAATCTACCCTATTAATTGCAGGAATGTTTTCATTTATGAATGCAGGAAGTGGCTCTAACCAAAGTAACCACATGTACAAATTAGGACCTATTCACCAAGGAATTATGGAACGTGGCGCAAAAACAACAAGTAATTCCTACTTACTTTGGCCTTCTAAAATTGGTGCTTTCACCTTGGTTTCTGGTAGGCATTACAAAAACGTAGATTCTTCCAATTTACCTTTCTCCTATTTAATTGAATCCAAAGATGAAAGCATGCTTTTTCCTGGTATAAATTTGAAAAGCGTAGGAACGGTAAGAGATGCGCAAAAGTGGGTAAAACGAGACAAAAGACACCCCGACTATAAAACAGACATTATCAACTTTAACCTTCTAAGTCCTTTTACTATTCATAAGGTAGCAAGTGGACTAAACACCCTTAAAAATCTTCAGACTTTATCAGGTAAAAAAGTAGCTGAATACAGTTATAGTGATATGAAAATAAAATCCAGTTCTTTGGTAAAAGGAATTGAATTATACGACATTATCATCAATAAATTTTTAGGGAATTCAATAATTAGTAGAATACACAAACAGGAAATAAATACTATTGACGACTTAAGAACATTGCTAAAACCTAGCTCAAAAATAGGAACTGGAAAATGGCTAGATGTTGGAGGCTTAATTTGCCCTGTAGAATCTTTGAATGATTTTCTTTGCAAGGTTGAAAAAAACAAAATTCATACACTTGAAGAAGTACAATCTGAATTGAATACAATTCATGAAAACTACTATGAATACGAATGGAATTGGGCGGTTTCTCTACTTGAAAAATTCTATAAAATCTCCATAGACACAATTACCTCAGAACAATATATTTCTATTGTTAAAAAATGGAAAAAATCGGTTGTAAGCTTAGACAAAATGCTTTATACAGATGCTCAAAAAGAATTCTCTCTTTCCACCCAAGTTGGCTTTGGAGTTGACGGTGATGAAAACGAACGTCATTTAGATTTTGCCAGCGTACGTGGCGAATTTGACAGCAACCCAACCGTCATGGAAATTCTAAACCACATCAAACGAAAATCAAAATTAGGAGATGAGGTTATAAAAAGAATCAAAAAACTTTAGCAATAAAAAAAACGAGCTTTTAACCAGTTAAAAAGCTCGTTTTTTTATTGTCCTTTTTGGATAGTTAAACTCCTTGAACTTATTTTTTCAACAGAATCTTACACTGAGTCTGAAAGAAAAAAACTACAGCGAAATGTTAATGGTAATTCGAGTTCCTTGTCCAACTACAGAATTCACAAACAACCTTCCGTCAATATAGTTAATGCGTTCCTTCATAAAAAATAAGCCCATACCTAGCCCTTTTTCTGAATCCTGAATAACATTAACATCAAATCCTTTTCCATTGTCATCAATCATTACACTCAATAATTCCTTTGTATGGGCTACAGACACCAAAACATAGGTAGATTCCGCATATTTTAAAGCATTGTTAATGGCTTCCTGAGCTACACGATACAAATTCGTTTCGGTCAAAGAATCAAAACGCTCATCAAAATCGGTTTTGTTTTCAAACAAAATATTTTTACCCGACAACTTTGAAATCTCTTCCGTCATTTTTTTAAGTGCTGGCGCAATTCCATGATCACTCAATTCTGGTGGCGTTAAACTAAACGTAACTGCCCTTACATCTTTTATCAATTGCCCAAAAACGATTTTTAAATCGGCAAACTTTTTTTCCGCATTTTCTTGATTCTTAACATCAATCGATTCAACACTAAACTTTAAGGCTGTCAGCATTTGACCAATACCATCGTGAATATCTTTTGCAATACGCTTTCTTTCCTCTTCCTGAGCTTCTACTATCTGACTGGCTTGATCTTTTTGCAGCTGAACGCGATGTTCGTATTCTCGTTCCTTGATCTTATCCATCTGACCTTGCGTCTGTTTTCTTTCGGTAATATTATTTCCAAGTAAAAAAAGACTTTGTTTCCCATGGGTTTGATTCATCGGAATAATGGTCAATTCTAACCACAATTTCTCTTGTTTTCTAGAAGTTAATTCTACCTCTCCAATCCAAATTTTCTGTCGGGTAGCTCGCATCAAATCGTTGATATTTTGTTGCTGACCTTCTTGTGTAGAGAGGAGTCTTTCTATAGAACCACGTATCTCTTTTCTATCTAAACCTAATAAATCACAAAACTTTTTACTCAAATAAACTACAGTACCATCTAATTTGGCACTGGCAAACAAAGCCGCATTGTCTATAACAAAATTCAAACTTTCCAATTCTTGGTAGGCCTGCTCTTTTAACTCGTATTGTTCTTTTAATTCTGCAATTTGTTTTTTATTATAAAGGTTGGATTTTACCAGTACATTGATCACTTTTTGAAAATATTTTTTAATGACAATTAGAATCAAAAAAATAAAAACAATAACCAACAAAATAGAAAGTGCAAACTCTACACGCAAGTAGGTAAGCACTATATAGAAAAAAACAGGAAACCCTGAAAGCAACAAAAAAGCTCTGATCAAGAGCTTTTTTAATATTGATGGGACACTGGTATATTCTTTGGTATTTTCCATGCTACAAAAGTATAAAAAACTAGGGATTCCATTTCCCTAAAAAAACGGAACAAAAAAAAGACTTCTTTTAAGAAAGTGCTTTCATAATAACAGCCAATGAATCTTTTGAAAACGGAATTTTCAAAGCTGTCTCATGACCTGTCTCAGACATTTTTTTCCAAGTCTTTTGTACAATGTCTAGTATTTTTTCTTCGGTATACTTCACTACAAAAGGGTCAAAATAAAACTCTAAAAACACCAAACATATCACATCTTCTAAAAGTTGTGTTTCTTCATTTCTTTTCAATTGTTTTTTCTCCAAAAGAAAAGCCACTTTTGCAATAGTATCTTCGTCATAGCCCACTTCTTTCAATATTTCAGAAGCAATTTTGGCATGCATTTTTTTCAATTCCTGACGCCATAATAAATAACCTGTTCTATTCATTTCATAAGAACTTCTTGGACTTTTCCAACGGCAAATATGCTGACAACGCGCTGCCAACTGAACAGCTTCTGATGCATTAGGAGCAAACTGACTTAAAACTTGAGTCATACGTTGGGCATATAAAATTTCTTTCGGAAATTCTTTTCCTTCAAAAACTTCAATTGTTGGATCTTCACTATTTGCTTGATCAAACAAGGCAATGGCTTTGCTAAACTTTTCTGATTTCATGAAATGATGGTATTTATTTTTACAAAAGTACTGACATTTTGACTAGTATTTTTTCTAAAACGCATAAAAAAAGCGTTAATGAAAATCATTAACGCCCGATTATAAAATTTAAACTTGGTTTCGACTAGCGCAACCTTCAATAAAAAAAATTATTCAGAAAATCCTAAATACACAAAACCCTCTTCAACTTTTACAGGATATACAGCAATTGCATCCAATTCTCCGTTTAGGTTTTCTCCACTTTCTAATGAAAATGTTTTTTTATGCAATGGACATGCCACTTTTGGCGTTCCACAATCATCACCAATCATTCCTCTAGACAAAACCATTTCCATTTTATGTGGACAAAGATTTTGACAAGCATACCATTTTCCTTCTCTTGTAAAATTAAATATCGCTATTTGCTTCTCTTTATATTTTACACAAGCCCCTCCATTTTCAGGAAATTTATCAATAGGAGCTGCTTTGAACCATACCTTTACTTCGTCGACATTTGTTGTAAAATACTTTTCTAATAGTGCTGACATATCTTTAATTTTTATTCTTTATTATTATTTCTACAAGAGGCGCACAATTCAAAACCAAATACTAAATTATCAAAGAATTTATTTTTGAACAACGTGCCACCTCTATCATAGAAATCAAACTATTTTTTAGTTGAGCAAACACTCAATTATATTTTTAAGCTTCCCATAGCTCTGGCATTTTTTGTTCTCTTAAAGGAACAAAATTCAGGTTTGAATCAATTTCTTCAGAGTTTACAAAATGACTGTATCTGTTTTGAATTTCAATATTTTCAATAGCCTCTTTCCACTCACACTTATAGGTATCTACCAAAGTTGCCATCTCTTTATCTAGGTCTTCACAAATACCCAAACTATCGTTTATGACTACATTTTTCAAGTATTCAATACCTCCATCTAATTTTTCTAACCAAGCTGCAGTACGTTGCAATGGCAAGGCTGTTTTTATGTAAAACATTAAGAATCGATCTACATATTTGACCACGGTAGCATTGTCTATTTTTTCAGCCAATAGTTCGGCATGCCTTGGATTGGCTCCTCCATTACCACCAACATATAAGTTCCAACCACCTTCAACAGCGATCATTCCAAAATCTTTACATCTTGCTTCCGCACATTCACGGATACAACCAGAAACTCCTCCTTTAAATTTATGCGGAGAACGAATTCCTTTGTAACGATTTTCCACTTCAATTGCAAAACTTACACTCTCATCCATTCCGTAACGACACCAAGTAGACCCTACACAACTTTTTACAGTTCTTAAAGACTTACCATAGGCATGCCCACTTTCGAAACCTTCGTCTATTAAATCTTTCCAAATTTTTGGCAATTCATCCAAACGAGCTCCAAACATATCAATTCGCTGTCCACCCGTAATTTTGGTATACAAATCGTATTTTTCAGCAATTTGTCCGATAACAATTAATTGCTTTGGTGTAATTTCTCCACCCGCAACTCTAGGAACAACAGAATAGGTTCCGTTACGTTGAATATTTGCTAAGAAACGGTCATTCGAATCTTGAATAACTTCTTGCTTGTTTGCCGTTTCGTTATAAATACTTGCAAATAAGGAAGCCAAAGCTGGCTTACAAATTTCACAACCATTTCCTTTTCCGTGTTTATCGAGCATCTCATCGTAAGATTTGATACCTTTCATGGTAATGATATCAAACAATTCTTGACGAGAATAATCGAAATGCTCACATATATTTTGTTTTACAATTTTCCCTGCAGCCTTTAAGGTTTCGTCTAATAAATCTTGAACCATTGGTTTACAACCTCCACAACCTGTTGTTACTTTTGTTGCAGCAGCCAAACCTTTCAAGGTATCTACACCTTCTTCAACCTTACAGCAAATAGCGCCTTTGGTTACCGATTCACAAGAACAAACAACAGCTTCATCTGGTAAATCTAATACCGAACCAAAACTAGCACCTTCTCCTCCTCTAGAACCTAAAATTAAATCTTCTGGATTTTCAGGAATTGCCAATCCATTTAGAAAAATTTGATGCAACATGCTATAATCACTAGCATCTCCTACCAATATCCCTCCTAATAAAGATTTTCCATCCTTAGAAACAACGATCTTTTTATAAACACCTTGAAATTTATTTTCATAAACGATGCTTTCTCCTTCTTTTTTCTCGTTTAAAGCATCTCCAAAACTTGCCACATCAATTCCACTCAACTTTAATTTTGTTGACATGTCAATTTCTGTTGGCATAGAAGCTTCTTCTCCAATAATTTGCGCAACGGCAACACCAGCCATATCATAACCAGGAGCCACCAAACCATAAATCATTTGATTTAACAAAGCACATTCTCCAATGGCAAATATATTTTCATCGGAAGTTTTCATATCGTTTGTCACCAATATACCTCCTCGGGTTCCAACTTCCAATCCACAAGTCTTAGCCAACTCATCTCTAGGTCTAATACCTGCCGAAACAAGTAGCATATCCACTTCTAAAATATCACCATTTCCAAAATCCATTCCTGAAATGGCAGTATCGCCTAATATTTTTTGTGTTCCTTTATTTAAAAGAATTTCAATACCAAGATCTTCTAATTTTCCTTGCAATACTTTACTCGCATCACCATCTAATTGTCTCGGCATAAGTCTTGGAGCAAACTCAACAACAGAAGCCGACAAATCCATATCCAAAATCGCTTTTCCTGCTTCCAAACCTAACAAACCACCACCTAAAATAGCCGCTTTTTTATTTCCACCTTGAGCTTTCAACTTTGCCGCATAAGCCAAAGTAGCATCTAAATCCTCTATTGTTCGATAAACGAAAATTCCTTCTTTTTCAATTTTTGGAATTGGAGGAACAAAAGCAGAAGATCCTGTTGCTAAAATCAAATAATCATAAGCATATTCAGCATCACTTATAGTTGTAATCGTTTTATTTTTTCTATGAATATCCGTTACTCTTTCGTTCGTAATCAATTCAATTCCATTCTCTTCATACCAAGATCTTGGTGCCATACTTAAACGTTCTGCATTTTGATCTGCAAAGTATTCACTTAAATGCACCCTATCATAAGCAGGTCTTGGCTCTTCACCAAATACAATTAGTTTATAGTTGGAGGCTTCAGCTTTTGCTACAAATTTTTCACAAAATTTATATCCTACCATTCCGTTTCCAATAACCAAAATTGTCTTCATACGTTTCGTATTTTATATTAACACTACAAAACTACGTAATATTACGTAATACTACTTAGCTATATTACGTTTTTTTACGCAGAAACATAATTATTTGGGTTTTTACAAAAAAAACATCCAAATAATACAAATACGTTAATTATACGCTGTTTTATTGATAAAAACAGACTTATACATATTGCTAAACCACAATGAAGCCTGTATAATACGTATTTACAAACTACGTATTATCAGGTTTAAACTTAACACAAAACAACAAATAAACTGAAAACAAGCGAATTGTGAATTCTATTAAAAACACACAAAGACTAAAATTTTGATTATTGCAATAACACTCAATACAGACAATTTATAATGTATAAAATGAACGGATTTAAAACAAAAACAACAATCTTACCAATCCGAAATAACAAACAGTACAAGAATCTAAAAAAATAGCTACAAACAAAAACCAAAACTATTTCGAATTTCATCTAGCAAAAAATAAAACTCAAATGCAGCACATCTCAACAAAAACAGAAAAACACACTCACCAAAACTCTTACCATCCCTGACAACACCTTCTTATTATATAGTACTATTTAAGACACACCGTTAAGTAAAACAGATTGTAATGCGAAAAAGCACTGCACCTCCCCATACCAAACTTAGCTACTTAAACCTTTATAAATCAACAAGAAAAACACCTATTTAAAGTACATCATAAAAGTAGAAACCCTAAAATCACCAACCATAAATCAGTTTTATTTACATCATTCAACCCGTATTTTTAGTAGTCCTTAACATAAATAAAACAATCTATTTAAGTATTAATACGTAATTTTATATTTTTTTACGTAGTTTTGCATATGTTTCATAAACTCTAAACAGATATGTTATGTCAGATTGTATTACTTGCGAAAACACAAATTGCTTGATTAAGAAAAACATCAAGAACCCTAATATTGAAAAATTTTTACTTGAAAAACATAACATCAAGTGTAAAAAATCACAACAGTTCATCATGGAAGGCGCTCCTGCGCACGGACTCTTCTTTGTAAGAAAAGGACAGGTAAAGGTTGTAAAGACCGGAATTTACGGAAGAGAACAAATTGTAAGATTTGCTCATGATGGTGAAATTATTGGACATAGAGGTTTTGGTTCTGGAAAAAATTACCCTATTGGCGCACTGGCCATAAGTGAAACTCATTTGTGTAATTTCACGAACGAAATACTTACCAAAATGCTTCATGAAATTCCAAACCTAACTTTTGATTTGATGCTATTTTACTCTGAAGAATTAAATAGATCTGAAACAAAAGTGCGAAAGTTTGCTCAAATGACGGTTCGTGAAAAAGTAATCGACTCCTTTTTATATATCAAAAGAAAATTTGGTCAAGATGCAGATGGTTTTTTCAAAATACAATTACCAAGAAAAGATTTTGCAGATTTTGCCGGAACCACTGAAGAACAAGTGATTCGAATTATTTCTAGCTTAAAAAAAGAAAAACTTTTGCGATCAAAGGGTAAAAAATTAGGAATTATAGACATCGATCTTTTGAAAAAAGAAATTTCTGAACACAATTACTTTTTAGATAGCTAATCTTCATTTATACAGAATAGGGAGTCGTTAATACCCTAACGACTCCCTATTCTATTTTAAGTTCACGCAAAAAAACTAACGCCGCTTTCCGGCATATTCCATTGCTTCTCCTTTTCCAAAACCATAGCTGAACCCTAAGGTCACAAAGCGCCCTCTATAGGCTTGGCTGTACACATAAAAATCTTCCTGAGCTACTTCAGACTCGCTAATTCTACTTTCAAACAAATCACGTACCCCCAAACTAAACACGCCTTTTCCTTTCATTATTTTTTTTCGCAAGCCCATATCTGCAAAAGCCTGTGATGACACAGTTCCTTGCACTGTTTTGTTTCCAGACTGGTAGCGTCCAGTGATTTCAAAATCAATATCCAAAAATAATTTCAATTTCGTTGTCAATTTCCCGTTCCATCTATCTGCAGAAAAATCAAAAACTTGTGCATCCAAACTTCCTTTTCTACTGAAATAATTGTAATTAAAATCTCCAGTAAATGTCAAATTTTGGGTAGGACTGAACTTGGTATTCCATTCTACCCCTGTACTTTTTCTTGTCCCTATATTTTCAGGAATCATAGTTGTAATATTTTCTTCCTCATCATACAGCGAAATACGATCAATAACATCTGTTGTATTGTGATGATACACCCCAAAATTCATAGACACTTTATTGAAATTAAAAATACTCGAAATCTCAAAAGAATCTGTAAACTCAGGCAATAAATCAGGATTTCCTTGTCGTATACTAAATTCATTTCTAACATTAAAAAATGGCATCAAATCCCACAACCTTGGTCGGTACACCCTTTTTGAATAGCCCGCTTGTACCGAAAACACTTCTGTAAACTTATAGGAACTGTGCATACTTGGAAATAAATTCGTAAAATTTCGACCATTCTCTTTATTCTCTTCTACCAATAAAGTTCCCAAATCTGTATTTTCCAATCGCAAACCTGCTTTCACTCCAAATTTATTGTTCTCATAGGCCAAGGTTCCATAAACACCTAATACATTCTGCTTGTACTCAAAAACATTGGTCAATGCAGCATCTGGAACATAGGCGCCATTTTCTAAATTAGACAAAGAATAATCATTCTCCACTTGTTGCATCACATATTGCGCTCCTGTTTCCATCACTACTTTTTCAGAAAACGGCTTGGTATAATCTAATTTAAACGTATAACTAGACTCCTTATAATTTGTAAATGTTTTTTGTTTCGCATCTGGTCTTGATCCTAACTCTGTTATATTTTCAAAATCTGAAGACTGATCTTTTCCAAAAAAACTTCCCAACGCACTAAAAAGCAAAGTGTGTTTTTCATCATCTTTAAAATCGCTTTTGTACTGAAGCTCGTATTTAAATTTAGGATTATCTGCATCGGTCACCTCTCTTCTAGTCCATTTATCAGAAACACCACCATCAACTCCTTCTTTTGTATAATTTGTTTCTGAAGGCTGTTCTTCAACCTCATAAGCATAACTTCCCGACAAGGTCACCACATTTCTTTCATTGATATGATAATCTGTTCCTAAAATTAAATTGTAAAATTTTTCATTTCGATACTCTACACCGCTATTTCTTATAATCGTATCTGTTACCAAGTTTTCATTTCTCTTATCAAAATAACTAGGCATCTCACGGTACCCCATTCCTAACTGACTAAACAAATTAAATTTCTCTGTCCTTCTATTTACACTTAAACCAACACTATGATTATGTGGCGTTCCTGTATTTATACTAATGGAACCATTTATACCTCTGCGTTCCTCTTTTTTTAATACGATATTAATAATTCCAGTAGTCCCCTCAGCATCATATTTGGCAGACGGATTGGTAATCACTTCTACTTTTTCTATCATTTCTGCGGTAATAGTCCCAAGTGCATTTCCTTCATCGCTCGCTATAACCGATGGTTTTCCGTTGATTAAAATCTGAACTCCAGTACTTCCTCGCAAACTAATAGCCCCTTCAATATTTACATTTACCGACGGAACATTATTCAATACCTCCAAAGCACTAACACCTGTACTGCTCAAATCTTTCCCTACATTAAAAACACGCTTATCTAATTTAAACTCTGTTTGCGATTTTTCTGCCCTTACCACTACCTCATTCAAAGATTCGCTATTTTCATTCAAAATAACATTCCCCAAAGCAACTTGACCGTTCGCTATTGAAAAGTTCGTGATTGTTTTAGTCTCAAAACCGATAAAACTAATTTCAACATAAAAATCTCTGCTCTTTATAGGGATAGAAAAAATTCCCTTTTCATTGGTAACTGTTCCTAAAATAGGTTTCTTGTCTTCACTATTCATTAAGGCAACCGTCGCAAATTCTATTGCTTGATTTTCAGCAGTAAGCACCTTACCTTTTACTTGAATAACATTCTTCTGTGCATTAACGGAGTTTAGCAGCAGCATAAAAAAAAAGACAAAGTAGGGCGTGTTTTTCATTTCATTTATTTTAAGCGATAAAATAACAAAAAATTCATTTAAAAGAGAAGGTCTTAACAAACGTTAACTTTCACAAAACCTCAGTTACAAACATGAAGAAAACCATTTTTAATTCTTTAAGAAAACTCTTCAACAAAACAAACAAACACAAAAATAAGAACCACCCCTAAAACTCACACAACTAACAATGAGTACATTAAAAATATTTCCTATTTTTTAACAGGTTTTTTATTGATTTTACATCGATAAAAACTCAAGTAAAAACTTGTTTTGACCTAGCGAACACACATATTACAAAACAAACTATCGAAATATCTTTGCTGTATCAGATTTACTAAAAAATTCAGCAAAATGAAGACAATTAATTTAAACAACGAAAAAGCCACTAGAATAAATTTATTCGACCTTTCCACGGTACAAATGAGAACCTTCCACCTTAGTTGGATCGCATTCTTTTTATGTTTCTTTGGTTGGTTTGCACACGCTCCTTTAATGAACTCTACTATTGGTCCGGATTTAGATCTTTCTAAAGCTCAAAAAATTACCGCATTTATTGCATCTGTAGGCGTTACAATTTTCGCAAGATTATTTGTTGGAAATTGGTGTGATAAAATTGGACCACGTAAAAGCTATGTATATTTATTAATTTTTGGTGCCATTGTAGTTGCCGGTTCTTCACTTGCCAACACTTGGGAAACCTATTTAATTTCTAGAATGGCCATAGGGGTCATTGGTGCTTCTTTTGTAATAACACAATACCACACTTCCGTTATGTTTGCACCCAACGTAGTGGGTATTGCCAATGCTACAACAGCAGGATGGGGAAATCTTGGTGGTGGTGTTACACAGGCCGTTATGCCATTAATTGCCGCAGCCATGTTGGCATTTGGTTTCGCTGAATCTGATTTATCAAAATGGAGACCTGCCATGTTTGTACCCGCAATTATAATGTTGGTTGTGGCGTATTTGTATTGGAAATACACTTCAGATTGTCCGAAAGGAAATTACGACGATCTTCCAACAGAAAGACCACAAGCTGCCGAAGGAGAATCTAGTTTATTTATGACCGCCGTTAAAGACAAAAGAGTTTGGATTTTATTTGCTATGTATGCCGGATGTTTTGGAATGGAATTATTTGTGAACGGAAGAGCCGCTACCTATTACCAAACACGTTTTTCATTATCTGAAACCTCAGCAGGTTTAATTGCTTCCTTATTTGGACTGATGAATTTATTTGCTAGATCGACCGGAGGATGGCTAGGAGATAAATTTTCTAAAAAAGGTGGATTGCAAGGCCGTGTAAAATGGTTGGTTATTGTGATGGTTATTGAAGGATTTGCCTTGTTACTTTTCTCAAGAATGGATGCCTTACCAATTGCCGTTGCTACCATGATTCTTTTCTCATTATTCGTTCAAATGGCCGAAGGAGCCACCTATTCTGTAGTTCCTTTTATCAATAAAAAAGCACTAGGTGCTGTAGCCGGTATTGTAGGAGCTGGTGGAAATGTTGGAGCTGTTTGTTACGCACAATTTTTACTAAGAAGCGGTTCTCCTCTTCAAGACTGTTTCTTCTACTTTGGATTTGTTGTATTGGCCATCGGATTACTTGGTATCGGAATAAAATTCTCTGCAGAAGATGAAAAAGCCGCAGTTGACGAACAAAACAGACTAGAAGCTTTAGAAAGAAAAGCAGCCTAATAAAACCTACCCCGAAAGATGGAAAAGCCTCACTTATTTAGTGAGGCTTTTTTATTTACAAAACCTACGAAAACGCAGTTTTATACATGGTAAAAAAGATTTATTTCAACTACACATACCCATACTATAAATCAGCAAATCAAAATATCTTTGTAGGGGATGTGAAGTTACCCCCAAATAAAACAAACATTTATCATGTGTAAGCATGACCAAATATCCTATTATTACTCTCAAAGAAATATAAAATTATGGCAGATTGTATCCATTGTGAAAACTTAAACTGTTTGATTAAAAAAAACAGCAAAGACCCGAAAATTGAAGATTTTCTAAAAAATAAGCACACCATAAAATGCAAAAAATCACAGCAGTTTATTATGGAAGGAACTCCTGCGCATGGTTTATTTTTCGCCTACAAAGGAAAAGTAAAAGTAGCCAAAACAGGAATAAACGACAGAGAACAAATCGTTCGATTTGCTAAGGACGGTGAAATTATTGGACACAGAGGTGGATTCGGGTCTTCAAAATACTATTCTATCTCTGCACAGGCTTTAGAAGACACCACCCTATGTTATTTTTCGAAAGATGATTTAAAAAACATATTACTTACCATCCCTAGTTTAACCTTCGATTTCATGTTATTTTACGCTGATGAATTAAGCGAAAGCGAAACCCGAGTTAGAAAACTAGCACAAATGTCGGTTAGAGAACGTGTTATTGACACACTTTTATATATGGATAAAAAATTCGGTTCTACAGACCAGCTTTTAAACGTGTTGTTAAGCAGAAAAGATTATGCCGATTACTCCGGAACTACCGAGGAACAAGTTATTCGAATACTTTCTACCTTAAAAAAAGAAGGACTTGTAAACGCCAAAGGTAGAAAACTAGGTATTCTTAATCACGAAGCTTTACGAGAAGAAATTTCCAAACACACATTTTCTATGACAAGATAAAATAAAGCAATTCACTAATTCACAGCCCATTCGATCCGTCGTTTGGGCTTTTTTATTACCAAACCTCAAATTTATTCCTATAGCAAACCTGCTTTTACGCAGTTTCTACAATGACTTATAACTCCTTAATAGTCGTGCAAAAGATTGTTTAAGCCTGTGAATTCACATCCTCTGAAAGAAGCTTCAAATCTATCTTTGTAACATCATCAAAACATAATTTGTAAATCTTTAAAATCAACAATATGAAAACAACAATCCTAAAACTAACAGCTGTAGCCGCTATAATGCTTGCTATTTCTTGTGGAGGAAAAGAAAAAAAGAAAAAAACAGAAGCAGCTAGCGCACCAAGCACCAGCACTTCTCTTGAAATTGAAAAACCACAATTAACTTTCGGATTTATTAAATTAACAGACATGGCTCCTTTAGCTATTGCAAAAGAAAAAGGTTTTTTCGAAGATGAAGGATTATTTGTTTCTGTAGAAGCTCAATCAAACTGGAAGAATATATTAGACCGTGTTATTGACGGACAATTAGACGGAGCACACATGTTGGCAGGACAGCCTATTGCAGCAGGAGCTGGATTTGGTAGACAAGCCGAATTGGTTACTCCTTTTTCAATGGACTTAAATGGAAATGCCATTACAGTATCTAACAATGTTTGGGAAGGAATGAAAGCCCATGTTAAAAAAGGACCTGATGGAAAACCTGTTCACCCAATTAGTGCAGAAGCATTAAAACCTGTTATTACAGACTACAAAAACAACGGTAAAGCCTTTAAAATGGGTATGGTATTTCCTGTATCTACTCACAATTACGAAATAAGATATTGGCTAGCTTCTGCAGGTATACATCCTGGAATGTATTCTGCAAGTAATATTCAAGGGCAAATTGACGCTGAAGTTTTACTATCTGTTACTCCTCCGCCACAAATGCCTGCAACTTTAGAAGCAGGAACTATTTACGGTTATTGTGTTGGAGAGCCATGGAACCAACAAGCAGTTGCCAAAGGAATTGGTGTTCCTGTAACAACCAACTACGATATCTGGAAAAACAATCCTGAAAAAGTATTTGTAATGACGAAAGAATTTGTTGCAAAATACCCAAACACAGCAGTAGCAGTTACCAAAGCATTGATCAGAGCTGGTAAATGGTTAGACACACCTGGAAACAGACCTGAAGCAGTAAAAATATTGGCCATGTCGCAATATGTTGGAGCCGACGAAGCTGTATTAGCAAACTCTATGACAGGTACTTTTGAATTTGAAAAAGGAGACAAACGTGAAATGCCTGACTTTAACGTATTCTATCGTTACAATGCAACGTATCCTTTTTACTCAGATGCCGTTTGGTTTTTAACTCAAATGAGAAGATGGGGACAAATTCCTACAGAAAAACCAGCTGCTTGGTATGCTGAAAAAGCAAAAGACATTTACCGTCCAGATATCTGGAAAAAAGCAGCCACCTTATTAGCTGCTGAAGGTAAAATTCCTGCAACGGACATCCCAGCAACAGACGGATACAAGCCCGCTACAAAAGATTTTATCGACGGAAAAACATTCGATGCCAAAGATCCTATTGGATATATCAACAGTTTCAAAATTGGAAACAAAGACAAATAAGTCACTAGTGACTACCCATAAAATAACACTTGAAATACCAGTTATTTCAAGTGTTATAATTCAAACTTACAATTGAATTCATATTCAATAAATTAAACGACAACAAAATGAAAGATTCTATCATAAAAGTACTGCGATTTATAGGTCTTGGTTTTTTTGAACCAGTAGTGCGCTTGGCAAATGGAGAAGATTCCAAAAAAAACACCATTGAAATCCTAAAAAAAATAGTAGCCCCTTTAGCCTCTATTCTTTTATTTATAGGTGTTTGGTACACAGGTGCTAAATCACTTTACAATACGGAAGCAAATTATAAAATTGAAAAAACATTAAAAGATCAAGGGCAAGCTGAAGCCGACAAAGTAAAAGCTTGTATCGAATCTGGAGATCCTTCTTGCCAACCAAACACATTACCTTCTCCTGCTCAAGTATGGGCTTCCTACAAAGTTTTATTAGCCGATCATAAAGTGATTAGCGCCGATAAAGAAGCTTTCAAAGAAAAAACTGCAGCCTTAAACGAAAAAAGGATTGCGCAAGGAAAAGATCCTATTACGTATACGGGTAGACCGTCATTTGTTGATCAAATAAAAACAAGTATCAAAACTGTATTTGCTGGTTTTTTACTAGCCTTATTAATTGCCACGCCTATTGGAATTATTATTGGTTTAAGCGAAACCTTAAGAACTTCCTTTAACTGGCTTATCC
Source organism: Flavicella sediminum (assembly GCF_006381105.1). GTDB lineage: Bacteria > Bacteroidota > Bacteroidia > Flavobacteriales > Flavobacteriaceae > Flavicella > Flavicella sediminum. The sequence continues at coordinate 1,598,324 of NZ_VDET01000002.1, read as the reverse complement.
AAATACTAAAACCCGTATCCCCTGTGGTTTGGTTGTTATTAGTATTTATGATTGTAAAAACGTTGACCAAAGATTCTACTGGCGACACCTCATTTGTTATTTCATTTATTAGTGTTGGACTATGTTCTATGTGGGCAACATTAGTCAACACCGCCATGGGAGTTTCTACGGTAGATAAAGATTATTTAAATGTTGCCAAAGTTTTAAAATTGGGAACATTCCAAAAAATATTCAAAGTGATTTTACCAGCTTCTTTGCCCTTAATTTTTACAGGATTAAGAATTACACTTTCTGTAGCATGGATGGTATTAATTGCCATTGAATTATTAGCACAAAGTCCTGGTTTAGGTTCTTTTGTTTGGGAAGAATTTCAAAATGGAGCCATGGATTCTAATTCAAAAATTATTGTAGCCATGTTCGTCATCGGAATCATTGGATTCTTATTAGACAGAATTATGCTAACCATTCAAAAGTTTATTTCATTTGATAAAAATGAAGGAATCTAAATACTGTTGAATTGTTTAAAAGTTGAAGCTTGTAATTGAAAAAACACAAAGCAACAACAAATAAACACTTAAACGATTAAACATTTAAACAATACCAAATGGCTTACTTAGAACTTAACAACATCACAAAAACATATGGTAGTGGCGACAACACTACGGAAGTATTAAAAAACATCAATCTTCATATTGAAGAAGGAGAGTTTGTTGCCATAGTAGGCTTTACAGGTAGTGGTAAAACAACACTTGTAAACCTTATTAACGGTTTAGAAAAACCGACTTCAGGAGAAGTTCTTTTTAAAGGAAAACCCGTAGAAGATACCAGCCATGAACGCGGCGTTATTTTTCAAAATTATTCACTTTTACCTTGGTTAACCGTCTATCAAAATATTGAAATGGCTGTTAAAGAAGCCTATCCAAAAGAAACTAAAAAATTCATTGATGAACGTATCAAGGAATATGTTGAAATGGTAAGTCTTTCACACGCCATCAACAAAAGACCAAAAGAATTATCAGGAGGAATGAGACAGAGAGTTTCTGTTGCCAGAGCCTTAGCCATGGATCCTGAAATGATTATTATGGACGAACCTTTAGGTGCTTTAGATGCCCTAACTAGAGGAAACCTTCAGGATGAAATTTTAAACATTTGGAATAAAAACAAGCGTACTGCTCTTTTAATTACCAACGATGTTGATGAAGGAATTTATATGGCTGACAGAATTATTCCTTTACGCCCCGGCCCTAATGCAACACTTGGCCCTGAATTTAAAATCAACCTAGACAGACCAAGAGATAAAACCGCCTTGAATGACAATCCAGAGTTTAAAAAAACCAGAAATGCCATTATTGAATACCTTATGGAAATTGGAAATGAACGTTCTGCCAATTCAGAAATAAATTACGAACTACCCGATTTACAACCAAAAGATTTGAGATGGGAATTTAACGCCCCTAAATAACGACTTCTATGGAAACAAAAACAATACTTCAGGAAAAATTTGCACCTGCAGATGTCATGCTAGATTTGCAAAAATTAAAAAAAGTGTACCCAACACCTAAGGGAGATTATGTCGTTTTGGAAGACTTAAACCTACAGGTAAAAAAGGAAGAATTCATTACCATCATCGGCCATTCGGGTTGTGGTAAAACAACCATGCTTTCCATGATAGCTGGTTTGAATGAAATTTCTGGCGGAAAAATTTCTGTCCTAGGATCATCCATTAAAGGACCTGGACCAGATAGAGGTGTTATTTTTCAGGCACCCAGTTTAATGCCTTGGATGACTGCCATGGAAAATGTTATGCTAGGCGTAAAAAAAGTATTTCCACACGGAACTAAAAAAGAAAAAGAAGACATCTGTAAATACTACTTAAGCAAAGTTGGTTTGGATGGATCCTTCGACAAAAGAGCTTCCGAATTATCACAAGGAATGCAACAAAGAGTTGGAATTGCCAGAGCCTTCGCCATAAAACCCAAAGTATTATTACTGGATGAACCTTTTGGAATGTTAGATTCTTTAACAAGAGGCGAACTGCAAGATGTACTTATTGAAATTTGGAACAAAGAAAAAATTACCGCTGTCATGATTACCCATGATGTTGACGAAGCTATTTTTCTTTCCGACAGAGTCGTTATGATGACAAGTGGCCCCAAAGCAAAAATAGGAGATATTCTTCCTATTGAATTTGAAAGACCTAGATCTAGAAAAGCAGTATTGGCACATGATGACTATTACAACTACAGAAAACATTTGATAGATTTCTTAGAACATTAACCTGTGAAAAATGGCTTTAGAACTGAGATAAAAAGACGTTAAAACCTGTTATTTATCATGTTCTATCCTTTGAATAGCCTATACATTTGTCATATCAAAAAACATAAAAACAATTTATTAAATTTAAAATAATACCAAATGAAAATCAAAAATCTACTATTCGGAATCTTACTTTTGGCCTCAACAGGAATGATGGCACAATTTTCTTTAAGTGGTGAATTTAGACCAAGAACAGAGTGGTTTGGCCACGGACAATCTGCAACTGCTGCAACAGGAACTCAAGGATATCTTTCAACCAGCGTAAGAGCAGCCCTAAAAGGAACCTATACTACAGAAAGCTACACTTTATTTACAAGTTTTCAAGAAGTTTTTAAATTTGGAGATCGCCCTCAAATAAGTCCAGCAGGGAACGGAAACCTTAGAGTTCAAGAGGCTTGGGCAGATGTAAAACTAAACGAAACTTTAAGCTTTAAAATTGGTCGTCAACCACTTTCTTATGATGATCAACGTATACTAGGTGGACTTGGATGGGCACAACAAGCAAGAACACACGACGCAGGTGTTTTCAAATACAAAAATGAAGGATACTCTTTAGACTTAGGTTTTGCTTTAAACACACCTACCAGTGCAATTTACAATACAGCAGCATTATTTTCTTATAGAGAAATGGCTTTTGCTAGAGCGAACAAAAAATACGACAATTTAAACATTAGTGCATTGGTACTATCAAACACATACCAAAACGGAACGGAAGATAAATCTACTTTATTAACCGCAGGTTTGCATGCTGACTATACTGCTGATGCTTTAACGTTTACTGCGAATGCTTTCCTTCAAGATGGTTATAGAGTTGGTGACACACCTGTTGAAAATGCGTACTTAGCCAGTTTATTGGCAAAATACAAAGCAACTGACAAAACAAGTTTTGGACTTGGATATGAAATCATTTCAGGAAAAACAGACGATTCTGCAGCTTTCTTCCCTTTGTACGGAACCAACCATGCATTCAACGGTTTGATGGATCGTTTTTATGTAGGAAACCATGCGAACAATGGTGGTTTAAAAGATCTTCAATTATCTGCTTCAACTAAAATAGCAGGAATGGCGGTAACACTTACAGGACATTTATTCTCAGAACAAGAAGACCTTGATGGACTTGGAGACGACCTTGGTAGCGAATTGGATTTAGTAGTTGCAAAAGCCTACAAAGACTTTAAACTTGTAGGAGGTTATTCTCAATTCTTTGAACCTTCTGGAGTATCAGGAAAAGACACACAAAACTGGGCGTGGTTGATGCTTATCATCTCTCCAAAATTTTTGTAAATAACCACAAGAAATCAAACTAACTAAAACTGCCTTCGGGCAGTTTTTTTTTGCTCTTAACTGAAAAAAAAAGACATACAAAGAAACTGACAAATTCCATCTTTTTAATTCGCATTTGTCGGAATATAAATGTCAAAAAAAGGGATTCTAAATTGTTGCATCCCATAAAAAAATTCCTTCATTCACCCTAATTTTACTAGTATAAAACAACACAAACAAGAATCCATTTAACTTTAAAAAAGCAATAGTATGTTCACATTTTTCAAAAATTTACTCGCCAAACCAGCACCAAAAACTCCAGTAAAAGAAGAAAGTCCAATTGATAAAAACACCATCAAACTGGTACAAGAATCTTTTGAAAAAGTAAAACCAATTGCCGCTACAGCCGCAGAAATATTTTACACAAAACTCTTTGAACTAGACCCTAAATTAAAACCACTATTCCCAACCAAAAAAAAGGGAGCCATGGCAGATCAAGGAAACAAATTGATGACCATGTTAGGAGGTGCTGTTGCGGGATTAACAGCTTTAGATAAATTAATCCCAGTATTGGAAGATTTAGGTAGAAGACATGTCGCTTATCGCGTTGAAAAAGCTCATTACGACACCGTTGGATCAGCATTACTACAAACACTTGAAGCCGGCCTGGCCGAAGAATTTACACCCGAAGTAAAACAAGCTTGGACAACCGTATATACTGTAATGGCTGGAGTTATGATTAAAGCCGCGTATTAACAAAAACCCTATAAATTATTCCTTATGAAATTTTTAAAAAACCTAACTACAACTTTATTTATTCTTTTATTAGCCGCCTGCGGTGGAGTTCCAGAAAAAAAAGAAAGTACAAGCACTGAAGAAATGAAATTTTCAGTTGCACAAGTCTTAGAAGTTGTTTCTAAAGAAAATGATATTACCCGAACCTTGTATACAAAAGCAATTGTAGGCGCTGGTAAAAAACAGGGCTTAAAATTTGATGAAGACTGGCAAAAAGAAGACGTTGAAGCAGGACCGCTACCCGCCCTTTTTTTAAGAGGTATTGCCAACGATATTAGAAAAAGCGAAACCCCTCTAGGCTTGTATTTAGGATCTGATTTCCCCATCAACAAAGCCAATAAATTTGAAGGAAAACAAGCGGAATTATTTACCAAAATTAAATCAGACAGAAAACCACAACACTTTTACGACGAAAATCAAAAAGTTTACACAGCCATGTTTGCCGATGTAGCAGGAGCAGCCGCATGTGTTTCTTGCCACAACAAACACGAACAAACAACAAAAACGGATTGGAAATTAGGCGATGTTATGGGAGCAACAACTTGGCAATACCCCGCCGACTCCTTAAGCTACGCTACAACTATGGAAATTTTAAAAGCTTATAGAAATGGTACCAAGGCCGTTTACGAAGACTATTTAAAAGAAATTGCTGCCTTTAAAACAAGCGAAAAACCTGAAATTGGAGATAAATGGCCTTCAGCAGGAGGACTGTATTTACCTACACCTGAAGTCTTTTTAGACTCTGTTACAGAACTAGCTTCTTATGAAACAATGACCGTATTATTGAAATAACAAAAAACAAGTTCCAATTGAAAAACAACTACACCATAACAACTATAGGCCTAGTGCTATTTCTTAGCTATCTTTTGCAGGAAACATTTCTATTAAAATGGAACTTCTTAGAAAACCTGCAAGTCCAAGAAAATTACAAAAGATGGTCAGGACTAGTATTAGGCCTATTTATCCTATTTCAATGGTTGCTAACTTTTAGCAGAATCATTCCTAAATTTAGAGCAAAATCAGTTTCCATAAATAACTTACACAAATGGATAGGAGTTTTTAGCCCCATACTTTTATATGCACACAGTACTAAATTCGGATTTGGTTACCTTGTCATTTTCTCTTATTTATTTTTAATAAATATGCTTATTGGCACCCTCAACCTAGACGTGCTAAAATCAACAAAATCGTGGTTATTTAAAGGTTGGATGATTACACATGTTGCTCTTTCCATGTGTATTACTCTATTCTTGAATTTTCATATTTACATCGTATTCTACTACAAATAAAACCGCATGAAATTAGCCATTACAAATATTAAAAAAGAAACAGAACAAGCTGTAACGGTCTCTTTTAAAAACAACCGTTTTTTCAATAAAATAAAATACAAACCTGGACAGTTTTTAACATTAAAAATCCCGATTAATGGCAGAATAGAAAGCAGAGCTTATTCATTCAGCAGCAACCCTTTTACTGTTAAAGAACTAAATATTACTGTAAAAAAAGTAGAAAACGGTCTTGTCTCAAATTATATAAATTCTGAATTAAAGGTTGGGCAAAAAATTGACGTTGAAAAACCAATGGGCAGCTTTTATATTGAACCTAGTAAAAATGCAAATCAACAATATATTTTGTTTGGAGCAGGTAGTGGTATAACGCCTGTTTATTCAATATTAACTTCTGTTTTAGACAAAGAACCCCTATCAAAAATTCTGCTTATTTATGCGAATCATGATATTGAAAACATCATATTTTTAAAGGAACTCCAAGACTTAGCAGAACAACATCCTGATCGATTTAGAGTAGAGCATATTTTAAGTCATAACACCCAGCCAAACTTTCATTCAGGATTTATAACAAAAAACTTGGTTGAGAAAATATTCAAAAAAAACAGCATTAATTTTACGAATCACAAATACATGATTTGTGGCCCAGCAGGTTACATGAAAAGTGTAAAAGAAATTTTAAAATCAAAATCTGTTCCACTTAACAATATTCAAACGGAAGCTTTTAAACCTGCCAAAATTAAAATTGACAGAAAAAATTTAATTAGTCAGGTTCAAATCAAACACAAGGGTGCCACACATAAATTGCAAGTGCCAGGTAACAGAACCATTTTGCAGCAAGCCATGGAAAATAATATTGTATTACCCTACTCTTGTAGATCTGGAATGTGCAGTACCTGCAAAGCCCAATGCACCGATGGAGAAATAATCCTAGCAAAAGGCCATTTACTTCCCGATGACGAGGTTGCCAATGGAACGGTATTGACTTGCATTTCTTATCCTAAAAGTGAACAAATAACAATAGAAATACCCAACTAATTTATGAACTTCGAAATAAACCCATTACGTTTTAGGCAATTTATCGGAATTTGTATTGGTCTTATTTTAGGCCTGCTATTAGTGGTTGTCTTTGGTCAAAAATCAAATGAAAAATATGTAAGTATAGGCCCTATGAATGTTGGTCATGAAGAATTTTCATGCAATACATGTCATGCTGATGCCACAGGTAATTTATGGCAACAACTTCAATCAAACCTGCAATACAGCATCGGTTTGAGAGAGAATTCTGTGGAGTTTGGAACTATAGATGTAAAAACAAAAAAATGTTTAGTCTGTCATGATAGGGACAACGACCGACACCCCACCCATAGATTTTTAGAACCAAAATTTAGAGATGCCGTAAAGAAAATCAATACTGCTAATTGCAACACTTGCCACTCTGAACACAACGCTAAAAGATTGACTTTAAAAAAAGTGGATTACTGTATGCATTGCCATGAAGACCTAAGTGTTAAAAATGACCCCTTAGATATTTCACATACAGATTTGATTAAAAACAAAGAATGGAGTACTTGTTTGCAATGCCACGACTTCCACGGAAATCATGAATACAAAGTACCTACAAAACTGAAAGACACCATTACTTACAAAACCCTAAGAGCGTATTTTGATGGTGGCAAAGATCCTTTTAGTCCTAAGAAAAAATTTATTGCTTTATCCGAAAAAGAATGGATTAAAAAATATATCGACAACAAATAAAAAAACCGAAGCCATAACGCTTCGGTTTCATTTTATATATTTTAAGTAAACTAAGCACCCTCTCTTTCAAAATTCTTAGCCAATTTTGGCGCTTCCGTATTCATCATTTTCTGAATAACATTGTGCATCCAAGCCAAACAAATAATTCCTAAGAAAAACATAAGCAACCAACTACTAGACCACAAACCTGTTCCTTGCAGTAAGTATCCAAAAAGAATAGGACAAATAAAACCACCCAATCCACCAAGCACACCCACCATTCCTCCTACAACTCCAACTTCATTTGGAAAATAATCAGGTATATGTTTGTACACAGCAGCTTTTCCAATCCCCCAAATAGAACCTATAAGCACAGAAAGAATTGCGAAAATCCAAATATTTGCTTGGAAGAAAATATGAGTATTCCCTTTGATAATTAATTCTTTCTTTTGAACCTTACTACCTACTTTTACTGTTGCTTCTTGCCAAACTTCCTTTACAGGAAACAAACGAAACTCTGAAACAGACTCTTTAAATTTTGCGTTTTTTTGTTGAATTGCATATTCCTTATCACCTACTTTCACATACGAATTCGTTACTTCGGTTACAATTCCTGACGCTTTCGCAACAACACCTTTTCCATCGGCATAAATATCCATTTTCGGTATTACCAACATAACACTAATAAGCACCGTTGCTCCTAACACCCAATACATCACTTTTCTTGCACCCCATTTGTCAGACATCCAACCTCCTACGGCTCTAATTAAACCAGAAGGCAATGAGAAACAGGAAGCTAATATTCCTGCAGTTACCAAATCTAAATGATAAACATTGGTATAATACGGAACCAGCCAACCTGCAAACGCTACAAAACAGCCAAAAACTAAGAAATAATACAAACCAAACCTCCACACTCTAATATTTTTCAAAGGAGCTAATTGGCCTTTCAATGTTTTCTTAGCCGCCTCTGTTTTTTTATTTTCAGTCAATAAAAAAAACAACACCGCTATGACTATAAGTACGCCAGCATAAATTCGTGGCATACTTCTCCATCCCTCTAAATTTGTTTTATCATCGGTTAAAAAAGACAATAATTTAGGACCTACCAAAGTAGTTATGGCAGCTCCAGCATTTCCTGCTCCAAAAATTCCCAAAGCCGTTCCTTGTTTTTCTTTAGGAAACCAAACCGAAGTATAGGCAATCCCAACAGCAAAACTAGTCCCAGCCAAACCAAAACCTAAACTACAAAAGGCATACCCCCAAAAACTATCTACATACGACAAGGCTATTAAAGGCACAGCACACAACAATAACAAAACTGTGAAAACCGGTTTTCCACCATATTTATCAGTTAAAATTCCTGCAGGCAATCTAAAAAGAGCACCTGTTAAAATTGGAATCCCCATCAGCCAACCAATTTCTATGGAAGTCCAGTCGTATACTTGATTGTCTACTAAAAAAGTTACCAATACAGCATTTATCAACCAAACTGCAAAACAGATCGTAAACGCAAACGTATTTATAAAAAGTGTTTTATTCGCTTTTTTCAAATTTAAATCAGCTCTCATAACCAAAATCTATTTTTATCTAAGCCACAAACATACGTAATATTCAAATATTACTAAGTATTTATACGTAACTATTTTAATGTTTCAATAAAAAACCCTGTCAACCCTCTATAAACAACATGATTTTAAACAGTAAAACTATTGGTAAAAAAACATAATAAAAAATCATAAAACCAGGGTTACTTCCAACACAAAACCACAACTTAAAGCCTGTAAAACTCAATAAAAACGACTGCAAATACAGAATTAACTTCCCTGAATAATAAAGGCAATCAACACTACTTAAATTAATTACGTATAATATTTTAAATTATCCACAACTTCTTATATATTTGTAGAAAATAAAATAGTTGAAATTGGAAGAAACAATCAGAATTATATTAGCGGACGATCATTTATTAGTAAGAAATGGAATCAAATCTTTGTTAGAAGCAGAGTCGACTCTTGATGTTATTGGTGAAGCCTCTAATGGTAAGGAAGCATTGGAACTAGCCAAAGAAACAAACCCAGATATTTTAATTATTGACGTTCGTATGCCAATAATGGATGGTATTGAAGCCGTAGGTTATTTAAGCGACTATGCTCCTAACACCAAAGCCATTGTGCTTTCTATGCATGATTCTGAAGAATACATCTTAAAATCTATCAAAGCTGGAGCTAGTGGTTATTTACTAAAAGATACGGGTAGAGAAGAGTTTTTAAAAGCCATCAACACCATTTATAAAGGAGGTAAATATTTTAGTGGAGACATCTCTAATGTTATTGTATCTAACTACCTGCAAAACACTTCTAACGCAGCAAAAGTAAGCAACGCGCCTAAAAACGCACATGGCTTAACTAAAAAAGAGATAGAAATTTTATCATTGATTTTATCTGGCATGACCAACACGGAAATATCAGACAACTTAGGGAAAAGTAAGCGTACTATTGAAACGCATCGATTTAACTTAATGAAAAAAATGAACGTTAAAAACCTAATTGAGCTGTCTTCAAAAGCTAAAGAATTAGGATTTTCTTAATTATCCTCTGTTTTTTCCTGCGAAATAGCAATATTAGAGCACGTTTAAAAAAATACACATAAAAATTACGTAACAAACTACGTAAACCTACGTAATTAACTATCTTTGTCATGTAAGTTTGTGCGTACTACTATTCTATTATAGCTAACGAATAGCAGGACAAACAAGCACTAAAATTAAACAGAGAAAAATTAGACACTTATGTCCATATTGAAATCCTATAAAACAACTTGTTCTTATTGCGGTGTTGGCTGTGGTATTATTGTAGACAAACATCACAACGGTACGCTAAAAGTAAAAGGAGATGCTGATCATCCTACCAACAAAGGTATGCTTTGTTCAAAAGGAATGAACTTACATTACGTTGCGCAAGACACGACTGATAGAATTTTACACCCTGAAATGAGATGGAGTAAAAACCATCCTATGAAAAAAGTTAGTTGGGATACAGCTTTAGACAGAGCAGCTGCGGTTTTTAAAAGCATCATAAAAAAACATGGACCTGATAGTGTTGGATTTTATGTTTCAGGACAGTGCCTTACCGAAGAATACTACCTAGTTAACAAACTAACCAAAGGATTTATAGGGACAAATAATATAGATACAAACTCAAGGCTTTGTATGAGTTCTGCAGTAGTTGGTTATAAAAAAGCTATTGGAGATGATAATGTACCCATTGCTTATGACGATATTGAATTAGCAGATACTTTTTTAATTACAGGTGCCAATCCTGCTTGGTGTCACCCTATACTTTTTAGAAGACTAGAAAAGCACAAAGAAGAAAACCCAAATACAAAAATTATAATTGTAGATCCTCGAAAAACACAATCTTGTGCTATTGCCGATTTACATTTACAAATAATACCAGGTACGGATGTTGTTTTACACAACGCCATTGCCAAAAGATTGATCGATAAAAATAAAGTCGACACCAAATTTATTAAAGAAAGCACCAATAATTTTGAAGCTTTAAAAAAACTTGTCTCGGAAACTTCTTTATCGGCTGCCGCAAAAATTTGTGGAATTACCGCTGCCGAAATTAAACTGGCAGCTCAGTATATTGGAGATGCCAAAGGTTTTATTAGTATGTGGACTATGGGTCTAAACCAAAGTGTTATTGGGGTAGACAAAAATGTTTCGCTTCTAAATATTTCACTTTTAACAGGACACATTGGAAAACCGGGGTCTGGTCCCTTTTCATTAACAGGTCAACCGAATGCCATGGGCGGACGTGAAGTTGGAGGAATGGCCAATTTATTAGCGGCACATAAAAATTTAGCAGACCCAAAGGACAGAAAAGAAGTGTCAGACTTCTGGGGGTCAGGAGAAATTTCTCCAAATCCTGGTTATACAGCTACAGAAATGTTTGATGCTTTAGATAGTGGAAAACTAAAAGCTATTTGGATTATTTGCACCAACCCTGTTGTTAGTCTACCAGATTCAAATAAAATTGAACGAGCACTTAAAAAAGCAAACTTTGTCGTAGTTCAAGATATTTCTCACAACTCTGAAACTGTAGAATTTGCCGATTTGGTATTGCCTGCCGCAGGATGGTTAGAAAAAGAAGGAACCATGACCAACTCTGAAAGAAGAGTGAGTTATTTGCCTAAAGGAATAGAAGCCCCAGGTGAAGCTTTACCAGATGCAGAAATTTTATGGAAATTTGCACAAAAAATGGATTTTCCTGGCTTTAATTATAAGAATGTAAGTGAAGTTTACGACGAACATTGTTTGTTGACAAAAGGTACTAAAATTGATGTATCAGGTCTATCACACGAAAGACTTATCACAGAAGGAACCATGCAATGGCCAGTTCCTCACAACAAACATAAAGGAACAGCACGCTTATACACCGATCATAAATTTGATACGGCCAATGGAAAAGCAGCCTTTAACATCCCCACAAGCACCAAAAATTTATCAGAGCAAACTTCACCTGAATTTCCTTTGATTTTAAACACGGGTAGAATTAGAGATCAATGGCATACAAGAACCAAAACAGGAAAAGTTCAACGTTTGCTTACGCACATTGAAGGACCTTATGTTGAAATGAATGGTGTGGATGCTTTCAAAAGAAATTTAAAAGAAGGAGATGTAGTGGTCATTAACAACCCTAGAGGAGAAGTTCGTGTTCCGGTAAAAATTAATTACGACATACGTTCTGGAGTTGTTTTTATGCCAATGCATTTTGGAAAAATATTAAACAGTGATTATGGTAGAGCAAATAACTTAACCAATACCTTAATTGACCCAGTTTCTAAAGAACCTGATTTCAAATACGCAGCAGTTGAAATAACCAAATACAAAAAAGAAGTTCAAAAAATATGTGTTATTGGTGGTGGTGCAGCCGCTTACCGATTTGTACAAACCTATAGAGAAAATAATGAAACCGACAGTATTGAAGTCTTTTCATTAGAAGAAACTCCTTTTTACAATCGCGTATTATTACCTGAATATGTCAATGAAGAATTGACCTGGGAGCAGCTTCAAAAAATAAAAAAAGGAGAACTTGACAAATTAAAAGTAAAGCTACATGCCAGTGTATCTATTACCGCTATCAACCGAATAGACAAAACAATTACCGATAGCAATGGCGAGGTACACAGTTATGATATTGTTATTATGGCCACAGGAAGTAGAGCCTTTATACCTAGTGATGCACAACTAGATTTACCTGGCAGATTTACCATGCGTAACAAAGCAGATGCCGATGGTTTAAAAGATTATTTGGACGGTACAGGACTTCCACATGAAGAACAACATGTTGTTATTGTTGGTGGAGGATTGCTAGGATTGGAACTTGCTGCCGCACTAAACAAAAGAAAAGTCAATATAACAATTATTCAACGCGCTTCTAGATTAATGGAACGTCAGTTGGACAGAGTTGCTAGTAGATTGCTGGCCCAAGATGTGCATGAAAGAGGCATTCAAATTTATTTTGATAATGAGGTAAATACCGTATTTGACGATAGTGAAATCAATAATTTATCCATCAACTTAAAAACAGGAAAAACACTAAATGCAAATGCCATTGTTTATGCTATTGGAACCATTCCGAATATTGAATTGGCAAGGGCCTCTAAATTAAAAACACAAAGAGGGGTGATTGTAAATGAATATTTACAAACTAGTGATCCTACTGTTTTTGCTATGGGTGAAATTGCAGAATTCAACAATTTCTTATTTGGAATTACCTCAGCAGCAGAACAGCAAGCTGATATTGCTGCCAAATTTATTTTAGGGGATTTAAGTAGTCATTACAAAGGATCTGTTTTAATGAATATTTTAAAATTTGAAGATTTAGATTTATGCAGTATCGGAAACATTGAATATCCTGACAATGATCCTTCTTATGAAGAAATCTTATTAATGGATGTCAGCAAGCGTTTTTACAAAAAATGCATCGTAAAAGATGATAAGTTGGTAGGCGCTGTAATGATGGGAGATAAAAGTGAATTTGCCGAATTCAAAAGTCTTATTGAAGACCGTACAGAATTATCAGACAAACGAGAAGAACTTTTACGTGGACAAAGCAATGCCGTTCCTGTTATAGGAAAACTAATTTGCTCTTGTAGTCAGGTTGGAGAGGGCAACTTAATTGAAGCCGTTAAAGGTGGCTGCACCGAATTTACTGCCTTGTGTAAAAGCACAGGTGCCGGATTGGGTTGCGGAAGTTGTAAGCCCGAAGTAAGAGATATTTTACTAGAACAAACACAAAAACAATTGGCCTAGGTCAGCAAAAAGATACAATCATGATCAACGATTTAAAACGTATTTTCATAAAAGGAGGGGTATTGTCACCAGGAGAATTAAAACAAATTATTCGCTTGGCAGAAACCTTAGGACTCAAAGAAATTCTCTTTGGTTCTAGACAAGATATCATCTTACCTTTCCAAGAATCTGATAGAGAAATATTAAAACAATTTCCAGATTTAACCATGGATATTGTTACCGAAAGAGCTTATCAAAATATTGTTTGTTCTTATGTTTCTTCTGACATTTATAAAAACACACCTTGGCTAAATGGGGTAAAGTATTTGTACATATTGGAAGACTTTAAGCATTTGCCTAAATTAAAAATAAACATTACCGATCCGCTTCAACAATTGGTACCTTTATTTAGTGGGCATTTAAACTTCATCGCTTCTTCACATGAAGATTATTGGTATTTAAATTTAAAACTTCCTCATTGGGAAGAATCTGTTTACTATCCTGTTTTGATTTTCAGTTATGACATTGCCAAAATTTCAAAAGAAATTGAAGAAATTGGTTCTGATGCAGACGATGCTGAAGAATTGTTCGACCTAATTAACGACAGAATAGAAACCAACAATAGAACTATTGAAAAAGAATTGAAAGTTACCTATGAGCCCTTTCCGTATTATGAGGGAATGAATAAAATTGGAATGAACCGCTATTGGCTGGGCTTGTACTGGAGAAATAACAGATACGACATTAGTTTTTTAAAGGATTTTTCTGAATTTTGTCTGAATCATAGAGTAGGTAAAATTTGTATTACACCTTGGAAATCATTTATTGTCAAAGGAATTTACAAAGAAGATAAATTAACCCTTGAAAAATTCTTAGGGAAAAAAGGGATCAATGTTCGTCACTCATCTTTAGAATTAAATTGGCATATTCCCGTAGGAGACAGCGATGCCTTAAATTTAAAGGAATTTATTGTTAAAAGTTTTGATCAAAATGATATTAGTACCTACGGTATGACTTTTGGTATTAGCAATCAAGGTGAAAACAAAACCTATTTTACAACGGCTATGGTTGAAAAAAATAGAACACCCGACATTGTTAAAAACTTTCAAGTCAGACCCACATTTAACGTGCTTTATTCAAAAAACTTCGATCCAAACACTCAAGAATATATTGCCTACGCACAGGATGTTGATAAAATCGAATTGCCTGGACTGCTCATGGAATTGAGTCAAATGTATTTTGACCAGCTAGGAGAAGTGACAGAAAGTAAAGAATCGAAAAAAACGAAAAAAGAAGCACCCGTACTTTCTGACGTGTACCAATGCTCAGAATGCATGACTATTTACGACAGTGCTTTTGGAGATGAGCAAGCCAGCATTCCTCCTAACACTTCATTTGAAAACTTACCAGACGATTACACTTGTAGCGTATGTGAAGCCACCAAAGAAAACTATAAAAAAGCAATTGCCTAATTTATAGAAACTAAAAAAACCAACAATAGCTGTTGGTTTTTTTTAGTTTAACAAATACTTAAGCTAGTCTTTTCTTAAAACAGAATGCTGTAAAGAACTTCCAAATTTCTTTGCTAAAAAGCTCGTAAAATCTTTCAAATCATCATAAACAGCCAACTCTACATCTAAATTTGAATGCTTTAGCTGTTTTAATAAATCTTCCAAAATTTGTAGCTGTTCTTTTGAAATATTTTTCGATTCTATTATTTTTTTATACATTTTTGCCGTACTCGACAATTGCTTATAAAAAGGGGCTATATCTTTTAACAACGGACTTTGATCTAGTTTAGAAAAATTATCTTGACTCTCAATCCAAAGCTCAAAAAAGGACAGTACCTCAATTTCTGTAGTCTTGTTTATTTCTTTTTTATACGCTTCTACAGCTTTTCTAAAAGCGAAACTTTGTGGCGCATCTACCGTACAGGCATCGGCAAATAATGTAAACGGCGAATAACTTTGATACTCTACACCTCCTTTATTTCTTGAATAAATTTTTAAAGGCTCACAAATTTCAGTCAAAGTTACCAAAGAGCTTACTTTCTGATTGCTTGTCAGATTTCTTAGTATTACATCTCTATTTCTAATATGTGTAATACCCAGCTCTTCCAATTGAAAACTTAATTTCCCCAAACGTTCGCGCATACTTTCCAAATCTACCACCTCACTAGACGACCAAAATCTTTCTGCAATTGCCCCTGTCCTTGGCCACAAACGAGAATCCAAATTTAAAGAGGTTGCCAACTCACTCCACATCGTGGCTTCGCCCCCAAGAATTCTTTTCTTTTCTTCCAATGTCAACGAGTTATTCTTCGGAATTGGGTCCACCAAATAATGCGAATTAACCGATTGCATCAAATCGATATAATACCCATTAGACAATATGGTGTTGTAGCCATTTTTCGCCGCTTTCATCAAAGAACTTCCTGCCTCCACTCCTTCATTTATTCCTTTCCATGAATGAATCAAAGCTGTTGTAGGCATTTTATCTGTCATTATCTCTTCCCATCCCATGACCAATTTCCCATACTTGGCTAAAATTTCTTCCAAACGAATATTAAAATAAGTCTGTAAATCGTGATTGGTTTTTAAAAATTTCTCCTTTTTAAATTTTTGAATATTCTTATTTTCATCCCAATGTTTTCCTTCATTTTCATCACCACCTATATGTACATATTTATCTGGAAACAAAGCAGACAACTCTTTAAAGACAGCTGCTAAAATTTTATAGGTTTTTTCATTGGTCGGATCTAAAGTTGGATCAAAAACCCCTGAATTCCTTTCAATTTCATAGAGCATCTCCTTACTTCCTATTTCAGGATAAGCTGTTAAAATAGCTGTGGCATGACCAGGAACATCAATCTCAGGAATCACTCGAATACCTCTGTCATTTGCAAACTGAACTACTTCTTTTATCTGCTCTTGCGAATAGTACAAACCGTCAGAACCCAATTCATGAAGCTTCGGATAGGATTTTATTTCAACCCGAAACCCCTGATCATCCGTTAAGTGCCAATGAAAAACATTCAACTTTACGGCTGCCATGGCTTCTAAATTTCTTTTTAACACATCCACTGGCTGAAAGTGACGGGCCACATCAATCATCAAACCTCTCCAAGTAAATCTTGGGAAATCATTAATTTTAACACCTTCAAAATAATAGAATTCTTCATTGTTTGATACCAGCTGTAACAAAGTCTCTAGCCCGTAAATTACTCCAATATCTGTTGTTGCTTTTAAAGAAATTACATTTTCACCAACATTCAAAACATAGGATTCATCTTGATGTATCCCCAACTCTCCAATGCGATCATAAGAAATGTTTAAAGAAAAGTTTGAAGAATTTGATTTATAATTCGCAAACCCTTGTTCAAAAAATACGCCTGTCCGTCCGCTCAACCTTCTTAAAAACTGAGTTGTCGCCAAATTTATTCGTCTACTTGAATTATCAGAAATAACAATTGAAAAATTTTTGTCTATCTTATAATGCTCGTCTGTAGCTACTACTCTTTGAGGCCAAGGCATTAAACTTAAGTCTTTTGTATTCTGAGCAAATGTGTGCATCTGAATGACAAAAAACAGTACTACAAATTTTATATCTATATTAATTTTCATCTTATTCTTTTTTTTCTCGCACATTGAACTCTTTTATTTCCTAATTCAACCGTTAGTTTCCTTATTTTCTATCTAGACTTTTTAAAGCAATATTTAAAACCTAGATTGAAGAACACTCTAAATTCCTTAAAAATGGTAACGTTTAAAAGCCTCTAAAGCAGCATAATCTGAAAACCCAAGATTGTGGTATTTTTGCGCTGTATCATTATTTCTATCTTCTGCACGTACCCAAAATTCTCTAGTATCATTTCCTTGAAACATAACTCCGTCTTTTTGTGACTGATGAAAGAAAATAGCTTTTCTTTTTTTCAATACTTGATCCGGACTCATAGGAACCGCCATTTCTATTTGATGAATATCCCATTCATGCCAAGCCCCTCTATACAACCAAACCCAACAATCTTTCATATACTCCTTGTGTTTCAAATCTTCCAAAGCAGCAAAAATAGCATCCAAACAAACTTTATGTGTTCCATGAGGATCGGCTAAATCTCCAGCAGCATATATTTGATGTGGTTTAATTTCTTCAATTAAATTGGCCACCATCTCAATATCAACAAAACTGATTGGATTTTTTTTCACCCTTCCTGTTTCATAAAAAGGAAGGTTTAAAAAGTGAATATTTTCATCTGGAACACCAACAAAACGAGTAGCCGCTAAAGATTCTCTTTTTCTTATCAATCCTTTTAGTTTTCTCACATCCAATTCATCTTCAATATCTCCTTGTTTCGAGTTCAACTTTTCTATAATGGCATCAACTTTAGGAAATGTAGGATTTACATCTTTTATAACTTCTGCATATTTCAAGGCTTCTGAATCGGAAACGGCAATATTACCAGAGGTTTGATAAGCCACATGAACCTCATGTCCTTGCGCCACCAACCGATCAAAAGTTCCACCCATAGAGATTACATCATCATCTGGGTGCGGACTAAAAATAACAACCCGCTTCTTATTCGGCGTTGCTCGCTCAGGTCTTGAAGAATCGTCTGCATTTGGTTTTCCGCCTGGCCAACCTGTAATGGTATGTTGAAGCTTGTTAAACATTTTGATATTGATATCATAAGCGGTTCCATCTTGCACAAGCAAGCTAGACATCCCATAATCATTGTAATCTTTGTCTGTTAATTTTAGAATTGATTTTTGTGTTTGCTCACATAACCAAACAATGGCTTTGCTGGATAGTTCTTCATTCCAAATACACGGCCCAACCAACCAAGGCGTATTTAAACGTGTTAAATTTTGAGCAGCTTCATCATTTAATATAAAAGTAGTATTCTGATGGTCTTGTAAATACGTGGCAGGAACCTCAGGAGTAATAGCTCCCTCTATGGTGTTTTTAAGTATGGAAGCCTTGTTTTGACCCCAAGCCAATAACACAATTCTTTTTGCTTTTTTTACGGTTCCAATTCCCATGGTAATCGCTTTTTTCGGAACATTGTCTATTCCTAAAAAAGTAGGTGCCGCATCCATTCTAGTAATATGATCTAAGGTAATACTTCTGGTGCCTGAATTGTAATGAGATCCTGGTTCGTTAAAACCGATATGACCTGTTCTTCCAATACCTAACAATTGAAAATCCAAACCACCATATTCTTTAATTTTCAAATCATAATCAATGCAATATTGATGCAATTGATCTAGCGGGATATTTCCATTAGGAATATTTATATTTTCTGTAGGAATGTCCACATGGTTAAATAAATGCTGGCGCATAAAATAATGATAACTATGAATGTTATTTTCATCCATTGGATAATATTCATCCAAATTAAAAGTTACAACATTTGAGAAGCTCAAACCTTCCTCTTTGTGAATTCGCACCAATTCCTCATAAACTTTAACGGGTGAAGATCCAGTTGCCAATCCCAAAACACAGTTTTGATTTTTATCTTTTTTGACTTTTATCAGTGTTGCAATTTCGTGTGCCACACAAATAGAAGCCTCTTCTGAATTTTCAAAAACTACATTGTGAATTTTTTCATAGCGGGTATCTTCAAATTGCCCTGCTGGTTTGTAAGAAATATCTGTTGTTGTCATAAGTGTACTTTCCATAATAAATAAGATTCTACCGTAAAACTATTGCTTGAAACCCTTTCTTTAAACTTTTTTCGACCAACGTCACTGAATTTACTACAAAAAACAAACGGAGCGGATACACTCCGTTTGTTAAACTACTATAAACTCAAAACTAACTATTTGTATTAAAAATTACTTCCGGAAACATCCCACCAAAGACGAGTACCTCCAGTATCGGGTCCATTTAAATACCCAACCGCTGTAGTTACATTAGCCCCATTGGTATTCACTTCACTATCTACAAAATTGATTCTTCTTACTTGAATGTTTGTATCAATTTCTCCTCCACTATTATTCACAACAACAGGGAAAATTCTTGGGTAACCTGTTCTTCTAAATTCTGACCAAGCTTCTTGTCCATCAGGAAACATGCCGATCCATTTTTGAGTAATAATTTGCTCCAACTGTTCTTCATTTGAACCTGCCGCATTGTAGGCAATTTTCACCTCACTAGCATACTCGATATTATTAGCTGCATTTAAGGCATCTACAAAATCTGCAGGTGTACTTGTGTCATCAGCCAAATAACTTGAAATTCCAGAAACGCCGTGTTGAGAAAAAGATGCGGTAACTCCATTTTCATAGTTTGCTTGTGCAGTACCTGCATTAGCCCAACCTCTTAGCGCTGCTTCTGCTCTCAAGAAAAACACTTCAGCAGCTGACATCCATTGAATCGTTTCACCATCAATAACAGCACCTACTGCAGAGTGCGCACCATATTGTGTTTTTGCTTCAATTTCTATCCCCATTCTTACACCTTTGTATACTCCGTTTAGATTAGCATCTGTAGCAGGTGCAAAATATTTATCAATTCTACCATCATTAAAACCTGTCAAAATAGCTTCCATTTCGGCTCCCATTCGAACATCTCCCCAAGAACCGCTTATGACGGAAATTGGATGCGCAAATCCTGTGTTGACAACCATATTCTCAACTTCTAAAAAACCAGCATTGCTAGCCAAAGCTAATTCTCCTTGTGTTTTAGCTAATTCAGGATTTACATTTACTATCCTCATTGCCAAACGCAAACGTAACGAGTTGGCAAAAGTTCTCCATTTCCCTAAATCTCCTGCAAAGGTTGACATATCAAATAAAGAAAATTTCTTATCGCCACTGGCCGCAAAAGATTCCAAGCCGTCAATGGCTGTCGTCAAATCATTAAAAAAAGCTGTATACGCCACTTCTTGAGAATCATAGATTCCTGTTGTCGCAATAGCGTCGTATTTTGTATATCTTATAGGGCCATAAATATCAGATACTCGATGCATCGCAGCTACTTTTATAATATTTGCTATAAATCGATATGTTTCACTTTCCGGGTTTTGTTCTTCATCCAAAATGGTCTTTATTTCTAAAGCAAAAGGCATAACGCTTGTATAGGCATCAGCCCAAGGAAAACCATTCCATCCATCTACCAACGCATAGGTTTGATTATTTACATTCCCTGCAAAAGGCGTTGGTGCTGTCATATACCCTGAAAACACATCACCCATTAGTCCTTGTTGTAATTGATAATTCCAGGCCGGAGTTACATTAAAAACGTTTAAAAACATGGGGGCAAATGAGGCTCCAATATGATAATTTTGCTGCTTTAACTGTGCATCCGTAATTTCATGTGGATTTGAATTAATCGTTTCAAAATTATCTGTACAACTTCCTAAAGTAATTGCAAGTGCAGACGCGATCGTATATTTTATTAATTTTTTCATGATCTTAAAAGTTTATGTTAATGTTTAATCCTACACTTCTTGTTGAAGGTTGACCGTAAATATCAACTCCTTGCAATCCATTACCTGTACTAGAGGTAACGTTCGGATCAAATGGTGCATCTTTATAAATAAAGAATAGGTTATTCGCGATTACAGACAAATTTACCTTGTTCACAAAGCTGTTTTCAAATAACATATTGTATCCAACTGAAAACTCTCTTAAACTTACATTTGTAGCATCATACACATACTCACCTAAAATACCTGCTCTACCTCCTGTTTTTGTATAATAGTCTTGTGCTGTTAATTGCAATGCATTTCCATTGGTATCAACAACATCTACCATACCTTCATTTGTATTTCTGGCATTTGCCGATGCTTGAGAAACGCCATAAAAATCATTGATTGCTTCTGTAACACTCACTACATTCCCGCCTACTTTTGCATCAATTAAAACATTAAACGTGAAGTTTTTATAGTCTAGGGTATTGTTCCATCCCAAAGTAAAGTCTGGCTGTGCATGGCCAATTGTTTCAAACCCTGTAGATTCCATGGTAATATCTTGTGTATCAGAAACAGAAACTACAGGTACTCCTGCGGCATTTCTAATAAGTTTTCTTCCTTGAATACTTCCATAATCTTCACCTTCTACCAATGAGTAACCATAACCGTTTACACCCGGCAAAGTTAAATCTGCTTTCCCATCGCCTAAATTTTCATGCATTTTTTCAACAACATTTTTGTTAGAAGCAAAATTTATAGAAGTACTCCATGTAAAATTATCTGTTACAATTGGTTTTGCATTTGCGACAAACTCAATCCCTTTGTTTGAAATTTTACCTGCATTTACAATGTGCTGCGTGTAGCCTTTATTGTCTAATTCAGCAATTACAGGAATGTAAATTAATTGATTGGTTGTGTTGGAACTATAGTAGGTAAATTCCAATCCAAACCTATTTCCAAGAAACCTCCACTCTGTACCAAATTCAAATCCTTTTTGTTCTTCTGGAACCAAAGACTCTCCAGGCAATGACCCAGCCAATGGATTTATAATCGTATTCAGTCCTAACGGAATATATTTATTTGGATTCGCTGTATTAGGAGGGACGTCTTTTCCCACCTCTGCATAAGAAGCTCTAATTTTTGCAAAAGAAACAGATTGTGGTAATTCAAAAATATCAGACAAAACACCCGTCAAACCAACAGAAGGATAAAAGAAAGGTTCCTCTAAAGTAGAAGACCAATCTTGCCTACCCGTTACATCTAAAAAAACTTTATTTTTATATCCAAAATTTACCGAACCAAATACAGATTGTACTTCTCTTGTACTTACGGATTGCAACAAATCTGCAGTTCCATTAAAATTAGCAATAGAAAAGAAGTTAGGATATTTTAAACCACCTTGACCAGAATCTAAATACGTTTTATCACCAATTCTATACTTAGTAACACTCGATCCTAAGATTCCTGTAAACGATAAATCCTCATTAAAATCTGTAGCATAGGTTGCTATGATATCGAAATACTGTTGTGTATTTTCCGTTTTTTCATTTATATACCTTCCCGTAGTTGGCACAAAAGTCAAATCGCCACCCGCATACATTTCTTTGTTAAATGTAAAAAAAGACTTGTCGAAACTACCTCTAGACTGCAAGGTCAATTTATCATGAACCTTATAATTAACCGAAACGCTAGCTACAATTCTTTGCGCTATATCTTTAGATTGATTTCTATGAACCAACCAGTATGGATTTTGCTGTATATTCTCATCAAAAGAAGTTGCATATTGATCCATCATGTTTAAGGAAGAATTGAAGTATTCAAATTTATTCTTATACATATCTCTTGAAATTCCAACAGGATGTAAATACAAACCAGACAATGGATTTGAGTACAAACCGTTGGTTGATCTGTTATTAATTCTCTGATCAGACAGATTTACACTTGCCGACACTTTTATTTTATCCTCTAAAAAACTAGCCGTTTCTCTTAAAGTTAAATTATTCCTTTTCATACTATTCTCTGGCATTACACCACCAGCTAAAGTATTTGCATAAGAAAAATACGTTTGCGCTTTTTTAGTACCTGCCGATAAAGACATCGATTGAATAGACGTATATCCTGTATTGAAAAAAGATTTCGCAGCATTCGACAAACCGTTCGCTTTTGCTCCCCAAGATTTTGGATCTGCAACATTTCCATTTTCCGCTACTGACTGCCCAACGGAAGTCGACTGGTATTCCGATTGTAATTCCGGCAAAGAAACCACATTGTCTACCGTAAAACTTGAATTAAAATTCACAGTTACTTTCCCCTCTTTTCCACTTTTTGTGGTAATTAAAATAACCCCGTTCGCTCCTTGACTTCCATACAAGGCTGCAGCAGAAGCTCCTTTTAAAATCGTCATACTTGCAATATCATCAGGGTTGATCATAGACAAGGCATCTCCACCATCTCTATTCCCTATATGCCCTCCAAAAACACTAGTTCCAGGCTCTTCTCCGTTAGAACCATTTCCACTATTAGACATTGGAATTCCGTCAACAACATACAAAGGATCATTATTTGTTGTGGAAGAATTTCCTCTTAACACCACCTTTGCTGCTCCACCAACACCAGAAGAACTTTTGGTAATTGTAATACCCGCCGTTTTACCTGACAAACTATTAATAGGATTGGTTTGTTTCACTTTTGTCAAAGCATCTCCTCCTACTTCTTGTGCAGAATAGGTCAAGGCTTTTTTCTCCTTTTTAATACCTAATGCCGTTATCACAACTTCATCTAAAGCTGCAGCATCTTCTTCCATACCTAAAGAAATAAAATTAGAAGCGCCAATGGTCAGTTGTACTGTTTTCATTCCTAAAAACGAAAAACTTAAAACATCTCCTGTTGAAACTTGCAAGGAAAAATTTCCGTCAAAATCAGTTTCCGTTCCTTTACTTGTGCCTTGAATAACAACGCTTACTCCTGGAATTGGAGTTTTGTCTGATACCGAGGTTACCGTACCAGAGATTGCCTTAACTTGAGCAAACACATGTTGTGTTAACGTAAGTGATAAGAACATAATTAATAAAGTAATTATTTTTTTCATAAGTTATAAATTAGTTAATATTAGACCCTAAACCTAATAACAACAAGAGCTTAACAAAAATTAAATCTGCAAACAGCACCAAAACAGCGACAAATAACAGTTGTTAAATGATGAATAAAAAGTGCTTTCTCAATATCGACATTATTCCCATGAAATATTTTGCTCCTCAAGAAAAAAAGTATAATTTTCAGAACTAATCTTCTAAAATTTGATTCTAGAATCCCTAAATTGGTTTAAAAACACAAGTAGTTCTATCCCTAAAAAATTTCATTATTTTTTTTGGATCACTTACTTTATTTTCAATGTAATTCGTTGGGGGAGTTATTTTGATGACTATTGGTATTCCCTAAAATCAAACTTGGTAGAATTCCCTTTGCACTTAATTGTTGTGTACATACATATATACCTGCTCATTCCCCGTTTTATCCTGAACAAAAAATACAAACAGTATCTTTTTTTACTCATCATACTTTTTGGCTGTCACTATATGGTACGAACTGGCTTGAATTATGTATTGGTGACCGAAAATATTTGGCCTGAAGCAGAAGGGCTACAACAGGTGTTTACCTTTAATCATATCATTGCCGTTGTTTTAGGGGAAGTTTATGTGGTAGCCTTAGCTACTTCTATCAAACTAATATTTGATTGGGTTTACGAATTGAATCGTGTTGAAGATTTACAGAAAATACAATTAAAAACAGAATTAGATTTTTTAAAATCTCAAATTCAGCCTCATTTTTTCTTTAATACCTTAAACAATTTATATGCATTAACCCTTGAAAAATCGGATGTAGCACCAAGTGTTGTCTTAAAGCTGTCTGACATTATGCAATATGTATTGTATGAAGTAAAGGAACCAAAAATTAGATTGTTTACAGCCATCAATTATATTCAAAATTATTTAGACTTAGAACGTTTGCGCCATGGAGATAAAATTCATTGTGAAATGGACATTATAGGTAATATTGAAGATGTAGAAGTTCCACCACTATTGTTTTTACCATTTATTGAAAACTGCTTTAAGCATGGTGCCAAAAATAGTGACCGTATATACTTAACTATTAGTTTTGAAAATGAGCAAGACAATTGGCTTATCTTTAAAGTAGAAAATTCCTTTAGCCAAAACACAAATAAAAAAAACAAACCTATTCATGGTATTGGCATAAAAAACATCCAACGTAGATTGGAATTGTTATTTGCCGCCAATTACGAATTTCACACAAAAATAGTTGACCAAACATTTTGCGTCTTTTTAAAAATCCCCCTCCAATGAAATTAAAATGCTTAATTATAGATGATGAGCCGCTAGCCATAAAAGTGATCGAAAATCATTTAAAAGAATTTGAAAATATTGAGTTGCTTGGAACTTTCAATACCGCTATTGCCGCTTTGTCTGCCATCAAAGAAAAAGATATTGATGTTATTTTTTTAGACATCAATATGCCTAAAATGAGTGGACTTGATTTTTTAAGAAGCTTAACACTAAAACCACATATTATTATTACTACGGCTTATAGAGAATATGCAGTCGACAGTTTTGATTTGGATGTTTTAGATTATTTAGTCAAACCAATTCCATTTAGCCGTTTTTTAAAAGCAGTAAACAAAGTAAGCCATAGAATTAATTTAGAAAAAGAAAAACTGAATGAACCTAGCTTAAAGGAAGACCCTCATATTTTTTTGAAAGTCGACAAAAAATTAATGAAAATTAAACTCAATGATATTTTATACATTGAAAGCCTGAAAGATTATATCAAAGTATTTACACGTGTTGGAGATTATTTGGTTCATAAATCCATGACAAGTATTTCTGAAGAATTGCCAGAAAATTTTTTACGAATTCACCGCTCATTTAATATTGCCTTAAATAAAATTACTTCCATTGAAGGAAACTCCGTAGAAATTGCAAATCGCAGAATTCCGATTGGACGAAACTACTTACAAGAAGCAAAACAAAAAATACTAAATACCGATATTTCAGATTAAACAAACCCTATCCAAAATATATGTTCGTCCTAAAAACAGCGCTCTTTAACTCTTTTTTTATGCTGACTAGAGAAAATATTTAAACATCATTCAAACAAAAACTACTTTAGTAGTCTCAAATTACACAAAACAAATAGCATGTCAAACTCAGCAAATACGGCCAACAAAAAAAACAGTACGTTTATTCCTATTTTAATTATTGCCGGACTTTTTTTCATTTTCGGATTTGTCACTTGGATCAACGGCGCTTTGATTCCTTTTATGAAAACTATAAATGAACTAACGGATGCACAGTCGTATTTAGTAGCTTCTGCCTCTTATATATCTTTTGTTGTTATGGCCATACCGGCTTCCAAAATAATTAACAAAGTAGGCTATCGAAAAGGAATGTCGTTAGGACTTTTAATTATGGCTTTAGGAGCTTTGGTTTTTATTCCTGCGGCGGAAGCAAGAACCTATTGGATCTTTTTAACAGGAATCTTTATTCAAGGAATGGGAATGACGTTGCTACAAACTGCTTCCAACCCCTATATCACTATTTTAGGCCCCATGGAAAGTGCCGCCAAAAGAATTGCCATTATGGGAATTGCTAACAAAGTTGCTGGTGCCTTAGGCTCTGTCATTTTTGGAGCGCTGTTGCTTACAGGAATAGACGATGTAAAAGCAAAATTGAGCACCGTTTCTCTTGAAGAAAAAGACACACTTTTAAATAACATGGCAGACAGTGTGGTAACTCCTTATATAATAATGGCTGTTGTTTTAGTGGTTTTAGGCCTTTTAATTAGAAAAGCACCTTTACCACATGTTGAAGCAGCACCTATTGAGGAAGAAAATGATGGAGCAACTCAGAAAACAAGTATTTTTCAATTTCCGCATTTATGGTTGGGTGTACTTACCTTATTCTTGTATGTTGGCGTAGAAGTGATTGCCGGCGACACGATTATTTCTTATGGAATTTCACTTGGAATCCCTACTGAACAAGCCAGCTTTTTTACCATGTTTACCTTAATGGCCATGGTAGCAACTTATGCGCTAGGCGTTTTCTTAATCCCGAAATACATGACCCAAGATTTCGCCTTAAAAATTAGCGCTTGTTTAGGTATTGTATTTTCTTTTTGTATTGTTTTCACCAGCGGATTTACCTCTGTTTTATTTGTAGCTGCTTTAGGAATTGCCAATGCCTTGGTTTGGCCTGCAGTTTGGCCGCTCACCTTAAAAGGTTTGGGAAAATTCACAAAAACGGCTTCAGCCTTGTTAATTATGGCCATCTCTGGAGGGGCAATTATACCTCCCTTGTACGGAAAACTAGTTGATGGAAACAAAACTAGCCTATTAGCACAAGGTATTGATGAACTTACAGCTACGGCAGAAGCTGCCACAGCTGGATACTGGATTTTAGTTCCTTGTTATCTGTTTATTTTATACTATGCTATTTCTGGACATAAATTAGGACTCAAAAAATAAATACTATGGCCACCAAAAGACTGCTTGCTTTAGATGTTATGAGGGGCATGTCTATTGCCTTAATGATTTTAGTGAACACACCAGGGAGCTGGACCTATGTCTACGCTCCTTTACGTCATGCCAAATGGCATGGCTGCACACCTACCGATTTGGTCTTTCCTTTTTTTCTATTTATTGTTGGAGTCTCCTTGTGGTATTCTTCTAAAAAATTTAAAAGTGGTGTTACAAAACAAAACTTTTTAAGTGTTTTAAAAAGAAGTAGTATCCTTTTTGGACTTGGACTTTTTTTAAACGCCTTCCCTTATTTTGATTTTGAACACTTACGAATCTTTGGTGTTTTACAGCGAATAGGACTATGCTATTTTTTAGGCGCTTTGCTATGCATACAGTTTACCCCGAAACAGCTCGTATTTATTTTCATAGGTCTACTAGTAAGTTATTGGCTCTTACTAATCTTCACAATTCCCAAGCCTTATTTTGAATTGAAAAACAACCTTGCACAAAAAGTAGACCTGTGGTTTTTTGGAAAACAACATTTGTATCAAGGTTTTGAAATTCCTTTTGACCCAGAAGGTTTAGTAGCAACACTACCTTCTATTGGGACCTTATTGCTAGGGTACTTTACAGGACAACTTATTGAATTCTCATCCAACACAAAAAAAGCAGTTCGACCGTTATGTATTTCCGGAATTACTTTAACAATAGTAGGTTATATATGGAGTTTTACATTCCCTATAAACAAAGCACTTTGGACAAGTAGCTTTGTGTTATTTACAGGAGGATTGGCGCTTGTTTTTTTAGCAATACTACTTTGGTTAATAGATGTAAAAAAAATAACTTTTTGGATACATCCTTTCCTACATTTTGGAACAAACCCTTTGTTTATTTATGTATTCTCGGGCATTTATGTGTTAACGATCATTCATTTAGTCCAACTTAACAATACTAAAAATGAGCTTGTTTCAGGGTACCAATATTTATACACGGAACTATTTGTACCTATAGCCGGAAACATGAATGGTTCTTTGTTATTTGCTCTTGTTCACATTTTTTTCTTTTGGTGTATTGTATACTTTATGCACAAGAAGCGAATTTTCATTAAGATTTAAATTCTATTTCTCTTTTTCGAAATCAAAATTTTCAAAGGTGATGATTTCCAAAGGAGAATATATTTTTTTCTTAGGCTCAATTTTATGAAACAAATAATCTGTCATTACATGCACCGCATCAAAACCTTGGTTAAAAGATTTTTGTGATATTAAAAAAGTGATTTTATTTTCCTGCAAACATTTGATATTGTCTTCTGTGGTATCATGACCAATCAGTGTTAAATTTTGCAAGCGCTCCGTATCAATACAATTAGCAATAATAGACAGCTGACTAGAAGGCACATAAATTCCTTTTACATTTGGGTTCCCCTTTAAAAAAGTATTCAATTTTAAACTAACTTCCTCTAAATTTTTCAAGTTTTCAAAATGAAGTTTGTGCTTGATTGCCGCAATTTTATGAGTTTCAAAAAAACCTTCAAAGCCTTTTATTCTGTTTGAAATAGCTGTATAATTGGTAATATTCTGACGGATATGAATGGTTACAAATTCAGGCTTTGTTGGCAAACTGACATGCAACAACTTTCCTACCAAAGTCCCACTTTTATATGAATTTTGTCCAATAAAAGTCAAGGCATCAAACTCTTCCGCATCATTGTTCACAAATAAATAAGGAATTTGAAAAGCTTCCAATTTGGCCACCACAACTTTGGTTTCTTCTTTAAAAGTTGGCACCAATAAAACTGCATCTGGCTTTTCAGCAAACAATACTTCAAAAGATTCTAAATACGTTTCTGGTTCCATTTGATTGAAAGTATAACTTTGCACGGTCACTCCAAAGTTCGCCACTTCTTCTTTTGCTCTTGTCACCCCTTCAAATGGCGATTTCCAAAACAAATTCTGCGCATCAAACTCAGGCATTAAGCTTGCAATAGTATACTTTTTACGATTCGCTAATTTACTAGCCACATTATTTATTTTAAAATTATGTGCTTTTAAAATTTTCCGAACTCGCTCAGCCGTCTTTGCCGATACTCCAGATCGGTTATGCACTACTCTATCTACCGTTCCGGGTGAAACTTTTGCCAAATCAGCAATTTCTTTGATTGTAATCATATGAACACAAAAATATTAAAATTTAAAAGAATTCTACTTAAAGGTTTAAGTAAAAGAAACATTTGAGAAAACCTCAATGAATTCAGGCTTTTCACAAAAAATTGAGCGCCTCTTAAATTTCTTCAAAAAGGAATATTTATCACCACAGGACAGCCGCAACGAAAGTATCCCCTAAATTTGATTCACTAATCAAAAAACTCTACGCACTTGTACTATATAGGATACGATTTAGGAAGCTCTTCAGTGAAAGTAGCTATTGTAAATGCAGAAACTGGCGAAAAACTTGCCGCTTTGCATGAACCGGAAAATGAAATGGAAATTATTGCTTCTCAAGCCGAGTGGGCAGAACAAGATCCGAATACCTGGTGGAAATATGTTTGTACGGCTACCAAAAGAGCTATCAAAGAATCGAATATAGATGCCTCAAAAATTAAAGGGATTGGTATTTCGTATCAAATGCATGGTTTGGTGGTGGTTGACAAGCAAGGAGAACCTTTACGAAATTCAATTATTTGGTGCGACAGTCGTGCTGTAGAAATAGGAAACAAAGCTTTTGATGAAATCGGAAATGATGTTTGCGCTTCCAAATTATTAAACTCTCCTGGAAACTTTACCGCTTCCAAATTAAAATGGGTTCGAGACAATGAGCCTGAGATTTACGCACAAATTCACAAATACATGCTACCAGGTGATTTTATCGCCTACAAACTTACAGGTACGTTTAACACTACTAAAAATGGCTTGTCTGAAGGTATTTTATGGGATTATGAAAACGATACTTTGGCCAGTTTCTTACTAGAACATTATGGAATTGACCCAGCCTTGACTCCTGATATTGTTGAAAATTTCACAAATCAAGGAACAGTAAACGAAAAAGGAGCTTCTGAAACAGGATTGCCTATAGGGATTTCTGTAAATTATAGAGCGGGTGACCAACCTAACAATGCGCTTTCTTTAAATGTTTTTAACCATGGAGAAGTCGCAGCTACAGGTGGAACTTCTGGTGTTATTTATGCCGTGACCAATTCTTTGAAATCCAAAGAATCTTCACGAATAAATAATTTTGCACATGTTAATTACAGCAAAGAAAATCCAATTTTAGGAAAACTAATGTGCATCAACGGTTCTGGAATTCAATACCGCTGGATGAAAGACAATTTGGCCGCAAACTCCTACGAAGAAATGAATATAAAAGCCAGTGAAGTTCCTGTTGGTTCTGACGGCTTGGTTGTCATTCCTTTTGGAAATGGGGCTGAAAGAATTTTAAACAACAAAAATGTAGGCTCACAATACTGCAATTTAAACTTCAACAAACATACAGACGGACATATGTACCGTGCCGCTTTAGAAGGAATAGCCTTTTCTTTTGTATACGGAATGGATATTTTGAAAAACGACAATGCGGTGATCAATGTAATTAGAGCTGGAAACGACAATCTTTTCCGATCTGAAATATTTTCGAATACCGTAGCGACATTAATTGGCCACGAAATTGAAATTTACAACACCACAGGTTCTGTAGGTGCGGCTAGAGCAGCGGGGTTAACTGATGGCGACTTTAAAAAGTTTGGTGACAACATCACACAAAACGACCACGTTATGACCTATATGCCTTTGAACAACAAAGAGCCTTATTTGGTTGCCTACAACAAATGGAAAAAAGAACTAGAAATTTTACTTACAAACAAATAATCAAAATTAAATTCATAAAATATGTCAAAATTAACGATTGGAAATAAAGAGTATTTCAAAGGAATTGGAGAAATTAAATTTGAAGGAAAAGATTCAAAAAACCCTTTAGCGTATAAATATTACAATCCAGATCAGGTTGTTGCAGGAAAAACAATGAGAGAGCATTTCAAGTTTTCTATTGCTTACTGGCATACATTCTGCGGACAAGGATCGGATCCTTTTGGACCTGGAACACAAAACTTTGAATGGGATCAAAATGCAGACCCAATTCAAGCGGCAAAAGACAAAGCCGATGCTGCTTTTGAATTTATTACCAAAATGGGATTTGACTACTACTGTTTCCACGATTTTGATTTGATTCAAGAAGGAGCAACTTTTGAAGAGTCTGAAGCTCGTTTAAAAGAAATTGTTGCCTATTTAAAAGAAAAACAAGCTGCTTCTGGAGTGAAATTATTATGGGGAACTGCTAACTGTTTTTCTAACCCAAGATACATGAACGGTGCTTCTACAAACCCAAATTTTGATGTGGTTGCCAGAGCAGGTGCTCAAATTAAATTGGCTTTGGATGCTACTATGGAATTAGGTGGTGAAAACTACGTTTTTTGGGGAGGTAGAGAAGGTTATATGTCTTTATTAAATACAGATATGGGACGTGAGTTAGACCATATGGGACAGTTTTTAGGATTGGCAAAAGATTACGCAAGAGGAAAAGGATTTAAAGGAAATTTCTTTATTGAGCCTAAACCAATGGAACCTACAAAACACCAATATGATTTTGATGCTTCTACCGTAATTGGTTTCTTAAACAAACACAACTTACAAGACGATTTTAAAATCAACTTAGAAGTAAATCACGCAACTTTAGCTAGTCATACCATGCAACATGAAATGGATGTTGCTGCACAAGCAGGAATGTTAGGTAGTGTGGATGCCAACCGTGGAGATTACCAAAACGGATGGGATACCGATCAATTCCCAAACAATATTCAAGAAACAGCGGAAGCGATGTTAGTTTTTTTACAAGCTGGAGGATTGCAAGGTGGAGGTGTCAACTTTGATGCAAAAATCAGAAGAAACTCTACAGATTTGGAAGATGCCTTTTTAGCACATATTGGTGGTGCAGATACTTTTGCAAGAGGTTTATTGGTAGCGGACAAAATCATGAGAGAATCTGACTATACTTCTTTAAGAGAAAAAAGATACAGCTCATTTGATAGCGGTAAAGGAAAAGAATTTGAAGAAGGTAAATTATCTTTTGAAGATTTATACACCATCGCAAAAGACAATGGAGAGTTACCAAGTATTAGTGGTAAACAAGAATTGTTTGAGAATATCATCAACCAACATATATAATTTTTAAGATAGGATGCCACATATTGTTGGCATCCTATTTTTTAATTTTTACAAACCCATAAACCTAAACAACAATCACATGGAAAAATCAAACTCTAGCTACTTATTAAAACTAACGCTAGTTGCCACTTTGGGTGGACTTTTATTTGGATATGACACAGGGGTTATTTCTGGAACCGTAGGTTCATTAGATAGCTTTTTTGTAATGCCAAAAGGACTAAGTGAAACTGCTGCAAGTGCTTTTAAAGGATTTTTAGTTTCAAGTGCCTTAATCGGTTGTATTATCGGAGGTATTTTTGGAGGAGTTATCAGTAAAAAATTAGGTCGAAAAAAAGGCTTGATTCTCGCTGCTGTTTTGTTTTTAATATCTGCCTTGGGTTCTGCAATGCCAGAAATGTTTTTCTCTCCTATTGGAGAAGGTGACCATACTTTATCTACTGTTTTTATCATTTATAGAATTATTGGTGGGGTTGGTGTTGGATTGGCGTCTATGCTTTCGCCTTTGTACATCGCAGAAATTGCCCCTGCAAAAAGCAGAGGAAAACTGGTTTCATTTAATCAGTTAGCCATTGTTGGTGGATTTATGGTGGTGTATTTTGTCAACTACTTTATTTCTAAAACTGGTGGATCTGACGAATGGTTAAATGCCGTTGGTTGGAGATGGATGTTTGCTTCTGAAGTAATTCCTGCTGGCTTATTTTTAGGATTGTTATTTTTTGTTCCCGATACACCAAGATCTTTAATGCTACAAAACAAACCCGAAGAGGCTTTACTAGTTTTGATCAAAGTAAATGGGGAAGAAGAAGGAAATAAAATTCTTGGAGAAATAACTGCATCGATGAATGAAAAATCATCTGGACATATTCTTTCATTTGGCTGGTTGGTTATAATTATAGGGGTACTAATCTCCGTTTTCCAACAATTTGTAGGAATCAACGTGGTTCTGTATTATGCTCCAGAAATTTTTAAAACCATTTCTTCTGGAACCGATAGTGCTTTATTAATGACCATTATTGTGGGTGTTGTAAATTTCCTATTCACCATTATTGCCGTTAAAACCGTTGACAAATACGGAAGAAAACCTTTG
Organism: Flavicella sediminum; assembly: GCF_006381105.1. Taxonomy (GTDB): domain Bacteria; phylum Bacteroidota; class Bacteroidia; order Flavobacteriales; family Flavobacteriaceae; genus Flavicella; species Flavicella sediminum. Next base: position 1,564,380 of record NZ_VDET01000002.1, on the reverse strand, counting down.
ATGATTATTGGAGCCTTAGGTATGGCTGTTGCCATGATTGCCCTAGGTTTTGTTTTCTTTGCAGGTGCTACCGGCTATTTGGCCTTGTTCTGTATGATGTTGTATGTAGCCAGTTTCGCAATGAGCTGGGGACCTGTGGCTTGGGTATTGCTAGCAGAAATTTTCCCAAATAAAATTAGAGGAAGAGCTTTAGCCGTTGCCGTAGCAGCACAGTGGATTTCGAACTATTTGGTATCGCTAACTTTCCCTATGATGAACGACAATTCTTTCTTAACGGAAAAATTCAACCATGGTTTTGCTTATTGGGTGTATGGAATTATGAGTGTACTAGCTACCTTATTTATCATGAAATACGTTCCTGAAACCAAAGGAAAAACTTTGGAAGAAATGGAAGGTCTTTGGGACAAAAAATAAATCAAATATGGGGCACTGTAAATAAAATGCCCCTTTAATAATAAACATAGAATACAATGAAATTTTTTATAGATACAGCAAACCTTGAACAAATTAAGGAAGCACAAGATTTAGGGGTTTTAGATGGTGTGACAACAAACCCATCATTAATGGCTAAAGAAGGAATTACTGGAGCAGAAAATATTTTACAACATTACCGCGACATTTGTGAAGCTGTAGAGGGAGATGTATCTGCGGAAGTTATTGCAACTGATTATGAAGGAATGATTCAGCAAGGTGAAGAATTAGCGGCTTTAAATCCACAAATTGTGGTAAAATTACCTATGATTGCTGCAGGTGTAAAAGCATGTAAATATTTTTCTGACAAAGGAATTAAAACCAATGTAACATTGGTGTTTTCAGTAGGACAAGCACTTTTGGCAGCCAAAGCTGGTGCCACTTACGTTTCTCCTTTCTTAGGGCGTTTGGATGATATTTCAACTGATGGTTTGCACTTGATCAAAGAAATTAGACAGGTATATGACAATTACGATTACAAAACACAAATCTTATCTGCATCTGTACGTAACACAATGCACGTAATTAACTGTGCTAAAATTGGTTCTGATGTCATGACAGGCCCTTTATCTTCTATTACAGGTTTGCTAAAACACCCTTTAACAGATAGCGGTTTGGCGCAATTTTTAAAAGATTACGCAAAAGGAAACTAATATGGAAGTTGCAAAATTAAACGCTATCGTTTCTCAAACTCGTAGAGATATTTTGAGAATGGTACACAAAGTAAATTCTGGTCACCCAGGTGGCTCTTTAGGATGTACAGAATTTTTAGTGGCTTTGTACAACGAAGTGCTAGAATTAAAAGAAGGTGAATTTGATATGGATGGCCTACATGAAGATGTATTCTTTTTGTCTAACGGTCATATTTCTCCTGTATTTTACAGCGTGTTAGCACATAGAGGTTATTTTCCTGTGGCAGAACTAGCAACTTTTAGATTGTTAAATTCTCGTTTGCAAGGGCATCCTACTACGCATGAAGGTTTGCCTGGTGTGCGAATTGCTTCTGGATCTTTAGGACAAGGATTATCAAATGCATTGGGAGCTGCTCAAGCTAAAAAATTAAATGGTGATGACAAATTAGTATACACCTTACATGGTGATGGCGAATTGCAAGAGGGTCAGAACTGGGAAGCCATTATGTATGCTTCTGCTAAAAAAGTGGACAATTTAATTGCTACCGTAGATTTTAACGGTCAGCAAATTGACGGTTCTACAGACCATGTTTTAAATATGGGTGATTTAGCTGCCAAATTTACCGCCTTTGGATGGGATGTTTTACATGTTAAAAAAGGAAATGACATAGAAGCTGTTATTAACGGTTTAAAAGAAGCAAAATCTAGAACAGGTAAAGGAAAACCTGTTTGTATTTTATTGCATACTGTAATGGGTAACGGTGTCGATTTTATGATGCATACACATGCTTGGCATGGAAAAGCTCCGAATGATGAGCAATTGGCTATTGGACTTTCTCAAAATCCTGAAACTTTAGGCGACTATTAAATCTACGAAATGAAAAAATATACATACACCGAATCAAAAGATACCCGTTCTGGATTTGGAGCTGGCTTGGCGGAATTAGGAAGAACTAACCCAAATGTAGTTGCACTTTGTGCAGATTTGATTGGATCTTTAAAAATGGACAAATTTATTGAAGAAAATCCTGAAAGATTTTTTCAAATTGGAATTGCCGAAGCGAACATGATCGGTATTGCTGCTGGATTAACCATTGGTGGTAAAATTCCTTTTACAGGAACTTTCGCTAACTTTTCTACAGGTAGAGTTTATGATCAAATCCGTCAATCTGTTGCCTATTCTGATAAAAACGTGAAAATTTGTGCTTCTCATGCAGGTTTAACGCTTGGAGAAGATGGAGCAACACACCAAATATTGGAAGACATCGGTTTGATGAAAATGTTACCGGGTATGACGGTTATTAATACCTGCGATTACAATCAAACAGAAGCTGCTACTATTGCTATTGCTGCACATGAAGGGCCTGTTTACTTGCGTTTTGGACGTCCGGTTGTGCCTATTTACATGCCGAAACATACAGATACAGAACACGAAAATAAATTTGTTATTGGAAAAGCCATCCAATTAACAGAAGGTGCTGATGTAACCATTGTTGCTACTGGACACTTAGTATGGGAAGCATTACAAGCCTCTGAGCAATTAGAAAAATTAGGAATTTCTGCTGAAGTTTTAAATATGCACACTATAAAACCTTTGGATGCAGAAGCAGTATTGGCTTCTGTTGCTAAAACAGGTTGTGTAGTAACTGCTGAAGAGCATAACTACATGGGTGGTTTAGGTGAAAGTATTGCTGGTGTATTGGCAAAAAACAATCCAATTCCTCAAGAATTTGTGGCTGTAAACGATAGTTTTGGTGAATCTGGAACTCCTGCTCAATTAATGGAAAAATATGGTTTAAATAATGCTTCTATTGTTGCTGCTGTTCAAAAAGTACTTACTAGAAAGTAGGCACTATTATACAAAATCCAATTAAAAAAGGGAAGTTCGTTTGAACTTCCCTTTTTTAGTTTACTTTTCTTTTATAGTAGAATCTCGTTCTATAATACTCGTTTTTATCGTTTTAATCCGCGGCTCTAATTTTACGCCGTCTTCCATACTTTGCAAGCGCTCTAATAAATATTTCATAGACTGTTCTCCCATAAAAACACCATGCTGACTTACAGTGGTTATTTTTGGTGTGGCATGTTGTGCCAATTCACCATTTGTAAAACCAATCAAAGAAATATCATTTGGAATATTGTAACCCTGTTTTTGCAAGCTTTCTAAAGTTTCAATTGTGGCCGTTTCTTCTAAACACAAAATGGCATCCACCTTTCTACTGCCCACAACAATTTTTAGCAAGGTTTCCAAATCATCATTCTTGCCCACTTTTACAATTAAATTTTCATCTAGGGGAATTCCGTTTTCAAGCAATGCTTTTTTATACCCTTCTATTCTTAATTTCCCTACACTGGTATCACTAATAATAGACACCAAAGCAATTTTTTTTCGATTGTTTTTTATAAAATATGAAGTGGCTTTGTAAGCAGCTTCCACATCATCTACAATCACTTTATCACATAAAATTTCTTCACATACTCGATCCATCATCACCATACCGACACCGTATTTTTCTGTGTTTATAAAGTGTTGGTATTCTTGTCGCTTTTGGGTTTCTTCTGCAATAGATACTATAAAACCATCTACAGTTCCATTTAAAAAATAATTGGTTGCAGCAACCTCTTTTTGATAGCTATCATGAGAAATAGAAATAATTACATTGTAACCGTGTTCGTTGGCAATTTTTTCAACCCCACTAAATACTTTGGCAAAATACCGATTTAAAATATTGGGCAAAATTAACCCAATGGTTTTCGTTTTATTCATCTTCAAACCCAAGGCAAAAATATTGGGTTTGTAGCCTTTCTCATCCGCGTACTCCTGAATTTTTTTTCGTGTTTCCAAACCAATATCATGACTATCTTTTAAGGCTTTGGAGACCGTAGCAATAGACACGTTAAATTCTGCAGCAATCTGCTTTAATGTAATTCTTTTGTTCATTGGGTGTTTTACAAAACTGGGTTGACTAGGCTAAAATAAACAATTCCCTCTCCAATACTCTAACAAATAGAATTTCTAATTTTCCTCTTTTTTGTCTATCTTTAAAAGAAAAAATTGCATTTCAACCGATAGCTCCTATTAGTTGAAGTATTTTCTATTATTAATTTTTTCTATGGCTATGAATAAAACAGCTACAATTTCGAAAGAAATTCTTGTGGACAAAATCTTGCACCTAAGAAAAAGAGGAGGTCGTCGCAAATTTCGACCACCTAGAAAATTTGAAATTTTCAAGAAAAAAATAGGTTAAACATCTTAAATCAAATTGCTATGTTGATAAAAGTTTATGGCTCTGCCGTTTTTGGTATTGAAGCCACCACCATTACCGTTGAAGTAAATATCGATCAAGGAATTGGATACCATTTAGTGGGCTTGCCCGACAATGCTGTTCGGGAAAGTAGCTACAGAATTTCTGCGGCTCTCAATAATATTGGCTATAAATTGCCTGGAAAAAAAATCACTTTAAACATGGCGCCTGCCGATTTACGAAAAGAAGGTTCGGCTTACGATTTAACTTTAGCCATTGGAATTTTAGCTGCTTCTAACCAAATTAAAAGCGAAGCCTTAAATGAATTTATCATCATGGGAGAATTGTCTTTAGATGGAAGTCTGCAACCTATAAAAGGAGCCTTACCCATTGCCATAAAAGCCAAAGAAGAAGGTTTTAAAGGTTTGCTATTACCCAAACAAAATGCCAATGAAGCTGCTATTGTTGAAGGATTAGACGTTTATGGGATTGAAAATATTTTGGAGGTTATTTCTTTTTTTGATAAAACCGAAATTTTAGAACCTACCACAATTGATATTCAAAAACAGTTTGAAGAAACCCTAGAAAATCCCGAATTTGATTTTGCTGATGTGAAAGGCCAAGAATCGATCAAACGCTGCATGGAAATTGCTGCAGCCGGTGGGCACAATATTATTTTAATTGGCCCTCCAGGATCTGGAAAAACCATGTTGGCAAAACGTTTGCCTAGTATTTTACCCCCTATGACTTTGGAAGAAGCTTTGGAAACTACAAAAATTCATTCCGTAGTAGGACGCTTAAAAGCCAATTTTGGTTTGATGAGTCAACGTCCTTTTCGCTCACCTCATCATACCATAAGCGACGTTGCCCTAGTCGGCGGCGGACAATACCCACAACCTGGCGAAATATCCATGTCGCACAACGGTGTTTTATTTTTAGATGAATTGCCCGAGTTTAAAAGAACCGTTTTGGAAGTCATGCGACAACCTTTAGAAGATCGGGAAGTGACTATTTCAAGAGCCCGTTTTACGGTGACCTACCCTAGCAGTTTTATGTTGGTGGCTAGTATGAATCCAAGTCCGAGTGGATTTTTTAACGACCCTGGTAGCCCTATGAGCTCTACCCCTCAAGAAATGCAGCGCTATTTAGGAAGAATATCAGGGCCTTTGTTGGATCGTATTGATATACATATAGAAGTAACTCCTGTTCCTTTTGAAAAATTATCAGAAGAGCGAACCGGTGAAAAAAGCAAATTGATTAGAGCACGTGTTAGCAAAGCAAGAGCCATACAAACCCAACGCTTTCAATCTTTTGAAAATATTCATTACAATGCGCAAATGTCTGTAAAACAAATACGTGAATTTTGCGCTTTGGATACAGCTTCCAAAGAAATGCTAAAGTCGGCTATGGAACGTTTGAATTTATCTGCCAGAGCTTATGACCGTATTTTGAAAGTTAGCAGAACTATTGCCGATTTGGACCAACAAACAAGTATTTTACCTCAGCATATTTCCGAAGCCATACAATACCGAAGCTTGGATAGAGATGGTTGGTTGAGTTAAACAATTAATTTTTACTTCTTTTTAAATAGACATTGTAAATCAGTCCGAACATAATTAACAGCACGCCCAAAAGTGTCCAAAGGTTGTAAATTTCACCAAACCAAAACGCACCAATTAGAATCATAAAGACAACTTCTAAATATTTTAGCGGCGCAATTACATTGGTTTCATACGATTGGAATGCCTTGGTTAAATACAACTGCCCTACATAACCAAAAACCCCTAAACTTAACAGCAACAACCATTCTACCATATTTGGTTGCTTCCAATGATTGATAGACATAAGTCCGCCAAAAAGAAAAGCCATGACCATAAAATAATTGATTATAACCAATGGATGTTCTGAGTCTCCAATTTTACGAATAAGCACGAATATTAACCCTAAAAAAATAGCCGATAAAATAGCGAAAACCAATCCTATAGAATTGACTTCAACCCCAAAACCTTTGATAATTAAAACACCACTAAACGCAATTAAAAACAACAACCATTGTACTGGCTTTATTTTTTCTTTTAAAAAAACAAGGGCAAAAATTGCCGCAAAAATAGGCGATGTATACCGCAATGAAACCGCCGTACCTAGGGCCAAATAATTTAAAGATTGAAAAAAACAAGTCAGTGAAATTACGCCTGCCAACCCTCTAAGGAGCAACCATTTTTTATGATTTCCAAGAATTGGAATTTTATTTTTTAGCAGCAAAGGCATGGTAAAAAACAAAGTACCGATAGATCTAAAAAAAACAATTTGATATGCGCTAAAATCACCTACATATTTTACCACGGCATTCATTAGTGAAAATGCTACGACACTGAGAACCATATAAAAAATTGCTTGTGAGCTTTTCATAAAAAAGACTTTCGTATTTTATTAATAAGAGCCGCAAAAATACTATTAAAAAAATGAAAAATAGATTCGGCTAAAAAAAGGGACTACTCAAAATAAATTTTAGACAAGTCTTTGTCTAAATCGTTTTAAACAACTTAAATACTTCTTGCTTATTCGATTTACTAATCGGAATTTTATGCCCACCAACATGTAATAAATTCCCTTCAAAACCATCAATAAGTTGCGTGTTAACAATATAACTTCGGTGTGTTCTTAAAAAACGCCCTTTGGGCAATTGCTCTTCTATTTTTTTCATAACAATAGAATACAAAAACTTTTCAGACTTGGTAAAAACGGTTGAATAATTATTATCCGCTTGAATAAACAAAATATCGTCTAACAGCACACGTTTAAAATGATGGTCTTTTTTCAAAAACAGACTGTCTTTAATTTGCAGCACTTGGTTTTCATTGTCTTCAAAACCTTGTCTTTTTAACAAATCTTTTTCAGGTGTTTTTTTAGCATAATTCATCAAAGCCAATTCAATAGAAATACCCACTTGCCTGTCGTTAAAAGGTTTTAACATATAGGCATAAGGCTCAACACTTTTAGCGCGATCTACAATATGTGCATCGGCATTAGAGGTTAAAAAGATAAAGGGGATGTCGTATTTTTCTTTGATCATTCTGGCCAACTCAATACCATCTCTGTCTCCCTTAATCATGATGTCTAAAAGTAAGATATCTACTTCAGGAAATTCTTCAATCAGTTCCAAAGCTCTTTTTGCTGTCATTGCCGAAGCAAGAACTTCGTAATTCATATTGGTCAATCGTTGAATGATGTCTTGTGCTAACAACATTTCATCTTCCACAACAATAATTTTCACTTTCGATTTTTCACTCATGGGGTAACTTATCTTTTACAATTTATTTTGATTTAATCTCCATTTTCCAATGGGTACCTTTGCCTTCTAGTTTTTCAACCTTACCTTCTAACTGCATAATTAATGAATCAATCAATTTCAACCCTAAAGAATTACTTTTCTTTTGGGTAAGATCTCCAAAACCAATTCCATTGTCAACAATTTCTATCCCCAAACGATTGGCGCCATTGGGTTTCATGCTAATTTTAAATTTTGGCTTTTCAATATCTTTATAAGCATATTTTAAAGAATTTATAACCAACTCATTTATAATTAATGCTAGCGGAATAGCAATGTCAATACTTACGCTAGAATCATCTATGTCAAATTCTGGTTCAAAATGCGCATTGTAGCCATGAAACAAACCTAGTACTAATTCTTCAACATATTCTTTTACGTAAATACGTGTATCTACACCTTCCTGATACAATTTACGATGTACCAAAGACAAGGCTTCTACTCTATTTTTTCCTGTAATAATTGCTTCTTGTGCAGGATGCCCATCTAATTTGCTACTTTGTAAATTTAACAAACTTGAAATCATTTGAAGATTGTTTTTTACACGATGATTTAACTCGCGTAACAACCAAGCTTTTTCTTGTTCCTTTTTACTAATTATTTCTTTTTGTTCAGACAAAATTACATTTGCCTTTCTAATTTTTTTTATTCCAATAAATAACAAATAAGCCAAAACTAAAAATACAAAAACACCAATACTTAAACCAATTACCCATCTTTTTTGACTTGTGTTTTTTATATGAAGTACATTTATTTCAGACTCACGCTTGTTAATTTCATACCCTGATTTGAGTTGTTCTATTTGTTTGATATTTGTTTTATTGACCAAACTATCTTGATAGGTTTGATACGTTTTTTGAAAACTCAAAGCCTTGGCATACTTTTCATTTTTTTCGTACAAATTGGTAAGCATTTTACTAAAATCTCGAACCTGTTCTTTTAGTCCGTTTTTTTTAGCCATGGCATAGGCTTCCAAATAATAAGTTTCAGCTGCCGAAATAGCCCCCTTTTTTCTTTGTACCTCTCCTAATTCTGCAATATAAACCGATGTAGAATACCAGTCATTTACAGCTCGTAATATACCTATGGCTTCTTTTAAATTTTTATTGGCCTCTAAAAATTTATGTTGGGAACAATACACCATACCTAAGTTTCCCAAAGCATAGCCTTTTAATATTTGATTTTCTTCAATAACTGTTGATTCAAGCACTTCTAAAAAAGATGCTTCTGCCAACTCCAATTGCCCATTTAACCGATAAGATTCTCCTAAATTTAAAACAGTACTAAAATATTTGTACATCAATTCAAAATCTAAAAATATGGGTTTTGCTTTTTTAAAGTAGGTGATGGCCATTTCATGATCCTTCTCTAGTATATAATTGTTTGCTATTTGATTATAACTAGCCGCTTGGTATTCCAACAACCCCAAAGACTCATATATTTGTAAACTTTCAAAAGCAGCCTCAAAGGACAAGCTACTGTTTCCTAAATTTCTTTGAGCATGACCAATAATTTCCCAAGCCTCTGCTTGTAATTGAAGATCTTCGATTTCTACAGCTAATTTTAAGGATTCATTCGCATATTGAAGTGAAACAAAACTATTAGGATGATACCAAGATACCCAGGACAACATTTTCGTCCTTTCAACTGGCGTTAATTTTTTAGATTTTAGTATACTAATTAAACTATCGGCAGTTTTTAAATTTTGAGAAAAGACCGTTTTGCAACATCCTAAAATTAGAATGATGCAAAACAGTCTTTGATATAAAAAATAAGTAGATCTAATCAATTTATCGATTAATTAGGATAGCTAGAACCTCTAACTTTTATAATTGGATCAATGATGTAATAGTATAATTGTCCGTTTAATTCCATAGAAAAAATAATGCTATAGGAAAAATAAAATTCTTTCGTTGCATCTTCTGAAGCATTAATTGTCAAGCCTGCTGAAGTAGGCGTATCTGGATAAACTGACAAAACACCGTCAATCATTGGAGTTGCATTAGAGCCATTGCCACAATAAAAAACACTTCTAAATAATTCTTCCGTCATTTGAGAATTGTAATTATCCTCTTTCCCAATACTATTTAACAGCAAACAAACCACTTCAGCATCATACTGACTGTCATCTGGTTCTATTTCAAATTCAATGGTTTCTCCCGCGTTAAAACTAGGAAAATCAGAGCCTACAAAACTAGCAAAGCTATCGGCTATAATTGGACTGGCCAATGTTCCTTGTCCTAAACTACAGTTTTCTGTAGCTAAAATCAAATTGTCTGTATTTACTTCAAGAGCAATACTTGTTGTCTCATCTTGAGACTTTCTTAAATGAAATTTCATGTTAATTTAAATTTAAAGATTACTTGTATATTACATACGTATTGACCTAGGGGTGCTGTTTTTTTTAAAAGACTAAAACTACTAAAAATAAATTAACATCCTTATTATTATCAACTTTTGTTAAGCCTAAATACAAGGCCTTAGAAAAAGAATACCCTACTCAAAAAACCAATTCACTCACTAGGTAAAAATACCCATTCACACATTTCATTTCTCCACAACTTAGAAACAATGCATCTTTGACGTATCAAACATTCTAAAACATTGATGTTTATACATCACGCATGCATTTAGAGTTTATTAGCGAATAGCTAAAAAACATTTTTTGATCACTAGGGGTAGTGTATTAATCTCGTGTAAGGAACAATGAAAATTGCTATGAAAACCTTACACGAGTTTTTTTTGTTTTAGACTTACACAATCTTTCCTTTACTAATTCCCCCAACGGATTTTAAAAATTTTCTTGTATTTTCAAAAGGAAACTACTAACTTAGAAGAGTTGCTAAGCAACATGCCCTTTTTAAAAACCAAAAACTTTTGCCTATGTTAGATTTTAGAACAGAAATAAGAAATTCACCCAAGGAACAAACCCTAAAAATTTATTTAACCGATATTTCGTTAGACACTGAACTACAAGGCCTGTTAGAAAAAATTAACGGTGTTAGAATGGCAGAAGTACAACCAAGTATGAGTAGAAATAGGGTTGCTGAAAATTTAACTATTTTTAGAGAAGAATCTATCTCTATCAATGAGTTAAAATTAAAAGTAGACGAATTTTTAGAGAGTTATTTTGAACGTGTAGATATTTAAAGTTCAAATTCTTCATTAAAGAAAAACCTCCTCGAAAATTCGAGGAGGTTTTTTTATGCTTCTATTATATAAAGTTTATCCTTCATTCCCATCTCCTTTCGACAAGCTCAGGGAACTGCTGAGGGAAGGTATTGAAGGAATAAGTTAAACGTTTACACAATTCAACTTTTCAACACTTTTTAGTATCTGTAGTATTCAGGCTTGTATGGTCCTTCTACTTTTACATCAATATATTCAGCTTGTTCTTCGTTTAAAACATCTAATTCAACACCAATTTTAGCCAAATGCAAACGTGCAACTTTTTCATCTAAATGCTTAGGTAACATGTATACGTCGTTTTCGTATTTACCTTCATTCAACCACAATTCTAATTGCGCCAATGTTTGGTTTGTAAATGAGTTACTCATTACAAAACTTGGATGTCCAGTTGCACAACCTAAGTTTACCAAACGACCTTCAGCCAATACTAAAAATTCTTTTCCATCAATTGTATACTGATCTACTTGAGGTTTGATTTCAACTTTAGAATCTCCGTAGTTTTCATTCAACCAACCCATGTCAATTTCATTGTCAAAATGCCCAATATTACAAACAATAGCTTTGTCTTTTAAAGCTTTGAAGTGACGACCAACAATAATATCTTTATTACCAGTAGTTGTAATTACAATATCAGCTCTTAAAATAGCATCGTCCATTTTACGAACTTCAAAACCGTCCATTGCCGCTTGCAAAGCACAAATAGGATCAATTTCCGTAACAATAACTCTAGCTCCAGCACCTGCTAAAGAAGCAGCAGTACCTTTACCTACATCACCATAACCAGCAACCACAGCAACTTTTCCAGCCATCATTACATCCGTTGCTCTACGAATTGCATCTACTGCAGATTCTTTACAACCGTATTTGTTATCAAATTTAGATTTTGTTACAGAATCATTTACATTGATTGCAGGCATTGGTAAAGTTCCAGCCTTTACTCTGTCATACAATCTATGTACACCTGTAGTTGTTTCTTCTGATAATCCTTTAATTCCAGGAACTAATTCTGGGTAACGATCCAATACCATATTGGTTAAATCACCTCCATCATCTAAAATTAAATTCAATGGTTTTTTATCTTCTCCAAAGAACAAAGTTTGTTCAATACACCAGTCAAATTCTTCTTCACTTAAACCTTTCCAAGCATAAACAGAAACTCCCGCAGCAGCAATTGCAGCAGCAGCTTGATCTTGCGTAGAAAAAATATTACAAGAACTCCAAGTTACCTCAGCACCTAAATCAACCAAAGTTTCAATTAAAACAGCGGTTTGAATAGTCATATGCAAACATCCTGCGATACGTGCACCTGCTAAAGGCTTTTGTCCTTTATACTCTTCTCTTAAACTCATCAACCCTGGCATCTCTGCTTCAGCTAAATGAATTTCTTTACGACCCCAGTCAGCTAGACTAATGTCTTTTACTTTAAATTTTGTGTATGTAGATGTTTCTGAACTCATAGTTCTTATATTTGTGAAAATTAGATTGCAAAATTACGAAATACCTTTGACAATATAAATGCCTTTAAAGAAAACAATTATCGTTGACGAAAATACCAAAGTACTAGTATGGAAAATAACAGAATCCTTACAAGAACTGCAAAGTATTTATTTAACAGAAACGAGCCAACAACGCGTGCATAGCATGCGATCTGAAATGCATCAAAAAGGGTTTGTTAGTGTTCGGCATTTATTAAAAGAATTTGGGTATACGGACGCTGATTTATTTTATACCGAAGATGGAAAACCGCATTTAAAAGACGGGAAGCATATTTCTATCACACATTCTTTCAACTATTCTGCCGTTATTATAAGCCACCAATGTGTAGGTATCGATATTGAAAAAAACAGAGATAAAATTTTACGCATTGCCCATAAATTTGTGGACAAAGAAAATAGTTATTTAAAAGAAGAAAATAAAATTGAGCAACTTACCGTTTTGTGGGGCGCCAAAGAATCTTTGTATAAAATTCATCCAGATGGCGGACTTTTATTTAGTCAGCATTTACCTATAGATGCTTTTACCTTGCATGACGACAAAACTACCGGCTGGATTTTAAAAGGTGATTTAAAGGAAAACTACCATATTCATTTTCTTTCTATAGAAGACTTTACTTTAGTATATGCTTTACCAAAAGCAGCAAAATAACATGACGACTGCCATTCTAAAACATATAATTTCTGCAAAGAAAAAAGGTAAAAAACTGATTGCACTTTTATTAGACCCTGATAAAACGAAACTTTCAGATTTAGATGAAATTTGCGAAAAAATAAAAAACCAAGCCATCCATTTAATTTTTATTGGGGGAAGTACGGTGCAAAATAATGTGACGCATTTATTTGTGGAATCCTTCAAAAAAAAATGTGCACTTCCTATTTTAATTTTTCCTGGAAATCACAATCAAATCACAAATGAAGCCGATGCCATTTTGTTTTTATCCTTGTTATCGGGCGACAATCCTGAATATTTAATTCACCAACAAATTGCCGCTGCCCCCATTTTAAAAAACACCCAATTGGAAATTATCCCAACGGCCTATATACTAATAGACGGTGGTAACGAAACAGCAGTACAAAGAGTGAGTAAAACAAAACCAATTTCTCAAAGTGATCCTACTAAAATTGTACATACAGCATTGGCCGGACAATATATGGGCAAGCAACTGATTTATTTGGAAGCAGGTTCCGGAGCAAAAACCGCTATACAAGCAAGTATCATTTCTAAAGTAGCCAAAGAAGTTAGCGTACCCTTAATTGTTGGTGGCGGCTTACGAACGAAAGAAGCCATACAAACTGCTTTTAAGCATGGCGCAGATATGGTTGTGATTGGTACTGTATTTGAAGAAAATCAAGATTTTTTAAACCAACTGTAAGATTGCTTCCTTATGAAATTTCTTCAAAAATTATTTGGCAAGAAAAGTCCTTGTACGCAACCAAAAAACATAACAGATCCCATTGCAAACATTACAGAATGGACTCCTTTAAACCTAGGGGGAACAAGTTTTTGCACACATACCGCGGTACAAAAAGACCGTAAAATTGTTTTTGAAAAAACAATTCTTTTTCATGTTTTTCCTTGGTTCTTTGTTTTCTTTCCAATGTTTGTTGGTTATAAGATTTTTCAAAATGAACAAAACCAACTGTCAAGTAATAATCTTATAGGCGTATATTTTGGCTGTGGTTTATTTATACTTATTGGTATTTGGCTTTTTTTATACAATAGGAAAAAAATTAAATTTGATAAAAATTTAGGTTATTACTCCAAAGGAAAAATAAAAAGAAGTACTTCCCTAGCTCCTATAGAAGAAAATAAAAACTGCATACAACTTTCAAAAATACATGCCTTACAAATAGTTTCAGAATATGTAACTGGAGATGAAAACAGTTATTATAGCTATGAGTTAAATTTGGTTTTAAAAACAGGCAAACGACTTCATGTCATCGATCATGGAAGTCTGTATGTTTTAAGAAAAGACACAAAATTACTTTCTGAATTTCTAAAAATTCCTATTTGGGATGCTGTAGAAAAAGACTAAAGTAAACCTAGGCCCACACAATACTTTAAGTTATTTATTTTAAACCACTTAGCTTCTTGTAAATAATTGCGAACTTCCTTTTTTTATTCAGAAATGTGACCTAATTTTGCGCCGTTCTCAATAAAGGGGTGCCGCAAGGCTGAGATCATACCCAAAGAACCTGGGCAGGTAATGCTGCCAAGGGACGCGCGTAAAACGTGAGTTATTTTTAACCGTATGTTGATACATACACAATTATGATTAATTTAAATATTAAGAATAATTGCCTCTTTTTATTCATTTTTTAAAAATGAAAAAAAACACATCCTTTAAAAAAGCGAAGCTTCTAGTACCTTTTTTATTCCTATTATTTAGTTCCATAATTGTTCAAGCACAAAATAGTAAGTTGAACGGAAAAGTTGTAGATGAAAATCAGACACCACTTTCTGGCGCTACTGTTTTAATTAAAAGTTTAAACAAAGGAACGACTACTAACACCAATGGTAATTTCAGAATATCCGTTCCTAAAGGAAGCTACAACTTAGAAATTTCTTACTTGGGATACGCAACCATAACACAGGAAATTCAAATTTCAGAAACAACCACTAGTACTTTTGTTTTAACGGCAAGTGCTGCTGTTTTAGATGAAGTATTGGTTTCTGCTGTTCGAGTTGGTGCCAATGCCCCAGTAACACATTCCAACATTAGTAAAAAGGAATTGGCAAAAAGAAATCTTGGTCAGGATATTCCCTCATTGTTAAACTATTTACCTTCAGTAGTTACAACAAGTGATGCTGGAGCTGGAATCGGATATTCTTCATTAAGAGTTCGTGGTTCTGACGCTTCTAGAATTAACGTAACTATAAACGGAATTCCCTACAATGATGCTGAAAGTCAGGGTACCTTTTGGGTAAACCTTGGTGACTTCACTTCTTCTGTTGAAAACATTCAATTACAAAGAGGTGTAGGAACTTCAACAAATGGTGCCGGTGCCTTTGGTGCAAGTTTAAATTTATTAACCGATGGTATTTCACAGAAACAAGGGGGGCAAATTTCAAGTTCAATTGGTTCTTTTAACACGCTAAAAAACACGGTTAAATTTAATACAGGTTTATTAAATAACCATCTTGAGTTATCTGGAAGATTTTCAAAAATAAGATCTGATGGTTATTTGGATAGAGCAAGTTCAGACTTGGAATCTTATTTTTTACAGGCAAATTATATCGATGACAATACTTTGATAAAAGCCTTACTTTTTGGTGGAGAAGAAATTACTTACCAAGCTTGGTATGGTGTTGATGCTGCTACTGCGGCAAGTGACAGAACCTTTAATGCAGCGGGAGCTATTTATGATAACAGTTGGAACATTCGTGCTTTTTACGACAATCAAGTAGATAATTACAAGCAAGATCATGCGCAATTGCATTGGAATCAAAAATACAACAATACAATTTCTTCGAATGTAGCTTTGCATTACACAAGAGGTAGAGGTTTTTATGAAGAATACAATCAAGCATGGGGTGATGATGGAAACCCAATAAATGTTGCTGATCAAGTTGCTGAAAACGCTGATAATATAGTTAGACGCTACGCAAACAGTCATTTTTACGGAATCACCTACTCATTAAACTACAAAAATGAGGTGGTTGATTTTATTTTAGGAGGAGCTGCAAACAAACATGAAGGTCGTCATTTTGGCGAAACAATTTGGAACAGATTTGCAGGAACTACCGAAATTAGAGATATTTATTACGACAGACCCGGAAATAAAACAGACGTCAACATTTTTGCAAAAGTAAGCTATAAAATAACGGACAAATTAGACGGATTTGTTGATTTACAGCAAAGAAGAGTAAGCTACAAGGCAGAAGTAAAAAACGCACCTTTGGTTGACGAAATATACAATTTCTTTAATCCAAAAGTAGGATTGAGCTATACTGCAAACGAAGCTAATAATTTTTATATTTCCTACGCTAAGGCACATAAAGAAGCAGGTAGAGGTGATTTTAAAGAAATTGCTAATACCGCAGACTTTCCTAGACCAGAGGAGTTAAATGACTTTGAATTGGGTTGGAGATACAAATCAGAAAACATGAAACTAAATAGCAATATTTACTATATGAAGTACGTGGATCAGTTAGTCTTGACAGGGCAAGTTGACAACAATGGTGCTTTTAGTAAAACGAATAGTGGGAAAAGCTATCGATTAGGAATTGAAATTGATGCAGACATTAAATTCAATGAATATATTAGCATTCGTCCAAATGCTACTTTTAGCAATAATAAAAATCTTGATTTTAATAGAGACATCAATAATGTGCCAACCAATTTTGGAAACACGGACATCTCTTTTTCACCTGAAATTGTAGCTGCCAATACCATTTCAGTAAAACCAGTAGCAAATCTTGAGCTTGCCTTATTATCGAAATATGTAAGCGAACAATTTTTGACTAACTTAGAAGAAAGTGACAAAAAACTTGCGGACTACTTCACAAATGATTTGAATGTAAATTATGTATTTATTCCTAAATCTGTTTTTACTAGCATTACTTTTAACGCTTTGGTAAATAATATTTTTAGCGAAAAGTACATCTCTAACGGTTATTACGATCCTGATTGGGGTACTTATTTTTACCCACAAGCCACAAGAAACTTTTTAGTGGGAGTTACTTTTAACTTCTAACAAAACAAAAAAACGGATGAAATTTCTTTCATCCGTTTTTTTTATGTTTTTGCTTTTCTTATTGAAATTCGTTTACAGACTACTAGACTTAATCAATCGTAACTTCACCCCAATTTTCTCCGGTTTTGATACGATACAATTGCATTTCAGAAATTCCAAACTGCTTGGCAATCATTTTCATTCTTGTCTTTCTATTTGGATCTAGGACCTTTTTCTTGATCATTCGGACTCTTCCTTCGGTCAACTTAGCACTTCCTTTTACGTATACTCTATCAATATAAATAGGATTGGCAAACTGATGTTTTTCCTTTTCTCTTTTGGTTGCCCATTTCAAATTTTCAACACGGTTGTCTAATTTGTCATAGTTCAAATGAATTACAAAAACACCGTCACCTTGTTCTAAAAAATTTTGAGCCACCAATTTATGAACATAGCGTGTCGCTTTTTTCATGGTGTCTTTATTTTTTAAGGAAAGAGTTTCGTAACCGTTTGTTAAGGGCTTACCTGCTAGAACTTGTTTACCGTCAAGTTCGTAAGAGAAGCGACCCATATTGGATATTCTATATTTTTTGGTGGTTGTAATATTATCTACTAATTCAAGATCTTTCCATACCTCACCTCTTACACTTCTTATCATATTAGATTGTTATAAATTTATTAATAAACAATCTTTTTCATCAGCAATCACAATTTGTATCGCAAGCTCCTTTTTTCTTGATCTTTTTCCAAAACTTAGAAAACAAGAAAAAAAGTGCAATACCTAGTAAAATATAAATAACAATTTCTTGTATCATTCTTATTTTAATATAGCAAAGGTAACAAATGCTGCTAAATATGCCAAAAGTCCCATACCTACCAATTGCAACATCGGCCACTTCCACGATTTTGTCTCTCTTTTAACGATGGCTAGTGTTCCCATACATTGCATGGCAAAGGCATAAAACACCAATAAAGACATCCCCGCTGGAAAATTAAATCTTTTTTCCTTGGTTACAGGATTAATTTCTGCAGCCATTCTTTGTTTGATGGTACCTTCATCATCATTACCCACACTATATATGGTTGAAAGTGTCCCTACAAAAACTTCTCTAGCGGCAAAAGAACTGATCAAAGCAATTCCAATTTTCCAATCATACCCTAGCGGTTCAATAGCAGGTTCAATCATTTTCCCCATCACCCCAATATAAGAATTTTCTAACTTATAGGAAGCTATTTCTCGTTCCAATTCTTCTGTAGGTAAATTCGAATCTTTATTTTTCTCAGTCACAATAGTTTCAGCATTCTTAAAATCGCTGGTACCATTACTTGCCAAAAACCACAAAACCACAGAGATAGCTAAAATTATTTTTCCAGCACCCAATACAAAGGCCTTTGTTTTTTCCAAAACATCTAAGACAATGTTTTTTAAAGAAGGCAATTTATAGTTTGGCATTTCCACAATAAAAAAGCTTTTACTATCTACTTTTAATACTTTGTTTAAAATATAGGCTGAAATAATTGCCGAAGCAAATCCTAAAACATACAATGCCATGAGCACCAAACCTTGCAAACTAAAAATACCCAATACTCGATCTTCAGGTATAATTAAAGCAATGATAATTGCATATACAGGCAAACGCGCAGAACAGGTGGTAAATGGTGTTACTAAAATGGTAATTAGTCGATCTTTCCAACCCACAATATTACGGGTAGCCATAATTGCAGGGATTGCACATGCCGTACCCGAAATTAAGGGAATCACACTTTTTCCACTCATTCCAAAACGACGCATTACCTTATCCATTAGAAAAACCACACGGCTCATATAACCCGTTTCTTCAAGGGTGGCTACAAACAAAAACAAGATGGCGATTTGCGGAATAAAAATAACGATACCTCCAATTCCCGGAATAATTCCTTCTGTAATTAAATTAGAAATAACCCCTTCTGGCAGTTTCATTTTCGCCCATTCACTTAAATTTGAAAAAGTGACGTCAATAAAATCCATTGGTAAGGTGGCCCAATCAAATACCGATTGAAACATTAGCAATAAAATACTGGTAAAAATTAAATACCCAAATACTTTATGCGTTAACACACGGTCTAAATAACTTCGTAAATCTTTGGCTTTAGAGTGGTCTATTTTATAAGTTTTCTTCAACACATCATTTATAAACTGATATCTATAAATGGTTTCTTTGTGTTGGTATTTTTTTAAGCGACTCTGGTCAATTTTAAAATTTTCAATGACATGCTTAGAAGCTTCTGAAATAAATTTAACAGGTTCTTTTTGCGTAATAAGCAACCAAGATTTGTAGGTTGTAAATCCTTTTAGCCGAGCTTTTACATCTTCAAAATAAGCTTTGTCTATTTTATCAGAAACTTTTAATACCGGATTGGTATCAAAATTTTTATAGCCTAGTAATTTTTTCTTTAAGGTATTGATTCCTTCTTTTTTACGAGCGCTAATTAAAACTATTTCTGTTTTTAATTCTTCTTTTAACTGTTCAATATCTATAAAAATACCTTTACGCTCCATTTGATCGGCCATATTTATGACCAAAATGGTGGGGATTTTTAAATCTTTGACTTGTGTAAACAGCAATAAATTTCTTTTGATATTTTCTACCTCAGCAACTACTATAACAACATCAGGGAAATTCTCGTTGTCATTATCTAATAAAGTTTCTAAGACAATACTTTCATCTAAAGAAGTAGGATTGATGCTATAGGTTCCTGGTAAATCGGTAATAGTGGCTGTAGTACCGTTTGGCAATTTGGAAGACCCTTGTTTCTTATCAACTGTAATACCAGGGTAATTCCCAACCTTTTGTGTCAGTCCTGTTAACTGATTAAAAAGCGAAGTTTTACCTGTATTTGGATTTCCAACTAAGGCTACATTTAAATTTTTTTTAGATTTCATCGCACAACAGTTTTGTCAAAACAATACATTCTGCTGTTTCTCTTCTTATGGCAAAATGACTTCCATTTACACTGATATATAATGGGTCATTCATAGGAGCACGCTGAATAAGTGTTACTTGTTTTCCAGGAATACAACCCATTTCCATTAAGGCCAATGGAATTTCGTCAAAAGACAAATTTTCAATGGTCCCCATTTCTCCTTTTTTTAAGTCGGCTACTGTGCGCATGGAATTTAGAATCATTTAAGATAGGTCGACAAAGATACTAAACTAGAATGATTCTAAAGAAAGTATTTAAAAGAATGTTTTTCAGTACTCTTGATAGCCATATTTCTAACAAAATAATTAGGTCGATTTACAAATTAACCCAACGAGACCAAGTGTCTTTTTCTTTGCCTAGGTTACGCAATGCACCAGGTTTTATAAATGTTTCTTCACGCTCACTATTTTCAGGAAACAGAAAAACAGCACCTAAAAAAATTTCTTCCATGGATATTTTTAAAACTGATCGCAATTCTTCGCAACGCAACACCCCTCCAGACGACCAATAATTTGGGATATTTCTAGCTGTAGCCCCCAATAATATATTTTGAATGGCCGCAGAAGCCGCCGCAATATGTTCCATGTTTTTTAAACTGCCTTCAAACAAAGCACTCTCTTCTTTTGAATCGGAGCCATCGGGTAACCAAGTTCCAATAAGCAATGCGTCTGCAGCAGCAAGCATGTTATTTATTTTGCCAGCTTTGATACCTTCTTTCTCAATAAACTCTAGCAACAATCTGCAATTGGAAGTATCTAACACATAAAAACGCCAGGGTACACATGAATTTAAGTCTGTATTAGTTGTATATTTTTCATCACATTTTTTATGATAGGGAGCTGCTGCTGCCAAATCTAAAAGCGCTTGTAGGGTCATTTTTAAGGCCTCTGTATTTGAAGCAACAGGCCAAGCCTTATTTGCCAAAACCTTTTGCGTTTTTCTATTTTTAATGACTGCATCAATTTCCTTCATAAAACCCAAATTTAGTTATCCTCTTTTTTTAGTATGGCAATATCCTCTATAATACGAGCAATATCTTTTACATCGGTACCATCATAATAGCCACGAATTCTTTTATTTTTATCTACCAATACAAATTGTTCTGTATGAATAAAATCTTGTTCACCGCCATCCCCTTCATCTAAAACAGCAAAATAACTTTTACGTGCTAAATTGTAAATATCTTTTTTTGCCCCTGTTACCAAATGCCATTTATCAGCTATCACTCCTTTGTATTCGGCATATTCTTTTAAAATAGGCACACTGTCCATTACCGGTGTTACAGAATGAGAAAGCAACATTACCTCATCATCTAATAAAAATTCTTTTTGAAGCAAGGCCATATTGGTCGTCATAACCGGACAGATTGTTCCGCAGCGTGTAAAGAAAAAATCGGCCACATAAATTTTATCTTTATAGGTATTTTCCGTAATCGTTTCTCCGTTTTGATCAAGTAAACGAAAATTTGCAATTTTATGGTTCTTTTTTACATGACGCAAAGAAGCATCTACCAATTTTGGGTTTACATCTGTTGGACTGTAAATTGGTAATTTTTTATTCGGTGTTAATAAATTATAAAACAAAATAACGCCAAGCACACTAAACACAAACATGAGCAGCAAGGTTGGCAACGATTTTTTAAAAAATTTTACTTCCATAATACACCAAAAATTTATGCGGTAAAATTAATCATTTTGCTTGGTATGTTCTTTTCTTTTTAAGAAAAACAAAATAGAAAATAGCCAAAAATAACGACATATATTGACCTAAGCGTTAGAACTTTGTTAAAAGGAAAATGGGCAGCATATAAACGCTTTATAATTTATTTAAAATTGTACATTTGCGAGGATTAAAATCAGAAATATATTACATGGAAATTTTCATTAAAGCATCACAATTTATATTAAGTTTATCACTGCTCATTGTTTTACATGAGTTAGGGCATTTTATTCCTGCCAAATTATTCAAAACAAGAGTTGAAAAATTCTACTTATTTTTTGATTATAAATTCTCTATCCTAAAGAAAAAAATTGGAGGTACAGAATATGGTATCGGATGGATTCCGTTAGGAGGATATGTAAAAATATCTGGAATGATAGACGAAAGTATGGATACCGAACAAATGAACCAACCGGCACAGCCTTGGGAATTCAGATCGAAACCAGCTTGGCAACGTTTAATTATTATGTTAGGAGGTATTGTGGTGAATTTTATACTTGGGTTTGTTATTTACATTTTGATGTTATTTACGTGGGGAGAAAGTTACCTACCTAACAATAATGTAACGGATGGAATTTGGGCAACCGATTCATTGGCCTTAGAAATAGGATTGAAAACAGGAGATAAAATTATTGCAGTTGATGGCAATGACATTCGTTCTTTTTCAAGTATTACAGGCGAATTTATTAATGGAAATGAATTTACTATTGAACGTGATGGCGAAATCATTCAACAAGAAATTCCTGTTGATTTTATTTCTCAATTGGTAGGAAAAGAAAAAGGTGCTGGACCTTTTTTAACAGTAAGATACCCTTATATAATTGGTGCCTTTTCAGAAACCTCTATCAACAAAGAAAGCGGTTTAAAAATAAAAGATTTAGTGGTGGCTATTAACGGGCAACCGGTAAAATACTTTGATGAAGCAAAAGAATTGTTAGCAAATTCACCTACAAAAGCCGTTGTTTTAAGTGTTAAAAGAAACGAACAATTGCTAGAAATTCCTGTTCAGTTGGATGCTGAAGGAATGATTGGAGTTTCCTTTGCTCCTTTATCTTATGACGACCTTCAAAAATTGGGCTACTATGAATTGGAAACAATATCGTACACCTTGTTAGAAGCAATTCCTGCGGGAACGAAAAAAGGTTACAACACTTTGGTAAGTTATGTAAAGCAGTTGAAAAAAGTTTTCAACCCAGAAACAGGAGCTTATAAAGGTTTGGGTGGTTTTATTTCTATTGGAAGTATTTTCCCTTCTACTTGGAGCTGGCAAGCATTCTGGAGCATCACTGCTTTCTTATCTATTATGTTAGGTGTTATGAATTTATTACCAATACCTGCGTTAGATGGTGGTCATGTAGTATTTACTTTGTATGAAATGATTACGGGTAAAAAACCTAGTGACAAGTTTTTAGAATATGCACAAATTACTGGATTTGTAATTTTAATGGCACTCTTATTATTTGCCAATGCAAATGATGTAGTCAAGCTATTTAGATAAAATATAGAACACATAAAAAAACCGATTTGAAAATTCAAATCGGTTTTTTTGTTTTTAGACTTTCTACCAATTTCTGGCTATAACTTTTTCTTCAAGTAAGAAAGTTTACTACTAATTTTTTTATTCGTTTTTATAATCCTTTTTATTTTCGATATTTCGATAATGCAATAGGCAATTACTAAAAATAAAACACATGCTATACTTGCATAAAAACGGTTAAATGCAAGTAATACTAACAGCCCAAAAGCGACAAATAAAAGCAAATACATCACTCGAGAAACAATCACTATTAAAATGCCATTATTTTCTTTCAATGTACTTTTCAAAGATTTTGCATGAATACTTTCTCGCATGACTATGTTTTTTAATTTTTGACGATTTTTTTCACCACCCTACCTAAATTAGTTTCTATTTTTAAAAAATACACGCCAGCCTCTAGATTCTCTAATTTCACTTCCTTAATTTCTTTTTCAAACCTATTGATCAGTCTTAGGCTTGTATCAAATACCCCTATAGAATTTACCTGAACATTCTTTGGACAAGTAAAAAATAATGTTTTATTTACAGGATTTGGAAAGCATGTAAATTGCGACTCTAAATAAGAATTTACACTTAAATTCTCTTCTTTTTCGCTAATCAATTGCAAAGGGTCAAAAAGATCGCCAATACTAAGATTAGAAACAAATACAATTGGATTGTTACTTGTTAAATAGACTTTATCTTCACTGGCGTCATAAATTTTAAAAATTAATTCATCGCCATAGGTAGAACCCAAAACTGTCAAATAAGAAATATATGTGTTCGATATCTCATCGAAAAGTATATTTGACTTCCCTCTACAATTTCCTTGAGCATCAAAAGCAGCAACTATATCAGATGTATCATTTGACAACACTTCATCTATTTTCAGACTTACAACAATACTACCGTCCAAATTATAAGAAGCTGTATTTACAGACCAATTAGGTTGGGCATTTAGATGTAAACTTGCTATCCCAAACAAAATACTTAGGACCTGAATTTTCAAACCAACTATTTTAATTAATTTCAAATTATAAACCATTATTCGTTTGTTAAGATTATTTTTTCAACTAATACTTGGTCTTTAATTTTTAATACTAAATAATAAACTCCAGAAGCCAGACCATTTCCATTTAGCGTTATTGTTTGCGTGCCTTTCTTTAAATCAACCAAAGATTCTTGTTTTACAAGTTGATTTATATTGTTAAATAATTTCATTACCAGGTCAGTATTCTCTTCCAATTTAATACGAATATTTAATTTATCCGAAAATGGATTTGGGTACACATCTAAAGTATTTTGATCTACTTCCGAACTACGAATCGTTAACTCTTTTGGAGTATCCAACCTACCCTTTACTTCATTTTCCTTATACTCAATTATCTCTTCTATTTGATAAAATTCATTATCAGCATTATATTTGAATGAAACTACTTGTGAATCTAACAACCCGCTAATATTTAGCACAAATACTTGTTCCTCTAATATCGGATTGTAAATAGCTTTCGCAACACCTCTACACTCACCATTTACAAAAGCTCCTAGAATTCCTTTTTTAGATTCAGCTTCGTTAACACGAGCTATAATTGTCATATTCTCGGCATATTGATTCGCTTTTAACTCCCAAGGACTAACAAAACTATTTTTAGTTGATTTTCCAGAAGATTTACTACCTGTTGAAGAATTAAAGGCAGGATATTTAAATGTTTGACCAATAGCTGATTTTAGCATGTATCCTTCATCCGGACTTAATACCGTTAAACTTCCTATCCATCCATAGCTACTGTCGTAAATTGCCGAATAATATTGGTTTTTAATCAAATCACCATCTGTAGCATTATAGTTACTCAAACCTTCATTTAGAGCAATTTTCTGAGAACCAATATATCCAATATAGTTCCAACCATCTACTAAATTTAGCTCATGGTTTATAGGATTTACAGGACGCCCTTCGTAACGAATTACCCCCTCATTGCTTAATTTAATTTTATACAATACTCCAGTATCATAAGCTCCATTATTTGTGATACTTCCGTACCAAGTTTCTCCAGTACTCGAATATTTATCAAAAATAGCCAACTGACTAAATCCTCCGTTTCCATCACTTTTATTAATCCTTGTTTTAATAATATCCAGATTTAGCGGATTTACATTTTCTAGCAAACCATTACTCGTATTTAGGTCCGCTCCTTCCAAACTAAACGAAATCCACTTCCACCCTTTAGGCACTTCAATTGCACCAGCTATGATATTTGTTGTACGAAACAATTTAGGATTTGCACTGCTACCTTCAAAAGCATCTCCAATAAAAGTATTTGAACTTAAATTATGTGTTATTCCAGAATGAACAATACCTGATGAGGCTTCCCAAACTTTGAATTCTAAATTTTCACCCAATGCTATATTGCTATAAATTGTTAAAAACGCTTGGTAATTATCAAAATTTGATAAATGTCTTAAATTGACAAGTCCCCTGCATTCTCCGTCAACAAAGGCAGCCAAAATATTTCCTTCGTCTCTAGACAAAATTCCATCGAAAGCAATTTGCCCAACAACATTCATTGAGTATTCAAAATCGGTTGGATCTATTTTCCAATCTGATGGAGGCGCTTGTTTTACCGAAACATTGACATTTAATTTTTCAGCAAAACCAAAATCCGTTGTCAACAATACATCCTCTTGGTACTTTCCGTTATTAGTTTCTCCAGAAACCTTAAAAGAAACGGGAACTGTTGTTAATGGACCTACTGTACCAGACATTGGACTTACTTCTAACCAAGAAGGTATATTGGTAATTTCATAGGTTTTACTCTCTCCAGAATTGTTAAATATTTTTGTTTCAAAGTTCAACTCTTCACCATTTTCTGTTTCTAAATTAAACTGAGAATTTTGCCAAACAACTTGATTTTTATCTACATAAGCAGACCAAGTAATTGGAGATGCTATCTCATTACCATTTAAATCTTTAACATTTGATATTGTAAAATCTAACTGAACATTTTCAATTTTACTTTCCTCTATATTTAGCGTAATAATAATTTTATCATTATTCACCACATAACTAATATTTACAATTTCTACAGGTCGTTTCAATTTAATTGTTGGAGTATCTTGATTTAAAACTCCAGCACCCAATACTACATTTTGAGTAGATTTAGAAAGACTTACAGATGCATTATCTAGCGTTGAACTAACTTCTGTAATTCCAAACCCATTCTCAGCATAATTTTCAAATGGATAGTACTCTATCAGACCTGGCTCAGTTCCGGAAAGATTATTAAATCGATCTCTAGAAATTTGTTCTAACTTACGAGCTGTATTCCAAATTCTTAGTTCATCTATACTTCCAGAGAAATACTGGTCTTGTAAATTATTTGCTCCATCATACCAATCTCTTTGTCCTATAGCCAATTTAGAACCTCCAAATCCATTTAATAAACTTGACGAGATAGACATTTCTTCTTGAGCATCGACAAACAAAATAGCACTTCCTCTTGTATTCACTGAAATTGCAACATGATGCCATTTATTATCTGTTACTACAGAACTTCCTACCAACTCACTCGCATTATTTTTTGCACTTATTTTTCCTTCTTTATTAATACCAATTGACCAGCCACTGGTATTATTATCTGTACCATCTCCTTTACCATTAGATAGCAAAGTTTCATTTGTTCCTCCGTCAGATTTGAACCACATTTCTATGGTAAAATCAGTTGCATTATCTATGGCTACAGCTTGAGAGCTAGCCTCATTGGCACTACCGTTCAAACGTAAGCCATATCCTACTGGACTCACTTTCCAGTTAGCTTTCATTTCTGCGTGCTTGCCTCTTACTTTATCCAAAGCTAATTCTCCATTAACATCTTCTAACTCCCAATTGTACAACAAACCTGCTTCATTCCCAACCATTCTTTGAACCGCTGAATTATTTATCTCACCCAAACTTAATGATTTAGACCAAATTCTCACTTCATGCATTTGACCACTAAAGGGTACACCAGTTCCAATAGTTGATTTCCCAAAATAAAGATCTTCTTTTAACTTATTCTGAACAACAAATGAGTTATCAGCAGCATCCATTTCAGCGTCCACATATAACATTACATCTGCTTTTAAAGGATCATAAGTAACTGTATAATGATGCCACTTTTCATCGATTGTTTTTGAACCTGTTACTGTTTTTCCCGCTAATTGAAAATAAAATTTATTTGAGGCATTAATCCCTACCAACATTTCTGTTGAAGAATCACTTCCTTGTGATACCAAAATTTGATTCACATTTAAAGCTTCCTTTTTAGCATAGAACTCTATAGAAAATGCTTTACTTTCTAAATTCACCAATTCAGCTTTTACATAAGTGTTTACTGATCCGTCAAATGAAACCGAAGCATCATGTCGAATTTTCCCTGCATTGAGCACCCCGCGAACATCAAAATTAGCAATGGATAATAAATTTCCATTTATAGTTTCTGTAAATTGAATACTCGCATCTTCACCAGCAGATAATATTCCATCTGAAGGTTGTGGTAGCCCAAAAGCTTCTGGATTTTTTCTATCAATAACTCCTGAATAAATCGCTGTTGTTTCTTCTGCCAACGAACATTTAGACAATGCTCTAATATCATAATTCCCATCAGGTACCTGTCCTAACTGCCAATAGTAAGTAAATGAATTCCCATCCGTAGGCAATAAGAAATCATCCTCTGCACCACCATTGGTTGTTCTTGTTTCAGCATCTCTGTAATATGTTGACAATAGCGTCCATTCAGAAGAAGATGATTCTTTGTACTGCAATTTCACCTCCTCAAAACCAACGGTATTCACATCATATCCACCAATAGTAATTGGGAATTTATTGTTGAAAGAATTATTTATTGTCCAATTATTATTTGGATAATTCACCTCAATTGGAGTACATGTTGGTAAGTATTTTACATTAAAATAAATTGTGTCTGAAAGTACTGCATCGTTACCTGTTGGATCTGCCTGACAAGTAGACTTGATTACAACCCCAACATTTTCATAATCATAATGATTTGGACCTCTATTTACTTTTAATATTTTCTGAATTCCTCCATTTCCTTGTACCAAAAACTCTCTATCCGTATTTATACTCTGACCATCAATTGTCATTTCTAAACCATTTGGATTTGTTTCATCCATTGCTTTTACCGAGAAATATTGTGGATCTCCAGCTTCCCCTTCGTTTAACAATGTTAATTTAAAATTGGCGGCTTCATCGGCAGGAACATTAAACGCTTGTGCCGTTTTTGCTCCGTTAATTTTCATCGCAGGTTTGTCTCTTTGCAATGTGGCATTACTCAAGACAACCTCACCAGCTCTAATTTCGGCAAGAAGTACTTTTAATTGATTGATATCTGCATTTAACTGATTTGCTTCTCCGTATTTCTGTGATTCGTTTTCCGTAGCTCCAGCAATTCCGTATGCTTTTGCTTCTTCCATAGCTTTATTTTTATCACCTTCTTGAATATCAATTAACGTTTGAATATAATGTTCGTTCGCATATTCCATCACAATTTTATCTTCAAAAGGACAGGATGTCTGTCCGGCTTTTGTTAAGAAAATTGGGCCATTACTTCCTGTTCCTGAAAATATATCAACACTAATAGCATCATCCTCATCGGGGTCATTTAATACATATCCGACAGTTTTACTAGTTCCACCACCTGTGGTAGATTTGGCACTAGATCTAATTCCAACCTCAGCACTCATCTCAGATTCAACCGCAACTCCATAGCCATCAAATTCTAATTTGGCTCCATAAGCTACGGAAGAAGACATTTCAAAAGAAACATATGCCGATCCTGAATGTGAAGATGTATTACTTCTTTCCAAAGAAACTCCACTTGCAATAGAAACATTTTCTGAACTTTGGTACTTTTTCGCAATCCATTTTTGAATCTCATTATTTGCCAATGCTTCTTTCCATAAACGTATTTGTTGATTCATTACTCTAATCGAATCTATCGCTTTATTAGGATCACCCATAGGGCTATATGTATAACTTTGCCCATCAAAATCTCCTGCTTCTGTTCTAATATAATTTGTTGTTGAAGCATTAACTCCCCAAACTGGATCGTCATTATTTGAACCAAAATTCTCATTACTTTGTGGAATTTTTGATATATACCTAGAACCTGGCCTAGTTAAAAAAGTATTTCTTACTTCAATTAAGTCAGGAATTAATACATTTTGAATGTGATTTTGAGAGAATATAAAGAAGGTAGGAGACCCTACGGGGTTTAAATAACTCTGTAAAACACGAGTCATCCTATAGTTATTTCCATTCTTATCTTTCATTACCTCTCCATAGCAATTCCCCCCACATAAACTTTCTGGAACTGGTCTAATATGAACCCCCGTACCTGTCATAAGGTTTTGAGACTTTGCAACAAAAACATCCGATCTTCCCACTTGGATTGCATCTCCATTTGTCTGAATATCTTCAGAGAAAGATGTCTCGAAAATATATTCTCCACCTGCACCGATATCAAAACCAGCATTAATTTCCATTGTTCCTAAAATTTTACCTTCAGCAATTTCACCAACACCAACAATACCTCCTCCAAGCAAGGTATTCATTCCAACTCCTAATCCTACAAAAGCATTTAGGTTACCAAAACCACCCGCATTATATTCAGCAGAGGTAAAAAAACTTTCTTCTTTAGACCAATAAGCATAACTGTTAGAACCTGGAGGATCTCTTAAAACAAAATCTACTACAGGTGGTGCTTTTGTTACAAAATTAGCTCCTTGTTGTTTTCCTCCAATAATATAAGCC
Source organism: Flavicella sediminum (assembly GCF_006381105.1). GTDB lineage: Bacteria > Bacteroidota > Bacteroidia > Flavobacteriales > Flavobacteriaceae > Flavicella > Flavicella sediminum. The sequence goes on along the minus strand of NZ_VDET01000002.1, from coordinate 1,534,335 downwards.
CTCTGCGTTTCATTTGAATCAGACGCATTTGGCCAAGATGTACTAAAAGCACCTACATTTAAGGTTATTGACATTTCTTTGGTATAACTTAAATGCTCTAAACCTGCACTTGAATTCTCATTAATATTTGGTTCTTGAGCTTTAAACTGATACACCAACTCTCCATGACTATCCAAAGTAATTACTTCAGGACTACCATAGGTTTTACTCTTACCTTCCTCATCTTTATAAAAACCTACACCAATGCCATTATTAATAACCAGTTCCCCGTCTGTAACCGGTACGGAATATTCAATGGAAGTATCTTTATTTGTATATTTTTCTACGGCTTTCATTTTATATTCATAATCACTTGCAGAAAAATATGTAGGATAAGGCAATGTTTTTAAATCTATAGCAACAGCTGTATTACCTTGTTTTAAATTGTAAAATTCTTCAGCTGAATTCTTTATTGTCGTCTCTGTAATACTGTTTCCATTCTTCAACAAACCAGTAACAACCAATTCAGGTTTTTTTCTGTAAATAAAATCTTTACGAACATTATAAAAAGTGGTATCCGACCTTATATAAACATCATCTACAAAAACACTATCGGCCTCTTTTGTCCCATTGTACGCGTTTATTGAAGATAGATCAATTGGTTGAATATCTCCAGACGAAACAATATCTATCAAATCTTTAGTCCATTTTACAGAAGATGAAATGAATTTTTTAGGAGGAAGTTCAATACTGTATTCTCCAGTACTGGAGCTAGAGGTAATTTCCCTAACAATTTTCCCGTCTTCGGAGGTCAACGTAAATTTAGCTTGACCAATATTATTGACAGAAGGATTTGATTCCATAGACATGGGTTTATTACCTTCTATTAAACCTCCTACAATTCTACCTGTTAATTTATGTTTGGTATCATCTAATATTTCCAAGCCTGTCACTCCTTCTTGAAAATCATAAACTCCTGTTGCAGGAAATCTACCATTTGCGAATACATGTCCATTTCTTCTAAATTCAATATAATGCTGCCCAATAGGAATTTGCACATCAAAGAAACCATTTTCATCAGTTTCGTAGGCTTGTCTATCATCACCTGCAATAGCTCCCCCGCCATCTAAATAAATTTTAATTCCCTCTGAACCAGAAGTTTTTTCATTAGCAGCTTCGGTATTGGGAAAATTAAAACGAACATATCCCGAAAACTGAAAAGATGAAATATCTTCAAAATCTTTATCATTATTAACTTTTGATCCTTCTCCTATAAATAAAGTTTTTCTTACGGGATCAAACTCATGAATAGCACCCGCAAGCGTAGCTGTTGGAATGATATTAAAATTCTCACCAGAGTCGCCATATTCTACTGCTTCAATAGTATAATTACCATAAGCATCGGTATACCCCACATTTCCTAGTTGACTTTGTGAAGGAATATCATCCGAAAATATGGTGTTATTTAGCACGCCATTATTCTTGTAAAACAAATCTCCTTTATGAGCAATGTCATATACCGTATTTCCTCTTCCTTCAAAAACTTTTAGATATAACTTTAAACCGTTATAATCAGCAGCAACAAAACTTCCACTAATTCTAGCTATCTCTTCAGCCTCCAAACATCGATCAAACATTCGTATTTCATCTAGTTTACCTTGTAAATAACCAGAAGTTCCCTCTCGCCTACCAATAGATAATTTTGTTTTTAGATTTGGTCTTAAAGTTGTAAAGTCTGAATTTAAGTCCAACGCACCCCATTTACTACCATTGTAGTAGGCTTTTATTTCTCGTTTTGTACTATTATATGTTACTGTAATTTGGGTCCAATTTCCTGTTGGAACAACATGCCAATCTGTAACTATTTGTGTAAATTCTCCATTTTTGCCATACACAGCAAAAGCTATTTGACCGTTTTCTAAACGAAGAATTTTAAACTGACTGTTTTCTAATAAATAACTTTCTTCATTATTTTCTGGCTTTACCCAAAATGAAACTGTGAATTCATCTTTAAAATCAATAGACGCTGAAGCTGTAACATCTACATAAGAATTTACCCCGTTAAAAGACAATGATTTCCCTTTGTTTATTTCCTGACGCTCAGCAATTACTTTAACATTTGGAACTGCAGTACCACCTGTATAATTTATATTTCCATTAATAACTCCGGTTGCAACTCGTAATCCAATATCATAGGCAACTCCTTCACCTAAAACATCTGGAGTTTTAATACCCGAAAGTCCATCTATTGTATAGGAAGATGTAATTTGTCTTCCACATTCTGTTTCTACAACACGTTCTCCAACAATAAAATACTCATATATTGTACCTGCTTTACCATTTGTATGTTCATATTTTTTCGCATTGATATCTAAAGTTGTTAATAGATTTGGCTTTATAGTTGTTCCAAATTCACGAACATAAATTTTGTATTGATTGATGTATTGTTCTTTATCCAAATTAGGAATCCATTCCAATTCCGTTCTATTACTGTAATACCCTTTAGAAGCTTCAACCAAGTAACTCTCGTTGTTAAAAATAGGTTTGATGTCAATTGGATCTTTCGAATGTGTATAATCTGATGAATAATACCCCGTTGTATTACACGAAAGCGCATTTGAAATAGCGGCAATTCGATATACATAAACTTCATTTTCTATGACATCCGTATCTGTAAACGATCTTAAACTACCAGAAATATTGTTGTTTAAAACCGTAAAATCTTCATCATTTGATGCTTTTCTTTCTAAAACAAAAGAGGAAGGATTTGAAGTATAACTCCAAGAAATTTCAATATTTCCATTACAACCAACTTGATTGCTTGAAAGTCCTGACGGAGCTTCTAATAAATTTATGATTACTCCTTCTTTACCATCTTTTTGTCCAGAAATTGCCTCAAAACTACGATCGTTATAGGCTCTATCATATTCAAGCGCAATTTTATAATTGTATTTTTCACCAGCTACTATATCCGTATCAGCATATTTATTAACCCCTCCATCTGCATCAACATAGGCAATTCTTTTATCATCTCTATATATGGCAACAAAATTTCTAGAGGTATCTCCTCCAAATAAGGTGGGCGTATCCCATGATAAATCTATTTGACAATTATTTGTTGAAGAGACTTCGGCTTCCTTTAGACTAATATTTGGAATTGGAATTTCTTCATTTACAACAAAATTCCCTTTAATATTATCAGCCCAATTAAAATTAACCTTTTTATTCTCTCCATTTCTTTCCCTAGAATAATAAGTACCATGCACATAATATTGAATTTTGTTTTTATAATTTTCTTGGGTTATATAATCTCTAATTACAAAATAATTATCACCACCACTTTTAGTCCAATAGGAATTGCCATAAGGTGTGGCGTATAAGTTGTCGTATTTTAAGCCAAATTTATAGGAATCTCCAAATTCTCCTAAAAAAGTATCTGATGTTGCTGCATCGCTAAACAAATCTGAACACCCCAATATATTCGAGTTATGGTTTACATAACCAATAACTTCATCTGAAACAACTTGATTTTGTTGATTGTAGACAATTTTTTTAAGTTCTAAACAGGCCAAATGATCGTATTCAGTTTCATTTTGAATTGATTCTATTCTAAAAGTTAGATGAGCTGCACCTTCCGATTTATTGAAATCGACATTAAAATTTATTTCTTCCTGACCGCTATTATTTTCTTCAAATAATTCAAATTTTTCCGTTAGCTTTTCATTAATACTTAAAGTATTATTCGCGTTTTCGTGGTCTAACCAATTTTCAAGATAGTTTCCTCTGCAACGAAATTGAATAGTTTTAGCTCCTTTAAAACGATTAATTTCATAAGGCTTTACATTTATATGAACTCTATCTGCTCCTTTAGGAGTTCCTGCAACTTGTGAATTGGTATCTTCAAAATGAGAAAAAGTTACTGCCTTAGATTCAACCTCATGATCTTCATTATTAAAATACAATCTTATGTGTTGATTTGGATTTCCGCCACCCGTATTTAAAACAAATTCCGTTTCCCTATTCTTATAGTCACTTGCATAAGAATTGACATCATAAATACCATCTTGTTTACCTAAAAAAGCAAAAGGCTGATAAGCCTCTCCATTTATAGAAACATCGATATCCAAGTCTTTTAAATAATCCCAATGACCATCATATTCATTTTCAACATATATGTAAATACTAATTGACCCAGATCCATTTTCCATATTGTCTAAATATTGAATATTGGCATATTCAGTTCCCGTTTGAGAAAAAAGGATCGTTACAAACAGTAAAAAAATGCTTGTGAAAATTTGCTTGAGGTGTATTGAAAAATTATTCATAACGCTAAGATTTTGTATTTTTGTGTGTCCAAAAATAGTATCTAGCTCAATAATACCTCCCACCCTTTTGGGTAGTTTTTCATTAAAACCACCAGTAAATCAGCCTTTTTATGCTTTTTATTTTAAAATATTAAAAAGAAGCTTGGGCCTTGCTTAAAAATTAGTTCGGAATAATTTTAGAAGTTATTTCTGCTCTTTTTTTCACATCTAATTTTTCATACAAGTTTCGGGTATGATATTTTATAGTGTTTACAGAAACAAATAATTCATTTGCCATTTGTTGATTATTTAAGCCTTTTGAAATTTGCAATAGCACATCTTTTTCTCTAAGCGTTAAATTATGTGAAATTGCCAATTCTTCAATTTTTTGTTCTATTAAAGAATTATTCTTCGATGTATTATTTTCTTCTTTAAGCTCATTTTCCAATACATAAATTTTGGTGATGTATTGCTTAATTTCATGATGAATGGATTCGTTTTCTTCTTGAATTTTCTTAACTCTATAGGTAATCGCATAAGATAGAATTAGCATTTCAAACAAGGCGCCAATTTTTATCATATAAAGTGGTGTACTAAAAGCTTGTATTCCCCAATTTAAAGGTATTACAAAAGTAATTGCTGAAAGAAATACCAAACTATACCCTACAACCGAAAACTTAGCAAACACTTGCTTTCTAATACATGAAACACCTAAAAACATATAATAGGAAAAATACAACAAGCCGATTGTATCTCCAATAGCAAAATATAGAAACTCTTCAGTAATAACAAACGCAATATAAAAACAGATAGCAAGAGGAATCGTAATTATAGAAATAATTTTACTCCGGGGTATTAACTTATGATAATCTAATAGTAAGGATGCGAAAACACCTGATGACAATGGAACTAAAAAATGCATACTTATACCTATATAACGAATTACGTCTTTTTCAAACCAAAGGTTGATCAATCCATCGTAATCAGTAAGTCCAATATTTGTAAAAACAACAAAAAAGCAATAAGCCAAAAAGGTTTTTTCTCCCAATGAAAAATAAAAAAACAAATTAACGATTAGTACCATTATCACAAACCCATAATAACTTCCATTAACAAAATAATATTGGTTCTTATTCCTAAAATAAGAATCTTCAGAATAAATTTTTAAAGGAAAATCGACATGTTTCGTAAAATGGGACTTTACATAGTAGGTTGCATTATGAGAAGTAGGTGGTATTTTAAGTGCTAAATTTGTAGGATCTATAGTATGACTGTGGTCGGAAATTTTCACGTTTTCGTGATATACTTCTATCTTATCGATTGTATTCCCTTCTAAACTAAATATCAAAGGTATTGAATCTGGTTTTTTAGAAATTTTAAACCAATACCATCCATTTTTATAACCTAGTCTTGAAGTTGTCAAAACTTTGAATTCCTGTTTTTGAATTGTATTTTCATCGAAATTTTCATCTTGAATAAAAGCAAGCTCAGCAAAACTATTTTTGGTTTGTTTTGTACACGAAATACAAAACAAACTAATTATTAAAAGGTATAGACAAACATGTCTTCTTTGTGCTTTCATAAAATCTAGACAAACAAGCTAATTACCTCGTTTTTATTTTCAATATTTAGTTTTTGATAGATATTCCCTGTATGATACTTCACTGTATTAAGCGAAATAAATAATTCTGCAGCAATGTTTTTATTTGTGTACCCCTTGTAAAGCCTAAGCAAAACATCAACTTCTCTCTCTGTCAACTTATAATCCCGAACTATCTCATTAATCTTAACTTCGAAACTTTTATTTTCGGAATTTGAAGAAGAAGTCACTTGTTCTTCTAACTCATTAAGTTTATGAATGTATTCTTGTATTGCATTTCTATTTGATTCATTTTCTTCGTGCATTTTTTTGACTCTAAATGTGATCGCATAGGTCAATATTAGCATTTCAAACAAGGCGCCAAATTTGACATGTTTTAAAGGGAGTGAAAAACCAGATATTCCTATATCCATTGGAATTACAAATAAAAAGGCAGCTATTAAAACCAAACTATAACCAACTACAAAGAAAATGGCAAAATCATTTCGTTTTATCACAAAAATACCAAGTATCCAATAGTACATAAGTGTTAACAAAGCTAAAATATCACCCGCAATAAAAAATTTATAATTTAAAAAAACTAAATGACCAACGTAGCAAATCGAAGTAGCCAACAATAATATGCTTCCAAAATATTTACTTTTGGGCATATAATTACTCAGATTTAAAAAATTGAATGCAAACAAACCTCCAGTTAAAGGAATTAAAAAATGCGAAACAGTGTTTGTAAAAAATAGCGCATCAGAAGTTAGCCAACTATTAAAAACACCATCATAGTGTGATATTCCAAAATTAGTTGCGACAAGAAATAGTGAATAAAATAAAAATATTTTGTCTTCCAAAGAAAAATAAAAAAACAAATTAATGATTAAAACCATTAAGGCAAAACCATAATAAGCTCCAGTTTTAAGTAAGCTTAAAAACTTTATATGTGTATAATAGGAGCTTGCACTAGTTGCTGTGAGTGGGAAATTTACTTGATATGGAAAATTTACCTTTAAATAATACTCTTTACCTGTTTTATTTTCAATTTCAAAAGACAAATTGGTAAGTCCAACACTATTTTTAGTACTTGACAAGAGTTTTGAATTCGCATAAATTTCAACAAAATCAATTGAACTTTCATTGGTATTAAAAACGATCCTTTTTATTGAATCACTATTTTTTAAAACTACTTTAAACCAAAACACTCCATTCTCCCAGCCAATTTTAGTTTTTTTTAATGGAATCAGTTTTTGCTCCAAAATAGAATACTCATTAAAATTGCTATCCTTTATAAAACAGATATTTTCAACCAAGTTTTCATCCAAAGGTAAAGCATCAGACAAAAACGAATTCAATCCAAAAACAAAAGAGCTAAAACTTAGAAAGAGAAACAATATACATTTATCGACACAACTTTCACCCATTGACCAAAAATAGAAAACCGATTTGAAATTTCAAATCGGTTTTCTATTTTTATTCAGTAATAAGAATTTATTTCTCTTTTAACTCTGCTCTAATTTCTTTAGCCTTTGCTTTGGCTTCTTCGTTTCTATCAATTTTATGTTCAGGTCTTGTCCATTTCGGATTTTCACCTTGTGCTATAAATTCAGAATCTGCCGACTCAACCGTTCTTGGCTGTACCTTTTTTGTAAAAGGTTTCATAGGATTCAAGCCCAATTTTTGAAATAACTTCATATCTTCATTGACATCCGGATTTGGTGTTGTCAATAATTTATCTCCTGCAAAAATTGAATTTGCACCCGCAAAGAAACACATGGCTTGTCCCTCTTGACTCATTTGCGTTCTACCTGCTGATAAACGAACTTGTGTTTCCGGCATCACAATACGAGTAGCTGCTACCATACGGATCATTTCCCATATTTCCACAGGTTTTTGATCTTCTAAAGGAGTTCCTTCAACTGCAACCAATGCATTAATTGGAGTAGATTCTGGTTGTGGATCTAAAGTAGATAAGGCAACTAACATTCCCGCTCTATCTTCAATAGATTCTCCCATTCCTATAATTCCACCAGAACAAACCGTTACATTTGTTTTTCGAACATTTCCAATTGTATCCAAACGATCTTGATAACCTCTGGTAGAAATAACTTCTTTGTAATATTCTTCTGAAGAATCTAAATTATGATTGTAAGCATACAAACCAGCCTCTGCCAATCTTTTTGCTTGATTTTCCGTGACCATACCTAAAGTACAGCAAACTTCCATATCTAACTTATTAATGGTACGAACCATTTCTAATACTTCGTCAAATTCAGGACCATCTTTTACATTACGCCAAGAAGCACCCATACATACTCTAGAAGAACCGCTAGCTTTTGCTCTTAAAGCTTGTGCTTTTACAACTTGCACAGGCATCAAATCATTTCCTTCAATATCTGTGTGGTAACGAGCCGCTTGCGGGCAATACCCACAATCTTCTGAACAGCCACCTGTTTTAATTGACAATAAAGTTGATACTTGTACTGCGTTAGGGTCATGATGTAAACGATGTATTTGAGCTGCCTCAAACAACAACTCCATCAAGGGTTTATTATAAATTTCTAGAATCTCTTCTTTTGTCCAATTATGTCTAATTTCACTCATAATTACTCTAAATTTTTCAGGGTCAAAAGTACGTAATTTAATCTGTATTCGAATAATTTCTATTCTATAGAATTGAAGAAGTCATATTGCTTGAACTTATTTTGTAAGTAAAATACTAACGGCATTCCCTCCAAAGCCAACAGCATTAATTAATACTGACTGTATATGTTTCGGTTCTTTTTTCTTTTCTAGATAAGGTACCGCTACAAATTTTTGATGCTCCAACATCAAAATAGCCAACTCCATACTTAACACACCAGAAGCTCCTAAGGTGTGTCCTATTTTCCATTTATTGGTTGTCAGTGCAGGTATTTCCTCTCCAAAAACAGCTTGTATCGCTTTGTATTCTGAACTATCTCCTTTGATGGTTCCAGGCGCGTGCATTACAATAACATCTACAGTAGTTAAACCTGCATCATCCAAGGCCATTTTCATTGACTTTTGAAAACATTGAGCATCTGTAGAAATAGAAATATTGTGTTTTAATTTTTCTGTTGCATAGCCCAATCCGCTAATAACAGCAAGCGCATTCTTTTTTACTCCTTTTTCCAAACAAAAAGCAACAGCACCTTCCCCTACAACCATTCCGTTTTTCTCTTTAGATAAATCCAAAGCTTTACAAGGATAGTGTTCGTCAACTTGTTGAGAATAAATTTTAAGTGCTTTCATTTGCGCAATTGTAAAGGGCGTATTTGCGGCTTCACTTCCTCCTACCAAAAAAGCAGAAGACATGCCAGCACGCAACCAAGCGACGCCATTAACAACGGCATGTAATGCGGTAGAACAGGTAATTGAGTGACTAATTGCGGGTCCATCGGCTTGTAAATCGTGCGCCACCCAAGTGGCAATATTTCCCAAAGTAGTAGTAGGAGAGCTTAAAGTTTCAGCTTTGCCCAATGAATTTTTAACAAAGGAATCGTAATACTTTTCGAACAACTCCGTGGCACCTCTTGAAGAACCAATATTAACGCCAAAATCTTTTGACCAATTTACTTTAGCAACTGCTTTTCTAGAAGTATAAATTGCTAACAATACAGACCTATCTAAGTTTTTATATTTAGCATCTGAGTTTCTTAGCGATTCAATCGCTAAGTTTTCTTCTGAAGAAATAGCCCCAACTAGAGCTGAGAATTTACCAAAATTAGTATTTGATAAAAAGTGTGCATCAGACAAATAGCTTTTCCATACGGATTCAGGAGAATTTCCGAGTGCAGATATGGAAGCCATACTTGTGATTGAAATTTTTTCTTTCATTAAACTATATAAATATGGCAACAAATATAGGCTGTTTCCAATAATAAGTATTATTGCAAACTCAAGAAAAAAATAATACAGTGAAATTCTAAAATTACTCTACAAAAGTAATCATGTTGTTTTCAGCTTTGGTCACTTTTTTATTGCCTTCTTTAAATTTATCTTCATGAGTTTTTAAGATAAAAAGTAAGCCTATAACAACAAGGGTTAGGATAACAGCTAAATAACTATCATCAATTTTTTTCAACAAATTAACGTCCATGGTTTTTATTTTTAATTTTGTCTGTAAAATTACATTTACAAAAATCCTACGACAATACTATAAGCATTATCGTTAACACGCATGACATTTTTTAGGGGACCACTAAGATACAAAAATCTTCGAACTGTTAAACATAAGTTAATAAAAATTACAACCAACCGTACACAAAACCACATAACACGTTTAGTTTATGCCATAAATTACAGGCATCATATACGGAATGAATTTTACAACAATAAGTGGTAAAACAACAATGACTTAGACTTAACTAATTTCGCCCTTTCTCATCAGGATACAGCCTATAAACAGGATCACTTTGCCAAAATTCTTTGGTATCTACATCCATAATTGTTAGCGGATTTTTATGAGCCGCTCCAGTATCCAAATTCCAAACATTGGCAGCGTTTACGGGTGTAGATTCATCAATTCTAGAAAGTGCTGTATGACCGATAAAAATTTCTTTGTAGTGCGACAAACGCTTTGGGTAAAATTTATCTTCAGGTTTTAAATTTTTGTCCATTGCCAACACCATTTCCCAAAGGGAACGATCCCAGTATAGCATTTTTTCGAAATATTCTTGGCTAACACCATTGTGATTGGTAAAACCTGCATGGACAAATAATCGGTTTTCCGTATCTAAATAATAATTTTCTAGGTTTTTTAAAAAATTCATATGAATATGTCGAATATTCATGGGTACATCTGCATAAGAATTAACAGTAACTTGTCCGCCATGAAATAACCAAACATCATTACTTTCTTCATATTTCAGCCATTTATAACATAGCTCATCATGATTTCCTCTTAAAAAAACACAGGTATGGGTGGTATTTAATTGAATTAGAAAGTTGATCAATTCTGGTGTTTGACTCCAACCATCCACATAATCGCCTAAAAAAATTAGTGTATCGTCTTCTGTTACTTTCGCTCTTTCTAAAACTTGAATTAATGCCTTTAATGCACCGTGTATATCTCCTATTACGAATGTTTTACCCATCAATTATTTTTATTTTCAAAGCTAAAAAAACTTTCTAAATACGCACACTTTTTATTCAGTTTTGACCGGTTGGTATTTCACTTTTCTTAAAACTCTTAGAACCTCTTTGTATTTTATATAAGCTTGTTTATCTTCTAGCTGTCTTAAGAAAGGTTTTGATTCCAATAAAGACTCATAAGAATTCTCGATACCGTTTAAAAAGCAAACCATTAGAATTGTTGGCAAATTAGTTACTTCATTTAATTCAAGTTCATCTAGCTCAAGTCCATTTTTCAATTTAGCAAGCAAACAAGTCATAGAATTAAATTCATGATGTAAATGGGGAATACTAAATTTTGGTGGCGAAAATAAAAATTCTGTAACAATATTATATTTTGCATTCTCTTTAAAATGAATGACTGTTTTTTCTAAGGGATAATATTTGTAGTCGGATAAAATTCCAAAATAAATATACTCTGTAATAATAAATGAATCGTCGTTTACCTGAATTTGAACATCGTCCAAAGCGGAATAAAATAAACGAACACGCTCTTTTATTAGTTCTATATCAACCCTAGAATAATAAATTTCATTTTTAACTTTTTTCTTTTGCCCTGCCCAACACAACACAAAATATTCCTTGTAAACCTTAAACTTAGGCTGGTACTTTTTTGGATGTTGTTGTATAAAGTCGAACACGCCATTTAAAGTTAGTTCTAAATTATCGCTAGAATTTTTTTCCAATTCTGAAACAATTATTTCATTGGTACTTTTTAATACAAATCCGTTATTTGTTGGTGCCGAACTACTTCCTTTTCTAAAAAACACCATGCCTTTGTTGTACTTCCAGTAATTCTTTTTTAAGGAAGTAATTAAATTAATGGGATGAATGGTTACCAAACCCACTACCTTGTGCCGCGGCAAACTAGGAAAGGAAACATTTTCATACCGAATACTGGGAGGATTGACCAAGCAAGCATTTATTAAATCTTGAATTCTGCTGTCGTCAAAAAAATCGACACCCATAATTTTATCAGAAACATCATCTACTCCAATAACGATATAAGCGTTATTTAAAGGATTTGAATTTGACAATGCGCAAATATGTTTTAAAAATTTAGCTTTGCCTTCTCTGGTTTCCAAATCAATTTTAAGTTTCTTATCAAAAAAACTATTCTCGTCGTTATGACTTAATAAATTTCTAATAAGCAAACGCTTGTTGATCATGGTTTAAAGTTCTTTGTGAATTTGTGTCCCTGAAGCTTGAGCTGTTGGTAAAATAAGGATGTCGGAAATATTTACATGATAAGGTCTTGTGACTACAAAATAGATTAAATCGGCAATATCTTCCGCTTGTAAAGCTTTAAAACCTTTGTACACATTGTCTGCCTTGTTGGTATCACCTTTAAATCTGACTGTAGAAAATTCTGTATCTACCAAACCTGGATGAACCGCAGAAACACGAATTCCATATTTAGATAAATCCATACGCATTCCTTTATTCAAAGCATCTACTGCGTGTTTTGTTGCACAGTAAACATTTCCTCCTTCATAAACTTCTTTTGCAGAAATGGAACCAATATTAATTATTTGTCCTGTTTTACGTTGTACCATATACGGACTTATAGCTTTGGTCACATACAACAATCCTTTTATGTTGATATCGATCATAGCCTCCCAATCGTCAGTATTTCCTTTATGAACGGGATCTAATCCGTGTGCATTTCCGGCATTGTTAATTAAAATATCAATGTTTTTTAATTCCTGAGGAAGGCTTTCTACACAAGCAAAAACTTCTTTTTTATTGCGTACGTCAAAATTCAAAATATGTACTTCAGTATGCACACTCAATTTTTTCTTCAGTTCAATCAGTCGATCTAAGCGTCGACCACAAATAATTAATTGTATTTTATTTTGGGCAAAAATTTCAGCTGTTGCTTTTCCAATTCCTGAGGTAGCACCTGTAATAAAGGCTGTTTTATTCATACTTTATTTTGTTTACGTAAAGGTACAAAAAAACCGCTCCTGAAAAGGAGCGGTTTTTGTTTGATTGGATAACCACAACCAATCAAAAATCAACTAACCAAACTTAATATGAAATCTTCTTAATACTTTTTCTTTTTATCTTTTCGCGAACTCTATCGCTATTTGTACTTTTCTTTTTTGTTGTTCCTTTTAAATATTGAATAAAATTTATTCCTTTAAAAGTATATACTGTTTCAGAAGCTATATGATACAATTCAACAGTAGTATCATTTACAACACTTAACTCAAAAGTTTCAATATCTCCATTGCTATAATCTAAGATCAAAACTTTTAAATCTTCATAGCCATCTACATCGTAAACTTCATAGCCTCCTACATAACTCCAATCTATATTACCAATTTCCGTGCCATAAACATTATTTGAAGAATAAAATGTAGTATTATTTTCAGGTGTGAATTGCAAGAAGTTTTCGTTATCAAAATCGTTTACAGCCCCTGTATTACTTGTGTTTTCTTTCCCCCACACTTCATAATCTTGTAATAAATATTCAATATTCTCATAAAATAATTTATCGTAATCAAAATCATTTAGATTATATCCAATCAAATAATAGGCTGAATTGGTGTATGCGTTGTATATTCTTATTTCATTTAAGGAAAGTTGTTCAATCTCAAAATTATGAAAACCATCAATGGTATGGTCTGTTCTTAAATTTGTGTAAAAGGGATCATAAGACCCAACTTCTATGCCATAGCCGTTTCCAGTTATTCCTATTCCAGAAATATTGTTATTGGCATATAAATTTCCGTTGACAAAAGAAATTGTAAAAGCACGAGTTAAAAAAGGAATAGTTTGATTTCCTTCAGTTCTATGATAATCTACATACCAAAGATCATAATCCTCTACTACTTGAGAATTTAGAGGAACTTCTTCTACGTAGACTTCTTCATAATACACTTGTTCGCATGAAATCAATAAAATACTTGAAGTAAATACTACTAAAAAGAATTGAGTAAAAGTTTTCATACGCTGTGCTATTTAAAATCTATAAAGCGTATTCCAAAGTTTGTGCCAAAAAAATAAGTCCACCTAAACTGGTGGACTTATTAGCTATTCTATTTGATAATACTACCAAATTATTTATTGATTCTAATACGAAGTAAGTGCCTGCTTTGATCGGTAAACTGACCTCTACCATGCAGCATAGTTTTGTTATTTATAAAAATCAAATCATTTTCATTCAAATAAAAATTCTTTATTTTGTCTGTAGACAAAACTATATGTTTTAATTTTTTATAGGCATCAATTTGAGTTTCGTCACAAATTCCTTGCTTGTAGTTCAAAGCCTTTTCAAATGTATCTATTCTAAATCGAATTTCATTATCTCTAAGAATAGGTCCATAATTAAATTCCGGACCTTCCACTTTGCTTTTTTTAAACACATTTGGCACTATAAAAGGATAATCTGTATTTGATAAAGTATCAATAATTTGTTCGCCATTCGGTAATAATCTTAATTCATCTAGCAAATCTTTTAAAGACACCAAATAAGATATTCCTCCGCCGCATTCTGCTTTTTTAAGAGTTAGCAAACCAAAATAATCTTCCGGATAAAAACTATATTGACTATCGGTATGCATCTGTGCTTCGTGGCTGTGTTCCGAATAAGTTTTGATAAGACTATCTGATTTTGGGTTTGATTTTATATCCCAAATTATCGTATCATTACCAGCATGTGGTATTGGCGTTCCAACCATTTCAGAAATTTTTAAAAAGAGTTGACCTGAAGCCTCAACATTAGTCACATCGACATCAAAATTTTGAACAACGACATAGCCTACATTCTCTAAATCATCTACAATTCTCTTAGAAAGCTCATCGAAACCTCCGTTAATACTGTTATAATCGAGATAATTAATTCTTTCTTCTGCCAATTTATTTTTACTCATAATACCTTCTCTAGAACATTCTACTAAATTCTTTCACTATATAATACCGGAAACAAATTAGGATCACTATAATCTGGGTTCCCTAAACTATCTTTTGCACAAATCTTATCATATCCAATAACAATTTGTTCTCCATTGTCTTTGTACACTTTCTGATATTTATTATTTGCGTCTTGTAAATGTATTGCCAACGCTAACCTTTCTTTAGTACTCACATTCGGATAACTGCTATGTATTGTATTGCAATTATGAAAACTTACTTGTCCTTTTTTTAAGGACATAAAAGAAGTTTTATAAGCTGGTTTATGCTCTTTTAAATAAGTTTCAAACTTTTCCAAATCTTGATTATTAAATGAAAAAAAAGTTTTCAATTCTTTTTCATCTTTCCATTGTGAACTTTTATCGATATGCATTAGCGGCCCCATATCTTCAGTACAATCTTGGAGCGGAATCCAGGCTGTCAACATTTTATTTGAAGTACAAGTAGGCCAATACGCCTTATCAGAATGCCAACCTACTACACCCTTACTGGTTGGTTTTGTAGGTAATTTATTGACTAACGAATCGGCAAACAATTTAATTTCATCGGTTCTAGCTAGCTTTGCAGCAATAGCACTTATAAGTGGATGAAAACCTATATTTTGCAATTCTTTTTTTTGTAAGGTGATGAATTCATTATTTCTAATTGAAGATAATGGGTCGTGAACTTCATCAGCGATACCATCGTTACTTTTTAATTGAAAATCACGTTTCCCTTTGTAAAATTCGTTTGCACCAATAATACCTTCTTCAATCAATTTATCGGAAAGAATAATTGGACTTGCATACCAACCATAAGTTTCATAAAAAACAATATCCTCTTCTGTAGGTAATAGTGTTTTTTGTGCTTCCGTTAAGTCATTAATAGTACTAGGAATTTTCATATTCGTTAGTTTATATAATTTGTAATCTTTGTTACATCAATTTTCGTATCATCAGCACTTATCAATGAGCAAGCTTTTCTATGATCTCCTTTATTGGTTACAGGAAAAGAAGATGTTCTAAAATCTCCAAATCCAAAATAATTATCATCAAAAAACAGCAAGGTACCAGTTACATAGTCTTCATATTTTTCTGTCCCAATATTTCCTAAAATTTTCTTCTGAGGGATCCATTCTTGTAATATAAAATCCTTAAAGTCATCACTTTCAAAAAGTGCTTCCCAAGTAACTTGGTCAGTAACAATACCAGCATAAATTTTTTGACTCTTCCCTAAAGATCTATGTTTAATTATCCAAGCATCTTTATTAACTTTAGCCGAATTCCATAAATCCATCTTTTCAAAAGAGGTATAAGTAGGAATATAAAATTTATCAAAAAAAACTATTTCTTCAGTGGTTAAAATTAATTCTTGTAATTCTTTATTTCCTAAAACCGAAAAAAATCGTTTGTCATGAATTAAAAAAATGGTTCTAAAATCATTGATGATATTCAAAGGCATCAGCTTTTCAATTAAATCTATTCCCAATGAAGTAATTTCATCAAAAGATAACTCACTAATAACCCAAGCCTTTTTAAGTGAATCTAAACTTGTAGAAATGTCATTATAAGCAATTTCATTTACTGGATATCCCATTCTTTTAAATATGTCAGCATAAATTTTAGATTCGTTTCTTACATCATCCCCTTTTAAAATAGCAATTGAATCAACTCCTTCTAAATAATTTTCAAAATGTTGAAATATAGCATCGTAAGAATTTTCTACCAAAAGAGATTTCATGTTTTTAAGTCGATAATCCTCTGCTAACTTATTAAATAAAGTTGAAAAGAACATTCCATTAAGTGCAAAACGACAAGTAATTTCAATAATCTTTACTTGGTTTTTATCATCATAAACAAAGTCTGTTCTATAAGTTCCTATTTTATACTCTTTTCTATTAAAAATATGGATAATCTCAGCTACCTCCTTACTTACGGGCATTAATTTCTGATACTTTTCATAATTGGTTACAAACTCTATAATAAGTTTGTACATAATTTTCTGCAGCTGTTTTAAACCATCATTATGTTTTTTACTAACAACGATAGGCTCATCGAAAATCCATTGTTTAAAATAAAATTCTTTTTCTTCTACAAATTTTAATGCAGCTTCCTGAATTGATAAGTTACGCATTAAACAACTTTATAATTATGAATCATTCCTTTCGTTTTAGCAACACCATTATGCATCAGTACATCAATTATTGATAGGTGAGGTTCAAATTTGCAATTAAATTGCTTATACTTATACTCTAGGGTTTGGACAAAATCTAACTGTATATCATTCGCAGAAAACTCATCCTTATTATACAAGTCAATTCCTCCTATAGGATTGACGTAATTATTTGTTCCTTCTGTTTTACAAATTTCAAAAATTCGTTGTGTTTTTTCTTCCGTTGAATTCTGATTCGCTAACAGTCTCAATTCCTTTTCCATGGAAATATACTTTTCATTAGAAGCTATAATTTTAGTGTTGATATCTAATAAATTACAAATACCGGAAATTATTTGTGAATTGTACTCATGAATAGAATCGCAATTTTCATTAAGTAGTTCCACAATAACGGGAAATATTTCATCAAAAAATGAGGCTTTTTTATAATTAAAAAAAATAAGATTTAAATTTTTATTCCGCCAATCCGTTGAATTATTAATCATAGTTTCTCCAATAGATTTTGAAGAACTTTGTTTTACAACAGGTACATTTAAAGTGATAGGCAGGTTATTTCCTTTATCTAAAATTCTATTTCTAGTAATCCATGATTTTTTTCTGAAGCTGACATGTTCGTAAATCATAAAACAATCGACATGATCTATCAATTGAAAATAACCTATATACGGAAAAAAATAGGCTTGCATTATTCCAAATTTCATAAAATAATAGTTGGTTGGTTGGTTGGTTGGTTGGTTGGTTGGTTGGTTGGTTGGTTTGTTAATTTGTTCTATGCAAAAATAACATATAATATGCAATATTTCAACATAAACATCCCTATACGATAGTCTAATTCCACCTAAACTTTAGTCGAGGTAGAATAGGTTTAAGCCATTACGTTTCAGTAACACCTTTATTTACAGTATTAAAATGAGCAAACTTATAACTAAGTTCCGTTCTATTCTGAATTTTCAACTTCTTCAAAATATTTGACACATGGTATTTAATGGTTGTTTCTTGAATTTCTAATTGATAAGCAATTTCTTTATTCATTTTTCCTTGCAATATATATCTAGCAACCTCAATCTCTCTCGCTGATAATAAAAAGTAAGAACAGAAACTATTAAAATATTCTTCTGAGGACTTATCCAATACTTCTTCTTTATTTTTTTGTTCTAGCAAATCTCCATGCAATTTTTCTTTTGCTGAAGCAATTTTTTTATGCCTGTACGCTATTGCATACAAAAACACAAGCATCTCTATAACACCTCCCACTTTTAAGTGATTATTAGTAAATCCAAAGTCCTTCATTCCAAATTCAGAAGGCAGGACATACAATACATTAGAGACAAACAAAATTAAATACGCAAACAACGCAAATCGTGCATAAATAGATTTTTTGAACAAAACAAAACAGGGACTTAAATACAAAATCAATCCTAAGGTATTAATTATTTCTCCTACCGAATACCATATTAACTTATCTGTAACCACATAAATACAATACGCCACAGCATTCAATAAAACAACTGTAATACCTGCATAAATAAATTTGGGCAAATACTTTTTTAACTGCAAACTTTCTGTAATAAATAACACAGAGAACACTAAAGTAAACCAATGCAACAACACATCTAAATGTCGAATCCAAACGACATCTCCAAAAGAAAGATAAAAAAGCCCGTCTAACTCAAATAAGGTAAAAGTTATAGCGACTAACAAACCACTATAATAAATAAAAAAATTATTTTTAGTCCCAAAGAAAAACAGCAAATTAACAAATAAAACTACCAAAGAAAATCCATAATACAATCCAAAATACAGCATCTTCTTTTTCGCAAATTTTGCAAATTCAGCTTGTGAGAATAACGATACAGGAAAATAAATACTTTTGTCAAAATCTATTGAAAAATAAAGTTCCTTCCCCTCTCCAAATCTAATATCTAAAGGTATTTCTAAGAATTTATTTGTCTTTTCTTCAAATTGAAAACGTTGATGAAGATTCCCTTCTACCTTTTCATACAGTACTAAATCTGAAATTGCTTCTGTGTTAATATAAAAAATAAATTTATCAAAAAACTCAACCTTATTTTCTACTTTGAATTTAAACCAAAATTTGGAATTGGTAAGACCAGGAAATGTGGGGAAATTATCATTGAACTCTTTGGTAGAAATAGAGCTACTATTTTCTATTTTCAATGAATCTTTATAATATTCAAAAGAATGATTCAGTGTTTGTTGTTGAAAATCACTATGGATCGTTATAGTTCCTTGCGCAAAACAATACGTACCAACAAGTAGAAAAAAAAGAAAAAATTTATACATCTAGAAACGAACTTAGAGCCGTCAAAAAAACATTTTGATTTATAAAAACACCATATATTCTTAGATGACATAATAGGGATGTAAATCAAACAAAAGGCGTAATACCTCGTGTATAATAAACCTATGTTAACTAAACTGATGCAAATATAGTAAAACAGATAAGTTTTTCAATGTACAACATCACATAATAATTCAAAAAAAATCTAGAACAAAAAAAAGGCTTACCCAATTGGGCAAGCCTTTTTTACTTTAAATATCTTATTAATCATCCGCTAATGCTTCGTGCCAATATAATATAATTTAACTACGCTACGTTGAATTATCCGTTTAATGCTTCGCTAGTATAATTTAACTCCACTACGCTACGTTGAATTATCCGTTTAATGCTTCGCTAGTATAATTTAACTCCACTACGCTACATTGAATTATCCGTTTAATGCCTCTGCACCACCAACAATTTCTAAAATTTCGTTTGTAATAGCTGCTTGACGTGCTTTGTTATACGTTAATAACAAATCATTTCTCAAGTCATTAGCATTATCTGTTGCCTTATGCATAGCTGTCATACGTGCACCATGTTCAGAAGCAAAAGAATCTCTTAAAGCTTTGTACAACTGTGTTTTTAATGATTTAGGAATCAATGCAGAAATAATTTCTTCTTTTTCCGGCTCATAAATATAATCAGCAGAAACATGACCTTCAATCTGAATTGGTTCAATCGGTAAGAATTGTTCCACTTTCACAATTTGAGTAGCCGCATTTTTAAAACTATTGTAAATAATTTCAATCTTATCATATGTACCATCAACAAATAATTGCATCAAGTTTTCTGCTATTAGTGCAGAATTTCCAAAAGATAAATCGTCATAAATAGCACTTTGGTTATCAATAACCTTAAAGTCTCTACTTAAAATATCAAATCCTTTTTTCCCTATTGAAACTAATTCAACAGTTTTTCCTTGGTATTGTTCTGCAACCGTTTTTTGAGCAGCTTTAATTATTGAAGAGTTAAAACCACCACACAAACCTCTATTAGAAGTAATTACTACTAATAAAACTTTAGAAACTTTTCTTTGTTCAGAATACACTCCTCCCGCATCAGCTTCTAAGGTTGCACTTAAATTTTGCAACAATTCACTAAGCTTATTAGAATAAGGGCGCATCGCTGTAATTGCATCTTGCGCTTTTTTCAATTTAGCAGCAGAAACCATTTTCATAGCCTTCGTGATTTTCATCGTCGAACCTATTGAGGTAATTCTGTTTCTAATTTCTTTTAAGTTTGCCATTTCTTCTTTAGTATTTTGTCGTTGATATTTGGTAATCTAATACCTAAATTTACGATGACTAAAATCAGCATTGGGCAGTTTCTTTTGAAACTACCCAAATACTAACTACAAATTTATTGAGCGAATTTTGCTGAAATTTCAGCAGCTGCTGCTTCTAATACATCTAAAGATGCTTGATCTAATTTTCCAGATTTCAAAGAATCTAATGCATCTCTATGCTTAGCATTTAAGTAAGAAATATAATCAGCTTCGAATTCTTTTACTTTATTTACAGGAACATCTTTTAACAAGTTTTTAGAACCTGCATAGATAATTGCAATTTGGTCTTCTACCGTATAAGGATCATTTTGACCTTGTTTTAAGATCTCAACGTTTCTTTCCCCTTTAGAAATAACACTCATCGTAGCAGCATCCAAATCAGAACCAAACTTAGCGAAAGCTTCTAACTCACGGTATTGCGCTTGATCTAATTTTAACGTACCTGATACTTTTTTCATTGATTTAATCTGTGCATTACCACCAACACGTGATACAGAAATACCAACGTTAATTGCTGGACGTACACCAGAGTTGAATAAATCTCCATCTAAGAAAATTTGTCCGTCTGTAATCGAAATTACGTTTGTAGGAATATATGCTGATACATCTCCTGCTTGTGTTTCAATAATTGGCAATGCAGTTAATGATCCTCCTCCTTTAATTTTACCAACTAATGAAGGTGGTACATCATTCATTTGAGATGCAATTTTATCGTTATTGATAACTTTTGCAGCACGTTCTAATAATCTAGAGTGTAAGAAAAATACATCTCCTGGGTAAGCCTCACGTCCCGGTGGTCTTCTTAACAATAAAGAAACCTCACGGTAAGCAACTGCTTGTTTAGATAAATCATCATAAATAATTAATGCTGGTCTACCTGTATCTCTAAAATACTCACCAATTGCAGCACCTGCAAATGGAGCATATACCTGCATTGGAGCAGGCTCAGAAGCACTTGCCGCTACTACAGTAGTATAAGCTAAGGCACCTTTTTCTTCTAATAAGTTTACGATTCCTGCAACCGTAGACGCTTTTTGTCCGATGGCTACATAAATACAATATACAGGCTCTCCTGCATCGTAAAATTCTTTTTGATTTAAGATTGTATCTAAAGCAACAGTAGATTTACCTGTTTGACGGTCACCAATAATCAACTCACGTTGTCCACGACCTACAGGGATCATTGCATCAACAGATTTAATTCCTGTTTGTAAAGGTTCAGTTACTGGCTCTCTAAAAATTACTCCTGGTGCTTTACGCTCCAAAGGCATTTCAAAAGTTTCTCCTTCAATAGGTCCTTTTCCATCAATTGGATTTCCTAATGTATCTACAACACGACCAACAATTCCTTCTCCAACTTGCAAAGAAGCAATACGCTCAGTACGTTTTACAGTAGATCCTTCTTTTACAGAAGTAGAAGCTCCTAAAAGTACAACACCAACGTTGTCCTCTTCTAAGTTCAATACAATACCTTCTAAACCTGAATCGAATTGAACCAATTCACCATATTGTACATTTTCTAAACCGTATACACGAGCAATACCATCACCTACCTGTAATACTGTTCCAACTTCACTTAACGAAGCAGCTGCGTCGAAATTTGATAGTTGTTGTTTTAAAATTGCTGATACCTCAGCTGCTTTAATTGATGCCATCTTAAATTATTTTGATGTAAAATTAAATTTTTGCAACAAAATGACCATTGTCAAATTGTCTTCTCAATTCGTTTAAATTATTTGAAATACTTGCGTCATATTGGATATCACCAACACGTAAAATAAAACCTCCTAATATATCAGGATTCACTTCGTTTTCAACCGATGCTTTATTCCCTGTCAATTGCTCTATTTTAGCAAGTACTTTCGCTTTTAATTCCTTAGTTAATGGAACTGCTGTTGTAACTTTTGCAACATCCACCAATTTATCATGGTCAAACAATATAGAAAATTGTTTTGCAACCAAAGATAACAAAGGCAATCTTTTATTTTCTCCTAATAAAGAAATTACTCCTAAAGTAATTTGATCAATCGTATCAGAAAAAATAGCTGTTAGTGCTTTAATCTTGTCTTCTGCTTTAATAACCGGACTGTTCAATACAGCTGCCAATTCTTTGCTTTCGTCAATTGTTTCAGCAATTAACAACATTGATTTGTTAACGTCTTCTTCTTTATTTGATTCTTTTGCAAGACTCAAAATTGCTTTTCCGTAACGTAATGCCGCTCTAGTTCCTTTCATCTTGTTCTTAGTTTAAGGTAACTTCACCTAAAATTTTATCAACCAATGCTAACTGATCATCTTTTGAAGCTAATTCTCTTTTCACTACCTTCTCTGCAATTTCAATTGACAAATGAGCTACTTGTGTTTTCAACTCAGAAATAGCCGCTTTCTTTTCAACTTCAATAGCTGCTTTTGCACTATCAATAATTGCGCTTGCTTCTTCTTGAGCTTCTTCTTTTGCTTCAGCTATAATTTTTTCTTTTATTTCACGAGCATCTTTCAACAATGAATCTCTTTCAGCTCTCGCCTCTTTTAAAATTCTTTGGTTGTCTGCTGTTAAAGATTGCATTTCTTTTTTAGCTGCTTCTGCAGACTCTAATGCATCTTTTATTCCTTCTTCTCTGTCGTTAACAGCTTCTAAAATTGGCTTCCATGCAAATTTCTTTAACAAAAGAACCAAAGCTACGAATAATACTGATTGCCAGAAAAATAAACCTAATGAAAACTGTTCTATTAATTTTTCCATTGTATGTTTTGTGTTTTTTAATTAATTTTTTAAGGATAAACAATAGCTACAACCAACCGTTGTAGCTATTTGTTTGTTTTTGTCTTATGCTGCAAATAAAGCTGCGAAACCGATACCCTCGATTAATGCCGCTGCAATCAACATAGCAGTTTGAATCTTTCCTGATGCTTCTGGTTGACGAGCAATAGCGTCCATTGCTGAACCACCAATTCTTCCAATTCCAACAGCTGCACCGATTACGATCAATCCTGCTCCAATGTAATTTAATCCTTCCATGAATATATATATTTAATTATTAAACATTCTAAATTTAGTGATCATCATGTTCTTCTACCGCTGAACCGAAGTACAATGCAGACAACATAGTGAAAATATAAGCTTGTAGCGCTGCTACCAATAATTCTAATAAAGACAATGCAAATGCCAATCCGAAAGACAACGGACTACCAATCCAGTTTTTAAAGATAAACATCATTCCAATAATACTCATCAATACAATATGACCTGCTGTAATATTTGCATACAAACGAATCATTAATGAGAATGGCTTAATGATAGTTCCTAACAATTCAATAGGTGCTAGTAAAAACTTCATTGGAGTTGGAACACCTGGCATCCAAAAAATATGTTTCCAGTAATTTTTATTGGCAGTAAAGGTGGTCAATAAATAGGTAATTAAAGACAATGATAAAGTAACTGCAATATTATTAGTTACGTTAATTCCTACTGGAGTCAACCCAAGTAAGTTTACAATCCATACAAAGAAAAACACCGTTAATAAATAACTCATGTATTTTCTGTACTGCTTGTGTCCAATATTTGGAATCGCAATTTCATCTCTAACATATAAAATAAGCGGCTCTAACAAACGACCAAATCCTTTAGGCAAAGCACTTGTTTTATAGTTTTTAGCCATTTTTGTAAACACTAAAAACATAAACAAACCTACCAAGAAAATAAACGCTACGTTCTTAGTAATTGAAAAATCTAATGGCTTTTCATTTGTAGCATGGTGATGCTCATCGTACGAAATAGTTCCTGCTGCATCTGTTTTGTAAATTTTACCGTGGTATAATTTGAAATAGCTTCCATTATTTTCAGCTACCTCTTCACCATGATGAAATTTTGAAGATGAGAACACATTCAATCCAGATTCAGAATCAAATAAAATTACAGGCAAAGGAGCTCCAAAATGAATCTCTTTTCCATGATCATCTTCGTAAGAAAACAATCCAAAATCATGAGAATCTAATAAGTGATGACCAATAAAATCTTTGATATCCTTCTTTAAAGAAGAACCAGATTCCTCAGTTTCCTTAGCTGCATGTTGCGCATGTTCATTACCGTGGTGTTGAGCCATCGATACAAACGAAACTAAAAACAATAAAAACGTAATCTTTTTGATCGAAAAATTTCTTCGCATAATCTATAAATAAACGTGTCTTAAAAACGGTGCAAAGATAGATTTTTAAATCAAACTGAAAAACTAATTTTTATATTATTTTTTTAAAGTGAATTCTTAGAATTTTATTTTGTTTTTTTTGTCGGATTTAAAAGTCGAATTACCGACAATGTCTCTGTAAATAAGGACACTACATAGGGCACAAAAAAAGCCAAAAATTCTACTCGATCCATTTGACCATCTTCTCTATAAGAACCCGAAAACAAAATAAAGAAACTTCCGAATTTCAAAAAGCTCCCTATCATAAACAAAAAGCCCAATTGATCGCTGTATTTTTTCCTTAGGAAAAACAGCACTGTACAAATAACAAAAGCCAGTAAGAAATTCACTCCATAAGCCAATACAATCTTATTCCCGAACAATGGCAGGTCAAAAGCATTCAATAGTGCTAAATGAATCCCAAATACAACGGACAACAGAACAATCAAGCGTCCTAACAACTGACTAAAATATTTCTGCATGTTTTACTTATCGTCTTGTATTTTTTTTAACTGGGCAAGGATGCTATAGATGGAGGCTATAAATGCGAACAAAATAAGTCCTAGGGTAAACACCTTTTTTTCCATGCCGTAATATACATCTAGTTTTTTTCCAACATAGGAAGCCAAATAAATAGTCACACCCATTTGTATACCTACTCCTGAAAGTCGGATAAATTTATTAAGCGGTTTTTTCTCTGGAAGTTTGAGACCCATTTTTCATTTCTTTTAACATTCCTTTCATACTACAAATGGCATTAAAAGCTGCACCTGGCTCTACGGTAAGTTTCCCTATTACAACCTCTCCACTAACTACAGCCGTTGCTTTTAAACTCAACATATTATTTACAGAAAGACTTCCATTTACTTCGCCTTCAATTTCTGCATTAGAGCACTCTATTTCTCCTTGCACCCTTCCTTCCTTACCAACAATAACTTTGCCTTTTGCCTTTACACTTCCTTCAACAACTCCATCAATTCTAAAATCTCCTTCCGAGACAATATCTCCCGTTATCGAAGTTTTTTTACCTATTACATTTCTTTCATAAATGACATTATCTTTCATCCTTATTAATTTAGAAGTGTTTATTTTTTTAATTTTTCTAATAATTCCTTGGCTTTTGCTCCTTCTTCGGTATTGGCATAATTCAACAAAACAAATTCCAACGCTTTTTTAAACTCCAGCTTTCCTTTTGTTTTTAAAATGGTATATGCTTGTAACAATTCTAGTTTCGGCATTAGCTTGCTTCCTTCAAATATACGCAGAGAATTTGAAATCTCAGAAAGCAAGGTTTCGTAGTCTCCTTCTTCATACAAACCATACAACTCCTTGTACTTAGTTTCGGCAGGTACTCTGGTCATATCACCTAAAACCGACTTGCCTGTATTTAAAATAAGCTGTGCAAAAGTAGATTCTGGGAAATCTGTCAATACGGCATTCTTGTACTGTTCCGCTTTCGGATCTTTCAATTCTGAATAAATTTTATACAAATGATAATTTGACCCTAACACCAATTTTCTTTCTGGCTCAAAACTCAATAAATTTTCAAACGAAGAAATGGCTAAATAAGGCTCTTTCAATTGCTCCTTATAAATTAAGCCCAATTGGTAATAGGTATTATTTCTTAATCTGGTAATGCTGTCAATTTCTCTTTCTGTTTGTGGTAGCTTATCTATATAAAAAGAAGCTTGATATTTAGAAACAACTTGTTCTTTAACATCTGCATTATCGGAACTTCCTGTACCTAATTGCGCATCTTCTTTCTTTAAAATAGATGCATCTGACCATCGCCAATTGTCGTTTAATTTTCTTGAACCCCACTTTTGTTTAAATTCTTGAGCACCGTAACCTAAAGTCTGCACATTGTAAAAATACCATTTGCCTTTTGTTGCAGATGTTTTTCCGATACCCCCTACAGAGGCTGTTCCTGTATTAGCATATGCTGCCAATTTATTTTTCAGTTCTTCTGCTTTTAATTTTTCAGCATCGATAACTTTTAATTCTTCAATAAAAGTCTCATAAAATGCAATTTTAGCATCCGGATCCATCGCTGTTACTTTTAGTATGCTATCGTTAATTCGAACCAATTCTTCAAAAGCAATAACGTTCACCAAACTCTTGCTTCTTTTTTTAACACCTCTAATCCGCTTGTCGTTTAAATCTCCCGACACTTGAACAACACTGTCGTAATAAGCTCCTGCGTTTGCGTATTCTGATTCATTGAAATACAAATCTCCTAGTGCTTCATAGGAAAGCCCTTGTTGAAATTTTTTCGCATTTTTTACATGGATCGATTTTTCATAATTCGCTATAGCCTCCAATCTATTACTATCCATTGCCTTTAAAACCGCCAACTGATAATACAATTCATCTAAATAGGGTCTGTTATCTCTATTTTTAATCAATTTATTCAAGCGCTTTACCACAGGCTTGCTATCATTTCCTTTTTGAAAATTTTTTATTTTTTCAATTTTAGCATGTAATTTATAATCGTAAGGAACTTTTTTTAAGTCTATTAGTTCGTTAAAAGCTTCATCTGACAAAGCCCTATTATTTTCTTTTCGATACAACTGCCCCAATACCATTAAATTCCGGGCTTTCTTTTTTGCATCAGTTTTATAACTTACCGCTTTTTCTAGATGGTACAAAATCATTTCAATGCTATCTAACTGTGTAAAAGCCATCGCAAAAGTTGTATGCACATCTTCCAAAATAGCTTCCTCCACTTCTGGCTTTTCAAGTAATTTTGTCAAAGACTCAATCGCTGCCTCTTCATTTTGCATGCGTATATTGGCTTTGGCACTCCAAAGTATCGTTTCATCAATTAAACTGGCTTCTGGGTAATTTTTAATGATATAGGTAAATGCTTCTAGGGAAGGAACAAATCTTTGTGAATAATAACGAGATTTACCTAGTAACAAATAAGCATCATCAATTTTCCTATTTCTTTCTGCACCATCAATAAACATCGAATGTCTTTGAATGGCTTTTACAGCTTTTTCTTCAGCTACATCAAAGGCGCTTTGATTTTTTGCTTTGCTTTCTTTCTTTTTTGAATTTGATTTTGGCAAGGAAGGACCTGAGCTTCTTTTAGAAGTTTCGGGTTGATAACTCGCATCCACTTCCATAGGTTCAATAGACAAAACATCCCAATAATTATCTACATACTTTTCATTAATTTCCGACAAACCTTTATCAAAAGCCAAATTACCATTATACAACACATTGTATTTTGTGGTCATATAATGAAACTCTCTATTGATCCATCGGTTTTTTTTTGTGCTACAACTAGTGACTATTAAAACGACAAGAATCGCCAGAAAATAAGTAGAATTTGTTTTCAATTTTCTTTATTTACATATGAATTGTCTTATTCAAACAATGAATAAATGGAAACGTAAAATTACAAATTATATTATGAACCCAAATAAAACTTAGTACTTAAAAAAGCAATCCCTTTTTGACCTTATTTAATGAATCGATCAATTATATCTTTTACAGAATCTATTTTTTTGGTGTGTTCTATACTTGGACCAGCCACCCAAACGGTTTTATAAGTAACTTTCTTAGCTGCATTGGCAACATCAGAAGACCCTTTTAAATAACGCAATATTTTTACCCATTTTTTAAAGAAACCATACTTATTTAAAATCAATTCTATCCAAGTTTCTTTGGTCCCTACTTTTTGCACATAAGGTGTATTAATAACGGTACAAGGTGTACCTGATATTTTTTGCGTGACCACTACATCTTTTGCACCATAATCTACACAGGCTTGTTTGTATTCATCGGAAATATCGGCTTCTATAGATGCTATAAACGGACTTCCAATAGAAACGCCTACGGCACCAAAACTCATCATTTTATCCAATTCTGCTTTATTCCCAACACCTCCCGCTGAAATTACGGGTATATCACAGTTTCCAACAAGCTGTACAATTAAATCTTCGGGATTCATAGAACCTCTATGCCCACCTGCCTGACTATTTACTGCTATCAAAGCATCACAACCCAAAGCTTCCACTTTTTTTGCATGTTCAATATTCACCACATCACAAAAAACTTTGATACCATGTGTGTGTGCTTTTTTTATAATTTCCTCTGGATTTCCTAAGGAAGTAATAATAAAATCAACTCCCATTTCACAAATAGCATCTAGTTGCTCCAAATGCTTTAAGTTCGATTTATTAACGATGATATTAAAACCGAAAGCACCTTGCGGCGTTTTCGCTTTTTGAAGTTCTGTAATTGCCGCCTTTAACTCAGGTATGGTACGGTAATTCATAGCTGGGATACAACCTGCAATATTTTTTTGCATGGCTGCGGAAACCATCTTAACATTAGACACCAAAAACATGGGCGCTAAAATGATAGGATGCTCAATTCCTAATAGCTTTTGTAGTACATTATTTTCGTTTTTCATATAATTTTCAAATCGATTTAAATATACGTTTTTTTCCTACTCAACTCTCCTAGCAAATGTTAATATATGTCCTAATCTATTTTTAGTAAATTTCTGACAAGTCGCTTTTAGAAGTTTCTTACTTTTGTAACAAATAATATACTTATACTAAATGCCACAATTTCATACTTTAAAAATCAAGGAAATCGTAAAAGAAACATTTAATGCTGTTTCTATTCTTTTTGAAATTCCAGAAGATTTAAAAAAGACATATTCTTTTATTGCAGGACAATATGTTACTGTAAAAGCAAAAATTAACAACGAAACAGTTAGAAGAGCCTATTCTATTTGTTCTTCTACAAAAAGTGGAGAACTGAGAATTGCCGTAAAAGCAATTGAAAAAGGAATTTTCTCTAATTATGCTTACACCAACTTAAGTGTAAACGATACTTTAGAAGTTGCTCTTCCCGAAGGGAGTTTTAAACTAAAAACAGATAAAAATAATTTAAAAAGCTATTTAGGTTTTGCTGCTGGTAGTGGAATTACTCCTATCTTTTCTATGATTAAATCTGTTTTAGAAAACGAACCTAAATCTACTTTCACTTTAATTTACGGAAACAAAACAGCGAAGGAAACTATCTTTAAGAAAGAATTAGATGCTTTGGCTAAGAAATTTATTGCCCGCTTAAATATTAAATATGTTTTAAGTCAAGAAAAAGTTGAAGGAACTAGATTTGGTAGAATTGACAAGGCAACGACAAATTATATTGTCCGAGAAAAATTCAATCATCTTTCTTTTGATGAAGTGTTTTTATGTGGTCCTGAAGAAATGATCAAGACGGTGTCAACGACATTAACGGAAGACGGATTCTTAAAAAAATCAATTCATTTTGAATTATTTGTTTCTTCTGCCGACACTAAAAAAGTAACAAACAATGACGGGCTTTCTGAAATCACCGTTTTAGTTGACGATGAAGAAACAACGTTTTCAATGGATAAAAAAGATACCATACTAGCGGCTTCACTTCGTCATAATTTAGACGCACCCTATTCTTGTCAAGGTGGTGTTTGTAGTAGTTGTATGTGTAAAGTAACTGTAGGTAAAGCGGTTATGACTTCTAATTCTATTTTAACAGATAGCGAAATAGAAGAAGGTTTGGTATTAGCTTGCCAGGCACACCCTGTAACAGATACAATTGCTGTTGATTTTGATGATGTTTAAAAAATAAACCTCACTTATTTATAATTTAGTTTTGAGTTTAATACAATTATTAAACTCAAAACTAAAAAATCATCCTTTTTTACTGAAATTAAGATACTAGCATTACTTATAGTAATCCCAAAAATCATATTCTACGCCAATTCCTTGCTTGTAATCGTCTAACTCTTTTCCTGCTTTTACAAACGCTTCTTGCATTTCTTTTAACAAGGCCTTGTGTTCAGGAAAAAAGGCTAAGTTTTGTAGCTCCCACGGATCTTTTTTAATATTAAACAACTGTGTTACTCTAGATCCCTTAATAGAATATCCTCTTTTCCAATCCTTATTCGGTGCTTTTACATATTCTATCAATTTGTAATCTCCTTTTCTAAAAGCTCTTTGAAATTGCTTATAGGCATAATACCCATATTCATGAACTTGCTGTTTAGTTCCCTCCATTACTGGTTTTAAACTTTTTCCTTCTACAGATTTTGGAATCGAAACTCCCGCCATATCGCAAAGCGTTGGATAAATATCATGGATATACGACAGGGCATTAAATTTGGTCCCTTTTTGTTTGACAAAGCCTCCTGAAAAGATTAACGGAACATGAATTCCATCTTCTTCATACACATTTTGTTTTCCCATCAATCCATGGTTTCCAACAGCCAATCCGCTATCCCCAACCAATACAATTAAGGTGTTTTCATACATTCCTTTGTCTTTTAAAGACTGAACTACTTTTCCTATTTGCGCATCCAAATGTGTAATGATAGCATAATATCCTGCCAGTTCTGTTTTAGAAACCTGAGGAGTTCTTGGCCAAACCGCTAGTTCTTCATCTCTTAAATACATATCACCATTATCAAAAGGATGCTCTGGCATGTATGAAGGTGTTAATTCCATTTGATCTATAGGATACATGTCTTTATATTTTTTTGGAGCTTGCCTAGGATCATGCGGGGCATGAAAAGCCAAATACATAAAGAAAGGATCTCTTTTTTTGTAACCTTCAATATATTCCATTGCATTTTTTGCAAAAATTTCAGACGTATGTGGTCCTGTTAACTCAGTACCTGTCGGACCTCTTTTTTCGTTTTTAGTAATGGCTCTTCTTTTTGTTTTTCCTTGATCATCATAGGTTAACAAATAAGCCTCTTTTTTAGGAAATGCTCCTGTTTTATCCCAATCCCAAATTGGCATTCTGTAATGATCTGTCAAATAAACACCAATTCCCATAACCGAAGCACCGTCATCAAAAGAACGCGCTAAAGAGGCTCTATCTTGATGCCATTTTCCAACCATATAGGTGTTGTAACCGCCTTGCTTAAAAGCTTCGCCAATAGTCGTGTCTTTTTTAGGCAACTCATGCCCAATGTTTGTAAGGTGAAATAATTGTTTACCCGAATTCAACATCGCTCTACTAGGCATACATGTGGCACCCGAAAAAGCACCCATCAAATGTGCTTCTGTAAAAACAGCTCCCGTATTTGCCAGCTGGTCAATGTTTGGTGTTTTTACAGGCTGCCCTCCTAAAGCATGAATTCCTGTATAGCGATGATCATCGGTATAAATAACCAATACATTTGGTTTCTTACTTTTTTTACGTTGTGAAAAAGTTGGCAAGGCTGTAAAGATTGCTATGGCAACTAGTAGTAATTTTTTCATAATTAGATTTTTATTCAATTTTAGTTTTATAAAACTCTCAATAGAAAAGAGCTCATCAAACAGTGTTAAATTTTTTATTAAGAACCATATTTATACAATTCTCTCTAACTTTTTCTTGATAGACCCTTCAGCTCCGCTCCAAGCGACAGGTCTATTTTTTCTTATTCTTCTTTTTCTTGCCTTTTGAAGGCTTCTTTTTGCTTACAAACCCTGGTGCATCATGCGCCGTATCATGCAAGTCATATATAGGCAAAACTGCTTTTAATTTATCTCTTTCTTTTAAATGACTTTCAGACATTGTAGACCAATCATTAATCACAGGGAAACTAATTAGATCTGAAGGATTTTTAGAAACATCATACCAAACTCCATTTCCATCTTTTAACACTTTAGAACCACGTATTAATTGTTGGTCTTTTCTATAAGCATAAATCCAATCACGATGTAGTTTTGTATTTGTTGTTAAATAAGGCCATAAACTCACCCCATCAATTTTGTCTTTTTCAGTAATTTCAACACCTGCTATCTCCGCAATTGTTGGCAACACATCGGCTATATTCACCAAAATATCTTGTTCTCCTTTTTTGGTCAAGTCCATTCCAGGTGCATACACAATAAAGGGTACATGTGTTCCTTTTTGGCTCACCGGACTACCTTTTCCATAATAATGCGTTCCATTATCGGCACAAAAAATAAATATGGTATTGTTGGCAATGCCCATTTCCTTAAATTTTTGAATATACAACCAAGCTTGGTAGTCTAAATAATTTATATGATTTCTAATTCCAGGTTCCGACAAAGTACCATGCGTATCATAAACGCCCTTATCTCCAGTAACATTGGGTTGTGTTCTTTCATAGCCATTACCCGTCCATTTAATTTTTGGCGTTTGCGGGTATTTATTATCTGGGTGTTGGTTAAAAAAATCAACAGAACCATGTCCTAAATGTGTGGTATGGTACACAAAAAAAGGTTTCTTTTCTTTGTGCTTTCTTTCCATAAAATCGAAAATAAATTCCAATTCTACATCCGGACCAAACGTATTCAATCCAAATTCTTTTTTAGATTTGGGAGTATTTGGCCACCATGATAATTTATTCTTTGCACTTGGATGATTCATCAAACGGACATGCGGCTGCCAGTACCAACCATATTGCTGATACGTATCTACTTCCAATCCTGTATCGGCATTGATGTACACTTTTTTACCATTGACTTTTTTAGGAATAATTTTAAAATCTGTCATTGGGTTTTCTGGTGCTCCTTGTTCACCTGGCGTAAAAGCCCCTTCATCAAAACCAAATTTTTGCAAATCAGATCCTTTCATTTGTGTTTTTCCAGACCACATGGTTGCATAGCCCCCTTTTTGAGCAATATGTCCTATTAAAGTTGAGCTTTCATACAAAGGCCAAGGTCTTTTTTTCCCATCTTCTCCTAAAGAATAACCCAAGTCGCCATTGTGCCACCATTTATGCTTATCGGCATAACGACCAGTCATCATCATAGCTCTACTAGGAGAACAAATAGTTGCTGCCCAAGCAGTTTTTACAAACAAACCTTCTGTTGCCAAACGACTTAAAACAGGGGTTTTTGCTCTTAATTTCGGATCAGATGTTTCTCCCTTAGAATCTGCATTCCAAACTGTAGCATTGTACACTGGAAATTCCCGTGCGCTAATATCATCGGCATAAACCAAAACAATATTTGGCTTTTTATTTTTTTGTGCGTTTAACTGGACAAAACTGAGCAAGACTACACATAATAAAGTGAAATTTTTCATTTCTTATTTTTTTACAAATTGTTTTTTCGAAATTTTCTTTCTGTTTGAAAAAACATTAAAAACGTTTCCATTTTTTACATCATCAAATACTATAGTAGGACGCGCATCTTTTGCTATTGTATGAACATGTACATTATTTACTGTTAGTCCATTGATATGACGCGCATAAATTCCATTTGCAGGAAGTGTACCTACTTTGCTAAATTCTGGCCACCAATTCCCCAGCGTTTCAAGCGTATATTCTTTAATTTCTTTGGAAGCGTCTTCTTTTGTTCCGCCACCTGAAACCGTCATTAAAATATTATTCAACTGAATATCGTTTATATAATGATTTGGCATTCCAGTTAAAAAGAAGGCTGAATTTTTATCCAATTCTCTGTTATCAACAATAATATCACTGAAAATAAAACCATGCATGGCTTTCATTGGAAACATTTCTTTTGGCATATCAACACCTGCACGTTGTTGGCAAAATGTCATAAATATAGGACGCGGCACATTTTTCATTACCAAATTACTAAAGCTCATATTTTTCATTTCACCTCCTTCATTCATTTGAATTTTCAAACCAGAATCTTTGATATTATGAAAAGTACAATTGCTAACAGTTACCGATTCAAAATCGCCTCTAGAAGCCAATCCGATTCGCATACCACCCCATTTTGTGGTAAATACACAATTGGTAACAGTAATATTTTTACACGGATAATCTGCATTGGAAGCTTGTAAACAAATAGAATCATCACTATTATCAAAAGAGCTATTGCTTACTCTTACATTGGTACAGCCGTCAAAATCCAATCCATCGCCGTTGTTGTTTACGCGACTTACAATTTTAATTCCATCTACAGCAATTTCATTGCAATACAACCAAGCTGAAGTCCAAGCCGCTGGATTTAACAAGGTAATATTGTTGATTCTGATATCGTTGCATTTAAAAAAACGCAATAACATGGGTCTTCCGTTTGCACCTTTTGTATTGAAATTTTTAGGAGAACCATTTCCATTAATTGTTCCGTAACCTTCAATGGCAAAAGACTTGGCATTTTTAGCAAAAATCAAACATCGATCCATATGAGGTTCGTTTTTGTAGGTATTGTAATGCGTATCTGTAGTATAATCCGCATAATCTGGACTTCCTAAAAGCGTTGCTCCATTTTCTATATGCAAAGTCACAAAATCTTTTAAGTAGATAGTTCCCACAACCACCGTTTTTCCTGCTGGAATAATTACTTTTCCTCCTCCATTTTTGGTGCAAGCATTAATAGCTGCCTGAACTGCTTTGGTATCCTTGGTAACTCCATCTGCTTTTGCGCCGTAATTTACCACGTTAAAATCGGTAGCAAAAACTTGAAATTGTAAGCTTATAAATACGAATAAAATTATTTTTTTCATCTTCTTTTTTTTAATGACTTCCTTTTGCATGACTGTCGTTTGTAAATCTTAAGACCTTAGGTTTTCCTGTTCCTCTAGCCTTGGTCAATTCCACTTTCCAAACTTTTTTCAACTCATTTAACTTTGCCGAGAATTCGCTATTGTTGGCCAAATTATTTAATTCTGCTGGATCGTTTTTTAAATTGTACAATTCTTCATATACGGGTTTTTCCCCTTGTAAAGAAGCATCTGACAATTCTCTATAAACAGCAATATCAGGATCGTGAGTTGCGTAAAGCATTTTATTTACAGGAATGCCTAAGTCTTTAGCCACCTGTATTTTTTTAGAAGCTGAAAAAGTTTTGTTTTTGTAGTAGCGAATGTATTTCCATTCTTTGTTTTGTACGGCTTCACATTTCGGATTTCCAAATTGAGTAGACCATAAATTTTCTGTATACACGTAATCTCTAACCTCAGCAGTTGTGTTGACTAATAATTTTGAAATGTCTTTTCCTTGAAATTCCTTAGGAACAGAAACACCTGCCATGCTTAACATAGTGGGAGCAACATCAATAGATTGAACCAAAGCATCACTTTTTCTTCCTCTATTTTTTCTTTTAAAAGAAGGATCCATTACAATCATTGGCACATGTGTTGTTTTTTCATAACAAAGTGCTTTTCCTCCCAATCCTTGCTCTCCCATAAACAAACCATGATCAGAAGTAAAAATGATAATGGTATTTTTATGCAATTTTAAACTTTTCAACTTCGCTCTTAAATTACCTACCAAACGATCAATTCCTGTCATAGCTTGTAATTGACGCGTATAACGTTCTCTAAAACCTTCAGGAGTATCCACATAATTATAGCCTGTTTGACGATCTTCAGCTCTTAACAAATCGGATGGTAATTTTGGAGTTTTGATGTCTTTCTTTGCAATATAATTCGCTGGTAACGGAAGTTCTATATCACGATACAAGGTTCTATAAATCTCATCATCCGTTTTTCTCAATTTCATCGTGCTTGTTCCGGCCCCATGAGGCAAATTGAAATTTATAGATAATAAAAAAGGTTTATCTGCTGGTCTTGTTTCCAAAAATTTTACAGCTCCTTTTAATTTTCTAGCATTCGGATCTAAAAAATCATCTACACTTTCGTTGATAATTTCTGGTTGTGTATGCGCAATGGCATCATTAAAAATAGCATGTACTTCTTTTGGGTAAAAACGAATATGACCATGACCTGCATACCAATAATCAAAACTTTTTTCCATCAAACCACTTGTGTAACCACCTTCACCAATGGGTGCGTGATTTTTACCAATCCACCCCGTATAATAACCTGCTTTTCGCATTACCATTGGGTATGATTTTTCCCAAGCTTCATTTGAAACGGCAGTCCCTGAATTAAAATTCACAGCATGTTTTCTTTCATACTGACTTAATAAAATTGAAATTCTACTAGGCGTACAAATCGCACTAGAAATATGAGCATTGGTAAACAACACCCCATCTTTTGCCAATTGATCAATATTTGGTGTTTGTACAAATTCATTCCCCGTACAGCCCATCATTCCATAAGATTGGTCATCGGTAAGTACAAAAATAATATTGGGTTGTTTTTGCGCCTGTGCATTTATAGACAATAAACTGGCAACTACAAAAAATAAGTTTTTTATGATTTTCATGATCTAGATTCTATTAATAATCAATTTTACAGAGTAAATATACTTGAATACCTACCGTCAATAAATTAATGCAGAAGCTAAATCTTTCAAAAAATCATATGTTCTATATAATTACACAATCCGTCTACTTTACGGCCTTCCTCAGGTATTAAAATAGAAAAAGCGTCATTTGAAAACCAAATGACGCTTTTTAATTTAGAGCTCTTTTATCCTTAATCTTCAGGATTTAAAGTGGCAATAATTCTATTTTTCTTTAAATATTTCTTGGCTACTTTTTGAATATCTTTTGACGTTAAAGCTTCAATTTGTTTTACTTTATCCAAAGCTTTACTTCGATCATACTTTCCAAAATCGGCGTTTTTTAGCAAAGCCAACCAATATGAATTTTTCTTTTGTTGTTCTTTATATTCCAACAACTGTGTTTCTTTTATTTTATTTAAATCTTTTTCAGAGATTCCATTTTTTTGAATTTTCTCTAGTTCTAAAAAAGCTTTCTTTGTCAGTTTCTCTACATTTTCTGGTCCGCATGGAAAAGAAATGGTGAAATTATAGGAGCCTTTTGGATATTTACTCATTGAACCTCTAGCACCTACACCATAAACGCCACCTTCTTCTTCTCTTAACTGTTCAATTAGTTTTATGCTCAATACTTCTCCTAAACTTTTTAAGTAATACGCATCTTTAGATTTGTATTTGGCTTCTCCTTGGTAAATTACACGAACCTTACTTTTAGCTTCTTTTCCTTTTTTAATATTTTTCTTTAAAATTCCTTTTAGCGGTTTGGCTGCTACATTTTTAAATTTTTCTTTAGAATAGGTGCTTGGCAGACTTGCTAAATAAGTTTCCACATATGCTTCTATTTTAGCATCGTCAATATTTCCAACAAAATAAAAATTGAAATCACTAGCGTCAGCAAAGCGTTCTTGGTATTTTTTATAAGCCAAATCATAGTCGGTATTTTCCCAAACTTTTTCATCAGGAAAACCAACATATCTAGGATCGTTAGCATTTAAAAAATCATTTAATTTTACAGAAAAATAGGTTGAAGGCTCAGCCAATACATTTTTTAAATAAGCAGTCATTTTTGCTTTGAATGAATTGTATGCTTTTACATCATGATTCAGTTTTGTAAAATATAAATGTGTTAGTTGAAATAACAACTCAACATCTTTAGGCGTGCTAGAACCATGAAAACCTTCACTTAAAGCACCAATTGTTGGGTTTACAGATACCATTTTTCCTGATAAAACTTTACTCATATCTGTAATAGAAAAACCATTAACCCCTGCTTGTGTCAATGCATTGTTGGCAATATCTGTTTTGTGCACTTCTTCATCGGTATATAAGGAAGTCCCGCCGTAACTATAAGCAGAAAAAATAATTTTATCATTTTTAAAATCTGTCTTTTTATAGGTCACTTTTGCGCCATTCGACAACACCAAATTTGTAACATCTAGCAATTCATCTCTTTCTTTAGAAACAATACTTCCCTTTTTAGGAATTTCTTTTAGCAGACTTTTAGCTACCTCTTTATCTTCATAAGGTAATACCTCTTTGTTTTTCACTTCTGAAAGTACTTTTAAGACATCGGCTTCTTTGACTTTTACAGTGCCTTCTTTTTCTGGACCGGTAAAAATTACCACTCGGTTATCATCATGAATATAACCAGAAATTAAAGCATTGCAATCTTCAATACGAATGGTAGGAATTAATTTTTTCAACATTTCATATTCCCATGTTACCCCAGGAATAACTTCCTCTTTTAAGAAATTTCTAATATACTCACTTGCAAATCTGCTCGATTCTGTTTTGTCCTGCTCTTTAAAAGCACGCTCCATTGCGTTTAACATTTCATCCTTTACACGTTCTAATTCTCCCTCGTGAAAACCATGTCTAAACACACGTTCATTTTCCAATACTAAAGTCTCCAAAGCTTTTAACTGCCCTTCTTCACTAGTCATAGCAGCCGATTGGTAGGCAGCTTTTGATTTAGCCCAAGTACCACCATGGGTAGAATATCCAAAAACAAAAGGAGGTTTTTCCGCGTTTCTTAATTCATTCAAACGCTTGTTGATCATTTTCACAAAAAGACTGTTTACAATTCCTTTTCTATACGCTTTCAAGTTTTGAACCGGTTTTTTATCGTCCAAATCTTTGTAATACAATTGTACCGTAGAGTTTGGCGCTTCTTTATCAGATTCGATAGCAACAAAAGTTTCTTTATGATTAGGCACGGTATATTCTACACGTTCCTTTGGATTTTTAGCCGCAGGGTAACTTTCAAAATGGTCTTTAATTTTTTGCTCCAAAACTGCTACATCCACATCTCCAACAGCTATTACTGCCATTAAATCTGGACGGTACCAATCTCTATAAAAACTTCTTAAATCGTTATAGGTGAAATTCTCTAAAACTTCTTTTGTCCCAATTGGCAAACGCTCAGCATAATGCGAATTGTGCATTAATTTTGGTAAATAATTTTTCATCATTCTTTTACCAGCCCCTAATCCCAAACGATATTCTTCTAAAACGACCCCGCGCTCTTTGTCTATTTCTTCTTCGGTTAAAGAAGCATTAAAGGCCCAGTCTTCTAAAATTTGAAAACCTTTTTCTAATTTTTCATCATTGTCGGTAGGAATTGGTAAAATATATACGGTTTCATCAAAACTTGTATAGGCATTTAAATGTGCGCCGAATTTAACTCCTATGCTTTGCAGGTAATCTACCAACTCATTTTTATTGAAATTTTTAGAACCGTTAAAATTCATATGCTCCATAAAATGCGCAAGACCCAATTGTTTTTCAGTTTCTAAAATAGATCCTGCTTTTACCACCAAACGCAATTCTACTTTTTGCTCTGGTTTTGAGTTTTTTCGAATATAATAGGTCAGTCCATTTGACAGAACACCTTTTTTAACAGAAGCATCCATAGGAATTCCTCCTATTTCTTGTGCTGAGACCTGATTTGGAATCAAGAATGCTAATAGAACCGCAGATAACAAATAGAGTATATTCTTCATAGAAATAATTTTATTCCGTAAATATATAGAATCAAGAATACTCTTAAAATTTTATAGCCCTAAAATCGAACAGAAAATCTAATTAGTTTATAGCAACTATTATTAATTCCAAACTAAGATTGGTTCGTTCTTGTCCTTTCACTTTAAATAAAGCTGTAAAAGAAGTTTTTTCACCTAGCTTATACTTACTTGTAAAAGCTTTTATTTTTTGTGCTGTTGTAAAATATTCTACCGTAGCCATGACACCAATATCATGATCAGAGAAAAACATAAACTGAGAATTGCCATTACTTTTTTCATAAAACTTAGAAACGATCGCATATTCCGTATTATCTGTTGCTGTTGACAATGGATAGATTGTACCCTTTTTTTTATGCTTTAGAGAAATTCCTTTTTCGCCCGAGAAAAGATTGTATTCGGTATTCGTCTGATTAAAATAATCTATCATCTTGTTCTTGTTTTTAAGCGGACCTACATAAATAATATTTTGTTGTTTAAGATCTCTGTATTCCAATTTTGAAGATAATTTTATTGAAATATCTCGTTGATGATTGGTAAATAGTTTTGTAATATCCTTGGAAGCTACAGAACCCATACCCGTAATATAGGTGTAACTGGAAGCATAAATACTATCTTTAAAAAAAGGATTTTTACGTTTAA
Organism: Flavicella sediminum; assembly: GCF_006381105.1. Lineage (GTDB taxonomy): Bacteria > Bacteroidota > Bacteroidia > Flavobacteriales > Flavobacteriaceae > Flavicella > Flavicella sediminum. The sequence continues at coordinate 1,493,642 of NZ_VDET01000002.1, read as the reverse complement.
ATTCAAATAAATCGGCATTTGAATTAATGTTGTAATCTCTGTACCAAGATGTTCTTCCTAAATAATTTCTCCCCTCCACGCCAAACAAATCACCAACAACTAATATCGTTTCTTTTTCACTTTTGAAAAATGAATTCCAAAGTACGATTTTCGGTTGATACAGTATTTTGGTTATTGTTATCCCGAAACAAATCAAAAGGACTATTATTAAAGAAAGAACCAATTTATAACGTTTGTTATAGTCTATTGTTTTGTGATTATTATTTCTTTTAAAACTTACGTAATACTGCCCTTTTTTTATTTCTATTCTATAAGAATCTTCTTTCCCTTCATTTTCATAATAAGAATCTAATCGTTTTCTAAGGTTATAAATACTAACTCTAATCCGAGATGAATTCGTTTCGTTTAAAAATGAATCACCAAACAATTCAAGGCCGATTGTTGTTTCTTTCAAGTCATTTTTATCAAAAGTAGCGTTTGCTAAAAATTTAAGAAGTCTAACACTTGAAGGAGACTTCTTGAAAGTGTTACTTTCAAGAATGTTTTTTAAGTAAAGCTTCTGATCATTAATATTCATATAGTATATTCCTTATGATTTACAATATAGTATTTTGAATACTTAGAATCATCAAAAAATCATATATAAGTGCACTCTCACTAAATTCCACCTACTACTTTCTCACTACTATTTTAGTAAACAATAAACCTTGACGGCCAAATGCTTTTAAAATATAAGTACCCGGTGAAACAGAAGATTTTACTTTAATAACATTACTTGTGGTAATTTTTTGTTCCAACACTACAGCGCCCATTAAATTACACAAAACGACCATTGTGATTGGAGTTGATTCTCCATTTTTTATAAATAATTCATCATTGAATGGATTAGGGTATACTACAAAATCATTCTCATTTGACTTTATAGAAATTGTACTTAAGTTCCCGCTTTTAGGCTTTATTTCTATACCGTTAAATCGAGATTCTAGTCCGTTATTATCCGCTCTAAAAACCAAATCGTAATTTTTATTTGCTTCAATTACAATTTCATACTCAGAAGCATCGGCACTTCCAAGACTTACGCCAGTTACTAAATTGGTTAGAGGATTCCCTGCTCCTGCTTCTCTTACTTGTATTTTTATCGAACTACTATTTACCGTTGGATCATAATGCCAACTCTTTACTTGGTAAGTTCCAGCCGCTAGTCCAGTAATTCTTAGTCCTATGGCTGGTTGTGCTGAAGAATTTGTCGCAGAATTTACAGCAAGATCAGACAATAAAGGATCACTATTTTCATTTGTTCTTGGTGATTTTCCAAAACCAAATAGCATATAATCAACTTCATCAATTGTTACTGTCTTATTCTGGCTTCCTAAAATTCCTGTATATCCATTTTTGGTATTTCCTGCTGCTGTATTTACGTCTAATAAAAACTCTTTGGTCAACTTATCAATAGACAAACCATTAAAACGCACTCTGTTATCTGAATTATTTTCTGTGGCAATTACTTCATATACTTTCCCTGATTGGGCAAATAATTGAAAACTTGCAGGAGTATCTGTGTTTTCTATCTCAATAGTTTGCAAAACGGGGCCTCCTTGCTCCTGAAGTCTAACAGTAACATCTGCTGGAAAACTAGTATCAAAATGGTAACTGTTAATGGTATAAGTTCCTTCGGGAAGATCTTCAATACGCACACCAATATTTCCGCCAGAAACCTCGGGGCTTACATAGGCAAAATCTCTAACAACATCATTTGGTGTTCCATCTCCTCTATCTTTTACAGCAATATTTGCACCTATTACTGTAAAGGTTACCCCATTGTCAATTACAGATGCATCGGTAGCTCCTATAATAGATGTAAATGGATTTAATGTTGGACTACTAGCCGTATTGATATCTATACCGTAATTAAAATTTGTATTTATAGGCTCTGCAACCTCTCCTAAATCTGGTGCTTCACCTGAATACACTTTATTCATATACTCTCCTACAATTCTTGTGGAATAATTAGAATAACTCACATAATCTCCATGAAACCAAAGCACCACACGATCATCAACATTGGAAATTCCTTTGGGTACAAAAGGGCGTAAATTATCTTGATCAGAATCTTTTGTTACTTCTGTCCAACTCCAAGTTGCTCCTCCATCAGCTGTAATTGCTGAATATATTTCATAACGATTATCTTCAAATTCTGTAATCGGATTTTTATTTGTTGAAACAAAAATTTCATTCGTATTGTAAGGGTTTGTTGTAATGATACCTGTATAATCATCTTCACCAGCATACAATCCTTTACCCGCATCAGACACTAAATTATTATTCCATTCTGTACCTGTCCATTTTGCATAATGATACGTGATCTCGTTGATATTTAATTGTTTTGAATAAGTAACAACTGGATTCCCGCTAGAATCATAATTAATACTATGTGTCCAAGCCCTAGCACTTGTACCGTCAGAACCAAAAACATAAATTTTATTGACCAAAGCTACCTGAATTGGAACTCCATCGATAACACTTTGTAAAGTGGCAATTTCCGTTCCGTTAGATTGATAAATTTTACCCTGAGTTCCATCATTATTCGTTTTATAATAACAGTGATACAAGCTATTATCTGCTACTCTTGGATGACCATCAGTAAAAAAGAAATCTATTCTGTCCGTACTATTAGAAGTGTATTTTACATAAGGACGCGTATCTCCATTACCATTTTTAAATAAAATAATATCCGTACCATTTCTTAAAGGAGTACCAGATGCATCATATTCTTTCCAATTTGGATTGAAATTATTGGTTCTCATAAAGTTGTAAATCTTATTTCCTTCTGCACTTAATTGAAATGCATTGTTATAAGTTGCTCCTTTGTTATCAGAATCGTTTGTAGTTGTTTGCGCTATTTGCTCACTCCAATCACTTTGCTGTGTAGGTTCATCTACTAAAGAAGTTCTATAATAATTTTTCTTTTCACGAATGTGCGGACTGAAAAATGTCATTATTTTACCATCTTCACGCAATAATATAGCCGCATTATTATGGTCATCTTTTTGGGTCCAAGTACTCAATATTGTTTCCGTACCAATAGTAGCTCCTGTTTTAATATTGTTAACACTTAAGCCAGTTGTACCGTCTTTTTTAACATACGACGTGTATAATTTATCATTTTTAAAAGCAGCTCGTTCATCGTTAAACCAAGTCCAAACACCATCGTTGGTTACAATAAAATCAAATCCTTTGGTAGTATCGTGTTGTGCAAATAATCCGTTAAAAAACAATATGCTTATAACTACTACTATATTTTTAAATCTATTTTTTTTCATCTTTTAATAATTTCTCTTTAGTATTTTTTTACAAGTTTTTAGGAATAAAAAAACAACTCTTGTTTTACTATTTTTAATCTACAAACCACCGTAAAGCTTGTATACTTCAGTCCCAGCAGCAAGAAAAGCCCCTGTTCCATATACTTCCGTTTGATCTTTAAATGATTTATCGGGTCCGGCTCCAATAGACTGTACATAACCCAACATACCGTCTTTACTTACATAGGATGTTAGAGCGTTCCAAGCTTTTTTAACGCTTGGCTCGTACACCTCTTTATCTAAAACCCCATTATTTATACCCCATGCTAATCCGAATGTAAAAAAGGCTGTACCACTAGTTTCTGGTGTTTTATAATATTTTTGATTTAACAAACTCATAGCCCAATGCCCTTCTGGCGTTTGAATACTGATAATTTTCTTTGCCATTTTTAAGTAGATATCTTTAAAATAATCATACTCTTTTGTGTCTTTTTCATATTCATCCATAAGCAGTGTCAATCCACCAAACACCCAACCGTTCCCTCTGGACCAAAATATTTTACTTCCATGATCTTGCTTTCCAATAAAACTATCATCTCTATAAAAGAGATGTTCCTCTTTATCAAACAAATGTTCCTTAGAAGCCTCATATTCCTTCATCATAAAAGCTGTATACTTAACATCTCCAGTAATTTTAGCTGCTTTTGCCCAAAGTGGCGGTGCCATAAATAGTGCGTCGCACCAAGTCCAACGTTGAGTGTGTTTGTACTTATCCAAAGTAATTGGTTGCTTGCTCGGATTTTCCAGAATCCAATCTAAATGTTTAATGGTTCGATTCGTCATTTTTTCATCACCGTACTTTCTAAAGAGTTCGAAATACAGCTGTCCTACAATATGGTCATCTGCCATATATTTTCGCCAATGTAGTTTCCATTTTTGTTGTTCTCCAATACTGTTTAAAAAATTCCAATATTTGTCATTTTCAGAAATTCTAGCAAATTTTGTCATTCCAACATACAAAGCTCCATTGGTCCAATCAGCAATATGATGCGGCTTATCTCTTCCACTAAATTTATCTCTAAAATGTTCAATTTGCCAATCGGCAACCTTTTCCATATAATCAGTAACAGATTTAGTAGATATAGGGTTGGTTAGATTTTCGTTTTGTCCTATTACAATATTTGAAATTCCTAAGAAAACAATTATCCAGATGTTCTTCATCATTCTTTAGTTTTTAATATTTACACATTTCAAAACTATCAATAAAACGCCTCAATAAACGCTACTAACATCTACTTAACGGTAGATGTAACAGTTAAAAACACAGTATTTTCTAGGGGTTTGGGACTAATTATTTTATCGCCTCGAAATAAAAAAACAAAAATATTCTTGAAAAACATCAAAAATTCAATCAGGTAAATGACAAATATTGAAATTATTCGTTCTTTGATTCTAGGATAATTAAGTAATTCGCCGCTACCATAACTAATAAAAAATAGTTTTCCTTAATCAATTCTATTCGGAATTCAATGATTTAAATTGGTAAACCAATTGAAGATAAGTGTAATTATCACCTTTCATTATTCACAAAATCAGGATTGAATAATTAAAATTCCGAAGATAAATCTTCCAAAAATTACATTTTAGATATTAATTTTCAAAAAGGCCACAAGCTGTTGAATATTGAGTAAATTAATACCTCTAAACAGCAGAAAAATGAGCAAAGTAATTACATTCGGAGAAATATTAATGCGTTTATCTCCAAGAGGAAATAAAAAATTTATTCAGAGCAACGTTGTAGAGTTTTATTTTGGAGGGACAGAGTTAAACGTTGGTATTTCCATTGCAAATTTTGGAGGAAGCGTAAAACATATAAGTTGCATCTCCGATGATTTTATAGGAAAAACAGCCATTTCATATATTAGAAAATTCGGCGTAAGTACGCGTCATATTGTAAAATCACAAAGACCCTTAGGTGTTTATTTTTTAGAAGTAGGTGCGGTTATGAGACCGAGTTCTATTTCTTACAACAGATCGCATTCTTCCTTTTCAGAAATCAGTCCAGAAATGGTTGATTGGAAAAGTTCTTTAAAAGACGGAAACTGGTTTCATTGGACAGGAATTACACCGGCCTTGACTGAAGGTGCCTACCAAACTTTAAGAGAAGGCTTAAAATTAGCAAAAGAAAATGGTCTAGAAATTTCAGCCGACCCAACTTACAGAAGTGGACTTTGGAAATACGGAGCGGATCCAAAAACGGTATTAAGAGATTTATTACAATACTCTACTATTTTTATTGGTGGTGTAAATGAGATTAATGAAGTTTTAGGAACAAACTACACCTATTCAAAAGAAGATTTTATAGCAGCGAGTCAACAATTATTACAGGATTTTCCAAATATTAAAAAAGTCTTTGATAAAATTAGAACTTCCGTAAACTCTTCTTGGCATAAAATCCGATCAAGAATGTGGAATGGTATTGAATACCGAGAAACAGAAGATTTAGACATTACGCATATCGTAGATAGAATTGGTACAGGTGATGCCTATGCAGCAGGATTAATTTATGCATTGCAAAAATTTAACGACGATTATAGGTCCATGGAATTTGCTTGCGCTGCCTGCGCCTTAAAACACACCTATGAAGGAGATGTAAACTATGCAACTGTTGAAGAAGTTACAAGTATTTTAGACGGAAATACTACAGGTAGACTAACAAGATAGTGCCTTATTCTAATAGGATTTGCCTATACTTGAATAAAAAGAAATAATTTCTATTAATGAGTTCTGTTCCTTACCTTTGATATTCAATTTTAATAAAAATCTAAATATATATATTATGGCTTTTGAATTACCAGAATTATCATACGCTTATGATGCGTTAGAACCGAATATTGATGCTAGAACTATGGAAATTCACCATAGCAAACATCACCAAGGGTATACAAACAACTTAAACAATGCAATTGCTGGAACTGACTTAGAAGGAAAATCTATTGAAGCTATTCTTGCTGATTTAGACATGAGCAATGGTGCTGTAAGAAATAACGGTGGTGGATTTTACAACCACAGATTGTTTTGGGAAATTCTTTCTCCAAACGGAGGTGGTGAACCTACAGGTGAATTAGCTGATGCTATCAATGCTGCTTTTGGTTCTTTTGAAGAATTTAAAGCTGCTTTTTCTAAAGCTGCGGCTACTCAATTTGGTTCAGGATGGGCATGGTTGTGTGTTGCTAAAGGTGGTGCAGTAAACGTTTGTTCTACTCCAAACCAAGACAACCCATTAATGCCAGGAGTAACTTGTGGTAACCAACCAATTTTAGGATTGGATGTTTGGGAGCATGCTTACTACTTAAACTACCAAAACAGAAGACCAGATTATATCAATGCATTTTTTAATGCAATTAACTGGGCGGAAGTTTCTGCTAAATATGCAGCTAGTAAATAAGACGTACACTCTATAATTAAAAAAGCCTTCAAATTAATTTTGAAGGCTTTTTTTGTTTTGGGGTGAGATTTAATAATCTATTGAAAATTTACCTTCGGTAAAATTTTTGGTAGCACTTCCATTTACCCCCACAAAACTAAACGTTCCTTCCAATTCAGATCCTGTATCTTTTGTAATGGTCACTGTGCCAGAACCTATATCAAAAGTAGAAGTCCAAGTTGCTATTGGTGTTAGGGTTATATAATTGATTCCATTTGTATTAGAAATATGATCACCTGTTTTATAGGTTCCTTTCCCTGTATAATTCATAAGGGTTATTCGCAAGGTTTCTCCATTCGATTTTCCTCCTTGTATTGATAAAACACCACTTGTAACAACTGCAGAAGTTGTGGCTCCTAGAGATTCAAACTTTGTTCCATCAATTTTTACTGAAAGTGAATTTCCACCACCTAACCCTAAGTCAGTATCGTTTGAACTACAAGACAAACTGCTAACACTAATAAGTACTGCTAAAAATATATATGTAAGATTTTTCATGATTTTCGTTTTTTTAATTTTACAATTCTTTTACTTTAATGGCATAATTCATTAAAACAGCTATGGTTTTTCCGTTTCCTTTGGCAATGGCATGCACTAATTTTTCGCCAGATTCTTTGTCTTCATACACCTTAAAACTTTTAATTTTCCATTTTGTATTTGAAAAACTACTTGCCAAAGCATTTTCTGACACATACTTTTCACTCACCGCATTCCCCATGGCTTTTGTCATGGCAGAATTCACCAATTGATTGTCGGATATATTTTTAATCGTACTAATGTTATTCCCTATTTGTCGTACATTTTTTACGTCCATATTTTTCACATCTCTGATACTTTTGGCCGCATTGGCTAAAGATTTTAACGACAAACTTTTTTTGTAGACATAAGCATAGGCGAACACCTCTCCTCCACTTGCAACTCCTAACTTAAATGAATCTCCTATTTTGTAGGTTGTTCCATTGGTTCCTTCAAAAGGGGTTTTCGATTTTTTTCCCTTGATTTGTGAAAATGTCATTACTGGTATCGCTAGCAACAACATTAAAGCGATCATTTTTTTCATAATTAAATAATTAAATGGTTAATAAAGTAGCACTCCCTCATTGGTGTTGTTGCGTGCTCTAAAAAATGTATGAAAGAGTGACTACTTATAAATATTTTTTAGTAATTAGAGCTAACTAATGCAACACTTCAAAAGTACTCCAAGGCAGTGTTTTTAGAAATAGAGTGAAGAACGCAATTGACTAGGGGAAATCCCTTAATTGGATACAAAATGTTAAAGTAGATGCCTATTTCTTGAAGCAGAAAAAAAATAATCACAAAAAAAGGCTACCTATGGCAGCCTATTCGACAGATTTCAAAATAAAGAATTATTTTATACTCGTTTTTAAGAAAGTCCATTTTGGAAAGCGAAACGAATCAAACCAGCCACATTATGCAGATCTAATTTCTTCATTAAATTGGTTCTATGGCTGTCCACTGTTCTAGGGCTGATAAATAATTTTTCACCAATTTGAATATTTGTCAAACCTTCAGCAATAAATCCTATAATTTCAATTTCTCTTTTGGTGAGTAGCTCTAAAAGCTTTGATTTTTCATTGAACTGAATTACTTTTTCAGAATTTTTATTTAGCAGCAAAGCTTTGGTAACATCAGAACTAAAATACTCTTGTCCCCCATGTACTTTTTGAATAGCAAGTATTAGTTCATCTTTTGCAATAGTTTTTAACATATAGCCTTTCACACCAATTTCAATAAGCTCTTTTATTAATGAAGCCTCTTGATACATGGATAACATAATTACTTTTACAGGTTGGTAATTGGCTAGAATTTCTTTGGCACAAGCAAGCCCATTCATTTTCGGCATTTCAATATCCAACAAAGCAATATCTACGACTTCTTTTTTTAGAAAATCAATCGCTTCTTCACCATTTGTGACCACGGAAACTACTTCTATAAAAGCATTTGATGTAAACGTATTTTTAATTCCCTCTGCAATTAAAGGGTGGTCATCTGCTATTAAAAGTCTTATTGGCTTCATACAAGTGGAATTTTAACTCGCACTAAAGTACCTTTTTTAACAACCGATTCAAAATCGAAAGTTCCGTTTACTACATCTACTCTACTTTTCATATTTCGCAAACCTACACCTTTGTTTTGTTTATCAATGTCAAAACCTTTCCCATTGTCTTCTACCAACAGCATTATATACTGACCACTAATAAACAATTGTACATTGACAAAACTGGCTTCGCTGTGCTTTATAATATTGTTAATCAATTCCTGTAACACCCTATAGAGTACAATTTCATGCGTTGGATCCATTCGACTTTCAATATTGAAATTTTCGAATTTGAATTCAATATTTGCCAAACCTAAACTGCTATTCAATAAATCTGTTATGGCATGTACTACACCTAATTCTTTTAATGCTCTTGGCATCATTTGATGAGAAATAGTGCGTAAATCTTGGTTCGAACTTTCTAAATTTTGTAGTAATTCTTGAGATTCTTTTTTATGAATTAATTTCAAATCTGTTAACAAATTTCTTGCTCGTAAAAGCACGCTACCTATTTGTTGCACCACACCATCGTGTAAATCTCTAGCAATTCTTCCTCTTTCTTCTTCTTGTGCTTGCAATATGGCGGCCATACTTTTTTCTTTGGTACTGATGATTTCTTTTTGAAATTTATAATTCTGCACAATAAGCAAATAATATTTATGGGCCAACGCAACTGCCAAAACAACAATTTCAAAAAACAAGACAAACTCGAGCTGCAATGGGTTGTAGGAAGTCGTTAAACCTAAGGCAGTAAAAATATAATGAACAATAAAAATTAATAAAGGGAAATAGGCAATAACAAAATAATACGCCATTTTATTTTTTTTCCGCACCAAACTTATAGCCACATAATAAATGGTAAAAGTGACAAGTACCACCAATATTTTTGAAATATAAAAGGAGAAATAATAGAACCAAAAAGCTGCATGCCTTAAATAAAGTCCCGCAATAAACAGCGTCATTATCGTAAGTGCAAGAAAATGAAGCGTCCAATAAAAGCGTGGATGATTTTTTTTTAGAGATAGAAACTTATTGGCATACATCAGCATAAAAAACAGCTGTAAGAAACTTAACATTTCAACAAAATTATTTCCAAATAAAAAATAGTTCTCAATAAAAACAGGAGAAATCATATGTCGTAAACATAGGAGGTTTGTAAAAATAACGATCACAAAACCTATATAATACAAATACAATCGGTCTCTACTGAAAGCAAACATCGTAAGAGATAAGACTAGGATTAAGGAAACGAATCCGGAAAACACCAATAAATAACTAGATCGGAATTTGATATCGCTTACCCTAGTTTTATAAGCTTGTTCCGTCCAAATTTTATTCATCACCCGAAAAGATCCGTCGTTGATCATTGCTTGTATATAGAATTGAATTTTTTCATTCGGCGCTAATTCGAAAGGAAATATATAAGCGTATTTATTAGACAAATAATTATCTGAGTTTGCTGTTTTAAAGTGCAATCCTTGTTTGGGATAGGTCTTGACTATTCTTTGGTTCTTTACTAAAAAAACCTGTAAAGAATCAATGTATGTTTGATTGAATTCCAATACAAACTTTGAATTTTCAGACTTATTAATGATAGAAAATTTTAACCAATGATTTTTATAAAAAGCCCCTCTATTTACAAAAGGGTTGGTTTCTTCTTCAAACAAATCGGTATTTGAAAGAAGAGATTCTATAGTTGTAGAAATTTGTTTCTCGCTAAAAACTTCTTGTTTCGAAATGGTTTGTGTTAGTTTTCCATCCAACACAATCGTAAATTTTTGCTCTTGCGCCGTTAAGGCAACCGCACAAAAAAGAATTAAAAAAAAGTTCAAGAGCACTTTCATCTGTTAAAAATATAAAAAGTTCAACGATATAAAAAGGCCATTGAAATCAGTATTTTTTTAGGAGTATTTTTTCCTCAATTAAAAATTATCAACAATAGGTATTGTAGCTTACCGTCTTGCTGTTTTTTGTTTTTCTATTTTTTCATTAGTAAAATCTTCTGAGAGAAAATCCCATTTTCGGTTTTAATTCTTACAAAATAAACACCTGAAGCAATTCCAGGAACCGGAAGTCTTTTTTCTTCCGTAATGACTTCTTCCTTTAATTTAGAACCCGTAACTGTGTATAATTCTAACTGAAGTGATTTGGTTGAATTTGTTGCTTTTACAACCAATTCATCATTCATTTTATCAAAATACACAATAAGCTCATCGTCCTTAACTTCATTTAAACCAAGAGCACTTTTTCTAAAAGTAACATAATACCTATCGGAATGAACTCCTTCACTAACATAGATAGATTTTTCAGTTCTCAAACCATAAAAAATATCGTTTAGCTTGTCATACAAATAAACATCATCAACAGTTTCGTCTTTCTCTAAGGTAATAAAAGAAACAAATCCATCCGTATCCATAGTTAACTCTAATGGTATTTCCATGTCTGCATTATAAGTATCCAAACCAGCAATTACATATTTTTCATCATTGCCATTTGGCACCCAATACACATCCTTTTGTTGCAAGTCATAAATACTACTATCATAACCATTGTCATAACCATCCGTCAATCCTTCTTTAAAAACCGCTAATAATTGTCTCGTTATTGATTGTCCTTCGCTATTTGTATGCTCAAAACCTAAACGATAAGAAGGTAATTTTTTTGAGTTGGATTTAATAGCACTACTTTTTGACTTCCTTTTAGATTTAAAAAAGATAGAACTCGAATCATCTTCTTCTTGAAAAGCCCTCATAGAGTTTTCAAATTCTACATTACCTGTTCCCGTCGCATTTACAAAAAATCCTTGTCCAATAGCAATGTATTGTCCCGGTTCATCTCCACTACTTGTCCCTAAACCATCAATACCTGTTGGCGCTATTGCTGCAACTCCTCCTCCAATATTTCTAACAGCATACCCACCTTGGTAGCCAGATTTATAGTGTCCATTATTTCCTGTACCATCAACTTCTCCATTGTGTTCCCAAAAATAAATACTGCCATCAATAATACCATTAGTAAGGCTATTTAAGGTAATAAAAGCATCCGCGTCTAAAGCTGATGGATACGGATTTCCTACCAGTGCAGCATCTTCATCTACAACTGAAATGGTATAATCACCATCATTTGGAGTTCCAACAAATGTATATCCTTGCACCGCACCCGGACCTTTCATTGTATACCCTTGACCTACTTCTAAGGTACCAGAATCTAAAACGGACGCCCAATTTACGTCGTATTTGTAAATCCAATAATTAGAAATTGTAATTGGACTTGTGGTATCTCCATTAAAACCAGTTACAAAGTTTATGTCATCTGGCGAAGAAGAAGCCGAGGTTACCGTACTACCATCTTTCATCACACCGTCTACTGTGTAAGTTGCAGTACCACTTGCTACTGGTGAAGACCAATAATTGTATCTATATATGCTATTATTAGTTCCTTGTTGATCTATATATAAATCGCCTGAACCTGTATTTAAAGAAGTTCCTGTATGTGTTTGAATCAGCTGTGAAGTTCCTACCATTCGGATATCTCCATTGTTTAGAATTCCATTCGTAACACGCAAACGTATGCCTGTATTTGAAACCAATTTTCCTCCACTTTCTACTTCTACTTCTCTAACGTCAGCATTTTCAGTCAAACTTATTGTACCATCTGCCGTATTTTTTACGAGTAATTTAAAGCAGCCATCAGAAGTATCTGGCACATTGGATGCTCCTGATCCATTATAAAATTGCGTATCGTCTACTACTATTTTATCTTGATATTCTAAACTAAAGTATCTATTGTTGGCAAAAGTTACTCCAGTTGCTTGATAGAAACCACTTCCAAGATCTGTTAATGTATACGTATTTGAAGGACTTAATAAATCACTATTGTTATCTATAACCAATTGCAAATCGGCACAATCTTGTTTCCCAGAAAGGTCAACACCAGATAGATCAAAAATAATACTTACCGTACCAGGATTATTTCTTCTACTGACCCTCCACAAGGTATTCAGTCTTTCTTTATAGTTGTCTGTATTTGTTTCAAAACTCAAAGCAGTTTTGTTATTTCTTCCCCAAAATAAATATTCATCATTCCCCATCGCACTTGGATCGTAAATTCTTACAATTCCAGTTCCTTGAGAATCATCATGCCTTGAACCATCTGTAGCCTGTCCGATACCTGCTACATCATAATCAAAATCACCATTGGTATCTTCATTGTAAAAATTATTTGACGATAAGGTTCCGTTGTATTTGGCTTGCAAATAATTTTCAATAATAATTTTTTCTACCAATGATAAATCTTCAGAATAATAAATAACCTCACCATAATCTCCTATTGTATATTTATTCTCTGTAATTCTTTTCCCAATACCAATTAAATTAAAATCAAAAGAACCAGAAGAAGCTATAGAAGTCCCTGCTGTACCATCTAATCTTATTGTATTATTGGTCCCGTCATACTCAGAATTCATAATCTTCACCCCAGATCCAAGTAACCCATCGGTTATCGCAGATTTTTGTCCATTTCTATAGGACTCTAAATCATCTGAACCACTATTTCTATCTAAAAAAACTACATGATCTGTTGTGTTCCAATCTAATTGTCCACTTTTAGAACCAGACAATATACCTGCCCAAGTATCAGAATAACCTGTAATTGTACCTGTAAAATAAACCGAGGCAGTTGTGCTGGTATTACTAGCAACTCCGCTTTGAAAATAATCATTCCCATCCAAAGAAATCACTTCATGGTTATTAATATCTGAAGTATACGTAGGGTTTCCTCCTATTAAAGAAACATCATTTCCATTCCCACTATTGTCTAACCAAGCAGTTACAACATCACTACCATTGCTTGTAACACCATTGTCTCCTCTTAGCCATAATTCTAAACTAGAAGACCCATCAGTAGTTCCAATTCCACCTGGCCCTCTATACAATGATGTAGTATCTGCTAAAGTTCCTGTAACTTTTATATTATCTAAGGCCCACCACCAGTCCCAATCTCCTGTATAAGTAAATCTAATTTTTGCGTTTGAAGCTCCTCCAGCAGCCGTTGTAATATCTAAAGTTACCTTTGTTGCCGAGTCATAATTGTCTCCAGAATTAGTAGTATAACTTGCCACAGACACCCAAGTACTTCCATTATAAACTTCTACCTCACAAGATTCTGGTGATTGGTAATCTCTATATTGGTAGTCATATTCTAAGGTTACTAGCTCATAAGTACTTGTATTAAAACTATTTGTTTCTAGGCTTGCATCTTGTGAATTTCCACTGCCGTAATTATCACTATCTAAAATAGCAAAATTTCCAGAAAAATTTCCAGCCGTAATATTTCGACCTCCTGGATCGTTAAATTCCCATTTATCTCCTGCTGGGCTACTTCCATTGTCAATGTTACTCCAACCGGCAGGCAAAGATCCAGATGAAAAATCTTCATCGATAATGTCTACTTGGGCATTTAAATTTGAGAATGCGATAAAACATAAAAAAACTCCTGTAATTTTTTTAAACATATTTTTGTCATTTGTAATCTCTTAGGGTAGATTGGTTTTTAGCAACTTATGAACACTATAAAAATAATCTTCTTTAATTTTTAATGTAAAATTAAACTTTTCTTGGTCAAAATTCAAGTCTCAAACCAATAAACAACAATGTATAAACATTTGAAAAATAAAACATTACGTATTCAAATATTTATTTCCTGATAATAGATGTTTTAAATTTTAAATATAAACACAAAAAAAACCTTGCCATAAATGACAAGGTTTTTATTAAATTATAAACTTTTATTCTTAGTAAGCTCTTTTGTTTTTCCCTTCATAGAAATTAATAAACGCTTCATTTACTACACGTTTACCTCCATTTGTAGGATAATCTCCTGTAAAATACCAATCACCTAAATGATCTGGACATGCTTCGTGCAGGCCTTCAATAGTTTGGAAAATTACTTGTACGTCTGCTTTAATTTCAGATGTTTTTAGCATTTCTGCAATTTTATCAGAAATTTGAACTGCCGAAAAAGGTGCATAAATTTCTTTAACAAAATTCTGAATTCCAGCATCTTCTCTAATTCTCTGTTTCAAACATTTTGTGTACACATCATTCACAATATGGTATTGATCTGTATCTTTCAATAATTCCAATGCCGCTCTAAAAGCAATAAAATCACCGATTTTAGCCATGTCAATTCCGTAACAATCTGGGTAACGAATTTGCGGTGCTGAAGAAACAATGACAATTTTCTTCGGTTTTAAGCGATCTAGTATTTTAATGATACTTTTCTTTAATGTTGTACCTCTTACAATACTATCATCAATTATTACCAAGTTATCATTTGGCTTTACCACTCCGTAAGTAATGTCATACACATGCTCCACTAAATCATCACGACTGTTATCGTCGGCGATAAACGTTCTTAGTTTTACATCTTTAACCGCAATTTTTTCAATTCGAGGTCTTTCAGAAAGAATCACATTTAATTCTTCTGCAGAAATATTACGTTTCCCTTTTAAAATTTTTCCTAATTTTTGCTGATTTAAGAAATCTTCAGCAGCTTCACTCATTCCGTAAAATGAAGTTTCTGCCGTGTTCGGAATATACGAGAATACCGTATTTGAAATATCGTTATCTATTTTCTTTAAAATCTCAGGGAAAACAGTTTTTCCTAATTTTTTACGTTCTTTGTAAATATCTGCATCAGACCCTCTGGAGAAATAAATTCTTTCAAAAGAACACGACTTTTTAGGCAATTGATCCAATACAGGTTGTACAGAAATATGTCCTGATTTTTTCGCTATCAATGCATGTCCAGGCTCTAATTCCTTTACAGATTCTAAAGGCACATTGAATACAGTTTGTATCACAGGTCTTTCAGAAGCTACAACTAAAACCTCATCATCTTGGTAATAAAAAGTAGGTCTAATTCCGGCAGGATCTCTTAAAACAAAAGAATCTCCATGCCCTAACAAACCGGCCATAGCATAACCACCATCAAAACTTTTGGCAGCTCTTTTAAGTATTTTTTGTAAGTCTACTTTTTCTGCAATTAATGGCGAAGCATCTTTTTTACTAACATTCGCTTTTAAATCTTGGTACAAACCTTCCACTTGATCGTCTAAAAAGTGCCCAATTTTTTCCATTACCGTAACGGTATCTGTACTTTCTTTAGGATGCTGTCCAAGCTCAATTAACTCTTCTAACAATTGCGAAGAATTGGTCATATTAAAATTACCCGCAACTATTAAGTTTTTGTGTCTCCAGTTACTTTGACGTAAAAAAGGATGCACACTTTCTATGCTGTTTCCTCCTGAAGTTCCATAACGAACATGTCCTAAAAACAAATTCCCGATGTAAGGAAGATTTTCTTCTTGCCAAGCAACGTCGTCTTTCTTATCAGGATTTTCATTTAAACCTTTGCTTAAACGATCGTTAATTTGAGCAAAAATATCTTGAATTGGTTGCGCTTGATTAGAACGCACTCTGCTGATATAGCGAGAACCAGGACTGGCATTAAATTTTACACTTGCAAAACCAGCACCATCTTGTCCGCGATTGTGTTGCTTTTCCATTAACAAATACATTTTGTTAATTCCGTAGAATGCAGTTCCGTACTTCTCTTTATAATACTCCAATGGTTTTAATAAACGAACCATTGCAATACCACATTCATGTTTGATAGCGTCACTCATAATTTAAAGTTAATTACAAAATTTTGTAAAAATTAATGTATATCTATTGTCGTTATAAGACTTTAATACTTACTTAGTTAGAAATTGACATTTCGTATTGTGTCAATTCTTTGAATTGTTCTAAGCGATCGTAAATTTCTTCTTTTGTTATAGTTTGCATGCGCTCTGTTCCAAATTTCTCTACACAAAAAGAAGCCAAATTAGAACCATAAACAACTGCATTTTTCATGTTTTCAAAAGAAATATCTTTTGTTTTTGCTAAATATCCTGCAAATCCTCCTGCAAAAGTATCGCCTGCCCCTGTTGGGTCAAAAACTTCTTCTAAAGGCAAAGCAGGTGCAAAGAAAACTTGATCATCGTTAAACAACAAAGCTCCGTGTTCTCCTTTTTTAATTACCACATACTTAGGTCCCATTTCTTGAATTTTTCTAGCAGCTACTCGTAATGAATATTCTCCACTTAACTGTCTAGCCTCTTCATCATTAATGGTAATGACATCTACTTTTTTAATTACCTCAATTAATTCAGGCAATGCAATATCCATCCAAAAATTCATGGTATCTAAAACCACTAATTTTGGTTTTGTTTCCATTTGTTCTAAAACAGCATTTTGTACCAAAGGGTGCAAGTTTCCTAATAAAACTATTTCTGAATTTTTAAATTTTTGAGGAACTACAGGATTGAAATGTTCTAAAACATTTAGTTCTGTAATCAAGGTATCTCTGGAATTCATATCGTTGTGATATTTACCACTCCAGAAAAAAGTTTTTCCTTCTTTTACAATTTCAATTCCTTCCGTATCAACATTTTTATTGTTTAACATAGTAAGGTATTCTTCTGGAAAATCTCCTCCTACTACTGAAACAATACCTGATTGAATGTTAAAATTAGAAGCTGAAAGTCCGATATAAGTCGCGGCACCTCCTAATATTTTGTCTGTTTTCCCGAAAGGAGTTTCAATAGCATCAAATGCTACCGTTCCTACTATTAACAGTTTGCTCATAATTCTTATGAACGTCTCTTTTATGAGACGGTTTTTTTTGAGTCTTATCGAAATCAGTCGATAAATTAATATTCACTTCCTTACTGTATTTTGGAAGCTTAAGAATGTCTTAATCCATTGCTATAGATAAAATTTTATCTCTATTTTTGTACCTGACAAAAGCATTGTTTAAGACAGTGCAAAAATAAGTTTAAAAAATGACTATCAAAGAAATACAAGAAGAAATTATTGAGGAGTTTGAAATGTTTGATGATTGGATGGAACGATACGAGTATATAATTGACCTTGGAAAGTCCTTACCTATTATAGATGAAGCTTTTAAAATAGATGAAAACCTGATCAAAGGTTGCCAATCTAAAGTGTGGTTGCATTCAGAAATTGAAAATGACAATTTAATTTTCACAGCAGATAGCGATGCTATTCTAACAAAAGGGATTGTAGCACTGCTTTTAAGAGTGTTTAACAACCAGCAACCTTCAGATATTATTGAAGCCGATATGGACTTTATTGATAAAATTGGTTTGAAAGAACATTTATCAGCTACCAGAGCCAATGGTTTGGTATCTATGATCAAAAAAATAAAATTGTACGCCTTAGGTTTTCAAATGAAAATGAATCAATAGGACAATTGAGTATTGAGTATTGAGTATTGAGTATTGAGTATTGAGTATTGAGTAAAATATTTATTTCAACTTAGAACTAAACATTCAAAACTAAAAACTTATTTATAATAATTGTAAATCGTATCTTTGAACCATTCTAAATAACAGAACATGGAAAATCAAGAAATTACAGATATAGGAGAAAAAATTGTACAAGTTTTAAAAACTATTTTTGACCCTGAAATACCAGTAGACATCTACGAATTAGGTTTAATTTATGATGTGATGGTAAGCGATAATAAAGAAGCTAAAATTTTAATGACTTTGACATCTCCAAACTGTCCAGTTGCCGAAACTTTACCAAAAGAAGTGGAAGACAAAATTGAAGAATTGGAAGAAATTGACAATGCAGAAGTTGAAATTACTTTTGACCCTACTTGGACACAAGACATGATGAGTGAAGAAGCTAAATTAGAATTAGGATTCCTATAGTTGCGTGTTGCAATAGTTTTATTTCAACTTAAAACTAAAAATTAAACACTAAAAACTTATTTAGTATGGAAGAAATAATAAACAAAGTAGCCAATAGCAAATTAAAAACCATTGATCTTGAAGATTTTTATCCTGAAGGAAAACGTGTTGTTTTTGATATCAAACAATGGCTTTTTCAGGAGTTAATTTTGAAAGAAAAAGACTTTAGAGCTTCAATTGATGCGTATGATTGGAGTACTTTACAAGATAGTTTTGTTGCATTAACCTGCAGTGCCGATGCTATCATTCCTTCTTGGGCATACCTCCTAATTACAACAAGAGCAGCTCCTTTTGCTAAAAAAATTATTGTTGGCGATTTGGAACTTTTAGAAAACAGCATTTTTCAAGAAGTAATTTCTAAAATGGATTTCTCTAGCTACCAAAATCTACCAGTAATTATTAAAGGTTGCGCCAACAAACCGATTCCAGAAAGTGCGTACACTTACCTTATTCAATGTTTAGTGCCCGTGGCCAATAACATTATGTACGGTGAAGCTTGCTCAACAGTACCTTTGTATAAAAAGAAAAAATAATTTCTAGCATTAAAAATCACTGATAACAAAAAACTTGAGTTAACCTAAAAATTAGGTCAAATCAAGTTTTTTTTTGCAAAATAGCTTTTCACTTTATCTAAAAAATTTCGTAAACATATATTTAGATTGTATTTTTATTGAAAAGTCTATTTTTGCCAAATAATTTAACAAAAAGTATTTACTTATTATGAGAAAATTAATCCTTGCTAGCTTGTTAATTTTAACTAGCCTTAGCTATGCTCAAGAAAAGTCTAATTGGACGAAAAAAGGAAACATCAATTTATTATTCAACCAATCTGCCTTTAACAATGAATGGCTTGGAGGGGGAACTTCTAATATTGCTGGAAACGTAAATTTTGCCTATGAATTTAACTACAGTAAAAACGACTGGAGCTGGGACAATAGATTGTCTGCTGCTTACGGATTGACAAAAATTAAAGGTGACGACATCACAAAATCTGATGACCGATTAGAATTCAATTCTATTGTGGGTAAAAAAGCAAGTGGACACTGGTTTTACTCTGGAATTGTAAACTTTAAAACACAATTTGACAGAGGTGAAAATAAAGATGGAGCTTACATTTCTCATTTTATGTCGCCAGCTTATTTACAAACTGGTTTGGGTATGTTGTACAAACCCTCCGCTACTTTTAAATTAAATATTGCACCCGTAACCGGAAAATTAATTATGGTTGACGGACAATTTACAGAAACCGAATCGGCGTTTGGTGTGGCTCAAGGAGAAACTTCTCGCAAAGAACTAGGGGCAAGTGTAAATGTATACTCAAAATATGAGGTGGTAAAAAATGTTTCTTTTGAAAATATTTTAAACCTGTATTCTAACTATTTAGAAGATGCTCAAAATATAGATATTGACTATACCTTAAACATTGTTATGAAAATTAACAAGTACATGTCTACTAATATTTCTTTCCAAACCATTTATGACGACAATGCTATAAGCGCTGCCCAGGTAAAAGAAGTTTTTGGTTTAGGAATCAATTACGGATTTTAAGCTTCAACAAAGCTTAGCTTGTAAAATAAACAACTCAAAAAAAAATCCCTTTGAAAATAATTCAAAGGGATTTTTTTATGCTTCTTCTTCAGAATACTCGTCGTATAAAAAGTTATTATACGGAAAGCGTTGGATATGAATTTTCTTTACTTCTTCATAAACACGACTTTTAAAGTCTTCCAAATTCTCCTTATGCAAGGCCGAAATAAAAACACAATTGTTTCCCATTTTCGACATCCAAGATTTTTGCAATTCTTCTAAGGTATAATGTTCTGCCGTTTTTTCAGTCACCAAATCATCTTCATCAATGGTCTCATGCGTATAAGCATCAATCATATTAAAAACCATCATGGTTGGCTTATCAGCACTTTTAATATCCAATAAAATTTGATTTACTGAGGCTATATGGTCTTCAAAATTCTTATGAGAAACATCAACCACATGCAATAAAAAATCTGCTTCACGTACCTCATCTAAGGTCGATTTAAAAGATTCTACCAACTGTGTCGGTAATTTTCTAATAAACCCAACTGTATCGGCCATTAAAAAAGGAATGTTTTTTACAACCACCTTTCTTACGGTTGTATCTAAAGTTGCAAATAATTTATTTTCAGCAAACACGTCAGATTTACTGATCACATTCATCAAAGTAGATTTTCCAACGTTGGTATAACCTACCAAGGCCACACGCACCATTTTTCCTCTATTCTTTCTTTGAATGGCCATTTGTTTGTCAATCACCTTCAGTCTCTTTTTCAAAACATCAATTTGATCACGCACAATACGTCTATCTGTTTCAATTTCCGTCTCACCAGGTCCACGCAATCCAATACCCCCTTTTTGCTTATCAAGATGCGTCCATAATTTGGTTAACCTTGGCAGTAAATATTGACATTGTGCCAAAGCTACCTGTGTACGAGCATAACTCGTTTGGGCTCTTTGTGCAAAAATATCCAATATCAAGTTCGTTCTATCTAATATTTTACAATCCAATACTTTTTCAATATTACGCAATTGAGCCGGACTCAATTCGTCATCAAAAATGGCTGTACCTACATGGTGTGTATCTATGTATCGTTTTACGTCTTCTAATTTCCCCGAGCCTATAAAAGTTTTAGGATGTGGTTTTTCTAGTTTTTGAGTAAATCTTTTGATAGAAACTCCACCAGCCGTATTTACCAAAAACTCCAATTCATCCAAAAACTCTTTCGACTGATCTTCATCTTGCAACTGAGTTACAACTCCAATCAGGACCGCTTTTTCAGAGGTTACTTTTTTCTTATCAATCATAGTGCAAATGTACAATAATAGTAGATAATTTAAATTTAGTTTTAGAATGTTTCGTACATTCGAAAAAACCGAAAAAATTGATGAATTCTGAACTAATTTCCTGTGCCTTTTATAATGTTGAAAACCTATTTGATTTTACAGACAACAAATATACACTAGACAGGGAATTCACTCCAAAAGGAAAGAAAAAATGGGGCCCTTATCGCTACAACTTAAAAGTCCAAAAAATAGGAAAAGCCATTGCCAGTATTGGCAACGATTATTGCAAATTACCACCTGTATTAATTGGTTTGGCTGAAATAGAAAATGCCGGTGTTTTAGATGATTTATTAAAAAGTGACGCCATGCAGTGGCACCCTTACCAATATATTCATTACGATTCTCCTGACGAAAGAGGGATTGATACCGCCTTACTTTATAACAAAGATATTTTTGAAGTGCTAGAAACAGAAGCACTTACAGTTTTGCTTTATGACAACTACAATGTACGCGATTATACCCGAGATATTTTATATGTAAAAGGAAAAATGTATGATGAAATTGTTCATGTATATGTAAACCATTGGCCGTCAAAAAGAATGGGGCAAAGTGAAACCAAAGCAAAAAGGATTACCATTGCAGAATTACTGCGAAGCCATATAGATAAATTAGAAGAAGAAAATCCGAAAATATTAGTGATGGGCGATTTTAATGACAACCCTAGCGATACAAGTATTGACCGACATTTAGCCATCTCTCCATTAACAAACCCAATGTTAGGCCTCTATAAAAAAGGCTTAGGCTCTTCAAAGTTTTACGGAAAATGGATGCTTTTTGATCAAATATTAATTTCTGAAAATTTTATTTCTGATACTGACAGCCGATTGAACTTTGAGAAAGCCGCTATTTACAATAAAGAATTTTTAATGAATCCTAGAGGAAGATACAAAGGAGAACCCTTTAGAACCTATACTGGAAAATATTACCAAGGTGGTTACAGCGATCATTTTCCTGTTTACATTTTACTTAAAGCTTGAAATAATTAGCGATACTTTTAAAATTTTAAAACAAAAAAAATCCTATGTTTCCATAGGATTTTTTTAATTAATTATCTCATAGAACCTCGTCCTCCACCCGCTGGTCTATCCCGCTGACCATCCCTATTTTGAGCTTGCTTAGGCTGTAAACTTTCGTTTTCTTTCTTTTGGTATTTCAACCACTTTTTTAGTTGTTTTTTTGATAAGATTGATTCGAAAAATTGATTCAATTCTTTTTCATTATGTCGAATTTCATCTTTAACAGGACGAATGGTTGCGCCTATTTTTTTTCGAACACTTTCCTTATTTCCAGAAGCATCTCTAGCTTGACTGCCCAAAGAATTGGTACGCTTTTGCATAGAATTTACAAGAATGTCTAAGGCTTCAAATTTTTCTGTATTTATAAATGAAAGCTCTCTGATTTTAGCATTGTACTCTCTTAACGCTTTTTTTACTTGGTACTGTTTCTGCTCGTCTTTAACTTTTGTTTTTTTTACGACTTCATCAATGTCATAATAAAAAATACCCGCTGCATTACTGGCACTAAATTTCTCTCTTTTTTGAGTTTGTTCCGATTGTGGATTTCGATTCTGTTGCCTACCTCCACCTCCAGGACGTTGTGCAAAAACATTTGTAGTTAACAATACAACAAAGGCCAAAAGTATTTTTTTCATCTTTTAAATTTTAGGAATTACAATAATAGGGATTCAGCACGCCACTAAAGTTATAAAAAACGAAAAGAAAAGTTAAACAAAATCTAAAATACAATATACTTGTTCAACTGTAAACCAATTCTAAATTAGTATTCAAAATCAATAAAACGCAAAGAGCCTGCCGCCACTTTTGTATTTATTTCCTTTTTTATGTTCATAGATTCCTTACTCAAAATATCGATTCCATTTTTAGGTAATTTTCCTTGAAAAAGAATACGAACCTCACGTTCTTCTGGTTCCAAATATCCAGGATCCAATAAAATTAAACGCACGTGCGTTTTGTCAATTCTAATAGCACTCCAAGCTGCACCTTTCACAATAATTGGCATTTTAGCCGATCCTTTTTCAACACTATTTTTAAACGTATTTGTATAAGCTGTAGCCGACACAGATTTACCATTTATAAATCCGTTTTTTCCGCTACTTATACTATATGGAATATTATTTTTCTCCAAAGTTTCTTTGTATTCAATGGGTGCAATGGGTACCATACCATGTGGTAATTCTGGCATATAATTCAACCATCTGTATTGAACACCTAAGGCTATTTTAGAATAATCATTTTCAGGAAGACTTGTCCCAGCCCAATGCATTTGAGCTACAGAAAAAACAGAATTATCATCGTCTTTTTTATACTGTTTTAATGAATGATGATTGTCAATTGAATGCACCAAATGTTCGTCAACCTCTTTTATTAAATGCCAAGAACCTATCGATAAAATAGCTTCTTTTTCTACAATAGGAAGCACTCCCGATTTCATCAAAGCAAACAGCACATTTAATCCAGGCTCTTCGGTAAAATTATTATCTATTATGACACCGTGTTTTGCTCCATAAGCCGCCATCATCACTCCTTGTCTTAAATAAGGAGAAATAGATCGCTGTCCGCCCGGAGTTAACGGCCTCCAACTTGTCGGGTTATCATCTACCAAACGCATGGCAAAATCATCTACATAATCTGCTGCAAACATTCCAATTCTTCCAGCTAAATTAACATCTTGTGTCCTGTTACTCGTATCTTCTGATGCCGGCACTAAAAAATCGTTGTATTTTTTAGAGAAAAATAATTCTTGCCATAAAGGCAATTTATTGGTCAAACCCCAAAACGTATTTTTGTATCTAAAATACAATTTCGCCTTGTTGTTTACTCGAATTGCCATTGCCAATCTTGGCACATACTCTTTTACAAAATGAATCACTCTTGGGTCTTCAACATTAGCCATTTCAGCATACACAAAACCACGACAGGTATTTGGTGCTACTTTTAAAATTTCTTCCAACGTTTCAATTTGAATGTAAAAAGGATCGTTTCCATGCCCTGCCCAAAACGTAAAAGGCTGTCCTTGCTTTTCGTAGTTTCTAGCCATATTTACAATGTCTTCTCTAGAATCTTGATACTTTCCTCGTTTGTCTTTTTTCAAGGCTATCTCTCCCATTATGTTCACCATTGCCGTTCGGTCGGTACTTTCTTTTGGCGCTTTTTGAATGACGAACTCAATTTTATTGCCTTTCAATTTTTTTACCTTGGCATTTATTTCTTTACTCGTCACCATCACCCATTCTTTATCAGATGGCTTTTGATAGCTTGGCATTTTAAAATCTAAAATTTGCTGGTATAACTGCTCTATATTCTCTGCTACCAAAGCAGAAGTTCCTTGAAGTGTTTGCTTGGTTTCAATCCAATTGGATTTTTTTAAATCGTAATAATACAAGCCATTTCCTCCATCAACTTCACCGGTAGCTATTAATTGTTTAGAAGCAGTAGCCACCACAAAATCGTTAAAAACAATTTCATTTTGCTTGGCATATCTAGTTCCTGATTTTTGAATTAATTTTCCTTTTAAATCCAATTGGAACATAAACCCACCGTGTTGAAACATAATTTCATCGCGAATAGGCAATAAACAAGTTCCTATAGAATGCCCATATCTTTGAACTTCTTTTTTACTGGCTTTAAATTTTGCAATTACATCAAAATTAGCATCTAATGCACAAAAGAAAGGCACAAACGAAAGATCCGCAAAAAATAAAATATCTGATAATCCATCTTTGTTTAGATCTGCAATAGAAATATCCGTAACCATGGATTTACTCAATTCCGACAAGTTTTTTTTAGTATAGGTAGTTTCTTTTAAAACTCTTTTAGTGCTAGGATCTAAAACCCCCATAAACTCCCAACGAAATTTATCATGATTGTAGGTCATTAAAAACAAATCTTCTTTCTTCTTATCTAAAAAGTTTCCAACTTCAATTTTTCGAACGACCCCTTTAATTTTTGTAGTTGAAACTAATTTTCCTTTAGCATCTAACTCATACAGCAAATAATCATTTCCTCCTACAAAAATTTGAAGCCTATTGTCATTTTTCACAACAGCTACTTCTGAAAAACGTACTTTATGATCTGGGCTGTATTTCCATAATAGTTTTCCTAAACTACTCCAGCAATACACAGTTCCATTTCCCGATACCGCCAACAAATCATCATTTCCATCGCCATCAATATCCTTCGATAAAATTTCAAAAATAACCGCGGCGTCTTCAATTTTAAACGACCATATTTTTTTTCCATCCAAAGAGTAACAACCAACTCCATCACTTAATTTAGACAGATAAACAACCTGCTTTCCTTTTACGGTAGCAACAACAGCATTTCTAATATTGCTCATTTCTGAACCCAAACCTTCTTTTACAAAAGTATTTGCTACCACAGAATTTGCAATTAAAAAGAATACAAATACGACTAAATGAACGTATTTTACGCCTGTAAATTTATTTTTGGTTTGTCTCATCAGTTTATTTTTTTAAATGAATTTTTCAATAAAAGCGACGGCTCTTATAAGTTACTTCGCAAATAAATAAAAAACCATCACAAAGGCTGTTCTTCTAAGTATATCAAATGTATCAACAAGAATATTGATGTGTTTCTGCGTAAATTTTTATATAAATTATAGCACCAACATTATGCTCTATATCCTTAAGCAACTATGTAACAACTAAAAAACCTAACAGATTTTAAAACCTGTTAGGTTTGAAAGTTTCAGTATGAATTTCACAAAAAACTACTTTACGCGAATAGTTCTAGGTCCAAATCCATTTTTCCAATCATTGTCACATTCTTTAAAAAGCTGTTTTTTTAATTTTTCTAATCGCTTCGGTTCAAGCAAAGCCAAATCATTTAGTTCTTCATAATCGTTGGGTAAATAATACAACTGAAATACGTCCTTTTTTGTTACATATCTTATTTTCCATCCTTCTTGAGTAACCATTGCGGGGCCGGTTACAGAAGAAAAAACAATAGGATCTCTTTTTATAATTTTGCCACCAAACACTGCTTTCGCATAAGAAACACCATCTTTTTCCTTTGCTTGTTTTTCTCCAACTACCTCTGCCAAGGTATTTAAGAAATCGTAATTGCTAACTATTTGATTCGAAACTCGACCTCCTTTTATTTGATTTTCCCAGTACCAAAACATTGGCACTCTGGTACCACCTTCCCAGCTATCTCTTTTTTTACCCGACATGCCATCGTTTCCATCAAAAACATCACCGGTAACCACACTATTGTATCGGGTGTGCACATTGTCGTACACTTCTCCCTTTACATTCTTTCTTCCTTTAGAAGTTCTACCAACTTCTGGATAATAAATTTCATGTCCATTATCACCCGTAAAAACAATAATAGTATTGTCTAAAATACCCAACTCCTCCAATTTTTTATAAATTCTACCCACATCCTCATCTAGCATTTTAACCATGGATGCGTACTCTTTTTCTAACTCCGTCAAATTGGGATTGTTTTTAAAATCTTTATGCACTTCCGGAGTAGCTGTGGGTCCATGAGGTAATTGTGATGGGAAATACAAAAAGAAAGGTTGCTCCGTTTTCTTAGGATTATTTCTCTCTATAAAAGAAAGCAATTTCTCCATGATGATATTTTCTGAATAGACTGCTTTTCCAGTCATATCCCAGCGTTTTTTATAATTTTCTGGGGAATCAAATTCGGTAGTTTTGGCACAATCTATATAAGTATTCCCCGGAATTGCTACTTTTTCACCATTCTCAAACAAAAATGGTGGATAAAATCCATGACAACGGAGATGGTCGTAATAACCAAAATGTTCGTCCCATCCATGACGTTCCAAACGTTCTGGGGTGGTAGCAAAACCCCATTCTAATTTTCCAAACTGACCTGTTTTGTAGCCTGCATTTTGAGCAACTTGCGCTAAAAATAATTCATCCTTTTTAGCAGGCACTGCAACAGCATTTATTTTACTTTTAATTTCATCAAAAGTTAAACCATGGTCTAAGTCTTTATAGATTCCTGCTTTTACAATATCCAACTGATTGCTTCCATGACAATCATGCATACCCGTTAACAAACTAGCCCTTGCGGGTGCGCAATACATAGCACCATAAGCTCTTTCAAATTGCACCCCTTGTGTTGCCAACTTATCTATATTAGGTGTTTTTATAATTTTTTGTCCGTATACCCCCAACATTCCACGTCCTAAATCATCGGCATAAATTAATACTACATTCGGTTTATTTGCTTTTTGAGCTTGAACAGCAAAGGCAATTAAGGAAATTGCGACTAAAAGATATTTTCTCATCATTCTATTTAAAATCAATTTGAAGCAAATTAATCTAATTTTATTTTACACTTTGTCTATCTGTGTGTTTTTCTTGTACTTGTAGAATTGTATTCATAAAAAAAGCACAGAAACCCAATTGAGTTCTGTGCTTTTGTAAGAATCTTATTTAACACTAGTTTACGGTACTTACACCTGTAGTTCTAAGTCGAATATAAGTTGCTTTCATCTCTGCAATTTTTTTAGCATAGCTTGCATTGTTGATCAAATTTTTAGATTCGTCTTCTGACAAATTATCTTTTAAATTAAACAAAGCTACATTGGTTAAATTCCCCAACTTATTGGCTTTGTTCTTCACATCCGATTTTAAAATCAATTTCCAGTCTCCATCTCTTAAAGCAAAACTAGGTCCTCCTGCAGATTGATGTAGTAAATACGTATGTGCTTTTTCTGAAGCTTCTCCCTTAAAAAACGGCAATAAATTTGCTGAATCCAACACCTTCGTTTTGTCCAATTTTTGATTTCCTAAAGCAGCCAAAGTAGCCACTATATCTTGCCCAACTATCGGTTCATTAGATACTGTATTGGGTTTTATAACCCCTGGCCAAACCGCTACAAAAGGAACTCTATGGCCTCCTTCATTTATAGAACCTTTACTTCCAGATAATCCATGACTGGTATCGTGTCCCGCTTTTTTCATTTCTTTATCAAAAGACAAACCTCCGTTGTCTGATGTAAAAATAAATAGGGTATTTTCATAAGCCCCTGTTTTCTTTAAAGCCCCTACAATCAATCCTACTTGCAAATCCAATTCAAAAATCATATCTCCATGATCTCCAGGTGTCGTTCCTGCCACTTTAACCCCATCAAATTCAGCGGGTGGTTCGTGAGGAATGTGCACGGCCTGACTGCAATAATATAGAAAGAAAGGATTTTCTTTTTTCTGATTTTTAACATAAGCTACTGCTTTGTGCGCTAAAATATTTCCTGCTTCTTTTGGATCCCAATTAGAATCTCCAATACCTCCACGTGTTTTGTGTTTTTTTGACGTAGCATACCCTGTTTGATGGGCGTCTAATTCTTTTAAAACAGAATTAGACTTTAACTTTTGCCATTTTCTATTTTCGTAGAAAGCGTATGGTTGGTTCTGAATTCCTTCTGGCAATTCACAAGCATAATCAAAACCATAACTCAACGCACCTCCATTTAAATAGGCATGATCAATCTTTTTTCCTTTTTCTCTAATCCAAGAACCTCCAAGTCCCCATTTCCCAAAAAAAGCTGTCGTATAACCTCCTTTTTTTGCAATTCGCGCACTAGTAGTGTAACCATTGCTATCAATCAAAGCATCTGCCTCTGGAGTCCAAACCCCAAATGGTCTAGAATTTCTATAAGAATAATTCCCCGTTAACATAGAAAAACGAGTAGGAGCACATAAAGATGCTGGCGAATGTGCATCCGTAAATCGCATTCCTTGATCCATCAACTTATCAATATTCGGAGTTTTTACCGTGATTTTCTTATCCTTTCTTTGTTTCTGATAAAAACTCAAATCACCTAAACCAATGTCATCTGCCATGATAACAACCACATTGGGTTGCTTGCTTTGCGCACTACTTTTAACTGAAAATACACTTGTTGCAATTAACAAACTACAAGCTAACTTATTATAAAACTGTTTCATTATTTTGTTGTTAGTACTGTTTTTGTTTCTTTTAATCCTTTTGATGTAGCTGTAATGGTAATTTTTCCTGTTGCTCCTTTTTTAGAACGAACCACCACCAAAGCCATTCCGTTAAAAACTTTTCTTGTTGTAGCTTGGAAGGATTCGTGACTTGTAGGATCTCCATTTCCAACAGCCATAATTTCTCCTGGCCCGCTAATGGTATAACTTATTGAATTGTGAGTTCTAGGAACCACCTGTCCTTTTCTATCGGTAACTTTTACCGTTATAAAAGACACATCTTGTCCATCGGCATCAATGATACTTCTATCTGCTTCCATAGAAATTCTACTTGCTTTGCTAGTTGTTTTTACCTTTGCATCCGCCCATTTTTTTCCGTTTTTATAAGCAACTACTTTTAACTCTCCTGGCTTATAAATTACATCTTTCCAAACCAATCGGTATTCATATTGACCTTTCTTTTTTCTTCCTAAAGATTTCCCGTTCAAAAATAATTCTGCCTCATCTCCAGAGGTATATACAAATACGGGAGTTACTTCTCCTATTCGTTCCGGCCAATTCCAATGTGGTAAAATATGTGCCATTGGCAATTCAGGTCTCCATTTAGATTGGTACAAATAATACCTGTCTTTTGGAAAACCACATAAATCTACAATACCGAAATAAGAACTTCGTGGCGGAATTTGTTTCCCCATTTTTGCTAATTCTGCTTTCATTCTTGCTTTTTCAGCAGGATCAGAGAAATTCAACAAATTGGTTTTGTCTTTATTATAAGGTGTCGGCTCTCCTAAATAATCAAAACCAGTCCATACAAATTGACCGAAAACCCATGGAAATTTATCTTCAGCTTCAAAATCTACATCAGGAGTATATGCCCAATTAGGGGCAGAATAATCGTAACTACTTACTTGAAAGTGCCCACCATTTCCTGATTTTTTATTATCGAAATTTACAGGGAAAAAGTACTCTCCTCTACTACTAATTGTTGAAGCCGTTTCACTTCCATACAAAGGCATTTTCGGATTCGCTTTACGAAATTCTTCATACAAATGTGGCTTGTAATTAAAACCAAAAACATCTGCCGTTTTCTGAAATCCATTGGTAGCCCCTTCCGGCCTACTATTTCCAAAAGTAGTGGGTCTTGTTGTATCTTCTGAGCGAATAATATTTGCCAACATCACTGCCATTGGTGCATCTTCCGCTTTTTGAAGCTCAATCATCTCATTACCTGTACTCCACATTACCACGCATGGGTGGTTTCTATCTCTGCGTACCATGGCTCTTACATCTCTTTCGTTCCAAGCACCAAACAGCCCCGCATAATCATTGTCCACTTTTTTCTTTTGCCAGACATCAAAAGCTTCAACTTGCACCAAAATTCCCATTTTATCGCATAACGCTAAAAATTCTGGAGCGGGTGGATTGTGTGATGTTCTGATGGCATTGACCCCAAAAGATTTTAAAATTTCAATTTGACGTTCTATTCCACGAACATTTACTGCAGAACCCATAGGCCCTAAATCGTGGTGCTGACAAACACCATTCATATGAACTTTTTTTCCATTTAAGAAAAATCCATCTGCGGTATACTTTATAGAACGCACTCCGAATGTTGAAGTATACACATCTAGCTTTTTATCTTTTCTTAGCAGCGTTGTTTTTAAAGTATATAAATTCGGATTTTCCAAATCCCATAGTTTTGGATTTTGAATTTTTAGTGTACACGGTTTAAAATAAGGCACCTTTTGTTCTCCAACTTTTATTGGGTTTTCACCCGAAGTAAACACTTCATGTAAAATTTGAACGCCTTGTTTGTTGCCTTCTATTTCTGTGGTAATATAAACGCTGGCTTCTGTAGCAGAAACTTTTGGAGTACTTACAAAAGCCCCCCATTGAGCAACATGTGTTTTTTCGGTTTTCACCATACGCACATTTCTATAAATTCCGCCACCAGGATACCATCTTGAAGAAGCTTCTTTATTATCCAATCGAACAGCGATGGTATTTTCTTTTCCAATTTTAAGATATGGAGAAATATCAAATCTAAATGAAGAATAACCATAGGGCCATTCTCCTACATACCCCCCATTTACCCATACACTAGTTCTAGACATGGCGCCATCAAATTCTACAAAAACCTTTTTACCCGCATCCGACTTAGGTGCTAAAAATGTTTTTCTGTACCAACCAATTCCAGCCCAAGGTAGTTTTCCTGTTTGGTTTGGTAAATCGGCTCTAAATGGACCTTCAATTCCCCAGTCATGTGGCAAATCTAAAGCTCTCCATTGTGAATCATCAAAACTCACTTCATCCATGTTTTTAGGTTCTGCTTTTTTTGAACCATCAGGCATAGCCCCAAAACGAGCAAATTTCCAATTTTCATTAAATGAAGTTGTTTCTCTTTGAGAAAAAGCGGCACAACAAATTAAAAGAACCAGTAATGTTATTTTTTTTTCTATTCTCATCATTTATAAATATATCTTATTAATTTTCTTCTGTAGTAAAACTAGAAGCTGGTAATCCAGCAGTATTATACAAACTACCCTCTATATAGCTTTTCCAACCATAACGAACATTTTTTGGTTGTTTTACCTTATCACTCCACACATACAAACTCCCTTTTTTAGTAAGTTTTACATTCGCTTCGTAATATTGATTGTCTGCTCCTGCTATTTCAAAATCCGTAAATTCCTTGTCTAATGAAGTCAAACCGTTAGGTGCATACTCAAAATTCAAATAAATTTTCGCTCCTTTAATTTGTTTAGATTTGTAGACGGGTCCACTAAATTCAACACCCGAAAAACCATAATCATTTGCGAGTGCCCAATAGGCTAAACGTTCCCCTACCTGCTTTTTTTTAGGAGGATGTATACAATCAATACTTCCTATATCATTGGTTACGACCATACCTGTATTTGGCACTGATAGCATTGTTTTTAGTTGTGCTTGTTGTAAATCTATCCATTTTTGACCTGGCCAACCCAATGAGGCCAACTGCACAAAATAAAATGGAAACTCTCCTAATTTCCATTCAGACCTCCAGGTTTTTATCATTGCAGAAAACAACTTTTGATATGCTTTTGCTTGTTTATGATTTCCTTCTCCTTGATACCATATAGCTCCTTTTATTGTATACGGAATTAAAGGATGAATCATTGCATTGTATAAAACACTTGGCGTTCTTCTATTTATTTTTTTTGTCTCTTTCGCAACTTTTATAAGATCGTTAAATCCTTCTGCTTCTATTGTTTTCATAGGAGTCCATGCTTCCGCAGGAGTAGCTCCATAACTGCTTATAATTAAACCTACTGGTACGCCTAACTGCTCTTGTAACATTTTTCCATAAAAGTAAGCTGTGGCACTAAACGCAGCAGCTGTATTTGGAGAGGATAAAACCCAATTACCTTCACAATCTTCTTGCTTAGTAAGATCCATGGCTTTGGCAACCTTAAAAACTCGTAATTGATTATTTTTAGAAGTAGCAATTGCATGATTACTTCCATCGATAGGTTGACCAGGATTTCCTTTTAGACTAATTTCCATATTGGATTGTCCGGAACACAACCAAACCTCTCCCAATAAAACATCTTTTAAAATAACTTCTGAAGTTCCTGTCACTTTTACTTCGTACGGACCTCCTGCAGTAGTCGTTTTAAGTGTTGCCTTCCAATTTCCGTTTTTATTTGTCGATACAGAAATTGTTTCTCCCCAAGTAGTGTGAATGCTAATTTTTGTTTTGGGCTTATCTGTTCCCCATATAGAAACATTGGTGTTTTGTTGTAAAACCATATGGTCATTAAACAGTGACACCAACTTGGTTTGAGCCATCAAAACAGAAGAAAAGAACAAACAAAAACTGAATATCAAGTTTGTAATACTATGCATCGTGTGATTTTATTAGTGTTTTTTCTTTTTAAATCCCATACTCTCACCAGTTTCGTAATTAAACTGTTTTCCGTAATATGGATATTGGTCAAAAATAGCTCCTTTTCCTAAAGTTCTAGGATCACCCTGTTCTGTTAACTCTTTTTCCATTTGAGTTCTTAAAGTTTGACAAGTTTTTTTATAATTTGGATGGTAAGCTAGATTCACCATACAATGTGGATCCTTCTTCATATCGTACAATTCCTCTTCTAATCTTTTACCAAAACTTAAAGAATAAAAACGATACTCTTGAGATTCAGGTTTTATACTGGTTAAAAATGTTTTTGTAGGAGAACCATCTACATTTCTAAAATCGAATTCTGGGTTACCTGCCGGCCATCTTTCTGGTTTGATGTTGTGAACATATAAAAATTCAGTTGTACGAATTGCTCTTACAGGATAAGATAAATTTACCCCATCCTCGTTAGACCTACCAATGTCATGTCTTTCTTTACCAAGCAACACGTGGTCTCTTGATTTATCCACTATTCCTGATTTGTTAGAACAAATACTATTTTTAAAACTCTTACCCGTCATTTGTTTATGAGGTTTAAAACCTGCTAATTCCATAATGGTTGGGGCAATATCTGGAAAACTTACAAAGTCCTCTACACTTCTACCTGCTTTTACTTTTCCTTTCCAATATACAATCAAAGGCACATGAAATCCTTCTTCATAAATTTGTCCCTTTACTCTTGGAAAAGGCATTCCATGATCTGAACTAATCACAACAATTGTATTCTCCAGCAAACCTCTTTTTTCTAAAGATTTTATGGCTTTGCCAACATGGGTATCAAACCACTCTACCTCAACGGCATAATCTAAAATATCACCTCTTACGGTAACATTGTCTGGATAAAACGGTGGCACTTTGGCATCTCCCAATTTTTTTCCTTCTTTTTTCCAAGAATCCAATTCATAAAAACGATGCGGTTCTTTTGTTCCCAACCAAAAACAAAAAGGTTTGTCATTGTTTTTATCTGCTAAAAACTTCTCGAAATTTGCCGCATAATCTACATTGCTAATTCCTTTATGTGGTGGTTTTAATTTAATATCATTGTACAGTGGTCCTGCAGGATTGTGTTCTCCCTCATACTCTCCTGGCCCCCAGCCTTTACCTGTTAAACCAACTTCGTATCCTTTTTCCATTAATAGGTGGGGATAGAATTTAAATTTAGCAGGAAATTTAGGATAGTGGTTTGTTGCTTCTTCTAACTGCCAACTATACATTCCGGTTACAATACAAGCTCTGGCAGGCGCACATTTCGGGTTGCAATTGTAGGCATTATTGAAAGTTAATCCTTCTTTAGCCAACTTATCAATAGCGGGTGTATTGATAAACGTATCGCCATATGCTCCAAAACTTTTCATGGAGGCATCATCGGCAATACAAAATAAGATATTTGGCTTCTTTTTACTTTTTTTAGTTGTCTGACTGTGCCCAACTAAAAAACAAGCAAACAGGGTACATGTCAAAATTTTAGTAAAATTATCAGATCTCATTATTCTAATTTTTAGTGAGTTTTCATTTTTCATATACTATAAAATTATCTCGTTTCTATTTTTTGAAGAAAGTAAAGATCGTAGAAATGCGATTCTAATACTTCATTTCTTTTACCCTTTATTCCTTATATCTTATCTATTAATGCTTACCTAATTACTTTAGAATATATTTTTGTTTCGACTTTAATCCAGGTTCATCAAATTTTTTCAGCTGATTAAACAACTCCGTTTGAAGTTCTTTTGCAATCTTAGCATATGCTTTTTCAGTATACACATTTTTTAATTCGAAGGGATCCTCTTTTAAATCGAACAAATACGGTTTCTCTTTTTTATCAATCACCAATTTATATCGGTCATTTACTCCAGAAACCCACCATCCACCATTTTTGGCAAAATAGGTGATTCTATCACGGTCTATAACTTTTCTTTTGTTTAAAAAATCTTCAGAAGTATCAGCACCGTGAAAGCTGGCCTTATGCTTAGCACCCATAATGGATAAAATAGTTGGTGCAAAATCTACATTTGTATACGCTGTATTGATGATTTTTCCAGAAATAATTTTTTTAGGATATCTGATCACAAATGGGATTCTTGAAGATGCTTCATAAGGCACTCCTTTATTTCTTCTATTGTGCTCAAAAAACATATCTCCATGATCTGACGTAAAAATAATAATGGTGTTTTCTGTTAAATCATTGTCGTCCAAAAACTTTAAGATACGCCCAACATTGTCATCAATATGCTTGACCATACCGAAATACTGTTGCAATGACTTTTTTTCTTCAGTAAAAGCTTTGATTCCATTTGCTTCATTGCCTCCACCTTTTCCCCAAGAGGGTTTTGCTTTTACATACTTTTCTTGCATGGTAAATGGTGCTTTTATATCCATATGCGTATACATTTTATCATACGGAGGACGTGCATAATCTGGCGTATGCGGATCTGGGATAGAAAGCATGAGTGCAAAAGGTTTCTTTTTATCTCTTTCTAAAATTTCCAAGGTTTTATTGGTGAAAAAATCCGTCAAATGAACCACTTCTTCTTTTGGTAATTTTGCAGCTACCTTTTCGTTAATCCCTTTGTACTTTCCATTTTTAATATGAAAATAAGGCGCATGTCCACCACGCATCATAAAACGATTATCGTCAAAACCTGCTTTGTATTTGATCCCAAAAGTATATTTTTCATGACCTGCCAAATGCCATTTACCCACATAGGAAGTTGCATAACCTTGGTCTTTCAAAATTGTTGCAAAGGTTGGAATATCTTCGCTGATATGCATTCCGTTTTTAGGAGCTCCTGTAGCTTGTGGATACAAACCTGTAACCAACGATGCCCTAGAAGGTGTGCAAACTGGAGAAGAAGCGTAATAACTTGTACAAATAGCACCTTCATCGGCTATTCTATCAATATTTGGAGTATGTACATTATTGCCCTTTCCCCAAATAAATGCTTCATCCTCGGGTAATAAATTTTGATAGCAGCTTAAGGTTCTAAAACTATGTTCATCCGTATGGATAACGATTAAGTTGGGTTTTTTCTGTGCAAATGCACTAAAACAAACTAAAATAAATACGGAGGTTTTGAGAATGGTATTTCCTATTTTCATATGATTTATAGTACTAAATTAATCTTATTGTATTGAGAAGTTAAAATTAATAGTAATGAAAATTTTCTACGTGATTGAGGGTTTTTTATTTGTCTCTCACAATTTTTAAATGCTGTACTTATACGCACATCTGCTAAAAACCATAGGATAAACCCTCTATTTCAACGACATAAAACTATTCTTCAAAATTAAAAACTAAACAATATCTTAATTTAAACAAACCACGGAGACACTCATTTTTGCTAAGCATCGGCAAAACACGCAACATAACTTAAGCGTAAACTTTTAATTTTTAATAAAAATCGGATAAAATAGTTTTGGGTCCTCTTTCATAATCCCATAAGTATTCACCTGTTTTTTCGACACATTTTTTTCCAAAATGATGTGGAAGTACTGAAACAAGGGGATAACCTTTTTTGTCTTTATACATTTCTAAATGCTCTAAGAACTTCTTCTCTGTAATTGCTTCTGTTGAGTTTCCTCCAATATGATCTAAATTTATTCCTCGTCCGGGTGCCGACTTGTAACAAATTTCATAATGTGTTTTTACACGCCCTTGCCAATTGTACTTGTCTAGTAGCCAAATATCATTTGTTCGTACAACATCAGCATATTTGGTAAAGAATATATCTGGCACATGAAATTCCATTTCAATATTCTTATCAATATCTTTTGCGGCTTTGTACAAAGCTTTGTGAATAGGCAACATATCCGACTTGGTATTGTACGACATGTCTATTTTGAATTTCATAACACCCATAGTATGAAATCTGGAAATTACCTCGCTGGCATACTCATAGATATCTGCTTGCGAGTTTATCCATTGAATATCATCTTTCCTGTCGGGGGTAGTACCTTGTTTAAAATTACCTAGTAATTCTGGATAGTTTTTTGCGGCCAAACTATTTTTATGAATTTTCGGAAAACCAATCCACAAGCCTGGCGTAAATCCATTTTCATTGATCATGTCCATGGTTTTTCTAAAATCAGGAAATTTTTTAGGATCTGGAATCCAAGATCCATAGCCTGAATTGATACTACCGTCAGGAAAAGTTCCCCAACCATGATCTAAGGTCAACTTCCCTTTAGGATAGCCAAATTCATTTATTTTCTCTATATAATATTTCACAAAATCATGCGTCAATAAATGAAAGTGTTCCTGCCTTTTTGTAGATAGCATCTTTTGTTCCGACCAAGTGCAGTACTCAACATCTGTCCAAAATTTAGGCGTTTGCTTTAAAGGTGTCACATTCAACCTTTTCATCATTATTCTATTATAAGCTTTCCAAGACTCGTCTCCGTTTCCTGACTCGTCTAAAAAAATTTCTTGTCCCTCTGGAACAGAAACCGTCAAAGTTTCCTTTCCATCAAAACTATAAGTAGAATTTTCAAAACCTAGCGTGGTCATAAAACCAATAAATTTACCTTTAGCATCCATTATAACCGGAGAACCCGACATTCCAGAAGCAGGTAACGTAAACGGATTATGAGTAAAAGATTCTGACCAATAGTAATAGGCATTCCCTCCTTTTTGTTCTGGTTTATTAATACTGTAATAAGGGCAAAACAAAGGTGCAGTCACTTTTATTTTCACCTCTTTCCCATTTCCTTTTAGTGTATTTCCGTCTGTTTGTAGCGGTTCTCCATGCAAATTTGTCAAATGATTCATGGCCGTTGCAGACATTCCAGCCATGGCAATACCTCCTAACCCAGCTTTCTTTAAAAAATCTCTTCTATTTTTCATTGTTTGTTTTCATTAATTTTAATAAAAAAGCTAGAATTAATCTTTTCCAGCACCTATTTTCTCATATAAATTTAACTCCTGTTTTTCTAAACTTATAATGGGTTCTATTTCATAAAAACTGCTTGTTTTATCTATATTATTCCCATGAACATCAATTTTCACATAACGAATTTCGGCTTGTTTAGAAAATAGAATCGTTTCTCTAATAGATCTTTTATTGGTATCTCCTTGCCATAAACTTTCCCATTTAACACCATCAATAGATCCTTTTATTTCAATAGCATAACTTTTAATTTTTGCTGTTTGATAAGGAAATAAAATCAAGCCATTCACCAAAGAAATTTTATCTAAATCAATTTTTACAGAGCTTTCCTTGGCAGCACTCCAACGCGATTTTGGGTCTTTATCGATACCGTTTTCTATAGGAAAACCTGGCATAGATAACGAAGCTGATATTTTATAATCAGGTCTGTTTTTTTGATAAAGCAGGGTAAATCCGTGTTCCTTTTTAACTTCCCCCAAAATTCCTTTGGCCAACAACGTATTTTTACCTTCTACTAAATTTACCTTCCAATTAAAATCTCTTTTTTTCTTCCCTAAAGATTTTCCATTATGAAATAATTCTACCTTTTCCATATTAGAAAAAATTCGATAGGTTTTTTCCGATTTCCCAGAGCGCTCTTTTAAAAATGGAGATTCAATATATAGAACTGGGTCTTTTGTCCAAAGAGATTTTACCAGATAAAAAGCATCTTTCTTTTTACGATCAAAAGTGACCAATCCCTTTTGGTTTATGTGAGGCTTAGAGTCACCTCTATGAGCTGCACCAAAATCAGCAAAACTCCAATAATTAACACCACTTAACCATTTTAATTTTTCCACTTGTTTTAAATGAGAAAATATATAATCGTTTTGATACTCTATACTAAAATCTTGTTTTTTAGGGTTTTCCGAATGAATTCTAATATCCGATCCTGCACCAAATTCCGACAAAATGATAGGTCTTTTAGGTGCTTTTTCATGGATTTCATTCAATCGTTCTGTAAGCGTATTGTAATCAGGTCCATACCAACCTCTATATAAATTATAGCCAAAAACATCTGGAATGTCTATTATTTTCAATTCTATTGGTCGGTTATTATCTCCGTTTACAAATACTGTTTTCCGAACAGGATCCTGTTCATGAATAAAATTATTCAAACGAAAAAGCATGTCATAATTTTTTGCTTTACCATCTCCTCGATCTCCCATCCAAACTTCATTTCCCATTCCCCAAAGAATAATAGAGGAATGATTAAAATGCTGATTGATCAAGTCTTTCATCATAGATCTCAAATTTGCTTCAAATTTTGGCGTATCATAAGAATTGTTCACATAGGGTATTTCTTCCCAAACCAAAATTCCTAAAGAATCACATAAATCCAAAACATAATCATCTTGCTGGTAATGTGCCAATCGCAACCAATTAACGCCTAATTCTTTGATCAATTTAATATCCGTTAAATGTCTATCCAACGAAACGGCATTTCCTTCTTTAAAATAATCTTGATGCCTATTAATTCCTTTTAAAGTATAGGGCTTTCCGTTTAAGAAAAACCCATTATTGGCTGTAAATTCAAACCACTTAAACCCGTGTTTTATAAGCAATTTATCCACCAGCTTTTTATTTTCATACAACTCCAATTCTACGGTGTATAAATTGGGGTGTTCAGGACTCCATAAAGTCGGATTTGTTATTTTTGGTAGTACAATTTCTACGGGTACCGTATCTCCTGCTTCAACTTTAAGCTTTTCCGTATGTTTACCCACCGTTTTTCCTGTAGGACTCATTACTTTTACTACAATTTTGGTTTTAGATGAAGTATCTCCACCATTATCAACCAAGGCTGTAATATGAATAGTTGCTTTTTTTGAAGCGACCTCATCACTCCAAACACGAACCCCAGAGCTAGCAACATGATTTTTAGCAAAACTTAATTTAGGAGCAGTAATCAATTCTACAGCACGATACAATCCACCATAAAAATTATAATCTGCGCTTAGCGGTGCCAACTCTTTGTTTTTTTTATTATCTACCCAAACATCTATTTGATTCTGCCCGATCTTTAAATCAGCCGTCATTTCACATATAAACGCACTATAACCACCTACATGATGTTTTATTTCTTTTCCATTTAAATACACTCTCGCCTCTTGCCCGGCAGCGCCAAATCGTATGTAATTTCTTTTTAACAAATCTTCTTTGGTAAAACTTACATATTTTCTATACCAAGAACTCGCTTTTCTATATTCCTTTTGAACCAAGACATCAAGGGCGTTCCATGTATGTGGTAAATTGATTTTTTGATAGGCAGCGTCCTTTTCTTTTGGAAGAATGTTCGTATCTTTTTCTAAATACAACCAATCGGCATCTATATTAGTTTTTTCAACTAATCCTTTTGTTTCTTGACCAAAACAGAAGTTTATCGCTACTAAAAAACAAAATAAACTTTCTAAAATTCTTTTCACACTCATTCTTAATTATTTAATTCAGTAATAATTCCTAACATTTTTGAAACCATCTTAGGGTTCTTAACAGCAATATTATTCTCTTCACCAAGATCTTTAGACAAGTCATACAATTCAAAAGGAGCTACTTTTGCTGGTGCTTTTTTAACAGCATTGTGATGTATCAAAACTCCTTTAAAATCGCCAATACGAATCGCTTCTTTTGTGGCTCTCCAATCGGTATATTTCCAATACAAGTAGGCTGCATTTTTCTGTTCTTCTACTTTTCCTAAAAGTGTAGGTAAAAACGAAACTCCATCACATTGTTCTGGCAACGGTTGTTTTGTTAATTCGGAAGCAGTAGCCATTACATCCCAAAAAGCACTTGGCAAAGCTGTTGTGCTTCCGGCTTTTATTTTTGAGGGCCAATAGGCTAACATTGGCGCTCTAATTCCTCCTTCATATACATCTCTTTTTTCTCCTCTTAAATTCCCATTAGAATTCCAAAATAATGAATTATGTCCACCTTCATGATGCGCTCCATTATCGCTGGTGAAAATGATCAATGTGTTTTTGTCTATTTTATATTTTTTAAGAATTTTTACAATTTCTCCTACCTGACTGTCTAAATGCTGAACCATTGCAGGAAAAGCTGCTACAGGATTTATAACATCAGGAGTAGGCTCTGGATCTGCATAATATGTACCGATCACATTTTCAAACTGAGGCAGTTTTTTTCTCCATTTATCATGTAGTTTTTTAGGAGCATGCATGGCTGCATGCGGAATAGCCGTAGGAATATAACAAAAGAAAGGTTGTTTATTTTTTGCATTTTCTTTGATAAAGTCGAATGCATGATCCATAATAATATCATGTACATAAGTTCCTTTTTTAATCGCTACTTCTTTTCCATTATGAACCATTTTTGTAGGAAAATAGGTATGTGCTGTTGTTTGTGTTTTCC
Organism: Flavicella sediminum; assembly: GCF_006381105.1. Taxonomy (GTDB): domain Bacteria; phylum Bacteroidota; class Bacteroidia; order Flavobacteriales; family Flavobacteriaceae; genus Flavicella; species Flavicella sediminum. The sequence goes on along the minus strand of NZ_VDET01000002.1, from coordinate 1,451,903 downwards.
ATCCATAAAACTCATCAAAACCTTGATTTAACGGATTCCTATTGTCTTTAGACGTCGTATCTCCTAATCCCCATTTTCCATAGGCTCCTGTTTTATAACCTGCATTTTTAAAAATCTCAGGCAAATTTGTCATGGCCAAATCCATTCCTGGCTCTGCTTTGGAGTTTCCCGTGATAAAAACATGTGCCGGATTTTGTCCTGTCATTAATACGGCTCTAGACGGACTGCAAACTGCATTTCCAGAATAGTGATCTGTAAATTTCATTCCTTTTTTTGCCAACTTATCTATGTTAGGCGTTTTAAATTTTGTTTGCCCATAACAACTCAAATCACCATAACCTAAATCATCTGCTAGGATATATATTACATTGGGTTGGTTTTGTGCCTGTGTATTTGTTGTAAAAATTGCAGCTACAAAAAACAACTTTGCAAGCATTACTATTAGTTTCTTCGTTCTCATTTCTTTTTACTTATTTCCCTTTTGGATTGCTTCTTAACTCCATTAATGCTTGATCTTTTCCCACGACTTGTAAACGCAACATTTTTATCTCTTCTTGCAGTTCTTTTATATTATTAGGCAACTTTTCTTCTTTTATTTGTTGAATGGTAATCTTGTCTTTTAGAGGTACTTTGGACTGAATCAAATACGCATTGTCATAAAATAATTTCATTCCTGCTGCTTTTGACTCAAAAACAATTTCATCAGATTTTAAGCCTTTTACAAAAGCTCTTACTGTAATTTTTCCTGGTTTGGTCGTTGCTTTTATCAAAGCTGTTGCAATTCCAAAAGAAGATTTTGCTGGGTTCCCTTGATTTTGAGTTCCACCAATAATTTCTGCAGGCCCTTCCACTTCAAAGTAAACATACTCTTCGGCCAGAACTTTTTTCGCCCCATTTCGGTCGACGATAGTTGCTCTAACAGGGATAAAATCTGACCCATCGGCTATTAGATTTAATCCTACTTTATCGATGCTTAATTTTAATTTTTCAGATCGTTGTGCATAGGCTTTTGTATCCTTTACAACCAATTCTCCATTGATAAAACCTTCTGCAATCATATATCTAGAAGCGCCACTTTTATCGCCTTTTCTATGTCTTATTTCATCTAGAAAGAAAACATCCTTAAAAATAAATGGTGGATGTGGTAATCCAGCATATTTTTTATCGGCACTCGGCTTTAAGGTTCCATAATCTTTACCCATCCAAGTCAGTTTTATTTCATCGCAATTGCTATAAATTAAAACATCTGCAGGTGACAATTGCGTCAATTCATGCGTATTATAAATCATAGGACCTGTATGAACTCCATTTAATGTATAATCGGCATTATTCTGACTTTGATACAAATAATAGGTGTAACGAGGTAAACGCAAAACATTTAAATGTCCACCCCAAAAAGGATCTGGATGGTAGCCTCTTTGATGATCTATAGCGGCCCACATGGCTCCTCCAATACGAACCTTAGCTGTTTGAAATCTTTCAGAAAGGTATTTCGCTTGTCGTAAAGACTGATCAATCATGGCTTTTTCTCCCCATTCTCTTTTTACTCTTACAATAGAATTGTGCGAATACCAATCATCAACCTCTCCTCCATCACCAAACTCTCTATTAAAAGAATTCACCTTTTTATCATTTCCATGGTAATAAACATCCAATCCTCCTTTTTTAGCTTCGTGGTAATCGGTAACCGTAAACATTCCTGGAAAAGGATATTCTGAATGCGCAGCTTTGTGCATATTATGCATGACATGCCCCGGCTGTGTTGGTGTTTCATTTAGTGCCGTTTCCCATAATAATATAGAAGGTCTATTTCTATCTTTACGAACTAAATTATGCGTGTCTTCGTACAAACGATCTTCAAATATTTTTTCTTTAAAATTAAAAAAATGCCAACCCGGATTTGCCGTTGTTGTTAACATACCTAATTCATCACAAGCATCATAAAAAGCATCATCTTGCGGATAATGTCCTACTCTAATAATATGGCTTCCTCCTTCTCTTAATAATTTAACATCTCTATAATGGCTAGAATTAGGAAGGGCATTTCCCACATAAGCATAATCTTGATGGCGATTAACACCTACTAATTTTTTGCCTATAAATTTTTTATTCACAAACAATCCATCAGGCCCTTTCATTTCAAACAAACGAATTCCAATTCGTGTTCGAAATTGATCTACAATTTTTCCATTTACAATAATATCGGTTCTTACAAAATGTAAATAAGGATCTTCAGGGTGCCATAAGCGAACGTTTTTTGCCGTAAATTTCTTAGACAGTTGTTTGGTTTTCCCTGCGGAGATAGTCGTTGTTTGATGTACAGTTGCAATTACTTTTTTAGCTGCATTTTCTAAAACAGATTTTACTGTAATCTTTTGGGCTTTATTTGACTCATTAGAAATTTCAGTCCGAATTTCCAATTTTGCATCTGTACCGTTTACATCCAAGGTTCCTATAAAAACACCTCCACCAGCTACTGTTTTACTCAATTCAGAAAGTGTTACGTGTATTTTACTTGTAGTTATCAAATAGGTATCACGGTAAATTCCTCCCAAATAACTAAAGTCTAAACCAGATTGTTGTTTACCTGGAGGGTATAATTTACTATCACTGTTATCCGCTAAAACAGCCACTACATTTTTTTCATTATCCTTTACAAGCTTAGTAACATCAATAGCAAAAGGAAGGTAGCCTCCAAAATGTTCTGCAACTTGTTTTCCATTGACCCAAACTTTAGCAATTCCCATTACAGCTTCAAAATACATAAAAACTTTTCCTTCTGAAGTGCTTTTGTCTATCTTGAATTCTTTACGATACCAAGCTTTGCCTTGGTAATTTCTTCCGCCACTTGCATTTTCACCTACTATTTCTAATCCATGTGGTAAATTAGCTGCCTCCCAATCGGAATCATCAAAATCTACCGCAAAAGCTTTGGGTACATCTCCTTTAAAAAATCGCCAACCCGGATTGAAATTAAAAACCGAACGGGGACTATTTTCGACTTCAAAAAAACCAGCGGTTGAAAATGTATGCTGACTGAAAATATTTGTGCTTAAAAAACAGATGAATAACACACTGAAATACTGTAGACCTTTATTTCTCATAGAATTGAAAAAAATGATTATTTTGAATTTTAAATTAATAGTCCAAAACTGAATTTGGAGGTAGCGGCACTTTGTTTTCTTTACGCCAAGCAATCAATTCCTTCAACATTTCTTCAGTAATATTTACGTTTATCTCTGCCAAGTTTTTCGACTCTGAAGGATCAGCAAGCAAATTGTACAATTCCAATTTTCCTGTGGCTAAAAACTGAATCAGTTTGTAATTATTTTTTCTAATAACGGAACAAGTCCCATGTTTCCACTGACTGGCAACATGCCAAAACAAAGGTCTATCGGTGAATTCTTTTGTCTCTTTTTTAAAGATTGAAGTCACCGAATTCCCATCCAAAACTCCTTTATGATTATCAATACCCGCAACTTTCATTAGTGTAGGAAATACATCCAAACAAGTGACTGCGGCAGCACTTCTTCTAGGAACTACTTTACCTGGCCAATTGACCATCATGGGCACTCGAATACCTCCTTCATAAATATAGCCTTTGGAACCTCTTAATAATTTATTATTACTCTGTCCTCCATTGTAACCATTATCAGATGTAAAAACAATCATGGTATTTTCTCTCAAGCCATTGGCATCTAAATAATCAAGAATTCTCTTTATATTATCATCTACAGATTCTACCATGGTAGCATAACCTGCTTGATGAATTCTTCTTTTTTCATTTTTATGATTTCCTTGACCTAAAAGCGTATCTGCTGGTTTTGTCAAATATTTTTGTAATAATTTTTCACTTCTTGCTCTAACCGGAGCGTGCACAGCATAATAATTTAGGTTGATTAAAAAAGGTTCTGATTTATGCGCATCCATAAACTCAATGGCATCATCTGTCAAACGATCTGTTAACCAATTATCTGTTGGTTTTTTAGAAATAAACGGATTATTAAAGGGTGCCCAATAACCTCCTGTGACACTTTTATAGCCTCCTACTTCAAGAGCAGGATCTCCACGATACGTACCTCCAACATTTTTCAGAAACCCTCTTCCTTTTGGATAAAACTTTTGTGTAAATGGCTTTTTGTGTTCTTCAGCCCAACTATAATCTCCTGGATCGGGTTGCGATAATTTTTGTTTCAATGGAAAGCTCATTTTCAATTCTTCAGTTGGATTGGGCCCTACAATATGCCACTTGCCTAAATGAATAGATTTGTAACCAGCCTCGGCCAAAGGCTCTGCATAAATAGGATGTTCTTTTCCTACTGTCCAACGCGAAAAAATATTTTCTTCTGCCGTTCCCTTTTCCAAAACAGGCACCGTATACACACCTGTTCTAAAAGATTGTTTACCGGTAAATATGGCTGTTCTAGAAGGCGAACAAGTTGGGTACATATAGGCATTATCCAACACCAAACTTTCCTTAGACAAAGCATCTAAATTTGGAGTTTCAAAAAAGGAAGATCCATTAAAGCCCACATCGGCATAACCTAAATCATCTACTAAGACAAAAATAATATTGGGTTTTCTGTTCTTTTTTATTTCTTTTTTACAAGAAACAGCAAGCAAAAAAACGACGACATACAGTAATACACTCCCTAATTTTTTCTTCATTTTATTATATTTTAGTATTTCCTATTTTTTTTCAATCAACAATTCACCTATTTAACGCATTACTTTTCGATATTGAATTTCATGAACTCTTGTCCAAAAGCAATTCCTAATCTTTTTTGTCCTTCACAGTTGTAATGTAAATTATCCGAATGTTTTGGAAAATCTGTCCAAGGAGCCTTTGCCACAGTTTCAATTATTGCCACCTTTTTGTCTGATTTTGCAACAGCTAACATAGCAGCTCTTACCAAACCAGGACCCTCTTTAAATTTTCTTGGCAGCACATTTATTTGTCCAATTACAAATGGTAAATTTGGCGCATTCAATTCTTTTCGGTAGGAGGCAATTAGCTTTTCTAAATTACTTTTATAAGAACGCGCGGTACTATTTTTATTTGTATCTCCTTCTCCTTGCATCCAAGCCAAACCGATAATTTGATAGGCTCTTTTAGCCTTTTTCAATTTTGTCAATTGATTTTCGATATTTGTTACATGCTCTTTAAACAATTGCATATTTTTCCGTTCATCACCTCTTTCAGCTTCATTTGCTTTTTCGGCCGTCCAGTTAGGATTCCAAGCTCCGTATAATGAAGTTCCTCCCACTGCTTTTTTTATCAATAAGAATTTTTTAGTTGGATGCGCTTCCGCTAAGGTCAAACCTATAAATAATTCAGGTCCGAAATGTTTTGGAAAAGGATATTTTCCTTTTGGTTCTGTGATAGAAAAAGATGCTGACAATGCTTTTGCTGGAAGTTTGCTATTGTTAGAACTACTCACAAAAACCCGATCAGAAACAGCTTCAATTCTTTTGACAAGCTCCTGATCTAATTTATCAAAATCGCCATGCCCTACCATATTCGACTGCCCTGCTAACAAGACTACCTGCAAAACAGCTTCTTGTTTTTGAGCACAAGCAAAAAGGCTAAAAACAAGCGTTAGTAAGAAAATACAGTATCTCATTCTAGTTTTCATTTAACCAATTTAAAACTGCATCTGTCACTTCCGCAGGAGCTACTTGATGACCGCCACTATGCCTAAACATTTTTACTATAGCATTGTGCTTTTTCAAGGTTTTTTCATCAATTTCATTCCATTTATTAGCTCCTTTGTCATTTAAACCATTGACCATAGCCACTTTCAAATTGTCTTGATAATCCAAATCTTGAAACTCTTTTCCTCCAAGCCAACCTCCATATGCAATGATACCTGCAAATTTGTCTTTACGTCTTGTTGTTAGGTTGTAAGCTCTCATAGCACCACCTGAAAAACCAGCTAAATAAATTTTATTTTTATCATGAGGAATATTTTTAAAAATGGCGTCCAAGACTTCATCTTCCATTTTTTTCTCTCGCTCCAAATCCTTCATTCCATTTCTCAACTGATCACAGCCCACTAAAATCCAGCCCATTTTTTCAGCACTCGATTTCATTTTAGCCAACATTCCATCTCCCTTTCCATTGGGGCTAAAAGAAACTATGATTGGCAACTTTTTAGATGCATTAAAATTTGTTGGCGTATACACATGATAGATCATATTTGTTTCTCCTTCTGCTTTAAACTTACCTGTTTTTCCTGGCAACAATTGATCTATGCTTTTAAAAGCAGCTGCCTCCAATTTTTCTTGAATTTCAAAAAAGGAGTTTGCAAAAGCAATTCCTAATCTTCGTAAACCCTCTGCATTGTAATGCACATTATCCAAATGTTTTGGAAAATCTGTCCAAGTGGTGTCTGTAGAAGTTTCTACCAACTTTGAATAATAATCACCGTTCGCAAATTTCTGCATGTTTAATCGAACCAAAGCAGCTCCGCCTTCCACTCCGTATCTTGAATTTATTTGCCCAAATACAAAAGGCATTTCAGGACTTTTTAAAGTAGTTCTGTACGACCTTACCAAACTTCTTAAATTATTTCGATAGTTCTTAGCGGCCACTTCTAAAATAGCATCATTTTCTCCTTGCATCCAAACCATTCCAAAAATTTCAAAGGCCCTATTTTGCTTTTTTAAAGCATTCAAGTTCTCCTCTATATCTTGTAAATGCAAGGCATGTAGCTTTAAATTCTGTTTGAAGCTACCTTTTTCTATCGCCTTGGCTTTTTCAGCATCCCATTTCGGATTCCAAGCACCATACAAAGCAGTTCCTCCTTGAGACCGTTTGATCAACAAAAATTCTTGATTAGGATATTTCTCTGCCAAAGTCAACCCAACCAATAGTTCTGGTCCAAATTTTTTGGTGAAATTTCTCTTTTCTGTAGGTTTACTATCTCTATAGGACAACGGTTTTGCGGCATTTCCGTTTTCACTTAACAAAACTCGACCCGCAATTTTTTCTATTCTTTTTTGAAGAGAAATATCTAGTGCATCATAATTACCACCTCCGGCCATGTTAGATTGCCCTGCCAATAAAACGACCTGAATAGGATTCATTTTTTTTTGCGAAAAACCAATAAGACCAATGCTACAAAAAATTACTAGAACCCATACTTTTGAAAACTTCATGGCTATTTATTTTTTGGTTATTTCTACAAAATATGCTTCATTTGGTTTTAATGTTGGATTGCTACTTGTTGCAATTCCTTTGATTAAATCTTTACAGATAATTTTTGAAGCTCCTTTCAATTGGATGTTCAGCGTTGCATCTGATTTTCCAACATTTACCACAGACAACACATTGTTTCCTGCTTTATTTTGAGTTACTTTCCAAACACAGGTTTTTGTTCCTACCGCATTTGTCTCTGTTATTGTTACATCAGATATGTGTCCTTTTTGACCTAGAATTTCAAATGATTTTGTTTTAAATTCTTCAACAGTATTTATTTGTATAAGCTGCCCTTTACCTGCTTTCAATTTCCCTAAAGAATTTCCATATTCATCCTTTTTCAAACTTTTGGAGTCTAACAAAACAATTCCCCCTTTGTTTAAATAATCTTGCAATGCTTTTAATTCTTGTTTTGTTACGAATTGGGTATCATGAACCAAAACCACATCCCAATTGTTAGGCTTTTGATTATTTAAAATATCTTTCGTTACAAAACCTAAAGGAACACCGTCAAAATGCAGGCTTTCATACAATTCAAAAATATCGTCCATATGTTTTGCTTTGTTAATAGCCGAAGTCTTAGAATAAAAAATTCGCAAAGGTTTTCTTTCACGTTGCAAAGACATAATATCCTCTCCAAAAGCATTCAAATCAATTAAAGTCATTGCCACTTCATTGGTAATTCGAGGCTGTTGGTTGTTAGACCCTGGATAGCCTTTCATTTCTTTTTTAAAGTTTACTGAACCATCTTCTTTTCTTGGCCAAAACCAAATCTGACTAGCCGTCATACCATAGGTATGTGCCAACCAAAACGTAGCTCTTGCATATTTAGGGTCTTGGTATAAATCTCTAGACCTACCTGTAGATAAATAGTGTAATTCGGAATTAAAATTAATTTTGTTAGGGCTCACAGATTTCATGAAATCAAACCCCATACACAATTCTCTCCAATCAAAGGCATAGTGCGCTTCCCATTCATAAGGATTTTTTCTCCAAATTCTTTTGTGTTCTGCTCCTGAATCATTTCCTATAATTCCGCTTAAACTTGTCAATGCTTCTAAATCAATTCCATGTACCCGTGCATTATCCGTCCATAAATTTGGCATAATTTTCAAGTGTACCTTTCCTTCTTTATCATACTTTTGAATCTCAGTTTTCATAAATCGGTACCATTCTGTAACTCTGTACATATTAAAAACAGCCCAATCGTACCATTTTGCAGAACCTTTTAAACTGATGTCAATAGGAATGGCAATTTGCACATCGTCAAATTTCTTAAAACTAGTACCCCAAGCACTATTTAAAGCCGCAATATTCTGATGTTTTTCAGACAACCAGACTTTAAATTTTTCAATAGTAAAATTAGACACACCGCCTGAAGCCCAAGGTAATTTTGACTTTGTTGCGTCTGTATGTGTATAAAAATGCGGTTCATTACAAAGCATATAACCAAGCTCTGAAAATTTCTTACCGGCAGTATGTGGAACAACAGCAGCTATTAAATTTTTCTGAATTTCTCGCGCTCCTGGATTGTCTATATCATAAGTGGTATAGGTATCTTCACGCATTCTAAAATTAGGTCCATATTTTTTTTCTGCCCACTTAGGAACTCCTTTATGATTGAAAAAAACAAAACCTAAAGACCCTGTATTTTTACTTTCTAATTCAGCTTTTTTTCTAGATTGAAGATCTCCTTTTTCATTGATGACATAAGAAGGTGTCAAGAAAAAACCATCCTGGTTACCATGGTATTCTGTTAAGTTTTTTGACTTAGGCTTCCAAGTATAATCGGCTAAAAAAACAGGTGTTTTGTTATATATTATTTGGTCTTCCTTAACAAAAGCTTTTTTCCAATCTACTTTCGGACTTTCAGTTCTAAAGACTTTTTTTTCTAACAAAAGCGACAAATAATCTGTGGCTTCGTCTAACATCAAAATCACATCTTTGCGTTCAAAACTTGGCAAATCTTTCGCCATTTTAACAGCATCCTTTTTATAAGATTGTACTTTTTGAAAAGCCTCTGTATTTATCTTCTCATTTTTCTCATCCCAATTGGCAAATTCTAAAAATATTTCAGCCGTACGAATGGTGGTCTTTTCTTTTAAGACATCTATTCCTTTTTTCTCAGCTTTCTCTATTAATTTTTCTAAATTTTTAATTTTAGAACTGGCCTCTTTTTCTAAAGATTGTGCGAATCCTGTTAAGGAAAAAACGAAACAAACTAAAAAAACAATTTTCTTGGTATAGGACAAATAACGCATCATGATTCAGTTAGAATTTTAGTGAAATATTTTTATAGTCCAAAAAAAGACCAAAAGCCATCTAAATGTGTTCCTGAGCGTCAATAATTAGTCTGCAAGGGTTATTTTAACTAGGCCCTAAAGCATTCCTTTGTGTTTATTGGCAAATTGCTGTACTGCTAAATTTTGTTCCTTGTTCAATTTACGCTTCTTTAAAAACCAATAAGCTCTTCTTGAAATTAAGATATTTTCATTTTGAAGTAATGGCAATGTTTGTTCTATAAGTACACTTGAATTTTCATTTTTTCGAATCATCAAATCGAACAACAAACTGATTACTTGATAAGATTCCGATTGTGAAAAATAAACACCAAAAGCATCGTAAAATTCTTTAGAAGCCTCTAGATCTGTTGACAAAAAGGAATCCATAAGCACCGTTTTTTGCAATGTATTTGCCTTAGAAAACAATTTTTCCATGGAACTAAAATAGTTCTCTGGTGTGATTTTCTCGAAATAATTAATGCCGAGTTTTAAGAACTCTTTTGAAGTAAGGGCTTGACTTACCACCAAGTCGTGAGAAATTATATCTTTGGCTTTTCTAGCTGTAATTTGTTCTAAAGCAAATATTTTATACGCTTTATTACTTCCTTTTAAATACCTGTGTAATTGTGCTAAATTCAACTTGGTATCGGTCATATTTCTAATAGTCGAAACCACTCCTCCGTTCGCCCAATACCACAAAGTATAGCAAGTCCATACCGCACCTTCTACCACAGCGTTTTTGTCAATAACCACAGTGGCACCAGACAAAGCATCAGCAGCGTTGGCATGCGAATTATCAACCAATTCATCTTTATAAAATTCCTGCAATGGTGAATTTAGATCCTTTAATATTTGATCCATTTTCAGATAATCTTCTTTGGTAAATGGTTTCCCTTCGTTTTTTTCTAACTCGGCACCATTTCGCATTTCAAATTTTTTGTAGCGTCCTAATTCATCCCAGTGAATTCTGACCGTTACTACTTTGCATTCTTTAGAACCACACAACACAGACTCAACATCCATATAATAGGTACTCTGCGGTTCAAACCTACTGGTTGCTTCCACTAAAGTACATTCCAAAGGTTTTTCAGCACTCACCCCCGGATGAATAACTGAAATAGCGTGTTTGATTAAGCTACCGGTAGACTGAGATTTTCCTACTCCGTATAACCCAAAGAGTATACAAAGTAGGAAAATACTAGGTTTTATGTTTTTTAAAGTATTCATTAAGATTCGTAACAACGTACTTCAAATAGTTTTACATCTGGATGCCCAAAGGTTTCTTTTAAATTGATACGAATAGCCGTAGTTTTTACCTGATCGAAATCAAATTTTATCAAACGAGCCACATTTCTTTCCTTTTCACCAACTTTTTTCCAAGAACCATTTACTCTTACTTCCAAATCTAACACTTTTAACAATTCTGGAGGTACTGTATCTATAAATGTTTTTTTTAGATGATCAGAAAGAGGCTGCTTTCTCATCGTAATATTCTTGTGTAAATTGGTATCACACTTAATTTCTACTTTTGACAGTTTTATTGGTTCGTTCCATTCCATTTGAAACTTCGCATTTAAGCCATCAGACATCCAGTGGTTTATTTTCCCATCAATATCTCTAGAAATACCATTGATCACATTTTTAGCGGAACCTGATTTTGTAGAGGAACCAAAAATTAGACTCGCTTTTTTCGCTAAATCTTTTGGATCATTGGCAACAACGTTAGGAATGTATACATCATCACGCATTAATTGTTCTTGCAATTCTTTCATGTATTTATGACGAACCTCACGAGGTGTAATTCCTTCACGCACACAAATAGTTGCTGCTGTTCCAACTGCCTGCCCCATTAAAGCACAAGTTCCTTGAATTCTGGTAGATGACAAAGCAATATGCGTCAAACTAGCATTACGACCTGCAAACATTAAATTGTCAATATTTTTTGAATACAAAGAGCTAAAAGGCACTTCGTACACTGTTTTAAATTTTTCATGGAAAAAACTTGGGCGTTCTTTGATATCCAAAATTCCTCCTGGATTGTGCTCATCTAACGACCAACCTCCATAACCAATGGCATCATCGTAATGTCTATGTCCTGTCAAATCTGTTTCCGACAATACATGATCACCAATAAAACGTCTCGATTCTCTTCTTCCGGGGAAAGACCCTACCCAATCCAATGCATAATTCGCTGATTCTGGAAATTTTCCTGAATTTTTAATATAATCCCAAACACCATGTAGATATCCCATTAAATCGTGTCTGTTACTATCTTGTACTTCAACAATATCATGATCACTACCTAGTTCTACCCACCAGTAACCATCCACAAAATTTGCGATTTTTCTTTCATGGTGTGCATTATCTCCATCGTATTTTTTTGTAAAAGCCGGCGGATAATAAGGCATTGGTCTTCCGTAATTTCTACCTTGTAATAAAATAGAAGCTCCCATCTGCCAACCATCAGCAACATCTGGTGCATACTTTTCATTAAACTCTGCTTTTCCTTCTCTTCCAGTTCTGTACAATGCTCCGGCTTTGGCGGCCATCAATCCATCTCCAGAACAATCAATAAAAACGGGTGCTTTAAAAGTAAATTCCGTTTCCGTAGTCAATTGCCAACAACGTGCAGAAACAATTTTATTTCCTTTCATTTCCGCATCAATTGCTTGTGTATTTACCATCACCGTTAAATTCGGTTCTCTGGTTACATAATCATAAACTATATGATCCCAAACAGGATAAGATTCTTGTGGATTGTAAGCTCTATTTTCAATTAAAATTTCTTCAACAATTCCGGTTTCACGTTCAGCCAAACCTGTTGCCAAACGATTGACACCGTTTACGGTTACACGTATTTCACTAGAAGCATTTCCACCTAAAACAGGACGGTCATTTACCAAGACTGTTTTGGCTCCATTTCTGGCTGCCGCAACCGCTGCCGGAATACCTGCCATACCCGCACCTATTACTACTACATCATATTCCACTGTTTTTTTACGAGATGGATGTGCTACTTTTTTACCGGTTCCCAACTGATGCCATTGTTCGTCTCCACCATGTCCTTCACCAACAGATCCTACAGCAACTCCTTTTGTTGTTCCATCGATAGATTTGCAAGCTATAGGCAATAAACTTGTTGCTACAGCTGCACCAGCTACATTTCTTAAAAAATTTCTTCTTTTCATTTCCGTGTATATTTTTATCTGTCTTATTTTTTGAATCTATTACAAGCTTAAAAAGCAACTCTACTGATTTAACTTCTCAACAAATATGCATTCTAAAATAAAAAAGTATGTTCTTGGCGGTTTATTATTTGTTCCTATGGGTAATAACCCACTGTAATACAAGCCAAAAAAGCCCAAAACCTTATTAATAGTAAGATTTTGGGCTTTTTAATTCAACCTAACGCAGCTGGCTTACACCCCATTAAAAACCTTTATTTCTTTTTACTTTTAAGGTCTTTTTAGAGACTTCATCTGCTTTAATTGTATTCTTAGCCGTTCCTATATATTTATTTTTAGAAATTTCTACATTCTTACAATTGATTAAATCGAACATAAATGCATTTGGATATTGTTTCTTTTCGGTAGTTGTTTCTTTAATTGTATTTCCTCTAACAATCAAACCATCCAATCTATCTGCCCAAATAATTCTATTGTCAAAAGTTTCAATCGTATTGTTTTCAAATAAAATATTACGATCATAAATAGCTGTTTGATCAAAAGATTTTCCTAATCTAGGAGAGACTTTTAAAATGGCATGTTCCGCACCACCATAAGCACAATGTACAAAACGATTGTTACGAATAATCACCTCTTCTACATTTCCAGATTCAAACCAATAATAGGTTTCACCACGCAACATTATAGATGACATCATAGACGACAAATCATTGTCCTCAATAATAATTTTCTTAGGAGTTTTGATAATAATATTTCTTGCTCTGTGATCTCGAATGGTATTTCCTCTCATGGTAAACACAGGATTCCATGTTTTATTTTCTAAAATATCTTCTATTTTTAAATCACTTGGCAACTCATTTTCAAAAGTTAAATCCGTAAAATAATCATTGATAACTTTTACTGAAGTTACTGTATTTACTTCTGCTCTACTTGGGTTTGGACTTTTAATAAACCAAATTTCATCTCCTACGCCTGCAAATTCAAATCCCATTTGCTGATCGTGTTTTAACGCCACACGAACCGTTTTCTTATTCAAAATTTTATCAACTGCCACATAGGTCCCATGTACATTGGTTCCATCATCATACATCCCTTCCAATCGGCAATTTTCAATTAAAATATCACCTTTACAATTGGCAAAATGCGTCGCATCGGCAATGATAGAAATAACTCTATCTGAACCTTCTCTGATATAAATTCCACTGTTTATAATGGTAATATTTTCAGAACGTTCACACAAGAATCCCATTCCTAAGGCATGGTGAATAACCACCCCGTCAAAACGAATATTTTTTGAATTACGAACCAAAAAAGCGGGTGCGTAACGGTTGTGTGCCTTGTCTCCTTTTGACTGCAATACAGAACCTACACGTGGCCAACGTTTTATAGTTTTATCGAAAAAACGAAGATTTCCGTTTTGTAATTTATCTACGTGCATTGGACGCAACGACATGTCCCAAGCTCCATAATCTACCGCTTTGGTTTCTTTATTATGCGATAAAGAACTTCCTAGGGCTGCAAAATTAAAATGATTTATTCCAGGAAATAGAATTCTTCCTTTCGACAATTTCCAAGAAAAACCTTTGGTATACGGTTTTAAATCGTAGTACCCAATTTCTTTATTTACCGCAACTACATCGCCTTGAAAACTAAAAGGTATGTCCCAATCGATCGTTAGGTTTTTTACATCAATTTTTTGACAGCCTTCAAAAACAAAAGGAGCTGCTTGTCCACGAAAAATAAATTCAGAACCATTTCCTTCAATTTCAACAGAATTAAAACCTTCAAAAGAGAAAATTATCTTTTTAAATCCGTTGCCATGATTGGTTACGTATAAATATTTTCCAATGGCATAGTCGGTATGAAATAGGTAGTTTCCTTTTTCAAAAACCAACTTGATGTCTTTGTCTTTTGCATTTTCTATCGCCGTTCTCACCTGTAAAGTCATATCCCCTTTTACATGCTTTATCGTAATTATTTCTTTGGCATTAACTCCAAAAGAAACAAACAGCAATACCGCTGCAGTAAAGGCTAAAAACTTGTTTTGTATATTTCTCATCTGTTCTATTTTCTTGTAAATTTCATTTACGATTTATCAAGTCACTGTCGGTTTTTATCACTACAAATCGACGCCCGTACCCTGTAAAGAGTTGTCGTGATCCCACATAATTAACCAAGGATCTTTGGTTGTTAGCTGAAAGTTTTTCATTCCTTTTTTCATGCTTTCTAACAATGCCTTGTTTTCTTTCTCTGTCGCCAAATTAACTAGTTCACCTGGATCTTTTTCTAAATCGAACAATTCAAATTCAGGATGAAACATATAATCTTTTACTTTGCGTTTTCCATAATATTCAAGATCATTTCTATAAATACTTTGCCAAGTAGAAGCTGCCCACAAATCGGACGCAAAAGGATAATCTAAACGGTAGGCAATGTTCCAAATTAGTTTGTAATTTTTATCGATAACGACACGCATTGGATAATACATGGTAATTTCATGAAAAGTATGAGATGCGTTAATTTGATCCCATCCTTTTGGGTTTTCTTGATCTAAAATAGACTCAAAAGATTTTCCGTGAAATTCTTCGGGCTTATAAGCAACGTTTGCCATATCTAAAATAGTTGGTGTCAAATCTACCCAAGAAATTTTGGCATGATTCGTAATTCCTTTTTTCCCTTTTGTAGGATCTTTTATGATACATGGTAATTTAATTCCTGGCTCATAAACGGTTGTTTTTGCGCCTGGAAATGCCATTCCGTTGTCTGAAATATAAAACACAATGGTGTTGTCTAACTTCCCTGCCTCTTTTAAGTGACTCATTAATTTCCCAAAACCTTGATCAATTCTTGAAATACTTTGGTAGTACTGTGCAATTTCTTCTCTAGATTGTTTGTTGTCTGGTAAAAAATCGGGAACAATCACATCTTTTGGATCGTAAATTATTTGATCTACATCTTTGTAACCTTCTTTTTTATTTCCAAAAGTATTCGCAATCTCCCAAGACTCAGGTTGAAAAGGATGCCCTCTATGCGGATCATCGGTACAAAAATATAAGAAAAATGGTTTTTCAGAATGCAATACATGTTTTGAAGCATCTGCCATTTCTACCGTATTTCTAGGATCTGCTTTTAAAACTTCATCGAACAAATACACTTTTTCTGGAGCTACATGGTATTTTCCTATTCTTGCTGTATGATAACCTGATTCAGACAATCTATTTGATAACGAACGTACGTGATCTAAAGTACTAAAATGGTGGTAATCATGAACATGACCGTAAGAACCTGTAGCGTGCCCATACAAACCCGATAAAATTACAGATCTACTAGCCGCACAACTTGCACTGGTACAATAAGCATCAGTAAATAAAACGCCTTCCGAAGCCAATTTATCTAAATTAGATGTTTGTATTACTGGATTTCCATAACAACCTAAAGCATCCGTTCCATGATCATCAGCCACAAATAAAATGATATTCGGAGCGTCTTTTGAAGCTTGTACAGTTGCTTCTTTTTTAGCACAAGAAAAAATTAGCAGCACTAAAGATCCTACTAAAAATAGTTTCAAGCTAAAAAATTCAATTCTGGTTTTCATAATTATTCTTCATTTGTTCGTTGAACTAGCAAAATACAAGGTTTCTTCCCTAAGTCATGTACGCATGAATACATATAGTGTCTTCTTGCGTGTAATATCAAAAATAAGCATCGTTTCACTGTTTAACTGAGCTTTTATTACCCTTGAGAAAATAATTTTTAACCTATAACTCTTCAGCTAATTCAATATCTATAAAACGAAACATACCACAAGGCACGTCAATTTCAACTTCTTTTGCCCCGTTCCTACTGAAGGATTTTCCATCTAAGAGGTCTGTCATTTTTACGGGAGTTACCGTATGGAATTTCACCATGGCCTTTCGTTCCTTCGGATTGATATATCCGCCATCAATAAGTGTTAATCGTAAATGCTTTGGTGCTGTTTGTGCCACTACCCAAGCGACATCTCCTTCTACGGTAAGTGGTATTTTTTTTGCACTTTCAACAAGATCATTTTGAATAGTTTTATAATATGTATCAGCACTATATTGAGTACCGTTTTCCGAATAGTAATGCCTTCCATCTGTATAATATTCTTTCAAAATATTTTTATACAAAGGATGCAATTTAGTTTCCATTTTACCTCTGAAAGCTGTTTCGTCTGCATGAATTCCTTTTTGCGGTGGCGTAATTAAAACCATCCCCTTAGGATACGAAGGCAAAAAATTTAATTTTCTCTCCTTCACCCCAGCAGCATAATTTGAAAAATCCCATTCTGTAACCGGCGCAGCAGGCCAAGTTCCATTCATTCTGCTAAACACAAAGGGATTGTTATTTTCAAAATTTTCATCAAACTTTGTCAACCATTTTACTTTTGACCCTTCTTCTAAAAAATGTTCATCTGGATTGAACATACTTAAATGCACAGGAGAAAGACTCACCAACTCTTCTCTTTTTGGTACAAAAATAGCGCCACTGGCTAGCAGTTCTTCAAAAAGCTTTGGCTTTCTATGATTGTCGAAAAACCTTGCGCCATTTGAAGCAGCATACACCAATTGTCGTAAAAAATGATTGTCCAATGACTGATCGGAATGCTGTCTTAATCTATCATAACTGGTATTGTCTTGCACTGCCCTTGTTCCCCAATCGTTTACAATTCCAGAAAGCCAAACGCCCATTCTACCCGAAACACTTAACTCCATAGTTTTATCGGTTGTCTCTTCCATAGAGGGCACAAAAACGTTTGAAAATTCACCTGAAGCAAGACGAGACCAATGCGAAATATACACACTTGCCAACCAAAATATATTTTTGGATCGAATAAAAAGTTTTAAATTTTTATCCTTTCCATAAGTTGCTAAATCGTAAAAAAGATCATTTAAAACAAACTCAGCATCCTCCCCATGATCTTCAAATTCAGGATAAATAAGTACCGTTTGTTTGCCTGCTGCGGCATCAATAACTTTTTTAGTAGTTTGTTTGCTATAAAAATAAGGATCGTTTCCATGACCACCCCAATAGGTAATTCCGTCGGCACCAATTAAAGGAATAATTTTATCTAAAACTTGCTGTTCTGACAAAACATATTGTCTTCTTTTATCTCTTTTATCCCTGTATTTTTCATTTGGCATGGCTGCTCTATTCCATGTTTCTCCATCTTGAACTTGAGGCATAAAAGGCTGTGGCAAATAAATAGGCGTATGGTATTTACTGGTATTCTGTCCCGAGCTATTCTCATGCATTAAAGTAACAGGTATGGGATTTCTTTCCCAAGCAGGCTTTATAAAAGAAGCATTCGTATTTGTTACCTTTTCTGTATTTGCTAAAATGGAGGCAATCTTTCCTACAGGACTAAAATTTTCATATTGACTTTTCCATGCTGGATTGGTAGGATCTAGAATATGTATCGCGCTTCCACCGCTTTGGTCACCGGCTAAAATAATTTTTCCAGTAGCGCTATCTTTCCACATATCATTAAAAGCGTACTTCGATTTTAAAAATTCTGCCTGCTCTAAATCTTTTGAAGGCGGCACCAAAATAATATTGTTCCCGTGTAAAATAAAATAAGCATAACTTGTTCCATCAGGAATAATCTCCGTTTGAGTAACTCGATAACCTGGCGCTCCGACTATATTTTTTTTGGTCGAAATATCCATTCTAGTCTGCGAAGCCGATAAATTAAAAGGATCAATTTCCACGGCCATTCCATCATTTAAATGTGTACTACTTCCAAGCAATAGTTCATCATTTCCATCACCATCTGTATCTACAATACGTAAATCTCCTATAGGTTTTCTGCTATCTATTTTCACTGAAGGAGCAAGCAAATCGCCCAAAATATTAAAAACATACACATTTCCTGGTACTTGCATGCTATTGTTCGTCGCTAAAACACACAAATATTCCGTACCATCGGCTTTTTTTATTTTTCTTAAAACATTGGCAATATGCGTATTGTTGGGTGCATTTTCACCTGCAAAAACAGTATTTACGGAATAACTTGAAGAGGCAAGGGTTTGTTTTAAAGAACCATCTGTATTCAAATAATAAATATTGGTATCAAAACCACCACAAACCACATAGGGAATGTTATTTTTATGTACCACACATACAGAATACATAGGAGCTTCATTTTTCTTAAAACTCCATTTTACTTTCCCTAAAGTATCCAAACAATAAATACTACCATTTGCATTGGCTACAAAAATTTCTGCTTCACCATCTCCCGTAATATCCTCACACCAAATATCGTGATTCATAAAACCGGAAAGTTCATTTTTCCAACGGATAATTCCATCATATCCAACTGCCATGATGGTTCCTTCATAGGAACTTGCAATGACACAATTTTCTCCTTGTATTTTTATAGAACGAACTTTTGAAATAGTATGCTCGGTATCTATGCTTGTTATGGCTTGAGGCTTAAAAACGGAAGAAGAATTCACTTCATATTTTAAACTATTTTGACCCGAAAATGCTTTTGCACTTGATATTTCCCAGTGATTTTGGTTTTTTAAACTCCATTTTTCCTCTTGCTCAAAATCATATTTTTTTTGAGCAATTGCGGATAAAACCCCAAAACAAAAAACAAATAAACAGGTAAAATTCCTCATAGCTTTCTTTTTTAATTATAATTTTTCAGACAGCTCAACTTCAATAAATCGAAAGGCTCCTAAGGGTATTTCAATTTCTAATTTGTTTGAATTATTTGCTTTGAATTCTTCTTTGCTAAGAATATCTTTGATGCTTTTCACCACAATTCCATTCAAACTTATTTTAGCCACACTTTTTTCTGGATTGACATATCCGTTGTCTATAAGTGTCAATCGTAAATGTTTGGGTGACGTTTGTGCCACCACCCAGGCCACATCTCCAGAAACAGTAATGGGTAAATTTTTCGCTTTTTCTTGAATATCCTTTTCTACAACTTTATAGTATTCGTTTGCTTTAAAGCTTTGTTTTCCATCGGCACTGTAATAATTATGACCGTCGGTAATATATTCTTTAACTATGTTTTTATAAAGTGGATGCAAATGATCCGTTAATTTTCCTCTAGGAGCATCTTTGTCGGCAAACACTCCATTTTGAGGGGGTGTTATCAATACCAAACCGTTTTCATAAGGTGCCAAGAAATTTAATTTTCTTTCCTTTACTCCGGCCGCATATCTAGAAAAATCCCATTCGGTAACTGGCGCACCAGGCCAAGTTCCGTTTAACCTACTCATCACAAACGAGTTGTTTTTTTCAAACGCTTCATTATAAAAAGTAGTCCATTTTACATTGGCACCGTCATTTAAATAATGATGATCTGGCTCTTTCATGCTCAAATGCACAGGAGAAATACTTAAAATTTCATTTCGTTTTGGAACATACAAAGCCCCTTTGGCAATAAGTTCCCAGTAAATACTCATATAATCCTGATTTACAGCAAAATTATTAATGAATTGCGCTCCGTTTGCTGTATGAAAAATGAGCATACGTAAAAAATGATTTGGTAATCTTTGGTAACCTAACTGTCTTGACCTATCATAAGCTGTATTATCAGGAACAGCTCTTGTTCCCCAACTATTCACGGCTCCACTGGTCCACATTCCCATTCTACCAGCCAAACTCAGTTCCATAGATTTATCCGTAGTTTCTTCCATAGAAGGCACAAAAACATCGGCAAATTCACCAGACATTAAGCGAGACCAAGAATCTATATAATTAGAACCTAACCAAAATACATTTTTAGAGCGTAAAAAGATATTGGCATTTTTACCTTGCGCATGTTTTGCTAATGGATAAATTAAGTCGTCTACTAAAAAGTTAAGATTTTCAGGATTATGATCTTCAACTTCTGGATAAATCAACACTGTTTTTTTTCCTTTCGCTTTGTCTACAACTTTTTTAGTTGTTTTTAAACTAAACATATAAGGATCATTACCATGACCTGCCCAATAAGCTACACCAGGTTCGTCGTTGTACTCATTAGAAATTTTTTCTACAGACTCTTCATGTGTCATGGTATATTTTTTTCGTCTGTCTCTACCTTTTTGATATTTTTTATTGGCTAAAGCAGAACGATCAAATTTTTCTACATTTCTAAGAAAAACTGAATTCAAAAAAATTGGATTTTTATATTTTCTATCAATAGAATTTTTTAAACCCACCAAATTGTCAGGAACACTTTCTGTCATTAAATAAACAGACTGTGAGGAATTATCTTCACTGGCCTTTTCAAACTTTTTCAAGTCATCTCTTATCGCTTCTGTATTTTTTAAAATAGCGGCAATTTTTCCTTTAGGCTGCAAGTTGACAAACTCTTTTTTCCAATTTTTATTATCTGTATCAATAATATGAATACAACTACCGCCACTTTGTGCACTGGCCAAAATGACTTTTTGGGTCAAAGCATCTTTCCACAAATCGTTATAGGCATAAGTTCCTACCAATCTTTCTACATTTTTATCCGAAGTATTCTTGTCGAATAAATGAATTTGACTTCCCACTCTACTTAAATACATGGGTTTATCATCCTGCTCAATTAGTACTGTATGGGCAATGTCATAACCAAATTTGACTTTATTTAATTGTCTAAATGTAAACTGACTCGTTTCCAAATCGTAAAAAGTCACCAACAAATCATTGGCATGTGCCGATGCTCCTAAAATTATTTCTTCATTTCCATCATTATTTACATCTGCAACTTTAAAATCGCCTAACGGACGAATACGAATTTTTGCTTTTAATTTAGCGGGTGCTTTTATAGATTCCTTTTTAAAAGGTAAATCTTCCAATGGTTTAAAAAAGTACAAGGTACCCGGTACATTCATATGATTATTTGAAGCTAAAACAACGAGTACTTCCGAACCATCTGCTTTTTTTACAGGCCGAATAAAATTAGCCGTGCTTACATTGCTTTCAGGTATGTCCTTTTTATATTTACTCCAAGGTTTTTCTATAGAAAATGTTTTTGATTTGATTTCTTTGATCATTTTTCCTTCCGAAGACAAATAATAAAGACTTTTATCAAAACCTCCTGCTACTACATAAGCCTGTTTTCCTTTCTTAACAACAGAAACTGCATACATCGGAGCTTCGTTCTTTTTAAACTTCCACATCAATTTCCCTTTGGCATCCAAGCAGTAAATTGTACCATTTGCATTGGCAGCAATCACCTCATCTTTTCCATTTCCAGTAAGATCGGCACACCAAACATCATGGTTCATAAAACCAGACAATTCATTTTTCCAAAGAATTTTTCCTTCATAAGAAACACCAATAAGGGTTCCTTCATAACTACTGGCAACAATGTAAGATTTTCCTCGATTTTGGGCAGTTCTGACTTTAGAAATGGTCAGGCCCGTTTCTATACTTACAATTCCTGATTTCGATTTTATTTCTGTGGCATTTACTGTTTGTAAGAAAACACAAAGAAATACGATAAAATGATTAACTATTTTTCTCATGAAAATTATTGTTTTTAACACAGCTCAAAAAAAAAACAATTTGATGATTTTGGTGTATGTGGGCATACAAAAAATGTGTGCTCTGGTATTTGTCTACCTTATCTAAAACTAACAAGTAGCGGTATAAAAAAATCCCGCTAAAAAATAGTAGCGGGATTTAGATTTAAATGTGAATGACGCTATTATTTTACGACAACTTTTTCAATAAAAAACTTCAAACCATTTGTTACTTTGGCGATATAGATTCCAGAAGCCAAGTTAGAAGTATTTATAACATTTTTGTTAGCACTATCTGTTACAGATTTTACAGTAACACCAGCTAAATTCGTAATGCTTATTTCACTTCCTAGCGGTGCTTCAATTTGCAATTGATCAGCAACCGGATTTGGATAAATCGCAACCTCTTCTAAAGTATTTTTCCCAACGCTTGCAGGGACTTCTTCTGAAATTGTAGCCGAAATTTGATCGATATAAACAACGTCTCCCGACACTAAATTAGCTGCTTCACCATCAACCCAGTTCAAAGCGAACCAAAATGTAATTCCGTCAAAAGCTTCCGCATTCGTTAAGTTGAAAGTCAACTCTTCCCATTCCATAGCTGTATTTGTAGTTGCAACAGTAACAATTGGTTTTGATGCTGTATTTTCTCCTGCTAGGGTTGTTTTTACTCTAGCCGACATGGAAATTGGCGTTGCACGATTTGTTTTAACCCACATTTTAATCTGAATAGCATGACCAATTTCATACGTATCTTCGTAAGTTTTTTCGTAAGAACTGAATGTCCAAAATGCAGAATCTGCGTCTCCAGAGAATGTATTTTTCAAACTTTGCGTACCATCATGTGCCTCTGTAGCTGTAATCCCTCGTGTTACGAATGCTTTGTTACCACTTAAATGAGCAATACCTGAAGGACCGTCAAATCCAGGATTCAAAATAAAATCTGAATAGGTAGTTGCAGGTGCAGATGCTAAAAATTCAATTTCATCTAAAATGAAATAATCTCCAGCTGTATCCGGTTCGTTATTTCTAACCATTAAGTAAAAATTAGTCAAAGCTCCTTTCCATAAGGTAGTTGTACTCATGTCTAAATACATCGTTGTGTATTCATCAGAACTTCCACCTATACTAAAATTAATATCACCACCTTCATTTGTTTTGATAGCAGCGGCATCGCCATTTGTACCTCCCAATCTTAATTGAACGCCACCTGTTTCATTTTTAAAACGCAAGCGGATATATTTCATCGCGTCAGCATCAATACCAACTACCTCTGCAGTTCCTTTAATTCCGAAATTAGAATTTGCTCCTAATCGCTCTAATTTTAAAGCACCATCCGAAGTCAATCCTCCTGTAGCATCATGTGTTACGACACTATTTGCCCCCCAACTTTTTGCCCAACCGTCAAGATCTGTACTAAAAGTTGTTAATTGTGCTGAAACAGTTGAAATAGCAAAACATGCTATGGCAAAAGTTATTTTTTTAAGTAATTGTTTTTTCATAATAGATAAAATTAAATTTATTGGTTAATGACTACCAAAGGTAGACTGCTAATGATGTTACGATGTGCTTATAGGTAAAACAAAAATGCTTTGGCGTACTAAAAAAACTGAACGCATCCCACACAATAAAAAAACCTGCTTCTAAAAGCAGGTTTGTAAAAGGATAGGCTCTACTTATTTGATTACCAATTTTGAAACAGCTGTTTTCCCTTCAGAAACTACCGTTACAATATAAATTCCTGATGGTAAATCTGAAACAGATACACTGCTTGTACCTGAAGTTGCTTCCAAAGACCTAACAGTAGCTCCTGCAAGGTTACTTAACGAAATACGACTTCCTGCTTCTGCAGATATATTTACAATCTCTGATGCTGGGTTTGGATATATTTGTAAACCTTCTAAAACATTAACTTCATTAGACAACCGCACTTCCGTAGTAAACGTAGTAACTAAGTCATCTACATATAAAACATTTCCATTAACAAAGCCAGAACCTACCGTAGGAATACTTATTCTTGTCTTTGCAGTTGTAAAACTCTCCTCAGCAGGAATGCTATAAGAAAAGGTTAATTGCTGCCATGAAGTTGCATCTTCCAAAGCCACCGTTTTTTGAGATCCTCCTTTTGCTATCTCATCCAAAAGGTACCCAATAAAAACTTTATACTCTCTTGCTACACTCGATTTTACCCAAATAGTGGTTGTTATCATCGTTCCCGCGCTATATCCTGGATCATACGTTACTGCAGTAGCATTATCAATTGCCCACCATCCCGCTTGGTTATCTGTAAAAGTATAGGCCATAGAATTTGTTCCTGAATGCGCTTCATCAGTTGAAATTCCAGCAGAGCCATAACTTTTCGTATCCGGTTCCCAGCCTATTCCTAAACCAGTTACTGCGTCTTCATCTTCAAAACCAGGATCTCTAGTAAATTCTGAATAAGTCGCAGTTGGAACTGTAATAAACTCAATTTCATCTAAGAAAAAATCTTGACCTGAAGCATCAGGAGCACTTCCTCTTACACCAAACCATATTTTTGTCAAATCCCCTTTCCATAAGGTATAGCTACTCAAATCAAAATAAGCAGTTTCATAATCTGTTGTTCCAGATATTGGAAGATCTATATTACCTCCACTATTATTTTTTAGCACAGTACCATCTCCATTTGTACCACCAATTCGAAAAGTAGTACCTCCTGTTAAATTTTTAAATCGTATTCTGATCCCTTTTTTTACATCAGCATCAATATTTACGACTACTGCTGTTCCTTTAATTCCAAAATTGGCATTATCGGTAATTCTATCTAATACAATTGCTCCATCGGTTCCTTCTGCATCATTATGACTCAGTGTACTATGTGTTCCATCTCCAAAATCTACAGCCCACCCATCTAAGCCAGTATCAAAGGTTGTTGTTTGTGCTCGTGTAGTTGACAAAGCGACTAAAGCTAAAAGAACAGTAATTTTCTTAAGTAATTTTGTTTTCATAATTAATTTGGTTTGGTTTGAATTCATAATTAGGTTCACCCCAAAATTAAAAAGGATTCCTTCTTTACACATGCTAAATCTTACCCTTTACTAAGTCAATAATAACAGGAAAAACCAATCCAAATCATGAATATAAAATTCAAAAACCATCCCATACAACAACAAAAAGCCCGCAATAATAATTGCAGGCTCTCTACTATTTTAGAAACTATTTATTAGTTTTTTATCAATTTTGAAACAGCTGTTTTCCCTTCAGAAACTACCGTTACAATATAAATTCCTGATGGTAAATTTTCAGTTGATATTACTGTATTATCAGAACTTGTTTGAACTTGTCTCACAACAACACCAGCAATATTTGTAATACTTACTTCACTTCCTGATGGTGCAGTAACATTCACTTTATCAGTAGCTGGGTTTGGAAAAACAGACACACCAGATAATTCGTTATTAATTTTATTAACGGAAGCAGTAGCATCTTTTTCAATAGTAATATTATCAAAATAAGTTACACTTCCTGCTGTTGGAGTAGCAGGTATTCCTACTAAAGAAAACGAAATCCAACCTACCGTCTCCGCTTCTGTAGCATCGAAAGTAGTTGTAGCTTCAATTTGCTCCCAGTCACCAGTAGGTGTATCTGGAAAATTTAAAGTAAGGTTAGGCTTAGCCGGCTGAGAATTTATTGTAATTTTTATATTACTTGCAGCGTCACCTGTTACTCTAACCCAGGCTTTCACTTTATAAGTAGCTAATTCTGTAGTGAATTCATGTTCCGAATTAGTATTAGACCTCCATGTTTGCAATTTAGGAACTGTACCTGCTGTTGCAACTAAATCACATTTCATACTGTAAGTTCCAGATTGTGCTTGGTCTAAAGATTGTGTAAATCCCGCAACTTGTGTCCATGCCTCAACGATGTTACCAGTTTGATCACCCGTATTTTTATTATTCCAATCTACATTGGTTAATTCAAATCCATAAGCATCCGTTGGTAAAATATTTTGAGAAAAAGCAAGTCCAGTGTACAACAAGAATGTAGCCCCTAATAATACAGATTTAAGTAATTTTGTTTTCATAATAAAGTTGGTTTAATTTGTTTTATTGATTACCCTACAAATCTCTTACAACTTTAAAATTTCTTTATGTCTCTAAATAAACAAAAAGTGTTTTTGAGTACATTTAACTGAAAACGGAATAGTGAATTCTCTTATTTTTTGCGCTTCTTTACCTTCATTACATACAGCCAAAACAACAAAGAAATCAATAAGGTACTGACCCCGCCAAGTATATAGGCAACATTGTGTTCTAAAGAAAATCCTTCCGGCGCAATTAAAATATAGGTACTACATACCATGGTCATAAAAATTGCAGGCAGCAAAGTTACTATGTATAATTTTTTAGCACTGACCAAATAAGCGGTTAAAGTCCACAAAACAATGGTGGCCAAAGTTTGATTGCTCCAAGCAAAATAACGCCAAATAATGGCAAAATCAACTTGAGTTAAAGCAAAAGCAATGACAAATAATGGCAAGCTGATGTACAAACGTTTGCTTATTTTGGTTTGATCGTATTTAAAAATATCTGACAAAATTAATCTGGCCGATCTAAAGGCAGTATCTCCAGAAGTAATTGGCGCTGCTACAATTCCAAGGACCGCTAACAGACCTCCAAATTTACCCAGCATATTTAAAGATATTTCATTGGCAGCCCAAGCAGCATTGTTTCCATTTTCTATCATCATGGCATTTAAGCCTTCCACATTTCCAAAAAAGGTCATGGCTGCAGCTGCCCAAATTAATGCCACAATACCTTCGGTAATCATGGCTCCAAAGAATACTTTTTTACCATATTTCTCATTTTTTATACAACGTGCCATTAAAGGCGATTGCGTGGCATGAAAACCAGATATAGCACCACAAGCAATGGTTGTAAACAACATCGGAAAAATAGGTGTTGCTTCCGAATTTGTTTTCATATTTACCAAATTAGCAGGTATTAATTCAGGTATTTGATAATCACCAACAAACAAAGCAATTAACAAACCGACTGCCATAAATAACATGGCTGCACCAAAAACAGGATACAATTTGCTGATCAATTTATCAATTGGCAATAAAGTAGATAGGACATAATACACTAAAATAATGGCTACCCAACCCCAAATACTTAAAAATCCACCCGTCATTCCATCAATAATTTTTGCAGGCCCCACCAAAAATACTGTACCAACAAAAATTAAAAGAATCACTGTAAAAAAGCGCATAAAGTGCTTTAGTTTTGGTCCTAAATAAATTCCAACAATTTCACTAATACTTAATCCGTCATGTCGTAATGAAAGCATTCCTGAAAAATAATCGTGGACAGCACCTGCAAAGATACTCCCCAATACAATCCACAAAAAAGCAGCAGGTCCATACATGGCTCCAGCGATTGCTCCAAAAATAGGTCCGAGACCTGCAATATTTAAAAACTGAATTAGAAAAACACGCCATGTTGGCAAGGGCATAAAATCTACATTATCTTGTAAACTTGTTGCTGGTGTTTCTTTATTTTTATCGATTCCGAAAATTTTCTCAATAAACGTTCCGTAAATAAAATAACCTGCAATCAATACAGCAATAGATAATAGAAATGAAATCATAATCTAGAAATAATAAAGTTTAGTTAGGGCTAAGTACGTGACATTCTAAAATTAAAATGTTCTTAAAAATTTATAAATTGTACGTCACGGTCTCTTTTTGAAATATTGCGTTTCATTTAGGATTCCTCTTTATTTATAATAGAATTCATTCCTTCGCTAGCATATTTTCCAGGAGTAACCTTATACTTGTCTTTAAACAGTTTGCTAAAATGGCTACGACTTTTAAAACCAGTGATGACGAATACCTCATTTACCGGTAATTTTTGTTGAATTAAATATTCTGCCGCCTTTTTTAAACGAAATTCTTTCAACAACTCAAAAGGTGTTTGATTGGTTAATTCTTTTACTTTTTGATAAAAATGTGTCCTATTCAAATACAATTTTTTCGCCAAAATATTAATATCTAACGATTGATTGTCCAAATTTTCATTCATCAAATCATACAATTTTTCTAAGAACACATTGTCTTTGGATTTATCAACTCCTTTTTCAAGTGTAATCGGAAAATCAACTTTAAAACGTTCGCGTAATTGTTTTCTGTTTCTTAACAAAGATTCCGTTCTAGTGATCAGTCTTTGAATATTAAACGGCTTTTGAATATAAGCATCAGCCCCGTCTCCTATACCTTTTATTTGATCTTCAATAGAAGTACAAGCAGTTAACAAAACCACAGGAATATGACTTGTACGGATGTCAGACTTTACGGCCTTACACAAATCGAAACCATTCAATTCTGGCATCAATACATCACTTATAATAATGTCTGGCCATTCTTCTTTTAAAGCATCCAAACATTCCTGTCCGTTTGTAAAGGTGGTTACCTCAAAGAAATTAGATAACATTTCTGCCACAAAATCGCGCATATCTACATTGTCTTCTGCAAAAAACACTTTTGCTTTCAAGAAATTTTCATCGAAGGTAATTTTTGTCAAATCTACTTCATGTGGAATTAAAGGATCTTCTATATATTTTTTCTCGTAGGATAAAATTTCCTTTTCTCTTTCCTCTTGGTCTACTGTATCTTCATCAACCACTATTGGAAGTCGCAAATGTATGATGGTCCCTTTGTCTAATTCACTTTCAGCATCAATATAACCATAATGCATTTCCACCAATCTTTTAGAAAAAGCCAAACCAATTCCAGAACCTCCTGTATACGCACTGTGTTTTTTTTGAGATTGATAAAAACGCTCAAAAATATGCGGTAAATCATCTCGTTCAATTCCTTTACCTGTATCACTTACCTTTACAAACAACTCCTTTTCTTCAGTATAATAAGTCAGTTTTATGGTATCACCAGCCTTTGTGTATTTAAAGGCATTGCTAAATAAATTGTTTAATATTTTTCCTAATTTATCTTGATCTGCAGAAATGTATATTTTTTCATCTACTCCTTGAACTTCCAAATGTTTTCCATCTTTTTGTGCCAAGAAATTAAAATCGATAAGCAGTTCAGTTACATAAGAATCAAAACAAAAATTAGAATAATCCATTTTCAATTTGTTCGCATCTGCACGTTGAAAATCATGTACCTGATCTATTAATTGTGATATTTTTTTAGATTGCCTTTGTACTATTTGTAATTTCTGCTTGAATTCGACATTGTTTTTTACCTGATTTAACAAGACCTCTACAGGACCTGAAATTAAGGTTAGCGGCGTTTTAATTTCATGTGAAATATTTGAAAAGAATCGCAATTTGGCTGCATTTACTTCTTTTACATTGTCTATTTCTAGCTGTTCAATTTCAATATTATGATTTAAAGTTTGAATTTTTAACACAATTAAAATCACTAGATAAACAATTAAACCACCAAAAATAACATAGAGGAAAAAAGCCAGACTTGTTTTCCAAAATGGAGGCTTAATCAATATTTTTAATTGCACCGGTTCTGTCCAGTCGCCAATTGAATTAGACGCAATAACGCTTAATTCATAGGAGCCAGGTTGCAAACCGTTGTATTGAATTGTTTTTTGTTGAGATGGCACTTGAATCCAATCTTCCTCTAATGGTGATAATTTGTATTTTAAATAATAATTTTCAGGATTTGAAAAATGCAAAGAGGTAACATCTATTGAAAACACATTTTCATTGTGCTTTAAAGACAATACATCATTTGCTTCCACGTGTTTTTTCAACAACACTCTATTTTCAAGCGTATCACCAGGATATACTACTTTATTAAACAGCTTAAAATCGCCAAATTCTAATTTGGGCAAAATTTCTGTATTGGGTACTTCTTCGGGTCTGAAATAACAAAACCCATCCAAGCCAGACAAAAATATATAACCATTTTCTAGCTTATCGGAAGCATACCAAAAATCGGCAAAAGGCAAACCATCTTGCTTGCTAAACTTTCGGAAAGTATATTCTTTTGTGTTGAACTTATTTAATCCATTATTTGTAGCCACCCAAAGATTGTATTCATTGTCGTAATCAATACTTTTAACCACATTATTAGATAAGCCATTTTTTTCCGAAAAGGACACGAATTTTGGTTCCGTATCGCTTTCCAATACTTTACAAATTCCGCCTCTTTCCGTTCCTAGCCACAATTCATCATTAGGCAAACGACAAATTGACGTAACAAAATTACTAGATATCGAAAGCGGATTATTTTTATCATGGATGTATTGATCTATTTCTATTTCAGCCAAAGGCGTTCGCGCTTTTGTTTTTAAACGAAAAAGTCCATCATCATCATCTCCAACCCAAACAAAATCAAAAGTAGGATCTGGATACACAATTCTTGTCAATGAGATTTTATTATCTTTAAAAAACGGATTTTCAGATAGCGCTTCTATTTGAAGAATATTATTGGAGCTATCTATCGAAATTTTATAAATTTCATCTTCACAACCAAGCCAAATATTTCCGTATTTATCTTCTTTGATAGTTCTTGGAGCAATTCTTCCAAAATCAGGAAAACTTGGATGTACAACCTTTTCAAAAGGTTTGTTTTTTCTTCGAGCACGTAAAAACTCATATTTTCCAAGAATTTTCAACCAGATAGATTTCCTAGAATCTACAAAAACAGTTGACACATTCAGTCGGTCTTCTTCCGTAATTTGAAGGGGCATTTTTTCAAATTCATGCTTTCTGGTATCATAAAAAGACATGCTTCCTTTGGTGGCCGAAATAAATATTCTATTCCGATCAAAAGTACTTAAATGACTTACGGAACTGGAGCTTAATTGTAACTTGGCATCTTTACTAGGATAGTATTTATGAAACGGATTCTCCTGCGTATCAAATCGATACACACCCTTGTTGAACGAACCTACCCAATTTCCACTTCTTTCGGAAAAAGAGAAACAACTAATTCGCAAAAGCCCAGGGGTTAATTGTAATTTTTTAATGTCTAATTTCGAGTTATCCGTTAATGAATAAACATCATCTAAAACAAATAAACCTTCATTTAAAAGGCCTAACCACAATTTTCCTGAAGGATCTACTTTTGCATTTTTAAAATAGTATTTCGGAAAATGTTTACTTTTTACTTTATACGAAATTGCATCTTCTTCTTTTTTATAATTGATATAGATCAAACCCTTTCGTAAAGTTACCAACAGGGTTTTAGAATCTACCTTTGTTACAGAATTTGTGTTGTTTACCTCTTCCTGTAATATTCTTTCATAAGCCAAACTATTTACATTAAAAGTAGCCAAGCCACCCGTACCCGAAATAAGATACAAACCTTCATCTATGGCTATTAAATTAGCAAATTTTGTTTGACGATTGAAAACACTTTCAGGTACTTTTGTATGACTTAACAAAGAAAACTCCTGATCAAAAATTAAAACTCCTTGCGTTTCCGTTAAACATAAAATAAAACCTTGTGATTTGTCAATTACAATATCTTTTACAATGGGGCCTGTTATTCTATTGTTATAAAATTTATCAGAATACAATTTGGTAAATTTCTCCAAAGAAGGATTGTACACGGTAATTCCTTCATCGGTACCAATCCAAATATTTCCTTTAAGATCTTCCGTAATTGAACGAATTCTATTACTCGTTAAAATATCTACAGCAAGCGTATTCTTATACATTTTAAACTCATACCCATCGTATTTGTTCAAACCATCATAGGTTCCAATCCAAATATATCCTTTAGAATCTTCAAAAATAGAAGTGACCCCATTATGGGCCAAACCATCAGAAATGGTTAGGTTATGAGAATACTCTAGTCGACCTTCTTGTGCATTTAGAAGTGTCACAAGAAATAGGAAACAAAATAGTACGAATCGGTATTTTCTAAACATAGATGTTTAACTTTAAAAAAATCTTAACTGGTTGAAGCACATTTGAAGTCGTAAATGATTCGCTAAATTTAAGTTATTTTTTTTAACCTAAACCACATGTTAAAATGAAATACGGCAAGTCTTAGCTATTTTGACCAACTTTATTCAATAAGAATTTTTTTAAGGAGCGTAAGATCTGAATGAGAGATTTTTAAAATATAAATTCCCGAATGAAATTCCTTTACAGAAAGTTCGTAACGATCATTTTCTAGCACTTTATTTTTAAGCAAAACTCCGGAAGTTGTAAACAACTGTAAACGAGTCCCTTTTTTAGCTTTTACACTTAAAATATCTTTTACCGGATTTGGGTAAACAAGCACCTCAGCTTCTTTTCTTGAAAAAACACCCTCACAAGGAACAGCGGTCTTCACTTCAATAAAATCGCCAGGAGAAGAATTTAATTCAAAGCTTTTTAAATGGGTTGAGAAACTTGGGATTCCATTCACAAAAACAGCAAATGGAGCTGTCCCTTTTTCAATAGAAATAGCCGTTTTCGCCATTTTCGATGTTCCTTTTGCGGCAATGCTTTGTCCTGCTTCTATTTTTAACGAGTAACAGTGATCACTATCATATCCATCCGTTGCAATACATAAATCGTAGGATCCTGGTGCAATGTCTGCTATTTCTAAACTTGAAGTAAAGTCATAATTTTCTCCATTAAAACTCGCTTGGTAATTTTCAGTTGTTTTTGCGCTAATATACAACTGACCGTTATTTTTCCCTATACAAGATTCCGACACTACCTTAATTTCAAAATTATCGGCACTAATTCCAGCCTTTTTTGTTTGCACAAAACTAAGATCATCTACATAAAAAACTCCTTTTCCACCACCATATTCTGGATTGTTATGTACTGTAATTTTAAATTCAGAATCTATTGCAGCTTCTTCAATACTTATATGCTGTTCTAAATCCACCCAGATACCTTTAGTTATATTGTGCAAATCCCATTTCATATTTTTCCAAGGAGTTACTAATGTTGTATAAAAATTAGAAATAGCTGTATTTTCCTCTACAAACACCTTTAGTTTTACATCATATTCTCCGGCTTCTAGACTAATATTCCCTTCTGGCAAGGTACTTATTGAAGCTACTAAGGGAACTTCTACCACAACCGGAGGAGCTTCAACCAATATTTGAAAACTATCAAAATATAAGGTTCCTATTCCACCATAACTACTTTCCATTATGATTCTTACATTCGTATTTACAAATGCTTTTGTCAGGTTTAATTCTGCCGTTACCTCTACCCATTCATTTTTTGTAACACTTGACAAATCAAAAACAACGTTTACATCTGGCTCATCAGTTGTTCTAAAATTTGCTTTTACCGCTGAAATTTGCGCTCCAGAATCTAGCCAAACCATGGCCTTCATTTGATAAATACCCGGCTCTAAATTTATAGCCATTTCTTGAATACTTGAACTTCCAAATGCTCGTTTACTTCCCGTAAGTGAAGTTGTATTGTTAAACTTCAAACTGTTGCCTGTCCCATTTGCTCCTTTATTGCCGGCAATAGTCCACTCATCGTGTTGCATCCACCAACCATCATCGCCAGATGTTACATCGAAACCATAATATTCAGTATGCAATCCGTTGACAAAATTAGTTTGTGCAAAACTTTTTTGCGTTCCAACATAAAAAAAAGCGACTGCTACCCACAGGTATGTAAAAATTCTAGTTGTCATAGGAAATTAATTAAGCGGTGTATTTAAAGTGATGTCTATAAAGCGAAATGCACCTGCTGGGACTTCTATTTCTACAGCATTTTTATCAGATATATTAAACGAAGTCCCATCCAATATATCTACCATATTTGTCGGTGTTACTGTATGAAAACTTAAAATTGCAGTTTGATCCATCGGGTTTAAATAGCCTCCATCTAAAATTGTCAATCGTAAATTTGTAGGTGAAGTCTGTGCAACAACCCAAGCAACATCACCTTTTACGGTAAGTGGTAGTAATTTTGCGCTTTCTTTTAGTTGATTTTTTATGTTTGTGTAATACGCATCTGCGGCAAAAGTCTGTGTTCCATCAGCAGAATAATAATGACGTCCATCCGTATAATATTCTTTTAAAATAGTTTTATAAAGTGGATGTAATTTATCTGCCAATTTTCCTCTTGGTGCTGAAATATCCGCATGTGCCCCAGCTTGTGGCGGTGTAATTAGTACCAAACCATTTGCATAACTAGGTAAATAATTTTGTCGACGGTCTTTTACACCACCTGCATAACTTGAAAAGTCCCAAGGTGTATTTTGAGCCCCTAGCCAAGTTGCATTTTGTCGGCCAAACACAAAGGGATTGTTGTTTAAAAATTCTTCATCGTAATGAGTCGCCCATTTTAAACTACTCCCTTCTTCCATAAAATGAGCATCGGGATTAAAAATACTTAGATGAACTGGAGAAATACTCACAATTTCATTAGGCTTCGGAACAAACAAAGCTCCTTTAGCAGTTAATTCCCAAACAATACTCATATAATCAGGATCAACGGCGAAGTTATTTAGATAAGAAGCCCCATTGGCCATATGATAAATTAAATGACGTAAAAAATGATTGGGCAATCGTTGGTGACAAAATTGCCTAGATCGGTCGTAACTTGGATTGTCAGGCACTGTTCTAGTCCCCCAATTATCTACAGCTCCACTAGCCCAAATTCCAACACGACTAGCAATACTAATATCCATGGCCTTGTCTGTAGTTTCTTCCATAGAAGGCACAAAAACATCTGAAAACTCTCCAGAAAGCAATCGGCCCCACATAGGTAAAAACACATTTCCTTGCCAAAAATTATGTTTGGTACGTACAAAAATATTGGCATTTTTTTCTCGTCCATAGGCCGCCAAAGGATAAAATAAATCGTTCATTACAAAAGCAAAATCATCAGAATGATCTTCTAATTCAGGATAAATTAATACGGTTTTTTTACCATTTGATTTGTCTAAAATTTGTTTAGTTGTACTTAGTTGAAACATATAAGGGTCATTTCCATGGCCACCCCAATAAGCAATTCCTTTGTCACCTTCTGGAGACTCATCATACCATTTTGAAATATGATCTATGGCCTGTTGCTGGGTATACACATAATCTCTACGCCCATCTCTTTTTGCTTCGTATTTTGCATTTCCTAGGGCCGACCTGTCCCAATTTTCAGCTTGCCCCATATGACTTCCACCTAAAAATATTGGTGTTTCATAATTGGCACGAATATTATCTGCCGTTGTTTTCGCCAAACCATTATCTGTACTTTCTGTCATAAAGTAAATAGCACGTGCTTCTCTTTGGGTACTCGGTTTGGTATAACTGGCTAAATTTGTTCTAATTGCTGCTGTATTGTCTTTAATATCCTGCAATTTTCCTCCGGGCATTAAATCTTGATACGCAGTTTTCCAACCCGCAATACTGGTGTCAAAAACATGAATTTGACTTCCACCACTTTGGCTACTTGCCAATATTAATTTGTTACTATTAGGTACTTTCCAAAGATCATAATAGGAATATTTACTTACATATTTTTCTTCCGTAGCACTGTCTAAACTAGGATCTACCAACACCATTTGATTTCCAATTAAGAGCAAGTATTTTTTTGTAGTCACATCGGTAATTAATTCTGGCTGCATCACTGAATATCCAAATCCTAATTTTGAAACTCCATAGGTTTCTTGAGTATCGTCTACTAAATTTAAACGTGTAAGATTGGCACTGTTCTGATGATTTGAAAACCCCAATAAAACTTCCATGTTTCCATCATTGTCATGATCAGAAAAACGCATTTCACCAATTGGACTAGCGCCTATCGTTTCTATTCGTTTTATGGGTGTATCCGCTAAGGCGTCAAACACATAGGTAGCGCCTTTATCTTGTGAAGGATTGTTACTGGCATGCATGATCAAATAATCATTGTCTGCATCCTTTTTTACAGGTCTTAAAAAGTTGGTGTAATGCACATTATTTTTTGCTGTGGTAGTCCCCCAAGTTTTTTCTTGAGAATAATCTGCAGATTTTAATTCTTTCACCAAACTTCCCTCAGCCGACAAATAATACGCATTTAAATCTAAACTTCCGGCCACTACATAAGGAGTACCTTCTTTTTTAACTACCGTAATGGCATACATGGGAACTTCATTTTTTTGGTATTTCCAAAGTAATTTTCCTTTGAAATTTAAACAATAAACAGTCCCATCTGCATTGGCAATAAGAATTTCATCATTTCCATCAGCCGTTATATCGGCGCACCAAAAATCGTGTACCATAAAACCAGACAATTTATTTTTCCAAAGAATTACCCCATCAAACCCTATGCGCATAACTATTCCTTCATAGGAACTGGCAATAATAGCTGTTTGCGATATAAAATTTGCCGTTCTAATTTTATGAATGGTATGCCCTGTTTCAATGCTATAAAAATCAGGACTCAAAAGTTGATCGCTTTCCGGAACCTCATATTTTAAGGCGTAATCTCCACTAGCAGCTTTATTTTCTGACAAGGACCAATAAGAACTAGCCGCCAAGGACCAATCTGCTGCTTGATTTTCAAAATCAAAACTCACTTGGCTTGTTGTTGACTTGTGCGCTTGCTTTTTTTGTGAAAAACTGTTTTGAGTTCCCAAGAAGGAAACTACAAATAGTAGCGTAAGTATCTTATTTTTATGCATCTTAAAAATTTATCAAAATTGTCAGTTTGTAAATTTCAGCAGTAAATAAAAAATCACTGTCGCCAGACGTACATATATTGTGCTTAATAGTAAGTAAACCACAAAACAAAAAGAGCTAAGATGAAAACACCTTAGCCCTTTTATAAACATAAAAATGCAATTTTATTTAGAGATACCTTTGTTTCCTTTTATACGAAGCGCTGTCGTATTTTCAGATGTTTCAATTTTTATAGGCCAGGTAAATCCTATGAATTTATTTTTTTTAATAGAAATATCTTCACAATATTCTAAACTTATAGAAGGTTCTTTAGCTCCTGTCGGATAATCAGAAC
This sequence comes from Flavicella sediminum, assembly GCF_006381105.1. Classification (GTDB taxonomy): domain Bacteria; phylum Bacteroidota; class Bacteroidia; order Flavobacteriales; family Flavobacteriaceae; genus Flavicella; species Flavicella sediminum. Next base: position 1,414,831 of record NZ_VDET01000002.1, on the reverse strand, counting down.
TTAACTCTATGCTATTTCCTGAAATTTCTAAGCCTTTCACAGACAAAGCATGTGCTAACTGCCCGTTAAAACTTTTAATTTTATTGTTTTTAAAATGAATATTAAAATGGTATTTTTCTTTACCTATATGCTGTCCTGTAGTAAACATAGGAGAAGCATACAGTGGATACGAAGCACCGTTTCCGTAGCCTATATTTTCAAATACATTATTTTGAATAGTAATGTCTTTTACCCCCCCCGACTCATACCATGCCTTATTATCTCCTTCAATTAAAATACCGTGCATTTGCGATGAAAAGAAGTTATTTTCAACCAGTACTTTTCCTTTGGTTGTAATCAAAGCACTTCTTGCTCTGTTATCACGAATGACATTATTAAGTACATGTAAATCTGGGTTCCAAGTAATATTTTCAAAAGAAAGTGGCCCTTCAGGAATTTGATTTGGCACATTTTCTACGGTAATCAAAACTCTTTTTGCATTTAATATTTTCGCTTCTGTCACTGTCATTTCAGCAATTGGTAAAACCGTTTCTCTGGAAGTCAACATAATTTTATCACCCGGTTCAGCAAATAGCAAGCCCCATTGTTGTTTATGACTAATTTCACATAAGAAAGTATTGTTTCCCATGTACTTTTCAACTTTTATATAAGCACCATGCACATTGATCCCATCATCCATCATACGCTCTAACAAACAGTTTTCTATTTTAATCAATCCTTTACATCCCAAAAAATGAGTTGCATCAGCTCTGGTCGCCATATTTCTATCTGCACGAGGAGTGACAATAAATTTATTCAGACTTACATTTTCACACCTTTCAGCAATAATCGCCATACCACCAGCTGCAAGAACCGTAATATTTTCTAACACATTATTTTTTGAGCTAGATAAATGAATGGCTTGCGCAAATCGATTTCCTCCAGGACTTGGCCCGTAGGTTGCAAAGACAGTCCCTACTGGTGGTGTTGCCTTTGTAATATTGGTGAATTTTGCTGTTTTATTATTTAATTTTTCAATTTTGGTTCCTTTACCATACTTTAAAAAATAATTTTTCGTATTCCAAATCGGAGCTTTTGTTTTCCCATCATACGCAATATTCTGACCGATTACATCTTGCCAATCGTAATGATTAAACAATATTTCATTGTCTTTTACAGCAAAACCAAATTTTTCATTAGCCACTTCACCGATGAAAGAATTTTCTTTAGGGTTGTTTTTTATGACTTTTATTTCATTGATAAAAGACTTTTCCCAATCAATAGTGAAATTTTTTAAAACCGTATTGGTAGCTCCTTCTACAGTAATAGGACATATTTTTCCATGAAACATAAACGTGGATCCATTACCGTCTAAGGTAAAGTTTTCGAAACCGAAAATTGGAAAAGCCAATTTCTTTAAACTATTATCATGATTGGTTACTGCCCGATACATTTCCAAGGCATTTTCAGGATAAAACTCATATTGCCCCTTGGGAAAAAATAAGGTGATATTTTTCTTTCCTTTTAAAGACGCTATCAATTGGTTGACTTCTAAAGTGACATCTTTTCCAGGTTTAATTCCATGGTCTGCCACATTAATTATTTGGGCAAAACCAGTGCTTAGAAAAAAGGATAATATCAAAGTGCTAAGTATGTTCTTCATCTATTCAGTATAATCGTTCGTCATAATTTATAGGACTAAATTACTTGCAAGCAGAAGAAAGCATGTCTGTGTGAGTATAATTATTGTTCTTTTTAATGTATAATTTAAACAAGCGCAAAGATTTCAACCTATTGAAACCAAATAAAAAAACGCTAACAAACTCATAGCAAAACAACTACAAACACAAAAAAAGAATAGATACAACTAGAAAATATAAATAGACTCAAAAATTAATTTTCCCCATATACGCTATACGTTTTATTATATTTAAACTGTACAGCTAAGCATATATACTTTGGAGAACATTTGAATTGACTAAAAAAACATGCAATTCTTAAAATAAAAAGGCTGCCTAATTTGGGCAGCCTTATTTTAATTCCAGTTTAATATTTTTTTGACATCATATGCTTCAGGATTTGAAACATATTTTTTAGCAGCTTCGTAATCTCTTTCTCGGATATAAATTAAATGCTTGATAAATAATTGAGCCATATCAGAATTGATGTCGACCAACCTAGGAGGAACTTTTCCGTTTTCATCTTCAAAATCTTTCAAAAACAAAGGAGCAATATCTCCATTAGAATTTGCACTGACAATACAACCCGTTACGCCTTCATCGAACAATTTTTTGACACCGATACCTAATAAAGTACAAAGTGTTAAATCAAAAGCAATAGGGTTACAACAACGCAATTCATAGCCAATCTCAACAGGTCTAGATTTTATATCTAAGCCCAATTCCTTCAGTTTTACTTGAAGTAAATAATTAAAAATATGCGATTTACTAACATTTCCTAATTCTGGGTGTCCATGCTCATCATAGGTGAAATTGATTCCAGAATTCAAAATTTCTTCCTCTTCCATAAAATGAAAAACCCCTTCACTAATCATAGCAACCCCATATTCAATTCCACGAATTTTACTTTTTATAATAGAAGAAATGACCATATTGATGATCTTTTCAAAAGTAATTTTTGTTTTGTCAAACATTTCAGGAATGATCATCATTGGAAAATGACAGGCAGAAGCAATTCCGAAAGCCAAATGCCCTGCAGACCTTCCCATGGCAGAAACCACAAACCAATTTTCACTGGTGCGTGCATCTTCATAAACGGTATTTCCAATTCTTACTCCTTCATCTTTGGCGGTATGAAATCCAAAAGTCGGATTCCGATCAGGCAAAGGCAAATCGTTGTCAATGGTTTTAGGCACATGAATATGCGCCACATCTAAGTTTTGCTGACCTAAATATTTTGTCAATCTATTTGCCGTAGAAGCAGTATCATCGCCACCAATGGTTACCAATAATTTTACATTATTTTTTTTAAAAAACACATCATTAAAATCACTGTCTTTTGGTTTAAAACGGCTCATAATTAAAGTTGAACCTCCTCTACTAAAAATACGATCCGCTCTATGAAAGTTAAAAACTTTTACCGCTGGTTCATCTGAAAGCAGTCCTTTGTAGCCATGATGCACGCCTAAAACTTCATAACCATCTTTAATAAATGTTTTTGCAAGTGTACTAATTACTGTATTTATACCAGGTGCGGGACCACCACCGCAAATAATTGCAATTGATTTTTTCATTATCAAAAGGATTTTAAAAAGAAATTGGAGTCAAGGAAAAACCCAAACTCCAATAACTAAAAACTAAACTAAATATTTTATTTCATTAAAGAACTCCTCTTTAATAAAAGACATCTTAGATACCTAAAGCTTGACCACCACCAATTTGGATAGTTTCCGCTGTAATAAAAGCTGCATCATCACTTGCCAAGAAAGAAACAACAGAAGCAACCTCTTGTGGCTGACCTAATCTTCCTAACATGATGTTATTTTTCCAAGAAGCAAATACTTCTGGTTTTGTCGATTTAATTTGCGCGTGGAAAGGTGTATCAATCGTACCTGGAGATACTGCATTTACTCTAATTCCGTATTCCGCTAAATCTTTAGCCAAAGCTCTGGTAATTGCATGAACCCCTGCTTTAGAAGTACCATAGATACCTGCACCAGGACCACCAGCATTCCAACCAGCATTTGACGTATAATTGATAATAGAAGCATTTGTTCCTTTTTTAAGGAAAGGAATTGCCGCTCTTGAAGCAAAAAATGTAGAATCAAGGTTCAATGCCATAACGAATCTATAAAATTCAGTGGTCATTTCTTCAAATCTTGATCTACCTCCTAAACCACCTGCATTATTTACAAGAAGGTCAATTTTACCATACTTGTTTCCAATTGCAGTAATGTTTGCAGTTACTGCTTCATCGTCAGTAACATCAAAGCCATAATATTCAGCTGTAATACCGTCAGCAACTAATTCAGCAACTCTTTCAGCTCCAGCTTCATCTTGAATACCGTTTAAAACTACGGTGTAGCCATCTTTACCTAATCTTTTTGCTACTTCAAAACCTATTCCTCCTGTTGCACCAGTAATAACTGCTACTTTTCCTTCTAATTTACTCATCCTATTTTTATTTTATGTTTTAATTAATTGTTTTTCTAACTGGTTCTATTTTTTTGATCAAAAAGAATACTGACAATACCCCAAGAATAACAGAGACTGTTATGGCTATAAATGCTGGTGTATAAGATTCTGTGGTTATTCTCCCAATAAACCAGTTCATAATCATTGGAGAAACTGCCGCTACTGTACCCGCTAAACCTGCTAAGGTTCCTACAGACGATCCTCTAAATAAATCGCTTGATATTGTTTGTACATTTCCGATAGCAAATTGAAATCCGAAAAGCACTAGACCTGCTAGGTAAATAAATGTCATAAAGTTATTTTCACCAACAAAAGATATGATACATACAAATCCGATAAAGACTAACAAACCTCCACCTGAGATGGTAATTTTTCTAGCCATATCTACCGATTTTGTTTTCATTAAAAATCCTGAGAACCAACCACCCACAATACTACCTGCAGCGGCCATTAAATAAGAGATCCACATTGTAGCTGCAATTTCTTCGATACTTAAACCAAAAGTTAAGTTTAAATAAATTGGCATCCATCCTGCAAAAAACCACCATATTGGTTCCATAAAGAATCGGCAAAGTAATACGCCCCAAGATTGTTTGTAGCTTAATATTTTAACAACACTTAAGCTTTTCACTTTTTTATCTTGAACTAGTTCCTCTTTTTCAATCTTATCTGCAAGAATCAAATCTCTTTCTTCTTGCGTAACCCAAGGATGTTTTTCTGGTGTAGATTTATTTAGGAACAACCATGGAATAACCCATAGAACACCTACTGCACCTAAGATAATATAGGTTGTTTTCCATCCAAAATTCGCATACAAAAACACAATAATAAAGGGAGCAATTACATTCCCAATAGAAGCACCTGCATTAAAAATTCCTTGAGCAATAGCTCTTTCTTTTACTGGAAACCATTCTCCATTACTTTTAACAGCACCGGGCCAATTTCCTGCTTCTCCCAAACCTAGTAAACCTCTTACTATAGATAAAGAAACCAAACCAGCTGTAAATGCATGAAATACAGAAGCTACAGACCAAACTACTATCGAAACCGTAAAACCTAATCGTGTTCCAATTTGATCGTACAACTTACCAGATAAGAATTTTCCTAAGGCATAACAGGCCATAAAAACATTCAACATAATTGCATAATCCGAGTTATCCATGCCTAAGTCTTTTCCCATTTCAGGCCATAAAAGAGCAAAAGCAGTTCTATCAATATAATTTATTACAGTTGCGATAAAAATCAGTGTAATAACCCACCATCTTAGTCCTTTAATTTTCATTTTTTTGTTTTTTGTTGTTACCTTGGTTTGTTGATTTTTTGATACAAAAAGACAATGTTATTCACATAGACTTTCAATCAACTTGAATCTAGTTATTTTAAACTAACCTTAAGTTAGCCATTTTTGGTAAACACTATTTAGTTAAGAGTTTGCTCTTAAAATAGTTCTGAATAGAACTAATAGGTAGTATTTACTTCCCTCCAATTATTACTTTTTTATTTCTTGCAAAACGTGCAATAATGCAAGAAACTTACTAATGTTCTGTATTGTATATATATTGATATAGCGTTTTGAAATGAATTTTCATTTTTTCTTTCGCTAGTGTTGGATCCTGAATTTTAATTGCCTCATAAATTGCTGTATGCTCTTCAATTCCATTAAATGCCAATCCATCGGCACAAACATGATGTTTTTCAATGTTTATAATTATTTCTGGCGTAATGATTAACATAAAGGTGTTAATGGTGCTATTATGACTTGCTTTTGCAATGGCCAAATGGAATAACAAATCTTCTTGCAAAGCATCTTCTCCTTTTAAGGCTTTTTCATTGTAAGCATCTAGAGCGTCTTTAATTTCCTCTAAATCTTTCTCTGTTCTTCTGGTAGCAGCCAAACCTGCTGTTTTCAACTCTAGTAAAATTCTTGTTTCCACTAAAGATTTAAAATCTTGTTTTTCCAATCGTAATATGTCTTCTATCATTCCGTTCATAGCAATTACTCCAATATTTGCTACAAATGTTCCACTTTGAGGTATGGAGTTTAACAAACCATAAAATTCTAATTTTTGTATGGCTTCTCTCACATTACTTCTACTAACTTCAAACTTATCAGATAGCATTCTTTCTGATGGAAGCTTATCTCCAGGCTCAAGATTTTTGTAATTGATCAACTCTCTAATCTTTGAGATGATTTCATTTTGAACCGTTCTATTATCGTTTTTAGTAAGTACCTCTAATTTCATATGTTTTTGTATTTCCAACCAGATTGGTTAACCAGTTTCCGGTGTTAAATTTATAACAATTTCTCCTAGATAAAAAATATTTTTATAATTAATAATTAAGAATATATTTGGGTAGTAAGAATTCAACTAGTCTCCGCAAAAACTAGAAGAATTCTAGCTAAACTAACCAAATATTATTCGTGTTTTACTTCTAATTCGTAATACCTAACCTTTGAAAAAGACCCTTTGTCTCTTGATTGAAAGTAATTTCCTGCTTTAAAATAGTTTTCAAACACACCCCATTTTTGCATGTGGATATTTTCATAAACTTTGAATTCGTTCTTATTTAAGATCACAACCATTTTACCTTCTGAAACTTTGACTTCAAGAAAAAACTTACGAAATCCTACTTTCTGCTCAAAATTAAATCCTTCATCATCATCCCAGGCATCATCGTGAAGAATTTCAGGAACTGTTGCATTCAAATTCTTTAACAACTTTGTTTTTACCCTAATCTTACCATTGTCCCAATAAATTTTCAAAATTGGGGGAGCGTTGTTGTCATCCTCTCCAATTAATTCTTTTTGTTCGTTTGTTAAACGACCATGAATTTGCATAATAATTGTTCGATGGTACTTTCCTTTTGAATCTTTTGTTGTTTTTTCCATGGCCAACTTACCTTTCATATAAGCACCTTGGGCAAAGGTCCAGTTTACATTATTATCACCTGGTTTCATTTGCTCTCTCAATTCAGATCGCGTATACTTTGTATTTCTAGTTTTCGAATTGGTTGGCATTGCATGAAATACAATTGCTCCTTTTGTAGAGTCTATGTACATATATGGCTTTGCAATATCCATTTTTGCGAAATCTAAAATTTCAGGTGGACTTATTTCATAAGGTTTCCCTTCTTCATTTGCCACAGGCAACGTAACCTTCCAATGGCTTAAATCGATTTTAGGAAGTTTGACCTTCTTTTTTTTCTTTTTTCTTTTCTTCTTAGTTGTCTTTTCAATTTTCACATCCGAGTCTGTTTCACTACTGCTCTTTTTTTGAGCAGTAGCGTTAACAGATAGAAATGCGATTAACAAAAATCCAAGTATTTCTTTTCGGAAGTTTTTCATGAAAACTAAAGTTTATATTATGGTGCTGGGTAAATCTTTACATTATCTATATACGCATCTTTATCAGTAACTGCGTAAATTAATATTGCTACCTCACCTACAGCATTAGATCTAAATTGCAGTTTTACTGTTGTACCACCAGAACAATCATTATCAGAAAACTTTCCTTTAGACTCAGTTCCAACATGCTTTATCAAAGCGTTACTTGCAACTGCATCAGCACTATCAGAATAATGACCATTTAAAATTGACGCAACTACACTATTCGTTTCAGCACCTCCGGTTCTTATAGCATATTCGTACTCAAAAATATAATCCTCATTTGGACTTAAAGTAACTGATTGGTATGCGTATCTAGTATCTCCAGCAACAGCAGAACCATCAGGATTAGCGCTTTGACTAGACGACCATTTTGCACCTCTTGTTTTAGAACCAAGTGTTCCGCTATAATCTATACAAGAACCGTCTGAACTAGTCCCAAAAGGATTTGAATTTCCAGTTGTAGCTATTTTCCAAGCATTTCTAATATTACCGTCATCTGAAGAATTACCATCTAAACGCTCAAAATCACCTTTTACAATTTCTGGATTCATTGGGCCCGCTGGTCCTCCTACAGTAACTTCTTTGGTAATAGAAGTTGTTTTATTAAGAAAATTTGTCGTTGTTAAGGTTACCATATAGGTTTCTTCTATACCATTATCCGTATAGGTATAAGTTGGATTTTCATCCGTTGAACTACCAGAACCATCTCCAAAATCCCAACTATAACTAGTTGCAAGTTCAGACGCATTTTCAAAGGTAACATCAAAATCACTAGCCACCTCATCAAAGGTAAACTCAGGAATTGAAAGAGGTTCTCTATAAAAATAAATGTTATCTACATTAAGAGTTGCCTCATTACTTGCCGTACCATCTGTCCCTAATTCTATTACTATTTCGTCTATTTGAGTAATTCCTTCAGAAGTAAGATCAATATCTAAACCTGTCCACACATTATTTTCTAATGTTTGCTCAAAAGTTTTTCCACCCATTGAAATTTTTACTTTATCAACACCTATTTCATGAATAGAATGTAGATCGAAGTGAATATAATCCGCAGAAGCGTCTGTTCCAAAAACATCTGCAACCATAATAGCAGGATCAAAAGCAATAGATGCAGTATTAGGACTTTCAAGCCTAGAATACTGAATTACATTATTTTTGATATCTCCAACCGTTGCTTTATTATACTCTACATCCGTACCTGCTGTAAAATTAGCACTTGAAGATAGGTTTGTATAAGCAACTAAAGCACCTTCAACTTCCATACCGTCACTGAAAATAGCGTATACATTTTCATCAAGAATAGTAGGTGAATTTGGCGATGATGAAATAGCTGTTAATTCATGTTTTACAGTAATAACTTCTGTAAGCGTTACATCATCAAGTCCTTTGTCAGACTTTGCCGTTACAGTAACTGTATAATCAGCTTGTTCAACATTATTAGGATAATCGTAAGAAGTAGCAGTTCCACTACCTCCAACAATCGTAACTGGAGTACTTTCAGCCGCTCCAAAGTCAACTACGTAAGAATCAACTCCAATACCAATTGGAGTAACAGTAATATAAGTACCATCCTCTAAACCGCTTTCATCTGGACCAGCTTTTGCTGTAAAGCTAGAGAATGTAATCTCTGTAAGTCCGGTACCTTTTGTACTTTCGCTTGGTCTTACAAAATCATCCTCTTCGCATGATACTATAAGGCTTGTCAATAACAAGGCGAATGTTGCATTTTTTATTAAATTCATAATTATAAATTTTTCGTTATTTTTTGTTATCTGCTAAAATTAATCTTCTACAATTCCATAGACTTTAACATTGTCGATATATACATCAACAGCCGTTTCTGCAGAGAACATTATAGCTACTTCACCACTTGCATTTGCAGTAAATGTTTGTGTAACTTTTGTATGTGATGTTTTTCCTTTTGCTTCACTAACCGTTTTTGTACTTATTGGTGTACTTGCAACTGCAAGAGCTCCGTCAGTATAATGACCATCTAAAATAGTTGAGAAAATTCTATTTCCTCCTTCTGCAACACCTGCTTGTTCAGCTGGAGTTTTGATAGCATATTCATATTCTAATTTGTATTTAACTATACGATCTACTAATGTAGGTGAAACTAATATCGCTTGGTATGCATATCTAGCATTCGCACCTGCACTTACAGAAGTATCTTTAGTCCATTTAGCACCTTTTGTTTTAGCGCCATTATCAGTTCCATCATACTTTGTAAAAGAACCATCACCACTTGAGTTAAAAGGATTCACATTTCCTCCAGTAAATTCAGTGAATTTCCAATCAGCTGTACCACTATTGAAATCTCCGTTCGCGATTGTTACTGGAATAGGTACAAATTTATCAACTACTTCTACATCTAAGGTTACCGTATGAGAGGCATTATTGTTATCCGAGGCAGTTAATGTTACCGGGTAGGTACCTTCACCTGCAGCAAAATGATAAGATGGATCCTTTTCTGTTGAAGTATTACCTTCACCAAAATCCCAAAGGTATTTTGTAGATTCTGTAGACAAATTGTTGAATTCTACAGTTTTGAAATCCAATGCGTTCGGGATATAGCCAAAATTTGCCGTAGGTAAGGTTTTATCTTCTATGGAACCTGCTTCTGGCAAGTCAAACTCAAAAGCATCTTCACAGCTTACCGACACAACTAATATCGATGCGCATAACACAGTCTTTATCGTGTTTTTGAAAAAATTAAATTGATATTTCATAATTTTTAAAATTTAATATTATTATTGAGGATTTTGAGTCAAAATACCATCACTTAAATTAATTTCTCTAGACGGAATCGGTAATAATAATCTTCTGATATTATAACTCGTATATCCTTTTAAGGTTGCATGTGCACCCAAAACATCGTGCGCTACTCCAAGTCTAACTAGATCAAAGAAACGGTGATTTTCAAAAGCCAATTCAACTCTTCTTTCAAGTAATAATTCATTTACAGTTAAAACCGAAGGACGATCTGCGATAGGATCAAAACCAGCCCGAACTCTAACTTCCATAAAAGAATTTATAGCATCAATACTATTCGTGGTATTTCCTTCCATAATTGCTTCTGCATGCATTAACAAAACATCTGAATAACGTAAGATAATCCAATCGTTACCTGCATTTGAAGGCCCTCCTCCATATGTAGGAAGATTCGTATCTGAAATATCATATCCATCAGGTAAAAACTTTATTACCTCTGCATTTTCTGGGATCGATAATTCAGCATCTTCTCCAAAGGCAGCATATGAAACAGCTGTTCTGTTACCTCCATTGGCGATAAAATCTTCAGCAAGGTTTGGATTCACAATATTCAATCCATCTTGTCTTCCTTGACGACTGTATGACGTAAATTCAGAAGAGAAACCTTGACTTTCGTCTGGATTTCCAGATAAATATTGAATTGCAAAAATAATTTCGTCGTTCAATTCGTTGTAGAATACATCTTTAAAATCAGACTCTAAAGAGAACTTTCCGCTGTTAATAATATCTTCACACAATTGTTTTGCACCTGCATAATTACGTGTTGGTTGTGTTAAATATACTTTCGCTAAAAGTCCTTGCGCTGCAGCCTTTGAAGCTCTAGATTTATGTGCGTTATCTAAATATGTAACACCTTCTTGTAAATCGGCTACAATTTGCTCGTAAATTTTAGCTTCTTCAATTCTAGTAAAAAGTAATTCTTTTTCATCAGAATTTACAACTCTAGTAACCAATGGCACTGCACCGTATAACCTTACTAAGTTAAAATAAGCATAACCTCTTAAAAATTTAGCTTCCGCAGAATATTTCTTAATATTTGACGCACTAGCATTCGATACATATTCTAAAACATTGTTTGCTCTAAAAATAATTTCATACATAGATTGGTAATAATCTTCAGATTGAACATTATCAGGTTCCACTATATATCTATGGAAATCAGCTCTTGATCCTTCAAGTGTTTTACTTCTTGTGTTATCAGAACGATGCTCTGTCAAAAGATACTCTAATTGTACCCCTCTGTTGTATCTTATTGAACTTGATTCTGTATTTTCATTCACACCTTGAACGGCATCATACATCCCTATTATCCCTGCCAACACATCTTCATCAGATTTAAAAAAACTATTTGTTACGATAGCAGAATCTGGTAGTGGGTTTAAAAACTCTTCTGTATCACAAGAGACAAACATGGCTCCTGTTACAGCAAAAATTAAAAATTTTATATATTTCATAATTAATATTTTTTGATTAAAAATTAACGTTCAATCCAACTGATATAGTACTAAACAAAGGTGTACCTGCTCTTTGCGCTCCATAAGATTGCGGACTATTATTACTATCTATAAATTCTGGATTAAATCCGTGATAGTCATCAGAAGTAATATAAATTAAATTCTGACCTGTAGCATAAACTCTAAAAGAAGACATTCCTAATTTTGATATGATATCATCTGGTAAACTATAGCCAATATTTACATTTCTTAATGAAAAGTATCCTGCGCTCATTACCACATCATTTGTATGGATTCTTTCTTTAAGGAAAGAAGCATCTGGAATGATTCCGGCATCTACTACTGCTTGTTCATCACTTGTAGCTCCGTTCCATTGTGAGAAGAAGTATTGATCACCAATATTCTTTACTTCTGCACCTTGACTTCCTTGGATCATAAAAGAAAAGTCAAAATTTCCAAGATTGAATTCGTTTGATAAACTCCAAGTAATTTCTGGGTAAGGATCTCCTAAAATAGTCTTATCATCATCTGTAATGATACCATCACCATTTAAATCTTTAACAATAATATCTTGTGACTGTCCGTTGATAGGAATCCATGGAGAATCCCAGTATTCATTTGCTAATTCTTTATCTACCACATAACCATAGAAAGAAGAAATAGGATTTCCTACTGAATTGATCCATTGTGAATTTCTACCAAAACCATCTTCTGTTAAAGCTCCATCAGAATTACCATAATCTAATAATTCATTTTTATTTGTAGAAGCAATTAATGTTGTTTTCCAAGAGAATTTCTCTGTAGTAATGTTTTTGGTTCTTAATTCAAATTCCCATCCACTATTCGCTACTTTTCCTAAGTTTACAATTCCATTATTAAATCCAGTAACATAGGATACAGGGTTGTTTAATAATAATTGATCACTTGTTCTTTTATAGTAATCAATAGAACCTGTAATTCTGTTGTTTAAAATTCCAAAATCTAAACCAGGGTTAAATTCTTCAGAAGCTTCCCATTGCAATAATAAGTTGGCAATATTCTTTGGAGAAACACCTGATGAAATACCACCTTCAGTAATAGCGTTGGTATTGTCTAATTGCGCTAAATAAGGATAAGCATTTACTAAATCGTCTCCTACATTAAAGTTCTCAGCTCCTGTAAGACCATAACTTACTCTTAATTTTAAATTGGTAAGAATATCAGATTCTGAAAGAAAATCTTCTTTAGACACATTCCATCCTACAGAGGCTGCAGGGAAGTTACCCCATTTTGAATTTACTCCAAAAACTGAACTTCCATCACGTCTAAATGAAGCATTTACTAAATACTTATCAGCATATGCATAGGTAAGTCTACCAAAGTATCCAATTTTGTTTTTCTCAATATTGTATTCTCCTTCCGAAACAACTGTAGTTGCACCTTGAAGGTTTTTAAGCAAGTCATTAGCATATCCAGAACCTGTAATTTGACTTGTTTCACTTCTTCTTTTTTGAATAGTTACCCCAGCCAAAGCACTAAAATCGTGATCTCCAAATTGTTTGGTATAAGACAATGTATTGTCAGAAATGATTCTCGTGTTGTATCTGTTATTTAATAGGTATGCAGCTCTACTTGTTCCAGATGCATGGTGTTTTGTTCCATCCCATCTTGTTCTTTTACGTTGCTCTACAGTTACACCCAAAGATGTTTTTGCTGTAAGACCATCCATAATTTCATACTTCAAATAAGCAGATCCTAAAATTTTCGTATTAAACTCATAATGTTCTCTTTCTGCATATTGTGCATACGCATTTGAATCTCCAGTAGTACGAGGTCTTGAATCACTACCATTCCCGTCAAAATCTAATTCAACCAAATGATTTTCGTAAAAATAATCTCCTACTCCAACATCTGGATAAGAACTTCTATTGACAAACTGTAATGTTTCTTCGGTATGGTATATTGGCAACCAAGGAGACTGTCTGATTGGATTATGAATTGACGTTGGCAATGCTCTTCTTTTAGAGTAAGAAGGCGTAGCACTCAATCCAAATTTCAATTTTTCATTTAATTTACTGTCTATTTTTAATTTAGCAGAATACAATTTAAAGTCATCTGTAATTACAACTCCTTCATCATGTAAATACCTTAAAGACGCCGTAAATTTTGTTTCTTTAGTTCCTCCACTTGCTGATAAAGAGTGACTTTTGATGAAACCTCCATCAAAGAAAACATCTTGCCAGTCTCTGTCGATACCCGTAACTTCTACTAATTTTTGTGCATAGACTGTTGATTCTGAAAGTGTACCTGTAGCCGCTAACTCTTTAGCAGACCAATCCGCAACACTTTTCTTATAATCATCGCTACCAAATGCTGATTTATATCCCGTAAAAGTATTGTACGAAAATTTAGTTTTCCCAGCTTCTCCAGTTTTAGTGGTAATAAGAATTACCCCATTAGAACCTTCACTACCATAAATAGCTGCAGATGCTGCATCTTTTAAAACCTCAAAAGATTCAACGTCATTCATATCTAAGTTCCCAAGGAAACTAGCATCTACAATTACTCCATCAACAACAACAGCTGGTCCAGAGTCAGCAGTAATCGATCCAAATCCCCTAACCGTAATGGTTGGAGCAGCACCTGCTTCTGCAGAACTAGATTGAATGTTTACCCCTGATACCTGCCCTACTAAGGCATCATCAACCCTTGCAACTGCAATTTGGTCTAAGTTTTCATTTGTTACTTTAGAAACAGCACCTGTAAGGTGTGATTTCTTTTGAGTACCATATCCAATAACCACAACTTCATCCAATTCATTAGAATCTTCTGCCAGTGCAATTGTTAAGTTTTTTTGTCCCGTTATCGAAATCGTTTTCGTAGCAAAACCTAAAAAAGATACAATAATTTGATCTCCTTGCTTTACCTGTAAAGAAAAGTTACCATCAAAATCGGTAGCGGTTCCTTTTGCAGTTCCTTTAATAATAATACTTACACCTGGTACAGGTGATTTGTCAACTTCTGAAATTACAGTTCCCTGGACAGTATAGTTAGACTGTGCAAACAATGCGATGTTAAACAACAAAACCACAGAAAGTAAAAGTTTTGTTTTAAAATTTGTAATAGATTTTTTCATGTTTTAAGTGTTAGGTTAATCAGTACTATGTACTAATATGTAGTCTAGATTTTCATCTTTTTAATCTTTCACTTTATAAAACTTGATTCTGCACTGAGTAATTTGTATTTTTGCAAAATGTGTGTTGTTATAAAGTAATAACATGCGTTCAATTTTTTACTTCCCTCCAAAGAAGTAATTTACTCTAAAAGGATAGGCGTGCACCTGTCCTTTTTTTTGTTTAAGGTGAGATCATTAATTTGGTTTAGTTTTAAGTTCGTTTATTTTTGGTTTCCCAAACTGGTAATCCAATTTGGTTTACCAAAAATAAGATAAAAATTTGTTAAAAAAAAATTTTTATCAAAAAATCTGTTTGTCAAGCTTTTACTTGACAAACAGATTTTTACTTAAGACTCTTGATCACCAAAATACGAGACACCATCGCCGCTTAAGAAATCTTCTCTTACTGGGCTGAATGTATCAATCAGTATTCCTTCTTCCAAACAAACAGCACTATGCCATAAGTTAGGCTCAATATAAACACCATCTCCTGCTTCAACAATTTGCTTTACGCCATCAATTTCAAATTCAAATTTACCCGAGGCACAATAAGTAGCTTGCGTATGAAAATGTTGATGTGGAGCACCCAATGCTCCCTTATCAAATTTTACCTGTACCATCATTATTTGGTTGTCATAACCTAAGAATTTTCTTGAAACTCCTCCTCCAAGTTCTTCCCAATCCATTTTTTTTGCGATGACGTACTTTTCACTAAATCTTTTCATTATCTATAGTTTATTTGTTAGTATATGTATAAGGGCCTACCCACTGGTAGTCCTTTCCTTCAATGCTTAATGTATTCTTTTTTGTTTTATCTGACGAAATAGTATTCAGGATAAATAATTTTTCTTTGTCTTGTTGCGTTTTAATTTGAACCGCTGTAAATTCTTTGTTTTCGAAAACTACCTGTATGCTTTTAACGGCACTATTGGGGTTCACAGAAAATTCAGAAACAGGACTATACGTTCCATGCGACTCAATAACAGAAGCAAAAACGGTGTTTTGTGTTTGTTCTCTTCTAATAATTAAACCCGGATCATTCCTTAAATTATGCTCGGGATCATTTGCACCAATGGTTGCTAATATAGCTTTATCATTCCCTGTTGACGTACTATTGATTGCGTAAAACTTATTTTTATGAAACCATGAAAAAAGTAAATGACCTGCTTTAATTTCTCCTGAAGCATTTTTCCATAAATGTTGGTAGCCATTCTTTTTACCTAGTGGTTTTAGGCTGCTTTCTACTTTATAGTCAAAATTAGTTTCCATGATTTGACCAAAATAATAATAGGGAAGGTCGTATTGATTTTTTTTATCCGAAGTCACTTTTATCAAATCCAAAGCAAATGGTTTTGAAAAAGCCTCATCCTTAATAAGCGCTAGGGTTCTATGTAATTGAGTTCCTGGATATGCATTGTTTTCCTTCGCACTCACTATTTGAATGTTTTCATTGGCGTCGTCAAAGAAAAATAATTCTGAGTGGTGTTTGCTACCAATGGCATATTTTCCTGTAAAATGTG
Organism: Flavicella sediminum; assembly: GCF_006381105.1. Classification (GTDB taxonomy): domain Bacteria; phylum Bacteroidota; class Bacteroidia; order Flavobacteriales; family Flavobacteriaceae; genus Flavicella; species Flavicella sediminum. The sequence goes on along the minus strand of NZ_VDET01000002.1, from coordinate 1,398,407 downwards.
ACGTCTCATTCTGAACGATGGTACTATGTGCAATGGTTTGTTTTGCCCAAGTTTTATTTTCTTTTAAATAATTACCACCTCCTTTTTGTTCAATATTTACAAAACGAGCCAATCCATAATCTTGCAATACCTCTTCTCCGTTTTCGTATAATGAAAATGATAATTTATCATAATGCCCATGACTTGAACCATGTGCCGCGTATTTAAATACCAATTCTAAATTTTCATTTCTTAAAATTCCAACACCACCTTGTTTTCCTTCAGGGCCATCAGATAAATTAATGGATTTTTTATTGAAGGGTTTTTCGTTTCCATTTTTAACCCCTAGTGCAATGGCAAAACCTGAATCGTCTAATAATACTTGATTTTGTTTGATAGCAATACTTAATAAACCAGGATCATTATTTCCATGTTCGTAAGCTATATCTACAGCTGTAACTAATTCTCTTGAATAATAAGACATTCCTTTTTGTCCATCATTCAATGGAAAAAATTCTCCATCTGCATCTGATAAATTTAAAAGTGCATTTACAGATTTTAAAAGCACGCCTTCTTTGTATTCAAAAATATTTAATTCTGGTCGTACGTTTTGCAAACCTTCCGCAAAAATTAAAAAAGGATACATGGCATAACGTTGGTAGTAAGGCCCTTCTGTATAATAGCCATCAGGAGAAAAAGGTTCTTCAATATTTGCTAAAAATCCTGCTTTCCCGTTTTTATTAATATATCCGCCATCATTGTCTTTTGCGTTTGGATCTAAATTCGCATTTTTTATACCGTACAAGGCACGCTGAATCAATTCTTCATCATTCATCACCAAACCAATCATTCCAACAGCTGCATTACCCCAAGTACTATGATTATGTACTCTGTTATAAAATTGTGGATTTCCTGTTGAAATAAAATCAGCAAATGGTCTGAAAAGATTTGTTTCTAAGTTGTTGCGTTCTTCTTCAGATAAATAATCATAAATACAATCGTAGGCTTGACTTACATACACCAACCAATTGGAATCGTTTAAACATTGCCAAAATAATTTTCCTCTTGCATAAGATCTTGTTTTAGGATGAACAGGTAAGGTTTTATAAATTGCTTCGTACTGCAGCAACATGTCTTTTACATATTTCCCATACTTTTCATCTTCTAATATTTGATAAAGAGCACCTGCTTTTTGAAGAATTAAAAAATTCCTTTTATGACGGTTATGGGTATAACCACCTGAATAATCCTTAGGAATTGGCACATCAATCCCCAATAAAATTTCTGCATCAACTTCTTTTTTTACTTCCGCTAAGGAAGCATCAAACAAAGGAAGTTTTCCAAGATTTTTTCGAATTTCAGCGACTCCTTTTTTTGTTAAAATTAAAGAAGGGTGATTTCCTAGTTTTGAATTTCCAACAGCTTCATTAAGTTCCGAAACAGTGGCTCCTGTTGATTTGTTTTTTGGGTTTTCTTTACAAGATACAAACACTAAAAATAGCATGGATATCCCTAATAATAGGCGGTTTATCATAAAGATTTAATTTAATTGGTTTACCAATTTGGTTTACCAAATATACAGTTATATTTTTAGTAAACAAAAAATCTCTATAATTTTAACACAAAGCCATTAAAATGAGGCTTTAAACGTACAAGTAACCTTTAAAAATATTCTAGCAAAGCCATGATTCCATTGTATGAAATAACCAAAGAAAAGAAGAGTGCTGCATACATACCAATATACACAGCTAAACTGGTTTTATAAGCTTTCATCAGCTTTTTATTTCGAAGCAATAAAATAATTCCTAAGACAACCACAGGCAAAACAAAAACATTAAATACTTGCGATAGTATTTGAATTTCTATGGGATTTGCTCCAAAAGCAGGACCAATCAAAGCGACCAAACATGCAACTGCTGTAATAATTCTAAACTGCTTAGAACTGGTATCTAACGTTCCCGATTGGTAATCAGCCACCAACAAAGGTGCAATTAACAAACAAGGAAATATAGAAGACAAACCAGCACTCAAAGCCCCAAAAAAGAAAATAGTAACTGCCCATTTTCCTGCTACCGGCTCTAAAGTATTTGCCATATCTAATACTTGCGTCACAACTTTTCCATCATGAAACAGGGCGCCACAAGCTACTGCCATTATAGTGGCACTGATTACAAATATCAATATCGCTGCGGTTATAGAATCTTTTTTTTGTTGTACTAAGTTTTTTATAGTCCAACCTTTTCCTTTAACAAATAACGGTCGTGATATAAAAGTTGCTGAAGCCATGGTGGTTCCCACAAAAGCAGCCACCAACATTTTTCCTCCCGGAATTTCAGGAATGGTAGGAATCAATCCTTTTACCACATCTATGGGCAATGGCTGTACAAGGAATAATGAAAACAGAAAAGACAAGCCCATTAACGTTACAAAAATGACCAAAATTTTCTCGAAGAAAGTATACTTTCCAACCAGCATTAATAAATAAAATGTTACAATAACAATAACAGCCGTTAGCAATACGGTTTCATATTTATAAGGTCTAAGTCCTTCAAAATTGATGGCCAATATTTCAAAAATAATATTGGATGAAATTCCTAAAATTCCCATTAAAGAATTCCATTGTCCGAAGCTAATTCCTATAATAATTAAAATAGCTAGAACCTTACCGTATTTTAAGTGCTTTTTAAAACCATAAAGGGCAGTTTCTCCCGTAATTAGTGCGAAGTTTCCGTAGGCAAACATCAATACACCTGAAAAAAAACAACTCAATAATAGCACCCACAACAATTGCATTCCAAATTTGCTTCCGGCAACAATCATAGAAGTAACACTTCCTGTACCTATGGTATACCCTATGGCAAATATTCCTGGTCCGAACCCCAATACAATGGCAATAATTTTCTGTAAAAATGACTTTTTAGTTTTTGAGGTTGGCATAGCGTTTTGGTTTAGGTTATTGGTTTTAAAAATTTAGATCCATTCTGTATGGTGAAATTTACCTGAGGCATCATCGGTTCTTTGGTAAGTATGTGCTCCAAAATAATCTCGTTGCGCTTGAATCATATTGGCCGAAGAATTGGCCACAGCAAAACTGTTTAAAAAACTAAGCGCTTCTGTCAGACTTGGAATTGGCAAATCGTTTAAAATTCCTTGTGCAACGACTTTCCTCGCCGTTGGTTTTAAGCTATTTATTTGTTGCATAATTTTCGGATCCGTCAACAAATTATCCGTGGTTTTAAAAATTTCTACCAAAGCCACCATCAAATCCGATTTGATGATACAACCATTGGTCCAAATTCGCGACAATTCACTTAAATTTAACCCCCATTGGTAACTTTTTGAAGCTTCTTGAATTAATTTAAATCCTTGGTAATGATTCATAATTCGAGCAAACTGGTAAGTTTTTAACAAATCCTCTTTGGTAATTTCCAAATTAGCAGTTGCTGTTTCTATATGTTTACTTGCTGCTATTCTTTCTTCTTTATAAAAAGAACTGTACCTCGAAAACAGTGCGGAGGCAATCATGGTACTTGGCACTCCTAATTGCGCAGTACTAATCGTTGTCCAGTTTCCAGTGCCTTTATTTCCTGCCTTGTCCATTATTTTATCAATCAACCAGCCACCATTTTCTTTTTTTCGTAAAATAGCAATGGTAATTTCTAATAAATAACTGTTCGTTGTTTCCTTCCACGACTCTAAAATAGTGGCAATCGCATCTGGATTATTTCCTAGAGCTTTTAGAGTGACAAAAACTTCAGCCAACAGCTGCATTTCCACATATTCAATGCCATTGTGAACCATTTTTACAAAATGACCACTTCCTTCTGTTCCTATATAGGTACAACACGGCAAATTATTTTCGTCTTTTGCGGCTATGGCTTCTAAAAAAGGTTGGACTTGTACATAACTTTCTTTAGCGCCACCTGGCATAATGGAAGGCCCTTTTAACGCTCCTTCTTCACCTCCAGAAACACCAGCGCCAACAAAATGAATTTTCTTAGCTTTTAAATACTCAAAACGCTCTTTGGTTTTATTGTAATTCGAATTTCCTCCATCAATCAACACATCACCTTCCTGTAAAAACGGCAATAAATCTTCTATTACTGAATCTATTATTTTTCCAGCATTTATCATCAACATAATTTTCCGAGGCCTTTCCAAAGAATTGACAAAAGATTCAATTTCATCAAAAGGAAGCGCTGTTTCCAATTCATCAAATTTATTCGTAAAATCTAATGCTACATTTTCCTCCAACCCAGCCAAATGCCTGTTAAACACAGAAATTTTGAATCCATTGTTGGCTAAATTTCTACTCAAACTTTTCCCCATAACTCCCAGTCCAAAAAGACCAAACTGTGTTTTCTCCATAAGTGCTGTTTTTATTTCTTCTACAATATTTTTAGGCGCTAAACGTATATCTATTTTGATAGAATTTTCAGGTTCTTCTAAAATGTCAAATTGCGATTGCAACAACTCAGACTTCATAAAATGCCCTTCTCGATTGTTTATTCTATCTACTATTTTTTGAAATGAACCGCTCAAGAATATCCATTTTGCATGGCACTCAATACCTGTAGTTAAAACTGTCCTATAACTTTCTTTTAAGGCCGAACACACGATAACACAACTGTTATTTTCCAATTGCTTTTTTGCCAATGCATTCAGCGTTTCCAACCAACCTTGGCGGTCGTCATCATTTAAAGCAAGCCCGCTAGCCATTTTAGCTACATTTTTTTCTGGATGATAATCATCGCCATCAAAAAATGGAATTTGCATGGAATCGGCTAATAATTTTCCAATTGTGCTTTTTCCAACACCGGAAACCCCCATTACAAATAGTACTTGGTTTGATTTCATAAGCGTGTGAATTTTATTTTCTCACCCGGAATAAGTTCTAGCTCACCACCTTTTTTAACTCCACTAATCAAAAATTGTATTTTTTTGTCTGAAAGCGATTGTAGCTCTAATTCATTTTCGTTTACATGCAATAACACATCCGAATTCTCTAAAAACTCAATATGTATCTTTTTTAAATCGACTTGTTTTACGGAAAATAATAAGGTCTGCTGCTGCCTACTTAAAGAAATGACCTCCTTATTTTTTGTTTCCCATGGCGAATTATTCAAACTCCAACCCTTTATGATTGGCAATTCTTTTTCTTCATCAATCCGTTTGTCATAGGTTTTAAAAGGAGCCAAAACAGTAATAAAACTAAAATTCTCTTTTCCCTTTTTAGAAACTACCGTCCAATTTTTTCCTCGCTTTCCTGAGCTGCTACTTTCATCTACCGATTGCAATTGAAAAATATCCAATCCTGTTCCATTATCAAAAGAAGATCGCAATAAATTAGGTGTCTTTTCCGTGCTATAATGTCCTTGCCAAACTTGTTTATAACTATGTTTGTCTTTGGAAGAAAAGTTATCTTTTACAATCCAAAAATCCTTGTCTACAAAAAGTACTTGTCTCGTGTATTGAACCCCAATATTTTCAAATCCATCATGACTTCCAGCAAAAAAATCTAAGTTTTCATTCGTATTCCAAGCAATATTTTTGGGTTTAGGCAGACTCTTAAATTTTCCAAAACCACTACCACCTTGATTTGAAGTATATTTTTTTCCTTGCAATTCCTCATCTACCAAAGCCACATTTTTAACCATCGAATTTTTAAACAGCTCTAAATCTTTTAAAGAATAGCGTACTTGGTAATTTGGCAAAATAATTTTTCCATTGGCCATAGCTTGAATGCCCAACATGTCACCATGCTGATGATCGGGTTTATCTTTATCCAATCCTGCTGAAATAACTAACATTTTAGCATTGGTTTCCCAACCTTGACGCATAAAATAAAAACCAGTCGTTGGAAAATATACCGAACCATACATAGGTTTTTCCGATTGAATGTTTTTTAAAGAGTTTAGTTGAGCTTGGTTCAAATGCCAAAACAATTGAGGGCTCACATTTTCTTTTGCAAAATATCCCATCGTCGGATCTTCAAACAATAAATACCCTAAAGTCAATGCGTTTGAAATGTCATTTTTTTCTGCCCAAGGAGCATCTGTATCATCTGAAAAAACGGGGGCAGATTTATCAGGATATGCAATTTTACACAAACTTGTAAAAAGCGATTTCAATTTTTCTTCCCAAGTCGCATCTATGGTCATCTTATTATTTAAGACCAAACGGTACACATAAAAATAATTAAGAATATCACTCATATGATAGTGAACAGTTCTTTCAAACTGAAATCCATCCTCATTTATTTCTTTATTTAAATGCTCTTGTAATAATTTTACAGAATGATCAAACCAAATTTTAGAATCTTCAAAATCGTTAAAAATAATTGACAACATGGCCAAAGCTGAAAGTCCTCTAGTTTGATGATTTCCTGCATGAAATACTTTATTATTTTTATACAAATGAGCCCCGTGCTGCATTAAAGTCGCAATAGTAATTAACTGATCCTTATCAGAATAATTTTCATTAGATAAAAAAGCCGCATGAATTTGCAACCAGTTTAAAACTCGATAGCCAGAACGAAAAGCTTCATAGACACCGTTTCCATCTTTTATTTTTTCGTATTTATTTTCTTTTAGGGCCCTATTCAAAGAATGCATTTGTCCTAAAAAATAAGCCAAGGACTCCGTATTTTCTTTTTTGTACAAGGCAATATCTACCATTTTATGCTGCCGTGCTAAATGACGAAGGGCGTAAGCATTTACCGGATTTCCATTGGTGTAATTAAACGGCAAAAGCCAAGTAGTAGCACTCGAAAATTTAGACAAATGATCTTCTGCTCTTTCTTTATGGTGCAAATTCTGGGCAGGATACAATTCTTGATAAACATCAAACCGCTTCTTAAAATTTTGCCAATCGTAAAAATAACGTTTGGAAAACTGCTTTCTAAAATAACTGGCTAATTCTGCTTCAGAAATAACTTTAGTCTTGCTAAAATTATTTTTTGCTGCCTTATGCAAATAACTCGCTAAATCGGTATTTTCAATAATACGCGTTGCCGGTATTTCTTGTGAATAAACATTTTGAACCAGCACAAAGACGGCACAAAAAAGTACTTTTTTTAATGATAGCATAGGGACTTCTTTAATTTAGTACATTAATTTCATCTTCAAATTTTCTTCAGTTTTAATTTTTCCTGAATTGCTTAAAGTATTATCAGATTCAATATTATTTTTTGCTCCCCATAAAATAGAAACAAATTGAACTTTATTGTTTTTAAATGTATTTTTAGTAATGTTTACATTGACAATACCTCTGTGATTTAATAACATTTTATTTTTCTCTTTTGCACCACAATTTGTAAATGTGCTATTCGCAATTAAAAGATTTCCTCCAATTGTAGATTCATCATAACCACCTCTATAATAATCAACTACATTTTGTTTTACATTTGTAAAGTTACAGTTGTCAACTGTTAAATATTCTGTATTATAATCTCCCCTATCATTGGTTTCTTCGGAAAGTTCTATTCCATTTTCACAATTAGAAATTGAAGTATCTGTAAAAGTAATTTCTTCAGCAAAAGTTTGTTTGTAAGCTTTTAATACATAATTAAAGTTATTGATTTCACAGCCAGAAACTGTTAGTCCAAAGTGATTAAACATATTTTCTTTTAAACTTGCAAAAGCTAATTGAGAACCAGTACCAGAAAGTACAATGTTTTTTAAAGTTAAAATTCCATAAGGATTTAATTCAAAAGCTGGAGTATTTTCCGCTCCCTCAAAAACAATTTCTGCTTTTTTATCTGAAGAAGATTGAATCGTAATATTTTTATTGATTATTAATGATTTTGAAACAACAAATGTCCCTTCACCTAAAGAAATAAGATCACCATTATTAGCTTCTGCAATTTTAGCCGAAAGATTATCTGTAGTTGCAACTGCAATTGTTTGAGCTTTATAGGCTGGCGCTTCACTTGAATACCAAGTGGCTCCATATTTTGTTTTGTCTAAAACATTTGGATCAGCAATAGTCGCTTTTGTAGTTGCCCCAATAGAATTATTTGAAGCTCTTGAGTTACCCACCAAATCAGTTGTAATCACTTCAAAACCAAAACCATCATAGGGTTTAATTTCATCTGAAAGACTTTTAGGGGTAGATAAGTAGTCGTTAACAGCGGTTAATTCAAAACTAGTTGGAACAATACGTTTTTCATCTTTAAATTTTATGCCTTGATTATTTATAATATTGCTCTTAAATTTTACACCATCAGCTTTATCGTGCTCAATAATAGGATTTTCATCACCAACGGAATTGTAAATTACATTATTTGCGACCACAGTTCTTAAAGGTCTTGCAGAACGAATTTCAGATTTAGGCAAAACCGCCGCCTGTGCAATATTTGTTCCAACACCAAATTGCCATGGTGATTTACAATCTATATAGGTATTATAAGCAACCACAACATCTGTTACTTGGTTGTATCTATTTAATGGCGATTTAGGAATTCCATTCATAATGGCTAGTGGACTTCTAAAGTTTTCTCCTATAATTTTATAGAAATAATTGTTTACAATCCAGTGGCCTGTATTTACAATTCTAATACCTCCATATTGTTCATTTTCGCCATCTCCAATAAAATAATTTCCGTCAATCATCACATAATTTCCATGACGCGTTACAACAGAACCTTCACTTTTATAAAAAACATTGTTTTTAATTTCATTAAAATTAGTCTTACTAGAAATTATTTCAACTTCTCCATTACACTCTTCAAAAAAGTTATTTGCAATGGTCGTATAACTCGGACTCATAGAAGTAAAACTACTTCCTAACTGAATGGTTTCTCCTCTTGCCCCCCCTTTTCTAGGTCTTGGTCCAAAATGATTGTTTACAATTTGATGGTAGTTATTGATACTTTGATTTCCTTTTAAATCTACTCTAACAGTTGGTCCGCCATTTGTTTTACCGGCTAAATAACAATGATCTAATTGGTTGTGTCTTCCGTAAAATTGTACCCAAAGATCATCATTGTCACGTTGTAATTTATTGAAATCGATAATTACACAATCTGTAACTCTACAGTTATTGGCAACATTGTTTTCGTTCGTTCTAAAAGCGATTACATTCGCTGTTGGTGAATACCCATTTCTAAAATGCAGACCACTAACCACCAAATATTCACCAGCAAAAGATAAATTTGAAACACCTTCAATAAAAACTTTACCCTCAGTTTCTGCTTTTAGGGTTATTGGATTTTCTTTGGTTCCTTGTCCTGTAAATTTAATTTCTACATCTTTCCAAACTCCATTTTTTAAGACAATTATAGCACCAGGTTCTGCTTTAGAAATGGCTACTTTTAATTCGGTACTATTTGAAACTAATGTTTCAGGAACAACTTTTTCTGTACAAGCTAAACTGATACAGGCAATAAAAAGAAAAGATAAAATAGCGACTTTGTTAAGTTTCATAGAAAAGGATTTGTTAAGTTTAATGACTCACGGTTAGCGAGTAATATTTTAAATAGGCTTTCGCCGTAGCTTCTGTAGATACAAGATAATTACCCGCCTTGAAATAATTTTCATACGGCCATTTATCCAAACTTACATCTTGAAATACATGTGGTGTTCCATCATTTAATTGAACGCTCAACTTGGCATCTGAAGCTACAATTTTTAAATTGAAAGGCTCATAGCCCACAGAACCAAAATTATGTTTTATATCGGTCCAGGTGGCGCTTGAAGTTTCTAATAAAGCATCACCACTTGTTGTTTCATCTTTTAAAGATTTTTTATAAGCAATGACTTCACCATCTAACCAATATATTTTTAGCAAAGGGGGTCCGTTGTTCGAATCGAAATTATGTTTTGCCATGTCTTCTTCAGAAATAATACCATGAATTTGCATGATAATAGTTCTATGATATCTATTGCTACTTTGCGAATCTTTGGTCATAGAAACCATTTTAAGTCTCCCCTCTAATACACCACCTTCTGCCAAAGTCCAATTTTCTTTGGAATTATTCGGATTGATCAATTCTCTTAATTCTGTTCTAGAATATTTACTATTGGTTGTTGAAGTTGATGGATAGGTATAAAAAACGATAGAGCCATCTGTTGTGTCATCATACATGTAGGGCATAACTGGGGCTAAACTTTGGTAGCCATTATTTACCAACTGCGACGGTTTGTATTCGTCTGGGCTCCCATTGTTGTCTTCGTCTACAGGCAAGGTAACTTTCCAATGCGTAAAGTCAATTGAAGCATATTTTTTCGAAGCTTCTTCAGGCTCCTCTTCTACAACTTCAACCACTTCCTCTTTTTCTTCTTCTTGCTCCTCTTCTTCAACAGCCTCATAATAATCTGGCTCGTCATTAGAATTAGCACAGGCACCTACTAAAAGCACAGGCAAAAAGCCTACAACGATCCCTACTAATAAACGGCATTTCTGTATATAATTCCTCATAAAAAAGTCAAATTAAACTAATTGGTAAACCAGATTGGTTTTCCAAATGTAGAAAGATTTATTCTGATACACAAATATTTAAAAACAAACTTTTCTAGCCTTATACAATTTAAAGCCACCTTAAGAAATAAATTATCAAGTATTTAGCACTTAATTCTTAAAGCATAACCTAGTTTCAAAAATTAGGTTTTTTGGATATTTTTTTTACATTTGCATAATAAAAGATAAAATAGTCTTTTATGTAACTAATAAAAATGTAAAACTATGTTGACAATAACCAAAGAATGTACAGTGGCAGAAATCGTAACAGAAAATATTAAAACTGCAGATATCTTTAAAAAACACGGCATCGATTTTTGTTGTGGTGGTGGTATTTCTATAGCAAAGGTTTGTGAAAAAAACGGCATTGAATACGCCACTTTAGAAGAAGAACTTGCTACTGTAGACACCTACAAAACGCAAGCTCAAAATTATGCCAAATGGAAACTTACCTTTTTAATAGACCATATTATAAATATTCATCATGCCTATGTAGCAGAAACAACATTGATTATTTACCAATACGCAAATAAAGTTGCCAAAGTTCACGGACATCATTATACTGAGGTTATTGAAATAAAGGACCTATTTTTAAAAGTGGCCAATGAACTGACAAGCCATATGCAAGTGGAAGAACAAATTTTATTCCCATATATCAAACAACTAGAAGCTGCTGAAAAAGAAAATAAAAAATTGCAAACACCTAAATTTGGTACGGTAAACAACCCCATTCAAATGATGGAAATGGAACATGAAAATGCAGGTGAAATTTTTAAGAAAATTGCCAAACTCTCCAATAACTACACACCGCCATTAGAAGCTTGTAATACTTTTAAAGCCCTGTATGCGAAATTAAAAGAATTTGAAGAAGACTTGCACCAACACATTCATTTAGAAAATAATATTTTACATCCGAAAGCTAAAAAACTAGAATTAAAACTTCGAAATGCATAAAATACCGCATTTTATTTTAAGGAGGATTCTTAGCAGAAATCCTCTTTTTTTATGCGCAAAAATAGGGCTAAGGTAAAATATGCTGCTTAAAAGGTAAATTTCACCAATTGAAAACTTCTAAATTGAGTTTAATTTGTAAGACTTAAACCACTAACAACAGTTAAAACATTATGGATTATAAATTTAGTCATATCGGCATCCCTACAACAGAAGAAAAAGAGTGGGATGGATTTTACGAAGCAGGAAAAATACATTATACAGAATTTGATAAAGATACCTACGGAATTGAATGGGTAAAATTTGATGCTGACAGTCCGATGCCTGAACTCATGCAAAAATTACCACATGTGGCTTATTATGTTGATGATATGGAAGAAGCGCTAGAGGGAAAAGAACTTTTAGTTCCTACTTTTTCTCCGGGTGAAGGCGTAAGAGTTGCATTTATCAAACACAATGGTGCTCCGGTAGAATTTATGGAAATAAAACAATAGAATTATTCTTTAAAATGAAACAACTACACAAACAAATAGTTTTCTTAGCCTCAGCAAGTGCAATCGTTTTTGCAGCTTCTTGTGGTGCTAAAAAAAACACTGCTGAAAAGACACAAAAAACAGCAAACATCCACCCTTTTTCCGATTTGAGCAACACAGGAAATTGGGTACTGAATACCGAAGTTAGCGACGAATTTGATGCCTCAGAATTGGATGCTAAAAAATGGAGAGTGGTCGGTGAATTTAAAGATGGCAAACCTACTTACGAAAACGAAGATGAACCAGGTAAAACGGAGTGGATAGGAAGAGCTCCTTCTCAATTTTCAGGAAAAAATTATCGCTTAGAAAATAAGATGCTAAAATTGGAAACCAAATGGGAACCCGATTTTCCTTTTAGCAATAAAGTAGACAAAGTAGGCGGTAAAGATATTCCTCATGAAAACATTACCACAGCTTGTATTATAGGAAGAAAAGAATTTTTGTATGGTTATATGGAAATTCGCTGTAAAGCTGCAGATGCTGAAATTTCTAGTGCTTTTTGGGCCACTGGCGGACAAACAGAATTTGATATGTTCGAATTTTTTGGAGATCACAGGCAACCAAATAAAGAAGCCAAAGGTATGGATAAGGAACTTTGGTGGTCTATGCACGATTGGTCTAGAACAGGAAAAGGAAAAACAACTTATACAGAACGTAAAAATTTCGACTTTAGAGTTGCAGACGACTTTCATGTGTATGGCTATGACTGGAGTGAAAACGGCATAAAAATTTATGTAGATGGAAAACTGTTTAGAGATGTTTCTAGAGAAGCTATTAACAATTGGGACGATGTTAAAAATAGTAAAGGTGGTAATGGAGCCGCAGAAAATTATGTGGTCACAAAACCCATTCATATTTGGGTAGACCAAGAAACTTTTCCTTGGCATGGCGTACCAGATAGCAAAGAGGATTTAGGACCCAACGGTCAGGTAGACTTTGAAATAGACTATATCAGAGTTTGGCAAAAACAATAATTAACAATAAAACTTAAAATCAATTAGTATGAAACGTATTTTTTTAACCATCGCATTGATCTTCACATTTGCAACTTCTTTTGGGCAAAATGCCTACCAACAACGACAAACAAAATATTTTGTAGAAGCAGCTGCTACAGAATTTGGTTTGGATGAGGCTCAAAAAACAGAGCTTACAGAACTTCGTTATGAAATGGTTGCAGGTTATGCTGAAGCGTCAAAAAATAAAAAAAGTGGAGCAATAACTCCGGAAGAATTTAAAGAAGATACCAAAGAAATTAGCAAGACTTTTAACAATGGGCTTATTAAAATAACTGGAAAGAAATACCCAGAATTAAGTCCATTTATGGCCCGACTTAGAAAAGAATTAAAAACGGTAAAATAATTCATATCAAAATCACAAAACGATGTCTTTCTAAAAAAGGCATCGTTTTTTAATTGGCAATATTCTTATAAAAGTTCTGTAAACACTTTCTAAAAAATGATAAAAAAAATTCTCTTCTACCAACTTGCTCTCCTAGCTATCTTATTTTCCAATTGCCAAAAGGAAGATACAGTTATTGATGAAACTCCAATTATTGAAAATCCGAAAGAAGACCCAAAGGAAGAAGAAGAACCTGATACTAGATACCCCTTATCAGATCAGGAAAACACAGGGAATTGGATTTTGAATACCGAAGTTAGCGACGAGTTTGACGCTCAAGTATTGGATGAAGACAAATGGCTTATTCAAGGTAAAGGAGGCGTTTTTCAATCAAGATTTGTGGGCCGTGCTCCTTCTCAATTTTCAACAGAAAACGTACGTTTAGAAGATGGAAAATTAAAATTGGAAACAAGATGGGAGCCCGATTATAAATTCATCCCCAGAATTAACAATGGTAAAATGTACGATGTTAACGGAAAAGATACGGTGTATTTCGAAAACATAACAACTGCAGCAATTATTACCAAAAAAGAGTTTTTATATGGCTATTTAGAAATAAAATCGAAAGCTGCCGATGCTGAAGTAACCAGTTCTTTTTGGGCAACTGGAGGCAACACAGAATTTGACTTTTTTGAAATGTTCGGAGATCACCGTCAGACAAACAAAGCTTGGCGAGATAATGAATTGTGGTGGTCTCTACACGATTGGTCTAGTAATGGAAATGGTGGAAAACACACCTACACAGAACACCATGATTTGGGCTTTAGAGTGGCGGATGCTTTTCATGTATATGGTTACGATTGGAGTGCCAACGGAATTAAAATTTTTATTGATGGCGTCTTGTATAGAGATGTGCCGAGAACTGAAATCAATGCTTATGACGACATCACTCATGGGGGTGGAAATGGCGATTTTGAAAACTATGTGGTTACCAAGGCTATTAAAATTTGGTTAGACCAAGAAACTTTTCCTTGGCATGGCGTACCAGATAGTAAAGACGATTTAGAATTTAATAGTCCCGAAAATGAAAAAGAAGATGGAATTATAGATTTTGAAGTAGAATATGTTCGGGTTTGGCAAAAACAATAAATCGGCATAAAAAATTAAATAAAAAGAAGGCTGTCTAATCATTTTAAACAGCCTTTTTTTTGTTCAAATTACGAGTAGCAACGAATCTCAAATAATTTGGCATTTTCATGACCATAGGTTTCTGTCATGTTGAAACGAATTGCCGTAGTTTTAACTTGCTCAAAATTAAACTTGATCAAACGAGTACGGTTATTTTCTAAAGAACCTAATTTTACCCATTTTCCTTCTACACGAACTTCTAAACTTCCTGTTTTTAACAATTCAGGAGGAATATGATTTCTAAAGATTTTATCATTTTTGCTATCCTTACGCATCATAATATTTTTCTTCACGTTGGTATCACATTTTATTTCTACCGCAGCAAGAGAAATTGGAGTCTTCCATTCCATTTGTAAATTCGCAGGTAGACCTTCCGATTGCCAGTGATTTATTTTACCATCAATATCACGAGATATTCCATTCGTTAACTTTTTAGCAGCCCCCGTAGAAGTGGTGGATCCAAAAATTAAACTTGCTTTTTGGGCCAAATCCTTTGGGTCATTTGCAGGCCGCTTGGGAATAAACACGTCATCCCGCATAAGCTGCTCTTGCAATTCATTGATGTGTTTTTGCGCGACTTCTCTTGGCCATATATTTTTATTCACACAAATTGTTGCGGCCGTACCTACCGCCTGCCCCATTAATGCACAAGTTGCCATAATTCTAGAAGAAGAAAGTGCAATATGTGTTTGACTTACATTTCTACCTGCAAATAGTAAATTCGTAATATTTTTTGAATACAAACTTCTAAAAGGGAATTGGTATACTTCATGAAAATGTGCATGAAAATAACTAGGAGGTTCACTAATATTTTCTATTCCACCCGGATTATGCTCATCTAACGACCAGCCTCCATAGGCTACGGCATCCTCAAAATGTTTATGTCCAGTCATGTCTTTTTCAGACACAAAATAATCTCCAACAAAACGTCTTGACTCCCGTCTGCCAGGAATAGAACCTACCCAATCCAAGGCTAAATTTTCTGCTTCCGGAAATTTTCCTGAATTTTTAATATAATCCCAAACCCCATGTAAATAGCCCATTAATTTGTGTCTATTTTTTTCGGCATCTCCAATAATATCACTGTCACTTCCTACTTCAATCCACCAAATACCATCATGAAAAGCACTAAACTTTCTTCTTTTATTGGCACCTTCATGGGTATATTTAATAGCATAAGAAGGTGGTGAATAAGGCATTGGTTTTCCCATATCTTTAGAAGACATCAATAACGAAGACCCCATTTGCCAACCATCCGGCTTATCTGGAGCAAAGGACTCATCATATTCTGCTTTTCCCTCTCTTCCAGTTCTATATTCTGCACCTGAAGTAGCTGCCATCAAACCATCACCTGAACAATCTATAAATACCTTGGCCTTTAAAGTGAATAATTTTTCTGTTGTTAATTGCCAACAAACCACCGATTTTATTTCATTTCCAGACATATTGGTATCAACAGCCTGCGTATTCATCATTAAAGTCAAGTTGGGTTCTCTTACAACAAAGTCATACAAAACATGATCCCATACAGGATAAGATTCTTGTGGATTTTCAAATCGATTGTGTAATAAAATTTCTTCAATAATTCCTGTTTCTCGCTCGGGAAGACCGTTTTTTAAATGATTCACTCCGTTTAAATGAACACGTATCTCACTTGAAGAATTCCCTCCTAAGACAGGGCGATCTTGTACTAAAACCGTTTTGGAACCATTTCTAGCGGCTGAAACTGCCGCACAAATTCCTGCCGCACCTCCACCAACAACGACAACATCATAATCGACCGTAATTTTTCTTTCTGGTCTTCCTTTTTTCCCATTGGCCAACTGAAACCATTCATCTTCTTCTCTATCACTCGTTTCGCTAACGGCTCCAATTCCTTCTTTAACGGAACCACAACTATATACAATGGGGATTAATCCTGCGGCTAAGGCACCTTTTGCCCCTTTTTTAAAAAAATCTCTTCTTTTCATTTCTATAGATTTATATTTTAATTCCTTTTTGACTTTTACTGTACTCTTTTATGAAAATTCCCTTTCCACTCTTTGTCAAAAAGTTTTGTCAATTTTTTCACCAATTTCGTTTCTTCCTCCGCAATATTATTTTTTTCAAAAGGATCATTTTCATGATCATACAACTCAACATACAAAGGCTTCTTTTCTAAATCGCGTCGATCCTTCCATAAAATCAATCGGTATTGTTGGGTTCTCATCGCATAGCCCATTACATGGTTTTCAAAAAGTTCTTTATTCCATTTTGCTCCTTGTTGTTTTTCAATTCTATTTTCTACGGCTTTAACTAGCGGGCCAAAATAAGTTTCACGCATCCCTTGTCTCAATGGAAAAGCTCCCCATTCACGCAAAGCTGGAGTTGGAAATTGGCTAAATGCTGCTTTCTTCCATTTCTTTTTTGGATTCTTAATTAGTGGGACAAAACTTTTTCCTTCCAAATGTTTTGGCTTTGATATATTTGCCAACTCACATAAGCTTGGATAGATATCTACCAATTCTACCAATGCCTCCGTTTTTGTTCCTCCTTTATTTTTTAACATCTCAGGTGTCCAAATTATCATAGGTACTCTAGTTGCAATTTCATAATTCGTTGCTTTTCCCCAAATTCCCATATCACCCAAATGCCAACCATGATCACTCCAAACAACAATGATTGTATTGTCTCTTATTCCCGCGTCATCTATCGCCTGAATCATACGTCCAATTTGAGCATCTACATAGCTTACACAAGCCAAGTAGGCGTGTTTTAATTTGAGTCCTAATTCTTTATCAATAGCTCCTTTCTTTGGAATTCCATGCCGAGTTCTTAACTCAAATGATGGATGCAATCCCATTTCCGCACCTTTGTAAGGCCTGCTATCATTTACATCTAAAGGAATATCTTTAGGATCATACAAATCCCAATAACGTTTTGGAGATACCCAGTTTAAATGTGGTTTTCTCATGCCTAGGGCCAAAAAGAAAGGTTTCTCATTGTTTTGAAGCATTTCCTTCATCGTTGCAATGGCTACCTCTGTATTATAGCCATCGGTATAAGCTTGATCTGGAACATCGGCACATTCATAAGCGGGTCCCGTTCCCAAACCAAATTTTGCTTGTTTACCATACTTGGCAGACATCACTTTTTTATGCTCTCGCTGAATATTCTGGTTTTCTACAAGTGCATACCCACCCGGTGAACTTGGTTTTTTATAACCGATATTATCTGTAGCCGGTTTTCTACTCCACGACAATTCATCATCCAAATCGCCATGATGAAATATTTTACCACAATAGGCTGCTTCATAACCATTAGCCACAAAATGTTGAGGCAAAGTAATTACCTCTGGATTACTTTCTCTGAATTTTATATAATTGTGATAAACACCACTTGTTTCTGGCCTAATCCCTGTTAATAAACTAGCTCTAGACGGACCACAAATAGCTTGCTGACAATACGCTTTATTAAACAATAATCCTTGAGCTGCTAAGGCATCTAAATTTGGTGTTTTCGCTATTGGTGACCCGTAGCATCCTAACTCAGGTCTTAAATCGTCAATACCAATAAATAAAATATTCGGTCTTTTGGCTTGTCCAAACACAGTAGTACTAATGACTAAGATTAGTAGACAAATTGGTTTTCTTAATTTCTTCATGTTTATCAAATTTTATGCTGTACTACGTTTAATGGAAATTTCTATTTTGAATAGAAAAGCAGTATCGGTTCTAAATTAAATTTTTATCTTGTATTTTTATAAAAATCAAGTTTACATAAACTTAACTACTGGCATAAGGCTATAATTCTAAACTTAACATCTTGTAAATAAAAATCAATAAAACACTAAACAACAGCATGTTAATTTTAAAATATTATTTCAACATCTTTATTCTCTTATTTTGCACAACTATACAGTCGCAACAATTAATCAATTTAGAAAAGCTAAAAGAAGACGGTCTAAAAACGACAAAAAAACTTGAAATTTCCTATGAAAAAAACCGTTTAGAAAAAGACAGTCGAGAAACCATAAAAACCTTAGTTAAGCTGAGTCAACAAAATAGAATTGCTTTAGATTATGGTGCTGCTTTTAATTATGCTGGAGAAGCGCTTTTTTTGGCAGAACAACTAAAAGACACTTTGTTAATGGCAAAAACCCATGAAGAATATGGGATTCTAAATTATCTTTTCAAACAAGACAATGCAGCTGGAAATAATTTAAAAAAATCGCATCAATACTTCCTTCAACAAAAAAACAAACTTTCTCCAAAAAGATTTTACAAATCTTACTACAACCTCATACTGTATTACCAAAGAATTGAAGAAAAAAAACTTTTAGCTTCTTATATTGACAGCTGTGAACTAGTTGCAACACAATATAAACTAGATGCTTCTTATCAAATCTATTTAAATGAAAAGAGAGCTAGTATTTTAAAATGGAAAGGACAATTTAGAAACTCCATAAATCTATTAAACAAATCTATTGTGGAGCTAGAACAAAAAGAGCCCGACAATAGTTTTTTAATTATACTATACGGCTCTTTGGCACACATTTACAACACTTTGGAAGATTATAAAAATGCCATTTTATATTTTAAAAAATCGATTCAAACACGGGATCAATTTGGAGAGCATACCTTTTACAAAAGCTATATACAATCTAGTTACGCCTCCCTACTTTTTAAAACAGAAAACTATAAGGAGGCCTACATTAATCTACAAGCAGCAAAAAAAATTACTGATGCTTACTTAAATCCTAGAAATGAAGACACCCAAAGTTTTCTAACTTTAAAAGATCGCTATCGTGATCAATTAGACGAATCAAATGAGCAGATCAATTTACAACGACTTGATTTATCTCAGAAAGAGCAAAAAATACTGCGATTTAGAATTATTATTGGTCTTATTTTATTTATCGTACTCACCGCTAGTTTGCTTATCTATTTTAAATCAAGAACTAAAAAACACCAACAAGAACAAGAAGCTTCTGAAAAGGAAATGGCTTCTAAAAACAAAGAACTAACGTCGAATATTTTACAGCTAATCGAAAAGGAACAAATAATAGACACCTTAAAAAAACACCTTAAACAGATTAGTAAAGAATCGAGTACAAAAAGCTTGTTAAAATCCATCGACAAACAATCCGAAAGCTTATGGAATTCCTTTAACCAAAGATTTACAGCTCAAAACAAGGATTTCTACGAGCGTTTACAAAAAAAAGCACCCAACCTTAGCGCTTCTGAATTAAAGCTCTGTGCCTTGATCAAATTAAATTTTACAGGTCAAGAAATGGCTTATTTACTGGGAATATCTTTAGGGAGTGTTCACGTAGCCAGACATAGATTGCGCAAGAAAATAAACCTTGAACGTAAAATGAATTTGACTACGTTTATCTCTTCTATTTAATTCTGAAGGCTCAAAAAAAAAAGGATGCTGATTTAACAACATCCTTTCTTCTCATTATTCATTAATTTTATTTTCCTTGCCAACCTGCATTTTCCATTATAACCAACATCTCTTCAACTAATTTCGGATTGTCTTTGGCTATATTTTTAGTCTCGTTTGGATCTTGCTCATGATCATAAATTTCAACATACAAAGGCGCTTCTTTTGGTCGTCTACGATCTTTCCAAACAATGGTTCGGTAACGATCCGAACGCATGGCGTAACCCATTACAAATTCTTCAAAAGTTTTACGATTCCATTTGTCTCCCATTTGTTCTTTAATTCTATCTTCTATCTTTACGATTAAAGGTGCAAAGAAAGCCGTTCTAAATGGTGGTGTAAATGGAACGGCTGCCCATTCACGCAAAGCCGGACTCGGAAATATACTGAAAGCATTTTCATTCCATTTTTTAGATGGATTTTCTAACAAAGGCAGCAAACTAGTTCCTTCTAAATGACTTGGTTTTTCCAAACCAGCCAACTCACAAAGTGTTGGAAAAACATCAACCAATTCGACCAAGCCCTCAGAACTTTCACCTTTTACAACTTCTTTATTTCCTGGTTGTGCGATGATAAAAGGAACTCTTGTGGCTATTTCATAATTTGTCGCTTTTCCCCAATAGCCCATTTCTCCTAAATTAAAACCATGATCAGACCAAAGTACAATGATGGTATTTTCATATTCTCCAGAATCTTTTAAAGCCTGAATCACTTTTCCAATTTGCGCATCAATATAACTTGTACAGGCATAATACCCATGACGTAGTTTTCGTTGTAAGTCTTCAGAAAAGGGTTCTGTTTTTGGCATATCTGCTGCTACACGTGTCTCCATAGATTCTGACAAGCCCATAGCGGCTCCATCAATTGGAGCCTTTGTTTGGGTTGCCAAAGGAATAGAATTCCTATCGTACATATCCCAATATTTTTTAGGAGCCGTCCAAACCAAATGTGGTTTTTTAAATCCAACACCCAAAAACCAAGGTTTGTCTTTATTGGCTGCCATTTCATTTAAAGTTGCAATCGCATCTAAGGCATAGTATCCATCTTCATACGTATCATCAGGAACATCGGCACTTTCTGTAACTGGACCTTTTGCCAAAAAGTTTTCTTTGATTACTTTTTCCCCGTAACGATCTACAAGGGCCTTTTTATTTTGCGCATATAGCTTTTGATTTCCCTCTAAAACATAGCCTCCTTTTGTTTCTGGAACATTAGGATTTCTCTTAGGTTTTACAGAATGTCTTGACCACGACATTTCTCTATCAATATATCGTCCATGAAATACTTTTCCTACAAAAGCTGTCTCATAACCGTTTTCTTTGAACTGTTGAGGAATGGTAACAATACTAGGCACATTGGCTCTAAAATCTTGAAATAAATCTGTTACATTAATTGACTCTGGTCTGGCCCCCGTCATAATACTCGCTCTTGACGGTCCGCAAATTGCTTGCTGACAATAAGCTCTTGTAAACAAAACGCCGCTTTGAGCCAACTTATCAATATTAGGCGATTTTACCACTTGAGAACCATAACAGCCCAATTCTGTTTTCAAATCGTCAATAGCAATAAAAAGCACATTCGGTTTTTTCTTTGGTGTTTTTTTCTTTATTTCCTTTGCATTACAAGAAATTGTAAAGACCAAAAGTACTAGTTGTAGTATACGAAAACAGTTTTTCATGTTGCTTAATTTGAATGAATGTAGCGATAATTTATCGAGTTGTTGCAAAATTGCACTTTTTACAAAGCCAAAATTTCTTCAAAACTAAACCAAACTAACAAACATGGCTGTCTAAAATTTACCCTTCGATTGTTTTATTTTATCTAAAAACAAAAAAACACCTTTACCAGAAGTGGCAAAGGTGTTTTTCTTCATAAAATATTTATACTACTTAACTGCAATTTCTACCGTTTGCGTTTCAAATCCTACTGAGCTTGCCTTTACAGAAATTTTCCCTTTGGCTCTTTCAGACTGTACAATCAACAAACATCTTCCTTGACTGGTAACAATAGAATCTGACTGAAAATCTTGAACATTTGTATCTGCTCCTGTATCAACCCCTAACATTCTTGCAGCTCCTTCTAATTCAAAAGAAATTTTTGCATTTTCATGTTTTACAGGAACTCCATTTGCATCTACCAATTGCACAACTAAATGTGCTACGTCATATCCGTCAGCATTCAACTCTGTTTTATCAGTGGTTACCGTAAAACCAACGGGTTTTGAAGCCGATGTGAACGCAGCAGCAATTTCAGCTCCTTTGAATCCTGCTTTAGCAGTTAGCACACCTTCTTGATACGGAACCACCCATCTAAAGATTCTATCTGGGCATTCAGACATACTTCTGCTTCCTAATGATTTTCCATTCAAAAATAATTCAACGATGGTATAATTAGAACATACCTCAACCAACACATCTTCACCTTTTTCGTAATTCCAATGAGTATTCGAGTTTTTCCATCTGTACGATTGTTTTTGATCCTTTGCGACTGCTTGTCCGCTCCACTCATCTTTTTCAAAATTAGAAGTCGCCAACGGCAAGGTACCCAAAGAAATATGAGGTTCATTTACCCAAACACTTTTAAAATAATTCCATCCTTGGTTTTTAAATCCGGCCAAATCAACCATATCACCATACCAACTTTTTTGAGGCCAATCCTTATTAGATTCTCCCATATAGGCCACACCTGTCCACATATACATACTAAACACATTGGGTCTTTCAATAACCGTTTTCCAGTCGGACCAAGTACCACCTTGCTCTGAACCTGTAATGACTTTATTTGGGAAATTTTTATGTGCCCAATCGTAAATATTATCTCTATAACTATAACCTGCAATGTCTACAGCATCTGCATATCCAGAAACATGACTTGTTTGAGGAATAATTAAATTTGCTGTAGTAGGCCTTGTTTTATCCAAATCCTTTACCCAGTCGTTTAAACGTTTTGCCGTTTTCGCCAATTCATATTTTCTTTCTGGCAATGCGTCATATCTAGCTTTTAACTCTTCAACAGAATACATGGGTTTGCTAGCCCAAAATTTACCTGAACTCTGTGGTTTCTTTCTATCTTTCCAAAAACCAGTAACAAAACGATAATCTAAATAGGTCCATTCAATTTCATTTCCAATACTCCATTGAAAAATACTTGGGTGATTTCTATCTCTTAACATCGTTCTTGTCAAGTCACTTTTAGCCCATTTTTGAAAATGCTCAGTGTACCCTCTTGTGATATAATCGTTATTTCTATCGTGGTAATTTAAACGTTTGTCTTTTGGATTGTCTAATTCATCAAATAACTCATTAATTACTAAGAAGCCCATTTCATCACATAAGTCTAAAAACTCTTGTGAAACAGGATTATGCGTACCACGAATGGCATTACATCCACCTTCTTTTAGCAACTGCAATCTACGTCTCCAAACTCCTTTTGGAACCGCAGTTCCTACCAATCCACCATCATGGTGCAAACTCACCCCTTTTACTTCGGTATTGACACCATTTAAAAAGAAACCATCATTGGGATCAAATCGTAAATCTCTTAAACCAAAAGGCGTTGTATAGGCATCAACCTCAACTCCATTTTGTAAAATAGATGTCACGGCTTTATACATATTCGGGTTTTTAGTATCCCAAAGTTTTGGAGTATCAACAATAAATTTCTGATCAAATTTATTTTCTGTATTTCCTTCTAGGCTCAACTCGTCTTTCTTTTCTGAAATTACAAAGCCCTTATCATCTATAATTTTAGTTTGTAAAGTGAAGGTCTTTTTATCTGCCTCTTCATTCGTCACTTTAATTTCTAAAGAAACATCCGCTTTTTCTGCCGTTACAGAAGGCGTTGTAATATACGTTCCCCAAATAGGAATGTGTAATTTATCCAAGGAAACCAATTTTACATTTCTGTAAATTCCACTTCCTGTATACCATCTGCTATCTGCATAACGGGAATGATCAACGTGAACGGTCAATATATTTTCTTCTCCTTTTTCTTTTAAAACGTTAGAAATATCAAAATATACGGGTGAATATCCGTAGGGATTTTCACCCAAAAATTCACCATTCAACCAAAATTTAGCATTGTTATATACCCCATCAAATAGTACGTAGGTACTTTTTTCTTTGGAAGAATTTTCGGTTACAAAATGTTTTTGATACACACCAACACCACCAGGTAAATAACCTGTACACCCCTCATAAATTGAATCAAAAGAAGCCTCAACACTCCAATCATGAGGAAGTCTAACATCTCTCCAATCGGCATCTGTTAAAGGAATATTTTTTAAGCTGGTTGTATCTTTTTGCAACTGAAATTTCCAATCAAAGTTAAAATCACTTTCTCTTTGAAATGCTTTGGTAACTTCTTTATCCTGACAAGAGTACAAAGTTACAAACAAGCTAAACATCCATAAAATTTTGCTACTATTTTTCATTCTTCTTTCAATTAATTAAGGTAT
Source organism: Flavicella sediminum (assembly GCF_006381105.1). Lineage (GTDB taxonomy): Bacteria > Bacteroidota > Bacteroidia > Flavobacteriales > Flavobacteriaceae > Flavicella > Flavicella sediminum. The sequence goes on along the minus strand of NZ_VDET01000002.1, from coordinate 1,374,077 downwards.
TTTCCCACAAGGTAATGATACAATATCTTCCTAAACTAGAAAAAAAAGTACGCCTATTTGAAACTAGATTTAAACTCGACTAGACTAGATATCTACTGAATTCTAGAACATATAACCGAAATTCTATAACAAATGGTTTTCAACCTAAACCCCCTCTTCTTATACTCTTCTAAAGCTCAAATTTTAGCAAAAAAAAAGACGCTTATAAAATAAATTACAAACGTCTTTTCAACTAATTACTAACTATAATATCTATCAATTTTTGGAAGCTTTTTTTATCAATTTAGAAACCTCAAAAGTTTCTTCAAATTGCGGCATTTTACCTGCTTCCCATAATTCTTCATCTTTAGCAGAATAATACCACAAAGGATGTATAAAAGTTTTGGTCCAATTCTCCGTTTCTTTGACCATTGCTTTTAAACGTTCAGGATACCTTCCTCCCAAATTTTGTTTTTCACCTTTATCTTTGGTGATATTAAAAAGCAACCAGGGTTCATTTCCCATTCGGGTAACTTTCCAATCTCCTTTTCTAGCTCCCACTTCACTAAATCCATGACGATAACGAAGTGAATAGAGCATTTCATCTTTGTGTACATCGGTATTTGCTAGAACAGCATCCATGATATTTTTACCTGCCAAAACTTTATTTTCAGGAACTTTTGTATTTGCCAAAGCCACAAAAGTTGGATAAAAATCTAAAGCAGAAACAGGGTAATCAAATTGTTTTCCTCCTTTAATTTTACTTGGCCAATGAACAAACATTGGAACACGGTATCCACCTTCCCAAGAATCTCCTTTGGTTCCTTTTAGTGGATCATTGTTTGCACCATGATCAAAATTACCTCCGTTGTCACTTAAAAAAATAATGACCGTATTGTCCAATTGCTTTGTTTCTTTTAAAGCTGCTACAATTTTACCCACACCACGATCTACGGCATACACCATTCCGGCATAAGTTCTTCTATTTTTATCTTGAATATGTGAGAATACCTCCATGTCTTCTTTCTTTGCTTCCAAAGGCACATGTGGCGCATTGTAAGCCAAATACATAAAAAAGGGTTTCTTCTTTTTACAAGCTGTATGAATATCGTTCACTGCTTCTCTTGACAGGGCATCTGTAATATATTCCGTTTCTTTAATTTCTTTGTTATTATGCTCTAGCGGTTGGATATAATCTCTAATTACTTTTACTCCAGACTTAACTTGATTGGCATACTGTTTTTGATAAACTGACGGGAAATAATTATGTCCACCTCCTAAAAATCCATAAAAATTATCGAAACCTCTTTTATTAGGATGAAATTTAGGTGCTGCCCCTAAATGCCATTTTCCAAGTGCTGATGTATAATACCCCGCCTTTTGCAATACTTCCGACATAAACATTTCCTTTACAGGAACGCCCATATTATCCGCATCATTTTCGCTAGAATTTGAATGTAAATTAAAAGGAGTTCCCACTTGATGTGGATATCTTCCTGTCATTAAAGCCGCCCTACTAGGCCCACAAAATGAATGCGCTACATAGGCTGAAGTAAAAACCACTCCGTTTTTAGCCAACTTATCCATTTCAGGTGTAATAATATCTGGTGAACCGTTGAAACCGACATCGGCATAACCTAAATCGTCACAAAGAATTACCAAAATATTTGGCCTTGGGTCTTGCTTTTTAGAAGCAAATGTTTTTAACACACTCATCAAGCTTAAAACACAACAAAAGCTTACAAGTACTTTTCGAAATTTCATTTTCATGGTTTAATTGTTAATTTACAAATAATACTACCACATTACCGGTAACCAAACAGACATTTCACTTACTCCTCTATTTGCCCAAGAATAATAAGGAACCATTTGAACTTTTGTTGTTTCCCAACTTGGCTTCGAAATTTCAGAATACATAGATTCTTTTGAATCCTTACGCAATTTCAATTCCCCATTAATAGTTGTAATCCCTCCTAAAAAATCAGGTTTATAAGTAGCTGATAAATTTGCATTTACGGGTAAATACACATCTAAAATATCTGTGTTTTTTGGTAAATCTGGCGTTTCAACACAATACACAACAGGCCCTCTTTTTACAGCAGCTTGGTTACGTACTTCTTCAATTAAAGGATTTCCTTCTAATAATTTAATTTCCATTGGCATTTGTAAACTCACCACATCTCCTTTTCTCCATTTACGATTAATTGTTGCAAATGTTCCTGGGGTTACCACAACTTCTGCTGGCTTCCCATTTACCAATACTTTTGATCCTTTTGCCCATTCTGGAATTCTTAACAAAATATCGAAAGCTGATTTTTTACATTTTTCAACCGTAATGGCTACATCACCTTTCCAAGGATAATCTGTTACTTGTTTTAATTGAATTTTTGAACCATCCGTAAGTTTTGTCGTCAATTTATTTCCTCCATATAAATTTACTGCTACGCCATTTTCAGACAAACTATAAGCCCATCCAGAAAGTTTTGCAATGGTACGAACCAAGTTTGGAGGACAACAGAAACATGGAATATAAGGCTGACGAACATCAAATTCAGTATCATTTCCTGGATCAAATCCTTTATGACTTACACGAAGCGGATTTGCATAAAAATAATCTTTTCCTTCCACGCTAATTCCTGACAAAGCACTGTTAAAAAGTACCAACTCCATAATATCTGCATATTTAGATTCTCCATGAATTCCTAACATACGGTAGTTAAACATTGAGTTACAAACATTGGCACAAGTTTCATTATAAGCCGTTAGATTTGGCATCATATAATCGTTGATAAAACCTTCATGCACCATATCTACATGTTTTGAAACACCATGATGTGTTTGACCAACGGCACCGGTTACATACATTTTTTTATCTACCACACTAGACCACAATCTGTCCAATGCATCCACCAAAGCTTTCTCTCCAGTTTCTGCAGCAACATCAGCAGCACCTGCATAAAAATACAACGCCAAAACAGCATGCCCTTCGGCAGATTTTGCCTTACGAAGCGGAGTACGCTCTTGCACCATGTCACCCATAAATTTATAACTGGAAACAGGCGTAGGGTTTACTTTTAATTTTCCTCTTAAATTGATAAACAATTCAGCCAAGTCTAAATACTTTTTATCTCCTGTAGTTCTATACAACTCCACCAGACCCATAATTTGAGTTTGATTGAAACCAAAACGTTTTAAATGTCCTTCTGGCTCTGGCATGAATTTATTATATAAAAAATCTGCATTTTTAATTGCCAAGTCTAAGAAATTCGTTTTTCCTGTAATTCTATTATGAATACATGCACTGGTATACAAATGTCCGAAATTATACATTTCATGGTGCTGTCTGTTTCCAAAACGCTCCATGTCTTTATCTGTAGTTACTTTGGTATGAATATAACCATCTGCTGCCTGTGCTTTTGCTATGATTTCGATATAAGTATCTAAATCGTCAATAATTTTTTTGTCTTTGTTTTGTGCATAGATATACAAAGATGCTTCCATCCATTTGTAGAAATCGCCATCGTGCCATTTCATTCCCTTATGAACACCTTCTTTTAAACCTGCCGCAATTTTAAAATTATTCAATGCATGTCCAACATCACCTGTTAACAACTCTCCCATATATGGAACCATCACCTCTTCAGCTACTTTAAATTTTTCGGCCCAAAAACCATCTGTCCATTGGCAATCACCAATATTGACACTTTTTAATTTAACATGAGCACTATTGGTATTGTTAATAATTCCTTTTGATTGGGCAGAAATTCCTACCGACACCAATGCACTTAAAATAATTGTGATTAGATTCTTCATTTGTTGGTTTTCAATATTAAAATTAATCTTTGTTTACCTATTGTTAGTTTAAAACTAAACAGCAACTAAACAATGTGAATGTACAAATTAAGCATTATTTAAAGTTTTCTGATAAATCTATTTTACCTAGGAATAATCTTATTTTACCTTAGAAATCTAATTTAGCCACCTCCTTAAAAAACAGAACACGAAAAGAATTTATTGTATATTTATTTTCCACAGAAAATAACGACAAGAAACTATTTTTATGCAAAGAAGATCATTTATTAAAAAAGGAACGGCTGCTTTTTCAATTTTTAGCTTAGGCTTGGGAAACCTATCTGCTTTCGCCAATTCTTTTTCTGAAGTTCCCCTAAAGCCCCACGACTTTAAGCTTCATTTTGCGCCACATTTAGGCATGTTTAAAAATCATGCAGGAAAGGATGCTATTGCTCAATTAAATTTTATAGCCGATCAAGGGTTTACTGCCTTTGAAGACAATAATATGAAAAATAGATCTTTAGAAGTCCAAATTGAAATGGCAAAAACAATGGAACAAAGAGGCCTTAGAATGGGTGTATTTGTCGCTCATAAAATTTATTGGAAAGAACCTTCATTAACCAGTGGAAACTTAGAAAAACGGAATGAATTTTTAGAAGAAATTAAAAGTTCTGTGGCAGTCGCCAAAAGAGTGAAAGCCAAATGGATCACTGTAGTTCCTGGCTGTGTAGACGCAAAACAAGACCTAAATTACCAAACGGCACATGTAATTGAATCTTTAAAACAGGCTTCAAAAATTCTAGAACCTCATAACATTACCATGGTTTTAGAGCCTTTAAATTTTTTAAATCACCCCAATCAATTCCTAACAGAATCGCCACAAGCCTACCAAATATGCAAAGCTGTAAATTCTCCTTCGTGTAAAATATTATTCGACATCTACCATCAGCAAATTCAAGAAGGAAATATTATTAATAATATAGAGAAATGTTGGGATGAAATCGCCTATTTTCAAATTGGCGATAATCCTGGAAGAAAGGAACCCACCACTGGAGAAATTAATTACCAAAACATTTTTAAACACATTTACAAAAAAGGCTACACGGGTATACTAGGTATGGAACACGGAAATTCTATAGCAGGAAAAGAAGGCGAAACAGCCGTACTAAACGCTTATAAAAAAACCTCAGCTTTTTAACTAGTAAAAACAAAAAATCCGCCTAAAGAGACGGATTTTTCAATACTTTTTGGTGAAAAATTATTCCCAAACAACCGGCATAAAAACGGTCATTTCAGCTTCTTTTCCATTGTTTCTATTAGACCAAGTATAGTAAGGAATCAAATTCGCTTTGACACTTTTCCATTCTGGCTTTTGAACCGTATTGTACATTTCTTGTGTATTTGTATTTTCTCTTAACAACAAGTCGCCAGAAATTGTAGACACACCTCCTAATAAGTTTGCATCATAAGTCGGCTTTAAATTTTTCAAATTTCCTTTGATATACACATCCAAAATTTTTGTTCCTTTTGGTAAATCTGCTGATTCTACACAATAAACAACAGGACCTCTTTTTACAGCAACTTGATTTCTTACTTCTTCAATTCTTGCATGTCCTTCCACAAAAGTAACCTCCATTGGCATGTCAATTGTTACCACATCTCCTTTTTTCCACTTTCTATTTACAACAGCAAACTCTCCGCTAATAATAGCCACTTCCGCTGGTTTTCCATTGATAGTAATGGTTGTTCCTTTTGCCCAAGCAGGAATTCTAAACATCATATCAAAGGCCGATTTTTTACATTTTTCAACAGTTAATTTAACCGCTCCTTCCCAAGGATATTGGGTTTCTTGTTTTAATTGAATTTTAGAACCATCTAATAATTTTGTAGACAATTGATTTCCTCCATACAAATTTACAGCCAAACCATTTTCAGATAAACTATACGCCCAGCCTGCAGACTTAGCCACAGTTCTTACCAAGTTTGGTGGACAACAAAAACAGTCTAAATATTTTTGGCGAATTGGATATTCAGTATTCATTTTAGCATAGTCTCTTGATCCTTTTACGGTTCTTAACGGATTTGCATAATAGTACCGATCTCCTTTGATATTGATCCCAGACAAACCACTGTTATACAAAACCAATTCCATAATATCTGCATATTTCGATTCTCCATGCAACCCTAACATACGGTAGCTAAACATTGAGTTACAGATATTAGCGCAAGTTTCATTGTATGCAGTTGTATTTGGCATCATGTATTTATCAATAAAACCTTCTTCAATTTTATCTCTATTTGTTGAAGCTCCATAATGTGTTTGTCCAACTGCACCGGTTACATACATTTTTTCATTGGTCACATTCAACCACAATCTATCCAAAGCATCAACAATTGCTTTTTCACCTGTTTCAGCAGCTACATCAGCAGCACCCGCATAATAATACAAAGCCAATACCGCATGCCCAACGGCTTCGCTTGATTTTCGCAAAGGAGTTCTTTCTTGTACCATATCTCCAATAGGGTAGCCAACAGTTGTTGAAACTTCCGTTACTTTATATTTCCCTCTGTTATTGATAAACTGCTCTGCTAAATTCAGATATTTCACTTCTTTGGTAGTTCTATACAATTCTACCAAGCCCATAATTTGCGTTTGATTGAAGCCAAAACGACCCATCAATTTATTATCTGGCATAAACTGCGTGTACAACAAATCGGCATGTTTGGTTGCGATATCTAAAAAATTTCTTTTCCCCGTAACTCGGTAATGAATACAAGCACTTGTTAACAAATGCCCCGTATTATACATTTCATGATATTTACGATTTTCATAACGATCTACATTGTCGCGCAATTGCGTTTGTGTTTGCAAATAACCATCTTCTCTTTGTGCTTTGGCAATTGTAGCAATATAACCATCCAATTCTGCTAATAATTTTTGATCACCATTTTGTGCATAAACGTACATAATGGCCTCCATAAATTTATAAAAGTCGCCATCATGCCAATGCATTCCTTTATGTGCACCTTCTTTCTCGCCTGCTGCAATTTTAAAATTGTTCAGTGCATGACCGGTATCACCTGTCAACAGACTTCTCATATACGGAATCATGGTTTCTTCGGCCACCTTAAATTTATCCGCCCAAAAACCATCGGTCCATTTACAATCACCAAGGTTGACACTTTTAAGTTTTACGTGTTTGCTATCTGCATTGTTCAATATTCCTTGCTGCTGCGCAAAAGAACTCCCCACTACAATGACAGCCAAAATTAAGCTTATCAGATTTTTCATTTCTAAGTATTTATTATGTTGATATTTTCGACCTACCTGTTTGATTCATAGACCAAAAACAGATAAAACATTTACACAAAGTAAACGCTATTATAGTGCCAGTTGTTCGTGAAAATTACCTTCAAATTGTCCTATTTTATCCCTCTATATTCGTATCAAACCTCAAAATAAATTAAAGAGCTAAAAGATCGCTTTTTATTAAATGGCTTCGCGATAACTTTTAGGAGTAGCCCCCATAATTTGTTTGAATTGTTTGTTGAAATTTGTGATCGAATTATAGCCCACCAAATAACAAATTTCCGACACTGGTTTTGAGTCTTGGATTAGTAAACGTGAGGCATTTCGAATTCGAACTTCATTCAAAAACTGTGTAAAGGATTTATTCGTCATTTTTTTGAAAAATCGACAAAAAGAATTGGTCGTCATACAGGCTATTTCAGAAACATCATTCAAACCAATATAACTTGCATAATTGTCTGAAATATATTTTAAAACCACATCTATTCTTTCCGAATTTTCTGAAGTCGACTGTCGCATATCAGAAGAGGATAATACGTTTTTATCTTTAGTCAAAGACAGACGGTGTAAAATATCGAATAATTTTATACTTTGTTTGGCAGGAGACAAATCGACCAATTGGATCAAATCATCATGCAAACTAATTGCCATGTCTTTTCCAAAACAAACGCCATATTTTGAATCTTCCAACATTTTACTGATTTCAGAAAAAATAGGTTTATCAAAAGTATCTTCACCTATAAAATCTCTTGTAAATTTTATCACAATTGTTTTTACATTGCTCTCCTCACGTTCGTCATAATAAGAAGAATCATTTCTCCATAAATGCGGTAAATAGGGACCAACTAACACCAAATCGCCAGGCGCAAAAGGAGAAACACTATCTCCAACAAAACGAATGCCTGTACTTTTTGAAATATATAACAATTCATATTGCGCATGGTAATGCCAAGCAGCTTCCAAACAAGGGAGTTCTTTTTTTACAACGTTTAGCTGTTTGCTAACTAAACTTTCTGGGTTTTTTAAGACTAATTTCATGAGTTTAAATTTATAGGTTGGTTATATAAATGGCGACAACAACAGAAGTCACCTTCTCAAATATTTGCAATAAATTGTTTCAAGTTTGTAGCTCTAGACAGTTCTAATTTTTTTCTCAATCGACTTCGAGTCGTGTGTACACTTTCAATAGACATGTTTAACAAACGTGCCATATCTTTGCTTGAGAAATTCAATTTTATCAAAGCGCACAACTTTTGATCATTTACCGTAAGCTTCGGAAATTTGTTTTGAAGATTTTCATAAAAACTTTTATTTATTGATACAAATCTCGCTTCAAACTCATTCCAGTTTTCATTATTATTACTAGAAATAGAACGTATAATTTTTTTAATATCCTGACTTTTCAAATCGCCGTTATGATCAGATAATTTATCTTTTATGGTACCAATAAAAGCATCTTTTTCAATAAGTTTTAAAACCGAAGCCGCCAATTCTTTATTTTTCAATTCGATAACTTCTTCATTTTTTTGAATTTCCAATTCTCTTTTCTTGGTAAACAGCTGCTTTTCAATTCGATGTTTGGCTCTTAAATTTCTATAGGTCAAAAAACCAAAAAGAAGTAGAAAAACAATAAACCCCCAAAGCAGTATTTTCTCCAAAAACAACACCTTTTCTTCGTGTTCAAACTTAGCCAAACGCTGTTCTCTTAAAATTTTAGCCTGTGTTTCTTTTTCATTTCTAAAAGAATCTTGAATCTCTAAAAGAGGGCGATTGTTTTCACTTCTACTATCAAAAAAGACTGCATCTAATTCCTTTGCTTTTTTCAAATTCTTATACGCTTTTGTATAGTCGCCATTCAAAACATACAAATCCGAAAGTCGTTCATAAATTAAGGGTGTAAAATCTTTGTGTGCATTATGCACTTCAGAAACAAACAATGCTTTTTGATAAAAAAGCTCACTTTCCTTATAGTTGTTAAGATTTTTGTAAGCATCACCCATATAATTATAAAGCAGTACTTTATAACCCGGAATATTCTTCTCAAACCAAGGTATCGCCTCTTCAAATAACGCTATTGCTTTTTTATTTTGATTTTGCTGACTTAACAAAACCCCTTCTTCAAAAGCCAAAAAATTTGCCTGAACAGGTCTCACTTTTCCACTTTTATAGGCTTGGCAACTGTCTAAATACACTTGTCCCATTTCAAAATTATTCATTTCTCTATAGGTTGAAACAAAGCTTAAATAACTTTCCACCAATTCGCTCGAATCAATATCTCCTCGTCGAACCATTTTTTTCTTTAGCGCATGTGATAAATTCAAAAACTCAAAAGCTTTTTCTTCTCTTTTGTAAAAGCTATAATGCCTTCCAATACTTTTATAAATAGCTGCTTTTTCCAAATCAATTTTGGCAGCATCTGCTAAAAGCAAGGCCGTCCATAATTTGTCATATGTTTCTTTATGATTTCCTTCATGACTATAGGATCTTGCCAAAACCTTTAAAGTTCGTATTGCTTTTACCGTATCTTTTTCGTTTAAGTTCGTTTCATACAATTTTAACAATGCCTGTGTTGCACTATCTGCTAATTGCTCCGTGTCAGTTTCTGAAGAAACAGGCAAAACTTTCTGATGTACTTCTTGAAAAGACAAAACATTTGCCATGGCAAACTTAGGCAATAACAAACCTAGGCATGTTAGGAGACTTACTATAAATTGTTTATTTTTTTTAGCCCTTGTAAAACACATAAAACCTTATTTAAACACTTGATTATTAAAAGGATTTTCAATGTACAACAGTATTCTAATAGTTAAGCTACAATTAGTCCTAAAATCAATAGTTGTTTAGTTTTTATTTAGTTTATTTGGAATAAATCGAAAATTTTAACCTTAGAATTAACTAACAAGTAGCAATTATTACAAATAGCTGTAAAAAAAATCCTCCTAAAACAATTCATCCAAAACGCAAAAAGTCCATCATAAGCTGATGGACTTTTTACATTTATTTTTCACCTACTTACTACCTTGGATCAATACAAAATTGAAATGTATAACTACCCGATTTTAAAATAAACTGCGGTAAGGTTTCCGACAAAGTTCCATTTACACTGGAATGTAGCAGATCTAAATTCAACGTATAAAAGCCTTGTTTTTTCAAATCGTAAGGATGTTTGGCTGCTGCAATATTGGCTGCTGCATATGGCCAAATTGAAAATCCAAATTCAGGAGCTCCCGTAAACTTTAAGCTTTGCTTTTTTGCGGTACTTAACTCCAGCCATCTTAAATCAGATCTATTTGCATTTTCTTGCGGGTAAATATAATTGTAAAACAAATCATCCGTTTTAAATGAAAATTCATCAACTACAGTTCCACGCTTTCTATCTATATAATTTTCAAAGGGTCCTTTCCCATAAAATTTCGTGTTTTTATAAACATCCGGCACACCTAAAGTCATACCGTACCTTATCAATCCAGGCAAAGATTTGTCAGCATTCATATCCATAGTTACCAAAACTCTACCGTCGCTTAAGAACGTATACTTGATAGTAAGTTCAACCTCATCTTTATGATTTTTTTGAACCAACACCTCCACTTCATTTTTAGCATTTCTTTTACTTGTTACAGAAGTTGTTTTTAATTTATCTGCTAAAAACTCCCAGTATTTTCTTGATTTTCTAAACAAGCCACTGCTAGCACCTCTTAAATCATTATCAATAGGAGGTCTGAAAAAGTTAGGCTTTAAAGGAGAGGCTATTTGTTCTCTTCCTTTAACAGCCAATGAAATCAATTCACCATTAGTCTTATTTACTTTTGCCGTAAATCGTTTTCCAGAAACAACAAACTCATTTTGCTTATCGCTTACCAACAAGGCCGATTTTGAAGTAGAAGAATAATTTGCTGTTGTTTTTTTAGCTCTTAGTAAAATTTGATCTTTAGCAACTTCATGCCCTTTAGAAGCCCAAAATTTTGCTGATTTTTCATGAACACTCACCTGAATCCAATATTCAGAGTCGTCCTTAAATCGAATTTTTTTAAACGGAATTTTTAATTCTGAAGATGAATTTGCCAATACATTTACATTTTCTAAAACACCTGATTGCAATTGTTTTCCATTTTCAGATAAAGTCCAACGTACCTCATAGGCATTCAAATTTGTAAAATTTAATTTATTCACTGCGGTAATCAACCCTTTTTCAACAGCTAAATTTTTAAAGTTGAAGGGCTGAAAAATATATTTACACTCCCAAGCATGTGGATTGGGATTTCTATCTGGAGAAAACACCCCATTGATGCAGAAATTCTTATCGTTCGGTTTGTCTCCAAAATCGCCACCATAAGCATAATAAGATACTCCTTTATTTGTTTTAGCTTCTAAACCTTGGTCTACCATATCCCAAATAAACCCCCCTATTAAATTCTTTTTAGAATTGATCAAATCCCAATATTCACCCAAACCACCAATCGAATTCCCCATAGCATGTGCATATTCGCACATTACAATAGGTCGGTTGATATGTTTGCTTTCCGACATGGCTTTTAATTGATAAATTTCAGGATACATTCTACTCAATACATCCACATAATCTGGATCATCAGGATTAGCGTGTGCAGGCCCTCTAAACAATGACTGACCTTCATCTCCTTCTTTATAATCTGGATCTGTAGGATCTCCTTGCGCTCCTTCATAATGAATAAACCTAGAAGGATCATAATCTCTTACCCAATTTGTAGCAGCAGCAAAAGCAGGCCCAGTTCCTGATTCATTTCCCATAGACCAAGAAATAATAGACGTGAAATTTTTATCTCTATCTACCATTCTCATAATTCTACTTAAAATAGGAATTGCCAAACTTGGCTGTTGCGGCGCATAACTCCCTAAGTGATGCGTTTCAATATTCGCCTCATCCATAACATACAGTCCATACCTATCACAAAGTTCATAGAAATAAGGATCATTTGGGTAATGTGATGTACGAACGGCATTGAAATTAAATTTCTTTAACAGCTTTACATCCTCTTCTAAATCTTTTCTTGTCAAGGCTTTTCCACGTACAGGGTGATGATCGTGACGATTGACCCCCATAATTTTTACCGACTTTCCATTCACTAATAATTCACTGTCTTTGCTAAAGGCTACTTTTCTAAAGCCTACTTTTTGACTTCTAGACTCGACAACTTTTCCGTTTGCATCCACAACATCAAATACCAAAGTGTACAAATACGGATTTTCAACCGACCATTTTTCGGGGTTTTTAATATTTGCTTCTAAAAAGGCAAATTTGGTAATATCTCGTTGCGGCCATCTTTCAAAATGAATTGCTTCTATAGCGCAAGACATAGGAGCTGCCAATACTTTTTCATTGGTAGCATTGTACAATTCTGCCTTCAAAGTCCAACCTTTTAATTTTTCCTCGTCGCCCTTCATCCAAATATGCGGACGAACTTCTAATTTTGCATCTTTTAAATCTGCATCAAATTTTGTTCTTACAAAAAAGTCGTTTAACGAAACTTTAGGCTGTGCTAGCAACATCACTTCTCTATGAATACCACTTAAACGCCACATGTCTTGATCTTCTAAATAACTACCATCACTCCATCGAAATACTTGAACAGCAACTCTATTTTTTCCTTTGCTTAAAAAATTTGTAATATCAAATTCAGCTGCCAAACGACTACCTTGACTGTACCCTACTTTTTTTCCGTTCACCCAAACATAAAAAGCAGATGAAACTCCGCCAAAATGCAAAACAACCGACTGCTCTTTCCAGTTTACAGGCAGGGTAAAATCTCTATAATAACTTCCAACAGGGTTGTCTCTGTATTTTTCTATATAAGGAAACTGTGGCGGATGCGGCCCCATATAATTAAAATTTCGTTTACCACCAGTCATAATATCTGGCGTAAACGGATAAATAATATTGGTATAAATAGGCTGCCCATATCCTTGAAGCTCCCAATTTGAAGGAACCGGAATTTCTTTCCAATCGGTATTCTCATAATTTTTAGCCATAAAATCTGTTGGCCTATCACTAGACTTACCCACAAAATTAAATTTCCAAGCGCCATTTAAAGACAACATTCTTGAAGCATCTCTATTTCCTTGCAAAGCCTCTTGATGACTTTGATAAGAATAACTTGGCACACGTGCGCGCAATTTATTTTGCTCAAACATAAGCTCATTTTCCCAATCATTTTGAGAAAAACCAAACTGCACCATAAAGGCCATTACTAAAACAAAAACTGAAGATCTATTTTTCATACATAAAATTTAAACATACATTACAACATTCTAAAAAAGACCCCTAAGAGACTTCTTTGTAGAATAGTCTTACAAAAAAAGCGGTTTTCCACTCTCCTTCCAAAGTTTATCTTACCAAGTACTACCTTTTTTTTACCTTTTTAAATTTTACCCGTCAGGTAAAATGAACGAATTAAAAGATAATATTCGGTTGCTTCTAGATAAAAAAAATACCTTAATTTGCTGCGAATTAAAAGTTAGTTGTTCGGCAATAACAACTTAAAGGCAAATAACGACAACAAAACAAGTACAAATGTCCGACTTAGAAAATTTCATTAGCTGCGACTGGGGAACCTCAAACTTTAGACTAAGATTAGTTGATCAAGAGACTTTACAAATAATTAAGGTTGTTGAAAGCAATGATGGCGTAAAAAAAGTTTACCAAAACTTCAAAGAACAAAGCATCGAAAAAAATCAAACTACTTATTTTCTTGATTTTTTGAAAAGTAAAATTGCCTTGTTAAACCTATCAAACACAAAAACTACGGTAGTTATTTCTGGCATGGCCTCATCTTCATTAGGTATGTACGAACTTGAGTACGCACCACTTCCATTTGGATTTAACGCAAATCAATTAATTTCAAAAACCATAAGGCCAACACCCGATTTAAAAATCATCATCGTTTCTGGAGCAAAATCCGAATCGGACGTCATGCGCGGAGAAGAAATTCAAGCCATTGGAATCGCAAGTAATTTACCAAATGACGAAGCAGGAATACTAATACTTCCTGGCACCCATAGCAAACACATAGAATTTAGCAACGGTGTTTTTAAAGATTTTACCACGTATATGACAGGTGAATTATTTGACACCATAGGCAGCAAAACAATCTTGGCCAATTCTTTGGAAAGAATAAAATGGAACGCAGCCTACGAAACTCATTTTTTAGAAGGAGTACAAAAAGCGAAAGAAGACAAGTTATTAGCATCTTTTTTTAGCATTCGAGCCAATGATCTTTTTGAAAAGAAAACAAAAGAGGAAAATTTCTATTTCCTTTCAGGCTTGTTAATTGGTGGCGAATTGGCCTATTTAAAAAATACCGACAAAAAAGTATATGTTGCCACAAACGGCACTTTGCGCAAACTTTACAAATTAGCCATAGAAGCCCTTACAGAACATTCCATTTTATTTGAAGAAACATTAATCGACCAAGCTTTATTAATTGGTCACAGAAAAATAGCATACAATCATGTCTAAACAAACATTCAATTGGGAAAAATTTAATGAAACTCCCGTGGTAGGAATTTTAAGAGGCTTTACCATGGCTGAAATTTTAGAAATCATTCCTATTTATAAAAAGTCAGGATTTTACACTGTTGAAATCACCATGAACTCTCCAAATGCAGAAGCATCTATCAGCAAACTAAGAGAAGAATTCCCTGAAATAAATGTAGGTGCAGGAACCGTTTGCAACATGGACGATTTGCACAGAGCCTTAGAAGCAGGTTCACAGTTTATTGTAACACCAATAATAGACGAAGCAGTAATTGCCTATTGTGTACAAAATAATATCCCTGTTTTTCCTGGAGCTTATACACCAACTGAAATTTACAAAGCATGGAGTTTAGGCGCCAATGCTGTAAAAGTTTTTCCGGCAACACAATTAGGAATTCGCTATATAAAAGATATTTTAGGCCCTTTAAACACCATTAAACTTTTACCAACCGGAGGCGTATCGAAAGACAATATTGCTAGCTTTTTTGAAGCAGGCTGTGTAGGAGCTGGAATGGGAGGTTCTTTATTCGATAGCAAATTGATCAAAGCAAAAGACTACGATGGCTTGGCCAAGCATTTTGATGAAGTAAAACGACTTAGCAGTTCCTAAAAAAAACAAACACAACTTTACAACTCCATAAGACATTCTGTTTTATGGAGTTTTTTTATTGCTCAAAAACCGTCAATGTTCTTAGCTCAATAAATACAACCACACTCCACATTTACACAATCTTACCCTTGTTCTGGTAAATTTTTAACATCACACGGTTTTCGACTCCTACAAAAGAAAAAATCTTCAACAAAAAAACTAACTAAAAACTAAACACGGCTTAAAAAAAACGTGACTTAGGTTCAATTCCTCTAGCAAAACATACAAAGCACTGCGCAACTAAAAGCTAAAAAAGCGAAAAACGGGTCTGGATAAGATTGTGCAAGTACCAGATAATTTTTGCGAATCTTCTATCTCCCTTTTCCATTCTCTTTGTAAGACCATTTCCTTTTCAACAGGAAACGAACACCACTAAATTTTAACCAGACCATGAAGGAACGAATAAAGTTCTTAGTTACAAAACGGAATTTCGATTGACTTCTGTCAAAAAATTCCAATCTCTAAAAAATAACGAATTCAAAAAAAACCAAAAACTAAAGTCAAACCAATGAAAATCAAAAATTCAAGATTATTAGAAAAAAGTGTCTTTAGATACACACTGCTCGCTTTGTTTGCGATCTGTTGTACTTTAAATTTACAGGCACAGCAAAAAATTCCAGTAAAAGGAATTATTACTGGAGCAGAAGACGGAATGCCAATTCCTGGCGTAACCATTATTATCCAAGGAACTTCAACGGGTACAACTTCCGATTTTGACGGAAACTACGTGATCAATGCAAAACTTAACGACGTATTAATTTTTAATTATGTTGGCATGGTTACCAAATCTTTAAAAGTAAAAAGCGGTGAAATAAATGTAGTGCTTTCTGCCAATGTGGAAGATTTAGATGAAGTAATTGTAATTGGTTACGGATCGGTAGCAAAAAAAGAAATAACAGGTGCTGTAACCAGAGTAAAAGCAGAACAACTTGAAAAAATTGTTTCTTCAGATTTAGGAAACATGCTTCAAGGACAAGCGGCCGGTGTAAATGTTATCGCTTCTGCAGATCCTGGAGGTGATTCCGAAATATTAATTAGAGGTGTAACGACCATAGCAGGATCAAATACGCCGTTGTATGTTGTTGATGGAATTATCCAAGAAGGTGACCCTAGAATTGCACCAAGCGATATTGAAACAATTGATATTTTAAAAGATGTTGCTTCTACCGCAATTTACGGATCTCGTGGAGCTACAGGGGTTATTTTAATAACAACAAAACAAGGTACTCCTGGTTCTTTAACGGTAAGAACAAATGCCAGTTATTCTATTCAACATAGAAATGCTGCCAATCCTTTGATGAATTCTGTTGAGCAAACTTATTTTGATATTGTAACGCAAAGAAATGTGGTTGGTGCTTTTGATGATGAAGTAATTTTACGAGTTTCAACTTCTCCGGTAAACTTTCAAAACGAAACCAACTTAAATGACATTATTTTCAATAATAATGTACCAACACAAAATTACAATGCCAATATTTCTGGTGGAACAAAAGATATTACCTACAATGTTTCCTTAGGATATTTCAATCAAAAAGGTTTGTTAATCAATTCCAATTTCGATCGATTTAACGTTCGGTCAAATACCACTTATACAAAAGATAAATTAAGAATTCAAACAAGTGTCGGAATGACTTTGGAAGATAGAGATATTCCGCAAAATCATTTGATCAATCAAACGGTTCGTTATTTACCTACGCAAAACACTATTGATTTAGATGCCGATGAAGATTTAGAAAGCTTGGGTGGTGACAATTCCAATCGACTAGGATGGGTACTTAATAGTGTGAATACGACGCAAAACAGAAGATCTGTAAGAACATTTGGTTCTGTACAATTGAACTATAAATTTACTGAAGCTTTAGATTTAACAACCAATACAGGACTGAATACTACGACAAACTACGAAAGAAGATTTGTTCCTCACCAACAAGTGACCAACCTTCAAAATGGAGAAGTGAGCGATCCGTCAAACAGTTCTATCCGAATGAGTAGTTCGTACAACACAAGTTTTTATACAGATGCAGGATTAAATTATGTAAAAAATCTTGACGACCATAAATTTACAGGTACTTTTTACTTGTCTTACCAAAAACAAGTGTACGACAATTATTGGGCGTCAAAAACAGGCGCTTTAAACCCAGATATCCAAGTATTAAACGAAGCTGTTTTAGATGCTGATGTTGGTAACAATTCCAATTACAATCAACAAATTTTTAGTGCTTTGGGTAGAATACAATATGCTTACAAAGGACGTTACTTATTAAGTTCAAGTATTCGTAGAGATGGTAGTTCTAGATTTGGAAAAGAAAATATTTTTGGAATGTTCCCTTCTACTTCTATTGGTTGGAATATTTCTGATGAAGATTTTTGGCAACCAATGAAACAGGTGGTCAATAATTTTAAATTCAGAGCATCTAATGGTACGGTAGGTAATTCTAGAATTTCTCCATATGCCTATGCTGCCGGAATCACAAAAAATATCGACTATGTTTCTACAAATTCCGAAGGAAACGAAAGCATTGCTTCTGGAGCTATACAAGTAGACTATGCAAATCCTGATATCAAGTGGGAAACTAAAACAGAAACAAATATTGGTGTGGATTTAGGTTTGTTTAGAAACAAATTAACCATTTCCGCAGAATACTATGACATCTCTAACAAAGACATGTTATTCCAGTACACATTGCCAAGTTCTGTAGGTGCAGGAAGAAACGGAAACGTTGTTTTAAATATTGGAAACATGACCAATAAAGGAACCGAATTAACTGTTGGTTACCGAGGAAAAACAGGAAAAGTAACCTGGAGAATGAACGGAACTTTTACCACCAACGAAAACAAGATCACAAAAATTAATGGACAAGATGATTTCTTGTACACCAACGATTATGGCTTGGTAAACGGAGCAACTACACAATCAAGAGTTACAGCTTTGGCTGTAGGACGAGAAGCTGGTGCTTTTTATTTATTAAGAACAAACGGAATTATTGATACAGACGAAAAGCTTATCGCTTACAACGCCTTAGATGCAAACGCAAAAATGGGAGATGTTATTTATATCGATCAAAAAACGGTTGACACCAACAATGATGGAATTGCAGATATAGGCGATGGAAAAATTTCTGAAGATGACAGAGTTTATAGCGGTAGTGGTTTGCCAGAATACGAATTGGGCTACCGTTTCAATGCCAATTATAAAAATTTCGATTTTTCTATGAACTGGTACGCTGCATTAGGACAAGAAATTATGAATGGAGGTAAAGCAAATGCCTATGCCTATGGAAGACACAAAGATTTAATTTACCAGTGGTCTCCTCAAAATACGGAAACAACCATTCCTGCCTATAGAGGAGATATCAAAAAACACACAAACTTTTTGGGTTATAATGATTTATGGTTGGAAGATGGTTCGTACTTACGTTTAAGACAAGTTACCCTAGGATACAGTCTTCCTAAAAAAACCATCGAAAAAATGGGCATAAATAGATTGCGTTTTTATGTAAGTGCACAAAACCCATTAACCTTTACCAAATACACAGGATACAATCCTGAAGTAGGAGGAGGAATTACGGCAAGAGGACTAGACAAAGGAGTTGCCCCAGTATCTGCGCAATATTTGATGGGAATTAACTTTAACTTTTAAAAATTTAGCATCATGAAACATATCATATTAAAATATACCCTATACCTATTCACCTTAAGCTTATTGAATGCTTGTAGTGAAGAAGATTTGTACGAAGTTGACCCTAACAGAACGTCAACCGCCAACTATTGGCAAGATTTGTCTGAAACACAAACCGGCTTAAACGCTGCTTACCACATTTTAAATAGCGAATACACCCTAAATATTATTGAAGAATCTTTACGATCTGACATGGGCTGGCCAGGTTATGGTAGACCAACACCTAATGCTATTAATGAATTTTACAACCAAACCTTCAATAATGGAAATCCGACTATTGGCTACAAATGGGAAAACAATTACCAAGGTATTTTTAGAGCCAATCAGGTTATAGAAGGCTTGACCCCTTTGGAAGGAACTGTAAATGAAGAAGAATGGACCTCTCAAATGGCACAAGCACGTTTTTTAAGAGGCTTGTATCACTTCTATTTATACACAACGTTTAACAATGGAAGTATTATTATTCGTAATGAAACACCAAAAGGAGCTGCAGATTACGACAAAGCACTTTCTAGCGCAGAAGAAGTAATTGCCTTTATTAGAGAAGATTTAGAATATGCCTATGCCAACCTATATGCAAAAGGAGAATACCCTACAAACTTAGGGGTTGGATATGCAACATCAGGAGCTGCGGCTACTATTTTAGGAACTAGTTATTTGTATGAATTGAACTACAACAAAGCAATGACTTATTTCGAAGACGTAATCAACAATCACAATTATGAATTGGTTACCGACATGGATTTGTTATTTACAACTGCAGGAGAACACAATGCAGAATCAATTTTTGAAATCAATTGCAACAACACACTTTTTCCTGAAGCCAACCTATGGAATGGTGAAGCTTTTTCTAGCCGATTGGCACAACTTACAACCAATTCAACAGGATCTGTGGCACCCGCTTGGTTGGTGTATGAATACAAGATTGAAAATCAAAAAATGGATCCTTTAGATGAAAGGAATTATTACCAAGATGAAACCAATGGAAGAACGGCTCGTAATGTTTCTTTAAGAACCTCTGCCATGATGGCCATTGTTGAAGACGAACAAACACCTTATTACCTTACAGCTTCTGTTACAGAAAATATGAAAATAAAATGGGACGGCTGGGGCTTTGGTTGGCACAAAAAATTCTCAAACCACGATATTGTTGAGTCGGAAAGCGACTTGCCTGGAGGAAGTATTCGTTCTGGAAAAAACATTACTTTAAATAGATTGGCAGATGTTTATTTAATGCAAGCAGAATGCTTGATCAAAACAGGCGACCTACCTGGAGCTTTAGAATTGATCAATAAAATACGCCAACGTTGGGGATTGGTATCTTTAGGCTTGTCTGGTTTTGACACAGCACATACTTATGATGAAGAAATTTACGACGAAACTTCTTTAATGAAACATTTAATGGATGTGGAAAGACCTTTGGAATTATCCTTAGAAGGGCATGCCATTCGTTTCTTAGATTTAAAAAGATGGGAAAAATCAGAAGGAATTACCGTAAAACAACGATTTGAAAAATTATCAAACGAAGTGTATTACGCTTTGCACTATCCTTTTGTAGATTCTAAAGGAGCCAACAAATGGAGATGGGATGCTTCTATTGTTCGTACTGCAACACCACCTACTCAAAACAATTTCAAAACCATCGATTTTGAGTACGATGTGCCTTTCCAAAATTACAACGATGCTTCTCATGGAACCTACCCAATTCCATTGATTGAACTTAATGCTAACAACAAAATCAACTAAAAACAAACCTATTATGAAAAAATTAGGAATACTATCCTATGTATTCAGCTTACTATTTTTAGTGAGTTGTGCTGAGGAATACGCAGATTATACACCCGTAGACGAATTAACCGATGTGTCTTGGTACATTAGCTACGATCCTTATTCTCAAAATCCTTTTGATGTAGCTACAGAAAGTTTTATGTCTTTTATGGATTTATCACAAGGAGCTGTTAGCCATGAATGGATTATTGAAGAAGGAAATCACTTTTTAAAAGAAGGCTATAAAAGAAATGATTCTTTGGCTTTATTTATTGATGCAGAAGCTGGACTTTCAACAAACAAAGCCAAAGCACATGTTTTGCTAAGAAACAACGGACTAAACAGCATTCGATTAATTAACAAGTTTAAAGAACCTGTTGCCTATAACGGAAAAGAGAGTCAACCAAAAGCAAAAAAAGTTGGTGACCTTTGGGTGCTTGACACTACTTTTGTTTTTGATGTTTACGGAAAATTATTGCCAGCTTTTAAAGTTATGCAAGGAGACACAGAATTGATCAATATTACAAAAGAAGATCTTATTTCGGCAGCTGATAGCAACACTTGGCCAACGGTAAAAGTAGAAGCAGGAGCTTCCTTAACTTTTATCGATTTAACCACAGAAGACAGACCAAACAGTCGTTCGTGGTCTATCAACAACGGTGCACCCGCAAATTCTAACTTAGAATCGGCGACCATAAAATTCTTTCAACTAGGAACAAACCCGGCAGGAACTTTAAAGTCAATAAGATCTGGAGAATTGCCAGCAGCCAATGCTTCCAAATTAATTCCTTTACATGTTGAAGTGGTACCCTCTTCTCAACCTTTTGTGTTAAACGGCAATTTAAAAGAAGACGAAAATGAAGTTATTTCATTCCAAGTAACCGGAGAAGTTGCTCCGTTTTCTGGTGAAGAAGGAAGTTTTACAGTAGACGTTAAAGATGTTGGAACTATTGCCGTTAAAAATGCAAAAGTAAGTGCCGAAAATGCTACAAGAATTGAATTGACCTTAGCGCAGCCTATTTACAACTCAGATGAAATTAAAGTCTCTTATCAAGGCGGAAATATCAAATCGAGTGACACACGTGACTTGGCAGAATTTACCGATAAATTGGTAAGCATGCATTACGAAAACAACATTCTAACAAGCAATAGTTGGTCGGGGTATGAAACAGCACACGGAGCAGCCAACAGAGGTTATTTAGGGCCTGATGGCGCTTTTTGGGTAGGTGCAAACGGAACAGAGGCCGATCCAAATTGGTCAAGAGCATTGGATAAGAAATTTGAAGGTGACGCCAGTGCAAAATTCTCAGTAGATGGGGTTTCAAAAGCATTCCAACTACATCATTATGGTTTGGGAACTATTGACCTTATTCCGGCAGGAACCTATAAAGTTTCTATAATGGTGAACGTTGCCACTGGTACTACGCTAGACAGATTTAGACTATGGGGAGGAGAAGTAACTGAGCTAGGACCTTTATCTTGGGATCTTACCGATGTAGCTCGTGATGAATGGGTGAAAATTGAGCATACGGTTACTTTAGCAGCTATCGACTCAAAGAAAAAAGTTAGTTTTAATGTAAACCCTGGAGACAATCCAAATGCAATCACAGGACGACAAACTTTCTATTTCGATAACTTCTCATTAATACCTGTGGAAGTAAGACCATAAGTAGTTTCAACTTTTTCAAACTCAAAAACCCCATCTAACTTTGTTGTTAGATGGGGTTTTTGGTTTAAATTTCTTGCATAAAAAAAGCCGACTTAAACAAGTCAGAATTACTATCCTTCAATCTTTAAATCGATTAAAGTATCATCCACTGATTGAATATCCAACTTCAATTGGTTAATCTCAGCAATAAAGCTAATACTCTTTCTTCTTATTGAAATTAATATTTTCTTTTTCATCTACAACTTCAACACCGTCATTATAAACACTAAAAATAACAATGTAAGAATCATAAAGGCGACAATTAAAATTATCTAAAAAACAATTCTTTTCATTCCTCCTACTCATAATCAAACACAAAATTTAAGTAACATAAAAATCTTATATTTACTAAAAAAAATGAAAAATGTCTGACTCCGCAAAAGGTTCAGTTTCCGGCTACCTCTTTCAGTTTGAAAGAGCCTTGTTATTATTATCAAATCTTAACGAAACTACAGATTACATCTCTATTGAAAATGTTGATGATATTGCATCACATAACAAAGACGGCACCGTATTAATAGCCGACCAAGCTAAACACAGCATAGCTGAAAGCGGAACAACCTTTAATGATACTTCATATTCATTATGGAGAACCATACAGATCTGGATAACCAAATTGGAATCAAACATCTTCGATTCCAATACAGAATTTATATGTTCTACTAATAAAACAATAAAAACAGAATCTTTGCTTCACTTTATATGTAATAACAATTATAAAGACGCAAAGAAGAGGATTATAGAAATTCAAAATTCTCAAAAAGAGAAATTAAAAACGATACAGTCAAAAAATAACGACGGTAAATACGTAAAAAAAATACTACAACTAATCAACTTCGCCTTAACAAAAGAATCCTTTTTAAAACAAGTTCTAGAAAAACTAAAAATTGAAGACAACAATAACTTAAAAAAAATAATATTCAATAAACTACTTTTAAACTCTACTCACCTTACTAACATTCAAAAAAACGAGGTTTACGACTCTATGATTGGCTGGTTAGTAAATCACAGTTTTCATATGTGGAACAACTCAAATGAAGCCATATTTCACAAACAAAAAATGGATTCCAAATACCAATATTGCATCTCTAAAATATCCACAAACATTACATTATTTAGAAAAACCGATTTTTTTAAGATCGATCAACATCAAGTTAAAACAAAAAGCGATGAACTATTCGTAAAACAAATAGACATAATAGACAGAAGGCTAGATTCCAAAAACAGAATAATAAGAAGAGCCATTGAAGATTATATAAGATATGAGATTGAACATACATATATAATAAATCAAGTAGGAGAAATTACCAAAGAAGACTTTAATAAATATCTCAAGACATGCTATAGAGAATGGCAAAAATATTTTGACAAAAAAATCACTTTAGAATTAGAACAATACAGCAGTATAGAAAAAAACAAAATCGCTATTAAGATATACGACTACGTAATGAATGACCTAGAAGTAAATTTCAATGAAGATTATTTAATAAGTAACAAAAATGAATATATAAAAAATGGCAGTTTTTTAAAGCTATCCAACACCCCTGAGATAGGCTGGCATCCAGATTGGGAAATCAAATTCAAAAAACAATAATTATGAACTCCGAAACAAAAGAACTAAGTCTATATGACATAATGCAAAACACTGCCTTAAGTGCTTTAGCTTGCCACAGTTTCACTCTCGGATATCACAAAGTAGCAAGAAACAAAGTGAACACACAAAACTACCCACCCTTAAAATACTTTTTCTTCATTTTACCTATTGTATATCATAAAGACACCCGTTCAACATTCAAAAGCTCAAGAGAACTCCATAATGCAATTCTTAAGAACCAAGAAATTATACTAGGACTTCAATCTAGAGCCAACAAAATGACACCACAAACATTTGACGCTCTAAACATAGCTTTCAGTAAAAACATACTGACTTACAACAATAAAAACATAGAACTAATGAGAGGATTTTCATCGAAACTAATAAAGATTGAATCAAGTCTAGGAAGGGAAAACATAACAAAAAGCATTCAAGATTCTGCTTATAAGCTTGGAAATATATTCGCCAAAAACGCAGAAAAAAACATTCAATTAGAATTAAACATCAGATTTTAATGCAATTATATATAAAAAACATAATTCTATACCCAAAGAACCACAAATTCTCTCCGAAAATTTTAACCTTCAAAGAAGATAAAATCAATATAATAACTGGATATAGTCAAAGAGGAAAATCCGCAATAATAGATATAATTGACTATTGTTTAGCTAGTAGCGATTGCGATATTCCTATTGGAACAATACGTAATAAAGTAGAAGTGTTTGCCCTGTATCTAAAATTCAACGATGAATATATATTTCTTGGTAGAGAAAATTTTGAAGAATCAAAATCAACAATGTATTTCTATAAGGAAAGTGAACCAGGTGAACGAAAATCTTTAAGAACTAACGAATGGTTAAATCATAAGAACGAATACAAAGCAAATAAAGATTATATCAAGAAAATGTTAAACGACATGGCTGGGTTTAAAAATATAGCTAGCGAAAAAAGCACAAGTAACAATTTCAACGGACCAGCAAGTTTCCGTGACACTGCTGCTTTTCAATTTCAAACACAAAATATTATAGCAAACCCATCAACTATGTTTTACAAAACAGACACATGGGAACACTTGCAAAAACTCAAAACAGTTTTCCCTCTAATCCTAGGTTACAAATCATACGAAATTCTTGAACTAGAAAAAGAAATTCAAGAACTAGAAACTGTTAAGAACAATAAACTAAAGAAGTTTGAAGAAATCAAATTACAATACAACAGTTGGCAATCAGACATCTATGAGTTTTATTCTGAAGCAATACAACTTGGGCTAACAGCTTCAGACATAGACATTAGCACATCAACTGTAGATACACTCAATGAAGAGCTATCAAAAATCATCTTAAATTCAAAAAAAGGATTCCTATACAATAAAGGAGCTGCAAATAGATTTTCAGAAAAAGCAAGAGAACTAAGTCAAAAAAGAAATGAACTAACCAGAGAACTAGGGAAGTTAAAAACCAATTCATACAAAATACAAGAACTTAATAATTCTAAAGACGAGTATTTTATTGACGTTGTATCTGAAAAAGAAAATAGACTTAAACCCGTTGAATGGTTCTTAAAACAAAAAGGAACTAATCAATGCCCATTTTGCGACTCTAAATCGACCAAAGCAATTGAACAGCTACTTTCTTTAAATGACGAAAAAGCAGATAACAAAATCATCTTAGGAAACTCTAAATCACTAACGCTCAGTTTTGAAAATGAAAAATCAGCTATCATTCAAGAAATTAAAACAAAGGAAGAACTTCTAGTAAAACTTGACAGTAATCTAAACATACTACTTAGTGAAATTAAAGTAAATGAAAAATCTTACCAAAAATCATTTGAATTTATTGGTAAGATAATACATGCACTAGAAAACTTAAAAAAAATATCTCCATCAGGAAATTTAGAAGAAGAAATTATCAAAATCAAAATTGAGATTAACACAAAGAAAAGAACTTTAACTGGTCTAAAAAGCAAGTTCGACAAAGAAACCTCCCTCGAGAAACTAACCAATACCATTGGCAAGTATACTCAATTACTACCTATAGAAGACAAAAAAACTAAAAAAGTACACCTAGATCCTGACCAAAGCATAAATATAAAAATTGAAGATACAATTACTAGAGATAAACATTTCTTATCAAGACTAGGTAGTGGAGCAAACCATATGAGTTATCATATTGCTACAATCCTTGGACTACATCATTTTTTCAACAAACTTCAAGTAAATAAAAAACCAAACTACATACCTTCATTTATAGTATTTGATCAACCTAGCCAAGTATACTACCCTGACCAAGAAAAATTGCAAAACATCAAAGAGGATTCAAAAGACTTCACAGACACAAAAAAGATTTTTGAAACCTGTGTTGCTTTTATGAAAAATACAAATCAAAACATTCAAGTTATTATACTAGAACATGTTTCAAAAACGACATGGTCAGGAATTGACGACAAATACTTCCATCAAACTGCAGAATGGAGAGGCAAGGAAAACACTGAAGAATATGATGCTCTAATACCAATGGAATGGCTCTAAAATGAATATGTAATGACATCTGAAACAAACTATTACAAAACACAAACAGAACCAAACCCTATTGATGGCAACAAAGACATACGAGAGAATGATTTTAAAAAAATTTTAAAAAAAGCTATAACTGAGAACAGTAGATTATTTTTTAGAAATTGTACTTTCACTGAACAAATAAGTATCTCAAATTACTCTTTCCACCAAAAAGTAAGATTTCATAATTGCATTTTTAAGAAAGACATTAACTGTAAAAACACAACATTTAATCAATTAGTAGATTTTTACCAATCGACTTTCGAAGACAATCAATACTTTCATTTAACCGATTTTCTAAATATTTCTATTTTCTCAGAAGTTACGTTTAAAAAAGCGGCAATCTTTAGACATTGTAAAATAGACCCTTCAAGTACTTATATTAGTTTTGAAAAAGCTGTTTTTGAAAATGGATTGGATATCTCAAATGCTAATTTCTGGTGCACGCTCCAAGTATATGGAATTGAAGTAAAAAACTCAATCCCGTTGCCAAATTCTTTTGAATTCTATAAAAGATGTAGCCCACTAAAAGAATGTAAGCATCATTATAACAAATGCAGAAATAAAAAAAATAATACTATGTGCTTTAGACATGAAACTCAATGCACGCAAACTATCTTGAAAGAAAGTTTAAAGGGAATACGTGAATCTTACAGAAGAGTCAAGCAAGAATTTAGAAAAAACGAAAACCATATAGAAGCATTAGATTTTCATCATCACGAAATGACAATTTTCAGAGAAGAACTGAGATACAAAAAGGAAAAAAGAAAAAGAAAAAATCAAATAATACTATACTTAAATAAAATATCTAATGATTATAGAAGAAACTGGTTTCAAGGGCTGAAATTCACAATGATCTACACAGGAATACCTCTATATCTATTAATCCTATTAATTTTGTATAACAACCATAATAATGATGTATACTCAATTGAATTCATTAAAAGTAATTTCACAAAAATTGCAAGTGATTTTTTACAATTTATGAATCCATTCAATCTTAAATATTTTCCATTCGATCAACATGATGAATACTTTGCATTAATAATTGCTAGTATCGGTAAATTAATTATTGGTTTTGGATACTACCAAACAATACAAGCTTTTAGAAAATACGGAAAGAACTAAATATGAAGAATTCAAAAAAACACGATACAAAAACTGTACAATTTACTCCATAAAAAAAGCCAACTCATAAGAGTCGGCTTTCATTCGATTGTACCTTGGGCGGGAATCGAACCCGCACTTCCGAAAAAACTGGATTTTGAATCCAGCGCGTCTACCAATTCCGCCACCAAGGCTTTTTCGTAATTGGACTGCAAATGTAAAAAAAAAATTCAATTCTCAACGTATTAATTTAAAAACTATGCTCCAAAGCGTTAAATTATTTCTATTTTTGCAAAATCAAAACAACAACTAACAACACACATATTTCTTTTAAAGCATGTCTAACAATCAATTAGCACCAAAAGTATTTGCTTGTTCACAAAGTATTGGATTAGCAGAAAAAATTGCAAAAAGTTACGGAACCGAATTAGGAAAGATCAATATCTCACGTTTTAGTGATGGTGAATTCCAACCAGCATTTGAAGAATCAGTAAGGGGACGACGTGTTTTTATCGTTGGATCTACTTTTCCAAACTCAGACAACCTGATGGAAATGTTATTGATTTTAGATGCCGCCAAAAGAGCATCTGCAAGACATATCACTGCAGTTATGCCTTATTTTGGATGGGCTCGTCAAGATAGAAAAGACAAACCTCGTGTAGCTATTGGTGCAAAACTAGTAGCAAACTTATTGCAAACAGCAGGAGCAACAAGAATAATGACGATGGACTTGCATGCAGATCAAATTCAAGGATTTTTTGAAAAACCAGTGGATCATTTATTTGGTTCTACTATTTTCATGCCTTATATCCACAGTTTAGGTTTAGAAAACATTACCATGGCCTCTCCAGATATGGGGGGTTCAAAAAGAGCTTATGCGTATTCTAAACACTTACAAAGTGAAGTAGTTATTTGTTACAAACAACGTTTAAAAGCGAATGTAATTGATACTATGGAACTGATTGGAGAAGTAAAAGGTAAAAATGTAATCTTAGTAGATGACATGATTGATACCGGAGGAACGCTTGTAAAAGCTGCTGATTTAATGGTTGACAAAGGAGCTTTAAGTGTGCGTGCCATCATTACACATCCTTTACTTTCTGGTGATGCTTATGAGAAAATAGAGAACTCTAAATTATTAGAATTGATCGTTTCAGATTCTATTCCATTAAGAAAGCAGAGTTCTAAAATAAAAGTTGTAACTTGCGCGCCTTTGTTTGCAGAGATCATGCACAAAGTACAAGACAACAAATCGATTAGCGATTTGTTTATAATTTAAGTGAATAATTAATAAATATATAAAATGAAATCAATTACAATCAACGGATCTAAAAGAGAAAGCGTAGGTAAAGTAGCAACTAAAGCCTTACGTAATGCTGGTCAGGTTCCTTGCGTATTATACGGAGGAAACGAAGCTGTGCATTTTTCTGCAGAAGAGAAAGCATTTAAAACCTTAGTTTATACTCCAAACGTATATACTGCAACGATTGACTTAGATGGAGAAAAAGTAACTTGTATCTTACAAGATATCCAATTCCACCCAGTTTCTGACAAAATTTTACACATTGATTTTTATCAATTGTTTGATGATAAAGAAGTGACTATGGAAATTCCTGTTACTTTGGTAGGAAAATCTCCAGGGGTATTAATTGGTGGAGCTTTACGTTTTCCAAAACGTAAATTAAAAGTAAAAGCTTTACCTGCAAACTTACCTGATACAATTGAAGCTGATATTTCTAAATTAGAAATCGGAGACAAATTATTTGTAAGTGAAGTAAAAGCAGAAAACTGTACAATTTTACACCCTGAGAACACAGTTGTGGCTCAAGTAAGAATGTCTAGAGGAGCTAAAGCTACAGGAACAGAAGAAGAAGGAGAAGCTGCTGCAGAGTAAGTTTTCTTAAAAAAAATAAAAGGTTCCCTTGTTCATTCATTGGAGCCTTTTTTTATGCCGTCCTTTTAAGAAATTTGTATTTTTGAACTCAAATTAATTCCATTCATGAAAAAATATTTAATTGTTGGTTTAGGAAATATTGGCGCAGAGTATGAAAATACACGCCATAATATTGGATTTAAAATTCTTGACGAATTGGCTTCCAATGAAAATATTTCTTTCAGCACAGACAAACTGGGTGACGTTGCGACTTTTCGCTTTAAAGGCAGGACTTTTATCCTATTAAAGCCTTCTACCTATATGAATTTAAGCGGAAAGGCCGTAAAATATTGGTTAGACAAAGAGAAAATTCCAACAGAAAATTTATTGGTTATTTCCGATGATCTAAATCTTGACTTTGGTGCTTTTCGTTTAAAAGCAAAAGGAAGCGCTGGCGGACATAATGGTTTGAAAGATATTACGGAAAAGCTAAACTCTCAAAATTATCCACGTTTCCGCTTTGGCGTAAGTTCTAATTTTTCTACAGGAAAGCAATCTCATTACGTACTAGGAGAATGGAGCAAAGAAGAAAACAGGTATTTACCGGAATTGCTATTCAAAGGAGCCAACCTCATAAAATCATTTGCTACGGCCGGTATTGGAAATACCATGAATCAGTTTAATGGCAATTTGGAGTTGTAAACACTTCGCATTT
Source organism: Flavicella sediminum (assembly GCF_006381105.1). GTDB lineage: Bacteria > Bacteroidota > Bacteroidia > Flavobacteriales > Flavobacteriaceae > Flavicella > Flavicella sediminum. The sequence goes on along the minus strand of NZ_VDET01000002.1, from coordinate 1,343,840 downwards.
TTAAAAAAAATTAGACCTTAACATAAATTCATTCAACAAAATCTACTTCACTACAAACTAGAACATTAACACACCTCTGTCTTTTGTTTTCAACAATTTTTTAGCTTACCTAAAAAAAAGAACTACACTAAAAACGCAACCTTTCAAGGGCAAATTCATCTTTTGGGTATAATCTAAAAACAAATTATAAAATGAAAACATCTATTAAATTTTTATCCGTATTATTTATTTCAGCAACTTTAGCAACCTCTTGTAACGACAATGACGACGATGCTCCAGCGGCAGTTGCGCACACGGTAGAAATTACAGCCGATCCGACTACAGAAATTTCTGATGATGCTACGGTAACCATCACAGCTGTAATAACAGATACAGATGCTCCTACACCTGCACCTACTTACACATACACTTGGTATAAAAGTGATTCAGCAACAGAAGATGGAACTGTTATTGCAGATGCAACAAGTAGCACGTACACCACTCCAACGGCCACAGTTTTAACAGCAGGTTCTCATTATTACTATGTAGCTGTTGAAGATGGAACTGCAGCAACTTTTAACCCTGTAAAAAGTAATATTATTGAGGTAGTTGTTAGCGCAGCAGCCAACTAATATAAAATTAAGCACAAAGTAAAACGCCGCTATTACTAAGTAATAACGGCGTTTTTATTTTATAAACTCTCTGTAGTTTATTCATTATCGCTTGCAAACCATTCTGCATAAGAAGTACCTGTTTCTTGCAGGCGAAGAGAATGTAATTTAATACTCGAAGGAATTTTTGCATTAATCTTTTGTGCAAAATCTACCAACATCATTTCGCTAGTTGGTTGATAATCGACCAAAATAACACTGTGTCCTCTTTTTTCCAATTCATGTGCCAACTCCACATGTGGTGTGTTTTTATTGAAAACTGTAGCATGGTCGAATTTATCTACGATTTCATCTTTTACAATAACTTTTAAATCTTTAAAATCAATCACCATTCCGTACTTTACATCGTTTTGATCTTCAATAGGTGTCCCTATTACAGTCACCGATAATTTATAACTATGGCCATGTACATTTCTACATTTCCCATCATATCCGTAAAGCGCGTGTCCAGTTTCAAAATCAAACTGCTTGGTAATTCTAATTTTATTCATAAGGCAAAGATACTTGAATTCTTGGTTCTACTTTTTAAATTTTAAAAGTGTTTTTCGTGTAAAATCAGACAACATCAATTCTCCACTAATTTCTGCTCTTTCAGCTAATAATTCTGTCCAATGCGCTGTACCTTCCCAAAACACTTTTTTCATCTGAAACAAAGCCTCAGGATGGTAATTAGCTAACTTTTTAGCCAAACTTTGTGCAGCATCCATCATTTCTTCTTTAGATGCATATACTTTTGCAAATAAGCCTTTCTCTTTTGCCCATTCAGCCGTATGCCATTCGGTGGCATCCAACGTTAGTTGAGTAAATGCCGACTTACCAATTTTTCGTAAAACGGCAGGTTCTATAACAAAAGCACCAATTCCGATAAACAATTCTGACAATTTAATAGAAGCCGCTTCCGTAGCAAAACAATAATCACAAGCCGCAGCCAAACCCACTCCGCCTCCAACCGCTTTTCCTTGAATTTCACCCAGGATCACTTTTTTACAGGTACGCATGGCATTTATTAAATTGGCAAAGCCCATAAAAAAAAGAATTCCTTCTTCCTTGGTTTTTACCTCTAACAGTTCATCAAAAGAAGCACCAGCACAAAAAGCACGATCTCCCTGACTCTTCAATATAATTATTTGGACTTCTTTATTTTCGCTCAATTTTTCAAACTCTTCCGTCAAACTTTTTAACAAAGCGCTAGGAAAAGAATTACTTGCCGGGTGATAAAAAGTTACTTCTGCAATTTTATTAGCAATACTAGTTTGTATATTTCCTTCCTTCATAAATTCAAAGTTAATGGTTTTTTGGTAAAAAATTTCTTTTAAAAAACACCGCCAATATTCCAGATCTAAAAAGCATCCAAACGGTAAAAGCAATCCAAATACCTAATAATTTTAAGTCGAAAAAATCGCAGAGCAATAAGGTAGGAATAAACCCTAAAAAAGTTGCTGCCATCACGGTATTTCTTAACACCACACCTTCTGCCAAGCCTTTAAACACTCCATCATATACAAAAGCAACAGCATTTACCGGTTGAGAAATCAAAACCAACCAAAATACAGCATAAAATATTTTTAGAACTTCTGGATCAGACGTAAAAATTTCACCCACAAAATAATAGCCAGAAAAACAAATGGCGCTTAAAATAACAGCGACAATTAGTGCGTATTTATTCAAATCTTTCACCAAAATTTCTAAACCCGAAAAATTTCGTTCTCCTTTTTGTTTGCCAGAAATAATACTTCCAACACTTGCATAGCCATCAATAAAAAAAGCAAAAAACAACCATATTTGAAAACAAATTGTTTGTGCCGCGATATAGGCTGTACCATAACTAGCTGCGTAGGAGTTGGCAAAGTACAAAGTTATATGCAACGCAATGGCTCTTAAAAACAAATTAAGACTCAACTTTAACAATCGCTTTATTTCATTGTCAAAAGGAAATTTTACAGCCAATGTAAAAGGAGTTTTTTTATAGAAAAGCACCAAAGCCATAAAGGCCATGACAGCTTGTGCAATTATACTTGCATAGGCAGCACCAGCAACATGCATGGGCTCTAAATACCCTTCTACACCATAGACTAAGACAAGATCCAAACCTGCATTTAAAAAAGCACCGATGACACTAATAACCATGGGCCAAAACGTATTTTGCAAACCGGTAAAAACACCGAAAACTGTAAATACAAACAAAGCAAAAGGAAGTCCTAGCGCTCTAATTTTAAAATAGTCAACTGCGTAATTGAGTACCAAACCTTCTGCATTGTAAAACTGAAAAATGTGATCTACCACAAAAACCGTTGAAAAATAAATAGCCAAACTAAGCAGTACATTGATAAAAATCATTTGCGCAGGCAAACCAATAATTGCGGCTATTTTTTTTTCTCCAACATATTGCGCTACTATAGCAGAAATAGCAGCTCTTGTTTGCCCTAACACCCAAACAATGGCCGAAATAAAAGAACCTGCAATACCCACAGCCGCAAGCGCTTCTACTGCATCAAAGCCTACATTACCAATAATAGCGGTATCTACAATAGACAGCAAAGGTTCAGAAATACCAGCAATAATAGAAGGTATGGCTAATTTATTAATTTCTTTAAAGGGAATGCTTTTTGAATTCGACATTATTCTTTAGACATCCGTTTTTGCAAATTTGATTGTTTTTTTTAAAAGAATTTCAAAATCACTTGGCAGAAAATCCTCTTCCCAGGGGTGTTTAGATCCAAAACCATGATCGGCATTTTCAATCACAAACAACTCACTATTAGGATTCCATTTGTGTAAATTTTCAGCTTCTTTAAATTCTACGGAAGTATCTTTTGAACCATGGATAATTAGGTGTGGAATTTTAATATTGGCAGCCGCTTTATAAAGTGTTAGACGTTCTTCATTTTCAATAAAATTTGTATAAAATTGAAAATAATGCGGCATTTGCTGTTTGGTACGAGCGTTTTCCACATAGGCCACACCTTCTTTTTTCCAATGTTCTAAAACAGGTCCAGTAGGGAAACGAGCGCCAAAATCAGACACCCCTGCCCAAGAAATAAGTTTTTTTACTCTTTTGTCTTCAGCAGCTTTTAGCGTAACAATACCACCACCCCTAGAATGACCGATAAGTGTTATTTGTTCCGGATTTATTTCTTCTGAAAATTCATTATTGTCCAACAACCAGTCCAACACAGTTTCCAAATCATCCAATTCTTTCACCAAATTATTTTCTCCAAAAGCCTCCAAATCTGGAAAATCTATCGGTTGTTCAACAGTACCCCCGTTGTGGGAAAAATTAAATTTTACAAGGAAAATATTTTCTTCAACAAATGAAGGAACCATCTGATTGAAAACCCCCCAATCTTTATACCCTTTGTATCCATGACAAAAAACAACCAATGGTTTTTTAGTTGCCGTTTTCCGATAACAGACGTCGGTTAAAATGGGTTTATTGTGTTTTCCTTGAAGCGTTAAGTTTTTAATTTCTTGAATCATATTAGTAGGGGCTGTCAATATTTTCTATAAATGGGCTATTGGTATCGAACAATTCAGTAATAAGTTTTTTTACAACATCAACACAGGCAAAAATACGTTCTTCAGTTACGTTAAAATCTTTGGCTCTGCCTTCTGCAAAATTCATTTTTAAAAAACCAGATTTCATGTTTTTAAAAGAATAAATTCCCGATTCCAATTCGCCATCAAAGATATGCTTGTTTGACTTTGTATACAAGTAAGCGTACAACATTACTTGCAATGCTTTTGTGTATTTATAATCACTGATTACCTTTTCAAAATCGCTAATTTTTAGTTGGGTGTCTACTACTTTTCCCGTTTTATAATCTACAATTCTGGTAACGCCATCTAACTCATCTATACGATCTACTTCTCCTCTAATTTTAATTGGAAAATTCAATCCTTCAATTTTCAGATCTGCTTCAATTTTGGTTTCTGTACCAATAATTTTAAGCTTTTTTCCAGCTTTTAATAATTCTAATTCTGTTTTTAAGAAATTACTTACAAAGGTTTTTGCGACTTCAGAGATTAACTTATTTTTTCCCTGATCAATTGCGCCGTTTTTATAATGTCTTTGAAAGCAATTTGTTGTGGTCGTCTCAATTTTTGAAAACATGGCTTTTACATCCTCTACCTGTAGGAACTTGCCAACAAATGGCTTGTAAAACAACTCCAATACTTCATGTACCACGGTTCCCATGGTATTAAATGCAATGGTTTCTTCCACTTCATCCAAATCCTTTATTCCTAAAATATAACGCTTGTAATACGTTAACGGATTGGTTACATATGTTGCCAAGGCAGAAGGCGAAAAACCTCGACCTGCAATCGCTTTTAAGCGATCGATTACTTCCGGAGTTTTTTGAATTTCCAATTCTTTATGAGTATTAGAACCAATAACAGGTGCTACTGTTTTTTTTGAAGAAATCATATCGTCTATTTCCAACTGTGATAAAAAGCGACTTTTTTCTCCGGCTCCATGTTCATCGGTTTCTGTATTGTATAATAAATACACATTTTTTGCACGTTGTAAAAGTCGGTAAAAGTGATAAGAGAAAATAGCATCCTTTTCTTGATAGGTAGGCAAACCGTATTCCTTTTTTACATCGAAAGGAATAAAAGAATTTTCATTATTTCCTGCGGGAAGCACTCCTTCATTCATAGAAGTAATAATCACCGTTTCAAAATCTAACACACGGGTTTCCAACATTCCCATAAGTTGCAATCCACTTAAAGGTTCTCCTTGGAAGGAAAGTTTTTCCAAACCGATCAACTGCTTGTAGATACCATGCAAAGTTTTTATGGTGCGAATGTGTTCGTAGGCACCGTTTAAATTTTGCAACTGCAAGAACAAATTATAAAATCGGTACAAACATTCTTTTTCAAAACCTTCAAAATTATCTTTATTTGCTTCAATTAAAGAAACACAGGTATTGATAAAAAGTGCCACATCCTGCCCAATGCCAAATACTTTTAAAAGTAATTCCGCATTTTGGTTGGAAAGGATCTGTTTGATAAATTCATAAGAAACAAATACTTGATTATTTTTTACAACCGCATTACGCAAGGCATCAAATTCTTTAGTTTTTCCAAACAGACGATAAAAGAAAGGGTTTTGCAGCAGACGCTCAATATCTTTATAATAGAACTCATTGTTCTCAACTTTTTTCAATTTTTCTTGTGTCAAATACAAGTCAAACATCACTTGAAACAAACCAGACATGGGCATGTCCTTTAACAAATACCCCATGGTAATATTTAGTTTATCGACATTTTTGGGCAAGGAATTTAAAGTCAATGATAAAAGTGATTCATCGGCTAACACCAAAGCTGTATTCTGTAAATTGTTTTGTTTCGATAACAATTCGCCCACCGCTTTTATTTGAGCTACATTTTTAGAAGCAGCAATCTCGTGTATATTTTTCTTGGTTTTTAAATGCCTACCAATATAATTGAATTGATTTTTCTCAAAATACGTCCAATTTTGCTTGTACTTCCTCATAAACAAACCTGCCGATTTGTTTGTGTTTAAATAATATTCATCCGCATCCCAATAAATGGTCGTATTGCCGCTTTTCAACAATTCTTGAAAAATGTATTCTTCTGCTTTGTTTAATGCGTTAAAGCCAATCAGAACAATATTTTTCGTAGCATTCTCTTCTATAAATTTCCCAATATTTTTTGAAGCTTCACGATAAAGTAGACCTTGATAACCTTTTTTATTTTTTAGTAAATACTCATAAAACCAAACATAATTATCACCTAATACTTCCATAAAAGACAGATGATTGTTCATAATTTCTGAATTGACATCTTCGCTATTTAAACTCCATTTTTCAATACGTTTGATGTCTTTTAAATAATCGAATAACTTTTCTGCATTGACCAAATGGCGATCTACTTCATTAAAATCTTGTAAGGCAATAGCCCCCCACTGAGAAAAAGAATCGAAATCAATTTTATTGTTCGGGTTGTTCTCTTGATACACCAAATAAAAATCGAACAATAAGGTAATGGTATCTATTTTTGTTAGCTCGGAAACCTTTTCTATAAAATTTTCAATACTTAAAATTTCAGGCAAAAAAGACAGCCCGTCAATTTGTTCTTTAAGCTCCTCTTTTAAAAACACAGCCGCCCGTTCACTTGGAATGACGCATAAGGTATCCATCAACGGATTTTTTGATTCTAAAACAGCACTAACAACTTCTGATATAAAGGTTTTCATAAATACAAACTTCTGGTATAAAAATAAAAAAAGCCGCTCCAATTGGAGCGGCTTTTCAATATATTATTTTAGCCTTTTTTTAATGACTAGTTGCCATCTGCAAAACGGATTATTAAGCCAATTGAATGTTGAAAATACACATCTTTTGGCAAAGTAGCAATTCCATCACCTAAGATTGCTGATTTGTAAGAACTTTGAAAATTCAACCCTACATTCTCATTAAACCAAGTGTTAAAACCTAACGTTGGGTTCATTGTCATGTTTCCATCTCCATCAATAGATGTGTACCCAATTCCAAAACCAACATAAGGATCAAACCATCCAGTTTCTCCAATAAAAGAAGCACTGTTTAAATCGTATCTTGCATTTGCATCAAGAGAGAAAAATGATAAATCATCCACATCATCATAGGCTCCATTTCCAATTTTATTCAAAGCTCCAGCCAATTCAACACTGAATCCTTTGTCAATAAATCTAGATACCGAGATTCTTGAAATAGCTGGCAGTACATTTACATCTGAAATTCCAATATAATCTTTTAAAGCATCTACAGGACTTGAAAGACCTGCTGAAGAAATATCAACCATATTGATACCAAAACTCATTGTCCATGGATTGTCTGAATCTTGAGCTGTTGCATTGCTAATCCCTGCAAACACAAACAATGCCATTAAGGCGACTTTTAAATTTCTCATTTTAAGTAATTTTTAATTTAAGTATAGTTTTTTTTGTAATAATAAACTTTTTAAAGCTTACAAAATCAAATCTACAAAAAAATATTAATTATTAACATGGTTTAATAAAAAGTTTTAAGACTCGAGAAATGTGCTAAAATCTAGAAGAAAAAGGACCAAAAAAAAGTCGCTCTATCAATAAGATAAAGCGACTTTTCATTATTTTTATGTTGCTTATTTTTTAGCAACCAACTCAACTCTTCTGTTTGCTGCTCTACCAGCTGCTGTTTTATTTGAAGCAATTGGATTGTCAATACCGTATCCTTTAGATGTCAATCTTCCAGCTGCAATTCCTTTCGAAACTAAATAATCTTTTACAGCAGAAGCTCTTAATTTAGAAAGCTCAAGATTTTTAGTTTTTGAACCTGAACTATCTGTATACCCATTGATGTTAAATTGTACTCCAACAAATTCTTTCATAATAGAAACAACACCATCTAACTGAGAAGTTACTCCTGATTTAAATGTAGTTCTACCTGAATTAAAGTTAATTGTTTTAGCAAAATCTCCTAACTTCTTAACAGCCTCAACAGTTAATTCTGCACAACCATTGTTTGAAGCAGGACCTGCTTGATTGATACATTTATCATCTTTATCCAACACTCCATCACCATCAGTATCTGGCCATGCACATCCTTTATTTGCTTTAGGACCTGCGACATTTGGACATTTATCTACTGAATCAATAACTCCGTCATTGTCTGCATCTGGACATCCTCCATTTGCTGCTGTACCCTTAGCATTTGGACATTTATCTTTAGAGTTTTCAACTCCGTCACCATCTGAATCTGGACAACCTCCAAAAGCAGCTATACCCGCTTCGTTTGGACATTTATCATCAGCATCTACAATACCATCATTATCTGAATCTGGACATCCATTAAATTTAGCTAAACCTGCTTCATTTGGACAAAGATCTTTGTTATCAAATACACCATCACCATCAGAATCAGTACCTCCAAAACGAATTGCTAAACCAATAGAATGTTGAAAATATACATCATTTGACAATGTTGAAATCCCATCTCCTAAGATTGCAGATTTGTAAGAACTTTGGAAATTTAATCCTAAGTTTTTGTTGAACCAAGTATTAAAACCTAAAGTTGGATTTAAAGTAATTCCACCATCTTCATCTATAGTAGTATACCCTAATCCGAAACCTACATAAGGATCAAACCACCCTGTTTCTCCAATAAAAGACAAACTGTTTAAGTCATATTTTCCATTTACATCAATAGAAAAGAAAGACAAATCATCTAAATCGCCATTAACTCCTTTACTTAGTTTATTTAGAGCTCCAGCCAATTCAATGCTAAAACCATTATCTATATACCTAGAAACAGATATTCTTGAAATTGCTGGTAATGTATTTGAATCTCCAAAAGGAGCTACATAATCTTTTAATGCGCTAATTGGATTTGCCAATCCAGCTGAAGAGACATCAACTGTATTGATTCCAAAGCTCAATGCCCAAGGATTGTTAGCGTCTTGTGCATTTAATGAATTTACCCCAATACTGGTAAATATTGCTAAAATGATAATTTTAATTTTTTTCATTTTCAATAGTTTAAATTAGTTTTCTCAATGAATTACTAAAAGCAAATTTATAAAAAACTAACAAACATTAACATATTTTTATCGTTTAGTATTTCTATTTGCTGAATTATGTACATTAGTTAAGAACTAAATGTCGCACAAAAATCTCCTTTTCTATATACACAATAGACATTCTCACCACATTGTATCCTATTTCAGACAGCTTCTCTCCATATTTTTGAATCTGCGTTTTATGCGCTTTATTTAGGCTTCCCGTTTTATAATCCACAATAAAAACATCGTCACCATCAAAAACCAATCGATCTGGAATGATCAATTCCTGACCTTCTATTAAAAAAGGACGCTCACAAACAACCTTCATGTTTTTCGAAAAATAGTCTTGCAATTCTGGATGCGTTACTACTTTTAAGAGCAGGGATTTTATTTCAAACTCATTTTCTGCTTTTATTTTCCCTGCAGACAAATAACCATAAACAACGCGATTCACATCCTCTACAGTTTTTATTTTAGACAATATCTCATGTACTAACAAGCCATATTCAATAGCAGATCCTTGAACGCTTCCCCAGTTCTCAGAAGAATTAGCGACAATAGAAACGCCATGCTCTTTCCATGAAGAAGAAATGATTGTTTGTTGAATTTCTGTCTGCATCTCATTGGCATCTTCATGAGCGACTGAAATTTTATTTTTAAATCCAAATTCATAGGTTAACTTTGAGGAATCCCAACTATTTTCATCAGTAAGCGATTTTAAATAATTGATAAATAAACCTGAAAACCAATTGGTATTCTCTTCTCCTTTTTTATCTACCTTATAATCTGTAATAATATACAATTGCTCTACTGCCCTAGTCAAAGCAACATATAATAAATTAGAATTGTCTAGCGCCAATTCCATCTTACGCTGTTCTAAAAGTTCACTACCTAAGACTCCTGTTAGGGCAAGACTTTCACCGCAAGCTACCAAAGAGGTTTCTAAACCAGAAAAAACGGTTGTATCTAAAGATTCATACCAAACTTTTGGATCTATCTCATTCTGAATATTTAATTCTGAAGGAAAAATTACAATTGGAAATTCCAATCCTTTAGATTTGTGGATCGTCATAATTCGAACAGCATTTGAGTCTTCCAAAGCGGCAATACTCAATTTATCTTTTTTAGCATCCCAAAACTCTAAGAACAAAGACAAATCACTCATTTTCTTTCTTTGAAAACTTAAAATAAAATCTAAAAATGATTGAACATACGCATCATTTTCAAAGAATAAATTAAAAGCTCGCAACACTTCTTCAATACTTTCATAAAAAGGCAATTGAAGAAAATTTTCAAAGTCAAATACAATGGCATAATTTTTTAATTTCTCAAAAAAATCCGTGCCATCAACAGCTATTAAATCTGCATAAAAAACATGTTCTTTTTCTACGATAGCTAAATGCTTGTATAAAAAAGCCAAGGCTTCAAATTTAGCATTCAAGTCTAAAGGATTTTTTATGTATCTCAATAAACTGATCACAAACTGAACCTTTAAACTATTCCCAACCAACAAGGTTTCAGAAGAAATTATTTGCACGCCATTTTGCGTCAAATAATCTGCAATTTGCACTCCGTCTTTTTTTCTTCTAACCAAAACACAAATATCACTTCTTTGAAAACCTGGATCTACATCCAAAACAATTTCTAAAACGCGTTTTGCATAAGCCTCATTTTTTTCGTCAGTTTCTAAATCGGTTTTATCAATAAAATTCAACTCTACATAACCTCCTTCATTTGAATTTATTAATTGCGAATTACCAGTCACATACAGCTCACGATACTGATGATGATTTAAAAATTTAGAGATATGTGTAAAAAAAGAATTGTTGAATTCTATAACCTCACTATAACTTCTATAATTGGTTTCTAAATCTTCTATTTGTTTTTTTAAATAAAAAGGGTTGTTTGCGAAATTTTTCCCCTCAGAAGCCAAGTTGATAAACTGCTCTGCCTTACCACCTCGCCAACGATAAATAGCTTGTTTTGCATCCCCTACTAACAGCAGACTTCCTTTTTCTTGCGACAAAGCATTTTCTATTAACGGTATTAAGTTTTCCCATTGCAAGGAAGACGTATCTTGCATTTCATCGATAAAATAATTCTGAAATTTTTCACCAATTCGTTCATAAATAAAAGGCGCAGGCTCGTCTTTAATTTTAGCACTAATCATCTGATTAAATTCAGAATTCAAACAAATATTATTCTGTGTCTTAATCTCCGTCAATTCATTTTCAATATTTTTTAAAACCGCCAACGGAATTAAACTTTTTGACACCAGTTGAATCAATACATAATTTGAATAATTTTGTTCAAAATAGTTTTCAATTTCAGTATACAAACCTATCAATTCACTTTCAGCACCATCAATAATTGCTTTAATGGCAGCCCCCTTGGAAGCTGTATACAATACCCCTTTTGAAATATTACTATGCAGTCTGCCCGAGAATTTTATATCGCCAATTTTTCTACTTGGAAAAGAAAGCAGTTTTTTAAAAAAATTAGGCAAGTCAGAATAAGAGAAGTCATTTGGTTTCACTCCCAAATTCTCAATAATTTGTAAACCTTTTTTACCAAAATCTATAAACTTATCTGCAATTTCTTTTTTTTGTTTCGACAGTGATTTTTCTAATTTTTTAAAATCATCTAATCTTGTGCTATCTAGTTTTTTTAACTGACTGGCATCTTCTTCTTTTAAAAGAAGCTGGGCAATGGTATTCAAGTCTAATGAAATATCCCAGGATTTATCTTCTCCTATTTTTTGAATGGAAAAATCGATTAAAACTTCCGTTAATTTTTTATCTATTCCAATTTTAGAAATTAGTACATCAATGGCTTCGCTTAGCAAACTAGCACCATCCAATTCCACTTCAAAATTTAAAGGCAGTCCTAAATCGTAAGCAAATGTTTTGATTATTTTATGTGTAAAACTATCAATGGTAGTAATGTGAAACGCAGAATAATTTTGCAAAACATTGTCTAATATTTTTTTTGCTTTTTCTTGCAGACTCTTTTTATCAATTTCTAAATCTACACTGATCAAATCAAGCATTGGATTGTTTTCTCCATCAGCAAAAGACCTTAGATTTTCCAAAACCCTTTCTTTCATTTCAGCCGCAGCTTTATTGGTAAAAGTAATGGCCAAAATATTTTGAAACGCATAATTACCTTCCGCGGCTAATACCACTTTCAAATATTCTTTCACTAATGAAAATGTTTTACCGCTACCGGCAGAGGCATTGTAAACTTTAAATGAGGTTGTTGGATTCATTTTAAAAAAATAATTCTATAAAAAAACCGAACAAATGTTCGGTTTTTAAAAATAGTCAATTAATGTTACTTTTTACTCTTTTTTCATTTCCTCTACAAAATCTTCTTGAGAGCTATTATTGGTCACTAATGCAATTGCTTTTTCAACCAAAGCTTCAATTTTATCTGTTGTAAAGCCTAATCCAATTGCTATTTTTTTAAGGATAACAATTTCTTCACTCCTAACAATTTCATCGGCTTGTATGATACTGACCAAATTGTAAAAACGTTCCAAACGCCTGTCTCGATCTACAGGAGGGTTGATTGGATAACTTGCCGGATTTTTCATGATTTGATCAAACTCAGCATCGCCAATTTCCAAGCGTTTTTTTAGTCTCATTAAAATGTGCTGTTCATTCTCTGAAATCTGATTGTCGGACAGTGCTAATTTTACAATATTAGCAAAATGACCCAAATTTCTTTTATGAACACCCGAAGCGTATATATCAGATATTGCCATTGTGTTTTATTTTAGTAGTTATTAAAAATTTCTTTGATTCGTTCTAAATATACTTAAATTTCTATTAACTACACAACCTTAACCCAAAGCTACATCCATACTCATCATAATAATAAAACCTGCAATAAATCCCATCGTTGCTATATCTGTATACTTATCTTGTTGGGTTTCAGGAACTACCTCTTCAATTACGACAAAAATCATTGCACCCGCAGCAAAAGCCAAAGCGTACGGCAAAATTGCCTGAAACGACATCACTGCCCAAGCACCTAAAACACCTGCAATGGGTTCTACAACAGCAGACAATTGCCCATACCAAAAACTTTTTCTTCTACTTACACCTTGTCTTCTTAAAGGCATAGCAACCGCAAATCCTTCCGGAAAATTTTGCAAACCAATACCAATAGCCAAAGCCACGGCACCTCCAATAGTCGCTCCGTCAAATCCGGCAGCAACACCACCAAATAAAACCCCTACAGCCAATCCTTCTGGTATGTTATGAAGCGTTATTGCCAATACCAATAAAGTTGTTTTATGCCAAGGTGTTTTAATCCCTTCAGCTTCTTTAAAATTAATATGAATATGAGGCAAAACTTTATCCAAACCAAACAAAAACACAGCTCCAAAGAAAAAACCAATTGCTGCCGGCATTACCTTTGTAAAACCTTCACCCGGACTCATATCAATTGCGGGCGCTAACAAACTCCAAAAACTTGCTGCTACCATTACTCCTCCAGTAAAACCAAGCATTCCATCCAATACAGCCCTATTCAATGTCTTAAAAAAGAAAACCAACGATGCTCCTAAAGCCGTTAGAAACCAAGTAAAAGTTGTCGCATAAAACGCTGCTAAAATTGGGTTTATGGATTCAAAATATGTTACTATTTGCTCTATCATTATCTTTGTTTTTTAACGTATAAATTTTTTGCAATTTGCTGAGAAATCGATAATTTTTGTCCTTCAATTTGAATTAGCATAGAGTTGTCAAACTCTTCTTTATGCAAGACCTCAACCACACTACCTAATTTTATTCCTGAACTGTCTAAATATTTTAAAAAGGAAGAAGTAGAATCTTTGACCCCCATTATGATCGCAATTTCACTTGCCAAAATAGAAGACAACATAACACCCGTATGAAAATCAATATTTCCGTTTTCATCGGGTATTGGATCTCCATGCGGATCGTGCGTAGGAAACTCCAAATACTCATCTAACTGCTGGGTTAATTTGGTCGATTTGATATGCTCTAACTGTTCTGCAACATCATGCACCTCATCCCATTTAAAATTTAAATGCTTTACCAAAAAAACTTCCCACAATCTGTGTTTTCGAATAATACGAACCGCTATCGCTTTTCCTGCTACAGTCAAACTAGCGCCTTGATACTTTTTATAATGCACAAGTTCTTTGTCAGATAATTTTTTAATCATATCTGTTACAGAAGAAGCCTTTGTTTCTAATTTTTCTGCAATAGCATTTGTACTAATTGCCTTGGAAGTTGCTATGGATAGACTAAAAATTGCTTTTAAGTAATTTTCTTCCGTTTGAGATAAATCTAAATTCATGATGTGCAAATATATACAACATATTTATATTTACGAAAACTAATTTTTAGACAAGTCTAAAAATAATTTATATATTTGCACAAATTAAATTATAGATCATGAAAAAAAGATTGTTCTTCTTTTTTGTTAGCAGCATTTTAAGTTTAAATGCACAAATTACTTTTTCAGGAAATATCTCTAGCGCAGGAAACAAACTACCTTACGCAACCGTTCTTGTTAAAAACAACCAAACAGGCACCACTACGGACAGCAACGGCCAATACTCTATAGAAACAAAAAACACGAATGAAATAACCTTGGTTGCTTCTTATGCGGGCTATCTTTCAAAATCAAAAACTTTTTACCTATCCGATTCTCAAAAAGAAATTCACTACGATTTCGAACTCACAGAACATTCAAAATTACTAGATATAGTAACGGTTACAGGAACACGTACCGACAAAAGACAAACCAAAAGTCCGGTGATTGTAAATGTAATTAACAGCGTAAAACTAAACGATGTACAGGCTTGTAATTTATCTGAAGGGTTAAAATTCCAAACAGGACTAAGAGTTGAAACCGACTGCCAGACCTGTAATTACACACAATTGCGAATGAATGGACTAGGAGGAGGCTATTCGCAAATACTAATAAATGGGAGGCCTATTTTCAGTCCACTTACAGGTTTGTACGGCTTAGAGCAAATTCCAACCAATATGATTGACAGAATAGAAGTTGTAAGAGGTGGTGGTTCTGCTTTGTATGGTTCAAGTGCTGTTGGTGGTACTGTTAATGTTATTACCCAAATTCCTAAAAAAAACGATTATTCTGTTGGCTACACCTACTTAAATACAGATGGAGCTGACGACCATATCTATACAGCAAATGCAACTTTTGTAAACGATTTAGTAGACAAAGGGATTTCCTTCTTTTTTAACAAAAGAGATCGAGATTTGTACGACGCCAACGATGATCATTTTTCAGAATTACCGCAATTAAACAACCTTTCTTTCGGAACTAGTTTGTTTTTTCTTCCTACTGAAAATCAAAAAATTGAAATCAACTTAAGCAAAATACACGAATTTAGATATGGTGGAGACATGCTTGAAAAAACACCACATTTAAGTCAACAATCTGAAGAAAGAACACACAATGTCTATGTTGGAAACATCGATTACCAAATAAATTTCAATGAAGACAAAAGTTCTTTTATCACTTACCTAGCGTCTCAATATACGGATAGAGACCATTATACGGGTATTTTCCCTGACGAACCAAACGCCATTGCAGCCCATGAGGCCAACCCTCCTTATGGAACTTCAAAAACAACGACCTTCCAAGCAGGAATACAATTAAATCATAAATTAGAGCACTTTTTAAACGGAACCAATGTATTGACGATCGGGTCAGAATTTGTTCAAGATGACGTTGTTGATGACATAGAAGCCTACCAATACAAAATAGACCAATTGACAAAAAACACGGGCGTATTTGCGCAAAGTGATTGGGAAATTTCAGAAAAAACAAATTTGGTCACAGGTGTTCGTTTCGACCATCATAAATTGGTTGATCTTGCAAACAACAAAAACCTACTTAATACTGTTTTTAGCCCAAGAATTTCTTTTTTATACACGCCAATACCACGTACACAATTAAGAGCAACCTGGGGAAAAGGCTTTAGAGCTCCGCAAGCCTTTGATACCGATTTACATATTGCTTTTGCAGGTGGTGGTATTTCGAGAGTCACTTTGTCTGACAACCTAAAAAGAGAAACTTCAAACAGTTTTAGCACCTCTTTAAATTTCGACAAACCCACTGAACATTATATTTATGGTTTTACTTTAGAAAGTTTTTACACCCATTTGCAAGATGCTTTTTATTTACATCCGCTAGGAGAAGATGGACATGGTGAATTATTTGAAAAAAGAAATGGTGACGGAGCCACGGTAAAAGGAATTACCTTAGAAGCTCGCTTCAACTGGGACCAAATACTTCAATTTGAAGGAGGTTACACTTTTCAATCTAGTTTATTTACCACTGCAGTTGACAATTTCGGCAATCTTCCCGCCAAAAGAAAGTTTTTAAGAACACCCAATAATTACGGCTACGCAACACTAACAATTAGACCGAATAAAAAATTTAAAACAGCTATTAATTTAGTTCAAACGGGAAAAATGGACATTCTTCATTTAATCCCAAACCCAGAAAACACGAATGAAACTATTGGAACCTATGTGCAATCTTCAGCCTTTACGGAGCTAGGATTCAAATCTTCATACCTTTTCAAAATAACACAGCAAAACAAGCTTGAAATTTTTGGGGGAGTAAAAAATTTATTTGACGCTTACCAAAGCGATTTCGATTCAGGAAAAAACAGAGACAGTAATTATATTTACGGCCCATCAAATCCTAGAACCCTTTTTATAGGATTGAAATTTGGCAGCAATTTAGGTAGCTAATTAATAAGAACAGAAACCAGCACCTCTTCTAGTTCTCTTTCTGTAATCACTCAAAGAAAAGACAAGCGCTCCAGAAAACTGCATATGAGAATCAAAAGTAGCAGAGCCTCCCGCAACTAATTGCTTGTAAACAATCTTACTATTTAATCCAACTCGTGATGTTAGCCAATAAGTTGCACCTACTCCTACGTCCAAAAAAATCGCTTTAGAAACCAAATCCTTAATTAATAAACTAGCTCCTAACATGACCCTAGGAACAAATATTTCTTCAGACCTTTTAAAATCATAGCTTCCATAGGCATCAATAGACATGATTTCAAATTTATTACTATACAAATTCGTAACACCTTTAAGAACAGGCAGAGTCACGCCTCCTTCTACAGAAAAACCATCTTGAATATACCTAGTTATAAAGATATTCGGAATTTGAAAATTAAAGCTCTCACCAGGAAAAGCGGTACTCGTCTCCGAGAATTTGATAAAACTTCCTCCAAGTCCTAAAACCCATTTGTCATTTTTCTTTTGTGCATTCGCTCCAAAACAGAAAAACAACACCACTACTCCAACCAAAAATTTTCTCCAACTCATAAAAATCACTATAAAATATTATCCTCTAATACCAATCAGACAAATATAATATTAACAACTACAACTACAAACAATTGTCAATATTGTTGCCAAACAATTTCTTCTTTATTATTTAAACATACTACTCCTACAATACCCTACTTCAAGAGTTAAGAATTTTATTTTGAGTCACTTGTTTCAATTCTTCCTCATTTTATAAAAAAAATTATCTTTGTCAAAAATATTTTCTCTTGAGTAAGCAAACAATTGTTGGTCATTTTGAACAATCCGCTACTATACATAAGATTGCCCAAAAGCTTTCTTTACCGAATTGTCACGTCCAAATTTCAAATTTAACAGGATCTTCCTTCTCTTTTTATCTTTCCGAATTATTTAAAAAAACGGACAAACCTTTTCTAATGATCTTAAATGATAAAGAAGAAGCTGCCTTTTATTTAAACGATTTAGAACATTTACTAGGAGAAAAAAATGTGCTTTTTTATCCTGGCTCTTATCGAAGACCTTATCAGATAAGTGAAACGGATAATGTCAATGTTTTATTGCGTGCCGAAGTTTTAAACAGAATCAATTCTAGAAAAAAACCGGCCATAATTGTCTCTTATCCTACGGCTTTATTTGAAAAGGTAGTGACAAAAAAAGAGCTAGAAAAAAACACTTTAAAAGTCGGGGTTAACGACCAACTCTCTTTAGATTTTGTCAATGAAGTATTATTTGAATACGAATTTAACCGTGTCGATTTTGTTTCAGGACCTGGTGAATTTGCCGTTAGAGGAGGAATTATTGATGTCTTTTCTTTTTCAAATGAAGAACCGTATCGAATTGAATTTTTTGGCGATGATGTTGATAGCATCCGAACATTTGATATTGAAACACAACTCTCTACTGGTACTTTAAAAAAAATCAACATTATGCCCAATGTTGAAAATAAATTGCTTCAAGAAAACCGAGAAAGTTTTTTAAAATATATTTCGAACGAAACTGTTATTTTCACAAAAAACACCCATTTATTATTTGGGCACCTCGACAAACTTTTTGAAAAATCAGAGCTAGCTTTTGAGAAATTATCGAAAGAAATTAAACACAGTCAGCCCAGTGAACTTTTTGCCAATGGCGATTTAATTAAAAGCCAACTCTTAGAATTCTCTAGAGTTTCCATGGGGCACAACACAAGCTTTCAATCGGAGGATGCCTTTAATTTTCAAATCAAATCTCAGCCTTCTTTTAACAAGCAATTTGACTTATTAATAAAAGATTTAAATGCGAATACTGCCAACGGCATAAAAAACTTTTTGTGCTGTACCAATGAAAAACAAGCCCAACGATTTCACGATATTTTTTCTTCTATAGATGAAGAAAATGTGAATAAAATTGAATACTCTACCGTTGTTTTACCTATTTACGAAGGGTTTATAGACGAAGAAAATAAAATTGCCTGTTATAGTGATCATCAAATTTTTGAACGCTATCACAAATTTAACATCCGTAACAATTCTTCAAAAAAACAAAATATTACTTTAAAAGAGTTAACCACTTTAGAGGTTGGTGATTTTGTTACACATATGGATCATGGTGTGGGTAGATTTGGCGGATTGCAAAAAATTGATGTTGAAGGAAACAAACAAGAAGCCATAAAATTAATTTACGGAGATCGTGATATTTTGTACCTGAGTATTCACTCTCTACACAAAATTTCAAAATTCAACGGAAAAGACGGCAAGCCACCTAAAGTATACAAACTAGGCTCTGGCGCTTGGAAAAAATTAAAACAAAAAACAAAAACAAGAGTTAAAGAAATTGCTTTTAACCTAATTAAACTATACGCAAAAAGAAGACTTGAAAAAGGGTTTCAATACGGACCTGACAGCTATTTACAACACGAGTTGGAAGCCAGTTTTATGTACGAAGACACCCCTGATCAGTTTACAGCAACTCAGGATGTAAAAAAAGACATGGAAAATGAACAACCCATGGATCGTTTGGTTTGTGGCGATGTTGGTTTTGGAAAAACAGAAGTCGCTATACGTGCTGCTTTTAAAGCCGCAGACAATGGAAAACAGGTTGCCGTACTTGTGCCAACGACTATATTAGCCTACCAACACTTTAAAACTTTTTCTGAAAGATTAAAAGATTTTCCTATTACGGTTGACTACCTAAACAGATTTAGAACAACCAAACAGCGAAATTTAACCATCAAGGAACTCAAAGAAGGAAAAATTGATATTGTTGTAGGAACCCACCAATTGGTGAACAAAAAAGTGGAGTTTAAAGATCTTGGTTTGCTAATTATTGATGAAGAACAAAAATTTGGAGTTGCCGTAAAAGACAAACTAAAAACCATCAAAGAAAATGTTGACACCTTAACGCTAACCGCAACACCTATTCCTAGAACTTTGCAATTTTCATTGATGGCAGCAAGAGATTTATCAGTCATCAGTACGCCACCCCCTAACCGACATCCTATTGAAACCAATGTTATTCGCTTTAGCGAAGAAACCATTAGAGACGGTATCAACTACGAAATTTCAAGAGGTGGACAGGTATTTTTTGTACACAATCGTGTAGAAAATATAAAGGAAGTGGCAGGAATGATTCAACGTTTGCTACCCAATGTAAAAGTAGGAATCGGTCATGGACAAATGGATGGTAAAAAATTAGAAGAACTGATGCTGTCGTTTATGAATGGTGATTTTGATGTTTTGGTAGCAACAACCATTATTGAAAGTGGTTTAGATGTTCCAAATGCCAATACCATTTTTATCAACAATGCCAACAATTTTGGTTTGTCTGATTTACATCAAATGCGTGGTCGTGTAGGACGTTCAAACAAAAAAGCATTCTGCTATTTTATCACACCACCTTATGAACACATGACCACCGAAGCAAGAAAGAGAATTGAAGCACTTGAACTATTTTCTGACTTAGGAAGTGGAATAAATATCGCCATGAAAGATCTTGAAATAAGAGGAGCTGGTGATTTGTTAGGTGGTGAACAAAGTGGCTTTATCAATGATATTGGTTTTGATACTTATCAAAAAATTCTAAAAGAAGCTATTGATGAATTGAAAGAAAACGAATTCAAAGATTTATACCCAACAGAAGAAAACGCGGGACCAAAAGAATTTGTAAAAGAAATTCAAATTGACACCGATTTTGAAATATTATTCCCTGACGATTATATAAATATTGTATCTGAAAGATTACTTCTTTACAATGAATTAAGTGACATTGAAACCGAAGAAAAATTAGTTGAATTTGAAGAAAAAATAAAAGATAGATTTGGAGAAATTCCAACTCAGGTGGAAGATTTATTAGACAGTGTTCGTATCAAATGGATTGCTAAAAAGTTAGGAATTGAAAAATTAGTCCTAAAGAAAAAACGCATGATTGGTTATTTTGTGTCCGATCAGCAAAGTGACTATTACAACTCACCTACCTTTACAAGCATGCTACAATATGTGCAAAAAAATTCTAAAAGCTGTGTCATGAAAGAAAAGGAAACCCGAGACGGATTGCGCTTGCTAATTACCTTTATAAAAATAGATTCTATTAAGAAAGCCTTAGGAATTTTAAATGAAATTCAAGACTGATTAAAAAATAAACAATACTTTTGGCAAAAAAATATGAAAAATTTAATTACCCTATCTGTTGTTTTAATATTGCTAACTAGTTGTGCCAGTAAATACGAGCTTTTAAACCCCAAAAGAACACTCTACCAATCAATTAACAAGGACAATAATATTGAAGTCTCCTACAAATACAATACCTTAAGAAAGAAATACAGAAAATACGCAGAAAAAAACGACATCCGCATTGTCTCTGTTAAAATTAAAAATAACACGGAGAGAGATATCGTTTTTGGAACAGATTTTAACTTAGTATCTTATTCTGATAGACCGTTAAACATTCTTGCTCCTAATGAAGCTTATGACAACGTAAGACAGCATCCAGCATCTCATTTATGGTATTTATTGTTAGCCCCTGTTACGCTTAACAAAACCGAAAGTGAAAGTTTTGGAGGTTCAACCATTACGAAAACAAAACCAATTTTTCCAATTGGTTTAATTTTAGGACCTGCCATAAGTTTAGGAAATATGGTATACGCTGGTAAATCAAATAAAAAATTCAAACAGGAGTTAAATGATCTAGATTTAACGAATAAAACTATTAAAAAAGGAGAAACTGTTTTTGGGCTAATTTCCATTAGACAATCAGATTATCCTTCTATAAAAGCAAGTATCTTATAAAAAATATTCATCCACATATGCGGCCAGTCATTCATAGAAAAATGACTGGCCGTTTTTATTAAAATAAGTTCATGAAAAGCACTAAATTAAAACATCTACTAGAACTCAATCTCTCTATCCTACTCATTAGTACTGCTGCGGTATTGGTACGATATATTGATTTAGACCCAACCATTATTTCTTTTTGGAGAGGGCTTCTAGGTTTTATCGTTCTTGGTGGGTTTATGCTACTAAAAAAAACTTCCTTTAAAATAGCCGATCCTGTAGCACAAAGAAGATTGCTGTTTTCTTCCTTTCTTTTTGGGGCACATTGGCTGACTTATTTCTATGCTTTACAAACAGCAGGTATTGCCTTAGGAATGCTTTCGTTATATACCTACCCGGCCATAACAGCATTATTAGAGCCTTTCTATTTCAAAACTAAATTTAATAAAAGACATCTTATACTCGCACTAACTGTACTTATTGGCTTGTATATTATGTTACCCGATTTAAATTTGGCAAGCGACTCAACCAAAGGACTTATTTCAGGTATTCTCTCTGCATTCTTCTATGCTTTACGGAATTTAACCATGAAATCTAACAGTAAAAAATACAGCAGTACCGTATTAATGTTTTATCAGTTTCTTTTTATCGCTGTTATATTTACGCCTTTTCTGTTTTACAAAAACACGGAACAAACCCTAGATTTCCTGCCTTACCTTATCGGTTTAGGAATTGTAACTACGGCAATTGGACATACCATGTTTGTACAAAGTTTGAAAAACTTCGCAGTATCCACAGCAAGTTTAATTGGTAGCTCACAGCCCGTATTCGGAATCTTAATGGGCGTCATTTTTTTAAACGAAACTCCAAACACAGCAACAATCATTGGAGGAGCTATTATCCTATCAACTGTTATTATTGAAAGTATCAGTCTGAAAAAGAAATAACAAAGACTTAGTAAAGGGTAAAATAAACTCGGTATACTTAAAATTATTTTACTAAATTTACATTCTGAATTTTAAATGTAAAATTTACATTTATAAAACTTAAAAACGAAACAAAATGAACAAATCACATTGGATTTTTATTTTAACACTGGCCGTATTGGTTGGTTGTAAAAACGACAAACCAGCAAAAGAAGCTGTCTCAGCAAACTCTGCTAAACAACCAAACATTGTTGTAATTTATACAGATGATTTAGGATACGGAGACATAGGCGCCAATGGTGCTACAGAACTTCAAACACCCAATATTGATAAGTTGGCAAATGGTGGAGTTCGTTTTACCAACGGATATGCAAGTTCTGCAACTTGTACTCCTAGTCGTTATGCCTTACTTACAGGTGTATATCCTTGGAAAAACAAAAATGCAAAAATTCTTCCAGGTACTGCTCCCCTAATTATTGGAACAGAGCAAATGACTTTACCAAGAATGTTAAAAACCAAAGGATACCATACGGGTATTGTTGGAAAATGGCACCTAGGATTAGGATCAGGTCATGTTGATTGGAACAAAAAAGTTTCTCCTGGACCTAATGAAGTTGGTTTCGACTACTCTTATATTATGGCTGCTACACAAGATCGTGTACCAACGGTATATATTGAAAATGGTGATGTTGTTGGATTAGACCCTAACGACCCGATTACGATTGACTACAAAAACAATTATCCTGGTCAAACTAGCGGAAAAGAAAACCCTGAGTTAACAACCATGAAATGGCACCACGGACATAACAACTCCATTATCAACGGAATTCCGAGAATTGGTTATATGAAAGGTGGAGAAAAAGCTAGATGGAGCGATGTTGATATGGCAGATCACTTTTTAAAAGGTGCGCAAGACTATGTTAAAAAACACAAAGACGGACCTTTCTTTTTATACTACGGAATGCAACAACCACACGTACCAAGAACTCCACACCCTAGATTTGTAGGAAAATCAGGCTTAGGACCAAGAGGTGACGTTATTGTTGAAGCTGACTGGGTTATTGGTGAATTCTTAAAAACTTTAGAAGAAGAAGGTTTGTTGGAAAACACATTGATTGTTTTTTCTAGCGATAACGGACCTGTTTTAAATGATGGTTACTATGACGATGCTGTTGAAAAATTAGGAAAACATACCCCTACTGGAGGATTAAGAGGTGGAAAATACAGTTTGTTTGAAGCTGGTACCCATGTGCCTTTTATTACTTCTTGGAAAGGAACTATCAAACCAGGCGTGTCAAATGCATTGGTTTGTCAAATGGATTTATTATCCTCTGTTGCTAAATTGGTAGGATCTGATATTCGTACTAGCGATAGTCAAGATATTTTGGAAGCTTTTTTAGGATCTTCTGAAAATGGTAGAAAAGATTTAGTTTTAGAAGCAAGTGCAAAAACTGCTTACCGAAAGGGTGATTGGGCTATGATTCCTCCATACAGCGGAAAAGCTTTGTTAAAAGAAGTAAATATTGAATTAGGAAATTCTTCTGAATACCAATTGTACAACTTAAAAGAAGACCCAAGTCAACAAAACAATTTAGCCGCTTCTAACAAAGAAAAATTAGCCGAAATGGTTGCAGGTTACACAGCTATTAGAGGTAAACAAACTGAAAAAATTAAAGAAATTGAATTGAAATAATAGTTCATTTTATAACAATTCTTAAATCCCTCCTTTCTAATTGAAAGGAGGGATTTTTATTTTCCTTTCTTTTCAAAATACAAGTACTCAAAAATTACTTTAGAAGCTTTACCTTTGCTTCCAAAGAGAACGTATTAGATGTCCAAATCCTTACAAAAATGGACCAATTGGTCAAAATCATTTAGCTCATTTCCAGAAACAATTTTATTTCCAAGTTCTGTAAAAGAAATTAGCGCCTTGATAAAAGAGGCCGCCGAACAAAAAAAGAAAATAAAATTAATTGGCTCAGGCCATTCTTGCTCCACCATTGCAAAAACGAATGAAGGATTTTTAGTCTCCTTAGACAAATTCAATAAAGTACTTTCTTTTGACCAAAAAAAATTATTAGTTAGCGTAGAGGCCGGTATCCGACTCAAAGATTTATTAGTTTATTTACGTCAAAATGGAGCCACAGTAAGCAATTTAGGCACCATTGATGAACAATCTTTAGCAGGAGCTATTTGTACAGGAACCCATGGCACAGGTCTTCAATTTGGAGCCATAGACCAACAAATTGTTTCTATGGAACTTATTACCGCCGCAGGTGAAACTATAAAA
This sequence comes from Flavicella sediminum, assembly GCF_006381105.1. GTDB lineage: Bacteria > Bacteroidota > Bacteroidia > Flavobacteriales > Flavobacteriaceae > Flavicella > Flavicella sediminum. The sequence goes on along the minus strand of NZ_VDET01000002.1, from coordinate 1,318,844 downwards.
ACATCACAAAGCGAAAATCCTGAAATTTTTAAAGCCGCTAGAGTCAGTTTAGGTGCCTTAGGGATCATTTCTAAAATAACTTTAAAAGTTGAACCCCACTACAATTTAGAAGTAAACACCCAAACAGTAACTTTTGAAGGAATGTTGCAAAACTTGGAACAGATTCACAAAACCGATTATTTGCGTTTTTGGTGGGCACCACACACTAATAAAGTCCAACAATGGAGCGCCAACAGAACACAAAAAAACTGCACTCAAAAAAACACCACACAAGAATGGCTAAATGGTATTTTTAAAGGAAATATAGTCCATGAATTTGGCTTATGGCTCACATCATTTTTCCCTTTAGGAATTCCGAAGTTAAATAATTTTATGTACGACTTACTTTTCAAAAAAGAAGTACAGCAAATAGGAACCGCACACGAAATGTTTGTTTTACCAATACTTGTAAAACAATCTGTAATGGAGTACGCCATTCCTTTAGAAAACACAAAAGCTGCTATTTCTGAAATGAAAACAGCCATCGATAAAAATTTTAAAGTGCATATGCCTATTGAACTTCGTTTCAGTCCAAAAAACGATGCCAGTTTAAGCATGGCTTATCATAGAGAAACTTGCTATATTGGAATTATTTCCTACAAACCTTATGGCAAAAATATTCCACACGATGTGTACTTCAAAAAAATTCACGACATTTTAAAAAAATACGACGCCCGACCTCATTGGGCAAAAAAACATTTTTACGACAAATTAAACCTAGAAAGACTGTATCCAGAATGGGAAAATTTTAAACAAACCAAAGCAGAATTAGATCCTACAGGAATATTTGAAAACGAATATTTAAAAAATATATTCTCCTAAATTATTTCGTACAATTTTCCTGGTAAGGCACGTACAACACCTTTCATCTCTAGCTGAAATAAAACAGCAGCAATTTTATAAACAGGTATTTTTGTTTCAATAGAAATACGATCTAGCAGCTCCTTTCCTTTGGAAGCTAAAAAATCATAAATAAGCTGTTCTTCTGTAGTCAAGTCTAAAAACAATTGAGGCTGAATCACTTTCTGTTCCTTATTTTCTTCCCAACCTAAAAAACGTACTAAATCCTCAGAAGACATTAATATAGCTGCTTTATTATCTCGTATCAAAGCATTGCAACCTTTGCTATAATAATCACTCGTTCTACCTGGTACTGCCAAGACTTCCTTTCCATAAGAATTGGCAATATCTGCTGTAACCAAGGCGCCTCCTTTTGGTGCTGACTCTACAATAATAGTTGCTTCAGCAATACCCGCAACTATTCTATTTCTTTTTAAAAAATTTTCTCTTAGCGCCCCTTCATTGTACCAAAATTCCGTTAAAAAACCACCCCGTTCATACATTTGCGCCATGTATTTTTTATGCGTTTTAGGATACAAATCACCAAAGCCATGTGCAAAAACACCAACCGTACACAAATTATTTTTTACAGCCGCTTTGTGCGCACAAATATCAACACCATATGCAAATCCACTTACCACAACAGGATCGTAGCTTTTTAAATCTGCCAATAAAGACTCACAAAAATCTCGTCCATAAGTCGTCATTTTTCGTGTACCTACAATGCTAATAATTTTACGATTTTCGAAATTAAAACGGCCATCTTGAAACATTAAAATTGGAGAGTCAATACAGTTTAATAATTTTTTTGGATAAGCTTCTTCTAAAAAATAAAGCGGTTTTATTTGATACTGACTTATCAACTTTATTTCTAATTCTGCTGCTTTCAAATTTTCAGAATCGAATAAATTTTTTAAAGTTACGGCGCCAATTCCATCAATTTTTTGCAATGTTTTTTTTCGCTCTTTTAAAACGTTTTTTGGACTCCCACAGACTTTAATTAACTTTTTGGCATTGATATCTCCAATGCCTTTGGCCCGTTGAAGTGCCAAAGCATACAGTAAATCTTCTTCTTTCATTTTATAACAATTTGATATACAAGTTACAAAACATTTGTTGATAAATTTTAAGCGCCCAATGAAAACAAAATCATAAATTATTTATATTTGTTTTATGCAGTTATCAAAGTACATCAGTGATTTATTATACAGATACGAATGTGTTATCGTACCTGGATTTGGAGGTTTTGTTTCAAATGTGGTTTCTTCAAAAGCCAACCATTTTACCCATACTTTTTATCCACCAACAAAAAAATTAAGTTTTAACAGTCAGTTACAAACAAATGATGGCTTGTTGGCAAATTATATCTCTGTTGCTGAAAACTGTACTTTCGAAATTGCGAATGAGAAAATCAATGCATTGGTAATCGCATGGAAAAACCAGTTAGAAAATAGCTCACTGACTTTATCTAATATTGGAGAATTATCTTTAAACAAAGAAGGGAATATTCTTTTTAACCCTTTAACAGAAAGCAACTACCTACCCAGTTCATTTGGTTTAGCCTCTTACAATTCTCCTGCCATAAAAAGAGAATCGTACAAACAAAAAGCAGCTGTTTTACAACCTGTTGAAGAAAGAAAATCTTCTCACTTCTTTAAATACGCAGCCGCAGTTGCTGTAATGCTAACCGTTGGTACTATTGGTTGGAAAGCCAATGAAAAACAAATGGAAGCTTTGGAAACAGAATACCAAGAAGTGGTGACTAAAAAAATTCAACAAGCTACTTTTATCATTAGCAATCCGCTTCCAGAAATTAATTTAGACATTGTAAAAACCGTTACTAAAAACTACCACCTAATTGTGGGCGCTTTTGGAGAAGAAGCCAATGCTTTTAAAAAGGTAAAACAATTAAAAGCGAAAGGATTTAATGCGACAATTATTGGTGTAAACAAATGGGGACTTACTCAAGTTGCTGTTGACAGTTACGCAACTCGTGAAGAGGCCGTAAAAAACTTAGCAGAAATAAAAATAAAAGTTTCTAAAGACGCTTGGTTGTTTATTGATAAAAAATAATTCTTTTTAAGAACAATTTTTCACAAAATCTTTTAGCGCAAGTAACATTTCGGGTTTGTTTTCAATATGCGACATATGTCCTTCTGAAAGTCGGACCAAAACTGTTTCTGTATTTTCTACTTGACTTAACAAATCATCCAAAGCCAAAACAGGATCTTTTTCACCCAAAACCATCATTTTAGGATACGGACCAAAATGCAACAGCACCTCACGGTCTTGTCTAATTTTCATCCCTTCCAAAGCAGCAATTATACCTTGCTTGGATGTTTGTAATGCTTCTTCTTTTACCTCAGCAATTTCCGCTCGATAGAGTTTTCTGTTTTTAGAACGAAACAGCATAGGAATAGAATTTCTAATAAAAGATTTATGATTTTCCTTTACTACGGCAATTGCCCGATCTCTATTTATTTGTTTTTCGGGAGAATCGGCTCTTGATGTAGAATTCAATAAGCAAATACCTTTTACATTATCCGGGAATTCTTCAGCTAAAGCCAACGAAACATAACCTCCCATGGAATGCCCTACCAAAACATATTTTCTTATTTTCAAATGCACCAATACCGCATGAACGGCATCTGCCATTTGCTCCATGGTATGCACATAGCCTAAATTCTCCGTCAAACCATGTCCCAACAAATCAATGCAAACAACTCTGTTTCTTTTAGAAAATTCTTCAACCGTAGAATTCCACATCGTACTATTTTCTAAAAAACCATGCAAGAGAACAATTGCTGTTCCTTTTCCAGAAACCGTATAATGAATTTGTGTGTTTTTGTAAGTAATAAAAGTTTTCAATTCTATCAAGTATTATGCTAGCTCAAACAACACTAGCGTTTCTTTTTAGAGCCACCTGTCCTTCCTCTTCCAGAGGTGTTTTCCGGTTTTCCACCTTTAAAGCGTGACTTTCGTTTCGGTTTATTTCCTTGTGAAGCAGTTTTTTTCTTATTTCCAAAAGAACCTTTACTTTGTGTAGCCGCTCTTTTAGGAGGTGTCTTATCCAAAGGTTCATAACCTTCAATAGTATCTGTTTTTAATTTTTCTTTTAACAATTTTTCAATTTCCTTTTGGTACTCCGTTTCTTCACTGCAAACTAAAGAAATAGCCTCTCCTGCAGCACCTGCCCTACCCGTTCTACCAATTCTATGCACATAATCTTCAGGCACATTAGGAAGTTCAAAATTGATAACATGTGGTAACAATGGAATATCCAATCCACGTGCAGCAATATCTGTAGCAACTAAAACCCTAATAGCATTGCTCTTAAAGTTTGCCAAGGCTTTTGTTCTAGCACCTTGATTTTTATTTCCATGAATTGCAGCAGCTGTAATACCGGCCTTCACCAAGTTTTCGGTTAATTTATTAGCTCCATGTTTTGTTCTTGTAAACATTAAAACCTGACTCCAACTACCTTCTTTTATCAAATCGATAACCAAATTTGTTTTTTTACCTTTATCTACGCGATACACTTTTTGTACAACTCTTTCGGCTGTTGTGTTTTGCGGTGCAGCTTCCACAGAAACAGGATTTCTTAAAATCCCTGCAGCTAATTTTTTAATATCCTTAGAAAAAGTTGCTGAAAACATCAAGTTTTGACGCTTTGTAGGCATAAAACTAATCAACTTGTTGATATCTCGAACAAAGCCCATATCCAACATTCTATCTGCCTCATCTAAAATTAAAATATCTATTCTTTTAAATGAAACGGCTTTTTGATCGTGTAAATCTAACAATCTACCAGGTGTTGCTACCAAAACATCAACTCCTTGTCTAAGTGTTCTTATTTGACTAGCCGCTTTTACCCCTCCAAAAACAACGGCAGATCTTATATCTAAATACTTACTATACTCTTGAACATTTTCATGAACCTGAGCAGCTAGTTCTCTTGTAGGTGTTAAAACCAAGGCACGCAAAGGTCTGTATTTTGGATGTTTCGTTTCTGACAAAATCTGCAAAACAGGCAGCGTAAACCCGGCTGTTTTTCCAGTTCCTGTTTGCGCAGAAGCGAGCATATCTTTTCCTTGTAAAATATGCGGAATTGCTTTTTGTTGAATTGGAGAAGGAGTTGTATACCCTTTTTCTTCTACTGCTTTTAGCAAAGCATCTGATAAACCTAGGTCTTTGAATGACATCTATAAAATTTTATAAAAAAACAGAAATTTTGTTTTTAAGATAGAAATGCAAATGTACATTGATTAATTGTTAGCTACTGCCTATAAGTACTTTTTATATAGGTTTAGCTATTCATTAAATCTTCTATTTCCTCAATTTCAATAGGAATATTTGCCATCAAGTTAAAAGGAACACCTTTTTCTTGAACCACCACATCATCTTCCAAACGAATTCCAAATCCTTCTTCTGGAATATAAATTCCCGGCTCAACCGTAAACACCATATTGGCCTGCATTGGATCTGTTAAAATTCCGTAATCATGCGTATCTAAACCCATATGATGCGACGTACCATGCATAAAATATTTTTTATATGCCGGCCATTCTGGATCTTCATTTTGCACATCAACTTTGTCTAATAATTTCAAAGCTAAAAGCTCTGAGGTCATCATTTTACCAACTTCTTGGTGGTATTCTTTTAAAACGACACCGGGTAACAACATTTTTGTCGCTTCCTTTTTTATTTTATTTACCGCATTGTACACCTCTTTTTGTCTTGCTGTAAATACACCAGAAACAGGAATTGTTCTCGTTAAATCACTAGAATAATTAGCATATTCAGCGGCAACATCCATTAAAATTAAATCGCCAGATTTACATTGTTGATTATTTTCTATATAATGCAATACATTGGCATTACTCCCACTAGCAACTATGGGTGTATAGGCAAAACCTTTAGATCTATTTCTAGTAAACTCATGAATCAATTCTGCTTCTATTTCATACTCCCAAACTCCGGGCTTTACAAAATCTAAGACCCTACGGAATCCTTTTTCGGTTAAATGACAAGCCTTTTGAATTAAGGCTATTTCTTCTTCTTCTTTTACAGAACGAATTCTTTGTAGGATTGGATTGCTTTTTTCTCGTTGCTGAGAAGGATATTTTTCAGCCAACATATTTGTAAATCGATCTTCACGAGTTTCTGTTTCTACTTTTGCTCTGTAATGTTCGTTTTTGTTGATATAAACTACAGCAACATCCTTCATTAATTCTTCCAGAACTTCGTCAAGTTTATCTAACCAAAGTACCGTTTGGACACCTGATGTTTTTGTTGCCAATTCCTTTGTTAATTTTGCACCTTCCCAAATTGCAATATGCTCATTGGTTTCTCTCACAAACAAAATCTCTCGATATTCTGGTTTCTTGGCATCCGGGAATAAAAACAAAACACTCTCTTCCTGATCAACACCGCTTAAATAAAAAATATCTCGATGCTGTGCAAAAGGCAAAGTACTATCCGCACTCACAGGATAAATATCATTGGAATTAAAAAAAGCCATTGCATTGGGCTTCATTTGTGCGACAAACTTGGCTCTATTTTTAACAAATAAAGAAGAAGGAATTGCTTCGTATTTCATAAGAAAATTGTTTTAAGACTATCGATGTATTTCGTACATTTACTAGATAAACAAATGTATCAATTTGTTGGGCATTTCCTGATAAACTTTGGCACTAATTTCAGACTTTGACAAAATATAGCCTCCTTTTTTTCTGTTTTTATCTAGGTTCTTTTTCAAGCCAGTCTCAAAGCATGACCCAAAAATTTTCTAAACTTTCCAAACCAGAAAAATGCTGGGTATACTTACATCTATTTAAAGCAAAAAAAGCTTTTAAAATTTCTATGGAAGCCGAAAAAACAGCAGACTCTATTCAAAAAACACGCTTATTAGACCAAGACAAAAACGGTGGACAAGTAGATGCGTTTCGTCATGCCTACTGGATGTATACTTTGGCGAAAAAAATAGGAAAACGCGCTGCAAAAAGTTTAGGTGAAGCACACGAAAAAGGAAACTACCAACAATTCAAAAATGCAAAACTAGAAAACGGAGCTGTAGCAGACGAAGCTTCTTCAAAAATGGATCTTGCCAACAACGAAAAAGCTCTAGAACTCTACAAAGAGCATAAAAAAATCAGCAAAACCGAAATCATAAAACTCCTCATTTCTGAAATAAAAAAAGGAAACTTTAAAATACTGAACAAAAACAATTTAGGAGATTATTTGGACTGTAACAACTATACAATTCCGAAAAATGAACTTGAAAAAACTTGGAAAAACAACAAATGCCTAATTCCATCAAAATTATGGTAAAAAAAAATTGGCAACATCGCTAAATCTACTACAACGTATTCGCACCTATGACACTGTGCTTTACCTTTAAAAACGCAGCAAAACAAGAAACATGAAAAACAACAAATGACAATTATCATATAACCACAAGCCTAGTACCTCGTATTTTTACACCATCAAAAAAAGCACATATTATGACAATTACTTTTATCATTTTAGCAATCACCATCACCCTCTTTATTTCAGGGAAATTAAGACCCGATGTCGTCGCATTATTAAGCATGGTTTCTCTTTATGTTTTCGGAATTCTAACCACTAGCGAAACTTTTTCTGGTTTTAGCAATACCACCGTAGTGATGATTGCTGCGCTATTTATTGTTGGTGAAGCCATGAGTAGAACCGGAGTGACCTCATGGTTAGGAAACAAAATTGTAGCCCTATCTAGCAGCAACGCCAACAAATTATTAATTTTATTAATTATTGGAACCGCTATTATTTCTGCATTTATCAGCAATACAGGAACTGTAGCTTCCTTAATTCCAGTAGCCATTGCGGCGGCTTGGCGACTTAGAACTTCGGCTTCAAAAATGCTGATCCCTTTAGCCTTTGCAGCAAATACGGGTGGCCTTTTAACCCTAACAGGAACTCCGCCAAACATTATTGCCAACCAAGCTTTGGTAGATGCAGGTTACGAAGGTTTTGCCTTTTTCGAATACGCCTATATCGGAATCCCTTTATTAGTGGCCATTGTACTGTACATGCGCTATATTGGAATTAAGTTATTACCCAACAACACTTCCAATAAAATGGAAGACATTGACGAATCTATCCAAAGTTTGGAAGATGCCTACCAAATATTTGAAGGCTTTTGGAGAGTAAGAATTAGACCTAACTCTTCGGCTATTGGCAAAAAAATTAGCGAACTGCAATTAGATTCAGGTATGGGAATTAGTTTGATTAAAATTATACCGAATCAACACCCAGCACAAACACTGCTAAAAAAAGTAGGATTGAACCACCCTGAAGATGACGAATTTCCGGATGACAACCGCGAACTTCATATGGACGATGAGCTGATTGTAAATTGCAGTGAAAACAGAATAAAACGATTTATTGACAAATACAATGTAGCCGCCATAAAAGTGGAAGGAGATGGAGAATTCATCAAAGAAAATGTTTTAACAGATGAAGTCGGTATTTCTGAATTAATTGTCGCTCCAAGGTCTTCGTACAGAGGAAAAACAATAAACGTCGGTCGTTTTGGTGAAAAATACAATGTGCAAGTCATTGCCTTAAACAGATACAACAAAAGAATTAGAGGTAGAGAATTTGTATTACAAGAAGGAGATACTTTATTAGTACGCGCAAAATGGGAAGACATTAGAGCTATTCAAGAAGAAAGTAAAGACTTTTTAATTGTTGGCCACCCAGAAGAATTAGCCAAAGAAGTTGGAAAAATTAGTAGAAAAGGATTGATTTCAATATTCGCCATGGCATTTATGGTAGTGATGTTAGTAACAGGAATTTTCTCTTCTGCTATTTCAGTTATGTTAACAGCCATGATTATGGTTGCAGGTGGTTGTATCAACATGAATCAATCGTACAGATCTATCAACTGGAATGTGGTGATCATTATTGCAGGAATGATTCCTATGGGAGTTGCCCTCCAAAAAACAGGAGCTGCCTTATTAATTGCCGATTCTATGGTAGGACTTTTAGGAGACATGCACCCTACTTTTTTCTTAGCAGGTGTATTTTTAATTACCACTACATTAAGCCAAGTTATGAGTAATTCTGCCACTTCTATATTAATGGCACCCATTATTATTACCGCTGCTTTACAACTAGGATATTCTCCAGTTCCTTTTATGATGATTTTAGCCGTTAGTGCTTCCACAGCTTTCTTAACTCCTTTTGGAACAACCACTAACATGATGGTAATGAACGCTGGTAACTACACATTTAAAGACTACGCTAAAGTAGGTGCCGGACTTTTATTAATTTTCTTTATTATTAGTTTAGCCTTAATTCCACTGATTTGGCCCTACCAATAAACTCATTTTAACCACGTAAAAATACGTAATTATTACATTATGAATAATTTTTAAAAACAATAATTATCAAATACGCAATACACTAAGAAACAGACCTTTCGAGTAAAAAAAAAGGACTTCTTAAAATGATTCTAAATAACTAAAAAAACAAGAATTTTCTTTCATCATAGAAGACCTAAGTAGTACATTTGTGGGATTCTAAAAATTTTTTAACTAATGAGCGGATTTATATCTTCATCAATTGCAAGAAAAGTTGCCATGGCACTGTCAGCACTTTTCCTTATCTTTTTCTTAATTATTCACTTAGCAGTAAATATTACTTCTATTTTTAGCGAAACTTTATTCAACGATCTATCTCATTTTATGGGAACCAATCCTTTGGTACAATTTGCCTTACAGCCTGTACTTATTTTTGGTGTGGTTTTTCATTTTGTTATGGGATTCATTTTAGAATTGAAAAACAAAAAAGCGACAGTTGTAAAATATGCGAAAGACAACGGAGCAGCCAACTCAACATGGACATCAAGAAACATGATTTATAGTGGACTGGTAATTTTAGCTTTTATTGTATTACACTTTGTAGATTTCTGGATTCCTGAACTAAACGTAAAATATGTTCATGGTGACATGAGTGGTATGTTAGAAGGAACACAAAACTTCAGATACTTTGAAGAATTACAACACAAATTTGTGAACCCTGCAAGAGTTGCTGCCTATGTAGTTTCTTTCGTACTATTAGGTTTACACTTAGCGCACGGATTCCAATCGGCTTTTCAGTCAATGGGTTTCAATAACAAATACACGAAAACAGTAAAAACCTTAGGGAAAGCATATTCAATTGCCATTCCAGCAGGATTTATTATTGTAGCCGTTTTTCATTTCTTAAACCATTAATCTACTAAAAAAATGACGACTTTAAATTCAAGAATACCTAAAGGTCCAATTAAAGATAAATGGACAACTTACAAAGACAAAATTGATTTAGTAAACCCGGCTAACAAACGTAATATTGATATTATTGTGGTTGGTACAGGATTAGCTGGTGGTTCTGCCGCAGCTTCTTTGGCTGAATTAGGATATAACGTAAAAGCATTTGCATACCAAGATTCTCCTCGTAGAGCGCATTCAATTGCTGCCCAAGGAGGAATCAATGCTGCAAAAAACTACCAAGGAGATGGTGATTCTACCTACAGATTGTTTTACGATACTGTAAAGGGTGGAGATTACCGTTCTCGTGAAGCAAACGTACACCGTTTGGCAGAAGTGTCTGGAAATATTATTGACCAATGTGTGGCACAAGGAGTTCCTTTTGCACGTGACTATGGTGGATTATTAGACAACCGTTCTTTTGGTGGTGTATTGGTATCTCGTACTTTTTACGCAAAAGGACAAACAGGACAACAATTATTATTAGGAGCTTATTCGGCAATGAACCGTCAAATTGCTCGTGGTAAAATTGAAATGTACAACCGTCATGAAATGCTAGATGTAGTATTGGTTGATGGAAAAGCAAGAGGAATTATTGCGCGTAATATGATTACTGGTGAGATTCAACGTCATTCTGCACATGCAGTTGTTATTGCTTCTGGAGGATATGGAAATGTATATTTCTTATCTACCAACGCCATGGGATCTAACGTAACTGCTGGATGGAAAATTCATAAAAAAGGAGCATTCTTTGCAAACCCTTGTTACACGCAAATTCACCCAACTTGTATTCCAAGATCTGGTGACTACCAATCAAAATTAACATTGATGTCAGAATCATTGCGTAATGATGGTCGTATTTGGGTTCCTGCAAAAATTGAAGATGCAAAAGCAATTCAACAAGGAAAATTAAAACCAACTGAAATTGCGGAAGCTGATAGAGATTATTACTTAGAAAGAAGATATCCTGCCTTTGGAAACTTAGTGCCGCGTGATGTTGCCTCAAGAGCGGCAAAAGAACGTTGTGATGCCGGTTACGGAGTAAATGCTACGGGAGAAGCTGTATACTTAGATTTTGCTGCCGCCATAGACCGTTACGGAAAAGAGCAAGCTAAAATTCACGGTATTACAAATGCTTCTGCAGATAAAATATACGAATTAGGTCAGGCTGTAGTTGAAGCCAAATATGGGAATTTATTCCAAATGTACGAGAAGATCGTAGATGAGAATCCATACAAAACACCTATGATGATTTATCCAGCAACCCATTATACAATGGGTGGTGTTTGGGTTGATTACAACTTAATGACAACGATTCCTGGATGTTACTGTATTGGAGAAGCAAACTTCTCTGACCATGGAGCAAACAGATTAGGAGCCTCTGCCTTGATGCAAGGTTTAGCAGATGGATATTTCGTATTGCCTTATACTATTGGTGATTATTTATCTGATGATATTCGTACAGGAAAAATCCCGACCGATTCACCAGAATTTGAAGAAGCAGAAAAATCTGTAACAGAATTGATCAACTTCTTTGTTTCAAATAAAGGAAAACACTCTGTAGATTTTTACCATAAGAAATTAGGTAAAATTATGTGGGACAAAGTAGGAATGTCTCGTAACGAAAAAGGATTGAAAGAGGCCATGGCTGAAATCAAAGCTTTACGTGAAGATTTCTGGAAAAACGTAAATGTTCCTGGAGCAGCTAACGAAATGAACACAGAATTAGAAAAAGCAGTAAGAGTTGCTGACTTCTTAGAATTGGGTGAATTATTTGCAAAAGATGCCTTGGACAGAAACGAATCTTGTGGAGGTCACTTTAGAGAAGAATCTGTTGAATTAGACGGAGAACAAGAAGGAGAAGCAAAACGTAATGACAAAGATTTTGCATACGTATCGGCTTGGGAGTACAAAGGAGAACCTGGTGACGCTGTTCTTCATAAAGAAGAATTAGAATTTAACGACATCGAATTAAAACAACGTTCATACAAATAAGAAGACATTATGGATTTAACACTAAAAATCTGGAGACAAAAAAACGCTGATGACAAAGGTCAATTGGTGGATTATAAAGTAACTGATATTTCAGAGCATATGTCGTTTTTAGAAATGATGGATGTATTGAACGAACAATTGATTAACAAAGGTGATGAGCCTGTAGCATTTGATCATGACTGCCGTGAAGGAATTTGTGGAATGTGCTCTATGTATATCAATGGAGAAGCGCATGGTCCTGACAAAGGGATTACTACTTGTCAGTTGCATATGCGTTCTTTTAAAGACGGAGACACCATTTATATTGAGCCATTTAGAGCGACTGCCTTTCCTGTAATTAAGGATTTAGTTGTAGATCGTACCTCATTTGATAGAATCCAACAATCTGGTGGTTACATTTCTGTAAACACTTCAGGAAATACACAAGATGCCAACGCAATTCCTATTTCAAAAATAGCTGCTGATAAAGCAATGGATGCAGCAACTTGTATTGGTTGTGGTGCCTGTGTTGCGACTTGTAAAAACTCTTCTGCAATGTTATTTGTTGGAGCAAAAGTATCTCAGTATGCTTTGTTACCACAAGGACAAGTAGAAGCTACTGAGCGTGTTTTAAGCATGGTGCAACAAATGGATGATGAAGGATTTGGTAACTGTACAAACACAGGAGCTTGTGAAGTAGAATGCCCGAAAGGAATTTCTTTAGAAAACATTGCTCGCATGAACAGAGAATTCTTAAAAGCTTCTATTAGCTAATAGCTCTTTTAAACAAAATACGAAAGCCTGATACTTGTTAGTATCAGGCTTTTTTTATACATTCATTCCTTAAAAATTCATGCTATGAATCTATACCAAAAGCTATTAATTAGCTTCTTGTTTGTTCCTGCTATACTTATTAGTCAAGAACAAAATCTTGCTGTAAAACACATTCCTCAAGAACTTAAAGAATACGCAAATGCTGTCATTCGACTAAACGAGCAAACCATTACTATTGAAGATATAGATGCCATGGTGGTATCTGGAAAAAGAATTGTTACCGTTTTAAACAAAGCCGGAGATAGCTATATCAAAGCAGCAAAAGGCTATGACAAGGACACCAAAATAACCAAACTTTCCGCTATTGTTTACAATGCCTTTGGGAAACAAATAAAAAAATATTCTAAAAGTAAATTTGAAGATGCAAGTGCCGTTAGTGGAGGAACTCTTTATTCTGATGACCGTATAAAATATTTAAAATATACACCTACCAGTTATCCATACACCCTAGTTTTTAATTACGAAATTAAAACTAGAACTACGGGTTTTATAAATTCTTGGTATCCGGTAGAAGGTTTTTCTACAAGCACCGAAAAGAGCCGTTATAAAATAGAAAATCCTAAAAATTTGGTCATTCGTACCAAAGAAAAAAACTTCAAAGATTTCCCTATTACTAACAAATCAACAAACAACTTAATTCATTATGAACTAAGCAACCAACCTGCTTTAAAATATGAAGCCAACGCCATCTCTCGACGTGAAATACTACCTAACTTAATGATTGGACTGAATCAATTTTCTTTAAAAGGCGTAGAAGCAAATATCGATACATGGAATAGTTTTGGCCAATGGATGCGTTCTGAATTGTACGAAGACAGACTGGAACTCACCCCTGAAACAATAACAAAAATCAAGTCGCTAGTACAACACACTACAGATCCAATTGAAAAAGCTAAAATTGTTTATAACTACGTTCAAAATAAAACTAGATATATAAATGTAACTATTGGAATTGGTGGCTGGCAACCAGCATTAGCTAGTGAAGTTGACAAATTAGGTTATGGTGATTGCAAAGGCTTAACCAACTACACAAAAGCGCTTTTGGATGCTGTTGGAGTAACATCTAATTGGACTGTGGTTTATGCAAATAGCAAAAGAGACATCGATAAAAACTTTGTTTCAATGCAGGGAAATCACATGATGCTAAATATTCCCAACAACGGTAATGATGTATGGTTAGAATGTACCAGTCAAACCCTTCCTTTTGGGTTTTTAGGTGATTTTACAAACGATAGAGACGTACTCGTTTTAACAGAATCTGGTGGAGTTATAAAACATACTCCTGCGTACAGTAACGAATTCAACGAACAAAAAACAGAGGGCACTATTCATTTGGACCCAAAAGGAAACATCAAAGCGGATGTACATATAAAATCTAAAGGCTTACAATATGATGATCGTTATTATATAGAAAAATTAGATAGCGAAGAGATTGATAAATATTACAAAAATCGTTATTGGAATTATATAAACAACCTGAACATTGAACAATACAAATTTTTAAACAATAAAGAAACTGTTTTATTTGAAGAAAATTTAAAAATCAACATAGACAACCACGGTACCTTGGCTGGTAATGACTTGCTAGTTGGTGTTAATGTATTTAACAAAATTACCTATATCCCTCAAAAATATAGAAACAGAAAACTACCTCTTCAAATAGCACAAGGATTTAAAGACATTGATGAAATTAAATTCAACCTACCTAAAGGCTATAAAATTACCACACTACCCGCCCTAAAAAAAATAGAGACGGATTTTGGAAGCTATGAAATGCATCTAGAAAAAATTAATGCCACTCAGTTTATTTACCACAGAACATATGCTTTAAAAAGTGGTATTTATCCAAAACAGCAATACAAAGTATATAGAGAATTTATAAAAACCGTAAATAAAACCGACAACCTACGTGTTGCCTTTTCAAAAAAATAAACCATGAAAAAGTCCTTATTACTTATAGCTCTTCTACTATTCTGTTTACAAAACGTGTTTCCAAAAGCAATAAAATTTGGAAAAGTTTCAAAGAACGAGCTAAGTGAAAAATACTATCCGCTAGACTCTACCGCAGATGCCGCCTATTTGTACAAACATAGAAGTACCTATTTTGAATTCAATGAAAATAGAGGCAGTTTTGACATTATAACTGAACATCATTTTAAAATAAAGATTTATTCAAAAGACGGATTTAATAGAGCAAACACGCTAATTTCCTACTACAATCCGTCTGGAGCATACCACGAGTCAGTTTCTTCTATAAAAGGATATACGTACAACTTGGTCAATGGAAAAATTAAAAAAGACAAACTTGAAAAGAACAATATCTTTGACGAAAAAGAAAATAAATACTGGAGTCGAATTAAGTTGACCATGCCAAATATAAAAGAAGGTTGTATTATAGAAATAAAATATACCTTAAGTTCGCCATACAACGACATTAAGGACCTTCAATTTCAATCTGGTATTCCTATAAAACAACTACATTACCATACCTCTATTCCGGAATATTACAACTACAACAAACAAAACTACGGTTACTACTTCATAACTCCTGTCATAACTTCAAAATCAAGTTCTATAAACTGGACCGTAAAATATAGATCTAGCGGAACTGTAACTACCACAAGCTACCAAGAGCAAACTTTAGACTTCAACACAGAAGAAGCAACTTATGAAGCAAATAACATTCCTGCAATTAGTAGCTCCGAACCTTATATAAGCAGTATTAGAAACTATTTTGGAGGTATGAAATACGAACTAGCTACTAGAAAATTTCCAAATTCTGGTCTAGAACAATTTAGCAATACTTGGGAAGCCATAGCTAAGAAAATACACAAATCGCCAAGTTTTGGAGACCAACTAAAAAAACACAGTCATTTTAAAAATGATCTTGAAGAAATACTTGCTACTTGCACCACTGAAAACGAAAAGATTCAAAAGATTTTCAAACATGTAAAAAAGAAAATTAAATGGAACAATTATACCGGAAAATACACGCAGCTAGGTGTTAAAAAAGCTTATACCGAGGGGACAGGAAACGTTGCTGACATTAATTTAACACTTATAAGCATGCTTAAAGAAGCAGGATTAAATACCTATCCTGTTTTATTAAGCACTAGAGACAATGGAATTCCCATCTTCCCAACTACGGATGGAATTAACTATGTAATTGCCGCCGTTAGAACTAAACAAGGGGATTACTCTTTATTAGATGCAACAGAAAAATATAGCAGCATAAACAACTTACCAAAAAGAATTCTTAACTGGGAAGGAAAAATAATTTCTAAGACTGGTGGATTTCAATCAATTCCATTAACACCAAAAAAACACGCCTTAGAATCAAGTATTATGATGATTTCTTTTGATGACGATCTAGAAGCTAAAGGCACGCTTAGAACCACCTATTCCAATTTATACAACTTAGAGTACAGGAAACGCTACAGTAGAATGAAAGAAGAAAAATTAATGACAACTTTTGAAAAGAAATACCCCATTGAGATTGAAAAAATTAAAGTATCGAACAAGACAAATCTTTTAAAACCTATCTCTCAAACAACACAATTTACAAGTTCAGATATTATCGAATCCATGAATGGAAAAATATATCTAAACCCATTGTTCTTTTTAGCTACAACTAAAAACCCCTTCAAACTAGAAGACAGAAAATACCCTGTAGACTACGCAACACCTTGGAAAAAACTACACCGAATAACGATTGATCTTCCAACAGGATATAAAATCGAATCTTTACCAAAATCTTTTGGATTTGGCTTGTCTGATGGCCTTGGCGTATTTAAATACCAAGTTGTTGAAAGTGCAAATAAAATACAAGTTCTATCTAGTATTCAAATGAACCAAGCAGTCATACTACCAAAATATTATCAAGAATTAAAAAATCTTTACAAAGAGATGATTGCCAAACAAAGTGAAAAAATTGTACTGATAAAAGAATAATAAAATTACGCTATGAAAAAAATTACCACAATCCTTCTATGTACTCTTTTCCTTTTTAGTTCCAACAGCAACTCACAAGAAGCGAAATTCGGAAAAGTAACAAAAGAGGAATTAAAGGAAACAAAACATCCACTTGACTCAACTGCAGATGCTGCCTATTTGCAACGAACAAAAAAAATCTATTATCAATTTAATGGAAGTCAAGGTTGGTCGTTAATTACCGATGTATATGTAAAACTGAAAATCTATTCAGAAGAAGGATTTAAACATGCTCAAGAAAAAATTAACCTATACCAACACGGTGGTAAAAAAGAAAAAACAACAAGTATTAAAGCCTATACTTACCTTTTAAAAAATGGAAATTTAGAAAAGCAAAAGCTCTCTAAAGACCAAATATTTACAGAAGAGACTAGCGACAATTATAGCCTAAAGAAATTCACTATGCCCGCGCTTAAAACAGGTGCTATTGTAGAATGGAAATACTCCATTCGTTCTCCATTTTTCTGGTATATTAACAAACAAAACTTACAATACGACATTCCTATTAACAAGCTCAAAACTAAAATATACATTCCAGAATATTTTGTTTTTAAACAACATACTAAAGGCTATTTACCTATTCAATTAGCGCACGAAAGGAAAAATAAAACGAATTTTTTTGAAAATGTTTATACTATTAATTCTCAAGATGTTCCTGCATTAAAAAAAGAACCTTTTGTTTCGAATTTAAACAACTACAGATCGTCTATTGACTTTGAATTATCCTATACCGACTTTCCAAACACGGTTAGAGAGCATTATTCTACCAACTGGGATGACATTTGTAAAGATATCTACAAATCAAGTAAATTTGGAACCGAATTAAATAAACACAACTATTTTAATGACGACTTACTTGCTTTAAAGCTAACAGATAAGAGTGAAGCTCAAAAAGTAACTAGCATTTTCGAATTTGTAAAACAAAAACTAAATTGGGACAAAACAAGCAGCAAGTATACCAAATACGGTGTGAAAAAAGCCTATGAAACCGGTGTAGGAAATTCTGCTGACATCAATTTAATCCTCACCGCTATGCTACGAGAAGCTGGACTGCTTGCTAGACCCATAATCTCTAGTACACGCGACTATGGCATTCCTTTATTCCCTACCCAAAAAGGTTTGAATTACGTCATTGCTTCCGTAAAACTTGCAAACGGAAATTATATTTTATTAGATGCTACCGAAAAATTTAGTTCACCTAACAGCTTACCTTTAAGAGTGATGAACTGGAACGGAAGATTGATTACAAAAGACGGAAGAACTCTATCCATGCCATTAAAAAGCAAAATATTTTCCAAAGAATCTCAACTATTAAGTATAAATATTGATTCTAATTTTCATGCATCAGGTTTTTTAAGAAGTTCTGTTTTCAACCTTTCCGCTTTAAATTACAGAAATAAAAATAATAACTTAACGGAAGAAAAACAGATAGCATCCTTAGAGAAAAAATTGGATATTGAAATACATAATTTTAAAACAACCAATGCTCATGCATATCACAAACCACTAACGCGACTTATACAGTTTGAATCCGATGAATTTGTTGAACAAATAAACAACAAATACTACATCAACCCAGAATTCTTTCTTCAAGACAAAATCAGTCCATTTAAAAATGAAAGCAGAGTATTTCCTATAGATTACGGAACTCCTTGGGAAGAAAAATTCAGTATTCAAATTACCTTGCCACAGGGATATGTAATAGAATCTATTCCAACACCCCTAGGAATTGCATTACCAGACAATTTAGGTTCCTTTAAATACAACATCACAAACACCGGGAACAAACTAAGCCTAAACGTAACTTCAAAAATAAATACCGACTTAATTTTACCTGAATATTACCCGCATTTAAAAGAATACTACAAAACATTAATTGCCAAACAAAGTGAAAAAATTGTTTTGGTAAAAAAACAAACATCCGCTATTTAACAAACAAAATAGCAAAATTCCTCCAAAAAACGAATATCATAAGTAAGTCCGTCTAGTTAACTAGACGGACTTTTTCTATGGAATACTTGATAATTTCGTCAAAAAAACTGTGATAAAACTAGATGACCTATTATTTTGACTTGCATTCTTTTACAGAAACTCTTTAATCTATTAATTTTGCAAAAAACCACAACTTATATTCTACAGCAAGACAAATTTGTAAGCGATTCAATTTTTTCACTACTACAAACTATTAAAAAAATGATATCTTACCATTGCTATTGAATAAGGAAACCTTTTAAACCTTATCTTGATGAAATCTTATTTAAAAAAAACAATGACGTTTGCATTCGTATGCGGTCTCAACTTTCTTTGCGCACAAACCAAAACCATTGCCATTGAAGGTACCATTACCGATGAAACCGGTTATAGCATTCCTTATGCAGCAATTACCATTCAAAACAAAAGCATGGGTACTTCCAGTACCGACGAAGGAACCTTTTACTTAGCTGTTTCACCTGCCAACTTAACCGACACCTTAAGCGTTTCAAGCATCGGTTTTAAAACTTTTAAAATAAAACTTCAGGACTTTCTCAAACAAGACAAAAAAACAATAGTCATAAAAGAAGACGTTACTGAATTGAATGATGTAGAGCTTAAAAAAGCCATTGAATATCCGAAACTTGCAAAAAAAGCGCTGAAACAAACTACGGTTAGAGCCACGCATCAGCTAAATGTTTTATACAGAAGGGCCTCAGTAGAAAATAATGTGTCTCGTTTTTTTGTAGAACATTATATGAAAATTACCGACAATGGCCCAAGTGGCGCAAAACTTAGACGGGTAGAACTTGTAGAAGGAAGGAAATCGGCAGATTATCGTTTTATAAAAAACAAGCAATGGCACCACGCAATTCATTATATGGCCGATCAAAATATTTTAAGACAACGTATTGCAGAAAAAAAATATACTTGGACAAAAGTAGGTGACTCTAGCTACGACGGTGAAGACATTATTATTGTTGAAGGTCAAAGTGAAAAAGACAAATGGCTACGAATCAAACTTTATATAGGAATGGACACCTACGGAATTTATCGTTTTGAGAGCACGCTAAATGATGCTGTTTACATCTACAAAAAAGCACCTGATGGCAAATTGTACTTAAGTTATCACAAACGTGAAATGAAGCACTATAAAAACATTTCACCACAACAACAAATGCTACTAAAAACCACCAAAAAGAAAATTCCATTAGCCTATCGCCATGAATTATTTGTTTTAGGTATAGAAACCGACAGAAGTAAAATTGACGTTACTGATAATATCAAAGAAGGTACTGACCTAGGCGACATTGCCGTTCCTTACCGACCAGAATTTTGGAACAATTTTAGTTTACCTCCAGATACAGAGTTCTTCAAAAAAATAAAAAAGGATTTAAAATCTATTTATGGAGTTCCTTTAGAAACACAATACAATTTGGTAAATAAAAAATAATCGCTTTGTACCTCTGTAAAAAAACAAACACCCTTTATCAATTTGGTAAAGGGTGTTTTCGTTTACAAAACAACCCCAACTCTTGTTTTTACTCTTCTTTGTAATATATTTGTTCAGTCGCCAATTAAATTTTGCGTTTTCCCAATCTATGAAATCCATTTATATTCTTATTATTTGTTTGTTTGCAAGTCCTTTTTTCTCAAAAAACGACAAACTACATGCACAAAAAACGGATCATGAATATGAAATAAAACGCTATAAATTACCTATTGAAACGAGCGCTACCGATATATTACAAGACAGCTATGGCTTTGTATGGATTGCCACTATTAATGGTTTATGGAAATATGATGGTGGTAGCTACAAAAACTACACAAAAAACGAAAACGACCCAAATGGTATTACCAACAACCACATTTCTTGTTTGTATGAAGACAGTCAAAATACCTTATGGATAGGAACTTATGGTGGAGGCTTGCTAAAATACAATCGTGATTATGATCGTTTTGACCGATTTATTCATGACAAGTCCAACCCAAAAAGCTTAAGTTTTGATGAAATAAGAGTGCTTTTTGAAACTTCAAAAAATGAATTTTATGTCGGTACCGATGGAGGGGGACTCAATTTATTAAACAGAAAAAACAATACGTTTAAACACTATAAACACAAAGCGTCAGATAGCACGAGCGTTAGTCATAACAATATACTATCCTTAGCAGAAAATGAGCAAGGGCAATTGTATATAGGTACTTGGATTGGTTTTAACATATTTGATACAAAAACGGAAAAGTTCCAGAGAATTTATCGAACACCTTTATCAGGTTCTCAAAGCTATTATGCTTTGGAATATTTAAACAATACCCTACTATGCACCAACCGAGGTCAAATAGTTTACTTAGACAGTACAAATCAATTAAAAGCTAAAAAAAATTACTTCGCACGTCATATAAAAAAACAAAATGACACAGTTTCCTGGCTAGTGCATGACGATTGTATTGAAATTAAAAATCTACAATTTCAAACTGAAAAAAAAATAGCATTGAACAGCCTCTTTTTGAATGAAAAAAAATTTCAGCTTTCAAAAATTCAGCATTCACAAGAAAAAAACAGCAACTGGGTTTTAGATACTTCTGGTCATTTTTTTCAGCTAAAGAAAAAACCAAAAATTGTAGAAAGTTTTTTGACAAACAAAAATGCTGGTAGCATCATAAAAACAGAAAAATATTTTTGGACCACCCAAGGAAATAAAATCCATATTTACAATAAAGAAAATGGCAACTTACAAAATACGATCGCTCATTTTTCTGGTACTCCATATGCCTCTTCTCATAGCGGAGATCAAGTATGGGTAGCCGATAGAAAATCCTTGTACCGATTCTCCGAGCAAGGAACACTTTTAGAAGAAATGCCTCAAAATATTTTCCCTTTTTCTATTCTACATACTGCCACCAACAAAGTATGGATCGGTGAAGTTTTAGGAGCCAAATTATACGATCCTAGCACAAAAGAAACAACTACTTTTTACTGCAACGCTGACGATCCAAACGGCATTGGATACTTCCATAGAGCTTCTGTCGTTTTAGAAGATCACAAAAATGATATTTGGATAGGAACGTCTGGAGATGGCTTAAAAAAGTACTTACCGAAACGCAAAGAATTCAAACACTATAGACATGTAATTGGAGATGCCTCTTCCATAAACAATAATTTTATTCACAAACTTTTTCAAGATAAAAAAAACAATTTATGGATAGGAACAAGTGCCGGTTTGTGTAGATTAGACACACTTAGCAATACATTTATTCAATATGACCATGAAATAATAAAAGACAAAATTGTCAATTCCATTGAAGAAGATGTAGCGGGCAATTTATGGATCGGAACGCTCAACGGGCTCATCAAATTTAATCCTGAACAAAACACCTACAAAATAACAAATGAACAAGACGGCCTGCCATCAAACCAAATATTTAATTCTAGCCTACGTTTAAACTCAGGAGAATTGGTTTTTTCTTCAGAAAATGGTTTTTTAAAATTTGATCCGAAAGACATAAAACCAAGCAAACTGGTTCCGCCTGTATATCTATCTAAATTATGGGTAAACAACGAACTAATTCAACCACAAAGCAATTACCTAAGCAAAAGTATTGAAGTTGAAAAAGAAATTCAACTAGACTATTCTGACAAAAAATTTGAATTTGAATTTCAAGTCATACATTACACCAACAACCAAAGATGTCAATATGCCTACAAACTACAAGGCTATGATAAATCATGGATACAAATAAATGGCACACCCAAAGCTACCTATACAAACATACCTCCTGGTAAATACATTTTTAAAGTAAAAGCAAGCAACGAAGATGGTGTATGGAATGATAATATTACTAGTATTGGCGTACTAATTCATCCGCCTTTTTGGGATTTATTATGGGTTCAAATTCTATTAATTGCCCTTCTAGTTGCTAGTGTTGCTTTCACCTTTTGGTGGTTTCTTAGAAAAGAACGCATCCGATCAAAATTTGAAATTGAACAAGAACGAATGATTCAATTTGAAGAATTAGCTAAAATGAAATTGCGCTTCTTTACCAATATTTCTCATGAATTAAGAACTCCGTTGACCTTAATTACCGCCCCTTTAAACAAGTTCATACAAGAAAAAATAAGCCCAACCCCAAAGGTGTTGGATATGATGTACCGCAATAGCACCAGTCTTTTGGAACTGATCAATCAAATTTTAGATTTTCGAAAACTTGAAAATCAGCCCACACTACAAATAAAAGCACAAAACAATACAGCACTCTTTCAAAATATAGAACATTCATTTTCTTATTGGTCGAAAGAAAAAAAGATCACTTTTAAACTGCAAGAAGAAACCACGAACGCTGAAATTTATTTCGACACCGATATTGTCAAAAAAATAATTACCAATTTAGTTTCTAATGCTTTTAAATACACACCTTCCCACGGCAAAATAACTGTAAATATTCGCTATTCTGACATTCAAAAAGATGCACAAAACAAAATTTCAAAAGGACAAATGACCTTGGAGGTTATTGACAATGGCCCAGGAATTCCTAGTGATTTAAAAGATAAAATATTTGAACGTTTTTATCAGTTAAATGAAACTATTGGCCACGAATACAGCAGCGGTATCGGCTTGTCATTAACTTCAGAAATGGTGCAGCTACACAAAGGAACTATTGCATTAACTACGGAAGAAGGGCAAGGTTGCCATTTTAAAGTAAGCCTTCCTATTGGATACAACAACTATGAAAATGATGTTGAAATAAAAACAATAGCTATACCCGAAATAAAAACAGAAAGCACCGTAATTCTTATTATTGAAGACAATAATGACATCCGTACCTATTTAAAAGAAGAATTGAGTGAAAGCTATCAAGTTCTAGAAGCTTCTAACGGAAAAGAAGGAATTCAAATGGCGCTAACCACCATTCCCGATATTGTGATTAGCGATATTATGATGCCCGAAACGGACGGACTTCAATTTGCACACCAACTTAAAAACAACGAACTAACTGCACATATCCCTCTGTTATTTTTAACCGCCAAAGTCGGTACCGATAATAAATTGGCAGGTTTAAAAACAGGAGCCGATGATTATATTCAAAAACCGTTTAATATTTCTGAAGTAAAACTAAAATTGAAAAACATTTTAGAAAGCAGAAAACTTCTGATTAAAAAATTTCAACAAAATAGCAGCAAAGAAACAAGTCCAAAAACAACCGATAAGTTTTTATCTAGACTGAATGACAGTATAGAACTTCACCTTGAAAACTCAGAATTTTCTGTCGATCAACTTTGCACAGAACTCTCTATTGGCCGATCTCAGTTGTACAGAAAAACACAAGCGCTTACAGGAAAATCTATCATTGAATACATCAATTCTTACCGCCTTATCAAAGCAATGCATTTTATCAAAACAGAAGACTTTAGCATCAAAGAAATTGCCTATAAAGTAGGATACAATGATGCCAAATACTTCAGCAGAACTTTTAAAAAGGAATACGGAAATTCACCTACTTTTTACAGAAAACCTAAGGATTAGCAAGTAATTGTTCAATAATTACACCACTTTGTACAATTAATCCACCCTGTTTTTATTACATGTTTCTATTTTTGAGACCCAATGCATTCCTACATTTTGTAGCATGTATTAGGACGCCTTTTTTTTGACATTTTTAAAACCTCAACATGGACAATTCTAGAAGATCATTTCTTAAAAACACCGCTCTTGCTAGCGCAGCCTTAACTATTCCTTCTTATGGTTTTACAATTTTAAAAAAACCAGCATTACACGAACAAATTATCGGGCATGGTGATTTTAAATACCGTGTACATAAAGAGTGGGGAAATTTAAACCCAAATAGCACACCTATAAAAAACTGCCATGAAATGGTTTTAGATTCAAAAGGCCGACTTATCATGGTTACGGATGAAACAAAAAACAATATCATTATTTATGACAAATCTGGAAAGGCAATAAAAACTTGGGGGCATGAATTTAAATCGGGACATGGGCTTACTTTATTTAAAGAAGGGGATCAAGATGTTTTGTGGATTACCGATCCAGGAGGAAGAGTTGTAAAAACAACCGTAGATGGAAAAATTTTAATGGAACTTCCAACACCACACCAACTTGGCGTGTATACCGAAAAAATGAGATACAAACCTACCGAAACTGCTATTGCCGCCAATGGCGATATTTATGTAGCAGATGGCTATGGTTCTGACTGGATTTTACAATTCAATGCTGATGGAGAATACATTCGAAAATTTGGCGGAAAAGGATTTAATGACGATCAATTAAGCAATGCCCATGGGGTAGCCATCGACAATAGAGATCCGAATAATATTACGCTTTTATGCACCTCAAGAACGCATAATTCTTTTAAAAGATATACCCTCGACGGAAAATACCTTTCAACCCTATTTTTACCAGGCGCCTATGTTTGTAGACCCGTTATTGACGATGAAAACATTTACTCAGGAGTATGCTGGTCTCGCTTAAAATATATGGAAAGAACACCCGACTCTGGATTTGTAACCATTTTAGATAAAAACGATAAAGTTGTCTCAAATCCAGGAGGAACAGCACCTAGATACAAAAAAGGAAAATTACAAATGATGGTACAAGACACCCCTTTATTCAACCACTGCCATGATGTTTGTGTAGATGAAGACAAAAACCTTTATGTATGTCAATGGAACGCAAACAAATCCTATCCAATTAAATTAGAAAGAATTTAATGAAACATTTTTATTATATATTTTTCGTTTGTATCGGAATTTCTTCTTGCAAAGAAACAACAAACAAGTATTCCAAAATACCTGAGAAAAAGGTTCCTGAAATTGTAGACTATAATTTTGACGTCCGACCAATTTTATCGGATAAATGTTTCAATTGTCATGGACCAGATGCTAAAAAACGCTTTGCCGATTTACGATTAGACACGCAAGAAGGTGCTTATGCCGTTTTAAAAGAATCACCGGGAAAACATGGAATTATTCCTCACAAACCCAATGAATCAGAAATTTACAATCGTATCATTAGCACGGATACAACACAAGTAATGCCGCCAGCAGATTCGCAATTGACACTAAATGATTATGAGAAAAAAATCATCAAAAAATGGATCAAACAAGGAGCTGAATACAAAACACACTGGTCGTTTTTACCGGTTGAAAAACCTGAATTACCTACCATAGAAAACAAACAATTAGCGAATAATGAAATTGATTATTTCATCCTACATAAATTAAAACAACTTAATTTATCGCCTAATGAAATGGCCGACAAGGAACGTTTGCTAAAACGTGTTTCTTTTGATATTACAGGCTTACCCCCTAGCCTAGAAATGCAATACAAGTTTCTAACAGACACTTCTGAAAATGCCTATGAAAAAATAGTTGATGAATTGCTGGCCAGCAAACATTACGGAGAAAAAATGGCCAGCTCATGGTTAGATGTTGCTCGGTATGCCGATTCACATGGCTACCAAGATGATGATTTGAGAACCATGTGGCCTTGGAGAGATTGGGTTATACATGCCTTTAATGAAAATTATGGCTATGATAAATTTGTGACCTGGCAGCTTGCTGGTGATTTACTTCCCAACAAAAATTTGGAATCTGTTTTAGCGACAGGCTTCAATAGAAACCATAAAATTAACCAAGAGGGAGGGATTATTGTTGAAGAATTTAGAATTGAAACGCTAACCGACAGAACCAATACCTTTGGAAAAGCATTTTTAGGACTTACTTTTGAATGTGCCAAATGTCACGATCATAAATACGATCCTATTTCTCAAAAAGAATATTTTAGCACCTTTGCTTTTTTTGAAAAAACCCCTTATCGAAGACATGCCGGTGGTGTTGGAAAAACACTTGCTGAAAAACCTTATTTAGATATTTCAACCCAACTCATTCAAGACAGTCTGCCTTTTATTAACAAAAAAAGTTATGAAAATGTAAGGTCTATGATTATGGAAGAAAGACAAGAAGAGCGACAAACCCATCTTTTAGAAAGAGGGGCTTATGATGCCAAAGGAGAAATAGTAACACACGATTTACCAAAATCCATCTTAGCTTTCGACAAATCAAAGTTTAAACCAAACAGACTTGGAATGTCGGATTGGTTGTTCGATAAAAAAAACCCACTTACAAGCCGTGTGTACGTCAACCGAATTTGGCAAGAAATTTTTGGTGTGGGAATTGTAAAAACATCGGGAGATTTTGGAATGCAAGGTGACCTTCCTACCCATGTAAATTTACTAAACTGGCTCTCTAGCGATTTTATGGAGCATGGTTGGAACATAAAGCGATTGGTTAAACAAATTGTGACCTCTTCTACCTACAAACAATCCTCTGTAATTTCTGAAGAAAAACAAGCCATCGACCCAGACAACAATTACCTTTCTCGTAGTTCTCGTTTGCGATATAGTTCTGAAATGATTCGTGATCATGTATTGGCAAGCAGCGGTTTGTTAAATTCTGAAGTTGGAGGAAGAAGTGTAAAAGTTTACCAACCTGAAGGTATGTGGAAAGCCACCTCTTCTGGACGTGGAATTTTATCGAGCTATGTACAGGATCATGGCAGTAATTTGTACAAACGCGGAATTTATATTTTCATCAAACGAACAACATTACCGCCTGTTCAACAATTTTTTGATGCCAGTACTAGAGATCAATGTGAAGTACAAAGACAAAGTACCATGACTCCTTTACAAGCCTTGATCATGTTAAACGACCCAACGGTTTTAGAAGCAGCAAGAGTTTTGGCTGAGAAATTAATTCTTGAAAATAATTCTTCTGAAAAAAACATAGAAGTGGCTTTTAGAAAAATAGTTTGTAGAACTATCAAACCCGAAGAAAAAACAATCTTTCTTGACTACTACAAAAAACAGGAAGCCTTGTTCAAAAAAGAACAAAGTAGAGCCGAAAAATTTATTGACGTAGGAGAATACCCTTCAGAAAATATTCAAGAGACTTACAAAGTAGCAGCCTTAATGCAAATTATTCACACCATGTACAACATGGAAGAAACCATTATTAAAAGTTAAACTTATGGACAAAGAAGTTTTTGAACATTCACTCAATATCAACCGTCGTCATTTTTTTAAAAAAGCAGCAATGGGAATGGGCGGTGTTGCCCTAGGTTCTTTAATGGTGCCTGATTTATTTACAGGATCAAATGAAGCCGCTATACAACCTACTTTAGGATTGAAACATTTTGCTTCAAAAGCCAAAAGAATCATTATGTTAACCCAAAACGGGGCTCCTTCACAATTAGAATCTTTCGATTACAAACCCAAACTAAGAGATATGTTTGGCCAAGAATTACCAGATTCTGTTAGAGGTGAACAACGATTAACGGGAATGACGGCTAATCAAAATAGTTACCCTTTGGTAGGCTCAAAATTCGACTTCAAACAGCATGGAGATTCTGGAATGTATGTGAGTGATTTATTTCCAAATATTGCAAAAATAACAGATGATATTTGCATGATCAAAAGCATGCATACAGATGCCATTAACCACGATCCTGCATTGACCTTCTTACAAACAGGTTCACAAGTTGGAAGTAGACCTAGTATGGGTTCTTGGCTGAGTTATGGTTTGGGAAGCGAAAACAAAAACTTACCCGCTTTTACTGTTTTACTTTCTAAAGGAAAAGGAAACGGACAAGGTGTTTATTCGAAACTTTGGGGAAATGGATTTTTAGATAGCATCCACCAAGGTGTACAATTAAGTGCCAGTGAAGATCCTATTTTGTACTTGAAAAATCCAAATGGAATGGATGCTGACTCTAGAAGGAAAATGCTAAATCATTTAGGCTCCTTAAATGAAATTGGTTACCAAGAATTTGGAGATCCTGAAATTCAAGCCAAAATAAAACAATACGAAATGGCCTACAGAATGCAAACCGCTGTTCCTGAAATTACAGATGTTTCAAAAGAACCAGACCATATCAAAAAAATGTATGGATCCGATTCTATGATTCCTGGAACCTATGCCGCCAATTGTTTGCTAGCACGAAAATTATCAGAATCTGGAGTTCGTTTTGTACAATTATACCACCAAGGATGGGATCAGCACA
The DNA here is from genome assembly GCF_006381105.1 of Flavicella sediminum. Lineage (GTDB taxonomy): Bacteria > Bacteroidota > Bacteroidia > Flavobacteriales > Flavobacteriaceae > Flavicella > Flavicella sediminum. The sequence continues at coordinate 1,289,833 of NZ_VDET01000002.1, read as the reverse complement.
GCAATTTAGTCGATCATATGAAAATGCAAGCCAAAGATGTCGATCAAGCTTCTGCAGCACTGATTACTGATTTAAAACAACGTGGCTTATTAGATGAAACTTTGGTGATTTGGGGAGGAGAATTTGGAAGAACCAATTACTGCCAAGGAAAACTAACCAATGATAATTATGGAAGAGATCATCACCCAAGATGCTATAGCTTGTTTATGGCAGGTGGAGGCGTAAAAGCAGGAACTTCTTATGGAAAAACAGATGAATTAGGATACAATATTGTTGAAAACCCTGTTCATATTCACGATTTACAAGCAACTATTATGCATTTAATGGGACTAGATCATGAAAAATTAACCTACAAACATCTTGGAAGAAGATTCCGATTAACAGATGTACATGGCCATGTAGTTAAAGACATTATCGCATAATTATGAAAAAACTCAAGTCGCTTGTTTTAAATACATTGCTATTTTTACATTGTTTATTGGCATTTATGCTTCTTTTTGAAAGCAGTGTCATCATTCCATTTTGGATACAGCCACTGGGCAGAATGCATCCTTTAATTTTACATTTTCCTGTTGCCTTTATTGCACTCTTATTCGTTCTAAATCTATTTAAAAAGCAATTAGATGTCGCTTCTTTTGAAAAGATAAATCTATTTCTATTATTTCTAACGTCTCTATCTACAACGGCGGCCACAATAATGGGCTTGTTATTATCGCTTGAAGAAACTAGCACAGATTTAATGGCGTTGCATAAGTGGATTGGCGTATCGATCAGTTTTATGGTGTACAGTCTTGTTTTATTTTACCAATACAAAACCTATTTTAAAACCGTTTTGCTTTTCAGTTTTACCAGTGTCATTTTTGCGGGTCATTATGGTGCCGGCTTAACACATGGGACCAATTTTATTACAGAACCACTAATGGCAAATAGTACACCTGTAGAAACTGAAAATGGTGCGATTTACAAGGTTTTTATTCAACCTATTTTAGATAAAAAATGTACAAGTTGCCACAACGACCAAAAATTAAAAGGAAATTTAAATCTAAGCAGTCTTGAAGCCATTAGCGAAGGTGGTAAAAACGGACCTCTTTGGATTGCTCATCAACCAGAAAAAAGTAATTTTATCAAAAGAATACAACTTCCTTTGGAACATAAAAAACACATGTCTCCAAAAGGAAAGCCGCAACTTACAGCAAATGAAATTGAACTTTTAAAAACTTGGATTCAACAAGGTATAAACGATACCATTTCGTACAATCATTTAAAAGAAGGAGATTCTTTAAAAACAATTATTTCAAAAAAATGGCTTCAAAAAAAGACCACAAAAAAGATCTATCCATTTTCTTTTGCCGATCAGGAAATTATTGATGAACTGAACAGCCCTTTTAGAAGTATCAAACAAAAATCTCCGACTTCACCCGGAATTGATGTGGCTATTTACGGACGTTCTACTTTTCAAACAAATAGCTTAACAGAGCTTTCTAAAATTAAAGAACAAATTGTTAGTCTAAACTTGTCCAAACTTCCTATTTACAAAGAAGAACTGGCTTTTGTTTCTGGTTTAAAAAACCTTGAAAAACTGCAATTGAATGGAACGGACATTAAAACCAATGATCTTGAAGTATTGACAGCCTGTACTGAATTAAACAGCCTTTCTTTATCCAACACACAAGTAGACTTCAGCCTACTTAGCACCCTAGAAAAATTACCTAAACTACGCCAGTTATATGTTTGGAACACCGCTATGAATTCTGATGAAATTGCACTACTTCAAAAAAAATTACCAAATACAACAATAACCGAAGGCTTTGTTCAAGATGTAAAAAATGAACTCATCTTAACACCACCTGTTTTGCTAAGCAAAGGAAATATTATTAGCACAGGAGATAGCATTCATATCGGTCATAAATTAGCGGGAGTGGATATTCATTATTCTTTAGACAAATCCAATCCAACGAAAGAATCGCCGCTACTTACAAAAAAAATTGTACTTGATTTACAAGGAAAAAAGAACAAATCTATAAAAACAATTGCTTTTAAGGAAGGATGGAAACCGAGTAAAGTAGAAACCTTCACCTTTTTTAGCAGAGGCTTTGTCCCTTCTAATTTAGAAGTAAGCTATGAAGGAATTTTAGGTGAATATGTTGGAAATGCTGCTACAATTTTAATTGATGATTTTGTTCTCAACAAATCTAAAATTGATGTTTCTAAATATTGGGCAGGTTTTAAAGAAAGACCCCTAATTGCCATTGCCGAATTTAAAGACAACACCTCTAAAATTAAAGAAGTTTCTATAAGTTGTGGGTACAATTCATACAGAATAAAAAAACTAAAATTAAAAACATATCCCTTAAAAGAAGCACAACTATGGACTTCAACAGACAAAACAAATTGGAAACTGGAGTCGAAAAAAAACTTTAGAAATACAAAGCCTATCAAAACCGAAAATATTTCTTTTAAGCTAAAACCTAAAAACGTGCGATATTATAAAATCGTTATCCAAGCCTCCAAAGGACACACTTTTTACGTGAATCAATTGTTTTTTAGATAGTAGGAAACAACACAAACCCTTTCTAGTATTTAGAAGGGGTTTTTCTTTCTCCAAATTTTTCTAACGTAAGGAAAAGCTTATTTTTGTCGTACCAATTTTGCCAATAAAATACCATGCAATTACTCGACTATATTATTTCCAAAACGGACATCCGTGATATCAGCATCATTAATACCTTAAAATTGCTTGATGAAGATTGTACCATTCCTTTTATTGCACGCTATAGAAAGGAAAAAACAGGAAATTTAGACGAAGTTCAAATTGAAACTATTGTCACACTTCAAAAAACTTTTACCGATCTAGAAAAAAGAAAAAAGGCCGTTTTAAAATCTATTGATGAACAAGGGCTCCTTGAAAAGGTACTTGAAACTAAAATTAAAAATGCCAAAGATCTTATTGAATTGGAAGATTTATACCTTCCTTTTAAAAAGAAAAGAAAAACAAAAGCTGATACTGCTAAAGAGCAAGGTTTAGAAGAATTGGCTAAAATAATTATGGCACAAAATGCCCGAGATTTAGATGATGTAAGTCAAAAATTTCTAAAAGGAACTGTCAGTTCTATTGACCAGGCCTTAGAAGGTGCACGATTTATTATTGCTGAATGGATCAACGAACGCATTGACATCCGTAATTCTTTACGGAATGAATTTACCAGAAATGCAACAATCAGCTCGAAAGTAATCAAATCTAAAATTGCGGCAACTTTAGAACAAAGTCAGCTAGACAAGGCTCAAAAATTTAGAGACTATTTTGATTGGTCTGAGTCTTTATTTCGCTGCCCTTCACACCGTTTGTTAGCTTTGCTAAGAGCCGAAAAAGAAGGCATCGTCCGAGTAAAAATTGAAGTCGACAAAGAAGCAGCAATTTCTAGAATAGGCACAAGAATTATCCGTTCTCAAAACGACTGTTCAGAACAAATACAACTAGCCATTGAAGATGCCTATAAAAGACTGTTAGCACCGGCTATTTCAAATGAAATTTTAGCGAAGTATAAAGAAAAAGCAGACGAAAATGCTATTCAGGTATTTGCTAAAAACCTAAAACAATTATTATTACAAGCACCATTAGGTGGTAAAAATATTTTGGCGCTAGACCCAGGTTTTCGAACCGGCTGTAAATTGGTCTGCCTAGATGCTCAGGGAGATTTAAAACACAACGATACAGTTTACCTTCACAAAGAAAAGGAAGCGTATGGCAAAATAAGCACCGCCGTAAATGCCTATAAAATTGATGCCATTGCCATTGGAAACGGAACCGCTTCAAGAGAAACGGAGGCCATGGTAAAGAAAATTCGTTTTGACAAAGACATGCAAGTCTATATTGTCAATGAAGCAGGCGCTTCTATCTATTCTGCCTCAAAAATTGCAAGAGACGAATTCCCTAATTACGATGTAACCGTAAGAGGTTCTGTTTCTATTGGAAGAAGATTGGCCGATCCTTTAGCCGAGTTGGTAAAAATAGAAGCAAAATCTATTGGTGTGGGACAATACCAACACGATGTAGACCAAACAAAATTAAAACAAGAATTAGACACCGTAGTTCAAAGTTGCGTGAACCACGTAGGGGTAAATTTAAACACAGCAAGTAGTTCCTTATTGAGTTATGTTTCAGGAATAGGCCCTAAACTTGCCGATAATATTGTTGCTTACAGAAGTGAAAATGGCGCCTTTACAAAACGTCAAGACTTAAAAAAGGTACCGCGTTTAGGAGCTAAAGCCTACGAACAAGCCGTGGCCTTTTTAAGAATAAAAAATGCTAAAAACCCTTTAGACAATTCTGCCGTACATCCCGAAAGCTATCCGGTTGTAAAAAATATTGCCAAGACTTTAAAGCTGAGTATTGAGGAATTAATTGGAGACAAGGAGCGTCTTAAAACTATTGATTTAAATCAATTTATTACAGATGCTATTGGAATTCCAACATTGAAAGACATTGTTAAGGAATTGGAAAAACCAGGTTTAGATCCAAGAAAACCTTTGAAAAATTTTGAGTTCAATCCAAACATAAAAACAATCAACGACTTACATGTTGGACAAATACTGCCCGGTATTGTTAACAACATTACCAATTTTGGCTGCTTTGTTGCCATAGGAATTAAAGAAAGCGGATTGGTTCACATCTCTAAATTAAGCAATACCTATGTGGGTAATGTCAATGATGTTGTGCATTTAAATCAGCATGTAAAAGTAAAAGTTGAAGAAGTTGACGTAGCTAGAAAACGCATTCAATTATCTATGAATTTTTAATAGGAATTGAATGTGAGTTTTTTATTTCTCCCATTACAAAAGTACTGTGCGTGCTTCCAATATTTTTTACATCACCCAAATGATTTAAAACAAAATCTTGGTAGTGTTTCATATCCTTGACTACAATTTTCAATAAAAAATCAAAATCTCCTGAAGTGTTGTAGCATTCTACCACCTCATCAATCAGTTTAATATCTGCTACAAATTGATTTCCTATTTCTCGGGTGTGTTCTTTTAAGGTAATGTTACAAAATACCGTAAGTCCATTGTCTAACTTTTCAGCATCTAACAAGGCGATGTACTTTTTAATATAACCTTCCTTTTCTAACTTCTTTACGCGTTCAAAAACGGGCGTTGTTGATAAATTTACCCGCGCTGCCAACTCCTTGGTTGTCAAATTTGATCGATTTTGTAAAATATTTAAAATCCGAATATCAATTTTATCTAATTGCATGTAGAATAATTTTCTGTTGAACAGCTTTCTCACACACTCAAAAAGATGATTCAACTTTTAAACAAGGCTAAAATAGTCATTACAACCAAATAATCTCCTTTTTTCAGTTTAAACAACCCTCTAAATATCTTTGCTTAGATAATAAACACTTTGAAAAAATGAAAACTACTATTTTAGGATACCCAAGAATTGGAGCCAAAAGAGAATTAAAAAAAGCATGTGAATCGTATTGGTCTCAAAACATTGATGAAAAAACACTTTTAGAAGCAGGGAAAAATATCCGAAAAGAAAACTGGTTGCTACAACAACAAATAGGAATTGATGCCATTCCTTCCAATGATTTTTCTTTCTACGACCAAGTTCTTGACACCTGTTTAACCGTAGGCTGCATTCCAAAACGCTACCAAAACATCCATAAAAAAAATCCTTTCGACCTCTATTTTGCTATGGCAAGAGGCTTGCAAAATGAAACAATAGACTGTACGGCCATGGAAATGACCAAATGGTTTGACACCAATTATCACTACATCGTTCCTGAATTTGAGAAAGAACAAAGTTTCGACTTTTTCTCTACTAAAATAGTAGATGAATTTAAAGAAGCCCTAGAATTAGGTATCAAAACCAGACCTGTTCTTATTGGGCCGGTAAGTTTTTTATTATTAGGAAAAGAAAAAGAAGCAGGTTTTCATCGACTAGAACTTTTGGATAAATTGCTACCTGTATATATTGAAGTAATTCATAAATTGGTAACATTAGGTGCTGATATTCTTCAGTTTGACGAACCTTGTTTGGCCTTAGATTTAACCGATAAAGAAAGAAAAGCCATTGAAATTACGTATCACAAAATACACCAAAAATTTCCTGACACTAAAGTTTATTTAGCCAATTATTTCGATTGTTATGGAGATAATTTAAGCACTGTACTTCAACTTCCTGTAGATACTTTGCATTTAGACTTGGTTAGATGCCCTTCTCAATTAGAAGACATTTTGACTTCAAAATTCTTTAACCCGAATACAAAATTATCCTTAGGATTGGTAGATGGAAGAAATATTTGGAAAAATGATTTCGAAAAATCACTAAAAATCATCGACAAAGCGCTTACAAAGGTAGCAGCACAAAATATCTATATCTCTGCATCTTGTTCCTTGCTGCACAGTCCGTACGACTTAGATGTAGAACAAAATGAGAAGAGTTTACCTGCAGAAGTAAAATCGTGGTTGGCCTTTGCCAAACAAAAACTGCAAGAAATAGTAAGTATCAAAGCACTTGCTTCTTCTACAAATGAAGAATATGCCGAACTATTTGAAGAAAATAAATTTGCCAACCTCAACAGAACAACCTCAAGCTTAATTCACAATCCGAAAGTTAAAAAAAGAGTTTCTGAACTAAAAAATGCGGATAGTCAAAGACAAAATTCATTTACAATCCGACAAAAAGAGCAGCAAAATTATTTAAAATTGCCTTTATTTCCTACCACAACCATTGGTTCATTTCCACAAACAAAAGAAGTAAGAAGCTGGAGATCTAAATTTAAAAAAGGACTCCTATCGCAAACAGCCTACGAAACCTTAATTGCGAAAGAAACTGAAGATTCTATTCGATTTCAAGAAGAAATTGGACTTGACGTTTTGGTACATGGAGAATTTGAACGCAATGATATGGTAGAATATTTCGGTGAAAAATTAAATGGATTTGCCTTTAGTAGTTTTGGTTGGGTACAAAGCTACGGTAGTAGATGTGTAAAACCACCTATTTTATTTGGTGATGTTTCTCGAGAAAAACCAATGACTGTCAAATGGTCAACGTTCGCGCAATCCTTAACCGATATTCCTGTAAAGGGAATGCTTACTGGCCCAGTAACTATTTTGCAATGGTCCTTTGTTAGAAATGATCAGCCTAGAGAAACGACTTGCAATCAAATTGCTTTGGCTATTAGAGACGAAGTTGTAGATTTAGAAAGTAACGGTATCAATATCATTCAAATAGACGAACCGGCCATAAGAGAAGGCTTGCCTTTGCGCCAAGAAAATTGGCAAAATTATTTAGATTGGGCGGTAAAAGCCTTTCGAATTTCTGCTAGTGGAGTACAAAACAAAACACAAATACACACACATATGTGTTACTCCGAATTCAATGATATTATTGCTAGCATTGCCAATATGGACGCTGATGTTATAACTATTGAAACCTCCAGATCAGAAATGGAATTATTAGATGCCTTTGTCAACTTCAACTATCCCAATGAAATTGGCCCTGGCGTTTATGACATTCACTCTCCAAGAATACCTTCCGTAGAAGAAATAGACTATTTATTAACCAAAGCAAAAAATGTTTTACCAAAAGAGCATATTTGGGTAAATCCAGATTGTGGTTTAAAAACACGAGATTGGCCAGAAACCAAAATCGCTTTAAAAAACCTAGTCAAAGCAGCAAAAAAACTTCGACAACAAGAACTAGCCCTACTTTAAATGAAAAACCCCGAGCCAAATGGCTCGGGGTTTTCTTTTCCCAAAAAAAACTCGGACTCACAAATAAATGTGAGTCCGAGCGGTAAATAAATCCTACCCCTAAGATTTACGTAATATTATTGCTTCCTATTTGTATTGACACAAATAAGCTGTTTGTCCTACTGATTTTACTTTAAAAGATGTGTTTGCGTCTACTTCAAAAAACGTACCCGATTTATAAGAAACCCATTCTGTGGTTCCTGGCAACAATGCTATCAATTCTCCTTCAATAACATTCATTTTTTCATGAGCTGTAGTACCAAACTCATATTCTCCTTCTTCCATAACTCCAATAGTCGAATTTCCAATAGAAGACGTATATCCTAAAGATTTTACTTTTGCATCAAAATATTCGTTAGAAGAAATCATAGTCGCTTTTTTTATTTTTGAACTGCAAATATACTCTAACTTACCTAGTTACCAAAAAAAAACTATATTTTTTACTAAACTTATGTTAAGATAATTACTTTAGTATAGAATTACTTCTTAAATTTTAGCACCCCTGTTTCAATTCCAATGGCCGTTCTTGCCAAAATTGTAAAAATAAAAGCACCCATTGCCCAAATACCCAAAGTAACTCCAACTTCTACTCCTGTAGGCAAATACTCCACAATTTTACCATAGGGCCCTGGTATAAAACCTGGCACAATTAAGCCAAAACCTTTTTCAATCCAAATAGCCACAAATAAAATAAAACAACAAATATAGAGTATCGTTAAATTGTTACGCAGTTTGTGAAACGTTAATACAACCGTTGCCAATATGTTCAAAGGTATAGCTGTCCAAATCCAAGGCAACAAAGCATTCTTTCCATGCAAACCAAAAAACAAATAATAAGCACTTTCACTGTGATGTGTAGGTGCATAAAATTCTTTAAACAATTCAGACACCAACATAATCAAGTTTATTTGAGCCGCGACTGTAACCACCAAAGCAATTTTTTTAATCGTTTTATCCTTGATGACAAACTCGGTATGCGATCTTATAATAGCCAACACTAAAATTATCAAGGCTGGTCCTGCTGCAAAAGCACTTGCCAAAAATCGTGGTCCTAACAATGCATTGTTCCAAAATGGTCTTGCTTGTAAACCTTGGTATAAAAATGCCGTGACTAAATGAATTCCTACCGCCCAAAAAACAGATAAAAATGCACCGGGCACATATACTTTAGACAAAGCTTCTTTGTTTTGGTAATGACGAAATAAAATATAAAATGGAATACTAATATTGATAAATAAATAGCCATTCAACACCAATACATCCCAGGTCAACATAGAATTTGGAAAATTAAAAACACCTATTCCTGGTAACATATGCCACAATACCGATGGCCCCCCCATGTCTGCAATTACAAATGCCAAACACATTAATAAAGCCGCTACTGCTAAGCCCTCACCTATCAAAACCGCTTGTTTAAAATCAACGTCTTTTAACACATATGTTGGCATAACCAACATGACCGCTGCTGCTGCCACACCTACCAAAAATGTAAAATTAGAAATGTACAATCCCCAACTTACGCGGTCGGTCATTCCGGTAACACTCAAACCTTCATCCAATTGAATGGAATAACAGTACATACCACCAAGCATCACAGCTGTCAAAAACGCCATCCATAAATGATACTTTTTCGTCCCGTGTGTAATTGTATCCAAACTGTCTTTTACCAGACTTTTTAAAACGGTTATTCTTCCCATTACTTCCTTTTTTATCGACTTATTATCTTCTTCTATTTTGGTGTGCCCTTTCAGGTCAGGCTTTCTGCTGTATCTTTTTTCTCTTTCGGTACTTCTACAAGCTCAGTAACCAAAAGAAAAAAAGGATGCCGCTTCAATCCTTCACACAAATTTAATTACAACCCCTAATTTGTCAGGTCAAGCGGAGTCAAGACCTATTTTTATCTCCTTGGTCATAAACCATCCCTCTCCACTCCGCTCGAGATGACACACTTCTTTAATTTTTTTCAAAAACTTTAGTTCAAAAGATCAAAACATAGACTCAGTTTTTTAAAACCAACTCTCTAGACGGAACTTATCGAAGCCTAGTCCATGAAATACCAAAACTTAGGCTCTGTCCCCAAATCTTCTTTCAAACGGAAAACTTTTTTATTTTCTAACACCCATCTAATGGTACTATCCGGATCTAATAAATTTCCAAATATTCTTGCTCCAGTAGGGCATGCCTCAACACAAGCAGGATTTTTTCCTTTTCTAGAACGTTGGATACAGAAAGTACATTTTTCCATCACCCCTTTTTTACGCAATCTATTTCCTAAATAATGTTGGTTTTTATTAATTTCTTCCGCAGGAACTTCTGGCTTACTCCAGTTAAATCGTCTACCATCATACGGACAAGCAGCCATACAATAACGACAACCAACACACCAATCGTAATCTACGACTACAATTCCATCGGGCTCTTTCCAAGTGGCCTGTACCGGACAAACCTCAACACAAGGTGGATTGTCACAATGAAAACATTGGGTTCCCATATAAAAATGACCATCGGCAGGTACTTCATGATAAAAATTATCATCGGCTTCATTAAAATTGAAACCTTTCCCATCTTTCATTTCATGAATACGGATGTATTCCATTTGTGAATTCCGGTCTTGGTTATTTTCTTCCACACAAGCACTTACACAATCCATATATCCCTGACATTTCGATATATTAAAAGCATAACCAAACAAAACATTTTCTTCAGCTGTTTCAGAAGAAATAGTTAATTGGTCTCCTGTTTTTAACTGATGCCTACGCACCAACCTATCTACAGTTGCTGTTTTCTCGTCATCGGACATTAATTTATAATTTCCTTTGAACTGCTCTTCCCAATCTATTTGGGCTTTTTCTTTCGTTTTTTCATCGCCTGTAACGCTACAAGCAGTTGTAACTGCTCCAGCACCAACTAGCAAACTTGCCGTTAGTTGTTTAAATGCATTTCTTCTATCCATTGAAGAATTCAGAACCTGATCAAAACCATCGTTTTTCTTTGGTTTTTCAACCTTCTGATGTGAACCACATCCACCAGAATTACTACCACAACCACAAGAACTACTTTCTTTCTTTTTGGTCAGATTTAACGAAAACCACTTTTTTTTATCTGTACCCATACCTAAAATTTTCAACTATTATTACCAATTGTATCATTTACGTTCTTTTACTTTCTGCGTATTGAACTTCGCTGGCCATCTTTTTTCAAAGCTTGGCTTATGTGGGTTGTGACAATTTACACAGGTCATAGATGCTCTCGGATTTGCCCAACTTTCCAATCTTTTTCCGTGTGCACCACCTTTCCAATCTTCAAATTGTTTGGTGTGGCATTGTTTACACAAATTGTAACTTTTATTAAAGTCAATTTTGGCGCCTGTCAAACTTTTTAAATTGTCCATATCATTTCCATTATGACATGTTATACAATTCATGGTATGCTCATCGGCATGTCTCAAAGTCAAATTCCAATGCGCTTTCTTTAAATCTTTCCCTTTTAATTGAGCCAACGGTTTTGTATGACATTCAGTACAGGCGTACGATTTGATTTGACCTTTCCTTTCTGGAATCAAAAATGTATGTCCGCCTTCTGATATTTCAATGGTGTGCAAATCCTGAATAAAGATTTCAGAACTGATGGACGTTTCTTTATAATCTTTACTTTTTGCTTCAATTTTATCGACAACACTATGATATTCTTCTTCATGATGTTTACAAGAAGCCGTAACCGTCGCAATCAACAACAAACAAACCAAACTATGTTTGCGTTTGCGATATTGCTTGTGTAGGGCTTTCCGAACCTTCATCACTTCACTTCTTCTTTTGGCTTCTTTACAATCCAAACGAAAAGCTTTTATGCTATCTAAAACACGATGTATCATACCTATTCTCATCTCTTATTTTCTTATAAAAATCCCGATATCTGTCACTTCTTTATTATTCAAAGCATGACATTGTCTACAGTTTACACGCTCTGGATGCGAAACTCTAATTTCTTTAGGTGCACTTGGACCTGCATGGCATGCCAAACAATTTTCTCTCAATTGAATTTGATGGGGAATAACAGGTGGACTAGATCTTAAAGCCTTATTTAAAATTCCCACAGCAGGTGCTTTTACCTTTTCAAAATTTGTACCTCTAAACAAGGTATTGCTGTGCTCTGGCACATGACATTGACGACAATTTACCTTATCTGGATGTGGAGTTACCGGTGCATATGCTTTCCATTTTGCAACATAACCTCCATTTTCATGGCACTTCAAACAAGTTGCCCCGCCCATACTTCTTTCATCCAAAACTTCATGAGGAATACTTGGAGGTGCTCCATGATAGGCTCTCTTATCATAATAGGTTTTTAAACTTCTTTCATGATTTTCATCAATAGGCATATTGGCATAATCCAAGGCGTATTTTGAACGCTCAAAAACTCCTTTTTCAGAGGGAATTTCTAAGGTTTGACTTTGCTTTTCTAAAGGCACATAAGCATCTTCAAGTCCGGCTTCATAACTGCGATTCCAAACGAAAACAAAGCCAACAACCAAAACAACAAATAGCGATAGGATTCCTAGTCTTTTCATAGCTTATGCTTTTTCAACTTTAACGGCACATTTTTTATAATCTGGTTGTTTTGAAATAGGACAAAACGCATCCAAGGTCAAATCATTGATCAATAAATTTTCATCAAAAAAGGGCACAAATACTTGACCTTTTACCGGTATGCCTCTTTCATTTACAGATGCAGGAAAATTCATAGTACCTCTTCTTGTAGTCAGCTTTACAGCATCCCCAGTTCTAATTTGCATACGTTTTGCGTCTTCTGGGTGCAACTCAACATAGGCATGTGGCATGGCTTTGTGCAATACAGGAATTCTTCTTGTCATAGACCCCGTATGCCAATGCTCAATAACACGACCGGTACACAACCAAAAATCGTATTCATTATCCGGTTCTTCAGGAGCAGGCTCATAAGGACGTTGCCAAATGATGGCCTTTCCATCTTTATTTCCATAGAAATCAAATTCTTCTCCATTGCTACAGGCAGGATCATATTTAGAATTAAATCGCCATTGAGTTGATTTTCCATCTACATAAGGCCATTGTGCTCCGGGTTCTGCTTTTAAAACTTCCAAAGGTGCCATGGCATGTTTCTTCCCCTCATGATGCAATCTATACTCGTTGTATATTTCTTCAATATGTGTTTCTTCTTTGTAATAGAATTGTTTTTCAAAGCCCATTCTTTTCGCAACTTCAATCAGCTGCCAAGTATCACTCATGGCTTCCCCAGGAGGTTGCACCATTTGCTCAAAATATTGTGTTCTTCTTTCAGAATTACCATACATTCCTTCACGTTCTACCCACATTGCTGATGGCAAGATAACATCAGCAATATCAGTAGTTGGGGTAGGATAAATGTCAGAAACGACAATAAAGCGTCCCTCTTTTTTAGTAGCATCTCTGTAACGCTTCAATTTTGGCATGGTTACCATAGGATTCGTAACTTGAATCCACATAAATTTTATTTCACCTCTATCCAAAGCCCTAAACATTTCAACCGTATGATAGGTTGGCTTAGGATCAATATTTTCAACAGGCACATTCCAAATTTTTGCTGCATGTGCTCTATGGTCAGCATTCATAACCACACCGTGTGGTAATTTATGTGTCAATGTTCCCACTTCTCTTACCGTACCACAAGCACTTGGTTGTCCGGTTAATGAAAAAGGACTATTTCCTGGTGTAGAAATTTTACCGGTTAATAAATGAATATTATACACCAAGTTATTGATCCAAGTTCCACGTGTATGTTGGTTCATTCCCATACACCACAAAGACATAATTTTCTTATTAGGATCTCCATAATAAGCAGCCATATATTTGATGTCTTTTGCCGAAACTCCAGATATTTTTTCTACTTTTTCAGGAGCATAATCTTCTAAAAAAGCTTTGTACTCTTCAAAATTTATTTTTTCTGGCTTGTCCTTAAAAGAATAATTATCTTCAAGACCATAACCCATATTTGTAGATCCTTTGCTAAAGTTACAATGACTTTCTACAAAATCTTTATTTACCCAACCCTTGTTTATTATTTCATAACAAATGGCATTGGCAACCGCCAAATCGGTATTGGGTTTGAATAAGATAGATTTATCCGCCGCCATACTGGTTCTTGTGGTACGTGTGGCAAAATCAATAATTTTCACCCCTCTTTTCAAACGTTGATCTAACAATCTTGAAAATAAAACAGGATGCATCTCAGCCATATTGTTTCCCCAAAGAATAAAAACATCCGCATGGTCAATATCTTCATAACAGCCCATAGGTTCGTCTATTCCAAAAGAAGTCAAAAAACCAGTTACAGCACTTGCCATACACAAACGCGCATTGGCCTCCACATTATTGGTTCCAATACAACCTTTAAACAACTTAGAAGCCACATACCCATCAGGAATGGTCCACTGGCCAGATCCATAAATAGACACAGAATCTTTTCCGTGCTCTCTAATTGTTGTTGTCATTTTAGAAGCAATTAAATCCAAAGCTTCTTTCATGCTTGTTTTTACATACTTACCATTCTTTTTAACCAAAGGATGTGTCAAACGATCTTTCCCATACATGGCCATTACAGAATGGTAGCCTTTTACACAACACAGCCCTTTGTTTACTGGCGATTTTGGATCTCCTTTTACTGCAACTGCTTTGCCGTCTTCTATACCGACAAGAACACCACAACCCACACCACAAAAACGGCAGGGCGCTTTTTTCCAATCTAAATTACCCCCTTTAGGCAATCCACGTTCTTGTTCATCCGCAAATAAAATCCCTGGAAACATTGTTGCAGCTGCTGTCATTGCCGACAAAACAGCCATCTTTTTTATAAAGCTTCTTCTGTTTGATAAAATTGAAGTATACATACGCTATTAATTTTTTGAAGCATTAAAACCCGAAACCATGGCCAATAATTTGATACTTGAAATAGCATCTAGTTGCGCTCTCAAATTTTCTTCTTGGTCTTTGCTATCCGTATCCGTTACCAAAATCAATAAATCCTTATTTTCTGCAGGAATCACTTCACAATGAGCAAGCGCCGTCAATTCATTAATTAATTCACTTTTTTTTCCTTGATGCGGATGTGCTAAATAACTTTTAATAGGCATAATTTTTCCTTTTAATTTAGAACTGTAAAGAACCTGATTAAACACAGGTATTCATATGATAATTATCATGTTTAGATGATAAAAACACACTAAACAATAGATTTTCCTAATTAAAAGATTAATTTATCTTCTGTTGATAAATTTCTTAATAACTCATTTTACCCTCTTGATTTTCTAGCTCATTTTATGAATATTTTTATAAAACACTAATTAGTCTTTTATTGTAAAATTATCCCTATGTTCTATCATGATTTTCAAGTAGTACTTCAAGAGGTTCCCGGTGAAATAAGTTTGAGCTTTTCCATTTGTGGTTGTCCGCTGCAATGCAAAGGCTGTCATTCTCCTTTTCTTTGGAAAGAAGGAAACGGTATATTAATGACAGAAAATGTTTTTAATAAATTCTTAGAGCAATACAAAGGCTATGCTAGCTGTGTGCTTTTTATGGGGGGTGAATGGCATGAAGAAAAATTGATTGGCTTACTTAAAATAGCGAAGGCTAAAAATTACAAAAGCTGTTTATATACAGGTGAAGAGTCTATTTCTTCAAACCTAAAACAGCAACTCACTTTTTTAAAAACAGGAAAGTGGATCGCAGCACAAGGTGGACTTTCCTCTAAAAATACGAATCAAATTTTTACCAATCTAAAAACAAATCAAAACCTTAATTATTTATTTCAAAAAACAGATACCTATGATACGACTAAGTGATGAACAAGTAAATCAAAAAATTAATTTTATAGACCGTTATATAAATTCTGCAAATGCCGCTGACGGATCTAAAGTAGACGCCAATGCCAATGTAACTTCCAAAAATATTGCTACCATGGAAGCTGAATTGAACAAAGACATAAACATACAAGTAAACCGCGCGTTGATTAGAAGAAAAATTGTGGAATTATTTGGTGAAGACACTGCTCAGGAATATATACGACAAATAGAAGCGCATGAAATTTACGTACATGACGAAACTTCACTTAAGCCCTATTGTGTATCTATTAGCATGTATCCATTTTTATTTGACGGTCTCACCAAATTAGGAGGAGAAAGTTTAGCCCCTCAGCATTTGGAAAGTTTTTGTGGCGAATTTGTCAATTTAGTATTTGCCATAAGTTCGCAATTTGCAGGTGCCTTAGCCACCGTAGAATTCTTAATGTATTTTGATCATTTTGCCGCACGAGATTATGGAAAAGAGTACTTAGAAACACATTCTGATATTATTTCCAATCACCTTCAGCATGTAGTTTATGCCGTAAATCAACCCGCAGCTGCTAGAGGCTACCAGTCTGTTTTTTGGAATATATCCTTATATGATGAAGCCTACTTTAATAGTATGTTCGGAGATTTTGTATTTCCTGATATGAAAAAACCAAAATGGGAAAGTGTAAAAAAATTACAAGAATTTTTCATGAAATGGTTCAATCAAGAACGTAACAGAGCCATTTTAACCTTTCCTGTAGTAACTGCTGCCATGTTAATAAAAGACGGAAAACCGGTAGACAACTCCTTTACTGAAATGTGTGCACAAGAATTGGCTGAAGGGAATTCCTTTTTTATCTACCAATCGGAAAATGCTGATAGCTTAGCTTCTTGCTGTCGATTAAGAAGTGAAATCAGCGACAACACATTTAGTTATTCTTTAGGAGCTGGAGGTGTGGCAACAGGATCTATCAATGTCATCACCTTAAACATGAATCGATTGGTTCAAAAAAGAGCCAATATTTTAGAAGAAGTTCAGAAAATTCATAAATACCAAGTAGCCTATAGAACTTTAATAGAAGAATACAAAGCGGCAGGTTTGCTACCCGTTTACCAAGCGGGATATATTTCTTTAGACAAACAATTTTTAACCATTGGAATTAACGGCATGGCAGAGGCCGCTGAAAGTCAAGGATACATTGTAGGCAATAATGCCCCTTATAAAAGATTTGTGAACAGCTATTTAAAAGAAATTTTTGAAGCCAACAAAGAAGCTAAAAAAAAGTATGGATTTATGTTTAATACAGAATTTGTACCTGCCGAAAATTTAGGAGTTAAAAATGCCAAATGGGACAGAGAAGATGGTTTATTTGTACCTAGAGATTGTTACAATTCTTATTTCTATGCAGTAGAAGACCAAAACACGAATACCCTAGATAAAATTATTTTACACGGAAATGAAATCATTAAATATTTAGATGGAGGTTCAGCCTTACACCTAAATTTAGAAGAAGCTCCGAACAAAGACGGTTTTATCAAATTAATATATGCCACTGCCAAAGCAGGTTGCAATTATTTTTGCTTCAATATAAAAATTACCGTTTGTAGAGATTGTCTACATATTGATAAAAAAACAAATTATAGCTGTGAAAAATGTGGTTCTGGAAATATAGATCATGCCACACGAGTTATTGGGTATCTTAAAAAAGTGGCAAGTTTTAGTTCTGACCGACAAAAAGAACATGCGTTGAGGCATTACCATTTGGACAAAAAAAAACAAGTTCTTTTAGAAAAAGAACCTGTTTCTTGTTAATTCAATCAGAGCCTTCTTTCTTTAAAAAGAAGGCTTTTTTTCATATAAGAAATCCCCTACAATTCCCTATAAAACTTGATTGAAACGTTTGTTTCGTGATTGACTTATTTGATAAATTGTATCTTCAGACAAGTCCTCACTTCTTAAAATGGTACGATCAAAAATTACACGGAGTTCTTTCAAACTCATGTTAAAATCCATTTGAATCGATTGAATCCACTTTAAATTTACTTTCGTATTTAAATACCTAACCCCAGCTTTTAACACAGCTGTTTGACTTTTATTTCTTTTAATGTCTAAAACACTAACCTCTTCATTTGTTTCTCTTTTTATATATTCTAAAATACTCAGACTATCATCAGAACTTGCATTGTTTACAAAACAGAAATGCAAATCTGAATAAAGCTCAATCAAACTAAAAATAGTAGCCAGATTTATATGCTTTTCAATATTAAAACATGGTAATATAATCCCAATTTTCATATGTCTATCCTCTGATTTTTTACTAAATTAGAACTTGTAAGAATCAATCAGGGACAAACTTCGACGAACTGCGCCTTTCAGTAGATGAACGCCCGTTTACTTTAGACGACAGATATTCTAAATCGAGTAATTTTATTTTAATTATATTAAGCCCCAAAAATTGCTTCTTGTATGAAGAAACAAAC
Source organism: Flavicella sediminum (assembly GCF_006381105.1). Lineage (GTDB taxonomy): Bacteria > Bacteroidota > Bacteroidia > Flavobacteriales > Flavobacteriaceae > Flavicella > Flavicella sediminum. The sequence continues at coordinate 1,271,751 of NZ_VDET01000002.1, read as the reverse complement.
CAATAAATATCTTATAGTTGCCTTACTGTTTGGTCTCCTATTTCATGGTACCGCCATCTTTTTCACTTTAGAGAAGACGTATGATGCCCTGATTCATTTATTCTTTGCTGAGCACTATTCAACTTCTTGGTTTGAACCTTGGAACTACAAATGGTATACAGGCTTTACCGTAATGAGCTATCCTCCATTGGTACATCAATTTATAGGCTTATTTTCTTTTGTAGCGGGTTTAAAGTTCGGGCTCTTTGTTGTGGCATTTATTGCCATCATTTTATTTATTACCGGATCCTATCGCTTTTCCTTATTAATTACTGCTTCTCGAAAAGCTGCTGGTTATGCCGCAATTTTGGCCGTTTTTTCCTCTACATTTATTGAAACCTTACATCTTTTCGGTCAGTTACCAAGTATAATAGGCGCCTCCTTGTTAATGCATTCCATGCCCGAAATTTATCTTTGGCTTAAAACAGGGAAATACAAATACTTAGTAAGCTCACTTGCTTTGATGGCAGTTATGGTATGCTCTCATCATGTAACCCCCATTTTTGGAATGGTCTTTTTTATCTTTCCTTTGATTGGTTTGGCCATTTTAGACACCGCAAAAGACCAAGTTGGCAGTTTTGAAAAAGTAACTTTTCGATTGTTCTTACAAACCTTATTCAAATTATTTAGACGAATTTTAAGCTTTGGGCTCTCTTCTTTATTTTTAATTGTTTTTTGCATTCTTCCTTATTGGATCAACACCAAAAACAATCCGATTACTCAAATTCCAATTCCACATGGATCCAGAGATAATTTTCTTGAAGTAACCTCCTCAGGTTTGGTTTTTTTCTTAATTCCTTGGGGAATTCTGCTAGCCATACTTCCCTATGTATTTTACAGGTATTATAGTAAAAGATATATCTGCTTTGGAATTTCAATTACAGTTTTGACCATATTAGGAACAGGAGGTACAACACCGATTCCAAAATTGTTTTTAGGCGAAAATGCTTTTAATATTTTAACCCTAGATAGATTTACTTTATGGGCATCCTTAATGTCCATGCCTTTATTTGGTGAATTTAGTTACCGATTGGCTGAGGGTGACTTAAAAGAGCTCATGCAAAATAAATTTGGTGCCGTATACCATCGTTTGTTTGGAGCACTGTTGGTTAGTTTTTATATTTTCATGGCTATTTTTACTTTAAACATGGGGTATTTTAGGCCGTCACAACCTCAGAAAATAAAAACTTTACCCATAGTTAATTTTTTAAATCAAGATCAACACGATAAATGGCGTTATTTAACCCTCGGTTTTGGCGATCAAATGGCTTGGTTAGGTGCCAATACAAAAGCCTTGAGTGTGGATGGTAATTATCATTCTGCCAGAAGACTTCCAGAATTGACAACAAGAGCTATAGAACGTTTAGAAAATTCAAAATTTAAAGGAATTGAAGGTCTGGGGTCGCTGCAACAATTTTTGACGGTTCCTGAAAAATACAATTTAAAATATATTTTCTCCAATGATAAATTTTACGATCCTATCCTCTATTTCTGTGGCTGGCAACGATTGCAACAATTAGAAAATGGGATTATGGTGTGGGAAAAATTAAACGTTCCACCTATTGCCTCTATTTTACAACAGGACGAAATAGCCACCTTTCAAAAAGTAATGTGGGGCTTAATTCCTGTATCTACCGTTTTGATTGTTTTATTGGTGAATTTACGGATGATTTGGAGAAGAACATTAAAAACGAAAATAGCCGAAATTCCGAATTATCAAAATTATGAAATTGAATACCTCAAATTTCCATCCATAATTATTAAAATTATTCATGTATGGATCGCCTTTTTAATACTTTGTGCCAGTTACGGTTTCTATCTATTTTATGTTAAAAATATTTCTCACCAAAGTCCTGAAAATATTGTAAAAGCCTACTACAACGCTTTGGATTTTAAAGAATATGAAAAGGCACATAGCCTTGTGGATCCTAACAACAAAATTAAAATTGCACAATTTATGTTGGAACTCTCGGTAAGAGATGGCATTTTGGGCTCCTATGCAAAATTAGATTCTATTGCCGTTTCAATAAGTTATAAAAATGATTCTACGGCACATGCACGAGTTTACACCGAGTGGATTACCCCTTTAGAAAAATTAAGCAGAAAAACAGATCACGATCTTGTAGCTCATGGAAAAAAATGGTTTGTCAAACTAAAAAAAACAGACTCAGACTTACCTCCTAATCAACTTTACGTAAGTAATTCCACACAATATTTTAATCACGGGCGAAGAAAAATTACCACAGAACAGACGCATCATGAAGATGTTTTAAAACGTCCTGTTTTAGAAATATTATCTTCTAAACTCGTAAAATTTAACAATAGCTACGCCTTAATTGGAGAAGTTCAGAATATTGATAATGTACCTGCTGATGTCATTTTAAAAGGAACTTTGTACAATGATGACAACTTAGAATTGGCAACCTACAACTGCAAGCATTCTACAAAACATAAATTAATGCCGAAAGAAATTACGAGTTTTAAAATTAATTTTGAAGGCATTGCTTGGTCCAAAACAAAAGACTCAATTCCAAAAACCTTTAATCCGGATGAATTTACCCCGATTGAATTGAGCCACCAACCTACAAAATTTAATTTGCAAGCAATAGGAAGTGTAACCACTACCAATTTGTATAAAAACACGGTTGTAAATCAGCTAAAAGTACGAGAAAATGATGTTTCAGGTTTTTTGTTTAACAACGGCATTCAAGAGGTAACCATACCGCAACTTTTAATCTCTTATTATAATGAAAACCGAGATATTATTTGGGTAGATCATTTGTTTTTGGAAGAAGGTGTGCGCCAGGAAAGAAAAAGATATTTTAACTATACCTTAAAAGACTTTGCAATTCTTGAAACCATAAACACCTCTATGGAAAATTGTTTCGTCAATGGATTTCCAAATGCAACTATTGCTAGCGCCGTAGTTCCTGATAGAATTCAAAAACACGGGACACAAAAGCTACAAAGTATACAAAACAATATGGCTTGCTATATAAAAGTTGAAATAAATAATTTTATAGGAAACCCCAAATAATGAACATTAAAAGTTACATATTAATTTTATTCGGACTTTGCTATCAGCTTGCTATAAGTCAAAATACACAAGACCAAAAAAGTTTGGTTTTACAAACCACGGATACGGTTTTTGTGGCTGGAACCTTTGTTTCCTTAAATTTTACCAACTCTGAAAACTTTACACCAAGCCTGTATCTTACCAATAGCTTTGGAACTACTATTATTGACCCAACACGAGTTCAAAAATATTTGTTTTACACAATTCCTACTAATATTGCCAACAAAAGAGGCCGTGTCAACTGGTCCTTAATACACAATAAAAAAGTAATACAACAAGGAAAGGTAGACATTATAAGTGACGACATTGTGTCTAAAATTGAAACCTATGTTGGTCCGCCAAGTGTGCAAGCTGGAGGTATCGATTTCGCTATGTCTGTCATGATTCCCATAGATACTTTAGACAACCCAGTAATGGATAATTCTAAAGTTACTTTTAAAAAACAATTTCTTGCCAAGGAAGACACTGTACAGCTAGTAGTAAAAGATTTATTAAGTTACGAAACAATTTATTCTCCCTTAAAAACAGGTCGATTTTTAATTTCTTCCAAGTGCAATAACAAACAATCTACAGAACATACATTGAATGTTTGGGCTTCATTGCCTTCTAACTTTACAATTACTGCCGAAAGCAACCACAATTATGCAGATGGCAACCAAATTTGCACTTTAAAAACTTCCGTTATAAAAGATGCTTTTGGAAATTTAGTAACAGATGGAACGGCTGTAAGTATTATTATTGAAGACAAAAATGGTGATATTCTTAGCGCCAATTGCAATACCATAAACGGTGTTGGACAAACTAAATTTGTACATCCTGACCATGAACAACAATGGAAAATAAAAGCCTTTGTGTACGGTATGGCAGAAAGCACTCCCATTACGCTATCTTTTCAACAAGTTATTACAGACTTTGATGTTGTTTTTTCAGAAAATAATAGAGAAATTACTGTGGGCCCTTTGCGTAGTTTTATGGAACAAATGATTCCTGATGGACTGCGTGTAGAACTTGAAATTGGCGAAGAAGGAGCCACACATAAATACATGATTTCCACATCTAACGACGGGTATGTGAAATTTATTTTAGATCCTGAAAATTATAAAAATCAAATTTATAATTTCAAAATTACAACCGCTGAGATCAGCAAAATTTTCAAAAACAAAAGCGTATGGTAAATTTAAAAAAACTTACAATTCGTTCACTTTCAATCCTGTTATTTATGTCTTTACTTGGTGTCTTAATTTTCGGAGTTTCTTCTCTTTTCAGTTTCTTAAACACAGGGGCCGACAGATCTAAAATGCTTCGAGCGGAAGTCTTTCAAACACGTCAGTACATCCCTAATATAACTTGGGCACCTATGACAAATGTAGGTCGTAAAATGGACGAGCAGACACTAAGGAATATAGAAAAAAACTATATGGATGCTTGGTATATCAAACATATTTCTTACCATACAAACACCATCAAAGGAATTGAAGATTATTATACAGACAGTGCTGAAAAAAATCTTTTTGAATTTATTAATTTCAATAAAAAAGAAAACATTCATATTGAGGAAACAACGCTGGAGCACCATCCTAAAATTAATTTTTTTAGTGAAGATGGGCAGCTAATTTCACTTACCGATTATGGCGTAAAAGAATACAAGCGCGTTTATAAAAATGATTCCTTACTGATTGAAAAAAGTGAAGTATCGGACTATAAGGCAATTTTATTATTAGAAGATGGTTTTTGGAGAATACGTCATTTGGTAAAAGAACCGACGCAAAAAAACGAAGAAGAAACTATCGTATTTGAACAATACCCGAATCATAAAATTAAGGGAATTAATTACTACCCACAAAACAGTGCTTGGGATACTTTTGGCGATAATTTCGATAAAGAAACCCTTGCCAAAGATTTTGAAATTATTAAAAATGCAAACTTAAACACCATTCGTGTTTTTATACAATATGAAGATTTTGGAAAGGCTGAATTAAAACCTGAAAAGCTAAAAAAACTTAGAGAATTGCTTGACATTGCTGAACAAAAAGACCTGAAGGTTATTGTAACACTTTTTGATTTTTACGGAGATTATTCTGTTTTAGATTGGACACTTACCACGCAGCACGCGCAAACCATTGTGCAAGAATTTAAAGAACACAATGCCATACTTGCTTGGGATGTAAAAAATGAACCCGATTTAGATTTTACTTCTAGAGGAAAAGAAAAAGTGATTGCTTGGTTGCACCAAACCATTTCAACCATTAAAAGAATTGACCAAAAACACGCTGTTACTGTGGGGTGGGCTAAAATTGAAAATGCAACTTTGTTAAAAGACAGATTGAACTTGATTACCTTTCACTACTATGAAGACATAGCACTCTTTAAAGAGGCGTATCTTAAACTAAAACAAGAAATACCAAACAAACCCATAGCTCTAGGAGAGTATGGTGTATCCTCTTATAGAGGAATTTGGAAACCTTTTGGAAGTTCAGAAAGCACACAAGAAGAATTTCATAAAACGATGCAAAGCATTTTTACTGAAAATGATGTACAGTTTCTATCTTGGACTTTGTACGATTATAAAAACATTCCCACGGCAGTTGTGGGTAAACTTCCATGGAGAAAAAATGCTCAGAAAAAATTTGGTTTTATCGACAGTCGTGGAAAACCTAAAAAATCATTCAAATATATTTCGAATTGAAAATTTATTTTTGTTGAATTAATTTGTCAAATTCTGTTAAGTACATTCTTGTAATGACTTCCATTGGCAAGGCTGTAGCGGCCTTATAATTGGTGCTTCCTAGCTCTGTTCTATACGTTTCATCGGTGGCAATTTTTTCTATCGCATCGGCTAATTGCCCTACATTATCGGGTAAGAAAAACTCTCCTTTGTAGCCTTCTTGCTCTACCAAACTAGCCAAATCTCCTAAATTAGTCATTACTACTGCTTTTCCATAACTACCCGCCTGATGCAGCACTCCAGAACTACCCGTAGTTGAAGTGTATGGGAAAATAACCATGGCACTTTCATTAAAAAGTGGGGCTACTTCTACCTCTTCAACATAGCCTGTAAAAGTTAACTGTTTTACTTCTTTATAAGCTTCTTTAACACCGTCTAAATACCCCGGAACATTTGGATTATCGGTTCCTGCAATAACAATTTCCATATCCAAATCAGGTCTTTTCTTTCTTAATTGTTCCACGGCATCAATTACTATTTCTACTTTTTTATAGGTCCCAAACTTTCCAAAAGTCATAATTTTTAAGGGTCCTTCTGGCAGACTGTAATCTGGTTCTTTTGGAATTTCAAAAGTCCCATGAGGAATATGAACAATATTATTTGTTTTGTATTTGTCTTCTAAAATAGTAACATATTTTTCCATTGTAACAGCCACTTTATCTGCCTGTAAAATAAACTTTGTAAGTGTAGTTCCTATAAAACCATAAATTTTTTGCATGATTTTACTATCTGTAAAACCTGCACTTTCCAAATCAACTTTTTCCATGATATTGTGCAGCAATACTATGGTAGGAATTTTTTTCACCTTACAAGCATAAGGCAATAGTAAGCTTAAGGCTGCGGGTATTTTTTTATCTCCAAACTTCATGAACTGCAAATTAAAAAGCACCGCATCAGGTTTTGTTTCTGAAATAGCACTAGACACCGAAAATAAATTTCCATAGCTATTAAAGCTCCAACATTCTCTGATCGTTATTTTACAACCATCCTCTTCAAATTCAATGTCTTTTTTACCCGTTGTTTTATCCGTCAATAAAATCAATTCCTCAACATCATTGTGTTGTCTAAAAGATTTCACTAGATAATACGCATACTCAGTTAAGGTAATTTTACTTGGTGGGTAAGCAGTTACAATGGCTAATTTCATATCTATTTTTTTTATGTGGTTCAAAAATGCTACTATTATTTAAATTTCATCGGTCAACTTCGGCTGCAAACAAATTTGCTTCGCCCAAAGGAAGTTTTATGTCGATGAAGTTTTCTTTTGATCTATGAGATAATAGAGAAACTGTGCGATTAAAAGGACAAACATGGCTAGTATTTGTACATGTACAACCTGCTCTAAACTTGAATGAAACAATACAATTAACAAAACTTGTGCAATTCCTAACAGCGCTAAAAACAAAACTGGAAAATACCTGTCTAAGGAAAGATAGTAGTATGCAAATATATTAGAAACAGCAAATAAGGAAGTAGCCAAAGCATATTTCCATAGTAAATGTCCCACTTCTACATACTGGTCTCCAAACAATAAAAGGATTATTTGATTTGGAAATAGCAAACACACAAATACAATCAAAAAAGAAATTAGGCCAATATATCCTATGTATTTATACAATACATGCGAGGTTGATTTCCCTTCTTTTTTTAATTTGACAACAGTTGGCAAAAGTATCATTACATACATCCAAGCAATAAAGTAAACCATTCTTCCAATCAAAGCTAAGGAAGCATACAAACCTGCTTCATAGCTATCAAAATAATGTTTCACCAATAATATATCGCTGTTGTTGATAATAATCTGTGTCATTTCATAGACAGCTGTCAACACAAAAAAGGTGGCTATTTGTTTTTTTTGAGTCTTTTCTAACACCCCTTTTTGCTGAAGCAGGGCTTTCAAATTTTTAACAGGAAAAATTCCGAAAACAAAAGACAAAACTATACCCACAGCAATTAAAGCGGAAGTATCTAAATCTAAAAAATAAAGTAGTAGAAACGTAAAAAGCACTCTACTCAACATCTCTACTTGGTAAGTAACAGACAAGGATATGAATTCTTTCTTGCCTTGAAAAACTCCTCGATTGACACTCATTAAAAAATAAAAAGGTACACCTAAGCCAAAATACACAAACATATCCGACGAAGTGGTGTTTAAAAAGGATTGTAAATTTCCCGAAAAAACAACAATCACACCTCCCAAAACACCTCCTGCCAAGAAAGCGTATAAAAACAACTGTTTGGTAAAAACAAGATATTGTTCTGAACTCCAAGAAAGCGCAAACTTTGCGGTAACCAATTGAAAAGACATCGCCACAAAAGAAATAACCAATAAAAACGTGATTAAAACGGCAGCATCTGCAAATTTTTCAGGACCTAAAACACGACCTAAAACTAAATTATACAAATAGTTTCCTGCATTTACAACGAGTCCACTTAACATAAATATTTGTTCGGGACTAATTTTTTTACTCTTTAAAGCTTTGATAATATCCATAGATCATTTCAATAAATGAAGGCCTTTTTATTTTCTATATTTTATCGCAATTTCGCCTAACTGACCTATAATTTTAAAAGAGTCTTTCATAGAAAGCTTAGAGCCATCAGCGTGAATCCATCTTTTTAAAGGTTGTTCACAAATCATAGCCACAGCTTTTTCTCTTCCGTAGATATTTCCCATACGTTTAAAAATCTCAACATCAAATAACCATCGCGTTAAAAATGGATCTTTAAAAACTATTTTCACTAAATCTCTTCGAATAATTTTAGCTCCACATTGTGTGTCTTTAAAATTCATTCCTAAAATTTTTCGAATGATAAAATTGATGGTCAAACTAATAATTTCACGAGCTGACTCCTTATTGATATCGGCACCCATACGTGCAATCCTAGACCCACTTACAATTTGAAAATCAGAACTTTCAATAGTCGTAACCAAATCGTCAAAATCTTTAAAATCTGTAGATAAATCGGCATCTAAATACCCTAAATAATCTAGTTGAGGATCTTTTACTAAATGCAACATTCCTTGACGAACGGCTTCCCCTTTACCTCCATTTTGTGCACAATCGTATACCGAAATATAATCTTCTCGACCTTTGGCCAAATCGTTCAATACTTCTAAAGTTTTGTCTGTACTACCATCATTTACAAAACACAAATGATAACCTAAATTGGTATCTAAAAAATCTGTAAATTCTTTACTCAACAAACGGGACTCTTCATTATAACAAGGAATAACGACCCCTACACAACTTTTAGATATTTGAACATTGTGTGTATGCTCTTTTTTTTCAAAATTTTCTGGAGTACCAATCAAGCGTCTTACTCTTACTGAGATTTCACTTAATTGCACTGGCTTTTTCATATAATCATCAATACCCAAATCAAAACCATCTACAATGGTATCTTCATCTGTATTTCCAGACATGACCATTATGGACACTTTATTTCCTGCTGAACGTAGATGTTTTACTATGTCTAAACCAGACATACCGTCCATATTGATATCTACAATCACTAATTCCGGCTGAAAATCTTCTATCAACTTAATCCCTTCTTCTCCACCTAGTGCTGTTTTTACTTGATATCCTAAACTTGTCAAATGTTTCTCTAAAGATAAAAGAACCAATTGCTGATCGTCAATAGCTACAATTTTCATATTATTTTTTATTTTTTAAAGGCACTAATACTTTTTCCAAATGCTTGTCCTAAAATTAATACTTTTTTTCTCCATTTTCATAACTAAGCGTAAAACTATTCGAATATTCAACGAGTGTCCAATTGATTTCGACGAACAGAACATTTCTATAGATGAAAATACATACATTAGTACCTAACTTGCAAGCATAAGAAATTAAAAAAATTAGATCTATGAAAACCGTTTATTTTTATTTATTCATCCTTGTTTTTACTGCGACAAAAAGTTATTCGCAAGACATGCAAAAAGGTTTTACCTATTTAGAAACCGGAAAATATGAACCCGCTGTAGCTTTCTTTCAAAAAGTACTAAAAGACTACCCCACTAATAAAACAGCAAAATTGTGTTATGGGAGAGCGGTAGGCTTACACGGAGACGCGCCGAAAGCCGTGGGTATTTTTACAGAAATGTTAAAAGATTATCCTGGTGATTTTGAAATAAAATTAAATTATGCCGAATCTTTATTATGGGACAAACAGTTTGAAGCAGCAGAAAAGTACTATAAAACTTTGGCGGCAGAAAACGCTACGAGTTTCCCTGCTCTTTTAGGATTTGCCAATACCTTATCTAATTTAAAAAAATATCCTGAAGCTTTACTATTTGTAGACAAAGCCTTGGTAGTCCTTCCTGGAAATCCGAATGCCATGGTTTCTAAAAAGTACATTCAACTAGGCTATGCAGATGCTTTAACAAAACAACAAAAATACGAGGAAGCTATTTCCTTCCTAAAAAGCAATTTGTTGTTGTTTGAAAAAGACGAAGCTACCTTAAAAAATCTAGTCAACACCTACGTAATTGCAAAGCAATACGAAAATGCAAAACAAGTGTACTACGATTTAGCCACCACTAAAAAAGACAGTGTTTTTTCATTAAATGGCTTATCCTTAATTGCTCATTTTGAAAATAAAAACAAGGCTGCTTTAAAAATAAGTGACCAAGCCATGCAAATGGTGAGTGAGATTAGCGATAAGGAATTAAAAAAACAAACAGCCTCTCGAAATGTTCAAGCTTTAATTTGGAATAAAAAATACAAAAAAGCTGAAAGTGACATCAACACACTGATTAACGAACATCCAAAAGAAACTTGGCCAATTTCATTAAGAGCTACCTTAAATATTTACAAAGGAGATTTTAAAAGTACCATTACAGATTATGATAAAATTTTAGAAACAGAAGCCAGTTCCTTTGATGGAAATTTAGGAAAGGCAAATGCCTTAAAAGCTTCAGGAAAATACAAAGAAGCCTATAGTGCCGCCAAACAAACCTTAAAATATTACGACAAACAAAAAGATGTTGTAAACTTTATAAAAGGGTTGGATAAGTCCTTTACACCTTATGCCACCTCTAAAACCGCTTATTCCTTCGACAATGGAGAAAATAACGCCATTGTAACAGAATTAGATATCATTTATCCTATTTCAACAAAAACAACTTTAAAAGGTCAATATAGCTACCGAACCACCCAAAACGATTTTAAAAATAACAGCGCCAGTGTACATAGTGTATTTGCCGGCATAACACAACAATTAGCTCCTAGCGTTTCTTTAAATGCTTTGTTAGGAATTGTTTCAACAGACGTTGAAACAGAAAACTATAAAAATTTCCTAACCACCATTTCTTTAAACTTAAAACCTTTTAAATTAAATTCTTTAGAAATAGGATACAAACGTGAAATGGAAACTTTTAATGCCGATTTATTGGAAAAAGAAATTGTGAAAAATAATTTCTTCGCCAATTACAATATGGGTACCAATTTTAACTTGGGTTGGTTTACCCAATATTATTATACTGCACAAAGTGATGGAAACGCAAGAAACCTATTGTTTACCTCACTTTATTACAATATTTTGAGCAAGCCCGCATTAAAAGCTGGTTTTAATTTCCAAGCCATTTCATTTAAAGACCAAGTACCTAATGATTATTTTAGTCCGGAAAAATTTAAAGCTTATGAAATCTTTATTGATTTAATGAAAGACGAATATTCAACTAAAAACAAAAGTATTTATTACAATTTAAACGCCGCATTAGGTTTGCAATATATTGAAGATCAAGCACAGCAAAGTACTTATCGAGTTCAGGCAAAACTAGGCTATAAATTTAGCAGCAGACTGGTTGCCAATATTTATGGATTGCAAAGTAATATTGCCTCTGCTGTTACATCTGCCAATGCAAATGGATTTACTTATACTGAATTTGGCCTAAGAATTCAATGGCATTTTTTAAAAGGGCCTTCGTTCTCTAGAAAATAAACTTACACATTCTAGTAATTTCTTACTAAAAGAATTTCCTTATAAAAACAAAAAAGACACTTGGCAGCAACCGTGTGTCTTTTTATATTAAGTCACAATACAAAAAAACGTTTACATTGAATTCAATTAATTTTTGGTACTTCATGGTAAACTTTAATTCATTAGAAATACCAGGCAAAAAACCCCTTAGTAAAAATACTAAGAGGCTTAATTCCCATTAAAGGGCTCTGGGGGCAGATTTAATTGTGAATCACAATCGATCCGTGATACTATTTAACGACTATGCCTTAACTAAAAACGACACTTAGTACTATTTTTCTGTGTAGTTTAATGGCTTGCTATGACAGTTATTACTTTATGAGCAGTTTCGCTTTTTATGATCCTTATTTAAAACTTGGCATATTGGTACTTTAAAATCTTCTAAAATAGATTCATTTTACCTTTAAGTGGGTAATTTTACAAACAGCAAAAACCTTCTGTTTTTAGTATTGTAAACCTAGGTTATAAAACGAAATAGGAACAACTTTCTTCATGAGCAATCATCTTTAATTATACTTCAAAAATACGTGCTTATTCCGCTGTCTATGTGTTTATTCGACGTAAAAAAGCACAGGTTCGGTGAATGGTGATTTTGTTTCGTTTAGACACAAAAGCATCGTTCTAAATTCCATTTAACGAAAATTAGACGATGCTTAGTTCTATACAAATGCCTTAAGAAATAGGCTGTTTTGTGATTTTTATAGTGAAGCTGTTAATTCAGAAATTTTTGCAATTGTGCTTTTATTATCTACCCCCAAACCTTCTTGTTGGTGCACCAATTCACCTTTTGCATTAAATACACTTATGATATTAGAATGCGAAAAATCTATAGGTGAAATTTGTTTGTATTTTACGGCCAAAACATTGGCAAACTCTCTTACTCCACTTACCGATCCTTGTAAGAAAATCCAATGTTCAGCATCCATTTTATTTTCTATAGCGAAAGCTTTTAGTCTTTCAGGTGTATCATTTTCTGGATCTATACTGACCAAAACATAATTTAATGCTTCATTTTTTTCAATCTGTGCTTCAATATTCCGCATATCGGCAACCAATCGGGGACAAGCAGCTTTACAGCTTGTATAAATCATAACCAGTACCAAAGGTTTTCCTTTTAATGTTGCCAATTGTATTACTTTTCCTTCCTCTGTTGTCCAACTTGAGCTTAGATTAAAAATTGAACTTTCAGAAATTTCAGTCGTTTGTTCTATCCTTTTTGAAAGGGCTTGTAAATTCATCTTACAAACCTGGCAAATTCCTTTTTGCGCAAAGGTTTTCTCTCCTTCACATTTCATAGGACATTGGTACACAATTTCATTCGTTTTTGTTTTTTTGTTCTGACAAGCAGAAAAAGAAAACACAAGTAAAAGTAGACTTATATATATTTTCATTTTATTTATTTTTAATGGTATCCGCAGTTTTTACACAACGAAAACCTAAATTTTTCATGACATAATTCGCCTTTAAACTACCTCGAATGGCATAGCGCATAAAAGCCGCATAATTCATCAAATCGGTAGCACCAATGGCAGCACTTCCACAAAATAAATTAGTGTCGGTATCTACATCTTTTCTAGATTCACCTGAAACTAACACGCTGTTAAAATCCGAAGTCCACTCCCAAACCAATCCATGCAAATCGTAAATACCCCAATAATTTTTAAAGGTGGAACCTATCGGATTGTTTTTAGGTTTTGGTTTTTCATACCAAGCTAAAATAAACTCGTTGTAGCTTTTTAATTTTCGGGCATCGGCCATTTTTTCATTTGCCATGGCTACATATTCCCATTCATCAATAGAAGGCAAGCGCTTTCCTTGACATTCACAATAAGCATTTGCAGCAAACCAGGATATATTTACCACAGGTTCTACAGGAAGATTTTCCACACCAATTTCTTCATCATTTTGCCAATGTCGTAAATAATTTTCTTCGGCAAATAATTGAATGACTTTGGATTTTTTCCATTTCGGATTGTCCTTTACAAATTGTACATAATCTTGATTTGTAACGGGATATACATCCATAAAAAAGGAAGGAACTTTTACTAAAACGGTATCTACACCATACAAGGGAATATAACTTCCGCCTTTGACCAATTTCATGGCATTATTTTGTGCCTGAGTTTGCAGTAAACCCAGGCATAAAAAAAATAGTATGTTGTAAATTTTAGAAATCATCTTCGTTCTTAAGTCTTAATTAATGACCTCCGTTTCTTCTGTTTTTTACCATTGTAGCCGTTACGGTTTTCTTAGAATTGCCCCAACTGTTGTATACATAAGTCAAAACATTTGCAACCTCTTCATCAGTTAAATTTTGACGGGTCATGACACTGTTATATGTCTGGCCATTTACTTTAATTTCTCCAGTTTTTCCATTCAAAATAATATCTATGGCTCTATCCACATCTGCATTTAAATAATCAGATTTTGCCAAAGGAGGAAAAGCTCCAGGTATACCTTGACCTTCTGCTTGGTGACAAGCAAAACAAGTCTGCATATAGCTTGTTTTACCAAAAGCAATTTTTTCTTTTAAAGAAGAAGCCACTTCAGCAGGCACCTTTTTACCTTGAGGCATGGTTTGAATGGCCCCACCTTCCGGATGGTAAATTCCTTCTTTTTCTTTTCCAGAATAAATCCCTTTATTCTCTTCACCTTCTACCTTTAACATAGCCAAGGCTCCTTTATTAAATGCTCTAAAAATAGAATGATCCACCAAAATAAAAGTTCCAGGAACATCTACTTTAAATTCAACAATGGCGGCACCACCAGCGGGTATTAAAGTTGTTTGCACATTTTTATTTTCCAAACTACCACCTTCTACACGAACCACATCGAATATTTCACCAATAACATGAAAAGATGAAACTAAATTAGGTCCCCCGTTACCAACAAACAAACGAATGGTTTCGCCGACTTTAGCTGTAAGTGCATTATCACCTGTCATAGAGCCAACTTTTCCATTAAACACTACATAATCTGCGTCTTCGTCTACTGCTTTTTGCATATCAAAAGGCTGTAAACCTCTTTCACCATTTTCTCCTTTGGTATAAAAATCGCCTTGCATTACATAATATTCTTTGTCTACTTTAGGCAAACCGCCCTCTGGCTCTACCAAAATTAAACCATACATTCCGTTTGCAATGTGCATTCCTACTGGGGCAGTAGCGCAATGGTACACATACAAACCTGGGTTCAATACTTTAAAAGAAAATTGTGCCTCATGCCCTGGTGCAACAAAAGAAGAAGTTGCTCCACCTCCTGGACCAGTTACCGCATGTAAATCTATATTATGCGGCAATTTATTATCTGGATGATTTTTTAGGTGAAACTCTACTTCATCCCCCACTCGAGTTCTAATGAAACTACCCGGTACAGAACCTCCGAATGTCCAATACACATATTTTACACCATCGGTCATTTCTCCTTCTTCTTCTAAAATTTCCATATTGACCTTTAACTTTTTTGCCACCCTATTACCAACAGGAGCAGGAACATTTGGAGGAGCAGTAAGCTCGGCTTCCATTTCGGTATACACAGCAATTTTTGAAGAATCTTCCACTGATTTTTCTGTTTTTTTATCTCCACAAGCGCTGACAAAAGCAAGTAAAGCAAACATGAATGTAGCCTTTAAAGAGTAAAATGTAAGTTTTTGAGTATTCATATCTTTCTTATTAAGTTAAAAAGACCTTTTTGTCCTTTATAGAGCAAAAGTACTAAAATAATTTAAACGAATACTAAAATATTTAAAGAGAATTATCAAAAAAGACGAAACACAAAGTCTATATCTACGTATAAAATTCAATGACCATTCCATCAATATTTTATAGAATATCGAACTTTTTTAAGCTAATTACACTTCCTTTTAATTCAATTTCTTTTGTAAATTCAGCAATGGTTTTATCTTTAAAATCAGAAATAATTTTCTTTTTAAACGGAGCTGCTATATAATGTACCGGACAAGGATTTTCATCTCCACACGTTTTTAAGCCTAAAAAACATTGATCAAATTTAACCGTACCGTCAATGTTCTCAATAATATCCCAAATAGAATTTCCCTTATTTTCTTCACTCAAATAAAACCCGCCATTTGGCCCTTTGGTAGAAGATACCAAATTATTTTTAGTAAGCTGTTGTAATAATTTTGCCAAAAAAGGTTGAGGAGTCAATAATTCCTCTGCAATTTTTTTTACACCAATTTTCGTTTTTTCATCAGTATGTAAACCTAAATAAAGAATAGAACGAATAGCGTATTTTGAAGCGTTTGACAACATATTAATAGAATTTATAGCACAAATATACCTAAAAAAGATGTTTTTATCTCCTTTTATTTATAAAATAAACCCCGTGTATTTCGTTCCACTACCCATAATTTAATCACTAACTAACAGATTTCTTTTTTTAACCAAACAACCAGGAAAAATTAGAATACAAAAACCATCGTTACGGTATTAAAAAATAAATCTACTCCTAAGAAACGCCCTTTTTACTTTAGTTTCCAATTAATAATTTTCTTTATTTCAATAATAACATTTACAAAAGTAGCAACTGTTTATCCTTTGGTACAATTTGTTGTTTAAGGTAAAAATTGATTTGTTTAAGATAATTATGAGGGAGAATCGACTTTATGATATCGCTAATTTTACTGACAGAAAACCGAACTTGATAAGCGTTAGCTGAAAATTAAAAATATAAAATTATGACAATTGAAAAAATTGAAACGTTTATTCTAAAAGATAAACTACAACAAAGTTTCTTCTTTTCACAATGGGAATATTCAGAAAGATGTATTTGTGTGGTAAAAGTAACTGCCTCTAACGGACAATATGGATGGGGTGAAGGATACGGGCCTGCACATATTTTAGAAGCTGGAATTGAATTTTTAAAACCAACTGTCATTGGACAAAACCCACTAGAAAATGAAGTGGTTTGGAATAAAATGTATCGCCGTACTTTAGACTTTGCAAGAAGAGGTGTGTTAATGGCATCTGTAAGTGCTTTGGATATTGCTATTTGGGATTTAAAAGGTAAAATTTTAAACCTTCCTGTTTCTACTTTATTAGGAGGTGCACATAGAAAACAAATTCAACCTTATGCTACTGGTTTGTATTATACGGATCCTAAAAATCCTTCAAGAGATTTTGTTGAAGAGGCTAAATTATATGTTTCTCAAGGCTTCAAGGCCATGAAAATGAAAGTTGGTTTGGGCATTGAAACCGATGTGAAATTTGTTAAACTTATTCGCGAAACCATTGGGCCAGATATCAAGTTAATGGTAGACTCTAACCATGCCTATACCTTTAGAGAAGCCGTAGAATTGGCTCGAAAAATAGAGAAGTATGATATTGGTTGGTTTGAAGAACCGATATCTCCGGAATTCTACGAGCAATACAACGAGCTTCGATCTAAAACAACCATCCCAATTGCAGGAGGCGAATGTGAATACACTCGTTTTGGATTTCAACAATTGATAAAACATAAATCTGTTGATATTATTCAACCAGATATTTGTGCAAGTGGTGGACTTACAGAGGCAAAAAGAATAGGAGCCTTAGCCAGTGCCAACGGAATTGATATAATTCCACATACCTGGGGTACCGCAATTGGTATTCATGTGGCCTTGCATTTTATTTCCAATATTGAATCTATTCCTGGAAGAATGCATGATGCCAATTTCTTAATTGAATACGATCAAACAGAAAATGGTTTGCGTGAAAGATTGACCTATCCTAAAATAAAAATGATTGATGGAATGATTGAAGTACCAAACAGACCTGGATTGGGAATTGATATAGACGAAGACGTATTACGAGAATACGCAATGACAAAGGAAGAAATAAAAAGTACATTTGTTTAACCAACATTACAATACATATGAAAACTCAAAATTTCGGATATAAGAAATTATACATCGACGGTCAATTAGTAGACGCAGTGGCTGGAAAAAAAGCCGATGTAATTTGTCCTGCTACAGGAGAAGTTATTGCACAAGTGGCTGAAGCAGGAAAAGAAGATGCTGAAAAAGCATTGCTTGCTGCACAAAAAGGATTTAAATTTTGGAAAAAATTATCATTAGCGGAAAGAACCGAATGGATGAGCAAATTGCGTTCTGCTGTTTTAGACAAGGAACATGAGCTTAGAACAGCCATGGTTCATGAAATGGGAAAAACCTATGAAGGAGCTTATGAAGATATTGAAGCGGTAATTAATGCTTTGGAATGGTATCCAAATGCCATGAAAAATTTACGTGAAGAACAAATTCCTGATTATGAAAACACACATACTCATAAGATGATTCAACAACCTGCCGGCGTTGCTGTTGCCTATTTAGCGTGGAATTTCCCGCTACTTAATGTTGGTTTTAAGTTAGGCCCAGCTCTAGCTGCAGGTTGTTCATTAATCATCAAACCTTCTGCTCTATCTCCTCTCTCAACCTATATGATTGGAGAAATATTACATGACATTAATTTCCCGGCCGGAGTGGTTAACATTTTATCAGGACCAAGTAGTACCGTGGCAACAACCATGACAACCAGTAAAATACCTGCTGTTTTAACCATGATTGGATCTACGGCAACTGGACAAAAAATTATTGCAGATAGCACAACCTCTATCAAAAAATTAGGAATGGAATTGGGAGGAAACGCTCCTTTTATCATCTTTGAAGATGCAGATTTTGACAAAGCTTTAGACTTAGCGGTTATTTTAAGTTTTTGGAATTCTGGGCAAATTTGTGTGGCAGCCAACAGAATATTTGTGCATAAAAACATCTATGAAAAATTCATGAAAGCCTTTATCAAAAGAACTTCCGAATTAAAATTAGGTTTTGGAACCAAAGAAAATCCTGATATATTTATGGGCCCTGTAATTACTAAAAAAGACAGACAAAGAATGTTTGACTTGGTAGAAGATGCTACTAGCAAAGGAGCCAAATTAGAATATGGAGGAAATATTCCTAAAGAATTTCCAGAAAATGGAAACTGGATGGAACCCTCGATTGTTTCTGGTATCGATCAAAACATGAGGCTTTTTAAAGAAGAAACCTTTGGTCCGGTAGCAGGTGTTATGCGTTTTGACACAGATGATGAAGTCCTAAATTTAGCAAATGACACTGAATTTGGATTGGCTTCTTATATCTTTACAAACAATCATCAAAGAATACAACGATTTACGGAAGAATTAGAGTTTGGAGAAATTCAAATTAACGGCGTAAAATATGCCATTTATTTACCGCATGGAGGTATTAAAAATTCTGGTATTGGTCATGACTGCTCTCATTTGGCATTAGACGATTACCTGGTTAAAAAACGTGTTTCAACCGCAATCTAAAACTATAAACTAAAATTAAACTATATGGATTCAATGTTTTTACCATTTTTATTGGTAATTTTTGCTAGTATTTTCCAAGGATCTTTTGGCCTGGGAATGAAATTTATGGCGCCTTTAAAATGGGAAGCTTGGTGGTTGTTACATTCCATTTTCGCAATGATTTTAATTCCTACAGCTTGGGCTTATTTTGTTACTCCCAACCTGTTTCATGTACTTTCAAATGCCCCAAGCGATGCTGCAATAACAGCAATGATTTTCGGTGCTCTTTGGGGAGTTGGTGGTATTTTATTTGGAAAAAGTGTTCCAATGATTGGTATTTCTTTAACCTACGGAATTGTGATGGGGGTTTGTTCTGCAGCGGGTGGATTGATTCCATTATTTACAGCTGACGATGCAGCCTTTCAAACAATGACTCCTGCACTGCCTTACATATTTGGAGGTGTGGCATTGATGCTTGTTGGTGTTGCTATTACCGCTTATGCGGGTGTAAAAAAAGACAAACTTCAAGCAAATTCAGAGAACACAGGAGAAAAAACAAATCTAAAATCGGGATTGATCCTTGCTGTTTTAAGTGGATTCCTTTCTGCCTTTTTAGCTGTTGGTTTTAACGAAGGGCAACCAATTGGAGAATTGGCAAAAAATGCAGGAGCCATAGATCGTAACACAAGTTTGGCTATTTGGGTAGTTGTTCTTTGGGGAGGGTTTGCTATCAATGCATTGTACGCTCTATTCTTACTGTTTAAAAACAATACTTGGAATTCCTATGCGACTCCTAATTCAGGAAAAGCTTACGCTTGGGCTATTGGAGCTGCCGTACTTTGGTTTGGTGCTTTAGGTATATACGGTCAAGGAGCTACCTTAATGGGAAGCTTAGGAGGTGTTATTGCTTGGCCAATGATGCTAGGATTGTCATTAATTGTTGGTAATGTATGGTCTTATATGAATAAAGAATGGGATGGTGCTAAAAAACCTTTTAACATTATGCTGTTAGGAGTGGGGGTTATTATTGTTGCTGTAGTTGTTATGGGATATTCTTAAATAATTCAATATAAAATAGATAAAACAGCCTCTAATTTTTAATTAGAGGCTGTTTTAGTTTGTACTAAATAGACTATCTATTATTTACCACCAAACATTAGTAATTCGCTTACCACAACTTCTGTAATGTATCTTTTATTTCCTTGTTTGTCATCATAGCTTTTTGTTGTTAATTTACCTTCTATGGCAATCTCTTGCCCCTTTTTCAAGTACTTCTCAACAACCTCAGCGGTTTTGTTCCACATTACCAAATTGTGCCATTCTGTAGAATCTACTTTTTCGCCATTTGCGTTTGTATAAGAATCATTAGTTGCCAATGAGAACTTGGCTAATTTTTTTCCTGATTCTAAATTAATAATTTCTGGGTCATTTCCTAAATGACCAATTAACTGTACTTTGTTTCTTAAATTACTCATAACATAACGATTTAAATGATTATTAATTATTTGTTTATAAATTCAAACTCTGTGTTAAAATCTATACTGCAAATCAACAACCAATCCCCAATTATACTCGGTTGCTAAGTAGTTACTTTCGTATGTAAGCGTTTGTAGTCGTTTACATTCAGTTTTGAAATTGGCTATTCTTCTAAGTTTTAGCTCAATATTTTTCAATTTCCCCGAAACAAATCTATCTTTGTAACAATCGAGAGCTTATTCTTAGAAAAAGATACCCCTAATTTTTTAAAATAGTTTCACATGCCTCAAAACCGTACAAAGTATATTATTGCCACTGCAGGACTCCTGTTATTTTTCTGTTGGTATATATATCCAACCACCTCAGTTAAAAAAAATGATACGGAAACGACAATTAACAAAACCAAAGTAATTGCAGAAGAAATTAGCCCTCCTACTCCACCTAAGCTTCCGAATAAAGAATTCAAAAAAATAATTAACAGTTACGACCATATCATAGATTCTATTCTGAAAAAAAATGGAACATTGGGTGCAGCAATTGCAATTATTCATAACAACAAAATTAAATACATCAACTGTCACGGATTAAAAAATTCGAAAACAAAAGAACCCATTGATCAGCACACTGTATTTCGACTGGCATCTGTCTCTAAGGCCGTTTCAGGAATTTTAGCAGGCTTATTAATTGAAGAAGATTTTATTCACTTAGAAGACAAGGTTGTTGATTATTTACCGAATTTTGAATTAATAGATAGCACAAGTACGCAAAACTTAAATATTATGCATTTGCTTACCCATACTTCTGGTATGGTACCCCATGCTTTTGATAATTTAATTGAAGACAATGTTTCATACGCAAGAGTGATTGACAAGCTTAATGAGGTAAATGTATATGCTTCTCCAGGGAAACTTTATGGATATCAGAATGTAGCCTTTAGCTTGTTAGATACGATTACAGAAGTTGCCACAAATACTTCGTTTGAAGACTTAATTGAGTCTTATGTATTTACGCCATTTTGTATGCAAGATGCATCTGTAGGTTTTGAGCCCTTTTCAAATAATAAAAACAAGGCTTATCCGCATCGAAAAATTGGAAATAAACGATTTGCACAATTAAAACTGAATGATCATTATTACAATACCATTCCGGCAGCAGGAATAAATGCAAGTTTACAGGACATGTCTAAATTTATACAGGCCATCCTTTCTACGAACAAATCATCACAAAGTAGCTTAACTGAAACTGTTTTTACCCCTAGAATTAACACGCCACTTAGAAGAAGTTATTTAAGTAAATGGGGAAAAGTCCAATCCAAACATTATGGTTTAGGATGGAGAATTATTGGTTACCAAGATCATTCCATTGCCTATCATGGTGGTTATGTAAATGGCTATAAAACAGAAATTGCCATTTGTGAAGAAGAAGATTTTGGTATCGTTTATCTTTCTAATTCACCAGACACCTCTGCTTCTTTTAGCGTACCTACTTTTCTAAAATTATATTTTGAAGCCACTGCTGCATTAGAACCAAAAATTGATAACAGCGGAGTTTAGACTTCTTTCCTTTCAAATAGAATTTAAAAATATTTGATATATTCGTATAAAAATGAAGCGCTTATGAAAAAACAATGCCTAGAATGTGGTGAAGAATTTGTTGGACGGTCGGATAAAAAGTTTTGTGCCGATTATTGTAGAAATGCCTATAATAATAAAATCAATGTAGAAAGTAAAAACATGGTTCGCAATACCAACAACCGACTTAAAAAAAACTTCAAAATACTTACAGAACTTAACCCTAATGGAAAAACAAAAATCCCAAAGCAGAAATTATCTGATTTAGGATTTGATTTTAATACAATTACTTCCTTATATATTACCAAAGCAGGAAGCACCTATTTTTATGTGTACGACCAAGGATATTTACCCTTAGAAAACAATTATTTCTTATTGATCAAAAAAGATTAGCCTACCAATTATCTTTTAACGAAAGGGCAGCTTTTAAAATATCTCTACGACTAATTTGCCCAACCAATTCTCCATCTTCTAAAACAGGAAAACGTTTTCTTTTAGACGTATAAAATAAGTTTGCCACTTCAAAAATAGACATGTTTGGCGTTATTGTGTCCACATCTTTAACCATATATTTTTCAACGGTTACATCTTGCATTGGTACATTGTAATACCTACTTTCTGATATCTGTTTCATACAATCTCCTTCAGAAATGATACCTAACAACTCATTTTCTGCATTTACAACCGGTCCACCAGAAATTTTATTTTTAATCAGTAACTCCATTACCTCTAAAACATGTTGTTCTGGACGAAAAGTGATTAATCTAGTTGTCATATAGTTCGAGACCAAAATCAAATCTGGATTAGACTTCTCTTCTTTGGGTTCCTTTGCTTTAAAGTTTTTTATTGCCATAGTTTGTGGTTTTTTGAATCTTAAATATAATTCATTTATTCGTACTTATACAAGATTATGGACTAATATAATAATTTATTCCAAATAAAAAACGCCTTCAAACTAAATTGAAAGCGTTTTTATAACTATAATATGAGACGGAGGATTAAGCTAATTCCGTTACTCTTAAGGTATTTACCATACCTTTATCTTTTACAGGAGTTGAATTTAAGTTGATAATTAAATCTCCTTTTTCAACCACTCCTCTATCTTTAGCCAATTGGTTAACTTCATTAATTGTCATAAACGTTGACGTATCATTGTCGTAGAAACGTGCTTTTACACCCCAGAATAAGTTTAGCATTGCCAAAACTCTTTTGTTAGGTGAGAATACCAAAATATGAGAATGAGGTCTCCAAGCAGAAATTTGGAAAGCTGTATACCCTGAATAGGTCAAAGTAACAATTGCTTTTGCTTTAATATTTTGGGCCATTACTGCTGCTTGATGACAAACCGCATCTGAAATAAATCGTTTAGGATCTTCCATTTTAGGAGCAGTTCTAGGCACATCAATTAAATCAGAATGTTCTACACTAATGATAATTTCTCTCATTTTTTTGATTACCTCTATTGGGAAAGCCCCAACTGAAGTTTCACCTGAAAGCATCACTGCATCTGCACCATCCATAATAGAGTTGGCAACATCATTTACCTCTGCTCTTGTAGGAACTTGATTTTCAATCATTGTTTCCATCATTTGCGTAGCAATAATTACTGGTATTTTAGCTTCTTTTGCTTTTCTAACCAACATTTTTTGTACCAATGGAACTTCTGCCATAGGAATTTCAACACCTAAATCACCACGAGCTACCATTAAGGCATCTGTATTGGCAATAATTGCATCAATATTTTCTAAAGCTTCTGGCTTTTCAATTTTAGAGATTACTCGAGTTCTGTATTCAGAAATATCAGAATTTTCAGCGATCAATTTATGAATATCATCTAAATCGGCAGGATTACGAACAAATGAAAGAGCCATCCAATCTACCTTTAATGACAAGGCAAAAATTGCATCTTTAATATCCTTTTCTGTTAAAGCAGGTAATGAAATTGCCGTATTAGGCAAGTTGACACCTTTTTTAGATTTTAAAGGACCACCACGCAATACTTTCGTAGTCACATTCAATTCACCATCAGTAGCAATAACTTCAAACATAAGTTTTCCGTCATCTACCAAAATATGCTCCCCAACTTTTACATCTCTTGGAAACTTACTATAGGTCATAAAAGCTTTTTCTTTTGTACCAATAGCAATTTTTTCTGTTGTAAACGTAAAAGTATCTCCAATGTTTAATTGCACACCATCAGACATTACACCTACTCTTAATTTAGGTCCTTGCAAATCTGCTAAACAAGCTACATGGTAACCCATTTCTTCATTCAGTTCTCTAATAATAGCAACTATTCTTGTTACCTCATCATAATCTGCATGAGAAAAATTAATTCTAAAGACATTCACTCCTGCAATCATTAATTGCTTTAGCGTTTCTTTATTGTTAATTGCTGGTCCAAGGGTTGCAACAATTTTCGTTTTTTTAGTATTTGGCATAATTTAAAAAATTAAAAAATCTTTCGACTTTAATGTTGAGATATCTATCGAATACGATGTGATAACTTGTTTGATACTTTTTATGGAATCAATTACTTCCAATAATTTATAGGAAGCAAAATCTCCTTCTATTTTTAATAAAAAATCCATCTTCTTCTTTTCAGGAACAAGATAGCTTGTTGTATTCACTGTTTCATTTATGGTTTGAAACAATCCATTTGAAATTGGCTTGTTTGAAACTCCATGATACTTATTTTCTATCAAATACCAAGTATTTGATTGTGCTTCATCGTTAAAACTATAAACCGAAAAAGGAATACATTGTCCATTTTCTTTTAGCTCTAAAGACGTTCTCGATTTCGCAAAAAAGACATTCAATTTCTCATTTAAAAGATAGGCTAACTTGTAATCTTCTAAACCTGTATGAATACTAATTAACGAATAATCCGTATCTATAAAATCATCTATTTCTAAAGAGTGTATCTGCATAAATAGAATTAATTAACATTCTTTGTTCGATTAAAAACAGGAATTAAAATTCCTTATTTTTTGACCAAACAAGTGGCTAAGTTACTTATTGTTTTGTGAATTCTGAAAAAAACATACGAAAACGTTGTAGCAGTTTAGCTAAACTCAACTATTTCTTCCTGATAAATAAAGTAGATTCTTCTTGCAGCTATTTCTTCTGCTTTCTTTTTTGAAGTGGCCCTTCCTTTGGATACAACTTTTCCATCAATCATGAGCTTTACACTGTAGTGTCTAACCGTTTCATTTCCGGAATCCTCATAGGTTTCAAACACCAATTTTTTCTTGGTTTTTTGACACCATTCAATGATGAGTCCCTTATAGCTAGCAATTTTATTTTCTAAGGAAGGAATGTCTATAAAACGATCAATTACTTTGGTTTCTATAAATTTTTCACACCCCTTATAACCTCTATCTAAATAAATAGCGCCAATAAGTGCTTCAAAAATATTCCCATAAATATTTTGACCAATTCTATTTTTAGAAATCATGCTTTTTACAAAGCGAATTAGATCTAGTTCTTTCCCTAAATTATTCAATTGTTTTCTACTAACAATTTTAGAACGCATTTGGGTTAAATACCCCTCATTGCCTTCCGGAACCATTTTGTACAAAAAGGCAGCGATGATAGACCCCAACATGGCATCTCCCAAAAACTCTAGCCTTTCATAATTAACTGGATTTCCGTTCTTGTCTAAAATTTTAATAGACCGATGAATAAAAGCCGTTTTGTAGTAATCAATATTTTTGGGACGAAAGCCCAATAGATTTTTTAACTCACCATAAAACACCTCATCTTTTTTATTTTGAGGTTGTATTATTTTACGAATGAATTTCAAAAGTTACTAGTCTATTTTTTTTATTAAAACACAAGCATTGTGACCACCAAAACCAAAAGTATTACTCATGGCAACTTTAATATTTCTTTTTTGAGGTTTGTTCAAAGTGAAATTTAATTTATTATCAATACGATCATCTTCAGTGTGATGATTGATTGTTGGAGGAACAATTCCATGTTTCATAGCTAAGATAGAAGCAATAGCCTCAATAGCTCCTGCAGCACCTAATAAATGCCCAGTCATAGATTTTGTAGAATTGATATTGATCTTATAAGCATGCTCACCAAATACATCTTTAATTGCTTTTGTTTCAGCAATATCTCCAAGCGGAGTAGATGTTCCATGTACATTAATAGCATCAACATCTTCAATTGTTAATCCTGCATCTTTGATACAGTTCAACATAACATTTTTAGCGCCCAATCCTTCTGGATGTGGTGCTGTTAAGTGATGCGCATCAGCTGACAAACCTCCTCCAGCGACTTCCGCATAGATTTTGGCTCCACGAGCTTTTGCATGTTCGTATTCTTCTAAAATTAAGGCTCCTGCACCTTCCCCCATAACAAAACCTTCACGGTCTTTATCAAAAGGTCTTGACGCTGTTTGAGGATCATCATTTCTAGTAGAAAGGGCATGTAAGGCATTAAAACCTCCCATACCTGATTGTGTTATTGCTGCTTCAGAACCTCCTGAAACAATAACATCAGCATATCCTAAACGGATATAGTTTAAAGCATCTATCAAAGCATTTGCTGAAGAAGCACAAGCCGATACCGTAGTAAAGTTTGGTCCTCTAAAACCATGTTTGATAGAAATCATTCCTGGTGCAATATCTGCAATCATTTTTGGAATGAAAAAAGGGTTAAATTTAGGAGTTCCATCACCGGCACCAAATTCCAACACTTGTTGTTCAAATGTATCAATTCCACCAATTCCGGCTCCCCAAATAACACCAACTCGATCTGAATCAATATTCTCAGGAGTTATACCAGCGTCATTGATAGCTTCATCAGCTGCAACCATTGCATACTGTGTAAACTTATCCATTTTTCTAGCCTCTTTCCTATGAATAAACTGATTTACATCGAAACCTTTTAGTTCACAAGCAAAACGAGTTTTGAACTTGGCAGCATCAAAATTAGTTATAGGCCCAGCTCCGCTGACACCATTTACTAGTCCATTCCAATATTCTTCAATATTATTACCGATTGGCGTTAATGCACCAAGTCCAGTTACTACTACTCGCTTTAATTCCATAAAAGTATTACTTTTTTGCTTCTTCTATATAACTGATTGCTTGACCTACAGTTCCGATATTTTCTGCTTGATCGTCTGGGATTTGAATATCAAATTCTTTTTCGAATTCCATAATCAACTCAACAGTATCTAATGAATCTGCTCCTAAATCGTTAGTGAAGCTTGCTTCAGTAGTTACTTCATTTTCGTCAACGCCTAATTTATCAACGATGATCGCTTTTACTCTTGATGCAATGTCTGACATAATTTTTTTTTATTTTAAATTTTAAATCGTGGCAAAAATAACAAACTTTCATTTAAAAAAACGATTTACCACAAAAATGTATTCACTAATGTAAAAAAATATCTTTAATATTTTGATTAACTTAGGGTTTTATTAATAATAATTATTTCTTTTGCACTTAAATCATTTCATAAAAACATGACAAGACTAGTTATTTTAGCCTCTGGATCGGGTACAAACGCAGAAAATATCATGCGCTATTTTAAAAATCATCCTAAAATAAGCGTGCATTCCGTTTTGAGCAACCGAAAAAATGCCAAAGTTTTAGAGCGTGCAGAAAACTTAAATATTGCAAACAAAAGCTTCTCTAAAACAGAATTTTTTGAAGAAGAAGGCATTTTAAACTATTTAAAAAGTCATGCTGATTATATTATATTGGCCGGTTTTTTATTAAAAATTCCTGAAAACATCATCCAAGCCTTTCCTGATAAAATTATAAACATCCACCCTGCTTTGTTGCCTAAATTTGGAGGAAAAGGAATGTACGGCATGAATGTGCATACCGCTGTTAAAGAACAAGGTGAAAAAGAAACTG
This sequence comes from Flavicella sediminum, assembly GCF_006381105.1. GTDB lineage: Bacteria > Bacteroidota > Bacteroidia > Flavobacteriales > Flavobacteriaceae > Flavicella > Flavicella sediminum. The sequence goes on along the minus strand of NZ_VDET01000002.1, from coordinate 1,243,694 downwards.
GGATCACCATTCATTATGTCAATGAAAATTATGACGAAGGGGCTACCATATTTCAAGCAACTACTCCAGTAACTATATCGGATACACCAGATGATATTGCCGCTAATATTCATGTATTAGAGCAAGCTCATTTTCCGAAAGTGATTGAAAAAACAATTCTTAGCAGCTTAACTTAACCACGAGTTTTTCTAAATAAATAATGGCAAAAAAATATTACGTCGTATGGGAAGGCAAAAAGAAAGGAATTTTCACTTCTTGGAATATTTGCAAAAAGCATATAGAAGGCTATGCGGGTGCCAAATACAAATCATTTGCTGATAAAGAACTTGCTGAAAAAGCTTTCAAAGGTGCTTATGAAGATTACAAAGGCGTAAGTACCAAAAAAAAGGTATTGACTGCTGCTGAAAAAATGGCCTACGGAAAACCTATTTTAAACAGCATTGCTGTAGATGCCGCTTGTAGCGGTAATCCAGGACTTATGGAATATAGAGGTGTTGCTACCAGTACAGGTACCCAACTTTTTATACAGGGTCCTTATAAAAAAGGCACCAATAATATAGGTGAATTTTTAGCCTTGGTCCATGGTTTGGCTTGGCTTCAAAATAAAAAACAACCCGAAATGCTGATCTACTCCGATTCTAGAATTGCCATTTCTTGGGTAAAACAAAAAAAATGCAAAACAAAATTGCCTCAAAACGAAGACACAAAAGTTTTGTTTGATTTGATCAAAAGAGCTGAAAACTGGTTGAGAAATAACTCTTATAAAAACCCCATAGTTAAATGGGAAACCAAAGCTTGGGGAGAAATTCCTGCAGATTTTGGAAGAAAATAATGGCATCGACATCGTTTTTGTACGAGCAATGAAATATTTTATTCAAGAAAAAGAGCCCACAATACTAAATTCCTAAAATCTTCGTTTTATCAAAAAACTTATGCCATTAAAACTTTTACCAACACTTGCTTTAATTTTTTGCAGTATTACTTTTAATGCACAACACATTTCAACAGATACAATTGGTCCTAAAAAAACGAACTTTCAAAAGATAAAACCCTATATAATTCCAATAAGCCTAGTTGCTTATGGTTTGGCCAGCCTAAACAGTTCTGGTTTAAAAAATTTCGACAAAACAATAAACAGTAAACTTAAAAGTTCTAAAAAAAATAGCTTAGATGATTTTACAATGCTTGCTCCTACTTTAGCCGTTTATGGACTAAACCTTCTTGAAAAAAAAGGAAAACACAATTTTAAAGAAAGGACTTTACTGATTGGGACCGCTTCGGTATTTATGTTAACAACTGTAACGGGATTGAAAGCAATTACCCAAAGAACTAGACCAAACCTTGAAAACAACGAATCATTTCCCTCTGGGCATACGGCTGTGGCGTTTATGGGTGCTGAATTTTTACACCAAGAATACAAGCACAAGTCGGCTTGGTACGGAATTGCTGGATATACTATTGCAGCAGGAACTGGTTATTTAAGAATGCACAATAACAAGCACTGGTTTTCTGATGTAGTTACAGGTGCAGGAATTGGAATTATTTGTACCAAATTGGCCTACCAAATCAACCCATACCTTCAAAAGAAATTTTTTAAAAATAAAGAAACCGCTTTTATCAGTCCTTTTTACAATGGAGAACAACTAGGGCTAAGCTTGATAAAATCTTTTTAAATTCTTAAAACCTAAGAGAGCATCATTTGCGCTCTTTTTACGCCAGCTACTAGTACATCAATTTCTTCTTTGGTATTGTAAAAAGCAAAAGAAGCTCTTACCGTTCCTGGAATTTTATAAAAATCCATAATTGGTTGTGCACAATGGTGTCCTGTTCTAACCGCTACCCCTAATTTATCTAATATACTTCCTACATCAAAAGGATGAATGCCTTCTAAATTAAAAGAAATAACAGCTGCTTTTTTTTCTGCAGTTCCATATATTTTCAATCCTTCTATTTCTAACAATTTTTCGGTACCATATACTAATAACTCATCTTCATAAGCTGCTATATTTTCAAAACCTACTGAATTCATATAATCAATGGCAACACCAAAAGCGATTCCTCCAGCAATATTTGGAGTACCTGCTTCAAATTTATGAGGCAGTCCTGCATAGGTTGTTTTTTCAAAAGTAACTGTTTCAATCATTTCTCCACCACCTTGATAGGGAGGTAATTTATTCAACCATTCTTCTTTTCCATATAGAATTCCAACACCTGTTGGACCACATAATTTATGAGCAGAAGCGACATAGAAATCGACATCCAACTCTTGAACGTCTGGTTTTATATGCGGACATGCCTGAGCTCCATCTATTAAAACAGCGGCACCAACGGCATGTGCTTTGTCAATAATTTCTTTTATTGGATTGATGGTTCCCAATGCATTTGAAATATGATTGCTAAAAACAAGTTTTGTTTTCTCCGATAATAATTCCTCATAAACATCCATTTTTAATTCTCCAGATGTACTCATTGGAATGACCTTTAAAATAGCGCCAGTACGCTCACAAAGCATTTGCCAAGGAACAATATTAGAATGATGCTCTAGTGCCGAAACAATAATCTCATCTCCTTTTTTTAACAAAGAAGTAAAACCTGTGGCCACAATATTGATACTATGTGTTGTACCTGCAGTTAGGATTATTTCATAGGATTTTTTTGCATTGAAGTGCTTTTGCAATTTTATTCGAGCCTCCTCATACGCATCAGTTGCAACCTGACTTAAGGTATGTACTCCTCGATGAATATTGGCATTTATTTTTGAGTAATAATCAACAATAGCATCGATAACAACTTGTGGTTTTTGGCTTGTAGCTGCATTGTCAAAATACACCAACGGTTTACCGTTTACCTGTTCTTTTAAAATTGGAAATTCTGCTCTTATTTTTTGAATATCGATCATGGCACTTCAAATTAGGCTACAAAAATACTATATGTATTATTACTGACCTATTTTTTGTTTGTTAGTACCAAGTTAATTTTTCACAAGAAAAAACTAAGACTGTAATTTGTGGAAATCATCCCAAGTTAAAAATGTTGTTCCAGAAGAATTCTTTATTGTATGCACTGCCATGGCTCTTCCCAATTTTTCTACGGCAATACCTCTGTATTTTTTAAGTTTACCAAAGAATAGTTTACTTATAACAGGCCAAACGGCTAAAGTCAAGGCTTGTGAAAAGCCATACCGATTGGTAGGTGTTATGATCATGGAAGGTTGAAAAACACTTAAGCTTTCAAAATTAAGAGCCTTTAACTCCTCAACCAACTCACCTTTTATTCTTAAATAAAAGGAAGAAGATTTTGCGCTGATTCCCACAGAAGCCAGCAACTCAAAATGTTTTACACCTGCTTGTTTGCAAGCTTTGGCAAAATCTAACACGGCAAGCTTGTCTATTTTTATAAAATCTTCTTTGCTAACCTTAGAAGGCTCACCAACTCCTAAGGTACAAATAGCCGTATCATGATGCACCAAAAGATCTTTATATGTTTCTGGCTCAAAAACAGCTATTGAAAACTGAGAAAAATGTTCAGCTTTTACCGACGAAACCTTACTTCTTCCTAAGGAAGTAATTTTTCCTACTTCTGGCATTTTGAGTAAAGCTTTTAACACCTCTCCTCCCACAGCACCTGTGGATCCTAGGATTACTACTGAAATTTTATGTTGATCCATTCTAATATTTTATAAAGAAGACTCCTTTTTTTGAAATCTCAATGTAAGGATTCTTACGGTTTTTAAATTCTTATTTCTACATCTATTTAGAAAATTAAAAAGACTTAGCCTCGAGCAAACCAAAAACTGCTTTGAAAAAACTTCAAAACATTTATTATTTTTAATAAGTCTAAATAAGTATAATTTATATATTTGTTGAAAAAAGACAGATGAATCATCCTTTAAAGATCCTAAGCAAAACAGCAAACGGAGTTATATCCAAAAACACCAATACAAACATGTTTCAAATTGTATTTAACAATTTGCAATTTACCTTCACCTTAACTGGCTACGACATGTTTACCAATTACATAGTCCAGTTAAATAAAGAATTTGAACTTCATCAAAAAGACAGTCATTGTACCTGTTCAGAAATTGTAATTCCAACGGCCAATGAAACATTGCAACTATTATTAAAAGCTCATGAATTAAGAGAGCTGTGTGACCTATTAAGCATTCGAAATTTGGACAGAGATATTCGCAGTCAGCTAAATTTTACATTCTCCTTGAACTAAAAACATTCTTTTCAAAAATAATTATTTTTAATTTCATTGCATAAAAAAACCTAACAGGTCTTAAAGACTTGTTAGGTTTTATAATTTGTAATAAAAAGGATTAACTCACTTGTGAACCATTGGCAACGTTTTCAGTTGAAGGTTGTACAAAGGCCAATTTTCCATCTTTCGTATCGGTCATTAATATCATTCCTTGACTTTCAACACCACGTAATTTTCTTGGTGCTAAGTTTACCAAAACCGAAACTTGTTGTCCGATAATATCTTCTGGTTTATAACTTTCAGCAATTCCAGAAACTATGGTTCTTACATCAATTCCTGTATCTACTTTTAAAACCAATAATTTTTTAGTTTTTGGCATTTTTTCAGCTTCAACAATAGTTCCCACACGGATATCCATCTTTGAAAAATCTTCAAAAGTAGCGGTTTCTTTCTGAGGTTCTACTACTTTGCTATCTGCTTCATTGGCTAATTTTGTTGCTTCTAATTTATCTAACTGTACTTGTACCTCAGCATCTTCAATTTTTGCAAACAACAATTCTGCTTTTCCTATTTGATGACCTTCTGCCAACAAAGTAGTTTCAGTTGCTACTTTATCCCAACTTAATGAAGCTGATGTTTGTAACATATTCTTTAATTTTTTTGAAGTAAATGGTAAAAATGGTTCAGACAAAACAGACAAACCACTAGCTATTTGCAAGGCCACATACATAATTGTTTGTACACGCACTGGATTTGTTTTTATCTGTTTCCATGGCTCTTCATCTGCCAAGTATTTATTTCCTAATCGAGCAAAATTCATTAACTCACTCAAAGCTTCTCTAAAACGGTATCGTTCTATCGATCTAGAAATAATTTGAGGATACGCTCTTAACTGCTCTATAGTCTCTTCATCTACATCTGTAAATTCTTCAGGACTTGGAACAATTCCTCCGTAATACTTATTGGTCAACACCACCACTCTATTGATAAAGTTTCCAAAAATGGCTACTAACTCATTGTTATTTCTCGCTTGAAAATCTTTCCAAGTAAAGTCATTGTCTTTAGTTTCCGGAGCACTTGCTGTTAACGCATAACGTAAAACATCTTGTTTATCAGGAAATTCTTCTAAATATTCATGCAACCAAACTGCCCAGTTTTTAGAAGTCGATAATTTATTTCCTTCTAAATTTAAAAATTCATTGGCAGGAACATTATCTGGTAAAATATATTCCCCTTGTGCTTTTAACATGGCAGGGAAAATAATACAGTGAAAAACGATATTGTCTTTCCCTATAAAATGTACCAATTTGGTGTCTTTATCTTTCCAATAAGGTTCCCAATCTTTTCCTTCTCTAGCTGCCCACTCTTTAGTAGATGAAATATAACCGATAGGTGCATCAAACCAAACATATAAAACTTTTCCTTCTCCTCCTTCTGCAGGTACAGGAATTCCCCAGTCCAAATCACGAGTTACCGCTCTTGGGCGTAAACCGTCATCAATCCAAGATTTTACTTGTCCGTAAACATTCGATTTCCAATCTGACTTATGGCCTTCTAAAATCCATTCTTTTAAAAAGGCTTCATGCTTATCTAAAGGTAAAAACCAGTGTTTTGTTTCCTTCAATGAAGGTACATTTCCTGTAATTGCCGATTTAGGATTGATTAAATCTGTGGCGTTATGAGAAGTTCCGCATTTTTCACATTGATCTCCATAACTTTCCTCGTTTCCACATTTAGGACAAGTTCCTACCACAAAACGATCAGCTAAAAATTGATTTGCTTCTGCGTCGTATAATTGCTGGTCTACTTTTTCTATAAATTCACCTTTGGCATCTAATTCTTTAAAAAATTCAGAAGCCGTTTCATGATGAATCGGAGCCGATGTACGAGAATAGTTATCGAAAGTGATTCCGAAATCTGAAAACGATTTTTTTATAATTGCATGGTACTTATCCACAACATCTTGCGGAGTTACTCCTTCTTTCTTTGCGGTAATGGTAATGGGCACACCATGCTCATCAGATCCACATACAAAGGCAACATCTGTTCCTTTTCCTCTTAAATAACGTGCGTATATATCAGCAGGTACATATACCCCGGCTAAATGACCAATATGCACGGGTCCATTTGTATAAGGTAATGCTGCTGTAATTGTAACTCTTTTCGGATTGTTCATGTAAAAAAATTAAGAGCGGCAAAGTTAATCATAAATCTTGATTTTATTGCATCACACTTTAGTTAAGAAAATAGAACTTAACAAACAAAAAACCCCTTCTAATTTAGAAAGGGTTTGTCTGTATTATTTATTTACTATTCTACAAATCGTCAATATTGTGTTTGTCAATATTTATTTGCGATTCACCATGGTAACTGATGTCCATTCCTTCCAATTCGTGTTTTTTATGAATACGAGCACCTCCTGTTATTTTAGAAGCAATCACAAAAACTACATAGGTTCCAATAGCAGAATAGACAATGGTTGCACCCACCGCATTTAATTGTTTTAATACTTGCCAAGGGTTTCCATCAATCCATCCAGCACCATCAGGGTTGATAGAACTTGTAGCGAATACACCTGTTAAAATTGCACCTGCAATTCCAACCAATCCGTGCATTCCAAAAGCATCTAAAGTATCATCATGACCGGTAAAAGATTTGAATTTTACAACTCCCCAATAACCAACCAAACTTCCTATTGCTCCTATAGCCAAAGCTCCACTTACATCTACATAACCTGCCGCTGGTGTAATGGCTACCAAACCAGAAACAGCTCCTGAAGCCACTCCAATTAAGGTTGGTTTTTTTACTATTTTCCATTCAATTATTAACCAAACCAAACCACCAATACATGCGGCAACGTTTGTTGTTAAAATGGCACTTGCTGCAATTCCATTGGCTGCATAAGCTGAACCTCCATTAAATCCATGCCATCCAAACCAAAGTAAAGCGGCTCCTAAAATCATTAATTTTATAGAAGAAGGTTTTCTTTCTTCATCTAAATGCAAACGTTTTCCTAATAATAAAGAAAGCACCAAACCGGCAACCCCCGCATTCACGTGAATTACAGTTCCACCAGCAAAATCTAAATCGCCATGTAAAAATCCTTCTGAACCCCAAACCCAGTGACAAACAGGTGCATATACTACCAATACCCAAAAGAATGAGAAAATAATCCAAGTTGAAAATTTTATTCGCTCAATAATAGCCCCTGAAACAATAGCTATTGCAATGGCAGCAAAGGTTCCTTGAAACATTACATCCAATAATTTCGGAATTCCTGCTCCATTTGTATCTGTAGGTGAAATTCCGTTTAAAAGAAAATAATCAAAACCTCCTATAAAGGCATTTCCTTCTGCAAAAGCCAAACTATAACCTAAAATTACCCAAGCCAAAATTCCTGTGCAAAAGGAAACAAAGGACATTCCTATGGTATTTAAAACCGATTTATTTTGTGTCAAACCAGAATAAAACAAAGCCAGTCCTGCTGGTGTCATCATCATTACCAAGGCAGTAGACATTAACATCCAAGCGGTATCTCCTGAATTGATCTCGTTTCCTGCATATGTTGAAAATCCGGTTAACAAAGCGATACTGAGTGTAACTATTTTTTTCATGAAAAAATTATTTGTACTTAAAAATCTACGATTACTACTTAATTTCAAAAGGCCAAAACTACGTAATTTTAACGAAAAAACAAGGAGATCTTAAAATTTAAGCATAAAAAAACATGTATTATATCATCTTTTTTTAAGTATCCACTTTTACAAAAAGGCATCGCTATTGCCCTTTAAAGCCCATTTAGAAAACGAAATAACTAGTTTTTAAAAATTATTTAATTGTATTTTTGTTCGAATCTAAAATCAAAAATTTGAGAGCTTTTTTTCTTTTAATTTCTTTTTGTCAACTTGCATTTGCACAAACCAACACTATGATGACACCTGCTTATTTAAAACCTGGAGATACCATTGCGATTGTTGCCCCGGCTGGAATAATTAAAAATAAAGCGAGTATTCATGAGGCAGCGGCCTTGGCAAAAAGTTGGGGTTTAGAAGTCGTTCTTGGAAAACATATTTTTGATGCCTACCATCATTTTTCTGCAACAGACGATCATCGTTTGCTAGATTTTCAAACAGCATTAGACCAACCCAACATAAAAGCTATTTGGTGTGCTAGAGGAGGATATGGTACGGTTCGTATTATTGACGACATTGATTTTTCTTCCTTCAAAAAAACGCCTAAATGGATTATTGGTTATTCTGATATTACCGTACTACACAATGCTGTTCATAATTTAGGAGTAGAAACTTTACACGCCATGATGCCCGTGAATATGGAATTTTCTGAAAGTAGCAGAAGGCAAAGTGTGGCCACCTTTAAAAAAGCACTTTTTGGAGAAAAACTGAATTATGAAATTCCGAGTTCTTCCTATAACAAAACAGGGAATTGTAAAGGTGTTTTAGTAGGTGGAAATTTAACCTTGCTAGAAAACCTATTGGGAAGTAGCTCTAGTATTTCAACAGCTGGTAAAATTTTATTTTTTGAAGAAATTGGAGAATACAAATACCATATAGACCGACTCATAAGGGCTTTGGATAGAAACGGTTATTTTACCAACTGCAAAGGCTTACTAATTGGTGGCATGAGTCATATTAAAAAAAACAACCCTCCGTTTGGTCAAAATATTGAAGAACTAATTTTGGCCATCACTGAAACATATAATTTCCCTATCGCTTTTGATTTTCCGGCTGGGCATGACCCTGAAAACAATGCCTTAATTTTTGGAAGAACTGTAGAAATGGAAATTAGCAGCACATCCACAAAAATTAATTTTACCAAATAACAATCATCTGTTTTTTTACAACGGTGTTTTTATCTTTTCTTCAGTTAGAAAAGTTCTGATCCATAAATAAACTTAAAAGGCCAAAAATTAAAAATTGTATCAGATATTTGCAGCATGGAATTAAAAGTGAAACAACGGATTGCCATCGGCATTTACTTCTTTTTTTCTGGGGTTTGCTTTTCAACTTGGGCATCAAGAATACCAAATGTTAAGGACTTTTTTCAGTTTAATGAAGCTGAGCTTGGAAATTTATTAATGGTGATGCCTATTGCTTCCGTTTTTGGTTTGCCATTTTCAGGCTGGCTCGTTTCTCGTTTTAACAGCAGACCCCCTTTATTGATTTCCTTTTTTATATATGCTATTTCCTTACTAGGTATCGGTTTTTCAGAAAACCTTTGGAGTTTGGTACTTTCATTGGCTGGTTTTTCTTTTTCATTAAGAATCATAAATATTGCCATGAACACCCAAGCAGTAACACTTCAAAAAGAATTTACAAAAAAAATAAACGGGGCATTTCATGGTTTTTGGAGTTTGGGAGGTATTGTGGGCTTATTGGTAGCTACGCTACTTATCAAGTTAGAAATTAGCATTCAAATACACGTGGTTTTTGTAACCATCGTAACACTTATAGGAACAACAACTACCTATCATTTATTGCTTAAAAATGACAAACCTAAAGAGGGAAACAAATTAATTATAGGAAAACCAGATCCTTTTATTTTGTACCTGGGCTTAATTGTATTTTTTGCGGCCGTTTGCGAAGGAGGTATTTATGATTGGAATGCTGTTTATTTTAAAGAAGTAATTAACGTAGAAATTTTTACCATTGGTTATTTGTGTTTTATGGTATGTATGACCATTTCTCGCTTTTTTTCTGATTTGGTTATTGATCGTATAGGAATTGAAAAAACCTTTATTGTAAGTGCTTTCCTAATTGTAACAGGAATTGGAACCGCCATAGTATTTCCTAAATTTTGGCCTGCACTCATTGGGTTTTGTATTACTGGTTTTGGAATTGCCACTATTTTTCCAATGGCCTTTTCACTGTCATCTGCTTCTAAAAAATATTCTGTGGGTATGGTTATTTCTCTTATTTCTACCTATAGTATTGTGGGTATGTTGGTGGGCCCTCCCTTAATTGGTTACTTGGCTTATCTATTTCATTTAAGAACTGCATTTATTACGTTTATTTTTTGTGGATTGATGTTTATTCCGATCTCTAAACTATTTTTTAAGCTTCAAAAAAATTAAGCAGGTTTTCGTATCTTGAAAAGAAAATGGCTATACATAACGAACTTGGAAAAGAGGGCGAAAAAATCGCTGTTGATTATCTAGTAAAAAAAGGCTACAAAATTTTAGAAAAAAACTGGCGCTACCAAAAGGCAGAAGTGGATATTATTGCTGCCTTTGAAAATACGCTAGCTATTGTAGAAGTCAAAACCCGAACCAATAGTTATTTTGGAAACCCACAAGATTTTATCAACCCAAAAAAAATAAAATTATTGGTTAGTGCTGCCAATGAATATGTCATTTCTAAAAATTTAGATGTAGACGTTCGTTTTGATATTGTGGCAATTATTACTAATAAAAAGGTCACAGAAATAGAACATCTAGAAAATGCCTTTTTGTATTTTTAAAAAACCGCTACCTTCACCCCAAAAAAACTATGTCACTTAATTCTCTTTACAAAGGTTTTACTTTTATTTTACTTCTTAGCCTACAAAACCTACAAGCCCAGTGGAAAACTGCCGCTGCAGAAAAATTAAACATCGATGTGATTATTAATTACGATGTTATTTATGAAAAAGAACTAAGTCAAAAACAAAAAGCATCTTCTTCCTATATCAAGGAAATTGTAGTGGCTTTTAATAAGAATGTTTTAAAAGAGACTCGTTTTGGCAATTCATTTACTACCCAACGTTTTACTATTTTAGATTATAATGAAGAAATATTTTATAGCTGTACCTCAACGGGTTCTTCCAAAATAGCCGTTTCAAACAAATTCAAAAATCCTTTTAAGGAAGCAGAATTACAAGTAGGCAAATCGAAAATAATTTTAGGACTGCCTTGTGAAGAATATATTGCCATTGTAAAAGGAGTGCCTGAAAAAATTTATTCAACAAAAAAAGTAGGCCTTCGTTTTGTAAAACATTTAAATATTCCGGGCTTTTTAATGCAATATAGCGCCTATGACAAATACTTAGGAAAGTATCAGGTAGTGGCTAAAAAAATAAATTATTCCAAACTACCCGCCTCCTATTATTCTTTAAACGGTTATCAGCAAATTACCGAAAAGGAATACCTTGAAAGCAGAAAACCAAGCAGTGAAAAATACAAACCACTCTATGATAAGATGATTGGAAGTACGGCCCCTAAATATCGTTTTAGAACCTTGTCTGGAGAAAAAATTACGAGTAAAAGTACGCTTGGAAAAATAGTGGTATTAAATTTTTGGTTTACAACTTGTCCACCGTGTAGATCGGAAATACCTCATTTAAATACCATAAAAGAAGAATTTAAAGACGACCCAAATGTGGTTTTTATTGGCGTTGCTTTAGATGATAAAAGTCGACTAAATAGCTTTTTAAAAAAAACGAAATTTGATTACGGAATTGTATCTGACGGACGATTCGAAGCAAAATTATTTGATGTTCCTGCCTACCCAACCAATATTATTATTGACCAAGCAGGTAAGATTCAATTTTACAAAACAGGTGGCTTAACAGGAAGTTCTGTGAAATCACTGTCTTATAAAATTGATGATTTATTAGAACTGAATTAATTCAAGTTTTTTAAAACCTTTGCCAAATCTCTGAAATTATCAGGTTTGGCAATTATTTTTTTGTCTTTATCAAGTACAAAATAAGAAGGTGTTCCTGTTACTCCGTAAGATCTAGCCGTTTCATTTTCCCATTTGTTTAAACCCAACACATGGTGCCAACCTTTAAAATCTTTAACCAAACTTTTCCAAGTTTTCGATTTCTCTTCCAAACCAACTGCAATGACAGCTATGTCTTTAAAATCTTTCATATAGGTATACATTTCAGGGAGTTGCTTTTTACAGTGTGAGCAACCTGTACTCCAAAATACCACCACATAATTTTTTGAAGAATTTAATTCAGATAATTTGAATTCTTTTTTATCTTCTTCCCAAGTAATTTCCGGAGCCTTATTTCCTATACTAACCGCAATTCTTGCCAAAGTTTCCGCTTTGTAATCTTGCTTTTGCAATTCTTTTGGTAATAGGTCATAATAATTTTCAAATAGAAAACGTACCTCAGCAGTTTCCTCAAACTTGACAAATTCTTCAATTAAAATTTGAATTAAATCTCTTTTTAGTTCTTGTTTTTTAGGAATCAACAAAATATTTTCCACCGCCTCACGGTACAATCTACTTTGCACTTTTGGATCTTTTGAATAATTGATATGAAACACATAATCCATCACTCTGTCCACTAAAAAGGAAGATTCTTGCAAGGCGGTATTTTCAAAATCTATGTGTTGGAAAAAATTTTCTTTGATGTTTTTCAAATAGGTTTGTGGCGACTTACTTATAGTTTCTGAATTGTAACGTTGTGAAGCTTTGATAAAATCGTGGGCCAACATTCCTTCCGATAAAGATTCGTGCTGTGCTTGTGTTTGTTTTAAAATTACCAAACCTTCAACATACAATTCTTCTGAAGCTTCATTAGGCCCTCTAAAATAAGCCACCTGTAAAGAATCAATGTATTGTTGAACACCATAAATATTTTGCAAATAATTTTGATAGGTCTTGTTCTCTCTTGACGTTTCAAAAACACTTGTTCCTTCAGCGTAAGCAGGATCAAATGAAAATTTTACATTTTCTTTATTGAATAAAAAATCGACAAAACCTTCCCCTTTTAAACGATACACCACTCGGTACATTCCTTTTTTAGAATCTTCAGGGATTTCAAACTTAAAGCTACCGTCTTTTATTTTTGTGTTTTTTAAATAATGTTGTCTACCATCTTTCATTTGGTACAACATAGCCCAAGTTAATTCGTCATTTTTTGGTTGCAATGTGCCTTCAATGCTAAACTGTGCTTGTGAAAAAAAGCTCATCAACAAGGCGAAAAGGAAACTATATTTTGTCTTCATAATTAGTTACTAGTCGATTACTATTTGCAATTTTTATTCTGCTTCTTCAGATGAAAAATATTTAACGATGGCTTCCTTCATAAGTATGGTTTGTTCGCCAGGTTTTAGTGTTGGCAACTCGTCCAAAACTTTGTAATGTGGCCAACCGTCAGCATCAATAAAATCGAATTCATAATAGCCATAAGGCTCTAACAAGCGACAAATAGCAATATGCATTAAATTTACTTTTTCATCTTTTTTAAATGTCTGAACTCCTTTTCCTAATTCCTGTACCCCTATTAAATAAACAATAGAATCTAGGTTTAGGGTATCACCATCCGCAAACCTGTCCGATAAAAATTTTACGACATTTTCCCACTCTTCCTTTAATTTTATATCTCTAGACATTCTTTTATTTTTTGAAAGCACAAATATACATTTTTGCTAGGAGCCGAATTGCATTCTGCAAAGGCTTATGAGTATTTTAACGAAAACCGAACAAAAGGAACTTTGCTTGCCTAAATTCTAGCTTTAAAATTATTACATTAATTGTATCTTTGAAAATTCAATCCTAAAATTTTTCTATGAATACTTTTGATGTTATTCTCGCTTCCATTTTATTGTTTGGATTTATTCGAGGAATTTTTAAAGGCCTTTTTGTTGAAGTCGCCTCTTTAATAGGATTGATTGGTGGAGTTTATGGCGCCATACATTTTTCGCATATTGTAGCGGCCTACTTGCAAAAATATGTTGAATGGGATGAAAAATTTATTTCTTTAAGTGCTTTTGCATTGACCTTTGTTCTTATTGTCGTTGTGGTTTCTTTAGCAGGAAAAATATTAACCAAAATTGCCGATTTTGCCGCTCTGGGTATTGTTAATAAATTATTGGGTGGTGTGTTTGGTTTGTTAAAAATCACCTTAATTTTAAGTGTTATTTTAACGTTTTTTATGTCTATTAACAACGCCATTCCTTTTGTTAGTAAAGAACAAATGAAAACTTCGGTTTTGATACAACCCGTCAAAGAAATTGCCCCAAAATTATTTCCTTCTATCATTAATTCTGATGGTAGTAAATTTAAAAATCCACTAGATGAAATGTAGTATTTTAGGCTGTGGTTGGCTAGGTTTGCCTTTGGCGAAATTTTTAAAGGAACAAAATATAGACGTATCAGGAAGTACCACTTCAGCAGAGAAAATTTCAGAACTGAAAAACATCGGAGTTACGCCTTTTCTGCTCAAAATTGAAAACAATACAATTTTTGGAGCTATAGAAGAATTTTTACAGAGTGAAATTCTTTTTATCAATATTCCCTTTGGACAGCAAAAAGAAAATTTTGAAGCTTATAAAAAATTGGCGCTGCTAATCGAAGCTTCTTCTATTCAGAAAGTAATTTTTATCAGTTCAACGTCTGTGTATTCCGATAGCAATGCTGTTGTAACAGAAGACGAAAATTTTGAGGTAAATCCGCCTAAGCAAATACTAGTAGATTTAGAACATTTATTTTTAAAAAATCCTCATTTTAAAACAACGGTCCTACGTTTTTCTGGCTTGATAGGAGGTTCTAGAAATCCGGCTAATTTTTTTAAAGAAGGAAGATTGGTTAAAAACGGTGCGGCTCCCATCAATTTAATACATTTAGACGATTGTATTCAAATCGTCTATAAATTGCTGCAAAGTGATGTTTGGAATACGGTATTAAATGCTTCGGCAGATACGCACCCTACACGCAAAGAATTTTATACTGCTGCTACCCTTCATGCAGGAAAAATACCCGCTACTTTTTTAGAAGAAACAACGAGTTTTAAAATCATTTCCAATGAAAAGCTCAAACGGGTTTTAAATTATGAATTTATTCATGGAGATTTGCTAAAAATGATTCCGCAGTTTTAATCTTTGAATTCTAGCTTAGGAGCTAATAAATTTTTTAAAGCCTTTTCAATGGTTGGGTATTTAAAAACAAAACCGGCCTTTGTTATTTTTTCAGAAGAGACACGGCTTCCTTTTAAAAGGATTACAGACAGTTCGCCAAAAATAAGTTGAAACACAAAAGAAGGTATTTTCGGCATAAAAAAAGGTTTCTTTAATTCCTCGGCAATCAGCTTGCTTAAAGTATAATTGGTCAACTCCTCTCCTACTACAGCGTTGTAAACACCACATAATTTTGGTTTGTTAATGGCTAGTAAATACATATTGCACAAATCTTCAATATGAATCCAGGGCATGTATTGCTTACCTGTTCCAATGGCTGAACCGATTCCTAAATTAATGGGTAACAGCATTTTTTGCAAAGCAGATCCTTTTTTTCCAAAAACCACACCTACTCTAAACTTTACTGTTCTAATGGCTAATTTTTCAATTTTATCGACAGAACTTTCCCACTGTTTGCAAACGTCTGCCAAAAAATCATTTCCAGGAGCATCCTCTTCGTTATATATTTTTTCAGAAGTTGTAGTACCGTAAAACCCAATGGCCGAAGCCGAAATAAATGTTTCTACCTCTTGTTTGTTTTCTGCTAGAAGTTGTTCTAATAATTGGGTCGATTTAGTTCTACTGGTCAATATTTGCTTCTTCCTTTTGCTTGTCCAGCGCGAACTGGCCACATTTTCTCCGGCTAAATGAATAATACAACTGACCCCATTTAGACAAGCTTTATCAATAAAACCCGAAGAGACATCCCATTTAAAATAAGAAATATTTTCTGTGTTTTTTTTAGGCCTCCGGCTTAAAATAGCCACTTCATATCCTTGTGACAACAGGAGCTTACACAAATTTTTTCCGACAAATCCGGTTCCTCCAGTAATTAAAATTTTAGTCTTCATAAGGTTAATTCTGCTAGAAAAATATTCTAAACGAATGTTAATCTAATTACACTTTTACGAGTTCAATTTATAAGTATCTTTACGAACTTAAAAATATAAAAATTTTAGTATGGATTTCGAATTAATTAAAGAACAAATTACTGCGCTTACAAGTGAGTACGGATTAAAGTTATTAGGGGCGATTGCCGTTTGGATTATTGGATCATTTATTGTTAAATCATTAACAAATGCTTTTGGAAGTTTATTAGATAAAAAAGACACAGACCCTTCTTTAAAACCTTTTCTTAAAAGTTTAGTAGCAGCAATTCTTAAAATTTTATTAGTCATTAGTGTTTTAAGCATGATGGGTATTGAAATGACCTCTTTCATTGCTATTTTAGGAGCCGCTGGTTTGGCTGTCGGGATGGCTTTGTCTGGTACACTTCAAAATTTTGCTGGTGGTGTAATGATTTTAATCTTTAAACCTTTTAAAGTGGGCGATGTAATTGATGCACAAGGTTATGTAGGAAGCGTTAAAGAAATTCAAATTTTCAATACTATTTTAAAAACTCCAGATAACAAAACAATTATTATTCCTAATGGCGGACTTTCAAATTCATCTATGGTTAATTTTTCTGTAGAAGAAAAAAGACGTGTAGATTTTACCTTTGGAATTGGTTATGGTGATAGTACTGAAAAAGCAAGAGAAGTTTTAGGACAGTTGATTGCTGCTGACAAAAGAATTTTATCAGACCCTGCAGCTCCTTTTATTGCTGTTTCTGCCTTAGCAGATAGCTCTGTTAATTTTACCGTTCGTGTATGGGTAAATGCTGCTGATTATTGGGGAGTACATTTTGATATGAATGAAAAAGTATACAATACGTTTAATGCTGAAGGATTAAATATTCCTTATCCACAAATGGATGTGCATGTACACAAGAGTTAATTTTTAATTCTAGAAGATAAAAAAAAGCGATGTTTTAAAAACATCGCTTTTTTGGTTTTACCTAGAAAGGCTTTGATAAGTTGTTAAAGAACAACCACCCTCAGATACATTATGTCCTATGATAAACTGTGAATCGTTTAAAGCAGTTATCGTATAGGTCTCATATTGTACTTCTATTTCATCTTTAGTGGCAGGATTGACCCAACTCCAACTTCCGTTGTTATAATAAGTACCTCCAATGGAATTAGCTGTCATGACATCTCCATTTGGTAAAAATTTAAAATATGCCGTAGTAAAATCTTCCATATTTAACTCAGCAATTTCATCAGGATCTAAAAAAGCTGAACAATTTCCAGAAGTCCAAGCTTTTCTAACAAGAAGTGTCCAAGCCCTTCCTTCTACATCTGCATTACTTTTTGCTTGTGTAGTTTTATTTGCTGTACTAGAATCTACACCTGTTAACACATATTCTCTTTCAGCAACAGGAACAATTTCACCTGAAGGAACTCCTCCTAAACCACCCGAATCATCTTTTGAACAGGCCATTACAAATAGTAAGGCCATTAATAGAACGCTAATTTTTTTCATAATATATTTTTTTAATTAAATGAATATTGAACTCCGGCAAGAATATTAGTTCCGTTTGACTCTATTCCATCTTTAGAAGCTGTTGAATATTTAACCTGTGCAATGACACTCAAGTTATCATTAATTCCATACAAGCCACCAGCACCTATGGAAAAACCAATCATAGAACCTGACACAAATGGAGTTGATACATTAACTCTTCTTAATCCTGCAACAGCAAACCAATTAATTGTTTCTTCTGTCACAAAATAATACCGTCCGTCAATTCCAATTTCTGACAAATCTCCTCCTTCAACACTATGCCCTGTATAACTTAATGCACCTGAAATATTGTCGGTAAATAAATATTCCCCTCCAATGGTAAAACCTCCCGATCCTTCACCTTCTGAATTATAATAGTTGAACCCTGCAAAAGCAGAAATTTGTCCCTTTTCTTGTCCGTATGTAAACGAACTACAAATTGCAAATACTCCAATAATTAAATGTTTAATTTTCATGATAATTTTGATTTAGTTAATATTAAATGTTAATTTTCTTTCGTTAATGCTATAAGTATTTCTTTCATTCTTCTGGCATTCTCAACATCTGTACATAAAACCGTTAAGGAATTTGTATAGTTTTTAGACACACCATCTTGATAGGTTTTAATTATTTTCTCCATAAATTTTGTTGAAAATTCAATAAAAACCTTGTTCCCAGATATTTTTATCTCAACTGACCTTTGATCAATGTCTGACAAATTAAATTCGTAAATACTTTCTTTAGATTTTTTAGGGGAAGTCTCAATTTGTTTTAATTTTAATAAAAATCCTCCAACAGAATTTTTAGAAAAAGTAAGTTCTTGATCGTATTGAATAGCATCTATTCGTAGGCTTTGAATTTCTTTCACAATCATTTCAATTCCAGCTTTTGCACTAGGCAATACAATGTCTTTTTTAGCCTCTTTACACTTGTCTATGACTTGTTTTAGAACATCTGTCATAATAATTGCATGCTCCACACTATTGGTTTCAATTTCAACTTCTGAAATATAATTTTTTACCTGGCCATCTTCTTTTACTTGTACATACTTATGTCCCAAATCTAAAAGCACTTTAATTTCTGTACCACTAATTTTAAAATCAACATTTTGAGAAACGAGATCTAAAAAGCTAAAGGTATAGTTGCTTAAGGTGGATTTTTTTAAGGTTTCTTGTTTTTTCTCAAAACTTGTCACACAATCCGTTGACATTTTTTGAAAAACACTTTCGTCCTTGTGTACTATTTTTTCTATGAGGCTATTGACAAAAACCAATCCTTCATCTACTGAATTTATGCTAGGAATATTTTTCTTAAATTCTATCTCACCTAAGGGAATTAGTTCTTTTAAGACCGCCACTAAATTTTTACCGTTTTCAATACTACTTGCAATAATTTCAATACTGTTGACGTAATTTTTTTGAACGCCATCCTCGGCAACCTTAATTGTTTTTAAATTTCTTCGGGTACCAAGACTGATTAAAATCTCGTCCATTTTAATTTTAAAACTTATACTATTTGCATTTAGCGTTGCTATATTAAATGAATATACCTCTGTATTCACTTTAGATCCGGCAGATTTTGTAATTTCTAATTTTACATTTCCTGCAACTTCTGTATCAATTGAAAAGGTTTGGTTGTAGGCTTTTTTGATAAGACTTACATTTTTAATATGATCTACCAAATAATTCAACCGATCGGTATAGCCCGTCAAGCCTAAAGTTTTCTCAGAAATAGTTACCGAAAAAGGAATAATTTCTTTGATAAAATCTGATAAAATACGGGCATTGTTTATGTCCTTTGCAAGGATTTCAAATTTTGAGGTGTAAAATATTTTTTTATTTTCCTCATTTACTTTAATTAACTTTTGGTTTCCGTTTACTATTAATTGGATACTAATTACATCCCCTTTTGTAATAGGTCTGACACTGTGAATATCAATGTCAGAAAAATTGAAACTTAACTCCGTTTCTTCACTTTTCCCCTTTACATCCGTAACTTTCGATTTAAAAGTGACCGTATTGGCAGCACTTTCATAAATTTCCTGAACAAACGTTTTTTTCTCCGTGTTTATTTCGGGCATATTTTTTTGAAGAGAAGCTAATACATTTTCGTAGGTAGCACTTTGTGCATAACAAAAGCTATTGATTGCCAGCAATCCAATAAATAAAAATAAATGATTTCGTTTCATAAGGTGTTTGAGTTATCGCCAATTTTTTTCACAATACAAAAGCATTCTTCTGTTAGAAAGAAACTATTAAATTGTTTTAATTCTTATTAAATTTTACTGTTGTTAATTCCATAAATCCAAAGTCTTTTATGAAGACCTTAAAGTTTATTATAAAAGTAAAATGTTTTGAACCATGAAAAAATACTCATTAATAGGTATTTTTACCTAAGCTATTTAGGGGAGTTATTTTACATAAAAAAGAAAAAACAATATTTCAAAACCTTGATTTATTGAATTTTACAATAAAAAAAACAAGATGTTTCGAATTAAAAAATACAATAAAGGAAATTGGTGTAGGTATATACCCACGTCAAACAAGACTTAAGTATATAAAACCAATTGAGGAATTTCTTAGATTAGAAACCCGAATAATTTAGAAAGTAAATTCCTAAAACCCATAACAAACACAAAGCGGTGTTCATTTTTTTTACAGCACAAAAGTGCCGCTATTAAAGTTCTCGAATAGCTTCTTTAGTTAACCAGCCAATTTTACCATCTGCTAGCCTAATTTTTTTCCAGTCAGCTACTTTGTCCAATACAAAAACTTTGGTTCCTTCATGGAGTTCGAAAGCCTCTTCACTGCTATCTGTAGGTGAAACTTTAACACTCACATTTTCATGAAAGATAATAGCTTCTAGGTTGTTTTGACTTTTCCCAAATTCTTTAAATGTAAGTAACAAACTCACTATTAAAAGCAAAACCGTTACTATAGTACTAACAAAATACAAGCGCTTGCGTGTTGGGATGTAAGAAAAATAATACAACATAAAAAACAAACCCATGGCCAAAGAACTGATAACAGCTACCCATGCCCATTGGTTGTAAGATAATTTTTCTACAAATTCAGTTTCTATGTTTTGAAATAGTGTTTTTGGCAATTCTTCAATCGCGTCTATGGTCATTCTTTTGGCAAAAACCAAGTTTACTCGAGCATCTTCATTTAATGGATTTACCAAAAGTGCTTTTTCAAAATAATAAATACTTTCTGCTACTTTATTCAGTTTGTAGTAAGCATTTCCTAGGTTGAAGTACAATTCTGAAGAAACCAAGTTCTTGGTTTCTAATTTTTTATAAACTGAAATTGCCTCGGTATATTTATTGGTTCGATACAATTCATTTGCTTGGTCAAATAACGCTTCGTTGGTTTGAGCAATTCCTACTCCTGAACACAAAAAGAAACAAAAGGAGAGCCATCCTAAAAGGAAAAACTTTTTTGTATTTGTAATCTTAACATTCATCATTTTACGCTTATTTTTCTTATTCCTTGTCTGCTAAAAAAGCAACTGAATATTATTTTATAACTGTTTGTCTAATTTGGTAATGACTTGTTTTGCTTTGTCAAAATCATCATTCATGGTCACGTCTGTAGCCGGCGCATATCTTGCAAAATCACAATTATCAAGTACACTAACAAAATTTGTAATCGTAGCTGCTTCCACCCCTTTTTTAGTCAATAATTTGGCAATTCTATCCTTGCTAACTTCTGACGTTTGCATCTGTAATTTTGCTTTCAAATAATTGAGCAATGCTTTTTCTAATGCAATATAAAAGGCTTCTTTTTTTCCGATTTCTTTTTTGGCTTGCGACAAATATTTACGGGCCAATTTATCGGCTTTACGGGTTCTGTTTCCAATTAAATCGTTTGCTCGTTGTTTTTGTTTTTTTCCAATTAATATTCCCATTGGAATAACTATCACTGGCAATAAAAGTAAAATATAGAACAAGGTCGATTTAAAGAAATCTGTCGTTTCTGGCGTTTCTAAACTTGTTTTGGTCTGAATATATCTGAAATTATTTTCAGCGGCTACAACTTGTTGTTTCACACTTCCTGCTGCATTGTTTGAATTCGTTGCGTCGGAGTTTGTCACCAATTCTTTTCCTTCGGTTACATTTACAAAAACTTCATCGGATTGTAAGGTATAATACTTTTTTTCACTTGGGTTGAAATAAGAAAAAGAAACCGATGGAATTTTATATTTTCCTTTGTATGCCGGAACCACGGTATACTGATCGACAACTTCACCACGCATTCCTTTTATTCCTGACAGAGAATTTCTTAAATTTTCGTTGTGTTCAGGTGTATATACTTCCAATTCTTTTGGCGTTTGCACCTTTGGAAGCTCAAATAATTTTAAATTTCCTCTTCCTGAAATTTGTACTTTAAGTTGCGTAGATTCATTGGCTTTTAAAGTAGCTTTACTAGTGCTTACATCCAATTTAAAATCTCCTACAGCTCCAACAAAATCGGCTGGTTTTCCTTCAAGAGGCAGACTTTTAACTTTGATTGTTTTTTTAAAAGAACGGAATGATTTACGGATATTTCTGGTGATTGGATTTCCGAAAAAATCACCTCTTCCCGTTGGTACTCCAATAATCAAATCTGTTTTAATAGGTTCTAAAACCAAGTCGCCTGATTTTTGAGGAATTAAAATAGATTTTCGAATCGAGCAGAAGCGATAATCTTCGCCTTGGTATTTTCCTTCTTCAACTGTTAACTGATCTATTTTTATATCCTGATTCCAAAAGCCTTCGTATTCTGGTAATTCTTTAAAATCAAAATCTGAGAGTGCTACTTTATGACTAAAATACAATCGATATTCAACAAAAATTCCTTCACCTACATAAGGATTGCTATCAGAAACAAGAACTTCCAAATGCACATTTTGATTGGCGATATAATCTGGATCATTCGGATCTTTTGGCAATTCAACAGCATCCACCACATCTACCGTAAGTGGATTGGATTTGATGATTTTTCCTGAAAATTCTATGGTAGCAGATCCTATTTTTAGCGCGCCTTTTTTTATAGGCGAAACAATATAACTATAGGATTGCGAATAGCTAGATTTTCCATTAATCCACGATTGATTCACCGATTGACTAGGTCCACCAACCACATCAAAGTTTTTAAAACTTGGTGGACTAAAATTATCGCCGCCTTGTTTATTTATCGTGAATTCAACACGCAAACGCTGATTCAAACCCAGTTTATTTTTGCTCACCTTGGCTTTAAATTCCACTTGAGCAAACAAACTCTGAGTAACTAGGATTAATAATAAATAGGTACTTCTAATTTTCATTGTCTTTTTTTCTTGCCTGATTGCGTTAATTATCAAACTTGTTTTTTATGACGGCGAATTTACCAATCTTTTTCTTGATTGGTCTTTTTGCCTGCCTTTACTTTTTGAGCATTTACTTTTTTCTGCGTTTTGTTTTCTTCATTGTTCATGGTTTCCAACAATTGCTTGATTTGCTCAGGAGACATTTTTAAAGGTTGCCCTTCTTTAGGTTGGTTTTCCTTTCCTTGATCTCCTTTATTTTTATTTTCTTCTTTGTTCTGTTCGTCCTGCTTTTTTTGCTCTTCTTCTTTCTCTTTGTCAGACTTGTTTTTTTCTTCCTCTTCTTTCTTTTTATTTTCCTCGTCCTGCTTATCTTTTTCGTTTTTGTCTTTATTCTGCTGATCCTTGTTTTGTTGATCTTTGTTTTCCTGGTCCTTTTTATTCTGATCTTTTTTGTCCTGGTTCTTTTGATCCTTATTTTGTTGATCTTGCTTTTTCTTTTCTTCTTTTAGCTTTTCTTTTAACTTGTTCAGCTTTTCATCGTTTGGATAGCTTTTCAAACCAGCATCTACGGTTGCAATGGCCTTGTCTAATTTGCTATGCACATATTCTGAAGCGCCATTATTAAAATAACTAGCAGCTGATGTTTGTGCCGAAACCGACATCGAAATCATAAAAAAAAGTACTACTATTATTGCTCTCATCTTACTTTTTAATTTCAATTATTTCTTCTAATTTTTTCATGTAATCATTGTAATTAGACACGGTCATGTCTTTTTCCAATGCTTTATCCAACACCTCTAAAGCTTCTTTAAATTTAAATTTAGCCAAGAGTTCATCTGCTTTTTTCTTCATTCTTTTGGCAAAGTCAGAAGGCGGATCTTTTTTATTTTTCTCTTCTTCCTCTTTTTCTTTTTTCAATTGCTGTTTGGCATGTGCCAAATTGTAACGTGTTTCCTCATCTGAAGGATTGTTTCTCAAACTATTTTTAAAAGCTTCTATCGCCTTTTCAAACTCTTTTTGAGCCATGTGTACATTTCCTATATTGTGGTAACTGGCAGCCTTTTCTAATTTGGTTTTAGCTCCTTTTACCGCCAATTCAAATTGTGGCAAGGCTTCCTTGTAATTTTTTTGCGCTACGAAAGCATTTCCTAAATTATGGGCAGCTTTATGGTAGGTTGCATTTTGCTCAATTCCTTTGGTATAAGATACTGCGGCATCGACAAAATTATTTTGTTTGTATAAAGTGTTTCCTTCACGCACAAATTTTCTTGCCAACCGTTGTTGTGCAATTGTATCTTGCTGCGCATTTACTGTAAAGCAAAAAAGGAATACGATAAGTAACTGTACTATTTTCATTATTTTATTTCTTCTCTTCATTAAATAAATCAACCTTCTTTAACCATTTTGTTTTTTTCTCGTGGAAGAATACATCCAACAGTATAAACAACAATCCAATTGCCACAAACCATTGAAACTGATCTTTATAATCTGAAAATTGTTTGGTTTCAAATTCATGCTTTTGTGCATTGGTCACCACATCTTCAATCACCTCAACAGGTTTTTCTGTTTTATTTCCATCTATATAGGCTCCGTTAGCAGCCTCGGCTATTTCCTTTAAAACATCTGCATGTCTTTGGGTGATCACCACTTCACCTTTTCTGTCTTTTTTATAACCATTTAATACGCCGTTTACACGCATAGGAATAGGACCTCCTTTTTCATTACCTACCCCAATGGTATAGACTTTTATTCCTTCTTTGGCAATGTCATTGGCCAAGGAGATGGTATTTTCTTCATGATCTTCTCCATCAGAAATAATGACTAAAAACTTATTGGTTTGTTCGTCGTTATTATAATAGGTTTTTGCCAAATCTAAAGCTTCGTTTATAGCCGTACCCTGACTAGAAACCATATCTGGATTGGCGTTTTGTAAAAACATTTTTGCCGAAGCATGATCGGTTGTAATTGGTAAAAGTGGATAGGCATTTCCTGCATATACAATAACTCCTACTCGATCACTTCCTAATTTTTCAATGATTTTACTAATAATCTGTTTCGATTTTTCCAACCTGTTTGGCGCAATGTCTTCTGCCAACATACTTTTAGAAACATCCAAAGCAAAAACAATATCTACACCTTCTCTTTTTACCGTTTTTAGTTTGGTTCCCATTTTTGGATTTACCAAAGAAATTACCAAAAAACTGAGTCCTAAACATAAAAAAACTAATTTTAAAACTGTCTTAAAAAAAGAATAATTCGGAGCAATTTTTGCTAATAATTCGGGATTTGCAAAATTTTTCTGCGTGCGTTTTTTCCACCATAAAACAGCTATAAAAACGACAAGCAATAAAGGTATTACTGCGAATACATAAAAATATATGGGTTCTTCTAATTTGTACATTTTTTAATATTATATGTAATGTTTAACTGTTCAATTGTTTTTTGTTGTGACTTCCATTATGCGCTCCTTTGTTTTTAACTAATATTCAGTTTTTCAAAAGAAAAACGTAGCTGATAGTTCTAAACATTTCCACAACGCAATGTTTCTTAAATAAAACTTTTAAAAATAGTATTTCTTGCTACATATTCTACCATCAACAATCCAATTGCCAATAGCACAAACCATCGGTACTGCTCTTGATAATTGTAATATTTAAACTCTTCTATTTTTGTTTTTTCTAGCTTGTTTATTTCATCATAAATAGCTTTTAATTTTAAATTGTCTGTGGCTCTAAAATATTTCCCCTCCGTTTCATTGGCAATATGTTTTAACAACTCTTCATCAATTTCTACTTTTTGTTTGCGGTACATTAAATTCCCTAAACGGTCTTTTGCATAAGGAAAAGGTGCCATTCCGTTGGTTCCTATAGCAATAGTGTAGACTTTAATTTTTAATTCTTTTGCCAATTCAGAAGCTGTTTTAGGATCAATAAATCCTGCATTATTGACACCATCCGTTAACAAAATAATCACCTTACTTTTTGCTTTACTATCTTTCAACCTGTTAATAGCAGAACCCAGTCCCATACCAATTGCGGTACCGTCTTCTATTTGCCCGTGTTCTATTGATTGAATAGAACTACCTACAATTGATTTATCACTTGTAATTGGCGTTTTTGTAAAGCTTTCTCCGGCATAAACAACAATTCCAATCCTGTCGTTTGGTCGCTGACTTACAAAATTTGAGGCTACTTTTTTTAAAGCTTCTAGTCGGTTTGGCTGTAAGTCTTTTGCCAACATACTTCCAGAAACATCAATAGCCATGACAATATCAATTCCTTTATTTGTTTTTGTTCTTTTACTTACAGAAACATTTCTTGGTCTGGCCAAAGCCACTAAAAGTGACGCAATTGCCAACAACCTTAACACGTATAACAGGGGTTTTAATTTGGCTAAAAAAGAAGGTTGTACTTTAAACCCTTTGATTGTAGCAACCCGTAACGATGCTGAATTTTTAGCATGGGTATAAAAAAACCAAAACACTAAAAAAGGTAAAATTAGTAGGCCCCATAAAAAAGCCGGATTTTCGAATTCAAAATTATTCCATTCCATGCTTATTCAATTTCAATATTAATGGAATCAATTAAGGTTCCAAGCATTGTTTTTATCTCATCTTCATCTTCATTGCAAATAGTTATTACTTGCCAAACTAAGTTTTCATGTGTAAAACCAATGACCTTAAATTCTTTTTCTACACCACTTTCTTTTAAGTTTCCTGACAAATAAACACCTTGCATTCCATTTTTTAAATTGGCCGGTTGTCTTTCATATTCAAAATCTTCAACATTAGGTTGCTGTTGCATTCCTTTGATGGTGTTTTCCATAACCTGCTCAATTTGCGCATTGATTCCCGCATAACTCAGTGTTGTTATATTTATTTTTGAAAGTCCCTGAGGATGATTGTATTCATACACTCCCAAACTACTCAACACAGTTTGAATATGTTGTGGCACTTCATTGGTGCGTAAGGGAATAGAAACGGGAGCATGCAATGTTAATGCAGGCGTTCCAAAAGATTGTTTCTCCCATACTTCATTGGTTCCCAATTCTGGTATTTCTATTTGTGAGATAGAAGCAGCTCCCATTTTCATGAGTTTTAGTACTTGGAAAGTTCCAAATGACAAGGCTGCGATAACCAAAACAAACATCCCCAAATAGCTTAGAGTTCTTTTTCTTTTTTCAGAAGGTGTTAATGCTGCTTCTGCCTTTACGTATCGAGAATATTCATCGTCAATTAATAAATTGGCTTGCTTGTACTTTTTTAAGACAGGCTGTAGGGCTTCAACAATATTTGCTGCTGTGGCTCTATCATTTTCAATTTCGTCTGCTAGCGGTCTTAATTTGGCGAATTTCACAAAATCGGCATGTTTTAAAAAGGCTGCTAAAGTTTTTATTTCTGAAGGATCTATTCCTATTTCCTTTTCTTTATTTTTATTAGAAATAAGCCTAATTAATTCATCAGAAGTAGCTTCTAAGGTTTGAATTTTCACTTCTCGACCAATATAAACTCTCAGAATTTCTGTTAGTTCAATATAATATTCTTTGGTTTTGTTGTTTTGCCAAAGTTGTTTTTCTTCTAAGGAAGCAAATTTTTCAACGGCTTCTTGGTAAGGTGGAATTTGCTCTTTTTTATTTGCAGAATCATCGCCATAATATTTTTTCAAAATAAAATAAATAGCTGTGACCAATACCAAAACAGATAATAAAACATACAACCAAATAAAGTACGGACGGTAGTCGTCAAAAATTACGGGTTCGTCAATAATTGGTTTTATTGGAAATGGCTTCTGTTTTAAAGTATCTACAGCAACAGTTGCTACGTTAACCAATAATGAATCTGTAAAATAAGCCTTGCTTTCTAAAAATACTTGCTGTTTTGGAATGTAAAAACTACCACTATCAAAACCTGTAAGTTGGTATTTTTTAACCAAGCTGCTAACTAAAGTATCTATTTTACTTTCAGAAACAACTTCAAGACCCCCTAAGGCTTCTAATTTTGGAAATACAACATCGCTTGTTTTGTCTACGGTAATTGTATATTCAAATTGCTCACCTATTCTAATCTGAGTCGTGTCTATTTCAGAAAGTATCTGGACATCCTCTTGAGCAAAACACCATGAGCTTATGAATACTACTATGTAAAATATGCTTTTTTTCATCGCTTTATTTACCTCCTTTTTGTTTAAAATACCCCAATAATTTTTTTACATAACTTTCATCTACTCTTGTACTAATGGTTCCTGAACCACTTTTACTGAAAGTGTTTTGATAATAAGCAACTGATTTTAAATAATGTGCTTCGTAGGCTTTTCGAACACTTTTAGAACTTGTATTCACCAACATTGTTTGTCCTGTTTCCGCATCTTCCATAGGAACAATTCCTAAATTGGGAATGCTTTCATCATGTTTATCAAATACGCGAACCCCTGTAACATCGTGTTTTTTTCCAACAATTTTTAGGGTTTGTTCGTAATCATCATCCATAAAATCAGAAAGTACAAATACAATGGCTTTTTTTCGCATTACATTCGTCAAGTATTTTAAGGCTTCGTTTAGGTTTGTTTTTTTACTTGTGGGGTGAAACTCTATCAATTCTCTAATAATTCGAAGCACATGGCTTTTTCCTTTTTTAGGAGGAATAAACAATTCTACCTGATCGGAAAATAAAATAAGTCCAACTTTATCATTGTTTTGAATTGCTGAAAAAGCAAGTGTTGCCGCAATTTCAGTCACGGTATCTTTTTTAAATTGTGAAGTCGTACCAAAAAATTCAGATCCACTAATATCTACCAAAAGCATCATGGTCAGTTCTCGTTCTTCTTCAAATACTTTGATATAAGGCTGATTGTAACGCGCAGTTACATTCCAGTCAATATTTCTAATATCGTCTCCAAATTGGTATTCTCTGACCTCGCTAAAAGTCATACCCCTACCCTTAAAAGAACTGTGGTATTCTCCTGAAAAAATATGATCTGAAAGTCGACGCGTTTTAATTTCTATTTTGCGGACTTTTTTAAGTATTTCCTTAGTTTCCAATTGATAAATTGTTTAATCGGTGAATTGTGTAATTGGTTAACTGTTTTTTAATTCTGCTTTTCTCAATGCATTCAACCTATTAGATATTTTACAAACTCTTGCCTTAATTTTAAATAATTCTCTTCTGTACTAAAATCTAATTCTTTGGAAAGAATTAAATGATTTAAAACCTCCATTGTTGTGCTAAATGCTATGGAATAAAATCGAGCTTTCTCTTTCCTTGTTATTCTTGATGTTCCTTCCGCAAAATTGGAAGCTTTAGAATTTGTTGCTCTTCTAATTTGGCTTGTCAATGCGAATTTTTCATCGCTAGGAAATATTTCTGTTATTCTATATATACTTAGACAGCTGGATCGCTTCTTTCCAAACTACTAATTTTTTAAATGAAAAAACATACTAACTTCACTTTTAAACAAGACAACAATTACTCGATTCAACACTCTATGGTACTTCTATTTCGTTTACAATTTTGTTAATAATATCAACAGAAGTAATATTCTCAGCTTCTGCTTCGTAGGTAATTCCAATTCTATGACGTAAAATATCGTAAACAACAGCACGAACATCTTCAGGAATTACATAGCCTCTTCTTTTGATAAAAGCGTAACATTTGGCTGCTTGTGCCAAACTAATACTTCCACGAGGAGAGGCACCAAAACTAATCAATGGTTTTAAATCTGCTAGATTGTATTTTTCAGGATAACGCGTAGCGAAAATAATATCTAAAATATATTTTTCAATTTTTTCATCCATATACACTTCCTTTACCACTTCTCTGGCTTTCAGAATATCGTTTAAAGAAACTACTGGATTTACTTTAGCAAAACTTCCGCTAAGGTTTTGACGCATGATCAATTGCTCTTCTTCCAACTTCGGATAATCAATCACCACCTTTAACATAAAACGGTCTACCTGTGCTTCCGGCAAAGTATAGGTTCCCTCTTGCTCAACAGGATTTTGAGTTGCCATCACCAAAAATGGTGCTTGTAAGGGAAAGGTTTCGTCTCCAATGGTTACTTGTTTTTCTTGCATAGCCTCTAACAAAGCAGATTGCACTTTGGCAGGTGCTCTGTTAATTTCATCTGCTAAAACAAAATTGGCGAAAATAGGTCCTTTTTTAATTTCGAAATTATTTTCTTTCATGTTGTAAATCATCGTACCTACAACATCGGCTGGTAATAAATCTGGTGTAAATTGAATTCTACTAAAATCTCCAGCAACTGCTTTTGAAAGGGTATTAATCGCTAAGGTTTTTGCCAAACCGGGAACACCTTCTAATAAGATGTGTCCATTTCCTAACAAACCAATTAACAAACGATCTATCATTTGTTTTTGACCGACAATAACCTTGTTCATTTCCGTCGTTAACAAATCTATAAAAGCACTTTCTTTTTCAATTTTCTCATTGATCGCTCTAATGTCTACACTGGCATTATTTTCTTCCATTATCAATTAACTTTTTTATTTACACTTCATTTTTTTTCCGAGGTTCACAAAACTACAATAATATGGTGTTCGTATTGTTAAAATTTGGTTAAACCCTTAAAGATTTTCTCTTTTAAAACCTGCTTTTTGACATAAAAAAACAGAACTTATGTTAAAAAAATGTTATTATTACTTTGTAGTTCAAATAATTATCGCAATATTTGTAGCAACCAAAAACTAAAACACAACCAAACTATCAAAAAAAGCAGCCTATTTATAGGCTGCTTTTTTTATGCTTCCCACTAAAAATAGCTAGGTAAAAACCCTTGATTTTTAGAGTATCTAGAATAATAATTGAAAGAAGCCCTTATTTTTCATAACTTGTAAATGAAATTCAACCCGTTTTTTAAAAAACGAATTGAAAAATGCATCCCTAGGAAATTTACATATTTCCCAATTGAAGATCCCGTTTAGCAGAAGAAATCAACTAAGTACCAAGTTACCATTTAGTAACTATTCTTAATATTTTTTATTTAACCGTTAAAACCGAATTCAATGAAACTACTACAAATTATCAAACGAACATGCATTTTTTTTCTACTTGTAAGCTCTCTTTCAGCTATTGGGCAATCTATTACAGGTAAAGTTATTGACGAAAAAGGAGAGGTCTTACCTTATGTAAACATTATTGAAAAAGGAACCACTAATGGTGTTACCACCAATGATAAGGGTGAATTTTCAATATCCGTTAAACAAATACCCACTACATTAGAAATCTCTTATGTAGGTTTTAAAACACGAAACAGACTTATAAAAAACGCCAATGCAGTGCTTACTGTTGTTTTAAAAGAAGATGGAGTTAGTTTAGATGAAGTCGTTTTGGTAGGTTCAAGAAACCCTAACAGAACCGTTGTAGAGTCGGCTGTAGCCGTTGATGTTATTGATTTAGCAGAACTAACATCGCAAGGACCACAAACATCTATCAATGAAATTTTAAATTATGTAGCCCCATCTTTTACTTCACAAACGCAAACAGTTTCTGATGGTACCGATCATATTGATCCGGCATCTTTAAGAGGTTTAGGCCCCGATCAAGTTTTGGTGTTGATTAATGGAAAAAGAAGACATAACAGTGCCTTGATTAATGTAAATGGAACTGTTGGTGCCGGTTCTGTAGGTACCGATATGAACTCAATTCCTACAGCTGCTATTAAAAGAATTGAAGTTTTAAGAGATGGTGCTGCTGCACAATATGGATCTGATGCCATTGCAGGGGTTATTAATATTGTTTTAAAAGAAGCGACTGGAGAATTGGATTTATCAATTACCACCGGAGCCAATTTTAGTAAAAACTCCAACCATTTTGAAGGTGGTTCCGATGGAGAAAAAATACAAATTGATGCCAATTATGGTTTGCCAATTGGAACCGATGGAGGATTTATAAACTTTACAGGTTCCTTAGCTACAAGAGAACCTGCTCTTAGAAGTAAAGATTATTCAGGAGATATTTTTAATGGCTACCACGGAGCCGAAAGAGTTTTTGCAAGCAGCGGTGGAGTTGTTGCCGATATGACTTTATTTGATTATCAAGATGCCGCAGCAAATATGAGTTATTTAGACAATGCTACCAAAAACTCAATTGCTGCCCTAGATGTGTCTCAGGAAGCTGATATCGCTACGCTAAGAGATTTATTAGGTTTTGATGCGGATGAAGACGAACTAGCAGCTAGAGGACAAACAAGAGCCGATTATCGATTTAAAGTGGGAACCTCAAAACTAAGAGAAGGAAAGTTTTTTGGAAATATGTCTATTCCTTTAGGTGAAGACGCTGAAGTATATGCTTTTGGAGGAATTAGTTACCGCCAAGGTTTGGCTTCCGGTTTTTATAGAAGACCTGCACAAGGTGATGGTAGAGCAAATACGCCTGCTTTTCCAAATGGTTTTTTACCAAATATTGGTACAGATATTTTAGACCAATCTTTTGCTTTTGGAATCAAAGGAAAATTAAATGATTGGGATGTAGATTTTTCGAATAGTTATGGTAAAAATAGTTTTGGGATCACAATTGGAAACTCTAGTAACGGTACATTAGGGGTTGCTACACAAAGAACTTTTGATGCTGGTGAATTAAGTTTCGCTCAAAACACCTCTAACCTAGATTTTACAAAATTTGATGAGTCTATTTTATATGGCCTAAATGTTGCTTTTGGAGCAGAATTTAAAGTTGAAAATTACGAAATTCAAGCGGGTGAAGAAGCTTCTTATACTAGTTATGATGTAAATGGAAATCCTGTAACAAGTATTACAGATCCCAATTTGCTAATTACAAATAATTTTACTGGCGCTGTTTTAGGAGGTGGCGCACAGGTTTTTAGAGGTTACGACCCGAAAAATGAAACCAACAAATTTAGAAATAGTATTGCTGCTTATATCGACTTAGAAGCCGACTTGACAGAAAAGTTGTTAATGAGTCTTGCTGCACGTTATGAAAGTTTTTCAGATTTTGGAAGCACCTTCAATTATAAAGTTGCTGGAAATTTAAAAATTAGTGAGAATATGGCTTTAAGAGGTGCACATAGTACCGGTTTTAGAGCTCCTTCTTTACACCAACAGTTTTTTAGTAGAACCAGTACTGTTTTTATTGACAACGCACCATTTGAACAAGGAACTTTTACCAATGATAGTAGAGCGGCAACCTTAATTGGAATTGATAAATTGAGAGAAGAAACTTCGAAAAGCTTGAGTGCTGGAATTACAGGACGGTTTGGAAATTTCTCTTTTACAGCTGATGCCTATGTTATTGATATTGATGACCGAATTGTGTATAGTGGTAGTTTTGGAGCAGGAACCAATGCAGAATTGGTTGCTATTTTTAAAAGTGCTGGTGCTACCAGTGCCCGCTTCTTTGTAAATGCTATTGATACTCGATCAAAAGGTTTTGAAGTTGTGGCTTCCCATAAATTATTTATTGGCGACGATGTTGTTCTTAAAAATGATCTATCTGCTACCTTTTCTGAGACTGAAATAACGGCACTTAATATTCCTGAAAAAATTATTTCAGCAGGACAAAGTGGAAATTTCTTTGACGCACAAGAGGAAGCTTTTTTAACCATTGCACAGCCAAGAGCTAAAATAAATTTAACAAATGCTGTGAGTTATAAAAAATGGAATTTTATGTTAAGAAACGTTTATTTTGGTGAAGTTACTGATCCGGATGATTATGCTGGTACAGCAAGAGTATCTACTAGAGATGCCAATGCAGAAGCTATTTATGGTGGTAAAATTATTAGCGACTTAACAGCATCTCTTCAATTGTATGAATCTACTCGAGTTACTATTGGAGCCAATAATTTATTGGACGTCTATCCAGATGAAAACAGAGCCGGAGGTACTTCTGGAAATCAGTTTGTATACTCTAGAAGAACATCACAATTTGGTTATTCAGGTAGGTATTTATTTGCAAGAATAAACATAACCTTATAATTAAAAAAAAACAAAAGCCAGTGAAATTTCACTGGCTTTTACTTTATAGCATTATTTACTTTCTTCAAAAGGAAGTACTTTCATCTTTTCTCCATCAAATTCTCCATAGGTAAAATAAGAAATCCAATCGCCTAGATTTACATATTCCGAATTTTCTCCTATTGCAAGGGTCATTGGCAAATGACGATGCCCAAAAACAAAATAATTGTAGTGTTTTGTTTCTAATACTTCTTTTGAATATTGGATCAGCCATTCATTTTCTTCTCCTAGAAAAACAACATCTTCATCTCCTGAAATTAATTTATTTTTTACAGATAAATATTGTGCCAGTCCAACCCCAATATCTGGATGTAACCAACGAAAAAGCCATTTACAAATAGAACTTGTAAATACTTTTTTCATGCGTTTGTAACCATAATCACCTGGGCCTAATCCATCACCATGTCCAATTAAAAATGTTTTTTCGTGGAAGGTAAATTCTTTAGGTTCGTGGTACACCGGAATGTTTAATTCTTTTTCAAAATAATCATGCATCCAAAGGTCGTGGTTACCTACAAAAAAATGGATTTCTATGCCACTGTCTCTTAGTTCAGCAAGCTTGCCTAAAACCCGTATAAAACCTTTTGGGACTACTGTTTTGTATTCAAACCAAAAATCAAATAAATCACCGAGAAGAAATAACACATCGGCATCTTTTTTAATAACATCCAACCAACGCACAAATTTTTCTTCGCGAGCCTTGCTTTTTTCTGCTGTCGGTGCTCCAAAATGTTGATCTGAAGCAAAATATATTTTTTGTGCGGTCAATGTATTAATTTTTGTGTTCGACAAAGATACAATTTTGGAATCTCTGCATACTACTTCTAAAAAGAAGCACTCGCTTTGTGGTTTTTATTGCTTTTCCAATTCCAAAACTTTCTCAATCATTTTGTCTTGCTTTTGATTGATTTTATAAAATGCCACCTCATCATAAGCTTGTCTGGCAACCAAGGCTTTTAAATAATGCTTTACCAGTTTCTTTTTTTCAGCAGGAACCGGCTTGTCTAATTTTATATACTTTAAATATTCTTTAAGCACTTCATCATTTGCATCAAATGACGCATTGAAATCTTCAAAACTTAACGCTTCCATTTTCTTACGATGCTTATCGGCATATTCAAAAGTAAAATTATTAAGACTGTTGAAATAAAAATTTTCTAAATAAGCTGTGGTGTCAATGGCTACAAAAACATCAGGAATAATTCCTCCACCGCCATAAACAACCTTTCCTTTTGGTGTTGTATACTTTAAAGAATCCACCACTTTTATACTGTCTTTCGAAAGTAATTCTCCACTTAAAATTCGATTCTGATGATCTAAAGAATAGGAATAGTTATCGTCTAAATTATAGGGTTTTTGAATAGATCTACCTGTTGGTGTAAAATAGCGAGCAATGGTCAATCGAACCGCAGAGCCATCTCCTAAGTCTCGTTCTTGTTGAACCAATCCTTTTCCAAAAGATCTTCTACCTACAATAACACCTTTGTCGTTATCTTGTAAGGCACCGGCTAAAATTTCACTTGCAGAAGCAGAACCTTCATCAATTAAAACATATACGTTTCCTTCTTGAAAACTTCCTTTGGCTGTTGCAAAAGATTCTTCAATTCTTCCTTTGTTATTTTCAGTAAAAACAATGAGTTTTCCTTCTTTTAAAAATTCATCAATAATAGCATTGGCCACATGAATAAATCCACCTCCATTTTGACGTAAATCTAACACCAAATTTTTAGCTCCTTGTTGTTGTAAATCTCCCAAATTATGTTTGAATTCATCATAGGATGTCATGGCAAAGCGGTCTAATTTTAAATACCCCAAACTATCGGTTAGCATATAGGCGACTTCAACACTTAAAATATCCACTTTATTTCTAACAATAGGAATATGAAGTATTTCTTGGGTTTGCCTTCTAAAAATTTCTAAATCAACTTTGGTGTCTGCAGGTCCTTTTAAAATTTTTACAATATCTCTACTTTGTAAATTTTTATTGTAAAGTGTGTCTTTATTGGCCAATAAAATTCGATCTCCAGCCAAAACACCTGCCTTTTCACTTGGGCCACCTTTAATGACTTTTGTCACCACCAAAGAATCATTGTTCATAAAAAACTGCACGCCGATTCCTTCAAAATTTCCTTGCATATTTTCATGACTCGCCAAAAAATCTTCTTTTGGAAAATACACAGAATGCGGATCTAATTTATCGACAATTCCTTTGATAACATCGTCTAATAACGCATCGGTATTTACTTCATCAACATAATCTTGTTCAATAAACTGCAGCAATTTACCAAGCTTGCTGTCGGTTTGATTGCTTACAAAATAATTGGACACTCCGTTTTCAAAATTAAAAAACGAACCCAAAGCAATTCCAAAAGCGACGGCTATCCCTAATAATAAGGGCAAATTATTTTTATTATTCAGCATATCCTTCTAAATGTATTACTTCAATTCCTGCTTGTAAAAGAAAATCTACTCCCGATAAATCTTTATAAGCACGTGCATAAACGACTCTGGTAATCCCCGCTTGTAAAATTAGTTTACTACAATCTCTACAAGGAGATAAGGTGATGTACAAAGTAGCTCCTTTTGACGACTGTGTAGACGCGGCAACTTTTAAAATCGCATTTGCTTCGGCATGTAACACCATCCATTTTGTTTCTCCTGAATCATTTTCACAACAATTGTCGAACCCCGTAGGCGCCCCATTAAAACCATCAGAAATAATCATTCTTCCTTTTACGATTAACGCCCCAACCTGTTTTCTTTTGCAATGTGATAATTTACCCCATTCAAAAGCCATGTTGATATAAGCGGTATCGTATTTTAATTGTTTTTTTGCTTTCATATAAATGGCAATTATTTCTTATTTATCGTTATCAAAAGTCGTAATTCTAAATACAACCTACAAACAACCTGAATTCTATTTTTATCTTAATAATTTTTTATAGCTCAAGCTCTCGACTCCGCTCAAGGAGACCTTCTTATACATTTTAATTTTTCTTAAGATGTTATTATTTTCAAAAATGCATCAAATCTTTCTTCCATCATCGGAATAACAATTCCTACCACAATTGCGGAACAAACCAAAATCCAATCTCTTTTTGTTACTTTAAAAATTAAATGCAATAAGGCAAATAAAAGCAACATGACCACAGCAATTAGCACTTGAGCACCTTCAATACCTAAGGCAAATTCTACCAAAGGAATTAATTTTGAATCGGTGTCTGCCAACAGCATTTGTAAATAATATGAAAACCCTAGTCCGTGCACCCAACCAAAACAAAAGGTACACACCATTTTTAATTTTGTACTTGCTTTAGAGTTGAGTCCAAAAAATATATTTAATAGCGCGGTTACAAAAATGGTAAAAGGAATTAAAAATTCAATAAGTCCAACGTTTACTTCCAAAATTTTATAAGCGGCCAAAGCCAATGTTAAGGTATGCCCAACCGTAAAAATACTCACCAAATAAAGCAATTCTTTCCATTGTTTTGCAGTATAGGGAACCACTAATACTAACAAAAATAAAATATGATCGTAGGCTTTAAAATCTAAAACATGTGTTAGGCCTAACTTAAAATAAAGTAAAAAATCATTCATTAATAGCGAGTTAAATTTTGAAAATTTCTTTTAAAAAAAGAGAATTATTTTATGAAATTCAAAGATACACTTTGCATTTAATTTTAGCGGGTATTTATACTTTTTGGCAGAAATACATTTTAAGGCACTAAATTGGGACAGAGAAATACATTTTCATGAGTTAAATCAGGAGGCTTTTAAAATAAATCTAGTAATATTGTAGTCTTATTATTTAAAAGCAATTTATGAAACATATTATTATAACAGTTGCCTTAGTAGCCTCTGTCATTTCTTGTAAAGAAAAAACAAAAAAAGAAGCCGTGCCAACAAAAGTTGAACAAGCACCTTCTGTAGCTCCTACACCTGTAAAAGCAGATACTTCAAATATGGTTCATTTTAAAGGAGGTAAAATTACGATTGGTAGCGACAAAGGAACTGCTATAGAAAAACCCGCTTTTGAAAAAGAAATTGCTCCTTTTTATTTAGACAAAAACTTAGTAACTGTTGCTGAATTTAGAACTTTTGTAGAAGCAACAAATTATAAAACAGAAGCTGAAAAATTTGGAGATTCTGGTGTCTTTTTATTTGACCAAGGTCAATGGACTTTGATGCCTGGTGCAACTTGGGAGTATCCATTAGGAGAAACAGAAGCAAAATCTATAGACAATCACCCCGTAACACATGTAAGTTGGAATGATGCCAAAGCCTATGCTAATTGGGTAGGAAAAAGATTACCTACAGAATTTGAATGGGAATTTGCTGCAAAAAATGGAGGTAATTCTACCTACCCTTGGGGAGAAACTGTTTTAGTAAACGGAAAACACCAAGCCAATGTTTGGCAAGGAGCAACTGTGCAAGATGCCAAAATAGAAGATGGTTACAAACTAACTTCACCGGTTGGACATTATGGTGAAACGCCTGCTGGCTTAAGCGATATGGCAGGTAATGTTTGGCAATGGTGTGAAAACACTTTTGAATCCTATCCTGGAGCTGCACGACCAGATCCAAAAGATCCAAATTTTAAAACAACTAGAGGTGGTGCTTTTATGTTTGACCAAGCTTTAGAAAAAAGTTTTACCACTACTTTTAGAGCCAAAAATTCAATAGATACTTCGTTATTCAATACAGGTTTCCGTTGTGCAAAATAAATGATGGCTATTTTTCATCATTAAAAAAACTCATAGTCGAAAGGCTAAAAAACGTTTAGTATGCATCAGTTGAAGTTAAAATATAGCAGTTTATTAGGAATCTTATTTCTTTTTTTACTTTCCTGTCAAACAGAAAAGAAAGAAACCTACAAAGCAATTCCTAAAAGTGAAGAAA
This sequence comes from Flavicella sediminum, assembly GCF_006381105.1. Taxonomy (GTDB): domain Bacteria; phylum Bacteroidota; class Bacteroidia; order Flavobacteriales; family Flavobacteriaceae; genus Flavicella; species Flavicella sediminum. The sequence continues at coordinate 1,205,026 of NZ_VDET01000002.1, read as the reverse complement.
GGCCTATTTTTTCATCAACAAAACAAATACCTGATGCGCATTTTTTAGGCGATAAAAAATGTAAAGAATGTCATGAAAATCAGTTTGAAAAATGGGAGGGATCTCATCATGACAAATCCATGGACATTGCCACTAGAGAAACCATACTTGCCGATTTTAAAGGAGAGAAATTTTTTAGCCAAGGTGTGCACTCTAGATTCTTTGAAAAAAACGGAGAATTCTTTGCCAATACAGAAGGCCCAGATGGAAAAAATCACGATTACAAAATTGAATATGTTTTCGGAATTACACCTTTGCAACAGTATATCGTAAAATTTCCTGATGGCCATTACCAATGTTTGCGTACGGCTTGGGACAGCAAAAAAAATATTTGGTTCGATTTGTATCCAGACTTTAAAGTGGTGCATTCTGAATGGTTGCACTGGTCAAGAGGTGGTTTGAATTGGAACAATATGTGTGCCGATTGTCACTCAACCAATGTTCGTAAAAATTACGACCAAGAAACCCACAGTTACGATACCAAATTTGCTATTATTAATGTGAGTTGTGAAGCGTGCCATGGCCCAGGAAAACAACATGTTTCTGATGTAGCTACCCAAGGAGATAATTACCGAAATACGGGGACCATGCAAATGACTTTGGAAACAAAACCAAAAGAATTGGTAGATCAATGTGCTCGATGTCATATGCGAAGAGAACAAATTTCTGAAAAATTTAATTTTGAAGGAACCCTATTAGATCATTATTATCCGCAACTAATTACCTCACCAATTTACCATGCAGATGGTCAAATTTTAGATGAAGATTATGTTTACGGATCTTTTGTACAAAGTAAAATGTATCATAACAATGTTACCTGTACCAACTGTCATGATGCGCATACTTTAGAACGTAAATTTGAAGGAAATAAATTGTGTACTCAATGTCATATCAAAGAAACTTATGATACTGAAAAACATCATTTTCATAAAAATGGAACAGAAGGTGCTTTGTGTATCAACTGCCATATGCCAGGTAAATTTTATATGGGGAATGATTTTAGACGCGATCATAGTTTTAGAATTCCTAGACCCGATTTAAGTGTAAAATATGGAACGCCAAATGCGTGTACAGGTTGTCATAAAGACAAAGACGATACATGGGCGGAAGCAAAATTTATTGAGCAACACGGAAAACCAGATTACACGCATTTTTCAGAACTTTTAGCTCCTGGTATTACCAATGCACCAAATGCTGAAGCTTCTTATAGACAATTGGCAAAAGACACTACACAACCAGAAATCGCCAGAGCATCGGCAGTTATTGGCTTGGGTGCTTATAGAACACAGGCTACGGTAAAAGAATTACTTTCATTTTTAAATGACGACTCTGCCATGGTGCGTGCAAGTACTGTAGATGCCTTAAATGAAATAAATAGACCCGAATATTTAAACTATTTTATTCCTTTGTTAAAAGACCCTAAAAGAGTAGTTCGGGTAAAAGCTTTTAACGCCTTAGGTAGCGTAAAGGAAAGTCAGATACCTGATGATTATTTAGAGCTTTATAAAAAAGTAGCGGTAGAGTTTGAAACCTATTTAAAAATTACCTCTGATTTTGTAGGAGGTCGTGTAAATAGAGCCAACTATTTGATCAAACAAGGCGATTTAAAAGGGGGAATTAAATATTACGAGAGTGCACTTTCTATTGACCCAATAAATAATATTGTACGTACCAATTTGGCTAATTTATATTATAGAAATAGGGAGTTTGACAAAGCAGAAAAAGCCTTTAAAACCATTATTGAACAAGAACCCGCTTATGGTGCTACCTATTATTCATACGCTTTGTTATTGGCAGAATTAAAGCGAAACAAAGAGGCAATTGTACAAATGGAATTGGCAACTAAATACATGTCTGAAAACACTAGAGTGTATTATAATTTAAGTTTGTTATATGATGGTATTCAAAATTATACCATGGCAGAAGATGCCTTAATTAGAGGTTTGAAAATTGCCCCTAATGAAGAAAATTTATTGTATGCTTTGGCATATTTATATCAGAAAAATGGGCAGCTAGATAAAGCCAAAAATGTGACCATGAAATTGGTGCAATTGTATCCTAATAATACACAATATTATAATTTTTTACAGCAGTTAAATCAGCAATAAATAACGAATTCTATTTTCAATAAAGCCTTTCTTTTTTTAATTAAATCGAAAGGCTTTGTTGTTCTTACTAAGTTCTATTTTAATGTGTTTACGAAGTTAACCAATTAATACACAAACGGGTAGTTTTTGTAAAAAGAAATCAAGCTTGTCATTTAGAAGGCACTTGCAAAAAATAAACCTTCCTATATAATTAAACTATTTCGATTTCGTAAAGTCTATTAAAAGAACTAAACCTCGAAATCTTCATGGATAAAAAAGAAATACAGCATCTTTATTGGCGAGCAGGTTTTGGAATTGGTTTTGAAGATTTGAATAAAATCAAGAAAAAATCAAGAAAAACCATCCTAAAAAAACTCTTCTCTGCTTCAGAAAAAAGTAAGGACCTTGCAGTTGACTTATCTGAATATGAAAAATCATTGACAGATAGTTTTAAAAAAGTCAAGAATAAAACGACCGATCAAAGAAGAAAGGAGCAAAAATATTTACGTGAAAAAGGCATTGAATTGAACCAAGCTTGGATTCAAAAAATGGCTACTTCAGAAGCTTTGTTACGAGAAAAAATGACGCTTTTTTGGGCGAATGTATTTGTATGTGCCGACAACAATACCTGGAGTATTCAAAACTACAATAACACCTTAAGAAAACATGCATTAGGCAATTTTGGTCAGTTTGTAAAAGCAATTTCGCATGAGGCTTCTATGATCAGATACCTAAATAACAAACAAAATAAAAAAGGAAAACCGAACGAAAATTTTGCGCGTGAATTGATGGAATTATTCACTTTAGGAGCAGGGAATTATACGGAAAATGATATCAAAGAATCGGCTAGGGCTTTTACGGGTTGGAATTCTAAAAGAAATGGTGAATTTATATTTTCAAGAAAACAACATGATTTTGGCAACAAAACCTTTTTTGGTAAAACAGGAAAATTTGATGGTAATGATATTATAGATATCATTTTAGAACAAAAACAATGTGCCAAATTTATTTGTACCAAAGTCTACAAATACTTTGTTAACCCTGTTATTGATGAAGAAAATTTAGCAGAAATTACCGACTTATTTTATAAAGATTACGACATTAAAAAATTGATGTTTCATATTTTTAATTCCGATTGGTTTTATGATGAAAATAATATTGGCGTTAAAATAAAATCGCCTATTGAATTACTTGTAGGAATTCATAAAGTTGTGCCATTTAAATTTAAAAATTACAAACAACAAGTATACCTTCAAAAAATGATGGGACAAATATTGTTGAAACCCGTAAATGTTGCTGGTTGGAAAGGAGGAAAGAGCTGGATTGATTCCAATACTTTAATGTTCCGATTAAAACTACCTTCCATGCTATTAAACAATGCACAAATTAGTTTAATAGAAAAAGGAGATATTGAGGGTACATTTGAAGAATTCTACCAAAAAAGAAAAGGAAAAGGTTATTTAAAAGTAACTGTTGATTGGGATCATTTTGAAAAAAATTATTCTAAATCGGAAGAAAAAGATTTAAAAAGTACGCTACTTATAAGCAAAATTGATGTGGATACTGATGCCATGCTTGCCAATTTACAGATTGATAAATTGAAAGACTATTGCATTCAACTTATGTCTATTCCTGAATACCAACTTTGTTAAATACAACTCCATGGAAAGAAGAGAATTTTTAAAAAATAGTGCCTTAGCCAGCAGTGCGTTTATGGTACCAAGCTTTGTCAAAGCTTTTGAAAATGTTGCCAAAAAATCTTTAGGATTTAAAAAATTGGTGATTGTACAATTGGCTGGAGGAAATGATGGTTTAAACACAATTATTCCTTACAGAAACGATATTTATTATAAAGAAAGACCTCGATTGGCAATTAAAAAAGAAGACGTTTTAAAAATTAGTGATGACTTAGGTTTTCATAAAAATTTAGGACCTTTAAAAAATTTATACGATCAAGGATATTTGTCTATTATTAACAATGTAGGATATCCAAATCCTAACAGATCTCATTTCAGATCGACAGATATTTGGCATACAGCAAGTAATGCTGATGAATATTTATCTACAGGTTGGTTGGGTCGTTATATTGATACTTATGGAAAATTTCCATATACCGGTATTGAAGTAGATGATAGTTTGTCGCTTATCATGAAAGGGGAGAAAATGAATGGGATTGCCACTCAGAACGCAAAAACATTATTTTACACCACCAATACACCTTTCTTTAAAAAAGTGCTTAAAACACAAGAAGACGAGCATTTAAGTGAACATAACTTGGGTTATTTGTATAAAACTATGATTGAAGCGAATTCTTCAGCAACTCATATATACAATAAGTCCAAAACCTTTAAAAGTAGCATTTCTTATCCTAGCAATGCTTTTGGAAAACAATTAAAAACGACGGCAGAATTTATCAATTCTAATGTAGAATCCAAAGTATATTATGTGACTATGGGTGGTTTTGATACACATTACGCACAAGAAGGGCGACAAGATAAATTGTTAGATATATACAGTAAATCTATGGAAATGTTTGTCAAAGATTTAGAACAAAACGATACGTTTAAAGATACTTTGATTGTGACTTTTTCTGAATTTGGACGAAGAGTAAAACAAAACGGTTCGCAGGGAACAGATCATGGAACGGCAAATAATTTATTTATTATTGGAAAAAACTTAAAAAAACAAGGTTTTTACAATGAACAACCCAATTTAGCCGACTTAGATAAAAATGGGGATTTAAAATACAAAGTAGATTTTAGAGATATTTATGCCACCGTTTTAGAAAATTGGATGGAGGTAGATGATGAAAAAATATTGAATAAATCTTTCGGAAAGATGGATTTTATATAGTTTTAGTTTTTTTGAGACTTGGTTGGTCTCAAGGTTGTTTGTAAAGGAATTACTTTCATTGGTAATTCCTTTTTTTTGCTAAAAGAACAAACAAAAAAGAGAACCTAAATTAGGTTCTCTTTTTATTTTATTAATCGCATTATAGTGTATTAACTACAGCTAATTTTATCAACTCTATTTTGGTGGCGACCTCCTTCAAATTCAGTGTTTAAAAAAGTTTCAACCATAGCTACTGCTTGTGGTATAGATGTATAACGCGCAGGAATACACAAAACATTTGCGTTGTTGTGTTGTTTGATCAACTCTACAATTTCTTTAGTCCAACACAAACCAGCACGTACATTTGCATATTTATTTGCAGTCATAGCTACTCCATTTGCACTACCACAAATTAAGATTCCTAAATCTACTTGTTTTGTATCCACAGCCCCAGCAACTTTGTGTGCAAAATCAGGATAATCAACACTATCAAAACTATCTGTACCGTAATTAGTTACCGTAATTCCTTTACTTTCTAATACTTCTACGATTGCCGATTTATAATCTGGACCCGCATGATCATTTCCTATTGCTATTGTCATTTTTATTGTATAAATATTTTATTTGGCAAAAGTACAATAAATGACAGGAGTTGTCAAAACAAGCACTAAAATTCTACCTTTTAGTTTAAATAGCATGCTACTGAATAAAAATGTTCACCAATCAATCCTTGTAACTGTATATTATTTTTTGCTATACAATAAACTATAAGCATTACGCGTAATACCATCTGTATCTTTATGATAGTTAGTAAATCTAAGACTTGTATCACTTAGTAACACAATTTCTAAAGTACTCACTTGACCATCACTATAAGTGGTTACATTTTTATAAACATTAGAGCTGCCTTCTTGGGTAAAATCCTTAAGTTTTAAATTTACAGAATAGTTTGATGTTTCAGGAGTTTTCACAATAGATTCACAATCAACTTCATTTGTTTCACCATCAGAACTGTATGTTACATTATAAACAGTTCGATTTTCTGTTACTGAAAAATCTTCTTCCGAAATAGTCATTAAAGACGAATTCAAAGCATGTGTATTCAGGTATACATCACATTCTTCATTATAAAGTTCCTCAGTCAATGTTCCCATAGATTTTCCGTTGTAACTAATTGCTTGCCAACTACCAAAAAGTGGATTTTCTTTACAGGCTTCTTCTTCAGTTTTTCCTGTTTTTCCTTCCACACAAATATCACATTCCGACATAAAAGCATCACCTCCAAAATCATCGTTACAATCTTTCAATAATACATCTACGGACATGGAAGCATTCACATTTCCGAATTCTGAGTTCAAAGCAACACTAACACCCACACTCACTTTTTGAAGATCCGAATAATCTTCTCCTTTTTTTTTATCGAATTTTAAAGAAATTCCACCTCCTGAATAACTTGCTGTTTGCTTTAATTTAGAACTGTTATTAGAAATCGTTAACGCGTTATATTCTTCTTCCGTTATTGGTCTTGTATCTTTTAAAACTGGAGGTGCACTAGGATAATCAAGACTCGGAATATCGCTAAAAGGATTGTAATCATTTACAAAAGCAATGACAGAATTTATTTTTTCCGTAATTCCTTGCAAACTTTTATAATTAGACCAAACTTTGGCCATGATCGGAATTTCCGAATTTTCTGAAATATTACTCAAGGTTAGATGTATACCATAAGATTTGTTTTGCCCTTCATTTTGAATGTTATCGGCATTGGTTTTCGAAGCTGTTTTCGATTTATTTTGAGAATTTTCAAAATGTGCTTCTATCAATTCCAATTGCAAAGTAGAATAAGCATTCCAAGCTCTTACAGCAACTTTAAATGAAATAACTGCCGCTACTACAAAGGCTGCTGCCGCCAATGGATTCGCTACACTTCTAACTCCGGCTTGTATAGAGGTACCCAAGGTAAATACAGAACCTGCAAATAGCAATGCCAGCTTATTACTTTCACTAATACTTGTTTTGTTTTGAAGGTAAACTACCGATTCTTTCGATTTATTTTCTGCGGAAGAAGGATTTATTAAATTGGCAAACATTTCTTTATTTACCGTATAAAATTCTGCAAACTCCTTTTTTTCTTGCTCTGTTGCTTTGCTCCATATATCATCAAAAATGTCTGATAATTTAGAAACTTCTGCCACAGTACTAGCTTCCGTAATTTCTGATTTTGCAACTTCAACTTTATCAAAATAAGTATTACTTATTTCCTCTGGCGTATCATCCAAAACAATTTCATTAATCACATGATTGATAATATAGGTATCCTGGCCAATTTTAAAAGTCAAATCTACCACCGAACTACTGGCAGTAACATTTGCAATAGCATAGCCCCAAGTAACATCATCAACTTTATTAATTTGAATTTTTTCTCCGTTTAATTCTGCCTCAATACTTTCTTCTTGAAAAGGAATAGTATCTGTAGAAATTAAATTGACTTCATATTTAAAAGTAGCTCCACCATTAAAAACAAAGGTTTCTCCATCTTTTACAGGTGTTATCTCAATTTTATCACTTGATTTTGAACAGCTTAAAACAGTTATTAACAATAAAAAAGTTGCGAATTTTAAAATTTTCATAGTTATTATTTTTAATCTTTTAGTTTCGTCTTAAAAAATCAAAAATACAAGTTATACACAGCCGTAACAATACCCACTAATGAGTATTTATACCTATTTTATTTTAAAAATAAGCTTATCAACAGCTGTTCTAATAACTAAGTAATACTATATTGGTTTTATACGGTACTTTTATCATAAATACTGCTGTTATTTTAAAAAATCTAGATCGAAAACGCTTGGTTAAAATTCTCTTTTCTGTTTAGGTAGACTTATGAACAATTTCAACTAGCTAAACCTTTATCATTGAATCTATTAACAATTTGGTAACTTTTAAAAAAAAGGAAATATTTACAATAAGCCCCGCTATTAACAGGCTTTCTAACAACTTTTGTAAAACTCCTTAGTTTTAAACAGATTAGCTATATTATCTAAATGTTAACAAATAGCGGTAAAAAAACAACAACTAAATTTGCTTATTAAAACTAAAAAAACAATACAGCGAAGGGTAACACATACGCAAATTTATTTTCAATAAAATAACTTCTAGTTATTAACAATAATAAACATACTTGTTAATACTGAACAGAAGTAATTTTACATAGAATTTAAAGTAAACACTACTTTTCATCGACTTGTTAATAAGTACCCTTTTCTGTCTAGAAATAAAGCAATTAAATAACTCATAAAATGTTAATAGCTGTTTATTAAGTAGCAATAAGTAACAAATCCTAATAATAATTTACAAAGTTATGGTACTTATTCACACCCTATAATATACCATTATTGTTTTTTTAAATTTTAAAAGAAGAATAGTATATATATTATATATGTTTATAACTAAGTCAACTTTTGAAATTGTAGAATTGAGGAAGCTTACCATAATTCTTTTCTTAAATAAGTAGCTTGTGTTTTATAAAAAAGTGTACTAAAAATAAATAATGTAGCTTTGCAGTCACAAAAAGACGGATAATTAAGTTCAACAGAAATAATAGTTGAGCACTTCTTCACATCCAAAGCGTTAAAGATTACAAAATATTAATACTTCGTAATCTATATAGAATAACTTTATCCGTACTTTTAAGAAATAATAAAATTAGGTAAATGCCAAAAAAGAAAATTTATAAAAAGAAAGGTAACGTAGTTAGAGAATTGACAAGTAAAATTTTAAAAGTGTTTGGAAAGAATCCAAATAAAATATTTAACTACAAACAAATTGCTGGTAAACTTGAACTAACTGATGCTATTGGAAGGTCGCAAGTAATTAAAAAGCTAGAAGACTTAAAAGGTCAGGGGAAGTTAGAAGAAGTAGAAAGAGGAAAATACATACTGGTAGAAAATAAAAATTATTATACAGGAACGTTAGATTTAACATCTAGCGGAAACGCTTATTTTATCTGTGACGATTTTGAAAAAGATGTATTTATTCCATCTATCAACGTAAACAGAGGTTTGGATAAAGACACCGTAAAAGTGTATGTATACGACAAACGTAGAAGTTCTAAAAAAGAAGGAGATGTTGTTGAAATTATAGAACGCGCTAAAACTGAATTTGTTGGCGTTTTACAAGTCAGTAAAAACTTTGGTTTTGTTGTGCCAGATAATAACAAAATGTACACAGATATTTTTATTCCAAAAGATGAATTGAATGGTGCTGTGGATGGTGAAAAAGTAATTGCTACTTTAACAGATTGGCCACAAAATTCAAAAAATCCTTTTGGTAAAATTTCACAAATCTTAGGATTACCAGGAGATCATAATACAGAGATTCACAGTATTTTAGCTGAATATGGTTTGCCTATTGAGTTTCCAGCGCATGTAGAAAAAGAAGCAGAAGATTTAGATACGACCATTACGGAAGAAGAAATTTCGAAACGTAGAGACATGCGTAAAGATTTGACTTTTACCATAGATCCAAAAGATGCAAAAGATTTTGATGATGCTTTGTCATACAAGGTCTTAGAAAATGGAAATTACGAAATAGGAATTCATATTGCCGATGTTTCTCATTATTTGGCTTTAGATTCTGAAATGGAAAAAGAAGCGTATGAAAGAGCCACTTCCGTGTATTTGGTAGATCGTGTCGTTCCTATGTTGCCAGAAAAATTATCAAACGGTGTTTGTTCTTTGCGTCCACACGAAGAAAAATTAACTTTTTCAGCAGTTTTTGAATTGAATGAAAAAGCACAATTGGTCAACGAATGGTATGGTAGAACCGTTACCTATTCTGATGAACGTTTTGCGTATGAAGAAGCCCAGGTAATTATTGAAGAAGGAAAAGAAAATACCAAAGCAACTGTACCAGAAGATATTTCTATTAGAGAAGGTTCTTATGAGGTTTCTGAAGCTGTTGTAAATGCAGTGTTGAAGATGGATACTTTAGCAAAAATAATGCGTAAGAAACGTTTAAAAGACGGTGCCATTACTTTTGATAGAGTAGAAGTGAAATTTAATTTAGATGAAGAGGCGAATCCTTTAGGAGTTTTCTTTAAAGAATCTAAAGATGCCAATAAATTAATTGAAGAATTTATGTTGTTGGCCAACAGAAAAGTTTCTGAGTTTGTCAGTATCAAAGGTGGTCGACCGTCGAAAAATACGTTTGTTTATCGAGTTCACGATGAACCTAATGTAGACAAGTTAATGGCTTTGCAAGGAATCATTAATAAATTTGGGTATAGCATTGATTTAAAATCAAGAAAAACGACCTCTGATAGTTTGAACAAATTATTAACAGATGTGCATGGAAAAGGTGAATCAAATATGATTGAAACTTTAACCATTCGCTCTATGAGTAAAGCAGAATATACCACCAATAATATTGGACATTACGGTTTGGCTTTTGATCATTATTCTCATTTTACTTCGCCAATTAGACGATATCCTGATGTAATGGCACATCGTTTGTTGCAAAATTATTTGGATGGAAAACCATCGCCTAAAATTGAAGAATACGAAGAGAAATGTAAACATTCTTCTGAAATGGAATATTTAGCCACCAAAGCAGAAAGAGATTCTATCAAATACATGCAAATTAAATACATGCAAGATCATCAAGATCAAGAATTTGTAGGTGTTATTTCTGGCGTTACAGAATGGGGTATTTATGTAGAAATTATTGAAAATAAATGCGAAGGAATGGTAAGAACTCGTGATATAAAAGACGATTATTATATCTTTGATGAAAAGCAATATGCCTTGGTGGGACAGTCTACTAAAAATATGTACCAATTGGGTGATGAAGTAACGGTAAAAGTTAAAAATACTGATTTGGATAGAAAACATTTAGATTTTAGTTTGCTGCAATAAAAAAATTGTAATTATGAAAAAGCGAGTAGTTTCAAGAATTTTTAATAGAGCTTATTTTGTGCTATTATTTTTGTTTTTAATTATAGTAAATACTCCTTTTGAAATAAATCATTCAGTTTTAAAATCGGCCATCTATGTAGGCGTATTAATTTTGACACCTGCATTGCTTGTTTGGGATATCTATTTTTACAAACCTAAATTGAATAAAATTTATAGAATTCTATCTCCAATTATAGGTTTTGTTGTTATATTTTATCTAAATCCTATGGAAATATTAGACAGTTCTAATGTTTGGAACACTGAAAAAGTGTTGTTTGAAAGCAAAGAGGATCCCAATGTAAAAGTTGAAATACAAAAACAAAAAATGCTGACTTCTTCTATTTTAAAAACACGTACAGTGGAAGTAAGTTATTTGACCGATAAGATTCTAAAAATAAAAACGTATAATAAAGTTAATTTTGATAAAAATAAATGGAAAAAAATACAGTAAATAAGCTTATGAAATTGCAGAAAGTTTGTCTTTTGGCATTCCTGTTTTTGACAAATTTTATGTTTGCACAGGATGTAGTTATAAATGATGTTAAAAACTTTGATGAATTAAAAGTATTTAATGGTTTAACGGTAAATCTGATAAAATCGGAGGTTCAAAAAATAGAAATTTCAGGTGAAAAAGCTACAGAAGTTGTGGTAAGTAATAAAAAAGGAGTTTTAAAATTCACCTTAAAAGTAAAAAGTCTTTTTAAATCTGATAAAGTTGATATCAACTTGTACTACAATAGTATTATTGGCGAGTTGGATGCAAATCAGGGGGCTGTAATTACTTCCAAAGAAGTTTTTAAACAAACACAATTGGATGTAAGTTCTCAAGAAGGTGCTTATATAAAATTAAGTTTAGCGGTAGATTATTTGAAAGTAAAAGCCATTACTGGAGGAAACATTCAATTAAAAGGTACTGCAAAATCTCAAAGTGTAGATATAACTACCGGAAGTAATTATAATGGAACGGAATTAATCACAAAACAAACAGATATTTCTGTTACAACTGGCGGTGAAGCGAAAATTTTTGTGGAAGATATTTTAGATGCCAAAGTAAAATTGGGCGGAACGATAGAGTATTTTGGGAAAACAAAATCTGTTAAAACCACCAAGGTTATGGGCGGAAGTATTTTTAAAAATGGTGAAAAACTAGATATATAATCAGATATTCGAATTAACTAGCAAAAATTATATTATTTAAACAAAGTTATTATCTTTGTTTTCTAAATAAAAAAGAAATGAATTTATCAAGTATATTTTTAGGAATGATTGGTGGTCCACAAGTGATCATTATTGTGGTGGTTGTATTGTTACTTTTTGGAGGACGAAAAATACCAGAATTAATGCGTGGTTTAGGTAGCGGAATTAAAGAATTTAAAAACGCTTCTAAAGATGAAGATGCTGATAAGATAGACGATAAAAAAGATGCTAAATAAGTAGGATCTTTCTAAAATATAAAGCCTGTAAGTAACTACTTACAGGCTTTTTTTTGTTTTTAAATCATTTGCTCTATAGATAAAGAGATTCAAGCTAGTCTTCATATGTTAAAATTTAGAGCTTCCTTAAACTTTTTCGTTCTTTTACAGTCTCAAGCTATTAACAATAGTTAATAGCCTAACAAGTCTTTTTAATTGAGCTTACAAATTATTTAAAAGTGAAAGCATGAATGAAATTTTTACGATCAAAGATAAAATAAAAACCTCCAAGGCTATTAAAATAGAGGTTTTTAAAAAACATGTTCGTAAAACGGCAGCTCATAAGCACAATAAATATTTAGAATTGGTTTTCTTTACCAATGCCTCTGGTTTTCATACAATTGACAATCATAAAATAGAAGTAAAGCCTGGAACTTTTTTCGTTGTTCGCAAAGAACAAGTGCATTTTTGGGATTTAGATTCGGAACCCAATGGCTATGTTATTTTATTAAAAAAGTCCTTTGTTGATAACAGCCTAGATCTTGAATTGAAAAAAGTCATTGCTAAAATTTCTGCCATTACTTATCGTTATTTTGAATCTGCTGAGACGCTTATAAACTTATTTGATTTGTTAATCATCGAAAATAAATCTGAAAATAATACCATGATTTTGGAGGGTTTATTAAAGGCATTGTTAGCAAAAGTAATTCAATCAGATAATAATGTAACGCAAACAAAAATAGGTTTGTATTCAAAATTTATGGATGTATTAAATACCCAAGAAGTACAATTACAAACTGTAGATTATTACGCGACTATTTTAAATACCACACCACAAAACTTAAATAACTGCTGTAAAAAAGAACACAATACGACAGCTTCTTCCATACTAACCGATCGTATAATTATGGAAGCAAAACGATTGTTAATTTATACCGATTTAACGATTAGTGAAATTTCCTACACCTTATTTTTTAAAGACAATTCTCATTTTGGGAAGTACTTTAAACGAATTGTAGGAACTACACCCAGTGAATTTAGAAGTAATACGTAATAAAGACCATTTATATTTCAAATAAACCATTTGCCCTTTTGTTTTATTTAATAGTTTTGCACCGTTAAATTTACCAAGCTTAATTTTAAAATCCTTGACCAGGAACAAGATTAAAAACTAAAAACTAAAAAAAATGATTAAAAAACTTTTACTGATTGCAGTAATTTTAACAAGCAGTTTTGTATCCGCTCAAATTACAGGTTCAATCAAAGATGAATCAAGTCAGGATGCTTTAGAGTATGCGAGTGTAATTTTATACAAACAAGCCGATGGTAGTTTGGTAACGGGTGTGGTAACCGGTTTGGATGGTGAATTTTCTATAGAAAAAGTAAAGTCAGGTACGTATTATTTGGAAGCTTCTTTTATCGGTTTTGAAACAAAAACAATAAGAAATATTAGCATTACTAAAAAAGGTGAATACAAAAATCTTGGTGCAATCAACCTTAAAATCTCAAGTTCTCAGTTAAATGAGGTTGTGGTAAGAGGTGATAAAGCTACGGTGGCACATAAAATTGACCGTCAGGTTTTCGAATCTGATAAATTTCAAAACAGCCAAGGTGGTAGTGCCGTTGATGTTGTTAAAAATTTACCATCTGTTACCGTAAATGGTGAAGGTGCCATTAGTGTAAGAGGAAGTAATAGTTTTGCGGTATTAATTAATGGAAAACCAACCCAAGGTGATGCGGCTTCTTTACTAGCACAATTGCCTGCTAATGCTTTGGAAAAAGTTGAATTAATTACGGCGCCTTCTGCAAAATATGACCCAGAAGGAACAGCAGGTATTTTAAATATCATCACTAAAAAAGGAGCTACAAACGGAGATTATGCACAGGTAAATATCCGTGGCGGATTTCCTCCTGTACAAGACTACAATACCAAAGAATATCCGCAACGTTATGGTGTAGATGTTACTTACAATACTAGAAACGATTTATGGAATGTTTCTATAGGCGCTAGTTACCAACGCAATGATAAAGCGGGTAGAAGAGAAGGTGAAGTATTTATTCAAAATGATAACGGAACCCATGCTAATTTCTCTGATGATACAAGAAGGTATTTACTTTCAGACGGAGAACGTAGTTTTGATGATGTAAGTTACAATGCACGTTTTACAGCTGATTTTACACCAAATGCTAAAAATGAATTTTCTTTTGGTGTGTATGGTGGTAAAAGAAAAAAAGATCGTTTGGCTGATATTCTTTACAATAATTTTTCTGTGAATGATGTTAATAGTTTTAATTCAGCTCCAGGTAATACGACTTATAATTCTGCTGATAAAGAAAATGGATTTCAATATTACAACCATAATTTAAGAACTCGTAAAGGTGATTTTGCTTTGGCTAGTTTCGATTATGCACATACATTCGACAATGCATCTAAATTGTCTACTTCATTTTTATATGAATACACTTTTTTAGGAGGTCCTACAGAAAATGACAATGTAGATGGTAGTGATTTATCGGATGCTTATAAAACAGATAATGGAACAATTGTATATCAACAAGAATACAATACCAATGACAACCCGTTAAACGGAATGCGTTTCAATTTAGATTATAAATGGGCACCAAGCAATATAGGTACTTTTGAAACAGGTTACCAATTCAGACATTTAGATCATGAAGGTGAATTTGATTATACTAGAAACTCTACAGGTGTTTTAAAACCAATCCAAGATTTTACTACTGTACCAGAATTTTCAAGTACTATCAATCTAAAAAGAATCATTCATTCTGCTTATGTACAATTGTCTAAAAATCAAAAAAAATGGGATTATGCGGCGGGTGTACGTTTAGAATCTATGGATAGAGAGTATGAAGAGCAATTAGGTACTGCAACAAATTCTACTACTTACGATTATGGTTATGACGCCAAATTATTTCCTTCAGCATCTTTGCAATACAAAGCGAATGAAAGTACGAATATTAAAGCGGCGTATAGCAAAAGGGTAGTGCGTACTACGACTTTTAAAATGAATAGTTTTGCGGAACGTGAGCATTCAGAGGTATACGAGCAAGGAGACAATCAATTAAAACCTGAATTTATTGATTTGGTTGAATTGGGTGTCAATAAAAAATACAACAATGGAAATTCTGTGTTTGCAACGGCTTATTTTAGACATACAAAAAATGTCATCAATAGAGTAAATGCAAGAGTTTATGAAGATGATAAGGAAAACCCTGGTAACTATATTGTAAACGACAGTATTTTAAACCGTGTGTATTCTAATGTTGGAAAAAGCAATGCCATTGGTTTAGAAGTTGGAGCTACGATTAAAGGCTCTAAAAACTGGAGTAATTTTATTGGTGCCAATGTATACAACTATGCTATTGATGGTGCATTAAATTTCAACCATAGAGATGGAGTATCAAGAACCTATTTGATAGATAGTAAATCAACAATTTATTCTTTTAACTTAAACTCTACGTATAAATTTTGGAAAAATGCTTCTATGCAATTTGCCTTCAACTATATTTCTGATAGAAATACAGCAATGGGTGAAGATTCACGTTTCTATTCTCCAAACTTAACTTTTAAGAAATTATTTTGGGATGATAATTTGGCCGCTACCTTGCAATGGCAAAATATCGATATGGGACTGTTGAATACAAATGAACAACGTATTACCACTTCAAGACCTAATGAGTTTTATACAACAACTAATTATGTGTATGAAGTGGATATGATTTCATTAAACTTAACCTATACTTTTAACAAACTAAGAAACAAATCTAAGTTTATTGATAGTGAATTTGGTAAGAACGAATTCTAAGAATTCAAATCTCCGTATTGAAAATTCAAACCTCGTAGTGCTATAAAGGCTGCGAGGTTTTTTATTTATAAGAATTAGAAGTTTGTCAGGTTGAGGGAAGTCGAGACCGAATAAGCAAAATAAACTTTGTGAAACTAAAAACCTATCAAGTCTAAATGACCTGATAGGTTTTTAGTTTTATAGTACATTGAATAATGTAACCTGTTTAGTTTTTATTGTGTTTATAAAATCATACTCGTTACAAGATATGTACTGACAAACCTTTTTGTAAATGGGTTCAAACTTATTTTTGTTTGAAATAAAAATCAGTAACCATGAAAAATTTATTCTTTAGTTATTTTGTGTGCATTTGTTTTGCTTGTACTTCACAAGAAAAAGTAGTTGGTAAAAATGAAGTTGTAGCTACTTCTGTAAAAACAATTGTTCCCGAAGGAGATGTTTCTGATATGGCCTTGTACAAACCCACACCGTATTTTCAAGATGGGGCAGGTTACATAGCTAAGGATTTTAAGAATTTACCTAAAAGTAGAAATATTACTTTCTCTAAAAGTTTAGAAGAAAAGGACAGTCATAATTTAGAAAAAATCATCAATGAATTAAGTCGAGCAGGAGGAGGGAATATTTTTATTCCTTCAGGAAATTATCTTTTTAAAAATATAGCCCTGAAATCTAATATCCATATCACGTTCGATAAATATGTTGTGATTCATATGGACAATTCTTTAAATGGAAAAGGATTTTTATTCAATATAGGCGCAACAGAAAAGCAACCAATTGTAGAGAATGTAAAATTAGTGGGTTTAGGAAGTCCTTCCGAAAGGCCAAAATTGTATTTAGAAAAAAATGGAAAAGCATTTAGAAGAGCCATTGCTTTAGGACATACAAAAAATGTATTGGTGCAAAATTTTTCCATTTATGATGAATTTACAAAAGGTACAGCCATAGCATTTAACCCCGTTCGAATAGATGAGGAAACAGCACATATTCCAGAAAATGTAACAATTGCAAATATTAGCATGAAAGGAGCTTCTATTGGTTATGGTTTGGCACAGACAAATACAGGAAGAAATATTTTATTAAAAAATTTAATTTGTGAAGGTGGTATGACTTGCCGTATTGAAGCACATACCGGTCGACATTTAGATTTGGGAGTTTATAATATTAGCATCAAAAATGTGGTGAGTAAAAATGGTAAGGCTGCCGTATTGTTGCAACCTCATTCTGTGGTCAATGGAAGAGTGTTGGTTGATGTTGCAAAATCGGAAGGAAGTTCTTGGACTCTATTTTTAAAAGAAGGTTTTGTTGCCAAAGATTCAAAACGAAGAGCGATAGGTACTTTTGATGCCAGTTCTACTTTTAAAAATATTAGTTTGATCTCAAAAGATGCGACTGCCTCGCTTTCTTTTAAAAATTTCAAATACGTACCAGCCGCTTTGCAATATTTGTACTATCCTCCAACTTTTGTTCGCAATAGCAAAGATGTAAACCATGTGTTGACTAGTGATGGCTTATATTCGAATGAAAGTCCAATTACAGGACCTTCAGTTGCTGTTATTTTTTCAGATATAAGTTATCCTCTAAATATTCCAAAAACGTCTGAAATCGTCTTAAAAGGGGTGGTTTTAAATCGATTAAAGTTATTAAATATTAAAAAGTAATAGTTTATTTCAATAACTTGCTTTTTGGGTGAAAATTAGAAAAACAGTTGTAAAAAATGAATTTGAGAAACTTTTAGAGTTTTGTTTTTTTTTCTAAGAATTAATTTTGAGAAATCTGGTCTAAGATATTTGTTAAGAATTTTTAAAGCATAAAAAAACCTTCAAGTGTATTTTGAAGGTTTTTCGTTTTGGGTAGAAAATTAATTTTTGTCTTTTGTTTTATTTGAACTTTCATTTATTTTATTGGCAGCGACCAAACTCGTCACCATATCATTTAACATAGAACTGGCTGCATTTGGGTTGTTGGGTAATAAAATTAAATTACTGTTTGTATCCGATCCAATAGATTGCAAGGTGTCGTAATGTTGTGTAATCACAATTAGGGCAGAGGCTTCTTGCGAATTGATTCCAGCCTTGTTTAAAACATCTACTGATTCTTCCAAACCACGAGCAATTTCTCTTCGCTGATCGGCAATACCCATTCCTTGTAAACGTTTGCTTTCAGCTTCTGCTTTGGCACGTTCCACGATTAATATTCGTTGTGCATCTCCTTCAAATTGAGCAGCTAATTTCTCACGTTCTGCGGCGTTAATTCTGTTCATTGCTTCCTTTACCTGTGCATCAGGGTCAATGTCTGTAACAAGCGCTTTTACAATGTCATAACCATAATCTAGCATGGCTTGTTTTAGTTCTCTTTGTATTGCTAAGGCAATATCGTCTTTTTTCTCAAATACATCGTCCAATTTCATTTTTGGTACTTCTGCTCGTACGGTATCAAATATATAAGCGGTTATCTGATCATGTGGATTTTGTAATTTGTAAAAGGCATCGTATACTTTTTCTCTAAGTATTTGAAATTGAACAGATATTTTTAATTGGACAAATACATCATCTTTTGTTTTGGTTTCTACAATCACATCTAATTGTTGAATTTTTAGACTGACTCTTCCTGAGATTTTATCAATTACAGGAATTTTAAATTGCAATCCCGATTGACGAATGCTTAAAAATTTTCCGAAACGTTCTACAATGGCTGTAGTTTGTTGTTTTACAGTGAATAAACCAAGAAAGACAAGAATTACTATGGGAACTAAATAAATAAGATTGGAGACTACTAACATAGATTACTTTTTTAAATGAGTTTGTAAGTTACGCTGTTTCTACTTATTGTCAAAAGATATTTTGTACAGCTGATATTAATTCTTTCTAAGTATCTTTGTGCGCAAACAATCAGATCATGAAAAAATTCTTAATCATTCTTATCAGCGCTATTATTGTAGGTGTGGCTTTATATATTACTGCCGTATATTATGTAACTTTTAGTGAAGGTTTTCGTTCTGGTGAATTGGTGAAAGTCACCAAAAAAGGAATTTTATTTAAAACTTGGGAAGGGGAAATAAGTCAGGGAGTTTCCGAATCGCAACATTTTAGTTTTTCAATTGAAAAAGATCAAGAAAGAATTATTGACTTGATGAAAGAGTACCAAGGCAAATTTGTTCGCTTAACCTATAAAGAAAGATTTGCAACATTTCCTTGGTTGGGTGACAGTCTGTATTTTGTGATCGACATAGAAAGAATACAAGACGATAAAGAAGAAAGCATTGAAAAAATAGAAAAAGAGAAAAACGCCTTTATTTTGTAAAGGCGTTTTTTTATGTGTATAAATAAAATTGATTATCCCAAAGTATGGATGGCAAATTGAATTCTTTCCAAAGTAGCCTCTTTTCCAATCATGGCTGCAATGTCAAATAGGTGAGGACCTTTTAAAGCACCAACCAAACTTAAACGTAAAGGTTGCATTACTTTTCCAAAACCAATTTCTTTCGCTGTGATCCATTCTTTTAAAATAGTTTCAACGTTTGCTGAAGAAAAATCTTCTATCGGTTTTAAAACTTCAATGACTTCATTCATTAAAGAACCTGTATCCGCTTTCCATTGTTTTTTAGAAGCCTTTTCATCAAATTCTGTAGGCTTGGTAAAAAAGAAATCACTTAAATCCCAAAGATCTTTTACAAAAACAGCACGTTCTTTTACAAGTCCAACTACAGTTTCTATATAAGCAGCATTTGCTTGAATTCCTTTTTCGGTTAATATTGCTGTAAACAATTCAGCGACTTCTGAATTATTTTTTGCCTGTAAATATTGTTGGTTGAACCAATTTGTTTTTTCTGGGCTAAATTTTGCTCCGGATTTACTAACACGTTCTAAAGAGAAATTTTGTGACAATTCTTCCAAAGAAAATATTTCTTGTTCTGTTCCAGGATTCCATCCTAACAAAGCTAGCATGTTTATAAAGGCATCTGGTAAATAACCATCTTCTTTATATCCTCTTGAAATTTCGCCAGATATTTCATTGGTATATTCCAAAGGAAAAACAGGAAAGCCTAATTTATCACCGTCACGTTTGCTTAATTTTCCTTTTCCTACAGGTTTTAATATCAAAGGTAAATGTGCAAATTGTGGTGCTGTCCATTCCAACGCATTGTATAATGAAATATGTAATGGGAGAGAAGGTAACCATTCTTCACCACGAATTACATGTGAAATTTCCATCAAATGATCATCTACAATGTTTGCCAAATGGTAGGTAGGCATACCATCACTTTTGTATAAAACTTTGTCATCTAAAAGGAATAATTTAAAAGAAACGTCTTTACGAATTAAGTCTGTCGTTGTTAAAATATCGTTTTCAAAACTAGTATCGTACATTTTAAAACGCACAACATATTTTTCACCAGCTTCAATTTTAGCAGCAACTTCTTCCTTTGATAAAGTCAAAGAGTTGTTTAATTTTTGTCTTGTGCTATGG
Source organism: Flavicella sediminum (assembly GCF_006381105.1). Classification (GTDB taxonomy): domain Bacteria; phylum Bacteroidota; class Bacteroidia; order Flavobacteriales; family Flavobacteriaceae; genus Flavicella; species Flavicella sediminum. The sequence continues at coordinate 1,184,408 of NZ_VDET01000002.1, read as the reverse complement.
TTGTAAATAAAAGGTTCTTTTTTTGCTTCGGCTTTTGTACGTTCAGCATCTAACTCTTCAGCGGTGTCAAATGCATAATAAGCATTTCCAGAAGCGATCAACTGATCGGCATATTGTTTGTATAATTCCCTTCGTTCTGATTGACGGTAAGGTCCAAACTTTTCATTTTTATTTGGTCCTTCATCAAAAGGAATGTTACACCAATCTAAGGCGTCAATTATATATTGTTCTGCATTGGCAACATACCTAGTCTGATCGGTATCTTCAATTCTTAGTATAAATTCGCCACCATGTTTTTTGGCAAATAAATAATTATACAAAGCGGTTCTAACGCCTCCTATATGTAGGGGACCGGTTGGACTTGGTGCAAATCGTACTCTAACGTTGTTCATGGTTCAAAAAATTAAAGTGCAAAGATACTTATTCTGTTGAATCGCGAAGTGTTTAAATGATGAAATGTGTTTGTTAAAACTCCTCACTTTCCGAATTGTAAAAGAGATCATTTTTATTATATTTTATAAGAGGCTGCATATTTATAGCTCAAAACCAAGAACTCAAAACTAAATGGTATCTTTGCAAAAATTTTTACAATGATTGCATTTAATTACGAAACAGAATTTGAATTGGCTAACCATGAAAAGTTAGAAAGCTGGATTACAGCTTGTGTTGAAAAACAGGAATTTCGTTTGGGTGAATTGAATTATATTTTTTGTGATGATGCTTATCTTTTAAAGTTGAATGTCGAGTTTTTAGAGCACGATACTTTAACGGATATTATTAGTTTTGATTACACCATGGGAAAACTTATTAGCGGAGATATTTTTATTTCTGTTGAAAGAGTGAAAGAAAATGCAGCTGAATTGAATATCTCTTTTGAAGAAGAATTAAAAAGAGTGATGATTCATGGAGTGTTGCATTATATGGGGTTGAAAGATAAAACGGATGAGGAAAAATTGAAGATGCGTTCTATGGAGGATGCATGTTTAAGTGATTTTATTTAATTGAATATCAATATTATAAAAACTTTGTTCCACGTGGAACTGTATAAATTATGAGTCTTTTTACTGATACATACGATGTTATAGTTGTTGGAGGTGGTCATGCAGGTTCGGAAGCTGCTGCTGCAAGTGCTAATATGGGTGCTAAAACTCTATTGATAACAATGAGTTTGCAGAACATTGCGCAAATGAGTTGCAATCCTGCTATGGGAGGAATTGCCAAAGGACAAATTGTTCGTGAAATAGATGCGCTTGGTGGATATAGCGGAATTGTGACGGATGAAACAGCGATTCAATTTAAAATGTTGAACAAATCTAAAGGTCCTGCAATGTGGTCTCCAAGAGCGCAAAGTGACCGTATGCGTTTTGCTGAGAAATGGAGAATGATGTTAGAGCAAACGGATAATTTAGATTTTTATCAAGACATGGTTCGTGGTTTGATTATCGAAGATAATGTGATCAAAGGAATACGTACAACTTTAGGTTTTGATATAAAAGCGAAGTCGGTAATTATTACGGCAGGTACTTTTTTAAATGGATTGATTCATATAGGTGAAAAAACATTTGGAGGAGGAAGAGCCGGTGAAAGTGCTTCTACGGGTATTACTGAAGATTTGGTAAAGGTAGGTTTTGAAGCGGGAAGAATGAAGACAGGAACACCACCTAGAGTGGATGCACGTTCTTTAGATTTTTCTAAAATGGTAGAGCAACCAGGAGATGAAAAGCCAGAGAAATTTTCTTATTTGTCATCTACGAAACCTTTGGAAAAACAACGTTCTTGTTATATGGCATATACTTCTCAAGAAGTGCATGATTTGTTAAGAACAGGATTTGATCGTTCACCAATGTTTAATGGTCGTATTCAAAGTACGGGTCCAAGATATTGTCCTTCTATTGAAGATAAAATAGATCGTTTTGCTACAAAAGACAAGCACCAATTGTTTATTGAGCCTGAAGGTTGGGATACAACCGAGATTTATGTTAATGGATTTTCTACATCTTTGCCAGAAGATGTTCAAGATAAAGCTTTGCGTAAAGTGGCAGGTTTTGAAAATGTAAAGTTTCTTCGTTTCGGTTATGCAATCGAATATGACTTTTTTCAACCGACGCAATTAAAACATAATTTGGAAACGAAGTTGGTTTCTAATTTGTTTTTTGCGGGTCAAATTAACGGAACAACGGGTTATGAAGAAGCAGGTGCTCAAGGATTAATGGCTGGTATAAATGCGGCTTTAAAAGTGCAAGGAAAAGCGCCTTTTATATTGAAACGTCATGAGGCTTATATTGGTGTTTTAATTGATGATTTGATTACAAAAGGTACAGAGGAGCCTTATCGTATGTTTACTTCTAGGGCAGAATATAGAACTTTGTTACGTCAAGATAATGCAGATTTGCGTTTGACACCTATGGCTTATGAATTGGGAATCGCTTCAAAAGAGCGTTTGGATCGTGTGATTGAAAAGCAAGAAAAGACAGATTTGTTTGTGGCATTTTTAAGAAATACGAGTATCAAACATACGGATGTAAATCCTATTTTAGAGGCTAAAAATTCTGCTGTTGTAGATCAGTCTATGAAGATGTTTAAGTTGGCTGCTCGTCCGCAATTGGACTTTGAAGATGTAAAGAAATTTCCAGGTGTTTTAGAATTTATTGAAGCAAATGGAATAGATGATGAGATTGTTGAACAAACAGAAGTTCATGTAAAATATGCTGGGTATATTGATAAGGAAAAGAAGAATGCAGATAAGTTAACACGCTTAGAAAACGTTTCTATTCCAGAATCTTTTGATTACCATAAAGTGAAATCTTTGTCTATTGAAGCTCGTCAAAAATTAACAAAAATTAAACCTGTTACCATTTCTCAGGCAAGCAGAATTAGTGGTGTTTCACCAAGTGATATTTCTGTTTTGTTGGTGTATATGGGAAGATAATTTTATAGCGTTCCACGTGGAACGTGAAAGATGATAAATGAATTATAGTAGCCTATTCTGGTTTTAGGATAGGCTATTTTTAGTGAAAAATGGTATGAGGTATAAATGTATTATATTCGATTGTGATGGAATCTTGGTAGACACGGAAGCTATTTCTGTAAAGGTTTTAATGGAGTTAGCAAAGCCATTGGGTTTGGAATTGGACTATGAAAATGCCGTACAAGTTTTTACGGGTTTGTCTTTAATTAAGTGTTTTGAATTTATTGAAGAACGCGTAGTTGTTCCCTTGCCAAAAGATATAGAACCGGAATTTAGAAAAAGAACTTTTGAACTTTTTAATAAAGAATTAAAAGCGATTGATGGAATTCATGATGTAGTTTCATCTTTAAAAATTCCGTTTTGTGTGGCGTCTAGTGGACCTCAAAATAAAATTGCAATGAACCTTAAGCTAACCAATTTGTATACTTATTTTGAAGGAAATATTTTTAGTTGTTTTGATTTGGGAAAATGGAAACCAGATCCAGCTGTGTTTTTACATGCTGCAAAAACCATGGGGTTTAAACCTGAAGAATGTGTGGTAATTGAAGATAGTGTGCATGGAGTTGAAGCAGCAATTTCTGGCGGATTTGAAGTGTTTGGATTTGCTAATAGTAGGAGTGAAGAATCTTTAAAAAACGCGGGTGCAAAAGTGTTTTATCAAATGAAAGATTTGCTAGCTTTGCTTGAAGCAGAATAATTTGAATTAAAACAAATTCGGCCGCTTGTGATAAGCTTGTCGAAGGATCAAAGTTAACGAAATACAAGATCTGTATCCTGAGTCTGTAGAAGGGTAGGAATATAAAATATAAGCTGAGGCTTCCAAAAAAAATAAAAATTAATGACAACTAAAACTGTAAATACACCTCCTAAAGAAAGTACTTTTGAAACCTATGTTTCTTGTCAAGATCATTTGGTTTCAGGTGAAAAATTTAATTTGTTATTGGATGATAATTTAGATTTGTTAATGACTTCTCCAAAACCGAAGGAAGAAGATTTAGGAAAATACTACGAAAGTGAAGCGTATATTTCTCATACAGATGCTAAAAAATCTTTGGTGGATGTTGCCTATCAATTGGTGAAAAATTACACATTAAAAAAGAAATTAAAACTGATCAATTCTTTCAATACGGAAAGGGTGAAAGTTTTGGACTTAGGTTGTGGGACAGGTGATTTTTTAAAAATATGTTCTGATAATAAATGGGAGGTAAGTGGAGTAGAACCCAATGAGAAAGCAAGAGCATTGGCTTTGTCTAAATGTACCAATTCAACGGCTTCATTTTTTGAAACAATTGAGGATTTAAAAAAAGAAGAAAACGTGTTTCTTTCATTTGATATTATTACCATGTGGCATGTTTTAGAACATGTGCCTAACTTAGATGAAACAATTTTTAATTTAAAGAAATTGTTAAAACCTGAAGGAGTTTTAATTATTGCTGTTCCAAATTTTAAAAGTTTTGACGCTGATTATTACAAACAATTTTGGGCGGCTTATGATGTACCCAGACATCTTTGGCATTTTTCTCAAACCGCTATAAGAAGGTTGTTCTTTTTTCAAAGTATGGAAGTTGTAAAAACACTTCCTATGAAATTTGATTCCTTTTATGTTTCCTTATTAAGTGAAAAACATAAAAACAAAAAGAATAATTTTTTGAAAGCTTTTTGGATTGGCTTGCGTTCAAATTTAAAAGCGAAAAAAACAAAAGAATATTCTTCTTTGATTTATATTATTAAAAACACGAAAAACTGGCTGCAGTAGTCTATTTTTTTTTAAAATAAATATTCCTTTTGTGGTGAAGTAGGGCAGAGGTGAAAATAAATGACAAGGGTAAAAAATAAGAAATGGAAGTAGATTATATTGAAAATGTAAATGGCTTAGATGAGAATATTGTTCGACTTTATAACTTTAACAAAGCGGAAGCAATTCTGTTTAGAGATTTGTTAGTAGAAACAGTGCTTCTTAAAAAGGAAAAACTTGACCTGTCACAAGTAGATTTTATTACGCCTCGTAATTGCAATTTAATTTTTGGTTTGTTTAAATCTGATGAAGGAATTTTAACAAAAGACAAGCAAACTTTTTTTTGTATTCTAACTTTAGAAGGTTTTACAAACATGGTTCAACTTATAGAACCATTTTGCAAAAAAGAATCAAAAGGCTTTCAATATTTATATGATGTTGATACACCTACAGATTTGTTATTTAGTCCAACAGCTAGTTCTGTGTAAAAAAAAAATTTTTCAATACTTTTAGGTTGGTTTGTGTTCTAATAGTTAAGATAAAATCAGAAAAGAGTATTTTACTTCAAACTATACTTGTAAAAACACGAAAAACTTATTTTAAACAGGGTTAGTTTTTTTAATTTTAAAAAAAGGTGCAATGTGTTTCGGGTTTTGTAAAAACGTCTTAAAACGCTTTAAAACAGGTTGTTTTTTATAAGGTAATCTTATTGTCTTCTGTAGTTTGTATCAATATTTCTTATAGTTGTTTTTTTAGGCTAACTCAATAGGAAAACGCCAAATACAGAAATTAAAAAATATACCCCCAAGGAAGTTGCTCCAGGATAATCTTTGGCAATTCTTTGTCCGATTAACATACTTAAAATTGTTAGCGAAGAAAACACACAACCATAAAGTGCATTTTCATTATCGCCTGAAAGCAATAAATGAAAAAAGCCATTTATTAAAAAATAAGAACTTACCACTTCAAAAAATACCAATAAAATTAATAGCGGTTTTATAACCGGACTGATAAATGTGTTTTTAAAAGTTTCTTTGATATAAGTAACGGTGCCTTTCCAATCTGCAAATTTTTCTATAACAGAAATGGCAAACGTAATTATTAAAAATAGTAGGATCAATAATTCTGGGAGATGCGATGTAATCAAGGTCATGTTGTTTAGGTTTAATTAAAAGTAGGTTCTAATACTAGTTCAATTTCGAGGGGAATTAAAGTTCCATCAACTTTTGTTGCAGCTGTCCATAGTGGACTTTTTGCTAGTAGCTCTTTTAAAGCCTTCTTAATTTTTAATTTTTTATAGTTAAAAATCTTAAAGTTAGATAATTGTCCGTTAGTTTGTACACTGAATTTAATTTTTATAGCATATTTTTTATTTTCTTTAAACAAACTACGATCGATATTTGTTTGGAGCCAATTTTTAAAATCAGCAATGGTAGTTTTATAAAAAACAGATTGTTGTGTATTCCTATTCTCCGAAAAAATTGCGCTATGCAATAGGCCTCGTTTAGTTGTAACCAGCACAACACCATTGGCACCTTTTGTTCCATATGCTGTTATTTCTTCTGCTTTTTTTAGAACATCCATCATAGCTATTTCATACGGATCTATTGTTGGAAATCCGTTTTTCATTTCAATTCCATCAATGATATACAAGGGGGTTTTAGTGTTTGTTATTCCTTTAAGTTTTTGATTTTCTGAAGGTTTTAAAGAAATACCCGCAATTTTATTTTCTATTTCATTTAAGAGTTTAGCCTCGTTTTTTGCGTTTTCCGCTGCTTTTGTTATTTTGCTTTTTTTAAGCGTTCCATAACCAACTACCACTACTTCATCTAACGAGGCATTGTCTTCTTGCATAGCAATTGACATACTGTCGTTTGCTTGTTTGATTAATTTCTCAAATCCGATATAATTAAATTCAAGCGTACTGTTTTTATCAGATTCTAAACTAAAGTTTCCATCAAAATCAGTCACTGCTCTTGTTTTTTTCTTCGAATCTGTAATGGTAACCCCAGGTAAAGGTTGTCCTTCTGAATCAGTTACCGTTCCTTTAATCAATTTGTTTTGTGGCAAGTCATGGTCCGCTAGTTTTTCAATTTGCGTATCAGGAGAGGTGTTTATTATAGCATTTACTTTTTTAACATCAGAAATTACGACTTCCTCTACTTCATGGGATATTTCTATTTCTTGTTTGAATTCTGTTTTTGGTGAAGGTCTAGAAATTGCTTTTTTCTTTAAACTTCTTGTCGTAGTTGGTGGTATTCTTTTTGTTTCTATTTGTTCCTCTTCTTCCTCTGAAATAACAAGGGCATCAATTTCTACATCAAGGTTATTTAGTTGAGAAGGGTCAAATTCTTTTATTTCTTCTTTAGGCGAAACTACGACTGGTTTTGTTTGTTGTATTTCGTTCAGGTTTGGTTGTTCAATATTTAACACATAAACCAAAGTCCCAAGTCCGATAAATAGCAAAATGGAAGCAGCAATTCTAGTTCTTAAGAAAATTATTTTTCTATTATTTTTTCGTGTTTTGTTTTTTAGTCTGAATTGTAATTTTTCAAAATCGGCTTCTAGTTGTTTTGCCGATAAATTTCCCAATCCTTCTAAAGCTTCCTCTTCAAAAGGATCTTTCATCATATTTTTTTCAAAGGCGTATTTTTCCTTATTTGAAAGCGTGTTTTTCAAATAGGCAAGTGTTTTTTTTAATGTCATTCCAATATCAAACATGGTCTATTTGTTTTTTTTGATCCAAACAAATTTTTAAATTTCGTTTTCCGTTCTGTATAAAACTTTTCACTTTTTTTAGATCAATATTTAAATCATCAGAAATTTCTTGGTAACATTTTTCTTCATAATAGAAAGAAGTAATACATAAGCGTTGCTGTTCTTTTAAAGCTTCCATACATTCTTTTAAAGCAATATTTAAATCAACAGGTTCGTCCTTATCTAATAGATGCAATTCAGTAGTGTTTTCCATAAAAATATCAGAAGAATAATTTTCTTGCTTCTTTTTTTCTGAGACGTCTTTTCTAATTTTCATCAAGCAATAATTCTTACTAACCCCATACAACCAGTTTTTGAAAATTTTAATTTCATGCCTGGGAAGTTCTTTTACCAAGATTTCGAAAATTTGCATTACCGCATCTTGACTTTCTTCTCTGTTTTTTAAATACTTCAAACAAATTCCATACACCAAATGCATATATCTGTGGTAAAGTGTTCCTAAAACCTCAAGGTCGTTTTCTTGACAAAAGCGCAAAATTAGGGCTTCGTCAGTGTCTTTTTTCGGTTTGTTTTTTAGGAATTGCACAAAGCAAAGTAACACTATTAAAAAAACATAAAAAACTTTTATGGAATTTTTGCCATTGCTGCATCTTATTAGAAAACAAGTTTCACTTAAAATTTTAAATCATGAAAAAAGTAGCAGCAATGATCATTTTATTCGTTTTGGCAATCGGCCAACTAACAGCAAAAACAGTTACAGGAATTGTACGAGAACATTTGGGAGCGCCACTTCCTGGTGTTTCCGTTTTGGTAGAAGGAACTTCACGTGGAACAACTACCGATTTTGATGGACATTTTCAAATAGAAATAGAAGAAGGCAAGACTTTAATTTTTAACTATATAGGTTTTGTTACTAAAAAATTAAAAGTTGGAAAGTCAGAGAAGTATACAATTTCATTAATGCCACAAATGACGGAACTGGAAGAAGTTGTTACCATAGGATATGGAAGCCTTAAAAAAAGTAAAATGAAATCTTCTGTGGCCTCAGTGAATTCTTTACAAATTAGAGGGCTTAGTAGTATGGAAGTTCATGAAACGGTGCTAGATAAGCAGGATTATTTATACGGAAATTATGTTAGAGAAGGGGATGATGAAGTATACGAATCGTTGGAAGAAAATGAGTTTAAAAACCCATTGACAAATCCTTTGTCTACTTTTTCCATAGATGTAGATGCTGCTTCGTATAGCAATATGCGTCGTTTTATAAATGACGGACAAAAACCACCTGCTGCAGCAATTCGTATTGAAGAAATGATCAATTATTTTGAGTACAATTATCCGCAACCAAAAGGATCAGATCCGTTTTCAATTAATTATGAAGTAGCTGCATGTCCATGGAACCCTGAAAATAAATTGGTGCATATCGGACTGCAAGGAAAATCTTTAGAAACAAAAGAAGCTCCGGCAAGCAATTTGGTTTTTTTAATAGATGTTTCAGGTTCTATGCGTGCTCAAAATAAATTACCACTTTTAAAAAAGGCCTATGCTTTGTTAGTAAATCAATTAAGAGCCAAAGATAAAATTGCCATTGTTGTGTATGCGGGTAACTCAGGTGTGGTATTGCCTTCAACACCAGGAAATGAAAAGAAAAAAATACTAAAGGCTTTGAATAAATTGCAATCGGGTGGTGGTACAGCAGGTGCAAAAGGATTAAAATTGGCTTATGAAATTGCGGAAGAAAATTTTATAAAAGACGGAAATAACAGAATTATTTTAGCAACCGATGGCGATTTTAATGTGGGGCAATCAAGCAATTCGGATTTAGAAAAATTAATTGTTTCAAAAAGAGACCAAGGAATTTTTATTTCTGTAACCGGATTTGGAATGGGAAATTACAAAGACAGTAAAATGGAAATTATTGCCGATAAAGGAAACGGAAATTATTCTTATATCGATAATATTTTAGAAGCTAAAAAAGTATTTATCAATGAGTTTAGTAGTACGCTTTTTACCATTGCAAAAGATGTAAAAATTCAAATTGAATTCAATCCAAGTCAGGTAAGATCTTATCGATTGATCGGTTATGAAAATAGAATGCTAAAAGCCCAGGATTTTCAAAATGATAAAAAAGATGCAGGAGAATTAGGAGCAGGGCATACCGTTACAGCTTTGTATGAAATTGTACCTATGGACGCAAAAAAGAAATACGACACTGATTTAAAATATCAAAAAGTTAAAAAAACAGAAACTAAAAACAATTTTGAAAATGAATTGGCAACCGTAAAATTCCGATACAAAAAGCCAAACGAAAGCAAAAGTAAATTGTTGGTGAGAACTTTACACAATAGCGCAAAAAAGCAACAAGAAATATCAGAAAATTTTAAATTTTCAAGTGCAGTGGCCGGATTTGGAATGTTGTTAAAAAATTCTGATTACAAAGAAAATTTGAATTACGAAGTGGTTTTAAAAATGGCAAAAGAAGGAAAAGGAAATGATGCGCACGGATACCGTTCAGAGTTTATACGTTTGGTGGAGTTGGTTTCTTTGTTGTAAGAAGAAAATAAATACAAATATGGAAATGATCTATTTTTTGTTTCTGTAGAATTCAAGTTTTAGAAGCGTATAAGCATCCAAAAGAATGGGATGGTCTGGATGCGTTTGTGTTAAAAAGCTAGAATTCAAATAAACTAAAACAAGTCTTGATTTTTGTGACTTTTTATCAAGAAAAAGTTAATGAAAATAGTAAGTCAGTAATATGTAAAACAATATAAAAAAGGAACCAATCTTAGAATTTTTTCAAATGCAGTTGTTAGTTTCTTTTAAAGCTGACAAGAAGAAAATAAATACAAATATGCTAACGACCTACTTTTTGTTTCTGTAGAATTCAAGTTTTAGAAGCGTATAAGCATCCAAAAAATGGAATGGTCTGGATGCGTTCGCGCTAAAAAGCAAGAATTGAAATAAATAAAAATAAGTCTTGATTTTTGTAACTTTTTATCAAGAAAAAGTTAAGGAAAATAGTAAGGCAGAAGTATGTAATACAATCTAAAAAAAAGGAGCAAATCTTAGAAATTTTCCAAGAGCAGTTGTTAGTTTTTTTTTTATACGACAAGAAGAAAATAAATACAAATATGGTAACGACCTATTTTTTGTTTCTGTAGAATTCAAGTTTTAGAAGCGTATAAGCATCCAAAAAATGGAATGGTCTGGATGCGTTCGCGCTAAAAAGCAAGAATTCAAATAAACAAAAATAAGTCTTGATTTTTGTAACTTTTTATCAAGAAAAAGTTAAGGCAATAAAACTGTAACAGTCTACGTAAAAATTAGCCCAAAACTAGGCGTTGTCTAGTTTTATAAGAACCTAAATTAAGATTTTTAGTAGCTTTTTATAAAATGTACAGTTTATTAATAGTTGAAGATTCTTGGTTTTTAAAAGGTTCAAATTAAATTTGTTTGAACCTTTTAAAACCAAAAAATGAAACTTAAAATAGTCCTTGCTGTTCTTCTAATTAATTCTTTGTTTTCTTTGGAAAGCAAATTAATTTCACAAGAAAAAATTGAAAACTTACCCTTGCCTACAAATTTGCAAAAGGAAGCTACTTGGGATTTTCAAGAAGAAATTTCCGATGATTTCAACTATAATTTTTCACCCCAAAATAAACACACAGAATTTGGAAAAGGAAAATGGATCAATTTTTATCAGAGTCATTGGGATGGTCCAGGAACTACCTATTGGAAATACAATCACGTAAGTGTAGCTGATGGAGAATTATTGATCACTTCTTCAAGATGGGATCGAGAAAATGAAGACGAACCGATAGCTAGGAATCCAAATAAAATGGACAAACCAAATGGAGGAATCAATGCAGGTTGTATCACTTCTGTAGGGAAAGTAAAATACCCTGTTTTTATTGAATCAAAATCGAGTGTGGCTAATATTGTTTTGGCCTCTGATGTTTGGTTGTTAAGTCCTGATGCGACCCAAGAAATTGATATTATGGAATGTTATGGAGGTAAAGAACATGGGAATGAGTATTTTGCACAGTCCATACATGTAAGTCACCATTCTTTTATTAGAAAACCATTTACCGATTATCAACCACGAGACAAAGGGGCTTGGTATAAACGAAAAGGAATTACGGGTTGGGGTGAATATTGTTGGAATAATGGCGATCGAAAATATGTAAGAACCGGAGTTTATTGGAAAAGTCCTGTACATTTTGAACATTATATTGACGGTGAATTGATACGAGTTTTACACGACAAGTCATTGGCGACAAAAATTGATGGTGTTTGGGAATATGGATATCCAACCATGACAAATGGCAAATTAGATGTAGAAAGGGGAAAGCAAAAAATAACCGTTTTTAGTACCTCAGAAAATTATTCTTTTGAAGAATTAGAAAAAGCCAATGCTGTTTCTAAAGTTAGTATTATAGATCCTTATGAATATCAAGGAGGAAAAGGATTTACCAAGGAATTGAATGTAATCATCAACTTAGAATCTCAAGATTGGCATGTAAAAGCAGGCAGAACCCCAACAGATGCCGATTTAAAAAACAAAGATAAAAACACGATGAAAGTAGATTGGTTTCGAGTTTTTAAACCAAAAAACTAGTATTTGAAGTATAAAAAATTCCCCATTAGAAACTTTTGTTTCCAATGGGGAATTTTAAAATTAGTCCGTATTATCTACGACCACCTTTGTCGCCTTTACCGCCTTTTTTTGGCATCAATGCTTTTAATTCTTCTTCGCTATTAACAACCGTTGTTTCTTCGTCAATGACTACTGAAATAGGGAAAACAAAAGTTGGATGCGTTCCTTCTTCTAAAGATTGCACATAGGTTTTAAAAGCTTCTTGATCGGCAATTTCTTCTGTACCGGCTTCTGTAGTTACAGAAAGTGGAAATACAAATTCGGGTCTAGCACCGGCTTGTCCTTCTCCACCTTGTCCTGGTTTTTGTCCGCCTTCACGACCACCTTTATCGCCTTTTTTTGGCATCAATGTTTTCAATTCTTCTTCGCTGTTTACCGCAATTGTTTCTTCGTCAATAACTACTGAAATAGGGAAAACAAAAGCAGGATGCGTTCCTTCTTCTAAAGATTGCACATAGGTTTTAAAAGCTTCTTGATCTGCAATTTCTTCTGTACCAGTTTCTGTAGTTACGGAAACTGGAAATACAAATTCTGGTCTAGCAGGTCTGTCGTTTGCAGGCATCAATTCTTTTAATTCTTCTTCGCTGTTTACCACAATTGTTTCTTCATCAATGATTACTGAAATAGGGAAAACAAAAGCAGGATGTGTTCCTTTTTCTAAACTTTCTCTATAAGCTTTAAAAGCCTCTTTGTCGGCAATTTCTTGGGTACCGTCCTCAGTCGTTACGCTTACTGGAAATACCAATTCAAAAGGAGGTGTTCTATGATTTTTTTTCTTGTTTCCAATAAGTGCTTTTAATTCTTCTTTAGAATTTACCGTAATTACTTCTCCATCTACTGTAATTTCAATAGGAAATTCTATTCTTGGTTTGGCATGTTTTTTACCATATTCAGCCAATTCATCATCGTTTGAAATTTCTAAGGTTCCATCATCTTCTCCAATAACCGTTATTGAATAATTAATTGCCATTGTTTCTATGGCTGAAGAAATTTCGTCAGAAGTTAAATCTTGAGTTGTTGCTAATGCTGTTCCTACAAGATCTTCGCTTGCGTTTTCTTGACAAGAAGTAAATACTGTCATGGCTACTGCTAAAATGGCTACTGTGTTTGTAAATCGTTTCATAATTGTTTTTATTTAGAAGTTAATAATCTTTGGTTTCTATTAATGAAACAGGTAAAGAGACAATTTACCCTACCAAAAATTTTAATTTTCTTTTAGAAAATGAAAAAATAAAGGTTATTAAAACGATAAGAACTCCTGTTTCTGCCTTTATTTCATTGAAAAGATTTAAATTTAGCGAATTAAATAATTTGACTATGCAAAAAACACACATGACTCTCGGAGAGTTCATTATCGACAATCAAAAACACTTTAAATATTCTTCTGGAGAGCTATCCAGATTATTAAACTCCATTCGCTTGGCAGCCAAAATTGTCAATCATGATGTAAATAAAGCGGGGCTAGTAGATATTTTAGGAGAAGCGGGCGACACCAATATTCAAGGTGAAGACCAACAAAAATTAGACGTATATGCAAATGATGTGTTTAAATCGGCACTGATAAATAGAGAAATTGTTTGTGGTATTGCCAGCGAAGAGGAAGATGATTTTGTAACCATTGAAGGGAAAGAAAATTCACATACCAATAAATATGTCTTATTAATTGATCCTTTAGATGGTTCTTCAAATATTGATGTCAATGTTTCTGTGGGAACTATTTTTTCTATTTATAGAAGAGTTACGCCGTCAGGTACACCAGTACAATCAGAAGATTTTTTACAAAAAGGAAATGAACAAGTAGCTGCAGGTTATATTATTTATGGAACATCAACCATGTTGGTGTATACCACAGGGCATGGGGTAAACGGATTTACATTAAACCCTGCTTTGGGTGTATTTTATTTATCGCATCCAAATATGGAATTCCCTGAAGATGGAGCTATTTATTCTATCAATGAAGGAAATTATGTACACTTTCCACAAGGTGTAAAAGATTATATTAAATATTGTCAGGAAGAATCGGAAAACAGACCGTATACCTCAAGATATATTGGTTCCTTAGTTTCCGATTTTCATAGAAATATGATCAAAGGAGGTATATATATGTACCCTACCAGTGCAAAGGCACCGAAAGGAAAATTAAGATTGTTGTATGAGTGTAATCCAATTGCATTTTTGGCAGAACAGGCCAAAGGAAAAGCAACCGATGGCTACAAAAGAATAATGGATATTGACCCAACAGAATTGCACCAACGTGTGCCAATTTTTTGTGGAAGTACAAAAATGGTTGCCAAAGCAGAAAGTTTTATGGCAAAATATCCAGAAGATAAAGACTATTAACAAATAGTTACAATTGATGTTGAATTCTTAGAAGGAGAGATCCATATTTTTCTCTTATTTTTGAAGAAGTTAAATTCGTGCCTTTTTATGTCAGAAAATAAATCCGTTTGTGAAGCCCAAGTTTTTGAAAGTATTTATACCAATCATTCAAAATCCTTGTATAATTTTATTTATTACAAATGTGGAAATCAAGCTCAGGCAGAAGATTTAGTACAGGAAGCCTTTATTAAAATGTGGAACAATTGTGCAAAAGTGATTTTTGAAAAAGCAAAATCCTTTTTGTACACGGTTACTAATAATTTGTTTTTAAACGAAGTAGCGCATAAAAAAGTGGTTTTGAAATACAATCAAATCCCCGTAAATGATGCCACAAATGAAAGTCCAGATTTTTTAATGGAAGAAAAAGAATTTATGGACAAGCTTCAAAATGCCATTTCAAATTTAACAGAAGGACAACGAGAAGTATTTCTTTTGAATAGAATTGATAAAAAAACCTACAAAGAAATTTCCGAAATGTTAAATATTTCTGTCAAAGCGGTGGAAAAAAGAATGCATGGTGCTTTGGTAAAAATGAGAGAAAAAATAGGAACTAAATTTTAAGAATTTACAATTGTAAGCAATTACTTTTTTTGTTTAAAAGCTTTCTTTATTTTAGAATAGAGTGGGTTTTAAAGAAAAAATAAAGGTATGCTTCTACATTAAAAAAATAAATATCAAAGTAGGTAGGGTTTTTATATAAATACCTGTTATATAGTTAAACAGTATAATTATGGAGCAAAAATACACAGAAGATACTTTCTTAGCCAAATGGTTATCTAAAGAGTTGACAGAAGAAGATCGTCTGGCTTTTGAAAAAACACCTGCTTTTAAAGAATATCAAAAAATTATAAAAAAAATGGACTTGTTTGAAGCTCCTTCTTTTCAACAAGAAAGAGTTTATAAAAACATTCTAGAAAAAACACAGGCAAAACCAAAAGCCAAAGTAAAAAGCTTGATTCCGAATTGGGTTTCAGCTGTTGCAGCTTCTGTTGCCATTCTTTTTGGACTTTTCTTTTTTATGAATTCAGATACAGAATATACAACCGGATTTGGAGAGCAACTAGCCGTTGTTTTACCTGATGGATCAAAAGTAGAATTAAATGCAAAATCGATATTGAGCTTCGATAAGGATGAATGGAAAGCAGGAAAAAGAAATTTATTTTTAGAAGGAGAAGCCTATTTTAAAGTAAAAAAAGGATCAAAATTTACCGTAAACACAGGGTCTGGAGATGTGAGCGTTTTAGGAACTCAATTTAATGTAAAAGAAGCAAAAGCCTATTTTGAAGTAAAATGTTTTGAAGGAAAAGTAAGTGTGGTAAACACAACAGATTCTGAAATTTTAACTCCAGGAAAAGGCTATAGAAAAGTTGCAGACAAGGCTTCAGAAAAATTAATTTTTGAAACAACAGCACCGACTTGGATTGCCGGAGAATCTACTTTTACAAACGCGCCACTTGTTATTGTTTTGGAAGAATTAGAAAAGCAGTTTCAAATTCAATTTGAAGTAGATTTAATAAATACCGATAGAGTTTTTACTGGAAGTTTTTCTAATAAAAATAAAGAATTGGCCTTGCAAACAGTATGCGCTCCTTTAGGCTTTAAGTTTGAGGTAACAGAAAAAAACACTATTTTGCTGAGCAAAAAATAATGTTTAAAAAGTACTGCTTTTTTCTTTTATTTAGTGTTTCTCTAGTTTATGCTCAAAAGCCCAACCAAACAGGCGATGTAGAGAAAATTGCACTGTCAAAAATTTTAAAACAATTAGAAAAAGAGTACGAGGTTCGCTTTTCATTTGATCCCAATTTAATTGCTGCTTTGCAGTGTTTGCCGTTTCTTGAAGAAACAAATTTGGAGGAGAAACTGGCCTTTCTAAAAAAGGAAACTCAATTACTTTTCGAAAAAATAAATCAACGATACATTGTTATTAAAGAACAAGAACCAGCCACAGATATTACTATTTGTGGTTTTCTTGTTGATGAACTTACCCGAGAACCCATTCAGCAAGCCACGGTTTGGATCCTAGGAAAATCTATTGGGACTTCCACAGACGACAAAGGTTTTTTTGAGTTAAAAGAATTGCATTCCGACTGGATTGCACAAATTGATTATTTAGGTTATCAAAGTCAAAAAGCCCCTGTATTTAAATTACAAAATACTAGCTGTTCGTTTATTTCTTTAAAAGAAGCAAACGAAGAGTTAGATGAGGTGTTGATTAGTGATTATTTAACCCAAGGAATGGTGAAAAAAAATGATGGAGCCATACAGGTATCGCCTAGAAAATTGGCTATTCTACCAGGTTTAATTGAGCCAGATGTATTGCAAAGTTTGCAATTATTACCAGGTATTCAAAGTCCAAATGGTACGGCTACAGGAATTCATGTAAGAGGCTCAACTCCCGATCAGAATTTGATTTTATTTGATGGAATAAAAATGTATCAAACGGGTCATTTTTTCGGATTGATCTCTTCTTTTAACCCTTATGTTACCCAAAAAATTGCCTTGTACAGAAGTGGTACCAAAGCCAAATATGGCGATCGGATAGGTGGGGTTTTGGATATTAGTTCTGGTGAAGAAATTTCCAAATCTAAAGTGGGTTTTGGTGTCAATATGACCCATGCCGATGCTTTTGTAAAAACACCCTTGTTTCATAATAAAATAGGATTGGTTTTTTCCGCAAGAAGGTCTTTAACAGATGTGTGGAATTCTATTACCTACCAAAAATTTTCTGAGAGTGTTTTTCAAAATACAAGAATTTTAGAGGGGGAAGAAGATGTCAATCTAACAGAAACAAATAATACCTTTTATTTTAACGATTACAATTTAAAGTTAATTGCCAAAATTTCTAAAAATGACAAATTGGTGTTTAGCAATTTGTACAACAACAATCAACTGACTTATGCGGCTGAAAACGAAAAATTTCATGAAGAAGTTAGCGATAATATTGGTATTAAAAATAGAGGTTTTGATTTAAAATGGACCAAAAATTGGTCCAAACGCTTGACACAAGAATTGGATATTTCTAACTCTTCGTATACACTAGATTATACAGGAAATAGAATTATCAACAGGCAAAATGAAAGTGAATCGACAAATGAAGATTTTGGGAAATACAATACGGTTGAGGATTTTGGCATACATTACAATTTAGATTTTAAAGTAAACGAATATTCAACAATTTCTGGAGGGTATCAGTTTACAAAAAACAAAGTGCAGTATGTATATGATAATTCTTTGCAGGAGCCAAATAACGTAGTTTTTGTAGAAGATCCTTTGCAAAATAAAACACATGCTTTTTATGCTGAGCATGTCTACAAAAAGAACAAATGGTTTGTTAGTACAGGGCTTCGATCGAATTATTTTTCTAAAGTTGGTCGGTTTTATTTGGAACCACGAGTTTTTGTGTCCAATCAATTAACAACGAATTTTCAGTTAAAAGCCTCCGGAGAAATAAAAAACCAAGTGGTAAGTCAATTAATAGAATTTAGAAATATTGGTTTGGGCTTTGAAAATGATATTTGGGTGTTGTCGGACAATGACGAGATTCCTGTATTAAATAGCAAACAAATTTCTGTAGGGTTGCTGTATCAAAAGAAGGGTTGGAATTTAGATGTGGATTTTTACCAAAAAAACATTTCTGGGCTGACGCTCCTAACGGAAGATTTAATTACCGTAGCACCAAGTTATTTAGGAGGAACCAATAAAATATTGGGTATGGATTTCCTATTAAAAAAACGCTTTGGAAATTACCGTTCTTGGATTAGCTATACGCTTTCTTCTTCCGATTTTACCTATGCTAAATTAAATAGCGGAAACAGCTTTACGGGTACTTATGACATTCCACATTCTTTGGTTTGGTCACATACCTATTCACATAATAAATTTCAGTTTTCTTTGGGGTGGAAAGTCCGTTCAGGGAGTGTTTATACACAAGGAATAAAATTAGTAAATAACCAAAATAACCCGGATAAAAAAGCCATTTTATTTGGAGATATCAACGCAAAAAGATTGCCTACTTTTCAAAAATTCGATTTTTCTACCACCTATAAATTTAAATTTTCTAAAGATGGAAAAACGGAAGGTAAAATAGGCTTGTCGCTTTTAAATATTCTAAATACTAAAAATATTTTAGATCGTGCTTACGAGATAAAAATTACGAGAGTTACACCAGGAACTCAAGGAGCTAGGCCAGAAGAAAAGGAAAATTTGGTGGCGGTGGAC
The DNA here is from genome assembly GCF_006381105.1 of Flavicella sediminum. GTDB lineage: Bacteria > Bacteroidota > Bacteroidia > Flavobacteriales > Flavobacteriaceae > Flavicella > Flavicella sediminum. The sequence continues at coordinate 1,165,733 of NZ_VDET01000002.1, read as the reverse complement.
AGGCTTTCTATTGGTTTTACACCCAACGTGGTTTTTAGAGTCAATTTTTAAAAATTAGGCTTCATAAAATACCGAAACTTCTGCTAAAGGTTTTCTAGTTAAGTTCGGAATTTGTGTGGGTTGCTTGGCAAAACCTATGGGAATTAGTAAAAATGGTTTTTCGTTTGCTGGTCTTTTTAAAAGCTTTGATAAAAAATTCATAGGACTTGGTGTATGGGTTAAAGAAACGAGTCCGGCCGCATGAATTGCCGCAAGCAAAGTTCCACAAGCAATACCTACCGATTCATTTACATAGTAATTGTTACTTTTTTCTCCGTTGGCATGCAATTCGTAGGTTTTTTTAAAAACAACAATGAGCCAAGGAGCCTCTTCAAGGAAAGATTTTTCATGATTGGTAGCTAAGGGTTCTAAATCTTTTTTCCAACGCTCACTCATTCTAGAATCGTAATTTTCTTTTTCTTCTTTTTCAGCAGCAATTCTAATTTTACTTTTTAAGGCTTTGTTAGAAATGGCACAGAAAATCCATGGTTGCTTATGCGCACCAGAAGGTGCTGTTGAAGCCGTTTTTATAAGGTTTTCAATTACTTCTTTCGCAATGGGTGTTGTAGAAAATTCGCGTATAGAGCGTCTTGTATTGCTAAAATTGTAAAAAGAGGCCGTTTTTTCTACAAGGGTTTCTTCAGAAATTTCTTTAGAAATATAGGGAATGTGTGCGGGTTTGTTGTTTGTTTTCTCCATCAAAATTTGGCTTTGAGTTTTAGAAGCTAAATTTTTTAGAGAATGAATTTAAGCTTCTTTTAGATGCAACAATTTAGTCAACTTTATGGATAAGTCAAGTAGAATAATTTTAGCATTTCCATTTCTTTCAATATGATAAAGTGCATCACCTAGCTCTTTTTCTATTTCTAAAATATTACTGCTATGAATAAATGGTGCAAATTTTTCCATTTTAAATCCAGGGTCTTGAGTTTCTAAAAACACCAAACTACTAGCACTATAATTGGCCAATAATGCTTGTCTAAAAAACTGTAAACAATACTGTAAAAAACGTTTTTGCGTTTCTCTACCTGATTTGGCAATGGTATCACTCCACTCAATTAAATTTTGTACAACGGCAGCATTTCCTTTCGCTTTAAATGCGGTTCTTACCCAAAGAATAAACCAATTTTCAAACACTAAATCGTTAGAATCATGTTTTAAAAGATGCAAAGCTTTGTTGTAATTCCCTTCCGCTTGATGTGCAATTTTTGAAGCTTCAGCATGAAAAGAATTTTCTCTTTCCACCAAAGTATCTGCAATATCACTTTCACTTAAAACAGGAAAATGCAATACTTGACAGCGAGATAAAATGGTATTGATTATTTGCTCTTGATCTTCGGCAATAAGGATAAAAATAGTTTTTGCAGGAGGTTCTTCTATTAATTTTAAAAGCTTGTTGGCAGCGGAGGTATGCATTTTTTCAGCATGCCAAATAATCATTATTTTGTAGCCGCCTTCATAGGATTTTAGTTGTAAGGATTTTACAATTTGTTCGGCCTCATCAACACCAATTTGACCTTGTTTGTTTTCTACATTGATCTGTTGAAACCAATTGAACAAATTACCATAAGGTTGTTCTTTGACAAAATTTCTCCAGTCTTCTAAGAACAAATTACTTACCGGATGCTTTTTTACTTTGTCATTTGTAGCCACAGGAAATGCAAAATGCAAATCGGGATGGGCTAGTTTTTCGCATTTTAAAGCACAAGATTCAGGATCTGAATTATTGCTGCATAAAACATATTGGGCATAGGCAATAGCCGTAGCCAAGGTTCCACTTCCTTCTTTACCAATAAACAATTGGGCATGCGGAATTCGACCATTGTCAGCTGAGGTTTTCAGGTGATTTTTGATATGTGTTTGTCCTATAATATCTGTAAAAAGCATGCGCAAATATAGCGTATTCTGTATAGTTTATTCGGTGATTTTTATTTGGATAAAATTTTAAAAAACTTTTGTAGCTTTAAAAAAAATAAAACTATGAAAACGAAACTATTAGCGCTGAGCTTCTTTTTAACAGTGTTCCAATTATTTTCACAAATCAAAATTGTAAAAGGAACCGTTGTAGCCTTTAAAAAGTATCCAGTAAAAGGTGTGGAAATTACTTCGAAAGGATCGAAAGAAAAAGTTTATACAGATGCAGAGGGTAAATTTGAAATTCAATGCAAATCAAAAGACAAACTGAAAGCAAAGGCCGGTGGTTTTTTTATGGAAAAAATGGAAATTGAAGGAGAGGAAGCGGTTGAAATAAATTTAGTATACGATGTAAAGCGAAAACAGTTTGCATATAACAAAGTGTTGAATGGGAATCATCTAAGTAAAAAGGTGCTCGATCATTGTTTGGAAAATTTAATTGAAGAAAATAATAATTTTGATCAAGCTGCTGATATTTATCAAATTATTCAGACTGTTTACCCGGGTGCAAAATTAAATAATGATTCGGGCTCCATTCGAATTATTTTAAATGCTAGAGGAGAAAATTCTTTGTTTGCCGACATACATGCTTTGTTAGTGGTAGATGGTGTGGTGGTTAACGATATTTCCAATGTTTCGCCATTACAAGTAAAATCGGTAAAAGTTTTGGTCGGAAATCAAGCCGCTCATTGGGGAGTAAGAGGAGGAAATGGTGCTGTAGAAATTACACTTAAATACGGTGCTAAATAACAGCAACAGCTATTTTACAAAAACGTTGTAGTAGCTTTTGAGCGAAAAGAATAATCGTCTGTATGATTTGGACTATATTTGCTTACAAATTTTAATAAAACAAGAGATGAAAACCATTAAAGATTTTAATTTTAAAGGTAAAAAAGCCTTAGTAAGAGTTGACTTTAACGTGCCATTAGATGCAGATTTTAACGTAACTGATATTACAAGATTAAAGGCAGCAAAGCCTACAATCATTAAAATATTAGAAGATGGTGGATCGGCAGTATTGATGTCGCATTTAGGTCGTCCAAAAGGAGTAGAGGATAAATTTTCATTAAGACATATTGTCGCAAAAGCTACGGAGGTTTTAGGAATTGAAGTGAAATTTGTAGCGGCAACTGTTGGCGCTGAAGCGGAAGCTGCTGTTGCTGAATTGAAAGCAGGAGAAGTATTATTATTAGAAAACTTACGTTTCTTTAAAGAAGAAACAGCGGGTGACGAAGCCTTTTCTGAACAATTGTCTAAATTAGGCGATGTTTATGTAAATGATGCTTTTGGAACAGCACATAGAGCACATGCTTCAACAACAATTGTAGCAAAGTATTTTCAAGATAAATTAGCAGGTTTTGTAATTGAAGCGGAATTGGTAAATGCTGATAAAGTTTTAAAAGGTGGAGACAAACCAGTAACGGCTATTATGGGTGGTGCTAAGGTTTCTGATAAAATTTTAATTATTGAAAAATTATTAGACGTTGCTGATAATATCATTATTGGTGGTGGAATGTCTTATACTTTTGCTAAAGCAGAAGGAGGAAAGATTGGAAATTCACTTTGTCAAAATGATTTGTTAGAATACGTTTTAGAATTAGAAGAAAAAGCGAAAGCGAAAGGGGTAAAATTAATTTTCCCTATTGATAATTTCTTAGGAGATGCTTTCTCTAATGACGCAAATACACAAGTTGTGTTAAGAGGACAAATTCCTGATGGTTGGGAAGGGTTCGATATCGGACCTCAAACTATTGAATTATTCTCAAATATTATCAAAGAATCTAAAACCGTAATTTGGAACGGACCAATGGGAGTTTCTGAAATTCCATTATACGCTACAGGAACTATTGAAGTTGCGAAAGCGGTGAAAGATGCTACAGCAAATGGAGCTTTCTCATTAATTGGAGGTGGTGATTCTGCTGCAGCCATTAATAATTTAGGTTTTGGAGATGATGTATCTTACGTGTCTACAGGTGGTGGTGCATTGTTAGAATACATGGAAGGTAAAGAATTACCTGGTATTGCTGCTTTAAGAGCATAATCCAACGATACATATTATTAAATGCTTTACTGATTTTCAGTAAGGCATTTTTTGTGCCTTCAGCGGAAAATGAGTCCTAAGTAAATACTGCTGAAAAAAATAAGCGCTTTAATAAAGCTTAATAAGCCTACTTATAGTGTCCGTTTACAAAGAAAGACATTTGAAATTTTCAAATGTCTTTCTTCGTTTAACTATTTGGCTCAAATAGGACACAGACAAAAGTACGAGACTCTGATGGACATAATTTCTTCGTTTCATAAATTTTTATGCACATCTAATTGACATAGAACTACATGGTGAAACTGTTGGCTATGTATTTTTACAACTATATAAAAACACCTACAAACCATGAATAAATTATTTGTCTTACTGTTAGTAACTATCAGTTGTTTTGGTCAAAAACAACAAAAGGATTCCTTTTATTTCAACCCGAATGAAGGTTCTGGTTTTGTTGAAATAGAAGCCACGGATGTAAATTATTCAAAAGGAGAAGCGATTAATCATACCCTTCAAAAGAGTATCGATAAATTAACGAAGAAGGGTGGAGTCATAAAGATCAATTCAGGTACCTATAAAATAAACGGGGGACTTTCTTTTAAAAGTAATGTGCATATAAAAGTGGCTGCTGGAGCCGTATTTGAATTGGATGGAACGGGGACTATCTTTTCAGCACAAAGTGGTTCTGAAATACCTTTAACAAATTTTAGTTTTCAAGGTTTAGGAACAGACAATAGAAAATCAGGAGGTTCCGATGATCGCTTTGTTATCAAATTTAAATATGAAAATAAAAGTTCAAACACCAAAAAAAGTGCCGTTATTAGAATTGGAAATGCCTCGAATTTTAAATTGGCAAACTTTATAATTATAGACCAATATACGCAACCATCATCTATTGCTTTATCTCCAGAATTCACCACAGTAAATGTGTTTTCAAGTGATAAAGAAGAAAATATAGATGGAAAAAAAGCGGCAAAAAAAGCCAAGAAGAAATCCTCTTCTAGGTCAAATCTTATAAATAAAGTGTACGGTGTACCCTCCAAAGGAATTGTTGAAAATATAGATAATTTAAATGGTGCTTTTGGGTACGGTTTGGTGCAAATGCAGGCAGGAAATAATATTGTTTATAGAAATTTAAGCGGTACAGGTGGTATTATTGTTCGCTTAGAGTCGGGATTAAATATCAACCAATTGTTCAGGCCTGTTGGTTCTAAGGCTGTGTATACGGTAGGAGGTATTGGTTTGCCTTTAACAATTGACAAACAACCAAAAATTGATTTGGTGTATTTAGATCATATTTCATGTAAAGATGGCCACTCCGCTTTTTCTATGTCGCCACATACCATCCACCAAGGAAGAGTTTTTATCAAAAATATTCATGTGGAAGCTTGTCAGGATGCAGGTTATGTAGGAGATGGTTTTATAAATAATTTTAGCAGAGAAGAAGCTGCTGGTTTAGATGTGGCCGCTTTCGGAATTACACCGGGTTCTTTTTCGGGCGAATCTACCGTAGAGAATGTAACCGCAATTTTTGGTCAGAATGCACAAATAAAAGCTAAGAATTTTAAATACATTCCTTGTGAATTAAGAATAGATAAAGGAGCAGATGCTACGGATCCGAATAAAGGACTAGCCGTAGAAATAGGACTAGATTTTGAAAGTTATAGAGGACCTTCTTTGCATTCTATAAAAGATGGGAGTACAACAGGAATTAAGATTACGAATGTAAAGGCTTTCGGTTTTCCAAGTTCCATTCCGGCCAATGGGTTGATAAAAACAAGTGGGCAATACGATTTTAATAAGTGCGAGCGTATTGTAAGATCTTCAAAAGAAAGTAAAGCTAAGAGCGACAAGAAAAAAGACAAAAAGGGTAAAAAAAAGAAAGATAAAAAATTTAAATAATTCTGATTTGTTGTTACAATTTCTCAGTTCAAGAAATTGAAAAAATTATAAAAAAAGCATTTGAAGAGTTTCAAATGCTTTTTTGTATTTTTGATTTTCAAATTTTTTTTGCATTCCATGAAGTACACGAAAATTCCAAATACAGATATAAAAGTTAGTAAAATATGTTTAGGTACCATGACTTTTGGTGAACAAAATTCAGAAGTTGAAGCCCATGAACAATTAAACTATGCAGCTTCAAAAGGAGTTAATTTTATAGACACGGCAGAAATGTATAGTGTACCTGGTAGACAAGAAACTCAGGGTAATTCTGAACGATTTATTGGTACTTGGTTGAAAGATCAAAAAAGAGCTGATTTTGTTGTGGCTACAAAAGTAACAGGACCAAATCCTGGCTTGTCCTATATAAGAAAGCCACAAGCTTTTTCGAAAAATTTAATTCTGAATGCGGTAGAAGATAACTTAAAGCGTTTGCAAACAGATTATATAGATTTGTATCAAATTCATTGGCCTGATAGAAATGCAAATTATTTTGGAAAATTGGCTTACCAACATAATAGCGAAGAGCAATGGCAAGATACTATAGGAACTGTAGTGGAAACTTTGGATGTTTTGGTAAAAGCTGGAAAAATTAGACATTATGGAATTTCTAATGAAACTCCTTGGGGAACCATGCGACATTTACAAGAAAGTACCACAAACAATTTAACAAGGGTAAAAACCATTCAGAATCCGTACTCTTTGTTAAATAGGTCTTTTGAAATAGGAAATGCTGAGGTAGCTATGAGAGAAAATATTGGACTTTTGGCTTATTCTCCTTTAGGTTTTGGCGTATTGTCTGGAAAATATTTCAATGGAAAATTACCTGAAAAATCGCGTTTAAAGCTTTTTCCTGCTTACAATAGGTATAGCAATGAACAAGCGCTGTTTTTAGCGGAGAAGTACGCTGAATTAGCAAAAAAGCATGGGGTAAGTTTAGTTGAGTTGTCCTTGGCATTTATTGAAAGTCAGCCCTTTGTTACGGCTTCAATTATAGGAGCTACCACTATGCAGCAATTAAAAGAAAATATAGCCACAATAAATGTAAAATTATCTAATGAAATTTTAGAAGAAATTGATGCAATACATCGTTTACAACCAAATCCAGCACCTTAAATAAAGGTCTATGTTTCAGATAAAAAAAAGAACCCTAAAGACCAATTTAGGGTTCTAAGCACTACATATTAACTAAAAACTAAGGTTTTTCTAAATTCGGTGTTTTACCCGAAATAGAAGAAATACAATGTAGTCTATAACCGTCTTTTAATGTTTTTAAAAGACGGTTTTTTATTTTAGTTCCAATCCTCTAGGATCAATTCGGTGTTTCTATAATACAAAGTATCTTTTACTGCGTGTAAATCACCAGCTGTGTCTTTGTAATTGTATTCTAAGGTAAAATTTCTTGTATTTGGGTCATAGTTACCCGTTCCGTTATTTTCTGTAATACCTGTGGTCTTTTCATTTTGTTCAATGGTGACTGCTGAGCCATTAACTCCAAGAACCATGTCATACTTTGGTTTTGAAATTCTTTGATCCCAATCATAACGAACCAGCAAGCTGTCTTTTGCAAAAGTTTCTAACATCATATCTTGATTTTCTGTCAAATCTTTTTCAGAATAAGAAATGCTTTCTAAAACGGTACCTGTACCATCTACTTTTGAATCGACTCCCTTTAGGTAATACCAACCATGGTACTTATTGTAGTAACGAAGCACGATAATAGAAAAATGTTTGTTTTCTAAAATAGAATCGGTTGTACTGTTTACCATTTGAATGGGCAATGCATAATTTTTACCCACTGCTAACGGATCGTTTAAAAACTTGTCCTTATCCAAAGTTACCTTTACACTACCCTTAAATTTTCCACTTGGAATGGTAATGTTTTTACTGGCAAGCGTATAATAATCTTCAGGTAATTGGGTCAATTCAGGATAGCTATTTAGCAAGGTATCCTGAATGATAAATTCAACTTTTTCATTGGTTTTATTGCTGTATTTTCCACCAAGTACAGCGCCAATTTCAAAACTTAAATCTTTTCCTTCTTCATCTACAAGAGTTCTTAGTGGAAATTGTCTTGCAAAATAAGTAGTTGAATATTCGTAATCTATTTTATAGTCGTCATAGCAGCCTTGTAATAAAAGCAAGGTTCCCATAAAACATACAAATGCTATTTTTTTTATCATAATCTTAAAATTTTAGTTGCGCTTATTACCACCCTTGGTTTTGAGTAATATTCTCTGTTTTTAATAATTCATTAAATGGTAGTGGCCCATAATTCATATAAGCTTTGTAGCTCGGTGTTACCACATTTTTTCGTTCATAATTAAAACTGCCATCGTTGTTTTTGGTAATCGTAACTCCTGCAATAGGTGTATTTAAATTATCTTCCCATCTTCTTAAGTCAAAAAAGCGATGTCCCTCAAAACACAATTCTATTCTACGTTCATTTTTTATCAAAGCTCTCATTGCTTCTTTAGAATTAATTGTTGCCAAATACAAATCAGCTGGATCAATTCCTGCTCTTTTTCTAACTTCAGCTATGGCTTGTCTTGCCGACATACCTAATGAAGCATCATCAGGTCCGAAAGCTTCATTGGCAGCTTCTGCAAAATTTAAAAAGACTTCAACCTTTCTAAATAAAGCATGGTAATGCTGGTCATTCACAACATTTCCTACTACCAAATTTGATTTAGAGCTGATCCATTTACGTAAATAATACCCCGTTCTAGTAGCTTGCTCAATGGTTACGTTATTGCTTTCACTTGGCATATTGTTTCCGCCTTCAAAAGTTTCTACCGTTTGGTTTTTAAACGATTGATTGTTATGAATAACAGTCATGTAGAAACGAGGATCTCTATTTACATACATGTCATTTTCATTATAACCACTGGCAGGATCTGTAATAGGATATCCGTTGGCCATTGGAAAAGCATCAACTAAATTTTGCGATGGATTGCATCTACCTGCTCCTTTAAGCCCATCACCAGGAGGGAAATGATTGCGCTCTAATCCATTGTTTCCATTTTGATTTCCGCTTCCTCTGCGCATAATCAATTCATCATTTTGATCATTGTTATAAAATTTTGCTGAAATATTTTGCACATCATAAACATCAGTAGGAAGCGTGGTACCTATCATCTCGATTACCTCATAAGCTGCTTCTGCCGCTTCAGTAAAGGAAGCAGTTGCAAAGGCCGGACTAGCTGCATACAAAACAACTCTAGATTTTAAAGCCTTGCAGGCAATAGTTGTCGGTCTTCCCAGATTATTTATTCCAAAATCATCGCCATTTCCTTCGTATTTATCTAACAAGCCAGCAGCTAATGCAGTATCAATATCCTCAATAATTTGTTGAACACAGTCGGCATAAGAATTTCTAGATAAGTTTAAATCGTCTACATTTATATCAAGTGCTGAGGTAATTAGAGGAATTCCTAGGAGTTCTCCATTTGAATCGACACCACCATACCTGCGTAAAAGATCAAAATGAATCCAAGCTCTTAAAAAATAAGCCTCTCCTTTGAGTCTATTTTGGTAGGCTTCATTTCTAACCAAATCAGATTTAAAATAAAGCATGTTTTCATCAAGGCCAAGCTCAATAAAAAGGTTTACATGTTTTAAATCATCGTATCTAGATTGCCAAGAGTTAATGGGATTAGAAACGGCGGTCCAGTAGCCCTCAATTTCTACCATTTTGTTCATGCTACCCGACAAATTATTGGATAAGGCATTGTCTGTCGAACTGTCCAAAAAATCGGCACCAAAAGTGTCGTATGAAGTTGGAATTGAACGGTAGGCATAGGTTAACAAACCACGAACATAATTTGGGTTTTCCAACAATTGTTCAGAGGTTCTTTCATTCGTCAATTTTGTTTCAAAATAATCATCGCAAGAAGAAAAAAGAATCAAAATTCCTAAGGTGAATAAAATATTTTTCATGGTATATCTTTTTTTGAAAACGGTCAGTGTTTCAGGACCTGATTTTTCATTTTTATATCGCTTTTGCATCATCGTATTTTTATGTTTAGTAGGTTAGTTTTAAACCTAAGGAAACTGTTTTATACATTGGATAAGTACTTATTCCAGAGTTTAAATTTTCCGGATCAGCGTCTTTAATTTTAGAAATAGTGAACAAGTCATTTCCTCGAACAAATAATTTGAAATTCTCTGCACCGAAGTTTTTACTTATATAACCAGGAAAAGTATAACTTAACTCGGCGGTTCTTAGTTTAAAGAAAGCACCATTGGTCATCCAGTAGCTTGAATTTCTGTAACTATGCGATTGATTTAAAGTGGTTAATCGAGGAGAAGTCGCTCCGGCAACAGCTCCTGGAACAGCAGAACCAACGGCTTTTACAGAATATTTATTTTGTCCTGTATTCCAGTAATAAGAATTATTCAGCATTTTGTCTAAACCAGCAACTCCTTGTCCAAGTACAAATAAGCCCAAACCTTTGTATTCAAGATTGATATTCAAAGAATAATTTATCCTAGGAAAGCTGTTTCCAATTACTTTTTGGTCAAATTGATCGATGATATTGTCGTTTTTATCATTGATATAATTAACCAGTTTTACATCTCCAGGAATTATATCTCCGTAAGAAGAGCTGACACCATGATTTGTAATAGCTGTTTGGTCGGCATACAAACCATCAGCTTCCCATCCCCAAATAGCATCCGTTACTTGTCCTGTTCTGTTTGTGTGTGCGTATTCATTTACTTCATCAAACACTTCATTTGTTGCTTTTGAATAAATAAAATTAGCACCTACAGAATAACTTAAATCACCAACTTTATCGTGGTATTTTACAAATAAATCCATACCCTTATTCGAAATTTCATTAAAGTTTCCAATCGGTTTTAATTGTCCGGTAAAGTCAGGCACAGCATTGTTTAAAACAACAGGAATATCGTATCTATATTCGTTAAAATAATTGATTTCTAGGTCTAGCTTATTTTTAAACAAACTAGCTTCTATACCAAAATTTAACTCTCTTGATTTTTCAAAGGTGATGTTTTTATTACCTATTTGACCCGCTCTCCATCCGTATTCAATATTGGCACTTTTTGGTCCGGTTCTAAAGTTTCCATTGGCAACATAAAAATCATTGTATAGTAAATAATCAAAAGAACGATCATAGCCCATTACACCAAAAGATCCTTTTAGTTTTAGGTAATTTATATGGCTATTGTCTTTTAAAAAGTCTTCTTTGGAAAGAATCCATCCAAAACCACCAGCTCCAAATAAGCCCCAACGGTTTTCAGGTGTAAATTTATCAGAACCCATATAAGAAGAAGTTCCTTCAAAGGTATACTTGTCTTTTAAAGTATAATTTACACGCAGTCCGAAGTTCATGTTTTTATCATCTTGTTGTGTTGTAGGACCCGCTAATGTTGATTTTCTTGTTAAGGTTTGCTGAATAGCGGCCAAATTGATTTGTAAATCATTGTCATCCCAAGATTTTTCATAATCGATATTTGCAACCAATCCTACATTTTGGTAAACATCATCACCACGTCTTCCTTCTTGACTGGCTAACTGATCAACACCTTCTCTAGTTGTGTCGTTGATATCTCCATTGTTAATTCGTATTCTAGAGTATTGCAAAGCTTTCCCAATATTGATGTTATTGTACATATCAAAAGTTAAGTAGGCACCTGCTTTTAAGCCTTTGGCATATTTATCAAGATCAAAATTGAATCCAATATTAGTTTGCGCATAGTAGTTTTTAGTATTTACATAGCCAGATCTAGCTAATTCTCCAACAAGGTTGGTCCCTAATCTTGGACTGAAACCTAAATTGTCTGTGTCACCTACTTCTCCAAACCAAAGAGGATAATCATTTGGACGATGTGTTGATAAAGATTTAAAGAAGTCCTCATTGCTAATATTTGCTCTGTCCCAAATATCCATTCTTCCAGCAATATCTAAAAACATAGAAGTCACCTCGTTTACTTTAAAATCTAAGTTCCCACGAACATTCAGTCGATTGAATTTTTGATTTTTACCCAAGTTTTCTAGTCCGTTTTCTCCTACATAACCTAAGTTTAAGAAAAATTTAGTTTTGTCTGAACCTCCAATTAATTGTGCATTGAATCGTTGAAATGACGCACTTTTTTTCAAGAATTCGTCATAAAAATCAACATCAGGATTTAAAACAGAAGGGTTGTTTCTGTAATTGTTTATTTGTTCATCAGAATAAAAAGGATCTTTACCATCATTAATCAATGCTTGGTTGTACAAACTCGCATAATCAGCAGAATTTACGTAGCTAGGCAAGCTAGCAGCAGTTTTGATTCCATATTCATGGAAAAAAGTCAGTTTGTGTTTGCCGTCGTATCCTCGTTTGGTGCTTACCATAATAACCCCATTTGCAGCTTTGCTGCCATACAGCATTTTTGCGGTTATATCTTTTAAAATTTGAATACTTTCTATTTCGTCTAAGGCAATACTTGATAGCGATCTATTGGCAATACCATCAATTACAATTAAAGGGTGGTCAGAGGCTCCACCTCTTGATTGTCCTCTAATTTTCAGATAGGTAGTATCAAAACCAGGAGCTCCATTGCCTTCAAAAACAATTAGTCCAGGAGCAAGTCCGTTTAAAACGGATTCCACGTTATAGTCCGAAGAATGCAAAAGATCTTCACCTTTGATAACATCTACAGCACCTACATGTTTGTTTTTACTTACTTCGCCAAAAGGAAGTATAACTTTATTGGAGTCTTTTATTGTATCACTTACCTTTTGAGCAGATGTAATACTCACTATGGCAGTAAATAGTAATAATATATAATATTTCATGTTTCTAAATTTTTAATTTACCACCCAGGATTTTGTTCAAACTTGGACATAATGTTCATGACATTTGTAGGAAAAGGATACCAGTAATGGCGGTCTTCAAATATTCTTTGCGCACCTGGAATGATCTTTTTATCAAAAATCAAGTTTCCGTTTTCCTCTCTTAAATCAGCACCATAAATATTTCCTTCACCCAATACTTCTTTGGCCAACTTCCATCTTCTTAAGTCATGCCATCTATGAAATTCATGGTAAAGTTCTACGGCTCTTTCGTTGTAAATTCTTTTTCTGAAGCTGTCTTTGTCTACAGTATATTTGGCCAAAACATTTGGCATGTTTGCTCTGTTTCGAACCACATTTATAGCTTGTACAGCAGTTAATCCAGTTCCAGGAACCGCACCATTGGGGCCATAAGCTTCATTGGCAGCTTCTGCAAAATCTAGGTATAATTGAGCAACTCTTAAATGAGGGAAAACTCTGTACCATCCTCTAGATCTATTCCATTTATCATTCCCTGGCCAACTGTGCTTTCCACTATGGTAATAGCCGGTAAACATTTTATTTTTACTGGTTTCAAATTTATAGTGCCATCCGCCTGGTTTTGCATCAAGCGTACGAACAGCTCCTTTAGGGTTTGGTAGGCCTTCAAACATATCTTCACCATGAACAGAAATTAAAGCTTTTAATCTTGGATCACGGTTGCTGTATGGGTCTGCAGGATCAAAATTTCCTAGGGTTGCTGCTTCCGGATCGTTTACATCATAGCCATCATTGGTTTCAAACCAATCAACAGCATTTTGTGTAGGATTTCCTTCAATTGCCCATCCTCCTTTGAATTGAGGTAAAAACCATCCTCTTCCTACAATACCACTTCCGTTAGGATCTGTATCTTTAGATAAAGGAGCTTGTATCAGGGCTTCTTTAGGAAAACCGGATGCTTTGCTATGCCAATTTTCTTTGTACTCCTCCATGCTGTACATAGAATAGCCTCCATTTGGAAAATCGTTAATTGCTTGAGCTCCTGCTATAGCCGCTTTTTGTGCATATTCATTGTTGTAGGTTTTTGTGTTAGAACCATACGGATTTAACTGTGGATTCATTAAGGGACTGGCAGCGTATAACAATGCCATTGCTTTTAACCCTTTGGCAGAAGTTTTTGTAACTCTTCCTAAGTTTTGGTCGTTCCATTTTTCAGGTAGGTATTGAATTGCTTTGTCCAAATCGGCTACTAAAGAATCTGTAGATTGCAAATAGCTAGGTCTTACTTCGTCAAAATCTTTATTGGTATCGTACGCTTTATTTAAAATAGGAAAACCACCATAACGTCGTATGATTTGAAAATAATGAAATCCTCTTAAAAAATAGCTTTGTCCTATCAATTGATCTTTCAATTGCTGAGGAGTATAGCCTGTTTCTGTAGGATACTCCGTCAAAAGATCAATATTTTCTAAAACCGTATTTACAGTTCTAATAGCTAAAAAAGCTTTGGAAGCGGGTTCTGTTTGGAAGTCGTTGTTATGAAATTCAGCCCCTCCACTGCGGTTCAGCATTCCGCCTAGTTCTCTATAACTAGAGTTCATCCAATTCCCAGAATTAAACACGGTATGTGGAGGGAATTTGGTTTGTGATACTTGACATTCATCAGACATAACACCCAATTCACTTGCCCAGTCGGTATCAGAATACACATAATTTTGGATCAATCGATTTGCTCTGTCTAAGGTTCCACGAGTAGAATAATAGTCGGTAAAAACTTGCTCTTTACTAATTCCTAACTCAGGACTCACATCTAAATAATCTTCACATGAACTGGCAGTTATGGAAACGCCCCATGCAAATAGAAGAAGTTTATAGTATTTTTTCATCTTATTAGATTTTAATTTTTTTGAATAGTATTTATTTTAGAAGGACAATCGCACTCCTAAATTGAATCGTTGTGTAAGTGGATATACATTTAAGTGACGCTGTTCTGGGTCAAATTCATCAGGCAAATCAGACCAAGTAGCCAAGTTGTTTCCATTCACATAGATTTCAAAAGAATCGAACAAACCAATTTTGTCCAATAATTTTTTATCTAAGTTGTATTTAATTTCCATAGTTTTGAATCTTAAAAATGTACTAGATCTATTGGTATAGGTACTTGCTTGTTGATCGTGAGTGTTGCTTACGGTATGTAAAGCAGGATGTGTACCATTCGGGTTTGTTGGAGACCACGCGTTCAATTGTTCATTATTTAGCAATTGCCAACTAGAAGTCGCAGCCGCAGAATATTCAAACAAATACAAACTAGAAAGGTTTTTAGAAATGTCAAACATTCCGTTAAATAAAGCATGTACTGAAAAGTTTTTATAAGTAAAACCTAAACTGAAAGCATACGATTTAGCCGCATACGAAGGGTCGTTGATTGGAACTTTGTCAAATTGATCAATGATTCCATCTCCATTATAATCAATAAAATTTAAAGACCCCGGAATCAAATCACTTGAATAAGAAGAAATTGTGCTGTTGTACACATCGTCCCAAGATTGGTATAAGCCATCATGAAGATGTCCGCTTGCCCAACCAATAGGTTTTCCAGCTAAACGTTGTTGAGGTGCTGTTGAAGTTGGGTCGTCTCTTTCAATTACCCTACTTTCACTAATAGACATATTTGCTTTTACAAAATATTTTATGTCTTCACCAATTCTAGAATTGTATTTCAATTCTACATCAATACCATGATTTTTAGTTCTTCCTATGTTTGCTCTTGGCGCGGTATTTCCGTACCATGGAGCAACGGTTCTTCTTTCCATAATAATGTCATTCCTTTTTTCATCAAAGAATTCTATAGCTCCTTTAAGTTTGTTATTTAGGAATCCAAATTCTACAGCCAAATCTTGCTTGATTGCTTTTTCCCAAGTATTATCAGGTGTTGCGGGTTTTCCTTCAATATACAAAGGCCCATAATTTTGTACAGGATCTCCATAATAAAAAGAAGCATTATTAGAACCATTTTTATCGTAGGTAGATTGGTAAAGAAAACGTGTGTTTCCTATTCCCTTATCCGACCCAATTTCTCCATAAGAATATCGCAATTTTAAGAAGCTTACAAAGTCTAAATTTTTCTTCATAAATTCTTCCCTTGAAACAACCCAACCGGCAGCCATAGAAGGAAAAAATCCAAAACGCAAACCGGGCGCCCAGTTTTCGTTCCCATTATAGGCTCCATTAAATTCAGCTAAATATTTTTGTTTGTAAGCATAGGTAGCTCTTCCTACCCAGCTTTCTTCAAAACGTGGAAAGTTAACACCATTTTGCGCTTTTCTTCTGTTAAAAAGTGCCATAGCACCCACATCATGATGTCCAAAAGTTTGATTGTAGTTTAAACGAAATTCATAGTACAAACTACTTCCGGAACCAGAAATTGATTCACCATTTACCCTTAAAGGTTCTTGAATGGCATCCGGATTACCTTCTTGTATAAAACCTGTTTTATCTTGGTTAGGATAGTAGTAAAGTAAACTTCTTCTGATACTACTGTTATAAGATTGATTGTAATTGTAGGAAAGTTTTGCAGCGGCTTTGACATGTTTTGTAATGTCTTGCGTTAGCGTAAAATCGGTATACATGGTGTTTGATCTTCTTTTCCATTGCCCTTCTTTTTCCATTCTGTAAAAGTTAGGATTTACAGTGGCACCTGCTTCAGTACCTAAAAGACCACCTTCTAAAATAGGAGCTGTTCCAATTAATGGCGTTTGCCAAATTCTGGTAAAAGCATCTCCATTACCAGTTGCAATACCTCCGTTGGTTCCATTGGTAATACTATTCCCGTTCCAATTTTTAAAATTACCAGCCAAACCGACTTTAAATTTTGTTGTTTTGCTAAAATTGAAATCTAAATTCGTACGCCAATTGTATTTTTTCTGATAGGTTCTAGGATCGAAATCTTTTTGTTTTTCAATATTGAATATATCCCCATCATATTGATATCCTAATGAAGCAAAATAGCTTACAAAATCGTTACCACCAGATACATTTACGTTGTATTGTGAGCTGGTTCCTGTGGTTAACAATTCATTGATCCAAGTGGTATAAGAATAAAAACGCTTGTCGCGATTTGGGTCTCTCCAGGCATCAATTTCACTTTGTGGATGAATGCTACCATACATTCTATCATTCATGGCAGCCATGTTGTAATGCTCAAGTGTAGTGGCATAATCCATATAGTAATCGGTGTTCATGGTTGGTTTTTTTAAACCCCAACTCGATGTAAACCGTACTTTTGTATCTCCAGGTTTTCCTCTTTTTGTAGTAACCAAAATAACACCATTGGCTCCTTTTACACCAAAAACGGCGGTAGCGGAGGCATCTTTTAAAACAGAAATAGAAGCAATTTCATTTGGATCTAAATCGTTGAAATCACGTTCTACACCATCTACTAAAAAAAGCGGATTGTTATCTGTCCAAGTAGACTGACCTCGAATTAAGATATTGGAGGCCGTAGAGCCAGGCTGACCCGCAGCTTGCATGGTAGAAACACCAGGCATAATTCCTGCAAGGGCTTCAGAAACAGTCGCAACACTACCTGCTTGAAGAAGCTCTTCTCCTTTAGCTTGGGTAACAGATCCTACAACGGTTTCCTTTTTTTGAATTCCATAACCAACAACAATAACTTCATCTAGTTCCGCTAAGTTTTCTTTCATTTTAATGTTTAGCGTAGCTTGCCCGTTGACAGGTATGTCTTGTGTTAAAAATCCAATATAGGAAGCTTCCAAAATTGCTTTTTCACTTGAAACATTGATGGAAAAAAAACCATCAAAATCAGAGGTAACCCCAGTTGATGTTCCTTTCTCTAAAATGGTAGTGCCCGGCAATGGAAGTCCGTTTGAGTCGGTAACAGAACCGCTGACTAAGAACTTTTTTTGAGCTACTGTACTTGGAGTAGCAAGCTGTGTTTTGGTGTGTTTTTTCTCAGCTTTTAAAATTATATGCTTATCGGAAACCGTATAGTTAATTTGGGTTCCTGTAAACAATTTATCGAGTACTTTGTCTAATGATTTTTTATCGACTTTTATACTCACTTGTTTTTTGTATTCAATATCGATGTCTTTATAAACGAATTTATAATCTGTAATTGTTTCGATTCTGTTCAATACCCTTTCTAAACTTACGTTTTGTAAACTGAGCGTAATTTTGACGTCTTCAGTATACGTTGAATTGGCATTTATTTGGAAAAAGGATGCAATTAAAAAGAGCGCTGTAAACTTCATTTTTAAATCATAATTAAAAGGAAAGCGTATAGTTTTCCTTAGAGTAATTAGTTTTTTCATTACTTTTATTATTCTTACGTGGTTAGTAAATCTAATCACACCTTAAATCGGGAAATGTTGCAGCATTTTCCGGTTTTTTTTATTGGGTTTAGTCCAGTAGGTGTCATTGAAAATGGATTGGTTTTTTCGGTTAGTTTCAAGTCATGTTTTTTTTGGTTTTAAGGGTTAATAGTTATTTGTTTTTGGTTTAAGGTATAGTTGATACCAAAATTTGTATGAAATGTTTTTAGAATATAGTCTAGACTTTCGTTATCAAAACTGGCTGTAAATAGTACATCATTTAGTTTTTCATTGTTGTTAACAATGGTCACATCAAATTGTCTTTCCAATTTTTTAAGAATGTTTTTAAAAGGCTCATGACGAAAAAGAATGTTTCCTTTTGTCCATGCGGTATAAATAGAAACATCTACTTTTTCTAAAGAAATGTTTTTATCCAATTTGTTTAGGGAAGCCAAACGACCTGGAGTTAACATCGTTGCTTTTTGAGCTTGGTATTTTTTTTCTTGATAAAGAGCAACAGCACCTTCAACTAAAACGGTTTTGGCAGAAAGATCTTCAGGATATGCACTTACATTAAACTTGGTTCCCAACACACGAATATTTAAATCATCAATATGAACCACAAAAGGGTGTAGTGAATCTTTACTCACGTCAAATAAAGCTTCTCCGCTTAAAAACACGTTTCTTTTTTTTCCTTTTATAAAATTTACGGGGTATTTTAAGGTAGTTCCGGCATTTAAATACACATGGGTATTGTCTGATAAAACAACATCAAATTGTTTTCCATAAGGAACAGTTAGTGTATTGTAAATTAATTTTTGCTTTGTACTATTTTTTTTATAACAAATTTTATTTCCTTTTTGAACACCAACTTTGTTTCCTTTGGAGTCTTTAACGTCTATATTTTCGTTCTCTTTAACTACACGAATATTTCCGTTGTTAAGTTTGATGGTAATGCTATTTTTCGAAATTTTTGGTGCTACTGGATCTTGTTCAAATAAGTTAGTGTTGTTCGCTAGATAAATAGAGCTAGCGATAAGGCAAACAAGTAAGGCAGCGTATTTAAGTGGGGTTTTCCAAAGTTGTGCTTGTCTTTGGTGAATGTTTTTTTTGAAGGTATTTAACTCTTTATAGGTATTGGTTGTCGCTTGTGTTTGATCAAACGAGGCGGTGATGCATTCTGCTTTTAATCGGTGAAATTTTTGCGTATTTTCTTTCGAGGCATGTATCCAATTTTCAACTTCTTTTTGTTCTGTAATAGAAGCAGTGCCTTGAATGTATTTTACTATTTTTTGTGTCATTATGAAATGGTCTATAGTTACTAGACGACTCAAATCTTAATCACACCTAAAAAAAATATTTTTTTTTAAAGTAAAGTTAGAAATTCCTTTAAATGCAGTCTCATATGTCGCAATGCATTGGAAATATGGTTGTCTACAGTTCTAATAGAAATATTTAAGGATAAAGCAATTTCGGCATGTTTCATTCCGTCAATTCTACTTTTAATAAAGACATTTTTTCTTTTTTCTGGTAGTAGTTCAATGGCGGCACTTATTCTTTTTTCCAATTCACTTTCAATAAGTGTTGAGGCAATTTCATCATGGATAAAAGCTTCATTGATGGCGCTGTAATTTTCGGAAAAAGTGTTTTTTACTTTTTGATGTTTTAAAACATCTAAACAAGCGTTTTTTGTAATGGTGTATAGGTAATTGTTTGTGTTTTTTACACGGTCAAACTTACTTCGTTTGTCCCATACTTTTAAAAATACATTTTGAACGATACCTTCGGCATCTTCCAAGTTGCCAATATAGCCTTTTGCTATGTGTAAAAGCTTGTCATAATATAGCAAGAATAAAGTTTCATAGCTTGCCTTATCACCGTTCTTCAATAGTTTCCTAAAGGAATCTGATTCTGTATAATTGTTATTTGTTTTCAAATATCGATTATTTTAAGCGCATAACTATCCTGTCAAAAGTTGGCCAGATAGCGGAACTTAGATTTGTAATTTTCCAGAAAAATTCATCATAAAGGTTCTTAAAGATACTACTAAATTGGAAACGAAAGGGAGGTAGTAGATTTCTGTTTTTTCTAACCCAATTTTTTTAAAATCAAACTTGTCTAGTTTGTTTTTAGCTTTATTGTAGCTGTAAGTTTTTGTTTTTAAGTTGTTTATCGTTTGTTTTGTTTTTTTTAAAGTTGTATTTGTTAAGAGGGTAAAAAATGAAAAAAAAGACATATGATTCTTATTTAGTTCAAATTTGTGTTACTATTAACGATGAAATTGTTCTTAAAAATAAACCTGTAGTTGTTGTTGTGTTTTTTGATTAAGACAGGTTTATTTTGTTTTTTTTGGAGGTTTTTAAAATAGTATAATATTTTCCTTCTTTTTTTATGAAACATGATTTTTGTCATTAACAGAAAGCTTAAAAAGCCTAATTTTTGTAATGTAAAAATAAAAGACATTGAAATCTTTTTTTATGTTAAACAGACACAAATGAACAGGCTATTTAGATTTTTTATTCCTCCGAAAGCATGGAGGGTTCCCGTAATAATTCTGTTAGGAGCAATGACAGGACTTACATTTTATGCTTTGATAGAATCCAAAGCGATTTCCTATTTGTCAGATGATCCAAAAACATGTGCCAATTGTCATGTAATGACACCTCAATACACAACTTGGTTAAATAGTTCTCATAGAGAAGTAGCTTCATGCAACGATTGCCATGTGCCGCACGACAATGTTTTCAATAAATATTTTTTTAAAGCCAAAGATGGCCTGTACCATGGGTATGTTTTTACAACCAAAGGAGAACCTGAAGTAATAAAAATGAAAGAAGCTGGAATAGAGGTGGTCCATAATAATTGTATTCGTTGTCACCAAGATCAAGTCATGGATGCGAAGTTGAGTGGCCAAGTTGAAAATCATTTTAGCAACAGAACAGAACGGAAATGCTGGGAATGTCATAAGGAAGTCCCGCATGGCAAAGTACACAGTCTTTCCTCAGTAAAATATTATGGTAAAGTGCCAAGTGAACACCAAGAAACGGTGCCCGATTGGTTAGAGAAATATGTTAACGATTTAGATAAAAAAGAAGAATAATTATGAGCAATAAAAGAAAACCTTGGATGAATTGGGTGCTGTTTTTTGCATCTTTGGTCGTAGTCTTTTTATTAGGACTGCTAGTTTCCTCAATTACAGAACGCAAAATGGAAGCCAAATTTGCCTATACACCTGTAAATAAAATTAAAGAATTAGAACCTAGAAATGAAGTTTGGGGAGAAAATTTTCCTCGAGAATTTCAGTCGTATTATAAAACGGCCGATTCGACATTTAATTCAAAATACAACGGAAATGCCATGATTGATATGTTGGAGGTAGATCCTAGGTTGGTGGTTCTTTGGGCCGGTTATGGATTCTCTAAAGATTACAATCAAGGTCGTGGACATGTTTATGCTGTTGAAGATATTCATAATAGTTTACGTACGGGAGGACCAACAGGCGACAAGGATGGACCTATGCCTTCTACTTGTTGGACATGTAAATCTCCTGATGTTCCAAGAATTATGAATGAACAAGGAGTGGAAGAGTTTTACAAAGGGAAATGGGGAAAATTGGGAGCAGAAATAGTGAATCCTATTGGCTGTGCCGATTGTCATGATTCTAAAACCATGAACTTAAAAGTTACCAGACCTGCTTTGATTGAAGCTTTTGAAAGACAAGGAAAAGACATTAAAAAAGCCAGTCATAATGATATGCGTTCTTTGGTATGTGCGCAATGCCATGTAGAATACTATTTTGACAAAAATATACCAGGAAAAGAAGGAACGCCTTATTTAGTTTTTCCTTGGGATGATGGACAGACTGTAGAAGACATGGAAGCCTATTACGATAATATTGGCCATGTAGATTGGGTACATAAATTGAGTAAAGCATCCATGTTAAAAGCACAACATCCAGGCTATGAGGTGTTCAAAATGGGAATTCATGGACAAAGAGGTGTTTCTTGTGCCGATTGCCATATGCCATATAAAACGGAAGGTGGCCAGAAATTTACAGACCATCATATTCAGTCACCTTTAAACAATGTGGCCAATTCATGTCAAGTTTGTCACCGTGAAGAAAAAGATGTGTTGACGCAAAATGTTTACCAAAACCAAGATCGTATTATTGAAAATAGAGATCAGTTAGAAAGATTGTTGGTCCGTGCGCATGTAGAAGCAAAAAAATGTTGGGATTTAGGCGCTTCTGAAAAACAAATGAAAGATATTTTACATGGAATTCGTTTAGGACAATGGCGTTGGGATTATGCTGCGGCATCACACGGAGGATCTTTCCATGCTCCTGTAGAGTTAGGAAGAGTCATTGGAAAAGGAATTGATATTACTCAGGAAACAAGAATTAAATTGGCCAAATTGCTAATGGAACTTGGCTTTGCTGGAGAGGTATCCTATCCTGCCATAGAAACAAAAGAAGCTGCACAAAAATATATCGGTTTAGATATTGCCAAATTAAAAGCTGAAAAAGCTAAATTTAAAAAAGAATTATTGCCTAAATGGAAAGAGGCAGCTGCTAAAAGAGAAGCAGGTTATTAGAAAATAAAAATAATTATGAGTGATACTACTCAAAAAATTCAACGTAATTCATGGGAGCATCCTTGGGGTTACGTTGAATCTTTTTTTATAGGTTTTGGATTAATTGTTACAGGTCTGTTTTTAGAACTTTTTGTAGCTTCTGGAAATGAATTTTCAGTTTCTTATCCGTACAATATGTGTTTTATTGTGGGGTATTCTGTAAGCTTGTTAGTGGCATATAAATGGTTTTCGCACATTCAGCTAATTCGTTGGCTTACAAAAGTACCCGCTTCCATTTCTAGCATTGCTCTGGTTACTTTATTGGTTATGGTTATGGGAATTATTCCGCAAGTGCCTTCAGAGAACAATTTCATTCAAAATTTTGGACTGAATAGAATGACAAGTAATTGGGCATTCTTATTAATTTTGTTTCAATTTTTAACCTGTTTAGGTTTGATCACCATCAAACGGATTTTGCAATTTAGTTGGTCTAACTTTGGTTTTGTATTAAATCATTTGGGCTTGTTTTTGGCTTTGATAGCAGGTGTTTTGGGTAGCGGAGACTTACAAAGATTGACCGTTGATGTGTATGAAGGAAAACCAAGTTGGATTGCCACAGATAGCAACAACAACCAAATAGAACTGCCTTTTGCTTTTTATTTGAAAGATTTTATGATTGAAGAATACAATCCAAAATTGGCTTTGGTCGATAATAAGTCGGGAAGTATTGCCCATAACAATGGAAAAAACTTGTATTTGGTAGAAAAAGGAGAAACCTATTTTTTTAAGAATTATCAAGTAACCATCAATGAATATTTAGCAACTTCAGGCAAACTAGGTGAAGGTTATTACTTTGTTAATGAAGTAGGTTCACCGCCATCTGCATCGGTAACGGTAAAAAATACGGCAACAGATTCTATTGCAAAGGGATGGATTAGTAGTGGAAGTTTTCGATACCCTTACGAATCTTTAAAAATAAGTGAAGATTATTCTATAGTGATGACCATTCCCGAAGCGAAAAAATTTAGCTCCGATATTGATATTTTAACCAACGAAGGCGAACGTATTAGCACCATTCTAGAGGTAAATAAATCGTTTAAATTTGAAGGTTGGAATATCTACCAATTAAGTTACGACGATCGGAAAGGAAAATGGTCAGAATTAAGTGTTATAGAATTGGTTAGAGACCCCTGGCTGCCCATTATTTATACAGGAATATTTATGATGATAGCTGGCGCAATTTATATGTTTTGGGTTGGAAATAAAATAACTAAAAAAGACTAAAATGACTTGGATAGATTTTCCTTTATATAGCGGAATTGTTGGCCTTTTTTGGTTGGTTGGATTCATCGTATTATTGCTTTCTTATAAAAAAGGAAAGCTTTTAAAATTTGCTCATGTGTTCATTTTATTGGGTTGGTGCATATTAATTGCTTTTGTGGCAAAACTTTGGGTAGAGCTGGATAGACCTCCCATGAGAACTTTAGGAGAAACACGTTTGTGGTATGCTACATTTTTACCACTAATTGGTTTTGTTACGTATATAAGATGGCGCTACAAATGGTTTTTGGCCTATAGTATTGCTATGGCAGGCATGTTTTTAGTTGTCAATTATTTGAATCCTGAAACCTACTCAAAAACCCTGATGCCTGCTTTGCAAAGCCCTTGGTTTGTACCGCATGTATTGGTGTATTTATTTTCTTATGCCGTTTTGGCCGCCTCAAGTATTGTGGCTATTAAGGGGTGGGTAGACAATTACCAAGGAAATTTTTCAATGGAAACTTTAAAACTAGCTGATAATTTGGTGTATATCGGTTTTGCATTTTTGACCTTAGGTTTGCTATTTGGTGCTTTGTGGGCAAAAGAAGCTTGGGGGCATTATTGGACTTGGGATCCGAAAGAAGTTTGGGCATTTTTAACTTGGATGGGCTATTTGATTTATATCCACTACCGATATTTTCATGTACAAAAAACAAAACAAGCTTTGACCATTTTGGCGTTGGCATTTGTGGTTTTGCTAGTCTGCTGGTTTGGCGTAAATTATTTGCCTGTTGCCAATACAAGTGTACATACCTATACGCAAGGGTAATTTTTGGGCGTTCCCCTATGGGGCAGGCTATCACAACTCGCTTTTTAAAATTGTGACCAATCTTAAAAGAGCTCAAACAAATTGTTCTATCCTTAACGCAGTTTTAATAGGCAATATCGAAGAATCTAGCGCAATATATAAAAACAAAAACCCCACAAGCGTGGGGTTTTTAAAGTTTGTTTGAACAGTGTTTTTAATATCCTAGTTTGCTACGTGTTCTTTTTAAAACATCAGCAGCTACTTTTCTAGCTTTTTCAGCACCAATTGCTAGCGCATCGTCTATTTCATTTAAGTTGGCCATATAGTAATTGTAGCGTTCTCTTTGCACTGCAAATTTTTCTATCACAAGTTCATAATAAGCTTGTTTTGCATGTCCGTATCCAAAATTTCCAGCTTCATATTTTGCTCTTAAATCTGCAATTTGTTCTTCAGAACCTAATAATTTATACAAGGCAAATAAATTACAAGTATCCGGGTTTTTAGGATCCTCCATCGGAGTACTATCCGTTTGAATTTTCATGATTTGCTTGCGCAATTTTTTATCATCTAAAAATATATCAATGATATTACCTTGCGATTTACTCATTTTTCCACCGTTTGTTCCAGGAACATACATGGTACCTTTTTGAATTTTCGCCTCAGGTAAAACAAACGTTTCTCCCATTTGATGGTTGAATCTACTGGCAACATCACGTGTAATTTCTAAATGTTGTAGTTGGTCTTTACCAACAGGAACAATTTCAGCATCGTATAATAAAATATCAGCCGCCATTAACATCGGGTATGCAAATAAACCAGAATTTACATCTTCCAAACGATCTGATTTGTCTTTAAAAGAATGGGCAAGTGTCAGTCGTTGAAATGGAAAGAAACAACTTAAATACCAAGTTAATTCTGTTGTTTCAGGAACATCACTCTGACGGTAAAATACAGTTTTGTTAATATCAAGTCCGAAAGCAAGCCAGGCAGCAGCAGTGCTATAGGTGTTGTTTCTTAAAGTGGTTCCATCTTTAATTTGAGTAAGCGAATGCATATCAGCAATGAATAAAAACGATTCATTTTCTGGATTGTTCGCCATTTCAATAGCCGGGATAATTGCTCCTAATAAGTTTCCAAGGTGTGGTGTACCTGTACTTTGTACTCCTGTAAGTATTCTTGACATTTAATTTTATTTGTAGACAAAAGTAAGCAAAGTATCTAGATTTTTAATTTAGGGGGACAAATTTTACCCGAAATTTTTAATTGTGATTAGGAAGGGTTCTTATGTTTGGCAAATAGACTATTTTTGAATGGATGATTACACTTTTCAGAAACATTTTAAGACTGCTTTGGCGAATTTGGTTTTACCTTCTTTTTACAGGGGTTATTGTCATTGGGGCTCCTGTACTGCTCATTGTAACCGCAAAGGAATCTTGGTATCCTGTTTTTTTTAAAGTAGCAAAGGTTTGGGCAAAACTGATTTTAATTGGCATGGGGTTTAAAGTCAAGAAAGAAATTCTTCAAAAAATTCCGAAAGACAAGAGTTTTATGTTTGTGGCAAATCACACATCAATGATTGATATTATGTTGATGCTGGTGGTGGTTAAAAATCCTTTTGTTTTTGTAGGGAAAGCTGAGTTGGCTAAAATACCTGTGTTCGGTTTTTTTTATAAACGGACCTGTATTTTGGTTGATCGAGGAGATTTTAGGAGTCGACAAAAAGTGTTTAAAGAAGCGCAAAGAAGATTGGCGACAGGCCTGAGTATTTGTATATTTCCTGAGGGATTGGTTCCAGAAGATGAATCAATTGTTTTGGAAGAGTTTAAGGGAGGGGCTTTTAAATTGGCCTTGGCACATAAAATACCCATCATACCTTTGTCGTTTTACGATTGTAAAAAAAGATTTTCCTATACTTTTTTCAGTGGATCTCCAGGTTTTTTAAGAGTGAAAATTCACCCACAAATTGAAACGGAAAACTTAGATAAAAATGCCTTTTCTCAGCTTCGAGATTCAACGCATGAACTGTTGTATAAAGATTTAGTACTTCACCAAAAAAACTAGAAGTTTTACCACTTTTTTCGTATCTTAAAAGAATGGAATTTAAGGTGAAATATTATCCGGAAAAAGAAGAAAGGTGGAATGTTATTTCGCATGGGCTGGGGGTTTTGTTGAGTTTAATAGCGTTTCCGTTTTTAATCAGCAAGGCGCTTCAATACGAAGATCCGTTAGTAATGTTGAGTTTTATAATTTACGGACTTAGCATGATTATTTTGTATGTGGCATCTACCTTATACCACAGTGCAAAAAACAGAAAAATACGATACTATTTAAATATTTTTGATCATGCGGCTATCTATGTTTTAATTGCCGGAACTTATGCTCCTGTAGCACTAGTAGTACTGCAGGGAAAAATAGGCTGGCTTATATTTGGGTTTTCTTGGGTATTGGCCATTATAGGTGTTTTTTATAAAATATTTTTTATTGGAAAATATAAAACCATTTCTGTGATTACCTATGTTGCTATGGGTTGGATGGTTATTTTTGCCTTACGATCTTTGTTGGAAAATTTTTCGAGTGAAGGTCTGAGATTTTTGTTGCTAGGAGGAATATTTTATTCCTTGGGTGCTTTGTTTTTTGCCCTACCCAAACTAGCGTATAACCATGCAATATTTCATTTTTTAGTATTGTTTGGAAGTATCAGTCATTTTATTGCGATTTATTGTTTTGCATTGGTTTAAGCGGGTTTGTAGAAAAAGGTTATTTTAGTAAAATATAAAAGAAGAATTCATGTTGAAAATATTATTAGTTGATGACGAAGTTGATGCCTTAGAAGTGTTAGAGTGGAAGTTGAAAAGGTATGTTTCGGATGTTGAAATAGTGTCAAGTTCAAGCCCTAAAAAAGCATTAGATATTGTTAGAGATTTTTGCCCACATGTGGTGTTTTTGGATATTCAAATGCCCGAAATGGATGGTTTTTCTTTTTTAGAAAAAGCAGGTTTTAGAGATTTTTCTGTCATTTTTACTACGGCGCATGACGAGTTTGCTTTAAAAGCAATTAAGGCCAGTGCCGTAGATTATTTGTTGAAGCCGATAGATAAAATTGAACTTATTGAAGCGGTAGAAAAAGTTCGAATAAAATTAGACAAAGAAAATATTGGACATAAGTTAGAAACCGTAATGCAGTCCATTGGAAAAACTTGTGAAAAGATAAATATTACGGCAGATGGAAAAATTTATTTATTAGACAAAGATGATGTGGTAATGTTGCAATCTGATAAAAGCTACACAACCATTTATTTAAAATGTGATAAAACTATTTTGGTTTCTAAAACCTTAAAAGAAGTTGAAAAAAAATTTGAATACAATTCTTTTTTTAGAGTGCATAATTCGTTTTTGGTAAATTTAGACCATGTAAAAGAATACATGAAACGAATGGGAGGTGAGTTGGTACTAACCAATGGGTTGACGGCAAGTGTGAGTAGAAATAAAAAGGCTGAGCTGCTGGAAAGGCTTCAGCTGACAAAATAAAATGTTTAACGACTTCCATGCAGAAGTGTTTTCTTGGATTCGAGGAGCATTACTCGTTTTATTCTTAATTAATTTCACGGTTTTTTTACAAAACAAAAACAAATTGTTTCTGTTTTACAGTTTGTATTTGTTGTGTATCTTCTTATATTTTTTAAAACCAATAGTCCCTTATTTTTTGGTTGATTTTTATACCTATTGTAATTATTCAATTCTTTACCTGTCTTTTGTTTTTTATGTTCAGTTTGCAAGGATTTTAATTTCAACAAAACGAAAACTACCTGCTTGGGATGTTTACTTTGTTTTGGAAATAAAAGTATTACTTGTTTTTGTTGTGTTAATACCCTTGGTTCATTTTCTTTTTGGTGCTCATGTTTACCGCCTGATTGTTTTTGTGTTTTCTGTTTTGATCGCACTGTTTTCAATCATTTCTTATTTTGCGCTGGCCAAGGTCAAAGGGCGAAATGTTGGTTATTTTATTTTTGGTTCGGTAACTTTTTTGCTTTTGGGAAATGTGAGTACGTTTTCTAGAGTGCTTATTGGTAATGAAGAAATGATTGCGCTAGGCATAGAGCCAATGATTTTTACTTATGTAGGTGCTTTGATAGATGCTTTTGTTTTTACCTTTATAATGGGGCGTATTTTTGTTCAAATTGTAGAAAAAAAATCAGTTTTTAAAGTACAGTACCTCTTAAAACAAAAAGAAGCTGCTGAGTTAAAAATGACAGCTTTGCAAAGTCAAATGAATCCACATTTTTTGTTTAATTCTCTTAACTCAATTAACAATTTCGTTTTAAAAAATAATATTGATGAGGCATCAGAATACATCACCTCGTTTTCAAAATTAATTCGACAAATATTAGCCAATTCGGAAAGGTCTGAAATAACTTTGGCTGAAGAATTGGAATTGTTAGAGGTGTATATAGGTTTAGAAAAAGTACGGATTTCTGGAGGCTTTGAGTTTGTTAAAAGTATTGATCCTCAGTTAAATTTAAATTCAATTTCGGTTCCTCCACTTTTTTTGCAGCCCTTTATAGAAAATTCTATTTGGCACGGACTTGTAGACAAAAAAGGTAAGAAACGAATAGAGCTGAAGTTGTTAAAGCAAGGTGCCTATATTCATATGACCATTGAAGATAATGGAATTGGTATCAAAAATTCAAGGAAACAAAAAAAGAAATTATTGACAAAAAAGAAATTTTTTGGAGCGACTGCAACAGAAAAAAGAATCAAATTATTGTATGATAGTAGTGATGTGTTTATTAGTATCAACGACCTTGAAAATAAGGATAAACAAGGGACAATTGTAAAATTAATTTTCCCTTTAAAAACATCTTAGATTTTTTTAGCTGCTATTCTGGGTGTGAATAAAAACCTAAACATAGGTTCATATTTTTTAAATAATTGTTGCAGAATTAAATAAGATGAACTATCTTAGAAAAGAATAAGAAAAAAATGTAAATCTTAGGGGTAGGATTTATTTATATCTTGGGCTCTCTGTTTCAGGGAGTCCAAGTTTTTTTAGGACCAATTTTTAAAAGGTTGCACACTTAGTTGAGAGTTGTAGTATTTAGTTATTCCAGTTACTTCAGCTCCTAACCACTCTGGCTTTTCAAAGTGTTCATCTTCCGAACTTAATTCAATTTCAGCCACAATTAAACCCTCGTTCTCTCCTAGAAATACATCAATTTCATACACATGTTTTTTATGTTTTACCAAATAGCGGATTTTTTGAATAATGGTCTGTTCACAAATTTCTAGCAATTGTTTTCCATCTTCTAATGCAATTTCTTTTTCCCATTCAAAACGTGTGGTACCCGATTTTGAAGTCAAGCCTTTTATGGTTAAATAAGAAGTTTCATCTTTTATTCGGACTCTAACAACTCTGTTTTTGTTGGAATTTAAAAAGCCTTGTTCAATATGATTTTTCTGATAACTTTCCTTAATAAAGGCATTTGTTTTTACTAAAAATTTTCTTTCTATTTCAACATTCATTTATGGAGGCTATTTGTAAATTGAGGCTAAAATAATACTTTTTATAAATACAATGTTAATAGATATATTTGCCAAACAATTTATCAACTATGCTGTTTAGCGATCCTATTTTTCTATTTCTGTTTTTGCCGCTAGCCATTTTAGTGTTTTACTTGGCCCCAAAGAAATTAAAGAATATTGTCCTTTTAGTTTTTAGTTTGGCATTTTATGCTTGGGGAGAAAGAAAAATGGTTGTTTTATTGGTGCTCTCTTCATTAGTTGATTATAGTAGTGGAATTTTCATTTCAAAAGGATACAAGAAATTAGGCTTGTATTTTTCGGTTTTTTTCAATTTAGGAATTTTAATTTATTTTAAATATGCCAATTTTATTATTGAAAATCTAAATGATTTATTTGGAGTTGTGTATTCTTCAGTCGTAATAAATCCATTGAGTATTGTTATGCCTTTGGGAATTAGTTTTTTTACCTTCCAAACAATGTCTTATACTATTGATGTTTATCGTGGTAAAGTTAAGGCATGTACTAATTTCATTGATTTTGTTACCTATGTGTCTTTATTTCCTCAGTTAGTGGCAGGGCCAATTGTTCGGTATGAAGAGATTCAGCATCAGCTAAAGAATAAAGTTTTAAACGTTTCAAGGTTTGCTTATGGTATTGAAAGGTTTGTAAAAGGTCTTTTCAAAAAGTTGTTTATTGCGAATAATTTAGTTGTTATCTCCGATCTTGCTTTTGAGTCGACTTTAGGTTATGGAACCTTGTTTAATTGGCTTGGAATTATTGCATATACGCTGTATGTTTATTTTGATGTTTCAGGTTATGCCGATATGGCTATTGGTTTAGGAAAAATGTTTGGCTTCGATTTTCCAGAGAACTTTAATTACCCATATATTTCTAGTTCTATAAAAGAGTTTTGGAGACGTTGGCATATCACCATGTCTACTTGGTTTAGAGATTATGTTTATATATCTTTAGGAGGAAACAGAAAAAGTAAACAAAGAGTTTTACTGAATTTACTGATTGTTTTTGCCGTAACAGGCTTATGGCATGGAGCGGCTTGGAATTATGTAATTTGGGGGCTTTGGCACGGACTTTTTTTATTGATTGAAAAAGGAGGGTGGCTTAAGAAAATGCCAAGAGTTGCAAAACATGTATACGTATTGGGTGTGGTTATGATTGGTTTGGTCTTTTTTAGAGCCGCTACTATGGAGCATGCATTTATTTATATAAAGCAATTGTTCGTTTACACGCCAATTATGGATCTTGATATTTTAAATTTTTCTTTGAGAATGGAAACCATAGTTGCTTTTGCCTTGTCTATTTTGTTTTCTTTTCCTTTGTATGATAAATTAAAAACCATGATAAAGAGTCAAATAAGTAATGTACTTACCTTGTCTATACTTAGGATTATGGTTTTAATGGTTTTGTTGTTTGTGTGTTATGTGTATATCGCAATAGGAGCTTATAACCCCTTTATTTATTTTAAATTTTAATTCTATGAAAGGGAAAATTGCACTTATATTTTGTTTTATTTTCATGTTATTGGTACCAACAATTTTAATGTTTACGGATGTTGAAAAGAAATACAAGCAGAATGAAAACAGGAAGTTAGTTTCGTTAAAAATGGGCTCCTTAAGAGACGTAAAGCGTTCTATAATTGACCTGAAAAGTTTTTATACAGATAATTTTGGAACCCGATTTTTACTCTATAATTTTTATAATGAATACGTAAGTAATATTTTTAATGAAACGCCTTCGGTACATAAAGTATTATTTGGAAAAGAAGGCTGGCTATTTCTAGGAAATAATTATCATCAAGCCTTTTCTCAGGTAAAAGGAGAAGTTGTGTTTACAAAGGATGAAGTGTATACCATTAAAAATAATCTTGAAGCTGCCGAAAACTGGAGTGTTCAAAATAAGATTCAATTTTATGTGAGTGTTGTTCCAGGTAAGCATAGTATTTATACCGAGTATTTACCCTATAAAATACATAAGCAAAAAACAAAATTGGATCAAATTGTAGAGGCATACCCAAATTTAATTGACTTAAGAAGTACTTTGAAAGCTAAAAAGCAACAACAGTTGTATTTTAAAACAGACACACATTGGAATGAAATAGGTGCGTTTGAAGGGTATTTGAAAATCATGGAGCAAATTAAAGTTAATAATCATAACATGCTGTTATTAACAAAAGAAAGTATTGACACAATTACTTATAACTCCAAAAGAATTGGAGATATAGGAAAAATTTTGAATAAAGAGATGGAAGAAATAGCTCCAAAAATTAGTTTAAAAAATGAATTAGGTCGTAAAGCAGAAAAAAACTTGGAAGTTCCCTTTTATCATCGCTTAGAAAAAAACAATTATGAGTTTAGGTATTTAAATGAAGGAGCATTAAATAATTTAAAAATTGTCGTGTTAAGAGATTCTTATTCCGATTTTTTAATAAATTATTTTAGAGCTACTTTTAGTGAGGTTGTTTTTATTTACAATCATCAATTTGACAAAAAGTTATTGTTGAAGGAAAATCCTGATATTGTTTTGTATGAGATGGGAGAAAGAGTAACCAAACGATTTATGACAATCCACACTATTGAATAGTATTTTAGGGCAAATTCAGCCAAAATAGTTCGCGTAAAAAAGTTTTAGGAGCTCCAAGAACAATAAAAGTGCTATTGGGTTTTAAATAGGTTGGTTAATTGAATAGCTTATAAAATTCTTATCTTTGGGCTTTTGTTTCTAAGTTTAGATAAGAAGTATTTTATGAGAAATAACATCACGATATTTTTATTACTGTTTTTTACATTAATAAACCTTAAAGCCCAAACCAATTTCAGTGAAAAATGGGAAGATTTTTTTTCATATGTAAATGTAAAAGAATTTCATAAAAGCGGTGATATTATTCGAGTAATCGTGGATAATTCAGCTTTTACCTATAATACATCAACAGAGGAAGTTGCTAAACTATCATCAGTAAATGGTTTGTATGGAGGTACAACTTCTGCAATGCACTACAGTGTAAATAATTCTGTTTTTGTTATTGCTTATGAAGATGGAGTGTTTGAACTTTTGTTAAACGACGGAACTGTAAAAAAATATGTTGATATTTCTATATCAAACGTCTCTACATTTAAAAGTATAAATTCAATTTCAGAATTTGATAACAAAATTTATTTATCAATGCAATTCGGAATTGTTGTCTTTGATTTGATAAAGAATGAGTTTGTAGACACATTATTTATTGGAGACAATTCTACAGACGTTTTTATAAACGACTTGTTGGTTGAAGGGGGGTATATTTATGCAGCTTCAGATCAAGGTGTGTATATAGCGGATATTACAACTAATTTAAATGATTTTCAAAATTGGAACTTGAACTTTTCAGGAAACTTCGAGCAATTGGAAGTCTTTAACAATGAAGTACTTGTTTCGATTGGTAATAAAATCAACAAAATTGTTGATAGAACCAGCCTTGAATTAAAACTTACAGCTTCCGAAGATATTGTTCATTTCAATACTGATCAAGTCCATTTAATTGTGGGAACAGAAAATAGTGCAACCATTTTTAACTCTAGTTATAATAGTTTACATAATGTTGATCTTACATCCAGTGATATAAATTCTGTATATGTTGAGGGGGAGATAATTTATTTAGGAACAAAGGAAAAAGGATTGTTATTGACTGATTTTACTGCCTTAGATACGTTTATTGAAATTCACCCTAAGGGACCTAATTCCAATGATATATTTTCGCTAGAAATCAATGATGATCACCTTTGGTTGGTTTATGGCGGCTACGACGATAGTAATTTTAATATTCAAAACAGAAAACTTGGCGTAACACATTTTGACGGAGATAATTGGGTTCATATTCCTTCAACGGCTCGAGATTTAGTAGACATATTGATAGATCCTACAAATTCCAATAGAGTCTATATTGGTTCATTTTGGAATGGCTTGCTTATCGTAGAAGATGATGAAATTGTTGATGTTTTGAATACTGCAAGTGGAGGTTTAACTAGTTTTGCTGGCTCTGGATCGGTTACTTTAGTAACTAGCTCTAAATTTGATAGCGCTGGCGATTTATGGTTGGCAACTCCTTGGGGGAAAAATAATGAACTTTTAAATAGAGTTGTTGACAATAGCGCCGTTCAAAAAATAAATTTTTCAAGTATTTTAGAATCTGGAGCAGGAGAAACCCGAACCTATGATATTGTTGTTGATAAAAATGACAATATTTGGATGGCAACCAAAGGGGAAGGTGTTTTGGTTACAAATGGAAAAGAAGGAGAAGATTTAAAAATAGCTAAAATTGGAGAAACAGAGGCGCAAGGTGCCTTGCCTTCTAAAAGAGTTAATTCGATTGCCGTAGATCAAACAAATAATATTTGGATAGGTACAAATAATGGTTTGGTGAGGTTTACCGAAGGGGACAATGTTTTTACAGAATTCGAAGGACCGGAACCTATAATTATAACTGAAAAAGGGGCAAATGAAAAATTATTAGGAGACTCTAGAATTAATTCTATTTTAGTAGATGGAGCCAACAACAAATGGTTTGGAACAGCTACTGGAGGTGTACTCCAAACAAATTCAACAGGTAGAGAAACATTGGCTTCATTTAATACAAGTAATTCACCATTGCCTTCAAACTTTATTAAGAAAATAAAAATAGACGATTCAACAGGAAAAGTATTTTTCTTAACAGATAAAGGAATGGTCGCTTACAACAGTGAAATTGCTGCTTATGGTGAAGAATTGACCAAAGTTTATGGCTATCCAAACCCAGCTTTGAAACACCATGATAAAGTTTCTATTGTAGGAAAAGATGGCGCTAATATTCCAAATGGAACAAATGTAAAAATTTTGGATGTAAGTGGAAATTTAGTTTTTGAATCAAATACCATTGAAGGACAATCGCAATTTGGTGGTAAAATTGTTTGGGATAAAAAAAATCTGTCAGGTACACCAGTCGCTTCAGGTGTGTATATTGTACTTTTGTTCAATGCCGAAGGGAACCAGACATCAACCACTAAAATAGCCATCATTAATTAATGCAATTAGTCACAAAAGCAATTGTACTAAATAGCTTAAAATATGGCGACTCTAGCCTTATAGTAAAATGCTATACAGAGGAGGCGGGTCTTAACTCGTATATGCTACGAGGTATTCTTAAAAGTAAAAAAGGCAAATTACGTTCTGTGTATTTTCAACCTTTAAGTCAGTTAGAGTTGGTGGTTAGTCATAACGATAAAGGGAACTTAAATTCTATAAAAGAAGTGAAAACATGGTATGTATATGAAAACATATTTGTCGATTTCACAAAGCAATCTATGGTCTATTTTATTGCTGAAATGCTGAGCAATTCAATTCGAGAAGAAGAAGGCAATTCGGAGTTATTTTCATTTTTATCCAATTCTTTAAAATGGCTCGATTTGCATGATAAAGTAGCTAATTTTCATTTACTTTTTTTAGTGTCTTTAACCAAATTTTTAGGCTTTTATCCAGATGATAAAAATAGCCATTATTCTTACTTTAGTCTGGTGGATGGTTGTTTTTCAAACTCAATGCCTTTTGGTAGTTTTGTAGGTGGTGATGATTTAATTATCTTTAAGAAATTGTTAGGCATAAATTTTGATACTATAGAAAGTATTAGCTTAAGTGTTGTTCAACGACAAAAGCTTTTAGAGGTTTTAATTGAATATTTTGAATTGCACCTATCCGGTTTTAAAAAGCCAAAATCACAATATATATTGAAGGAATTGTTTAGTTAATGGAGAAATATCTGATTTTTTTTATGCTGGTTTGTGCCTCGTTAAGCGCACAAAAATTGACTGTGCTTGGAAGCGATTCAGGACTGCCTATAAAAGGGGTTTCTGTTTCTAACAAGGACAAGTCTCTAGTGGTGTATACCGATATAAATGGTCAAGTTGATCTTTCAGCTTTTGATCGTGAAGAATTCGTTTTCTTTTATCACTATTTATACATCAAAGAAAAGGAGCAAGTCCTAAGTTTTTATAAAACGGATTTTAAGTTTGTTTTAGAAAAAATCACAGAAAGATTAGAGGAAGTAGTGCTCTCTGTTTCAAGAGTCAAAGAAAATAACAATCGTATTGCGGAACAAACAGTTGTCCTTACTTCTAAAGATATTAAGAGAATATCACCCCAAACTACTGCAGATTTATTAGCGAAAAGCCCTGGGATTAAAATTCAAAAAACGCAATTCGGTGGGGGTAGCCCGGTGTTGAGAGGATTAGAGTCTAACAGAGTTTTGTTAGTTGTTGATGGGGTTCGAATGAACAATGCCATTTATAGAAAAGGACACCTTCAAAATGCAATTACAGTTTCGCCATCTATTTTAGATAGGGTAGAGGTTGTTTTTGGTCCGTCATCCGTTATTTATGGTTCTGATGCCTTAGGTGGTGTGATTCATTATTACACCAAAAAATTAAAAACATCTGAATATAAGGAATCAAATTCTTCTATTTTTTCTAGAGTAAGCTCTGTTAATAACGAAATAACAACACAGTTTGATACGGAAATGAGCTTTAGCAAATGGGCTTTTTACACCAACCTTTCTTATAGTAAGTTTGGCGATTTAAAAATGGGAAAAAATCGTTCTCATGGTTATGACGATTGGGGGAAAGTTTTTAATTATTCTAACAATACTCCAACTTATAACAACAATGAGTCTCTTGTAAATTCAGATCCAAACCTTCAGAAAAATACAGGCTATTCTCAATTTGATTTTCTGCAAAAAGTATACCTGCCAGTCTCAAATGATACCGAGTTGATGTTTAATTTTCAATATTCAGAATCTTCAAATATTCCTAGGTTTGATCGTTTAACAGAACGTTCGGGTGGTGACTTGAAGTTTGCAGAATGGTATTATGGACCACAAACAAGAATGCTTTTTTCAACACAATTAGAATTTGAAGAAATTAGTCGTTGGATAGATAAAGGTACTGTAACACTCGCCTTTCAAGATATTGATGAATCAAGAGTGAATCGAAAATTAGGTTCTCTAGATCGGACTTCCCGCTTTGAAAATGTAAATGTATTTAGCATCAATGCCGATTTTTCTGTCGCTTTAACAGAAAAGAAAAATAAAACACTTTCGTATGGTTTTGAAGTTGTTTACAACAAAGTCAATTCTACTTCTAAAGGAGAGCAATTAAGTGTCAATACAGAAACAAATAGCATTACCGGAGTAGCAGATTATTTTGATGTTCTAACTAGGTATCCTGATGGCGGAAGTGATTATTTTACCCAAGCTATGTACGTGGGCTACCGACAAGATTTGGACGAAAAACATACTTTAAACACGGGACTTCGTTTTACAAATACCCAATTAAATGCTTTTTGGGGTGTAAGTCCTGAAACAGATGTTACTTTGCCAGATGTCAATTTGGCCTTAAAAAATTCCGCAGTTACCGCTACAATAGGTCATATTTATAAACCTAAAAAAGCCACTAAAATAAGCATGGTACTTTCTTCAGGTTTTAGATCGCCTAATATTGATGATATTGGAAAAATTAGAGAAAAAAGCGGGGCAGTTACTGTTCCAAATGTAAATTTAAAACCGGAATATGCCTATAATTCTGAATTTGGAATCAAACAATATTTTAACCACCGCTTGTTTAGCGTAGGTTTTAATGTGTACTACACGCTACTTTACAATTATATAATTAGAGCACCCTTTGATATCGATCAACAAAAAGAAGGAGCAACAACAATTACTTTTGAAGGCGAAGAGGTAAGTGTTTTTGCCAATGTGAATAGAGGGAATGCTTTTGTAAAAGGAGGAACCTTTAGTTTTCATGGTGAAATTAATGAACACTGGGAAACAAGCGGTGATTTAACTTTTACAAAAGGAAAAACCTATGACTCTCATGAACCTTTATCATCTATTCCTCCGCTATTTGGTAGTTTGTCTTTTGTTTATAAAGTGAATAAATTAAGAACCGGATTGAATTATATTTTCAATGCAACAAAAAATATTGAGGATTACAATTTAAGTGAAGGAATTGATAATGTTGAACAAACTCCTGTAATTGATGAATCAGCAAGTACGGATGATGAAAAATATGCGGGTACCCCGCGTTGGCAGACTTTAAATTATTCTTTGTACTATGAATTGAATAGAAACATAGACCTTCAAATAAAAGTCGACAATATCTTCGACGAACATTATAAAGAATTTGCTTCAGGAATAAGTGCTCCTGGAAGAAATTTCACCGCTTCAATGAAATATATTTTTTAGATAAACGTTGTTGCATAAGTAAAACAGAAATCCAACTATTATTTTTACTTTTGCAGCAATGAAGTTTACCTACGGAAAGCAAGAAAAGCTAAAGAGTAAAAAAAGTATCGAAGAAATATTTGAACAAGGAGAAGCCGTTTCTTCTTATCCTTTTCGTTTGATATTTGTAAAAAAAGAAATAAGCGAAAATCCAAAGATTTTAGCGGGTGTTTCTGTGCCTAAAAGAAAGGTAAACAAAGCCGTTTATAGAAGTAAAATTAAACGCTTGATGAGAGAGTCTTATCGGCTGAATAAATATTTGTTTTTAGACGGTATCACTGCAAATTACAATATGATGCTTGTATATGTAGCAAAAGAAGCACAAGAAATGGAGATTTTAAATGTAAAAATGCAGAAACTTGCCCAAAAATTTCAGGCTAAAATTGCGAATGAATAAAGATGATAAAGAGGTTATTTGATATTGTTTTTTCTTTACTAGTCATGCTATTAATTTTGGTGTGGGTAACGCCCTTTATTGCATTGATTATTTTTCTTACAACTGGAGAGAAACCGTTTTACAGGCAAGAACGTGTAGGTAAAAATGGACGTCTGTTCATGATTTATAAATTTAGAAGCATGAAAGGCGTGGCTCCGGTCAATGATCCTTTGCTGTCGAATGAAGAAACCCTAAGAATTACCAAGTTCGGAAAATTTTTAAGAAAATATAGAATTGACGAATTTCCACAATTTTTCAATGTGTTAAAAGGAGAAATGAGTGTTGTAGGTCCACGACCGGAACGTCAATATTTTTTAGATTTGATCATCGGACATATTCCAAGGTATAAAGAATTACAGGTGTTAAGACCCGGAATTACATCGCTAGGGCAAATAAGGTATGGCTATGCCGATACCCTAGAGCAAATGAAATTACGCGCTAGATATGATTTAGTTTATATAGATAACTTATCTTTGTGGACGGATATAAAAATTATCCTTTATACAGTTATTGTCGTTGTAAAAGGAAAAGGAAAATAAACCCCATTAGGGAAACAAATTAAATACCATGAATATTCTTATTTTAGGCTCTGGAGGTAGAGAGCATGCATTTGCATTAAAATTGTCTCAAAGTGATAAATTGACAAAATTATTTATTGCACCAGGAAATGCTGGAACTTCAGAAATTGCAACAAACTTAGCGATTGATCCTGTAGATTTTGCAGCGGTAAAAGCAGCGGTTCTTGAAAACAATATTACAATGGTAATAGTAGGACCTGAAGCACCTTTAGTTGCTGGAGTACACGAT
The DNA here is from genome assembly GCF_006381105.1 of Flavicella sediminum. Classification (GTDB taxonomy): domain Bacteria; phylum Bacteroidota; class Bacteroidia; order Flavobacteriales; family Flavobacteriaceae; genus Flavicella; species Flavicella sediminum. Next base: position 1,125,988 of record NZ_VDET01000002.1, on the reverse strand, counting down.
TTCTTTTTGCAAGATGCCGAATTAAAAAATATTCCTGTTGTAGGTCCTAAAAAGGATGGAGCAGAATTAGAAGGAAGTAAAGAGTTTTCTAAAAAATTTATGAAAAGCCATGGCGTGCCAACAGCTGCTTATGATGCTTTTACCGTAGAAACCTTAGCAGAAGGAAAAGCTTTTTTAGAAACCTTAAAAGCGCCCTATGTTTTAAAAGCAGATGGATTAGCTGCTGGTAAAGGTGTGTTAATTTTAGAATCACTAGAAGAAGCAAAAGCGGAACTAGAAGATATGCTTTCTAACAAAAAATTCGGAGAAGCTTCATCAAAAGTTGTGATTGAAGAATTTTTAGATGGTATTGAATTGTCTGTTTTTGTATTAACAGATGGTAAAAATTACAAAGTATTGCCTTCGGCGAAAGATTATAAAAGAATTGGAGAAGGAGACAAAGGATTAAATACAGGGGGAATGGGAGCTATTTCTCCAGTACCATTTGCTGATGAAGATTTCTTAGCCAAAGTAGAAGAAAGAGTGGTAATTCCTACTGTAGAAGGATTGCAAAAAGATGGTATTGATTACCGTGGATTTATCTTTATTGGTTTAATGAATATTGATGGAAATCCATTTGTAATTGAATACAATGTACGAATGGGAGATCCTGAAACGGAGGTTGTAATTCCTAGAATTAAGTCTGATTTGTTAGATTTATTTGAAGGCGTTGCAAACCAAACACTGAATGAAAAATCATTTGAGTTAACAGAGCAAACCGCGACTACCGTTATGGTTGTTGCAGGTGGTTATCCTGAGGCTTATGAAAAGGGAAAAGTAATAACAGGTTTAGAAAATGTAGAAGGTTCTACTGTATTTCATGCAGGAACTACGCATAAAGATGGAAATGTTGTTACCAATGGAGGTAGAGTAATGGCTTTTACTTCTCTTGGCGATAATATGGAGGAAGCCTTAAAAAAATCCTATGCCAATATTGCCAAAGTAAAGTTTGAGGACATGAACTTTAGAACAGATATCGGATTTGATTTGAGATAATTTTATGAGGGAAACCGTAAGAAATAAAGTTCTGGTAGCTCCTTTAAATTGGGGTTTGGGACATGTTTCTAGATGTATTCCCATCGTGAAATTTTTAATAGCGAATAATTTAGAACCAGTGATTGCTAGTGATGGCGATGCACTGGTTTTTTTTAGGAAAGAATTTCCAACACTAGACTATATAGAATTGCCTTCTTATGGAATTGTATATGCTAAAAAAGCCTACGCCTTAAAATTTAAATTACTATTTTCTTTTTTTTTCATCAGAAAAGCAGTGGCAAAAGAAAGAAAATTTATTGAAGCAAATATAAATCCTTCTGAGTTTGTAGGAATTATTTCTGACAACCGATTTGGTGTTTGTCATTCAAAAATTCCAAGCGTTTATATAACACATCAATTGTCCGTATTGTCTGGGCTAACTACAAAGATAACGTCCTTTGTTCATCAAAGAATAATTGCTCAGTTTGATGAATGTTGGGTTCCTGATACTTCTGGGAAAATGAATTTAGGGGGGCGGCTTTCTCAAAGCTCTAAAGATGTAAAAATTTCTGTTAAATACATTGGCCCACTTTCAAGATTGAATAAACTTGAGGTTCCTATTGCTTATGACTTATTGGTGCTGCTTTCTGGGCCAGAGCCACAACGTACTTTATTAGAAAACAAATTGCTTTCAGAATTAGAACGTTTTGAAGGAAAAATAGCCTTTGTTCGTGGAGTGGTTTCTTCAGGAAATAAAATAAATGCTCCGAAGAATATGAAAGTTTATAACTTCTTATTGTCAGAAAATCTAGAAAAATTGATGCATCAAAGTGAATTGGTAATTTGCAGGTCTGGTTATAGTTCTATTATGGATTTGCAAAAATTAGAAAAGAAGGCCTTTTTTATTCCAACCCCAGGACAAACAGAGCAAGTGTATTTGGCAAAAAGAATGCAGGAGCTACAAATAGCCGATTATTGTTGTCAAAAGGAATTTACTCTAGCTTGTTTAGCCAGAGTAAACTCATTTTTAGGTTTTTCTAATAGGACTTGTTCAATTCTTGAAAAGGACTTGTTACAGCTCTTTACATAAGGCTTTTTAAGAAGCTCTTTTTAAGGTAAAAGAAAAGACAGAACCTTTTCCATACTCGCTTTCTAAAGAGATGGTTTGTTTGTGTGCCTCAATAATATGTTTTACGATGGCAAGTCCCAAACCAGAACCTCCCTGGTCTCTTGATCTACTTTTGTCCACTCTGTAAAAGCGCTCAAAAATACGTCCGATATTTTCTTTTTTAATTCCTTCTCCGTTATCGGTAACTTTTATGGTGACTTTATTTTTCTCTAAAGATTCGATACTCACCATGATGGTGCCACCCAATTTTCCGTATTTAATAGAATTTACAATTAAATTGATAAGCACCTGTTCTATTTTGGCAGGATCTCCCATCACAAATTCAGGAAATTCATAAAGTTTGTCAAAACGCAAGGTCATGTTTTTCTTTTTGACTTTCATTTCAAAAAGGTCGAAAACGTTTTGTACTACTTCTAGGATATTAAAGGGTTCTATTTTTATATTTAAATCATTGGTTTCTAATTTAGAAATCATGTCTAAATCTTTGACAATAGAAGTCAGTCTTTCTACTCCAATATTTGCTCTTTCTAAGTAGCGATCTCTAATTGCTTTGTCTTCTGCCGCACCTTCAATTAAAGTTAACAAGTAACCTTGCACGGTAAACAAAGGGGTTTTTAATTCGTGAGAAACATTGCCAAGAAATTCACGCCTATAGTTTTCGCGCTCATTTAACGATTCAATTTCTAATTGCTTGTCTTCCGCAAATTTTTGGACTTCTTTTGATATGGCATCAATATCCGTCGTCATTAAATTTTTGTCAAGATTATTGACATCTAGCAAAGAAATGTCTTCATATATTTTTCGAACCCTGTTGTAAATAAAGCTTTTAACTTGTAATTGCAGCAGTATAAAAAATAAGATAAATGTTGCCAAACACACTTCAACTCCTGTTTCAATATCTACAATATTGTATTTAAAATACAAAAGAGACAAAAAACCACCTGACACAAATAAACTAAATATAAGTGAGGTGGTGAAAGCAAAAACATAGGTTTTTTTAATTCTCATTGATGACGAATTTGTACCCAACTCCTTTTACGGTTTTAAAATTATCATCTCCAAATTTTTCACGTAGTTTTCGAATATGAACGTCAATAGTTCTTCCTCCAACGACAACTTCATTTCCCCAAACTCTGTCTAAAATAACTTCTCTTTTAAAAACTTTATCAGGTTTAGAAGCTAAAAGTGAAAACAGTTCAAACTCTTTACGAGGCAAAACAATTTTCTCTCCATCCTTAACAATAAGATACGCTTCTCTATCAATTACAATATTCCCTAAAGTCGTAGTGTCTGAAGATTCATCGTCTTTTTTTATTCTTCTTAATAAAGATTTTACCTTGCTAACAAGGATTTTTGGTTTTACAGGCTTGGTAATATAATCATCGGCTCCTGCATCAAATCCAGCTACTTGTGAGTAGTCTTCTCCTCTGGCAGTTAAAAAAGCGATAACGGTATTTTCAAGACCTTCGGTGTTTCTTATTTTTTCACAAGCCTCAATACCATCCATTTCGGGCATCATAATGTCTAGTAAAATAAGATGAGGTTTATGTTTCGCTGCTTTTTCAATGGCTTTAATTCCGTTATTAGCAGTGTAAATCGTATAACCTTCGTTTTTCAGATTGTAACCAACAATTTCTAAAATGTCTGGTTCATCGTCTACTAATAGAATTTTAATTTCGTGTTTTTCCATGGTATTTCTAACCTTTTGAGCAAAAATAGAGATAATTAGTTGGCAAACTCATCACTTAACAATCATTTAACCTAAAGAGGTTTTCTTAACATTAAATTCATGTAACATTAATCTAAGCGTAAACAAATCCTCACGATATCTATAGACTTTTGCAGCTTAAAATAAGATATAAATATAATGAGAAAATTATTAATTGTTTTAGTATTTGCTGTAGTAAATTTTGTTTCTGCACAAGAGAGAGGAACAGTACAAGGTTTGGTTACAGATAAAGAAATGAATAACGAATCTCTTCCCTTTGCAAATGTATTTGTAAAAGGAACCACTATTGGTGTTACGACTGATTTTGATGGAAATTATACATTGAATTTAGAAGAAGGTAGTTGGGTGGTTGTTTTTAGTTTTGTAGGTTATCAAACGGTTGAAGTTCCGGTTGAAGTTGTTGCTGGGCAAAATATAACGGTAAATCAAGCTTTGGGTGCCGATGAAGGTGTAGGTTTGGATGAAGTAGTTGTCAAAGCAACGGTGTCTAGGGTAACGGAAAAGGCTTTGTTAGGGCAGCAAAAAAACGCAGTTGTTATAAAAGAAAGTATTGGTGCACAGCGTTTGGCTAAAGTAGGAGTTTCTAATGCAGCAGGTGCCACAACAAAAATTGCTGGGGTGACAAAAAGTGAAAGTTCATCAGCAGTATTTATTCGTGGTTTAGGAGATAGATACCTGTCAACAACTATGAATGGACTTCCAATTCCTTCGGATGACGTTGCGAATAAGAATATTAATCTGAACTTGTTTTCAACAAATATTATTCAAAATGTTGGAATTAGTAAAACCTATAGTACTTCAAATTATGCCGATCAAGCTTCAGGTAATGTGGATATTTCTTCAAAAGAATATTCTAAAGATAAAATTACTGCAGGTTTAAGTACTGGTTTTAATACCAATGTGGTAAAAGTGTCTGATAAATTTAGAGTAAGTCAGAGTTATGCAGATGTAACTTTAGGATTTCACTCAAAAACGCAAAGTTTAAAAGAAGCCATTACAGGACAGTCATGGAATCCAGGAACAATCAATGCTTTTGCAAATTATGGTGTTTCATTAACAGGAGGAAAGAAATTTGAGCTTTTTGAAAAAGACTTAAAAGTTTTTGCAACTTTATCACACTCTAAATCTTTTGAGCATAGAAAAGGATTGTTTAAAAGTTTTAGATCAAATATTGAAAATAATTCTTTTACTGATGTTGAAAGATACGGTGTAAATATTAATACAACAGGTTTGTTGAATGCAAGCTACCGCTTGAATGATAATGCTAAAATTAAATACAACTCGTTGTTTGTAAATAAAACTTCAGATAATTTGTACGAAGCAGGTAGGAATGGTGAAGGTTATGTTTTTGATCAAGATCCATCAGAATACGGTGCCTTTGTTCGCGATCAAAATGTAAAGCAAACCATGATGTGGGTCAACCAGTTAATGGGTGATTACAATTTAACAGAGACGAATAAATTGAAATGGGCAGCCGGAGTTAATTTTGTTTTGTCTGAAGAACCAAATAGAATTAGAAATGAGGTAAACATGGAAACAACCAGTATGCCTGATGATGTTACACCAATCGATTTTAAAGACGGGAACACAGTTCAGTTTGCGCATGTTGGAGATTTTCAACAACGTAAATCAGGACAAAAAGTAGAGGATTTTGAATACAACGGTTATGTTGAAGATCAAATTACTTTTTCTAAATTAGATGAAGACGGAGCATTTAAATTACGTGGAGGTTTAAATTTTCGTCACAAAGAAAGAACATTTAGCTCTTTATTTGTTGGGGTAAAAGCAAAAGATTTTCAAGTTGCTTCTATAGATGATTTGTCTAGTGCTTTTACACAATACAATTTTAACAACGGAAATTTAATTTTAAGAAATAGAGTGCCAGATATTTACATTGCCAATTTAGATGTATTGGGGGCATATACTAATTTCGATTTTGCTTTTGGAGCTTTTTCAGGAAATGTAGGTGTTCGATATGAGATGGATAAAATAAATGTTGAATGGGATGTTGCCAACTATGTAGGAAGAACAGGGGCAATTGAAAATACTTACAACAATATTTTGCCAAGTGTTAATGTAAAATATGCCTTGAATGAAACCAACTTTTTACGTTTAGCGGCTAGTTTAACAACAACTTTGCCTGAGTTTAAAGAATTAGCACCTTTTGAATATGTTTCTCCAACTGGTCGTGTAACAAAAGGAAATCCAGATTTGCAAAAATCAGATAACTTTAATTTAGATTTGAAATGGGAAATGTTTCCAGAGTCTGGTGATTTAGTTTCGTTCACCACTTTTTACAAACAAATAAAAAATCCTATAAATTTAGCCCAGGCAAGAGGATCATCAGGGAACTTTACCTATGCAAATACAGGTGAAAAAGCTGATATTTTTGGATTGGAATTTGAAGGTAGAGTAGATTTGGTAGATACAGATTCTAACAAATTGAATGTAAATTTCAATGCGACGAAAATGTGGTTTAAACAAGATTTGTTAAGCGATTATCAGTACAAAGGAAAAACAGAAAGTGATTTACAAGGGGCATCGGATTTTATTTTGAATACGGCTATAAGTTTCAATACAAAAGAAGAAAATGAATTTAATGCAACAGCAGCTGTTAACTATTCTTCAGATAAAGTGGCCTTTTTAGGAGCTCCGGAAGATCAGGCGAATAGTTTGACACAGTACAATGATGAAATTATTGAAAATGGATTTTGGACATTGGATATGGTCGTAAGTAAAGAGCTTTCTGAAAAGTTAGTTTTAAAACTGTCGGGTAAAAATTTATTGAACCCAGCCATTGAACAATCTCAAAAAGTACAACCTTTAAGTACAGGAATTGAAACAACGGAAACCGTAAGTTCTTATAAAAAAGGAAGTCAGATTTCTTTGAGTTTGAACTATACCTTCTAAGGATTTTATAAAACATAAGAAGCCCCAAACCGAAAGGTTTGGGGCTTTTTTATTCGTAACATTTAGCTAACATATCGCACATTTTCCTTGTGTTTTATAACATACACTTAACCTTAAGGTAAGTTTACTTTTCCTTTTGTGTTTCATATTTGCATCATAATTAAGAAACACAAAAAACAAAAATTAAATAAGTTAAAAGATGAAAAAAATAGTTTTAAAATCAGTGGCAGCTTTTTCAATGTTGGCATCGTTAGTTTTAGGAAGTTGTACTTCTGATCCGTTAACATCTGGAACAGAAGGAGGAGATATTGAAGATGGATTTTTAAATGGTTTGCTAGAAGAAAGCTATACCTTAGATTCTAGAGTAAATTATAAATTAACAGGTTCATTTATTGTACCAGAAGGATTGAAGTTAACAATTCCTGCAGGAACGCAAATTACAGCAGATGCAAGTGGTGCAGATGTTTATTTAGCGGTATTAAAAGGGGGTGAAATTGATATTCAAGGTTCTGTTGCAAATCCTGTAATTATGTCTTCTGCAAATGGAGAGGCAGGTGACTGGGGAGGTTTAACACTTTGTGGAGAAGCAACGACATCTGCTGGAATCAATGCAGAAGCGGAAGTAGGTGGTTTTAAATACGGAGGATCTAATGATACGGATAGTTCAGGTTCTATTAAAAACTTGGTAATTGTTGGAACGGGAGCTCAAATTAATACAGAATCTCAATACAATGGTATTTCTTTTTACGCTGTTGGTTCTGGAACTGAAGTAGAAAATATCGCTGTAATTAATGGAGCTGATGATGGTGTTGAATTTTTTGGAGGATCTGTTTCTGCTAAAAATGTTTACTTAGAAAACAATGAAGACGATGCTATCGACTGGACTGAAGGTTGGAATGGTACTGTTGAAAATGCCTATGTAAAACATACAAAAGCTGGTTTTTCTACGGTAGTTGAAGGAGATAAAGTAAATAACAATCCTAAAATAATCAACTTAACTGCTGTGTCTACAGTAGGAGGAACTGCTTTACAATTCAAAAAAGAATCTGGAGCTACCATCACTGGTCTGTCTTTGGCAGGTTATGATAAAAATATTGATATGAAAGATGCTGGAGCTTTGTCTAACGTACAAATTGAAGGTGTAGATGCGGATGATACTGCTTCTTATGCTGCTGCTCCAACTGTAGATCCTACAACTTGGTCTTGGATTGATGCAGAATTAACTTCTGAAGTATTGTTAACAGGAAATGTAACTGCTGATGTTACTTTAGATGCTTCTAAATCTTACTTATTAACATCTTCTTATATTGTTAAGTCTGGTGCTAAATTAACAATTCCTGCAGGAACTAAAATTACTGCAGTAGCGGGTGGTGCAGATGTGTATATCGCAATTTTACAAGGAGCTCAAATTGATGTTCAAGGAACAACTTCTGAGCCAGTTGTTATGTCTTCTGTTGCCGCTAACGGTGGAGACTGGGGAGGTTTGACAATTTGTGGATATGCTACAACAAGTGCAGGAGTCGGTGCTGAGGCTGAAGTAGGTGGATTTATCTACGGTGGTTCTAACGATACAGATAACTCAGGTTCTATTAAGAATTTAGTACTTAGAGGAACGGGAGCTCAAATTAATACAGAGTCTCAATACAACGGAATTTCTTTTTACGCAGTAGGTTCTGCCACTAAAGTAGAAAACATTGCAGTAATTAACGGAGCGGATGATGGTGTAGAATTCTTTGGAGGAACGGTTTCTGTAAAAAATATTTACTTAGAAAACAACGAAGATGATTCTATCGACTGGACTGAAGGATGGAATGGTACTGTTGAAAACTCTTATATTTCTCACACTGTTTCTGGTTTCTCTACAGCTTTAGAAGGAGATAAAGCAAATAACAATCCTAAGTTTATCAACTTAACAGCTGTGTCTACTGTTGATGGAACTGCTTTGCAATTCAAAAAAGAATCTGGAGCAACTATTACAGGTTTGTCTTTGTCAGGATATGCTAAAAACATTGATATGAAAGATAATGGTGCTTTGTCTAATGTTCAAATTGATGGAGCTGATGCTGATACTTCAGCTGCTTATGATGCTGCTGCAACAGTTGATGTTTCAGGATGGTCTTGGAAATCTGCTGAGCTTTAAGAACTCTAAAGATTACAATTTTAAAAACTGCCTGGTCGTTGACTGGGCAGTTTTTTTTGCTTTGGAAAGTTTAATGTAAACGGGAACTTAATAATTCCTTAATGTTAGCGTTACACTGAAGTAACTAAAGCTTTGCATATTTGTGTGTGTTTATAAAACACTGGGATTTTCATGTAGTTTATTAGTTTTTGTCGACTTTATTAACATGATTTTCATAGGGTTGCTTGTTTCAAGCAACCCTTTTTTTGTCTTTCTAATAACCTTGAGTTAACATTAGGGTAACATTAGGGTTGGTTCTTTGCAGCGACAAAAATTAATAATACTATCATCATGAAAAAACTAGTTATAGTTGTACTATTCCTATGTGCAGCTTTTGCGTCTGCTCAAACAGTAGAAAATTCAATTCAAAAAAGAAAATTCGGAGAAGGAATTTTAAATTACACAGGAGCTGACGATTCATGGGCTATAAAAATGGGGGCAAGAATGCAACTGTTAAGTACTTTTAGCTTAGATGAAAATAAAAGTCTTAAAGACTTTGAATCTAGCGCTTTATTGAGAAGGTTTCGTTTAAAATTTGATGGATTTGCTTATTCACCTAAATTAAAATATAAATTAGAATTAGGACTTTCTAATAACGATTTAAGTGGTTCTAGTTCTGCAACCAAAGGTTCAGATCGTTTGGTTTTAGATGCGGTTGTGATGTGGAATTTTTCAGGGAATTTTGAATTATGGTACGGGCAAACCAAATTACCAGGAAATATTGAACGTGTCATTTCTTCAGCAAATTTACAATTAGTAGACCGCTCTAGGTTGAATAAAGAATTTACCATTGATCGTGAGTTTGGTTTTCAGTTAAGACATCATTTTAACTTAACAGATAAATTTGTGGTTCGTGAAAAATTTGCTATTTCTCAAGGAGAAGCAAGAAATGTAACGATTGATAACAATGGAGGGCACCAGTATACCGGAAGATTAGAATTGTTGCCTTTCGGTTTGTTTGAAAGCAAAGGTGATTATAGTGGAGGTGATTTGAAAAGAGAAAAAACACCAAAATTAATGCTAAGCGCAGGGTATAACTTTATTGATGATGCTGTTAGAGAAAAAGGAAACCAAGGAAGTTATTTTTTAGGTTTAGATGCTGATGATGATGCTGATGTTTTGCAAACAATAGCGACAGATGTAAATACCTTGTTTGTGGATGCCATGTTTAAATACAAAGGTTTTTCTTTTATGGGTGAATATGCTGATAGAAATGCAAAAGATGAAACCAATGTTAGAGTAGGTAGCGGTTTGAACTTGTCGGCGGGATATCTTATGAAATCTAATTGGGAAATTGCAGGGAGGTATACAAATATTTCCTTATTAGGGCCTGCTAAAACAGAAGATAGAAATGAATATACGCTTGGTGTTTCTAGATATATTGCAGGTCATAAGTTAAAAGTTCAGTCAGACTTGAGTTATATCAATGTCGTTGGAGAAGCAAATACAGTGGGTGTTAGATTTCAAGTAGAGATACATTTATAAATGGTAATGTTTTCGTAACATTGCAAGGCGCGATTATAATGATATTTGCAGGCTCTTAAATTGGAGTGTTTGTAAAACTTTAAAACAGAAATTTAAATTTTAATTATGGATAATATATACTTATTAATGATCATTGCTTTGGCTATTCTAGCTGTTGCAGATTTAGTTGTGGGTGTTAGTAATGATGCGGTGAATTTTTTGAATTCTGCCATTGGATCTAAAGCAATATCATTTAAAACAATTATGATTGTTGCCAGTCTTGGGGTTGCTATTGGAGCCATTTTTTCAAGTGGAATGATGGAAGTTGCTAGAAAAGGAATCTTTAATCCTGGTGAGTTCTATTTCAATGAAATCATGATCATCTTTATGGCGGTAATGATTACAGATATATTACTATTAGACTTTTTTAATACTTTGGGAATGCCAACTTCAACAACAGTTTCTATTGTTTTTGAATTGTTAGGTGCTGCTGTTGCCATGGCTTTGATAAAAATTGGAGCTGACAATGGAAGTATTTCTGATGTTGTGAATTATATCAATACCGACAAAGCAACTGAAATTATTTTAGGTATTCTTCTCTCGGTCGTCGTTGCGTTTTCTGTTGGAGCGCTCGTTCAATGGGTGTCTCGAGTTTTACTTTCTTATGATTTTGAAAAGAAAGCAAACTGGGTAGGTGCTTTGTTTGGAGGTTTTGCTTTGACAGCAATTACTTATTTTATTTTTATGAAAGGATTGAAAGGAACTTCCTATGCAAAAGAATCTTTTGATATTCTTGGAGGAGGTACTATGAAAGACTTTTTAGAAACACAAGTTTTAGGGATTGTAGTGGTAAGTTCTATATTTTGGTCAGTTTTATCATATGTTTTGATTACTGCTGCAAAAATTAATATTTATAAAATTATTATTGTTGTTGGTACTTTTGCTTTGGCTTTGGCCTTCTCTGGAAATGACTTGGTAAACTTTATCGGTGTGCCTATGGCAGCTTACAATTCTTATGAAGCTTTTATTGCTTCTGGGGCTTTGCCAAATGAGTTTTCTATGGAAATTTTAGCAAAGAAAGTTCCTACAAACAACTGGTTGTTGTTAGGTGCCGGATTGATCATGGTATTGACTTTATGGTTCTCTAGCAAAGCTAAAAATGTGGTAAAAACATCTTTAGATTTATCTAGTCAAGGTGCGACTAAAGAGCGTTTTCAACCAAATTTCTTGTCAAGAGGATTTGTAAGATTTGCAATTGGTGTTGGGCAAGTAGCTTCATATGTATTGCCAGATGCTGCACAAAAGAAAATAGACAAACAATTTGAACGTCCAGTAGTTGTTTTGTCTAAAGAAAAAGTACATGAATTACCGGCTTTTGATACAGTAAGAGCAGCGGTAAACTTGATGGTTGCTGCAGTATTAATTTCTATTGCAACATCTTATAAATTACCATTATCTACAACCTATGTTACATTTATGGTGGCTATGGGTACTTCTTTGGCAGATAGAGCTTGGGGTTCTGATAGTGCTGTTTATCGTGTAGCCGGAGTGTTAAATGTAATTGGTGGATGGTTTTTCACTGCGTTTAGTGCCTTTACAGCAGCAGCTTTTGTAGCGTATTTATTAAACTTAAACTTAGAGCTGATGTTCCCGTTATTATTGGTAATTGCTTTTGGTTTGATTTTAAGAAACTATATGGCTCACAATAAAAAAGCGAGACAGGTAAAAGCGGAAGATCAATTGAATTTAGCTGAGAGCACTTCTGTACAAGGTGTTATTCAAGAAAGTGCTGCGAATATTGCTTCTGTAGTAAAAAGAGGAAATAAAATTTATAGCAATGCAATTAAAGGTTTGGCAAAACAAGACCTTGCATTGTTGAAAAAGAATAAAAAAAGTATTGAAAAATTATCTGAAGAGGTAGATGAATTGAGAGATAATATTTTCTACTTTATCAAAAATTTAGATGATTCAAGTGTGGTGGCAAGTAATTTCTATATCAATATTTTAAGTTACTTACAGGACATGACACAGTCTTTAGAGTTTATTGTTCGTGCTACAAACAAGCATGTAAACAACAATCACAAAAAACTAAAGATCAGTCAGATCAAAGAATTGAAGCAAGTTGAAGAAGTTTTAGAAGCTTTGTTTGAAAACACTAGAATGGCTTTCGAATCAAAATCATTTGACAAAATAGGTGATGTTTTAAATGACAAAGAAATCTTTGATATCTTATCTGAAAAAATTCAAAAGCAAATAGAAAGAACTCGTACCGAAGAATCAAGTCCAAAGAATACAACTTTGTATTTTGGATTGTTGTTAGAAACAAAAGATTTAACAACAGGTACCATGAATTTATTACAAGAATATTACGAAGCGCACCAAAGCTCTTCAGATGTTGTTGAATAAATAAATGAACTATCAAGAAAAACCGTTTAAAGAAATTTAAGCGGTTTTTTTGTTTGAATACTTTTCCTAAATATGCTTATATTTAAAAGAAAAATTGGATATGAACTTGTCAGTAGCTAAAGAAAATGTACTGTTTCTTGATATAGAAACCGTACCAGAATTTGAAACGTTTCATGAACTTTCAGAGATTAAAAAAGAACTTTTCAGTCAGAAAACGGCCTATCAAAGAAAGCCTAAAAATGAAAGTGAGGAAGAAATTTTACCTGAAGACTTTTATGAACGCGCAGGTATTTGGGCAGAATTCGGAAAAATTGTTTGTATATCTGTTGGGTATTTTGTGAATACGAATGCAGCTGTTTCTTTCCGTGTAAAATCTTTTTACGGAGATGATGAAGCCAAATTATTAAATGAATTTAGGGACCTGTTAGATCAGCATTTTAGCAAACCCCAACACTTGCTTTGTGGTCATAATGGCAAGGAGTTCGATTTTCCTTTTATTGCACGTCGAATGATTGTCAACAGAATTAATTTACCTCAAAAATTAAATTTATTTGGGAAAAAGCCTTGGGAAGTTCCGCATTTAGATACGCTAGAATTATGGAAGTTTGGAGATTATAAGCATTATACATCTTTAAAATTATTAACCAATTTGTTAGAAATTCCTTCTCCAAAAGATGATATTGATGGGAGTCAGGTAGCGGCAGTGTATTACAAAGAAAAAGATGTAAAAAGAATTGCTAATTACTGTGAAAAGGATACGGTAGCGGTGGCTCAGTTATTTCTTCGGTTCAATAATGAAGATTTGTTGACAGAAGAAGATTTAGTGATTGCGGAGTGAATTTAAATTTTGGGTTTTAACTGTTTAATTCTTAGTTTTACTCAATACTCAATACTCAATACTCAATACCCAATACTCAATTGAAAACAGAACCTAATTTTTTTGAAAAGTCTTATGAAGTCGCTAAGCTAATTCCACACGGAAGAGTGACCAGTTATGGTGCTATTGCAAAATATTTAGGTGCGGCTAGGTCGGCTAGAATGGTAGGTTGGGCTATGAATGCTTCTCATGGCGATTTGTCCATTCCGGCACATAGAGTGGTGAATAGAAAAGGTTTGTTAACGGGTAAGCATCATTTTGAAGGAACCAATTTAATGCAACAACTATTAGAAAGTGAAGGGATTGTGGTTGTTGAAAATCAAATTCAAGATCTTTCGACGGTTTTTTGGGATCCAAATTTAGAGTTGTAGACTTTGTGTTTTAAGAGAATTTAAAAAGCGATAGTTTAAAAAGTGCTGCTTATGACCTTATCAAGAATAATTATAGACAAGGGTGTTTTTCTAAAGTTTTCCTAGTATCTTTGTGCTCATAAATTATTGAAAATATGAGCATCCAAAAAGAAGCCGTCAATAAGGCTTTAGATACGATTACAGCACCGGGAGAAGGAAAGAGTTTGGTAGAAAATAACAATGTGAAAAACATTGTTATTTTTGGAAATGAAGTGGTTGTTGATGTTGCAATTGGCAATCCAACATTACAGGCTAAGAAAAAAATGGAAACTGAAATTTCAAATGTAATTTTGGAAAAAGTTTCAGGTGAAGCCCTTGTAAAGGTGAATGTATCTACAAAACCTGTTGAGAAGAAGAAAAATCCGAATGAAATAAAAGGTGATAAGTTACCTGGAATTCAAAATATCATTGCTATTGCTTCTGGAAAAGGTGGGGTAGGTAAATCTACCATCACCGCAAATACAGCTGTAACATTGCAAAAAATGGGCTTTAAAGTAGGAGTTCTTGATGCAGATGTTTACGGTCCTTCTATGCATTTAATGTTTGATGTGGCAAAATCGAAACCTGTTTCGGTAAATGTAGATGGGCGTTCAAAAATGAAACCTATTGAAAGCTACGGAATAAAATTATTATCACTAGGTTTTTTTACAAATCCTAACGAAGCTGTTATTTGGAGAGGACCTATGGCTTCAAAAGCATTGAACCAAATGATTTTTGATGCTGATTGGGGAGAGTTAGATTTCTTGTTAATTGACTTACCTCCAGGAACGGGTGATATTCATTTATCAATAGTTCAGGCATTGCCTATTACAGGAGCTGTTGTGGTTAGTACTCCTCAAAACATCGCTTTGGCAGATGCTAAAAAAGGAGTTGCGATGTTTCAACAAAAAAACATCAATGTCCCTGTTTTAGGAATTGTAGAAAACATGAGTTATTTTACACCTGCTGAATTACCAGACAATAAATACTATATCTTTGGACAAGATGGTGCTAGAAATTTAGCGGAAGATATTGAGACTGCATTTTTAGGTGAAGTTCCTTTGGTACAAAGTATTCGTGAATCAGGAGATGTAGGGCATCCAGTTGCATTGCAACAAAATACACCGTTGGAAAATGCTTTTAGTGAAATCACTAAAAATATGTTGACCCAGTTGGTGAAAAGAAATGAAGATTTACCAGAAACAGAAGTGGTAAAAATTACAACTATGAGTGGTTGTTCTACTAAATAATGAGTGTTACTATGGAGATACAAGAATTGACAAGTGTTGTAGAAAAAGCGTTGGAAGAAATTCGTCCGTTTTTAATTTCTGATGGAGGTAATATTTCTTTGGTTTCTATTGAAGATGATATTGTTAAAGTGAAATTAGAAGGTGCTTGTGTAGGGTGTTCAATCAATCAGATGACCCTAAGAAATGGGGTTGAAGCTTCTATTAAAAAGTATGCTCCTCAAATTAAAAAAGTAATAGATATTAGTAGCGTTATTTAATGCTTCTTCTAAATATTTTCACAAAAGCTTAACGTATATATCGTTAAGCTTTTTTATTTTTGGCACTGTAGTTGTTTTTTCGAAAACATATTCAATTCTATTATGAAAAAAATCTTACTTGTTTTAGTGTTTCTTTTAGCTAAAGGGCTTTCTGCTCAAGAAAAAAAATTAGCATTTGATAAAGGAGAATGGTTAAAATATAGAATTCATTACGGAATTGTAAACGCAGGTTATGCAAGTCTTACCGTAGATGAAGTTAAAAATAAAGAGAAAGATTTATTTCATTTTAAAGGAAAAGGATGGACCACCGGAATGGCGAGTTGGTTTTTTAAAGTTCGAGACACTTATGAATCCGTAGTAGATAAGAAATCACAATTGCCAATTCATTTTATTAGAAGAGTTGACGAAGGTGGGTATATTATTAATAGAGATACTTATTTTGATCACGAAAAAAAAGTAGCCCGCATTGAAGATCACAAACACAAAACAAAAAAAGAAATTGCAGTATACGGTGTTCAAGATATGATTTCTGCATTTTATAGTTTGCGAAATGAAGATATTGACTCACTTGCAATTGGAGATAGTGTTGAATTGGATATGTTCTTTGATGCTGAAAAATTCCCATTCAAATTAAAATATTTAGGAAAAGAAACCTTGAGTACTAAATTTGGAAAAGTAGAATGTTATATGTTGCGTCCTTTGGTTCAGTCGGGAAGAGTTTTTAAAGCCAAAGAAAGTTTAACACTTTGGGTATCTTCGGATGCCAATAAAATACCCATCAGAATTAAAGCTTCTTTAGCTGTTGGTTCTATCAAAGTAGATTTACATCAATACAAAGGATTGTCGCATCCATTTCACATTATTTTGTAAGAAATATCGTAAATTCGCAGCTACAAATTTTACAAAATACTTATCCTTTGAAACATTTTCTTATCCTTGTTAGTCTTGTTTTTTTCATAAGCTCTTGTGGAGGAGGAAATAATGACAAAAAACCTGAAAAACAAAAGGAAGAGGTAAAGCCTGTAGTTCCTAAGCCGGTGTATAAGTTTGGTTATAAACTTAAAGATTTTAAAGTTGTAAAAGATACCGTAGAACACGGTGAAAGCTTCGGTGAAATATTAGACAGACATCATATTTGGTACCCTAAAGTATTAGAAATATCAAAAAAAGTAAAAGGAATATTTGATGTTAGGAGAATTAGAGCTGGAAAACCCTACATGGTTTTAGCAAGTAAAGATTCTACCGAAAGAGCACAGGTTTTTATTTACCAACACGATTTGATCAATTATACAGTAATCGACTTTAAAGATTCTCTAATTGTTGCAGAAAAAATTCAAAAACCAATTAAAATTGTTGAAAAGACAGCCTCTGGCGTTATTACAAGTTCGCTTTCTGAAGCTTTGGACCAACAAGGAATAAATGCTGTTTTAGCCAACGATTTATCTGAAATATATGCTTGGGCAATTGACTTTTTTAGGTTGCAAAAAAACGATAAATTTAAAGTTATTTACGAACAGAAATATATAGACGACACGATTTCTGCTGGGATAGGACGCGTAAAAGCAGCCTATTTTGAACATGGTGGAAGTCCGTTTTATGCATTTAAATATGTCTCCGATTCTATTACTGGAATTGAAGAGTATTATGATGAGAATGCAAAACATTTAAGAAGAGCTTTTTTAAAGGCACCTTTAAAATTTAGTCGAATATCTTCTCGGTATAATTTAAAAAGAAAAATTGCGTACTACGGTCGTGTAAGACCTCATAAGGGAACCGATTTTGCAGCTCCTGTTGGGAGTCCAATTATGAGTACAGCAAATGGTCGTGTTATAGAATCAAGATACAAAGGAGGGAATGGAAATTATGTAAAAATTCGTCACAATTCTACCTATTCAACCCAGTACTTGCATATGAAAAGCCGAAAAGTAAAAGTAGGGCAATATGTGAAACAAGGAGATGTAATTGGTTATGTGGGTATGACTGGGAATACTTCAGGACCTCATGTTTGTTATCGATTTTGGAAAAACGGTGTTCAAGTAGATCCTTTAAAACAAAAATTGCCCGCAGCAGAGGCAATGAAAAAAACAATAAAACCACATTATTTAACACATATCAAATCTATCAAAGAATCTTTGGATCAAATTGGGTATGAAAATGTGGAAGTAACAAATTAAAACAAGCGTAAGATGGCATTAAAAAATGTAAATCCAACAACAACAGAAGCATGGGCAAAATTAGAAGCTCATTTTGCTGAAATTAAAGACACGCACTTAAGAAGTTTATTTGCGGAAAACGAAAATAGAAAAGAAGAATTCAACATAAAATTTAACGATTTTGATGTAGATTTTTCTAAAAATAGAATTGACAGCAAAACCTTAGAGTTATTAGTAGAGTTGGCTGATCAAGCTGAGTTGAAAGATGCCATTTCAAAATATTTTGGAGGCGCTAAAATAAATGCTACAGAAGGAAGAGAAGTACTACATACCGCTTTACGTACTTCTAAAGAAGTATTGGTAGATGGTGAAAATGTAGTAGAAGATGTACAAGCAACTTTAGCCAAAATTGAAGGTTTTACAAACAAGGTAGTTTCTGGAGATTGGAAAGGTTATACAGGGAAATCAATTACTGATGTTGTAAATATTGGTATTGGAGGATCTGACTTAGGACCTAGAATGGTGGTTGATGCTTTGCAGTATTACAAAACACCGTTAACAACACATTTTGTATCCAATGTGGATGGTGATCATGTTTCTGAAATAATTAAGGATTTAAACCCTGAAACAACCTTGTTTTTAATTGTTTCTAAAACCTTTACAACACAAGAAACAATTACAAATGCAATGACGATCAAAGAATGGTTTTTACAGTCGGCAACAGAAGCTGATGTAGCGAAACATTTTGCTGCGGTTTCTACAAATGCAGAAGCTGTTGCTAGTTTTGGAATTGATGCTGACAATGTTTTCACGATGTGGAACTGGGTTGGTGGTCGTTTTTCTTTATGGAGCGCCGTAGGGGTATCTATTAGTTTGGCTGTTGGTTTTGATAATTTTAAAGCTTTATTAGACGGAGCTTCAGATATGGATTCGCATTTTGAAACTGCTTCTTTTGAAGAAAATATTCCTGTAGTATTGGCCTTGTTAAGTATTTGGTATAACAATTTCTTTGGTGCTGAAACAGAAGCAATTTTACCTTATTCACAATATTTAGAAAAATTGACTCCTTATTTACAACAAGCTATTATGGAAAGTAATGGAAAAAGTGTAGATAGAAATGGAGATGCTATTGATTACCAAACCGGAACAATTGTTTGGGGAAGTACAGGAACCAATATGCAGCATGCTTTTATGCAGTTGGTACACCAAGGAACCAAATTAATTCCTTGTGATTTTATTGGATATGAGGAGTCTTTATACGGAAAAGAAGAGCATCATAACAAATTGATGTCTAACTACTACGGACAACAAGAGGCCTTGTCTAATGGAAAAACCAAAGAAGAGGTGATTGCGGAAGGAAAAACAAGTGAAAGTGTAATTCCTTTCAAAGTGTTTGCGGGTAACAAGCCAAGTAATTCAATTCTAATTAAAAAATTAACACCTAAATCTTTAGGAAGCTTAATTTCTATGTACGAACACAAAATTTTTGTACAAGGAATTATTTGGAATATTTATAGCTACGACCAATGGGGAGTAGAATTAGGAAAAGTGATGGCGAATAAAATTTATGCTGAAAAGTACAATTCGTAATCGGATAATATAATTTTTAAAAAGAGGCTCCTAAATTTAGAAGCCTCTTTTTTTTTGAATAAAGCGCTGTTTGCCAACCTCAAAATATACAGCCTACAAAGTGATGTAGATTGAATAGATTCGTTAGCTTGTGAAAAAATCTTTTTAGTACATTTGCAGCAAATAAATTATTTGAAATTATGAAAGAAGTACATTCGTATTGGGCATACCTAGTTTTAGCCGTTTTAGTTATTGCTGTTGTAAATGCAATTATTGGTTTAACCTCTAAAAAAGAATTTCAAGCAAAAGATTTAAGATTAGGCTTGTTTACCTTGATTTTCTCTCATATTCAATTGTTAATTGGGTTGGGATGGTATTTTATGTCTCCTTTATATAAAGCGACAAAAGTAACTGGTTTTGGTAACATGATGAAAATACCACAAAGTAGATTGATATTGGTAGAGCACCCTTTAATGATGCTTATAGCAATTGCTTTAATTACTATTGGCTGGTCTAAACATAAAAAACAAACAGAAGCTGCTGCAAAATTCAAGACTTTTGCTATTTTTTACGGAGCGGCGCTAGTCCTTATTTTAGCTCGTATTCCTTGGGGTCAGTGGTTGTAAAATAAAACGATTGTCAATGCAGATTTTAAAGAAAATTATTTCTTACCCGCTTTCAGTACTTCATTATCTGATTTTCGGTTTTTTTATTAGCTTGTTTCATCCAATTCAATGGTTTACATTGAAATTTTTTGGATATTCAGCACATAAAAAATCTGTAGATTATTTGAATTATTTTTTGTTGTGGAGTCTGTATGTCTTAGGAACAAAAATTGAGTTTGTCAATACACATAAAATACCTAAAAATGTACCGCTGATTATTGTTTCCAATCATCAAAGTGCAAATGAAATTTCACCAATTTCTTGGTATTTACGAGACACACATCCTAAATTTGTTTCTAAAATAGAATTAGGAAGTGGAATTCCAAGTGTTTCTTTTAATTTAAAACATGGAGGTTCAGTCTTAATTGATCGAAATGATCCAAGACAAGCTTTAAGTGAATTGGCCAAATTCGGAAAAAGCTTAGAAAAAAATAATTGGTCGGGGGTTATTTTTCCAGAAGGGACAAGAAGTAAAACAGGAGAACCGAAACGTTTTTCTGAAAACGGTTTGAAACTTTTAGTGAAATATGCACCTTCAGCTTATATACTTCCTTTAACAATAAACAACTCTTGGAAATTAGTTGCCAACGGAAGTTTTCCTTTAGGATTGGGAGTGAAAATGAAATTAGAAGTACATGAACCAATTGCTGTAAATTCAATGAGCTTTGAGGATTTATTTCAAAAAGTGGAGAAAACCATTAAAAACTCTGTAACTTTGTAAATTGCAGGTAATTTAAAATACTATTTGATGTCTATAAAAAACGTAAGAAAGGAAGTGATGTTGTCACTTGAGAAGGATATAGAAACAACTTTTGGGAAGTTTTTAATTCCGCCAGAAGAAATTTGGCAACCTACAGACTTTTTACCAAACCCACAATCAGATAGTTTTATTGAAGAGGTAAAGGAAATTAGAGAATTGTCTAAAGAGTTAGACAACGATTTTTGGATTTCTTTAGTAGGAGATATGATTACCGAAGAAGCCTTACCAACCTATGAATCTTGGTTATTAGATTTGGATGGTATCGACCAACATGGAGAGCAAAAAGGATGGTCTAGTTGGATTCGTCGTTGGACTGCCGAAGAAAATAGACATGGGGATGTACTGAATAAGTACATTTATTTATCAGGTCGTGTAAATATGCGTGAAGTAGAAATTACAACACAGCATTTGGTAGCAGATGGTTTTGATATTGGAACGGCTAGAGATCCTTATAAAACATTTGTATATACTAGTTTTCAAGAATTAGCAACTTATGTTTCTCATAACAACGTAGCAAAAATTGCACGTAAAGCAGGAATGAAAGGTTTGGCTAAAATGTCCAAAATTATTGCAGGTGATGAAATGAGACACCATTTGGCGTATGTAGAATTTATTCGTCAAATTTTTGCAGTAGATCCTAGCGAAATGATGCTAGCATTTTGTGACATGATGAAACATAAAATTGAAATGCCAGCCATGTATTTAAGAGAGTCTTTTGAGAAGAAAGCTAGTTTATTTGACAGGTTTTCTGACGTAGCTCAAAGATCAGGAGTATATAGCGCTTATGATTATATTGATATTTTAGAAAAATTGAACAAAGCATGGGCAATTGATCAATTTAGAGATTTAACTCCAGAAGCAGATAAAGCAAGAACATATTTAATGCGTTTGCCAGATAGAATGAGAAGAATTGCAGAAAGAATTGTAGTTCCAGATACAGAATATCAATTTAAATGGATGAATCCATTGGTTGTAAAATAATTTAAAAAAGGCTCTCAGATTATGAGAGCCTTTTTTTATAGATGTATTTCAATAGAATAGGAAGCTGTAAATGTTTTTCCTTTTTCAAGTGAAATTATTGCTTCCTTGTTTTCAATTTTTTGATCGCTATCCACGCTATCAGCAATTCCTAGCCAAGGCTCTATACAAACAAAAGGAGCTTTTGCTTTTGACCAAATTCCTAACATAGGAAAATCTGCATAACGAAGGGTAACCAATTTTCCTTCATTTTTGTGGATAAGGCTTACTTTTTTCGAGTTCATTTTTTTAAACACTAGCGCATCTTTTTCAAAGCTATTAGCATCTAGTTCTATACTATTGCTATTGTTTAGGCAGGGTTCCGTTGTGTTGGAAATAAGGCCGTTTTCAATAAGGTGAATGACTGCATTTTCCGTTTTTTCAAATTCCAAAGTGCAGTTTTCAAAACTTTCATTTGGGTTTTCTAAGGAACATTTAAAAGCAGGGTGTTCTCCAATTGAAAAATAAAGTAGGTCACTTCCTGTATTTTTTACTTTATGTTCTATGGTAATCGTATTCTTATCTATTTTATAAGTATTGATAATTTCAAAATGAAAGGGGTATACTTTTAGACTTTCGTCGCAACTTTTTAAAGAATAAGAAAGTGAGTTGGCTGTTTTGTTGATCAGTTTTATCGCATTACTTCTTCTATAAAATCCGTGTTGAGGAAGTGTGTATTTTTTACCCTGATAAAAATATTCGTCGTTTTTAAAGCGACCAACAAAAGGAAATAAAATGGGTGCTTGTCCGCCCCAGTAGGTTGGGTTTCCTTCCCATAAATACTGTTTTCCGTTGGCAATAATACTGGCTAATTCAGATCCCGTATCTTTTATTTTTATTTCTAGAAACTCGTTTTTTAAACTATTCATGTTTTTTTGTTTATGAGAATTCAAATGTATCCCGATCGTTTAGGAATTGAAATTTTTGTCTTGTGTTTTCTATATGTTTTTTGCTAAGACTTACCGTTAGGGTTTCTTTTTTGTTTTCAGAAATACTACCTACAGTTTCTCCGAGTGGGTCTAAAACTTGTGAATGTCCTGGATATTCATAGTTATTGGCATCGATGCCTATTCTATTTACCCCTGCTACATAGCATAAATTTTCAATAGCTCTGGCTTTTAGTAAGGTATCCCAACCCGTAATTCTTGGTTTTGGCCAGTTGGCAGTATAAATTGCCAAATCGTAAAATTCGGTATTTCTAGACCAAACAGGAAAGCGCAAATCGTAACAGACAAAAGGAGCAATTTTCCAACCTTTGTACTCAAAAATTAAACGGTTTTCTCCTGCGGTATAAATCTTGTCTTCACCAGCTAAACTAAACAAATGTTTTTTGTCGTAATGCACCATAGCTCCGGTTGTGTGTACAAAAATGAATCGGTTGTAATAGTGCCCTTTTTCCTCAATAATTAAACTTCCTGCAATTGCAGTGTTGTTTTCTTTGGCTGTTTTTTGCATCCATTGTATGGCTGAACCATTCATTGTTTCTGCAGCTAGTTGAGGCTCCATGTCGAAACCTGTAGAAAACATTTCAGGAAGGATAATTAAATCCGTTTTTTCATTTAGAGAAGTGATCATTTTTGAAAGCTCTTTTAAGTTTTCAGCAATGGCTCTCCATTGGGTGTCATTTTGGACGAGGGTTATTTTTAGTTGATCTTGCATAATAGGTCAGCAGCTTTTTTTAAGGTTTCATCTTTTTTCGCAAAACAAAATCGCAAGGTTTTTGGGTCTATGGCGTTTGTGTTAAATGGTGAAATAGGAATAGAGGCAATTTTGTGTTCTTTCACCATGCGTATGGCATAATCTACATCGTGTTCTTGGGTAATATTTGTATAATCTAACAATTGAAAATAGGTTCCTTTGCTAGGGGTGAATTTAAATTTGGATCCTTTTAAGTTGTCTAAAAATAAATTTCGTTTGTTCTGGTAAAAATTATTTAACTCAAGATAATGTTGCGGTTCTTTTAAATAATTGGCAATTGCTTTTTGAAAAGGATGACTTACACAAAAAACGGTAAATTGATGTGCTTTTCTAAACTCGTGCATCAATTCTTTAGGAGCCAAACAATAGCCAACTTTCCAACCAGTAATATGAAATGTTTTTCCAAAGGAAGAAGCAATAATGGCGCGTTCTTTTAAATAGGGATACAAACAAGCACTTTGGTGCGTCTGACCATCGTAAATAATATGTTCGTATACATCGTCACACAATAACAAGATGTTGGTTCCTTTTAAAATTTCCTGCAAGGCTAGTAGGTCTTTTTTTTCTAATAAGGTCCCTGTGGGGTTGTTAGGCGTGTTGATGATGACCATTTTTGTTTTCGAGGAAATTTTCTTTTTGAATTCTTCCCAGTCCACTTTATAGTCAGGAGATTTTAATTGTACGTAAACGGGTATGCCTCCATTGATTTCAATGGCGGGTTCGTAACAATCAAAACAAGGTTTTAACAATACTACTTCATCGCCTTTATTTACAAAAGTAGAAATGGCTGTATAAATAGCTTGCGTAGCTCCAGAAGTAATGGTAATCTCAGATTCTGGACAGTAATATTGATTGTATAGTTTTGAGAATTTTTCTGAAATAATTTCTCTTAGTTCTGCTATTCCTGCCATGGGAGCATATTGGTTAAGTCCCGAAAGCATCGCTTTATTTACTTCTTCAACTAATTTTTTAGGGCTTTCAAAATCAGGAAATCCTTGCGATAAATTAAGAGCACCTTGCTCTTTGGCAAGCTTGCTCATTACAGTAAAAATAGTGGTTTTTACAGAAGGTAACTTCGATGGAAATTGAGAAGGAGAAAACGCCATTAGAATATATTTCTTGTAAAGATATATATTTCTACAGCATTTTTTTAGCAGCTATTCGCTTTTCACGCCCATACAATTTCCATAGCGATGGTAATTAATGGATTGATTTTGTTCTTTTAAATAATTTAAAAATTCATAGCGACCATAATTGCTTGGTTTTTCTGAATAAATAGGTATAAAAGCATTGTGGCACATGCGTAAAAAGTCGTCACTAATCCGTTCATAGTTCAAAACTCTTACAACCGTTTCATGATTTAATTCTGGTAAAAGTTCTCGCCAATTATCCAATTTTTTTACTTCAAAAGGATAGGTGATTTTTGAGAAGCTTTCATTAGTGTATAGCACACATGCTACTTCTAAAATTTCAGCGATGAGTTTTACTCGGGTCACACATTCAAAACTGACATGATTGTCAAGGCAAATAATAATTTTTTTGGGTTTTAGAAAACGGTTTTTGTTATGTTGTCCCCTTAGTTTGGAATAATCAATTGACTTGGAAAAATATGTGTTGTATGCTTTTTTATAATCCTCACTGATTTCTGAAGGAGATATAGATTTTTCTTTTCTTCGAAGGAATTGTAAGACATAATTTGGACCACCAGCTTTCATTCCAAATCCGAAACTAGAAGCTTTAATCCCTCCAAAAGGTTGCCGTTCTACAACAGCACCTGTAGTAGGTCTGTTTACATATAGGTTACCTGCTTTGATGTTTTCTGTCCAATACGAAACTTCTTGGGGGGCTAGACTTTCTAAACCACTCGTTAATCCGTAGTCTACGCCGTTGGCTATGTGTATCGCATCTTTTAGGTCTTTTGCTTTTATGACCGCTAGGATAGGTCCAAAAAGTTCGTTTTGATATTCATAATCCTCGGTGGTAACTCCCCACTTAATTCCTGGAGTAAGACTGTATTTGCCAATAATTTTGGGCTTTACCAACCAAGCTTCATCAGGTGTTTTTTTTATGGATTTTAATAATTTGTCTGAAATTTCTACAGCCAACGGGCCTATATCAGTTGCAAAGTCCCAAGGGTTTCCGTGGACTTTACTTTCTGTACAGTCTCTTAATAATTCTTTAAAATTTTCATCCTGAAAAACCTCTTCTTCTAGTATTAACAAAGAAGTTGCAGAGCATTTCTGACCTGTATTTCCAAAAGCTGATTGTACTACATTTTTTATAGCCTGTTCACGATCTGACATGGCAGTAATAATGGTCGCATTTTTACCACCTGTTTCTGCAAATAATTTAAGCTTCGGCGTGCGGTCTAATAGGAAACGTGCCGTATCTGTTGAGCCCGTTAATATAATTGCGTCAAATACGGTATGGTCTGTTAAAAAGGGATCTAAGGTGTTTTCTTTGGCAGGTAAAAAGGCAAAAGCACTTTTAGGAATTCCAGCATCCCACAAGCATTTTGAGATTAAATAAGCACAGGCTGCGGCATTTTGTGAGGGTTTTAAAATAACTCTTTTTCCTGCAGCTAAAGAAGCTAACACGCCTCCAATAGGAATGGCGAGTGGAAAATTCCATGGAGATAAAACTAAATTTATTCCAGAAGCTTCGTAAGGAATTTCATTTTGATCGAGAGAATTTTGTACATAATAATTGGCGAAATCTATGGCTTCAGAAATTTCTACATCAATTTCTGGTACTGTTTTCCCTAATTCAGTAATAGCAACACCAATTAAATCGGCTCTGTTTTTTTCTATTTCTACAGCGGCTGCCCTTAAGATTTCAGCTCGTTTTACAGCTGTTATTTCTTGCCATGAAGATTGGCCGTCAATGACCATTTTGTAATCATAATAATCAGCAAGTTCATAAGCCCAAGGAGCCACGCCGTTCCATCCAGATAATTTTAAAAGTTCGCGTTTTTTTTCAGGTAAGTCGGCAACAATTGGAATTTTACTTTGTATGATTTGGTTTGGAGCTTGCCAACGGGTTTTCATTTCTGAAATCCAGGTTCTATTTTGTTTTAAAGTCCAGTCGGTATTAGGCGTATTTTTAAATTCTATTTGCGGTAAAATTGGGTCAGTTGCTCGGTTCTGATTTCTGTTTGGAAGTTCTTGAACTTTGGGTATTTTGGTAACTGAATCTATAAAATGTTGTTGCAAGGTATTCCATTTTTTAGAACCTGTTTTTAACTGAAAACCTTCTTTTAAAAAATTACCGGGCTGAGTTCCTTCATCCAGCCTTCTTACCAAATACGCCATAGCGCTGTTGTAATTTTTTTCTTTGACAATAGGGGTATATAAAACAATATGAACTTTTTGCTTTAGCAGTTCAGCCACGGTTTCATTGGCCATTCCTTCAAGCATTTCAAAATCTATATAAGATTCAATATTTTTTTCTTGTACAATTTGAAGGGCAAATGCCAAATCGAAAATATTGTGAGAAGCCACTCCCACATGTAAAGAATTCGCCGATTTAGGATCTAACAAATGACAGATCATCTTTTTGTAATTGGCATCTGTTTCTAATTTGGAATTGTAGGGAGCAAGTGGCCAATTTTCTAAGGCTGCTTCCGTTCTTTCCATCTCTAAATTCGCCCCTTTTACCAAGCGTACTTTTACAGGAGATCCTCCATTTTTAAATCGTTCTTGTGCCCAATTTTGTAATTCTTGCATGGCAAAAAAGGAATCGGGTAGGTAGGCTTGTAGTACAATACCTGCTTTTAAGTGTTTGAATTCAGGTTTGTTTAGGGTGTTTATAAAAGTAGCAACGGTAAGTTCTAAATCGCGATATTCTTCCATATCAAGATTGATAAATTTTTGCTGACCTGTTTCTTTTTCAATACGAAGGGCTTCTGTATAAAGAATGGAGAGTTTTTCAACCAAAAGATTGACCGTTTCATTAAAGGCCAAAGGTTTTAGCAAAGAACAAATAGTAGATATTTTGATGGAAATATAATTGACGTTGTTTTGATTTAATAAATCAACATAGTTTTCAATTCTTCTATTGGCTTCTTCTTCCCCTATTAAAGCTTCCCCAATTAAATTTATATTTAGAGTACGGTTGTTAGAATTTCTGTTTTTTAAATGGTTTTTTAAGGTAGATGTGCCCACGAAAAATAGAATAGGCCGAGTGACTTTTTTTATTTGTTGCAGCATTAATGGAATGCTGATAAATGCTATTTTATGTGCAAATAATTTAAATAGCTTGATGAGTATTAGCTCCTTTTGATTAAAAACTTTTGTGTAGTTCGAATTTCGTTTTAGTATGGAAAGTACAAATGATGCGATACGTTTTCGGTTTTTAGACCTGAAGGATGCATCCATCAATCGGATCAAAAATACTTTTGATTTTGGGCTCTCAATTAAGGGGCCTATTCTTTTTGAAAAAAGGTTGGATTTTGCTTGTTCCTGTGGTTTTTGGAGTATTTGGGCTAACTCAATACTTTTTTCAAGCTGTTCTGTGTTGACTTTTATGGGCATACTGTTGAGGTTAGTCGGTGAACCATTACTTAAAGAGGTAGAATTTACAGAATAATATTCGATGTAATTGATAAAATGCTAAGAAAATTGGAATATGTTAACATTTGTAAATGCAAATTCACCTAAGACTAATATTAGTCATTTTATTTGCTGCTAAAGGGCAATTTTGTAACTTGTCTCTTTTATAAATTTATGGAGTCAAAAAAATACAAAGCAGCAAAAGAATCGCATTCTATTGCTACAGATTTGGTTTTGCCAAGTGACACAAATGCCTTAGATAGTTTGTTTGGAGGTGAGTTATTATCGAGAATGGATAGAATTTGCTGCATTGCCGCGCAAAGACATTCAAATGCAATTTGTGTAACGGTTTCTGTAAATCATGTGGCGTTTACCAAGCCAGTACCTTTGGGAACCACTATTACTATTGAGGCAAAAGTTTCAAGAGCTTTTTCTACTTCTATGGAAGTGTATGCTGATGTTTGGATAGAAGATAGAACTTCTAGAAAAAAAACAAAGGTAAATGAAGGAATTTATACGTTTGTAGCGGTAGATGAACATAGAAAACCCATTGCTATTCCTGAGTTGGTGCCAGAAACAGAGCTAGAAAAACAACGCTATGAGGCGGCTTTAAGAAGGCGTCAACTAAGTTTGGTGCTTTCAGGGAAATTAAGTCCTAAAAATGCAACAGAATTAAAATCTTTGTTTGAATAGGAGGGGAGATTACAAACGCAGCAACCAGTATTTAGGATTTTCTTTGGTCATATTGTCCTTCCATATTTGAAATTTTAAAATGGTTTTACCGGTTACTTTGTCGGTGTGAATTTTACCTAGTGATTGGTTGACATTTACGCGGTCTCCTTTTTGGATAGTTACGGTATCTAGGCCTTTGTAAATGGAAATATAATTACCGTGCTGAATCATGACAGTTTTTAAGCCGCTTGTATCCATTTGTATGGCTAATACAGTTCCTTCAAAAATTGCTTTGGCGCTTGCTCCATTGTTTGTGGCAATATGTATTCCGTTACTTTGGTGGTATATACCACTATAAATTTTACTAGCTATTTTACCAAAATCACGTACCACCAAGGCATTGATTACCGGCCAAGGAAGTTTTCCTTTGTTTGAAGTGAATTTTGAGGCTAAGGCTTTGGCTTCTGGGGTTAAAAAGAATCCTTTTGTGGTATTTGTACTACTTTTCTTTTTAGAGGCAGCAATAGCTTCGCGGATTAGCTTTTCAATTTGCGCATCTATTTTTCGTTCTTCTTTTTGTTTTGCTTTTATTTCTGCGAGGTATTTATTTCCTTTAGATTTTACTTTTTTAACAAGTACTTCTTGTTCTTTTTTGTCTTGTTCAATAATTGCTTGTTCTTCCCTGTGTTCTATAACTAAAGCTTCTTTTTCTTGTTGTTGAACTTTTAAAGACTCGTTTAAGATTTCAATTTCTTTGGTTTTTTTTGCTATTTCTTCTCCTTGCTTTTTTCTGTAATCTGTATATTGGTCCATATACTTTATACGTTTGTAAGCTTGTAAAAAATTGTCTGAAGAAAACAAAAACATCATTCTGCTTTGCAAAGATTTACTTTTGTAGGATTTGTAAATCATATTGGCGTAATCTTCTTTCAGTACATCAAGATCTTTGTTAAGGCTTTTTATTTTTTTAGAATTGCTATTGATTTTGGCGTTTAAATTATCCGCCTGCTTATCGATAGTGGCAATTAATTTTGAACGAACATTTATTTTTTGTTTTAAATCATTAACGTGTTCTAAAAGGTTTTTTTCTTCCTTTTTGGTGTTGAATAACAGCGAGTTTATTTTTTTTATTTCTTCTTGTAACTGCGTTCTCTTTTTTTCAAGAGTTTTCTGACTCGTAGATTGTGCGTAATTTGCTGCGGTCGAAAAAACGAATAAAAAAAGCAGGAGGTATTTGATAAAACCTAAATTTTTAGTTGGGTTAAAAGAAGATAAAAGGAAAGCTGTTTTTTGCATTATTTTTCGATTCTTTTGTATCCGCTTGGAATTTTATAGGGAAACGATAATTTTTTGTTTAATTCTATCGATTTGTAATCTAGATGAATACTAGCGTTGTTTTTGTCGTTTTTGGCTTGAATTGAGATCGCTCCAGGAATGGAAGTTCCATTTATGTTTTGAAAGTCTTCATAGTTAATAGTCAGGAAACCATTTTTTTCATTGCTGATCACTTCTTGCTTTTCAATTTTGTAATTTAAAGGGTGTACCCAGAAAAATATTTTAGCCAATTCATTGGGTTGTTTGGGAGTTAACAAATGCGCTTGTTGGTCTAATGTTGAATCATAATCTGTAGCATTTAGTTTTACAATGGCATCACCCAAAAGAAGATTTTGTACCATTTCGTAATTTACATCGGTTCCTAGCAATTTACTTAAACTGCTAAAATCACCATCGTAATAGGTTTTGGTAGGTTTTATATAATAGCTCACTCGGTCTGGAGTAATTAAGGCTTTTAAAATGGAAAACCCGAAAAAAGAACCGTTCAATAAAATTGTTTCATCCTTTTGTAATTTCAAACTCATAGAAATACTTTTTGAGCTTCCCCCTTTTTTGAAATTTATTTTTAAATCAGCGCTTAAAGTTTCTTGATCAAAAGTGTTTTTATAATGGTTTTTTATAACTCTTTTTGAAGATTCTTCAACCACATTTGCTCGGTCTTTTAAGTTTCGATTTGCTCCACAAGAGAAAAGTATAAATGCAGAAAGTATATAGAATATTTTGGTTCTCACAATAGGTAATTTTATCACTGTTTATTTCAAATTAGAAGATTTGTATACACATTTTTTATCTTTTAATTTGGGTTGCAAGATACGTTTTTTGACGGATGAATTTATGTGCATGAACTGTTAAATTCATAAGAACTGTCTTAGTAGAAAAAGGCATTGTTAGATATTAGGAATAGATTCCGTTCGATTTTTGTTATTTTTGAAGTTAAAGCTATGAAATGGAATTAGATTATATTTTCAATTTATTTTTAATTGTTAGTGCTATCCATGGTTTTGTCTTTTGCGGAATCGCTTTGTATTCTAAAGCAGGAAAAGAAAAAAGCATGCGTTATTTAACACTCTTGGTGTTGATGGTTTCCTTAAGTAATTTACAAACTTGGGGAGTAAAACCGCTTTTAAAAGATTTCGGAATTTTAAATTATTTTTATTGGCCTTGGCACTTTTTAATTGGCGTTTATTTTTATGGGTTTTTAGTGAATTATTTGCAAATTGCTAAAAAGTGTTTTCCTATTGAAAGGATTATTATGCCAATTTTTGTTTTTGTTATTTTGGCTAGAATATCTGTTTATTACTATTTAAGTGCGCAACAAAATCCTGAAAATTTGTATGTTCTTTTTAGAAAATATACCATTTTGGAAGAATTGGTTAGCATGGTTTTTTCATTTGGAAGTTTTGGCTATGCTTTTTATCTTTTTTACAAGAAGAAGCAGTTGTTTTTAAAAATCCAATCATTAGATAATTTAAACTGGGTTTATCGTTTTTTTAAGTTAGGGGGTTTTACCTATTTGATGTGGGTTGCAGCTTTGTTTGTTACCGTTTTTATAAATAATTATGAATTTAAATATGCTTATTATCCATTAAAACTATTTTCTGCCATTTTAATTTATTGGCTCGGTTATCAAGGGTTTATTCAATTTCGATTGATGAAAGAGCGAAGTGAAATTAGAAATAACGAAAAAAATAATTTGTCTAAAAAGCCAGATCAAAATTTAATTCTTTGTCAAAAAGAAGCAAAAACAGAGCAATTCATAAAAATAGAAAACTACATAATAGAAAACAATAGCTTTACAAATCCTATCATAACTCTTGAGAGCTTGGCCAAAGATTTGGGAATAAGCACTAGTTTGTTTTCACAATTGATAAATCAACACGCCAAAAAATCCTTTCCCGATTATATAAACTTTTTTAGAGTTGAGCAGGCAAAAAAAATGCTAATGAATTCTCAATACAGGCAATATACTATTGTAGCCATTGGTTTAGAATCTGGTTTTAATTCAAAGTCTACTTTTTATTCAGCCTTTAAAAAACACGAAAAATGCACGCCTACCCAGTTTAGAAAGATTATTAGTGCCGAATAAATCTTATTGTAATTTGTCCGAATTTATCCAAAATGGATGTATTCGGACATTTTGTTTCAATTGAATTTTTAGTTTTGATGCAGTTGTTAAAAAAAAATTATGAAAAGAAAATTTAGATTGACGCAAGTTGTACTATTAGTTTTCATTCTTTTGCGCAATATGTTCCGGATATTACCTTAACAGGAGATGTTTCTGTTGGTTATCGGTTTTAGGAGATTAAAATAATTAGAAATAAAATTGCTAGAATGCCATGCATTTTAAATTAGGGGAACAAATAAATTGCTATGAAATTGTTTCTGCACCCGTCAAAAATTTTGATTTTTGACGGGTTTTTTATTTCCCCTTCGGAATTGATTCAATTAATTTTTTAGTGTATTCAGAATTAGGATTCGCATAAATCTCATCGGCATCACCAATTTCTTCTATTTTTCCTTTATTCATTACTACTAATTGATCGGCCATATATTTAACAACGGCCAAGTCGTGTGAAATAAAGATATAGGTAAAACCAAAATCAACTTTAAGCTGGTTTAATAAATTTAAGACTTGTGCTTGTACGGAAACGTCTAGAGCAGAAACAGATTCATCGCAAATAATTAATTTGGGTTGAAGAGCAATGGTTCTAGCAATTCCAATTCTTTGGCGCTGTCCGCCAGAAAACTCATGAGGGTATCGGAAATAATGTTCCTTATTCAGTCCTACTTTTTCTAAAATTTCAAAAACTTTTTCTTTGCGTTCTTGGTCATTTTTATAAAGTTGGTGAACTATCATGGGTTCTAAAATAGCTTCACCCACTACAATTCTTGGATTTAAGGAAGAAAAAGGATCTTGAAAAATAATTTGAATGTCTTTTCTTAGTGTTTTAATTTCAGCATTCGAAAGTTTTGTTAGGTCTTGTCCGTTATAATGAATTGTTCCAGCTGTCGCTTTTTCTAAATGAACAATGGTTCTTCCTAAAGTAGATTTTCCACAGCCCGATTCTCCAACCAATCCTAAAGTTTCTCCTTCGTACAATTTAAAAGAAATGTCATCAACGGCTTTTACCAAACTCTCTTTTTGAAACCACCAAGCTTTGTTTCCAACATAATATTTTTTAAGCTGGCTAATTTCTAACAAGGGTTTTTCTGCGTAAATTTTTTCGTGAAAAGCTTCTCTTTCCGTAGTTGTATAGATATCATTATCAAAAGTCCCCTCAATAAAATCTTTAACTGATGGCAGCGTTTTTAAACGTTCTGTCTGGCTGGGTTTCGATTTGATTAAGGCTTTGGTGTAATTGTCTTTTGGATTGTGAAAAAGTTCCAAAGCATTTCCTTGTTCCACAATATTTCCTTGGTACATAACCACTACACGGTTGCAAATTTCAGAAACCAAAGAAAGATCGTGAGAGATAAACAAAATGCTCATTTCGGTTTCTTGTTGCAATTCTTTTAGCAGTTTAATTATTTCTTTTTGAACCGTAACGTCAAGGGCGGTTGTAGGTTCATCTGCAATTAAAATTTTTGGTTTACAAGCAATGGCCATGGCAATCATAACTCGTTGTTTTTGTCCGCCAGAAATTTGATGTGGATATTGGCCATACATTTCGGTGGCTCTTGGTAATTTTACTTTTTCAAAAAGTTGAATGACTTCCTGTTTAGCTTCTTTTTTTGAAAGTTTTGTGTGTTGTAATAGCACTTCTAAAACTTGTTCTCCGCAAGTCATACTGGGATTTAAAGAACTCATAGGTTCTTGAAAAATCATGGAGATTTCATTACCTCTAATTTTTCGAAATTCCTTGTTGGAAAGTTTACAAAGCGATTTTCCTTCAAAAGTAATAGCACCTTCTATTTTTGTTGCCTTAGGAAGCAAGCCTAAAACAGCCAAGGATGAAACAGATTTTCCACTTCCTGATTCTCCTACAATTCCCAATATTTCATTGGAATTTAATTCGAAAGAAATCCCATGAATTACTTTGTTTTCTTCTTTTTTAGAAGGAAAAGAAATATGAAGGTTTTCTATCTTTAAAAGTGCTTGTTCCATGAAAAATTGAGGCAAATTGTATTGGGTATGCAATTTATGTTATTTAAATCGAATTTCTAGCAGTATTGATAAATGAAATAATCGTTTCTTTGCAAGGAATACCTATATCAAAGCTTAATACAAATTAAATGAATTACTTATCAGTAGAAAATATCTCCAAAGCATATGGAGAACGCGTGTTGTTTGACAATATTTCTTTTGGAATTAACAAAGGCCAAAAAGTAGCTTTTGTCGCAAAAAACGGTACGGGGAAAACCTCTATTTTGAATATTATTACAGGCAGAGATACTTCTGATACAGGGCAGGTTGTGATGAGGAAAGATCTTCATATGGCGTATTTGGCGCAGAATGATGAATTTGATCCGAATTTAACAATTGAAGAGGTGGTTTTTAGTTCAGACAACCCAACCTTAAAAGTAATTCAGGAGTATGAAAAGGCCATAGAAAATCCTGAAGATGCAGATGCGTATCAAAGAGCTTTTGAGTTAATGGATCAATACGATGCATGGGATTTTGAATCGCAATACAAGCAGATTTTAACAAAATTAAAATTTGAAGACATTCATTTAAAAGTAGGAAAGCTTTCTGGAGGGCAAAGAAAGCGTTTAGGTTTGGCTACGGTATTAATTAACAAACCTGATTTGTTAATTTTAGATGAGCCTACCAATCATTTGGATTTGGAAATGATTGAATGGTTAGAGGCTTTTTTCAAAAAAGAAAAAATGACCTTGTTTATGGTTACGCATGATCGTTACTTTTTAGAAAGAGTTTGTAATGAAATTATAGAACTAGATGGTGGCGAATTGTATCGTTACAAAGGAAGTTATTCTTATTATTTAGAGAAAAAAGAAGAACGTATTGCCTTGGAGCAAGTGGTACAAGAAAAAGCGAAAAATTTATTCAAAAAGGAATTGGATTGGATGCGTCGTCAGCCTAAAGCAAGAACCACAAAATCTAAATCTCGTATTGATGATTTTTTCGAAATAAAGGAAAAAGCGCATAACAGACGAATTGAGCACAAGGTGCAATTGGAAATTAGTATGGAGCGCCTAGGAAGTAAAATTCTTGAGATGCATAAAGTTTCTAAATCTTGGGGTGATTTAAAAATATTGGACAATTTCGAATATGTTTTTAAACGTGGTGAACGTATTGGAATTATAGGAAAAAATGGAACAGGTAAATCTAGTTTCTTAAATTTAATTACACACAAAGAACCGGTAGATCAAGGAAAAGTAATTTTGGGAGAAACCGTAAAATACGGTTATTATACGCAAAATGGAATTCAAGCCAAAGAAGGTCAAAAAGTAATTGAAGTCATCAAAGAATTTGGAGAATACATTCCTTTGGCAAAAGGAAATAAAATTTCTGCAAGTCAGTTATTAGAACGTTTTTTGTTTGATAGAAAAAGACAGTATGATTTTGTTGAAAAATTAAGTGGAGGAGAGCGTAAAAGATTGTTTTTATGTGCTGTTTTAATTCAAAATCCGAATTTTTTAATATTGGATGAGCCAACGAATGATTTGGATATTGTTACCTTAAACGTACTAGAAAATTTTTTGTTAGATTTCCCGGGAAACTTAATTGTGGTATCGCATGATAGATACTTTATGGATAAAATTGTAGATTCTTTGTTTGTTTTTAGAGGACATGGTGAGATAGAAAATTTCCCAGGAAACTATTCTGACTTTAGAGCTTATGAAGATTCAAAACCTAAAGAAGGGGGACAGAAAAAAGAGGTGATAAGAGCAATTGAAAAACCTGTTGAAAAAGCAAAGAAGAAAGGTCAGCTGACTTATAATGAAAAACGCGAATGGGGAACTTTAGAAAGTGACATTGCTAAATTAGAACGAAAAAAAGAAACGATTGAGGGACAGTTTGCCAATGGAGAAGTTGCCGATGATAAAATCAATGAAGTTTCTGTAAAATTACAAAAAACCATTGAAGAACTAGAGCAAAAAGAAGAGCGCTGGTTTGAACTTTCCGCAAAATTGGAAGGAGAATAATAAATAGTTTTTTAGAGCAGCTATTTCTGTGTGAGTTACAGGTGAAATTAGAAAAAGCGTCCAAAAAATTGGACGCTTTTTTTGTTGATAAAAGAACCTTCTTATAAAGTAGGAATGTGTTTGAGGTGTTTTATTTTCTTAATATTTTCAAGTTAAATTACTCATCAATGAGTATGGTGTGGGGATTTGTAAACAATTAACTTTAATATATTGTTTAGGTAGAGGTATTTAAACTTTTATGTTGTACAGATATCAAGAAGTTGATGCATTAAATGAGGATATAGTAGCTTTGATTGTTGCTAGGTTAGTAGTGTGACTAATTTGGGGGTTCGTGTTTAATAGAATAACTAATATCGATTTTAGAATCAATATTGGGTCAACTTTTTTGATATCTGCTATTTTGGATAGCGATATGATGTAATTATTTGTTTTTAGTTGCTTTTAATTTTTAAAGAGTGCAAAAAATAAGTATTTTAGGTTCATCTAATGCTCCCTGCTACGAATGAATGACATAAAGAATAAGTACAAAGATATTTTCGATACCTTTTCGGGAATTGAAATAGAAGAACACATAAAAAAATTAATTGAGTTGGATTATTACTATCCAAACATGTCTACCTTTTTTTGCATTACCAATACTGTAGATCAAAGCTTTGAATACATCAGTAAAAATTTTACAGCGTGTACAGGAATTGACAAGCAAAAAATGATGGATGGTGGAATGGATTTCTTTTGGTCCCTTTTTCATGAAGAAGATATCAAGCTTTGGTTGGAGTGCTTGCAAAGTTTGATGCATTTTACCATGGTTGAATTACCTGAAGAAAAACGCTCTAAAATGAGTTATACTTGGAATTATAGAATTAAAAAAGGAGCTGGTGGTTATGTCAATATAATTCAAAATACCACACCAATGCAGTTTGATCAATCAGGAAAACCGGTTATTGGACTGGCGCATTATACTGTTTTTGACGATTCTATTTATATGGATATTTGTGCCTCTGCTAAATTTTTAAATGAAAACAATGAATACGAAACTTTGTTTTTTAAAAATATGTCTACCAAAAATTTACTAGGCGCGGTAACAAATAGAGAACGAGATGTGATTCGGCTATTACTATTGAACTTGAATAGTGATGAAATTGCAGAAAAATTATTTTTAAGCAAGCATACCATAGACACGCATAGGCGAAATATTCTAAAAAAATTTAGTATTGGGTCTACCGGTGAGTTGATTTCGTTTTTTAAGCAAAACGTAAATTTGATCTAGACGAATTTAGTCTTTGCTTAAAAATTTTTGAAACCATAAAGCAGATCTTTTAAATCTTCTTTCTTGTGTTTTAAAGTCGTTGTGAATAATTCCAAAACGTGGTTTTGTGCCTTCCGCCCATTCAAAATTATCGACCAAGGTCCAAATAAAATACCCCTTTACTTTTATACCTTTGTCAATTGCTTTAAGTACTTGTTTAAAGTTTTTTTTGAAATATTTAATGCGCTCCTTGTCGTTAATAGTACCGTTTTTTAGGCTGTCTTCTAGGCAAGTTCCAGCTTCAGTAATGTATATGTTTTTAACACCTTTGTATTTGCTGAATTTTTTCAGCATTTTATATAGTCCTTTGTGATAAATTTCCATGCCCATGGTATTGGTTTTAACATTTCGTTTTGTGGCAGGAATTTCTTTGGCGAATAAAATAGGCGGAAAAAGGCTGTAGTGTGCAACAATTCTAAAATAGTATTGAATACCAATAAAATCAAAATCGAATTGCATTAATTCTTCATCTCCAGGTTTAAAATATTTTTCAATTTTTTTTAAGCCGGGCAGACTTTCAGTAGGGTAGCCTAAGCCTAAAGCTGGTTCAATAAAAAAACGATTTAATAGAGCGTCCAATCGTTTTGCAGCATTTAAATTTCTTCTTAAAATATTCTTAGGAGTCACTTGTGAGCAAGAGAATGTTGTTCCTATACATGCGTTTTTATTATTTTTTCTTAGAATTTTTCCGCCAATAGCCTGGCATAAAACCGTATGATGCGCGGCGGGTAGAAAATTTTGGAGTCCTGTTTTGCCGGGCGCATGTTCTCCTAAAAAATAGCCCAAACCAACATAACTCATGGGTTCATTTAATACCATCCAATTTTTTACTTTGTCGCCGTATTCTAAAGAACAAAATTCAACATAATGTGCAAACCAATGTAGTATTTCTCTATTGGTCCAACCGCCTTTTTCTTCTAGTTTCTGAGGTAAATCCCAGTGGTAAAGTGTTACCCAAGGTGTAATTTTGTGTTCTAAACAAGTGGCAATAACAGCATGGTAAAAAGCAACTCCTTTTGGGTTTGGGGCTCCAATTCCGTCAGGAAAAATTCGTGACCAAGAAATTGAAAAACGAAATGAAGATAGATTCAAGTCTTTAATTTTTAAAATATCTTCCTTGTAACTATGGTAGAAGTCGGTTGCTGTATTTCCATTCCCTTCGGTAAAATTTTTGGCATTGGTAAAGGTATCCCATATAGATGGTCCTTTTTCATCAATGTTCCAAGCGCCTTCTGTTTGGTAGGCAGAAGAAGCTATTCCCCACTCAAATTTTTTAGGAAAATCTTTTCTTTTCATTTTACCTTCATTTTTATTTTAAACAAAAATATCCGCCGTTTGGCAGATATTTTGTCTTGATTTTTACAATTCAAAGGGGGTAGCAAATTGGTGTATCAAGTTTCTTTATGTGGGTGAGTATTTGTTACAAACGCACAAGGCTAAAATAGATGTTTCTTTTTAATTAGCGCTTATAAATTTCTTTTAGACGATGGGTTTAACGGTTTGATAACTTTACTTTTTTATAGCTAATGATTTAGAAACATTGGGCTAATATTTTCTTGTTTTTTAGTTAGAAGCAACTAAAAACCCCTATCCGATTGGATAGGGGGTTGTTTGTGTTTTATAGCCGTTTTTTGTTTATTCTTTCTTTAAAAAAGCATCCCAGCCTTGTGCTGTTAACTCCATTTTTTGATTGGCTCTTGTAACCAAATTTATTCCTTCTGATTTATCAGTCATATGTCCAACAATTGAGAAATTAGGATTTCCTTTTATTTTATCGAAATCAGTTTGAGCAACAGTAAATAGCAACTCATAATCTTCACCTCCGTTTAGGGCAACTACCGTACTGTCCATATTAAATTCTTCCGATGTAGAAATAACTTGAGGATCTAAAGGTAGCTTATCTTCATATACATTACAACCCACATTTGAGCTTTGGCATAAATGAATAATCTCAGAGGATAGCCCGTCAGAAACATCAATCATACTGGTTGGTTTTACGTCTAAATCTTTTAAAAGTTTAGAAACGTCTTTTCTGGCTTCAGGTTTTAGTTGACGTTCTATTAGGTAGGTGTATTCATCTAAATCAGGTTGTGCATTTGGATTTACGTCAAAAACTTGGCGCTCTCTTTCTAAAACTTGAAAGCCGAGGTAGGCAGCACCTAAATCGCCAGTAACAACTAATAAATCGTTTTCTTTGGCACCATCTCTATAAACAATGTCTTCTTCATTGGCGGTTCCTAAAGCGGTTATGCTAATTAATAAGCCCGTTTGAGAAGAGGTTGTGTCGCCACCAATTAAATCAATGGCATAGGTGTCGCAAGCCAGTTGAATTCCAGCATATAACTCTTCCAAAGCTTCTAACGGAAAACGGTTAGATACGGCAATGGAAACCGTAATTTGCGTTGCTTCTCCATTCATAGCGAATATGTCAGAAAGATTGACCATTACGGCTTTGTAACCTAAATGTTTTAAAGGCATATAGGTCAAATTAAAGTGGATTCCTTCTAATAATAAATCAGTAGTAATTAATGTTTTTTTGTTTGTATGGTCTAAAACAGCAGCATCATCACCAACTGCTTTTATTGTAGAAGTTTGCGAAACTTTAAAATGCTCCGTTAGGTGTTTTATCAATCCAAATTCTCCTAATTCTGAGATACTAGTTCTGCTTTGTGATTTGTCTTCTATCATGGTACGCTTGTTTGTGAATTGCAAAAATCCTTCTTTTTTTTCAATTCTGAATTGTTTTCGTCCATAAATGTGATGCACATAACAATATGAAATAGGATGCTGATTTCGAAATTACTAATTTGAAGCTTAAATAATTTGGTTAGTCGTTTTCTATTGTTTGAATATTAAGATTTGTTTAAATGTTAATCAAACGTTTTGATTTTCAGGGTATTTGGCGTAACTTTAGTAAAGTTAATTTAAATCTACCCCCATGATTACAAAAAAAATCTTAGTATTATTTTTTGCATTACTGCTATGCAAAATAGTTTGTACCGCACAGAAATCTGTTTTTCTGTCCCTTTCTTTAGATCCCAAAATGTTAATTACTGGCCCCTATGATACCAGTAAACAAGGCGCACTTAATTATGTTTTTAGGTTAGGTGCTACAGGTGAAACCCATGAGTATGGACTTTCCTTAGAAAATTTCTCGGAGATTGGTTATTTTAGTTATTCTGCATTTTACAACTACAAGAATCCATTTGGAATTGCTGTTGAAAATTTCAGCTTTTTAATTGGAGCTGAAGTAGGTCGATTGATACGAAATGTTGAAGATTATCGAGGTGTTACTTTCGCTGTAAATGCAGAAACTCGTTACCATTTTAATAAAAATTGGGGAGTGCTATTGGCTGCAACCTATAGGTATCGTTGTGATTTGGTTGAGGTATATCAAGAAAACAATTGTTATAAGTTTAATGGTTATACAGGTGTGTTTTTCAATTGGTAATGTTCTCTGAATATTATTTTTACATCACTATTTTGCCAGGTAGTCTGGCCGCTTTTCTTTTTGTAAAATTACTGTAATTAGTACTGTAAGGTTTCTATATAAAGAACCTCTATTAATCTATAAATAAATACAACTTAGATTTGTTCTAAAGACAGGGAACAAGTTGTATCTTTGCAGTCACTTAATTAGGTAAGCAATAACATTATGATAAAAGTTTCAGATATCGCGAAGAAGAAAGTCGTTGAGCTTATGGCCGATGACGGTTATGATGCGGCCACTGATTTCGTTAGAGTAGGCGTTAAAAGTGGAGGGTGTTCAGGCTTGTCATATGATTTAGATTTTGATAAAAATCGAAAAGATGATGATAAGGTTTTTGAAGACAACGGGGTTAAAATTATTGTAGATAAAAAGAGTTTCTTGTATTTAATAGGAACGACTTTAGAATATTCAGGAGGATTGAACGGAACGGGTTTTGTTTTTAACAATCCTAACGCAAGCAGAACTTGTGGATGTGGAGAATCATTTTCTCTTTAAAAAAGATAGAAAGCATATGTCAAAGTATACAGAAGACGATTTAAAGAAAGAACTAGAAACTCAAGAATATGAGTATGGTTTTTATACAGATATCGAATCAGATACATTTCCAATAGGATTGAATGAAGATGTGATTCGTGCTATTTCAAAAAAGAAAAATGAGCCGGAATGGATGACAGACTGGCGATTGGATGCTTTTAGAATTTGGGAAGAAATGGAAGAGCCAGAGTGGGCAAATGTTCATTATGAAAAACCAGATTTTCAAGCCATCAGTTATTATTCAGCTCCTAAAAAAGCAGATCCTAACAAAAGTTTGGATGATGTAGATCCAGAATTGTTAGAGATGTACAGAAAATTAGGAATTTCTGTGGATGAGCAAAAGAAAATGCAAGGTGTTGCGGTTGATATCGTTGTCGATTCAGTTTCTGTAGCAACTACTTTCAAAAAGACTTTGGGTGAAAAAGGAATTATTTTTATGCCTATTTCTGAAGCCATTCAAGAACATCCTGAGTTGGTGAAAAAGTATATGGGTTCTGTAGTTCCTAAAACAGACAATTTTTATGCAGCCTTAAATTCAGCCGTATTTACGGATGGATCTTTCTGCTATATTCCTAAAGGGGTGAAATGTCCAATGGAATTGTCTACGTATTTTAGAATTAACGAAGGAGGTACGGGGCAGTTTGAACGTACTTTGGTTG
Source organism: Flavicella sediminum (assembly GCF_006381105.1). Classification (GTDB taxonomy): domain Bacteria; phylum Bacteroidota; class Bacteroidia; order Flavobacteriales; family Flavobacteriaceae; genus Flavicella; species Flavicella sediminum. Next base: position 1,083,868 of record NZ_VDET01000002.1, on the reverse strand, counting down.
TTGCTGATGCAGGTAGTTTTGTAAGTTATTTAGAAGGTTGTACTGCTCCTGCAAGAGATGAAAATCAATTGCATGCTGCCGTTGTAGAATTGATTGCAATGGACGATGCAGAGATTAAATATTCAACAGTTCAAAACTGGTTCCCTGGAAATAAAGAAGGAAAAGGTGGTGTTTATAACTTTGTAACCAAGAGAGCGTTGTGTGAAACAAATGCAAAAGTTTCTTGGACACAAGTTGAAACAGGTTCTGCGGTTACATGGAAATATCCTTCTTGTATTTTAAAAGGAGATAATTCTGTAGGTGAATTTTATTCAATTGCAGTTACCAATAACTTCCAACAAGCAGATACGGGTACCAAAATGATTCATTTAGGTAAAAACACCAAGAGTACTATTATCTCAAAAGGAATTTCAGCAGGTAAGTCTCAAAATAGTTACCGTGGATTGGTACAAATCAATGCTCGAGCAGAAAATGCACGTAACTTTTCACAATGTGATTCATTGCTAATGGGCGATCAATGTGGAGCACATACCTTCCCATATATCGAAGCAAAAAATACAACAGCTCAAATAGAACACGAAGCAACAACAAGTAAAATTGGTGAAGACCAACTGTTTTATTGCAACCAACGTGGAATTGATACTGAAAAAGCCATTGCCTTAATTGTAAATGGTTTTAGTAAAGATGTATTGAATAAATTGCCAATGGAGTTTGCTGTAGAAGCACAAAAATTATTAGAAATCAGTTTAGAAGGATCGGTTGGGTAAAACGTTGAATCGTTGAACTGTGTAATTGTTAAAAATGAATTTTCAATTACACGATTACACAATTAAACAAATTAACAATATAGAAGATGTTAAAAATAGAAAATCTACAAGCTAGAATAGACGATAAGGAAATCCTAAAAGGATTGAACATCGAAGTAAAAGCAGGTGAAGTACATGCCATTATGGGACCAAACGGTGCTGGTAAAAGTACCTTGGCAAATGTAATTGCTGGTAAAGAAGAATACGAAGTAACAGGGGGTACAATAGAATTGAATGGAGAAGATATTAGCGAGCTAGCTCCTGAAGAGAGAGCACATGCTGGTGTGTTTTTATCTTTTCAATATCCGATAGAAATTCCAGGAGTTACGGTAACTAACTTTATCAAATCGTCTATCAATGAATCGAGAAAAGCTCAAGGTTTAGAAGAAATGCCGGCGAAGGAAATGCTGAAGAAAATTCGTGAAAAATCTGAATTGTTGGAAATTGACCGTAAATTCTTATCACGTTCTTTAAACGAAGGTTTTTCTGGTGGTGAAAAAAAACGTAATGAAATTTTCCAAATGGCAATGTTAGAGCCTAAATTGGCTATTTTGGATGAAACAGATTCTGGTTTGGATATTGATGCTTTGCGTATTGTTGCCAACGGAGTCAATAAATTAAAATCTAAAGACAATGCCGTAATTGTAATTACACATTACCAACGTTTGTTAGATTATATCATTCCTGATTTTGTTCACGTATTGTATGATGGAAAAATCGTGAAATCTGGGACTAAAGATTTGGCTTTAGAACTAGAAGAAAAAGGTTACGATTGGATAAAGGAAGAGTTGAATGCATAAATTTTGAGTGGTTAGTTTTGTCAAACTTCTTCGGACTTTTGATGGTGAACTTTCGGCTTTAAACTTGAAGAAAAATGGAATTAAAAGAAAAATTAGTATCCTCTTTTTTGGCTTTTGAAAATAAAGTAGATATAGACACAGATTCTAATGTCCACAATATTCGATCAAAGGCTTTTAGTGATTTTGAAAACAAAGGTTTTCCTACTAGAAAAGATGAGGAGTGGAAATATACAAGCTTGAATTCAATTTTAAAACACGACTATAATGTGTTTCCTAAAACTGAAGAATCTTTGGCTTATAACGATGTGAAGAAATATTTTCTGAATGAAACTGATTGTTATAATTTGGTTTTTATTGATGGAAAGTTCAGTTCGTATATGTCTGAAACTACTCATGACGGTATAGATGTTTGTGTCATGTCTTCAGCCTTAAATAAGCCGAAATACAAAATGGTTATTGATGCTTATTTTAACAAATTGGCAAAAGATAACAATAGCCTTTCTGATTTGAATACGGCTTTTTCTAACGAAGGTGCTTTTATCAATATTCCTAAGAATAAGGTAGTGCCAAAACCAATTCAAATCATCAATTTTTCTACAGGTACAGAACAAGAAATTTTGATTCAACCAAGAAATTTGGTCATTGTTGGTGAAAACGCACATGTACAAATATTTGAACGTCATCAAAGTCTGACGTCAAACACTACGCTAACAAATTCAGTTACGGAGATTTTCGTGAATAAGAGGGGGATTGTAGATTTTTACAAAATGCAAAATGATGTAGAAACAGCTTCTTTAATTGATGGTACTTATGTTTCTCAACAAAGAGATAGTGTGGCTTCTGTTCATACTTTTTCTTTTGGTGGTAAATTAACTCGTAACAATTTAGAGTTCTATCAAAATGGTGCACACTGTGTTTCTCATATGAATGGAATTTCTATTTTAAATGGAAAACAACATGTAGACAATCATACTTTGGTGAGACATAAAGCACCAGATTGTGAGTCTCATGAAATGTATAAAGGAATTTATGACGATAGCTCTACCGGAGTTTTTAACGGTAAAGTAATTGTAGAACAAGCGGCGCAAAGAATAAATGCTTACCAACAAAATAACAATGTAATTGTTGGTGCTAAAGCTTCTGTAAACTCTAAACCGCAGTTAGAAATTTTTGCTGATGATGTAAAATGTTCTCATGGTTGTACAATTGGACAGCTAGATGAAAGTGCTTTGTTTTACATGCAACAAAGAGGTATTCCTAAAAAAGAAGCCAAAGCATTGTTGATGTATGCTTTTTCAAACGATGCCTTAAAAAATGTGAAAATTGCAGAATTGAAAACAAAAATAAATGCAATTATTGCAAAGAAACTAGATGTAAAAATCGGATTCGATTTGTAAGAAATAAATATTTAAAATATTAGAAAGCCGACTTTATTAAGTCGGCTTTTTTTTATTTGTTTAAAGTCGTATTTTTCCTACCATGTACAAAACTGCTTGTCCAGATATTTCTACTCGATCTCCAAGATAGGTACAGGTTAAATCTCCTGTTCTTTGTGAAAGTTGTTTTGCCTGAAGCTTGGTTTTGTTTAACTTTTTACTCCAATAAGGAATCAAACTTGTGTGCGCTGAACCTGTTACTGGATCTTCATTAATCCCCGATTGTGGCGCAAAGAAACGCGATACAAAATCTACAGTATCACCTTTAGCAGTAACAATGACTCCTAAAGCGTCAATTTTAGAAAGTGCTAACATATTTGGCGACAAAATTTCTAGTTCTTTTTGAGAAGAAAGAACCACCATAAAGTTGGATGTGCCCCTATAAGTTTCTAAGGGTTTACAACCAAGAGCATTTGCTAATTCAGTAGCAACAGATTTATTTTCAAGAAGAACATCTGTAGGGAAATTCAATGTAAAATAATCATTGGGCTCTTTTCTTACGGGTAAATAACCACTTCTAGCAGAATGAAAAACAATTTCATAGGCATCAATTCCGAAATAGAGAAACAACACATAAGCAGCAGCTAATGTGGCATGACCGCATAAATCAATTTCTACCGTAGGTGTAAACCATCTTATCTCATAATTCGAGTTATTTTTGACTACAAATACCGTCTCAGAAAGATTGTTTTCAGCAGCGATGTTTTGCATCAGTTTTTCATCCAACCATTTGTCTAAAACGCAAACTGCAGCGGGATTTCCTGAAAATATTGTATTCGTAAATGCATCAATCTGGTAGAGTTTTAATTTCATGATTTGTGGTTTTGAGTTTCTCAAAAATAACAAATCTCTGGCAGAAGTATTTTAAGTCAATGTGAACAATTTAGGCGCTAGTCTTTAAAATTTTGCAAAAGTTATAAGTACTAAAAACTAAATTTTGATAGGATTGTTTCATAGCTGTTTCTAGGTTTGTAATTCCTTTTGTAATAGAACAAACATAGCGCAAGCCTAATTGTTCTTGTGTGCTGATTGAAAGCGCTACAGAGCCACAAAAAGCAGCTACAGGAATGTTTTGTCTGCTAGCAGAGGTCAGTACTCCCTGTATTGTTTTTCCGGATAGCGTTTGTTCATCCAACTGACCTTCACCTGTAACAATCCAATCTGCTTTATGAATAATTGTGTCAAATTGTGTGATGTTTTTGATCAATTCTATTCCAGAGGTTAACTCACCCTTTAAAAAAGTAATAGCACCTGCTCCCAAACCTCCGGCTGCTCCGGCGCCAGGTATTTCTTGGCAATATATGTTGAAATGTTTTTGTAATATGTTTGAAAAAAGGGCAAGTCCATTGTCTAATAGTTGAATTTCTTCTGATGAAGCTCCCTTTTGTTTTGCGTATACAAAAGCAGCTCCGTTTTTTCCATAAAGTGGATTGGTTACGTCACAGGCAACTTGTACATTTATGTTGTTTAAAAGAGGTGAAGTCTGGGTAGCATCTATTTTGTCAATAAATTGCAAATTCTTTCCTATTGGAAGTAATTCTTGTCCATTTTTGTCCAAAAATCGATAGCCTAGTGCTGTGGCCATTCCAATTCCAGCGTCATTGGTTGCACTCCCTCCAATTCCTAAAATGATGTTTTTGGCTCCTTTTTTAAGAGCATCCATAATAAGCTCTCCGGTTCCTTTGCTGGAACTGTGCATGCAATTTACGTCAGTACCCTTTACTAGTTTTAAGCCAGAAGCTTCTGCCATTTCAATAATTGCTGTTTGGGTGGCTGCTACATATAAATAAGTAGCGCTAACAGGTTTAAAAACAGGATTGTTTACTGTTACTGATATTTTTTCACCTTTAAGACTATAAAGCAAAGCATCAATAGTACCATCTCCACCATCTGCTAAAGGAAGTTTGACAATAGAAGCCTTTGGAAAAACTTTTTGTATACCTTCTTCTACAGCATTGCAAAATTCAATACCTGTTAAGGATCCTTTGTATTTATCGGGTGCAATTACAAATTTCATAAGTTGAGTTTTTATCCGAAAATGGCGGGTATAAAATAACTAAGTGTTAGAATAACGACAAAAAAGGCAAGTAAAATATAAACTTCTTTTATCATAAAGTCTTCTTTTTTAAGATTGAACTCGAAACCGGTTATTGTTTTTGCAGCGGTGTTTTTTGTAAAGTAACTTACAAGGTATGCAATGACAAGTGCCATGATTACTCCTGTAAAGTTCAACCAAATCCAGAAAACATGTATGCCTAAATCAATATGAAATAATTCTTGTATTGTTTTTGAAAACATCAAGTTGATCAATACTGCAGAAATAATACCTGCATTCATTCCAATATGATTTACTTTTTTTGAAAAGAAAGCCAATAAGAAAGTAACTAAAACAGGACCATAAAATACTGACCCTATGGCGTTAATTATTTCAATAACTGCACTTTTACTTCCTCCAAAAAGAAAGGCACTTGCAATACAAACCAAGCCCCAAAATACTACAGATGCTTTTGAAATCATCATGTATTTTTCAGTGGTTAATTTTTTAGGCCCTCTATTAAAAAAATCTTCAACAGTAACGGCGGATAAAGAATTAACGGTAGAACTTAAGGAAGACATAGCAGCAGAAAGTATTCCAACCATTAAAATCCCGATCAATCCATGTGGCAAATATTTAAGAATAAAAATAGGCACCATCAAGTCGGCTTTAATTCCATGCGTAGCGAATTCTTCTGGAAAATATTTTTGTGTTGCTAAAGAAATGTCTTCTAAAAAATCAGGTGCTAGGCTTATCAAAGCTCCCATAATAAGTCCCATAGTACAATAAATTAATACGACTGGGAATCGTAACAATCCATTGGCTAAAAGTAGGGTTCTAATTGTTTTTTCATTTTTGGCCGACAATAGTCTTTGAGCTTGTGTTTGGTCGCAGCCATAATAGGAAACATATAAAAAGAAGCCCCCTATAATCATGGGTAAAAGTCCGTATTCATTTCCTTCTCCTAAGCCTAAATTATGGTCAATTACCTTTAGTCTTTCTGGGTCAAAACCGTTGGCCAACCCACCGTGTTCTTGTAATAAATTCCAACCGAAATACAAACAGATGAGCAGTCCTGCAAATAAAATAATCATTTGAATGGCATCTCCCCAAACAACGGCTTTCATTCCACCTTGCCAAGAATAAATAATGGTAATAATACTAATAATTAAGATGGTGTATACAAAATCAATGTCCAATACAGCTTGTAAAATAATGGCAATGGTGTATACCATAACACCAGTACCTAAGGCGCGACTTATTTGAAAAACGATACTTAGAATTAATCTTGTAGATGTGCTAAACCTTTTTTCTACAAATTCGTAAATACTTACAACACCAGATCTGAATAGGGGAGGTACAATAACCACCATTATAAAAATCATGGCTAAAGGAACGGCAAATTCAAATGATAGCCATTTCATTCCTCCTCCTAATTTAAGTCCTACAAAAGCAGGGGCAGATATAAAACTAATAGCCGAAAGCTGTGTGGCCATAGTAGATAAACTTAAAGGAAACCAACCTAAGCTTTTTCCACCTAAGAAATAATCGTCAGAATTTTTATTCTCTTTGAAGAAAAAACCCATTCCCAAAAAGAAAATAATGTATACCAATATAATACTATAGTCTAGCCAATTCATAATTTTAGTTTTAGTCGTTTAACAAGTCAATTGTAAGTGCGGCAGTCCAAGAGAAATCATTTCCTCCATAGCCTGCATTTTCTTCTAAATGCACTTTTTTAATGGGATTAAAATACTCATAAAAACCGTTTTTCTCTACAATTTCTAAGCTGTCTTTTTTTATGCGTTCGGCAACATCATGGTAGCCGTATTGTTGAAGTCCTTTGATAAGAATCCAGTTTAAATTTATCCAAACAGGACCTCTCCAATATTTTTTAGGATTGAATCGATTACTTCTTGGGTCAAAAGAGGCACATAAATAATGTTCTTCTTTTCCGAAAACTTCAAGCATGTTTTTTACCAAAATAGCAGTTCTTTCTTTGTCTGGAATATTTGCATAGATAGGTGCAAATGATGAAGAAGACAAATGTTTTAAGGGAACTTCATTTCTTAAATCATAATGAATATAAGCTCCAAGTTCTTCGTCAAATAATTTGGCATTGAAATTAGCGATACTTTTTTCTTGCCAAGCTTCTAGTTGTTTTATTTTCTCAGAAGAACTATCTATAAGTTTGTACAAGTTGATCAGACTTTCATTTGATTTGATCAACATAGAATTGAACAAAGGATCTTGCACTAAAAACGGAGATAATTCTGCAATTTTAGCATCGTTATAATTGTGTTTTTTTGCAATATCGATAATATGTAAATAGTGGTCGTATTCTCTCTGTGTTGGTCTTTCAGCTGGATCTACATGTTTGATGTCTCTTCTTTCAAAAGTGTACACAGGCGGATTCATTGTTGCCCATATATCATCCCAAAGAGGAGAATTGTCAGTACCCGATTCCCAGTTGTGATAGATATATACCAAGCCTTCATTTTTCGGATCTCTTTCTCTGTAAAAATAGCTGTGATTGTCATATACTTTGTCAATAACAGATTCTATAAAAGCCAAAGAACGCTTTTTATCTTTACTGATTTTGTACATTTCCTCCAATACAAAGCCGGTAACAGGAGGTTGTGTCATTCCTGTTGATTTGTATTCTTTGGAAGCATTTGGATGCAAGTCGGCTCTGTGAAAGTCGGGTCCAGGAAAATAAGTATCACTTTCTGTATGAAAAACTATGTGCGGTATAAATCCGTTTGACCATTGTGCGTTTAGCAAGGTTTCTATTTCTTTTTCTGCTTTGTCCATATCAAAATGAGCAAAACCAATGGCAATAAAGCCAGAGTCCCATTTCCATTGAAAAGGGTATAATTTAGCACAAGGAATACTGAAACCGTCTTTCCAATTTTGTACTAATACGTTTTGTGCTTTTTTTTCTAAATTTTCCATACTATGTTTTTTAAAGCTCACCACTGCAAAAGGGGGATTTTTGCAAGTGATGAGCGGATTTAAAACCAATCTTAACTTTTATTTTTTTAGAAGTTGAAAGTTGCGTTTAAGAATACTCGGGTAGGTAATACAGGTCTTCCTACAAAAAATTCTTCTTCTGTTTGACCGTTGTTTAGTCTTGGAGAACCTTCTGTAATTCCTTCTGAATTGAATACATTGTAGACTTGTGTCCCAATTCTAACAGTTTCACCATTTTCACCTGCAGAAAAAGTATATCCTAGGTTAAAGTTGGTTACGCCAATGGCATCTAATACAATTGAATTAGAATCGTTAGAGAATTTTTCTCCTGTGTAATTGTATACCAAGCTACCATCAAAAGCGCTATCGTCATAATTAAGAGACAATGAAGAAACTAAATTTGGTTGTCTTCGTAATTCGTTTCCTTCAAATTCTGGGTTACTTTCAGATTTTGTGATTTCATGATCTTGGTAAGTAAGTGAACCAGAAAAATCAAAACTATCTGTAAATCTGTATTTCCATGTAGTTTCAATACCAAAGGTGCGAGTATCTTGTGTATCTACTTCTTCAATAACTCCTCCTGATCCATCATTTACAAAACTAACCGAGCGTCTGTCTGTTAAATTCACAGAATACAAGGCAGCCGTTCCAGAGAATTTCTCTTTTCCATATTTTACACCTAATTCCCCTTGAATAATTGTTTCTGTGTCATAAGAAGCAGGTTGGCCAAGTGCGTTAAAACTAGTTCCTCTTAATTCAGGAAAGAAATAACCTTTAGAGAAGTTTCCATAGGTACTTAAATTGTCATTTACTTTGTACAAAGCAGCAGCGGCAACAGCAAAATCATCGGCAGAAACATGACCTCTTGTCCAAGCTCCATTTCCCCATTTTACATTGTCTAAATTTTCAATTCCGGTATTGTCTACAGTGTAAACATCGTTTCCTTCAAATTCAATATCTCCAGAAGCTCTTTCGTAACGAACACCAAAATCTAAATTCCAACGGTCTAATTTTATTTCGTCAGCAATAAAAACGGCAATTTTGTTACTATTTATATTTCTGTTTGTGTAAGAAGCTCCTCTGTTCGTAACACCGTTTACAGTATATCCAGAAACATCTACCAATTCAGGTCTGTCGTTATATTCACTTAAGTAATTGGTAATGACATTAAAATCTCCGGCCTTAGATCTTGACATAAAAGTACCTAAAGTAATATTGTGTTGTCCGGCAGTTTTCGTGATTTTAAAATCTCCCATCAATTCAGTTAAAGGTCTATCTCTATCAAGAATTCTGTTTTCAAATAGCAAAGCATCAGCAGGTAAAGCTTGTCCGTTTAAGGATGTGAAATTTCCAGAAGCTAAGCCTCTTGCTGCTAAATATTCTGCTTGTGTTTCTACCACTTTAGCACCGCTAAGTCCACTACCGTCTAAAAATAAGTTAAATTGATGTTTGTATTTTGAGTAACGTACTTTGGCGTCTAATTTTAGATCGTCAGAAAAATTATGTTTGAAGTTGGTTAAAATATAACCACCATTGGTAACTACACCATCTTCAATAGGAGAGTTGTAGATTCCGTTAGGAGTTGCATAAGAAATGTCGGAAGCCGCAGCCGTTTGTAGCGTGTAGATTTTGTTTCCGTTATTTCCTGTAGGTCTGTTACGAGTACCTCCTTCTAAGGCATATGGTAAGTAGAATTGTACTTTGTCATCGATATATTGTGCAGAAACAGTTATAGAACCATTTTTAGTAATTTGTTTGATGTTTCCTCTTAATTGAAAACCTTCCGTATCCAAACCTGTTTTTATAGGTCCTTGGTCGTATCTATAAAATCCTGATAAAGCATAAAAAGTATTCGAATCTTTTCCTCCTAAAGGACCGCTAGTTAAGAAGTCGGTTTTAAATCTTGAGTTAGATCCAAATTCAGTTTTTAAAATGTTTTTTTGCTCAGAACTACCGGTAGCACTTGTATAGTTAATAATTCCGGCAACAGAACCAACGCCATATAAGATGGAAGATCCTCCACGGACAAATTCCAAGCTTTTCATTCCAATGTCATTTCTGAAATAAACATCATGTGCTGAAGAGTTCAATCCGAAAGTACTCAATACAGGCATCCCATCAATTTGTAAAGGGTTGAATTGGTATTGTCCTCCAGAAGGCAAACCTCTCACAAAAATATTGGAAGCAACTTCACCACCACCACCTTCAGCGGTAATACCGGGAACACTTCGTAAAATATCGGCCTGACTGCTTGTGCTTATTTTTGTTAATTGTTTGGCGCCAAACGATGTTATTGAAAGCGGTGTTTCTTTTTGAGATCTTCTTGTAGAAGTACCTGTTAACACAATTTCATCCAAAGCATTGGCTCCTTCATTTAAAATGATATTTAGTTTTATGGTCGTGCCATTTAAGTTTACGGTTTGATTTTTAGTTTCATAACCTACATAGGAAGTTTGCAAGGTTTGCGTTCCTTCCAAATTTGTAGTGAAACTGAAATTTCCATCAAAGTCAGTTGTAGTTCCTGACGTGCTTCCATTTATAAAGATATTTGCCTGCGGAATAGGCATGTTACTGTCGTCTTTTACAGTCCCCCTAATTTCGGTTTGTGCATTGCTATTGAAGTAAAGAAATGTACAAATAAATGTGAAAATAATTTTTTTCATGATTTCTCGATTTAATAATTAGATTATGGTTATGGTGTAAAAGTATTTACAAAAACAAGTGTTTTTTATGAAATTTACAAAAAAACACCAGCAAACGTTTGCGGAAACGTTTGCAATTTGTATTTTGTTCTAAATAAATTTATTTGCCTAACTATTTGAGGATGAAAAAAAAACACAATGTCACTTTAAAAGAAATAGCAGATCAATTGAGTTTGTCTATTTCAACGGTTTCAAGAGCATTAAAAGACCATAAAGATATTAGTGCAGAAACCAAGAATAAAGTAAAAGCTAAAGCAAAGGAGTTGCGTTATTTTCCCAATTTGTTTGCGCAAGGTTTTCGCTCCAATCGCACACGAATAGTGGGTGTTATTGTTCCTAAAATATCACATTATTATACGTCTACTATTATTGAAGGAATTATTAGCAAAGCAGAAGAAAAAGGTTATCGTGTAATTGTTACTGAATCAAAAAATAGTTTTGAAAGGCAAACCGAAATGCTGCATACGATGCTGCAATTTGGAGTTGATGGTATTTTGCTTTCACTTGCAAGAACAACCAAAGACATAGAGGAAATATTGAATGTTGCCGATAAGGTTCCAGTTCTATTGTTTGATAAAGTTTCGAGAAAAATTCCTTGTACTCAAGTAATTATTAATGATAAAGGAGCGGCTTACAATGCGGTTGAGCATCTTATCCGTTTGGGAAAAAAAAGAATAGCGATATTTAAAGAGTCTGAGGGTTCTTATAATTCTAAAATGCGTTATGAAGGTTATTTGGAGGCTTTGAAAAACAACGGTTTAGAAGTTGACGAAAATTTAGTTTTGAGTACACAAGACATTTCCTTAGAACACGGTCGACGTTTGTGCAATATTGTATTGAGTTATAAGGTGCGTCCAGATGCTATATTTTGTATTACCGATAGTTGTGCAGTTGGTGTTATCAAAGCTTTGAAGAATGCCAATGTGCGTATTCCAGATGAGATTGCTGTTGTGGGTTTTAGTAATTCGAATATTTCAACCATTATTGAGCCAAAGTTGACGACTATAAATCAACCCGGTTCAAAAATTGGAAAAACAGCCATAAAGTACCTGATTAAGGAAATGGAAAATGAAAACGAAGAACCGTTTAGTTTTAAAACAATTGAGGTAGAAACAGAACTAATTGTTCGTGATTCTACTTTTAGATTGAAAAATTAGTCCTTAATAGCACTAACAACATCTCCTACTAGTTTGTTCATTATGTCATAGGAGTCGGTTCTTCCTTTATGAGTTAGACCGGTTCTTACAATAACCAATTCTTTGGAAGGAATGATAAACACTCTTTGTCCATGATATCCATCGGCATAATACATATCCCTAGGAGCATCTGGTAAAAAGCCGTCTGTATTTGTCCAAAATTGTGCGCCATATTCATTGGCCGATTCTTTTGTAGGTGTAGCTGTGTACTGTGCCCAAGTTTTATTGAAAATTTGTTCTCCGTTCCAATTGCCTTCATGTAAAAAAAGCAATCCAAATTTAGCCCAATCTCTAGCGGTTGCCCATGCATATGAAGAGCCTACATAATTACCTTCCATGTCTGTTTCAAATAGCATGGAATTCATTCCAATTTTATCGATAAGTGAGGTGTAGGGAAAATCTAAATATTCTTGGTAGGTTTTAAACTGTGCTCTTAATACTCCAGATAATAAATTTGTAGTTCCAGAAGAATATATAAAATTGGTTCCTGCTTTGTGTGAAGCTTTTTTTAATGCTTGCGACTTTGTCATGTCTCTGTCTAAAAACAGCATTTTGGTAACATCTGATATTTTGGTGTAGTCTTCTTCCCAATCTAAACCACTAACCATTTTTAATAAATGATGGGTTGTTATCTGTGCTCGTTCGTCATTTTCCCAGCCAGTATTTTTTAAAGTTGCAATAACAGGTTGGTGAATGTCAAAATTCTTCTCTTTTTCTAAGGTTCCAAAAACAGCAGCTAACAAGCTTTTTGCCATTGACCAGCCTAAAAATTTTGAATTTTCGTCAAAGCCTTCCGCATATTTTTCAGCAATAATTTGATCTTTGTAAACGACGAGTAAGGCTCTCGTGTTTTTTAAATTTGGACGATGATTTTCTAAAAAAGCATTGGAAATAGCTGTATTTAATTTGTCATAATCTATCGTTGAAAATAGGCTGTCCTTTGGAAGAATATCTCCATAAGGGAAAGGAAGTTTATTGTCAATTTTACTCCGTTTAGGTTGAATAAATTTTTGTTCTGTGTTATAGTCATCATCAATTAATACAGCTCCAAGCCCCTCCCTATAAAAGGCTTTCCTTTCAAGCATGCCAAATACACTCGAGTTTACAATTTTATTCTTTGAATCAACTTTAGTTTTGGCCAATTTAATTAACGGAACACCGTTGTCATATGTGTTAATTGAATCAATAGGGCGGTTTGCATAAAACACATTGGTCGCCATGTTTTTTGCAGCATAACCTGAAATCATATTTAGTTTTGGGTAGTGTAGGTAGCCAACAACAATAACAAGTAGCAAAACAAGGAGTAGTACTATTTTCATAAGTTTCATAACGTAATTTTATAAGAAGTTAAGATACAAAAAATAGTAAAGTCCGAACTTTAAATAAGTGATAGAACTTGTTAAATTATTCTAGATTCCTGTGCTTCCAAAGCCGCCTTCACCTCTTGCAGTTTCATCCAACGTATTTACCTGTTTCCATTCAGCACGTTCGTGTTTTGCAATGATTAATTGTGCGATGCGCTCACCGTCGTTAATTGTAAAATCTTCATTAGAAATATTGACCAAAATAACACCTATTTCACCTCTATAATCTGCATCAATAGTTCCTGGGCTATTTAGTACCGTAATTCCGAATTTGGCAGCCAAACCACTTCTAGGTCTAACTTGTGCTTCGGTACCTACTGGTAGGGCAATAAAAAGGCCGGTTTTAATAATAGCTCTTTCTAAAGGTTTTAAAACAACAGCTTGGTCAATATTTGCTTTTAAGTCCATACCTGCTGAAGCTAAAGTTTCATAATGTGGCAAAGCGTGTTTTGATTTGTTGATGATGTGTATTTCCATGTTTAGTGCGTAGGTTTTAAAAAGGGGAATGGTAAATTTTACTGAAATCGATAGCAAATTTAGGGTTTTATCTTTAAGCGTATTTACTTTTTTAAAAGTAGTTTTTTCAATTCTTTTATTTCTAACAGGTATACAATTCCTAAAAACAGAATTAGGAAAAGAACGCTGGCAAAATAGTTTTGTTGGAATTTTAAATAAGACAAACTACTAAAGCTAATTGACAGGCCTAAATAGATGCCAATCTTTTTTAAATCGTATGGAATTGGATAGTGCTTTTGACCAAAAATATAAGAGAGTACGAGCATAGATCCGTAAGCTCCTAGGGTAGCCCATGCGGCGCCAATAAACCCTACACTTGGAATTAATAAGTATAGCAATGAAACAGTGATAAGAGCTCCGAAAATGGAAAAATACATTCCGTAACGTGTTTTGTCGGTAAGCTTGTACCAAATGGATAAATTATTATAAATACCTAAAAGTAAATTGGCAATTAAAATAATAGGAACAATAGAAAGTGCGGTATAATATTCTTTGCTTCCTAAAAATAGTTGCGAAATTAGATTCATAAATCCAACAATAAATACAACGAATAAAGCACCAATTATGGTAAACCATTTTAAAATAAGTGCATAGGTAACAGGCGCATTTTTTTCTTTGGCATGGTTGAAGAAAAAAGGTTCAGCTCCAAGTCTAAATGCTAAAATAAATAGAGACATGATTACCCCAATTTTATAGGCACCCGCATAGGCACCCATTACACTTTTACCCAACCATTCTTCAAGCAATAATTTGTCTAAATTTTCATTGGTGGTATAGGCAATTCCGGCTACTAAGACTGGCCAAGAATACGAAAGCATTTTTTTTAATAAAGAAAAATTAAATGAAATTTTAAACTTCAATATTAAAGGTAAAACGCATAAAAAGGTGATAGAACTAGCAATTAAATTGGCAATAAAAATATAGCCTTCTTTAAAAGTAGGATTATACCAATGATTTACAGTGCTCGTCAGGTTTATTTGCTTTGGCAACAACCATAAAAAGAACAAATTAAATACGGCATAAATTAAAATATTTAAAAGCTTAAACAAAGTATAGCTTTTCGATTTTCCAGTAACTCTTAGGTAGGCAAAAGGAATAACGACAAGAGTTTCTAAAATGGAAATCCAAACAAGAATGCTAAAATACAAGGGGTTTGAAAAGCCTAAAAAGCTTGCCATTTCATTTTTATAGAGAAGCAATACCAATAATGCAATAATGGATGTTGTTAAAACACTAATAAATGAAGTAGAAACAACATTTCCTTTGTCTTTTTCTTTGTTGAAGAAACGAAAGAAAGCGGTTTCCATTCCGTAGGTAAAAAGCACATTAAAATAGGCAGCCCAAACATAAAAAGAAGTATTTACACTGTATTCGCTGGTACTTAATGAACTTGTATGAAGCTTTACCAAAAGAACGTTGATTGCTTTGGGCATAATTGCAGCAAAGCCATAGATTAAGGTGTCTTTTAAAAAACGTTTAAGAGTGCTCAATGTATTGTTTTAGGTCCTTGCAAAGATAGTAAAAGTGCTTGCAGTCTACGTGTTTATTAGAATAAGTGGGGAAAGAATTTTTAGTTCACTATTAATTGTTATTTTTGAGGTCTAGAATAAATCAACCAAGGAATATGAATGAATCATTAAAAGTTGCCGTTTTTGGAGGAGGAAGTTGGGCTACAGCCATTGTAAAAATGCTGTGCGAGAATCTTAAAACTGTGGGCTGGTATATGAGAAATGAAGCTTCTATAGAATATATCAAAGAAAACAAACACAATCAGAATTATCTTTCTTCTGCGGAATTTAACGTAGATAAATTATATTTATGTAGTGATATCAATAAAATGGTAGACTATGCCGATGTTATTATATTGGCAATTCCTTCTGCTTTTTTAAGCTCGGAATTGGCAAAAATAAAATCTAGTTTAAAAGAGAAGACTATTTTTTCTGCGATTAAAGGAATTGTGCCTGAAACGGGGTTGATTGTTGGAGAGCATTTAAATAAAGAACAAGATGTTCCTTATGAAAATATTGGTGTCATCACAGGACCTTGTCATGCAGAAGAAGTGGCTATGGAACGTCTTTCTTATTTAACAATTGCTTGTAAAGATGAAGAGAAAGGACAGTTTTTAAGTGAGGTTCTATCAAGCGATTATATCAAATGTAAAATTTCAGATGATATTATTGGAACCGAATATGCAGCCATGTTGAAAAATATTTACGCTATTGCGGCAGGTATTGCACATGGTTTAGGTTATGGCGATAATTTTCAAGCCGTACTGATGTCGAATTCTATCCGTGAGATGAAACGCTACATCAAAAAAATTCATAAGATGAAACGAAATATCAATAACTCGGCCTATTTGGGTGATTTATTGGTGACGGGTTATTCAACGTTTAGTAGAAATAGAATGTTTGGTAACATGCTAGGGAAGGGCTATACTGTTAAGTCTGCCATGATGGAAATGAACATGGTTGCTGAAGGGTATTATGCCGTTAAAAGTGCTTATGAAATAAATCAAAAGAACGAAGCCTGTACGCCAATTATTGATACTGTTTACAATATTGTGTATTTAAAAAGAAGTCCGAAAAGACAGTTTAAATTATTGACAGAGCTATTGGATTAAGCTTTTATAAGTTTCGAATTCAATAGTTAAAAAATTGATGGAACTTGTAGTTAGAATTTTAAACAAGAAGGGTTTGGGCTTGCAGTTTCATGTAAATAAGTTAATTTACCTGTTTTCTTATCAACTGAAAACACAGTAATATTACTACTTAATTTGTTGGCCACAAGTAAGAAATTTCCATCAGGAGCTAAAGTGAAATTTCTAGGCCAGTTTCCTTCGGTAGAAATATTTTGAATTTGTTCGATGCTTCCATCTTTTTTATTTCTTTTAAATACGGCAATGGTATTTTCACCACGTGTTGTTCCATAAATAAATTTTTCATCGTTCGATAAATGAATATCTGCACAAGAAATTTTTCCTTTATAGCCTTCTTTCACAGTTGCTACATCTTTACCCGTTCTAGCATAGGAATCTCCTTGTTTTTTTAAGGTAGTTATGGTACCACCATATTCATTAATAATATAAATAAAGTCTCTTTTTTTAGTCACTACAAAATGTCTAGGACCTGCTTTTTGAGTAATTGGGATGCTCTTTTGAGAGATGTATCTTTTTTTGTTAAAGCTGTAGTGCTCTAGCGTATTTACACCTAGGTCAGCGACAAATAATTCATTTTTGTGAAACTGTGCAGAATGGGTGTGTGCTTTTTTATCTGCTCCATTCAAATTGACTATTTGAACAGCTTCTTTTAAAATTCCATCAGCAATAGGAAATATGCTAAAATTACCTCCTCCATAGTTAGAGACAACCAATTTGTTTCCTTTTTTGTTGATACCTAAATGACACGGTGATTTTCCGTTGGCACTTATAGTAGCTGTTTTTTCTAGACTTCCGTCGTTGTTGAATTTATACGAAGTTACATCTCCAGAATTACTTCCTTTTTTAGCTCCTTCCGAAACAGCATATAAAAAATCCTTTTTAGGAGAGAGTACTAAGTAACTTGGGTTTGTTGCTTTAGCTATTAATTTTTTCTCAGATAATTTCCCTGTTTTTGTGTCGAATTGAAATTGGTAAATTCCTTCACTTTCTCCCGTGGTGTAACCTCCTACATACATCGGAATGTTTTGGGCATTAAGAGATAGAGACATGATAAAAGCGATAAAAAAAGGTTTCAAAGACATGGGGAATGGTTTTGCTTAATTTTAATTTTCGCCTAAAGATAAATTAAAAATTAAGAAAACCTGGATACACGCTACTTATTTGATGAGTACGCCTTCTTTTTTTAGCAAAGGTAACATACGCAAGGTGCCTTCTTTTACCGTTCCTTTTTTAAAGGTGTACGATTTGTCAAACATTTTGTTTCCTTCAAAAAAAGTGACTTCAAAGGTGTTGTTCAACCTTAAAACTGCAGGATTTATGTATTCTACTTTGGCAAAAGATTTGGCAGGTAAGGTTTCTATTTTCTTTCTTAAAACAGAAGTTTTTAGTTTGGTTGTTTCCTCATCTCCTTTAGAAACAATCAAACACATTTCTAAAGCTACTTCTTTGTTATTGATGATATAAGCATTCCAATCATCGCATTTAAAATCTTCATTGTATTCTTTTACAATGGCCATAAAAACATCTGATACTTCTGGGATTACGATATCTTTTTTCATGAAGGCTGAACTTATTTCAGTGTTTTTTTAGTAATGATATTTTTTTAAATGGCGTTGAATTCATTTCTTTTTCCTTCAAACCATAGCTGCATTGCTTCTGGAGATTTCATTAAAGATTGCATTTCTTCCATCGCTTTTAAATGTGATGCATCTCCTTTTTGAAACATTTCCATTCCGTGTTTTTTACTCAGCTCTGCCATTTCTTCAAAGGTTTCTGCATGAAATTCTTTTGCACAGGCTCCGCCCAATTGTTTACAAGTCATCGTTTTCATAAGTGTCTTTTTTTTGTTTCTACTAAGATACTATTTAAACTTTAAAATGGTATATAACAGGCTTGTAAAAGTGCTATAAAGCCGATTTGAATTGCTCTAAGAAACGAACATCGTTTTCATAAAACATACGGATATCTGGTATTTGATACAACAACATAGCAATACGTTCAATTCCCATTCCAAATGCGTAACCACTGTATTTTGTTGGGTCAATATTTGCATTTTTCAATACATTTGGGTCTACCATTCCGCATCCCATTATTTCTAACCAACCAGTACCTTTGGTAATTTTGTAATCTGTTTCAGTTTCCAATCCCCAATAAATATCTACTTCGGCACTTGGCTCTGTAAATGGAAAATAAGAAGGACGTAAACGAATTTTTGATTTTCCGAACATTTCTTTTGTGAAATACAAAAGGGTTTGCTTTAAATCGGCAAAAGAAACATCTGTATCAATGTACAATCCTTCTACTTGATGAAAAATACAATGTGCACGAGCTGAAATATCTTCATTTCTAAATACACGACCAGGCGATAAAGTTCTAATAGGAGGTGTGTTGTTTTCCATATAACGAGTTTGTACTGAGGAAGTATGCGTTCTCAATAACAAATCTGGATCTTTTTCAATGAAAAAAGTATCTTGCATATCACGAGCCGGGTGGTATTCAGGCAAGTTTAATGCAGTAAAATTATGCCAGTCATCTTCAATTTCTGGTCCTTCAGAAACCGTAAATCCAATGCGGTCAAAAACTTCAATAATTTGATTTCTAACAATAGAGATAGGGTGTCTAGCACCTAAGTTAATCGGTTCAGAAGGTCTAGTCAAGTCTCCGTAAAAACTCTGTGACTCACTACTGTTTTCAAACGAATCTTTTAATTCATTGACACGCTCAGTAGCCGCAGTTCTCAAACTATTTAATGCCTGACCTACTTCTTTTTTTAAACTGTTTTCAACATTTTTAAAGTCGTTGAATAAGTCTTTTAAAATTCCTTTACTTCCTAAGTATTTAATTCTAAAAGTTTCAACTTCTTCTTTTTTCGTGGCTTTAAAAGCTTTTACCTCACCAATCAGTTCGTTTACTTTATCTAACATTGTCTATTGAAATTAGGGTGCAAATTTAAAAAAAGAAACAGACCTGAACTATTTTTTTCTATGAATAGTAAATTTATCATTTGAAAAGTAGATTTCAGTCTCATTTTCGAATGTTGGATAGTTTTTTAAAACCTTTTCTTTGTACGAAAAATTTTGCGTAATAATATAATCAAACTCCCAAGTCATGGCTCTTAGGATGCGTTTTTTAGTAGGCCTCATCAAGCAAAAGCCTTTTCGTTGCAATCCTATAAATGCTAAATTTGGACTGTAAGAATCAATCAATAGAATTTTGGCTTTTTTAGCTATTTGTAAACTGTCTAAAATTTTATGACTGTCAATAAAGTTCGTTCTGGTTATTTCTAAAGGGGTAGTGGGTCTCGCATCATAACCCATTTTAAAAACAAGACGATTTAGTCCAAAGGCTAAAATGGTAAAAATAACCAAGTATTTTTTTACGTTGGTTAAATGCTTCAGATCAACCTGTTTTAAAAAGGCGAGCAACCAAAATAGGAGAATCGGAAAAAAAGTATCTAGTATATAATAATCATGGGCTACAAATTGCTGGAGCATTAAAAAGGAATAGCAAAAAACACCAATACTTACAATGCTTAAATAGTAAAATAAAAAGTTTTTTTGTTTAAAAGAAAGCTGCTGTTTGCGTTTTTTTAGAAAGAGAAATCCAACGAAGAATAGACAAAAATAATGTATTAAAGTAAAGTACCTCCAGCTTTCGTGGTACAGGGTTTTCCAAATAGCATTGATAAATTCATGCAAACTTGTAACGGGCAAAGGGTGACTTAAAAAATTGGAGCCAAAATAAGCTGATAGATAAAATTTGTTGTACATGAAATAAGAAAGCACAATAACCAAACAAGCTACTAGTAAAAGCATTTTTTTCCAATAGATTTTTTTATCCAAGAGGCCAATAAGTAAATAAGTGCTTAATAAACCGATAAGGTATATAATAAATGGAAATCTTGTCAATGCGGCTAAGGTCATAAAGACTAACGAATAGTATAAATTCTTGTTTTGCTTTTCAAAGTGAAAACGCGTTATATGAAAAGCGCTAATAAACAGGAATGCTAAAGCAGCACTACTTGGTAAAAAACCAACAGCATAGTAGGTAAAGGTAGGGGCAAGCATTACAAAAATGGACATTGCTGTGGTAATCCAAAAAGATTGGGTTACTAAATAACTGAGTTTGAAAAGATAAAAGAGTCCGATAAGACTAAGCAAAAGCATGTAAAACCGATAAACAATGGGATTCTTTGTTTGGAATGTCTTCATCAGCAAGGCCACTACATAGTGATGCATCGGCGGATCTATTGAAGTAATTCCCTGTGGGGTTTTTGGGGAAGAATACCAAGCGTCATTTTTTATTTGAGGAGCATTTGTCGCAGCAAATTGAGGATTTAAACAATAGGTTTCGGGGTGAAAAAAATCAAAACTGTTCTCCAAAAAATTTAAAGAGATGGCAAAATGATCTGCCATTGCCCAAGCATGACGCCCTTGTACAGGTGTTTTAATTTGTGGATAATATAAAAGTACACTTAAGCCAATTAGTATAGTCCAAGTAAGTGCCATTTGTTTTTTTTCCATTTTGTAAAATTACATGAAATAAAAAATAATGTTAAAAAATGTATAGAGAAATATTTTATACGACAAAGTTATGGAGTTTCTAATTTTTGAGAAGGACTTTTATTACATTCGTAATAACAAGTTAAAAATAGTTTAATCCATTTACGATATGAAAAAAATTATCCAAGATTTTATGAATCAGGTAAAGAGCAGAAATCCTCATGAACCTGAATTTTTACAAGCGGTACAAGAAGTAGCAGATACGGTAATTCCTTATATTAAAAGTCAAAGCATTTATAGGGGACAGCATATTTTAATGAGAATGGTTGAGCCAGAACGAGTGATTATGTTTCGTGTTTCATGGGTTGATGATAAAGGAATTATACACGTAAATAGAGGCTACCGTATTCAAATGAATTCTGCTATTGGACCCTATAAAGGAGGCTTGCGTTTTCATAGTTCTGTGAATTTGAGCATCCTAAAGTTTTTGGCTTTTGAGCAGGTTTTTAAAAACTCATTAACTACGCTTCCTATGGGTGGTGGTAAAGGGGGCTCTGATTTCGATCCGAAAGGAAAATCAGACGATGAAATTATGCGTTTTTGTCATGCTTTTATGAGTGAATTGTTCCGTCATATTGGTCCGAATACAGATATTCCAGCAGGAGATATTGGTGTTGGTGCTAGAGAAATTGGGTTTTTATTTGGGATGTATAAAAAACTTCGAAATGAATTTACTGGGGTACTAACAGGAAAAGGAATAAGCTGGGGTGGTTCTTTAATTAGACCAGAGGCGACAGGTTATGGAAATGTCTATTTTGCTCAAAATATGTTGAAAGGAATCAATGATTCTTTTGAAGGAAAAATAGTAACGGTATCAGGTTCAGGAAATGTAGCACAGTTTGCGGCAGAAAAAGCGGTACAATTAGGGGCTAAAGTAGTAAGTCTTTCTGATTCTTCAGGAACTGTTTACGATGCAGAAGGGATAGATGCAGAAAAATTAGCGCATGTAATGGAATTGAAAAATGTGAAAAGAGCGCGTATTTCTGAATATTTAAATAAATATCCTAAAGCTCAGTTTTTCAAAGGTGAAAACCCTTGGAGCATTAAATGTGATATTGCACTTCCATGTGCCACGCAAAATGAATTAAATGGTGAGGATGCTAAAAAGTTACTTTCCAATGGATGTGTTTGTGTAAGTGAAGGGGCAAATATGCCTTCTACTCCAGAAGCCATTTACGAATTTCATAAAGCTAAAATTTTGTTTGCTCCTGGGAAAGCTTCCAATGCAGGTGGAGTGGCAACGTCTGGTTTAGAAATGACACAGAATTCTTTGCGTTTTAATTGGTCTAGAAAAGAAGTAGATCATAAATTGCAAGAAATTATGGAAGATATTCACGATGCTTGTATCAAATATGGTACGGATGATAATGGTTATGTGGATTATGTAAAAGGGGCAAATATTGCCGGTTTTGTAAAAGTTGCAGATGCGATGTTAGCACAAGGTGTTATTTAATCTAAAATTTCTAATTGTACCAGTTTGCAATTCATATCAGTACGTTGTATGCCGTGTACTTCAAATAAAGCATTAAAATGAGACGTTTTAGTAGGTAGGTTTTTGTAGAAGTTTTCAAGCCAATTTCTATCGGTGAAATTTCTTACCGTTGCCAGTACGCCAATATCATGATTGGAAACAAAAAATAAAGCTTCTTTGTTGTTGCTTGTTTTTTCAAAAGAAACCAAAGCGTATTCCGTTTTATTTGACTGATTAAAAGTGGTGGTGTAATTTTTTATACCACCACTTTCTATATAAGAAAAGCCGTCTTTGTTTATTTTAAATTTTTTGCTGTTTTTCAGAAATATAGATTTGCTTTCTTTCATGGTTTTAAACTGTCCTACATAAAGAATATTTTTCTCTCTGCTTTCTTCGTATTTAAAATCACTGTCCGTTTTTAAAAGAAAATCACTTCGGTTATCATAAAACCAAGCGGTCAATGTTTGGATTGTAAATGGAGCCATTTTGGTAAACAAGGTAAAGTCGGCTATTTCAAAATGTGCTTCATTATGCTTGTTTGCATAGACTATAAATTCATTCTGATTGTTTATTTCATTTGAGATACTAAAATTATTTTGGTCTTTGTTCATCGTCACAAAATGATCAGCAACGAGGCATAGATTTTTTTCTTTTCCAGAGAAAAAAGCATTCCAACAATAATTGTTTTTCGGGAATAAATGAGTGTAAAAAAAAGCAAAGCTAGCAAGCAGAAATAAAATAATTGCCCAAAAGTAGAGCTGTTTTAAAGGGATTTCGATACTTTTTTTCGAAGCTTTTTTTGAGGCATCATAATTTTTAATGTCTGAAAAACTAAGGTTGTATTGCCCTTTTTTTATTTCAAAAACAAGGGTCGTGTGTTTTGATTCTAAGGCGTAGTATTTTTCAAGTTTTTTACGAAGCTTATACATGTACACTCTAACAGAACCATCGTTTTTTTCAAGGGAGTAAGAGTCGGGAAATACATCAAGACCAATCACATGTTCTTTAATTTTATTCCCTTTTATTGCTTGTTCTACAAGATAGCTTAACAACCGTGTATTTTGAGGAGAATTTACAAATAAGGCATGTTTACAAATTTTTTGCAATGCCTCATTTATTTCGGTCTGTGTCGGTTTTTTAGCCATTGTTACAAAAATAGTCAAAATTGCTCTACTTTGAGTTGAATCTTTATAAACCTAGGTTTTATAAGGGGTTTTGCGCAGTGTTTTAACGGTTAACACCACCGTTGCCAAAACAGTAATCTTGATTTTTTCTATGGTTTCACCTTTTTGTTTAAGTATACTTGTTGCACGGTACTCCGTAAAACTAAATGTATATCAACCAAAATTCGTTTTCAAAATATGAAAAAAATAGCCTTATTAATATGCTTAATTCTGAGTTTGTATTCTTGCTCTGAACCAGAAAAAACAGGACGGACAGTAGAAGATTTTAATGCCAATTGGAAGTTTAATTTAGGAGATTTCTCAAATGCAGAACAGTTAAGCTTCAATGATGACAATTGGAAGCTTGTAAAAGTGCCACACGATTGGAGTATTGAGGAAGGTTATCAAAAAGAAAATACAGCGGCCAGTACGGGGTTTGTTCCTGGTGGAATGGGTTGGTACAGAAAAGATTTTAATTTAGATGAATCGGACAAAGGAAAGCATATTTCTATAGCTTTTGACGGAGTCTATAACAATTCTACCGTTTGGGTTAATGGACATTTATTAGGAACTCGACCAAATGGTTACAGTTCCTTTTCTTATGATTTATCTCCCTACTTGCATTATGGAAAAGAGGAAAATACCATTGCCGTTAAAGTAGATCATACAGCTTATGTAGATTCAAGATGGTATACCGGTTCTGGAATTTATAGAAAGGTACAACTCATTAAAAAAGCTCCTTTACATATCAAACAATGGGGAGTGCAAATAACTACTCCTGTTGTAAAAACAGGCTTGGCTGAAATACATATAGCAACGCAAGTAAATTTTCCAAGCAATGCTAAAAATGAAATTTCTATCGTATACGAAGTTTTTAATCAGCAAAATGAATCTGTGGCAAGCAAGGAAGTAAAAACCCAAGCAACAGATAATAATGTACAGATGGAATTGGCCAATCCTATATTTTGGTCTTTGGAAAAGCCACATTTGTATACACTTCAAGTAGCAATAAAACAGAACGGAAAACTTTTAGACAATACATCTGAAAAATTTGGAGTACGAACCATTAATTTTGATTCAAATACAGGTTTTTCATTGAATGGGAATCGCGTAAAAATAAAAGGTGTCAACTTACATCATGATGCAGGTGCTGTTGGTGCTGCTGTTCCAAAAGCAATTTGGGAGTACAGAATCAATCAATTAAAATCTATTGGTGTCAATGCAATACGTCTTTCACACAATCCGCATTCTATTGAATTGTTAGAAGTTTGTGATGAAAAAGGAATGCTGGTGATGGATGAAGCTTTTGACGAATGGCATGTGCCGAAAGGAAAAAGTTTGGTGTATTTAGGTGACAATGCAGCTCCTAAAGAAGCGGCAAAAGCCTATCCAGAACACTTTAAAGTATGGGCAGAAAGAGATTTGAAAGATTTAATAAAACGCGATTTTAATCATCCTTCGGTAGTTATGTGGAGTATCGGAAATGAGATTGAATGGACCTTTGGCGATTATTCGAAAACATATGCGGCTGTGAATGGAAAAAATAAAGCCGATGGATATCATCGAACGCCAAGTTATGATTCTATAAAAATCAAAAAAGCATTTGATAAAATAACCAAGGGAGTAGATCCTTTAGCAGCTACTGCAAAAAAATTAGTGGCATGGGTAAAAGAAATAGATACAAGTAGACCCGTTACATGTGGTAGTGTGCAGCCTTCTATAGGAATGGTAAGTGGCTACGGACAAGCAGTGGATGTATTTGGGTTTAATTATAGAGCGGCTGATTATGATGCGGCACATAAAAGATATCCGAACTTAAAAATAATTGGTTCAGAAAATTGGTGTGCTTATTCTGAGTGGAAGAATGTTGTAGATAGAGATTTTGTATCGGGTATTTTTCTTTGGACAGGATTTGCGTATATGGGTGAAGCTGGTCCTTGGCCACGTAAAGGTTTGAATATTTCGTTGTTTGATTATGCAGGATTTAAAAATCCGAGAGGGCACTTTTTTGAATGCTTGTGGAAAAATGATCCTAAAGTATATGCAGTAACTACGCCGGCTTCAGAATCTGAGTTTTCTTTTGATAAAAAAGAAGGATGGAAATTTGATATACAGTATACGGCACCTCCAGTATGGAAAATGCTAAGAAAATGGGAGTGGTACAAAGTGTACGAAAAGTGGAGCTATAAGGAAAAGGAACAAATTGTTGTGCAAACTTATACAAACTGCGAAGAGGCAGAATTGTTTTTGAATGGAAAATCACTAGGAAAACAAAAACGTTCAGCTTATAGTGAAGATGATAATATTATCAAATGGATGGTTCCTTTTGCAAAAGGGGAATTAAAAGTGATAGGATATAATCATGGGCAAAAAGCAGATGAATTTGTTTTAAACACGCCCGGTAAATTCTCTAAAATTATTTTAGAATCAAATAAGGTTGCGTTAAATGCTGATGGCTATGATGTAGCCGTGCTAACTGCCAAGTTGGTAGATGAAGCCAATAACTTAATCACCGATGCAGATGTGGAAATAGAATTTTATATGACGGGTGCTGTAAAAAATATTGGTATTGATAATGGTTGGGAAAAGAACGTACAAAATCACCAATCAAATAAAATTGTAACTCACAAAGGAAAGGCCATTATTTTACTGCAATCAACAAGTAAAAAAGAAAACGCAAGTGTTGAGGTTCGTGTTGGAACTATAAAATCCAATTTAGTGAATTTAGCTGTTGAATAAAGTAATTAAAATTCAGAAATATATCCTTCGAAAACGATAAATTTCTAGTTGTACTAAAATACAAATAGCCGCTAAACTGTGAAAAGCTTAGCGGCTATTTATTAAAAGTATTTTGTAACTAATTACTATAACTAAATGTGTCTTCTAAAACCGTTTTTGAGCTACCTCCAATAAAGATTTTAAAGTCACCGGGTTCTGATTCCCATTTGTTGTTCACAGTATAAAATTCAATTATTTTTTTATCAATTGTAAATGAAATTTCTTTTGATTCACCAGGTTCTAGCGCTACCATTTCAAATCCTTTTAACTCTTTTACAGGCCTTGTAATACTGGCAAATAAGTCTTGGATATAAAATTGAACAACTTCTTTACCGGCCACTTTACCTGTATTGGTTAAGCTAATGCTTGCCGTAAATTCAGTGTCCTTATTGAATTTATGAGAACTTAGTTTTAAATTTTCGTATTTGAAAGTAGTATAGCTCAATCCATATCCAAATTCATACAAAGGCTCATTGCTTTCGTCAATATAATGCGACCAAAAAACTTGATTTGGAGCGGGTATTGTGGGTCTTCCTGTGTTTTTGTAATTGTAGTAAATTGGAATTTGCCCTACGCTTTTCGGAAAAGTCATTGGTAATTTCCCACTAGGGTTGTAATCTCCATATAAAACTTGAGCTATGGCATGTCCACTTTGTGTTCCAAGCTGCCAGGCTTCAACTATGGCAGGAATGTTTTTGTCAGCCCAATTAATTGTTAAGGGGCGTCCGTTCATTAAAACCAATACAATGTTTTTATTTACTTGATAAACAGCTTCTAATAGTTCTTGCTGTAATCCAGGTAGGTTTAAGGAAGTTCTACTTCTACCTTCTCCAGATTGGAAACCATGTTCCCCTAAAACAAGAACTACAACATCATTCTTTTTGGCAATACTTACGGCTTCTTTTATACCGGTTCTATCCGTTGTGTTGATTTGGGTTTCCGTCACAAATTCTGGTTTTCCTTCAGTAAGTGTTACTCCCTTATGATAAGTTACTTTGTTGTCTGTATATTTTTGCAAACCTTCCAATACAGAAATAGCCGTATTGTCTTCAGCTGCCAAACGCCAACTTCCTAACGGACTCGTTTTGTCGGCTGCCAATGGGCCAATTAAAGCAATTTTAGCACCTTTCTTTTTAAGCGGTAAAAGATTGTTTTCGTTTTTTAATAGTACGATAGATTTTTTTGCAACATCTAAAACAGCTTCCTTATTTTTTTTGCTTCCAATGGTTTTTTCTCTTTCGGTGTCGCAATATTTATAAGGGTCATCAAACAAGCCCAATTCAAATTTTACCTTTAGAATTCTCCCTGCTGCATCGTCAATTAGTTTTTCGTCAACTTTACCTTCTTTGACTAATTCGGCCAAATAATTTACATATACATAAGATTCCATATCCATATCAGACCCCGCATTGATCGCTATTTCGGCAGCATGTTTGTCGTTTTCTGCATATCCATGGTCTGTCATTTCAATTATCGATTCCCAGTCAGAAATAACAAAACCTTCAAAGCCCCATTTGTTTTTTAGGATGTCTCTTTGTAAAAACTTATTACCAGTTGCTGGTATGCCGTTCAATTCATTAAAAGAATTCATAAAAGTTCTTACTCCTGCTTTAGTAGCAGCAATAAAAGGAGGGAAGACGGTATTGTATAAAGTAGAAGTTCCGATGTCTACCGTATTGTATTCTCTACCCGATTCTGCAAATCCATAACCCGCAAAATGTTTTGCGCAGGCAATAATTGTGTTGACAGCACTTAAATCTTCACCCTGAAAACCTTTAACACGGGCTTCAGCAATTAAACTTCCTAAATAAGGATCTTCACCAGCCCCCTCCATAACGCGTCCCCATCGAGCATCTCTAGAAATATCAACCATAGGAGCAAAAGTCCAGTTGATACCGGCTGCTGCTGCTTCCTCGGCTGCTATTTCAGATGATTTTTTAATGGCAGCTAAATCCCAGCTTGCTGCTTCTGCTAAAGGAATTGGACTTAAAGTTTGGTACCCATGGATTACATCAAAACCAATAAGTAATGGAATTCCGAGTCTTGTTTTTTCAACAGCAATTTTCTGAACTGCTTTTACGTTTTCTACACCTCTTACATTTAACATAGATCCTACCAATCCCGATTCAAGGTGCTCGTATTTTTTGGAGGCATTTCCTTGTTTTGGAGAAGGTCCTGTGGCATCCCAAAAACCATTGTATTGGTTCATTTGACCTATTTTTTCGTCTAAAGTCATTAAGGCCAATAAAGAGTCTACTTTCTTGTCTAAATCAGCGTTTGTTTTAGTAGTAATCGAAGGGTTTTTACACCCTACGACCAGTACTAAACTACTAACTAAACAAAATTTCATGATATTTTTTAATTTCATAAGGTCTATTGTTTATATACTCTAACATAGTCAATTTCCATGGCATCTTCTGTAAAAGATGCTGTTATACTAGGTTGAATAGCTATATTTAATAATAAATATTGTTCTGCATCATAGGGCCATGTATTTGCGTTTTTTAGTTCTGGGTTGTAGGTATAATGAACGTTGCCATCAACACTAAAAATCATTCTTTCCGAGTTCCAGTCTAATTCATAAATATGAAATTCACTTGAGGCTGTAGCAATTGTTTGTCCTCCATGATTAATTGTTGCTCCAGAGCTAGAAGGCGTATGCATGGCACTTTGTACAAAATTTTGATTACTTCCCCAGTGCTCCATGATGTCTATTTCTCCGCAGGCAGGCCAACCTGTAGTCCCAAAGTCGTTTGCCCAATATCCTCCAGATTCTGTAATGTTCTTTCCTAAAGTCCATATTGCTGGCCAAGTACCGTTACCTGTTGGTAATTTTGCTCGAATTTTGACTTTTCCGTATTTGAATGCGAATTTAGAGTTTAATCTTGCTGATGTATATTGTTTGGTATGTCCTTGATCGGTAAATGTTTCTTTTTTTGCTACGATGTTTAAGATGCCATTGGTAACATTTGTGTTCTCTATACGATTTGTATAATGCTGTATTTCTCCGTTATACCAGCTTCCTCCTGCGGGAATTTTTGTTTGGTGAAACCATTTTGTAGCATCTACAGCTCCATCAGTGTCAAATTCATCGGACCAAACTAAACCTGTTTCTTCTGGCCCTGCTTCACCTTCTTTTAAAACAGTAATTTTTCTGAATTGACTAATTGCATTTCCAGTTTCAGAGTATGCAAAAACGGTTACGATATAACTGTTGCTGCCTTCAGTTGTGTATTCATGTTCAGCAATTCCTGTTGTGTTTTCAATACTTGTATTATTTTCAAATTGAATTTTATAAGCGCTTGCATTTGTTGCAGTTGCTATAACTTTAATTTGACCTGAGCCATTGCCATTGGGTTGCCCCGTATGTTGTCCTACAATGTCAATCGCGATTATTAGGTTTGAAGGAATTATGTCCGGAGCTGTTACCTCAATTTCTTCATTGGAAGAACAGGCTATTGAAGCTACGAAAATGAAGAATAATAAAAAGGTGTATTTATTGACGGATCTCATGTTTGAATTTTTTAAATAAAATAGGCGTTTTTTATAACCGCCCCTTAGGTAATTTTATTATTTCCCATAAAGGTTATGTTGTTTGGAGAAATAGAAATGGTTTTACACCCAACGATTAATACTAAATTACTAACAAATAAAAATGTGAATATGTTTGTTTATTTGTAAACTCTAACATAATCAATTTCCATAACACTCTCTGAAAAGCTACTATTAATTGTTCCTCCTAAGTTTCCGCCCATAGCGATATTTAAAAGTAAAAATTGATTACGATAAAAAGGCCAAGTATGATCATTATAGGTATCTGGGTGGTATGTAAAATGTGCTACTTCGTCCACTTTGAAAATAATTTTTTCAGGGGTCCATTCAATTCCATATACATGGAATTCAGAAGTTACATCCTCTTTATATTGCTCATCACCATAATATCCACCTGCAAATCCAGATTGATTGTGGATGGCACTAGAAATATGTCCTTCTCTATTGCCAACATGTTCCATAATGTCTATTTCGCCACACAAAGGCCATCCAGCTGAGGTGATGTTGTCTCCTAACATCCATATAGCAGGCCAAGTTCCACTTCCTTTAGGAAGTTTTGCACGAACTTTTACTTCTCCATAGGTAAAACTATATTTTCCTTGTGTTTTCATTCTTGTAGAGGTGAAATTGTAACCTTGGTAATTTTCCCTTTTAGCGATTATTTTTAAAATCCCATTGTCTACAATCGCGTTGTCATTTCTATTGGTGTAATATTGTTTTTCATTATTTCCCCAGCCATTAGCTCCATTGCCTATTTCGAAAACCCATTTGCTACTGTCCGGAGTACCATCGGTATCAAATTCATCGGACCAAACTAAACCTGTTTCTTCTGGCCCTGCTTCATCTTCTTTTAAAACAGTAATTTTTCTGAATTGACTAATAGCATTTCCAGTTTCAGAATATGCAAAAACGGTTACGATATAACTGTTAATACCTTCGTTTAAATACTCGTGTTCAGCAATTCCTGTTGTGTTTTCAATACTTATATTATTTTCAAATTGAATTTTATAAGCGCTTGCATTTGTTGCAGATGCGGTAACTTTAATTTGACCTGTGCCATTGCCATTGGGTTGCCCAGTATGTTGTCCTACAATGTCAATCGCGATTATTAGGTTTGAAGGAATTATGTCAGGAGCTGTTACCTCAATTTCTTCATTGGAAGAACAGGCTATAGCGGTAGTTATAATGAATAGGAGTGCTAGTGTGTGTGTTCGAAAATATTTCATACGATTTTTTTTAAGAGGCGATTTTAGAACCGCCTCTTTATGTGAATTTATTTATTCAGCTACTAGTGTAAACCACCAGTCGAATTGACTAGCCGCATCTGTTGTTCTTAAAACAATTTCATTACTTGTTCTACTTTCAATCTTGTATTGGTGAGATCCACCTGTATAATAACCGATAAAAGCCAAACCAGTTAAGCTAATTGTTTCAGTTCCTCCTGGTGCAGATAAGCTCATTTTTTCAGAGTAATCAGCATAAGGATAGTTTTCAATATCATCTCCATTTGGAGCTTCAGAAGTTGGTCCTAAATCTGCAACCATTGGAGTATGTCTGCCAAAAACAGTTCCGTCGGCACCCACTAAATGTGTAAAAGTTCCATCGCTATTAAATACATAGCGATCATCGTACATACCTGTATCAACTTTATCGTTAGGTCCGGCACCATACCATTCAGGTCCGGCATTTCCTCCAACAGGGCCTAGTCCAAAGTGTTTGTTGCCTTCAGCTTTAACTCTCCATGTTTTTGTTCCAGTACCATATAAAGTTTCTAATAATTCAGCAGGTGGCTCGTATAAAACCAATACCTCACTTTGTATAGCTGAACTCGAAATAACTCCACCTGTTCCAATAACTTGAACGATTACATTGTAGATATGTGTTCCTGTATTGCTAAACGTATACGTATGCGTTCCGGAAGGAGCAATTGTTTCGCTACCATTGAATATAAATTTATAACTTATTGCGTTATCAGCATTTGCAGTGTAGCTAACTTCACCGGTTCCGTCTCCATAGGGTAAACTTGTGGTTGCACCTTTGATTTCAGAATCTATTTGAATATTTGATGGAGCGATAATCGCGCCAAATTCGTAAGTTTCCTCTTCGCAACTAGTTAGTACGAATATACTAACTAAAAGCATTGTTTGAAATATGAATTTAATGTTTTTCATGATGTAAGTCTTAAAGTTTCGTTATGTCGTCAATGTAAATCGTGTAATTGTCTGATCCATCACCTGCCGCACCATTGTCCATAATCAATACTAAATTGGTAAAGTCAATGCTAGTGTCGATAGTTGGGAATGTAAAAGTTAATTCTTCCCATTCATCAGCTTTTGTTGTTGTAGCTGTAATTTCAGCGGTAGCTGTTGTGTTTGGCCATCCAATTGCATCTTCAAACTTCATTAATAGGTTAAGTCCACTTCTAGGTGACCAAACTTTTAATTTAATGGTTGTACTTTCAGTTAAAATGTAAGGTTCTGAAACGGTAATTTTAGAACCTGCCCAAACCTGTCCAGCGTCTTTTACTAGTTTGATTATTTTTGAAGAATCGTTTCCTGTAGTTTTTGTGTTATCAATAATGGAAATTTCACCACCATCAAAACTACTTAGTGCTTGTTGAGGTTCAAAATCAAGGAAAGAGGCAATTGATATGTCATCTAAGTAAATGGTATAATTATCAGACCCATCACCAGCTGCTCCATTGTCCATAATTAAAACTAAGTTGTTAAAGTCAATAGAAGTATCGATTCCAGAAAAATTAAATGTCAAGGTTTCCCATTCATTAGCTTTTGTTGTTGTTGCTGTAATTTCTGGAGTGGCAGTAGTGTTAGGCCATCCAACGGCATCTTCAAATTTCATTAATAAGCTAAGGTCCGCTCTTGGTGACCAAACATTTAACGTAACCGTGAAATCTGTTTCTAATTGATAAACGTTTGGAACTGTAATTTTAGAACCTGCCCAAACTTGACCAGCATCTTTTACTAGTTTAGCAACTTTTGTAGAGCTATTACCATCGGTTTTAGTATTGTCAATGATTGAGATATTTCCACCATCAAAAGAACTTGTTTCGAAAGGAATTTCAAAACTCATTGGGAAGTTGATACTTCCTCCCGATGTGCTTTGACTTGCTAATTTGATATTATCTACATAAAAAGTAAAGTCTAAACTTCCATCACCCATAGTACCGTTATCAAAAATTAAGATGACTTTTTGGTATTCTTTGGATACGTCAATATCGCTATAGTCAATAGTTACTTCTTCCCAGGCACTGTTTCCTGTTAAAACAACTTCTTGCTCATACGCAATTTCTGCTTTCGCAATGTTTTCAACTTTAAAAAGCATTTTGCCACCAGCTCTTGGAGACCAAACATTCATTTTTATGAATTTCTTAGTAGAGAAATCAATAGGTTCGGATAAGGTAATTATATTACCTCCCCATGGTTGTCCTGCATTTTTAACTATTTGTCCAACTTTATCAGAATTATTGTCTTCATTTTTACTTGGATTGTCAATTACAGTCATAACTCCTCCGTCAAATCCGGCCAATACTGAAGCATCGAAAATTTCGAAATCTATTGGTAAGTTTGTTGGTGCAGAAACAGTAATTTTTTGCGTCGTTTCAATAGTTTCTGAACCACCACTAAGAGCTACAACTTTAATTGTATAGTCGCCAACAGTAGGATATTCATAGCCAATAATTGCATCTATTCCTAAAGCTGTAGGAGCCTCTTCGGTATTAGAGGTGTCAAAATAAACATGGAAAGCCGCTGCGTAATCTGCAGTTGCAGAAACGTTTAATTTAAATGGGTTTGAAGCATCAATCTCTGCTTTGATTTCTAAGTTTTCAGGTGCTCTAAAAGAAAGATTCAAAGGAATATTTGCCGTAGCTGTTAAGTCGTTTAAACCCATTGCTGTAACTGTAATCTCAAAAGAACCTTCTGCGTAAGTATGTGTCGTGCTTTCGCCCGATGCTACTGTTGCAGTTTCTGTTTTCTCATCTCCAAAACCAATTTCAAAAGAATTGGCATTGTTTCCTGTTGGTGTAATTGTGACCATTCCAGAATTGTCTTGAGTAACTGTTAACAAGGCACTAATTTCTGAAGGTGCTGGAATATTTTCTGCCGAAGCAAAAGAAAGATCAGCAAGATCGTCAGTACAAGCAATCGTTGAAAGCAGCACTAATAAAAGTCCGTATATATAATTCATTTTTTTCATCTTGTTGAGGTTGATTGATTAATAATTAGGGTTTTGGTCCCATCTGTCTCCTGCTAATTGAATTTCAATTAATGGAATAGGGAAAACTTCATGTTTACCAGCTACAAAACCATCAATTTCTTGTGCAGCTTTTCCTGTTCGTACTAAGTCAAAAAAGCGGTGTCCTTCACCAACCAATTCTACTCTTCTTTCCGCGTAAATAGCATCCGTTAAAGCAGATCCATTCGTTGTGATGTCAAAACTAGCATCAGAAACCCCAAAAGCTCTTCTTCTAACTCTATTCAAGTAGGTTTTTGCTTTGGCATCATCTGGAGATGATTTTCTATTATTGGCTTCAGCAGCCATTAATAAAACATCCGCAAAGCGAATAGCTCTATAATTATTAGGGTTTGTTAAGTTTTGATCTCCAATGTTTTTGTCACCTTTTCTTGTAATGTATTTTCTGTTGAAATACCCAGTGTGCTCATATCCCTCGCCAGAAGTAGAGTTGTTGGCTGTATTCCAAGCTTCGATATCTAAAATAGCAACATCTTTTCTCAAATCTCCTGCTTCAAAAGCGTCTACGGCTTCTTGTGTAGGAACATTAAAACTAAATCCAGAATCAAATATAGGTCCATCATAAGCACGTATACCGCTAAATCCTACCGCGATATTTCCAGAACTACATTGTTTGCAGTCAAAGTCTGCACCCGCCACATCAGAATATTGTACTTCAAAAACAGATTCAATTCCGTTTTCGCCATCGTGTTCAAAAATAGTATTGTAATCTGCAACCAAATCATAAGGGCCTGCAATGGCAGCTTCTAAAACTGTTGCCGCTTCATCAAATTTATTTTGGTATAAATACACTTTTCCAAGCAAGGATTGTGCGGCACCTTTGGTTACTTTGTAAGCTAAGTCTTGTACTGAAGGTAAATTTTCAGCTGCGTAAATTAAATCCAATTCAATTTGCGCATAAACATCAGCTTTTGGCGTTCTGTCTATTGTAAATTGATCTCCGAATTGGATGCGTTTGTCTACAGATAATGGAACATCTCCAAACCATTTTACCAATTCAAAGTAGTAATAAGCTCTTAAGAATTTTGTTTGCCCTAAGATGTTTTCTTTTCCTGTAAAATCTGTTTTATCTTGAAATTCTAAAATATAGTTGGCTCTGTTGGCTCCAGCATACATCCAACCCCAGATATCTCTAAGTTGTTCGTTAGATGACGTATGAATCATGTCGTCTATTTGCTGAATTCCTGGAGTGTCGTTTGCACTTTCTCCACCTGCTAGGGTATTGTCAGAGGCAATTTCACCCAGCATTACATTTAAGTAAGTAGATTGTAATAAGTCGTATGCTCCAATCAAAGCTTTTTCATAATCTTCTTCTGAATTGAAAAATTCTGCTGAGTTTGGGTCGTTTGAGGGAACATCAATAAAGCTATCGCTACATGCTGTAACAGCTGCGAATGCAATAAAGAAAGCAATTGTTTTAATTTTATATATTTTCATGATTCGCGGTTTTTAAAATTTTAAATTCATTCCTAGTAAAAAAGTCCTTGGAACAGGGTAGAAACCTTGATCAATTCCTGCTCCGATTGGATCTCCAGAGGAAGCCGAAGGATCGTAACCTTTGTAATTTGTAAATGTGTAGAGGTTGTTTACCGAAACGTAAAATCTCAATTTATTTAAGCCAGCTTTTTCTAAGATGTTTTCGTTAAGAGAATATCCTAATTGAATGTTTTGAATTCTTAAGTATGATCCATCTTCTACAAAATAATCTGAAAATAAACTATTAGGTGAAGTACCAGCCGTTACTCTTGGAATACTGTTTGAGGTACCCTCGCCGGTCCATCTTCCTAAAGAAGAATTGATTCTATTTACTTGTGGTTGTACTCTTTCGTAATTTCTAACGATATCGTTTCCAATTGAGGCGAAAGCAGAACTACTAAAGTCGAAATTTTTATAATTGAATCCGATGTTGAATCCCATTGTAAATTCGGGAATAGGATCTCCTAAGTTGACACGATCTTCTAAATCAATGGTGCCATCTTTGTTTTGATCTACAAATTTTATATCGCCAGGTGAAGTTGCAGTTGAAGTCACTGGAGAAGCATCAATTTCTGCTTGATTTTGAAAAACACCGTCCGTTTGATATCCGTAAAAGAATCCAATTGACTCACCAGCTTCCATTCTTGAAGGCGGTTCTTGACTTACACCAAAGGAACCTCCTTGCTCAAAACCATTTTCACTAGCTACAAACAACACTTCGTTTTTTAAAGCGGTAACATTATAACTTACATTAAAACTGAAGTCGTCAGATAACTGGTCGTTGTATCCAATTAAGAATTCAAGACCTTTGTTTTCTACGGTTCCTGCATTTACAACAGGCGTACCTGAACCAGGTGCCGAAGCTCCAAGGATTCCTGAAACTTGTGGACTTAATAAGAGATTTTCTGTTTTTCTAGAAAAGGCATCAAAAGTAATATTCATCTTATTGTCTAATAATCGAGCATCAAAACCTAAATTCGCTGTTTTTTGCTCTTCCCATTTGATATCTGGATTAGCCAAAGTTCCTTCTGCCAGTCCTATTAAAAGATCTTCATCCGTTACCTCGTCATTTCTTACATAAATAGCTTGTCCGCCTAAAGTAGATACATAGCCATAATCTGCAATTCTATCATTACCAATAACACCATAACTTGCTCTAAGTTTTAAAGAATTTAACCAAGAGTTTTCTTGTAAGAAATCTTCTTCGGTAATATTCCAACCTAATGAGGCTGATGGGAAGAATCCAAATCTGTTGTTAGGTCCAAATCTTGTAGATCCATCTCTACGAAGTACTCCTGAAAATAAATATTTCTGTTTGTAGTTGTATTGAACTCTTGTGAAATAAGATAATAATCTTGTGTCGAAAGTATTTGAATTTCTTGCTAATTCTTCAGAATTGTATCTGTTTGTAACAGTCCCTGCATTGTCGATACTGGCATCTGAAAAATTATTAGAAACTAAATTTCTTCCAGTCAAACCAACATATTTTCCTGTAGTTTTGAATACAGAAGTACCTAATAATACTTTTACATTATGAACATCATCAAAAGATTTTTCATAGGTAATGTAGTTGTCCCAAGTGTAATCTTCGTAGCTGTCTTTATTGTCGATAAATTCATTGGTTGAAACGTTGAAAACTTTTGAACTACCATAATTGACTTCAGGTTTAAATGTTTCAATGTCGACTGTTGAATTGTTGTATTGAAATTTTGAAGACACTGTAAAGTCTTTTAGAAAAGTATAGGTAGCCCCGAAAGTTGCACTTATTTTATTGATAACATCCGTGTCGTAGGAATTGGCCATTTGAGCAATAGGATTGATTACTTCACCGCCTAATCCTTCTGCTAAACTAAATTCACCATTTGCTTCTCTTACGGGAAGTGTTGGGCTCATGTTTAAGGCATTAAATAAAACGGATCCTAAGGCATTTTCATTTAGTTTGTTCTTATTTGAATGCGTATAAATTGCTGTTGCATTCAATTTCAAATTTTCAAGAAGGTCGTACTGAATATTTGCTCGTGCTGTCAATCTGTTGTAGTTCGATTTTCCTCCGCCTACAATTCCGTCCTGATCTAAGTAAGAAACTCCGAATGAGTATGTGGCTTTTTCTGTACCACCACTAGCGCTTAAATTTGTGCTTGAAATTGGTGCCGTTGAAAATACTTCATTTTGCCAATTAGTTCCATACCCTAAATTGCCATAGTTACTAAACAAAGGGCTGTTTCCTCCTGCAAGGGCAGCTTCATTTGTAATTAAAGCATATTCAGTAGCATTAAGAACATTGATTTTTTTACTAGTTTGTTGAAAACCTGTATAAGAGTCTAAAGAGAATTTTAATTCTGAGTTTTTACGACCTGATTTGGTGGTAATTAAAATAACACCATTGGCGGCTCTTACTCCATAAATACCTGCAGTTGCATCTTTCAATACATTCATAGTTTTGATATCATTCGGATTTATTACCGAAAGATCCTCAATAACGTTTCCGTCTACTAATATCAAAGGACTGTTATCTCCATTCGTAGAAACTCCACGAATTCTAATACTAGAAGAACTACCAGGAGAACCAGAGTCTGAAGTTACATTTACACCAGATACTTGACCTTGAAGAGCTTGTTCAATTCGTGTTGGGTTTAATTTTGTAATTGCTTCTGAGCTAATTACGGCAACAGCACCAGTAACTTCCTTTTTTCTTTGAGTACCATAACCTACAACAACTACCTCGTCTAGGGTTGCTGTGTTTTCAGATAGCGTAACGTTGATGATTTTTTGATTGGTGATGTTTACTGTTTTAGAGGTAAAACCAATATAGCTGATAGCTATTTGATCACCTTTGTTTACTGATAGTTGATAGTTTCCATCAAAATCAGTTGTTGTTCCTGCGTTTTTTCCAACAATAAGAACGTTTGCTCCGACAATTGGCAGATTATCCTCTGAAGAAATTACTGTTCCTGAAATTTGTAATTGCTGCGAATACATGGCTGTAAATGAGCATAAAAACAAAAAGAGTACAAGTTTAGTTTTCATTAGTTTTTGGTTTAAGTTTTGATTAGGAATTTTGCTATTTCCAATCGTTAATTTGGTTTTACTAAAGTCTCGAGTCTTTAGTATTTAATTAGATTGAGTGAGTTTTTGAAACCTATATAAGTAGTTAATACATTGTTTTTTTCAAAATCTCAACTCTTGGTTGAATTCAATATTTAAAGTTAACGCTGTATAGTCTTTTCGGAAAATTTATGAGCTATACATAAGCTTAACATATTGTACTCGTCAAAAAAAAAGATTCTTTTAAAATATTATTTTCTCAATGCTTATAAAGCCTTGTGAGGTTTTGTAAACATTAGTTTGTTTTTTTAGTGTAAACATTACATTTATTTTTTTTAGCATATTTGTTAAGGGCTTGTATGATTTTTAAATTTGTTTTATGAGGTGAATTCTTCTTTTTAATTCCGCTTTTTTCGTCGAAATCTGCAGATGTTACTTTTCTGTACCGTCTTTTTTTGCTTTTTTGAGGTACTGATTGAAATAATAAAGGGTGTTTTGATCTTGAAAAACTTTCGAAGTAGCTATCTAAAAGTAAAGTCATAAGATAAGCGTGCTTTATAAGTATCTGTAAAACGCGACGATGGATTTATTTTACTTTGGTTTATTGAAACTTGAATGTTTTGTTTAGAACTTCAAGTTGTTGATTTTGTATTATTTGACTTAGAACCTGACTCTTTTGTTTTAGGGTGTTGTGTGTATGTAGTTCGTCTGTTAAGCAGTTGTATAGTGTCAAGATGTTTATATACAGTTAGATAGCGTTAAATTTCGGTCTTGTTGCTAGGCTAGTGTGGTATGCTTGATAGGGACAAAACACATAACCAATGTTTAATTATTATAAAAAACTTTACCATATGTCTTTACGAAAAGAAAACATGTTGTCTTTAACAGGAGCGCATTACAACGACAAATCAACGGAAGAATTACAAGAGAAATTTGCAACTGTGCTTAAAGCAGGTATGCACGGTTTGTGTTTTAGTCCTTATGAAGAAGGTCAAGAGCCAGGGGATTTAATTTCAGAAGCACAAATTAGAAGGAGAATGGAAATTATCCAGCCTTATACCAAGTGGATTCGTTCTTTTTCTTGTACCGATGGGAATGAGATGATTCCTAGGGTCGCTCATGAGTTTGGCATAAAAACGATGGTGGGTGCTTGGTTAGGTGATGATGCAGAAGTAAATAAGAAAGAAATTGCCAATCTTATAAAAGTTGCAAAAGAAGGTTATGTTGATTTAGCAGCTGTTGGTAATGAAGTATTGTATAGGGGAGATTTAGAAGAAGAAGAGCTATTAGGTTTTATTAATGAAGTTAAAAGCGCTATTCCAGAAGTTCCTGTTGGTTATGTGGATGCTTATTATGAATTTGTTGATTATCCTCGTATAACGAATGCTTGTGATGTTGTTTTTGCTAATTGTTATCCTTATTGGGAAGGTTGTAGCCTAGAGTATTCTTTGATTTATATGAAAGAAATGTATGCCAAAGCCGTAAAGGCAGCCAATGGAAAAAAAGTAATTGTATCGGAAACGGGATGGACCAATAAAGGGGAGACGCTTGGCGGTGCAATTCCTTCCTATGAAAATGCGATCAAGTACTTTTTAAATGCACAAAAATGGTCTGTTGAAGAGGACATAGAAATGTTTTATTTTTCTTCTTTTGATGAGTCTTGGAAAACGGGAGCAGAAGGTGATGTAGGTGCTTGTTGGGGACTTTGGGATAAAGACGAGAATCTTAAGTTTTAATTAAAATTATTTCCACACAAAAAATCCGCTAAAATTTAATTTAGCGGATTTTTTACATATAGTAATTTGTAAAATGAGTATTTTTTTTGAGCTAAAAACCATGATTTATATCGAAAACCTTTCGATTCTATTCAAGCACATAAAAAAGTTATCTGATTATTTCTAAAGTTTAATCTTAAAGTTCTCCTCTTCGTTCAACAAGTTGTGCTTTGATATTTTTAGCTTTCGTTTCACTTAAACTATAATTCCACATAATCCAAATAGCCAATCCGGCTGTTAATGCAGGAATCACAATATCTGCAATTCTTAAGTTGGTCATAGTTTCTATAGATTGCGTTGGGGCATCGGAAACAAAACCTACAAATTTTAATACAAAACCTTGTAATACTAAGGCAAGTGCTTGTCCCATTTTTACCATCCACCAGTAGATAGCGCCAAAAGTACCTTCTTTACGAGGCATTCCGTTTTCTAGTTCATCCAAATCACAAACATCAGCCGTCATACTCATCATTAAGGTAAACAATCCACCTAGTCCGAAAGCCATAAAAGGAATTGGCATAAACATTAACCATGGGTTTCCTGGTTCAAATCCCCACCATTTTAAGATGTATCCAACGATAGAAATTAGAGTTGAAATGATAAAGGCATTTCTTTTGCCATATTTATTTGCAATTTTAGTAATAATTGGAATCACCGCAAAAGCCGTAATTACTGCTGTTATGGTAGAGAACCAAGCAGGCCAATTTCCAGCGGCCGCAAAACTACCATCAAACATATAATATACAATAATAAAAAAGCTAAAGGATGCAACTAGTTGAAATCCGTTAAATACCAAAAAGGTAGCTCCACAAAGTCTCATAAAAGGTCGGCTTTTTGAAACTTCGACGATACTTTTGAAAAGATCGGTCATGTTAGAGCCTAAAGATTTTAAATTAATTTCTTTTCTGTTTTCCATGTTTGCAGAGTCAATTCCTCTACAGAAAATGGCGGGTAAAACTCCAAGAACCAAACAGACTATTCCTACAATAACGGAAAGGTTTCTAACACCAATAGCTTGCGATTCGAATAAATCAGGATCTGCAATTAGTACCCAAAACCAAGGCACAATCATCCAAGCTATTTGTCCAATTGTTTGTGAAAAGGCCATTAAGCGTGTACGTTCATTATAGTCAGAAGTCATTTCATAACCTAAACCAACCAATGGAGTAGCGAACATCGTATTTCCAATTAAGAAAATCATGGAGAAGATTAAAAAGTACCAGAAATTAAATGCTTGTGTATTTTCTGGATCTAGCTGCCATAGAACGGCAAATAGGATACCACTTAATATTGCACCTACAAAAATATAAGGTCGTCTCCGTCCCCATCTAGATTTCGTATTGTCTGAAATAAACCCCATTATTGGGTCGGTAATGGCATCGAATATTCTTGGAAGTCCTCCTAATAAACCTGCTAAAACAGGATCCATTCCAAAGGCGGTTAGTAAAAAGAACATAAATATTCCTAGGGCTCCTGGTAGTAAATTTAGTACTAGATGACCGGCACCGAATGCGGCTTTTTGACCAAATGGAACTTTCCCTCTTGCAGGTGTGTTTATATCTGACATACTATTATAAATTAGATTGGTTAGTATTAATTTGGAATCACTACGGTTTGAATAGCTTGTCCGCTTATATTTATTTTTGTTGTGGTTTTATTAAGAGAAAGGGAAAAGCTTTTAGGTTTTTTTCCTTCGTTAAAAATGACAATGCTTATGGTGTTGTCAGGATTTTGAGCTGCTGTTACCATTAGTTCTTTGTCTGAGTTTTGAACTCCGATTACGGTTGCTCCAGGACGGATGTATTTGCTGAAATGCGCCATCGTGTAATAGAGAGGAGTAAAGTATACCTCATCTTTTTTTGGATCTACAATTACAGGTGCAACACACCAGTTTTTAAACCAGTTCGGACCACCTTGAGTGTCTAGTACCATATTCCAATCTACCCAGCCATCAACCCAGTTGTTTAAACAGCCAATAATATCTCTGGCGTATCGATTTACAGGAGCGTATTTTGGGTGTAAATGTTTGTCTTTTTCAGAGGCCCAATCCCAGCCCCAGTCAGTGGCTTCTTTTTTCCAATACCAAGCATCGTCTTTCCAAACAGGAATTTGAGAATCTACGCAGCCTTCGGTTTCTATTAAAAATTTATTAGGTGCCTTATGGTGCGCATATTGCAAAGCTTTAGGAAAAAAATCATAGGTACTTTCATACCAATGAATGGCGGTTCCATGGAAGTATTTCGAAGAAGCTTCATCTCTATACATTTCATCTACCCATTCTTTTAAACCAGCTCTATTCTGGTCGTAGCCTAAAATAATTTTGTCTCCGTGTCCATCGGCTTCTAATTTTGGACCTAAATGAAATTCTACAAAATCAGTCATTTCTTTAGGCGAAAAATGCATGCTTTCCCAGTTGTTTCCATTGCCATGAGGTTCATTTTCAACAGTAAATCCCCAAATGTCAATTCCTTCCGTCTTATATGCATCTATATATTTAGAAAAAAACAAAGCCCAAGTATCATAATATTCTGGAAGTAATTTTCCTCCAACCCATGCCTTGTTGTCTTTCATCCAAGGAGCAGCTGTCCATGGTGAAGCAAATATTTTAAAACCATCTTCAGATATTTTTAGAGCGTCCTTGATCATGGGAATTAAATCATCTAAATCTTCTTTAATTGTAAAGTGTTTTAGTGCTGTATCTCCTTCAACGGGAGAATAAGAATATTGAGATAAGGAGAAATCACAAGAATTCATATGGGTTCTTGTTAAAGAATAATTGGCACCTTTTTTAGAAAAATAGGCTTCTAAAATAGTGTCGCGGTTTTTTTTACTTAATTGGTTCAATAAGTATGCAGATGATTCTGTAAAGGCGCCACCGAAACCGGTAATGGTTTGAAATTTTTGGT
Organism: Flavicella sediminum; assembly: GCF_006381105.1. GTDB lineage: Bacteria > Bacteroidota > Bacteroidia > Flavobacteriales > Flavobacteriaceae > Flavicella > Flavicella sediminum. The sequence goes on along the minus strand of NZ_VDET01000002.1, from coordinate 1,040,384 downwards.
TAGGTACTATTTTGATTGTGGAATTAGATTCCTCAGAAGTAAATTCTGTGATTCTTTTTAAGTTGTTTCCATTGGCTGAGGTTTCATAAACTTCGACCGATAATTCTTTTTCATTACAACCTAGCATACCAATTATTAAAAAAGTGGATAAATAATATTTGATTGTTTTCATGTTCTATGGTTTTAAGTGGGGCTTTATTAATGTGCATTTACATTATACGTTCTTGGTGGTGTTAAAACTTCATTGATTAACTTGGTTTTGTTGCCGCCATATGTTTTTTTGATGGCTTGTCCGTCTCTAGTCAAGCCTTTAAAAACTCCCTGATCTACCAAGTCCCAAAGCGGAAATTTTGCTTCACCTTTCAAGGTTATCAGTCCAAAATGATTTTCTGAACCAAATTTATTTTGAGCGTCTTTCCATTGTTCATCAAAAGCTTCAAAATAAAAGCAAGAAATTTTTGCTTCATTGGTCCATTCCCTTATCAGTTGATAGTAACGACCTTGTTTGTATTCGTCTGCAGCTTTGGAGCCGTTGGGTCCATAATGTTCATTTGAAACAGAAGCCCAACCAGTTTCTCCAATATGAATGGGTTTGTTTACACCTAAACTTTTCATATACGTATGAATGTCCTGGTATTGGTCTTTCGCAAATTGTAGCGCTCTCAACATAGCTGCTTCAATTTTTTCAATTTTTGAAAATTCTGTTTCATTTTCAGGCACCAACCAAAAACCAGGGTTGTAATGTGAGTTATGCATGGCATAGGTGTGCATTGAAATGTAGTCTACTGCTTTGATGAGTTTTTCTAAATCTTCTGTATGATAGCTTGGGTCGCCACCTCCCCAAGAAGAAAAATCATCAGAACTTGTAATCCATAGATCTTTTGAAAGTGCTCCAGATTTTTTTAATTCTTGTAAATGATTTACCCATTTTAAAATAACATTTGGTCGCACAAAATAGCTTGTCGCCCAGTTTACCATTGCCTCATTTCCAACAGCAATAATCTTCACAATTTCTGGATATGCTTTTGCTAGAGCAACGGCTCTGTCAATTTCGGCGGCATTTTGAGAGCTTTCAATTTCATGATTCGGTTCTTGATCTGTCCAAGCATTTTGGCAATCTATCCAAGCCCCTAACATGACATACATTTCAAATTTTGAATTTTCTTTTTTTAATTCTCGAATGGCTGCGAGTAAATTGGAGGCTTGTTTTAACTGAACATTATAGGTGCGTAGAACTTTTATGTTCATTGCAGCCAAAAGCTTCATGTCTTCTTTAAGTTCTGCAATTGTAGGCTGTATATCACGTGATTTTTGACGATATCCTCCATAAGAAATTGCTAAATATTCTGGATTTCCTAAAATGGTTTCAGCAGTGATTTTCTTTTCTTGATTCGATTTGTTGTTGCATCCAAGCATAGAGATCAGTATTGTAAATATTAGTATGTTTTTTAAAGCAGTCATATTATTTCTTAATAGAAACTATGATTTGATTTATTTCACCAGTTCTTTGAAATACTTTTTCTGATGTTTTCGTATCTAAATTTCGTGCTGAAGTTTCTAGTAACGTTCCGTCATTGTAAATTACATTTATGGTGTCTTTATCGGAAAGAGAGTAGATTACAGGAATTTGACAATAAGTAAAGCAAAGCGTATTTTTTGCGAGTTCTATATTTTCTACTTGTTTTTTAACATTGGTGTAGGTAAAAACTTTCGGAGCTTTTAAGAATTCAGCAGTTCTTAACAATCTAGGGTTGAAGTGTATGTTGCCATTCTTTACAAAAACACCTAATTCTCCTATTCTACAAAGTATATCTTCTTTTACTTGTCCTGTCATTCCCGGTTGTTGTGCACCTTTTCCTTCTGGAGTATGGGAATAGGGGTCTGTAGGGAAGGCTCCGTATAGTTCAGGCGATTTATGCACACCAATTCCTTCATTAATTTCATAGTAATGTTCTAACAAACGTCCAATTGTTGTTTCATTTTCATTATTATGAATAGCCGCTAAGCAATTTTCTTGTACGGCTAATAATAATTTAGAAACCATATGCCAGTAAATAGATCCAAGTCCTTCGTATCCGAAAAATGTTCCAGATCTTCCTGTAAAAGATTTGTGATCAAAAATTGCTTCAAAAATTTCCAAGATTAATTTTGAATCTTTTTCTATAAGTGATTTGTATTTTTCTTGAGGTAAATTAGCCAAAGCTGCTTTTAAACTTTCCGCATTGTTAAAATTTCCATTAAAGTGAAAATTACCAGTAACGTCTTTTTCAATTATGGAAAAGTTTTTGTCGTTGTCTAATTGTTTTAACAGTTCAGATTGCGCTACTTTTTTAGCATCGATATTGTTTTTTTTATCGAAACGAGGCAATTCTTTATTTGGGTATAAAATATAACTGTATTGATCTTCCCTAAACAAGGCACTTGCTTTTAATCCATCAAGTAAGTCTAAGGCTTCATTGGCAGATAAATAGCCTGCACTCAAAACTGAAACCTGACCTTCTAGCATTTCTGGTAGGTAGGAAACTGAAATTTCTTGCTCATTTTCAACGGTCATTAAATTGTAAGCATGGAATAAGTTATCTGTACGTTTATTCGCATCGATACTATGCTCTAAATATTGTTTTGTGATTTTTATAAAGGCTACTAATTCTGCTTTGGTAAGCGCTGATTTGTTACTTGAAAAACCATTGTCATAAATGTTTGTTCTATAGTCACTTCCCGCAGAACCTAATCCGTCCAAAACTGTTTTTCTGTCTTTGTCAGAAAATTTGCCAGAAAGGAGTGTTTTATTGGTTTTTAAGGTTTCATGTACTCTCGTGAAAAATAACAGTAATTCATCTGAAATTTCTACTTGTTCAGTAGTGGATTTGGCAACAATGTTTTCAAAGAAACCTAAGAATCTTCTTAAATAATATAAGGTTACCATTGACACACCATTTCCTACCAATGCATTGTTTGCGTCGTTCCATTCTGGTCGTTGGGTGTTTAGCCAAATTCCTGCTTCAGGTATGAAGTTGGAAACTTTTGCCAATACGGTTGCCAATAATTTTTCAATTAAATTGACTTTGTATATAGCTGTATTGTTGTCTTTAATTAAAGCACCATCGGCTCCTAAAATATCTTTTGCTTCATTTATTTTAAGGTCTCCTTTGTGATCAAAATCAATGGTGTCTTTTGGATTTTTTAAGGTGTCCGCATAGCTTTTTATTCTGTAAGGAACATTGGCATATACAAATACATCCTGTTGAAAATTCTTTTCAAGTTCGCCAGGATAATGATTTTCTATAAATTCTAAGAATTTTAATAAATAGATTATCTGATGATCTCCCCAATAACCGATGTATGACCAAGGATCATTTTCTTCAATGGTTTCCCAGTCAAAACCACCTTTGGTAACACGGTATGGGTTGTAACCTTCAAAAGTTGTTGCGTTTAAGAATTTATGAATCATGCTCTCCATAAATTCAGGATACGAATGTGCCAATGCTTCCCAATTTTGGAAAATATCGCGCCAGTTTCCTTCGTAGTCTAAAATTTTAGATCCATCATTTTCGTTTTTCGTATTGATAGAAAAACGATTCCAAGGTCTACTAGGGTCTCCATGTCTTCTACTAAATTTTAAAGGCAGGTATTCAAAACAAAGTCTTTTGAAGTCACTGTCTTTGTCTTGTTTAGCAATATTTTTTATATGATGTAATGAAAAAACTTCAGGAAGTGTGTTTACAAGTGCTTCTTTGTTTTTGAAAACTTGTTTGTTAGCAAAAGAAAGGTATTTTAAAAAATCCTGCTTTTCAATGCGGTAGGCATCGTCAAAAATACCACCACGCATAATGTTAAAAAGCGTATTCGAAAAGTGACGGGTATTTGTTAAAGTGTCTGCCGTTAATTGCAATCCATCTGAAGCTCCTGTTAGTTCTATTAATCGCTCGGTACCTAGTTCAATATCTCTTTGAACAAGATCTTCCATATTGTTTTTTAGACCTTCATTTATTTCAATAACATTTGCGATTGAATAATTCACATTCGCAACAAACATCCAATCTTTTCTAGTGTTTTTTGCTAGTTCTATTTCGGTAGAAATAAAATAAGCTCCTTTTTCTGCTTTGACGTCTTCTTCTTGAAAAATGGCTTGTTTTCTTCGGAAATTATTTAGTTGTAAAGAAGATATTAAATAGGTTGGATTTTCAATTCCTGTTGACCATACAATATTTGCTTTTAAAGCTTCGCTTGGTTCTGCCTTGTCTACAATTACGGCACTTAAGCCAAAAGTAGCAACACCAGTTTTTGCCGTTAATTCACTTTTTTTATAAGCATCTACTAAATTACTACGTGAGTTTTGTAAATCTGCAGTAATACTTGCAGGTAATATATTTTGTAAACCGTCTAAAATAGTGACTTTAATTGAGGTGTCTGTATTGTTTAACAAGGTTGATTTTTTCACAAAACCGAATTTGTCACTTGTATTCCATTGGTATCTAAAAGTTAGCCCTAAGTCTTCGTTCGTTTCTTCAAAAATTACTTTATTTCCATAAATATTTTTATACAAGTTTCTTGTGGTATTGTAAATACCCAATTGTCTTTCTGAAAAAGGTTCCCATAAAAATATTTTTCCATTTTGATGAATTTGTAGTATTGTTTTACTACCTGTAATATCAGCAGCTTCCGTAATTTTATCATCGGTGTAATAAGGGAATAATGAAGAGTCGCTGTCTTTTCTACCGGCAGACAATCCACCGTTACTAGAAATAAACATCCAATGATTTGAGTCGCTAACAATGCTCATAAAAAATGGACGCATGGTATCGCTATTAGCTATTTTATAATAGCTTTCGTTTTCAAACTGAATTAGTTTTCCTTTTTTCATATTCGTTGTATTAGGAGATCGCTTTTCTTTTGCAGAAGTTGTGTCAATAGTATTCATCAATGCTATTTTTAAAGTTGAGTTTAGACTAGATTTTCTTCGTGTTTTTTGAAGAGTATCTTTTAAATATGGGCATTAATAGCCTTGAACAATCGGTGTTTTATGCCGAAGTTCTGGTAAAAAAAAGGACTGAACGAACATTAGTTGTTCAGTCCTTTTTAGTAAGTTCTAATTTTAATAAATGATTTTTACGGAGTTTTTTTGATGACTACGTTGTCTACATTCAGTTTTACGGAACTGTTCACTATTTCAATTAAAAATGAAATACCTCCTTCTACTTGATTTGCATTGCCTGGCGTAGTAAACGTATACGTTTTCGTTTCCCATGAAGTTGAAATAGCAGTTGTGTTGTCAGTAAGTGTATGAAGTGTTGCACCTACACTACCACCATCGGCACCTTCTGAAAAAGCAAAAGCTTTTAAAAGCCCTCCTTCTCCAAATGGACCATCGGCCATAATGTCAAAGGTTACGGTGTAAGATGTGTTTGGTAGTACAGTACCTGCTCCAAATCTTTCTTGTTTTAAACCGACAGCAGCACCCGTTGTCCCTTGGATTTCAGCAGATTTACTACCTCCGTTGTTTACCGTAGTAGAAATTGATGAACCTTGGAAGAATTGCCAGCATCCAACATCACCCGCTTCAAAGTTACCGTTTGATAATAACTCTCCAGCTGGAGCTGCAGGGCAGTCACTAGTTCCTCCTCCGCCACCGCCAGAGTTGTCAGGTTCTCCTGATAGTTTTACATCGGTAACCAATATAGTTCCAGCACCAAATTCTAATATTGCGAATTGATCTGCTGCTGCCACTTCATTTTTCCAACTAGATAATGGAAGACTCATTTGAACCCATCCGTCTGCTAAACTTGTTCCTTCTGAAATATTAAAAGTCAACTCATTTTCAGGAATTTTCACTTTAATAGTTGTATAATCCGTTGTTTTTATTTTGAATTCAAGCATACCATACTCGGCAAGTTTTCCTGTTTCAATTCCTGTAAAAGCTAAAGCCGATACGTCTCCCCAAGCTGTACCTGAAGTAAGTTTGATACTAGGATTGTACGTCGCATCACCACTATGGTCGGTAACAATTGTTGTTCCAGAACCCCAATCTTCAATTGTATTAGGAATGGTTACCGTTGCTGAGGTAGCAAATAAATAATCTCCATCTCCGTTTGCAGCGTTATTTACGTTAACGGTTCTAGTAAGTTCTGTTGCTGCATTTCCTGCGGCATCACTTACGTTATAAGTAATTGTGTAAGTTCCTGCTGTATTTACATCTACAACATCTCCTGCAATTATAATATTAGCGGTAATATCTCCGTCTTTGTTATCCGTTGCTTCTGCTCCTGGATCTGTAAAAGCATCTCCAACAGTAAGGTTTATAGTGGCATTACCTACTAATGTGATTACAGGCGCTGTAGCATCTGCTGCTACTTTAACGGTTCTAGTAATTTCTGTTGCAGCATTCCCTGCAAAGTCGCTTACATTATAAGTAATTGTATAGGTTCCTGCCGTATTTGCATCTACTACATCTCCTGCAACGACAATACTAGAGCTAAGGTTTCCTTCTATATTATCCGAAGCTGTTGCTCCTGGATCTGTAAAAGTTTCTCCTAATGTCACATTCATTGTAGCGTCGCCAATTAGTGTAATTACGGGAGCTTCATTATCCGCAATAGCATATAGGATGTCGTCTTCAAAAGTGTCAGAATCTCCGGCAACATTTTTTGCGGTTAAAGTAACGGTGTACGATCCTACAGAAAATGTGACAATTGGGTTTGCTTCAGTAGATGTGCTTCCGTTTCCAAAGCTCCAAGTGTAGCTATTTGCATTTTCAGAAGTATTGATAAAACGAGCAGTTCCAGTTTCGGCATTCAGGCTATACGTAAATTCTGCAGTTACTGCAGGAAGTTCTTCATCGTCTTCTTTTTCGCATCCTATAAAGGATACCATAAGGAATAGGAGTAAAAAGTATTTGAAAGTTGCATTTAATTTTTTCATAATTGGTGATTTAGTTTATTTATATACTTTAACATAGTCGATTAACATTGTTTGCGGAAAGACGGTTTCTGAATTAGGAGATCCCGCAAAAGATCCTCCAACAGCTAAGTTGATGATGATGAAAAATGGATGATCGAAAACCCATTCTCCGTCTGCATCAGCAGGTGTAATTTGATTGTATAAGACATCATCAACATAATAATTGATATACTCAGGCGTCCATTCAATTCCGAAAATGTGGAAGCCTGTATCGAATCTGTCGTTCATAAGTTCGTAGGTTTTTGTTATTGGATTTCCACCAGAATAACCTGGTCCATGAACACTACCATGCAGCATTGTCGGCTCTTGCCCTCTATATTCCATGATGTCAATTTCTCCACATTGTGGCCAAGAGACTTCATCAATGTTAGCGCCTAACAACCAGAAAGCTGGCCAGATACCTTGTCCGTAAGGAACTCTAATTCTGGCTTCGAATCTTCCGTATTTTTGCTCAAAATTACCCTTGGTTAAAATTCTAGCAGAGGTATAGCTAGATCCTTGGTAGTCTTCTTTATTGGCAGTGATTAATAGTTTTCCGTTTTGGACAGAAATATTTTCATTTCTGTCTGTATAGTATTGTAATTCACCATTACCCCAACCATTATCTCCTGTACCAATTTCATGGTTCCAAATAGTATTGTCAAGAACACCATCTGTACTAAATTCGTCTTGCATTACTAGTGTGTTTAATCTAGCAACTGTTTGTGTTTCATCTGTATCACAACTGGTAACAACTAATAGTGTTAATGCTAGGTAAAGTGACCCAAGAAGTGCCGCTTTTAACTGCATTTTATATTTGTTTTTTAAATCCATTGTATTTTTTTTAAATTTTTAAAGACGCTTTCTTAATTATGGAAATAGACATTATCTAAGTAAAAACTTGATAGTGATGAGCCATTGATATTTTCATAAATAATTTGCCCCACGTTGTTTTTATTTTGCATTGTAATAGGTAATTCTAACGAACTCCATTCTCCTTCTGTAAAATTAGTTCCGTTGAAAAAGAATTGTTGTGAAGTGTCATCACCTCCGCCATCGGCAGCATCTGCTCCAAAATCTTTTACGGTTATTAAGAAATCTAAGTTTGAAGGAATGCTTCCAATAAGGAAGATGTTTACATGCAGCGTAGATTTATTTGTCGCATCTATAGGTGCAAATTGGTTTCCAACAAAGTTGAATTCGGTATATTGAATCAATCTATCACCATTTAGCTCTATGTCAGCGGATAAAGTTGTTTGCCATGGTTCCCAGTAGCCATTTAAAAAGTCTACTGTAACGTTTGTATAAGCATCACTAAATACAGAAGTTACATTGCTAGGGTCTAAAGTTGGTGTTGGTGCAAATTTAAAATCACCAATTGTTTCAATATTTAAGGACCCCTGTGCTTTTACACCAGCTATTGAAGCCGTAATTGTCGCAGTTCCGTCGCCAACAATTGAAACGATTCCTAATTCACTTACTCTTGCTACTTCAATATCTGAAGACTCAAATGTAAAGTAGGAAGGAGCGGTATTTACTGTTTGGTTTTTTCCAGACGCTAGGTTTAACGTTTGTGTCAATCCACGATCGGCTAAATTAATTTCACCACCAGTAAAAACTTGTTCATTTATAGTTTCACCTCCTAGAATAGCAGGTTTCGCTTGTGCAAGTGTACCTAGTTTTTCAAATTTTAATTCATCAATCCAAAATGTATACCCACCTTCATCAGTTTCATTTTCGGCTCCTTCTGCATACCAAAACATTCCTTTTTCTTCCGTAAGTTTAGAAGCATCAGGTATTGGGATAATGTATTTTTTCCATTGAGTAGAAATTGCTAGATTTTGCATAGAAACCTTGAATTTATCGGCGGTGTCTTCGTTAATTCCAAAACCAATTTCATTAATGTCTCCTGCTTGTGAGGCTTTTGCCCAAAAAGTTAAGGCATCATAATTGGATAGGTCTCTAGGTGCAGTACTTGGAAATGTAGCTCCACCGTATCCAATTCCAAAAGAAGGAATGTCAAAACGCATGGATGCGCTACCACTGTAACTTTCATTGGTGTCTACAGAAAAAGCTTCTGCATAAGAACCTCCAAACGGGAAGTAGTCTAATCCTCCAACAAATCCATCTATAAATATACCAGGTGTTTCGCTGTGTTTTGCAAAAGCGAGATCTTCTGAATATTCTCTCTCACAACTAACAATGGCTAATACAGCTAAGATTGAAAGAAGTGTGGTTTTTAAATTTATATATTGTCTATTTTTCATCTTTATCGTATTAATTATTTTCCAATATTGATATGTACATAGGTTCTAATTTCCCATTCGCTACCGGTTCCAAAACCTACTGGACTTATGGTTGGTTGTGTTGCAAATTCTGATGAAGTTGCATTAGGACTATACCTTGGAGAGTATTCGTTTAATGAACGCCAAGTTCCTCTAATTCCAATTTTTGTGTTCGGTAATACAAACCATTTAGGTTTTCCTAAAGTTGTTGAAATGTCTAGCATTGTCTGTACCGGATAGGTTAAGTTAAAATCACGATGGTAATCAAATGGTCCCCAATCATTCAGTTTTAAAGAGTGTGTGATTTTTAATTTGTTGTAGATAACTCTAATATCTGCACCTCCACGATGAATTAGTCTTTCATCACTTCCATTAGATTGGGCGGTTCCAAAATATACATTGGCAATAAGGCCTAAATCTGGATGTACTTTAGAAACAATACGAGAATTTACTTCCCATAAATCTTCAGCAGGTGCTGCGTTTGGAAATGCAAATGAAGTACGATTTCCTAAGAATCCAATAGCGGCATCTTGAGCCGTTGGGTGGTGACGATAAACAAAACCAAGATTCATGGCAAATTTGGCATCTTCTGACCTATCATTATCCCATTCATACATCCATGTTCCAGGAGTAGGGTCATAGGTTAATAAAAGTTCTCCTGCCGTCGTTTCTCTATTTCCTCTTACAGCAAAAGGGTCGTCTTGAACATTTCTAAGTCTTCCTGGCGCATTAACGTCGTTTGGCATTGCTGCTACGATAGGTTTTTGCCATAAAAAGTTAGGAGCCACTTGAAAATCTCCAAGGATGTAGTTAAATCCGGTAAGAAAATTTGTTTGGTTTCCGCTACCTGAATCTTTCAATTTCCAACCTGTAAAAGTTTGCGTATTGTCTGCGCCACCATTGGCAACTAATCCCATAGCCGCTCCTTGAGCATACCAGTTGAAGGCACCTTTTTGGTAGGTTATTTTTGCTTTTGCTCCCCAATTGTCTTTGGTATTAATTTTATCGGTGTACACTACATAATTTCCTGATTCTCCTGTCGTTAATTGAAATTCACGTCCGTTTAAGGGTTGTCCTGCCCAAAGACCTCCAATTTCGAAGCCTAGGTTTCCGAATTTTCTTTTGGCATGAAGAGACACTCTTCTTGTTTTAGGAAGTGGTACAGCAATTGAAGTAATAGCGCCTGATGATTCGTCGATATCTTCATGGTAAACGGCGGTTACATCGTATTTTCCTATTTTCTTGCTATATTTTAATAAGATGGCTGGATTGGCTCCCCACCATAATTGAGATCCAAAAGCAGCTTTGAAACCTTTTAACGATTTTTTTCCGTCCAATTCAAGACCAGAAATTACGCCGTTATAGGTGTCTAAGTTTGGTCCGTAATTAGCTTCAGGGTATAGTCCGAAGAAATCACCTTCATATCCCCAATGGTAATGTCCTGTTCTGTAAAATCCTCTTAAGTCAAAATCCTCTGCGTTCCAAGTGTATTCTGCGTTGTAAATTTGAACTCGATTTATGTCGGTAAGACTTACGGTTCCATCTTCGGTTTGAACATCTACAGTTCGTCCTCTGTTCTCGTAAAAAATTTCATCAATAGGATTTTTTGCAACATTACCTAAAATATTGAAGTTTACATTTGCACTCATATTTGGAGAAGGATTTGCTTCAACACCTATGTAGTAAGATTCCATATAGTCAAAACCAAGTTGGTCAGGATATGTAGGGTTATCTGGGTCAGCGTCTTTAGGAGTTGTAAGTAAAGATCCGCCTGTATTAAATGTTGTGAATTCTGCTCTTAAATTGCTTAATTTAATTTTTTCATTTCCACCTAAAGCAGCTTTGTCTCCTCTCGCTTTTAAAACAGCTTCCATTAATTGAATCTTGTTGAAATGATCATCAACAGACTTTTGAGTAAGGTTTTCTTGGTACGGGTTTAAGTTATGTACTTCTTTTAGCGCGTAATAAGCAGCTCTTGGATAAAGGTCATAGAGTCCTCTTTCGTTTGTAGGCCCTTTTGCACAAATACCAAACCATTCCTCATTCATGTTGTTTTGCCCATTCTTAAAATCTATATAATACCCTCCGTTAGACCAAGAAGCATTATTGTCATGAACCTCTAAGTTTTTTGTCTGACCGTATTTCCACCAGCCATCACTAAATTGAAAAGTAAAACCTCCAATTGAATTTCCTGATTTTCCAAGTCCTTCTGCATTTTGATAGATCTCTTTCCAGTTACCAACCATATATTGCGCTTGTGATTTTTGATCTTCCATATTGGTGATTGCGTTGAAGGCATCTGCACCAAATTCTGTAAATAAAACAGGTTTGTTTAATTTTTCTTTTATGGTTTTAAAAGCATCTCCAAAAGAAATACCTCTATACATATTAACGCCATAAATGTCTACATCTTTACATTCCTCTGCAATAACGTCAATAAACAATACGTCACCGTTACAGATAGCAATTGGCTTTGATTTGCTAATTGATTTCATTTTAAGAGTAGCGTCATTCATTAGTTTGTACATGGCTCTACCACGTGTTTCTCCAATGAATTTTTTTTCATCTTCATCATCAGGAAAGTCTTCTGTGTCAGCTCCTGCCCAAAAAAGTCCGTAATTATTTTCGTTACCTAATAAGTAAAGCAGTATTCCAGGCGTGTTTTTATATTCATTCGCCATTTTAGTTACTTCAGAAATCAGAAGTTTTTGAGTTTCGGGATTCGAGTAATCTGTAACGGCTACCCATGCGCCGTTTATGGTAAGTCCATAGCGCCCAAAAGAATGGTTTAACATTGTGTAAATACCGTACTTTTCATAGATATATTGAACCCATTTAGGTTGAATACCCGTATACAATCTAATTGTATTTACGCCCATGTTTTTCAGTAATCCCATTTCTGCATCCAAAGCTGCTTTAATGATGTCATCTGATTGCTTCCACAGGCTATAGGTGTAATTTGTTCCAATTGGGAAATAATCCCAATTCACTCCATTTACCATAAAGTCTTTTCCGTCCACAACTAATTTTGTTCCTTGCTCTGTATTTACTACAGATACATTTGATTGGGCAAATACAATTGTTGTAAGCAGAAATAAGACGAATGTTAGAAAATTTTTTTTCATAATTCAAATTTATTTAAGTTAGTTTTTAATAATAAGAGGAGGTCGTTTTTAGAAAACATTACTGTTTCATAGTGTGATCAAATGTGTTAAGTTTGGTTGTAACTCTATCACGGCCACTTCTGTTAAACCAAGTTACAACTGTAGTGTGTTTTTTTCTATTAAATCACCTATACATAAGCACTACAAAAGAATAAAATTATTTTTTTAGCAGTTCTTTTTGGCTGATAGGTTCTTTGTTTACAGTGGGTCCGTGTTGTTATTAACGTATGTTAATGTTTTTAGTGTAAATAATACACTTATGAGTATTAGCTCTTATGTTAAGGTCTTGTAGGATAATTTATAGACCTATATTTCTAGTATATGATGAATTAAATTGTCTTTTGTAGTCAGTCCCATCTTTTTTCTTAGTCGGTAACGTTTTATTTCAACGCTTTTATGTGAAATATTTAGAAGCGGAGCAATTTCTTTTGAAGATAAATTAAGTCTTAAGTAGGCACACAATCGTAAATCGTTTGGTGTTAGGTTGTCATGTTTCGTTTTTACTTTCTTTAAGAAATCTTTGTCGGCATTGTTGAAAGCTTCTTGGAAGTACTCCCAGTCACTAGTATGATTTAGGTTTTTGTCAATAATTTTGATTACCGGTTTTACCAATTCATTGTTTTTGACGTCTGAAAGTTCTTTCTTAATCGTGTTTAGAAATTCATTTTTCTTAATGATGCTCATCGTAGAGGCTGCTAGTTCTCTGTTTTTACTATCAATGTCACCTCTTAACTTATCGTTTCGAAGCTTCATTATTTCTCGTTCATTCTCTAGCTGAACCCTTTCAAGTTCTCTTTGTTTTTTATCAAGCAAACTCTTTTTTTGTCGTTTAAAATATTGCTTGTAAATATTATGAATTCCTATAAATAAGATAGTGATTGCAAATAAGTAAAGGCCAAGCATTCTGTTTGACAGGTACCAAGGTCGGTCAATAGTAAAGCTTAGGCTGACCATATTTTTTGTCAGTTTGTTGCCTACTTTGGCTCTAACAATAAATTCATATTCTCCAAAAGGAAGGTTTTCAAATTTAGTTTTTGGGCTGGTTGTCCAGTTGCTCCAATTCTCATAAATTCCTTTTAACTTGTATTGGTAGGTTATTTCTGTGTACTTGTTATAGGTTGGAATACTGTAGCTAAAATCGATATGGTTTTCAGTAGATTTTAATAGTTGGTTGTTTTTTAATTCAAGGTGCTCTACTTGTTTTCCAATTTTATGAAAACTATTTAATTGGATATAGAATTCGTGTGATCCGTATTTATCAAGATCAATGACTAAATAACCTGTAGAGTTTCCGAATAAATAGCGTTGGTTTTTTATGTGTGTTACGCTTTCAAAACCCGCGAAGTCTCTTCTGGCAGATGCAGGGAAAGAAATTTTCGTGAACTGTGGAATGTTATTTAGGTTTCCTGGAGAAAAGTACCCGATACTTTTGTCAGTAAACACCCATAATTTGTTGTCTGTTTTTATAAGTTTTCCAGAAATGTAATTTTCATTATCTAAAACGTTTTTTGAATATTGCTCATGTTTTTTGAAAGCGTTTTCTGTTGGGTCATATTTGTAAATTCCATCTGGGTAAAAGTAAAGTAATTCGTTGTTGTAGCTTATAAGCCCGGATTTGTGACCTTTGAATTTGTCATTTAGTTTGGTGCTTTTTATTTTGTTGTAATGGTTGTCTGTTGTTACTTCAAATATTCCTTTTAGTTCATGGTTTATGATGATTTTATTTTTATCTAAAAATTCAAAATATCTAGCTGAGTTTGTAAATCCTTCAATTTTGTTTTTAAACTTCCAGTAACCTCCTGTTTTTTCTAGGACGGTTAATCCCGTATAATTCCCTTGAATTATTAAAGAGTTTGAGGAAGGAACTTTTTTTAAATCCCATGTTCCAGGTGTGTCAGATATTTTGTTAGCGATTGTGTCGTTTATAATAAACGTTCCTTGATTATGGCCGCAAAACAAAGTGGTATCTATTTCTTTTAAACACCAAACTTGTCCCTTTGTTCCTGCAATTAATTTAAATGAGGAGTTGGCGTTTACGGGTTTGTAAAATAGTCCCTGATTTGTGCCTAGGTAAAGAATATCGTGTTTAATAGCAGATGCATAAACGGTACCTAATTTTCCAAAAGGATCGTTGTAAACCTTGATAGGAGAGTTTAAGTTTACAACACTAATTCCGTTATCTAGGCCTAACCAAATATTGTTTTCTGTATCTTCAAATATGGTCAATACGGTGTTGTTGTTTAATCCGTTTTCTTGGTTTAAATTAGATAGAAGTGCTCCGTTTTTGTCAATATGATATATTCCTTTGGCTATGGTACCTAATAGAAAGGTTCCGTCTTTTTTTAAGTGACTGCTATAGATACTAATGGATGAAAATAAAGACTCATTTGGCGTTGTCCATTTGTTTAATTTCCCTTCAGAGCTTAATTCGAAAAAGCCATTTTCTTGGGTTAATAGTAGTGTTTTTTTTCCGATACCATAAATGTCAACCAAAACATTTTGTTTGATTATTTGGTCATCTGACAATAACATGGGTTTCCCATTTTCTATTTTGTATAAGCCGTCGTTTACTTTTTGAAAATAGATATTTCCATTTACGTTAAAAGCTTTTTGTAAAATGGTTTTAGAATCGATTATGTTAAACTCATCTTTTAAGGTGTCATAAATATAGATTCTATTAAGTGATTGAAATAAGATCCAATGTTCAAACTTTAGGATGTTCCAAAACTCCTCATCTTCTAGTAGTTTAGATTCAATTTTATGACTTAAGCTTGTGTATTTTAAAAGGCCAAATTTGTTTTTTTGCCAAACGCCAAATTCTTTATTGCTTCCTGAATAAATTAAAGAGTCTATTGAATAAACAGATCTTATGATACTGTTGTTGGGAGATGGAGATAAATTCCAACGTGCTCCGTCATACTCTAAGAGTCCTTTGTTGTTTGCAACAATGATATGTTTGTCTTCTGTTTGTGTAATCGCCCAATTTTGATTTTCGGCTTTGTAGAGGTTAGATGTAAAATTTTGAATAGGAGGTATCTCTTGTGCAACTAAATTAATACAAGTGTAGATAAAAAGTAGGGTGAATATGCTAAGATGTTTTTTCAAAATAAAATCTTTAAAGTTTAGTTATCTACTGGTTTTGTTGATAAACTAAATATAATGATTTTAAATCAGAATGTTTGATAAAAACATTAATGTAGAGGTAGTGTATAGTTTTTCTTAGGAATTTTTTGTTCGCTTTATTCTATGCGAAGTTGCTACAGGAATATAATTCGATAAGTAAATAGAGCATCTAGTCTTGTGGTTAAGTAAGTGTAAATCCATTAGTTTTTTTCTAAAAAAAATAGAACAAGAATTAAAAATACAAAACCTAATGTGATTTTTGTAAGTTATTGATAATTAGTTACTAAAACCGTTTCGTAGTTTTTTTTTTAGACTGATAATTGTCATGTTTATGGGGGCAATGTGGTTGTAAATTTACATAAGTTTTATAACCAATTCTATAAGCTTGAAGTCTCAGATCTTCCTAATTATAGAATATTAATTTAAATATTATGCAAGATTTATTAGAAAAACAAAGCGCAAGTTTAGAACAGTACGGTATTAAAAATGCAACTGTACAATGGAATCTTTCTCCTGCAGAACTTCAGAAAATTACTGTTGAAAAGGGAATGGGTAAAGAAACATTGAACGGCACTTTAGCGGTTAATACAGGTAAATTTACAGGAAGATCTCCTCAAGATCGATACTTAGTAAAAGATGAATATACAGCTGATAGAGTTTGGTGGGGAAAAGTAAACAAACCTTTCGCGCCAGAAAAATTTGATGTATTACAAGAAGCGATTGTAGACTATTTATCAGGTAAAGAAATATATGCAAGAGACGGATATGTTTGTGCAGATCCTAAATACAAAATGAATGTACGTTCCGTTACAGAATATCCTTGGTCTAATTTCTTTGTAAATAGCATGTTTCTTAGATTAGAAGAATCTGAAAAACAAAATTTTAAAGAAGAGTGGTTGATTTTATGCGCACCAGGATTTGAAGCTGATCCAGCGGTTCATGGAACACGTCAGGCAAATTTTTCTATTTTAAACTTTACAAAAAAGATTGCCTTAATTGGTGGTTCAGCTTATACAGGTGAAATGAAAAAAGGTATTTTCTCTGCCTTGAATATGATTTTACCTACAGAGAAAGATGTGTTGCCAATGCACTGTTCAGCAAATGTTGGTGAAGATGGAGATACCGCTATTTTCTTCGGACTTTCAGGAACTGGTAAAACAACTTTATCTGCCGATCCAAGTCGTAAATTAATTGGTGATGATGAGCATGGTTGGACTTCAGAAAATAATATTTTTAATTTTGAGGGAGGTTGCTATGCCAAGGTTATTGATTTAAGTGAAGAAAAAGAACCAGATATTTTTAGAGCAATTAAGCCAGGTGCTTTGTTAGAAAATGTTGTTTTTAAAGAAGACGGTACTGTTGACTATATGGATGGATCTATCACGCAAAATACTCGTGTAAGTTACCCAATTGATCATATTGACAATATTGCAGTTCCTTCTTATGCAAACAATCCTAAAAATATTTTCTTTTTAACGTGTGATGCTTTTGGTGTTTTACCTCCAGTGTCAAAATTAACTCCAGGTCAAGCAGCATATCACTTTATATCTGGTTATACGGCTAAAGTTGCGGGTACAGAAGCAGGAATTACAGAGCCAGTACCATCCTTCTCAGCTTGTTTTGGATCGCCATTTATGCCATTACACCCAACTGTTTATGCTGAAATGTTGAGTAAAAAAATGCAGGAAGCAGGTGTGAATGTTTGGTTGATCAATACTGGATGGAGTGGAGGTCCTCACGGCGTAGGTTCTCGTATTAAATTGAAATACACAAGAGCAATGATTACTGCAATTCTTCAAGGAGAATTAGACAAAGTAGATTACGATCAACACCCTATATTCGGATTGAATATGCCTAAATATTGTCCTAATGTACCTACAGAAATTTTGGATCCAATGAATACTTGGTTGCAAAAAGGAGCCTACATTAGTAAATCAATTCAATTAGCGCATTCATTCCACTTAAACTTCGAAAAATTCTCTGAGCAAGCTTCAGATGTAATTATTGAAGGAGGTCCCCTAATTGATGAGCACCATCATTTAGATCATGTATAATTGTTTAAATTATCTGAATTAGGAAGAAGGCTGTCTGCAAAGACAGCCTTTTTTGTTTTAGCTTTGTGAAAAATATTTTTTTGCAAACGACTGATATAAATTCAAGAAAAATTATCCATGTAGATATGGATGCTTTTTTCGCTTCTGTTGAGCAGTTAGACAATCCTGATTTAAGAGGAAAGCCTATTGCTGTAAGTGGAGGTGAAATTCGTGGTGTCGTTTCGGCGGCTAGTTATGAGGCTCGTAAATTTGGAGTACGCTCAGCAATGGCTGGTGCGCTAGCAAAAAAATTATGTCCAGAATTAATTTTTGTGCCTGCTAATTTTGCGCGCTACAAAGAAATTTCTTCCCAAATAAAAAAAATATTTTTTGAGTATACCGATCTGGTAGAGCCACTTTCCTTAGATGAGGCGTATTTGGATGTTACAAATAATAAAAAAAACAATCCATCGGCGACTTTAATTGCAGAAGAAATTCGACAACGAATTTTTAAAGAAGTCGGTTTAACGGCTTCTGCGGGTATTTCAGTAAATAAATTTGTAGCCAAAATAGCTTCAGATATTAATAAGCCTAACGGTCAAAAAACAATTCCCCAAGAAGAAATTCTTGAGTTTTTAGAAGATCTGGCCATTGAAAAATTTTATGGAATAGGAAAAGTTACCCAAAAGAAAATGTACAGTTTGGGTGTTTTTACGGGAAAGGATTTAAAAAGTAAATCGGAAGAGTTTTTGACAAAGCATTTTAAAAATTCAGGAAGCTATTATTATCAGATTGTTCGAGGAATTCATAACAGTGAGGTAAAGTCGCATCGAATTCGAAAGTCGGTAGCAGCGGAGCATACTTTTACAGAAAACCTAACTTCGGAAATTTATATGCTAGAAAAGCTAGAAAAAATTGCAGAAGAATTAGAAAGAAGATTGCTGAAAACCAATGTTGCTGCCAAAACCATTACCTTAAAAATTAAATACAGCGATTTTACCCAGCAAACCAGAAGTAGAACTTTGCCGTATTTTGTCAAAGATAAATCCATGCTTTTAGAAACCGTAAAAGAATTGCTATTTCAAGATGAAATGAATAATTCTGTACGTTTGTTAGGAATTTCAGTCACCAATTTGAATATCAATTCACAGGAAAAAGAAAAAATAATGGATGTTCAATTAAAATTTGATTTTAATTCGTAATCTAGTTCTAATTCTGAATTTACAATAAAAAAAAGATGAGTAGTAAAACCTTAAAAGAAGTCCTTTACAGGAGTTGTAAAGATTTTGTAACACAGAAGTTGTACACTATAGAAAGTACGATTAAATCAAATCAAGAAGACCTGAATTCTGAAACAAAAAGCTCTGCTGGTGATAAGCATGAAACAGGAAGAGCCATGTTGCAATTAGAAATGGAAAAAGCAGGGCAACAGCTTAAAGAGGTTCAGCAAATGAAGCTGTTATTGGAACGCGTAAATTTGGAAGAAAATACAGCGTTAGTCCGCTTGGGTTCTGTAGTAAAAACAAATGTAGCCAATTATTTTATGGCCATCAGTTCAGGAAAAATTTCTGTAGAAGGGGAAGCCTATTATGCCATATCTCCAAGTTCACCAATTGGTAGGTTGTTATTGGGTAAAAAGAATAAAGAAAGCTTTTTGTTTCAAGGAAGAAATTTTGTTATTGAATCTTTGCTCTAAATAAAAAAGACCTAACAGTATAAAATCTGTTAGGTCTTTTTGTTGTCTATTTAGTACTCGTTTAAAAGCATTTTTTGATCACTTTTTGCATTACGGAATAAGATGTTGAAGCGCCAGGTGAGGCTCCTAATAAAGCAGCAATGGTTTTGTCTTTTGAAACAATTATTTCTGTACCAAATTCCAATTTACCAAAACCTTTTTTATCTTTTTTAATAATCTGAACTCTCTGTCCGGCAACCACTAATTTCCAATCATCGTCTTGTGCATCTGGATAAAATTCACGAAGCATGTCCATACGATCTTTAAATTTTAAGCTGACTTGTTTTACCAAATAACCTACCAAAGGTAAATTGTGGTATCCAGCTCCTAATAAACTCATAATATTGTCAAATTCTACCGACTTAGGTAAGTCGAACATAGAACCATGTTTTAAGAATTTAGTTGTAAATCCAGCATACGGTCCAAAAAGCAATTCTTTACGACCGTTGATCATTCTGGTATCCATGTGTGGAACAGACATTGGGGGTGCTCCTTTTTTTGCTTTACCATAAACTTTTGCATGGTGTTGGTCAATAATTTCAGGATTTGTACAACGCAACCATAAGCCACTAATAGGAAAACCTCCATAACCTCTAGCTTCTTTAATTTTAGATTTCTCTAATAAAGATAAAGCGCCACCACCAGCACCAATAAATAAATAATTGGCTACTAAATTCCAATGTTTTCCAACATTTTGTCCTTTAATAGTAAGTAACCAACGTTTATTTTTTGTTTTTTGAAGATTGTATACATTGCTATGGTTAACCAACTCAACATGTTCTTGTCTTCCTAAAAAGCGAAATATTTGTTCTGCAATTTCACCAAAATTCACATCGTAGCCTTCTTCCATATAGGTAGCAGCAATAGGATCTTTTTTATCCCTGCCTTCCATCATCAAAGGAATCCATTTTTTAATTTCATCAATGTCCTTGCTAAAGATCATTTCTTTGTAATGAGAAATCTCTTTCAAAAGTTTGTGTCTTTTTTCTAAGAAAGCCACATCTTTTTTTCCTTCAACAAAACTAATATGCGGTACTTTTGAAATACATTTAGACAAGCTATGGATGTATCCTTTTTCGGCACAATCTTTCCAAAATTGCAAAGTTTCATTAAATTGTTCCGCTGTTTTAACAGCTTTACTAGTATCTATAACCCCCTTTTTTTCCGGAGTATAATTCAACTCACAGTTTCCTGCGTGTCCTGTACCTGCATTGTTCCAAGCTTCAGAGCTCTCTTCTGCCATTTTAGGCAATTTTTCAATAACAGTAATTTTTTTTCCAGGGAATTTTTCATACAATAAAATGGCCAAAGTAGCACTCATGATACCTCCACCAATCAATACAAATTCTGAATGTTTTATAGTTTTTGCTCTATTCATAATTGCGAACTAAAAGATTCTAATTTTTAGGCAACAAAGATAGTTTATTATACTGATAAATATCATATTTGTGCGCTGTAAGATTGCGGTAATTTTACGACCAAATGCTAAATTAAATCAAAGAAAAATGACAGAATTATTGACAAAAGAATCTTTTTTTGAAAAGGTTTTTAATTTCGAAGAAAGTAAAGATTGGAATTTCAAAGGAGAAATACCTTGTATCATAGATTTTTATGCAGATTGGTGTGGCCCATGCAAGTCAATTGCTCCAGTTTTAGAAGTTTTAAGTGAAGAATATGCAGGAAAAATAAATATTTATAAAGTAGATACAGAAGCAGAGCAAGAATTGTCTGCTGCTTTTGGTATTAGAAGCATTCCTTCTATGTTGTTTTGCCCTGTAGGTACAGAACCTCAAATGGCGCAAGGTGCATTGCCAAAACAAGAATTAGAAAGATTGATTAAAGACGTTTTGGGAGCTGAAAAATAATTTTTAACCAACCGAATAGTAAAAAGAGTGCAATTTATTGCGCTCTTTTTCTTTTTAAGATAGGGGGAATGAGCTCTAACTTTTTAGTATTTTGCAGCTCTTAAACCTTAAATATAGTAGAAAGTATGAAAAAAATTGGTTTGATTTTAGGCTTGGTCTTCTTTTCCTCCTTGAATCTTTTTGCACAAAATAGTACAGTTCAAATAAACGGTGAATTAAAAAAATGGCATAAGGTAACACTTAGTTTTTCTGGTGATGAAATTGCTGAGTATTCGGAAGAAAATCCTTTTTTAAATTATCGTTTGAATGTAACCTTTACAAATGGAGAAAAGACCTATGTAATTCCTGGTTTTTATGCTGCAGATGGGAATGCCGCAGAGTCAAGTGCCAACTCAGGAAAAGTATGGCAAGTACGCTTTACACCTGATAAAATTGGAGAATGGACCTATACGACTTCTTTTAGAAAAGGAAAACAAATAGCTATTAGTGATGATAAAAATGCCGGTGAACCTGCTATGTTTGATGGTGCTTCTGGAAAAATTTCTATTGGAAAATCTGATAAAAAAGGAAAGGACTTTAGAGCCAAAGGGCGTTTGAATTATGTAAACAAAAGATATCTTCAGTTTGAAGAAACCAAAGAATATTTCTTAAAAGGTGGAGCCGATAGCCCGGAAAGTTTTTTGGGATACTACGAATTTGACCAAACAAAACCTTCACATAAATACGCTGCACATGCTCAAGATTGGAAAAATGGTGATCCGACTTGGAAAAATGGCAAAGGAAAAAATATGATTGGGGCTTTAAATTATTTAAGTTCTAAAGGAATGAATGCCGTTTATTTCTTAACAATGAATGTGCAAGGTGATGGAAAAGATGTTTGGCCTTGGACAGATATGAATGAGCGCTATCGTTTTGACTGTAGTAAATTAGATCAATGGGAAGTTGTTTTTGATCATATGGAAACATTGGGGTTAATGATGCATATTGTTACTCAGGAAACAGAAAATGAATTGCTGTTGGACATTGGTGAGCTTGGGGTGCAACGAAAATTATATTATCGTGAATTGATAGCTCGTTATGCACATCATTTAGGTGTTACTTGGAATTTAGGAGAAGAAAATGGACCGTTAAGTTGGACGCCTAAAGGACAGTCAGATAAAGACAGAGAAGACATGGCTAAATATATAAAAACGCACGATCCTTATAAGAATTTGGTTGTTTTACATACACATGCCGATCCAAAAGCACAAGATTTATTTTTAGATCCGTTATTGGGCTATGCTTATTTAGATGGACCTTCTATGCAAACACATCATCCAGAAGATGTACACCGCTTAATTGTAAAATGGATCAATGATTCGCAAGTTGCAGGTAGACCTTGGGTGGTTTGTCAAGATGAAATAGGACCTGCAGGAACTGGAGCAAAACCAGACGCGGATGATCCAGAGCATAATGAAATTAGACATGAAGTGTTGTGGGGGAATTTAATGGCAGGTGGTGCTGGAGTAGAATGGTATTTTGGTTATAAATATGCACACAACGATTTGAAATGTGAAGATTGGAGATCGAGAGATATTTTATGGGATCAGACACGTTATGCTTTGGAATTCTTTCAAAATAATGTACCGTTTGCACAAATGAAATCTGCCGATGGATTGACTGACAATCCGAAGGATTATGTGCTTGCTGAAAATGGTGCGACCTATTTGGTGTATTTGCCAGAAGTGAAAGAAACAAAATTAAATTTAATAGGGACAAAAGCGAAATTTGCTGTAAAGTGGTACAACCCTAGAACTGGTGGTAAACTTCAAAAAGGTTCTGTAAAATACATCAGAGGAGGTGCTAAAGTTTCTATCGGATTTCCTCCTTCTAAAGAAAAAGATTGGGTAGCCTTGATTACAAATACCAAGACGCAAAAAAGTACGAGTGGACCTGCAAAACGAGTGGTTTTGTCGGCTCTAGAAGATTTTACCATTGCTAAAGATGCAGAGGCTTTGTATTATGTCGACAATAGAAATAAGGCTTTGGCGATAAATGCAGGTGCTAAAGATCAACGAGCAAAGTTTGCAGCGGCCTACACTGTTTTTAAAGGAGAAAGTGGGGTGTACAAAGGCATGTTTCAGTCAATGACGGAAAACGACGGAGAATCGGTTTACGAAATTAGAGTAAATGGAAATAAGGTAGGTACATTTACCAATCCTGAAACGTCAAAAGATTTTGAAAGAGTGGACCTTAAGGTAGATGCTTTTTATTTGGCGAAAAATGATATTATAGAAGTTTTGTCGAAAGCAGTTACCAATGGAAAAATTCCTGAAAATGACGAAACAGCATGGTCTAGAGGTAGATGGGGTAGTCTAATTTTAATGCCTGGTGAAGGTTTGCAATTGCGTAGCAAATTAGAAAACGCCAAAGCATTTACCGCTAAAAATGGGGTGATTGAAGTAGAAGCAGAAAATTTTCAATTTAGTTCTAAAAATGGTACCGAAAGAGAATGGTTTGTGCGCTCTAAAAACGAAAAATTGGCGTTTGAAAATTTGGAAAAACATTATGATACGGCTAGTGGAAACAGTTATATTGAGGCTTTGCCTGATACCCGTGTAACACATGCAGACCCGCTAATTAAAGGGGGTAATTTCTTTCCATTACCAGGTTTTGGAGGTGTGGTTTCTTACAAAGTAAAAATTACGTCACCAGGAAAATATTATGTTTGGACAAAAGCCTACTCAAGCGGTCCGGAAGACAATGGTTTGCATGTTGGTGTAAATGGAACTTGGCCTGAAAGTGGCGCTAGAATTCAGTTATGTGCTGGTAAAAATAAATGGACTTGGACTTCTGCGCAACGAGTGCCTGAAAATCACTGTGGAACACCAAATTCAATTTATTTAGAGTTTAAAAATAGAGGAACGTATATTGTATCGTTTTCTATGAGAGAAGATGGTTTTGAGTTTGATAAATTTATTTTGACGAAGGATAAAAATTATCAGCCAAAATAGTTTGTAAACCAAAAGTTTCAAAAAATGCATTGTGAATTTCTGTTAAGAGAAACGCAATGCATTTTTTTTTGATTTAAAACTTATAATTTAAGCCAGTATAAACCCCAAAGAAATAGGGTTTGTTGGATGAACTGTTAAAAGTGTTGGTTTGTAATTTTAGCATAGGCGCCATGTTAAAAAACCATCTGTTTGAAAAATGATACTCTAAATCGGTACCAAAATTCACGCTAAAATCTACAGAGTTTAAATTGGAAGCTTCTCCAATAGAGTACGATAGGTTTTCATTTTGTACTTGTAAATTATTGGAGGTTAAAAATAAAGTACTAATTCCGCTGACCAAATGAAATTCTAATTTTTTAGACTGAAGAAGTGCGTATTTGACTTCTAAAGGAACCTCGATATATCCGTAAGTTTGTTTTAAGTCAGAATTACTATTTGAAGCAAACTCTTTCGAGTTTTCCTCCGTTTTTCCTACATCACTTGCTATTTCGCTAAATTTTGGAGCATTAAAACTTAGGTTGGCTAAGGAAGAAATTTGTGAATTGTTGTTTAGGGCAATGTTTTGTGTTGTTTGCCCTAGTTGTAAACGATGAATTCCTGATTGTAATTGCCATTTGTTGGAAGCTTGAAAAGCAATTTTGACACCAAAAGAAGAACCGTTATTTCCTTTTTTGGTGGCGGCATCTAAACTTTCATCAATAGAGGAATTGTTAGAAAAACTACTTGGACGAAGCTGTGAAATACTCGGCGCAATGATCCAGTTGTTTTTTTTCTTTGGAAGTAGTTCGTTTTTTTTCAATGCTTCTTCTAAGTCAATTTTAGCAATGTTTGTAAGCTTTTTCGTGTTAGGCAATTTTGTCGTATTTGCAACAGCCGTTTTTTCTTCTATTTGATTTTGTGCTTCAAGTGTTTCAAAAATGTTTTTTTCTTGCTTGTTTTTTAAGAGGATTGTGTTGGTTTCCTTTTGAGGTGTTTCCGCGATAGAATTCGTTTTTGATTTTGTGAAACTTGGGTTTTCTGATTTTTTAATTTCAGGAATTTCTTCAGTTGCAACAAGCGTTTCTGAAACAGCTTTCGGTCTTTTAAATTCTTCAGTTTTTCGTTCTGTATCGATTGTTGATTTTATAGAAGCAGGAGAAGAGATTGTTTTTAATTCAATTTTTGTTTCTTCAGAATCTGTGATCGTATTTTCAAAATTGGGTGCAGTTATTTTTGAGTCATTGTAGGGAATTTTGGTCCATAAAACACCAATTAATAGTACCGCAGCAATAGCGGCTCCTGTTCTCCACCACCAAAAAACAACTCTTTTTTTCTTTTTGGCAGCCAAGGAACTTTCAATTGAGGACCACACAGCAGGGCTTGGACTCATTTCTAAATCCTTTAGTTTTTCTTGAAATAATCGATCTATATTTTTAGTATCCATCTCTAAAAATTATTTTGGATTTTTTGTTCTGATTCTTCTAATTTTTGTTTCAAAATTTGTCTTGCTCTTGACAAGTTCGATTTTGAGGTTCCTTCAGAGATGGCTAACATTTCTGCGATTTCTTTATGAGAATAACCATCCAATACATATAGATTAAATACCAGTCTATAGCGGTTAGGTAATTCTTGTATCAAGTTTAATAAATCATCAATACTTATATTTTCTTCTTCTATTTCTACGCTTACTTCTTCTGGTATTTCGTCATTTACCAAATGAAAAACTTTGTCCTTTCTATAAGTAAGCAAAGCGGTGTTTATAATGATTCGTTTCATCCAACCTTCAAAAGATCCAGTTCCTTTAAACTGATCAATTTTATTGAAGATGGTCATAAATCCGTCATGTAAATTGTCCTCAGCTTCTTGTCGGTTTCTAGAGTATTTAAAAGAAACAGCAAACAATTTACTAGCAAACAACTCATACACCATAGCTTGCGCTTTGGGTTTGTTTTTCTGACAGTCTTCTATGAGCTTTTGTGTATTCATTTATCTGGTAGAACGGCTTATAACAAACTTACTAAACCTATTTCGAATATTCAGGTTTCCCTACTTTTCCAATAAAACAAATAGCGCCGGTTTCCCTTTCTGTAATAGCAAATAAAAAAGGTTTGTTACAGTTTACATGTGGTCGTGGACTGGCAGAGGTTGTTTCTATTCCAATAACAGTTACGGCGGCTGCTTCTGTACCTTTTTCGTTTACGTCAATAAATGTTTTTTGAAGAACTTTAGAAACTTTCAATCGAGCCTCGGCAATTCCAGAAAGATCAGGATTGCCAAAAAGTGTTTCCAAACCTAATTTTGCCAACTCGTCATTTAAGGTGTTTTGATATTCAAATTTAAATTTGGGTAAACTCAGACTTGTTTTTTGGATTTGGTACTTGCTTTGCCAGGTATTCCATATAGTTCCATCTATATTTTCAACAAGATCGGCTATGTTTTTTCCTTCGTTAGGAAGGAGCAAGGTCATGCTGTATTTGTTATTTTTATAAGGAAGTATCAGTGATGAAAACAATTCGTTTTTATAAAAAGCCAACTTATCTGATTGCAGTTGCATCATAGCCACTTGGCTACTGTTGTTCGCATCAGTATAAAAAGGAGCTTGTATTGTGTTTTCTGTTTTGAATTCGTATTCCCAATTGGCATTGAAATAAATAGCGTTGATTAAATACAGTACGGCTTCCGGCGAAATGGTTTTTATAATTTCCGTTATTTTGTTATTGGTTTTGTTGGCTACCCAATTATTGATGAGGGCTACCGTATTTGGGTCGCTAAAATTCTCAGTTCTAATTTCCGCATCGTAATAGGTTTGATTCAAATTTGTAAAGGTTTCTTTTATAGGAAAACCTTCTTTGATCCAGTTAGAATTGGCAATTTGCAAAACATCACCTTCTAAGGTTTGCATAATTTCTTGATTGACCAAACTCAATTCATCTGAAGTAAAGTCCTGGTAGCCTAAAACATTTCCCATAATGCTTTTTGTACTTGTTTCGGCGCCGTTGTACAGCATTCCTAAAGCTAGAGATAAACTAACGGGTGACACCATATAGTTTTCTTCATCGGCAATAGCCACTTCTTTAAAGAAAGAAAAAGCAAACTCATTATTTGATTCGATGAGCTGTGTTTTTTTAGCCGTCTTTTTAAAAATAACGGGGTTGGAGGTCAGTCCGTTTGAACTAGTACAGGCTGTTATTGCTATTAGAAGCACAAGGGCTATAGTGTGTAAAAGTATTTTTTTCATGCTTATAAGTTTGGATAGTTTATTTCAACAATCAAGCTGTCATCTGTAAGAGAAATAATTTCCCATTTGACTGTATGAGAACCTCCCCAGTAGGTCGATTCTAAATTGACAGTCTCTTCGTTTTCTAAATTCCATTTTCCTGTAAATTCATCGTAAGTAATGGGAGGGGTGCCGCACCAACCTGCATTTTTATTTTCAACTAAGGTACCATCATTTTTAAAAGTACAGGTGTATTCATTTTGCACGGTGTTCGCAACTCGCGTATAGCGAACTTGATTGTCGGTATACTGAGGATGCGACCAAGAACCTATCAGTAAATTATCCGAGTCTATCTCCAAAGTTTCTTGTTCGTTGCAAGCACTGGTTAAAACACTTAGAAAGCTGAAAAGAATGAGTAATTTTTTCATGGAGTCGTTTTTTTTATGATGAGGTGAACGGAATAGCTGTTTTCAGTAGAATTTGTTTTGATGAAAGTTACATCTACCAAAGTGATTTCATAGCCGTCTTGCATTTTTTTAGAAGGAATATCGTTATCAAGTAATGCCAATTGAAGGATTTCGCTGTCGTTTATTTTTAAGTTTACTATGGCTCTACCTGCCCAAATACAATTCACGTTTTCTGGGCAAACAGAATACTCTAGCAATTCGTGAAACTCTATTTTTAAATTTTCACTATTGTTTGTGTTTGTAGAAATTAGGGCACTTTCTTTTAGTTGAAGCGAAAATTCTTTGTCCAATTGGAAAATTTCATTTTCAGTACAACTAATAAAAAGCAGTAAGGAAAAAATAAAAACAGCAGCTTTTTTCATTATTGAGGGTCATTTGGGTCTGTTACCGGAACAGTTATTTCTTCAAAAATATCTTCATCATCGTCATCTACGCCTTTCCAAAGTTTAAATACATAATCTTCTTCTTGAGTTACTTTTACGTCAAAACTGTATTCTTTAGAAATTAAGGCTTCTGTACATTCCGATTCATCGTCGACAAATGAATTTATGGCCACAATTCTATTGGCTTCATCGTATTTGTAATACAAGCTATAAAAACTATGACAGCTGTTTGGTAAAGAATATTTTAAGGTAATTTCATAAGTTTCCCCCAATTCAAAAGAGCTAGGAATTGTGGCCTCTTCAATGGGTAAAACTGCAAAATGAAAATCCGGATAATCGTCATTGTCGTTTTGACAAGAAGTGAATAACAGGGTGAATAAGGCAAAGTATAAAATTCGTTTCATGAGTATAAATTTTTTGATTCTTACTAGTAAGACACAGAAAAGTAGAATTGGTTGCGTGGTAAGTTTATTTTTTTTGCGGTATTTCTTTTCGAGCGTTCTATAAATTTGAAGTATTTTTGTGTTGCTTACTTTTAAAAATGAACGCACAACTATTTGCATTAAAAACGGAACAAGAATTTGAAGATTTGGCTTTGGCTACTTTTCAATTTCAAGCAGTAAACAATCCTGTTTATAGCGAATATTTAGCACACCTAAATATTTCTATTGCTGAGGTGCGTTGTTTGGCTGATATTCCTTTTTTGCCAATACAGTTTTTTAAAAGTCATACCATACTTTCTGATAAAAATAAGATTGTGCAAACGTTTTT
Organism: Flavicella sediminum; assembly: GCF_006381105.1. Taxonomy (GTDB): domain Bacteria; phylum Bacteroidota; class Bacteroidia; order Flavobacteriales; family Flavobacteriaceae; genus Flavicella; species Flavicella sediminum. The sequence continues at coordinate 1,011,433 of NZ_VDET01000002.1, read as the reverse complement.
AAGTAGTGGTACTACAGGCATGCAGCAAAGCAAACATCATGTCACAGATTTGTCTTTGTACGAAGAAAGTTACCGACTAGGCTTTTCGCATTTTTACGGAAATATTGAAGAATATGTGGTTTTGGCACTCTTGCCTTCGTATTTAGAACGTGAAGGATCTTCACTAATTTATATGGTGGATGATTTGATTCAAAAATCGAAGAAAAAGGAAAGTGGTTTTTACCTGCATAATTTAGACGAACTGATTGCAACTTTGGAGGAATTGGATGCGCGTGGAGAGAAAGTTTTATTGATAGGCGTTTCTTTTGCTTTGTTAGACTTAATTGAAAAACACCAGTTTTCATTAAAAAATACGCTTGTTATGGAAACAGGTGGTATGAAAGGAAAGCGTAAAGAAATGATTCGTGAGGAATTGCATGCGGAATTAAAAGCAGGTTTTGGTTTGACTGAAATTCATTCAGAATATGGAATGACAGAATTGTTGAGTCAGGCCTATTCCAAAGGGCACGGAATTTTTGAAACACCCCCTTGGATGAAAATCTTAATTAGAGACACTGAAGATCCTTTAAGTCTTTTACCAACTGGAAAAACAGGAGGAATCAATGTTATCGATTTGGCAAATCAAAATTCGTGTGCTTTTATTGCGACCCAAGATTTAGGGAAAATTCATGCAGATAAAAGCTTTGAAATTTTAGGACGTTTTGACAATTCTGATATTAGAGGATGCAATCTTTTGATATCTTAAAGTAATTAATTTTTTAGTGTTGTTCTCTTACTTTTGTAATTTGAACTCTTTTTTTTCGACTATGCAAGCCTAAATGGTATATTGATATGTGGAAAAAAAGAATATTTATTTTGTTAGTTGTATTGGGGGCGTCATCCCTTTTTGCACAACAAACTACGAACACAAATAAAAAAGGTTTTGCTGCAGATGGCTATGATGTGGTGGCTTATTTTGAGGACAAGGCTACCGAAGGTGAAAAAGCTTTTGTAACGGAAATTGAAGGTGTAAAATACAAGTTTTCTTCGGCTGAAAATTTAAAGAAATTTAAAGCCAATCCTAAAAAATACCAACCTCAGTATGGTGGTTGGTGTGGCTATGCAATAGGGGCGAAAAATGAAAAAGTAGATATAAATCCTAAAACTTTTGAAATTAGAGATGGTAAATTGTATTTGTTTTACAATTCATGGGGAATAAATACCTTAAAGCTATGGAATGAGGAAGGGGCAGAGGTTTTGAAAAAGAAGGCAGATGAAAACTGGCGTAAATTATAAAGAAAGAATTCTTTTTTAGTGGAAAATTATTATTTTGCACAGCTAAAAAATAGTTTATGAAAAATATAGTAGCAGTCTTTGTATTTGTATTGTCATTTAGTTTTTGCAATGCCCAAAAAATTGAAATGACAAAAGTATTTGGTGGTTATAAATACAGCCAAAATGGAAGCAATCTTAGTATGAAAAATTTGGTTACGGCAATGGAATCGAATGCTCAGGCTTTTGAGTTGGTAAAGAAGGCGAAATCGAAAAGTATTTGGTCTAATATTTTAGGTGGAGCTGGAGGCTTTTTAGTGGGGTATCCTATTGGAGGTGCCATTGCTGGTGGCGATGCCAATTGGACCATGGCGGGTATTGGTGCGGGATTAATAGCTATTGCTTTGCCAATCAATTCTAAAGTCGTGAAAAAAACGAATGAAGCTATTTCTATGTACAACAATTCATTGGAGGCCACTTCCTCAATTAATTTTCAACCCAAATTTAATTTGGTTGCGAACGAAAAAGGTTTTGGATTGTCTATGAGTTTTTAATAGCAAGATTAAAAGTAAAAAAGGCTGTAAAATTATTTTACAGCCTTTTTTTATGCTTCGCCAACTCCTTAAAAGTTAGGTGTACAAAGCTTTGTTTTTTAATAAAAAGGCAATAAACACACCTGATGCGGCTCCAAATAAATGTCCTTCCCAAGATATATAGGATCTGACTGAAGGAAAAATTCCCCAGATCAATCCACCATAGAGTAAGGCTACGGCTAATGAAACAAGTATGGAAACAAATTTCTGTTCCAAAAATCCATTTAAAATTAAAAATGTGGCAAGTCCGTATATAAGTCCGCTAGCCCCTATGTGGTTTGCTTTTCTTGCAAAAATCCATACCAGTATTCCGCTAGCAACAATAATAAATAGCACAACCGCTATGGTTTTTTTAGGATAAAAATGATTTAATACAGTAAGTAACACAAGCAAAGGAATGGTATTGGAAACAAGGTGCCAAATTCCGCCATGTAAAAATGGAGCCGTAAAAATTCCTGCAAGTCCTTGTGTTGTTCTTGGAACAATTCCAAATTTTGTTATGGGAAAAACAAGGCTCACTATATAGATAACATATAATAAGATGACAAACTGTATGATGTATTTGTTAGGAATCATAAGTCGAAATTTTTCCCACAATGTGGACAGTTACACATGGTTTTCTTCTTTTTCTGTTTTTTTTCTGCTTGTATTTTTGCAATAAAGGCAGAACTGATAATTCCTGTAGGTAGTGCTACAAAACCAATTCCGATCAAGGCAATAATTCCACTTAATAATTTTCCTAGGCCGGTTACAGGGTAAACATCTCCATAGCCAACGGTTGTTAGTGTTGCTACAGACCACCAAAAAGCATCGCCAATACTTGCAAATTGCTCTGGTTGGTCGTCATGTTCTATATAGTACATAAGTGTTGAAGATAAAATCATCAAAACAAAAGTGACAAATACGGTGATGGAAAGTTCTCCTTTTACTTCTTTAAAAATATACTGGATGGTTTTTAGTGATTTTGAATAGCGACTTAGTTTAAAAATTCTTAACAAACGAAACAAGCGAAGTATACGAACAATTCTTAAATCGATAGGAAAAATAAAGGGAAGGTAAAAGGGAAGTATGGCAATCAAATCGATGATTCCTAAGGTAGAGAAAGCAAAGTTGAGTCGTTCTTTTTTGTCTTCTTTTGTTTTGTCAGAAACCCAAATTCGGATAAAGTATTCCACGGTAAAAATAGCAACTGAAAACAGTTCGAAATAATAAAAAATATGGCTGTATTGGGCATTTAATTCCTCATAAGACTCTAGAATTAAGGCAATGATATTTAAGACAATTAGCGCATAAATGAATTTGATAAAGGTTTTGTTGTGGTTGATAAAATCTCTAACTTTTTTTTTCATTTTATTTCAGGTTTATACTTTTTTCCTTGTCAACGAATAAGTCTAATTTTTCTTTATTGCAACTGCTCAATTCAATATAACTTTTGCCACTTTCTGGAAAGGTATGTATGGCCAAATGACTTTCACCTAATAACCAAAAACAGGTGTAGCCTTGTTCTGGAAAATGATGTTCATTAAAGAGAATAATCGTAAAATCGACTTCCTTTAATAAACCGCCATAAGTTTCTTTAAGTGCTGAAGGCTCGGTGCAAGCAGACCAAATTTTATGACTGTAAATATTTGCTTCAATATGTTTGTAGGTTGTCTTCATACTTAATATAAATCCCAGTTTCCATCTAAATAATATTGATAAAGTACAGGGTTGTGGACTTTATTAATTTCACTAGTATCATTTAGTTTAAAAAAATCTTTTCCAAAAGAAGTAATTAGTTGCATAGCTTCGTTGTTGATCCAATTTGTTTCTACATTTTTGAAATCAATACTTTGTAATTTTTCCTTGAGTTGCTTTGCGTTTGTCGCTGTGTTCTTTGTTCCTAATATCCAACCCCACTCGCCCATAGACAATACTTGATTGTGTAAGTTTACGGTTGTAAAACCAGCTGATTGCATTGTTTTTCCAATACAGTGATAAGCTTTTGTAGCAAAATACGGACTTCCGGCTTGGGTAATGATAAAGCCGTTGGGTCTTAGTTTTCTATTGCAAAGCGAATAAAATTCATGAGAATACAACCTTCCAAGCTCAATGTTTCTTGGGTCAGGTAAATCGGCAATAATAATGTCGTAAAAGTCACTTGTGTTTTGTTCCAAATGAATGTAGGCATCCTTGTTAATTACACTCAATTTTTCACTGTTCATGCTGCCTTGGTTGATGTTTATAAGAACAGGGTGCTGTGTTCCTAAATCTGTCATTTTTGGATCTAAATCAACCATGTCAATTTTTTCAACACTTGGGTATTTTAGTATCTCACGAACCGCACAACCATCGCCACCACCTAAAATTAAAATTCGTTGCGGATTTGGGTGCAATTGCATGATGGGGTGTACCAAAGGTTCGTGATACATTTTTTCATCAATGGAGCAGAATTGTAAATTTCCATTTAAGTACAACCAGTGTTCCTTTTTCCATTCGGTTAAAACAATATTTTGGTATTTGGTTTGTGCAGAATAAATGACTTTGTCTTTGAATTTTTTCTGTTCTCCCCACTGAATAATAGGTTCAGTAAAGGCAATCCCTGTAATTAAAATAGCAAAAACCACCGTTAAAACAGCTTTTAATCGAAAGGTATGCTGCTTGTTGATTTTGTCTTTAAAACGATAAAATACAATGAGTGCGACTAAGAAATTAATAATTCCAAGGACAAAAGGCGTATACGATAAGCCCAATATTGGTAAGCCGATAAAGGCAAAAAATACACCGCCAATTAAACTTCCATAATAGTCTTTTTCTAAAATGGAAGAGATGTTGCTTTTTAAGTCTTCGTATTCTTTATTAATTCTAACCACCAATGGAATTTCTAAACCAATCAGCAATCCGATAATCATACTCAAGGAATAAATTACAATTCCGTAGTATTCACTAACCGAAGCAAGGGTGTACACCAAAACCGAAGAAAAAGCAACAATTAGCGAAAGTGTGGTTTCTAGAATTAAAAAATTCTGAATTAAATTTTTTGTAATTAATTTACTCAATCTACTTCCCAGTCCCATGCAAAATAGCATCAAGGAGACAATCATGGTCCATTGAAAAATTGAATTTCCAATAAAATAGGTGGCCAGTGTAGAAAGAGTATATTCAGCTACTATTCCTGCAAAACCTGTTGCAAAAATAGCGGCTTTTAATACAAAAGAATTTTGTTTTAGATACTCCATGTAATTAATATTGCAGAAGCGATATAGGCGAAGGCTTCAATCAAACCGGCACCAATATTTGGTTTTTCTTGGTTGATAATTTCATCGGTAAGTTTTCTTCCAGGTAATAAAATTTTATCTGCAAAAACACGCATAATAGGCAGTAGTAAACAACCTAGTATTGTTTGCAAACTGATGTCTATAATTGTTGTAGTCCAATCAATAAAAGGATCTAAAATAGCATTCATGGTAATAATTCCTATAGCGAGTATAGCCCCAGAAAAACTAATTCCAGCCGCTACATTGTCTTTTTCTACTTCAGCATGAATGTCGTAGCTCATCCAAGTAATAAATAGTTTGGAAGCTAGAATAAGAACTGTATTTCCAATCAGCCAATAAATAATAAAAGTGGTAATTCCTTCTACTAAAGTTTCAGATTCGCCCACCAAAGCACCGTATAAAATAAGTCCGTTTGCCATATAAATAGCCGCTTCAATAACTCCTGAACCTTCGTTTTTATCTGTAATAATTTCTTTTTTAAGATCGAATTTATTTAGAATAACTTTATTGCTAATCCATGCGGCCAATAATAACAATACAATAGCGATACCTCCGTACATAAAAATATGCAGGATGTCAGTTACAAAATCATAACTTTCGCCAACAATAGCGCCACCAATGGCTGTTATTAAAGCGGCAAAATAACCGACATACGAAAGGATAAAAGCAAAATTATCTTTTTCAACTAGTTCGTGTTGAATGTTGATATTTGGGTGAAGTAATTTGTAGGCAATTTTTCCAATGATAAAAATGATAAAGCCGCTGACGATGTATCCAAGGGAATGTGATAACTCGATAATATTGATGTATTTGTCCATGTTTTTCTAGCTTTTATATTATTTACCAAATCCGCCACTACGAGAGCGTGAAGAACTTGAGCTGCTGTATCTGTTTGTGTTTCTTGTTGTTTGGTTTGAGCTTTTGTAACTTTTACTAGAGCTGTACCCTTTTGATTTTAGAGCGGAAGAACTTCTTTTTACATTGCTTCTTACCTTGTCTTTAAATGTTTTGGGTTTGGCAGTCCAGCTAGAACTTGTGTTTTTATACGTAGAGGTTCCAAAATTATTAGTTCTACCATAGTAATTACTTCTTCCGTAATGGTTGGTTCTGTAATAATCATAATCATTTCTGTAGTACCTATGGCTAGAACCATAGAACATAGATCTCATAAAATGGTATTGCCCATAAAATACCCAAAAAGAAGTACCGTTGCTTTGTCTTTGCCAGTTTCCGTATTTGTTGTTACCTACATAGTTGTTGTAGCCAGCGGGTGTTGCTTTTTTGTCTAACACACCGTCTTTTTTAGAAAGTACGGTCATTCCTAAATCTTGCTGGTGCTCTTCAAAAGTAATGGCAGAAACTTCCTTCCAATCTGTTGTAGTTATGTCAAAATCATCTTCGGTAGATTTTGTAGCATTGTTTTTTTCTAGTATGATTTTGTACTTGTGAAAATACTTGTCGGTAGCCTCTTTATAATCCATATCCGCTAGGATAACGCTGTAGTTTTGTACATCAATATATGTAGTGATGATGTTGTCTAAAGGCGATTTAAGATACTTTTTACGGACTTCTTTTCCGCAAGAAATTACGAGAAGTAGTACGCTTGTGAAGAGTAGTGTTTTGAGTGTTTTCATTCGAATTAATTTAAAATCAAAGTTAGAGTTTTGAAGACTAATAATTGTCTGCCACAGGTAATATATTAGAAATAGCCAGTTCACTAATAATCGTTCCTTTGCTTACTTCAAATTCTTCGTCGCCATACTGAACTATGCAAAGTGTTTTTTCTTCTTCTTTGTCTAGGTAGTCGTAGGAAATAAGTTCTTCCCAGTTGGCAGCATCAATTTCTTTAGAGAAGCCAGGAGATTTTTCATCAAGGAAATATTGAACGCCTTCGAAGTTTATTTTTTTAGGCGGTTTTTCGTGTTTGTCTATATAATCACACACCTCGTCACCTAATTTTCTCAGTTTTACTTTTTCGGAAATGGTAACAACCAAGCCACCATCATCCTCAAGTTCTAAATACTTTTCAATAGTACCGTTTTTAATGATAAACTCTCGGGTAAAATAATTGTCGCCCCAGTCGTATTCAAACAAAGCGGTAACGGTCCAAGTTTCTATTATGTATTCAAAAATGTATCCTTTGCCTAAGTCTCTTACAGTAATGTTGGTCGGATCAAAATGTCTTTCTTTTTCTTTTTTCTTGAAAAAATCAAATATTCCCATGTGTGTTTTCTTTTTAGTAGTTGATAATAATTATCAAATTTGTTTCTATGTCAGGTCGAGCGGAGTCGAGACTTTATTTTATTCTTTTGTTGTACTTAACCTTCAATTGAAATTGATGGGGTGTATAATTAATACTTGTACTTTATTTATTTATTTATGAGATGTATTAGTTTTTGTTTTGCTTGTGTTTTGTTTTCATTCCAAAATCGGTAATGTAAAGGTATGGTGCTTATTCCAACTCGAGCAAAGGTTTTGTAACGTTCTGTAGTAAAAGCGTTATTAAATTGGCCAGGATACCCAATAAGGTCGATAAAATAGTTTGTTTTCTAGTTTTTCAATGTATTTATAGTCTAACTTGTAACAATCTTTATAGTAATTAAAGAAGCTGGCTGGCGATTTAATTTGCATACGATTACTTTTCAAATCCGTTTTTTAGAACATCTTTGATGCCTTCTAAATTTTCAGAAAAATCCATCAGTTGTTGTAAAACCTGTGCCATTTCATTTTGATTTCCAAAACCTTTTAACTTGTTGTTTTTTACAAAGGTTTCTTTAATATTTTCCCATCTTAGGGCTTCTTCATTTGTTAAAGAAGAAGTCATTTCCTTGTATTTTAATAAATTGGCTTCTGCTGCTGAGGTTAGTGTTTGTGATTCACTTTCATAGTGACTCAATAACAAACTGTCTAGCTCATTGGCATTCATAATAGGAACAATTTTAGACGTCAATTTTCCCATGTCTCTATACGATCCTTGTAGTTTAAATGCTGGTTCAGTTCGGTAGGCGTCTTCTGTTGCCGCAGATTTTATATACTGTTCATTTACTTTTACTACCGTGTTTCTTAGGCTAATTACTTTTTCTAAAACAGAAATATAATCGTTAATTTCTTGTGGCGAATGGTTTCCTTTTAAATCAATACTTTCTGTACTTTTTTGTTCAATATGGTTTATTAAAGTATAAAGATCATCGAAATTTTTACTGCTTAATTGACGTAAAGTATCGTTGGATGTCAGTGCATTTTCTATCAAACTTAATTTGAATAAGTTTTCCGTTTCTCCAATTTCATCTCCTAAATTGTAAATATCTGCACGGTTGGTTAACATATCTGGAATTCGGAATTTATCACCGCTTTCTGTATAAGGGTTTCCGGCCATGATTACACAGAATTTTTTATCCTTAAAATCGTAGGTTTTTGTTTCCCCTTTGTAAACGCCTTCTATTTTTCGCTGTCCATCTGCAAGCGATATAAATTTTTGTAAAAACTCTGGGTTGCAATGTTGAATATCATCTAGGTACAACATCACATTGTTTCCCATTTCAAAAGCAAGATTTAGTTTTTCCAATTCCTGTTTGGTGGCAGAATTATTCGCTGCCATTGGGTCTACAGATGTAATTTCATGTCCGATAGCAGGACCGTTTATTTTCATAAACACCAAGCCCAATCTTTCTGAAATATATTCCATTAAGGTTGTTTTTCCATATCCTGGTGGAGATATCAGCAATAGCATTCCCATACGGTCGGTACGTTTGTTGTGACCAACAGTTCCCAATTGTTTTGATAAGTTATCTCCAAAAAGAGGTAAGTAAACCTGATTGATCAATTTATTTCTAACAAAAGAAGAAAGCACTTTTGGTTTGAACTCATTCAGTTTTAATTTTCTTTTTTTGTTTGCTATGATTTCTTTTTTAGTCTCTTTGTAGTCTGTAAATCGCTTTACAACAGTGTTGTTAAATTCTGACAATCGAGTAATAAAGTCGAAATAGTTAAAGCTGTATAGGCCGTCTACAATTTGTGAATGTGCTCCTCTTAATTCTTTTGATTCCAGGGTTTCATTTGCAGTATAAGGTAGTTGTAGGTTGTTAAATAATAACAGCACAACGCTTTCTGCAATGTAAAATTCATAGTTGCTAGCTGTTGTATTGCAATACGATTTTAACCATTGGGTACACAATTCTAGTCTGTCGGTGACTGATGTAAAATTATTCAATGATTTTTCAAAATTAGACCAGACTTCTTTTGTTTTTAAAAAGTTGACAAATTCAGTTTTTAAGTCAAAGGCTTGTTGACTTACAATAAAATGATCGTTTTGTTTTATTTCTTGAAATAGGTAATTGGCAATAGAATTTTCTTTTCTTGGCAATAAATCTAAAATAGCTTCTAAACAACTTTGGTATTCTTTGGATGCTGGAAAGATGTTTAAAATTGCACCTGTTGCTTTTATTTTATGGTTTAAAGCTTGTTTTGTTTCGTTTTCTAATTGATTCCAAAACAATTGCGCATTGGCCCTTGTAACTGGAGTAAATCGCAATAATTGTAAATCGTTTTCTGTTTGAATAAGAAGTTTTAAAATGACTGCCGCATCTAAATCGTGTACACCTTTTACATAGCCTTCAGAATAGTTTTCACTGCTTTCTTGTTTGACTAGCTCCACAAGGTTTTCAGTCGTTTTTTCTAGTAAGAAAGCAAGGGGGTATTTTTGATATATTTTATAAGCTAAAAATTCAGATCGATAAACATGTTCATTTTCAGAAATCAAATCTTGATTCCATATATCTTTGGATAAGTTTAAAACTTCATTTTCAATTTTTTCATGAAAATCGGTTCCTGACAAATGGAAAAATAAGTCTCCGTTTTTATTGACAATATTTAAGTCTAGGGCTTGTTTGTTAACACCAAATTTGTGCTTTCCTAGTTTGATGACAGAATCGCCATCTTCGTATAAATCTAAGCTGTCTTTTAATTTTCTAAGAACCTCTTCTTTTGCCGATTTTAAATTGGTTTGCAGGGTTTCTGCTTTTCCTGTTTCCTCTAGCTCTTGTAATTGCTCAATAATATTGTGCAATTTATTCACCATAATATCGGAAGCAAAATAACCGTGGATTTCTTCTTCTGTTTTAAAAGTTGCCGCTTTTTTATGAATGCTTTTTAAAATTCTTTCAGAAGCATTTTGAAGGGCGATTCCTTTTTTGTTTCTGGCTTCAACTAAGGTGTTTTTTCTGTTTTCAAAAGCGCTATAAACTTCCTCTCTTTTGTTGATGATTTCTGTAATGTATTCATCGAAATCGGCAAATTTCCCTTCCAATTCTTCCAGTTGTACCGAAAGTTTGGTAAGGTATTCTTCACATTTTTCAGGAGTGTTGGCTATATCAATAAAATTGATGATACTTTGGTCAAATAATTTTAATTGGGCAATAAAATCAGCTTTGCTTTCTTTGGCATTTAAGCTTTGAACTTTTCTTTTTACACCTGCTTTTAATTGATTTATTTCTGCAAATAATAAAGAAATATTATCAATTATAGTGGTGGAATGTGAGGTGTCTTCAATATCTAAATTATTGACAATATCTATTAGTAATTCAAGGTCGGCACTTATCTGATTGATGCTTGCTTCTAAGTCTTTTCCTTCAATTACTTTTGTTAACTCGGTTAAGACTTTATTTTTCTCTTGAATTCTTTTTTGATAGGGGTCTAAAGCCTTTTTATTCAGTAAAAAAGTAATACATCTTCTTGAAATTCGTTCCGTTTCTTCCTTTATAGTTTCATTGATTTCGTCTAAGCGCTCTATGTTTATATAGCGTGTTTCTTTTAGCGAAATTGAATTTCCTTGAGAGCCTCTTAATCGGGTTAAAAGTTGAACAAAATCATCAATAGAATTAAAGGTGCTGTGTTTAATGTTGTCAAAAAGTTTCTGAATTTCGGCTTCTAAATTTTCAGTGACCTCTGCGGCGATTTTCTTTAACTGAACTACTTTCTCAAATTCATCAATGGCAGAATTTGCCGTGCTGTTTATTTCTGTAAGGGGTTCGCTTAAGTTGGATGTTTCTTTTTCTGAAATCCAATAATAAGAATCGACTATATCAATGCTTTGTTTGGCGATGTCGTTGTACAAACCATCATAATTATCTTCTTTGTTTAGAAGTGTAATTAGTTCCTGGCATTCCGCCATGGCCTTTACAATGTCTTTGTTTCCAATTTTGTATAAAAGTGAATCGCTATGGGCAGGATTGGATTTAATTTTTTTGGAAAATGGCGTTTGCCAAATTTGAATAACATGATGTTTATTCGCTTCATTTTCCGATTTAAAATAGGAGAGTTCTCCGTTTTCTAAAAGTGTAAAACCGTTGCAAATTATGGGTGGGTGAATATTTTGCTCAATAATATTGTAGTGCATTAGCACATAATCTCCAGCTGTTTCTTCATAAAAAACATATAAGAAATCTTCTCCATTAGGAGAGGCTACTTTTTTCTGAAATTTTACGTTGTTGACAGTTCTGTCGAATTTTTTTAATGTACCTGTCTGTAAATAATAACCTTCCGGAAAAATTAATCCTTGGTCGTCTGGCAACAATACTGCGGTATCTTTTATGCTTTGAATTCGGGCTACCTCTTGTACTTTATGGTTGTACACAAAATAACGTGCTTCCTCTAGGTAAGGTGTAATTTCTAAAACCGTCAAGTTACCTAAGTCGGCATATCTGTACTGTCCGTCATCTAAAGTCTGGTCTTTGTTATCAACAGGTTCGGCATAAATTCCTAAGCCCGATTGAGAATTGTCTTCTATTTTAATGGTTAAATCACCGCCAATAGTTTCAACAAAAACCTTGTCTAAAATAGAAACATGAGGATGTGCGCCTTTTCTGAAATTGTCATAATTAACTTCCTGCCAATTAAATTCGTGTTGGTTAGGGAATTTGTATTCATGATCACTTCTATTGTCGATGTAGCTTATTTGGTTGTTTTTTACCAGCCATTTAAAAGCTTTGATATCGCTGATTTCTTCACCAATTTGAAATACCATGTATAGGTATTGCTCGGTAAGCATGAATTTTGTGAAAAAAGTATTTCTATAGTATTTGTATAAATTTTTAAAATCAGTGACAAATGCTTCTTGGTTGATAAAAGTTAAGTCTTGTAGCTGAAATCTGTTTTCATGAAATTTATAAACACTGAATACATCGGCTAATTTTATTTCTGAACGCAAACCAAAATGGACATTGTATCCAAATAAACAAATATTCCCAAAAGAAACTATATCTCTGGCAATACAAGAATTCTCGGTGTTTATTCTGTCATTCGCAATTAATTTGGTTTCAACGGCTCCAAAAATGTCTTTTCTGTCGGTGTTTAAAACTTGCAAACGTTCCACCAAGTCACTTTTATGATTTTGCAGTCTGTTTTGGATGATTTCATAAGTTCCTCCTTCAAGTGTTATAGCGTTTTTTTTCATTTTGTTGCGGTCTTCTTTATTCCTTGTAGCAGTTTTTTTATGCTCTTTGTGAGGTCTTTATGTTTTGAAATTATTCAAATGGACAGTTTTTGTTTCTTCGAGAATTTCTAATGGACGCCCCAGAACTATGTGTTTTGAAGTCTATAGTTAATGACTTTGATAAAAGTGTTGTTTTTGGTCGGTAGCCAATTGACGAATAATGATTTTATAGAATAACTGCTCTATGTTTTAAGGAAGCATAGAGCAGTTTGTATTTTTAACTTAATTTCTTATCACTTAAGCCAAGTGCTTTGGAAAGGTTGGATAGATTAGAAAATAAATTTCTTTGATCGTTAGAGTCTGCTTCACCTTGAAGTTTCAATAATAAGCTAGAGATTGTTAAGTTTTTGATATCCTCAGAGCCAATTCCGTAGTCTTGAGCAAAACCTTTTACTTTTTCTAATAGATTTCCTTTTACGTCGTTAGAACCTAAGATAGCATCTTTTACTTCGGTGATGTTTTCAGAATGATTGACCAATCTGTCGATACCTTTAGAGCGTGTAATTTGCCCAATAATTTGATCGAAGAACATTGTTTCACCACCAACAATATCAATATTTGCAGCTTTCAATGCTTCTCCAATTACGTCAGCTTGTGCATCTGCAATTTCTTTTTGGATGTTTATTTCAGCTAAGTCTACTTGTAATTCTTTATCCAGTCTTAGTTTAAACTCTTCGTGGTCTTTTCCAACACCATCAAGTTTTTTCATTGCTTCTGCTTTTTCTTCAATACCGGCAGCATCTGCAATGGCTTTTTCTCTAATAACTTCAGCTTCAGCTAAACCTTGTTTTTTAACAGCTTCTGCTTTTGCTTCAATTCCTACAGCTTCGGCAAGTGCGGTTTTTTCAATAATGCTTGCTTCTACAATTCCTTCACGTTCGTGAGCATCTGCTTTGGCATGCAGTACTTGTGCTTCAGAAAGACCGATGGTTGCTTCTTCTTTGGCTTGAGCATCGGCTAATATTTTTCTAGCTTCCGCTTCTTTAGTCGAAGCTTCTTTTTTGGCCTGTGCGTCAATGTTGATTTCTTCTGCTTTTTGTTTGGCAGCTTCTTTTTGCGCTTCGGCAGCTTTGGTAATTCTAATCAATTGAGCTTCGGCATCTTGTTCGGCAATGGTAATCGCTACTTGTTTGTCACGATCTGCTGTTTTAAATGCTTCAATATCTTTTGTTAATTCTTGTTCTTCTACCACACCTTTTTCTAAGGCAACACGTTCGCGAATAACATCTTGAATGTTCTTTTTCTCCACTTCAACGGCTTTCTCTTTTTCAATATCGGCAAGTGCCACAACTTTTACTCTTTCAGTAGCCTCTAGTTGTTGGTCTTTTAATACTCTTTCCGTTTCAACAACTTCCGTACGTTCTTTGTTTTTAGCAGCAACAATAATTTGACGGTCTTTGTTTTCTTCTGCAATTTTTACTTTTTCTTCTGTAGCAATTCTGGCTGTTTCAGATTTTAAACGTTCTTCTTCACCAACTTTAGCAATTTCAGCTCCTTCTCTGGCTTTTATATTGGCAATTTCTCTTTTTTGTTGCTCTTCTTTTTCAGCCAATTGTTTGTCTAATTCTAAAATTGCTTCACGTGCTTCTACATCTTGTTTGCGAATGACTTTTTCTTCATCACGTTTGATCAAGTTAGACTTCATGTTTTGAATTGCTGTAAGCTCTGTGATTTTTTTAATCCCCTCCGCATCTAAAATATTATCTGCTTTTAAGTATTTAATCGGAGTTTGTTCCAGGTAATCAATCGCACAGTCTTCCAGTGTGTAGCCGTTTAAATCGGTACCAATAATGTTGATAATTTCATCTCTAAATTCTCTACGAGCTTCGTACAATTCTGTAAACATGAATTTTTTACCAACGGTTTTTAAGGCTTCAGAAAATTTTGCTTCGAACAATTCGTACAAAGTTTCTTCTGCAGAAGCTCTTTCGCAACCAATGGTTTGAGCTACTTCTATAATAGCATCTTTCGATTTGTTTACTCTTACAAAGAAAGCTACTTTTATGTCTGCTCGCATATTGTCTTTACAAATAAGACCATCTTCTAACATACGCTCGACTTCAATCTTTTTTACGGAAATGTCCATGATTTCCACTTTATGAAGAACAGGAATAACATACATTCCTTTGTCAAATGCTACATGCGTTCCTCCGAAACCTGTTTTGATAATAGCTTCCCCTTGAGGAATTTTTTTGTAGAACATGGCTACAAAAAGCACGAATAGTAATACCAGTCCTGCTAGTCCGCCAATGGCAATTCCAATCATGGAAGAGGCAATGTCTGTTAGTGAAAGGGAAATCATAGTTAAATTCATAGTAATTTTTTTTAATAGTTATTTTTGATATAGTAATATTTTTTGTCCTTTGATTGGTCAATGATTAAGACTTTTTCACCCACTTTTAGTGTTTTTCCGTCTATAGATTTTGCGTAAATAATCATTGGATCGGATCCTACTTTTACTTTTACGCGTCCTAGTTTATCACCTGTTAAATTTGAATCTAGAATTGCTTCTCTTCCAAGTAAGTCTATAGAAGTGACACCTTTTCGTTCTAGTTTTTTAAAAATACTTTTAAAAGGTGTGGTAAATATTTTGTTTACAATTAATGAAGGCAATATAGCTGCTAAGAAAATTATAAGTCCGAAAGCATTATGATGACTTAAGGTGATGTAGGTTCCGAGAACGGTAATAAACCACCAAAAAAACACCCAAGAAGTTAGGGTAAACATAAAGGGAAGCTCGGCGAAGTTGAAGTAAATTAAAACGACTTGCCACCATTTTAAAGATTTAGTTTTGTCTTTTACGATGGTTTCGTTTTTCAATTCAAGGTTCGCAATATCTTCTAAATCCATACCGCTGCTGTCTATAGATAAGTCGTTGTCTATGTCAACATCCACATCGATATCAAGATCTACATCAATGTCAAAATCGAAGTCAAGGCCAAAAAGCATGGTAACAACTCTGTATACGGTTAGTGCAATTAATAATAATGTCAGTGGTGTGTTTATGGGTGAAAACACTAATTCGTATAAGGTCATTTCGTAGCAATTTTTTGTTAAACCCTAAGTCTAACGAGGGTTAAACTTAGGGAAATAATTTTACAATCCCATTTGTTTTTTTAGGGCTTCTAGATCGTTATCGGCGTTGGTACTTTTACCGTCTAAGGCTTTGTCAAGTTCTTCGTCAATACTTTTCGAGTCATTGGCAATATCACCATAGGCTTCTGCTAAAGCTTCTTCTTGTGTTACTTTTTCTTTCATTTTTTCTAGCATGTTTACCGTACTAGAACTATCAATGGCTGCCATTTGTTTGTTTAAATTCTTGGTAGCGGTAGATACTTTTACACGAGCTTTAAGGGTTTTTAATTCATTTTCCCATTTGCTAATATTATTTTTCAGGCTGTTTACGTTGGTTTCTAATTGAGAAACAGATTTTGAAAATTTGTCTATTTCAATGGAGCAACGATTTACATGTTCTGTGTTTTCTTCTTTCTTGATCAAAGCTTCTTTTGCTAAGCGATCTCCATTTTCAGCAGAAAGATCTCCTTTTTGTGCTTTTTGTAAAATAAGCATGGCTTTGTTTTGATAATCTTTTGCTTTGGTTTCAAACTGCGTTTTGTCGTTTTGAGAACGGATCAACATGGCTTTTACTTGGGCAAGTCCTTCAAGGGCTTGTGTTAAGTCGTTTTTCATGTCGCGAATCCCTTGTTCAGTCATTTTGATTGGGTCTTCCATTTTGTCAATTGCAGAATGGGCTTCGGCTTTACTTACGTTAAATAATCTTCTAAATATGTTCATGATATGTGTTTTATAAGGGTTGTTTCCGCTAGTGGGTTTAATGGCTCTAAGAATTGCTTTGAGGGATTTTATTTAGGCTTTGGAAAACTGGATGATGTTTTCGGAATATTCACTTAGTAATAAACTCAATGAATTTATAGATCCTTCTAATTCGTTCAAGTCGATGTTTTCAATTTGTAAAGTGTCTCTAAAAATGACTTTCTCTCCTGTTTCGTCAAGTACAAATGCTCCGTGGACTATGTCTCTGTTTTTTTGAAGTAATTGCTGGAAGATATTTTCGCTAGGCTTGTTGATTTTGAAAATATATTGTTCAATAATTAAAATTGGACTGGCAATACCTATAATTAAATTGTCAATCCCTTCATTGCGATTTTGAATCATCAGGATTCCTTCTTGTTCGTCTTCATGAGTGATGTTGTAGTTCAACTCTAGCAAGTAATTTTTAATGGTGTTAAATTGGTCTTTCATATATTTTATTTTGATTTTAATATTACGAAATCTTTTGAACCTAGGAGAGTGCTGTTTTTTAGTTTTTTTTGGTTATTGCTAATTTTTTTAGAACTATCAGTGTTTTCAGTGGATTTACTTCTCTATTTTTGTTACTTTTGATCTTATTGATGTGTCAAATATAGACAATATTAATTAAATTGCAAATAAAATTAGCAAAATATGTCTTTTTTCGGAAAAAATGTTAAAAAAATTAGAGGTGTAAAAAAATTGAGTCAGCAGGCTTTTGCCGACTTATTCTCTTTAAAGAGAGCGACTTTAGGTGCGTATGAAGAGGGTAGAAGTGAGCCGAAGATAGATACGATTATAAAGGTTGCTAATTATTTTAGCATATCTATAGACGATATTTTAACAAAAGAGATTACCGTCAATCAATTGCTGAGTTTTAATGGTGGGATTACAACGGATGTAAATCATGTAGTAAAAGCGGGTTTTGCAGAAGTCCCTTTTGTAAATGACTTGAATGGTAAAATGTTTATAGACGATTTTATCGGGTCGAAGAGTTACGGTTCTTTGCCTAAAATTACGATTCCTTTAGAAGGTGGTTCTGAATTGTTGGCCTTTGCGGTACAAGATTTAAATATGGTTTCTAATGAAGAAGGATTGTTTCCTGGTGATGTTGTGATTGGTGAAAAAAGTTTGCCTAGTGAGTTGGAGGAAGACGATGTTGTTGTTGTTTTGGCAAATGCTAATTTATTTATTAGAAGATATCGCAAGTCGACGGAGAATTACGAATTATTGGCGGACCATATTCGTATTGCGCCAATAACCGTGGCTTTAGATTCTGAAATTTATTTTTGGAAAGTCTCTTGTGTGTTGTTGAAAAGGTATCCAAAATTTGTTTCGAAGCTAGAAGATAGAATGGATCAGATAGATGCAAAATTAAGACGTTTGTCGTCTAAATAATATAAAAACCTAACAGGTTTTCAAAACCTGTTAGGTCTAAAGTTTAAATGGTTGGTTAATGTTTTTAAAATGCTAAAGGCTAATAGCCAAAAGCTTAGTTTACTTTCAATAGGAAATAACTTTTTTTACCTCTTTGTAAAAGCACATATTTGTTAGCAATCAAATCGTTGCTTGTGATAGAAAAATCATCTTTTACTTTTTCTTTGTTTACAGAAATAGAATTTTCTTTTAAAGCTCTTCTTACTTCCCCATTAGATTTTAAGAAACCTGTATCTGCAAAAGCAGCTACAATATCAAATCCTTCTTCAATTTGAGATTTTGAAATTTCTGTTTGTGGTACTCCAGAAAAGACATCTAAAAATGTTTGTTCATCTAACGATTTCAAATCGTCTGCCGTAGATTTTCCAAATAAAATATTAGAAGCTTTTAAGGCGTTTTCGTAATCTTCTTCAGAATGAACTAAAACGGTAACTTCTTTTGCAATTGTTTTTTGCAACAAACGTGTATGAGGAGCTTCAGCATGTTCTGCTATTAATTGCTCAACGGTTTCTTTGTCTAAAAAAGTGAATTTTTTAATAAAATCTTTAGAGTCTTCGTCAGAAGAATTTAACCAGTATTGGTAAAATTTATAAACAGAAGTTCTTGCCTTGTCTAGCCAAATATTTCCACCTTCCGATTTTCCGAATTTCGTTCCATCTGCTTTTGTAATCAATGGGCAAGTCATGGCGTATGCTTTTCCTTGTGCTTTTCTACGAACTAATTCTGTTCCTGTGGTAATATTTCCCCACTGGTCAGAACCACCCATTTGTAGCTTGCAGTTTTTGTTTTCATATAAATGTAAGAAATCATATCCTTGAAACAGTTGGTAGGTAAATTCTGTAAAAGACATTCCGTCTCCATCACCACTTACACGTTTTTTTACGGATTCTTTGGCCATCATATAATTAACGGTCAAATGTTTTCCGATATCTCTAACAAAATCGATCAAAGAAAATTCTTTCATCCAATCGTAGTTGTTAACCAATTCTGCGGCATTTGCTGCGTCGCTGTTAAAGTCTAAAAAACGTTCTAATTGACCTTTTACACCTGCTATATTTTTATTTAAAGCCTCTTCGTCGAGCAAATTTCTTTCTGCTGATTTCCCAGAAGGATCTCCAATCATTCCTGTAGCACCACCTACCAAAGCAATAGGTTTGTGACCAGATCTTTGAAAATGCATTAAAATGATGATTGGAATAAGACTTCCAATATGCAAGGAGTCTGCTGTTGGATCAAAACCAATATAACCTGTCGTAACTTCTTTAGCTAATAACTCATCAGTTCCGGGCATCATGTCGTGCAACATGCCTCTCCATTTTAATTCTTCAACGAAATTTGTTGTCATTTTATTTAATTTTTGGCAAATATAGTGATTCGTTTATAAGCTTCAAAGAACAGTCTAATCAAAGCTTAAGGGCAAACAAATAAAATAATTCCTTGGTTGTAATTCGTAATTTTAATTTATTTTCGTTGCATGATATTAGTTACAGGAGGTACGGGAATGCTTGGGGCACATTTGTTGTTTCAATTAGTGGCAGCAGGTGAAAAAGTTCGAGCTATTTATCGTTCTGAAAAATCATTAGCAAAGGCAAAAAAAGTCTTTGGATATTATACCTCCGAGGTAGCTTCGGTGTTTTCTAAAATTGATTGGATTCAAGCAGATATAACGGATGTTCCAACTTTAGAAACAGCCTTTGTTGGCGTGAAAAAAGTATATCATATTGCGGCTTTGGTTTCTTTTGATGAAGCTGATTATTTACATATGCGAGCTATAAATATTGAAGGAACAGCAAATGTGGTCAATTTGTGTGTGGCTTTTGGGGTTGAAAAAATAGCGTTTGTAAGTTCCATTGCTGCTTTGGCAAAATCTGTTTCCAAAAATTTTATTGATGAGACGGATGAGTTCAATATTGAGACAAATAATTACAGCTATGCCATTACAAAATTTGGAGCAGAAATGGAAGTTTGGAGAGGAGCTCAGGAAGGATTGGATGTTTTTGTGGTCAATCCAGGGGTGATTTTAGGTCCTGGTTTTTGGAATGAAAATTCAGGAACGTTATTTACGATGGTAGCAAAAGGTTCTCCTTTTTATACAGAAGGTGTTACCGGTTTTGTTGGTGTTGATGATGTGGTTCGTGTTTTAATTCAAGGAATGAATTCGAAAGTGAAAAACGAACGTTTTGTGCTAGTTTCGGAAAATAAAAGCTTTAAAGAAATCTTGTTTTATGTGGCAGAATCCTTAGGTGTTTCAAAACCTAAAGTAAAAGTGACTTCTTTAATTGCTGGAATTGGTTGGCGTTTGTCTTGGTTAAAATCGAAACTAACAGGTACGGTAAATACGTTTTCAAAACACACGGCCAAATCAGCCAATAATAAGTCTTTTTATAGCAATAGCAAAGTGAAGCGGACTTTCAGTTTTGAGTTTGAAAACATGGAAACAGTGGTGGCGGGTATTTGTGAAAAATACCAATCCGATAAATCTTAATTTAGTGCTGTTTTCTTTATGGCTAAACTGTCAATTTCTTGTAATATTTCGGCATTTTTTATAGAGTCATTTTCTTTAACAACCATTCTTAGGCTGTCTAGTTTTCCAGATTTTTGAAATACTTTTATCTTTTCTAAATTGTATCTAGCCGTTGTGTCAATAATGGTTTTATTAATGCTGTCAAGGAAAATAGAATCCAAGGTATAAGTGACTTTTATCAAGGAGTCTTTTATAAATTTCACCTGTTTGATACTGTCTTTAGTAATCGAATCTCTTTCTTTTTTCAAAGAAGAGAAGTCTTTGTTTAGTTTTTCAATACGATCTTTTACACGTTCGTAAATAATTTCGTAATCGTCTATTTTAGTGGTGTAGTAATAATTACTTCTTCTAAACTGTGCGCTGTCTATGCCATGTTTTTCATAAACTAAAAAAGTGTAATCTATATTTCTTTTTCCGTTAGTGTTTTTACTTGTTTTAGCTGCGGTTGTTAAGTATAGATCCGTCAATAAGTCCACCATTTTATCTTCACCGATTAAGTCGTCAGGTTTTTTAAAAATAGTGTTACTTGTGCAGGAAGCAATACAAACAAAAAGAAATAAATAGAGAATGCTACGCATGTTTATCTGTTAAATTCAATTCTTTTCCCTTTGATTTCATCGTTGAAGTTGCCTTCATTGTAAATCAATTTTCCATTGACAAAAGTATGTGTAATTGTCGATTTGAATTCTGTTCCTTCAAAAGGAGACCAACCACATTTGTACAATGTATTTTCCTTAGTAGCCGTCCACGATTTGTCTAAGTCAACCAAAACTAAATCGGCATAAAAACCTTCTTTAATATATCCTCTTCTGTCAATTTCAAACAAAATAGCAGGATTGTGACACATTTTTTCAACCACTTTTTCCAAAGAAATTTTACCTTCTTTAACATAATTGATCATTGCAGGAAGTGCATGTTGAACCAAAGGTCCTCCACTTGGAGCTTTTGTATAATTGTTTAGTTTTTCTTCTAAAGTATGAGGTGCATGGTCTGTCGCAATTACATCAATTCTATCGTCTAACAAAGCTTCCCATAAACCTTTTTTGTCGGCTGCCGTTTTTACAGCTGGATTCCACTTGATAAAAGTTCCTTTTTCGTCGTAGTCCTTGTCTTCAAAAGTTAAGTGATGTATGCAAACTTCCGAAGTGATTTTTTTATCCTTTAAAGGAATATCATTGCTGAACAACTCAGTTTCTTTGGCTGTAGATAGATGAAAAATATGCAATCTTGCTCCAGTTTCTTTTGCTAATTGAATGGCTTTCGAAGAAGATAAATAACAAGCTTCTTCACTTCTAATAATTGGATGGTACTTTATAGGAATGTCATCTCCGAACTTGTCGTGGTATTCTTTAAAATTTCTTTTAATAGTTCCTTCATCTTCACAGTGAACAGAAATAAGCATTTTTGTGGAAGAAAATATTTTTCTTAAAACATCTTGATCATCTACCAACATGTTTCCTGTAGAGGAGCCTAAGAATAATTTGATTCCGGCAACCTTGCTAGGATCTGTTTTAAGTAATTCTTCTAAATTGTCATTGGTACCACCAAACATAAAAGAATAGTTAACGTAAGAAGTCTCGCTTGCGCGAACAAATTTCTTTTCTAGTTCTTCTTGTGTTGTTGCTTGAGGCACTGTGTTGGGCATTTCAATAAAGGTGGTAATCCCTCCAGCTGCAGCAGCTCTACTTTCCGTACCAATATTTGCTTTGTGCGTTAGGCCAGGTTCACGAAAGTGAACTTGATCGTCTATGGCTCCAGGTAATAAGTGTTTTCCCTTAGCGTCTATTACTGTACTTCCTTCAGGAGCGGTAATATTAGTGCCAATTTTTTTTATAAAATCACCTTCAATTAATACATCCGTAGCTACGGTTTTGCCTTCATTAACGATGTTTGTGTTTTTTATAAGAATACTACTCATTGCTGTAAGTTTTATTATTTTAATCCTCTTAATCTTAATTTTATAACGCCAAAAATAGCTTCAGAAATAATAGAGCTGTTCATTTTTGAAGTTCCGGCCGTTCTGTCTGTAAAAACAATTGGCACTTCTATAATTGGAAATTTATGTTTCCAGGTTTTAAATTTCATTTCTATTTGAAAAGCATACCCCACAAATTTTATTTTGTCGAGAATGATCGTTTCTAATACTTCTCTGTGGTAGCAAACAAACCCTGCTGTTGTGTCATACAAGGGGATTCCTGTAATTATTTGAACGTATTTTGAAGCAAAATAAGAAAGTAACAAGCGTTTGATATTCCAGTTAACAACATTTACATTGTTGTTGATATATCTGGATCCAATAGATAATTTGGCATTTCGTAAAGTACAAGCTTCGTATAATTTAATTAGGTCTTTTGGGTTGTGAGAGAAATCAGCATCCATCTCAATAATATAGGTATACGTTCTTTGTAAAGCCCATTTAAATCCATGAATATAAGCGCTGCCCAATCCTTTTTTTCCGATTCTTTTTTCTAAAAACAAACGGTCTGGATATTCTTTTTGAAGGGCTTGTACGGCTTCTGAAGTTCCGTCCTTAGAATTGTCATCTACAATTAAAATATGAAATTTTTTTTCCAAACTAAAAACAGCCTTAATAATGGCGTTGATGTTTTCAATTTCATTTAAAGTAGGGATTATGACAAGTGTATCTGACATCTCATTAATTAAATTTGGCTACAAATGTATGATATTTTATTCCTAATTTTGCGTTAAAGGTTTGCCTAATTTAATTTTAGCCTAAGGCTTGATGTTTATGAATATTGCGGTTGATAGAGTCTTTCAGAGTAGTGATTGGATAGTTTTGGTGTTTTTTTTAATTTTTGGATTATTGGCTGTTTTAAAACTGCTTTATCCTAAAAGACTCAATGCTTTTTTAGGCTGCTTTTTTTCTAAAAATTATTTTTTGGATTATGCCACAGAACTGCAAGAGAAATACAGTCTATTTCATTTTTTCTTATTATTTGTACAGAATTTAATCGGGGCTTTGTTTCTTTATGTTTTTGTGATAAAATTGGATAGCAATGCAGTCGCATTCGAGTTCGGAGGCTATCTTAAAATTTTAGCAGGGCTCACATTGTATCTTTTTTGTCAGATGGTATTGGGTAGACTTGTGGCTTTTCTTTTTCGAATAGATGATTTGTATGAAGGGTTTTTCTTGTTGAAATTTAGTTACTTAAAAGTAATTACAATTTATAGTTTACCTGTGCTATTGCTTTGGATTTATTCTTTTCCCGGGAGTAGTTTTATGAGTTTTGTTGCTGTGGGTTTTGTGTCGATATTGTTGATTGCTAGGTGGTTTTTAATCGTTATCAATAAGATAACATTGTTTAAGATGAATTCGTTTTATTTTATTTTGTACATTTGCACCCTTGAAATAGTACCCTTAGTTTTAGTTATAAAGCTAATGATACAAATAAATTAAGTGATATGAAAGTGAAAACTATTTTGGTTTCTCAGCCAGAACCTAAGGAACATTCTCCTTATTTTGATTTGTCGGAAAAACAAAAAGTAAAAATAGATTTTAGATCGTTTATTCATGTAGAAGGAATTTCTGTCAAAGAAGTAAGAGCTCAAAAAATAGACTTAAAAGAATTTACAGCAATTATTCTAACCAGTAGAAATGCAGTAGATCACTTTTTTAGAATAGCAGAAGAAATGCGTTTTAAAGTGCCGGATGACTTGAAGTATTTTTGTCAATCTGAAGCGGTTGCCTACTATTTACAGAAATATGTGGTGTATAGAAAACGTAAAATTTATGTTGGACTAAGAACATTTCCTGAATTAGGAAAATTAATTAAAAAGCATAAGACAGAAAATTTCTTGTTGCCTTCTTCAGATAAACTAAAAGACTTGATTCCTGAGACACTAGATAGTTTAGGTGTAAAATGGAAAAGAGCTGATTTGTATAAAACTGTCGTAAGTGATTTGTCTGATTTGGAAGATGTATTTTACGATGTGTTGGTTTTCTTTAGCCCATCAGGAATAGATTCTTTGTTTCAAAACTTTCCAAATTTCAAACAAAACGATACGAGAATTGCCGTGTTTGGTAATTCAACAGTAAAAGCGGCTACAGATGCTGGTTTAAAAATTGATATTCAAGCACCGACTCCAGAAACTCCGTCAATGACAATGGCTTTGGATAAGTACATCAAAGGGGAAAATAAAAAATAAGATTTTTCTTACAAAATAATAAATGCCGTTTTAGTAGTCCTAAAACGGCATTTTTTTGTGCTTAATTTTGTTTTGAATTTTAAAATAACAAATGGTAAATTTCTTCAATTTTTGAAATGGACATGATTTCAATATTGTGTTCTTTTTGAGAGAATTTATTGAATTTTGAAATAAAAATTTTATCGAAACCTAGTTTTTCAGCTTCTGAGATTCGTTGCTCAATTCTGTTTACAGGGCGTATTTCACCAGACAAACCAATTTCTGCTGCAAAACAATAATTTTGCGGAATGGCTTCGTCATTGTTGGATGATAAAATTGAAATGACCACAGCTAAGTCGATGGCTGGGTCGTCTACATGGATTCCACCAGTAATATTTAAAAATACATCTTTGGCGCCCAATCTAAATCCTGCTCGTTTTTCTAAAACAGCTAAAATCATGTTCAGGCGTTTTAAGTTGTAGCCCGTAGCCGATCTCTGTGGTGTTCCGTAAACCGCTGTGCTTACCAAGGCTTGGACTTCAATCATTAACGGACGCATGCCTTCTTGGGTGGCTGCAATAGCTGTTCCGCTTAGGTCGTCGTCTTTTTCGCTGATTAGTATTTCCGAAGGATTGGTTACTTCTCTTAAACCATTGCTTAACATTTCGTAAATACCTAATTCAGCAGTTGAGCCAAATCTGTTTTTTTGTGAACGTAAGATACGGTAGGTGTGATTTCGATCTCCTTCAAATTGTAAAACAACATCTACCATGTGTTCTAAAATTTTAGGGCCGGCAATGCTTCCTTCTTTGTTGATGTGTCCAATAACAAGAACAGGAGTGGCTGTTTCTTTGGCGAATTTTATCAGCTCTGCCGTAGTTTCCTTTATTTGAGAAACCGTTCCAGGAGAAGCGTCTATTTGATTGGTGTAAAGAGTTTGTATGGAGTCAATGACTAAAACTTCAGGTTCATTTTCTTCAATGCTTTTGAAAATGGCTTGCGTGTTTGTTTCTGTAAGAATAAGACAATTTGAATTTTTTGAGTGCAAACGTTCAGCTCTCATTTTTATTTGCGACTGGCTTTCTTCTCCAGAAACATACAATATTCTTTGCTGCATTTGCAACGCAATTTGTAGTAGTAAAGTAGATTTTCCGATGCCTGGTTCTCCACCAAGTAAAATAACGGAGCCTGGTACTAATCCGCCACCTAATACGGTGTTTAGTTCGTTGTTGTGCGTGTGTATTCTTTGTTCTTTTCGAATTTCAATGGCTGCAATTGGCAGTGCTTTATTTATTGTTTTGGTAGCGCTGCTTTGTTTCCAAGTTCGTTTTTCTTCTTTTTGAATAATTTCTTCGGTAATGGTGTTCCATTGGCTACAAGTACCACACTGTCCCATCCATTTTGGGTGTTGGGTGCCACAATTTTGACAAAAAAAAGTTGTTTTGACTTTACTCATTTCAAGGTGTATGAAAAATTGAGTTGTAAATATATGCTTAAAGAGCTTAGCTTAGAAATAGCATTGCATTTTTATAGCTAAGATTGTAAACGTTTTTTGTTGTAAAGTGGCAATAATAGAAATGAAAGTCCACCAAACACTAAAACCATTAAAGTTTGAGAGCTCCACATAATCCATCCAAAACTTGCACCGCCTGAATAAGAAACTCCATAAAGCAATAAGGCTTGTTGGATGGCGATTGGGTAAGCTCCAATTCCACCGTTGGTAGCAGCATAGCTAAATGTACCTACAACAAAACTAATAAGTACTGCGTTGATGGAAATAGAGGCTGTTTCTGGAATGGCAAATTTTGCTGCGTACAGCATTAAAATATACATGATCCAAATAAAGAAGGTGTGGAAAATAAAAGCCCACTTTTTTTTCATGGTCAATAAACTTTTAACGCCGTCAACAAGACCAGAAATAAAGGTTCGTAATTTTATAAAAACAGGTTTTTTAGATTTTTTAACCCATTTTAAAAATAGGTAAATACAGCTGATTACAAGTAGAGCAATGATAGCTGAGTACAAAGGGTTTTTAGGAAGTTTTGAAACAATGATATTTTTAATCAATTCGTACTGAGCTAAAAAAGCGAGTAAAATAAATAACATATACATCACCAAATCGGCAACTCTTTCTGCTACAATGGTTCCAAACCCTTTTTCAAAAGGAACGTCTTCGTATTCTGCAAGAACGGCCGCTCTAGAGAGTTCTCCCGCCCTAGGAATTCCTAGATTTACTAAGTAAGCAATAATAACCGCGAATGCACTATTTAAAAATTTAGGTTTGTAACCTAATGGCTCTAGCATAAACTTCCAACGATAGGCTCTTGAAAAATGACTTAATACACCAAGAAAAAGCGAAAGAGCAACCCACCAATAGTTTGCTGTTTTAAATGCAGTTTTTGTTTCTTCAATCTCTGTATTTGTCATTTTAGACAAAGAGATCCATATTAGAAATACACCAATACCAAGTGGTAAGGTGATTTTCATTAATTTTTTAATGTTTACTGCCAAAATTACGTAAGTGAATTGTCTGATTCGTTAGGGAAAACTAAAGAGGGAGTGAAGTTTTTAGCTTCTTCAAAATCCATGGTTGCGTAAGAAATAATAATGACAATATCTCCTTTGGCTACTTTTCTTGCAGCAGGTCCGTTTAAAGTAATTTCACCACTTTTTCTTTCGCCAGGAATTACATAAGTTTCCAAGCGTTCTCCGTTGTTTATATTTACGATTTGGACTTTTTCACCTTCAATTAAGTTGGATGCATCCATTAAATCTTTGTCAATAGTAATGCTTCCAATGTACTGTAAATCAGCACCGGTAACTTTGACTCTATGTATCTTCGATTTTACTACTTCTATTTGCATGGCGCAAAATTAGTGAATTTGTGTGAATTGAGTATTCTTAGTGAATAAATTTCATTCAGAATTAAAGGCTAATATTATCTATGAGACGGATTTTGTCAGCAAAAACGGCAATAAAAGCTCTGTATTTTTTATTGTTTTCTCTCTTGATAGCTGTTTTTAAAGTGTCTTCTTCTGCAATTTCAAAGTACTCTAGGTTAAGTGTTTTATGTTTTTTAAATTGTTCGCTTACCCAGCTGTTAATTTCTGTAAAACTGTGCTTGGCAATTTTATTTTGTGCCTCTTTTAGTGTTTTGTAAATAAACGGGGCGTCCTTTCTTTGTTGATCGGTAAGTCTAGTGTTTCTAGAGCTCATAGCAAGTCCGTCCTCTTCTCTATGAATTGGGCAGCCAATAATTTTGATGTCTAATTTTTCGAGTTCTACCAATTTTTTTATGATTTGTAATTGTTGGAAATCTTTTTCTCCAAAATAGGCAATATTCGGCATCGTAATAAGAAAGAATTTTTTAACAATGGTGCCAACACCATCAAAATGACCTGCTCTATGCTTGCCTTCCATTTGTTGTTCCAATCCGTCAAATAAGAATTTTTGAGAGCTAATGTTGTTGTCGTAAATTTCGTTAGCCTTAGGTGTGAAAACAAAATCGCACCCCGATTTTTCTAGTAATTCTAAATCTTTTTCAATAGTAATAGGGTAATTTGTTAAGTCTTCTTGCTTGTCAAATTGAGTAGGATTTACAAAAATACTTACCACAGTAATGTCATTTTCGGCAATAGACTTTTCTACTAAGGAAATATGACCTTTATGTAAAGCACCCATGGTAGGAATTAATCCAATGGTATTGTTTGATGATTTTAAGCGACTTAGAGTGTTGCTTATTTCCCTAATTTCTGAGATTACTTTCATGGTTTGTTCGTGATAAATGACTGCAAACTTAGTATTTTAACATGAAATTAGCATAAAAATTCGTACTTTTGCAAGATTCTTTAAAAACCCAAATAGTTAGCAAATGAAAGATAAGAGAGTTTTGTACGTTTCTTCTGAGGTATTACCATACTTGCCAGAAACAGAAATGTCGTCAATGTCGTTTGAAGCAGCAAGAAAAGCCCATCATAAAGGAGTACAGACTAGAATCTTTATGCCAAGATATGGAGTTATTAACGAAAGAAGATACCAGTTGCATGAAGTGATTCGTTTGTCTGGAATGAATTTGATTGTCAATGATATGGATATGCCATTGATTATAAAAGTAGCATCTATTCCGAAGGAAAGAATGCAGGTGTACTTTATAGATAACGAAGAGTATTTTAAGAGAAAAGCAACATTTAAGGATGAGAATTCTGAGTTGTTTACAGACAATGACGAAAGAGCGATCTTTTTTGCAAAAGGTGTTATAGAAACGGTTAAAAAACTAAATTGGGCACCAGATATCATTCACGTGCATGGATGGATGGCTTCTTTATTACCCTTGTATTTAAAAGAATATTACAAAGACGATCCTTTGTTTGCTGATAGTAAAATTGTTACTTCATTGTATAGTTCAGATTTTGAAGGAGCTTTGAATTCTAGTTTGATAGATAAGGTAAAGTTTGATAATATCTCTGACGATAAGGCAGAAATATTAAAAGTGCCAAACCATTTAAACATCATGAAAAGCGCTATTGCAAATTCAGATGGAGTTATCAAAGCAAGTGAAGATTTGTCAAATGAATTGTCAGAGTTTATTACAGCTCAAAACATGCCTTCTTTAGAGTTTTTATCTGAAGATACTTTTGCAGATGCTTATTTGGACTTCTACACGAACGAAGTATTAAATTAAATATACCCTTAAAAAAATTGATGACAAAATATAGTTTAAATACGTTGAAAGGAGCCTTGCTTTTTTCAACGTTATTGTTTTTTTGCACTTCATGTGAAAATGATTTAGAAAGTGTTCAGCCTGGTTTTATTACAGATAATAAAAATTTTGTAACAGAAGACTACAGCTTTGATAACGATCCTGTGCTTGCTACGGTACCTGTAGATAAAGTGGCTTCAGATAATTTGTCAGAGTATTTACTAGGAGTAAAACTAGAAGATACTTTTGGAGAGCTAAAAGCGGCAATTGCTACACAGGTTTTATTAGATGGTAATGGCTTTTCTGCTACTTTTCCTTCTTTTGACGTGGCAGATACAACGCATATAAAAGTGGAACGAAAATTAGATGGTGCTTTTTTAGTGTTGCCTTATTATTCTACTATAGATAGTGATTCTGAAACAAGAGCTTATCAGTTGGATTCTGTTTTTGGAGACAAGGCAGGAACTTTAGATTTTAAAGTAAGTCAGTTAGGTGAGTTTTTAACTGCGTTAAATCCTGATGCTCCTGCAAAAAGTAATAGTTATTATTCAGACCATGATTTTCAGGATATTCCATTTGAAAGAACTTTGGGAACGGCATCTGTAACTCCAAATGCAATTGATACGGTGTATTATTTCAATCGAAATACAGCAGGAGTGGTCATGAAAGATTCAATTATTTTAACAAATGCTTCTCCGTTTATAACCATACCACTGTCAGAAGATATTGCATATTTTGAGGATGCTTTTTTAGAGGAGTTTCCAAAAGACAGTTTGCAGTCTTTGTCGGATACATTTAAAGCAAATGCCGATTTTACACGTTTCTTTAAAGGAATTTATATAGAGCCAACGGGAGCTACAAAAACTTTATTGTCGTTGCCTATTGCTAGTGGCTTCATTAGTTTTAATTATACAGAGTACGTTACAGGACGTGTTGGAGGTGTAGATGGTATCGCATTGGATACAATTTATAAACAAGAAAGCTTGTCTATGTCGGGAGGTATTGCTGTAAGTAATTATACACATAATCATGACTTGGAAGATGATCAGACTAATAAGTTGTACCTGCAAGGTGCGGGTGGTTACGAAGTCTCAATCGATTTATTTGGAGATGCAGGTGCTTCAACTACAATTGAAAAAATGCGTGATGAAGCAAATAATGACAATGGTAATTTACAGTGGTTGGTGAATGAAGCTGTTTTGGAAGTGTTTGTAGATGAATCGAATACTCCTGAGTTGAATGATACTAATGTTTATGTCTATAAAGATACAGAGATTGCTTTTCCAGCACGTTTGTTTTTGTATAGAAATAAGGAAGGTTCTTTATTACAGATAGAAGACTATTTTAACGCTTCTTTTTCTTCAGTACAAGGATTATTGAGTAGAGTAGAGGATCTTGATGAAAGTGGAGTAGGATTGGAAACATACACGTATTCTTACAAGTTTTATCTTACAGATTATATAAAAGAGTTAATAGATTTTGACAGCACAGAAAATATGGATCAATTGATGTTGAAGGTTTATGTACCCGGAGACACGCCAACTACGACTAGTGATGTTAATGTTGATACGAGAAATTGGCAACATAAAGGTGTTGTGTTGGCTGCTGATAAAACAGATTTACGAATTAATTATTCAAAATAAATAATCACTAATTGTTATGTGTGGAATTACAGGTTATATTGGAAGTAGAGATGCGTATCCAATAGTAATAAAAGGTTTACAAAGATTAGAATATCGTGGCTACGATAGTGCCGGAATCATGGTATATGATGGCGAAAAAGCAAATGTATTTAAGACTAAAGGAAAAGTTGCTGATTTAGAAGCTATCGTAACAGAAGCTAATAAAAAAGGTACTATTAGTATTGGGCATACACGTTGGGCAACTCATGGAGTTCCAAACGATGTGAATTCGCATCCTCATGTGTCTAATTCTGGAAATTTGACAATTGTTCACAATGGTATCATTGAGAATTATGATAAGATAAAGAAAGAATTAGTAACTAGAGGATATATTTTTCATAGTGATACGGATTCTGAGGTTTTGGTAAATCTTATTGAAGAAGTTCAAAAGCAAGAAAAGTGTAAGCTAGCGAAAGCAGTTCAATTAGCATTGAATGATGTTGTTGGAGCGTATGCCATTGCTGTTTTTGATATAAATGACCCTAAAAAAATAATTGCAGCAAAATTAGGGAGTCCTTTAGCTATTGGTATTGGGGAGAATAATGAAGAGTTTTTTATCGCTTCTGATGCTTCTCCATTTATTGAATATACCAAGAACGCAATTTATTTGGAAGACGAAGAATTGGCTGTTATAAAAATAGGAAAAGAGGTAGAAGTTCGAAAAGTGCATGATGATTCAGCGGTAAATCCTGAGGTGCATGCTTTAGATTTAGATCTTTCTCAGATAGAAAAAGAAGGTTTCGATCACTTTATGTTGAAAGAAATTTATGAGCAACCAAAAGCTATAAAAGATACTTATAGAGGTAGGTTGTTGCCTAACGAAGGAATTATTCGCATGGCCGGTGTTGAAGAATATATCGAAAGATTTAAATCTGCCGATAGAATTATTATCATCGCTTGTGGTACGTCTTGGCATGCTGGTTTAGTTGCT
The DNA here is from genome assembly GCF_006381105.1 of Flavicella sediminum. Lineage (GTDB taxonomy): Bacteria > Bacteroidota > Bacteroidia > Flavobacteriales > Flavobacteriaceae > Flavicella > Flavicella sediminum. The sequence continues at coordinate 979,614 of NZ_VDET01000002.1, read as the reverse complement.
GAATATTTGTTTGAAGATATTGCAAGAATTCCAGTGGAAGTTGAGTATGCTTCTGAATTTAGATATAGAAATCCAATCATAACGGAAAGAGATGTGGTGATTGCTATTTCTCAATCTGGTGAAACTGCAGATTCGTTGGCAGCTATTAAAATGGCTAAGGCAAACGGAGCTTATGTGTTTGGTGTTTGTAATGTTGTTGGGTCTTCTATTGCTCGTGAGTCTCATTCTGGAGCTTATACGCATGCTGGACCAGAAATTGGAGTGGCTTCAACAAAGGCATTTACTACACAAATTACTTTGTTAACACTAATTGCATTAAAATTAGGAAAGGAAAAAGGGAAAATTTCAAATTCAGATTTCCATGCTTATTTGCAAAACATGGAGTTGATTCCTTCAAAAGTAGAGAAGTTACTTGAACAGGATGCTAAAATAAAAGAAATTGCTGCCGGCTTTTTAGAAACGCCAAGTTGTTTGTTTTTAGGGAGAGGTTATAATTTTCCAGTAGCTTTAGAAGGTGCTTTGAAATTGAAAGAAATTTCTTACATCCATGCTGAAGGGTATCCTGCTGCAGAAATGAAACATGGTCCTATTGCATTAATTGAAGACGGATATCCTGTTATTGTTATAGCTATCAATAAAGGGCACTATGATAAGGTTGTTAGTAATATACAAGAAATAAAATCTCGTAAAGGGAAAATAATTGCGATTGTTACTGAAGGAGATGTAATTGTGAAAGAAATGGCAGATCATGTCATTGAAATTCCTGAAGTAGATGAGGCTTTGAGTCCTTTGTTAACTACAATTCCATTGCAGTTGTTGTCTTACCATGTTGCTGTGTTAAGAGGGTGTAATGTAGATCAACCTAGAAATTTAGCGAAATCTGTTACTGTAGAATAGTCAGTAATTAATAATATTGTAAGCACCTTTTGATTCTTTGGAATTAAAAGGTGTTTTTTGTTTTAAAGATTTAGTTAAGAGTTTACTTTTGTTAAAATAGTTCCTTTATATTGGCAGTAAATAATTTTACAGCAATGGCTAGTAAGATGACACCAAATATTTTACGAATTATCTTAATGCCGTTTGGTCCTAAAATTTTTTCAATCTTGGTTGAAGTCTTTAGTACAATGTAAATAACAATGACATTAAAAATAACGGCCACAATAATATTTTCTATACGGAATTCTGCTCGTAAAGATAAAAGTGTGGTTAAGCTTCCTGGCCCGGCTATTAGAGGAAAAGCTAGTGGGAATATAGAAGCAGTGGAAGAGGAGGTGTCTTCATCCTCTTTATAAAGAGTAATGCCCAAAATCATTTCTAAAGCAATAAAAAATAAGATAAAGGAACCTGCAACGGCAAATGAATTTACATCAATGCCTATAAATGTTAGAAGGCTTTTTCCTAAAAAAAGAAAAATAACCATAATAACTCCTGATATGATTGCCGCTTTTTCAGATTGAATATGACCTGCTTTTTTGCGTAAGTCAATTACAATGGGAATGTTTCCAATCACATCAATTACGGCAAATAAGACCATAAAAGCGGTAAGTATTTCTTTTAAATTTAATTGCATGCGTTTGTTGTTTATTCTGACATCGAAGTTAGTGAAATTTCTACGAGTGTTTGTTGAAATTTTTGCGAGTAGTCAAATATTTCCATTATTTTTGCTGGATGTTTCAACTAGGAAAAACCATTGTATCGGAAGATATTATCGAAAAAGATTTTGTTTGCAATCTATCAGCTTGTAAAGGAGCTTGCTGTATTGCTGGTGACGCAGGTGCGCCGTTAGAGGAGAATGAACTTCAAATAATGAAAGACATTTATCCAGAGGTAAAACCTTTTTTAAGAAAGGAAGGGATTGATGCTATTGAAAAACAAGGTGTTTACACAACCAATGATTTTGGTGAGCATGAAACGCCTTTGATTAATAATGCCGATTGTGCTTATGTGATTTTTGATGAAAAAAATACCGCACTTTGCGCTATTGAAGAAGCGTATAATAGTGGTTTAATTACTTGGAAAAAACCAGTGTCTTGTCATTTGTATCCTGTCAGAGTTCGAGAGTATACAGAATTTTCTGGAGTGAACTATGATAAATGGGAAATTTGTGATGATGCTTGTAGCTTGGGTAAAGAATTGCAAGTGCCCGTTTATAAATTTGTAAAGCAAGCTTTGATTCGAAAATTTGGCGAAGATTGGTATACTGAGTTGGAAAAAGTAGCCGAAGATCATCTGAAAAAATAAAATTATTCCTTTTTGAAAATTGTTGCAAAATTCTCCATTTTATAAACATAAGTTGCTAGAAAATGTGCTAACTTTTTTGTTTTAGTAATTGTTTTTGTGGGGTGCATTTTTGCGAAAAAATTAAGTGAATCAACAGTCCTAAGCGCATAGCCTTATGCTATGTGTAATCAGGGTTTTAGCGATTTTTAAAATATAAATCACTGTAATAAAGCATGTTATAAAGTGTGTTTTTTGTGGTTTTTAGCCCGAAAAGAGCGTATTGTTAAGAACTTTGCTTTTTTGTGGATAAGTAAGACTTTCATTTAGCAGCAATTTTTACAATCTTTGTGAAGCAGAAAACAACAAATATTTCACACCCTAAAAATACATCCAAAAATGTCCCAAATAGAACCAATTTTACAGCCAAATGACAATAGATTTGTTATTTTTCCAATTCAACACCAAGATATATGGGAATGGTATAAAAAACAAGAAGCGAGTATTTGGACAGCTGAAGAAATTGATTTACATCAAGATGTAACAGACTGGGAGAATAAGTTGAGTAATGATGAAAGATACTTTATCAAACATATTTTAGCATTTTTCGCAGCTTCAGATGGAATTGTAAATGAAAATTTAGCGGAAAATTTTGTAAGTGAAGTACAATATTCTGAAGCAAAATTTTTCTACGGATTCCAAATTATGATGGAGAATATTCATTCAGAAGTATATTCTTTATTGATTGATACTTATGTAAAGAATGAAGCTGAAAAAGATGAGCTTTTTAGAGCTATTGAAGTTTTTCCTGCAATTAAATTAAAAGCAGATTGGGCTTTAAAATGGATCGAGTCTGATTCTTTTGCTGAAAGACTAATTGCCTTTGCTGCTGTTGAAGGGATTTTCTTCTCAGGTAGTTTTTGTTCTATCTTCTGGTTGAAAAAGAGAGGTTTATTGCCAGGATTGACATTTTCAAATGAATTAATTTCAAGAGATGAAGGTTTGCACTGTGACTTCGCAGTTCATCTTCATAACAATCATATTGTTAACAAAGTGCCTAAAGAACGTATCACTGAAATTATTGTGGACGCCTTAGATATAGAACGTGTATTTATTACAGAATCTTTACCTGTTAGTTTAATTGGTATGAATTCAAAATTAATGATACAGTATTTAGAGTATGTAACAGATAGACTTTTAACTGAATTTGGTTGTGATAAAGTGTATAATGTTTCTAACCCATTTGACTTTATGGAAATGATTTCTTTAGAAGGAAAAACAAATTTCTTCGAAAAAAGAGTTTCTGAGTACCAAAAAGCGGGAGTAAAATCTGGCGGTACAGGATCTATTAGCTTTGATGCTGATTTTTAAACGATTAAATAATTTTTAAGGTCTTAAATGATTAAGATCTACTAAGTAAAAGCACTCACGTCAGTTTTAAATTGACTGAAATGGGGACTTTTACCCCCAAATAATACGATTAACCGCAAAACCAGAGAACTTATGTTTGTAGTAAAAAGAGATGGCAAGAAAGAGCCAGTGATGTTTGATAAAATTACCGCGAGGATTAGAAAAATTTGTTATGGATTGAATCCTTTAGTAGATCCTGTAAAAGTTGCCATGCGCGTAATTGAAGGATTGTACGATGGTGTGACAACTTCTGAATTAGATAATTTAGCTTCAGAAATTGCAGCGACTATGACAACTACGCATCCTGACTATGCTAGGTTAGCGGCTCGTATTTCTGTATCAAATTTACACAAAAACACGAAAAAGGTTTTTTCTGAAGTAATGGACGATTTGTATACTTATATAAATCCTCGTACAGGTCAAAAAGCGCCTTTGTTATCGGATGAAGTGTACAATATCATCAAGAAAAATGCAGATTTCTTAGATTCTACACTTATATACAATAGAGATTTTAACTACGATTATTTCGGGTTTAAAACTTTAGAGCGTTCTTATTTGTTAAAATTGAACGGAGAAATAGCAGAACGTCCACAGCACATGTTAATGCGTGTGGCTATTGGAATTCATATGGACGATTTGGATGCGGCTGTTGAAACCTATGAGTTGATGAGTAAAAAATATTTTACACATGCTACACCTACCTTGTTCAACTCTGGAACGCCAAAACCTCAAATGTCTTCTTGTTTCTTATTGCAAATGCAAGACGATAGTATTGATGGTATTTATGATACTTTAAAACAAACAGCTAAAATTTCTCAATCTGCAGGTGGAATTGGTTTGTCTGCTCATAATGTTAGAGCTACAGGTTCTTATATTAGAGGAACAAATGGTACTTCTAATGGAATTATTCCAATGTTAAAAGTATACAATGACACCGCTCGTTACGTAGATCAAGGTGGAGGAAAACGTAAGGGTTCTTTCGCTATTTATTTAGAACCTTGGCATGCTGATGTATTCGACTTTTTAGACTTAAGAAAAAATACAGGAGCTGAAGAAAAACGTGCTCGTGATTTGTTCTTGGCGTTGTGGATGCCAGATTTATTTATGAAACGTGTTGAGCAAGATGGAATTTGGACTTTGATGTGTCCTAACGAATGTCCTGGTTTATTTGACGTTTATGGAGACGAGTTTGAAGAGCTTTACGAAAGCTATGAAGCAAGAAATAAAGGACGTAAAACCATTAAGGCTCGTGATCTTTGGGAGAAAATCTTAGAAGCACAAATTGAAACAGGAAATCCGTATATGTTGTACAAAGATGCGGCTAATAGAAAGTCGAATCAAAAGAATTTAGGAACCATTCGTTCTTCAAATTTATGTACGGAAATTATGGAATATACTGCGAAAGATGAAGTTGCTGTATGTAACCTAGCTTCTATTTCACTTCCTATGTTTGTTTCTGAAGGAGCTGATGGCGTGAAGTATTTCAACCATAAAAAATTATACGATGTTACTAAAAAAGTGATTCGTAATTTAGATACAGTAATTGATCGTAATTACTACCCAGTTAAAGAAGCTGAAAATTCTAACATGCGTCATAGACCTGTTGGATTAGGTGTACAAGGTTTGGCAGATGCTTTTATTTTGTTACGTATGCCTTTTACTTCTGATGAAGCTAAAAAATTGAATCAAGATATTTTTGAAACTTTGTATTTTGCTTCTGTGACTTCTTCTATGGAAGTTGCCAAAGCAAAAGGAACGTATTCTACCTATGAAGGTTCACCAATGTCTCAAGGAGAATTCCAGTTTAATATGTGGGGTGTTTCTGAAGACGATTTAAGTGGAACTTGGGATTGGAAAAAATTACGTAAAGATGTGGCTAAAAATGGAGTGCGTAACTCTTTATTAATGGCACCAATGCCAACAGCATCTACATCTCAAATTCTTGGAAACAATGAAGCTTTTGAACCATATACATCTAATATTTATACACGTAGAGTATTGTCTGGTGAGTTTATCGTTGTAAACAAACACTTGTTGGAAGATTTATTGGCCTTGAACCTATGGGACAATAACATGAAAGAAGATATCATGAGAGCCAATGGTTCTATTCAGCATATTGATATTATTCCTCAAGACTTAAAAGATTTGTACAAAACAGTTTGGGAATTGAGTATGAAAGATATTATTGATATGTCTCGTCAAAGAGGATACTTTATCGATCAGTCTCAATCATTGAACTTGTTTATGGAAGATCCTGATTATTCTAAATTGACATCGATGCATTTCTATGCTTGGAAGTCTGGTTTAAAAACAGGAATGTATTACCTAAGAACTAAATCGGCAGTAAATGCCATTAAGTTCTCTTTATCTAACGATAAAAAAGCAGTATTGAAAGAAGGGGCCGCTGCTGAAGCTGTTCAAGATGCACCCATGTCTGCTGCAGAATTAAAGGAAATGATTCTACAATCTCAAAACAATCCTGATGATTGTGAAATGTGTGGATCGTAACTATAAATTTCATTTGATAGCCTAGTTTGTTGAAGACTACTTAAAAGAAAGCATAAAAAAAAGGAACTCATTTTTGAGTTCCTTTTTTTAGTTGTTAACGCTAATTACAGGCTATGGAAAAGTAATCAGTAATCACTTTTATGGGTAATTTTTTATATGTGAATCCTTGATTAGTATCAGCTTAGGATCATTCTAGTTCATTTAATAAAAGTCAGATAATTTTGTATTATTGTTTTTTGTACGTAATTTTGTACAGAATAAAACACAAAGTTATGATAACTACGACAATAACAGATTTTAGAAAAGACATTAAATCGTATCTAAGCAGAGTCACTGATAATTTTGAAACATTGATTATTAACAGAGGGAAAAACTCTGGTGTGGTTGTCATTTCATTGGAAGAATACAACGCACTAAATACAACGCAACATGAATTGTCATCGGAGAAAAATAGAACGAGACTTGATGCCGCTGTTAAAAAATTTAAGGAGCATAATTCATTTGAAAAAAAGCTTCTTGAAGAATGAAATACGTATTTGTAGATGAATCATGGGAAGATTATCTCTATTGGCAGAAAATTGATAAAAAAATGCTGAAAAGGATTAATTTATTGCTCAAAAATATTTCTAGACAACCTTACGAAGGAGTCGGAAAACCAGAAGCGTTAAAACATAATTACAGAGGGTTTTGGTCAAGAAGAATAGATGGAGAACATCGATTAATTTATCAGGTATCAGAGGATGAAATCAGAATTTTAAAATGTAGATTTCATTATGATTAAAGTTCATGAGTACGAGCACGGAATAACACTCTGAAGAAAATTAGTATTTTGAAGACAACTTAAAAGAAAGCATAAAAAAAGGAACTCATTTTTGAGTTCCTTTTTTTTTTAGGTCTTAAAGTAAAGCTGTTTTGTTAAAAGCCTATTTGAAAACGAACTTGGAATACGTTTAATTTTCCTTGGTTTTCCATCTCCGCCCATACGTGGTTCATCATCACTTTTGTCAACGGATTTAAATACCAATTCAAACCCAATTGTAAATTGTTTTCTTTTCCTCCAGCAATGGCTCCGTCATTTAAGTTTACGGTAGAATATTTTGCAGCGACTTCCCAAGCTCCCGGACTGTTTTTTCCAAAATTACGATTCGGTTTTACAGAGCCTATTCCCGCTAAGGAACTTTTATAGCTTCTTTTTTCTCCTGTTAAGCAATAACTCATTTGTGCATAAAAAGTAGAGAAATTTAAATCTTCTGCTGCAATACCAGTTGTTCTTTTAACATTAGAAACTAAATATTCACTTTGAATATTAAAGGCACCAATACCATATAAGGCTTCTATATTTACCAAATTACTATGGTCAACGTTTTCTATTAACTCTGTATCTACATAGCGTACTTCTGTTAAATTCGATTCTGGTCTAGACCGAAGTTGATAGGTTCCTGAATTTGGCTTTCTATAACTGTAACTTCCACCAATGTGTAAAAATGAATTTTCTGTTTTTATAGGTAGTCCTGTAATTCTTTGAGTAATATTATACCCCTCATTGGCAGCAATATCATTGGCCTTGTTTAAATCGGCATTTCTAAACAATCCAAATTGTGCGGATAGTTTTTTGTTTAAAAAGTCGTTGTTAATCAAAATACCACTGTTAAATATAGGAGCAAAATCTACAGAAAAAGAACGTTCCATAAATAAGGTATGTTTGCTACTGGTAGAAACCTCCAAACGCAAAGGTTCTTTTAGTTGTCCCACTCGTATACTTCCTAAAACAGGAATGTCTTTTACACCAACATACGCACCTCTAAGGCCAACTCTACCATTTTCAAAGGCTACATACAAACCAAAATCTACATTGCCATAAATGGTTCCTGTGTTTGAAAGCCATACACGTCTAAATTGAGTTCCATTTTTGGTCATTAAAGGTGCGGTCGCTTGTTCTAGTTCGTTATTTTGAGAGAAAAAAGCATGGTCGTACTGAATTCTACCGCCAATTTTCACTTTAAAATTGTTGTCAGCCGACTGTAAAGTTAGGCCACTTTTCCAATTTATTTTTGTGGGTTCTTGTTTTTGTTGTGCGTAACTATTTCCAAATAAAATAATTGAAGCGGTAAATAAAATTAATTTTGATAAGCGCATAAGTTGTTCTTTTTGGGGCAAAGATATTTAATTAGATACTTCAGGAACTTGATACTTGTCATGAATTATTATTATCTAAGAAAACGATTTCATAAAACATTTAGCGGCAAAAATAAGATTTATTTATTGGAGTAATTGCACGGGTAAAAAAATATAGAAAGCGCGTAAAATTGTATATTGCCATGCATTAACAAAATAAAAATTTGACCAAGAATGAATTGGGAACAATTACTTTCATTAAGAAGAGCAGGAGATAAAGAGCAACGGTTAAGAAAAGATCAAAATGAAACACGTTTAGGTTTTGAAGTAGATTTTGATCGGATTGTTTTTTCTTCTTCTTTTAGAAGTCTACAAGATAAAACACAGGTAATTCCGCTTTCTCAAACCGATTTTGTGCATACTCGTTTAACGCATAGTATGGAAGTCTCTGTGGTAGGTAGGTCTCTGGGAAGAATTGTAGGTCAAAAAATTATTGAAAAGTATCCAAATTTAAAAAACTTAGGCTATACGTTTAACGATTTTGGTGCTATTGTGGCGGCAGCTGCTTTGTCGCATGATATCGGAAATCCTCCTTTTGGTCATAGTGGAGAAAAAGCAATTGGCGAGTATTTTAAATCAGGAAAGGGATTGCAGTTTAAAGAGAATTTAACGGCTAAAGAATGGCAAGATTTTATTGATTTTGAAGGAAATGCCAACGGTTTTAAAATTTTAACAGAAGGAAATCATGGTACAACAAGTGGTTTAAGATTGTCTTATGCTACTTTGGGCGCATTTATGAAATACCCAAAAGAATCGCTTCCTAAAAAACCAACTCCTCATATTGTCGATAAGAAATTTGGTTTTTTTCAAGGTGAAAAAGATTTTTTTAAAGAAGTTGCTTCTGATCTAGGTTTAAAACCGATGAGAACAGGAGAAGATATTGCTTTTAACCGTCATCCTTTGTCGTTTTTAGTGGAAGCTGCTGATGATATTTGTTATACAATTATCGATTTTGAAGATGGAATTAATTTAGGTTTGATTGAAGAAGAATTTGCTTTGGAATACCTGATCAAATTGGTTAAAAATACAATCGACACTAAAAAATACCATACGCTTAAAACAAAAACTGACCGTGTTAGCTATTTAAGAGCCTTGGCTATTGGTACATTAATTAATGAGGCGGCTGATGTTTTCTTAAAAAATGAAGCAGCTATTTTGTCGGGTGACTATGGAATTGCTTTGCTAGATAAATGTGCATATGAAGCACAGATAAATGATATTATTCAAATTAGTATCGCTAAAATATACAACAGCCAAACCGTTGTTGAAAAAGAAGTAGCGGGTTATAAAATTATTGCCGACTTGCTAGATGTTTTTATCAATGCTGTAAATAATAAATACACAAACAACGCTTCTAATTACGACAAGTTGATTTTTAAATTATTGCCAGACAATTGTATCAATGATAGGGCCAGTTTGTATCAAAGAATTATGATGGTTTGCGGGCATGTGGCAAGTATGTCGGATAGCTATGCCATTCTTACTCATAAAAAAATTAATGGGTTTATGATGTAGTGTTTCCGTCTCTTTTTTAGAAAATTAAAGGGAAATAGTGTCGTAGGGAAAAAGGATTGTATATTGTGAGGTAAAGTCATTTAAAGTTTATGAAAAAAATAGTAGTTGTTGTTCTTGCCTTGCTAGTGCTTTTAGTTGTTAAAATATATACCACTTCTTCTAAAACTACAATACTTGAACTTAGAAATAAACACATGACTTTCTTAAAAAATAGTCCTGTAAAAGAGGTTTTAAAGCTTAGCAAAAAAGAGCGTAGAAGTAAAGGCCTACCACCAAATAAATATTACGAGCGTCAGTGGGAATTGACCTTAAATCCTGAAACCGGAAAGCCCGAGCCTGAAAAGACCTTGCAATTACAAAAAGAACTTCGTAAAAAAAGAAAAGGCTTGCAAGAGAAAACTCCTGGCGACTCTAAAGCAAATTCTTGGGTAGAAAGAGGTCCGAATAATGTTGGAGGTAGAACACGTAGTTTATTATTTGATCCGAATGATCCAACTGGAAAACGTGTTTTTGCTGGTGGTGTTAGTGGAGGTTTATGGGTCAATGAAGACATTACAAATACAACATCTAAATGGACACGCATCATCAATGTGCCGAGTAATATGTCGGTTAATTGCATGACGGTTGATCCAAATGATTCTAAAATATTTTATTTAGGAACGGGCGAACTTTATACACAAGGGGCTGTAACCGGAAACGGCGTATACAAATCTGTAGATGGAGGTGTTAATTGGTCACGTGTTTTTGGAGCAGATTATGGAACGGTTTCAGGAGGTGCAACTCAGAAAATAGTAGAAGGCGAATATTTTATTCAAGATATTATTGCCTGGAATAACAGTAATAAAACGGAAGTTTTTATAGCTGTAGGTGCTTCTTTTTGGCAGTATGGTGGTGCTATAACAACATTTTTAGGAGAGCCTACGGATTATGGTGTTTATAAAACAACCAACGGAGGAACTAGTTGGTCAAAACCTACTATACCTTTGTTTAATGATCGTCCGCAACAGCCAAATGATTTTGAGATTGGAGCAGACAATAAAATATGGCTAAGTACTACAAGTAATTATTTTGGAGAACTTGGAGGTGGGATTCTAAGCTCTACAAATGGAAGTAATTTTACAGAAGTTACAAGAATTGCAGATGCTATAAGAACTGAAATTGAAGTTTCTGAAACGGATAGCAATAAGTTGTATGTATTGGCACAAACTACAGAAAACAAACCGATCATTTATAGCACTAGCAATGGCTTTCAAACAGATCCTACTGAATTAAGTCTGCCAAATGATTCTGATGATGGAATTGAAGCAGATGATTTTACAAGAAATCAGTCGTTTTATAATTTAATGATAGAATGTGACCCAACAAATGATGCGATTGTCTATGTTGGCGGAATCAATTTGTTTCGTTCTTCGAATAATGGAACTAGTTGGTCACAAATTTCGAAAAGAAACAGCAATGTTTCTGGAAATTTTTCAGAAGTACATGCCGATCAGCATGCTATGGTTTTTAGACCTGTCAATAGCAATCAAGCCATTTTCGGAAATGATGGAGGTGTCTACTATGCGTCTTCCTTAAACAATGCCGCAACAAGTGCAACGGTGTTTACGCATATGGTATCCGACTATAATGTAACCCAGTTTTATACGGCTGCTATTGCTCCAAGTGTTGCTGAAGAATATTTTATGGGAGGTACGCAGGACAATGGGACGCCGTATTTTGCAAACTCTACTAGTGCTAGTTCAGTAGATATTAGTGGAGGAGATGGAGCTGCCTGTTTTGTAGATCAAGTAGGAGAAGATTTTTTGATTGTGTCTTATGTTTATAATGATGCCATACGTCTTTATGATTTCGCAAAAGAAGATTGGCGAACGATTAATGAAGATGAGGAATCGGATGGTGATTTTATCAATCAGGCCGACCTAGATTCAAATTTAGATTTGTTATACACCAATGGTTCTGATTTTGAAAACGAAATTTATCGTTTGTATCGTTATTCTAATTTAAAAACAATTTCAGCAAACGGTTCGGCTACCAAAGCAACGCTAACAGATGCGTTGTTAAAAGCAGCGCCTACGGCCATCAAAGTTTCGCCCTATACCACCACCAGTACAAAAATGTTGGTAGGAACTGAGGCAGGAGATTTGTTTATCATAACAAACGCAAATGGGAATAATGCCAGTTGGACAAAAATTACAGGATCCGAGTTTTTAGGAAGTATTTCTGATGTGGAATTTGGAGCTGATGAAAATGAAATTTTTGTAAGTTTTCATAATTACGGTGTCGTTAGTATCTGGTATTCTAATGATGCGGGTAGTTCATGGCAAAATAAAGAAGGAGATTTCCCAGACATTCCAGTCAAAGCGATACTTAGCAATCCAGAAGTTGCTCAAGAAGTTATTATAGCAACAGAATTAGGAGTTTGGAAAACAGGAAACTGGGATAGTGATACACCTAATTGGGTGCAAACATACAATGGTATGAGTGACGTAAAAGTGAACGATTTACAACTTCGAAAAGAAGACAATACCGTTTTAGCGGCTACTTTTGGAAGAGGCTTGTATACAGGCTTATTTGCTTCAAATGCGGGTGATACCGATAATGATGGGATTTTAAATACGGTTGATAATTGTGTGTTTATTGCAAATGAAAATCAAGAGGATAACGACAATGATGGCGCTGGAGATGTTTGCGATGATGACGATGATAATGATGGGGTTTTAGACAGTGTTGATAATTGTCCAATGACAAGTAACCCCAAACAAATTGATGTTGATGAGGATGGAATTGGTGATGTTTGTGATGATGTTATAGATACAGTAATTGAGATGGCCAAAGGTTTTTCTCCTAATGGCGATGGGGTGAATGATACTTGGCAAAACACGAAAATTGCTCAAATGTTTGGAGAGAATATGTTACAAATTTTAGATAAATCGGGCAATTTACTTTATAAAGGAGACCCTTTTACGGATGGCACTGGTTGGGATGGATTTGCCAATGTTGGGACGGCTAAAAAATTAACAGTAGGTTCCTATGTTTATGTAATTCATTCAAAAAATCCTGTAGCCACTTATTATCCTGAAGTGTTTCAAGAAAAAGGATGGTTGTATATTAAGTACTAAAAAGTTATAATGAAAAAATATAAATTACTTCTCGCAGTATTCATGTGTTCTTTGGGCGCAATAGCGCAAGAAACGGCACCTAGTTTTTTGTCGTATAAATACAATATGAATATTTTAAATCCGGCCTATGCAGGAGCAGGTGAGACTGCTGAATTAAATATCGGATTTAGAAAAGCCTCTTTGGGTTTACAGGATGATCCGGTAACACAAATGCTGTCGTATTCTAAAGCTTTAAAAAATAATTTAGGAATTGGATTGTCTGTGGTAAATGATAAAATTCATGTTGTAAAACAAACGGATGTTGCCATTGATATCAGTTATAAATTGCAATTGAATAGAACAGATAATTTGTTTTTTGGGATGAAAGTTGGGGGGGCAATGCATGCTATTGATTTTAATTCTTTGGGTATTGAAAATGACAATGTATTCGGTGAAAACGTAAGTGAATTCAATCCATTGGTAGGTTTTGGAGCTTATTTAAAAGGAGAACGCTATTCTATCCATCTATCTACGCCAAACTTATTGTTAAGCGGTGTGCAGAAGCCTTTGTTGGATGAAGCCGGAAATTCTTCATCTACCGTGAAAGAAAAATTACATGTGTATCTCGGAGGAGATTATCGATTTGCGATTAATAGAAATGTTGATTTTATTCCTTCTGTTTTTGCAAGAATTGTGGAAGGTATAGATCCAATGATTGATATGGCAGCAACGGTGGCTTTTATGAATAAGATGGAAGCAGGAATTACCTATAGAGTAGATACTTCAATAATAGGTTCTGTGTTTTTTAAGCTGCTAGATAATACGCATTTTGGTTACGCCTATGAATATGCAACTTCAGACTTTAGCAATGTGTCAAACGGCACACATGAATTTGTATTGCGATTCAAATTCAACTAAAAAGAATAGGTAAGTCCGACCCCTAATAATTGTTTTAACTGAATTTTTGGGGAAGAAGTTTCTTCGTCTTTTACATCATCATCATAAAGAATATGGGTACCCACATTGGCTTTTACATATTTGTTTACTTTTAAATCGAAGCGAAGTTCCCAATCAAAATCAACATTACCATATTTGTTTAGGTAATCAGAATACAAAACAAGTTTGTTGTTCATCAGTACATTGTCCATAATGTCTTTGGTCCATTCACCAGTCAATAAAGTTCCAAATTCAATTTTAGAGTTTCTTCCTTCTTTGACCAAAACGTCATCTTCATACACAGCTTTTTCAACACCAAATGCTCCAGAGTTTGCTAGTCGTTGGTTGAAAACTAAAGTGGTTTTATTGGTAATGGGTGAGATATAAACTTTGTACTTTTTCTTTTTATTGGTGTATTGAGAACCTACACCCAAAAATATATAGGCTGGTGAAAAGAATTTTGAAATGGCATCTCCTTTTTCGGTTCCTTTGTATTTGTAACCATTGGCAAATTGGGTTCTGAAATTAAAACGGGCCGAATTGTACCAAGAAGATTTTTCACTTCTTCTATGTCCAAAATTGGATGTAATTTCAAGAAGGTCATCCGTTTTTCTAACACCATTTCCTTCTTTTTTATTCAGTCCATAACGACCTCTAATTCGATTGTCCCAAAAAACTCCTTTGCTTTTGTAGTTGTATTCAACTTCTGCATTGGCAATACCTGCTACTGAATTATCACCCCCAGAATTCCAGTTAACAAATGCAGTTTGTGTTAATATCAATCCTATGTTTTTCTTTAAAGCCCACTGACTTACAGAAATTACGTCTTGAGATTTTTGTGAAATTGAATCTACTTCAACAGAAGCGAACATAAATACGGGGAAACTAATGATAAGGAAAGTAAAAAAGATATGTTTCATAAGATTTTAAAAGTTTTATTTATCAAAAAAAATGCCAAAAAAATTATAATTTTTCTTGAATCCTTTTTTTTAGGGAAGCTTTGTCTAAATAGAGGCTTTTATTTAATTCTTCAACAGTACCATGTTCAACAAATTGATCGGGAATACCAATCAATTCTATACTTGTTTTGCTGAACTTTTTCTCTTGAAAAAATTCTAGAATAGCACTTCCAAATCCACCCTTGATTGCATTTTCTTCTACGGTAATTATTTGTTCAAATTTTCCGCCTATTTCTAGTAACAATTTTTCGTCTAATGGTTTTACAAATAATAAATTGTAATGCGCTATTTTTTCTTTTTCTGAAGTCGTAAATTCTTGTAGGATTTCTTCAATAGTATTTCCGACAGCTCCAATAGAAAGTATCGCCAAAGAAGAGCCTTCTTTCAAAATACGTCCTTTTCCAAAGGAAATTTTTTGCATCTTTTTTTTCCAATCTGCTGAAGTTGCCTTGCCTCTAGGATAGCGAATTACGATTGGGTTTTTTAAAGTGCCTAATTGAACGGTATATAACATATTTCTTAAATCTGCCTCGTTCATCGGTGCAAAAATAGTCAGGTTGGGTATGCAGCGTAAAAAGCTAATGTCAAAAACTCCATGGTGTGTTGCACCATCTTCGCCTACCAAGCCGGCTCTGTCTAAACAAAATATAACTGGTAAATTTTGAATGGCGACATCATGTATAATTTGATCATAGGCTCTTTGTATAAACGTTGAGTAAATCGTACAATAAGGAATCATGCCTTGGCTTGCCATTCCTGCTGCTAATGTTACGGCATGCTGTTCTGCAATTCCTACATCAAAAGCCCTTTCAGGAAATGCCTCAATCATGTATTTTAAAGAACTACCGGTTGGCATGGCCGGAGTAATTCCGATAATGTTTTTATTATTTTTGGCTAATTCTACCAAGGTATGACCAAATACATCCTGGTATTTTGGGGGTTCATTGGACGTATCTTTGGCTTTAATTTCTCCGGTTTTTTTATCAAAAGTACCGGGTGCATGATAGGTAACCTGTTCCTGTTCTGCTTTTTTTAGCCCCTTGCCTTTGGTTGTAATGATATGCAGAAACTTAGGCCCTTTTATTTTTTGCAGCCGTTTCAGTTCTTTTAGAATACTCGGTAAATCATGCCCATCTATTGGGCCTGTATAATTAAAGTTTAGGGCTTCAATCATATTGCTCTGTTTCGGTTTGTAACCGACCTTGGCTTTCATTAAATATTCTTTTAAAGCGCCAACACTAGGGTCAATTCCTATGGCATTGTCGTTTAAAATAACTAATAAATTGGCATTGGTTACCCCTGCGTGATTTAAGCCTTCAAAGGCCATTCCTGACGCAATGGAAGCATCTCCAATTACGGCAATATGTTGTTTTTCTGTTTCTCCTTTTATTTGTGAAGCCATAGCCATTCCTAAAGCGGCAGAAATAGAAGTTGATGAATGTCCTGTTCCAAAAGCATCATATAGGCTTTCTTTCATTTTTGGAAAACCACTAATACCTCGGAATTGTCGGTTGGTGTGAAATGCCTTTCTTCTTCCTGTTAAAATTTTATGGGCATAGGCTTGGTGACCAACATCCCAAATCAATGAATCTTCTGGAGTGTTAAAAACATAATGTAAGGCAATAGTTAATTCAATAACGCCTAAACTAGCACCCAAATGTCCTGCTTTGGTGGCTAAAATAGAAATGATAAAATCTCGAAGTTCAGCTGCCAATTCAGGAAGCTGCTCTTCCTTGATTTTTTTTAAATCTTCAGGACTATTAATATGTTTTAACAAGGGGTGTTTCACGGGGCAAAATTACAATTTTACTAGCAAGTATTTAGTATGCTTGTGCTAGATTTTTTTTGAGGAAAAATTAGCTCTTTATGTTTTTAGTTTTTGATAATTTACCAAAAAACAATTATTCTATATTTGCAGTATGATAAATCCATTTGACGATACTTATTTTATGCAACGTGCCTTACAAGAAGCTCAAATAGCTTTTGAAAAAGGAGAAGTTCCTGTAGGAGCCGTTGTGGTAATGAATGAAAAAATTATTGCGAGAGGTTATAATTTAACGGAGACTTTAAATGATGTAACTGCCCATGCAGAAATGCAGGCTTTTACGGCAGCTTCTGACTTTTTAGGTGGAAAATATTTGAAAGATTGTACCCTTTATGTAACTCTAGAACCATGTCAAATGTGTGCTGGGGCTAGTTATTGGACGCAAATTGGAAGAATTGTTTTTGGAGCTTCAGATATACAACGTGGATTTGAACATTACAAAACAACCTTACATCCTAAAACAAAAGTAACAAAAGGGATTCTTGCAGAAGAATGTGGTAGTTTAATGAAGCGGTTTTTTATAGAAAAAAGAAATTTAAATTAATTTTTTTGAATATTGACCAGTCAAATTTTTAGTAGCTTATTCTCACTTCTCACTTCTCACTTCTCACCTTCGTTTTCATTGTCGGCTAAATTGCTTGAAGATTCAGGTCCTTGCATATTCTTAAAAGAATATTTGGTCAAATCTTTTCCTTTATATCTATGGTACACAAATAAAGGAAGTAGAATAAAAGCCAATGTCAATACGCCAATACCCATATATTTTTCTGATGTATGATCATTGATTTGTTGTAAATAAATTCCAGTTCCTAAAAAGCCAAGAACAATAAACAAGATTATTTTTATAAGTGTTTTCATTATTTTTTCAATTTATCTAACATCTAGAATTTAGTTCGTAACTTCAATTAATTTTCTACGGTAAGCCGATAATAAACGTGACTTAGAAATAAAACCAGCATACTTTCCATTCTTAACAACAGGCAAGTTCCAAGCACTACTGTCTTGAAATTTTTTCATTATTTTTTTCATGGTGTCTTTTTCGTAGTCAATAACTTCTGGAGAATTGTGCATTAAGTCTCCAACAGAAATGGTATCGTACAATGTTTGGTCGAACATAATTCCACGAATATCATCTAATAACAATACGCCTAAGTATTCATTGTTTTCATTTACCACAGGGAAATTGTTTCTAGACGATTTAGCAACGGCTTCTTTGGCAATATAACCAAGCTTCATTTCAGGAGTTAATGATATAAAATTGGTTTCAATGACCTTATCAATGTCCATTAGCATGAGCACATTTTTATCTTTATCATGTGTCATCAATTCTCCTTTTTTAGCCAATTCAGCAGCATAAATATTAAAAGGAATGTATTTTTTCGCAATTAAATAAGAGATGGCTGCAGTAATCATTAAAGGAATAAACAACTCATGACCACTGGTAATTTCTGCAATTAAGAAAATAGCTGTTAATGGCGCATGAAGAACACCTGCCATTAGACCTGCCATACCTACAAGAGCAAAATTACTTTGGGATAGTGGGCTAGCCGAAAGTCCTAAGGTATTGCAAAACAAAGCAAACACATAACCGGTAATACTTCCTGTAAAAAGAGAGGGTGCAAATACGCCCCCAACACCTCCGGCACCAAAAGTAATAGAAGTGGCAATCACTTTAAACAAAACCAAACCTATTAAAAACATAATAATAATCCAATTGTTGTCGGTAATAACATGAAATATATTCTGATTGAAAACTTGACTTACATTTTCATTCAGTAAATTATTGATCGTTTTAAAACCTTCGCCAAAAAGAGGGGGAATAAAATAAACGATAACTCCTAATCCAAGTCCGCCAATAAGCAGTCTTTTATAAGGGTTTGCAAATTTTGAAAAGAAATCGCTGATGGCGAAATAAACTTTGCTAAAATATACAGAAATCAATCCACAACTTACACCTAGTACTGCATAAAAACCAGTATCAATTAATTCAAATTTATCTTTCAATTGAAAGTGTAAAAGTGAATCATCACCCAAGAAAAAATAAGACGTTAAAATAGCCGAAATCGATGCCAATAATAAAGGAACTAGCGAGACTAATGTAAGATCTAAACTAAATATTTCAACAGCAAAAACAATTGCAGCAATGGGTGCTTTAAAGATGGAAGACATGGCTGCTGCAGCCGCCGCTCCAATTAACAAAGTTCTAGAGGTTTGATTTAGATGAAAAAGTCTAGAAATATTAGATCCAATAGCAGCACTGGTTGCAACAGTAGGTCCTTCCAATCCAACAGATCCTCCAAAACCAACCGTAACAGGAGCAGTTAAAACAGAGCTGTACATTTTATAACGAGCCATGATTCCTTTTCTTTTAGAAATGGCATGTAGCGTAGAGGGGATTCCGTGAGAAACTTTTCTTTTAACAATGTACTTAATTATAATTAAGGTTAGGAAAAGTCCAATAATTGGAAATATAAAATAGAAAGCTTCGTGGTATTTTTTTATAAAACCATGCCTCAATCCTTCTTGAATTAGATGTGTTAAGTTTTTTAAAGTAACCGCTGCTAATCCTGAAAGTAATCCAATTAGAATACTAACTAAATAAATAAATTGCTGATTGGAAATGTGTTTGTATTTCCAAATTAGAAATTTTGTAATTAAGTTTTTCTTTTGTGGCATTTTTATAAAGATAAAAAAATCCCGCTGATAAGCGGGATTGAAAAATTATGCTTTCGTTATATTCAATTGTAAATTTAATTCCGATAGCTGTGCATCATCTAAATTTGCAGGCGCGTCAATCATGACATCTCTTCCTGAATTATTTTTAGGAAAGGCAATGAAATCTCTAATGGTTTCTTTACCTGCTAAAATAGCAACCAATCTATCTAGTCCGAAAGCCAAACCACCATGAGGAGGTGCTCCGTATTCAAAAGCATCCATTAGGAAACCAAATTGTGCTTTTGCATCTTCTTCTGAAAAACCTAAATGTTTCAACATTACTGCTTGTGTAGCTTTGTCGTGGATACGAATAGATCCTCCGCCTATTTCGTTTCCATTTAAGACTAAGTCATAGGCATTTGCTTTTACCGCTCCTGGATCGGTATCTAGTAATTCCATTTGTCCTGGTTTTGGCGAGGTAAATGGATGGTGCATAGCATGGTAATGACCTGTTTCTTCATCCAATTCTAATAAAGGGAAGTCGATCACCCATAATGGTGCAAATTCGTTGGGTTTACGTAAATTCAAACGTTCTGCCAATTCCATACGTAAAGCACTTAATTGCGCACGTACTTTGTTAGTAATACCTGAAAGTACGCAAATTAAATCTCCAGGTTTAGCCCCTGTTTTTTCTGCCCATTTTGCTAAATCTTCTTGGTCGTAAAATTTATCTACAGAAGATTTATAAGTTCCATCTTCATTGCATTTTACATACACCATTCCTAAAGCACCCACTTGAGGACGACGTACCCAATCTACTAATTTGTCAATTTCTTTTCTTGTATAAGAAGCTCCTCCTGGTACGGCAATACCAACGACCAATTCTGCTTCATCAAAAATCTTGAAGTTTCTATGTTTTACTACGTCGTTCAATTCGCCAAACTCCATTCCAAAACGAATATCTGGTTTGTCGTTACCATAAGTTTTCATGGCATGGTCGAAAGTCATTCTTGGAAAATCTCCAATTTCTACATTGTTTACTTTCTTTAATAAATGACGGGTCAGCCCTTCAAAAATAGTTAAAATATCTTCTTGCTCAACAAAGGCCATTTCACAGTCAATTTGTGTGAATTCAGGTTGTCTGTCGGCACGTAAATCTTCATCTCTAAAACATTTTACAATCTGAAAATATTTATCCATTCCACCAACCATCAAGAGTTGTTTGAAAGTTTGAGGAGATTGTGGCAACGCGTAAAACTGTCCTTCATTCATACGAGAAGGTACAACAAAATCACGTGCTCCTTCTGGTGTAGATTTAATTAAATAAGGAGTTTCTACTTCTATAAAATCTTCATTTGATAAGAAATTACGAACCTCTTGACTTACTTTATGTCTGAAAATTAAACTTTCTTTTACCGGATTTCTTCGAATATCTAAATAACGATATTTCATTCTTAATTCTTCACCACCATCCGTTTCGTCTTCAATCGTAAATGGAGGTACCAAAGCAGCGTTTAAAATTTCAAGTGATGTTACTAAAATTTCTATTTCTCCTGTTGGAATTTTATTGTTTTTTGATTGACGTTCGATCACTGTTCCTTTTACCTGAATTACAAATTCACGTCCTAAGGTTTTTGCTTTTTCAATGACAGCTTTGTCTGTACGATCTTCATCAAAAATTAATTGCGTAATTCCGTAACGATCACGTAAATCTACCCAAATCATGAATCCTTTATCTCTGGTTTTTTGTACCCAACCGGCTAAAGTAACTTCTTGACCATTATTTTCGATTCTTAACTCTCCGTTCGTATGACTTCTATGCATTGTAATTGTATTTGTTAGAAGCGTTTTGCTTCTTTAAAATTGTGTGTGCAAATTTAAGGATTTACTATAAATAAGTTCTAGATTATTAATTGTTTTTATAAGTTTGTTGGGATTGGGATTTTTAATAGCTAGAGAAAATAAAATAGGAAGATGAATTTGATAAAAACAGGAGTATTGTCTTATGGTATGTCGGGAAGTTTGTTTCACTGTCCGTTTTTAAATTTACATCCAGAATTTGAGTTGACTGCCATTGTTGAGCGTTCTTCTAAAAAAGCGCAAGCAGTTTATCCAACATTAAAAAGTTATGCCTCCGTTGATGAAATTTTAGGAGATTCAGAAATTGAATTGGTCGTAGTCAATACGCCAAGTCCTACACATTTTGAGTTTGCGTTAAAAGCAGTTCAAGCAGGCAAACATGTTTTAGTAGAAAAACCATTTTGTGTGACTTCTGAACAAGCTAAAATTATTTTTTTAGAAGCTAAAAAACAGAATTGTTTGGTCATGCCTTTTCAAAATAGAAGATATGATAGCGACTTTTTATCCGTGAAAAAAGTGGTGGAGTCTGGTAAATTAGGAACTTTAATAGAAGCACATTTTAGATACGACCGTTACAACTTTGAAATTTCAGATCATAAAACAAAAGAAGCAAATGTACCAGGAAATGACCTGTTGTATAATTTAGGGGCGCATGTGGTTGATGCTGCCATCGCTTTGTTCGGAATTCCTGTAAAATGGAGAAAGGTGAAAAAGTGCAATCGGCCAAATTCTAAAATTGCTGACTATGCTTACGTTCATATGGAATTTGCTAACGGACTTCAGGTTTTTACTACCGTTAGTTTGTTAGTAGCAGATGAGCAGCCGGGATTTATTTTACATGGAACAAAAGGATCTTATGTAAAAAAACGTTGTGATGTTCAGGAAAGACAATTAAAGTTGGGTATGTCGCCAAATGAGGAAAGGTTTGGAAAAGAGACGCTAGGTATGGAAGGAGTCTTAACAACTGTTGAGAAAGGAGTAGTAAAAAAAGAAAAAATAATTTCAGAACCTTCAAATTACCTACATGTTTTTGAAGATGTATTTCAGTGTATTAGAAATAAAAAAGCTTACGCGGTAACGGAAGAACAAGTAGTAAGACAATTAGAGATTTTAGAAGATAATTAGCTTAGATTATCTTAAAGTAAAAGTTTCTAAAATTGAGTTAGAGGTTATTGCCGAGAAGTATATTTAACTAGTTTTTGACGATTTTTAAAACAGGATTAATTTTTTTAAACGAATCCTGTAATTTTTAAACATACACTTTTTTGGTCGTAGTTTAGTTGTTTTCACATGTTACAATCATATAATAACCACTTGATAGTTCATCATAATCTTTATTGTCTTGTGTGTTTATTGATGATTTTTTTGCAGTATATTCTTTAATTATTTTTCCTTTTTTATTAAATTCTTCTTTACTAATTGATGCTACAGAACCATCTCCATAGTATATTTTTATTCCTTTATAGAAATTGATGTTATCAATTCCTCCATTAATAGCTTCAATTTCAGTTCTTATTGTAATGTCTGTATTTGTTTCTGATAATCTACATACTCTTGATCTAATTCCTGCTTTAGAAGATCCTGTACCATCAGAAACAGAACTTAAACATTCTGTGTTATAATAAACCCAATCTTTACACTTTTCATCGTTATCATTTTCACCTGCTTCATCATCTTGTTCTTTTGATACCGTTGCGTAATCATTTGCAAAATCCCAATTAATTTTACTGTTACTAGAGATATCCTTTATATCTATTGTTTTTCTCTCATTAACTTTAAGTTTTAAATCTATAATATCAGAATTAGAATTAAAAACATAAGAAAGAGTTCTAGATTCTCCAGTTTTAATATTGCTTCCAGCAAAAGCTCCTTCAATAGGGATTAAAGAATAATAGCTTCCAGAAGTGGTCTGACTATGACTAATGTTGGAATCATCACTAAAATCTGATTCATCTATAATTACAGATAAGGTTGCAAATGTACTTTCTATACTTTTGTAACTACTATGCTTTGCTACAACTGTTAGAAAAAATTTATTACCATCATCTTTACTACAATTAATCATAAAAATGGAGGAGAGTATTAAAATAAAAGCACTAATATTTTTTTTCATTATGTATATATTATGATTTAAATCAAAATTAATTTTAAAAAATTATTAAGACAATACTCACAAATAGGTATTTTTACTTTTTTAAAACATTTTATGGCAAAACTATATTTAGTACCCACACCTATTGGAAACTTGGAAGACATGACTTTTCGTGCCATCCGAATTTTAAAAGAAGCAGATTTGATTTTAGCAGAAGACACAAGAACTTCTGGGAAATTATTGAAACATTTTGAAATTGAAACTCAAATGATGAGTCACCATATGCACAATGAGCATAAAATGACCGAACGTATTGTTGCTAGAATCCAATCAGGAGAAACGGTTGCCTTGATATCTGATGCAGGAACACCCGCAATTTCAGATCCAGGGTTTTTATTGTCTAGAGCATGTGTGCAAGCTGGGGTTGAAATAGAATGTTTGCCCGGAGCTACGGCTTTTGTGCCTGCGTTGGTGAATAGCGGTTTACCAAATGATAAATTTGTATTTGAAGGTTTTTTACCTGTTAAAAAAGGAAGACAAACTCGTTTGTTGCTTTTGGCTGAAGAAACTAGAACGATGATTTTTTATGAATCGCCACATAAGTTGTTAAAAACCTTAGCGCATTTTTCAGAATATTTTGGAGCTGATAGACAGGTTTCTGTTTCACGTGAGTTGACAAAAATGTTTGAAGAAACAAAAAGAGGTACCGTTGAAGAAGTTTTAAAATATTTTACAGAAAACACTTTAAAAGGTGAGATTGTAGTTGTTGTTGAGGGAAAAAAATAAGGCCACCTTTTTGAAGGTGGCCTTGTCACTAGGGTGTTTATAGTTTATTTTTTTGCCAATAAATCTCTTATTTCTGCTAATAAATCTTCTTGAGAAGGACCTTTTGGTGCTGCTGGAGCAGGTGCTTCTTTTTTCTTCGTTTTTTCATACGCTTTTAAGAAAACGAAAATCACAAAACCGATAATCACAAAATCGATAATTGCTTGTACAAAATTACCATAAGTCATTACGGCAACTCCGGCTTCTTGTGCAGACTTTAAGGTGTCATGGGCACTACCATCTAAGGTGAAGAATAAATCGTTTACGTTTTTTCCTCCCATAAAAACTCCTACTACTGGCATAATAATGTCTTTTACCAGTGAGCTTACAATTGTTTTGAATGCACCACCAATAATTACAGCGGTTGCTAAACTTACAATGTCGCCTTTCATTAAGAAGGCTTTAAAATCTTTTAATAATCCCATTTCATTTTTAAATTTAAGTTAAGTATGCTCTAAGCTAATGAAAAATAAGTGATTAGCAAAGCTATTTGTTTTGGTAGTTGTGTATTAAATTCTTGTACCCGTACTAACAATAAAATGTATTAGGTGTAAAAAAGCAGTAACTGCAAATGCAGTATAACACATAACAAATATTTTTTGAACAGTATTTAAGCCTTCAAATTTATCATTGATGAAATTTGATACATCAGAACGTAAGCTCAAAATGTAGTTCGAAAAAGTTAATTTTTTTTGTTCAGAATTATGTAGTAATTGTGGCATATCAAAATTTTTAGAGTTGTTGATGCCGCTAAATTACAGTTTGTCCCTGCTTACCTGTGTTGTTTTTCGATGAACTGCAGTTGAATGTCGTTGAATGGTAGTTTTGTTCAGATAAATGTTATTCGACGATTATTCGTCGAATTCTTTGCGAGATACTTGTCAATAATTCATAAGAAATTGTGTCTGATTTCAGGGCTAATTCGTTTAACATCTGTTGGTTGTCAAATACAATAGCTTGGTCTCCCTCTTTACAATCAACAGTTGTAATGTCAACCATTATCATATCCATGCAAACATTTCCAAGTATTGGGCAGATCTTGTTATTTATTTTAACAGATCCAACTCCGTTTCCAAGGTTTCTACAAATACCGTCGGCATGACCAATGGGAAGTGTTGCCGTTTTTGTGTCCTTTTTTGCTGTATAAGCTCTGTTGTAACCTAAGCTATCTCCTTTTTTGATGGTGTGTATTTGTGAGATTGTTGTTTTTAGGCTTCCTACATTTTTTAAATTAGCGGTTTCCTTCTCATCATTTCCAAAACCGTACATTCCAATTCCAATTCGAACCATGTCAAAATGTGCTTCCGGAAAATTGATAACGCCAGATGTGTTTGCCATATGCAGCATGGGGGTATAAGGAAGGGTTTTGGTAATTTGTGATGAAACTTGTTTGAATTTTTCTATTTGTTGACGGCTAAATTCATTTTCATTAGCATCTTCACTTGCCGCTAAATGCGAAAACAAAGAAGTTATTTGAATGCTCGTGTTTTTTATAAGAGGAAGTATTTCATTTACTTCTTCTAAAGAAAACCCCAATCTGTTTAATCCAGTATTAAATTTTAAATGAACAGGATAGCCAAGTAGTTTTTTTTCTTTGCAAATACCAATAAAAGCCGTGAGTGTTTTTTTAGAATACAAATTCGGTTCTAAATTATAGCTAATAAGTTTTTGAAAATTTGGGATTTGTGGATGCAAGACCAAAATTGGGATTTTAATCCCGTTTTTTCTTAAAATAATTCCTTCATCTGTATAGGCCACAGCCAAATAATCAACTCCCTGGCTTTCTAAAGATTTAGCAATATAAACAGCATCATGTCCATAAGAGTACGCTTTTACAACTCCTAGTAATTTGGTGTTGTGATTAAGTTTTTTTTTAAAATAAGAAATATTGTGTTTTAGTGCATTTAGATCTAGCTCTAATACACTAACATGGGTATTACTCATCAGCTATTGTTTTGAAAGTACTCGGCTTTTTATTTATTGTTATGTGTCTCTTTGTAGTAAGCAGCTCTACTTAAAGGCTCGTAATTTTCAGTTTCGCCCAACATAACCAGTTTTTCATTGGCATTTTTTCGGTGACTGTAATGCGCTAAGTTTCCGGTTTTTGTACAAATGGCATGTACTTTTGTAACATATTCTGCAGTAGCCATTAGTGCAGGCATCGGACCAAAAGGATTTCCTTTAAAATCCATGTCCAAACCGGCAACAATGACTCGTATACCACGGTTGGCTAAATCGTTACAAACTGTGACAATCTCATCGTCAAAAAATTGCGCTTCATCAATTCCAACAACATCTACATCGTTGGCTAATAAGCGTATGTTTGAAGCAGAAGGCACAGGGGTTGATCGAATTTCATTCGCATCATGAGAGACCACCAAATCTGGATCGTAGCGATTGTCTACCTCAGGCTTAAAAATTTCGACTTTTTGTTTGGCAATTTGAGCACGTTTTAAACGTCTAATCAGCTCTTCTGTTTTTCCTGAAAACATGGAACCACTTATCACTTCTATCCAACCAAATTGTTCTGTATGATTTACTGTATTTTCAAGAAACATTTTGTAATTTTAAAACTTGAATTAAAGTCGGTAACTTTCCAACTAAGGTTTCACAAATTTATTAAAATAATACAGGTAATCGCTTAAAATTATCAAGTTATGCACAAAAAGTTAGAATCGGAATTGATAAGTATTGCACATGCTATCTTACAAATGAAAAATAAGAAGGATGTAATTGCTTTAAAAAACAAAGCGAAAGATGTTTATGAGCGTTTGGCATTGCTAGAATTTGTAGATAGATATGTTGCGGAATCTCCTTCAAATACAGAAACGAAAGAAGCTATTTTGAGTAAAATGGGCAATTTAGACCCTATTATTGTAGAAGAAACGATTGCCGATTTAACAACAGAAGTACCGCCAAAAGTTGACAACAAAGAGATTTTAGAAGTTGAGAAAAATGTAGCGCCTATTTTAGTTGAAGAATCGATTAAGGATTTAACAACGGATAGAACACCAAAAGTTGAAAAAACGGATGATTTGGATTCAGATAAAAAAAACGCTCCTATTTTGGTTGAAGAAACGATAAGTGATTTAACAACGGAGGTTCCCGTTCCAGAAAAAAAAGAAATACCAGTGCCTAATTTGTTTTCGCAAAAAGAAGATCTACAGGTTAAAAAAGCTAAAAAAACTTTAGAAGAAGAATTAAAAGATACAATTCCGGTAGATGTAGCCACACATATATTTGAAAATGCAGTTCGATTGCAGCCAAAAAAATCTTTGAATGACACCTTGGTACGTGCTAATATTCAAATAGGACTGAATGATAGAATTGCTTTTGTGAAAAATTTATTTGAAGGAAGTCAGGAAGATTTTAACCGTGTGGTTTCGCAGCTCAATTCTTTTAAAGAAGAAAAAGAAGCCTTGAAATTTATTCAAAAAATGGTCAAGCCAGACTATGATTGGGCTGAAAAGGAAGAATACGAAGAGCGTTTTGTAGCTTTAATTCAGAGAAAATTTGCTTAATAAATGAAGCCTAAAAAACCTATTTTAGTTCACACACATTTTCATAGAAGAAGAACGGGACTTACCCGAAGTGTTGAGAATGTATTTCCTTTTTTTTTAGATGAATTTGATGCCTATATCTACGGATATGGGGTAGAAGGTAGAAAAATTTCATTTTCACAGGTGTTGAAGTTGGTTTTGTCTAGAACGTATTTTGTGATGCATTGCCACAGAAATAATGAATTGATGCGAGCTTTGTTATTTCGACTTCTAGGAGGGGAATTTAAATTAATTGCCACGCGTCATGCCGAATCCAAACCTTCAGGATTGACAAATTTTTTATTGAAAAAATCGGATGTTGTTATTGCCTTGACCAATGCGATGCAAGAAAAGTTAGCGTATCCATCTGAGGTTGTAGGACACGGTGTCGTAATTGATACGTTTAAACCAAATAAAGAAGAACATAGAAAAGAAATAAAACAAAAATATAGCTTGACATGTGCGGGTAGAGTCCGCAAATCTAAAGGACAGAAAGTGTTGTTGGAAACAATTTCACCGATACTAAAAAAACATTCAGATTGGGCTTTGGTCATTGTTGGTAAAGTGGATAAGCCAGAATTTTTAACGGAATTGAAAGCAATTGTTGCTCAAAACCAAATTGAAAATCAAGTGTACTTTGTCAAAGAAACACCTGATATTATTTCCTATTACCAATCTACTCATTCTGTAATTGTTCCGTCGTTTACAGAAGGCTTTTCATTGGTTTGTGCAGAAGCAATGGCCTGTGGATGTAATGTAATTGCGACAAGAAATGTGGGGGTGCATTCAGATATCATTCAAGAAAAAAAGAATGGTTATTTGTTTGATATAAACGATACCAATGAGTTGTCGGGATTGTTAGAAAATTTATGCGAAGGTACTTTGCCACACTTGGGGTTAGCAGCAGAGCAAAGCATTGCTAAACATTGGAGTGCACAAATAGAAGCCAACAATCTAATGGCTATTTACAAGCGTTAATTGCTGCTTTTAAAGCTTCAATATTTTTTTTACTATTTCCAATAAAAATTTCACCATTAAGAAGGGCTACCGGACGTTTTAAAAAAGTGTAGGTTTCTAAAATTAATTGTTTGTAATCTTGTTCGGTCAGTTTTTGGTCTTTTAAACCCATAGCCTTGTATTTTTGTGCTCTTTTACTAAAAAGGGCTTCATAGCTATTTGATAAGGCATGCATTTCTTCAATTTGCTGAACCGTAATTGCGTTCTCTTTTATTTCTTGAAGTTCAATTCCTTCTAAGTTTATTTCTTTTAAAATTCTGCGACAGGTATCACAAGTTTTTAGATAATATAATTTTTTCATAAGTTGGTAGGTATTGAATTTAAGAATCCAAAAATAACTTGTTTTCTGTTTAAAATTCAATACTTTTATCAAAATTTTGAACAAAAAACATATAAAATGAAACATCAATTTACCTATTTGAACAAAGGAAGAGCATTAATGTTAAAGTTGATCGATGGCTTGACGATTGAACAGCTAAATAATATTCCAAAAGGCTTCAAAAATAACATTGCCTGGAATATTGGGCATTTGGTGGTAACGCAGCAATTGTTATGTTATAAATTATCGGGTTTGCCATGTGCAATTTCAGAGGAGATGATCAATGCTTACCGAAAAGGAGCTGCACCTGAAAAAGTTATAACGGCAGAAGAATTTGACGAAATAAAAGCGTTGTTTGTAAGTTTGCCTGTACAGTTTGAAAAAGATTATGAGGCTGGAATCTTTAAGGATTACAATGAATATACAACAAGTGTAGATGTTACTTTGTCGGATATTGTCTCAGCAACAGGTTTTAATACTTTTCATGAAGGAATTCATTTAGGAGTTATTTTAGCTTTAAGAAAATTGGTGTAAAGTTGAAGAAATGAAAGGTGGAGTTTTAAAAATAATTTGGGTTGTTCTGGCTTTTGCTGTTGGCTTTTTTGGTTTTAAATGGATCTTTCAACAATTTTCTTCTAAAGGCAGAATAGAGAAAATAGCAGATGAGTTAAATGTATTGTGCCCTAAGCGGTATGATGCATTTACTCGTTTAGATAGTGTTGTGTCTGGCGGGCAAGGCCGAATAGTTTATTACTGCTCTTTGATACAGCAAGCCAAAAATGAAGCAGATAAAAATGCCCTTACTCGTCATTTAAAACAAGCAAGAATTAGCGATGTGATGCGTAATTCAGGCATGGAAATATTTCGTAAAAATTTAGATACTGTTCAGTTCGACTATTTTGACTCCCAAAAGGAATTAATGGTTTCTATCTCCGTGGGGCCTTTGGAATATCTAGATCCTGCTTCGGTAAGGTAGGTTTATTTATGTCAAGTACCTCATTAACGGTCCAGTTGGCTCTTAATTTTAATTCCTTTCTAAAGTAGACAACATTTTCTGGTTGGATTTTTTCTAGAAAGTTTCCTGAATCCCATTTTTTGTTGTTGTTCGAGTCAAATATTACTCGGATTAGATAACTGTTTGGAGTGATGTCGTTAAAAACAAAATTCGTTTTTTCATTAGAATATTGTCGTTCTACCAATTCTCCTTTTGTTGTAATTAAATCGACAAGTACCGGAAATTTTTTGATGTTTTTAAGACCAATTTCTAAGGTTGCATAATCTTCAATATCCAGTGTTTTTAATTGGTATTGAAGTGTGTCATTTGTTTCGCCTTGAAAACTGACAAATAAATGAGGTAAAATGTCTATTTGAAAATTTTCGTTTCTACTTCTGTCAAAATAAATAGAAAGCTTTGTTTTGTTTTTGTCGATAAAAGTTTCAAAAGGTACTGCCAAAGTATCCTTGTCAATAATTGTTATTTGGCTGTTGTTCAGACTGTCAATAGGGATATTTGTTGTAATGGCAAACGTATCTTTTGGGTGAAGTGTACCTTTTAGAGTTGTACTTAAAAGTAGAGAATCTATTTTGGAAGTTCTTAATTGTACCGTATATATGGTGTCTAAAAGATCTGTTTTTACTTGGAACTGTAAAGAGTCGGCATCAAAAGGGGTGTACCAATAATTCAAAGTATCTGTTTCAATGTCTTTGTTTAGCAGGCTTCTAAAATCATCTGGTGTTTCTGATAGTAACTGAATATCTAATGATTTAGGGCTTCCCTCGTATCCAAAAATTATTTTCCCGACCTTGTTTTCCAAAGGTTTTAAAAGCTTAAAATCTAACTTTTCTTTAAATAAATTCAATTGATAAGTAGAGTCGGTAGGTAATTGAATAGGATGATTTAAAAAACCAATTTTGTCTTGTTTTGGGTTGTAAATAAAATTGTTGTTAAAGTCTTTTAACGCAATTAATTGATAAATTCCTGGCTTTATATTGGTGATGTTAAAGCTCGTAGTATCTAGGGTGTTACTAACGTAAATAGGTTTTTCTTTGTAGACAATTGAGTCGGTATAATCTTCATTTACTTCGTACAGTAATACCGCAATGTTTTCTACGGGCTTCATTTCAAAGGCATTTTTTATCGCTCCAGAAACTTCTAAAGAATCGACATAGCTACCGGTTGAAAACACATATTTAAAACTACCTAACTTGTTTCCTTCGTTGTTGTCGACAATGCTATTTCCAAAATTAATGGAATAGGTGGTGTTTTCTTTTAAGGTATCTAATAAATCAATGGTAATTAATTTACTAGGGCTTCCTAAGGGTTTAATAATAGGCGCATATTTTAAAGGAGGTGAAATGATGAGCTGCTTAAAAAGATCTTTGAATTTTACATATTCGTCAAAAGACAATTTGATTCTTTTTGCGTTAAAATAAGTAGCTTTGTATTCAGGTTCCGCAGTAACCATTACAGGTGAAAGACTGTCTTTTGGACCGCCATTTGGAGAGCCTCTACGTGCACACCTTGTAGTACTACCAACAATTACACTAGCAATTAATAGAAAAGCAATCAGATTCTTCACAGAAAATATATTTGTGTTTGAAGCTACAAATTAACAATTTATTTGTTGAATAAGATAGTGAAAAAGTGGGGAATGCTTTCTTAGGGTTGAGTTTAACAGTTTATTTGCTTTTTACAAGGCATGCTTATTCAACATAGGCTATGGTAGCTAAATAAATGGTGCTATTTTTTGCTTTCAATAATTCCAAACAACAAGCTTCAATAGTGGCGCCGGTTGTGGATACATCATCTATTAAAAGGATCGTTTTGTTCTCAAATAATGTCGGATTTTTTAGTAAGAAATTGTTCTTTAGATTTTCCCATCGATTGTATCTGCTTTTTTTTGTTTGACTTTGAGTGTCTTCAATTTTGATTAACTGATTAGGCGTATAAGTCGCCTTTAAAATTTTAGCCAATTGCAAACCAAATGATGTGTTTTGGTTGTAGCCTCTTCTTTTCAGTTTGTCTTTGTGAAGTGGGACGGGAATAATTAAGTCTATAGCTCCAAACCTGTTGGAGTTGTCGATTTCATTTCCTAAAATATCAGCAGCAAAAATGCCAATACGTTTGTTGTTTTTATATTTCAGTTCATGAATGAGTTTTTGAACCTTTCCTTTCTTATGAAACAAAAATAATGAAGTAGCAGCTTTTATGGGAACAAGTCCATAAAAAGATTTTTCAATGGGGTTTTGAGAGTTTTTAGTAAAGTTGCTAAAAGGTAGGTCGTGTCTACAATAGGTACAAATATGAACCTCGTTTTCAGTCAAATGTGTCGTGCAACAAATACATCGTACCGGGTAAAATAAATTGAAAATATCTTTAAAAAATTTGACAAGCACAGCGTTTTTATTTAAAGTTACAAAAAAACTAGACTAATTTGCTTTGTTTCAAGGATTGACCCACCGTTTTTATGGCTTATATCATTAATAAATACTATTTTTGTGCTGAAAATAAAAATAATTAAATCCAACTATGGAAAATAAACAGTCAGGAAAATTAATAACAATATTATTAGGAGTATTATTAGTTGTAGCCGTAGCGTATTCGTTTTATTCTAATGCAGAACACAGTGCATTAAAGACGGAATTAGAAGCAGAAAAAGTAGAAATAAAAACTCAATTAGATAAATTACTTTCTGATTACGATGCTAAAATTGCAGAAGGATCTTCTTTGAAAGTTAAGCTAAAAGCAGCAAGAGAAGATATTATAACTTACAAAGATTCTTTGCAAGGAGAAAAATCTACTAGCTATGGTTTGATCAAACGATATAAAAATAGAATGTATTCTTTGCAAGCTAAAAATAAAGAATTATTTGCTCAAGTTGATTTATTGACAAAAGAAAATGAAAAATTATCTGGTGAAGTTGTAGAAGCAAAATCTACAATAGAAGCGCAAGCAAATGAGAACTCTAAATTAAGCATGATCAACAACAACTTATCTGAAAAGGTTGCAAAAGGGGCTGTTTTAAGTATTGATAATTTAGGAGTTGTTGCCATGAAAAAATCGAGTACGGGTGCTTTAAAAGAAACTAACCGTTACAAAAAAACAGACGCTTTTAGAATTACATTCAACATTGATAAAAACGAATTGACGGAAAGAGGCGAAAAACCGGCTTATTTTGTTATTAAAGATGCAGAAGGAAATGTAGTTTCTCCTAAAGGAAAAGTAGTAATCAATGGAACCGAAGTTGTGTATTCAGATACAACAGCAATCAATTATCAAAATATTGAGACTGAGGTAATTATTATTACAGATATCGATCGTGAAGCAACTACAAAAGGAGTTTATACCGTTGCTGCTATTTTAGATGGAAAAGCAGTAGGAAATACAACATTAGAATTGAAAGATGGTTTCTTAGGAATTTTCTAAGAACCGAAACCTTATACAAACAAGGAGAGCAAGGGAAACTTTGCTCTTTTTTGTTCAGAATAAATATTATTTAAGAGCTTAATTTTTTGTAACTAAAATACTTATTTTTGCACTATGGCAAAGCAAGAAGATCAATTTAAAAAAGTAGTTTCACATGCAAAGGAATACGGTTACGTGTTCCAATCAAGTGAAATTTATGACGGTTTAAGTGCAGTATACGATTACGCACAAAACGGTGTTGAATTAAAGAAAAATATTAGAGAGTACTGGTGGAAAGCAATGGTGCAAATGAACGACAATATTGTTGGTTTAGATTCTGCTATTTTTATGCATCCAACTACTTGGAAAGCATCGGGGCATGTAGATGCTTTTAACGATCCACTAATAGATAATAAAGATTCTAAAAAACGCTATAGAGCAGATGTTTTAATTGAAGATTATGTTGGTAAATTAGATGCGAAAATAGAAAAAGAAGTAGCCAAAGCAGCTAAACGTTTTGGAGAGTCTTTTAATAAAGAAGAGTTTTTAAATACCAATCCAAGAGTTCTTGCGAATAAAGAAAAAGGTGCTGCTATTTTAAAAAGAATGGGGCAGTCTTTGGAAAAAGAAGATTTGGCAGATGTAAAAGCCTTGATTGAAGAATTAGAAATTGCTTGTCCTTTATCTGGTTCAAGAAATTGGACAGAGGTAAAGCAGTTCAACTTGATGTTTGGAACAAAGTTAGGTGCTTCTGCTGATTCTGCTATGGATTTGTATTTACGTCCAGAAACAGCGCAAGGTATTTTTGTGAATTTCTTAAACGTGCAAAAAACAGGAAGAATGAAAATTCCTTTCGGAATTGCACAAACAGGAAAAGCATTTCGTAATGAAATAGTAGCGCGTCAGTTTATTTTTAGAATGCGTGAATTTGAACAAATGGAAATGCAATTTTTTGTACGTCCTGGTACGCAAAAAGAATGGTATGAAAAGTGGAAAGAAACACGTTTAGAGTGGCATAAATCTTTAGGTTTAGGCGAAGACAACTACCGTTTCCATGATCATGATAAATTAGCGCACTATGCAGATGCAGCTGCCGATATTGAGTTTAGATTTCCGTTTGGTTTTAAAGAATTAGAAGGAATTCACTCAAGAACAGATTTTGACTTAAAAGCACATGAAAAGCATTCAGGAAAAAAATTACAATATTTTGATCCAGAATTAGGAGAAAGTTATGTGCCTTATGTAGTAGAAACCTCTATAGGTTTGGATAGAATGTTCTTAGCTGTATTTTCAAACTCTTTAATGGAGGAAGAATTAGAAAATGGAACGAGCAGAACGGTTTTAAAATTGCCTTCAGTTTTAGCACCTACAAAAGCAGCCATTTTTCCATTGGTTAAAAAAGATGGATTGCCAGAAGTAGCAAAGAAAATTGTCAACGATTTGAAATTTGATTTCAATGTAATTTATGACGAAAAAGATGCTGTAGGAAAACGTTACAGACGACAAGATGCTGCAGGAACTCCTTTCTGTATTACGGTAGATCATGATACGTTAACAGATAATTCTGTAACAATTCGCCATAGAGATACAATGGAACAAAAAAGAGTGGCTATTTCTGAACTGAAAAATATCATCAGTAAAGAAGTTAGTATGTCAGCTTGGTTGCAGAAATAAAAGAAAGCTTAAAAGCTAGCTAGTGAATAGCAATATTTTTTTATAAAATAACTAAAGACCTTAAGTTCATTCTTAAGGTCTTTTTTTATCTTTAAGGAAAAATGAAATCTATGAAATTAAAAAATAGTTTGTTGTTCGTATTTATCCTGGCCTTTTGCACAGCTGGTTTTGCACAAAACTCTTTTTCTTGGGAAAAAGTTCGCTATGGGGGTCGCTTTAGTTTTGAGTTTTCAAATGAGACAACAAGTATTATTGTTGCACCAGTGGCTATATATCCCTTAAATAAGAAACTTTCTTTAGGAGCAAGTGTTAGTTTGGGTTATGCTAAGTTTAAAGACCCTGAGGCGAAATTATATAATTACGGAATTTCAGTCTTAACATACTACAATCCTATTGGGCAGGTAGAGCTGTCGGCAGAATTAGAGCAAAGTTTTGTCAACCAAAGGTCTACTATTTCAGATGCTAAGATAAATTATAATTTTTTGGCTTTTTATTTAGGAGCGGGTTATAGAACTAGAAATGTTACCTTGGGTATGCGATATGATGTTTTGTATAAAAAAGAGGAAGGACTTTATGCTTCGCCTTTTGCGCCTTTTGTTCGAGTTTATTTTTAATAGAAATTCATTTCAGAAAGAGGTTGCTTATTTTTCTTAAGACTTATAAATGGATGTATGTTTGTAGACAATTAGCTTTGTTTTAGTTAGATACAGCTGTAATTACAAGAAAAGAGACATGAATTGGTTGTTTAGAGCATTCCTAAATATTGGGTTTGCTCTTATTTTTGTAGGTAATTATTAAACTTGTAAGTAATGAAACACATTGTACGCTATCTTTTTTTATTAACAGTTGTAGTAACTGTTAGAGGGCAAGAGCTTGTTAAGCCAAATATTATCATTTTTTATGCTGATGATTTAGGTTGGCAAGATACCAATTTGAATAATGTTGGAGAACCTGTTCTTTGGGAAACTCCGAATATGGAGAAATTAGCCGCGGCTGGTGCTAAATTTTCACAAGCTTATTCTCCAGCACCTACTTGCGCTCCATCAAGAGCTGCAATGTTAAGTGGTAGGCATCCTATTAAAACAAAAGTTACTCAAGTTTCTGGCGGAGTATTACCTGGTTTGAAAAAAGCCAAAGCTGCCAATAAATTGATAGGTCCTTATTATCCAGAAAGATTGGACGTGGATGAGGTAACAATTGCTGAAGCATTGAGTCCTGCGGGTTATGTGTCTTCGCATGTTGGTAAATGGCATGTGGCTGGGGCTAATGGTTTTCCTGAAGCTATCCATCAAGGTTTTGGTTTTCAGTTTACAAGTAGAGGTATGCATCAAAATATGGGAGACAGATGGACGGGTTATGCAACAGATGCGGAAGATGATCCTTATAGAATAGATGCAGATGGAAGACCTATGGATTCTCTTACAGAAGATGCGTTGGCGTTTATGGAAGCGAATAAATCGGAACCATTTTTCTTATACATGGCTACTTGGTTAGTGCATACACCTATTCAAACTAGAGATTTAGCATTGCTAAGTTATTATTGTGAAAAATTAGGAATTCCTGTCCCTACTGAAGATACAGATATTACAACAGGCGGACAAACAAACCCATATTATGGAGCCATGATTGGTACCTTAGATTGGAGTTTAGGTAAAGTTATCGATTATTTAGAAGCAACGGATGATCCAAGAAACCCTGGAAAAAAATTGTTTGAAACAACTTATATTATATTTTCATCAGATAATGGAGCTTCTGAAATGGATGGTGATGAAATAGTTGCTGATAACTATCCTTTGGATTTAGGGAAAACAAGTTCAAAAGAAGGTGGAATTCGTGTGCCTTTAGTTATAACAGGTCCTGGAATTCCAGTGAATGAATTTGACAATGTTGTGAATGGATTGGATTTTTATCCTACAATTTTATCCTTGACAGGTACAACGGTTGCCGACAATATTTTAGACGATTTAGACGGAGCTGATTTAAGTCCGTTGTTGAAAGGAGCGTCGAGTATCGTAGAAGATAGTAACGGAACTGAAAGAACGGATCTTTTTTGGCATTACCCAAATGCAGATGATGAAAAGGCAAAAAGTGCCATAAGAAGAGGTAATTATAAATTGTATAAAAAATATGTTGATAATTCTTATGAAGCTTACCAATTGTATGATGGTGGAGATACTTTTGTTGATATAAATGAGGCTACAAACGTTATAGAT
Source organism: Flavicella sediminum (assembly GCF_006381105.1). Lineage (GTDB taxonomy): Bacteria > Bacteroidota > Bacteroidia > Flavobacteriales > Flavobacteriaceae > Flavicella > Flavicella sediminum. The sequence continues at coordinate 942,372 of NZ_VDET01000002.1, read as the reverse complement.
GTCATGCCGGTTTCTATAAAAAACGAAATGATAGCTAGTCTAGAGGCATATTTAACAGAAAACAATGCGAAATATCCAACATGGAATCCTGATTATGCTGAGGCTGATGGGCCATTAGCAAATCAAGATCTTGTTCCTGCAGTGACTTCTGCATCTTACAATCAAGATACAAACGTGGCGACTGCAATTATTGAAAATACTTCAGGTAAAGCCGCTATTGGCACTGCAACCTTGTTGTATAAAGAAAACGGAGCCAAAGAAGAATGGTTGGAGTCTACATTAGGAGCAACAATTAACGGTAATGTTATCACGGCAAATGTTCCAGAAACGGCTACTGCGGTTGTTTTTAATATGATTGATGAAAATAATTTTTTAGTTCTATCAGATGAGGTTGCAGTAGTTTCTGTGACTCGTATTACACTTAATAATTCAGACCTAGAACAAGCTTTTAATCCTACAGAAAATTCTTCGGAGTTAATTGGAGCTACAACCATAAATGGTAATGGTAGTTATTTGCAAATGAGAACAGAAGGAGGAGGCGATGGTGCAAAATATTTTGTTCAGTCGCCTAGCAATAATACCTCTGTAGTTTGTGATAAAGTAACGTTTACGGTTAGGTCACAAGAAGATGATACGGTTACTTTTAATGTTACTATTGGAGGCGAAACGCAAACATTTAACTATACAAGCACAAGAACAGCTGATGAACTTCAATTTGATTTTGATACGCCTGTAACATTTACAAGTACTAGTCAAGCCGTAGAGGTTATTACTACAGCACTTACCAATTCTGGCGGACTTACACCGAGGTTTAGAATTTATGGAATCACATTTCATGTAGCCGAATTCTTAGGGGTTGATGATGTAATCACAACTCAAGAAGCGCTAAACCTATATCCGAATCCAGTGAAAACTGTTTTTAGCCTTAGCAAAGAGGTGGTTTCAGGTGCCATTTACAACTTGTCTGGCGTAAAAGTATATGAGTTTAATAACACTTATAGAGATATTGATATATCTAATTTACGTTCAGGTTTATACATGTTAAAAGTTGTAAATAAAACTAGAAATGAGAAATATTTAAAATTATTAAAAGAATAATAATTGAATAGAATTTAAATTTAACAAAGCCGCTAACTTTTTACAAAGTTAGCGGCTTTGTTTGTGAAAACAAGGTTCGTTGTGTGTAAATTGAAAAGCATGAAAAGAGGAACCTATTGGTTGTTTACAGCATGAATAGTTTTGTTGTGGTGTTTATTTTTGTCTTTACATAAAAACAAACCATGTTCGTAATGAAATCTCTTGTATTCTTTTTTGTTGTAGCACTTTCAGTTTTGTCGGTTAAAGGTCAGGTTGTTGCAAAGCCAAACATCATTATTTTTTATGCCGATGATTTAGGTTGGCAGGATACGCAGTTAAATGATGAAGGGGCAATGGTTCCTTGGGAAACGCCTAATATGCTAAGTTTAGCAGCAGAAGGAGCTAATTTTTCACAAGCTTATTCTCCGGCACCTACCTGTGCTCCATCCAGAACCGCTATGATGAGTGGGCACCATACTACACAAACAAAAATGACACATGTAGCTGGTGGACAAATACCTGAAGTTGATAGCAATAATAGTAGAAATAAATTGATTCATCCTTATTATCCAGGAAGACTAAATGTTGAAGAAACAACAATTGCAGAAGCTTTGGCTACCCAAGGATATAAATCTGGTCATGTGGGGAAATGGCATATGGCTGCAAGTCATAATCGATTTCCGGAGGCTGTAGATCAAGGTTTTGATTTTCAGTTTACAGGTAGAGGTATTGCTACTGGTATGGGTGATAGAACAACTGGATATGCTACAGATGCTGAGGGTGATCCTTATCAAATAGACGAAGACGGAAGGCCTTATGATGCTGTAACGGCAAATGCTTTAACTTTCTTAGAGGATAATAAATCGGAACCTTTCTTTTTGTATATGGCTACTTGGTTGGTGCATACACCTATACAAACTAGAGATTTGGCTTTGTTAGAATATTACTGTAATAAATTAGGAATTCCTGTACCAACAGTAGATGAAGCTATCAAAACCCCAGGTCAAACAAATCCTTATTACGGAGCTATGGTGGCTTCATTAGATTGGAGTTTGGGGAAAATTGTGGATTATTTAAAAACAACAGACGATCCTAGAAACCCAGGAAAGAAATTATACGAAACAACCTATATTATCTTTTCATCTGATAATGGAGGTGCTGAAACACATAGTGGAGAAATTATTACAGACAATTACCCTTTAGATAAAGGGAAAAAATATGCACAAGAAGGTGGTGTTCGTGTTCCTATGGTTGTTACCGGTCCGGATATTCCTGTAAATAATTTTGACAATGTTGTTTCGCATTTAGATTTTTTCCCTACAATTTTATCTTTAACAGGTACCACAGTAAATACGAATGTTTCTGAGGCTTTGGCGGGGGTTGATTTATCTGCAATTTTAAAGGGAACTTCGGCAATAGTAGAAGATACGAATGGAAATGAAAGAACAGATCTTTTTTGGCATTTTCCTCACAATCAAGACAGCCAAATGCAGTCATCTATTAGAAGTAATGAATTTAAATTGTATAAAAACCATTTGGATGGTTCTTATGAGGTGTATCAATTATACAATGCTGATGGAAGTACTAATGATTTAGAGGAAGCTACAAACGTCATAAATTTTATTCCTGAAGCGACTAAAAATGAATTAATTTCAAAGCTAGAAAGCTTTTTAACAACAAACAATGCTAGATATCCGCAATGGAACGCTAATTATTCGGGTAGTGATGCTCCTTTGTTAAATCAAGATAAAGTGCCAGCCGTTTCTTCTATTACTTTTGATCAAGATAATTATATGGCCACAGCAACAGTTACAGCTGCTTCAGGACAAGCGGCAATTGCTACAGCTAATGTACTATACATAGTAGATGAAGATGAAGAATGGTTTGAAACTTCGGCAACTGTAAATGGAAATGTAATTACGGCAAATGTGCCAGAATCCGCTATCCAAGTCGTATTTACACTTGTAGATGAAAATAATTTTTTAATCGTGTCTGATAAAATTTCAACAGTGCCTGTAACGCAAATAAGTTTAAATGATACAGATTTGGAGCAGTCTTTCAATCCTTCTGATACTTTTTTAGAACTTCTAGGTGATGCATCACCAAAAACACTTTATATACAATCTAAAGCAGTGGACAGTGGTGCTAAATTTTTGGTAAAGTCTGGAAGTAATACCTCTGTTGTTTGCGATAAAGTTACCTTTAGAGGACGCTCACAAATAAATGATGCCGTATCTTTTGATATGACTATAGGAGAGGAAACTAAAAGTTTTGACTATGCAAGTACATCTTCTACTTATGATATGGATTTTAATTTTGATACTCCCATAACCTTTACCAATGTGGCTCAAGAGATGAATTATATAATTACCTCGTTTTCTAATTCAGATGCCAATACACCTAGATTTAGAATCTATGAAATCACATTTCATGTAAATGAATTTTTAGCGATAGATGATGTTGAAACCGATGAAAGAGCACTCAAAGTAATTCCTAATCCTGTAAAAAATATTTTTAGTCTTGCTACGGCTGTAGAGTCTGGTGTTTTATATAGCATGTTAGGAGAAAAGGTATATGAATTTAGAAATAGGCATGAAGCTATTGATATTTCACATATAGAATCAGGTGTTTATTTGCTTTATGTAACCCATGAAAATGGACGTAGACAATCGTTGAAATTGGTTAAGGAATAGGGGTCGTAGACAAAGTAGTATAAAGTCTATTAATAATAGAGAAATGCTAGCTAGTTGCTAAATGTTCATTTATAATGTTTGTAACGGTTTTTAGGTTTGAACTTTCAAGCATTGAACTATGTGTAAAGGGAACTTTATAGTGTTTAATTTCGGAGGAAATATCCTTTGATAAATAGAATAAATTTTCTTCTAGTGAAGAGTTTGGTGTTTTGAAATTGTATGAATGGTTAGGATCTGAAGCCACTATTAATATAATTTGACCAGTAATTTTTTTGGGTTGGTGGTTAACAGCGAATAAAAAATTATTATTTCCGAATGTTTTACAAAGTTTTTCTGTTTTAGTTACCAAACCTAATAACACTAATGGGCGCAGCATAAATGAAAGTTGTCCTCTTTTAGTGCTAAGTTTTTTTATTCTAGTATAGGTGAAGTACGTAAAATATTTGACAAGTAGTATGTTTTCTTTAAGGTTTCCCTGAATGATTCTTTTTTTATAAAAAAGAATGCGATTAAAATAACTGTTTTTATTGATTAGATTAATAAGTGCGGTTGGATGAAATGAATCTAATAAGTAGATATATTTTATTCTTTTTCCTTTATTTTCTAGTAAATGTGCCATTTCAGAAGCTAAAAGTCCACCCATAGAATAACCGATTAAAATAAATTCTTGAGAGTCAGAAATTAATTCTAAATCTTTTGTGTAAATTTTCGCGGCTTCTGCAATTGAATTTGGCAATTTTTTAGGGCAAAGTCCAAACGGAATTGTTGCAATAATTGGATGATCTTTAGGTAAATCATTAATTATTTTATTAGGAAAAATAATGCCTTCGCTATGAATGGTTTGCGTTATTATAATAGGTGATTTTGTTCCTTTTTTTCTTAGAAAAATTACTTTTAGCTTCTTTTTAGAAATAGTTAAGTTGTCTATTATTTTAGCTTGCGCCTCTATTGTATTTGTTTTTAAGAAGGTATCTAGCGCTATTTTATGTCCTATTCTAGTTTCTATTAATTGATGAATTAAAATATTACCTAAAGAGTCACCTCCTAAAAAATGATACGGGTCTTTTATACCAATTGGCTTCATTTTTAAGATTTCTTCCCATATTTGACTGAGTTTTTTTTGTGTTTCGTTTTGAGGTGATTTGTACGAAATGCCGGTATAAATTCTGTTTTTATCTGGTTTAGGGAGTTTTGTAAGATCTATTTTACCATTGGATGATAATTCGAATTTTTCAACTTCAATATAAGCATTGGGTAGCATGTATTTTGGCATACTCTTACTTAAATAGGTGTTGAGTCTGTCTAGATCTAGCGTTTTATTAGGAATGACATAAGCTATAATTTTTAAATCTTTGTCGTTTATTTTATAACTTGTTATTTTGCAATTTGAAATACTTTTATGTGAAGATAATACGAATTCAATTTCTCCTAATTCAACTCTTTGTCCACTTATTTTTACTTGATGATCCGTTCTTCCATGGAAGTAATAAACGCCATCTTTTGATTTTTTTGCAAGATCTCCCGTTTTATAAAGTAATTTACTATGAATCGAATTTGTGATAAATTTTTCATTCGTTAAATCGGGTCTATTTAAATATTTGGTGCCTAATCCAGGTCCTGATATGTGAACTTCCCCAATTTCGCCATTCTTTACAATTTGTTGGTTTTCATCTAGTAGGATGATTTTCATATTGGCAATTGGGATCCCAATTGGGACAGGCATTTTTGTGTTTTTCGGATCACATCTCCATTGTAATACTGAAATGGAACATTCAGTTGGTCCATAAATATTTATTAATTCGGCGGTTGATTGTTTGAAAAAATCATTCACTAAATTTCTATCTAAGGCTTCTCCTCCTAAAAAAACTTTTTTTAGAGAAATACAGTTTCTAAATTCGGGAAACTTAATATAGGCTCTTACTAATGAAGGAGCAGAACCTATAATAGTTATTTTCTCTTTTTTAATCAATTCTATTAAGTAAAACCCGTCATAATGGAATTTTTGTCGAGCAAGTACCAAAAGTCCTCCGCAGGCTAAAGCCATAAAAATTTCTAGGATAGAAAAGTCAAATGTAAAAGAAGCATGTTGAAGTACAATATCTTGTTCTGAATGCTTATATGTGTCTTTGTGCCAAAGAATATTATTTGTTAGTGCAGCATGACTTAAAACAACTCCTTTGGGTGTTCCTGTAGATCCTGAGGTATATAAAATAACCGCAGTAGTATTCTTATTTATGTTTAGTTCAGGTTTCGTTGTTGGGTAGTTCGAAAAGGAATTGCTTAGGTTGCCTAGTGAAATAATTTTGTGTGGTACGGTAATTCGGTGTAGGCTATTGTAACAAGCTGTATTTGAAACTAAAAAAGGGTTGGGAGCATCTTTAAAGAGTAAGTCCAAACGATGTTTTGGAGTATCTGTATCAATGGGAAGATAAGCAGCTCCACATTTTAAAATTCCGAGAATACCAATAAACATCTCAATGGAGCGCTCAAGACAAATTTTTACAACATCGCCTTGCTTAATGCCTTGGTGAATTAAATAATTTGCAAATTGATTAGCTTGAAGGTTGAGTTCTTGGTATGAAATTGTAGTGTTGTTAATTTTCACCGCCAAATTATTGGGATGAAGTCTTGCTTGTTTTTCGAACAAGGCGTGGAGTAAATATTCCATTTATAATTTGAGTTAGGGATTCAAATTTTTTGTGGGGTATATGTACAAATATATCTTTTTTAAAGAGATATAAAAATTAAAATAAATTCTTATAATTATTCGGAATTGTTGCTGTTGTTATTTAGGGAAAATCTTGTTTCCAAAAACAATTAAAATACTCACTCCAATAGTAATAGCAGAGTCTGCAATATTAAAGATGGCGTTAAAAAAGGTGAAATTTTCTCCACCTACTTTGGGTACCCATTCAGGAAATACTCCATGCCACATCGGAAAATAAAGCATGTCTACTACTTTTCCATGAAAAATTGTACCGTAAGGCTTGTTGGAGAATAGTGTGGCTAATTGGTAGTTTGAATGGTCAAAGATAATTCCATACAATACAGAATCAATAATGTTTCCTAAAGCACCTGCAAAAATAAGGGCTACAGAAACAATCAATAAATTATGAGCCTTCTCTTTTATCGATTTATAAAGCCAATATCCAATACCAACAATGGCACCTAATCGGAATAAAGTCAAAAATAATTTCCCTGCTTTTCCTCCAATTTCTGCTCCCCAAGCAGCTCCGTTATTTTCAATAAAATGAATTCTAAACCAGTCAAAAACAAAAATTTCTTGACCTAGCATTAAGTTGGTTTTGATCCATATTTTGCTAATTTGATCTATGGCAAGAACGGCGATAATGATTAGGATTGCTTTTTTCAATGGAGATAGGGATAAATAAAAACAACTTCTCTGTAACGAAACAAAGAAGTTGTTTTGTGGAATATTAATGTGTTATGATTGCGCTTTTTTAGCTTCAATGCTTAGTGTTGCATGTGGGACTAATTTCAAACGTTCTTTTTGAATTAGTTTTCCTGTAACTCTACAAACTCCGTAGGTTTTATTTTCAATACGTAGCAAAGCATTTTTTAAATCGCGAATAAATTTTTCTTGACGAATAGCTAACTGCACGTTCGCTTCTTTTGCCATTGTTTCAGCTCCTTCTTCAAATGCTTTAAAGGTATGAGAAGTGTCGTCTGTCCCGTTAGAACTGTTGTTCTTATAAGCATCATTCAAGATGTCTAAATCTTCTTGGGCACGGGCAATTTTTTTCAAGATTATTTCTTTAAACTCGGCTAAATCCGCTTCTCCGTAATGTGCTTTTATATGGTCCATTTTTTTAATTTTTACTAATTAACAATCTACTTTTTATATCGTCAAATTCAACCTCAATTCCGTCTACCGGGTTTGTTGAGAATTCTAATTTTTCAGTTAATGTTTCGCTCTTGATATAGTCTTCGTTTTCCAAAACAGCTTCTTTTAAAATAGCATGTTCTTCAATGATTAATTGAATTTTGTCTGTTACTTCAAAACCTGAATCTTTTCTTATGTTTTGAATTCTATTGATCAATTCTCTGGCAATTCCTTCCTTGCGTAATTTGTCAGAAATATGAACATCAAGAGCTACTGTTAAGCTACCTTGATTGGCAACTAACCAACCTTCAATATCTTGTGAAGAGATCTCAACTTCTTCTGTGGATAAATCTACAATTTTTCCGTTTATTTCTAAAGAAATTTTTCCATCTTTTTCAAGTTTGGCAATGTCTTCTTGTGTGAATTTTTGTACGGCAGCACCTACAAAACGCATTTCCTTACCATATTTAGGTCCCAAGACCTTAAAGTTGGGTTTGATGTTTTTTACTAAAATACCAGAAGCGTCATCAATCAACTCAATTTCTTTCACATTTACTTCAGAAATAATCAAATCTTGGATGGCTAAAATATCTGCTCTGTCTCTTTCGTCCAAAACAGGAATCATAACACGTTGTAAGGGTTGTCTTACTTTGATCATTTCTTTTTTACGTAACGATAAGACCATAGAAGAAATTTGCTGTGCTTTTTGCATTTTTCTTTCCAAAGCTTCGTCTATAATTGCTTCATTTGCTATAGGGAAGTCTTCTAAGTGAATAGATTCTTGGAAGTTTCCTTCAGTAGCATTTGTCAAGTCTTTGAATAAGTTTTCCATAAAGAAAGGGGCAATAGGTGCTCCTAACTTTGCTACATTTAGCATACACGTATACAAGGTTTGGTAGGCAGAAATTTTATCATGCTCGTATTCACCTTTCCAAAAACGTCTTCTACTTAAGCGTACAAACCAGTTACTTAGGTTTTCAGAAACAAAATTCTGAATAGCTCTTGCTGCTTTTGTGGGTTCATATTCTTCATAGAATTTATCTACGTTTTTAATCAAGGTATTTAATTCAGACAATACCCAACGGTCAATTTCTGGTCTTTCTTCATTTGGAATATCTGCTTCAGCATAACTGAAATTATCCAAATTCGCATATAAAGAGAAGAAAGAATAGGTGTTGTATAAAGTTCCGAAGAATTTTCTTCTTACTTCGTCTATTCCATCCAAATCAAATTTTAAATTGTCCCAAGGATTTGCATTTGCAATCATGTACCAACGTGTTGCATCTGGTCCATATTTGTCCATGGTTTCAAAAGGGTCAATTCCATTTCCTAAACGTTTCGACATTTTTTTACCATGCTTGTCTAATACCAATCCGTTAGAAACAACATTTTTATAAGCAACTGAGTCAAAAACCATAGTACTAATTGCATGTAGTGTATAGAACCAACCTCTGGTTTGATCTACTCCTTCCGCAATAAAATTGGCAGGGTAAAACTTATTGTCATCAATTAATTCTTTGTTTTCAAAAGGGTAATGCCATTGTGCATACGGCATTGATCCTGAATCAAACCAAACATCAATTAAATCGGCTTCACGTTTCATTGGTTTTCCTGAAGGTGAAACCAAGGTAATTTGATCGACAATGTTTTTATGCAAATCTAATTTGTCATAGTTTTCTTCCGACATATCCCCAACTTTAAAGTCAGCAAAAATATCTTCTGAAGCGATACCAGCATCAATAGATTTTTGAATTTCACTTTTTAATTCAGCAACAGAACCAATTAAAATTTCTTCAGTTCCATCTTCAGATCTCCAAATAGGTAAAGGAATTCCCCAGTATCTAGAGCGCGATAAATTCCAGTCGTTGGCATTTTTTAGCCAGTTTCCAAAACGTCCAGTTCCTGTAGATTCAGGCTTCCAGTTGATAGAATTATTCAATTCGAACATTCTGTCGCGTTTCTCAGTTACTTTTACAAACCAAGAATCTAATGGGTAATATAAAATAGGCTTGTCAGTTCTCCAACAATGTGGGTAACTATGCTTGTATTTTTCAACATTAAAAGCCTTATTTTCTTCTTTTAATTGAATGGCAATTTCTACATCAATAGATCTTTCTGGAGCTTCTCCGTCGTTGTAATATTCGTTTTTCACGTATTTTCCTGCGTAAGGTCCTACATGTGAAGTGAATTTTCCTTGTAAATCTACTAATGGAATTGGATTGTCATTTTCATCCAAAACCAACATAGGTGGTACTTCAGGAGTTGCTTGTTTGGCAACCAAAGCATCGTCTGCACCAAAAGTTGGAGCGGTATGTACAATACCTGTTCCGTCTTCCGTAGTTACAAAATCACCGGCAATTACTCTAAAGGCATTTTCCGGATTTTCATACGGCAAGGCATAGGGTAATAATTGCTCAAATTTAGCGCCTACTAAATCATTTCCTTTGTATTCATCTACAATAATGAAAGGAATTTTTTTGTCGCCAGCCTTATAATTGGCTAAATCTGCTTCGTTTTCAACAACTGAAAATTTCTTTCCAAACTGTTTTCCTACCAAGGCTTTGGCTAAAATTACGGTAATAGGTTCAAATGTATATTGATTGAACGATTTTACAGCGACATAATCAATTTTTGGTCCAACAGTCAATGCTGTATTGGAAGGCAAAGTCCAAGGAGTAGTTGTCCAAGCTATAAAATGCACATCGCCGTCTAAATTTTGCAATCCTTCTGGTAAGGTGTTTTTAACTGCTTTAAATTGAGCGACAATTGTCGTGTCAGTAACGTCTTGGTATGCACCAGGCTGATTAATTTCATGTGAACTTAATCCAGTCCCTGCTTTTGGAGAATACGGTTGAATAGTGTAACCTTTGTACATTAAATTCTTTTTGTACAATTGCGATAACAACCACCAAACAGACTCCATATATTTTGGTTTGTAGGTAATGTATGGATCTTCCATATCTACCCAATACCCAATTCTTTCTGTTAAGTTATTCCAAACATCGGTGTATTTCATCACTGCATTTCTACACGCTTGGTTGTAGTCTTCTACAGAAATTTTTGTTCCAATATCTTCTTTGGTAATTCCTAATTCTTTTTCAACACCTAGTTCAACAGGCAAACCATGGGTATCCCATCCAGCTTTACGCTCAACTTTGAATCCTTTCATGGTTTTGTAACGAGGAAAAATATCTTTGATGGTACGTCCAATTACATGGTGAATTCCAGGAAGCCCATTTGCCGAAGGAGGTCCTTCAAAAAATACATAGGGTTCTTTTCCTTCTCGGCTACTAATACTCTTTTGAAAGATGTCGTTTTCTTTCCAGAATTTTAGCGTCTCATCCGCTATATTTGTTAAACTTAGTCCTTTATGTTCTCTAAATTTCGCACTCATTTTACTCGCTATTCAATTGAGTTGCGAAAATACATATTTTCTGTCGATTGAAAACTATGTTACTAAGAAAAGTGTGTTCACTGTTAGCGGTTGATTTTTAAGGGGTAAGTCTTATTTTTGTAGTTAGAATTAGGAAATACTTTTTTACTTGATTTTGTTCCAAATTGGGTTTTGTTCAATTATGGTACAAGATCCACAATAAGGCGAATACCTGAAGTTTTCTTCGCTTGTATAGATATTGGTAAAATGATACCAAAATTTTGACTCGTACTGATTTGGGTTTCTTAAGACTCTCATTTGAAATCCGATAGAGAAGTCTTCCCATGGCAGTTTATTTTCAATGACACAGGCAATGACTTCAGAGCGAACAGATAATTTCATCACTTTATAATCTTCTTTAAATGAAATTAGTTCGCTTTCAGAAATTGTTTTGAAAATTTGTTGGTGAAAATCGGCATAGATTATTTCTGATTCTGTTTTGTCGAAAGTACTATTCGTCGGAATTAATTGAACGATCTGTTTGTCTTTGAATCCTGAGTTTTTTAAATAATGGATTGTTTTTTCTGCGGAAAACAAATATTCTTTTTTATAAGCATTGATGTAAAAATTAGGGTCCTCTTTTTCTAAATAAGTGACTTTTGGAAGTTTATTTTGATGGATATGTCCATTTTGTAATGTAAGTAATACATCACTTTGGGCTTCAATGAAATTGACATTTTGGGCTACGGAAATTCCCTTAAAATCGTCCGGTGAGTTTTTTAAATTATGTGTTCTGATAAAAGCATCTCTTTCAGAATATTCTTTAAACATACCTGCATAAGGAATGTAATATTTGGGTTGGGTGTGCTGTAAATAATTGACAACAGCTGCTCGCATAGATACTTTTTTTCTCTTGCTTATTTTTCTTTTTTCGGCAAGGCTATAGTCGTCAAAACATAATGGAAATCCACTGGCGCCGCTGGCAAATGAGGTCATTAAAAGATCTACATGCATAGGCAATACATGCGAGTTTAAAAAATTACAATCTACAGTTAGTAACAGTTGGTTGTTATTTGCGTTGATATAAATTCCTGAATCATCTCTAAAATCGCCAGATTTTAAAATACTGATTTGAAAGTCTGGAGTCAATTCATAAATTTGATTAAAATCGAGTGCTGAAACGTTTGTAAAAGCTAATGATTTTAAATATTTTTCACAGGAGCGGCTCGTGAAATTTCCGACAATAATTTTCGTGTCTTTTTTTAAGAGCGCTAAAGTTTCTGGATGTAAGTGATCAGGATGGTTGTGCGAAATATATACATAATCCGCATTTTTTAATAATGCAATTGAGTCAGTTGGAGAAGGGGATTTTAGCCACCATCCGGTCATAAAAGCAGGGCCAAATAACCAAGGATCTGTAATAAGGCTAATTCCATTACATTCAATATAAACAGTGGCATGGTTGATCCATCTTACAGCAACCGATTTCTTTTTGTTTGGGTTGAAAAAAGGATTTTCTAAACGTTTTATGGCATCTTTTAGGCTGATATTTCCATTTTCTAATTTTTGAAATTCAACTTTTTCTTTTGAAATATGGCTGTCGTTATAGCAAAGGTTTTCAAGGTTCAGCTTCCAATCGTGCATCGGACAAACGGCTTGTTCGCCTTTAAGAATTAATTTTCCACCGGCATGATTGCAAATTTTATCAATGACATAGTCAATTTCTAAATTGCTATCGACTTTGATAATATGATTTTCGGTGTTGTTAAGACCGATTTTAAAATCTTTGGTCGGTATTTCAATCGTTGTTTCACTTGAAACAGTTTTTAATTTGCCTAATTGAATCATTGAGAATGCTGGAATTACAATTTTTATGTCGCTAAGTTATTGATATTTTTTACTTGAGCAGAAGGAAAAAGAACAAAATATAAATTTGTGTGCTGATTGATTTCCAACTAATTTTGCGTTAGATATTTATTTTATGAGAAAATTAAAAAACAGCGAATTGAACCGCTTGGAAGTTGAAGAATTTAAGTCGGTAAAAAAAATACCTTTGATCGTAATTCTCGACAATATTCGAAGTCTTAATAATATTGGGTCTGTTTTTAGAACAAGTGATGGTTTTGTAGTGGAGAAAATTTATTTGTGTGGAATTACGGCAACACCTCCAAATAAAGATATTCATAAAACGGCCTTGGGAGCTACTGAATCAGTAGCTTGGGAATATGTTGAAGATACTTTGAGCTTGGTGAAAAAACTTCAAAAAGAAGGAGTGATTGTAGCGGCTATTGAACAAGCAGATAATGCAACAATGCTACAAGATTTTCAAGTTTCGAAGCAAGAAAAATATGCCATCGTTATGGGGAATGAAGTGAAGGGGGTGCAACAAGAAGTTGTGTCTGCTTCAGACCATTGTATTGAAATTCCACAATTTGGAACCAAGCACTCTTTAAATATATCGGTTACCACAGGAATTGTGCTTTGGTCGTTTTTGGAGAAACTAAAATTGAAATAAAATCATTTAAATTTTTTCTAGAGCCTTTAAATGGCTTTCTTATTAAAAATGCAATATTAACTTGGCAATATAAAAGAATAGAAAAATTCCAAAAATATCATTACTAGTGGTAATAAACGGACCAGTAGCAATGGCGGGGTCAATTCCTCTTTTATGCAAAACGATAGGTACAAAAGTTCCAATTAAAGCGGCTACAATAATTACACAAATTAATGCAGAAGCAATTGTCAAGCTAAAAGCAATATTGTAATCCATGACAAAGCCAAAAATCATGATTAAGAACGCTAAGGCAAATCCGTTAATCAGACTTAAGCCAACTTCTTTGATCAATCTATTCCACAGACTTCCTTTTACAATATCGTTGGCCAAACCTTGCACAATAATTGCAGAAGATTGTACACCAACATTTCCTGCCATAGCGGCAATTAAAGGGGTGAAGAAAAACAGTTCTTTGATGCCATCTTTGTGCATAAATTCTTCATAGCCTTCCATAATAAATACAGCTCCTAGTCCACCAAATAAACCTAAAACTAACCATGGCAACCTTGCTTTGGTCAGTTCAAAAATGCTGTCATCTGCCTCAACGTCATCGGTAATACCAGCCGCCATTTGGTAATCTTTGTCGGCTTCATCTCTAATAACGTCTACAATATCATCTATGGTAATTTGACCTACCAATCGATCCATTTCATCAATGACGGGCACCACAAAAAGATCGTATTTTTGCATGGTTTTGGCTACTTCTTCATCTTTTTCGCCAACTTTAACATAGGTTATTTTGGGGTCGTAAACTTCTTTTACAGCAGTTCTTGTAGAAGTAGTTAGCAAGCTTTTTAAAGAAAGTCTTCCTTTTAATACATCATTATCGTCTACCACATAAATGGTATGTACCTTGTCATAATCTTCTGCTTGTCTACGCATTTCTTTTACACAGCGTAGGTTGGTCCAATTTTCGTTGACTTTGATCAACTCTTTTCCCATCAATCCACCAGCAGAATCTTCGTCATAACGTAAAAGGTCTACAATGTCTTTGGCGTGTTCAACATCTTCAATTTGAGAAATTACTTCTTTCTTTTGCTCTTCGGAAAGTTCTCCAATAATATCCGCGGCATCATCAGAATTTAATTCGTCAATTTCTTTGGCAATTTCTTCAGAGGAAAGTCCTTGTAGTACTTTTTCACGCGTATCTTCATCTAGTTCTGTAAGGATGTCTGAAGTTTTTTCAGCATCCAATAGTTTGATGATGTAGATGGCTTCTTCGAAATTTAAATCTTCTAATATTTCAGCAATATCAGCAGGATGTATTTCAAGGAAAGTATGCGATAAAGCATGGTTGTTTTTATCAGCAATATGCTGTTTTAGATCCGAAAAAAAATCTTTGGTAATTTCAAATTGCATCTTGCTCAATTAAAGACGTTAAATTGATGAATTCTTCGACAGACAACTGTTCTGGTCGTAGGGCAAAGATAGCATCTTCTCTTAGTTTATCAGATAAATTCATCGATTTTAAACTACTTCTCAACATTTTTCTTCGTTGGTTAAAAGCGGTTTTTACAACTCGGTAAAATAATTTTTCATCTACGGGTAAGCTGTAGTCTGCTTTTCGAATCATTCGAATAACTCCGGATTCAACTTTTGGAGGAGGGTCAAATACCGTTGGTGGAACCGTGAATAAATATTCAATATCATAAAAAGCCTGAGCTATCACCGATAAGATTCCATATTTTTTACTTCCTTTTTTTTCAGCAATACGCTCAGCTACTTCTTTTTGAAACATTCCCGAGAATTCAGGAATTTGATCTCTATAATCTAAAGTTTTAAAAACGATTTGTGTTGAGATATTATAGGGGAAGTTTCCAATAATTGCAAATTGTTTCTCTTTGAAATAGTCTGTAATATTTATTTTTAAAAAGTCTTTTGAAATGATTCTTGGAGCAAGATTAAGGTAAGTGTTTTGCAGGTATTCTACTGATTCTGTATCAATTTCTATAACATGAGTTGTATAGTCTTTTTCTAAGAGATATTTAGTCAAAACCCCCATACCAGGCCCAATTTCTAAAACAGTGTCATAACCTTTTTCAGTCAAGCTATCCGCAATATCTTTGGCTATTTGTTCATCTTTTAAAAAATGCTGCCCTAAATGTTTTTTTGCTCTTACACTCATGTTTTTTTCTTTTTTATTTTGAACTCTTAGTTTGTCGGAGGGTGGTTATGAAATTAAAATTTCTAATTTACCGCTGAAAATTGTTTGTCCATCAATTGCAATTCTGTTTCAAAATAAACAAAATGTCCTGCAAACAAAGAATTTGCTTTGTTCTTTAATATTGGTGCTTCCGTTTCGTGGAATTCTTTAAGTATTTCTAAAGATTCAACACCGTATTGAACACTATAGGTTACACCACCCATTTCTTCTTCAATCAAAACTTTACACAGCTTTGCCGATGAAAATTTACCTGTAGCAAGCATTTCTGGTATATGTGTGTTCTGCATCCAATCTAGCCATTTTTGCTCGTGACTTCCTTCAATATTGGTTGTAATGTTGTAGATGTACATAATTTATAATTAGTTGTAAATATTGGGGTCAAAGATAGGTAGAATGCTTGGGTAAATAAAGTGTTTATTTAGAGCAAGCCAATATGGGGCGATTAATTTTTTACATTTGCCACTTAATTTAAAAAATTCATGCTATGAAGAAAATTATTATGTTGCTTGGGGTTTTTATTTCCATTTTTGAAATGGCTTCTCAGGAAATTGATACCAATAGAAATTTTGTATTTAAAACCAATGGTGAAATTGTTTATGGTAGGTACATTACCAGTAAAAATCCTATTTTTAAAAAAGATTATCTTGTGATTGACGATCAGAAAATTTTAAATACGGAGGTGCAATTTTATAAATCGGACAGTGGTTTTTTTGGACGTGTTGGTAAAGGTAATGCCGGTTTTGCAGAGAGAATTGTAAAAGGGAAAGTGAATTTTTTCGAGCAAATTAGTACTTCTTATGCTGCGCCAATGCCTATGGCAGGTGGTTTTGGAATGTCTATGGGACGTACTTCTACAACCATTACTAATTATTATAATAAAGGTTTTGAGTCATTAAAACTAGCCAATTATGACAATTTAATTATCGACTTAAAAGACAATGCGGAAAGTGTGGTGTATTTAGAAAAATTCCATAAAGCAAAAGGAAAAAGAACCTTGGCTTATGTGTTAGGTGGTATTGCCATGGTGGCGGGTATTTTAACGGCATCAAAAAAGACGGGAGAGACAACGAGAGGTTATAATCAAGATACAAATAGGATTGAAGATATGCCTGTTACTGAATTGAAGCCTGTAAATTTGGCTATTGGTTTGGCCGGTTTTGGAACCATAATAGCAACCTACCTTTCTTCTAGGAAAAAGCGTGATTATGTAAGAAAAGCCATTGAGGTTTATAATGAGTAGGTTGAACTTGATCTAAAAAAAGGCTCTTTGAAATTAATTTCAAAGAGCCTTTTTTTAGCTTTGCTAGGAAATGCTATTAATTGATAATATCAAATCCAGTATAAGGAATCAGTACCTCAGGGATTTTAATTCCTTCCGGCGTTTGACAGTTTTCTAATAAGGCAGCCAATACTCTAGGCAGGGCTAAAGAACTACCATTTAATGTATGTGCTAGTTGGTTTTTTCCATCGCTGTTTTTAAAACGTAGTTTTAAACGATTGGCTTGGAAAGTTTCAAAATTAGAAACAGAACTAATTTCTAGCCATTTGTCTTGAGAGGTTGAAAAAGCCTCAAAATCGTACGTCAATGTAGAAGTGAAACCTAAATCTCCGCCGCATAATTTTAAAATTCTGTAAGGCAAATTAAGTTCTTCTAAAATTTCTTTAATATGATCTACCATTTTTTCAAGGGCAGCATAAGAATTTTCAGGGTGCTCCACACGTACAATTTCAACTTTGTCAAATTGGTGTAGACGATTTAAACCACGAACATGTGCTCCATAAGAACCTGCTTCTCTTCTAAAACAAGGAGTATAAGCGGTGTTGGCTACAGGAAGCTCGTCTGCTTTTAAAATTACATCTCTGTAAATATTGGTCACGGGTACTTCTCCGGTTGGAATTAAATAAAGATCGTCTTTTGCATCATGATACATTTGACCTTCTTTGTCTGGTAACTGACCCGTTCCAATCCCAGAAGCTTCGTTAACCAAATAAGGAGGTTGAATTTCTAAATAACCTGCTGCTGTATTTTTATCTAAAAAATAATTGATTAGGGCACGTTGCAATCTTGCTCCTTTTCCTTTGTAAACAGGAAATCCTGCTGCTGCAATTTTATTTCCTAATTCAAAATCGATGATATCGTATTTTTTCACCAATTCCCAGTGAGGCATGGCTCCTTCATGAAGTGTAGGAATGCTTCCTGCTTCAAAAACAATTTCATTGTCTTCTTCAGAATTTCCGCCAGGAACAATTTCATTAGGGATGTTAGGAATTGTATACAATAGGCTTTGCAATTGCTCATTTGCGGTTGCTAATTGTTCGGCTAGTGTTTTTGACTCTTCTTTTAAAGTAGCTGTTTTTTCTTTTAAAATAGCCGCTTTTTGTGGTTCTCCTGATTTAAATAATTGTCCAATTTCTTTCGAAAGTTTATTTGCTTCAGCCAATACAGCATCTAGTTTTGCTTGTGTGGATTTACGATTTTCATCTGTAGCAATTACTTCATCAATGATGTTTTCAGCATCTTTAAAATTTCTTTTAGCCAAGCCGACCAAAACTTTTTCTCTATTGTCTTTAATGAATTGAACCTGTAGCATTCTTTGTAGAATTAGTATTTAAAAAGGCAAATTTATAAAAATAGAATTTCTAAAACCTTATAAATACGCTAAAATACAAAGCTAGCAAAAGGCTTAATATTGGGCTGTGTAAATTTAATGTGAAGTTAGGCTGTACTTAAGAATAACTTACTGCTAAGTCTAAAGATTTTGCTTTGTCTTTGGCCAGTTGTTCTTTTAAAAGTTCAATTGAATCAAATTTTTGCTCATCTCTAATAAAATCTAAGAATTCTATTGTAAGTTTTTGATGGTATAAATCTTCATTAAAATTGAATAAATGGACTTCTATAGTTTGGCTATCTCCATTAACAGTGGGGTTTACGCCTATATTCAACATGCCGAATAAAACAGTGTTGTTAATATTGGTGCGTACCAAATATGCTCCTTTTTTTGGAATTAATTTGTAAGTCTCTTCTATTTCAATATTGGCAGTTGGGTAGCCAATGGTATTTCCCAATCTTTTGCCAGTCACTACTTTTCCTGTTAGGGAATACGGCTGGCCTAAATATTTATTTGCCTGTTTGATGTTGGCTACCTCCAAAGCTTTTCTAATTTTGGTAGAACTTACAGAAATATTGTTGATGTCTTGCGCCGGAATTTCATTCACTTTAAAGTCGTACATATGTCCAAACTCAAGCAGTTGTTCAAAATTTCCTTCTCTATTTTTCCCAAAACGATGGTCGTAACCAATAATTAATTCTGAGGTATTGATATGATTGACCAAAATAGTTCTTACAAATTCAAGTGCTGTCAATCGAGAAAATTCTTTGTCGAAAGGATGAATAATTAAATAATCAAGACCGGTGTGTTTCAATAATTCAATTCTTTCGGCAATGGTATTAATTAATTTTATAGAATTGTCTTTTTGTAGGACCATTCTAGGATGTGGAAAAAACGTAAGTAAAACCGAATTAGAATTTGTTTTTTTGGCGGTATGTACCAATTGTTCAATTATTTTTTGATGCCCAATATGAACACCATCAAAAGTCCCAATAGTAACTACGGATTTTTTGGTTGCGGTAAAATTTTTGTAATTCTCAATTACTTCCAAATCGACTTCTAATTTTTTTACTTGTAAAAGCTGCAAATTTACATTCTATTTTTAGGAATAGATAATTTTTTCTTTGAAACTTAATCTTCAACCGTACTTATGTGGGCTTTAGTCGAAAATTAGTGAGAGACTCTAAATTATTTTAAATAAGTTTGTGTCGGAAGTTTGTTCAAGATTTATATGATGAAAAAAAATCAATTACTGTTTTTATGCTTGGTGTTTTTAACTTTGGCATCTTTTGCGCAAAAAAATAATTTGTGGAGTCTTGAAAAATCTGAGGATTTGGTTTTGTTTCAGAAGAATTCTCGGAATGTATTTCCTTCTCAAGAGAAAATTTTCCGTTTGGATCTTTCTCAGTTAAAAAGTCAATTAAAAACCGCCAACAAAAGAAATCAAAAATCCCTTCAAAAAAAGAAAGATTTAACGCTGTTTTTTCCGAATAAAGAAGGAGAGTCTATAGCTTATACCGTTGTTGAAACCTCTGTTTTTAGTGAGGAGTTGCAAGAGAAATATCCAACAATAAAATCTTTTATGGGAACAAGTTTGGATAAAAAAGAAAGCATTCGTTTTTCTGTTTCTTCTATAGGTTTTCATGGCATGATGTTTAACGAAAATGGTGGTTCAGAATTTATTGATCCCTATACCAAAGATGGCTTGACATATACTGTATATGCTAAAAGAGATTTGCCAAAACAGAAGGCTGCTATTTATTGTAAAACGGAAGACTTTATATTGAAGAGTGCAGCGAAAACTACGGCTAGAAAATCGCTGTTGAATGATGGGAAGTTAAGAACCTTTCGTTTGGCCTTAGCATGTACCGGTGAATATGCACAGTTTCATTTAACCGATCAAGGAATTAGCACTAGTGCTACGGATGCTGTAAAAAAAGAAGCAGTTTTGTCTGCCATGAATGCTTCTATGACTCGAGTAAATGGTTTGTTTGAACGCGATTTAGCATTGACTATGGAGTTGGTTGGTACCAATGATAAGTTGGTGTTTTTAAATGCAGATACAGACGGGTTGACAAATAATGATCCAGAAAAAATGTTGGATGAAGCTCAGGCGATTTGCAATACTGAAATTGGTTTTACGAATTATGATATAGGACATGTTTTTTGTGTTGGAGATACGGGAGTTGCTGAATTGAGTTCACCGTGTACAACAAAAAAAGCACAAGGAATTACTGGTGCCGATGCGCCTAAAGGTGATGCTTTTGATATCGATTTTGTAGCACATGAAATGGGACATCAATTTGGTGCGACGCATACGTTTAATAATTCTTGTAGTAGTAACAGAACAAATTCAACAGCCATTGAGCCTGGTAGCGGGTCTACTTTAATGGCTTATGCCGGAATATGTGCACCTAATGTGCAAAGCAATAGCGATGCTTATTTTCATAGCATTAGTATTGAGCAGATGTATGCCAATATAACCAATGGAAATAGTGATTGTGGAGAAGAAACGGCAATCGGAAATGCGGCGCCAACAGCAAGTGCGGGTGCTAATTATGTAATTCCAAGTCAAACCCCATTTTTGTTGCAAGGTGAAGGGGCAGTTAGTGCAGGTACAAGGTCGTATAGTTGGGAACAAGTGGACGCACAAGTAGCAACAATGCCTCCGTTAGCAACAAATTCAGGAGGACCAATGTTTCGTTCTTTTGAACCAAGTAATAGTTCAGAAAGGTATTTTCCGAAAATTGAAACACTGTTAACTGGTGCATTAGGTTCTCAATGGGAACGCTTGTCGTCGGTGTCTCGACTTTTTAATTTTAATTTTATTGTTAGAGATAATAATTCTTTAGGAGGGCAGGTAGCAATAGATGATATGCAGTTAGAAGTAGTGGCAGATGCTGGGCCTTTTCGGGTTACTTCGCAAACGGTTGCAGAAGTTTTTAATGTAGGAGAATCTAAAGAAATAACTTGGGATGTGGCTGGGACAAATGCATCGCCTGTTTTCGCTTCAAAAGTGTCCATTTTCCTTTCAATAGATGGTGGCTATACCTATCCAATTGTTCTTGCCTCTGGCGTAGATAATGATGGGAGTCATACGGTTGTAGTTCCAGATGCGATAACCGCACAAGGAAGGATAAAAGTAGCTGCTGATGCTAATGTTTTCTTTCAAATAAATTCAGCAGATATCACGATTCAATCTTCGGATTATGTCATGACATTTGATGAGGCAGCCTTGTCAGTTTGTGTGCCCAATACGGCGGTTTATTATTTTGAATACAATCGTTATTTAGGTTTTTCAAGCGAAACGCAATTTTCTATAGAGAATTTGCCAGAGGGTTTTTCAGCAGAAATACATCCGAATAAGGCTGTTGCTGATGGAACAAAAGTTGAGGTTACTATTACGGGAGTTAAAACAGAGCTAATAGGGGCTCATGAGTTTTTATTTGTAGGAATGTCGGGAGCTCAGAGAAAAGAAGTGACATTAAATCTAGATGTGTATGATGCATCGATATCGGCACCTACGCTGGTTTCACCCGTAAAAAATGCCATTAAGTTGTTGGCTCCTGTGGTTTTTGAATGGCAGCAAACAGAAAATACAGCTCATTATCTTTTTGAAATTGCCAAGGATTCTTCTTTTGAAGATGTAGTTTTTAGTACTGAAATTGAAGAATTTCGATATGTTTATAATGAGTTGGCTGAGGACGAAACTTATTTTTGGCGCGTGAAAAGCAGCAATTCCTGTACAGAGAGTGTTTATTCAGAAGTGTATACTTTTTATATGGGTAAAATTGATGCGTTAAATTATTCGTCTGCTATGGGTGGGCAAACAATTCCTGATGACAACCCGACGGGATTGACTTCTGTAATTACAATTAATGAGCATATTTCTTTAACAGATGTTGATGTGGAAGTAAACATCAACCATTCTTATATTGGTGATTTAAGGATTGTCCTGAGTAATCCTAACGGAACGGAAGTCACGCTAGTTAGGTCAAGTGATGATGAAGGTGAAAACTATGAGCAAACTGTATTTGATGATGCTGCTCCGCTGACCATACTTCATGGAGCTGCTCCGTATACGGGTAGTTTTCAGCCTGATGAAAATTTAGCACTTTATGATGGGACAGATGCATTTGGCGATTGGACCTTGAAAATTGTTGATACCTATGAAGATGATCAAGGGCAGTTGCTCAATTGGGAATTGAAATTAAAAGGAGTTATTGATAATCCAAACGATGAGGATAATGACGGACGTGAAAATTCGTCAGATAATTGTTCTCTAATTCCAAACACCACACAATTGGATACAGATGAGGACGGTATGGGAGATGCTTGTGACGAGGATGATGACAATGATGGTGTTTTGGATGTGAATGATAATTGTCCATTAACCGCAAATCCTCTGCAAGAAGATGCAGATAATAATGGTGTGGGTGATGTTTGTGACTTGGATGATGATAAAGATGGAATTCAAGACGATTCTGATAACTGTCCGCTAACCGTTAATCCGGAGCAAGAAGATAATGATCACGATGGTATTGGAGATGCTTGTGATGATGATGATGACAATGACGGTGTTTTAGATGTGAATGATAATTGTGTGTTTACAGCAAATCCGGGTCAGGAAGATAATGATGAAGATGGTATTGGTGATGTTTGTGATGACGATGATGATAATGATTTTATTCTAGATGTTGATGATAATTGTGATTTTGAAAAAAATGAAGATCAGGAGGATAATGATTTAGATGGAAGAGGAGATATTTGTGATGTTGATGATGACAATGACGGTGTTTTGGATAGTATTGATAATTGTGTATTTGTTGCAAATCCCAACCAAGAAGATAACGATCACGATGGTATTGGAGATGTTTGTGATGATGATGACGACAATGACGGGGTTTTAGATGAAGACGATACCTGTGTTTTTGTGTTTAATCCTGAACAGGGAAATAGTAGTCATATAGATGTAAACTGTGAGGCTTATCCACCTAAAGCTGTTTTAGGTTTTTCTCCGAATAACGACGGAGTAAATGAAGCTTGGCGCATTGAGAATATTCAAGATGGTACTGCTCAAGAAGGTGTTTATCCAGTGGTTAAGGTTGCTGTTTATACCCAATTAGGTAAGCTTGTTTATCAATCGGATAATTATAAAAATGATTGGAAAGGAATAGATTTAAACGGTGTAAAGCTTGAAGTAGGAGCATATATTTATAAAGTTGAATCAACGGACGCTAGCTTTAAACCTGCGTCAGGTTGGGTTTATATAAAGTATTAGTGACCTTTAATTAGGAGTGAAATGGGTAAAGGGTGTTATTTTTTTTATTGAATTAGAACGAGAATAAAAAAAATATTGTATTTTCAACACTAAACTAATCCACCTCATAATTATGATAAAGTATTTCAAGCTTATTTTATTGATGTTTATAGGAGTTGCTATGTCAGCTCAAACAACAGTTAAAGGAACTGTTGTCGATTCCGAGTCAGGACTTCCTGTTCCAGGAGCGAGTGTTAAAGTTGTAGGAACCATGATTGGAGTTGCTTCTGATTTTGATGGAGAATTCAGCTTAGTTATTGATCAACAGCCACCTTTTGATTTGGAAGCTTCAAGTGTTGGTTATCAAATGGAAACCAAAAAAGTAATCAAAAACGGACAAACGATAAAATTTACTTTAAAAGAAGGGAATATTTTGGATGAAGTAGTCGTTTCTGCTTCTAGAACTCCAGAAAGAATTTTTGAATCGCCAGTAACTGTAGAAAGAATGGACTTACGTGCAATTCAAAGTACGTCTTCTGCTACATATTACGATGGTTTAGAAAATTTAAAAGGTGTAGATGTAAATACAAGTAGTTTGACTTTTAAATCTGTAAATACAAGAGGATTTGCGGCTTTTTCAAATACACGTTTTATGCAGTTGGTTGATGGAATGGATAATTCTTCGCCAGCCCTAAACTTTCCAATTGGTAATTTATTAGGTATTTCTGAGTTAGATATTCAAGGTGTTGAATTGTTACCGGGAGCTTCTTCGGCTTTATACGGTGCCAATGCGTTTAATGGAATTTTATTTATGACAAGTAAAAATCCTTTTGATCATCAAGGTTTAAGCGCTTATGCAAAAGTAGGTATTACAACACAGGAGGCGAATGGGAATAATGAATTTCACGATGTAGGAGTTCGTTTTGCAAAAGCAATTGACGACAAGTTTGCGTTCAAATTTTCATTGTCCTTTTTAGAAGGAACTGATTGGGCGGCTACAGATTATCGTAGCTATGAAGAAGGGCCTGCAGGGAGTGGCGATATTTTTACAGAAAATGTAACTTCAAATGCTTTTGATAAAATAAATGTCTATGGAGATGAGGTGAATTCAGATGCGTTGGCAGGTTTAGGTTTGGATATGGATGCCATTGCTGGTTTGCCTTCAGGAACTATTGGAAATGTGTCTAGAACAGGATATAGAGAACAAGATTTAACAGACTATGGAGCAAGAAGTTTTAAAAGTGATATTGCTTTTCATTACAGACCAACAGGAGGAGCCTTAGAAATTAGTTATAATGCAAAATTAGGTACCGGAAACACTATCTATCAGGGTGCGAACAGGTATTATTTGAAAAACTTCCTAATGCAACAACATAAGATAGAAGTAAAAGACGAGAATTTCTTTTTTAGAGCTTATATGACTTCTGAAGATGCTGGAGATTCTTATGATATGTTTTTTACAGGCGTAAATTTAAATAAACAAACTGCAGCTCAGTGGTTTGGAACTTATGCTACTGTTTTTGGACAAGCAAAGGCTGGTAATGCGCCAGATGCTGCTGCGCATGCTGCAGCTAGAGAGTTTGCTGATACAAATGTGACCTTGCAACCCGGAACCATTGAATTTAAAAACGCACTAAAAGGTGTTCGAAGTGACGATAATATTTTAACGGGTTCTAAATTTGTTGATCAGTCTAAAATTTTCCATTCAGATGTGAACTATAATTTTAAAGATAAAATAGAATTTGCTGAAATTCAAATTGGAGGATCTGCAAGAAGGTATTCTTTAAATTCAAGCGGAACTATTTTTACAGATGGTGATGGAGCAATTAATTACCATGAATTTGGGGCATATGTACAAGCTCAGAAAAAAGTAATGGACGATAAATTGAAACTTACAGGTTCTGTAAGATATGATAAAGCAGAAAATTTTGATGGATTTGCTTCTCCGAGACTGTCAGTGGTTTATAGTGTAGATGAAGAAAAAAAACATAATTTAAGATTGTCTTATCAAACAGGATTTAGAAATCCAACAACACAAGATCAGTATATTGGATTGGACGTAAGTAGAGCTATTTTGGTAGGTTCTGCACCAGATAATTTAGATAGATATACTTCTAATCCTATTGGTGTAAGTCCAACGGGTCAGTTTTTTGGAAATCCAGCATCAGTGCAATTGTCGGGTAGAGATGCTTATGAGAATTCGTATACGCTTTCTTCAGTCTTACAAGGGGCGCCTGTACAGTCACAAATCGATTATGTAAAACCAGAAAAAGTGAGTGCTTATGAGTTTGGGTATCGTGGTGTTTTAGGTGCTGTTGTAGTTGATCTTAGTGCCTATTATAATAATTATGAGGATTTTATAGGGAATAAAACGGTGGTGTCTCCTTTGTATGGAAAAGTGGATTACTCAGATGGAACGTATGATGTTCCAGGAGCTGGGCCAACACAAAAAGCATTGGTAGCTTTGTTTCAAGGAGATTATCAAGCATTCCAAACCTATACAAATTCAGAAGCAGATATTTCATCGTATGGTGCAGCTATTGGTTTGACGACAAAAGTTGGAGCAGGATACGAAATAGGATTGAATTATACCTTGGCGAAATTTGATTTTGATCAAAGTTCTGATCCAGATTATGAAGCAGGTTTTAATACGCCAGAACATAAAGTAAAAGCTTCTTTAGGAAATAGAAACGTTGCCAATAACATAGGATTTAGAGTAGATGTTAGATGGAGCGACAGTTATTTATGGGAATCTACATTTGTAGATGCGATGTTACCAGCAAGAACTACGGTAGATGCACAAGTGTCATTTAAAGTAAGAAGTTTAAAGTCGGATATAAAGGTAGGAGGAGCTAATATTGGTGGAAATGAATATTTTAGTGCGCCGGGTGCAGGGGCAGTAGGATCACAGTATTATGTTTCATGGACTGCTAATTTGTAATATTTGAAAAAGAAGAACAGTAGGAAACGTCCTTATTTATTGAGAAATAATTAAGGATGTTTTTTTCTACGTAAAAAAGAGATAAACAAGCTTTTTTTTTAAATTAAAACCTCTATCTTTGCGGCTTGAAAAAAGAGGTAAAACTCAGAATATAATAGAACTAACAATTAATAGTTACAACAATGTCTAAATTAACAGGTAAAGTTGCCCAAATTATTGGACCGGTAATTGATGTCGCGTTTACAACAGGTGAAGGTCTTCCACAAATTTTCGATTCATTGGAAATTACTAGAGAGAATGGTTCTCTTTTAGTACTAGAAGTTGAACAACACATTGGTGAAAATACAGTAAGATGTATTGCCATGGATTCAACAGATGGTTTAAGTAGAGGAACAGATGCTGTCGCTACAGGAAATCCTATTAAAGTGCCAGTAGGTAATAATATCTATGGTCGTTTATTTAACGTAAATGGTGACCCAATTGATGGATTGAAGTCTTTACCAAAAGATGGTAAAAATGGAATGTCTATTCACAGAGACGCACCTAAATTTGAAGACTTGTCTGTATCTACAGAGGTTTTATTTACAGGAATTAAAGTAATTGACTTAATTGAGCCTTACTCAAAAGGAGGTAAAATTGGATTATTTGGTGGAGCCGGAGTTGGTAAAACTGTATTGATTCAAGAGTTGATCAACAATATTGCAAAAGGTCATGGTGGACTTTCAGTATTCGCAGGAGTAGGTGAAAGAACACGTGAAGGAAATGATTTGATGCGTGAAATGATTGAAGCTGGAATTATCCAATATGGAGAAAAATTCGAGAAGTCAATGGAAGAAGGTGGATGGGATCTTGAAAGTATCGATCACGAAAAAATGAAATCTTCTAAAGTAACTTTCGTATTCGGACAAATGAATGAGCCACCTGGAGCGCGTGCACGTGTTGCCTTGTCTGGTTTAACAATTGCTGAGTATTTCCGTGATGGAGCTGGAGAATCTCAAGGAAAGGATGTATTGTTCTTCGTTGATAATATCTTCCGTTTTACACAAGCGGGTTCTGAGGTATCTGCACTTCTTGGACGTATGCCATCAGCGGTAGGTTACCAACCAACATTGGCAACTGAAATGGGAGCTATGCAAGAGCGTATTACTTCTACAAAAACAGGTTCTATTACTTCTGTACAAGCGGTTTACGTACCTGCAGATGATTTAACGGATCCTGCACCAGCAACTACATTTGCCCATTTAGATGCAACTACTGTATTGTCTCGTAAAATTGCTGAGTTAGGTATTTATCCTGCGGTAGATCCTTTGGATTCTACTTCTCGTATCTTAACTGAAGAAATTTTAGGAAAAGAACACTATAAGTGTGCACAAGATGTAAAAGAATTATTACAACGTTATAAAGAATTACAAGATATTATCGCCATTTTAGGTATGGAGGAATTGAGTGAAGAAGATAAATTAGTTGTACATAGAGCTCGTAGAGCACAACGTTTCTTATCTCAACCTTTCCACGTAGCTGAGCAATTTACAGGTATTCCTGGAGTATTGGTAGATATTAAAGATACGATCAAAGGATTCAACATGATTATGAATGGTGAATTAGATCAATATCCTGAAGCTGCTTTTAACTTAAGAGGTTCTATCCAAGATGCTATTGACGCAGGAGAGAAGATGTTAGCGGAAGCGTAAACTAAGTTTTGAGTTATTAGTGCGATGTTTGAGTTGGATTCAACAAAAACTAAAGGCTAAAAACTAAAGACTAAAAACGATAAAAAATTATGTTTTTAGAAATTGTATCACCAGAAGAGACGTTATTTAATGAAAAGGTAGATTCTGTGTCAGTACCAGGTGTTGATGGGAATTTTCAAATGTTAGAAAACCATGCTCCTATTGTATCTGTCTTAAAAGAAGGTACTGTTATGATTCATACGCATACTATGGAACATATAGAATTTGACCAATTAAGTGGACATTTTGAAACTCATATAGATGATGACAAAATATTGACACTTAAAATTCAGTCAGGTACTGTTGAAATGAAAGACAATAAAGTAACGGTTTTAGTCGACTAATTATTTTATTTTGAATATTTAAAAAGCTCCAAGTAAATTTACTTGGAGCTTTTTTATTTTATCTTTTAAAAACAAGCTCTTTGTTTAGCGTTCGGTTGTAACTGTCTTTTATGGCTAAAACATAATTGCCAGTTGTTAAATGTGCGATATTTAAGGGAATTAGATTAATTCCTGAAACTACGTCTTGCGGAATTTTAAAGGATATACCACCCTTTAAATTATAAAGTACAATATGGACTCTTTCTATTCCTTCGGAAACAAATTTTATGCTTACTTCCTCTTCTATAGGATTGGGATAGATGTTTAATTGATTCGTTTTTATTTCTGTAGGATTTATATGCTCAACGTTTGCTACTTGACTTTCTTCAATTAAATTCATTTTATTGGAACCGTTAAAATCATCAAATTCTGTTCCTGTTACCACATTTTCAGAAGCTCCTAAAAAATCACTGATCATAGTGGTGAAAACTTGTCGGTAATCAAATTGCATACTTGTTTCATCGTAGTGTTTGGTCACTCCAGATAAATCTGCACTAGCTCCGTTAATCCCTCCATTGATATGTTTCCCTATAACAAACATAGGGCCTAGGTTTCCGTGATCGGTTCCTAAATTTCCGTTTTCAATAGGTTTTCTACCAAATTCAGTGAAAGTGGCTGTTACTATTTTTTCAGCTAAGCCCATTGCCTCTAGGTCATTTTGAAAGGACTCAATTGAATCACCGAGTTCTTTTAATAAGTTCGCATGATTTCCCAAATGACTATCCGCACTACTTGCTACTTGATCGGCATGTGTGTCAAAACCGCCTATGTGGACTAAGAATATTTTGGTTTTAGAGCCTCCTTTGATCATTTTAGCGACTGTTTTTAATTGATTCGCTAAATCGTACTGCGGATAGGAAACGGAGCTGTTAGAGCCTGCGTTAAAGACCTCACTAATTCGTTCTGAATAAGCATTGGTTGTCGATTCTACATCGCCAATAAATTTGATGTTTTTGCCATAATCGGAACTAGGAATATTTGTGGGTGTCGGATTTCCTAAATTAGAAATGACACTGTAATAGCCAGAAACATCTTGACCTGTTAAGTTTACATCTACTTTGTGCTCGTGCTCTGAATGAAAACCTAAAGATGGTTTTTTACTTCCTAGCTGAATACCAAGAGGATCTTCATAATTTGCATAATCATAACCTGAATGTAAAAACCGAGCCATCCATCCTGAAGCTTTGTTGGCGTTTTCTGGGGTTCCATCTCCCCCTTTAAACATCAATGCTCTTGCTGCAAAATGAGATTTGTTAATTACCGGATAGCCCACATTGTGTATAATGTTTAGCTTCCCTGCATCGTATAATGATTTAAATGCGGTTAAACTTGGGTGTAAAAGTAATTGGTCTTCTAGAGCAAGGGTGTTGTCTAATGGGATCCCTCCATTGCTACCAGATTCTTTTATTTTTATGGTTGGTCTTAAATTGGCATACTCATCGTACTGATTGAAAGGGATCAATGTGTTTAATCCATCATTTCCTCCAGATAATTGAATTAATACGATGGCTCTTTCTTCAATAATAGAAGAAGGAATTGTATTTAAGAGTGTTGTTTTTGAAAAAGCTTGTACTTGGTTTCCGTTTAAAAACAAAGTACTGGCCGAGCTTAATGCGGATAACTGTATGAATTTTCTTCTTTCCATGTTTTTAAATGTTTTGGTATTCTTGTGACCAGGTTAATGCTCTAAATAAAGGCTTGAGTACGCTTTCTACACCAGCGTTGTTTCCTGAGTTTTTGTAAATATTCCATTCATCAGACCACATTTGTGGGGTGGTAGCACCATCTTCTAATAAAATATCATGGACAAGATAATTCAGTCTGTCTGAGCTTATAGCCTCCGGAAAAAGCAAATCGGTTAGTTCGGTTACTAAAAGCGTAGGATTATTCGGATTGGATACATTTTCTTCAATAAAAGTGCTTACGTAAAAATTAGTTTTTGTTTTCGAAGCATTCAATAAAATATCCGCCATATTGTATCGAGGAATGATGGTTGATGAATTGAACCAAAATTTATCGAAATCGGGCGCCTCATAGGTAGGTGGAAAACCTGCTACAGATGGTGGTACAAAAGGCTCTTGACTGGCAGGGCCTAAAATGCCCAATACCACTTGCCAATAATAAAAGTTTTGGTAGTGCGATTTTCCGTCAGTAATTGGATCGGGAACCGGGTAATTGGTGATAGATAGGGTTTGTAAAACCAAATCTAAAGGTGATTTTATAAGTGCTCCAATAATTTCATCGCTATTGTCAGAATCATCGGCGTCATAAAAATGTTGACTTTTTAACAGTTGATCAATTGTTTCTTGCAGATTGAAATTTGTTCTAAAGGTATTGGCTAAAGGAACAATAATATCATTTTCTATTTCCGAAGTTATATTTCTTGATACAAAATAGCGGTATAGTTTTCTACAAATAAATTTTGCGGTTTCATCCATGTCAACCACCATGGCAATAAATTCTTTAAGCTCGGCTTCAATTCTTGCTTCTTTTTGAGAACTGCTTTTTCCAGAAGTGTCCCAAGCGTCAATTACATAGTTATTAAAGCGATGGCTGAATTCTTTTTTGCCATAATCATGTTTCCAAATATTTGGATAGCCACAGGGTATATTTCCAAATTCTACTCCATTATTGGCTTTGTTTCTATCGTTCCATGTGTATGTCCAACCGGTTAAAACTTTTGCAGCTTCTTCTACGTCTTTTTCGGTATAATTGGTGTAATCTCCCGCAGCTGCTTGTGTTCCTTTTCCTATGGTAAATAATTCTAAAACTTCTCGTGCATAGTTTTCATTTGGATTGGTATTGGTGTTTTGGTTGTTGTTTAAATAGGACAACATGATATTATTTTTAGTTACTTGAAAAATAAATTCTTTCCAATCTCCCAAACTGAAAAACTCTAACAATCGAAGATAATCGTAAAAGGCACCATATTGGCCATTCAAAGTAGAGCTTGCCGCCGTAAAATCAGTAAAAAGAAAGTAGGTCATTTTAGATCTATAGGAAGTGTCTCTTTTGGCCTCGTCTAACCACCAAGCAACAACAAAATTTCTTAGCTTGCTATTTCCGCTATCGTTGTCTGTATTAACGGCACCATAAATTGGGTCATCATCTATCCAAGGTGAAGGCTGTGTGAGTCCGCCATTTACATAATGTATGGGTTGGTTTAAATTTTTGACAGGGATTGTGGCAAGTTTAGCAATGGCCTGATTTACATCGTAATTGCTAAATTCTTCAATTCTACTTTTTGAAATATTATAAGTTGCCCTGCGCAATAAATGTTTTGCGAGTCTTTTTCCTAGGCTACCTGAATACGGGGTTAATGATGCCATTTATTATTATCGTTTAAGTTTAGGGTGATCATAACAATTTTGGTTAAAAATTTTAATTATGAATCAACACTAAATATACGAAGATATACGATGTTAAAACAAGTCAAATGATTCATTAAAAGAGTGATATGGTTTTAATGTTGTTAAATTTAACTTGTGTTCGTTGTTTGTTTCTTAATCGGACTCGCTGTTTTCCTATTAATATGTATATTTTTGTTCTATCAAACAAAGCACCAAAAGAATGAAATTATTTCCAAAATATTTGTTGTCTAAATTAGAGCTTCGTAAGGAGCATAAAGCCTACAGGGTTTTGGATACTAGAAAATGTCTAGTTGATTTTTCTTCCAATGATTATTTAGGTTTTGCTAAAAATAGCAGTATTCAAAATAAAACAGCACAAATACTTGAAACGATAGATTTTAAAAATGGAAGTACGGGTTCTAGATTAATTTCTGGCAGCCATGAATTGCATGATGAGGTGGAAAATAAACTTGCCCATTTTCATAAGGCTGAAGCCGCTTTGTTGTATAATTCTGGGTACGATGCCAATTTAGGCCTGTTTTCTTCTTTACTGCAAAAAGGGGATACCATTATTTACGATGAATTGATCCATGCTTCTATTAGAGATGGCATTCGGTTGTCTCATGCAAAGTCGTATAAATTCAAGCATAATTCTGTTGAAGATTTAGCGAAAAAAATAAAGAAGGCAGAAGGCATTATTTACATAGCGGTGGAGTCGATTTATTCTATGGATGGAGACACGGCACCCTTAGAGGATTTGGTAAAAATTTCCGAAGAAAATAATTGTTTTTTAATTGTTGATGAGGCGCATTCCACTGGAGTGTTTGGTGAAGATGGTTGTGGTTTGGTACAAGAATTAAATTTAGAAGACAGGGTTTTTGCAAGGGTTCATACGTTTGGAAAGGCGATGGGTTGCCACGGTGCGGTTGTTTTAGGAGCACAAGATTTGAGGAATTATTTGATTAATTTTTCCCGTTCTTTTATTTATACCACTGCTGCTTCTTTGCATGCCGTTGCTACAATTGCAGCTTCCTATTCTGAATTGAAGTCTACCAAAGAAATAACCTTATTGAAAAATAATATTTCACTTTTTAAAGAGCAATTGGAGGAATTTCAATTGACATCTTTATTTGTGCCAAGTGCTAGTGCGATACAATGTTGTGTTATTTCTGGAAACGAAAAAGTAAAGGAAATAGCTGCTGCAATACAGGATAAAGGTTTTGGTGTAAAAGCAATTTTGTCTCCCACAGTTACTGCGGGGCAAGAGCGATTGAGAATTTGTTTGCACAGTTATAATAAGCCAGAAGAAATTACGGAAATATTAAGTCTATTAGCTACTTTTGTCAACCATGAGTAAAATATTTATTACAGGAATTTCAACAGAAGTTGGAAAAACGTTGGTATCTGCCATTGTTACAGAGGCTCTAAAAGCCGATTATTGGAAACCCATCCAAGCAGGTGAATTGGATGATTCGGACACACATAAAGTCCAACGATTAATTTCAAACAAAATTTCTAAATTTCATACAAACAGCTATGCCTTGCAAACTCCTATGAGTCCACATGCAGCTGCTGAAATTGATGGAATTGAAATAGCTTTGGAAAAAATTTGCTGTCCAAAAACAAAAAATAATTTGGTTATTGAAGGAGCAGGCGGATTGCTAGTGCCTTTAAATGATACGAACACCATTTTAGATATTATTCAACCAGAGTACAAGGTAATTGTAGTTTCAAGACATTATTTAGGAAGTATCAATCATTCTTTAATGACGATAAAATTACTGCAAG
The DNA here is from genome assembly GCF_006381105.1 of Flavicella sediminum. Taxonomy (GTDB): domain Bacteria; phylum Bacteroidota; class Bacteroidia; order Flavobacteriales; family Flavobacteriaceae; genus Flavicella; species Flavicella sediminum. Next base: position 908,606 of record NZ_VDET01000002.1, on the reverse strand, counting down.
AAAAAGGTTTTGAGGTGGCTGTTATTTTTAGTGGTAATGAACATCCTACCACAGAAAGCATTATTCAAAAAATGACAGGAGTAAAAGTAATTGGTAGGGTAGAAGAAGAACCGATTATTGATACAGCTATTGTAAAAAAATACGCTGATTTATTTAGCCATGAATTAGAAAACTTATAAGTTATGCTGCTGTTTCCTGAGAGTCAAAAAAATAAAATTTGGATTTTTCCGATTGTTTTTGGCGTATTGGGAGCTTTATTAGGACTTTTTTTAAGATATGTTTTTACTGGAGTAGCGGCACCATTTGAAATAAAACACATCACCCATGCACATTCGCATGTGATGCTGTTGGGTTTTGTCTTCAATGCATTGGTAGGTTTGTTGTGGATTCATTTTACCGATACCATTGATAAAATATCCTTTGCAATTTATATAGCTTTGCAGGTCTGTGTTTCCTTCTTATTAGTCGGTTTTTTGATACAGGGCTATGCACCTTTTACCATTGTTTTTTCTACACTGCATTTATGGCTGAGTTATGTTTTGTTACTTCGGTTGTGGAAAAGGTTAAAAGGGAAACAACTCCTAGTTCTTTGTGTGAAAATAGGGATTGTTTTGCATTTTATCGCTTCCTTTGGACCCTATGCATTAGGGCCCTTAAAAGTTTTGGGAATGCAAGATTCTCCTTGGTACCAACAAGCCATTTTTTTCTATTTGCATTTTCAATATTTTGGTTCTTTTTTTATATGGCTTATAGCTGTTTATTTGAAACAAATAAAATTGACCTTCTCAAAAAAACAGATTTCAATACTGCTAATTGCTTGTGTACTTTTGTATGCTCATTCATTAGATTATAGTTTTAATCATTGGTTGGTTACACTTAGTGGAGGTATCGGTTCGGTTTTGTTGTTAGGAGTATTTTTAAGAATTCACATCGCTGCCTTCCAACAAAAATTAGCCTATCAATTATTGTATACTGTAGTTTTGCTTATTTTGTTGGGTAATTGTTTTGGTAGTATTCCATATATTTCAGAAATGGTAGCTTCTAACCGCTTTGTTTTAATTGCTTGGTTGCACTTGCTATTTTTAGGTTTGTATTTGCCTTTTATTTGGATAGAATTGCCTATAAAAATAAAAGCATTTACATGGATTTTGTTTGCAATTTTTGTTGTTTTTACAGAATTGCTCTTGTTGTTTCCTGGTGAATTTTCTGTGGTTTTTTCAAGTTCGGTACTGTGGCTTTTGTTTCTTGCTTATTTAGGCGTGGTTTTGTGTATTTGTATTGTACATTTGACCTATATTTTTGAAAGAATAAAAAGATGAGTTTACAAGAAAGAGATCAAAAACATTTGTGGCATCCCTTAACACAACATAAATTACATCCCAAGCATTTAGCCATAAAAAGCGCCAAAGGAGCACTCTTATTTGATGAAGACGGAAAAAGTTATATTGACGGAATTGCGTCGTGGTATACTTGTATGTATGGACATTGTCACCCTTATATTATTCAGAAAGTAACTGAACAATTGGGAAAGTTAGATCAGGTTGTTTTTAGTGGTTTTACACATGAACCCGCTGTGGAAATGTCTGAGAAATTGATGAAAATTCTTCCTCAAAATCAACAAAAAATATTTTTTTCAGACAATGGGTCAACTTCAGTAGATGTGGCAATTAAAATGTCGTTGCAATATCATTTCAACCAAGGAGAAAAGCGAGCCAAAATTATTGCTTTAGAAGATGCTTTTCATGGAGATACTTTTGGGGCGATGTCTGTTTCTGGCTTATCTGTTTACAACGGTCCTTTTGAAGATTTTTTGTTGACAATTGATAGAATTGATGTCCCGACTAAAGAAAATTTTGAAACAGTAAAAGCACAATTTATTTCTTTTTTGAAGACAGGTGAAGTAGCGGCTTTTATTTTTGAGCCTTTGGTACAAGGTGCCGCGGCAATGAAAATGTACGATGCTAAGTTATTAGATGAATTAATTGCCATTGCTAAAGACTACAATGTTTTGGCGATTGCAGATGAGGTGATGACAGGTTTTGGAAAAACAGGGAAATATTTTGCTTCTGATTATTTAGAAAACAAACCCGACATTTTGTGTTTGTCAAAATCCTTAACAGGCGGTGTGGTGCCCATGGCTTTAACAACTTGTACGCATAAAGTATACGATGCTTTTTATGCGGATGAAATTGGAAAGGGATTTTTTCATGGACATACCTATTCTGCAAATCCCTTAGGTTGTACGGCTATTTCTGCCGGAATTGATTTGTTAGTTTCTGAGGAAATGCAAGCCAATATTAAAAGAATAGAATTGAGTCACCAAGGTTTTAATGAAAAAATTAAAGCACATCCAAAAGTAAAAACAACACGTCAGATAGGAGTAATATTTGCTTTGGAGCTGGCTGTTGAAATGGATCGCTACGGGAATCTTCGCGATGAATTGTTTGCTTATTTTATGAAAAATGGGGTCTGTTTACGACCTTTAGGAAATACCATTTATATTTTGCCTCCTTTTGTTATTTCAGATGCAGAGTTGCAGAAAATTTATGAGGTAATTGAAAATTGGTTGTAAGTATTTAATTATCTGTAGTTTGACTTTTTCAATATTATTTATTAATTTTAGAAAGCTATTGAAAAAGAAATTTAGATTTCTTCCTTAAAAAATTTATTGTAAATCAGTTATTCCTCCATGCATCAATTTTATATTGAAGTTTGGAGGGGTGGTTAATTGGCTTTTTTAATAGTGTTTTTACTAATCTATTAAAATAATAAGCTATGAAAAACTTTTACATTATTTTACTATTTGCGCTGTTCTTCGGAACCAATGGGTTCGCCCAAATTATAGATGATACCATTGATGATCCAGGAGATATTGCCATTGTTGCCTATAGCAATGCTTCTGATGGCTTTTCATTTGTCTTTTTAGACAATTGCCCTAACGGAACCTCCATTCGTTTTATAGATGAAGAGTGGAATGGAACTGCATTTGACTCTGAAAATAGTGAAGGAGATGTAGTATGGACTAATAATTCGGGGTTTAATATTGATCGTGGAACAGTAGTTAATATTCAGAGCACAGGAGATACAACTTTTTCAGCTTCAGTAGGAGTAGTGATTGAAGATAATAGTAATTTTCGTTTAGCACAATCGGGAGATGGAATTCTTGCTGTGACTGGTACTAGAGCTGTTCCTGGAAATTTTTTAACTTTTTTTGGAGATACCACAGATTCAAGTTTAACAGGGACTTCTTTGGTAAATGGGGAAACGGCCAATCAGCAAGCAAGTTATGGTTCGGGCTATTATTCAGGTTCTACAGATTGCTCAGCAATTTCTGTTACAGATTGTTCCGCTAGGTTAAATACAAAAGCAAATTGGACCCTTTCAAATTCCTATTCTTATCCGAGTGCGGTTATCTCTTCTATTAATTTCGGTATTTTAAATAATACTGATCTGTTAGAAAATAAAAAACTTCAGGTTTTTCCTTCGGTAATAACCAACGAATTGACTGTTTCTGCAGCTAGTAAGAAGTATGTCGTAAAAATAGTTTCCTTGTTAGGAGTAGAGGTTTTCTCAAGGACCTCAGATTCTGAGACAATCCAAATTGATATGGCTGCTTTACAACCAGGTGTGTATTTTGTAAAAGTTGAATTTGAAGAAGGCAGTAGCATACTAAAGGTATTGAAAAAATAAAATGCAGGTTTTTTAATTTTGTTGAAAAGTTCCTTTTTAGGAAGGAATTCAACATCGAATTAACGTGATATTTTTGCTACTTTTACTAACTTAAATAATATATATAGAGGACTACAGATATGGCAAACGATAGTAAAGAAAAAGAAGCGAAGTTAAAAGCGTTGCAAATGACGCTGGATAAGTTGGACAAGACTTATGGAAAAGGGGCTGTAATGAAAATGGGAGATGTTGCTCATGTTGATGTTGAAGCTATTTCTTCTGGTTCTTTAGGGCTAGATTTAGCCTTGGGAGTTGGTGGTTACCCTAGAGGTAGAGTTATTGAAATTTACGGACCAGAATCTTCTGGTAAAACAACTTTAACGATTCATGCTATTGCAGAGGCTCAAAAAGCGGGTGGAATTGCTGCATTTATTGATGCGGAACACGCTTTTGATCGTTTTTATGCTGAAAATTTAGGTGTAGATATTGACAATTTAATTATTTCTCAACCCGATCACGGTGAACAAGCCTTAGAAATTGCTGAAAACCTAATCCGTTCTGGTGCTATTGATATTGTGGTAATTGATTCTGTTGCTGCTTTGACTCCAAAAAGTGAGATTGAAGGAGAAATGGGAGATTCTAAAATGGGTTTACATGCTCGTTTAATGTCTCAAGCATTGCGTAAATTAACAGGAACAATTTCTAAAACAAATTGTACAGTAATATTTATCAACCAATTGCGTGAAAAAATTGGTGTCATGTTCGGAAACCCTGAAACAACAACAGGAGGTAATGCCTTGAAGTTTTATGCGTCTGTTCGTTTAGATATTCGTAGAAGAACGCAAATTAAAGATGGTGATCAAGTTATTGGAAATAGTACGAAAGTAAAAGTGGTGAAAAATAAAGTAGCACCACCTTTCCAACAAGCAGAATTTGATATTATGTACGGACAAGGAATTTCTAAAGTTGGTGAAATTTTAGATATCGGTGTGAATTACGGAATTATCAAAAAAAGCGGTTCTTGGTTTAGCTACGGGGAAACTAAATTAGGTCAAGGTCGTGATGCTGTTAAAAACTTAATCAAAGACAATCCTGAATTGGCAGAAGAATTAGAAGCAAAAATTAAAGATGCTATTGAAAATCAGGAGTAAAACTGATCCAATAGAATTATAAAAAAAGGAGGCATATGTATTTATGCTTCCTTTTTTTATGTTTTAATTTCATGAAAAGTTTCCTTAAAGTTTACGAATTAAGCGAAAGAATAGAATATATTTGTTTTTCTAAGAAAATAGATAGAATGGAAAAAATGATTATTGGAAGAGAAGAATGGTGTTCTCTTTACGGGCTAAAAATCCCTGCAATTAATGTAAGGGTTGATTCAGGAGCCAAAACATCCGCATTACATGCGTTAAATATTACACCATTTAAAAAGGGTGCTGAAAAATGGGTGCGTTATGAGGTTTTTCCAATGCAATCTAACCCAAGTGTTAGCATTCATTGCGAATCGAAAGTTATAAGTACACGTTATATAAAAAGTACTTCTGGTATCAGTGAAAAAAGATTTGTAATTGCTACTGATATTACTTTGGGAGGAATGACATGGGAGATAGAAGTTACTTTGGCAGACAGAGATTCTATGGGGTTCCGTATGTTATTGGGTAGACAAGCCATGAATTCTAGATTGATTATTGATCCATCTGCACAGCAATGTTTGTCTAATTTTACAGAAGAAGAAATTGAAAATTTTTATAAAATTGACGGGCCACAAGAGGGTGGGTTGAAAATTGGTGTTTTGGCGAGTAATCCAGATTTGTATAGTAACAAACGAATTATGGAAGCTGGAAGACAACGTGGCCATCAAATGTTTTTCTTAAATGCACAGCAGTGCTACATGAAAATGGATGCAGATACACCTGAAATTCATTATAGAGGTGGTAAAATTATCAATGATTTAGATGCAATTATTCCAAGAATTAAGCCGAGTATGACTTTTTATGGTTGTGCTTTAATTCGTCAATTTGATTCGATAGGGACTTATATTCAAAATCATGCATCGTCTATTTCTCAATCAAGAGATAAATTGTTTTCTTCTCAATTGTTTTCTAAACACGGTATCCAAATTCCAACAACAGGATTTGCAAATTCTCCCTTAGAAACCAAAGAATTGATAGAGATGGTAAACGGCGCTCCTTTAATTATTAAGCTATTAGAAAGTACGCAAGGAAAAGGAGTTGTTTTAGCAGAAACGAACAAAGCCGCTGAAAGTGTGATCAATGCTTTTAAAAGTTTGAAGACAAATATATTGGTTCAAGAATTTATCAAAGAAGCCAATGGTAAAGATTTGCGTTGTTTTGTTATTGATGGAAAAGTAGTAGCCTCTATAGAAAGAGTTGCTATGAAAGGTGAGTTTAGAGCAAATATTCATCAAGGAGGTTCTGCAAATATTGTTAGAATTACACCTGAAGAAAAAAAATTAGCAATAAAAGCCGCCAAAGTTTTAAACTTAGAAGTTGCTGGTGTAGATTTGATCCGTTCTAATAAAGGACCCTTATTGTTAGAAGTAAATTCTTCTCCAGGTTTGGAAGGAATTGAAACAGCTACAGAGAAAGATATTGCAGGAATGATGATTTCTACTATTGAAAAAAAGTTAAAGTATATTAGAAAATAGTGTTAAACGTTCAAAAAGTTACATTTGCATATACAAAAAGAGAGGTCGTAAAAGACGTCTCTTTTTTTGCGAATAAAGGTGAATATATTGCCATAATTGGAGAAAGTGGCTGTGGGAAGAGTACTTTATTAGAAATAATTTACGGTCTCCTGCATATTGATCAAGGAGTCGTTTCATGGGACGGAATAAAGTTGCTAGGTCCAAATCATTATTTAATTCCTGGAGAACCTTTTATGAAGTATCTGTCGCAGGATTTTGACTTGATGCCTTTTACTACAGTAGAAGAAAATATTGGTAAATTTTTACCAAACAGATTTCCGAAGAAAAAAAGAGAACGAACAGCGGAGTTGCTGGAAGTGGTAGACATGGTTCCTTTTGCAAAAACAAAGGTTAAAAACTTAAGTGGCGGACAAAAACAGCGGGTTGCTTTGGCTCGAGTTTTGGCCAAAGAACCAGAATTGTTATTGTTGGATGAGCCCTTTAGTCATATTGATAACTTTAGAAAAAACAATTTAAGACGAAAGCTTTTTTCGTATTTGAAAAGTAAAAATATTGGTTGCTTGGTCGCTACACATGACAGCACGGATGCCTTGTCCTTTGCCGATAAAATACTGGTGATGAAAGAAGGACGATTAGTTTCTGTAGATACTCCACAGAATTTATATCAAAATCCGAAATCTAAATACGTAGCTTCTTTTTTTGGAGATGTAAATGAAATTAAAATCCCGAAGCTAGAAAATAAAATTTTACTGTATCCTGATGAAATTAAATGTGTTGAAAAATCAGCGATAAAAGCAGTAGTGAAGCATTCTTTTTTTAAAGAAGGTTTGTTTTTGGTGGAAGCACTGTACAACAAGCAAACAATTTTTTTCAATCATAGCAAAGCTTTGGAAACTTCAGCAGAAATTTGTTTAGAATTTTCTACTGAAGCTATTCAAAAAAGAACTTAAAGTTCTAAACTTACATGAAATAAGGCATCTCCTTTATTGATGATCGGATACGTATTTACACAAAATACATGGCAATCAAACGGTGCGACTATCTTTTTTTCGAAATCTCCAAAAGGATCTTGAATAATTCCAAGGACTTCTTTTTTAGCGACTTTACTGCCGTTTTTTACCAATAGTTTAAACATTCCTGAATAAGGAGAACGAATCCATTTTGTTTTATCAATAATTATAGAATTACAATTTTCCTCAACGGACCCATTTTGAATTCCTAAATAATTCATGACATTAACAGCACCATTGACTCCACACTCGATTACATTTAAATCTAAGTTTTTAGATTTTCCTCCTTCGTAAAGCAATACTGTTTTCTTCATTTTATTCAACGTTTCTCTTACCGATTTAGAAACATAACTAGAATTGATGATATAAGGAGCATTGAATATTTTAGCCAATTCTGTTGTTTTCTCATCGGATAAAACACATCTAATTTGTGGAGCATTATCTCTTTCAGCACCACCGGTATGAAAATCGATAACATAATCTACATATGGTGCTATGTTTTCTGTAAAAGCATAGGCAAATTGTGCTGCCATAGAACCATTGTTTGCTCCAGGAAAAACTCTGTTTAAGTCTTTTCCATCAGGAAATTCTCTGGTTTGAATTAGGTAACCAAAAATATTGAATACCGGAATACAGATAATGGTTCCTGTTTGTGGTTTGTTGTATTTTTTTCGAATGATTTCTCTTAAAATAGCAACGCCATTTACTTCGTCTCCATGTATTCCTGCCATTAACAATAAAACAGGACCGTCTTTTAAAGATCGTTCTACAATTACGGGAACTTTAACAGGAGTTCGGGTGTGTAATTTGGCAACTTCTAAATCTAATACTGCAGACCCTCCTCTCGGAATTTCTTTACCTAATAATACAAATGGCGTTTCGTCCATAATAGTGTTGTTTGTTTTGAGAACGCAAATTTACACTAAAATTGGTTTGTAAAAACAAATATTAATTTTATTAGAGATCTGTAAAAAGGAACGGTTTTTCAAAGCAATAGCAAGTGTTTCTTGTTGCTTTTTTACTTGATTTTGGTTGTAAATGAGCTTGTTAGTTGTTTAAAACTAAATAGCCTAAAAATTTCTTTTTAGGCTATTTAGTATACTAGAACTAGTAATTTAGGGGTAGGATTAATCTACGTGCAAGATACGAAGAATGCATATTTACGGCAATACCCCATAATGATTGAATTTTCATCTCCCCAATTCTAGGTAGTGGTTTATACTTATAAAAGTACAGTTTCAAAATTTTTGGAAACTAATATTTCAAACGGAACTTGATATAGGTAATTGCTTTTTTTACCTCTAAGTATTGTTTTTCGTAAAAAGTTTGTGTGTTTATCACAACTTCAGGACTTAAGTGATTTGAATATACATCATGGTGTGCATACAAAACTTCTTGTCCTTGACCATGTAATAGACCTAAAGTGTATCCGTGCATAAATTCACTGTCGGTTTTTAAATGTACAATACCTTCATCATTTAAAATATGATGGTATTTTTTTAAAAACGCCTCGTTTGTTAAACGGTGTTTGGTTCTTTTGTATTTGATTTGGGGATCTGGAAAAGTAATCCAAATTTCACTTACTTCGTTTTCTGCAAAACAGAAATCAACCAATTCAATTTGTGTTCTAATAAAAGCAACATTTGGCAAGTTTTCTTCCAATGCTGTTTTTGCTCCTCTCCAAAAGCGAGCTCCTTTTATGTCAATTCCGATATAATTAACATTCGGATTTTTTTCAGCCAAGGCAATTGTATATTCTCCTTTTCCACAACCTAATTCTAAAACGATTGGATTGTCATTTTTGAAAAAAGAATTCCATTTTCCTTTATAAGGGAAATTACCCGTAACCTCTTCACGAGTGGGTTGAATGACATTTGAAAACGTTTCATTTTCGTTGAAACGTTTCAATTTATTTTTACTTCCCAAAAGATACTATTATTTAGGTAAGTCTTCAGTACCTTCTTTTTTGAATTTTATAGACTCACGCATCCAGTAGGCCAATAAAACAAAGAAAACTGCAATAAAAGCAAAATTGATGATGTTTGATGTCCACCAGTTGTCTAAAAAACGAAATCCGTTGAAAGGTGCAAAAAGTACGTTTGTACAGAAATCTCCAATTGCTTTAAATATATTGTTTGCTATCATAACTTAATTATCTTTACGTTTGCAAAAATATAAAATCTAAGCATGCTAGCCAATTTTTTTGAAAAAACTAAACCGATTAATAGTATAGTTCTTGGTGGCTTGTTTTGTGTTTTTTATTTAATGGCAGTTTTGGTGTCTGAAGAGCACGTATTTACTGTGTTTTTTGTGGGTAAACTATTTGGTTTGCTTTTGTTACACCTACTGTTTTTATTACTTTCCGGACAAAATTTCATCAAGTTTAGTGTTTCAAACAACAATCTTTACGCTGCATTGTTGATGGTTTTGGCTTATGGGATGTTTCCAAAAGCGATTCAAATAGATTTTTCAATAGCCATTGCGCTTGCTATTGTATTCTTTTATAGAAGAATTACAAGTTTGATTAAAAAGGACAATATAACGTCAAAATTATTTGATATTGGACTTTTATTAGGTTTGGCCATTCCTTTTTTTAATTGGACAATTCTTTATTTTTTGGTAGTCATTATTGCGGTGATTATTTTTACCAATTATACGATTCGTAAGTTTATACTCCCCCTGGTAGGAATATTGGTTCCAAGTCTATTTTTCTTTACCTATTGCTATTTAACAGATGCAATGCCTTTTTTTTATAAGCAATATACATTTAGTATTCAGTTCTCTAATGTCTTAATTGATGAAAATTGGTTGTCGTTTATCGTGTTAGGTGTGCTTGCATTTTTTTCATTAATGGTTAATTTTGTTAGAATTATTGCGGTTAGTAATAGCTATCGATTGCACTATGTAATAACTTTAGGAATGTTATTTGTTGGAGTTGTGCTAATTTATATGAGTCCTGAGAAAAAAGGGTCCGAACTTTTATTGCTGTTTATTCCTGTTTCTTTATTAGTGGGGCAGTTGATAGAAGTATTGCCTAGACAATGGTTAAAAGAAGTTACACTCTTGTGTTTGGCTCTTTTTGCACTGGTCAATTTTTTCCTTTAAGATTTTCCAATATTTTTTAGATTCTTTGTTTTGTTGAATAAAATATAAGCATCTTTGTGGCTTAATTTTTTGAGATGAACAGTAGAAATTTTGCGCTTCTTGCTGCGTTTTGTACAGCTTTAATTTACGGAGCTTCCTATACAATTGCCAAGGATTTAATGCCTAATTATGTACAGCCTTTTGCTTTGATCTTTTTTAGAGTATTTGGAACCTGTGTGCTTTTTTGGATTTCTTCACTGTTTCTGAAAAAAGAAAAAATTGACAGAGAAGATTATCCGAGAATTGTTTTGGGAGCCATTTTTGGAACAAGTTTAAATATGCTTTGTTTTTATAAAGGCTTAAACTATACCACACCTATTACCGCTTCGGCTATAGGGGTAATGACGCCAATTATGGTGCTTATTTTTTCTGCTTGGCTGCTAAAGGAAAAACTATTTAAGAAAAAAATAATTGGGATTGTTATTGGTTTTATAGGGGCGTTGTTGTTGATTACTTATGGAAATCACTTAGAGCAGGCGGAACATGCCATTCTAGGAAATTTATTGGTGTATTTAAATGCTGCATTCTATGGTCTGTATTTAGTCATCACTAAAAAATTATTAAAAAAATACCATCCTGTGCATGTCGTAAAATGGATGTATTTAATAGGCGTTTTTATAGTGCTGCCTTTTTCTTTTACAGAAATTCAAGAAGTAAATTGGGCGGTGTTTCCTGACGATATGTATTTACGATTGTTATTTGTTGTCGTTTTTTCAACGTTTGTCAATTACTTATTTAATTTATTTGCCTTGTCCAAACTGAAGCCTACAACAGTAGGTGTGTTTGTGTATTTACATCCAGTTTTTGCAAGTATGTATGCTTTGTATGTTGGTAGTGATACGCTTTCGTTGGTAAAAGTAGCTTCAACTTTATTAATTTTTGCAGGGGTATATTTGGTAACCAAACCCGTGGTTGAAGACTAAAAAAGACCGATAGAAATTGAAAGGCTACTCTCATTTAAAATCAGTAAATTTGCCTAATTTTTAGATTTAGAATAATGATACAATCAATGACAGGTTACGGAAAGTCGGTATTACAATTGCCTGCTAAAAAAGTAACCATCGAAATAAAGTCGCTTAACAGTAAAAACTTAGATTTAAATACAAGGATTCCTTCGTATTACAAAGAAAAGGATATTGAAATTCGCAAAAGATTAGCAAAATCTTTGATGCGTGGAAAAGTAGATTTTTCTATTTATGTAGAAATGACTGCCGAAGAAACGCAAACAGCTATTAACAAACCTGTTGTTGCTAAATATATTGAAGAATTAAAGGAAATTACTGCTGGTGAAACGGTTGATTTTTTAAAAATCGCCATGCAATTACCCGATGCTTTAAAAACAGTTAGAGAAGAGTTTGATGCGGATGAGTGGAAAATAATTTCGGAAGGAATTGATGAAGCTATTGCGGAAATTGTTCAATATAGAAAAGATGAAGCTTTTTCATTAGAAGCAGATTTTATTGAAAGAATTGAAAACATTCAAGCCTATTTAAAAGAGGTAGAAAAGTTAGACGAAGAACGATTGGATCATGTAAAAGCTCGTTTAAGAAAAGCAATTGATGAGTTAAAAGTAACCATTGATGAAAATAGATTCGAACAAGAACTTATTTACTATTTGGAGAAATTAGATATCAATGAAGAAAAGGTTCGTTTGGCAAACCATTTAGAATATTTCTTAAAAGAATTGGCGAATGAAAAATCTGATGGTAAAAAATTAGGTTTTATTGTTCAAGAAATTGGAAGAGAAATTAATACCACCGGATCTAAATCAAACTATGCAACTATGCAGCAAGTGGTGGTTCAGATGAAAAATGAATTGGAAAAAATAAAAGAGCAAGTCCTAAATATTTTATAAACCAAAGTATGGAGAAAGGGAAATTATTTGTGTTTTCAGCACCGTCTGGTTCGGGTAAAACTACCATTGTTCGCTATTTATTAGCACAAGAAGAATTGAAATTAGATTTTTCTATATCTGCAACTTCAAGGGCACCTAGAGGTGCAGAAGTAGACGGAAAGGATTACTATTTTTTAGATGTAGAAAGCTTTAAAAATAAAATAAATGACCAAAAATTCTTAGAATGGGAAGAGGTGTATGCGAATAATTTCTACGGAACTTTAAAGTCGGAATTGGAAAGAATTTGGGCCTTGGGTAAACATGTTGTTTTTGATATTGATGTCGTGGGTGGACTAAATATCAAATCGCAGTTTCCAGAAGAAACTTTGGCGATTTTTGTAAAACCGCCATCGCTGGAAGAAATGGAACGCCGTTTGCGCAATAGACAAACCGATAGTGAAGATAAAATTTTGGAACGTGTTGCCAAAGCTGAAAAAGAATTGAGCTATGCCAAAGATTTTGATGTTGTTTTGGTAAACGATGATTTGAAAGTGGCTAAAAAAGAAGCCTTTGATTTGGTGGCAAACTTTATTTAAAACACAGTCTTCATTATTAAACAACTCATAAAATAAGTAGCGGAAGTATGAATATTGGTCTTTATTTTGGAACGTTTAATCCAATTCATGTTGGGCATTTGATTATTGCAAATCATATGGCTGAGTATTCTGATTTGGATGAAGTTTGGATGGCGGTTACACCTCACAATCCGTTTAAGAAAAAAGCAACCTTGTTAGATAATTACCAGCGCTATGAAATGGTTTTTCAAGCCACAGAAGATTATCTAAACATAAAACCTACAGATATTGAATTTGGCCTGCCACAACCTTCTTATACCGTAAATACCTTGGCGCATATTCAAGAAAAATATCCGCAGCATCAATTTAGTTTGATTATGGGAGAAGACAATTTACAAGGTTTACACAAATGGAAAAATCACGAATTATTGGTGAAAAATCATGATATTTATGTGTATCCAAGAGTTTTTGAAAATAAAAAAGAAGTAAAAATCTCACAAGATAGAGTGCATTTTATTGAGGCACCTATTGTAGAAATTTCTTCTACACAAATAAGAAAGGCGATCAAAGCAGGAAAAAATGTTCAACCACTACTGCCAAAGCTAGTTTGGGATTATGTTGATAAAATGAACCTGTACAAAAAATAAGTCGCTATAGACTTGCTATATTTGTTTCATAAGAATGGTCAAACACGCAAAAAATAAATTAAAAACAAAACTCACCAAAAAGTTCCGACTGGTCGTGTTAAATGAAGACTCTTTTGAAGAGCGGTTTTCATTTAAACTAACACGGTTAAATGTCTTTGTTTTGGGAGGTGTTTTTAGCATCGTTTTGGTGGCTTTGACAGTTTTGTTAATTGCTTTTACGCCTATTAAAGAATACATTCCAGGCTTTTCTTCTACAAAATTAAAAAAGCAAGCTACAGATTTGTTTTATAAGGTAGATTCTTTGCAAATGCATTTAAATACCATTGAAAAATATACAAATGCCATGAAGCCAATTTTAATTGGTGAAGAGAAAGACATGGAAATTGCCTTGCCTTATCAAAAGAAACCGGTGGAGAAAGAAATTGCTTTAGTTGGAAAAGCAATAAATTCTGATTCCATTCGTAAAGTTGTAGAAAATATTCGACAGAGTTTAGACAGTACTTGGAAAGCGCATTATGAACACATTTCAAAAGAATCGGTTGCCATTCAACAAAAAAAATACGATTCGTTAAAATTATATGTTGTTGATACTTTAAAAATTTCTGAAGAAAAGCAAAAACAAGAATTGTTAGCCCTAACAGAAATAAATGAGAAAATGAAGTTGGATTTAGTAAAAAATAAGAAAGTAATTTCTGATTTGGAAAATTCAATTTCTATGAAAAATACAGAGGTGCAAAACTTGATAAACTCTTTGTCGAAAGAGAACAAAGATGATTTGTTAAAGAATAAAAAAACAGCAGAAAAACAAAAGCAAGAATTGTTAGCCTTAACGGCAATAAATGAGAAAATGAAGTTGGACTTAGTAAAAAATAAGAAAGAAATTTCTGATTTAAAAAATTCAATTTCCATGAAAAACACGGAGGTTCAAAATTTAATAAATTCTTTCTCAAAAGAGAACAAAGACGATTTGTTAAAGAATAAAAAAACAACAGCAAAACTACAACAAGAAATTGAAAAAAGAGAACGGGCTATTTATAACGAAAGAGAATTAAAATTGACCAGTTCTTTTGATAAAGAAAGAAAAATATTGAACCAAAGCCTTTTTGAGAAAGACGCGGTTATTGATAGTTTATTATTTAAAATCACGGACAATCAGCAAAAAACTATAGGAGAAATTAATCAGTTAAAAACAGAAGTTTTAAGTGTAAAAGACTCCTTATTGATCCAACGTTCTTTAAGAGATTCTATTTTTAGAGAAAGCGTAGAAAGAGAAGATCGTTATAGTTTGTTCGATTTTGAAACAAATAAAGTCGATGTTGTTTTTATGGCGCCTGTAAAAGGAATTATTACTGAAGAATACAGCGTAAAAGAAAAACATTATGCCGTTGATGTGGCGGTAGCCAAAGGTACTGCTGTAAAAGCAATTGCCGACGGAACAGTTGTTTTTGCTGAGTGGACCGCAGAAACAGGATATGTGGTTATTATTGAGCATATCAACAAATATTTATCGGTGTATAAGCACAACGAAATAATATATAGAAAACAAGGAGACCTTGTTCAGACAGGAGAAGTAATATCTATGGCTGGTTCAAGTGGAGAATATAGTACAGGGCCGCATTTGCATTTTGAAATGTGGTATGAAGGTTATCCAGTGAACCCAACAAATTTTATTGAATTCGAATAATGAGTATAAAAGCAGCTTTTGCAATTCCATTTGCCAAGTACGTACAAAAAAAAGTATATAGATGGGCCAAAAACCCCATTGCAACACAACATTGTGTTTTTGAAAATCTAATTTCTGAAGCCAAGTATACGGCTTTCGGAAGAGATCATGATTTTAAAAATATTCATAATTATGAAGATTTTAAAAAGCATGTTCCCGTTGTAGATTATGAAGGTTTACGGGCCTATGTAGACCGTGTTGTTGAAGGGGAAAGTAATGTATTGTGGAAAGGGAAACCTTTGTATTTTGCCAAAACTTCAGGAACCACTTCTGGCGCAAAATACATTCCTATTACCAAAGAATCTATGCCCACGCATATCAAGTCGGCTCGAAACGCACTTTTAATGTACATTGCGCAAACAGGAGATGCTTCTTTTGTAGATGGAAAAATGATTTTTTTACAGGGAAGTCCAATTTTAGAAGATAAAAATGGCATAAACCTAGGTCGTTTAAGTGGAATTGTTGCGCATTATGTGCCAAAATATCTGTTAAAAAATAGACTGCCAAGTTGGGAAACAAATATTATTGAAGATTGGGATACCAAGGTAAATGCCATTGTTGAAGAAACCGTAAATGAAGACATGACGGTTATTAGTGGAATACCTTCTTGGGTACAAATGTATTTTGAAAAATTACATGAAAAAACAGGGAAAACAGTTTCTGAAATTTTCCCAAAATTTAATTTCTTTATTTATGGAGGGGTTAATTTTGAACCGTATAAAAAGAAGTTTGAAACCTTAATAGGAAAGAAAATTGATTATATAGAATTGTATCCTGCATCGGAAGGTTTTATAGCTTTTCAAGATACAATTACTGAAAAAGGAATGCTTTTGCAATTGGACAGTGGAATTTTCTATGAGTTTATTCCTGCCAATGAATTTTATGATGAAAATCCAACAAGAATTTCTTTAAAAGATGTGGAGTTAGGCGTAAACTATGTCATTATTTTAAATACTACTGCCGGACTTTGGGGCTATAATATTGGAGATACAGTTGAGTTTACATCTTTGGATCCTTATAGAATTCGTGTTACAGGTAGAATCAAACATTTTATTTCTGCATTTGGAGAGCATGTTATTGGAAAAGAAGTAGAACAGGCTTTAAAAGATGCTACCGAAGGTACGGATGTGGTGATTAATGAATTTACCGTAGCACCACAAGTCAACCCAACAGAAGGTTTGCCTTACCACCAATGGTTTATTGAGTTTGATAAAGCACCTACAGATTTGGAGGCATTTGCTCAAAAAGTAGATACAGCCATGCAAAAACAAAATATTTATTATTTAGATTTAATTGAAGGAAAAATTTTAAGAACCTTAAAAATAAGTAAAGTAGCTAAAGGTGGATTTCATGAATATATGAAGTCTATTGGTAAATTTGGTGGACAAAATAAAATTCCGCAATTGGCCGATAACAGAAAGATTGCAGATGTATTGGAGAAGTTTGTTTTGTAACTTCTCATTCAACCTATTTACAGCAAATCTATTTTTACGAAAAACTGGATCATGAAAGTAATTTCGACCAACATAGGAGAAAGAAAAAAAATAACTTGGAAAGGAGTGCTTTTTGATACAGGTATTTTTAAAAGCCCTGTGACGTCTATTTTTTTAGGGAAGGAAGATGTAGAAGAAGATCAGGTAATAGATAGAGAGTGCCACGGAGGAGCTTCTAAGGCGGTATATATGTACAGTCTTGATCATTATGAATTTTGGAAAGCACAATATCCTGAATTGGATTGGCAGTATGGAATGTTTGGAGAAAATATAACTGTAGAAGATTTTCAAGAAACGGAACTTCATATTGGAGATGTTTTTAAAATTGGTACAGCTAAGGTTGCCGTATCTGAACATCGAGAACCTTGTTCAAAATTAGGCATGCGTTTTAACGATGGTGGCATGGTTAAGAAATTTTGGAAGAGTAGTAAATGTGGAGCATATTTTAGCGTAATAACTCCTGGAGAAGTGAAGCCAGGTGATCAATTACAATTGCTAGAAAAACATGTAGAAAATAAAACCATTGCACAGGTTTATCAAGATTTAAAAGAAAGTTTATAATTTGAAATATTAGTTCGTATGACACACAATGTAGCGTTAAACTGGAAAGGAAAAATGCACTTCGAATCAGAAGGGCCAGGAGGAAAAGTTTTAATTGATGGTGCTGAAGAGTTTGGAGGAGAAGGAAAAGGAGTTCGTCCAAAAGCCATGATGCTTTCTGCTTTGGCAGGTTGCGCAGGTATGGATATTTCTTCTTTGTTGAAAAAAATGAGAGCCGAAGTAGCACATTTTGCTATTGATGTTGCTGGAGAATTGACAGATGAAGATCCTAAATTTTACAAAAACGTAAAGGTTACGTTTAAGTTTTACGACAAAGAATTTAACAAGAAAAAAATTGAAAAAGCTGTAGATTTATCTGTGAACAGGTATTGTGGTGTGATGGAAATGTTCCGTCAGTTTGCCAATGTTACCGTTGCTATTGAATATATAGAAGAATAAATTTCGAAAAACAGTTTCTTACTAAAAACTTAAATTCTTTTCTGTATCTTTAGAGAAGGTATACTTTTTTAAGTAAGAATTTTTTTTCAAGTACAAATTGCTATGCGTTGGAAATTAAAATCAGAACCTGATGCTGTAAGCGTGAATACGCTTGCGAAAGCATTAGGCATAGAAAACTCCTTGGCCAAATTATTGGTGCAAAGGGGCATTTGTGATTTTGAACAAGCCAAGGATTTCTTCCGTCCAGATATTGAGAAGCTCCACGATCCATATTTAATGAAAGATATGGACAAAGCAGTAGCACGTATTGAGTTGGCAATTTCCGAAGGACAAAATATCATGGTCTATGGCGATTATGATGTCGATGGAACTACTTCTGTTGCGTTGATGTCTTCTTATTTGTTAGAAGATTATGATTTAGTCACTACTTATATTCCAGATCGATATGCAGAGGGTTATGGCGTTTCCTATATGGGAATAGATTTTGCCTCAGACAATGATATATCCTTAATTATTGCGTTAGACTGTGGTATCAAAGCCATTGAAAAAGTAGCCTATGCAAAAGAAAAAGGAATCGATTTTATTATTTGTGACCACCATAGACCTGGCGCAGAAATTCCAAAAGCAGCCGCAGTTTTAGATCCTAAAAGAGAAGATTGTACCTATCCTTTTGATGAATTGTGTGGTTGTGGCGTTGGCTTTAAATTGATTCAAGCTTTGGCCATAAGTAAAGGACAAGAATTTCAAGAGTTGCTGCCTTATCTAGATTTGGTTGCTACTGCAATTGCGGCAGATATTGTTCCTATGAATGGTGAAAATAGAATATTGGCTTTTCATGGATTGAAGGTAATTAATACAAATCCTAGGCCTGGAATTCGAGCAATTATTCATCAATTAAAAAAGAAAATTCTAACCATAACGGATGTGGTATTCGTTATTGCGCCTAGAATAAATGCTGCAGGAAGAATGAAACACGGTCTGCATGCTGTAGAATTAATGACCGAACAAAATTTTGAAAAAGCAGTAACTTTTGCCAGTGCTATTGAAACCTATAATTCTGACAGAAAAGAACTTGATAAAAAAATAACAGAAGATGCTTTACAACAAATTAAAGAAGCTGATGAGGAACAAAACTATACGAGTGTTGTTTTTCATGAAACTTGGCATAAAGGTGTTATTGGTATTGTGGCTTCTAGATTGATAGAAACCTATTACAGACCCACCCTTGTTTTTACAAAAAGCGGCGATAAATTGGCCGCATCAGCACGTTCTGTTTACGGATTTGATGTATACAACGCGTTACAAGAATGCAGTGAGTTTATTGAGCAATTTGGAGGGCATATGTATGCAGCGGGCTTGACTTTAGCTCCTGAAAATTACGAGAAATTTAAAGCAAAATTTGAAGAGGTTGTAAAGGCCACCATGCCAGAAGAATTAAGAACACCAGAAATAAAAATTGACAGTGAAATATTTTTATCAGAAGTAACTCCAAAATATTTTCGAATACTGAGTCAGATGGCTCCATTTGGCCCTGCAAATATGCACCCTGTTTTTATGGCCAGAGGTTTGCGAGATAATGGCTATGGAAAACAAGTGGGAGAGGATAAAACACATTTAAAATTGTCAATAATTTCTGGAGCTGACGCAAAAACGTACAATGCCATCGGTTTTAGTATGGGAGATAAATTCCCTTTGGTTCAGTCAGGAAATGCATTCAAAGCAGCCTTTACCATTGATGAAAATCATTGGCAAGGAAATACGTCTTTACAATTGATGTTAAAAGATATACAAGAAGAATAAAACTAATTCAGGTTTTTGGTAATCTGGTCTAAAATATAAAAAGCAGTTTCGGCCATTTTATTCCCTTTTGTGTCTAATAAAGGATTGATTTCTACAAATTCAACACAAACCACTTTTTTAGAGGCGATAATTCCATTGATGATTTCAATAATTTCTTTTGGGTCAAAACCTTTGGCTACCGGAGTGCCCGTTCCATAGGAAACCAAATCACAATCCATGCTATCTACGTCAAATGAAATGTAGATTTGGTCGCAATTTTTTAGTTTTTCCAAGGTTTCTTCTAAGCATTCTTTTAAACCTCGGTATCTTATTTCTGAGACTTTGTAGTTTTTAATTTCGAATTTTGTTAATTGATATTCTTCTGGGATTTCAGTATCTCTAACACCAAAATAAATAAGATTTTCGGGCTTTAGTTTTGGTCCTTTGGTTCCTATGTTTTTTATTTTATTCCAGTGAAGTTCTGTTTCTTCGGAAGGAATATTTATCTGACAATAAATATTATCGTCGCCAATAGCAGCAGCCAAAGGCATGCCATGAATGTTTCCAGAAGGTGAAGAATAGGGAGAGTGAATATCGGCATGAGCATCGATCCAAATAACGCCTAATTCTTTTTTTGGAAAAGCAGCTTTTATACCACTAATGGTTCCTAGTGACGAGGAATGATCCCCCGACAATACGATTGGGAATTTATTTTCTAACAAGCTTTGTTTGGTGCAATTAGCAACACGTTCACATTGTTCTGCAACATGCTGGATTCTTTTGGCAAACGAGTTTTTTTCTTTGTTGTAAATAGATTCATTCTTAGTTTCAACATCTATAAACGCATGTCTGTTAAAAAAATCATTTTCTTTATTTATGGCAGCAATTTCTAAGGCATCAATCCCTAAATCTGAACCTCTCGCACCTGCGCCTATATCAGATCGGTTTTTTATAATTTTTATTGCTTTCATAAGGTGGTAGTTTTTGTTTCACAATTTGATAGGGTTTCCATTATAATGTTTAAGCAGGCATCTAATTCCATTTTGTTCATAACAAGCGGTGGTGTAAATCGGATAATATTTCCATGTGTAGGTTTGGCTAAAAGGCCTTTTTTCATCAATAGAATACAAATATCCCATGCCGATGGAATGTTGGGAGCTTCAAAAAGTTCAATGGCATTTAGCAAACCTCTTCCTCTAACTTCTTTTACTATTTTTGAGTTTTTCCTAAAATCATTTAAGGTAGTTCTAAAGTGGTCTCCTAATAAACGTGCATTATGCATTAGGTTTTCGTCTTGTACAACTTGTAAAGCAGCAATAGCGACTACAGAGGCTATAGGATTCCCACCAAAGGTGCTTCCATGCTGTCCTGCTTGAATCACGTCCATAATTTCATTGTCGGCTAAAACAGCGCTTACAGGATAAGTACCGCCACTCAAAGCTTTTCCTAATAGGAGTACGTCTGGTCTTTGGTAAGTTTCTTGTTTCTCACAGGAGTTTTTACAAGTACAGTTTCCACAAACTGCTAGTAGACTTCCTGTACGGGCTATTCCTGTTTGTATTTCATCTGCCATAAATAAGATGTTGTATTTAGTGCAGAGGTTTTTTATTTCTTTTAAATAGGAATTAGATGGAGGAAAGATACCCGCTTCTCCTTGAATTGGCTCGACTAAAAAACCAACAATATTCGGCTCAGTTTTCAATAGCTCTTCCAAAGCAGTTGAATTGTTATAAGGTATTTTTAAAAAACCGGGCGTATAAGGACCAAAATTTTCATTGGCAACAGGATCGTTTGAAAAGGAAATAATGGTTGTGGTTCTTCCGTGAAAATTATTTTCACACACTACAATTTTTGCATTATTAACAGGAATTCCTTTTTTTTCATACCCCCATTTTCTCGCAATTTTAATGGCGGTTTCAACAGCTTCTGCGCCAGTGTTCATAGGCAGTAATTTGTCAAATCCGAAAAAGTCTGTGGTGAATTTTTCATAAGGACCCAATTGGTCGTTAAAAAACGCTCTTGAAGTAAGGGTTAATTTTTCTGCTTGCTCTGTCATAGCCGCAATAATTTTTGGGTGACAATGTCCTTGGTTAACGGCAGAGTAGGCTGCTAAAAAATCGTAATATTTTTTACCTTCTACATCCCAAAGATAAACGCCTTTTCCTTTTTTTAAAACTACAGGTAGTGGATGGTAATTATGTGCGCCATTTGCACTTTCTAGTTCCATATAATCGTCGGAAGTTTTAGTCATGTAAGAAAAGTTTTCTTAAAGCTAAATATTTTTTTCTGAAAAGAATAGCTATAGTGGTAAATGTTTAATTGACAGTTGTATATATAAACATATGCCTATGGAAAATGAAAAATTCCATGAATAAATTCGTCATGACTTACCAAAAGTTTTTATTTTTTTAACTAAAATGAAGGACTAATAGCATAAGACATAAAGTAATATGTGTCTTAGTATTAAATTATATGCTATTGTCTACAATCCCTTAATTTTTCGAATATTTGTGTTCTTTATTATTTTAATTGTGACAACTTAGCCAAATAATTATAATTTGTGCAAGATGAAAGTTGGTATTCCTAAAGAGATTAAGAATAATGAAAGCAGAGTTGGTATGACACCATCAGGGGTTTTCGAACTAGTAAAAAACAATCATATTGTTTATGTACAATCAAATGCTGGAGAAGGGAGCGGTTTTTTTAATGACGAATACTTAAAGGCTGGGGCAATAATTTTGGATACGATTGAAGAGGTCTATTTAAAGAGTGCAATGATTGTAAAAGTGAAAGAGCCAATAGCTAAAGAATACGATCTGATTCAAGTAGGTCAACTATTATTTACCTATTTCCACTTTGCATCAAGTGAGGCATTAACAAAAGCGATGCTTAAGGCGAAGGCAATTTGTATTGCCTATGAAACTGTTGAAGATGCTGAAGGAACATTACCATTATTAACACCTATGTCGGAGGTTGCTGGAAGGTTGTCTATTCAACAAGGTGCTAAATACTTAGAAAAACCCGTAAAAGGGCGAGGTGTGCTTTTAGGTGGTGTGCCAGGTGTAGCGCCGGGTAAAGTTTTGGTATTGGGTGCTGGAGTTGTTGGTATACAGGCTGCTAAAATGGCTGCAGGTTTGGGGGCTCATGTTACTATTATGGATATAAATATGAAACGCTTACGTTATGTAAATGATGTGATGCCACCACATGTGGTTACAGAATTCTCGAATGAATTTAATATTAGAAAACATATTAAGACGCATGATTTAATTATTGGAGGTGTTTTGTTAAAAGGAGCTAAAGCTCCGAATCTTATCACACGAGATATGCTAAAAGATATGCGACCAGGTACAGTAATAGTTGATGTTGCTGTAGATCAAGGTGGTTGTGTGGAAACGACAAGACCTACCACACACGAAGATCCTGTATATATTATTGATGACGTTGTCCATTATAGCGTGGCAAATATGCCCGGAGCAGTTCCTTGTACGTCTACAATGGCATTAACGAATGTTACATTACCGTATGCTTTGAAATTAGCAAATATGGGGTGGGAAGCTGCTTGTGAAAAAGATAAAGGTCTAAAAAAAGGATTGAATATTATTTCTGGTAAAATAGTTTATGAAGAAATAAATGATGCATTTGGATGGTAATAGGTTTTGACTTTTTTAGTTGAAAGTTAATTCTTAAGAAACTACTTAGTAGAAATATAAAAGCCCTTGAAAAATTTCAAGGGCTTTTATATTTAAGCGTATTTTTATAATTAAGCACGAATCTGTCCTGTACCTCTTACAATCCATTTATACGTGGTAATTTCATCTAAGGCCATTGGACCTCTAGCGTGTAATTTTTGAGTACTGATTCCAATTTCAGCACCCAATCCAAATTGTGCACCATCGGTAAAGGCAGTAGAGCTATTAGCATAAACTGCAGCAGCATCTACATTGTTTAAATAGTGTTCAATAGTAGCTTCATCTTCCGCTACAATTGCTTCACTGTGTTTAGAACTGTATTTAGCAATATGATTCAACGCTTCGTCTAAATTACCAACAGTTTTGATCGACATTTTATTAGATAAAAATTCAATTCCGAAATGCGATTCGTCTGCCAAATTCAACAAAGCTTCTGGATAGTTTCCTTTTAAAACAGCATGGGCACTTTCATCCGCAAAAATTTCAGTTTCTTTAGAAATTAAAGCATCGGTAATTTGTTGTAAATCAGATAATCTATTTTTATGAAGTAACAAACAGTCTAATGCATTACAAACACTTACTCTTCTAGTTTTTGCATTGCTTACAATGGCGGCACCTTTGCTAATATCTCCACTTTCATCAAAGTAAGTATGTACAATTCCTGCTCCGGTTTCAATAACAGGTACTTTGGCATTGTCTCTTACAAAATTAATCAAGCCTTGACTTCCTCTAGGAATAATAATATCTACATATTCCGTAGCGTTTAACATGTCTGCTGTTGCTTGTCTATCGGTTGGCAACAAGGTAACAATGTCGGTATTGATGTTGTGTTTTTTTAAGACTTCTTTGATCAAAGAAACGATGGCTAAATTAGAAAATTCAGCATCACTTCCTCCTTTTAAAATACAAGCATTGTTGGTTTTAAAGCAGAGTGAAAATACATCAAAAGAAACATTTGGTCGTGCTTCATAAATAATTCCAATGACTCCCATTGGCACTCTTACTTTGGAAATTTTTAAGCCGTTTTCTAATTCTTTGTTTGAAAGAATTTCTCCTACCGGACTTTTTAAATTAGAGACATTGACCATGTCTTGTGCAATTCCTTCAATTCTTTCTTTAGAAAGTAACAAACGATCATATTTAGGGTCGTTTTTGTCCATTTTATCTAAATCTTTTTGATTTTCAGAAAGAATAAAATCTGTTTTCTTTAGTGCCAATTCTGAAATTTCGACTAAAATCTTATGAATCTTATCGGCGGATAAAGAGATCAATTCTCTACTTGCTTTTTTTACTGCAATAAATGTTTCTTGTGTGTTCATTTTTGTTAATTTTTACATGCTTGGCTTCCTGCTAGTATAGCACTATGCGTCAAGTATGAATTAATTATTAATTTAATACGAGGTAATTGTAGTGAACTAAAGGAGTATGCCCTCTGTCTCCAATAATAGCTTGCGCCTCGTTAGAATCGTAAGCAACTTTTCCTAAGCCTATAGCATTGTTATGCGTATCTCGAATGTTGATCACATCCCCTTTTTTGAAAGTGCCTTTTATTTCAACTACCCCAACGGGCAGAAGGCTTGTCGCTTTTTCTGATAATAAAGCTTCTTTAGCACCATCATTAATAATAATAGAAGCTTCTGAAAAATCTCCAGATTGTGCAACCCATTTTTTAATGGTAGATGTTTCTTTCGAATCTGCTTTGAAAAAAGTACCTGTTTCTTTGTTTAACAAGGCTTTAATGATATTGTCTTTCGTGCCATTTCCAATATAAACATCCAAACCTAAGTCGGCAATTTTTTTAGCAGTATTGGCTTTGGTTAGCATGCCACCTCTACCAAATTCTGATTTTGTGTCAGAAACAGCATCTTCTAAATTTACCGTGTTTTCATGGTATTCTTTAATCAGTTCAGCGCCAGGTTCATTTGGGTGAGCTGTAAAAATACCATCAACATTTGAAAGTAATAGCAAACTACTTACATCCATCATAGCAGCTACTAAGCCGGATAATTCATCATTATCGGTAAACATTAATTCGGTAATAGAAACCACATCATTTTCATTAATAATTGGCGTCACATTGCTGCTTAATAAAGCATGCAAACAATTTTTAATATTTAAATAATGAGCTCTTGTTCTAAAAGATTCTTTTGTTACCAATACTTGAGAACAGAGCAAATTGTGTTTTAAAAATAAATTGCTGTAAATGTTCATCAATTGAATTTGTCCGATAGAAGCTAATACTTGTCGCTGACTTACCTTGTCTAAAGTGGCGGAAGAATTTACAATACTTCTACCTGCAGCAACGGCTCCTGAAGAAACCAAAATCACTTCAAATCCCTCTTTCTTTAAATCAGAAATTTGTTCAACAATATGCGCAATACGGTTTTCATCTGGTAAGCCAGACGAAAGCGTAAGTACATTCGAGCCAATTTTCACCAATATTCTTTTGGACAAACTCATGAGTTGATTTATTTCTGTTTAACGAAATGCAAAAATACAAATTTGAGGTGTAACGAGTGTCTAGTATCGAATGAAAATGAAAAAGGCTTTTTAGATCTTTCTTTTCTAAGAACAATTCAAGTGAAGTTTTGTCAAATTTATTCCCCTCTCTTTTTTAATAAATACAAATACACCGGATAATGATCACTATAGCCATTAGAAAAAGAGTTGTTTGTAAAACTTCTATAAGGATAGCCTTTATACCTTCCTTTAGAAACCGTTAAATAATTAGGGTTAAAAATTCGAGCTTGGTAAAATTTTAAATCATCGAAATTATTGTTTTTCGAAAGCAAATTCCCATTAACTATAATTTGATCAAATAAATTGATGTTGTCTCGATAGCCTAAGGTGCTATAGCCATGTTCAAATAACAACTCAAAAGGATTGTACCATTCTAGTGGAGCTACTTTTTTTTTGTGTTTTTTAGTGAGTAAAATTGTTTTTAGACTGGAATTTGTAGGGTCATCATTTAAATCGCCCATCAAAATAATTTTAGCACTTTTATCGGAATTAAATATACTATCACAAATGGTTTTGTTTAAGAAAGCTGCTTTTTCTCGTAAATGCTTACTTCGTTTTTCTCCTCCTCTTCTAGAAGGCCAATGATTGACAATTACATAAATCAATTCATTTTCTAAATAACCAGAAACAACTAATTGATCTCGCGTAAAAATCCGATAGCCCTTGTCTGACCAAATTTTTAATTCGTGATTTTTATGAGAAATAGGAATAAAAACATCTTTTTTATACAGCAAACCTACATCTATACCGCGTTGGTCTGGCGATTCGTAATGAACAATTCCATAGTTTTTGGCTTTTAAATAATCGGTGGCAATAAGCTCTTCCAAAACCATTCTGTTTTCTATTTCCGCAACACCAATTAAACTAGGGGAGGTATTTGTCTTTTCTCTACCAATTTCTGAAAGGACTTTGGCCATGTTGTTTAATTTTTGGCGGTAGATTTTTGTTCGTCCGTGCTTTATTTTTAAAATCGGGCTTTCTTCATCCATTTTGTCGGGATGATCAATGGTATCAAATAAATTTTCTAGATTATAAAATGCAACGGTGTGTATTTTATATTGACGGGTTTGCGCACTCAAAAACTGTACTAGCAATACAGCTAAGAGGCAGTGAATTTTTCTTTCCATGCTTTTTATTTTAAAAATACAAAGAATTATACTTTTAACTATCTCTAATATTTTGTAAATTGTAAGTGCTATGTTATCAATTTGTTATGAAAAAGAAATCCACATTTGTTATAAATGGGGCAATTTTCTGTTGTGTCATTTTATTAAATATTTCTATCGGATTTTCGCAGAAGTTGGCCTCGGTACAAGGTACGGTTATAGATGCTAGTACAAACTTGCCCATACCTAAAGTTTCTGTACAGATAGAAAATTTTACAAGTAGCTCATTTACGGATGTGCATGGGGAATTTATTGTCAAAAATATAGGCTTAACAGCTTGTGTTTTGATTGTAGAAAAGGAAGGCTATAAAACACAACAAATAGAAATTCTTCTCGGCAATAAGCCCATTTTAAAATTAGGAACTTTATTTCTTCAGCCAGAAACAAAAGAATTGCCAAGTGCAAATTTTATCGATTTAGACTTGGGTGATTTACAAGAAGATGTAGATGGTGGGGCAGATAATATTACAGGGTTTCTTCAAGCGTCAAAAGATCTTTTTGTTAGGACAGCAGCTTTTAATTTCGGACAAGCTAGGTTTAAAATTAGAGGATATGATAGTAATGAAACGGAAGTATTGATCAATGGGATCGGTCTAAACAAAATTGTTGATGGTAGGCCGCAATGGAGTAATTGGGGTGGTTTGAATGATGTATTGAGAAATCAATTATTTTCTTTTGGTATGGAAGCTTCAGAAGCTAGTTTTGGTCGGTTGGCAGGTAGTACCAATTATTTGACACGGGCTTCTGCTTATAGAAAAGGAAGCAGTGTTTCTTATGCCGCATCTAATGGTAGTTATAAGGGCAGAGTAATGGCTAGTTATTTTTCAGGCTTGCAAAAAAAAGGTTGGTATTTTGTTTTGTCTGCTTCTCGCCGTTTTGCTAAAGAAGCTTATATGGAAGGGACTTCTTACAATGCCAATTCTTTATTTACAGCGGTAGAAAAACAATTCAATAAAAGGCATAGCCTAAATTTTTCAGCTTTTTTTACGCCCAATAGAAGAGGGAAATCGGCACCGGCCACCCAAGAGGTTTTTGACCTTAAAGGAACAAACTATAATTCGTATTGGGGTTGGCAAAACGGACTCAAAAGAAATTCTAGAATCAAAGAAGTTGTAGAGCCAATTTTAATGCTGACCCATTACTGGAAACCTTCTCGGAAATTAAAACTAGAAACTACTTTTTCTTATCAATTTAGGCATATTAGCAACAGTAGATTTGGTTATGCCAATGCACCAAATCCAGATCCTAGCTACTACAAAAAGCTGCCTAGTTATTATTTTAGAGATCCTGAGAATCCAGATTATACCAATGCGTATTTGACTTTGACCGAATTTAAAAATGACGGACAGGTAGATTGGAAAAATTTGTATTTCGTAAATCATACAACAGGAATAGCAAATTATTATTTATACGAAGACCGAAATGAGGAAACTACTTTGGTTTTTAAAACAAATGCAACACAACAAATTAATGAGCATATTCAATGGCAAGGTGCTTTTGAATATAGAAATAGTGTTTCCTTAAATTATGCCAAGGTTTTAGATTTGTTTGGTGCGAATGGTTTTCAAGATATAGATCCGTATTTGGAAGGTACGGCACAACAAAATAATTTAGTTGAGCCCAATAGAACGGTTGCCGTAGGTGATGACTTTTCTTACAAATATCAAATGGAAGCAAATGTGGTAAAATTGAACAGCCAATTCAGTTACCAGTCTTTTAAATTTGATGGAACGATTTCTGGAATGTTCAGTGCTACTTCTTATAATAGAACCGGTTTTTATAAAAACGGACAATACCCTGAAAATTCTTTGGGAAAAGGCTCAAACAAGAAATTTTTGAATGCCAATATAAAAACAAGTGGCTTGTATAAAATTTCAGGAAGAAAATTACTCAGCTACAATTTGGGCTATTTGTCCAGGGCGCCCTTTGTCAGAAATACCTACGCCAATATTCGTGTTAATCACGATTTTGTTTCAAATGCTGCGAGTGAACAAGTGTTGTCTGGCGATGTGAATTTTCAGTACAGAGCTTCCAAATTAAAATCTAAAATCAGTTTGTACAGCACTTTTTTTAACAATGCAACAGAAAATACTTTTGTCTATGCCGATGGATTAAGAGGTGATAATGCCGATTTTGTGGCACAGTCTGTAACCGGAATTTCTAAAAGAAATATGGGAATAGAATTTAGCATGGAAGCAACCCTTTCATCAACCATAAAAGTAACCGGAGTTGCTGCTTTGGGGGATTATCGTTATACAAACAATCCAAACTTGCATATTTATTCCGATCAGTTTTTACAAGAATCAGGCGATTTGGGAAAAGCGTATCTAAAAAATTACAAGCAAGGCGGAACACCGCAACAAGCTTTTTCTGTAGGGTTTGAATATCGAGATCCTAATTATTGGTGGTATGCTGTCAATGGAAATTTTATGCGTCACAATTATTTACAAATCGCACCATTATTACGAACAGAAAATTTTTATAAAGACGCCAATGGTGTTCCTTATTTAGATGAAGTTACAGGAAAGGAAATTTCACAAAATTCTTTAGAGAATTTATTGAAGCAAGAAAAATTTCCAGACTTGTTTTTAGTAAATGCCATTGGAGGGAAGTCGTGGCGAATTGATAGTTCCTATTTGGGTTTGTTTGTGAGTGTAAATAATATTTTGGGTGAAGTCTATAAAACTGGCGGATTTGAGCAGAGTAGAAATGCCAATGTTCAAAAATTAATTAAGGATACAACTTTAGAAACACCTCTTTTTGGAAATAAATATTGGTACGGTTACGGTACCACTTATTATGTGATTTTGTCTTATCGGTTTTAACTATGAAAAAGAAATGTTATGAAAAAAATACTACTAAAAATAAGTGTAATTTTAAGCTTATGCGCTTGTGTAAATGATTCGAAATTCTCAACCCCTGAAATTTTTTGCGACGAAATAGATTTGGTGGAAACCCATACCTTGTCGCAAATTAAAGAAATGTCAGGCTTCG
This sequence comes from Flavicella sediminum, assembly GCF_006381105.1. Classification (GTDB taxonomy): domain Bacteria; phylum Bacteroidota; class Bacteroidia; order Flavobacteriales; family Flavobacteriaceae; genus Flavicella; species Flavicella sediminum. The sequence goes on along the minus strand of NZ_VDET01000002.1, from coordinate 878,693 downwards.
GTTTGGTCGTTTTTTCTGAAGAACTAATTATTTCAGGCTATGTAATTTCTTCTGATGCTTCTGGAAATATTTACAAAAACCTTTACCTACAAGATGCATTTGAAAATCCCACTTCGGCAATTAAAATTAGTTTGGATGAAACCAATAGCAATGCAAAATTCCCCATAGGGAATAAAGTCTTTGTAAAATTAAAAGGTTTGGCCTTGGGCTATGCTTATGGGAGCTTGGCAATTGGAAAAGCCAATGGGGCGACTTTAGAAAATATTCCTAATTTATTACTAGATCAGCATATTTTTAGAACCTGTGAAACCAAAGAAATTGTTCCAAAAAAAATCGCTATTTCTGAATTGGAGACAGAAGATGTAGGATTGTTTGTCGAACTAGAAAATGTACAGTTTCAACAAGTGGGCGCAAAAGAAACCTATGCCAATGTAGACAATACAAAAGCCGTGGATAGAATTATAGAGCAGTTGCATACGACTTGTGAAATTAATTCTGAAATAATACTGCATACCAGTGGTTTTTCGAAATTTAAAAATGAAGAAATTCCAAGAGGAAAAGGAACTATTTCTGGTATTTTAGATACCTATTATTCCGAATTTCAATTGTTGTTAAATACAAGTAAGGATGTGCATTTAAATGAAGAGCGCTGCTCATGGGCTGCAACATTTGGTACTCCTATAAGTATGGTAGCGCTTCAGAATTTATACCAAGGTGAAGTAGTGGAATTTGGGATGCAGAATTATAGAATGGAAGGTTTTGTTATTTCCTCTGATGAAAATGGAAATTTTAAAGAAAAACTTTTTATTCAAGACAAAAAAGAAAATCCGACTGGGGGAGTTCAAATTCTATTAGAACAAGAAAATTATTTTGAAGAATTTCAATTTGGTGAAAAAATAAGCATCTCTTTGCAGAATTTGTATATGGATAAAATTGATGGGGTTTTAACAATTGGTTTTTACAAAAAGAATTCTGTCGCAGAAATTGCAGAAACTGAAATAAATCAATTTATACAACAAACGGATTCTGTTTTTAAAATCACTCCTTTAGAAAGTGAATTGGAAAATTTAAATGCTAATTCGGCAAATGCTGTTTTGGTAAAAGTAAATCAGGTACAGCTTGTCGCTCAAGAAAAAGAAAAGGCTTTTGCCTATTTTTCAGGAAGTGAATCGGCCAATCGGATTTTAGAAAGTTGTCATGTATCCCAAAAATTGACGGTTTTTACAGAGGGAGAAGCCGTGTTTTCAAATAGAAAATTCCCCGTAGGGAATGGAAGTATTGTGGGGGTTTTTACAAATACTTCCGAAAAATTAAAATTGCAAATCAATTCGAGTACAGCTATTCAATTTGATAATCCCTATGAAGCTTGTCCGGTGCTTGTTCCTAAAATTCTGATTACAGAAGTGGCCGACCCCGAAAATGCAACGGGAGCTAGGTTTGTTGAGTTGTACAATGCAGGTACAAATGTCATTGATTTGACGGGTTGGAAATTGAATAAATATATAAATGGCGCAACTTCCGTTTCTGGTGACGGATTACTACTTTCTGGAATTTTAAATCCGCAGGAGTTTTGGATTGTGTCAAATGTCGATTTTGAAACGCTTTTCGGTTTTTCTTCGGATAAGGTTTCTAATTATATTTCTGCCAATGGCGATGATGTTTACGAGTTACTCGATGCTTCTGGAAAGCGACATGATATTTTTGGTGAAATTGGCACAGATGCTACTGGGACAAATTGGGAATTTGAAGACGGGCGTGCAGTTCGATTAAAAACGATGACAACTCCGAGTCCTAATTTTTCGGACTCAGAATGGCAGATTTCTTCCAAAGCAAACCATCAAAAAAAACAAGCGCCACAAGATTTTAATCCTGGAGTTTGGTAAGTGTTTTTACTTTCGGTTAACATTAAAAAAGAAGTGCTTTTGTAGAGTTTAAATTTAGGGATCCCTTTTTTTATTGTTTTGATGCTTGTTTTATTTTTAACGTATAGAATGACAATAATAGCACTACTTTTTTGCTGAATAAGCAATGTGTTTTTTCCATTCTTTCAAAAGTAATTTGATACTAGTTTAACCGAAACTATAGGTTTTGGTATTCTTGTAATTTCATTTTTTTTAGAATTTAGAAATATATTTGGACTATCAATAAATGATAAAAAAATGAAAAAAATTACCATTGTGTTTTTAGCAGTATTCTTAGGAACCGTAGCAGCGTTTGCTACAACTCCTAAAAAAATGAGCCCTAATGAAAAGTTGAGAACCGAAATTGAAAAAATTTTGGAACATGCTACTTTTCCAACTGAAGAAGAAATAGCAACAGCAAGAGTTGAATTTGTAGTAAACGACCAAGGAGAAATTGTGGTGCTTCGAGTAGAATCTAGTAACAATGCATTAAAAGATTTTATTAAGAAAGAACTGAATTATAAGTTGGTGGTTGCATTTGCTAAAGAAAACTTGAGTTTTAAAAAGTACGCTATTCCTGTAAAAGTGATTAAAAAGAATTAAAAATTTCACAGAGTTAGTTTGTAAACCCCAAGTAAAAGCTTGGGGTTTTTCGTTTTTTTACGCATACACACAGCTAGTTTGACTTAGGTGCACATAAATTATACGTACAGGAACACTATAAGAGCGTTCTTTGCTTTTCTTCGTAGTTGAGAAAAAATAGACCAACATATGAAAAGAAATATTTCAGCACTAGCAAGTTTCGTTTTGCTAATTTTTGTGCTTAGCTGCGGACCTAAAATAGAGACAAAAACTTATAGTCCAAAAGTAGAGAAAGGAAAATATATTTTAACTCCTAAAGCAAAAGCAGCTCCCCAAATTAATGGACCTGCAGTTTTTGGCGTTACGCCGAATGCCCCTTTTTTGTATACAATTCCGGCTACGGGAAACCGACCGATGAAATTTTCTGTGGAACAACTTCCAAAAGGTTTATCTATAAATGAAGCTACAGGGGTTATTTCGGGACAAATAATGGATCGTAAATTGGGCGACCATAAGGTGGTTTTAGTCGCTGAAAATGCAAAAGGAATTTCTAAAAAAGAATTTAATATAATCGTTGGAAATACGATCTGCTTAACGCCTCCTTTGGGATGGAATAGTTGGAATTGCTGGGGGGCATTAGTTACTCAAAAAAATGTCATTGCATCGGCAGAGGCTATGGTAGAAAAAGGCCTGATAAATTACGGTTGGACCTATGTAAATATTGACGATGCTTGGCAATCGCATCGTGGTGGAAAACACCACGCCATACTTTCAGATGCTGTTAAATTTCCAAACATGGAAGAAATGTGTACGCAAATACATGACATGGGATTAAAAGTCGGAATTTATTCTTCACCATGGGTAACAACCTATGCAGGTTATATTGGTGGATCTAGCGACAATGAAAAAGGTTTATGGGATCAATCTATGAACGACAAAGGAAACAAGAAACAAAAAGGGAAAAGAAGGTTTACTAGAGTTGCTAAGTTTACATTTGATACCAATGACGCCAATCAATGGGCAGAATGGGGCATTGATTATTTAAAATATGATTGGAACCCGAATGAGCCAGCTAGTACCCTTAGAATGGCAAAAGCCTTGAGAGCTAGTGGAAGAGATATTATTTATTCTTTGTCGAATACCGCTCCTTTAGAAAATGCAGCACTTTTTGGAAAAGAAGTGAATTGTTTTAGAACCTATGGCGATTTAAAAGATAGGTGGGACGGCAAAGGAATTCATAAAAGTATTAGAGATGAATGGGTGGAGCATAGAGAATGGATGGAAAAAGGATTTCCAGGAGCGCCAGGGCATTTTCCAGATCCAGATATGTTGGTAGTAGGTGATGTCAATACCAAAGGTGGTTTGCATCCTTCTCGTTTAACTGCCGATGAACAGTATTCTCACGTGGCGCTTTGGTCCTTATGGGCTGCACCAATGTTAATTGGTTGTCCTATAGAAACAATGGACGATTTTACCTTGAGTTTGTTAACCAATGCTGAGGTTTTGGATATCAATCAAGATGTAAAAGCAATTCCTGGGAAAACAATTTTTCATGATGAAACCATGGAAATTGTAGTCAAAGAATTGGCAGATGGTAGCAAGGCGGTGGGGCTTTTTAATTTGAAAAGTGAAGTCAGTGAAATTCGTTTGGATTGGGATAAAATTGGTGTGTCTGGTGTGAAAACACTTAGAGATGTTTGGAGACAAAAAGATATTGGGAATTATGAAAATTCTTTTACGGCTCAAGTGCCTTCTCACGGAGTTGTTTTGATAAAAATTAAAGCATAAATAAAGAAACATATGAATACAAAAATAACAGTAAGACTAATTTTCTCAATTGCATTGGGTTTTTTGTCGTCTGTAGTGCATAGTCAAAATTCAACGTCAAAGCCAAATGTATTGTTGATCATGGTTGATGATATGAACGACTGGGTTGGTGCATTTGGTGGACATCCACAGGCAATTACACCGAATATGGATCAACTTGCGGCGAGAAGTATTGTTTTTAAAAACGCTTCTTGTTCAGCGGCTTTGTGCAATCCTTCACGTACAAGTATGCTAACGGGGTACCAGCCCTTTACAACTGGGGTGTATGGAAATATAGAGGTTTTTAGAAAAATGAAAGGTTTTGAAAATACCATCACCTTACCACAATATTTTGCGAAAAATGGCTATAAAACTGCTGCTAGTGGAAAAATATTTCATAATCCGAGAGGTACGGCAAAAGAACCTAAAGAAGGAAGTGATCCAGGCTCTTTTCAACAAGAAAACAAAGTGGGGTTGGGCGTTCCTTACCCAAAGGAAAGATTTGTTCATGGTCTAAACTTTAAACGTGCAGGTGTAAAAGGAAGTAAAACCAGATCTTTTGATTGGGGACCGGTAGAAACAACGGATGAAGAAACGAATGATTGGAAATCGGCCGACTATGCCGCAAAATTTTTACAAGAAAAACACGAGAAACCTTTCTTTTTAGCCTGTGGTATTTTCAGACCGCATTTGCCCTTATATGCTCCAAAAAAATATTTCGACTTATTTGATGAAGAAAATATAGAGTTGCCTACGGTGTTAAAAAATGATTTGCAAGATGTAGGTAAAATTGGTGCCAAATGGACAGGCAAAGGATTGCATGCTGAAATTTTAAGAAATAACAAATGGAAATCTGCAGTTAGAGGTTATTTGGCTAGTTTGGCATTTGCAGATGCTTGTGTGGGACATCTTTTAGATAATTTAGAAAAAAGTAAGTACAAAGAAAATACGATTATCGTTTTAATGGGCGATCATGGTTGGCATTTGGGTGAAAAAGAACATTGGTCAAAACAAACGCTATGGGAAGAATCGGCAAAGACACCATTAATCATATTTGACCCAAGTAAAGGAGAAAAAGGAGTGAGTTTAAGAACAGTTTCTTTAATTGATATTTATCCAACATTAATTGATTTATGTGGTTTGCCTAAGAAAAATGATTTGGATGGAAATAGTTTTGAAAACTTAATAGCTAATCCAAAAGGAAAATGGTCACATTCTGCATTAACAACCAAAGGGGAAGGTAACTATACCCTACGAGATGAAAATTATAGATATATCCTATATGCTGATGGTTTTGAAGAATTGTACGATCATAAAGTAGATCCAATGGAATGGAAGAATATTGCGTCAAATTCAAAGAACAAGTCCATATTGGAAAGGTTTAGAAAAGAATTAAAAAGCTTGGTGAAAAAATAAAAAGGATTCAATTGATGAAGCGCATATGGAACCAAAAGGGAGAATTTATTTTTTGCTTAGACAATATCGTTAGTTGATAAATTCACAAATAAGGAATTACAAAGAATAAAAATTAAGGTTCTTCAAATTTCAATTTATAACTCAAATAAAAGACAATGTCTCATTTTAAATTTATAGGATTACTAGTACTGACTTTATGTTCATGTGTTGGAAGTAGTCAAAAAAAGAAAAAACCATCAAAACCGAATATCATTTATATTTTGGCAGATGATTTAGGGATTGGAGATTTAAGTACTTACGGACAAAAGAAATTCCAAACACCAAATATTGATGCAATGGCTGCACAGGGAATGAAGTTTACACAACATTATAGTGGAGCAGCAGTTTGTGCTCCCTCAAGATCTACTTTAATGACAGGGCAACATACCGGTCACACCTCAATTAGAGGAAACAAAGAATTGAAAGGTCAAGACGGACAAACACCAATGCCAGCTAGTTCATTTACAATTGCTGAAATGTTGAAAAAAGAAGGCTATACAACCGGAGCATTTGGTAAATGGGGCTTAGGATATGTAGGGTCTGAAGGCGATGCTTTAAATCAAGGTTTTGATACTTTTTATGGGTACAATTGTCAACGTAGAGCGCATAGGTACTATCCAGATTATATTTGGAGCAATCATGAAAAGGTAGTTTTAGAAGGAAATGACTGGACAAATACAGTTACATATGCACCAGATAAAATACACGAAGCAACACTTGCCTTTATTGAAGATAATAAAGACAAGCCATTTTTTGCTTATGTACCCATCGTTTTGCCGCATGCTGAATTAATATCACCCAAAGATTCTTTATTGCAAAAGTATATAGGGAAATTTGATGAGGTTCCCTTTACAAATCCTTATGCTTCAGATTATGGACCTGATATTATAAGAAACAAGTACTGTACACAAGCAACTCCTTATGCAGCCTTTGCTTCTATGGTAGATAGGATGGATATTTATGTAGGGCAAATTATAGCGAAAGTTGAAGAGTTAGGCATTGCAGACAATACGATTATAATGTTTACAAGTGATAACGGACCGCACAATGCAGGAGGGGCAAATCCAGAATATTTTAACAGTGCAGCTGGTTTTAAAGGCATCAAAAGAGATTTATATGAAGGTGGAATTAGAGCACCTTTTATTGTAAAATGGCCAGGAAAAATTAAGGAAGGAAGTGTCAATAAGCATGTTTCTGCCTTTTGGGATGTCATGCCAACTTTGGCTGAAATTATTGGAGTAGATACTCCTGCGCAAAGTGACGGACTTTCTTTTTTACCTTCTTTGTTAAATGAGAAAAATCAAAAAACACACGACTATTTGTATTGGGAATACAGTATAAAAGGCGGACGTAAGGCAGTAAGAATGGGGAAATGGAAAGGTGTTTTGTACAATGCAACGAACAATTCTGAAGTAGAACTGTATAATTTAGAGCTGGATGAAACAGAGTCTACGAATATTGCAGCAGCTCATCCAGAAATTGTTGAAAAAATTAAGCAGTTGATGAAAGACGCTCATAGAGACTCTAAATTATTTCCTTTTAAAGCAGGGAAAAATAAAAACAAAGTACATTAAATAACAATAGACAAGATGACAAATATTAAACTAGTACTCTTCCTTTTTTCTTTTTCAACCTTTGCACAGCACATCAATTTTGATGAGAGTTGGAAATTTATCCAACAAGATATTTCTGGTGCGGAACAAGTGAGTTTTCAAGATGCTGCATGGAAATCATTAAACCTACCGCACGATTGGAGTATTGAAGGTGCCTATGATGAAAGCAATCCGATGGGGGATAAAGCGGGCTATTTACCAGCAGGGTTTGGTTGGTATCGTAAAACAATAAGCGTTCCTGCTGAATGGAAAAATAAACAAGTAGAAATAGCTTTTGAAGGTGTTTTTATGAACAGTACGGTTTGGGCCAATGGGCAGAAATTAGGAAACAGACCCTATGGTTGGATTTCCTTTGCCTATGATATAAGTGAAATTGTAGACGCTTCTGAAAGCATAACTTTTGCCGTTCGTGTTGACAATGACAAACAACCCGCAGCAAGGTGGTATACTGGAAGTGGTATTTATTCGCATACTTGGATAGATGTAAAAAATAAAATCAATATAAAACGTGATGGAATTTTTGTAAGAACCGAAGGAAATACGATTTCTATTTCGACAGAGCTTTCAAATACTTCAGGAAAAAAGAAAACAACAACTTTAAAACATACCATTATTGATGCCAATGGAAATAAAGTGGCTAGCCTTTCTGACAAAGTAAAATTAGGAAATGAAGCGGAGGCTACAGTTGAAAATAAGTTAGGTATAAACGCTGCAAATTTATGGTCGGTTGAAAGTCCTTACCTATATACTTTGGTTTCTCAATTGGAAGTCAAAGGAAAAATTCAGGATGTGGTCAAAACCAAATTCGGAGTACGAGATGTCAAGTGGGTTCCAGAATCTGGAATTTGGATCAATGGAAAAAATGTAAAACTACAAGGCGTCTGTAATCATCAAGATGCAGGAGCTTTGGGAGCTGCAGTTCCAGACAAGATTATCAGATTTAGAGTACAGCAATTAAAAGATATGGGTGTCAATGCAATCCGAACGTCTCACAATCCGCAAACACCAATTTTTTATGACATTTGTGATGAATTAGGAATGTTGGTGATGGATGAAATATTTGACGGATGGATGGAAAAAGCTCCAGAAGATTATGGCGCTCGTTTTTTTAAGGAATGGTGGAAAAAAGATTTAACAGATTGGATCAAGAGAGATAGAAATCATCCTTCTATAATTATTTACAGTTTAGGAAATGAAACCAAAGGAGAAATTGGTGCGGAATTGGTAAAAACATCGCATTTATTAGATCCTACGCGTCCGGTAACTTCTGGGCATTCTGGTTCAGAATATATGGATGTATTGGGGGTAAATGGTCATAGTGAGAAAAAGGGCTATTTTGATCATATTGAAGAAGAGCAAGAAGGAAAAGTATTTATAGGAACAGAAAATACACATACTTGGCAAGTAAGAGGTTTTTACAGAACAAAAACTTGGTTTAGAGATGGCTATCCAAGTAAAAAGCAAAAACCGTATGCTTTACCAGATTTAACAGAAAAAGAAGTATTTACACACGATTGGATTGATGATTTAAATAGAACCAATCACAAACAAATATTCAATTCTAGTTACGACAATGCCATGGTTCGTGTTTCCTCACGATTAAATATTGCACAACTAAGAGATATTCCACAATATGCGGGCTCATTCCGTTGGACGGGTTACGATTATATTGGAGAAGCCGGCTATGTACATGGAGGTTGGCCGTTTAAAGCTTTTATGGGAGGAGCTATTGATTTGGCTAATTTTGAAAAGGACTTGTTTTACTTGTACCAAAGTCAATGGACAAGCAAACCGATGGTACATATTTTACCACACTGGACACATCCGAAAGTGGCTTTGGGAACAGAAATACCTGTTTGGGTGTATTCCAATGCCGATGAGGTGGAATTATTTTTTGATGGGAAATCTTTAGGAAAACAAAAGCCTGGAAAAGAATGGTTAAAAATGCAATGCCAATGGATGGTAAAATGGAAACCAGGAACAATTAAAGCAGTTGCTTATAAAAATGGAAAAGTAGTTGCTGAAGAAAATATTGCAACCGCAGGTGTTCCTTCTAAAATAAAACTAACAGTTGATGGTGAAAAATTAGCTTCAAAAGCGAATGATTTGGTTCAGGTTCGTGTTAGTGCAACCGATGAAAAAGGAGAATTTTATCCTTATGGAGAGAACAGAACTTATTTTCATGTAATAGGTTCAGGAAAAATAAAAGCACTAGATAATGGAAGTCCCGTAGATGTTGAACAACATGTTGGTCCGAATCATAGAAAAGCTTTTTATGGCCTGACAAGAGCGTATATTGAAGCAACAGATGCTGAAGGTTCTATCAATTTATTGGCTAGTTGTATTTTGGGAGAAAAGAAACAATTGACTTCAAATAAAGTAAGTATTGATACAAAAATATTGAATTTAAGAGGTGCAAAAGCAAGGCCAAATGTTCAAGTTTTTTATACAATTGATGGAAGTAAGCCTTCAAAAAAATCAACAGTATATACAGGTAGTTTTGAAGTAACTTTAGGAACAACAGTAAAAGCTTTAGTCGTATTAAACGGAAAATCCATTTTACATTTAGAAGAGCGTTTTGCTAAAAATGAAGGATTTACTTGGAATGAAAATTCAGGAAAACAAATTATTGCAGGTGAACAGGCGGAAGATGCGACTATTGTAAAAGGAAATTTTGTAAAAAAAGCAAGTGGGGTTAGAGGAAAAGGCTATGTGAAATTAAATAAAGAAGTGGGTGCTTTTGTAGAATGGTACCAAGAAAATGATGGAGGTGCAGGTGAAGCGGATTTGTTTATTAGATACAGTGGTAAAATAAATGATGCACCTGGAACCTATGTAAAAGTGATTGTAAATGGAAAGGTGGTAAACGGTAAATTATTCCTTAGAAATACTCGAAATACGGGAAACTTTTGGAATAAAGTAAAACTTCCTATTCGCTTAGAACGAGGTGCCAATACGGTAAAAATTGAAACCGTTGAAGCTATGGGAATTTGTATTGATGAAATATTGATTAACTAAAAATTTAAATACATGGTGCAGACTAAGAAGAGAATATTTACTGAAATTATTTTTGTGATGCTGATGCTGTTGAGTTTAGGCGCATGTTCTACAACTAAGGATGGAGATGTGCATGATACTAAGCCCGATATTGAAACGGAAGTACCAAAAGAAAAAGAGGAGGTAGAGAAAGAGGTCATAAGTGTTTTAGAGATTAAAGAGTCAGATTTTTATACTTCACCTACAAGTTTTCAAAATGAGAAAAATTTTAGAACAGATTTCAATGCAGACCTTACTTTTGATACAGATGATAGCGGAAATCTTCAAGCGGCCATTGATGCAATTTCTTTAAGTGGAGGTGGAAAATTGACCATTCCTCAAGGAAATTATACCTTTTCAGGTATAAATATGAAGTCGAATGTACACCTTGAAATTGATGAAAATGCTGTTATAAGACCGCCTTTAAAGGGAAGTGACCAGAGAAATTATTATCTATTTTCTTTTGGTAGAGAAACAGCAGCTGTAAAGAATGTGAGTATTACGAGTAGCGCTAATAAATTTAAAATAGACCTAACGCAGGTAGATAATATAAATGTTACGGTTTTTAGTCTAAAAAATGTAGATGGATTTTTACTTTCTGGTTTTGTTGTGGATGATGTGCTCACAGATTTTTCTTCAATAGCATTCGGCATCACTGAATATAATGGCACCTATTATTGGCCTAGAAATGGAGTGGTAAAAAATGCAACAACAAACAATGCCGATTACGGCTATGGATTAATTCAGGCGCAAGCAGCAACAAACGTATTTTTTAAAGATTTATCGGGTACAGGTGGAGTTACATTGCGTTTTGAAACAGGAGAAAAAAACATGAATAATCTACAAAAAGGAGGTGTTCGAGATATGTATGCTGAAAATATTTCGTGTACGAACGGAAATGCAGCGCTTATGATTTCTCCTCATGCCATGCATAATGGAAAAGTTTATGCAAACGGAATAACTTCAGTTTCTTGTGGATTTGGAATTAGAATTGGTGGAGGATATGTAGCAAAAAAATACGATCAAGATATTGGTTTGACTAGTGGAGATTACGAAGAGGTGACTTTGCTAAATATAAAGGCAACTTATGGTCAAAATAAAGCGCAATTAAAATCGAAACACTATAAATACATGCCTTGCAACCTAAGAGACTTGGTAGAAACAACACCGATAAATACTTTGGAAGAAGATGCGAAAAGTTTTTGGGGGCCATCAATTGCAGGAGTAATAGATACCTCAAACTTTCCGGTAAATTTAATTCGAGAAGATGTAAATGCAATTGGTTTTCAGGATGGTTTTGAAGTGGTAGATGATTCTGAAATAATAGAAAATTGCAATTAATTGTTTCTTTTTTTTCTAAACTTTAGCCTAGAAACGCGAGTCTTTTTTTGATTAATTTTCTTACGCTGAAAGACTTTGTACATATGTAGACATACAGATTGGGAAATAAAGTTGCTTTACTTTGCCTAAAACATATTTTAAAATGAAAAAATACAAGAATATAGTATTACTAGTATTCATACTACTAATTCAAAATGTTTCTGTCAATGCACAAGAATTAAGCAAAACAGCCAAGAAAAAAATTACTCAGTTAGAAAAATTAATGTCGAAAGCTGAAAAAAAAGGCTTTGATGTAACCCGAGAAGAAACGATAGTATGGTTTTCAAAGGAATTTTTAAAAATTGCTAAATGGGATGAAAAAAATGTCACTTTTATTCAAAACTCATTTGAAAAATTTAAGCCCCTAAAAGGAGATAAAGCAGAAATGGCAAAGAATCTGCCAAATTTTGAAAGGCAAAAAGTAATTGAAATTTTAGATACAGGAATCAATAATTTGAATTTGGTTATGGACGGAACGATAATTAGACGACCAGTAGCAAAAGTAGATTGGGAAAATATAATAGTTGAAAAAGACCAATTTACAAGCAACGGAAAACCTGTTTTTCTATATGATTATTTTTCAAAATCTATGGGAAACCCCACTTCAGATTCCGGTATATACAATGATCACTTAGGGAATATTGATCATATAAGTGGTCTTACGCCTAAATTGTTAAATGAAGATCGCACATTTGTTCAGAAGATATTGAATAAAATCACCAATCATCCTGATACAAAAGTAGGTTATGCCTTGCTTTGGAGTACAGGCATTCCAAAATGGATTGAAAAACAAGATCCAGAGGTTACCAAAGGTAAATGTACTTTTATTGGTTATGATATTGATAATCCCTTAATAAGAGAAGTTTGGAGTGATATATTACAGAAAGCAGGAGAAATTACAAAAGGAAAAAAAGCAGTACAAATGGGCTATATATTAGCCAATGAACCTCATTGGTTTTCTGAGCAAGGAAATTGGGCATTTAAGCGAGGAGAAATGAATGAGCTTTCATCATATACTTTAGCTAAGTTTAACAATTGGTTAAGTGAAAAATATAAAAATAAGATTACTGACCTTAATATAAATTGGACTACAAATTTTAAATCTTTTAACGATATAACCTTTGTTTTTCCGTTAAAAAAAGAAACAAAAGGAACACCATTTAGGTACGATTGGGATCGATTTAATATGGATAGAGCCGTTGAGTGGTTTGCTTTTTTACAAACAGAATTGCATAAAACGAATTCAAGAGGTGATACGCATATTAAATTACAGCCACATTTTTTTTCTGAGGATGATCGCTCACACGGTATCGATATTGAGTCACTAACGGAATTAACGACTATGATAGGTGATGATGCCAAAACACGAGAAAGAGATCTCCGTTTTGATAAATTTGAACATTGGGAAACGTATTACTCGTATCACTGGCAAGAGCTTTGTGTATCGTATGATTTTATGGAATCAGTAGCGCCAGATAAAATTCATGTGAATTCAGAAACTCACTTCTTGTCGAGTGTTGCATGGCGAAAATTGGATACTTCACCAGAATATATTAGAAATAATTTCTGGTTGGCAACTTTACATGGTATGGATGCAGGTTTGTCATGGTTTTGGGCTAGAGATCCAGACGGTTCTCCAGAAGCTAGGTTTGAAAAGAGTGTTTATTCAAAAGATGTAGCACTAGATAAATCTTTCGCAGCTTCTGTAAATATGCAGCCTCAAGTAGCCAATGAACTTGCGCAGGTTATGATGGATTTAAATAGTTTTTCAGAAGAAATAATGGCTTTGCGTCGTCAGCGAAAACCGGTTCGCTTATTTCATTCTGAAACATCGGCAATTAATAAAAAACATCATATGACTGAACAGTATGATCTTTATGAATCGTTGTTCTTTGAAGGATTTCCTGTGGGATATGCTACTGAAAAAATTATTAAAAAACAAGATTCTAGAAATTGGGATGTTGTTCTTGTTTACAAAACAGAATATGTGACCGATGCAGAATTTGAAACATTGCAAAATTATTTGAATAACGGAGGAACAGTTGTCGTTGATAATAAAGCTAGTCTTTCAATGAATGAATATGGGCAAAAACGTACTAAAATCCTAAAAAGTAATAAAGGAAATTTACACATGTTAAACACGTCTAGTTTTCAAGATTTAAAACAGTTGTCTTTAACTTTAATTGAAACAAAATTACCAGAAGTTGTTTTGTCAGAGTCTAATGGTCTAAAAAATAAAGCTTGTAATTGGAGAGTTGTTCCAAATAGTAAAGGAGGGTATATAATGACAATTATTAATCTAGGGAAAAACAAAGCAAAATTGAATGTTTCTATGAAAAATGGTGCTCGTGTAAAATGTACAAATATGTTGACAAAACAGTCCATGAGAGCGTCATTTGAGCTAGATGTTCATGGAGTTTTGTTGTTAGAAATAGAATTATAGATTGTATTTTTACAAAAGATAAATAGCTTGAAATTAGCAGCTAAACTTATAAAATCTTCAAGTATCTATTTGGAGGTTTTTTTATTTTTTGTACACAGCTACACATTAAAAAAACAGTAACGGACGAAATATATATTCTGAAAGACACACGGAACTTTTGTTTGTTCTTTATTTGAAGCATAAATAATTATACATGAAAAATAGTTTAATCATAGTGGCAATTGCCTTGTTTTCATTTAAGAATACACAAGCGCAGCAAACAGCAAAGACTAATGTAATTTGGATTATTACAGATGAACACAACTTTAGAACTTTAGGCTGTTATAGAGAACAATTAAGTCCTGAACAAGCTTTTGTTTGGGGGCCAAAAGCTTTTGTAGAAACACCCAATATTGATTCATTGGCCGAATACGGAACTATATTTAACAGAATGTATTGCAGTGCGGCTGTTTGTACATCCTCTAGAGCGTCTATGTTTACAGGAATGTATCCTATGACCTTAGGAATTCCTAACAATTCTAATAAAAAAGGAGATGGAAAATACCTAAAACCAGAAGTTACCACCATTGCCGATGTTTTGTCGGATGCGGGCTATATGACAGGTTATGCAGGGAAATGGCATTTGGCAGAAAGTAGAGGTGTCTCAGGAAATAAAGACAAAGAAGAGTGGTGGTCGCCCTATCCAATTGGTGTGCCAACAGATACCTATGGTTTTCAAGACAAACGATTTATGTTTAATGGAGGTCATGATAAATACAAAGGAATTGATGAAAAAGGGAATCCTTATAGAGCTTCAAAAAATCCAAAATTAATTGGAAAGGATAAATACGGTCAGCCTTTATTTGCCGACAATCGATCGAAAAATGTAAAACATACCACAGATTGGTTGGGAGATAGAACTGTTGAATTTATTGCAGAGAATAAAAACAAACCATTTTTCTATGTGGTAAGTATCCCAGATCCACATACGCCTAATGAGGTTAGAGCACCTTATGATATTTTATTAAAAGGCGTAGAGCTTGAACTTCCTTCGACATATCACCATGCACAAAGTCATAAAAAAAGCTTGCAAAAATGGCAACAGCCAGATGGAAAATCGGACGATGTTGAAAAAATGAAAGAAGATGTTCGTCAGTATTTAGGCATGGTGAAATTAATTGACGACAATGTGGGAAGGATTATTCAAAAATTAAAAGATGAACATATTCTAGAAAATACCATTATTATGTTTTCTTCAGATCATGGCGATTTGTTAGGAGAGCACGCCCGTTCTAATAAAGGAACTATTCATGAAGCGTCTGCCAAAATTCCAATGGTAATGGCACATGGAAGAAATCATAAAAACCCATTAATTCCCCGTAAAAAAGTAGTAAACCTTGCGGCAAACAATACCGATTGGATGCCCACATTTTTAAGTATGTTGGAGGTAAAATGTCCTAAAGTAGCAGGAAGAGATATTACTCCTTTGTTGCAAGAGGAACTTCCTGCCAATTGGAATGATGTGACTTTTACAAGATTGGGGCATTATGCGGCAATTACTGAAAGATATAAATTACATGTTTTACCAAAACAAAAAACCTGGTTGTTTGATATTAAAGAAGATCCGAATGAGATTGTGAATTATATAGACGATCCAAAATACAAAGCGGTTGTAAAAAAATTAGCCAAAGAAATTTATAAGTATATGGACTTGTCTGGTGATCAAAATTCAAAAGTTAAAGAAGAATTAGAAAAATTGTAATATGAAAATAGCTACTAAGAAAAAAGTGTTTTTTGCTTCCCTATTTGTGGCCTTTTCTATGTTGGGACAGCAAAAAAAATCGCTGGTAGATTTCTTTTTGCCTATGGAGCCACAAAAGCCTTTAGTTTCTCAAGGAATTTGGGGAGATGCAAATGTATTGCCAAGAGATATCGCAAACGGATTGGAAGATTCTAAAAATGAAAATTGGTGTTATTGGGATGGTGGAATTGTAAAGGACACAAAAGGCAAGTATCATATGTATGCCAGTAAATGGGATCAAAAATACTCGCATAGTGAAGGCTGGCATCTTGGGTCAAAAGCAATGCATGCCGTAAGCAATCATATTATGGGACCCTATATCGACAAAGGATTTGTGTATCCTCAGTGGAAAGAGAGCATGGGCCATAATGTTATGGGGCTAAAGATGCACGATGGAAGGTATGCAGTGGTGACTAGTGAAATTACAGAAGGAGAGATTTTTGTGTCAGATTCTCCTAACGGACCTTTTAAATTATTAGGAAAAATAGAAGTAGATCCTAATGGATTTCAAATAGGATTGGCAAAATATCAAAACAAAAAACAAGCATCTTATGGACATATGTCTAATGTTCGAATCTTATTAAGACCTGATGGGAGATACATGCTAGTAGGACGAAGTACGGCTGTGATGATTAGTGAAAAAGGAATTTTAGGGCCGTACAAAATTATGACAGATAGAGTTTATAAAAACTATCCGGAATTGCCTCAAACTAAAAACGAGGATCCAACAGTTTGGTGTAGTGGAGGTATGTATCATATAGTGTACAACCATTGGCCTAGCAAAACGTCACATCATTTTTCTTCAAAAGATGGTATTCATAATTGGACATATAGAGGTGTCGCTTTTAAAAAAGAAGAGACAAAAATATTTACATATACAGATGGGACAATTAACGACTGGCAATTTATTGAAAGACCGGGGGCTGTTGTTGAAAATGGACATGTAACTCATTTTATGTTTTCGGTAATAGATGTTGGAAAAGGAAAAGATAGAGGAAATGATAAGCATGCCAGTAAAATAGTTATTGTGCCTTTTGATGGTGTTGCTTTTGATAAATACATGGAGGAACTTGTTAAAAATGAAAAATAAGTTCAACTAATATTTCGAAAACAAATCGCTAAATCTTCGCTTCTTTTGGTATAAAATTGCATTTTTACAAAACTCATGACTAATGATATTTTTGAAAAAAATGAAGCTATTAAAATTAGTATTCCCTGTGTTATTGTTTTTTATGCATGGTTATTCCTTTGGATAAGTCAAACATGAATGGTTAGATATTAAATTAAGTGTTAGGCATTCAATGAGAATTCCCAATAATTTTGTGGAGATTTCAATAAAAAGAAATAGGCTAAATAAAAAAGTGGTAAACGTTGAAATTAAATCAGTACCACTTTATGATTCAGACCAATGGAAATACACGAAGTTAGATACTGTATTTACTGCATCGTTAGTTGATTATTCTAAAATAGTTGCGTCAGTGAAATTTATAAAGCAGGAAGATTTATATAATAATTTGTCACTACTTGGAATTGATGGATATAATACAACCCTTTCGTTTGGTGATAGTTCTAATTCGATAACCTATAGTATATTTGGTCCTACATATGATACAGTGGAAAGAAAACTTGTTCCCTTTTTGAAAACCTGTGAGTTGATTCTTGCTTATGCGGGTTTAAATATAGAAGACATCTTTGAAAAGCATGTTGATAAAAAAAAATATTCCAATTAGAGCTTTGAAAAAAAATGAAAAATTCTCAAAGAATACTTGTTGTTTTATTAATACCCTTGTCAGTTCTAGTTTCTCTTTATTATGCGAATTTTAGAGTCATTTTTTCTTTGGAAATTGTATTCACCGTCCTGTTATTTTTGTTAAAACCACAAATAGATGCAGTAAATTTTTCTATTTGTGTTATTACGTATATGATAGCTCATGCCGTGGGATTTGAGTTTTTTGATGCAGTATTAGATAAAGGAAATAATGCCGCTAACCTCTTGTTTTTAATGGTTGGAGCACCTTTTTCATTTTTATTAATTTTATGGAAGTTTTATTTGGATCGAAAACATTTAGTAGCGGAAATAATGTCTGTATCATTGCCGGTCTTAATTTGTTTGCTGTTATCAGTGTTTTTTATGATTGCATAATTTGCTAAATATTGAAGTAAATAGGTGCGTCTATATAATTAATTATTATGAATATGTCTCCCTGAGCGGAGTCGAATGGTGGCTCAAGAAAAAGTTAGGTGTTAAAAAGAAATACTTAATTTTTTCGCTTTTTTCAGTAATGTTAGTCAATTTTATAGAAGAACAAGTTGTGATCTGTATTCATCACATAATTTGTATATTACAATCCCAAAATAATAGGATAAATATTGGAAGCAGTTGAGAACTAAAACTAAAACAAAGAATATAAAAAAGGGCGTGAATTTATTTAATTTCACGCTCTTGCTTTTGTTTATTCCTACGTGTTTTTTTGCACAATTCGACTATACCTCTCTTTTTGAAACAACCGATTTACCCACCACTACGGTTTCCAGAGTACGACAAGATCAAAAAGGATTTATTTGGTTTACTTCCGAAGACGGGCTTTTCCGATTTGATGGGTATCGTTATATACAACATGCTTTTATCAATAACAATCCTGATTTTCCTTTGCGAGGGATAAAAAAAATTGAGTTTGATCATTTTGGAAGAATTTGGTTGATTACCAAAGATAATTTGCTGTATTGCTATCTGGTAGAATCAAAAAATTTGCAGTATATAAAATTTAAAAACGACAAAGAAGCCTCAAATGTTAATAGTATGACGATTTGTGAAAATAAATTGTTTGTAGGTCGTGGAGATGCCCCTTATTATTTTCATTTAAAAAAATTAGATTTTCAACATATTGTTCCTATTCCACTGTCAGATGTGAATGGCGGAACAAGATTAGGGCATAGCAAAGATCATATGGCGTGGTTTGTAACGAGCACATATATGGTGATTTTTGATGCTAAAAAAGAAAAAAAAATAATAGAAGTTGATATGCCTGTTCGGGCTTCAAGTATTACCGTTGATGATAATTACAATACTTGGATAGGAAACGGTTCAAAAAGTTTGCAACGTTTTGATTTTAAAACGAAAAAGTGGGAGTTGTACTATAAATTGCCAGCCGGAATTCGTTGGTTAGAATTCGATAAAAAAAGAAACCGTTTGTGGATTACTTCTGGCCATAATATGTATTATTTCGATTTTAATGAGTCTGAAAAAATACTTCATAAATTGCATATGAATAGAGGGTTTGTTATGAATTACGAATCTTTTATAGATCAACAAGATAATTTATGGCTTGTAACTAGCAAAGATTTGATTAAAATAAATTTCCGTGGAAATCAATTTTACGATTCCAATTTTCATGAAACATTCACCCAAAAAAATAGAAAAGTTATTTCTCAAGATTATTCAGGAGCTATGCTTATTGGTACAGTTGAAGATGGTTTGCTAAGAGAAAATTTTGAGACAGGCGAACGTGAAGTCTTTTTGCCTAAGAAGGAAATAAGATTTATCAATAAAATTTCTGATTCCTTATTTTATATAGGTGCCAAACAAGGTTTGTTTCAATTGGATTTTACTGCTTCAAAAGAAAACACAATCACACAAATTCAACCAATAGGTGAAAAAAAACACCAAGTGAATGCTGTGGTTAGAACCAAAGAAAATATTTATTGGATTGGTACTTATGGCGGTTTGTTTCGTGTAGATTTTTCTGAAAAGGAGCCACGATTTGATAATGTTATAGGTTGGAGTACTGTTGATTTTATTTGTTACGACGCCGAAAATAATGTGATTTTAACCAATGCCATTCATAAAGGAATGTTTCAAATTCTTTTGGATGAAAATCATGAATCAATTGGGGTTAAAAACATCAATAGGTCTAAAAACTTGGGAAGTAACACCGTTCAAATGATGTATAAGTCTGGTGAGTTTGTTTGGGCAGCAACGGCTTCTGGAATTAGTAAATTAAGTTATAATAAAGAAAAAAAGGAATACATCGTTCAAAAAAATTACACCACACATCAAGGACTTTCAAATAATTATGTAACTAGTATTGTAGCTGAAAATGAAGATGTTTTGTGGTTTGGTACACATAACGGTGTCAATAGATTTGATCAAAATTCTGAGAATTTTTCTACCTACTACAAAGGATTTGGCTTCTTGTCGAATAGAATTACGGGTAGGTCGGCTTATTATTCTAAA
This sequence comes from Flavicella sediminum, assembly GCF_006381105.1. GTDB lineage: Bacteria > Bacteroidota > Bacteroidia > Flavobacteriales > Flavobacteriaceae > Flavicella > Flavicella sediminum. The sequence goes on along the minus strand of NZ_VDET01000002.1, from coordinate 858,463 downwards.
GAAGGTGAATTGTATTTTGGACTAAACAACGGTCTGGTTTCCTTCAATCCTAAAACCTTCAACCCAAGTACCTACAAATACAAGGTTTTTATTGAAGATATTGAGGTGAACGGAGTTAGTGGAAAAACAAATAAGGATCTTAGGCATTTAAATCATTATCAAAACAATTTAACCTTCCAAATTTCTGTGCCCAATTATATTTCTCCTAGCGCAGTAAAATACAGATACAAACTTGAAAATTCTGAAAAAGGTTGGATAGTAAATTTTGTCAATTCACCCACCTTTACTTTAAATAATTTAGCGGTCGGGAATTACCAACTGCTGCTGCAATGTACCAATGAAGATGGTAAATGGAATTCTGAAATTCAACGCTTGGTGTTTTTTATCAATCCTCCGTTTTGGCTAACTTGGTGGTTTGTTTTTCTAAGTGGAACTTTGGTGGCTGCTTCTTTGTTTTTAAGTATCCGATTTACAATTATTCGACAAACACGTAAAAAAGCAATGAATTTGCAGTTGAATTTGGAGAAAAAATTAAGAGAAACAGACCAAGAGAAAATTAAATTCTTTACCAATATTTCGCACGATTTGAAAACGCCATTGACCATGGTAAAAGAACCCTTGGAAAAAATATTACGGAATACACTTCCTACTGAAGAGAAACAGTTTTTATTAGAAACGGCTTCTAACAACGCCAATAGACTGGTGAAATTGGTCAATCAAGTATTGAATTTCAGTACCATTCATACAGGAGAGTTGACTTTAAACATTCAAAAAATAGAATTTGTTCGTTTTATTCGCACATTGGTTCATAACTTTAAATTTCAAGCCGATCAAAAAAATATTGATTTGATTTTTGATGTAGACAGTGAAAATTTGCCTTTGTATATAGATAAAGAAAAAATTGAAAGAGTCTTTTTTAATATTATATCCAACTCCTTTAAAAATACACCCAACGGAGGTAAAATCATCGTGAAAATTATTCATGAAAAGGAAAACCAATCCGTGAAACTAATTATTGAAGATACGGGAAAAGGCATTCGAAGAGACAAACTTAAAAAGATATTTTCAAGATTCTTTCAGTCCGACTCAGAAGTACAAGGACAAGGAATTGGTTTGTCTATTGTTAAAGAATATATAGAAGCCCATGAAGGGTCTGTTGTGATAGAAAGTGAACAAAATAAAGGAACGAAGGTTTTGATATCATTGCCAAGTGAGGAAGAAAAAGTAGAGGGTACATTTGATAAAATTGAAGAGAAAAAAGAGTTTCAACACAGTATTTTAATAGCAGAAGACGATGATGAATTACGGAAATATTTGACCTATGAATTGGCAAGTAAGTACAAATTATTCGTAGCCAATAATGGAAAAAGAGCTTTGGAAATAGTGTTAAATAAAATGCCTGATATTGTGTTGACCGATTTAATGATGCCTGAACTAAATGGTTTGGAATTGTGTAAAAAAATTAAAGAAGATATTCGAACTTCTCATATTCCGACAATCATTATTACCGCTTCGGGTAAAAATGAAATTGAAGTATTGGATAGCGGTGTCAATGATTATATTACCAAGCCGTTTAAAACGGAGAGTTTGTTGTTGAAAATAAAAAATCAATTGGCAACCATCAATCAAACAAAAGAATGGTTTCAAAGAGAGATAAATTTAACCCCACAAACCACAGATATTGAATCTTCAGGAACCTTGTTTTTGAAAAATTTAATGCATGTGATTGAGGAGAATTTTATTGAAAATAAATTAGACATTTCTATACTTACTGCTAAAATGAACATGTCTAAAAGTTCCTTGTATAAAAAAACAACCCAGTTAACAGGAATGACCGTTAATGAATTAATTACTTCTGTAAAGCTGACAAAGGCGGCAGAGTTACTTTCAAAAAGCAGCTATTCATTTAACGAAATAACCTTTATGTTGGGGTACAATGATGTAAAATATTTCAGAGAATTGTTTAAAAAGAAATATTCGGTTACGCCTACAGAATATCGAAAAAGCCTTTAAAATAAGGGCTTTGCACGATATACCCCTTATTATAAGTCGATTTTCCCCTATAGTTTTTTAGGTTCTGATGTAATTTTGGAAACTGTGAATATGAATATATTTATAGTACAGCGTTTTTAAAACCAAAAAACGTTGACTACAACTTAGAACCTAGAATCCATTTATGAAATTAGTCCTATCTATAGCACTTGTTTTTACCTTGTCCCTTTTGGGCTTAGCCTTTGTTAGCATTGTACCAGAAAAAAATGATTCCATCATTTTGTTTTTCGGAAATTTCCATCCCCTATTATTACACATTCCTATAGGTACTTTATTGGGTGTTTTGGTTTTGGAAATTATTGGCACTCTCAAACCGAAACTTCAAGTTGAAGGAGCTACTACTATATTGTTATGGTTTACCGTTATTAGTGTTTTGCCTACGGTTGTTTTAGGTTTTTTTCTTGCCGCATCAGGAGGATACAATCCTGAAAAATTATTTTTGCACAAATGGTTAGGTTGGGCAACGGCATTGGTAAGTGTATGGCTGTTGGTTTTACGTACTTGGACTTCTTCAAAATCAGATAAATTTGTTTACGGTTATAAATTTATTCTTTTTGTCAATGTGTTGCTGCTTTCTGTAGCAGGGCATTTTGGAGGCTCTTTAACACATGGTTCTGATTATTTAACCAAAGACATGCCGGCACCAATGAAAGCTTTTTTTGGTGTTGAAAAAAGCGAAGCTGAAGCTTTGGTAGAAAAAATGAAAGCACAACCCAAAGATTCTATCGCGCCAAGAACTCTAGCTTTTTTAGATACCATTCATCCTTTGCTAGATAAAAATTGTTTTGAGTGTCATAACGCAGATAAACAAAAGGGAGATTTACGTTTGGATGTAATTGGTTACGATTTTTCAAATCCTGCCGATCTTGAAAAATGGGAAGCTGTTTGGGAGGAAGTAAAGGAAGGAAATATGCCTCCTGAAGAAAAAGATCCGTTGACGGAACAAGACCGTGAAAATTTATTGGAGTGGATTAGCACTTCTTTAGAGAAAAGAACGCCAGAACAAAAATTATTGGCTTTAGAAACGAAAATTGCCAAACAAGAAAAAAAGAAAAAAGAACGTTTACAGTTAGCAATAGCTGAAAAAAAGAAGCCAAAAGTAAAACTTTCAAAAGAAGGAATTCATTATACAAATAAAGTAAAACCAATTTTAGCCAAATATTGTTTTGGTTGTCATGGAGTAGATAAACAAAAAGGCGAAATGCGTTTAGATATTCTGCATTGGAATATGAAAACAGGTGGTGATGCTGAAAAATGGCACTCTGCTTTGGATGAAATTAATGCAGGTGAAATGCCTCCTAAGAAAAAACCACAAATGTCTGATGCTGAGCGAAGACTGGTGGTAGATTGGATCACAAATTCATTAAGTGCCGCTGCAGATGCAAAAAGAAGTGTGGCGACTAAAGTTACGCGTCGTTTGACAAAATCTCAATACACAAATTCGCTAAATGAATTGTTGAATTTACCCATCAATTTTGGATACACGTTGCCAAATGATGGGAAGTCTAAAATGGGTTTTACAAACAATGGAAACATTTTACAAATTTCATCTTTGCATATTGATTATTATCAAAAAATAGCCAGAGAAGCTTTAGACAAAGCAATTGTATTTGGAGAGAAACCTGAATCAAAAAGCTATAAAGTAACTTTTGGAAAAGGAATTGGTGAAGGAGGAGTAGCAGCAGAATTTGGTGGTTTCCAATCGGTGGCCATTAAAAAAGAAGATTTTTTAATTGAACTGTTGGATAGCAAAGGAAATGTAAAACAAAATGTAGATCCAATAAAAAAGAAAATTGGAATAGGAATGCGTGGTTCTGCAAGTGATCGATATTCTGTGGAAGAAAATGGAATGATGTTGTATTCTGCATTGCCGCATAAAGATGTACCACCAAGATCTTGGCAAGGACCCTCTCCAAATATGAAAATGCTGATAAAGAATAATTTTCCAACATCTGGTAGTTTTGTGTTTCGTGTACAAGCTTCTAAAGGTTATGCCTTGGCTGCTAAAGAAGGTTTGATTGGCTTGCGTGAAGACAAACCAGCAACCGTTAATGAAAAAACCATTGTGTTAACTATTGATGATGTTTATGAAAAGAAAAATATTCAGAAAAAAGACGATAAATTTTTAGTTGCATCTAAAACAGATGCCTTTGTTACAGCAAAGTTGAAATTAAAAATAAAAGAGGAAGGTTTTTATCAAATAGATTTGGTACACCCTTATGCGCCCGCAGAAAACATGCCTTCTTTTGCGATGAAAATCGGATCTTTTAATAAGGTGCAAGAGCGTTTGAAATTGGATCCTTCTTTAGCGACTTCTTCTGAAATTGTGACACCAGTAACTTTAGGTTTGCTAAAAAAAGGCTCGTATACAATTACGCTTAGCGGTAAGTTTTTTGTTGGGTTTAGTGAAATTAGAGTGACACCACTTTCTGAAGACAATCCTTTGCCGGCTGAATTAAAGGCTGAAGCAGCAAAAAATCAGAAAAAATACGAAAACTTGACGCCTTCTATTAGAGCTTTTGTAGGTTCTAGAACAGATGATGGAATGGATTATAAAACTTTTGATACCAGTAAAGAAGTAACGTCTGCACCGGGTGTTTTTAAAACCTATGAATTTACAGGGCAGCTAGAAAACTTGCCTTTGCCAGTAAAAGATTTAAATGAAACCAATGAGTTATCAAATACCATGATTATTGGTTTGTGGAATGACCACTTGGTAAAACAAAAAGGTGAAAATGGCCCTCCAATTTTATTGAAGTCTGCGGAGTTAATAACACCTTATCACCCCGTTTGGCCTCCAGAAAGTCATACGGCTATTTTCTTTGATTCGCCTAACAAGGACAACGAAGAATTGTATACGGCTGAGGTCTTGAAGAAATTTATGGAAAAGGCGTATCGCCGTCCGTTAGTAAATGGCGAACTGACACGTTATTTGAATTTTTGGAAAGCGGGTAGAGCTGATTTTGACCGTTATGAAGACAGTGTTAAGGAAGTATTGGTGGCGGTATTGTGTTCTCCTAATTTCTTGTATTTATTAGAGTCAGAAAAGAAAGATGCAAAAGAGACTGACGAATTTTTGTTGGCTTCCAAAATGTCTTATTTCTTATGGAATTCTCCTCCAGATAAAACCTTGACAAATTTAGCACGTCATTCCAGTTTGAAAAAAGATTTACCAAACCAAATAAAAAGAATGTCTGAAAGTCCGAAAATTTGGAAGATGATCAAAGCGTTTACGTATGAGTGGTTGCGTGTGGATCGTTTAAAAAGTATGACGACGAATAAAAAAATATATCCAGATTTTACAAGGTTTGTAAAAGAAGATATGGCAGAAGAAACCTATAATTTTATGCACCATGTATTGGCAGAAAATTTAAGTATTTTGAATTTTATTGATTCTGATTTTGCGATGTTAAATCAAAATTTAGCAGAATTTTATGGAGTGGCAGGAGTCAAAGGAAATCAGTTTAGACCTGTAGCTGTAAAGCCTGAAGAACATAGAGGAGGTTTGCTGTCGCAAGGTGCCTTTTTAACAGGACATTCTGATGGTGTACAAGCACATCCTATAAAACGTGCGGTTTGGTTAAAGGAAAAAATATTAGGAGATCCGCCACCACCACCACCACCCAATGTACCCGAATTGGATCCAGAAACACCTGGTTTTGAAAAAATGACTTTAAAGGAACAGTTAGAATTGCATAGAAACAAAGCTTCTTGTATAGATTGTCATTTAAAAATTGACCCGTACGGAGTGGCCTTTGAAAATTACGATGCGGTAGGTCGATTTAGAGAAGAAATGAAAGGAAAACCTGTAGATTCTAAATCAAAACTTCCTGACGGGACTGAAGTTATTGGAGTTCAGGGAATTAAATCGTATATTCTAAGCAAGAAAAAAGAAGAATTTACAAAATCTTTGGTAGAGCATTTGTATGCCTATGCTTTGGGTAGAGATACCAGTTTTTCTGATGAAAAAGAATTGAAGCAAATCGTAGAAAATGTAAAAAAAGACAATTATAAATTTCAAACGGTCTTAGAACAAATTGTTTTGAGCCCATCCTTTCAAGGACAATTGAATTAATAAAGTAACTAAATAGAAAGATTATGAGTAGAAAATCATGGCATTTAGATCGTAGAACTTTTATCAAGGGGGTTGGTGCAGCTTGTATGTTGCCCTACCTTGAAGCAATGGGAATGGGAAAACTAACCACGTTAAACGGAGTAGCAACGGCACCAAAACGCCTTTGCTTTATGTACTTTCCGAATGGTGTTAGTATGCCTGGGTTTAAGAATACAAAAGAAAAAGATTGGAATTGGTTTCCTGAGCAAGCTGGGGCCAATTATAAATTAACAAATTCTTTGGCTCCACTTGAAGCTTATAGAAATGATATTTCAATCTTAGGAGGATTGAGTCACCCAAATAGTAGAAGTGTGTTGGGGCATATTGCTGGAGATACTTGGCTAACGGGTGGTGATTTAAGAGGGGATAAATACAACAATAGTATTTCTGTAGATCAAGTAGCAGCGCAGCATTTAAGCAAACATACTCGTATTCCTTCGTTAACATTGTCTACGGATGGTGGTGTAGGATATAAATCAAGAGCGTCTACTTTATCTTTTGATTCTGTAGGGAAAGCAATTCCTTCTGAACATAGACAAAGAGAAATTTTTGAACGTTATTTTTCTCCTAATGGAGGGGGAAGTACTGCTGATAGACGCAAGAGTTTGCAACAAGGTAAAAAAATTGTGGATTTGGTTTTAGAAGATAGCAACCGATTGAAAAAACGTTTGGGCTATAACGACAAATCTAAATTAGATGAATACATGACTTCTTTGAATAGAGTAGAAGAGCAAGTGGTTCGAAATGAAAAATGGTTAGACATTCCTTTAAAAGATTTTGATGCCTCTACCTTAAATTTAAATGTGGATGCAACCATTGATCCTGAAGCTTATTTAAGGTCTACTATTGATTTGATGGTTTTAGGTTTTCAAACGGATATAACAAGGGTTATGACCTATATGATGGCGCGTGAGGATGGAATGGGGTTTGGAGATGCCTTTCCAAAGATTGCTTTAGACCTAGGCGGACACCATAGTATTACACATGATAAGAAACCCGGTCATTATGAACGACAAGGAAAATACGATCAGTGGTTGGTCAAACAATTTGCCTATTTCTTAGATAGAATGAAAAATACACACGATGAATATGGTTCTTTATTAGACAATACACTTGTTTTATACGGAAGTGCTTGTAGTTCTACTCACAATGCAAATAACTGTCCGCTAGTATTGGCAGGTGGAGCTAAAATGGGCGTACAACATGGAACCTATGAAAAATTCGATCCGAAAAAAGTACACCTTTCTAATTTGTTTTTAAGCATGTTAAATAAAGTTGGGGTAGAACGCGATAGTTTTTCAGATAGTACAGGTAAATTACCTGCTATTTTGTCCTAAATAAATAGAAGGTAATTAAATGTAAAAATGACATATATTGTCGTGAGTAAAATATAGAGTAGCAACAACTAATAAAATATAGATGAGTCAACAAGAAAGTACGCCTATTGTAAGTAAAAAATTATTATTCCCATTTATCATCATTACATCCTTATTTGCATTATGGGGTATTGCCAACGATTTAACCAATCCTATGGTTTCGGCATTTAAAAAGGTAATGCCAGAATTATCAAACTTACAAGCATCTTTGGTGCAGTCTGCGTTTTATTTTGGGTATTTTTTTATGGCGCTTCCCGCGGCTTTGTTTATTAGAAAGTTTAGTTATAAATCGGGTATTATTTTAGGATTGTCTTTGTATGCTATTGGTGCATTTATGTTTTATCCTGCTGCCGCCTTTGAAAATTTCAATTTCTTTTTAATTTCTTTATGGGTCATTACCTGTGGATTGTCGTTTTTAGAAACAACCGCAAATCCATTAATTTTAGCTTTGGGTGATAAAAGAACAGCCACACAGCGTTTAAATTTAGCTCAAGCGTTTAATCCAGTGGGGTCTTTAACAGGAATGATTATTGCTCAAGTATTTGTTTTGAGTGCATTACGATCGGATGATTATACAGCAGAGGCTTATAGTGCTTTGGGTTCAGAAGAATTGGCAGCAGTAAGAGAAAATGACTTAAGTGTGATTAGTTTTCCGTACATCGCATTGGGGGTTTTGGTTTTGATCATCATGGCCGTTATTATTTTTACTAAAATTCCAAAAACACCACAAGAAGAAAAAATGAGTCTTTCTGATTCATTTGCAAAATTATTTGCCAATAAAAATTATTTAGGCGGAGTGGTTGCTCAGGCAGCTTGTGTAGGGTCTCAAATTATGTGTTGGACATTTATTTTTCAATATGTTGATAATTTAAATGCAACCCACGGATTAGATATTACAGCTACAAATTATAACGTTGCTGCCATGATTTTGTTTTTAACAGGAAGATGGATTGGAACAGGATTGATGAGAAAAATGAATCCTTCTAAGGTATTGGCAATTTTTGGCTTTACAGGAGCTGTTTGTGCTGCGGGTTCAATTTTATTACCAGGAATGTTAGGATTGCTGTCATTAGTATCTGTATCTATATTTATGTCTATTATGTTTCCAACAATTTATGGAATTGCCTTAAAAGATATGGGGGATGAAGCAAAAATTGGTTCTGCAGGTTTGGTTATGGCCATTGTTGGTGGTGCTTTTATGCCTCCAATTCAAGCGGCAATCTTAGATTTAGGAGGTGATGGTTTTAATGATATTGCTTTTTTAGGCTATATTCCAGAAGTAAACTTATCGTTTATTTTACCAATGATTTGTATGCTTGTAGTAGGTACTTATGGCTTTAGAACTATTCAAAAAAAGAAAGTCGCGTAACTCATAAAATGTCTTTTTATAAAATTTATTTCAGTCTTTTATTTGGGCTCTCTTTTTCATTTGGATTTGGACAATCTGAATTAAAAAAAGAGGCAGAAGATTTACATGAAATATTGCAACCTTATTTTAAGCCTGTTGTAAAGGATGTTGTTTTTTTAGAAAAAGAAAAGCATACAATAAATTTGGGTAAAACTTTATTCTACGACAAACGTTTGTCTAAATCGAAAGGGTTTTCATGCAATAGCTGTCACGATTTGAAAAAATATGGCACCAATGGATCTCATTATTTAGCACAAAAAGGAACTTCTTTTTTTAGAGATGTGCCTTCTATTTACAATGTACACACCTTGCCAATTTACAATGCAGATGGTAGTATTCATTCCTTAAAAGAAAAGCTAAAACAAAGTATTTCTAGTAGTCATGAAATGCAAATGGACAAGGAATTGTTAATGGAACGTATTGGAAACTTAAAAGGGTATCAAGAATTATTTTCAAAAGCGTACAATTTGAGTGAAAATGCCATTAGTTTTGAAAATTTAATCGATGCTTTGGTTCAGTTTATTTCCGGATTAAAAACACCAGCGCCCATAGATAAATTTATTCAAGGTGATTTATCCGCTTTGTCTTCCGCAGCAATAGAAGGTGGTCATGTGTTCAATTCAAAAAGTTGTTATTCCTGTCATACAGGATCTAATATAGGCGGTCAAATGTTGCAAAAAGTTGGCATAGTATCCGATTGGCCCAACCAAAAAGATTTAGGCTATTACCATATTGATGGAAATCCGATGTATAAAATGTTTTTCCGAGTGTCTGCTTTAAGAAATGTAGAAAAAACGGCTCCCTATTTTCACGATAGTTCTTCAAAAAAATTATGGAAAGCCATTCAAAAAATGGGACGCTATGAAAGAGGAATTGATATTAGCGTGGAAGAGGCTTTAAAAATTCAACTTTTTCTAAAGACTTTAACAGGCGAAATTCCGCAAGAATATATAAAAGAACCTAAACCAGTTATCAATTAAACCAATAATGATGAAATTAAAAAGTAATTCCGTACTAATTTGTTTGCTCTCAAGTATCCTTTTTGTGGCTTGTAATTTTTCTAAAGAAAGCAGTGTCAAAGTTGCTGATAGTGAAAATCAATGGCCTATGTCTGGTGGTCCTGATGGAAGTTGGAAAGTTAATACCAATTTAGAGGTTCCTACAAAATGGTCCGTTAGAACGGGGGAAAATATCAAATGGAAACAAACTTTACCGGAAGGGGGGCAAAGTGGAATTGCTGTTTGGGGAGATCAATTATTTTTAACCATCAACCCTCCAACAGATTCACCGAAACATGCAGCTGTAGTGGCAAAATTCGAGTTGGCTAAAACCGACTATGAAGCTCTTTACGCAAAAGAAGAGGCAAAATTGCAAAAAAAAGGAGATCGAAAATACAAGTCACTAAAAAAAGCTATTGCTACACCTGAAAAAATTTGGAAAGAAGTTTTGAAAAAACATGCACATTACCAAGCTGCTTCAGAACTAGAAAAGCCGAGTATTGAAGCAAATATGATGCGTAGAGACAAAAGAGGAAAAGCCTATGCAGATGTAAACAACGCACTTAAAACCTTCATTCATCATAAGTCTGAAGAATTAAGAACGGCTTATAAAGTTTTGGAGAGTCTTAAAAAAGCAGTGAAGGGTGGGGCAGCAAGTACAGATATACAATTGCTTTGTTTGAATGCAAATACAGGTCAAATAGCATGGACAAGAACGGTTAAAGGAACAATCTCAAGTGAGTACAATTACGGGTTTAGTGACGCAACGACCCCTTGTCCGATGACAGACGGAACCTATGTTTGGGCTATCAATGCAAGTGGAGGAATGGCTTGTTTTACAATGGATGGAGCACCAGTTTGGGATCGAACATGGAAACCAACCACGGGTGGTAAACCTTTTAACAAGCAATTTGATTCTATGCTATTTGAAAATTTGATATTGAATACTGAACCTCCTGTAAGAGGCGATTCGACAAGAAATATTGATTGGAATTACTTACATGCTTTCAACAAGCTTACAGGGGAAAGAATTTGGGTAACAAAAGAGGCGTTAACACATTATAACACGCCAATTATTGGGGAAACCGCTGAAGGAAAGCCAGCAGTTTTAATTGGTAGAGGTGGACCGCATGGTGTTCCTGAAAGACCCGTTGGCTTGAGTTTGATTAGTTTAGAAAAAAATAAGCAAGGAACTGCTCTGTGGAGTTGGGAACCAGAAGAAAAAAACAGTATTTCTGGCTGGGGTGCTTTAAGTACACAACATTGGGATTCAAAAAAAGCTTCTTGGTTTTACAGTGGAGATGACCATTTAACAGTTGATACTCAGACTGGAAAATTAATTTCTCAATTGAATTTAACAAAGGTAAATCAATACAATTTCGATAAAACAAAACAACAACATGTGCTAAAGGAAAATGTTGAAATCAAACATCTACAAAATCAAAGACATTGCAATATTTCTGCTGGTGATGATTTGTTTTTTATGGTGCGTTACCAACCCTATATTGCTAGGCATAGTACTTTAACAGGAAAAAATGAACATATTGAAGTCCCTCAAGAAATTGATGCAGATGGGAAGTATATTTGGGCTCAAGCACAAAAAAATGACGGACTAAATGCACAAGGACAATTGCATGCTTTTGACGCAAGAACAAGAGGAGACGGTTTTCAAAAATGTTTCTTAGGGTCTCCAACCATGGTAAATAATTATGTGTTTTTTACCAATGCTATCGGACTTGTTTATGTTATTGATGCTAGTGCAGATGTTTTAGATGCAAATGCTTTAGTCGCTGTTAATGATTTAGGGAAACAAGGAGAAACTTGGACGGTGAACTCTATGACCTATGCCAACGGACATATTTATCATAGAACCATGAAAGAAATTATTTGCATTGGAAAATAGTTCGTTTTAAAAGGAGTACCTAAGGGACGTTTATATAATGTTTAGTTTTAAGGAAGGCTAATTCGTTTAAAAATATGCCTTTATGTACTTCGCAATTATTTCGATTTTACTAAAAAGTACATTAATTAAACTTATAAGGACATACTTGTATTTGTTTTTCTTTTACTTCGTAGCTCATAAATGAATTAGCACGAAATGAAAAGAATTTTAGTAGTAGCGATTGTAGCTTTTACGGCCTTTACAACTTACGCTCAAGACAAGCCAAATATTGTATTGTTATTTGTGGATGACTATGGTTGGTCTGACATAGGTTATAGAAATGATAGTTTTCAAACACCAAATTTAGACCAGTTAAAAACGGAAAGTTTGGATTTTGAAAGGGCGTATATTCCTACACCAACTTGCAGTCCTAGTAGATTGTCTTTGTTGACGGGTAAGGAGGCTGTTCGTTTACAAATGGTACGTCATATTCATTTAGATCCTAAAAAACCAGATGCTAAATATGGACTTTGGCCTTCAGATCCGGTACAAATGCCTTCACTTAATTACCTTCCTTTGGAAGAAGTTACCTATGCTGAAAAATTAAAAGAATTTGGTTATTACAATTATTTTATTGGAAAATGGCATTTAGGTCATAAAGGAAGATATCCAAAAGATCAAGGTTTTGATGAAGAGTTTGGTGTTACAGATCACGGACACCCAAAGAGTTACTACTTTCCGTTTTTCAAAGGGGGAGATCCAAATGGTTTCTTGAAAAATTACAAAAAAGGAGATTACCTAACCGATGTATTAACGGATGGAGCTGTTGATTTTATCAGTGGTTACGATAAAAAAGATCCTTTTATGTTAACGTTTTGGTACTATTCTGTTCATGGTCCTTCTGTTGGAAGAAAAGATTTGTTGAAAAAGTACCATGCCAAAGGAATTGAAGGCAAATATGCAGATCATCACGCCATGGTAGAAGCTATGGACGAATCTGTGGGCCGTGTTCGAAAAGCTTTAGAAGAAAAAGGAATTGCAGATAATACCGTAATTATTGTAATTTCAGATCAAGGAGGAGCCTATACCAATGCACCCTTAAGAGGGGGTAAAAAAGGAGGAGATACTTTGGCTGAAGGTGGCGCAAGAGTGCCTTTTATGATTTACTATCCTGGTGTAACAAAAGCAAACACAGTTTGTCATACACCTGTGCAATCGGTAGATGTTTTTCCAACCCTTGTTGAAATTGCTTCAGGTAAAAAATGCACAGACAAACAAATTCAAGGAGTTAGTTTGCTGCCTCTTTTAAAAGGAAAAGAAATCAAGGAAAGAAATTTATTCGGATTTAGAAGTTACGAAGATCAATATTGTTCTATTGTTTCTGGCGATTTTAAAATAATAAAATACCATTCAGGAAAATATGAATTGTACAATGTTGTAAAAGATAGAAGCGAAACGAATAATTTGATTGGAACGGGATTGAAAGTCGAAAACAAATTAAAGAAAGATCTGGAAAAATGGGAAAAAGAAGCTGTACCTGCTTACGGTCCTCATCAACTAAACTTATAAAACAACATAATAAAAGAATTGAAATGAAACAACTTATTTTAGGACTTGCCGTTATTTGCTTATTGGCTTGTGGAAATAAAGAAACAGCTAAGCCTTCTTCAAAAAAAACATTAGACAGACCCAATATTATCATCTTATTGGCAGATGATTTGGGCTATGGTGAATTAGGTTCTTACGGACAAAAAGTTATTAAAACGCCGTTTTTGGATGAGATAGCTTCAAAAGGATTGCGATTTACAGATTTTTATGCGGGAACTTCGGTTTGTTCTCCGTCACGAGCTGTATTAATGACAGGTTTGCATACCGGACATGTAACTATTCGTGGAAATAAAGGGACTATACATAATTCTTGGGATCGAGTTCCTCTTAAGAAATCAGAAACAACCATTGGGGAAGTGCTACAAGGTGCGGGTTACCAAACGGCCATGATTGGAAAATGGCATTTAGGTGTGCCAGAAGATGTGTCTACTTGGGCCAAAGGTCGTGGATTTGATTACGCAGTGCAAGAACAATGGGGAGAAGATAAAAACGGAAAAGAAATTGACGAAAGAGTACACTGGGTAAATAACAATCAAGATTCTATTTTTTATAATTACAATAATTATAAATGTTTGGATGAATTTAGAACCAATTTTGCCTTGGATTATCTTGATAAAAAGGATGATAAAAAACCTTTCTTTTTATACATGTCTTATAGAACTCCACATGCACATGAATTCTTTTTAAGTAAAAATGATTTGTATGCTGATAAGCTAGAAGAATGGCCCGAAATTGAAAGACGTCATGCCGCACGAATTACGATGTTGGATGATCAGATTAAAAGAATGTTTACCAAATTAGAAGAAAACGGGGAGTTAGAAAATACCTTAATTTTAATTTCTAGCGATAATGGTCCTACCAATGAGAATCACCATAGTTATCAGTTTTTCAAAAGTTCTGGAGGCTTAAAAGGATATAAGCGTGATGTGTATGAAGGTGGTGTTAGAGTTCCATTGATTGCTTACTGGCAAGGGAAAATAAAAGAAGGAACAACTACAAATTTGCAAGCCGCTTTTTACGATATCATGCCAACTTTGGCAGAGCTAGCTGAAACAAAAGCACCTGATAGCACAGATGGAATTTCAATTTTGCCAGAACTGCTAGGAAAGCCTCAAAAGAAACATGATTTTTTGTATTGGGAAATTCAAGAAGGACCCTCAGTTAAAGGTTTCCGACAGGCAGCAAGAATGGGGAAATGGAAAGCGGTGCGTTATGGAGATACATACAGAACTGAACTGTACGATTTGGAAAAAGATTTGTTTGAAACAAATGATGTTGCAGATACGCATCCTGAGTTGGTGAAAAAAGCAAATGAAATTTTAAAAAGAGAAAGTGTGAAAAATCCTCATTTCCCATTTTCAGGAGGTGTTTTCAAATGAAATAAAAAGTAAGTATGAAAAATTATATAAGTATAGTTACCGTAGTCTTAACGCTGATTAGCTGTGGAAGCAAGTCGCAAGAAAGTAAAAAAGAAGCTCCTAAAAAACCGAATATTATTTGGTTAATGGCAGAAGATATGAGTACCGATTTAGAGTGCTACGGTATGCCAAATGTGAAAACACCACATTTAAATAAAATGGCAGCGGAAGGAATAAGATTTAACAATGCATTTGTGACCAATCCTATTTGTTCTCCAAGCCGATCTTCTATGATGGTGGGTACGCACCAAGTAAAAACCAATTCGCATCATCATAGAAGTAATAGAAATGTACCTTTAGATGCGCAATTCAAACCTTTTACAAAATTGTTAAGAGACGCAGGGTACACAACAATTTTAGGACATGAAAAAGTATATACCTATGGTCAAAAAATTGATGTCAATTTTAGACATACACCTCTAGGTCCTTGGGATGGGAAAGAGAATTTTGGGCTTTTTGACAAGACAAATACCTTTACCAAAGCCGACGAACCTTTCTTTGCACAAATTCAGTTAAAAGTAACGCATAGAGGTCCTTGGTGGACAGAAATTAGAGAGAAATCAAAGCACCCTGTAAACCCAAAAACGTTAACCTTGCCTGAGTATATGGCAGATCATCCCGCTATCCGTTTGGATTGGGCGAAGTATTTAGATCAGGTTGAATATATGGATGACGAAGTAGGAATGATTTTCAAAGAATTGGAAGAAAAAGGAATGGCGGATAATACCATTGTCATTTTTATTGGAGATAACGGTCGTTGTAATATTAGAGGAAAAGGATATTTACAAGATCCAGGACTAAGAATTCCATTTATCATGCATTATCCAAAAGGAATAAAAGCCGGACAAGTAAGTGATAAAGTGGTTGCTTCAACAGATATTACCGCTACGATAATTGATGCGGCAGGAATAGAAGTGCCTTCGTACATGACAGGAAAAGCCATTTTTGATAAAGGTTTTGATCGTAAATATGTGTATGGTGCTCGTGATTTGTGGGATGAAATTATGGAGGATTCTAGATCCATTACTTCAGGAGAATGGTCATATATCCGAAATGACAAGCCAGAATTAGCGTACGATGCGCATCAAGCTTATTTGGAGTTTTACAGACCAGCGGTTCATGTCATGCGTCAATTGTACAAAGAAGGGAAATTAAACGAAAACCAAAAACCTTTCTTTGAACCGACAAAACCGAAGGAGGAATTGTACCATATGAAAAATGATCCACAGCAATTACATAATCTAGCAACAAATCCAGAATATACAGATGTGTTAGAAAAAATGCGTAAAGAAATAGCTGTGTTTGATAAAGAAATAGTTCCTGTAAGCGATGTTTTTGAGCCTACTATTATGACAGGTCCAGCTGTGGTAAAATGGTTGCAAGAAACAATGCCTAAAGACTATAAAAAAATGCAAGAAGGAGAAGAAATTGGTTATAAACGAATTACAGGTTTGTGGAAAAAAGCAACAAAGAATTCTAAAAAGAAAAAATAAAAATGACGATGTATAGGAAGATATTTATTGGGTTTAGAAGCTTTTTAATTTTAGTTTTTTTGTTGGGTTTACAAGCATGTAACAACAATGAAACAGGGAAAATTAAAATCAATTCAGGATGGAAGTTTAAAAAATTACTTGACTCCGAAGTTGTGGATGAATCTTTTATAAAAAATGATTTTCAAGATACTTCTTGGAAAGATGTGAGTCTTCCTCATACAGCCAATATAGAGCCTCTGGTTGTTAACAATCAGTGGCAAGGAATCTGTTGGTATCGAAAAACCTTTAGCGTTCCAGAATTCAAAGAAACCAAAAAAATTATCTTTGAATTGGAGGCAGCGATGAATCATTCTAAAATTTGGGTGAATGAAACTTTGGTCAAAGTTCATCAAGGAGGGTATTTGCCAGTGGTAGTGGATTTGACAAAGTATCTAAGAAAGGGAAAAGAAAACGTAATTGCTATTCGTTTGGATAACAGAGATAATCCAATTACGGGGCCAAAACCTTTAAAGAGATTGGACTTTAACATGTATGGAGGTTTGTATAGAAATGCTTCCTTAACTATTAAAGATGCCGTACATATTACGCATCCTATTTTAGCAAATAAAGTTGCAGGTGGGGGCGTTTTTGTTACTTATCCAAAAGTTTCAAAAGAAAAATCTCTTGTCAAAATAAAAACACAAATTGCCAATGATGGGAAAACACAAGGAAATATTGTGTTAGAAAATGCCTTGTTTTTTAAAGGAAAATTGGTAGCCAAAGAAAAATCTGCAAAAGTTAATTTAGAAGAAGGAAAGGATTTAGAACTTATTGCTGAAATTTCTGTAAATAAAACAAATTTATGGTCACCAAAAAATCCGAATTTGTACGAATTGGTGACGACTGTTTTTGTCGATGAAAAAGAAGTAGACAAGCTGGTAAATAAAATTGGAATTCGAGAATTTACCTTCCAAGGAAACGATTTATTCATCAATGGAGAAAAAACATTTTTACGAGGTGTCAATCGTCATCAAGAATATCCTTTTGTAGGCTATGCACTTTCTGATAATGCACAATATAGAGATGCTAAAAAAATAAAAGACGGTGGATTTGATTATATCCGTTTGTCACATTACCCACAATCTCCTGCTTTTATGGATGCTTGTGATGAATTGGGAATTGTCGTTATTGACGCCATTATGGGCTGGCAATATTATCTAGACAATGATTTGTTTAGAGAGTACTGTTATACTTCTGCTACAGAATTAATTCGTAGAGATAGGAATAGACCTTCTGTTTTGGCTTGGGAAGTTTCTTTAAATGAAACACAAATGCCCGTTTTCTTTATGGAAGAGTTGGATAAAATTGTGCATGCTGAATATCCGGGAGATAATGTATACTCCTGTGGTTGGATGGACGATGTTTATGATATTTATTTACAAGCACGTCAGCATAGAATTATGCACCCTCATGCTTTAAAAGAAAACCAACCTTACTCGGTTTCAGAATATGGTGATTGGGAATATTATTCAAAAAATGCAGGACTGAACCAAGACCAACTTCCTAATAATTTACGTGATGAATATAGTAGTCGACAAGCACGTGCTTATGGAGAGGAAAGGTTGCTAAGACAGGCCTACAATGTTCAAGAATCACACAACGATAACTTTAATACAAAAGCCTATTCTGATAGCTATTGGGTAATGTATGATTACAACAGAGGTTACCATGACGAGCTAGAAGAATCTGGCTTGATGGATATTTTTAGACTGCCAAAGTTTGGATACTATTTTTACAAAAGTCAAAAAGATGTGGAGGATGAAATTGTTTTGTCAATTGCGAGTTATTGGAATGAAAAATCACCATTAGAACTCAAAGTTTTTAGCAATTGTGAGGAAGTAAAATTATTTCTAAACGATAAATTAGTAAGTACTCAAATTCCAGATCGAGATAAAAATTCTACAAATTTAGTCCATCCACCATTTACATTTAAAATGAAGAGTTTTCAAGCAGGGACTTTAAAAGCGGTGGGGTATATAAAAGGAAAAGCGGTTGCGGAATCTACAGTACATACACCAAAAAAAGTAACCGGACTTAAAGTGTGGGTAGATGAAAGTGGAAAAAAACCTCAAGCGGGTGTCAATGATGTCGTATTCGTATACATTGCTGCTATTGATGAGAATGGAACCGTTGTTCCTGATTTTTCAGAAGCTTTGGAACTAGCAATTGATGGCGACCTTGAACTTATGAATGTAGATGGAGTGAAAGCAGAAGCAGGAATTGCGACAGCCTTAGTTCGAATTGGAGATTCAGCCAAAAAAGCTACGATTCAAGTAAAATCTAAAGCTTTTTCAACAAGGTATTCATTCATTGTTCAAGAATAAATAATTAAATAGCTTTGGTTTCTTTCAATTAAATGGCAATGATGCGAAGTCTATTCCTTTTTTTTATTCTTTTGAGCACTCTAAGCTATGCTCAAGAAATTGATTTTTTAAAAAAGCCCATTTTTTCTAATTCAACAGAATTAGCGGTGCAATTTAAGAAAGGAATAGGGTATCAATTAAAAATTATACCAGAAGATAAAGGAACGAAATATAAGGCTATTTCTATTTTAAAACCTTCCAAAGGTTGGGACTTATCGACTACCAAAGAAATTGAAGCGACATTTAAAAACACAGGAAATAGTCCGGTAGAAATTATGTTTTGGGTGGTGGGAACTAAGGGTTGGAATGCTGTAGGTAAAACAATTCAACTAAAACCAGGAGAAAGAAAAACAAGCGTATGTGATTTAAGAGCTACCTTTCCTGACGGTACCCACAAATTAGATCCGGAGAATATTCAAGAACTTCGAATACTTACCGTAAAAGCTCAGAAAGAAGTTTCTTTTACTTTAGAAAGTATTGTAGGCTTAGGGAAAACATCCAAATGGAAAGTGCCAAAAGAGCGTCTTTTAGTACCAGACATGACTTTGGAAACTCCGAAAGCAGGCAAGCGAGTTTTGTACAAATTAAAAAACACGGAACCTTCCGATTTATATGCAGTTTTGTATTTACCGAAAAATTGGAATCCCAATAAAAAATATCCGGTTATAGTAGAGTTTCCAGGGAATATCTTTTATACCGAAAAATGTTATTCTACAGGAAGACCCGAGCAATGTGTTATAGGGTATGGAATGACCAAAGGTGAAGACGCTATTTGGTTGAGCATGCCTTTTGTAAATTATAAGACACAAAAAATTGCGGAAAGCGGTTGGGGAAATCCGGAGGATACTGCAGATTACACCGTAAAAATGGTAAAGGATGTGATTCAGAATTTTGGTGCTGATGCAAATAATTTGGTCATCACAGGTTTTTCTAGAGGAGCTATTGCTTGCGGATTTATAGGATTGCGAACTAAAGAAATAGCTTCCTTATGGAAAGGAATTCATGCTTGTCAACATTACGATGGTGATGGATGGGGTGGAGCAAAAATGGAAGATGCCATAAAAAGATTGAAAAACTTCCAAGGGAAATCCTTCTTTCAAACCGACAATACAAAAAATGAAGAGCCTAAAAAGATGCTAAAAAATACAAATGTAAAAACCACCTTTGTAAATTCTGGTTTGCAAGCACATGCTTGTGATATGTTTTTAGACGATCGACCATCTACGTTGAAATTAAGAAAATGGTTTCAGGATTTGATCTCTGAGTAATTTTTATTGACGAAATTCATTTATACAGTAAATAGTAAGTGGGCGGTGAATGATTTTGATAGAAAAAATTAATTCAAAAAAAATGGATTAGTTGTCTTAATGTCAGTTGTGTCTAAATTTATGAATGTTAGCACTTATTGTTGAATTAAAAAGAACAAGCAACATTTTAGAATAAAATTGGTTCAATTGTATGCATTGGTACCTTAAATTAACTGGTAGAGACACGCTTTCGTTTAAATTACGAGATGTTTGCAAGGAACAAAAAATTGAATTCATGCTAAAAACGACGCTATACGCAGTATCCCTTTTTTTAATGTGGAGCTTTACTTTGGTTGCACAACAAAACGCTCCAAGAGAAAGAAAAAACTTCAATACCAATTGGAAGTTTGAATTATCAGACAATGTAAATTATAGCAAAGTTGAATTTGATGATGCCAATTGGCGTGTGTTAAATTTACCACATGATTGGAGTATTGAAGGGAAAATAGAAAAAACAAATTCCGGTAGAAATGCTTGGATGCCAGGAGGAATTGCTTGGTATCGAAAATCAATTTTTATAGACAAGAATGCAGCTGCAAAAGAATTTAAAATTGAATTCGATGGTGTATATAAAAATTCTTCTTTATGGGTAAATGGCCATTATGTAGGCAGTCAACACGACGGTTATACAAGCTTTTATTTTGATGTGACACCTTTTCTGAATTTTGGAAAAGAAAATACATTTGCTCTTAAGGTAGATAATTCCACCATTCCAAATTGTCGTTGGTATTCGGGTTCTGGGGTGTATCGAAATGTTTGGCTGACAAGTACAAATAAAATAGCAATCGACCAATGGGGAACCTTTGTTACGATACCAAAAATAACAAAAGAGCTAGCGAAAATATCAATTGAGACTTCGATAAAAAATTCAGACAAGGCAATTCAATTCCATTTGGAAACCACCATTTATGATTGCAATAATAAAAAAGTAGCGGTTGCAAATTCTTCAAGAAAAATAGGAAACCGAACTTCAAACAAAGTACAGCAAACAATTGAGCTAAAAGATCCAGAATTATGGTCTGTTCAAAAGCCAACGCAATACACGGCTAAAAGTATTCTTACAATAAAAGGGGAAATAATTGACAGTTATGAAACCAAATTCGGAATTAGAACGACGCAATTTCATGCAAAAAAAGGTTTCTTTTTAAATGGAGAAAATTTAAAATTGAAAGGTGTGTGTTTGCATCATGAAGCCGGTGTTTTTGGCGCTGCCGTTCCTATTGAAATATGGCAAAGAAGATTGCAGAAATTAAAAGAAATAGGTTGTAATGCCATTCGTACGGCTCACAATCCGATGGCACCCGAGTTTTTAGATTTATGCGATGAAATGGGGTTTTTGGTCATGAATGAGTTTGTAGACAAATGGAATATCGATTTAAGTACCATTGATATGAAAAAATTTCAGAACAGTTTTTTCAATCCTACCAGTTTTTTCGATCCTTATTTTGAATACGAATGGGAGAAAAATTACAAAGCTACAATTCAAAGAGATAGAAATCACCCAAGTGTAATTATTTGGAGTGTGGGGAATGAAAATCACTCACCAGGAACGGTTGAGCAAATTGAAGGTTTGAAAAAATATACCCGTTTTGTCCGTTCTTTAGATCCTACTCGTCCTGTAATTTCAGGAATGGAAAGAGGAAAAGATGGAGTGCCTTCTGAAAAAGTAGACGCGATTATTGAAACCTGCAAAGAAATGGATTTAATCGCCTTGAATTATGGCGAACAATGGTGTAAAGAAATTGGCGAGCGAAATCCGGGAATGCCTTATGTAAGTACCGAGAGTTATGTGTATTTTAATAGCACTCCAGAAAAAAGATTTGCCAATATAGAACGTTCTCCTTGGTTGGATGTTTTGGACAATGAGCATAATATGGGCTTGTTTTTATGGGTGGGAGTAGATTATTTGGGTGAATCTAAAACGTGGCCAAATTTAGGAACCAATTGTGGTTTGTTAGATAGAGGTGGTTTTAGAAAAGAAATTTCCTATTTGTACGAAGCCTTTTGGTCGGAAAAACCCATGGTAAGAATTGCAGTCTACGATGGAGATGCTGATGATTTTTCCAAAACAGGGAAGTGGTGGTTTCCAGCAGTGAAAGAAACGTGGAATAGAAAAGAAGGTGAAAAAGTTGATTTAGTGACCTATACCAATTGTGAATCTGTCGATTTGTATTTGAACGGGAAGAAAATTGGAAACAAAAAATTAGCCGATTTCTCTAACTGGATTGTGAAATGGAAAAACCTGACTTACCAAAAAGGAAATTTAAAAGCAGTTGGGATTATCAATGGAAAAGAAGTTTGTGAATTTGAATTGAATTCCCCAGGAAAACCACATCATTTAGAAATTACTAAAGTCGACGAAAATAAAGAAAGTAAGCTAGTGCAATTAGAAGTTCGACTTGTAGATAAGAAAGGGAATTTAATTTATGAAGACGCTTCGCTACTTGATTTTGAATTGGAAGGAGAGGGCAAAATTATTGCGATTGACAATGGTGATACAAATTACCATGGTAATTTTCAAAACCTAAAAACTTCAAAGACCAACAAAGGAAAATGTTTGGTGGTGCTAAGAAAGATGGCCAACTCAGTGATATTAAAAATTCGTTCTAAAGAACTGAGAGAAACAAAATTTAGACTTTAGAAAGCTTCGTATTGGTATAAAAAAATCCTTGTTACATTAATGTGACAAGGATTTTTAGTTAGGATAAAATAAGGGATAAAAATGTTAAGAATTAGTTATAATTCAACGTTTTTTTTACTGTTAAACACATTTGATGTACGCTTCTGTATAGCAATAGACTTAAAAAAAATCAATTTTGTATTCCAATCAATACTTAATATGATAATTTTTATGTCTAAAAATCAAATGTCTATCAAAGCAATAAGACTTACCTTTTTGGCTGTTTTGTGTAGTGTTGCCATTTCTTTCGGTCAATCTAATGTTTCAAGCACTGCTATATTTACAAAGAGTATTGTAGATGATGCAACTCCGGCTGTTTTGAAAAGAATATTGTTGGCAGATAAAGAACCGCTTTCAAAAATTTCTTTTGAAAAAGGAATTTATCATTTTTATCCAGACAAAGGATTAGAGAAGTTCTGTTACATCTCTAACCATGATGATGTGATGGTGCGTACGGCATTTCCGATTTTTAATTTTAAGAATTTAACCATCGATGGGCAAGGGTCAACCTTTGTTTTTCATGGTAGAATGATTCCTTTTTTAATAGATCATTCTACTAATATTTCTATAAAAAATGTTACTGTAGATTGGGCCATGGCTTTTCACAGTGAAGGATTGGTGGTTGCAAGAGATGAAAAAAAGAAAACTTTCGATTTGCAAATCTCTGACGACTATCCCTATGAAATTAGAAATGGACAAATTGTTTTTGTAAAGGAATATTATGAGCATACTTTAGGACAAACAATATTATATGATCCAATAAGAAAAGCTATAGCTTTTGATACTGAATCGTATACAAATATTTCCAACGGAAAGAAAAATGCTGTTCAGAATAATATAAAATCGATATACTATAAATATAAAATTGACCATCGTTCTAAATCTCAAAAAGTATTAGGAGTTCAAAATACCTTAAAAGTTGAGCAACTAAAACCGGGTCTTGTTCGTTTTTATGGACATAGAAAAAAAATGCCGCCTTTAGGAATGGTGCTAACCTCTAAAGGAGATCAAAGTATAAACAGATTGGCACCTGCTTTCAGAGTTACACATACCAGTGGTTTTAATGCCAATAATGTTACCGTACACCATGCAGGTGGAATGGGGCTAATCGCCGAAAATTCAGCAGACCTTATTTTGGATGGATTTCATGTAAAACCTTCAAAAGGAAGAATGGTTTCTACCAGTGCAGATGCTACACATTTTGTGGGCTGTAGAGGGAAAGTAGAATTGAAAAATTGTACTTTTAATAACCAGTTAGATGATGCAACCAATGTACACGGAACGTACCAAGAAGTAGTTGATGTTTTAGATGAATATACTTTGGGTGTGCGAATGGGGCATTCGCAACAACAAGGTTTTCAAATTGGTGATACAGAGGATACTATAGGATTGGTTCGATTGAGTGATTCTTTTTTCTCTTATAGAAAATTAACCATTAAAAGTGTTCAAAAAATAAACGGACGCTATCATATAATTACTTTCAATGAAAAATTGCCAAGTAAAGTAAAAGCTGGCGATTTGATTGAAAACTTAGATGCTTATCCTGATTTATTGGTAGAAAATTGTGTGATTAGTAATAATCGTGCTCGCGGACTTTTAATATCTAACCCCAAAAGTACCATCATCAGAAATAATTATTTTCATACAGAAATGGAAGCAATTCTTATTCCTGTAGAAAGCGGGCATTGGTTTGAATCTGGAAATGCAGCAAACTTAACGATTAGCAATAATACCTTTCAAGATTGTCAGCATAGTGGATTTGACAGAGGTGTTATTCGTTTTGTAACCGATGATGATAATGAAAATATTGCGTTCAAAAACGTGGAAATAAGCAACAATACCTTCCATCAGTTTGACAATTTAATTTTGGAAATAGCAAATACAGACGGCCTAGTGATCAAAGGAAATAAAATTACCAATTCAGGTACTTTTCCAATGTTGTTTTCTAACAATCCTGCCATAAAAATAAAATCCTCTAAAAATGTGGTTTTTAAGAAAAACAAGTACAAAGGTAAAGCCAATACCATCATAGAAACAGCTTCTGATATGGAGAAAATAAAATTCAAATAAACGAAATAACTAAACTAATGCAAACTAAAAATGAACGCGATATGGAATTAAAAACTTAAACTAACAAAAAGTGAATAATAGTATTTGATGTAATTCAATGGAAGAATTACATGAACAATCCAATAAACAACCAAAACCACTAAAATGAAAAAACAAAATTTATTTAGATGTAAAATAACTATGAGTAGGTTTCTACTTGTAGCTATTTTAAGTCTGTTGTGTTTCAATGCAAATGCACAACAAAATCAAATTACAGTTACCGGAACGGTAATTGGTGATAGTGATGCCTTACCTATTCCAGGAGTTACTATTTTAATAAAAGGTACACAAAAAGGAACAAGTTCAGATTTTGATGGTCTATTTTCTATCAAAACAGAAATGGGAGCTACCCTTACATTTAACTATGTAGGTATGGAGCCACAAGAGGTAAAAGTAACAAGTGCAACCATGGCTATTTTGCTTAAATCATCTGTAGATGAATTGGAAGAAGTAGTCGTAGTAGGATATGGAACTGTAAAAAAGAAAGAATTAACAGGTGCTGTTGCACAAGTAAAGGCTGAGCAAATTGAAGCTTTTGTAACACCAGATTTAGCATCAGCTTTACAAGGTCAAGTTTCTGGAGTAAATATTACTGCAGCAAGTGGAGAACCAGGAGAACAAGCGAGTATTCAAATTCGTGGTGTAACTTCTTTAGTAGGTTCAAACGAACCATTGTTTGTAGTTGATGGTATTGCACAACAAGGAAATCCAGGATTGAGTCCAAATGAAATTCAAAGTATTGATGTGTTAAAAGATGCAGCATCGGCAGCAATATATGGATCAGAAGGAGCCGGAGGTGTAATATTAATTACAACCAAAAGAGGTAAAGAAGGGAAAATGAGTGTAACATTAAATACTACTTATGGAGTACAGACTTTGAGGGATGGAATCCAATTAATGGACACCAAAGAATCATTGTTTTATGCAACAACAAGGTATGAAAATGGAGCAACACCATTTGTTCCTGGGCCAGTGAGAAACGCAAATTGGATTAATAATAACAATACTTTTGACGGCTATGTTTTAATAAATAATGCCGATACAAAACAACACACATTAAATGTAACTGGTGGAACAAAAAACTTCTCATACAATGCAGTTGTAGGTTATTTCGAACAACAGGGTACTTTAATTAATTCTGGTTTTAGAAGAATTAATGGTAGAACTACAACAAGTTATACTACTGATAATTGGAAAATTAATACAAGTTTGGCCTTTACTACCGAGAAAAGAGAAAGATCAAGTAACGGGCTAATTGTGAATGCGTTAAGATATACGCCTTATTACCCAATTGTAGACCCTGATTCGGACGTAGTTTATACAAATGGTAATGGAGGTGTTACAACACCTTTGGATATTTTAGCCAGAGCACTAAAGAAAAAAGACAATAGTACTCGAGATCGAATTAATGCAAGTTTAAGTGTGACTAGAAATTTTGGTGAGAATTTAACTGCAGTAGCTACTGTTGGTACAGCAATAACAGCGGATGTTAGAAATCAGTTTACACCAAAATATACGGTAATTGACTTGACAGATAATACAAGTGAGGTAGATCCAACGAAAAGTTTTGTACAAGTAAACACCGGAAGAATAACAACTTTGTCTTCTGATTTTAGTTTGAGATACAAAAAAAAATTTGGAGATCATAACATAGGTGCGCAAACAACATTTGCTATAAAAGAAGAAGGCCAAGAATCTATTCAAGCACGCCAAGAAGGAGTTGCTAATAATAATATTTCGGTTCTTAACGGGGCTACCATCAATCCAAGTGTCTCTAATGGAGCAAACTTTGATAACACTTTAATTGGTGTTTTGGGGAGAATTACTTACGATTATAAAGGTAAATATCTATTCTCTGGATTGGTTCGTAGAGATGGTTCTTCAAAATTTGGAACAGGATATAAATGGGGGACTTTCCCGTCGGTATCTTTTGCGTGGAATATTTCAGATGAAGATTTTTGGAGCAACCACAAGTCGGTTGTAAATAACTTTAAATTTAGAATTAGTAGAGGTACAGTTGGAAACAACAGAATAACGCCATATAGTTTTTCTTCAGGAGTAGATTCTTCTATGGATTATATTTTTGATGAAAATGATGCAAATGTGAGTTATGGTAATGCAGTCAAAAGTTACGCTACAGCAGATTTAATTTGGGAAACAAAAACAGAAACAAATATAGGGGTTGATTTGGCTTTCTTGAAAAATAAATTTTCTGTAAGTGTAGATTACTACGATGCACGTAATAAAGATATGTTATTCCCAGATAGATTGCCAGGTTCAGCAGGAGCATATTACAGTCCAAATGTTGTTTTAAACATTGGAAATATGACAAATAAAGGATTAGAGATAGCAGGAAGATATAGAGCGAAAATTGGAAAAAGTAGGTTAGATC
Source organism: Flavicella sediminum (assembly GCF_006381105.1). Classification (GTDB taxonomy): domain Bacteria; phylum Bacteroidota; class Bacteroidia; order Flavobacteriales; family Flavobacteriaceae; genus Flavicella; species Flavicella sediminum. The sequence continues at coordinate 831,224 of NZ_VDET01000002.1, read as the reverse complement.
TTAGAGGTACTTTTTCAAAGAATGTAAATGAAATAACAAAAACAGCAGGTTCTACGGTTATCAATAATGCAAATTCAACTCTAATTTCTGGAGATCCAGGTTCGATTACAACAGTATTGGCAGAGGGCTATGAAATAGGGTCGTTTTTCTTGTATGAGACAAATGGAGTTATTAAAACGGAAGAGCAGTTAGCGGAGTATCAAAAATTTCCTTCGAGAGTAAATGCAAAACTAGGAGATTTGATCTTCGTGGATCATGACGAATCAGGTGATATTGATGATGCGGATAGGCATTATCTAGGGAGCGCATTACCAGATTTTGAATACGGTATCAATTTACGATGGAGTTATAAAAACTTTGATGTTTCAACAAATTGGTATGGTACCGTTGGGGCTGAGTTGATGAATGGAAACAAAGCTGCTGCCTATACTTATGGAAGACATAAAGATTTAGTAAATCAGTGGTCGGTAGACAACCCTACATCGAATATTCCATTAAATAGGGGAGGACTAAAAGAAGGTTCTTTTAATTATATAGGAAGTACAGATTATTGGTTAGAAAATGGAGATTATCTTAGGTTGAAATTAGTAACGATGGGGTATTCAATTCCGAAGAATGTATGTGAAAAAATGGGAGCTACTAGTTTAAGATTATTTTTAACGGCTCAAAATCCATTGACGTTTACAAATTATTCAGGTTATGATCCTGAAGTTGGAGGAAATGTAACCAGAAGAGGACTTGATGTTTCAAGATATCCCGTAACGGCATTGTATACTTTAGGTTTAAATCTTAAATTTTAAAAAGAATAAAATGAAAAACTATATAAAATACATACTTGGACTAACTATTTTGATGGGATCTTTTCAATCTTGTGAAAGTTATTTAGATGAAGTAAACCCAAACAATGTATCTGCTGATATATTTTGGTCGAATTTAGAGGAAACGGAAACGGCATTAACAGCCGTATACGGAGCGACATTAAACCAATACATTTTAGGTATTGATTATGAAGCATGGAGAAGTGATATTGGATACCCGAAAAGTAGGAGAACTCCTTATGGAGCTGGTTTAACCTGGCACGAACAAAGATTTTCAAATAGTGGAACTTTCTTTTCAAGAAGCTGGGAAGGAATGTATCAGGTTATCTGGAGAGCCAATCAGTTGATTGAAGGTTTAAATGCTTTGGATGCGGAACATAAATCTGAAGAAAGATGGACAACACAAATGGCTGAAGCTCGATTCTTTAGAGGTTTGATGCATTTTTGGTTACATTCTAACTATAATAATGGTAAAATTATTTTAAGAGATGCTGTCCCTATCGGAAAAGAGGAGTATTCAAAAGGTTTTTCAACTTCAAAAGAAGTATTAGATTTTTTTAGAGAAGATTTGAAATACGCGTATGAAAACCTTCCTGCGATTCAAGAAAAAAAGACAAGGGTAAGTGCTGGTTTGGCAGCATTGGTTTTAGGTAAGAGTTATTTGTACACGGCTAGTGATGTTAATCCGGCACCCGATACAAAAGGAGCAGATGATTATGCAAAAGCAATGTTGTATTTAGGTGATGTTGTAAATAATCAAGGTACTTATGGCTATAGTTTGTTGCAAGGTGCTGATGTAAAACAGTTGTTCACATCTGCAGGAGATTATAATTCTGAATCTATCTATGAATTGAATTATTCTTCATTGCATCAAGTAGAAGAAACCGCTTGGGATGAAGAGAGCTTTTTCCATAGATGGTCAAGATATTTTGGTCCTACAGGAAGTGTACAAGGTAATGCATACGTAGTACCATCTTCTTGGATTACATATGCTTATTCAAGTGAAGTTATGGATGCGAATGATACTCGTAATTACAAAGGTGATACAGGGAGTACTTTAAATAGTGTGTCTTTAAGATGTGCGCAAATGTGTGCGGTGGTAAATGATGAAGAATCTGAATATTATCAGTATGAAACTGCCAATAAAGGAATAAGTTTTGGTAATACAACGTTTTCAAACTTTAAAAAATTAACGAATCATGATATAGCGGCTAGTGAAAGCGATGTGTTAGAAACTGCATGGAAATCGGGGAAAAATGTTGTTGTTTATCGTTTGGCAGATGCTTATTTAATGTATGCAGAATGTTTGATACAAACTGGAGACCTAGCCGGAGGAATGGAATATATCAATGAGATTCGTAAAAGATGGGGATTGCAATTGTTAGGTGAGTCTGCGAGTTCTCCTGCTGGTTTCGATTACGACGAAGTTGCTCATACAAAAGAAACATTAATGAATCATTTAATGTATGTAGAAAAACCATTAGAATTATCTTTAGAGGGCTACGCAGAAAGAGCTATCGATTTAAGAAGATGGGGAGTTACGAAATCTCGTTTTGAGCATTTGGCATCTTTAGACTTTCAATTGGAAAATTATGCATATACAACCGCTGAAGGTGGTAATGCAAGTCGTAATGCAAGTTTGATAAAACCAGGAATAGGAAATAATAGCGAATATTTGAACAATGAGTACAATGCAGCGGCTGATAACTTTGATGTTACTTTACATGCCTATTTGCCGCTTCCTTTAAGTGAAGTATTGTATAATTCAGAAATTAATAAATAATATTATTATGAAAAACAAAATAGTAATAGCAGCTCTATTGTTATTAAACTTTGCGTTTATAACAAGCTGTACAGAAGGTCCAGAGGCATATTCGACGGATGGGAATAATGATTTCTCTAGTTTTAAATCCTATGTTACTCTAGATAATACATCAATAGGGACGAAACAAATAAATGTGGACTCTTATATTGGGTTTTATGATTTGTCATTCAATGCAATTGGTCATGAATGGAGAATTCCAGAATCAGCGAAATTTTTAAATAATAATTTTACAGAAGATGATAGTATTTATACAAAATTTATCCTTCCAACAAATGCAAAAGTCTCAAATGAGGAATTGATCAATGTGCTGTTTACAGAGTCTGGGATTAAAGAGGTGAAACTGGTGAATTCTTTTCAAGATTCGGTACCTCAGTCAGTAAAAGTTGATGATGAGTGGGTTGTAGATAGAACTTTTACGGTTGATGTTTTCGCAAACCCAGTTCCTACTGGAAAGGTATATCGTCAAAATTATATTCCAAATCCAGCAGATCCTACAGGACCTACAATTTGGGATGAAAGCAATCCATATTCTGAAATTCTTTTTATTGCTGAAGGAAATAATCCTAAAGTAGAAGAAATGGGATCTTGGGATGAAGTGATTATTGAAGCTGGTGAAAAGTTGAAATTCGAGGATTTATCAACAATAGGAAGAGTTGATGCGGTAAGATGGTATGTAGAAGGAGGAAAACCTGAAACAAGTGGAAACCTTGAAGCTGAAATTACTTACAATAAATTAGGAAATTATACGGCTTGGTTTGAATCTAAAAGAACGAATGATGTAGGACCTTCTAAGGAGACATCGAAGTTGATTCCTTTGAAAATAAAGGTAATTGCTTCAAGCAAACCTTTTGTAATCAACGGAGGTGTTAAAATGGACGAAAATCAAGTTATTTCTTTCGCAGTTACAGGTGAAATGGAAGCAATTGTAGGTCAAACAGATAAATTCACGGTAAATGTGAAAAATGAAGCAGCTTCTTTTGATCAGGATATTGCTGTGGCAACGGTTGAAATAAATAGTGAAGATGCTACAATTATTGAGTTGACTTTATCTGAACCTGTGTTTAATACAGATGAAATTACTATTTCATATGCGGGAGGAACCATTGAATCAGTGGATGCTAGAAATTTGGGAGATTTTGGACCAGAACCTGTAAAACAAGCAGCAGGAGCTAGCATATTAGCAGAGGGTTGGGCTAGTTTTGAAGATGAGAATGCAGGAAACTGGAAATCGGCTTTTGCATTAGGACATTGGGTAGGTAATACTAATGACGACAATGGTTCTACAATCGAACCGATTTTTAGTAGAACAACAGAGCTTGCTTTTTCTGGAGAGGCTAGTATGAGATACACGTATGATTTGAAGAAATCAATTCAATTACAAGGTTCTAATTTTGCCAAACCAGGAGGTAAATCTACTCCAATTGAAGCAGGAACATATAAGATTTCGTATAAAGTATTTTTAGAGAATGGAAATACAATGAAAGCTTTTACAAATGTGTTGACGAGTCCTTTTACAGTGATGGAATGGGATGTTTCAACGATTGAGCGAGGCGAATGGGTTGAGCTGTCGAGAATAGTTACTGTTACCAATATAGCTGGTGGTACTAAATTTCATTTGAAAGTTGATCCTGCCTCGAATCCAGGTGTAACAGGAGAGCAAACTATTTATTTTGACGATCTACAATGGGTTAAGTTGAATGAAAGAATGTAAATATAACAGGTATATATAAACACTTTTTTTTGACAATAAAAGAAGTGTTTATATGTCTAAAACAATTTTAAAAATGAAAAAATTTATAAAATATATAAGCATTTTAGCTGTGATCATTTCATTGGCTAGTTGTGAGAGTAATGAGAAATCATTTCCAGAACTTGAATTAGTACCAATTTATGCACTAACAAATATTGACGGAGCTGGCGATATGCCTATTTCAATTTCTGTTTATAGAGATGAGGCGTTGATGGTAGAGTATATTGATGCATTGCCACGTCTTTTGAGTTTTGAAACTACAAACTTTTCAGATCTTAGCGATGCTACCAATTATGATCTGTCATTTGATAAGAATATTGTGGTAGAGCAAGAATCGGGTCCAGATCTAATAGAAACGATTCGTTATGAGATAGCTGCAGATGTGGTTTTAGGTACAGGTACCTTAACAACGACTAAAGACAATGGTGATGGTACAAATACCGTTCAGGTTTATACCATAGCAATTGCCAAAGAGCAGCGCTATAACTAAATCAACCTTATTTAATATAAAAGCTGTTTATTCATTTAAACAGCTTTTTTTTTACCCAGATGTACAATTTATGGACTTATAGGAACCGTATTCTTCTAATAAAATCCAATTTTTGTAGGGTTGTTATTTCGACAAAAAATAAATGAATTATGAAAGGTTTACAAATATTAGTATTGTGTGGCTTAATAGCCAGTTCATGTGCTCCTAAAAAGGAACACAAAGAAGAAAATAAAAAACCAAACATTATCTACATCTTGGCAGATGATTTAGGTTATGGCGATTTAAGTAGCTACGGACAACAAAAATTTTCGACACCAAATATTGATAAAATGGTGGCCAATGGAATGAAGTTTTCCCAGCATTATAGTGGGACTTCTGTTTGCGCTCCTTCACGTTCTTCTTTAATGACGGGGCAACATACAGGTCATACCCCAATTAGAGGAAATAAAGAATTAGACGTTGAAGGGCAACAACCAATAAAGGGGTCTGCAATTACAATTCCTAAAGTTTTGAAAAAAGCAGGCTATGTAACCGGAGCTTTTGGAAAATGGGGACTAGGTTTTATTGATACAGAAGGAGATCCTACCAATCAAGGCTTTGATGAGTTTTTTGGGTACAATTGCCAACGTATGTCACATAGATATTATCCTACCCATGTTTGGCATAACAAAGAAAAAATCATATTAGAAGGAAATGATTGGGCACATAAAGTAGTTTATGCTCCCGATTTGATTCAGAAAAAAACCTTAGAATTTTTAGAAATGAATAAGGACAAACAATTTTTTGCCTACGTACCTATTATTTTGCCACATGCAGAAATGTTAGCTCCCGAAGATCCTATTTTCGAAAAATACAAAGGCAAGTTTCCTGAAACGCCACATACGGTTGATTCAGATAATTATACGTCTGATTACGGACCAAATTTGGTACCTAAACATTATTGTCCGCAACCAACACCACATGCTGCTTTTGCTGCTATGGTAGATCGATTAGACACTTATGTAGGACAAATTGTAGCCAAAGTAAATGAGTTAGGAATCGCAGATAATACGATTATTATGTTCGCAAGTGATAACGGCCCTCATGCTGAAGGTGGTGCAGATCCTGAGTTTTTTAATTCAACAGGAGGCTTAAAAGGAATAAAAAGAGATTTGTATGAAGGAGGAATTCGTTCTCCCTTTGTGGCTGTTTGGCCGGGTAAAATTAAAGCAGGAGCAACTTCTAATCATATTTCTGCATTTTGGGATATCATGCCAACTCTAGCCGATTTAGCAGGTGTTCCTAATTCTAAAGAAAGCGATGGAATTTCATTATTACCAACTTTGTTAGGAAAAGAAACGCAAGTGCAACATGAATATTTGTATTGGGAATTTCATGGTAGAGGTGGCAGACAAGCAGCAAGAAAAGGAAAATGGAAAGCTGTGGCGTACAATATTGAAAATGAAAAAAAGGCAAGTTTTGAATTGTTCAACTTAGATGAAGACCCATTTGAAACAACAAATATTGCCAAAGAAAATCTGGAGGTAGTTTTAGAAATGAAAAAAATTATAAATGAAGCACATGTCGAATCTGAGATTTTCCCATTTGAAATATAAAACAACATTCAGTTTGCTTAAAAAGCATTTCAGCACTACGTTTTTTTTATTCCTTGTAGTGTTATATCCTGTTTCTGCTCAGTTAGAAACGACAGCTTTGGCAAAAATTACTGAGCTAGAGGAACTGATTGAAGAAACAGAAGCTTTAGGTTTTGATCTTGTCAAAGAAAAAATGAGCATTCGGGTTGCTGAGGTATATTTAAAATATGCCAATTGGGATCAGGCAAATATTTCAGAAAATACCGACTATTTTTCTATGGTAAGTCGTTATAAAGCAAACGCTTCAGAAATGGCTCAAAATTTACCAGATTTTGAACGTTCAGAAATCATCTTGATGTTAGATGAGGCGATTTCAACGGCTAAAAAAATAAAATCCGGAGAAATTGTAAGAAAGAAAATTCCTCGAATAGATTGGACAAAAATTAGCATCGAAGGAAATCAATTAAAGAGCGAAGGAAAGCCTGTTTTTTTAGAAGACTATACATGGAAACCATATACTCCAGAATTGAACGAATATTTTGGTCAAAGAGATGGTTTTTTTCTTGCACCTTCACATGTTTCAGATGAAAATGGAACAATCAAATCATCGGTAATAAACGATTTAAATTCCAAAGCGACAGGAACTTTTGGAAGTATGTTTGTGAATCATAAAAGTCCACCGAATTGGGCAGAAACAAAGTATGGACCTGGTTTTAAAATGCGAGAAGATACCTATACATCTTATGATATAGACAATCCTGGAGCTCGTGAAATGATGGGACATTTATTGAGTGGTACGGTTCCTAAAATGGTAGGGAAAAATTATGTAAAGTTGGGGTATATGTTAACCAATGAGCCTCATTTTTTTACTACAAAAGATGGTGATAAAGATGTTTGGGCAAGTGGACCTGTATCTGAATATTCTAAGGTGAAATTTAGAACTTGGTTGCAAACAAAACATGCTAGTATTTCCGATTTAAATACTTTGTGGGGGACTGGTTTTGCTTCTTTTGATGCGGTTACAATTGACATTCCTATTGAAAGAAATTTGAAAGGCACCCCTATGTGGTACGATTGGCAGCAATTTAATTTTTTCAGAGTTTCGGAATGGTTTGCTTTTTTGCAGAGTGAGGTAAAAAAATACGACCCGAACGCAAAGACACATATTAAAATCATGCCAAATTTATGGAGTAATGATGGGCGTGATCATGGAATTGATTTTGAAACCTTGACTAGGCAAAGTGATATTATTGGAAACGATGCCGGCTGCCACAATAACTATATGTGGGGTGGTACTCAAGAATGGGAATCGCATTACAATTTTGAGTGGAGAGAATTGTGTATGTCTTATGATTTTGTAAAATCTGTAAGTCCAAATAAAATCAATTACAATTCGGAAGGTCATTTTTTATCGACAGGGAGATCAAGAGATTTGTATCAAAAACCATCTTATGCTAGAATGACCTATTGGTTGGGATATATTCATGGTTTAAATGCCGTGCAAACTTGGTTTTGGGCTAGAAGAGATGATGGTTCTATTCGAAATAATTCTGGAAATGGTTATGCCGGCTCTAACAACCAGCAGCCAAGAGTAATTAATGAGGTTACGGCAACATTAATGGATTTGAATTCTTATGCAGAAGAAATTACGCAATTGCAAAACCTAAGAAAGTCTATTCGAATTTTTGATTCGAAAACTTCTGCTATAAATAAAACTGACCATATGGACAGTGAATTTAAGTTGTACGAATCTTTGTTTTTTGAAGGTTTGTCGATTGGATTCGCTACGGAAGATATTATCAAAGAACAGGACAATTCAGATTGGGATGTTATTTTAATTTATGACACAGAATTTGTTACTGTTGATGAATTAGATGCCTTACAGTCTTATTTAGATAAAGGCGGTGTCATAATAAAAGATGCCTTAAGTTTGACCAAAGATGAGTACGGAAGAAACCATTCCAAAAGTTTGCAACAAAATAGTGGGACTTTGCAAACGGTGAGTTCTTTTGAAGCTATAAAAACGAAAGCACTTGCCTTAATGGAAACAAATAATAGGTTTCCTGAGCTAACCTTGTCAGAAACAAATACTGGAGGTCATAAAGGCTGTACTTGGCGTTCTTTTACAACAAGTGATGGTCGAAATGTGATTAGTATAGTAAATATTGGGAAAACAAAAGCGACCCTAGATTTAGGCTTTAAAGGTCATAATGGATCTATAGAAGTTTTACATCTGTTAAACGGAAAAACGAGTACACAAAGTGTCTTAGAATTGGAACCAGAAGAGGTGTTGTTTTTGGAGGTCTCAAAAAAGGAAATAACGGGTAGTCATTACAACATAAAAGTTACGGGTGAAACTTGTGTAGGTAAAAATAATGGGAGTATTGAAATTGAAGCAGGTTTAGATGGAAATTACAAAGCTGTACTAGGAGAAAAAGAGATCGAATTTGTACAGAATACGAGTCTTCAAAACTTAACTGTGGGGTCGTACAGTTTGTGTGTTACAAACTTGGGTACGACTGAAAAACAATGCTATCAATTAAACATTGCATCAGGAAGTACTCTTGAAGCAAAAACCAACATAAAATACAATCAGCTAGAGATAGAGGTAAAAGAAGGTACTGCGCCTTATACCGTTTATAAAAATGGTTTGTCTGTTTTAACAACAGTTGCTCCTGTTTTTTCTGTGGATGCTTTGAATGGAGATACTTTTGAGCTAAAAACAGGAAAGGATTGTGAAGGTGTTTTTTCAACAAAAATAGATCAAAAGAGTACTGTGTATCCAAACCCGATAAATAATACAGCAGTAGTTCAAGTTTCAACCATGAAAAAAATACTATCTGTGGCTATTTACAACAGTCTTTCTAAGTTGATATTTACTGGAAATTATAAAGTAGAAAATGGGAAGATTGAAGTCGATTTTACAAATTTAGCTTCAGGAGTTTATAGTGTACGTTTAGGTTTGGAAAGACCGGAAATAATTAAGATTCTAAAAAAATAAAAGATGAAAATAATTCATAAAATTATTGCGATAAGTGTATTGAGTATGGCTGTTGTTTCTTGTGGAGGTGGTGATGGACCAGCTGATAATAGTAAGCCTACAGTGCCTGAATTAACCTTGCCAACAAATAATTATTTGTGTGCCGTTAGTGAGGTTGTTTTTGAATGGGAACCTTCTGTAGATAGTGACGGGGATCCTGTAAAATATGTTTTGGAAATTGCTACAGACAATCAGTTTAGCAATAAAGTAGCAAATTATATGAGTCTTACAACAACTACTGTAACAGCGAGTTTAGAGAGAGCAACGACTTATTTTTGGAGAATGAAAGCTAAAGATGATACGGATGGAGAAAGTGAATTTTCTTCTGTTTTTCAATTTTATACCGAAGGCTATGCTGAAGAAAATCATTTGCCTTATGCAGCAGAATTAATAAGTCCAGCATTGGAATCAACGATTACAGGAAATTCGGCAACTTTACAATGGAATGCAAATGATCCAGATGCAGATGATGTTTTAACATACGATGTGTACTTAGGAACGCAAAACCCGCCAACAACAAAAGTATTAAGTGATGGTACTTCAAAGACGTATACGACGGCTTCTATGAGTGCAGGAACTTATTATTGGAAGGTTGTGGTGAAAGACAATCATGAGGCGGCAAGTATTGGTCAGGTATGGGATTTCATTGTTGAATAAATAATTTTAAAAATATTTAAAATATACTAATGTGGATAATTGGTTTTTTTTATCAGTTTGCCATCTTCGTATATGCTCAACGACAGTAGTTTTCCATTTTCATCGTATTGTTTAGTGGTTTTATTTTTTATTCCGTTTTTATATTGGTGAATTTGTTTTATGTTGCCCGAAAGATAATAGTTGTTCTGTGTTAAGGGTTTTCCTAAGGTAAAATCTATCTCCGATAACAAATTTCCATTGGGATAATAGGAATAGGAAATGCCATGTCGTTTTCCGTTTTTGTAGAAATGCTCGTATTTTTTTTGCTTATTTTTGTAATAACCATCCATATCTAAAAGTTGTCCTTGGTCATAAATCCAAACAATTTCTAATTTTCCATCCGGGTAATACTGTACGGTTTTGCCATCCATTTTACCATTTTTGTAACTTCTTATTTTTTTCTTTGTTCCCGTTTTGTAATAACTAGTTGAATTTATGGTTTTGCCTTCGTAAAATTCCCATATCGTTTCTACAAGTCCTATTTTATAGTACTGCAAGGATTGGCCATGTAGCTTCCCGTTTTTGTATTGGAACTCTTGCTTTTTTTCGCCAGTATCATGGTATTTAATACAATCGATTAACAAGCCTTTTTCATACTGCCAGCTAAATGCTAGAGTACCATCTTTAAAATATTTTTCGCCTTTTCCTTCGCGCAATCCATTTTTGTAGGCGTACTGATATTTTTTTTCACCGGTTTCATAAAAACCATTAGAAAAAACTATTTTGCCTTTTCGATAGTGCCAATTAAATTCTATTTTTCCATTTTTATAGTATTGACTTGTAATTCCGTCACGTTCTCCATTTTTATAAAGGATGTCTTGTTTTTTTTCGCCAGTCTCGAAATACCTGTATGCTTTTCCGTGGCGTTTGCCTTTGCTATAACTATAGTCAGTTTTTAATTCACCAGTTTCATAATAATAGACAGCATCAATAATTTCACCATTTTTATAGGTGTGTTTAGAATTTACAAGTCCATTGGTATGGTATGTTTTATAAGGACCGTTACGTTTTGTGTTGTTGTTTGCTGTTTTTTTTAAAGAATGGCAAGCGTTAAAAAGGAGTAATGCGCCAATTATTAGAAGAGATTTAAGTGTATTCAGCATTTGATGTGTTTTCATTAGCAACACTGAAAATACGATATATTTGGATAGCACTTTTAATTTTTAAATTTTAAGGAGTTTTTATTTTTTGAATAAAACAAGAAATTCCTCTTCTCTTTTGTGAAGAGGGATTTCTTAGAGATTCATTAAGAATTGTTGAATCACAACCTTTTGTGTAAAAGATTTATTGTTTGAAGTTATACGAATCAAGTATATTCCTGGGTTTAGATTAGAAATATTGATTTTTTGGTTTTCTGAAATTGTATCCGTAGTACTAAGTCTTATGGATGTATCTCTAGTTTTTTTATTGGTTTTGAAATATTTTCTTAAAAAAAATCCCTATTGAAAATATTCAATAGGGATTTTAAGATCATCTATAACATGTTCGGAGTTTTACACCAAGTCGTTTGCTACTAAATATTCAGCAATTTGAACGGTATTAGTCGCAGCACCTTTTCTTAAGTTGTCAGCAACAATCCACATATTTAATGTATTTGGTAAAGATTCATCTCTACGGATACGACCTACAAAAACTTCATCCTTATCATGAGCATATGCTGGCATAGGATACGTATTTGTATCTAAATTGTCTTGTACAACAACTCCTGGGAAATCGTGTAACAATTGACGAACGTCTGCTAAATCAAAATCGTTTACAAACTCTACGTTTACAGATTCTGAATGCCCACCAGCGGTAGGAATACGAACCGCAGTTGCTGTTACAGCAAATGAATCATCACGTAAAATTTTCTTAGGTTCTTTAACCAATTTCATTTCTTCTTTAGTGTATCCATTTTCCATGAATACATCACAATGAGGAATCGCATTTCTGTTAATTGGATAAGGGTAAGCCATTTCACCTTTGATCCCTTTTGTTTCGTTTTCTAATTGTTGAACCGCTTTTACTCCTGTACCAGAAACAGATTGGTAAGTAGAAATAATTAAACGTCTCATTTGGTATTTAGCATGTAAAGGAGCCAAAGCCATAACTAATTGAATTGTAGAACAGTTTGGGTTTGCTATAATTTTATCTTCTTTTGTTAAAACATCACCGTTAATTTCAGGGACTACTAATTTTTTAGTAGGATCCATTCTCCATGCAGATGAATTGTCTACAACGGTAGTTCCCGCTGCAGCAAATTTTGGCGCCCATTCTAAAGATGTATCTCCACCAGCAGAAAATAAAGCAATATCTGCATTCATAGCAACAGCATCTTCTAAAGTAACAACTGTATAGTCTTTTCCTTTAAAAGCTAATTTTTTACCCGCCGATTTAGCAGATGCAACAGGAATCAATTCTGTTACAGGAAAATTTCTTTCTGCCAATACTTTTAACATTACAGTTCCTACCATTCCAGTAGCACCAACTACAGCTATTTTCATTTTATTCTATTTTAATTGTTTATTTCAGACTGCAAAGATTACACTTTTATACGTTATAGCACAGCCTGTTGTGTAGAAATTAATGTATTTGTTTAATTTTTATCAAATTTTATTGAATTGTAATTATTTTTCACAAATAGAATGGCTAGAAATTTATTGAAGCAGGAGGCGTTAGACTCCTAAGGAATTAGTATTTTTGCAAAAAATATTTGTCTAACTAAAATTGGTATAGCATGCAACTGTACAATAAGTTAAGCGCCGAAGAACGTGCGCAATTAATCGATGAGGCGGGAAAAGACCGTCTAACAATTTCTTTCTATCAATACCACAAGATAGAAAATCCTCAACTATTTAGAGATAAACTATTCCTAGAATGGGATCAATTAGAAGTGTTAGGTAGAACCTATGTCTCCTATGAAGGAATCAATGCACAAATTTCTGTTCCTGCTGAAAACTTCTTGGAATTAAAAGAACAATTGGATGCTATTTCTTTTTTAAAGGATATTCGTTTGAATGTTGCTGTTGAACACGACAATAAGTCTTTTTTAAAGCTGAAAATAAAAGTGCGTAACAAAATTGTTGCCGATGGTTTAGAAGATGCAACATTTGATGTAACGGACATTGGGGTGCATTTAAAAGCAGAGGAATTCAACAAAATGTTAGAAGATCCGAACACGGTTTGTGTAGATATGCGAAACCATTACGAAAGTGAAATTGGTCATTTTGATGGAGCTGTAACGCCAGATGTAGATACCTTTAGAGATTCTTTGGATTTGATTGAAGAAGACTTAAAAGATCATAAGGAAGATAAAAATTTGTTGATGTATTGTACGGGTGGAATTCGTTGTGAAAAAGCGAGTGCTTATTACAAACACAAAGGTTTTAAAAATGTTTTTCAGTTAGAAGGTGGTATTATTAATTATGTACGCCAGGTTGAAGAAACAGGGGTAGAAAATAAATTCAAAGGAAAGAATTTTGTTTTTGACCATCGAAGAGCAGAACGTATTTCTGATGATGTTGTTTCTAATTGCCATCAATGTGGAACCCCTTGTGATGAACATGTAAATTGCGACAATGAAGCTTGTCATTTGTTATTTATTCAATGCAATTCTTGCAAAGAAAAAATGAATACTTGTTGTTCAGAAGCTTGCAAAGAAATTGCGGCATTGCCTTTTGAAGAGCAAAAAGAACTGCGCAAAGGAAAAGGAAATAGTAATAAAATTTTTAAAAAAGGAAGATCGGAAGCTTTAAAATTTAAAAAATAATTAATTATTATTTATCGTTAAAAAATAATTTAAGAGTATTTAAAAGACCTCAATTGTGAGGTCTTTTTTTTGTGAGAAATTTAAATTTACTTTTTAACTTAGATTGCCTATATTTACTGATTAGTGAAGGTCAGACTTTGCATTTGTATCGGTCTGATAATCAAATTATGAACAGAAAAAAGTCCTAGACTTTTCTATAATATATATACTTAAATGGCATGTGGAAGTTGTGGTACAACAGAAAATGGAGTACCAAAGGGTTGCAAAAGTAATGGGAATTGTGGAACAGGAACCTGTGGAAGCGGAAGTGAAAAACTTGCTGTCTTCGATTGGTTATCAAATATGGCGCTGCCGAGCGGTCAAAAACCTTTAGATCTTGTTGAAGTTCGTTTTAAAAACGGAAGAAAACATTTTTTTAGAAATGTAAATAATTTTCAATTGACGATTGGAGAGGTGATTGCTGTAGAAGGCTCGCCAGGGCACGATATCGGTACCGTTTCTTTAACAGGAGAACTGGTACGTGTGCAAATGAAAAAGAAAAAAGTTGCTGAAGATAGCGAAGAAATAAAAAAAATATACAGAAAAGCCACTCAAAAAGATATTGAAATTTGGCAAGCTGCCAGAGCAAAAGAAGAAGAAACTCAAAAAAGAGGTAGAGAAATTTTAGGTCGATTGGGCTTAAAAATGAAACTATCAGATATTGAATTTCAGGGAGATGGAAACAAAGCAACTTTTTATTATACCGCAGAAGAAAGAGTTGATTTTAGACAGCTTATTAAAGACTTAGCCAGTGCGTTTAGAGTGCGTATTGAAATGAAACAAGTTGGTTTACGACAAGAAGCAGCTCGTTTAGGAGGTGTAGGTTCTTGTGGTAGAGAATTGTGTTGCTCAACTTGGTTGACAGATTTTAGAAAAGTAAATACTGCTTCGGCACGTTACCAACAACTATCCTTAAATCCACAAAAATTAGCCGGACAATGTGGAAAACTAAAATGTTGTTTGAACTTTGAATTAGATTCTTATTTAGATGCTTTAAAAGGTTTCCCAAAACAAGATACAGTTCTTGAAACTGAAAAAGGAAGAGCTTATTTCGTGAAAATGGATATTTTCAAAGGTCTGTTATGGTATACTTCTAAAGAAGAGGGATCTAAATGGTTCCAATTAACACTAGAGCAAGTAAACGAAATAATTACGTTGAACAAAGCGGGTGAAAAAGGAGCAACACTTGAAGAGTTAGAATCTGAATTGGTGGTTGAAACAAAAATTGATTTTGAAAATGTAGTTGGACAAGATAGTTTGACGCGTTTTGATAAGCCAAAAACGAATAAGCGTAGAAATAATAAAAAACGCAAACCTAGAACTGGACAAAATCCGAATGCTGCAAAACCTGCGACAAATACCGGAAGTCCTAGGGCCAATAATAAACCTAGAAGAAATAACAATCCGAACAAAGAAGGAGGAGCTCCAGCAGCAAAACAAGGGGCGAATCCTCAAGAAAAAAGACAAGGTCCACCAAAGAAAAGAAGACCACAAAATAAAAATAGAGCCAATAATAAACCACAAGGAGAGGGAGCTCAAGTAGCCAAAGCCCAACCGCAAGCGAAAAAGCCACAAGGAGAAAAGAAACCTCAGGCTCAAAAAAACGGACCTGCTGAAGGAACAAGGCCTAAACCAAGACGAAATAACAATCGTAGAAGAAAGCCAAATCCGAATAACAAGCCAGATTCTAATCCGAAGAAAGATGCGTAGTATATCGTTTTTATTGATAGCACTTGTTTTTTTTACAAGTTGCGATTCAAAAAGAAAATATGATACTTATAAATCGGTAGGGGCTAATGGATGGGAGCAAGAACATAAAATTAGTTTCGACTTTGATATTCAGGATACCATTTCTAGTAATCAGCTGTTTATCAATGTTCGAAATAATAACAAGTATCCATTTAGTAACCTTTTTTTAATAACTGAATTAGAATATCCTACAGGTTTTTCCGTTATTGATACCTTGGAATATGAGATGGCAGATGTAAGTGGAAATTGGCTTGGAGAAGGGTTTACAGATTTAAAAAGCAGCAAACTTTTTTTTAAAGAAGATTTCGTTTTTCCAAATTCAGGTCTGTATACAATTACAATTGAACAAGCCATGAGAAAAAGAAATGAAATTTCAGGAATACAATTATTAGAAGGAATTACCGACATAGGTTTTAGAATAGAATCAAAAGAGTAAAAAGTGATCAATGGCTAAGAAAAGTGCAAAAAAAATCGTCAAAAAAACAAACCCATCTTTAAAAAAATACACCAAGTGGTTTTGGATTGCTGTAGGAAGTGGTTTTGGTTCCATATTCTTACTGTTTTTATTAACTTCATTAGGTGTGTTTGGAGAACTTCCTACATTTGAAGAGTTAGAAAATCCTGAACACAATTTGGCAACAGAAATTATATCTAGTGACGGAAAGACATTGGGTAAAATTGCTATTGAAAATAGAACGCCTGTTAAGTATAAAGATTTACCTGAAAATTTAGTACAAGCCTTAGTTTCTACTGAGGACGAACGTTTTTTTGAGCATGCAGGAATCGATTTTCAAAGTTTTGCAAGAGCTGTTTCAAAGCTTGGCAAAGGCGGTGGTGCTAGCACGGTTACTCAGCAATTGGCCAAATTATTGTTTCACGGTGAAGGATCTAAAAATATTGTTTGGAGAATTATTCAAAAATCCAAAGAATGGATCATTGCCATTCGCTTAGAGCGTCAGTATACAAAGCAAGAAATTTTAACCATGTACTTTAATAAGTTCGATTTCTTGTACAGAGCCATCGGAATTCGTTCGGCTTCTCGTATTTATTTTGGCAAAGAACCTAAGGATTTGAAAATTGAAGAATCTGCGGTTTTAGTCGCCATGTTAAAAAATCCGAGACAATACAATCCGAAAAGAGAAATTTCTAGAGCTAAATCTTTAGGAAGAAGAGATCAGGTATTTGCTCAGTTGTTTAGAAATGGAGTCATTTCGGAAAAAGAAAAAGATTCTTTACAGAAATTACCAATGGAATTGAACTTCTCGCCAGAAGAACATTATGATGGTATGGCGACGTATTTTAGAGAATATGTTAGAGATTACATGAAAACTTGGGTGAAAAATAATCCTAAAGCTGATGGAACCTATCATAATTTGTATCGAGATGGATTGAAAATATATGTAACCATTGATTCTCGTATGCAGCAATATGCAGAAGAGGCGGTACAGGAACATGTATCCAATTTACAACGCGTCTTTTTTAAAGAACAGAAAAGAAATCCAACAGCTCCTTTTTATGAATCAGAAGACCATAAAGGTTCTATTGATAGAATTATGGATTTGGGCGTACGAAGCACACAGCGCTATCGTCAATTAAAAGCTGCTGGGAAATCTAGAAAAGAGATTGATAAGTTGTTCAAAGTAAAAGAAAAAATGAAAGTGTTTTCTTGGAAAGGAACAAAGGACACTGTTATGAGTCCGTATGATTCTATCCGTTATTACAAGCATTTTTTACATACAGGTCTGTTGTCTGTTGAGCCACAAACTGGACATGTAAAAGCATGGGTAGGTGGAATTAATTACAAATCTTTTCAGTATGATCATGTAAAGCAAGGAAAACGTCAAGTAGGATCTACTTTTAAACCTTTTGTATATGCCTCTGCTATTGATCAGTTGGGGAAATCACCTTGTGAAAAATATCCGAATACACCCTATACTGTGCCAAAAGAGGCTTATGGTATGGACGAAGATTGGACGCCGAGAAACGCTGGAGATAAGTACGGAGGGGAGCTAACATTAAAAGATGCGTTGGCCAATTCTGTAAATGTTATTACAGCTAGATTGATTCATGAAGTTGGTCCAAAAACGGTAGTTCGTTTGGCAAGAAGAGCTGGTATTACCTCTGATATTCCTGCATATCCTTCTATTGCTTTGGGAACCGCAGATGTGAGTTTGTACGAAATGGTAGGCGCTTATTCTATGTTTGCCAATAAAGGATTGCGTGTAAACCAAATGATGGTATTGCGTATTGAAGATAAAAATGGAACCGTATTACAGGAATTTACACCAAAAACAAACCAAGTATTAAGTGAAGAATCTGCTTATGTAGTTTTAGAATTACTAAAAGGGGTTACGGAAGGTGGCTCTGGTGTTCGTTTACGTGGAAAATGGGGAAGTTATCCTGATAATGTGTCGACAGGTTATCCGTATGAGTTTACCAATCCGATTGCTGGGAAAACTGGAACGACTCAAAATCATACAGATGGTTGGTTTATGGGAGTTGTTCCTAATTTAGCTACAGGTGTTTGGACAGGTGGTGACGATTCTATTGTTCATTTTGCAAATATAAAGCAGGGGCAAGGAGCAACCATGTCTTTACCGACTTGGGCTTTGTTTATGAGAAAATGTTATGCCGATCCAGATTTGAATATCAGTCAAGAAGATTTTGAAAAACCAGAAAACCTAACGGTACAAGTAGATTGTGCAAGTGCACCTGAAACAGGGATGGGTTCTGAGCAAGATTCGAATATAAATACCACCGTGGAAGAGACTGATTTTTAAGGTGAAAAACATATTTTAAGATAAAAGTGCAAGCGGTTTTCGTTTGCACTTTTTTTGTATTTTTAAGTTTTTCCTAACAACGAATTATGAAACATTGGAACCCCTCAAAACCGATACTTAAAAGCACAAATATTTACAAAATGATGCAAACATTTGGCTTTACAAGCTATGATGAATTTTGGAAATGGTCTGTGGAAAAAAAAGAAACTTTTTGGAGAGAAACCGTCGCTAATTTGGAGATCATTCAGGAAGTGAAATACAAAGAAATTGTCAATATTTCTCAAGGTGTGGAAAAGGCAAAATGGCTGTATGGTGCAAAAATGAATATTGTAGATTCTTGTTTTCAAAACAAAGAAAATGGGACAGCAATTATTTGTCAAGATGAAAACGGAGACTTGCTGAAAATTTCGCAAAAGCAATTGGAAGCTTTGGTTGATAAAACAGCCAATGGTTTGCTAGCAGAAGGCTTGCAGTTGGGTGATGTGGTTGCTATTTATATGCCCATGACTTTAGAGGCGGTTACCCTATATTTGGCTGCAATCAAAGCAGGCTTAGTTGTGGCCACTATTGCCGATAGTTTTTCAGAAGAAGAAATTAAAGTGCGACTTGAAATAACCCAACCCAAATTAATTTGTACGCAAGATGTTTTTATGCGAGGGGCAAAAAAACACGAATTATACACTAAAATAAAAAAAACAACTTCCATAAAAATAGTGGTGGTTGATACGGTTAAAGACAGTATTGAAAAAAGTGAAGAGGATGTGTACTGGAAGGATTTTTTAAGTTCTAATGCCCAGTTTACATCTGTAAAAAGGAACCCTAGTGCTGCCATGACCATTTTATTTTCTTCGGGTACTACAGGAGCACCAAAAGCAATTCCTTGGAATCATACAACAGCAATAAAATCAGCATCTGATGCATATTACCACCATGATATTCATAAAAACGATGTGCTTTGTTGGCCTACAAATTTAGGTTGGATGATGGGCCCTTGGTTGGTGTTTGCTGCTTTTATAAACAAGGCAACAATAGCGTTGTATGCTGGTTCGCCTATGGAAAGTGAATTTGGGAAATTTGTTGAAGAAGCAAAAGTTACAATGTTAGGTGTAGTGCCAAGTATTGTAAAGCAGTGGCGAGCTTCCAATCAAATGAGTTTTTACAATTGGGAGGCAATTAAGTGTTTTAGTTCTACAGGCGAAGTTTCGAATCCGGAAGATATGTCTTATTTAATGTCTTTGGGAAATCATAAACCGATTATTGAGTATTGTGGCGGAACAGAAATTGGTGGAGGCTATATAGCAAGTACTTTGGTACAAGAAAATATTCCCAGTCAGTTTTCTAGTCAAACCTTAGGCAGTGAATTTGTTTTGTTAGATTCCGAAGGAAAGGAAGCAAAAGAGGGAGAAGTATTTTTAATTCCCCCAATCATGGGACTTTCAACAACGCTTTTGAACAAAGATCATTACAAAACCTATTACGAAGGAGTTCCAAATTATCAAGGGAGAATATTAAGAAGGCATGGAGATGAATTGCAAATAGTAAGCAATGGTTATTACAAAGCCAACGGTCGAGTGGATGATGCCATGAATCTAGGAGGAATTAAAGTAAGTTCGGTTCAAATTGAAGCCTTGCTTAATGGCTTGGATTTTGTAACAGAATCGGCAGCTATTGCTGTGGCACCAGAAGAAGGTGGACCAAGTTCTTTAGTTGTGTATTATGTCGAAGCACTAGAAATATCGAAGGAAGAAGCGTTAAATAAAGTACAAAAATATATTAAAACCGAATTAAATCCGTTGTTCAAAGTGGTAGATTTGGTGAAAATTAATAACTTGCCGCGCACAGCTTCAAACAAAATAAAAAGAAAAGAATTACGACTTTTATACAAGTCAAAAAATCAATAATACAATAGATTCGCATACATGAAAATAATATCTTACAACGTAAACGGAATTAGAGCAGCTCTTAAAAAAGGATTTATAGAATGGTTGACGGCTGCGAATCCTGATGTAATTTGTTTGCAAGAAACAAAAGCACATAAAGAGCAGTTAGATTTAAGTTTGTTTGAAGAAGCAGGTTATGCTTACAATTATTGGTTTTCTGCACAAAAAAAAGGCTACAGTAGTGTGGCAATTTTATGTAAAACGGAACCTAAAAATGTAGTTTATGGAACCGGTATAGAAACCATGGATTTTGAAGGTCGAAATATTAGAGTCGATTTTGAAACCGTTTCTATTATGAGTATGTATTTGCCTTCTGGAACCAATGATGCTCGTTTGGATTTTAAATTACAGTACATGGCCGATTTTCAGAAGTATGCCAATGAGCTAAAAAAAGAAGTGCCAAATTTAATTGTTTGTGGTGATTATAATATTTGTCATGAAGAAATTGATATTCACAATCCAAAAATGAAAGGTGTTTCAGGGTTTTTACCCGTGGAAAGAGAATGGATTGGAAACTTTATTAAAAGTGGATTTATAGATAGTTTTAGAGAATTAAATAAAGAACCCGATCATTATAGCTGGTGGAGTTACCGCGCCAACGCAAGAAATAATAATAAAGGTTGGAGGATTGATTACCACATGCTTACCGAATCTTTAAGAGATCGTTTGGAAAGAGCGTATATTTTGCCAGAAGCCAAACATTCCGATCACTGTCCGATTGTTGTTGAAATAAAAGAGTAAATACCCTATAAAATTAATAAGATGATAAAAAATGCAGTTATTTTACTTGTTGTTGCCGTATTGTCAACTTCATGTGTCTCAAAAAAATTATTTGTCGATTTAGAAGATAAATACAATCAGTTGTCAGATGAGAAAAAAGAATTGTTAGAAAAAAATGATCAATTGTTGGCTGACAAAAATAAATACGATGATTATTTAAAAGGATTAGAGGAAAAGTATGCCAATGCGAAGCAAGATAAAAAAGCTTTGCAGCGTGAAACGGGCGCCTTAAGAAAATCGTACGAAGAATTAAAAAAGACTTATGATTTATTAGCTTCTAATAGTTCTTCGGCTTTGGCTTCTAATGCCAAAGAAAATAGAGATCTTCTAACAAAATTAGAAGAAAAAGAAACGGAACTTATGGAAGAAGGTGCACGTTTAAGAACCTTAGAAGGACAGTTAACGGCTCGTTCAAAAAAAATAGATGAATTAGAAAAATTAATTGCTGATAAAGAAGCGGCAATGCAACGTTTAAAAAGTGCAGTTTCCAATGCTTTAAAAGGTTTTGAAGGCAAGGGATTGACGGTAGTTAATAAAAATGGAAATGTATATGTTTCTATGGAAAATAAATTATTGTTCAACTCTGGAAGTTGGGCCGTAGGTGCTAATGGAGCAAATGCTGTCAAAGAATTGGCAAGTGTGTTGGTCGACAATCCTGATATCAAAGTATTGATTGAAGGACATACAGACAATGTGCCGTATAGCGGACCCGTAATTAAAGACAATTGGGATTTATCTGTTAAAAGAGCCACGGCTATTGTTCGTATTTTAGAAAAAGCGAATGTTTCAGCAAAACAAATTACGGCAGCAGGTAGAGGAGAATTTGTACCTGTAGCTAGCAATGCTTCTGCCGCAGGAAAAGCGAAGAACAGAAGAATTGAAATTATTTTATCACCGAATTTGGATGAAGTCTCAAAGCTTTTAAACGAATAAAAAAAATCTGCAAATTATTGCGATAAGGAATGAGAAAAGGAAAATGTTTGAGCCTGATATTTGGGTTGTTGGTGGGAAGTTTGCATGCGCAAGAAGCGGTATCTGATTCCATAGTAAGAAATGTAGATAGTTTAAAAATACAGGAGCTTGTATTGGATAGCTTACAAATTCAAGATGTAGCATTGGACAGTCTCGCCAAACAAGAAGTTTTGGAAGATTATTCAGTTGTAGTGGATAGCTTGTGGTTGGAAACCATGTACAGTTCTCCGCTTTTTGAAGCCTTACCGGTTTATTATGAAGGCCAAGAAAAGGAAGTGTCTATGGCAGATATTGAACTGTCAACAGAGCTGTTAAAAGAACGATTGAAATTATTGGATGCTCAAACTCCGTTTGACTTGGCTTACAATCCAGACTTGGAAAGATTGATCAAGTCGTATTTAAAAACAAGAGTTAAATACTATCCTAAAATGATGGCTCGTTCTAAATACTATTTTCCAATGTTTGAAAAATATTTGGACAAGTATGATATTCCTTTAGAAATAAAATATTTAGCGGTTGTGGAATCTGCTTTAAATCCTAGAGCAAAGTCGTGGGTAGGCGCTACGGGAATTTGGCAATTTATGTATCAAACGGGAAAACAGTTTGGCTTAAATATCAGTTCGTATGTTGATGAACGTCAAGACCCTGTAAAATCTGCAGAAGCTGCTTGTAAATATTTAGAAAGTCTGTACAAAACTTTTAACGACTGGGATTTGGCTTTAGCAGCCTATAATTCTGGACCCGGAAATGTTTCCAAAGCTATTAGACGATCTGGTGGTCACCGAAATTATTGGAATATTCGTCCGTTTTTACCTTCGGAAACAGCGGGGTATTTACCAGCATTTTATGCAACCATGTATATTTTTGAATATGCAGAAGAACATAATATTCAACCTGTAGCACCTATGACATATCATTTTGCAACAGATACCATTCAACCAAAAAGATTGTTGACTTTTGATCAATTAAACGAAACTTTGAATGTAAGTGTGGAGATGTTGCAATTTTTGAACCCTGAATACAAATTGGACATCGTTCCTTTTGTAAAAGATCGAAATTATACCATTCGGTTGCCAAAAGAACATATTGGGACCTTTGTAGAAAATGAAGCTGCGATTTATGAATTGGCGGCCAAAGAAGAAGCTGCAAGAGAAAAACCACTTCCGCAATATTTTGAAATGAGCCAAAGAATTCGTTATACGGTTAAAAGCGGCGATTATTTGGGGAAAATTGCGAATAGATACGGAGTTCGTGTTTCGGATATAAAAAAATGGAACAGCATGCGTACTTCTAATATTAGTATCGGTAAGCGCTTAACGATTTATCCAAAGCGTTTGAATTTTACGGTGGCAAAAACTTCAAGCAGCACAAAGTCGAAGAAGCCTGTGGCAGGTAAAGGAGAGAAAATTAGTTATACCGTAAAAAAAGGAGATTCACTTTGGAGCATCTCAAAAAAATATCCAAAAATTACCATACAAGAATTGAAGGATTGGAATGGTATTGGTGATAGAGGGAATATTGTGCCAGGTAAAAAACTCTATATTTATCAGAAATCCTTGTAATTGCAAATTTTTAATTGAGAAAAACATACTATGAAAAACATACTTTTAGGTCTGCTTACTTTTGTTGCATTGGTGGGTTGTGAAAATAAAAATGCCAAACCGGTAATTTCTGATTCCAATGGAAGAATGAACCATTTGTTAATTGTAATGGACAATAGCAAATGGCAGGGTGAAGTAGGAGGAAAGTTGAAGGAGATTATCATGACTCCCGTTATTGGTTTGCCACAAGAAGAAAATCAATTTGATGTTTCTCAAATTCCTTCGAATTCTTTTGGGAAAATGTTTAGAACAAGTAGAAATATTCTAATTGTAGAAATAGATACCCTAAACGCCTTTCAAACAAAAAGAGATCATTACGCAAGGCCGCAACAAATTGTTAGAATTGTAGGACCTACGGAAGAAGAAATTATAAATACGCTTGACTTGTATAAAGATGAATTGATTGCTGTATTTAAGAAATCGGACATTGCGAATATTCAGGATAAAATTGCTAAAAAATCTTTCGCGAAAGGAAAGTATAAAACCTTAACACAGCTGGGTGTTGAAATGACTATTCCTACGTTTTTTAGAACGGTTGAAGATACTGGAGAATTTCTATGGCTACGTCAATATTTATCTGGAGGAATTGCAAAAGGAGACGGGAGATCAAATATTTTGGTGTATTCGGTTCCAATGGAAAATGAACCAGAAAATATTTTAGAAACAGTGGTTCAAATCAGAGATTCTATAGGGAAGAAGTTTTTACCTGGAAGCAAAGAAGGGATGTACATGATTACTGAAAAAGCAACAAAACCTAGGGTTTACAAAACAACTTTAGATGAAAAAAATACTTTTAAAACCTATGGTAAATGGGAATTGATGAATGATTTTATGGCTGGGCCCTTTGTCAGTTTTATCCTTCGTGATACGGCAAATAAAAGATGGATTGTTTTAGAAGGATTTACCTATGCACCTTCTGTTGAAAAACGTGATTTTATGTTTGAGTTGGAGGCTATTTTAAAGACGGTAAAAGTGCTCTAAAAAAGCTTGACGTATTTTTAGGGAGCAGCAGTATTTTGGAATTCGATTTATTACAGTTCGTTGTTAAAATACACCTTGTAAAAATGCATTTGCTTTTCTTCATCAAAACCTTTTTCTAAATACTCCTTGGTACTAGCTGGATTTTCTAAATCTAATTTTATTTGGATATGTGTATCCAACTTAATTTCATTTTTGATTTTCCTTTTTTGCGATTCAAATACGGAATTTGACACCTGGAATTCATCCCAAAAATCAATTTGTTTTTTGTCTTCAAACAATTCTTTGTATTCAATAAAAGCATTTCGAATACTGTCGTTATGTGCAAAAACAGTTTCTTCAAATTCTTTAGGACTCACTACATCTTTTTCTGAAAAATAACCAACAGTAGTGCTTAAAAATTCAGCCTGCTCTTGTTTTCCTAACTCTTCTTTTACAACCGTGCTAGAAAAGGTCTTACACATGTCTAAAAAATGCTTGGTTTGTGCATTGTCATCATCGGCGTAGGTTATATTTAAAAAATGTTCCTTCCAATAAGTGGCGTCGTAATTGTTGTTGTCAATGCTTAAAACGGTAAAACCATTTTCTTTTTCCGTATTTAAAATCAAACAACCTTTGTCAATTTTTCCTGGATTGATGCCTTTGTCTATTTCTAAAAAAATATCCTTCCCATCTTTTTGTGTTTGAAAGAAAGCGGTACGTTTTTCTATTTTTAAAATCCCGATAGCATCGACCAATTCTCCTTTGATAAAAATATCTGAAAAATAAGAGACAATCAAATCACCTGTTTTTATTTGAGGATGTGAAGATTGTTCAAATAAATGTTGGGCTATGTATTTACTGTTGGTGATAAAATTATTTGGATCCTCAAAAACTTCACTGCAATAGGTATACATTTCATTCATTGAAAGATGTGTGCTATGTGTGAAATTGTAAAATTCATTGATTTTACCAAACGGCTTCAAACTCATAGAAAACAACAATTTATACAAGTCTTCATCTTCCGTATTTAACAAGTTGTTCGAAACAAAATTGTCTATTTCCGTATGCTTGTTTCCTATTTTATGAAGGATGGTTTGCGAGATAAATGTTTCTTCTGTTTGAATCATTTTTATGCTTTTAAGGTTGGTCTTATTAAATAGGCAGACAGTATTTGTTAGCGCTAAAAAAGAAGCCTGTCGAAGTTAATATCTATTTCGACAGGCTCTATGAAGTATTACAAAGCTTCTTCCAACAAACTTCTTACAAAAGGATTTTTATCTTCTGTTTTTAAGTTTTGTAAAAGAGCGTCAAATTTTGTGAGCAACCAAGTATTGCTAATCACATATTTAACGACTTCAACTTTTATGGTAGAATTGTTAGATCCTAAGCTTGTTTTTATAAAACTAGCAAAGTTTTCATCTTCTTTTGTTTCTATATGAGGCAACACCAACAAACAAGACAATAATTCTTTATTCGATTTTGCCGTAGAGAAAGAGGCAATTAATGCGTCAAAAGGAATGTTTTTCGCCAAGTCAGCAATTTCTGCTTTAAAGGCATCTCGCTCTTCGTCACTTCTTGCTTTTAAAAATTTACCTGCAATTGGTCCCACTTTTTCAAAAGAATCATTTTTAGCAGGGGCGCTCGATTTTTTTTCTTGTTTGGCCCATGAGTCTGTTAATCCAACTGTTTTGTTAAACACTAATTGCTCAGCATTGCTGTCTAGGTCGGCACAGAAATATCCTTTTCTTTGGAATTGGAATTTATCACCAGCAAGCGCTGATGTCAAACTAGGCTCTACAAAAGCACTTCCTATTGTTAAAGAATTTGGGTTGATAAATTCTTTAAAATCTTTGTCTTTATGACTGTCAGGTGCTTCGTCGCTAAACAAACGATCGTACATTCTAACTTCCGCTTTTACGGCATGTTGAATAGAAACCCAATGCAAGGTTCCTTTTACTCTACGCTTACTAGCTTCTGTTCCGCTACCACTTTTAGAGTCTTCATCATAGGTACAATGAACTTCTGTGATATTTCCTGAAGCGTCTTTTACAACATCATTTGCTTTGATAATGTA
Organism: Flavicella sediminum; assembly: GCF_006381105.1. Lineage (GTDB taxonomy): Bacteria > Bacteroidota > Bacteroidia > Flavobacteriales > Flavobacteriaceae > Flavicella > Flavicella sediminum. The sequence goes on along the minus strand of NZ_VDET01000002.1, from coordinate 804,388 downwards.
GGTGTTTTTCAAACGAACCTCACCGCCTAATTTTAAACGGAAGAATTTTTTATTGGCTTGTTCTCTAAAATCTTCCTTTTCAATATAAATTTCTTTAGAAAAAGGAACTTCTCTAGTACCTGCATTTTCGTCTTCTGGGTTGTTTTCAGCAGTTACCCACTCTTCTTTTCCTTCTGGGTAATTGGTAATGACCAATTTTAAAGGATCTAAAACAGCCATCACACGGGGTGCCGATTTGTTCAAATCATCTTTGATGCAATATTCTAATAGCGCAACATCCGTAACATTGTCTCTTTTTGAAATTCCAGCTGTTTCGCTAAATTTTCGAATGGCATTGGCTGTATATCCTCTTCTTCGTAAACCTGAAATAGTTGGCATACGTGGGTCATCCCAACCGTTTACCACGCCTTCTTCAACCAATTGTAACAGTTTACGCTTGCTCATTACCGTATAGCTCAAGTTTCTACGGGCAAATTCACGTTGTTTAGGTCTTAGTTTATTCGTGTCTACAACTTGGTCTACGTACCAATCGTATAAATCTCTATGACTTTTAAATTCTAAAGTACAAATAGAGTGAGAAATTTGTTCTAAATAATCTGACTCACCATGTGTCCAGTCGTACATTGGGTAAATACACCAATCATTTCCAGTTCTATGGTGTTCTCTTTTTAAAATACGATACATAATTGGGTCACGCATATGCATGTTTACATGCTGCATGTCAATTTTTGCTCTTAACACATGAGAACCTTCTTCCAATTCGCCGTCTTTCATTTTTTGAAAAAGCGCTAAATTTTCTTCAACAGAACGATCTCTATTCGGACTGTTGGTTCCAAGTGTTGTTGGCGTTCCCTTTTGGGTAGCCATATCTTCTGAAGATTGGTTGTCTATATACGCTTTTCCGTCTTTTATAATTTCAATGGTCCAATCATACAATTGCTGAAAATAGTCTGATGAAAAGAATTCCTGATCCCATTGAAACCCTAACCATTTTACATCTCTTCTAATAGCGTCTACATATTCCTGCTCTTCTTTGGCAGGGTTTGTATCGTCGAAACGTAAGTTTACAGGGGCGTTGTATTTCAATCCCAAACCAAAGTTTAAACAAATAGAAGCTGCATGCCCTATATGTAAATAACCATTCGGTTCTGGGGGGAAACGAAAACGCAATTTTTCTTGCGATAAACCATTGTTTAAATCTTCTTCAATGATTTGTTCTATAAAGTTCAAAGACTTTTTTTCTTCTGTCATCTTCAACAAGTTGAATTGTTAATTAAAGTGGCAAATTTACTGAAATTAGTGAGAATAGTAAGGCTTTTAAAGCGCGAACTTGTAAAAATAATAGGGGTTTTATGCAAATAATGGCTCAATTTTTTGTAACTTATAGATTGCGTTTTTCGCTAGCTAGTTCCTCATGTTTCACTTTAAAATTGAAAAATTATGACAGATCAAACATTAGATGCTAGTTTGTTTGAAGGTGATGCTCGTGAAGTGAAGTCTCCAACAGGTTGGGGGAGACAGTATTATTCGGGGAAGATGATTCGTAAAATAAAAAATTATCGCACCGACTTGAGTCGCCCAAATGAACTAAAGAAGATGTCGTTTATGCAACGTTTTATGGCAGAACACATCACAGGATTGAAACGAAGAAAAAGAGATGGTTCTTTGGATTAGTTTCTTAGAAATGTCGAAATACTAAAATTGTTTCGACATTTTTTTATGGAAAATAGAATGGGATTTAAAAGCGGTTTTCTTTTTTTGTTTGCTAAATTTGTGGCCTAAATAAAAATATGGGAACAATTAAAGTAGAAAACATTCGTGTATATGCGTATCATGGTTGTTTAGAGGAAGAAGCAAAAATTGGTTCAGATTATAGAGTAGATGTGGAAGTAAAAGCCGATTTAAAAGCTTCATCTATTTCTGATAAATTGGCAGATACGGTAGATTATGTGCATTTAAATTTGATTGTAAAGCAAGAAATGGCGATAAGATCGGAATTATTAGAGCATGTTGCCAAAAGAATTTTAGATAGAGTATTGAATGAAATCGCAATTGTAAAGAAGGTAAAAGTCTCTGTTTCTAAGATAAATCCACCAATTGGCGGGGATGTGGAGCAGGTAACAATCGTACTTACAAAGCGAAGAAAATAATTATATTAAAAAGTTCTTGTTCAAACAGGAAAAATAACTAAATTTGCATCCGCAATGGCGTTGTGGCCGAGTGGCTAGGCAGTGGTCTGCAAAACCATCTACAGCGGTTCGAATCCGCTCGACGCCTCCAAGGAAAACCATCTATCATCTGATAGATGGTTTTTTGTTTTACATACTTTTCTTTCTGAAATTCTCGCGTGGTAAATTTAATTTCAATTATAAGTGGGAAAGGAGCAAGGTAAACCCTGTTTTTTAACAGGTTTATTTCTTTAAAAATGATTTAGTTTTGTTGCAAGTTAAAGCGGTTGTCGCTTCTACTTTCAATAGAGACAGCATTCTACTTGCAATTGTCCTGTTGTTTTAAATATGGATTTGAACTATGAAAACAATTGTATTTACAGATTTAGATGGTACTTTTTTAAACCACGATGATTATTCATTTGCGGCATCTAAAGCTGCTTTGGAACAGATTTTTAAAAATGAAATTCCCTTAGTTTTTACCACAAGTAAAACAAAAATAGAAGTGGAACTACTGCAACAGAAAGTAGGTGTAGCAGAACCTTTTATCGTTGAAAATGGTGCCGCCTTATTTATTCCTAAAAATTATAAGGGTTTTGATTTTTCTTTCTTAGAAGCCTTTGAAGCCTATTATATATTGCAACTTGGAGTTTCTTATAAACAAGTATTGACTTTTTATGAGTACCATAAAAAAGAATTTGGTCTGCTAGGTTTTAGTGATATGACTGTTGAAAAAGTGATGGAACTTACGGGTTTGTCGGAAGAAAATGCAAAAACAGCCCAGCAACGAAATTTTACAGAACCTTTTGTATTGGAAAAAGATTCGGATTTGCAACGACTAGAAAAACTTGCTGAAATGCAGGGTTTGAAAATCACCAAAGGCGGACGCTTTTACCATTTGATTGGTGAAAATCAAGACAAAGGCAGAGCTGTTGAAATGTGTGTCGCAATTTTTGAAGAAATGTATCAAGAAGAAGTGAAATCTATTGGTTTGGGAGATGGGGAAAACGATATTCCTTTATTAAATAGTGTAAACATCCCCATTGCCATTCAAAATCATAAAGGAGAATATGTGAATTTGATGAATGCAAAACTACAGAAGTCGAGTTTTAAAGGAGCTAAAGGTTGGAACGAAATGATTTTAAAAAATGTATAGAACTGAATTAGAAGAAATTTACTTTAAGGCATTAGAAAAAGTAAAAGCAGTGTCTTTGATAAAAGATAATATCGCCATTAATGGAAATACAATTCGCCTTGCAACTACAGATTATATCGTAGAAAATGACGGTCGGTTTTTTGTTTTTGGAGTGGGAAAAGCAGCTTTTGACATGGCGAAAGAATGTGAGGTTATTTTAAAAGATAAAATTTCTGGTGGTGTTGTTGTGTCTACTTCAACAGGAGATTTACAATACATCAAACATTTTACTTCTACACATCCTTTGGTTTCTGAAAAAAGTATAGCGGCGGCCGATTTATTACTGGAAGGCATGTCGCAATTAAAGGAAAATGATGTTTTCGTTTTCTTATTGTCAGGTGGGGCTTCAGCAATGATAGAAAAACCTGTAAGCGGACTGACTTTGGATGATTTTAGAAAAATATCTGCAGCACTTTTGACTTCTGGAATTGATATCAAAGCATTAAATACAGTAAGAAAATCCATTTCAGAAATAAAAGGAGGAAAATTAGCCGATCAGACAAAAGCCAAAGGAGTTGTGTTGGTTTTAAGTGATGTGATTGGTGACGATTTGCAAACCATTGGTTCTGCACCAATGTACAACGGTCAATTTCCACATCATATTATTGGAAACAATGAAATTGCTTTGCTAGAAGCTGAAAAATATATTAGTCCTAAGGTTGAAAAAACGGAAATAGTGACCACTACTTTGGAAATGGATTCAGTAACTGCTGCCGATTTTATAAGTAGCACAATTAAAAAGTATGACGCCAAATACAATAGTTTTTGTTTGCTGTTTGGCGGAGAAACAACCACGGTAGTAAAGGGTAACGGTTATGGAGGACGAAATCAAGAATTGGCACTCCGATTGCTTTTGTCAGATTGTATAACTGAAAACATAGCCATTTTAAGCGCTGGAAGTGATGGGATAGATGGAAGGTCTGAAGCAACAGGTGCTTTTGTAGATGCGGCAATCTATAAAGAAATAAAAAATAAGGAACTAGATCCACAGGCTTATTTAAAAAAGAGTGATAGCAATACTTTTTTTAAACAAATAGGCTATGATTTTGTAACAGGTATTTCTGGTACAAACGTGATGGATTTCATAATAATTTTAAAAAAATAAACTAAAATGTCAGATTTTTTTCAGAATGGCGTCATTACGACCCTACAAAAATTAGGAGGTAGAACCATTGAAAACATAGAAGCCGAATTAGAGAAATTGAGTAAGAGAAGGGGGATGGTGTTGTTATTACCTGCACTGTATTCCGAGTTTGAAACGCCGTCGATGCATAAAATTATTGACGAATTAAAACATGTAAAATATCTTTACAAAATTATTTTAGGCTTGGATCAAGCCACAGAGGAGCAATTTATCAAAGTAAAAAAAATGATGTCTGTTTTGCCTTGTAAGGTAGATGTTTTATGGAATGATGGGCCTAGAATAAAAGAATTGTATGCCGATTTAACTGCGGAAGGTTTTCCTGGATTGGACACCCCTGGAAAAGGTAGAAATGTTTGGACCATGTTGGGCTGTGCCTTGGCTGATAAAGACGCCTATGCGTTTGCTTTACACGATTGTGATATTGTAAATTACACCCGCGAAGTGCCTGCCAGATTGTTTTATCCTATTGTGCATCCTGGGTTGGATTTTGAATTTAACAAGGGTTTTTATTCAAGAGTTACCAATAAATTACACGGTAGAGCTACCCGATTGTTGTACACTCCTTTGATAAAATCTTTAACGAAGGTGTATGGAAAAAATAAGTATTTGGATTATATGGATAGCTTCCGATATTCTTTATCTGGTGAATTTTCATTTATAAGATCCTTAGCTCGTGGTATCGCTATTTCACCAACTTGGGGCTTGGAAGTTTCTACTTTGAGTGAGGTGTATAAAAACACCTCAAACAGAAGAATTTGTCAAACCGAAATCATGGAAAGTTATGAACACAAGCATCAAGAGCTTGGCGATCAGGGTGGACAAAATGGAATTTATAAAATGTCTAATGATATTGCGAAAACCCTATTTAGAGTGCTCTCACAAGAAGGTGTCGTTTTTTCAAAAGGCTCTTTTAAAACTTTGTTAGCAACCTATTTCCAAGAGTCTAGATTTGAAATTTCAAAATACAATGCCTTAAGCAAATTAAATGCTTTGGATTATGTAAGAGAAAAAGAAATAAAAGCTGTTGAGGCTTTTCAAGATGCCATCAAAGAAGCTTCAGAAGAATTTTATGAAGATCCAATGGGAACTCCTTCTTTATCTTCATGGATTACCGTAAGGTCTGTAATGCCTCAATTTTCAGAAAAATTTGTAGAATACGTTCGAAAAGACAATGCCTAATTATGATACATATTTCCGACAAAGAACACACAATAAATAAAAGACTTCACAAACTATACGCACCTGAAATTGCGGATAGAGCTGTGGATAGCATCATCGATTTGATTTTTAAATACAAATCGAGAATTCAATCAAAGGACTATCAATTAAGTGAAAAAGATGTCATTTTGATAACTTATGGAGACCAGGTAAATAAAGACTATGAACCTTCATTACAAACCTTAAAAGACTTTATGGATAAGCATTTAAAGGGAATTGTAAACTCTGTACATATTTTGCCATTTTACCCGTATTCTTCTGATGATGGATTTTCTGTGGTGAATTATGGGGCGGTCGATCCTAAAATGGGGTCGTGGAAAGAAATTGAAGAAATTAGTGGCGAATACCGATTGATGGTGGATGGCGTGATCAACCATATTTCTCAGTTTTCCGATTGGTTCAAAGCTTTTTTAGAAGGCGATCCGTATTTTCAAGATTTTTTTACAGAAGTAGATCCTTCCCTAGATTTAAGTAAGGTAGTACGACCACGAGCTTTGCCTTTGCTGAGTGAGTTTGTGGATAGCAATGGGAAAATTAGACATGTATGGACAACCTTTAGCAAAGATCAAGTCGATTTAAATTATAAAAGTCATAGAGTTTTAAGAAATGTATTGGATGCTCTTTTTTATTATGTAGAAAAAGGTGCAACTCTAATTCGATTGGATGCGATTGCTTTTATTTGGAAAGAAATTGGAACGGAATGTGTGCATCTAGAACAAACGCATGAGTTGATTCAGTTGATGCGAGAAGTGCTGCATGAAGTGGCGCCAGAAGTTATTATTATTACAGAAACCAATGTGCCACATCATGAAAATGTTTCCTATTTTGGAAGTGGTGATGACGAAGCGCAAATGGTGTATAATTTTGCCTTGCCTCCATTATTGGTGCATTCTATTTTAAATCAGAATACAGAAACTTTAACCAAATGGGCAAAAACCTTAGCGCTTCCAAGTGATAAAGTGTGTTTCTTTAATTTTACTGCCAGTCATGATGGTATTGGCTTACGACCTGTAAAAGGAATTTTAACAGATGAAGAAGTTCAATTTATTGGCGATTCGGTAAAAGAACATGGTGGATTGGTTTCTTATAAAACCGATGCCGATGGAAGCAAAAGTCCGTACGAATTGAACTGTAGTTATATGGATGCGCTAACACATCCTAAAGAAAATGATGAGCTTCGTTACAAAAGAATGTTTTTAGCACAAGCTTCTGTATTGGCTATGCCAGGTGTTCCAGGAATTTATTTCCATTCTTTGGTGGGTTCTAGAAATTACCACGATGGGGTAAAGCATTCTGGTGTGAATAGAACAATTAATAGAGAGAAATACCATATTGATTGGTTAGAAAAAGAACTGGAAAGGGAAGGGACTTTAGCAAAAAAAATGTTGGATAGCTATAAGCGATTGATTTCTATTCGTATCAATGAAGCCGCTTTTAATCCTTTTGGTTCCTTTGAGTTTTTAGATCTAGGTACTGCAATTTTTGCTGTAGATCAACGTTGCATCAACGGCAAAGAAAGAGTTTTAGCCCTACATAATTTTTCTGATGAAGAAGTAGCATGTGTTTTGCCAGAATCAATTTCATTTCCTTTAACGGATATTTTAGCCGTAGGTGCTGTTGAAAAAATAAGTAGTGCCAATATTGTTTTACAGCCTTTTCAAATGCTTTGGTTGAAAGGAGAGAAATAAGTAGCATTGAAAATGTAAATGAAAAGAACTGTTTGTCGTTAAACTAAGAATTGAAATAAGGTTTTTGTTGCCGATTTTTATGATTACTCTAATTTAGGAGGTTTGCGTAAACCTTTTTTTGAAGACAGTCGTTTTTTGTTTTCAGTTTTTCGCTTTAAAGAGGCTAGGGTAGGTTTTGTTTTTCGTCTTATTTTTGGACGAATCAAGTTTGTTTTTAATAAACTAATCAAGCGATCTGTAACCAATTCTTTATTTCTATGTTGAGATCTGGTTTCTTCGCAGCTTAGACTAAGGGTTTGTTCTTTGTTAATTTTATTCTTTAGTTTTAACAGAATCCTCTCTTTTTCTCTTTCATTAAGAGCTTCTGTTTCGTTGATGTTAAAAAAAACTTCGATCCTAGAAGATACTTTATTTACATGCTGCCCTCCAGCTCCAGAGCTTCTACTAGCTTTAAAGTTTAATTCACTTATTAATGTTTCTATATTCATCAGTAAACAGAATTAGGAGCTTGTTCTTGTTTGTAGGTTTTCAAATCAGATTTTTTTGAAAAGACTTTTAGCTCACGGGTTTTTTGTTAAAAATAAAGTAAAAGAGAATTGTCACAAAGCAAAAACAAAGAAACATTTTGAAAGGTGCAGTGTTTATGGTTTGTAGTAGCATTTTTTAGCCAAGGATTTTTATTTCATCTATTTCTTTTGAAAAGAAAAAGCACCTAAGTTTTCATTGAAATTTTAGGCTGTTCTAGCTAACAATTGTTAAGATTTATCTAACAAATGAAGCTTGATTATAATATCTAGTAATTTTATCTTAATTTGCTACGATATATGTGTTTTCACGAGCGATGACACCTAGAAAATTTAAAAAAACAACGTCTTGAAAATTTACCCAATTGAAACCGGAAATCTGAAATTAGATGGAGGTGCTATGTTTGGGGTTGTTCCAAAAAGTATTTGGCAACGCACCAACCCTGCCGATTCAAATAATATGATTGATTTGACCATGCGATGTATGCTCATTGAAGATGGCAAACGATTAATTTTAATAGATACCGGAATCGGTAATAAGCAAGCAGAAAAGTTTTTCGGGTATTTTTATTTATCGGGGACTTCAACTTTAGATACTTCATTGGCGGCTTTAGGTTTTCATAGAGATGATATTACCGATGTTTTTTTAACACATTTGCATTTTGATCATTGTGGAGGGGCTATTCAATGGAATAAAACCAAAACGGGTTTTGAACCTGCTTTTAAAAACGCAAAATATTGGTCTAATAAAAGTCATTGGGATTGGGCAACGAAACCAAATCCAAGAGAAAAAGCTTCTTTTTTAAGTGAAAATATCCTACCAATTCAAGAAAGCGGTCAGTTGGAATTTATCGATTTTAAAGGCGAAAACTTTTTGTCAGATTCAGAACTCGGTTTTTCAATTTTAACAGTGGATGGGCATACGGAAAAACAAATGTTGCCACAACTAACCTACCAAGATAAAACCCTAGTTTTTGCAGCAGATTTGTTACCAACAGTAGGGCATATTCCTTTGCCTTATGTAATGAGTTATGATACACGACCCTTACTTACCATGGATGAAAAAGCTGCTTTTTTAAACAAAGCCGCAGACGAAAATTATTACTTGTTTTTAGAACACGATTTTTCAAATGAACTGTGCACCGTAGAAAGAACAGATCGAGGGATTAAGTTGCAAAACACTTATGACTTCAAAAATATATTTAAATAAAGATTAAACAGAGAGAGATATGAGAATTTCAAAAACTTTTTACATTTCAAGCCTTGTCATGGCTTCTTTAGTAAGTTGTAAGTCTATTCACAGAATAGCCGTTCCTGCAGCTGTTAGTAATGCCATTGAGTTGCCGTCAAAAAAAGCAGCTTTAACCGAAGGTCAACGACAGACTTGGGGACATGCAGATATTAGTAATGATACGATTCCGGGAATGAGTATTGCCAAAGCCTACGAGTTTTTGAAAGGAAAAAAATCGACAGAAATTATTGTCGCTGTCAATGATTCTGGAGTAGATTTAGGACATGAAGATTTAGAAAACGTTTTGTGGACAAATCCGAAGGAGATTCCTGGAAATGGAATTGACGATGATAAAAACAAGTATGTGGATGACATTCATGGATGGAATTTTTTAGGGGAGATTTATGATGAGAATTTAGAAATTACTAGAATCATTAAAGAAAAATCTAAAAAGTTTGACGGTAAAACTGCAGCGGATATTTCTAAAAAAGACAAAAAAGAATACGACGAATACATCAAGCTAAAAGAAATTTTTGATAAGAAACTAGGAGAAGCATCGGAATCTAAAAACCAATTTAATTTCTATTACAGTTTGTACAATGGGGCACACCAAGCCATGGTAAAGCAAACTGGAAAAGAAACCTATAATTTGGAAGATGTAGAAGCTATTGTTACTTCAGATGAAGGTTTGATCAAGCAAAAGGAAATGACCATTCGTTTGTTAAAAGGTGGTACCAGTTATGCCGAACAAATGAAACAAGTTCAAGGTGGAATTGATTATTACACCTCGCAAGTAAATGCACATTACAATTTAGATTTTAATCCTAGAAAAGAATTAAATAATGATGAAAATAATTTAAAAACCAAAGTATATGGTGATGGAAATCCGATGATCAGACAGGCGGATGAAATTCATGGAACCCATGTGGCAGGAATTATTTTAGCAGAAAATGGCAACGGGAAAGGTGTTGATGGTGTGGCTACCAATGTAAAATTAATGTCTGTACGCTGTGTGCCTAATGGTGATGAATACGATAAGGATGTGGCTCTTGGATTTAAATATGCTGTAGATAACGGTGCAAAAGTAATCAATACCAGTTTTGGAAAAGCCTATTCTCCACATGCAGATTGGGTACATGATGCGATTAAATATGCTGAAAAGCACGATGTATTAATTGTAAATGCAGCAGGAAATGATGCCGCAAATATTGATATAGAAGCTTCGTTTCCAAATGACGCGCCGGATCTTTCAAAAGAAATTTCAGACAATATGATTACAATTGGTGCTATGGGCTCTAGTTATGATAAAAATATGTTGGCTACCTTTTCTAACTATGGAAAAAAGAATGTAGATATTTTTGCTCCTGGTGTAAAAATATATGCTCCAGTACCTAATGGTGCCTATAAGTATTTAAGTGGTACGTCTATGGCTTCGCCTTCTACGGCAGGTGTTGCTGCCATGATTCGTTCTTACTATCCTGAATTATCAGCCAAACAAGTAAAATATATTTTGATGAATTCTGGTGTAGAAATTAATTTCAAATTGATCAAACCAGGAACAAAAGACGAAATGGTAAATTTGTCTGATTTATGTGTTTCAGGAAGAATTGTAAATGCTTACAATGCCGTTAAAATGGCAGAAGCAATGGTTTCAAAAAAATAAAAAATGATGATCAAGTATTGCTTTCTAGCTGTTTTCATGTTTTCATTGGGCATGCACGCACAAAATAATTCTTATTGGCAGCAGCATGTTTCTTATGAGATGGATATTGATATGGATGTCAAATCGCACCAATTTATTGGAAAGCAAAAATTGACCTATACCAACAATTCTCCAGATAGGCTAACAAAAGTTTTTTACCATTTGTATTTCAATGCCTTTCAGCCAAACAGCGAAATGGATATTCGATTGCAAACCATCAAAGATCCTGATTCTAGAATGACCAACAACGTGGGGACTAAGGAAAAGCCTATTACTCAAAGTCGGATTTCTATTTTAAAGCCAGATGAAATAGGTTTTATGAAAGTCAATTCTTTAGAAAAAGACGGAGTGTCATTGGAATATAAAGTCCAAGGAACTGTTTTAGAAGTGGAATTAGACAAACCTATAAAAGCCGGTGAAACAGTTGTTTTTACGATGGACTTTTTAGGACAAGTACCTTTGCAAATTAGACGTTCGGGAAGAGATAGCAAAGAAGGTGTTGCTTATTCTATGGCGCAATGGTATCCTAAAATGGCGGAATATGATTTTGAAGGTTGGCATGCAGATGCGTATATCGCTAGAGAATTTCATGGTGTTTGGGGTGATTTTGATGTGAAATTACACATCGATAAAAAATACACCGTTGGTGCTTCTGGCTATTTACAAAATGCCAATGAAGTCGGTCATGGCTATGAAGATGAAGGTGTAAAAGTGAAAAAGTCAAAAAGTAAAAAACTGACTTGGCATTTCAAAGCGCCAAATGTTCACGATTTTACTTGGGCCGCAGATCCTAAATTTAAACACGATATTTTAGAAACGACTTCAGGTACAAAACTTCATTTTATTTATAAAAAGAATATGAAGAAGAAATACTTGAAAAATTGGAAAGAATTGCAACCAAAAACGGCAGCCTTACTTTCCTATTATAACGAGCATATTGGAGCATATCCGTACAAGCAATATTCGGTTATTCAAGGAGGAGATGGTGGTATGGAGTACGCTATGAGTACTTTAATAACTGGAGAACGTGAGTTCGGGAGTTTGGTGGGTGTTGTAGCACATGAAATGGCACACTCGTGGTTTCAGTTTGTATTGGCTACCAATGAGCAAAAATATCCATGGATGGATGAAGGTTTTACAACCTATATTTCCAATATAGCAGAAGACCTAGTTTTGGAAGGGAAAGCTGAAAATCCAAATGAAGGTTCTTATTCGAGCTATTATAATTTGGTAAACTATAAAATTCAAGAACCTTTAACAACGCATGCCGATTGCTTTAAGTTTAATTATGCCTATGGGGTTTCTAGCTATAGCAAAGGCGCCCTGTTTTTAAGTCAGTTAGAATATATTATAGGAAAAGAAAATGTAGCTGAAAGTTTGAAAAAGTATTATGCCGATTTTAAATTCAAACATCCTGTTCCAAATGATATCAAAAGAAGTGCTGAAAAAATTTCTGGTATTTCTTTAGAATGGTATTTGAACCATTGGACACAAACAACAAATACAATTGATTACAGTGTAAGTGTAACAAATGGCAATGAAGTTTTACTAGAAAGACTAGGAAGAATGCCTATGCCTATCGATTTAAAAGTTAGCTATGCAGATGGTTCTGTGGAAGAGTTTTACATTCCATTAGTGGCCATGAGAGGAGAGAAGGCTACTTCGGCTAAATTATTGCCAGATTGGTCGTGGGTACTGCCTAATTATTCTTTTGTTACGACCAAAGATGTTGTAAAAGCAGAAATTGATGTTTCTAAAAGAATGGCTGATATTGATGAAAAAAACAATGTTTGGCCTGCTATAAAGGAAGAGAAATAAAACACTATTTATAAGTTTTTAAAAAAGCTGTCCATTTGGGCAGCTTTTTTTGTGTCTAGCATTTGTATAGTCGTTTTTAAGTCTTTGAAAAATCATATGTAGCGGCAATAAAATCATTCGTTTAAGATTCTCATAAATAATTGAAATATCTTTGGTAAACAGTTTTTGATAAAACGACTAGGTCTGTTTTCTAAGTTTGAAAAATCTAACTAAACGCACTATAGTTTTGTACTGGATAATTTTTTTTAAAAAAAATAAGCCTTTCGGAAACGTTTCCGAAATTTTGATAAAAGGTTTGTTTTCATAAATACATAAAAATGACATCGTATGAAATATATAGTATCCTTAGCAATTACAATTGCACTATTCACTTCTTGTAGCAAGTCGCCACAGAAAACCAAACGTGTAGAAAATTATAAAATTGAATTCGGAAAAGTTTCACCCAAATCTGTTTTTTCCAATGATACGATGAGTATTTGGGGAGGTTCTCTAGTAAAAGGAGAAGACAATCTTTACCATATGTTTTACTCACGTTGGCCAAAAGCACCGGGTTGGGTTTGGGTAACACATTCTGAAATAGCACATGCCGTTTCTAATTTTACTTCCTTTTTTAAGATGCATCTAATGAAAATTGGGTGCATTTTTACATCATAATAAATGTTCTTATAATGTCAGGTCGAGTGGAATCGAAATTATTGATTTCGAGATTTATAAGCTCTCGACTCTTCTAGAGGAGACATTCTAATATTTTGTATGGCTCGTATTTCTTGTAATGTACTTATACAGCCTAGTAAAACCATTTATGCTAGAAACAAAATCATTTGTTTAAAGCGGCGCCTTAAGCAAGTGGTATTTTTGTTAGGAAGTGATATTAAATTTTAAATCAGTAAAAAAAAACTATGGGTTTGCTAAAAAATACAGTTGCAGTCATTTTATTTTCATGGAGTAGTTTTTGTTATGCACAAAGCGACAAGCGTCCGAATATTATTTTTTTATTATCGGATGATCAAACCAGTATTGCGACGGGCTGTTACGGAAATACACAGGTGGTCACCCCAAATATGGACAACCTTGCTAGTGAAGGTGTTCAGTTTATGAACCACTACAATACAACCGCTATTTGCATGTCAAGTCGTGCCACTATCATGACAGGTATGTATGAGTACAAAACAGGATGTAATTTTATGCACGGTCCTTTGAAGCCAGAAAAATTCGAGAATTCATATCCATTAATTTTAAGAAGAGCGGGGTATTATACTGGTTTTGCTGGGAAATTTGGTTTTGCAGTTTCTGATGGTGATGATTGGAATGAAAGCACGAATGATGCCTTGCCAACAACTGCTTTTGATCAATGGGGCGGAGGTCCGGGACAAACAAATTACCAAACAGCAAAAAATCCGTGTATTGCTTCTTATGCTAAAAAATACCCACACAGTACAAGGGCTTATGGAGCATGGGCGCACGATTTTATAAAATCTGCAAAGCAATCAGGTAAGCCTTTTTGCATGTCTATTAGTTATAAGGCACCACATTTGCCATTTACACCCGATAGGTATTTCGACTATGTGTATAAAAATAAAAAATACAAGAAGCCCGCTAATTATGGAGCTGAAAATGCAACACATTTAGCGCCACAAGCAAAAACGGGTCGACAATACAATGCCTACGATTTTTGGAGAGATTCCGAAGAAAATTACCAAGAGGCAATTCAAAAATACAATCAGTTAATTCATGGAGTGGATTATTCTTTAGGAATGATTCGTAAATCTTTAGAAGAATTGGGGGTTGATGAGAATACCATCATCATTTTTACAAGTGACAATGGTTACAGTTGCGGAGCGCATAGTTTTGGAGGAAAAGTATTGCCTTATGAAGAAGCTTCTAAATCTCCCTTAATTATTTACGATCCAAGAACGGCTGAAAATAAAGGAGTACAAAGAGACGTTGTAACAGGAAATATAGATATGGCGCCTACGATTTTAAGTTACGCAGGCATAAAAATTCCTAAAAACATGGATGGTGAAGCCTTACAAACCTTAATAGTCAAACCTAAAAAGTTTGGGAGAGAAGCCGTAACGCTGACCAATATGTGGGGTAATGATGAAATTCAAGAAATGGCAGTTGTTACAAAAGATTGGAAATATATTTATTGGCAATATGCCGATCACCGTATGGAGCCTACAGAAGAATTATTTCACTTAGGAAAAGATCGATTGGAAATGGCAAATTTGGCTTCAAACCCAGCGTATAAAAAGCAATTGAAAAAAATGCGTTCGCTGTACGATAAAAAACTGAAGCATTTGGCAAAGCACGTGGTTAAAGAGCATGATTATCCGAAGTATAAAATTCTCTTTGATAGAAAAGCTAATGCAGCTGAAAAGAAACCTTATTTAACAGGAGATTACCAATCGGTATTAAAACAACAAGAAAAAGCAAGAGCTAAAAAAAATAAAATCAAGCACTAATGAAAAACCAATTTAAAATAATAGCATTCCTATTGCTAGTGTCGTTTGTGTTTTTGTCAAAAACAAAAGCCCAATCCAAACCAAATGTTCTTTGGATTGTAACGGATGACCAACGTATGGATTCGAATAGCTATTACAATGAAATTGTATCAGGTAAAAAAGAGAGCCCCTTAGGATATGTGGAATCTCCAAACTTAGATGCTTTGGCAAAAGAAGGAACCGTTTTTACAAATTTTTATTGCAATTCACCGGCTTGTGCGCCTTCTAGGGGAAGTATGATTACGGGTAAATATCCACACCATTCTGGAATTTACGGTTTTGAAAAAACACACAATCAAACCGATTTTTTTAACAAAACCATGCCGCAAGTAATGGCAGAGCAAGGATATCAAACGGCTATGTTTGGTAAAAAAGGCTACTATATTTTTAATTGGGAGCCAAAAGCCATTCGTGGAGAAACGAATTTTTATGAGCAATATGTAAATTCAACCGAGTTAAGGGGGAATAAAAACACAACCGACTGGGACAATAGTACGGAGTGGGGAAAAGTAAACGGCAAATACACGAAGTTGGATTCAAGAGTAAATTTTTACTATCCTAATGGTGTACATAAATCTTTTTCTAGAGTGAAAGAATTGACTGCCGAAGAGAAAAAAACAAAAGCTGAGGTTGAGGAAGAGTTGGATATTTTATATGCGTACACACGTAGCAATCCCGATTTAATTATTGGAGGGGTAAATTCCATGCCCGCAGATAAAACCTTGGATGGAAATATTACCCGAGAGTTTTTAGCTTATTTAAACAATACGAATAAAAATTATTTTTCCCCCGTAGGGAAACAAATGAAAGGAGTTGTAACAAGCAAACCTTTTTTTACCAGTTTAAGTTATCATTTTCCACACACACCTGTCATGCCTCCAAAGGAATTTAGAGATCGTTTTGCAGGAAAAATATATGCCATTCCTGAATTTGATAAAAAGGAACTGAAAAAATTACCGGCACAATTAAAGAAATTGTACGATAAAATGAAAACGGATGCCATGACCTATGAAGAAAAGCAACAAGCCATTCGTGATTATTATGCTTTTTGCGCTTTTGGAGATTCTCAAATAGGAAAAGCCATACAAGCATTCAAAGATTATTCAAAGAAAAACAAGCAAGAATATCTAATTCTATATGTATGCGGTGATCATGGTTGGCAATTAGGAGAACAAGGTATTGAAGCTAAATTTTCACCTTGGGAATTGTCAAATCATACCACGGCAATTGTGGTTTCTTCAGAAGAAAAGAAATTCAAAGCTGGAAAAGTATTTACGGGTTTTGCTGAATATGTAGATATTATGCCAACAGTACTTGCGGCTGGTGGTGCAGATTTGTCTAAGCAAGAATTTGAATATTTAGATGGTTACGATTTAGCCGAAGTGTTGACAGATAAAAAATTAACTAGAGATTATGTACTAGGGGAATTCAATCATGTGGTTGGACCAAGAGCATTTTTACGAACAAAAGATTTTTCCTTTTCTATGCGAAATAGAAAAAGCAACGCCAAAGCAAGTAACAAACAACGACCTAATATTGATGTGAAATGGGGCTTAGATGCTCCACGAGCTCATGTAGAAATGGCACTTTATGATTTGCGTGTAGATCCCATGGAAAGAAACAATGTGGCGAACGATACGGAATACAAGGAATTGGCAGATTGGTTCCGAAAAAAGTTAGGAAATATTACACTAGGTGATGGTCGTATTGAAAGTAACTGGGTGAAAAAGAACGATTACAATCGCTCAGATTTTGCCAAAGGTGCCGATGATAAAAAAATAGAGATTCCTAAAAAGATACTACCAAAAATCTAAAAAAACACATTTATGCTACAAACAAAATCATTTGTTAAATAGAAATATAGCTGTTACACGTAGTTTTGTTACTTGTTGAAACGAATTCAACAGAGAGCAATTATAAATAGGAAATTACTAAAAATAAAAATATGCAATTAAGCAACCTGAAAAGATGTGTGTTCGCTATGACCCTTGTCGGTACGGTTTTTACGTACAGTGTTGAAGCGCAAAAGAAGTTCAAAGAAAATTGGAAATCTTTGGAGAAAGTAAATGAAGAACCACAATGGTTTCAAGATGCTAAATTTGGAATTTATGCACATTGGGGACCCGTTTCTAACGCTTTTGTAGGAGCAGATCCAAAAACACATTATGCAGGTTGGCATGGTATGAAAATGTATACAGATGGTAAGGTAGTGCCTACAAAAAATGCCAAACCTACAACCAATTTTGTGCATCATACCAAAAAATATGGAGATCCTAAAGAAAAAGGGTATATCGAAATAATTGAAGAATTTAAACCGACAGGTTTTGATGCCAAAGAATGGGCAAGATTGTTCAAATTATCAGGGGCTAAGTTTGCAGGTCCTGTAGCCATGCACCATGATAATTTTGCTATGTGGGATGCCAAATCTACACGTTGGAATTCTATGAATTATGGAGGTATTGATCCTTCAGCTGCTTTGAAAAAAGAAATTGAAGCAACAGGATTGAAGTTTATGGCTTCGTTTCACCATGCATTTACTTGGCAATATTTTGCGCCTGCACACGCACATGGAAACATCAACCCAAAAGATTACGACTTATATACAAGTCCGCATGCTTTAGACTCTGAAACTCCAGACAAGCGTTTTTACAAAGAATGGTGGGCAAAACTGAAAGAATATATTGATGTATACCAACCTGATTTAATTTGGTTTGACTGGTGGTTAGAAAATATGACGGAAGAAAGTCGTCAAAAGTTTTTGGCTTACTACTACAACAAAGGTCAGCAATGGGGTAAAGATGTAGCTGTGGCGTATAAAGAATCTACATTTCCAGAAGCCACTGCCATTAAAGACTACGAAAGAGGTAGACCAAACCAACCGAAACAAGAAGTTTGGTTGACAGATACTTCTCCGGGACAATGGTTTTTCCGTCCAGGAGCAAAATACAAAACACCAAATGAGTTGGTTGATATTCTTGTTGATATTGTGGCTAAAAATGGATGTATGTTGTTAAATGTACCTCCAAATCCAGATGGATCTATTCCTAAAGAAATGGCTTATTTATTAGAAGAAATGGGTGCTTGGTTAGAAGTAAACGGAGAATCTATTTACGGAACACGTCCTTGGAAAGTTTTTGGAGAAGGACCAACACGTTTGCCAGAAGGTGGTCATAAAATTGAAAAATTAAAAATTGTCTACAAAAATAACGACATCCGTTATGTAAAAAAGGGAGAGAAAATTTTGTATGCCACAGTAATGGATGCACCAAAAGTGGTGACGGTATTAAAATCGTTAAGTACAGATATTGGTGCCTTAAATTCTAAAATTGAAAAAATAGAATTGTTAGGAAGTGATGAAGCAGTAGAATGGGTAAGAGATGAAAGAGGAGTGGTGATCAAATCGCCAACAAGTTTACCTTCTAAATACGCACATGCTTACAAAATTACTTTGGAAGGCTATAAAGAAAATGCCATTGGTGGTGCTGTTGAATCGCATGTAGATTAATTAAAATACAGCCAAAATTGAGATAAAACGACCCTACTTAAAAATGCTTTAGGTGGGGTTTGTTTTTCGAAGAATAGGTAAATTGCTTGGAATTATAAATAAAAAAGAAAATGAAATTTAAATTTTTGCTTGTCGTTGTTTTGCTTCAATTAGGAACGAGTTCCTTAAAAGCCCAAAATGAAGAAAGACCAAATATCGTATGGATTGTATCAGAAGACAATTCCAAACATTATTTAAAATTATATGATACAACCGGCGCTGAAACCCCAAATATTGAAAGTTTGGCAAAAAGTGGTGTGGTTTTTAACCATGCTTTTTCAAACACACCGGTATGTAGTGCAGCAAGATCTACCTTAATTTCTTCTTCTTACGGACCTAGATTGGCAACACATTACCACAGAAGAATGGTAAAAGTACCAATGCCAGAGGGAACGGATATGTTTCCTGCGTATTTGCGCAAAGCAGGTTATTATACAGCAAACAATGCAAAAGAAGATTATAATATTAGTACCAGTGAAGGGGTGTGGGACAAGTCTTCAAAAAAATCTACTTGGAGAGATCGCAAACCAAATCAACCATTTTTCTATGTACACAATATAGAAACCACCCATGAAAGTCGTTTGCATTTTACAGAAGCTGATGTAAAAGCAGGGACAAAAACGGATGCCTCTAAAATGGTCATTCAACCCAACCATCCGCAAACCGATTTGTTTCGCTATACCCATGCACGTTACCATGATAAGATGCAAGAAATGGATCGACAGTTAGGAGCTGTTGTGGCAAAATTGAAAGCAGATGGCTTGTATGAAAATACCTTTATTTTCTATTATGGCGATCATGGTGGTGTGTTGCCAGGAAGCAAAGGTTATATCAATGAAATGGGCGTACATGTGCCGTTGGTGGTACATATTCCTACTAAATTCAAAGATTTGGTTGCCGTAAAAGCAGGTACAAGAAATGATGCTTTTGTCAGTTTTATCGATTTTGGTGCTACGGTTTTAAATTTGGCAGGTGTTGAGGTTCCGAAGGAAATGGATGGAAAGCCGTTTTTAGGAAAAGGAGTTTCTGCTAAGAATTTGGCAAAGCGTACGGAGACTTTTAGTTATACCAACCGTATGGATGAGAAATACGACATGGTACGTGCGGTAAGAAAAGGAAAATACAAATACACCAGAAACTACGAGCCTTTTAATTTTGATGGCTTAATGAACAACTACCGCTACAAGCAGTTGGGCTATCAGGAATGGATCAAGTTGTACAAAGAAGGAAAATTAAATGCAGACCAGTCTAAATTTTTCGAGCCAAAACAAGCCGAAGAATTGTACGATGTGGAAAAAGATCCTTATGAGTTGCATAATTTAGCTGCTAAAGCGGAATACAAGAAAATAGTCAAAGAACTAAGAGCCAATTTGAACAAGCGTATTGTAAGCATGCCCGATTTGTCTTTTTATCCTGAGTTTTATTTAATTAAAAATGCCTTTGAAAATCCGGTAGCTTTTGGACAAAAACATAAAAAGGACATCAAAACCTATTTAAAGACTTCGAATTTAATGTTGTTGGATTTTGACAAAGCAAAGTCGAAACTTCAAAAAGCCTTGCAAGCAAATGATCCTTGGGTGCGTTATTGGGCGTTGATCAGTGCCAGTGCTTTTGGAACGGAAGCAAAAGAATTGGCCAGTGAAATCAAAGAAATTGCCAAGAACGATACTGAATTGATCAACAAAGTAAGAGCCGCTGAGTTTTTAGGTTTGTCGAAAACAGAAAACCCAGCCAATAGCATGACGCAAGCTTTGTACGATTCTAGAGACGGTGCTGAAGCTTTGTTGATTTTAAATTCTATCGTATTGATGCAAGATTGTGCCATGAACTACAGTTTTCATTTAGACAAGAACAAAGTGCATGCAAACGTATTAGAAGAGCCTCAGGTATTGAGAAGATTGGACTATTTAAATGGACAATAAGAATTAAGAATGTTGGTTTTCGGAATTTTATTTTCTAAAACAAAAACTTGAATATAGCATAAGGCTGGTAGTTTTTAAGCAATGCTATCCGCCTTTTTTTTGAAATAATTTATAGGTATGAGAAAGCTTTTTTTTAAGATTTTAGTCTGTGTTGCTTGTGTTGGGTTCCATTTTGGACTGCAAGCTCAGCATGTTTTGTTAGGCGACAATGCGCCGCATGGTAATGTCAATGATGGAAATTTTGAAGCGGTTAGAGGCTATTGGCGACAGTCCAAACAATCGCCATTTTGGACGACTAAAAATGTAAAAGGACTTGGGGAATATGGAATGGGTTTGCATTATGGAACCTTGTTTAGCAACAATGATGTCGGAATCGCAGAATCGAAAATATTAAATACCAATCCAAATTATCAAACACCAAAAAATGGAGATAAAATTAATTGGGCTTTTGGTGCCGATTTGGAATACATCAGTCAAGGGAAAATTTCTTTCAGTTTGGTTTTTGGAAACCAGGAAAGAGTTTTAGCCAATGAATTAGCACTCAAAGGTTCTGATAAAATTGTAGAGCATTTTAGCGGAGTGTATACCTTGACAAAGGAAGATGCTTTGGCAGGTTTGCCATTTGTTCGCGTTACTTTTTATTCAGAAGATGAAATCAAGGTGTTTTTACATTATGTAAATATTAGCGTGTTAGATGCCAAAAACAAAGGACCAAAAGTAGTGGCTGAAGCCAAAG
Organism: Flavicella sediminum; assembly: GCF_006381105.1. Classification (GTDB taxonomy): domain Bacteria; phylum Bacteroidota; class Bacteroidia; order Flavobacteriales; family Flavobacteriaceae; genus Flavicella; species Flavicella sediminum. Next base: position 782,994 of record NZ_VDET01000002.1, on the reverse strand, counting down.
AAGACGGTATTCAATTGCATTGGGAAGATAGCTTGGCAAAAGAAAATAGCACCTATTTTGTGTACCGACAATTTCATGAAAAAGAAGGCTATAAAAAAATAGGAACAACAGCAACGGCTAGTTTTTTGGATAAAAATCCAATCAATGGTGTATCGTATACCTATGTAGTCACACGTTTTGATGAAAAAGAATCGGGAGCATCCAATAAGCTTGTTATTGCTAAAAAAGACAAGATAGCTCCTGCACCTCCAACAAATGTAAAGGCTGAGGTTTTCGATTCTGAAATAAAAATTTCTTGGAAAAAAAGCAGCGATAAAGATGTGCAGAATTATTCCTTGTTTAGAGGAGATGCCCGTGGAGAAAACTTGCAAGAAATAGCCCATGCTATTGGGAAGAATTGGTATTTAGATTTTACCCCAGTGAAAGACATCCAAAATACCTATGTGGTAGTGGCGCAAGATTATAGTGGAAATAAAAGTCAGCCTTCAAAAGTAATCAAAGCCAAAGTGAAAATGGTTTCCGGAGCTTCTTTTAGCGATTTGATTTTACCTATGCCAATTCATAAAAAACTAAGATCCAATACTTGGGGCGCCGAAGCGGTTGTACCCCGCGATGTAACCAACGGTGTTGAAGATCCAGAATGGAGTTATTGGGGTGGTCGACCTGTAAAAGACAAGGATGGAAAATACCATATGAATGTGACCCGCTGGCCTGCAAATGCTACCAAAGGGCACTGGGAGTGGCCACGTTCTACCGTAGCCCATGTGGTGTCAGAAAAACCAACAGGTCCCTATTTGGTAAAAGAAGAAACCGCTTATGAATATAACAACGGATTGGGACACAACCCAGATGTAGTTTTGTTAAATGATGGTTCTTTTTTGATGTATTCTTTGATCAATTGGAAAGCGACTTTGTTTCATTCAAAAACAATGAATGGCCCATGGAAACGATTGGGGGTTATGGAAATTGATACGAATACAACTTTAGAAAAACCGAAACTATTTTATCGTTTTGAACGAAATTTATCAGGGGTACATTTAAAAGATGGACGTTTCTTATTTGTAACAAAAGGAGGGGGCATGATGTTGAGCAAGGGAGAAAATCCTTTAGGACCCTATCAAATTATGACCGGACCTTTGCAAGGAAATTCTTTGATTCCTGAAAAATACCGCAATTCAAATTATGAAGATCCTGTGTTGTGGAAAGATGACATACAATACCATATGATGATCAATGCTTTTTTAGATTACAGAGCTATTTATTTGCGTTCGCCAGATGGCATTCATTGGAAATTTAACCCAGGTACGGCTTATACACCAAACAATACCAGTTACGAAGACGGAACCCGAACCCATTGGTATAAATTGGAACGTCCGCATATTTTACAAGATGAATTTGGAAGAGCCACCCATTTGTCGGTAGCCGTTATTGATGTGCCCAAAGCCGACGATTTGGCCAAAGACAAACACAGTTCTAAAAATATAATTTTACCCTTGGTCAAACACAAAAGAATTGCATTGTTAAACAAGCAAGGTATTACCAGTACGACTAAAAAAATTAAAATTCTAATTCGCTCTGAAAAGGGTTTCAATGCACAAACCGATATTGATTTTTCTTCGTTACGATATGGAGCTTCCGAAGAGGTAGATTATGGAAGAGGTTGTAAAGTCCGTAAAACAAAAAAGAAAGGAAAAGACATAGTGGTAGAATTTGACGGTGCAGGAAACGGACTAACAGCAGCAAATTTTGCAGGGAAACTGTTAGGAAAAACAACAGATGGAAAATTGTTTATTGCCTTTTCAAAATTAGATAAAGACTAAGAATTTTGGGAGTTGTGTGTTTTTGTCTAGTAAATTAACCTTGTTAAATAGCTACATAATAACTCTATTTGTTCATATGTTGTTTATATAAGCCAATACTTCTATAAAAAAAGCTAGGAGAAGGTTAATTTTGAAGTACAGTAACATATAGAAATTTCAAGTTTTAATATTTAAGAAATAACAAATGAAAAATTTAGTAAAAATTGTCAGTTTCCTAATCGTAGTATTTGCTTCTTCTTGTCAGAAACAAAGTGTTTGGAATGTAAAAGATTTTGGCGCCCTTGACGACAATAAAACAGTAAACACCCAAGCCATTCAAAAAGCAGTAGACGCCTGTTCCAAAGCAGGAGGAGGAACTGTACTTGTAGACGGAGGAACCTTTGTGTCGGGAACCATTTTATTAAAAGACAATGTCAATTTTAAGATTACTGAAAACACCGTATTGTTAGGAAGTATCAACCCCAACGATTACCCCGTTGTAGATCCTTTTATAGATGCCACAGGTCAGTTTCGCGGACAATGTTTTATAGGCGCCATAGATGTGCACAACGTATCCATTACCGGTAAAGGAACTATTAACGGACAAGGTGAAATGTTCACTCCTGGAAACGTTAAAAAAACAATCAAGAAATTAGGCTTGACGATTATAAAACCTGATTTTTCTAGTATAATTTCTAAGGACAGCAAATATGTAAATAACAATATTCGTTATTCTAACCGACCGTTTTTAGTGCGTTTGGTACGTGCCACACAGGTTAAAATGAAAGACATTCATTTACGTCAACCAGCCGCTTGGACTTTGCACCTTTTTCAATGTGATGAATTTGAAATAGACGGAATAGACATTCACAGTCATGCCAACAGAAATAACGATGCCATTGATATAGATTCTAGTACGCATGGAGTTATTAAAAATGCAACCATTGATTCTGGTGACGATGCCATTTGTTTTAAATCGACCAGTCCAAAACCTTCTTCAGATATTGAAGTATACGACTGTAAAATTAGCAGTCATTGGGGAGCCATTAAATTTGGAACCGAATCTATGGGAGATTATAAAAACATTACGGTAAGAGATTGTTTTATTCACGACACAAGAGGTGGAGGTATAAAAATGCTAAGTGTAGATGGTGCCAATATCGACAATGTATTGATAGAAAACATTACCATGAAAAATGTAGAAATGCCCATTTTTGTCCGTTTAGGAGAAAGAGGTTTGACCTATAGAGGTGTGGCTAAAAAGCCCGTGGGTTCTATTAACAATGTAACCATTAGAAATATAAAAGCCTATGTTTCTGACTTGCCAAAATTAAGATTGACACCCACTTCAGGTTTCTTTTTTACCGGAACACCCAATCATAAAATTGGAAGTATCAAATTTGAAAATATTGAAGTGAGTTTGCCAGGAGGTGGAACTGCCGAAGACGCAAAAATTGTAGTGCCAGAAAATGAAACCGAATATCCTGAATTCACCAAATTAGGAGCGACGCCTGCCTATGGGGTATATGCCAGACATATTGACAAACTAGAAACAAAAAACATCAAGTTTGTATTAAGAAGCGAGGACAAACGTAAAGAAATTGTTTTGGTAGATGTGAATTAGTTATTTTGATGTTACCACAAATTTAAAAAGGCTTGAAATTTATTTTCAGGCCTTTTTTGTTGGGGGTGTTTTCTGTTTATTTTGTAGATTTGAATGAAAGGAAAAATTAGCTAGACATAAATGAAGAAAGTTGAAGTAGTTGCGGCAATAATAATATATGAAGATTTAATATTATGCGCTCAAAGAGATAAAAGTCCATTAGAATATATATCGAAAAAATTTGAATTTCCTGGTGGGAAAATTGAAAGTGGAGAAACTAAAAAAGAAGCACTTAAAAGAGAACTTATTGAAGAATTAAATATTGAGCCAAATATCAATGATTTGTATTTGACTGTTACTCATACATACCCTGATTTTGAACTAACAATGCATAGTTTTATTTGTAAACCAAAATCAATGGCTATTACTTTAAATGAACATATTTCACATCAATGGTTGCCAAAAGAAAAATTGGCTAGTTTAGATTGGGCTGCTGCCGATTTACCAATTGTTTCAAAACTGATGAATAATGAATGATTCATTTAAGAATGACTTTAAAAGAAGTCTAGATACTGGATTTATAGATAAAGAAACAGAGTCGGAAGTTTTATATCGGCCTAAATTATTAGTAAACAAACAAATTCCTAAAGAAAAGGTACTTTCAACACTGCTTCAAGAATTAAGCTTTTGTGACGAGTTTATTATTTCTGTTGCATTTGTAACAACAAGTGGAATTGCTGTGTTGTTAAATGAATTATTGGTTTTAGAAGAAAAAGGAATCAAAGGTAAAATACTAGTATCTCAATATTTAAATTTTACACAACCAGAAGCTCTTAAAAAACTGTTGAAGTTTACCAATGTTGAATTGAAAATATCAACAAAGAATAACGCGCATTCAAAAGGTTATATTTTTAAAACAAAGGAATATTATAATATTATTGTTGGAAGTAGTAATTTGACATCTTCCGCTTTAACAACAAATAAGGAATGGAATTTAAAAGTTTCAGGTTTACACTCCAGTGAAATTGTAAATAATGTTCTTTCAGAATTTGAAATCGATTTTAAAGAGGCCACAATAGTAACAAGCGATTTTATTAGAGAATATGAAATAATTTATAATAAAGCTAAGTTATCAAAGATTGAAATTCCAGAAGAAACAGTAGCAGAGGAAATTGTTCCAAATGCTATGCAGACGGAAGCTCTTCAAAATTTAGAGAATTTACGAATTGATGAAAAAACTAAAGCACTAATAATTTCAGCTACAGGAACAGGGAAAACATATTTAGCCGCTTTTGATGTAGAAGCATTTCAACCTAAAAAATTATTATTCGTTGTTCATCGATTGAATATTGCTCAAAAGGCCTTGGAAACTTTTCGAAAAATATTTAAGAAGAAAAAAACTTTGGGTCTATACTCTGGAAATAATAGAGATTTAGATGCAGATTTTGTTTTTTCTACGGTGCAAACAATTTCTAGAGAAGACCATTTATCAAAATTTGACAAAGACCATTTTGATTATATTATTATTGATGAATCACACAGGTCAGGTGCAGATTCTTATTTGCGATTAATAGAATATTTCAATCCGAAATTTTTATTAGGGATGACAGCAACTCCTGAGCGTACAGATGGAAATGATATTTTTAGTTTGTTTGACCATAATATTGCATATGAAATTCGATTGAATCGAGCAATGGAAGAAGGTATGCTTAGCCAATTTCATTATTTTGGAATTACAGATTTAATAGTGAATAATGAGGAGCTAGAAAATACAAAGGATTTTAATCTTTTAACAACTGATGAAAGAGTTTCAAAAATTATAGAAAAAGCACAATTGTATGGAAGTGACAATGGAATAATAAGAGGTTTAATCTTTTGTTCTAGAAATTCGGAAGCTAAGTTGATGTCTGAGAAATTCAATTTAAATGGTTTTAAAACTATTGCTTTGTCGGGTAGTAATTCTGAAGCGGAAAGAGCTGAAGCTATTCGATTATTAGAGTCGGATAATATAAATGAAAAAATAGATTACATTTTTACTGTTGATATTTTTAATGAAGGAATAGATATTCCGAAAATTAATCAGATATTAATGATTAGGCCAACAGATTCGGCAATTGTATTTGTGCAACAACTAGGAAGAGGTTTAAGAAAAGCGAATGGAAAAGAGTATTTAACAATTGTTGATTTTATTGGGAATCACAAGAATAATTACTTGATACCTGTTGCGTTGTATGGAGATACATCTTTCAATAAAGACACTTTAAGAAAATTAATATCAGAAGGTAGTAAAATGCTTCCTGGTTCTTCAACAATTAACTTTGATGAAATTTCCAAGGATAAAATATTCAAGTCGATTGATTCTGCGAATATGAAAATTCTATCAGACTTGAAAAAAGATTATAGCTTGTTGAAATACAGATTGGGTTGTACACCTATGATGGTGGACTTTGTAAATAACGAAACTAGAGACCCTTTTCTATTTGTACAATATTCCAAATCGTATTATAATTTTGTTGTTAAAGCCGATAAAGATTTTGAACCTAGTTTGAATAAAGAATTGATCGAATTATTAGAGTTGTTCTCTCGTGAGATTAATAATGCTAAAAGAATCGAGGAAAGTTATATTCTAAAGGTGCTTTTGGAAAAAGGAAAACTTAGTCTTAAAGAATTTGGAGAAGCAATACATAATAAATACGGTTATTATCCTTCTGACGAAACCATAAAATCTTGCCTATGGAATTTAAATTTTGAATTTGTTAGAAAGGAAAAAAATATTCTTGTATTAGAGGACGATATATTCAAATTTCACAATGATTTTATAGAACATTTAACTCAAAATGATTTTAGAAAATACTTATTAGATTCTGCAAATTATTCTATTATTTCCTTCAATAAAAACTTTAAGGAAAATTATTTTAAGAACGGTTTAGTGTTATATAATAAATATGGTCGGAAAGATGTTTGTCGTTTGTTGAACTGGGAGAAAGATTTAAGTAGTGTTTTAAACGGATACATGACGGTTGATGAAAAAACACCATGTTTTGTTACTTATAAAAAATCGGATGACATAGAAGCATCAATAAAATATAATGACTATTTTGTAAATCCATCTGTTTTTGCATGGGAGTCAAAATCGAGTAGAAAGATTGATAGTAAGGATATTAAAAAGGTAGTTGATTCTAAGCGAATATTACTTTTTGTAAAGAAAAGAGACGGAGAAGGAACTGATTTTTATTTTATGGGAGATTGTTCTATAATTCCGAATTCTGTAGAACAAGCGGTGATGCCTGATAGAAAAACTCCAATTGTACATTTTAAATTTCAATTAGAACAACCTGTTACAGAGGATTTGTATAAATATATTATATCAAATAATGTTGAAGTCGACGAGGTAAAAGAAGAGATTAAACCAAAGAAAATGTTTACAATTCCGTTGTATGATTTTTATGCTGCTGCTGGGAATTTCTCTGATTTACAATCTGAAAAAACGTATACACAAATTGAAGCTCCTGAAAAATATTCTTTGAATTCAGATTATTTCGCTTGTAAAGTTATTGGAGAATCAATGAATAAAAGAATTCCAAATGGTTCTATTTGTGTTTTTAAGAAATATTCTGGGGGTTCACGTTCGGGTAAAATTTTTTTGATAGAAAACCATGATATACAAGACCCAGATTTCAATTCTGCTTTTACGGTGAAAACTTTTGCTAGTCAGAAAAATGTAACGGAAGAAGGTTGGGAACATTTGGAAATTTTATTGAAGCCTAATTCTTTCGAACCGACTTATAAAGATATTGTTATCAATGAGGATAATGCTAAGGAAATGAATGTAGTTGGAGAATTTGTAGAAGTTTTAAAATGAATAGAATTAAAACCATAAATACAGAATATTTAAGAGCTTCAAGAACTATTGATATAATTGAAGTTTCGGATAAAACGACAAGTACTGTTTTTTATATTTATAATTATGAAGGATATTCCTTTAGAGTATTTACGAGTCATGAAAATCTTATAAATTTCCTTTTACGTAAAACAGAAAGTGATGTGCATTTCTGTACGGAACATGACTTAGATGAATATTTATTTGGTGTTAAACTAATTGCATAAAAACTTAATTCGCAATATGACCATAGACATTATAGGCGCAGGAATAGGAGGTTTAACAACTGCCATTGCATTGGAACAAAAAGGTTTTACCGTTCGAGTTTTTGAGCAAGCAGAAAAAATACAAGCTGTTGGGGCAGGTATTATTTTAGCCAACAATGCCATGCAAGTATATCAGCATTTGGGTTTAAAAACGGCTATAGAAAAACTTGGAAATCCAGTTTCAGCCATGAACATCACCAAGGCCAATTTAAGTCCCTTGTCTAACATAGACTTGAGTTATTTTGAGAAAAAATACCAAGTAAAAAATACGGCCATTCACAGAGGTGTTTTGCAGCAATTATTGATTCGTGAATTAAAGTCGACAGAAATACATTTACAGCACAAACTGACCGGTATTTGTAAAAATACCCAAGGCCATACTTTGCAATTTGACAATGGAAAGGAAGTACAATCGGAAGTATTAATTGCTGCAGATGGTTTGCATTCCAAGGTGCGACAAGAATTATTTCCAGAGAATGAAATTCGAAAAGCCAAGCAAATTTGTTGGCGTGGAATCACTGATTTTAGGCTGCCCGCGACTTATAAAAACGAGCTGAATGAAGCTTGGGGCAAAACAGAGCGTTTTGGTTTTGTGCAAATAGCGGAAAATAAAGTGTATTGGTATGCGTTAAAATCTTTTAAAAAAGAAGCTGAGGAATTATCGTTGGCACAGATTGAAAATTATTTTGATGCCTATCATCCTATCATTAAAAATTTGATTGAGAGTACCAATAAACAACAGATACACACCGCTAAAATTTCCGATTTAAAACCAAGTGGCAATTGGTATCAACAAAATGTTTGTCTGCTTGGCGACGCTGCACATGCCACCACACCCAATATGGGACAAGGAGCCTGTCAGGCCATTGAAGATGCCTATGTATTGTCGGAATGTTTGCAAAAATATGAGGTCCACAAGGCCTTTGCAGAATTTCAAAAACTACGAATTGCCAAAGCCCATCAAGTGGTCAGTGCAAGTTGGATCTTAGGCAAAATGGCACATCTATCTAATCCGGTGCTTCGCGCCCTTCGGAATACCATGATGCGGGCAATGCCAAGTGCTATGAGTAGAAAACAATCAGCACAAATTTTTGAACTGACAAAGATCTAATTCGAAAACAAAAAAATGTTTGGCAAGATTATTTTTTAACCAACGGTTTTACAAGAATGCTATTTTTTCCAATGAATTTAAAAAGATAGAGCCCAGAATTCAAATTTGAAATAGCTATAGTTTCTGTTTCAAGGGGCTGACTGCTAATTAATGTTCCCAGCTGATTGTAAATTTCTAAGAATTCAAAATTTTGGAAGTTTTTTAGCTTGACAAAATTTGATGCCGGATTGGGCCAAAGTAGGGTGTTTTCTGTTACATCTTGGTAAGTATCAATAGACAAAGCCTCACTTGCAAAAACCCTGAATTCAGCCAAGCTTACCCAAGAACCCGAATAAGTGGCTGCGCCAGTTGTGGTAATTTTTAGGAATTGCGCATCTACCGCAGAAAAAATATCAATAATCGGATTTTCAGAAGTTCCAGGAGTTGTGTTTTCAATACGATTGACAAGTTCCGTATAAGGACCGTTTTCTGTAGTTGCTGCTGATACGGTAAATTGATACGCTCGGTCTGAATAGCAAACTAATTCCGTTCTTCCTAGGGAATACACAGTGCCTAAATTTATTGTAGCCGTTTGCGGAAAACCAGAAACCGACCAACGAGTATCTGTTTCATCATCTACTAGGTTGCTTACAATATTTTCGCCATCTGCGGTACCCGTTCCTGTAGTTGCCGCATGCAATGCCAAATTAGGTCCCGAAGCAGCGGCTATAATAGTAATATTGCTGCTAGCCGTAAAGCCACCATCATTGGTGGTTACAGTAATAGTGGCCGTTCCTTTGGCAAGGCCTGTAACCAAACCGGTTTCGTTAACCGTGGCAATTGAAGCATCACTGGTTGAATAGCTTACCCCCAAATTAGTAGCACTAGCCGGACGTATGCTTGGTGTTAATTGCAAACTGTTGCCAAGGCTAAGGTTTGCTGTATTTGGCGCTAAGGAAACCCCTGAAACGTTTTGTATTCCGTGCTGAACAGAAAAATCATAAACCAAAACCTCTCCATAATTATTTGGGTTGTCCGTGTCTGTTCCTTCGGCATTTGCATTGCTTTGGGTATAGTTTCCAATTTTAAAATAAGACTGATCGTAGTTCAAGTCCATAACAAAATCGTTGTCGCCATCTTTTATTAGGTAGGCCTCTGCCGTTCCGTTGTTGTAAGCATTGAAAAGATTTCCATCTTCAGCATAATAGCAGTAATGCTTATCGTCCACCACTAAAAAAATAACTTCATGAATGGTTCCAAGCACATAGTTGGATTTAATAGTAATATTACTTCGTAGTTTTCCACCATTAAAAGATAAGAATAGGTGGGTGTCTTCCAAACGCATTACCATAGAATCATCAATACCATCCTCTTTGTTTCCATGAATTTGCGTAGCTACCAATTGCGATTTGTTGATGGGTAAATGCGTAATGGCCTGTTTAACATAAACGCTATGTGTTCCTTCGGTAGTCCAGTAAACATCAGCGCTTCCGTCTGGTTTTCTTTCACGAAGCTCAGAACGAATATTGCTAGAATTAGGAGTGGTTCCATTGTCGTTTCTAATAGGAGCACGAAAAACGATGGCCGTATTAGCTTCGTTTACATAAAAGAATTCGTTGTTAGGTTCGTTACACAAGGTTTTGTCTTCAGTTCCTGTTGGGTAGGTAATTTTCCATTGTTGGCAATTCTCCATAAAGTCGGAAGGAACTTGACTTAGCGCAGGTGTTATTGTACTTGCTACTAAAATAAAGAAGGCATAGAAACGTAGGTAATTTGATATAGAATTCTTCATGGAAACGTTGGTTAAAATAAAATTTACAAATTGGTTATCCATATTGGTAAACCAATTACAGAAAACAAATAAAAGTAATTATTTTGAGTTTACATAAAAAATAAAGGAAAAGTATTTACATAAATGCTTGATATTTAAATGAAAGGAGGGGGCTTTGCCAGTTGCGTAGAGTGTGAAAAAATCCTCGTTGTAACAGAAGTAGTTTTCATAGCTATTATTCCAATTCCTCATTTTGAAAAATTTCCTCAATAGACAATTGAAATAATTTTGACATTTTAAAGGCTAGTGGTAAACTAGGATCAAATTTTCCTTTTTCAATTGCATTAACAGTCTGTCTTGATACGCCAAGTTTGTTGGCAAGGTCGGCCTGCGTGAAATTGTATTCTGCTCGAAGTACTTTTAATCTATTTTTCATTTGTAGCGCTTTTGTCCAATTAGTAAACTTATCATATAAGTAACACTCATAAAAATTACTAGGAAAGAAATTTCAGCATCGTTGCTAATAAGGTTTGTTATGTCTAATAAAGAATAACTTAACCCTCCAACAACACCCGTTCCTAGTGCTATTCCCATGGCGTCTAATTGTATTTTTTTTTGAAGATCATCTAAGGCATTAATATGTCTGATATTCATCAAAATCATTCCCAAACCTAATAAAGCGTTTAAAAGAACAGCAAGAATAGTAAGTATTGTGTTTTCATCCCAAATAAATTTTGGACCAAAGGTAGCCAGTGCCATTGAGCTTGTCCATAATGCTGTCCAGATGGCTAATTTTTTCGTGTTTTTTTTAACTTGAATTTCCCAATTTGTTGTTTTCATAAAAATAAAATTTAAGATTTTGTAAAGTTTGTTTGACACAAAGGTAGTGTATTTTTTTAAAATGTAAAGTTTTATTTACTTTTAGTCATGTTTGTTAGTCTTTTATTTGCGGATATTTAAGTTTGATTTGTAGAATCAAAGAATAGACAGCGAATGTTTTAGCTAAAAAAATAATTACTAAATTTAAGCATTCGAATTTGACAATAGTTTTATAGGACGCTTGGATGCCATGAAAAAGAAGCTATGGATATTTAAAAATGCTAAAGAAATAAAAATTGGTAGGTAGTTTAAAAGAAAAAGATGACAACAAAAGAATTGAAAAAGAGAAACGGCATTGAACAAAACAAAAAGCTTTTTGATGCGTATACACAACTAGAAAATCTTTTGCTTGCACTACGAGAAAAAGAAATTCCAGAGAATGTTATGAGCGCAATTAGTGCTTCAATCTATTCCTTAAATTTAATTCCGGATGAAGATCTAGAATTGAAAAAGCAAACCAAAAGATGTTTGTCCTATATTATTGTTCTCTTAGAAAAAGATCTTAAAATTGTGGCTATCAATCATTATCGCAACAATTGGATGGTTATTGGTATGGGCTTGGGTATGGCCATTTTTGGTATTCCGCTAGGTATATTTACAGAAAATATGGGTTTGATAGGTTTGGGCATTCCCTTAGGCATGGGTATTGGCATTGCCATTGGTGCAAATATGGATAAAAAAGCTTTGGAATCAGGTAGGCAATTGGATTTAGAAATTAAATACTAAATAAATCACCTAATTGTATACTTTAAAAAGGCTAGAAATTCTATTTAAAAAAGGAGGGTAAATTTCCATAAAAGAGCTTATTTTGGCTACGTAAAAAATACACTCTTAAAAATAGAAATAGCTTATGGCAAAAAAGAATTCACCCGCTTCCCTTAAAATGAGAATTATTCACCGATACCTTGGTTATTTTTTAGCTGGTATTATGGCGGTTTACGCTTTAAGCGGCGTTGTATTGGTTTTCAGAAAAACAAACTTTTTAAAAAATGAAGTCCTAATTGAAAAACAACTAGAACCAAATTTAACAGGACAGCAAGTAAGTCCGAAATTAAAAATGAAGTTAAAAGTTGAAAAAAAAGAAGGAGGTATTGTTTATTTCAAAGAAGGAAATTACAATCAAAAAACGGGTGTTGCAACCCTAAAAAAAATGGAGTTGCCTTTTGTTTTAGATAAAATGGTGCATATGCACAAAGCCACAACAAATAGCCCATTGTATTTTTTAAATCTCTTTTTCGGAGCTTCCTTATTATTCTTTGTGGTTTCTGCATTTTGGATGTACACCCCAAAAATGCCAGTATTTAAAAAAGGGATGTATTTTGCCTTGGCAGGAATTGTATTAACGCTAGTGATGTTGTTTGTATAAGTAGCAATAAAATTCCTAATATTTATAAAAGTCGCCGAAACAGTATGTTTTAGGCGACTTTTCGTTTTTAATATGTAGAAGTTGCTAAATCTATTAATTTATGGGATTGTGAGTTGCTGTTAATTCGCTTTTATCAATTCCCATTTTGTTCTATCACCAGTCCAACTAGTAGGAGCTTGGTTAATTTTTATTGCAGATTCACTATTGTTGATGTCGATGTCGTCATCATTTCTGCTTCTTATATTTTTCCCAGTTGCACGGTTTTGAATGAATAGATATCCATCGCTAGCGGTTACAGTTTTCCACTGCACATGTGTTCCACTACCAGAAAAAGATGATACGGAATAAATATCGGAATAATCATTGCTGTTTGTTGGACGGAAATACATTTTAGAGCCTCTATTTCTAAAACGGAAATAACCATTGTCTGTTGGAACTATTTCCCATTGTGAAAATGTACCTGACCAAGAATTCGGAACTTGAACGATCAATGAGTTTTCTAGAACATCGCTATAAGGTTTAATCTTTTTTAGACTTTGCTTATTTTTTAGATAATAATATTGGGTGAATTTATCTTTTAAATCTTGTCCTGCAGACTTTAATTCACCTGTAGTATTGTTAATCGTATTCCAGCTATTGTATAAAACAATACCATCTACACCGGCAGCAATGGCCGCGTCAATTCGAGTAGCCACTCCTGTATATTTTACATTGTTGTTGGTTTCTGAATCCCAAACAGGCAAGGATCCTGCGGCAGCAATATAATCAGGCCATAAGGAATGTTGAAACCCTAAATTATGAGTGGAAGCAATGGAAATATAATTTTTAATATTTGTTTGCTGAAGAGACAAAATACCTGCTTCAATACCCCAGTCGCATGAGCCAATTAATTCTGCCCCGTTTACTTGTCCGTACAAGGCGGAATAGATATTATTAAATTGGCCTGCATACCAAAGGGTTCCCGGACGGCTATCTTCATTAAAAGGGTTAATCCAATCGCAGCTATATTGTTGAGCAAAAGCTTTTATACGAGTAATTAAAGCATTGGTAGCTGTTGAATTTTTAACGGAAGCAACTGTCCCATTTAGTATACCATTGGCAATACGGGCTCCTCCAGATCCTTGCGCAGGATTCGCAAATATTTTAAAACCTCTTGCTTTGGCTTGTGTATAAAAATAATCATACATGGTTTCGTTTGGGTTTACATTATCTGCAAAAATGGCAATACGAATCCCATTTACACCCATTTCTTCAAAGCCATCTAAGGCGTTGTCAATAATTGTTGTATTGGTATACGCGTTGGTAATTTGCGCTTGCTTTACATCGCCAAGTACATATTCTAAATTTTCAACATAATGATGTCCTGTGGAAGTAGGAGCTTTAAAATTCCGTTTTTTAGATTTTGGATCGAGGACTGTTTCATCAATAGAACTTTGTTCCGTTTCTAGTTCATTTTCTATTTCCTCTATAGTAGAACAAGAATAAGTAAGAAATACGAAAACAGTCAATAGGCAATAACTTAAGTGTTTCATTTTTAACATGGTTTTTGTTTTTAAGGGTTGATTTTATTTAGTTAAGTCACAGGTTTTTAAAAACTTGTGACAACAGAATTACAGCTTAAAAAAGGAATAGAAAAGAAATGCGGGCGCTATTCTTCTGTTTTATACATATGCATGCAATGATTGAGATAAATAACTGTTATGAGACATTTAGTTATGAATAAATGTAGCGTTAATCTCAGGATTGAGATAAATAAATAATAGGTATAAATACCTGTTGTTCAGTGGTGTGTTGTTGTTTTAGTTTGGGGGTGCTTGCAAATTTGAAGTGATGAACGGGAAAGTTTAAAAGCCAACAAAGTGTTAAAATTCAGAAAATATTTTTTTATAACTAACCGATTGTTTAGTTTTGCTGTGTAGTTAGAAATCATGGCAAGAAAAAAACAATATAACGAAGAAGAAGTAATAGAAAAGGCGATGTACCTATTTTGGCGCAATGGCTATGAAAATACTTCTATGCAGATGCTTGAAAAACAAATGGGCATCAATAAATTTTCGATCTATGCCAGTTTTGGAAACAAACATGGGGTTTTTGTAGAGAGCTTAAAATGTTATCAAGAAAAGACCAAAACGATGTTTGATAAATTTAAAAATGCTTCTGGTGGTGTGGAAGATATCAAACAATTTTTTTATGATTCGGTGGCCATAGGGTACCAACAAGGATTTGAAAAAGGCTGTATGGTGACAAATACTTACAATGAATTTTCAGGAAGCGAAGATCAAATTATAAAAGAACAAATGGCTTCTTTTATGAAAAGCTTGAAGAATTTATTTATTGAAAAACTAAAAATGGATAGCACTAAAAATGACGAAACGCTTCAAAAACAAGCCAATTTTTTGGTCTTAGCAAAACACGGTTTGGCAGCAGCAACCCGTGTAAATGATAAAAAAGAAATAGAAGATTATATAGAAATGACCTTTAAAAATCTTTGACATTTTTTTTACACAATAACTAACCGATTGTTTAGTTATTGAAAATTTATAAAAACAGAAATAAAATAATTCATCACAAATTAAAAATTAGAAAATATGACAACTTTAAAAATTCACAACATTGAATCAGCACCTGAAGGTAGCAAGGCTTTATTAGAACAATCTTTAAAATCAAATGGAATGATACCTGGTTTACATGGTGTTTTAGCAGGAGCTCCTGGTATTTTAGAAGCCTACCAAACCATTCATAAATTATTTACAGAGACTTCATTTGACAAAGAGGAGTTAACGGTGGTTTGGCAAACAATTAATGTAGAGCATGCATGTCATTATTGTGTTCCTGCACATACGGCCATTGCAAACATGATGAAAGTGGATCAAAGTATTTCAGAGGCTTTGCGTAATGAAACGCCACTTGAAAACCCGAAATTAGAAGCCTTACGTACCTTAACTTTAGTAATTACTAGAAATAGAGGACATGTAACTCCAGAAGAATTACAAGCATTTTATGCAGTAGGTTATGGTGAGCAACAAGTATTAGAAGTAATTTTAGGATTGTCACAAAAAGTGATTAGTAACTATACCAATCATATTGCCAATACACCTGTAGATGCCCCTTTTCAAAAGTTTGCTTGGACAAAAGAAAATGTAGCTTCTTAAGTTTATAAATAATACAAAGTGAATGTGACCAAACTTCCGTGATTTTTGCGGAAGTTTGGTCGTCTTCAAATAGTTTGAAACGCATTCCTTGAGAAAAAGAAGTTTGAAATAAAATATTTAAAAAAAATTACATGAACAAGTCAACTACTTTAGACTCTTTATTAGAAAACAAACGAAATGAGGCTTCTAAAAAATTTACAGAAGAACGCCTTCAAATTTATGCCGATGGAATTTTAGCGGTTAAAAATTCAGGCGTATTAGAGAAAGCTTTAACCATAGGTGATAAAGCACCTAATTTTAGTTTAAAAAATGCTTTAAATACATCTGTTTCTTTAGCTGAAGAATTGAAAAAAGGTCCAGTGGTATTGACTTGGTACCGAGGTGGCTGGTGTCCCTATTGCAATATTACCTTGCACTATTTACAAGAAAAATTGCCTGAATTTCAAAAAGCAGGAGCAAGCTTATTAGCGTTAACACCAGAATTACCAGACAAATCGTTAAGTACTTCTGAAAAAAATAATTTAGAATTTTCGGTTTTAAGTGATGTTGGCAATAAAGTAGCAAAAGAATTTGGAGTTGTTTTTGAACTCACCAAAGAAGTAGCAGCTATTTACGAAACAGCTTTTGGGTTGAGTGCTTATAATGGAGATGAAGGAAATCAGTTGCCCTTAGCTGCCACCTATGTCATTGATCAAAAAGGAATCATTCAATATGCCTTTTTAGACGAAGATTATAGAAATAGAGCAGAGCCTTCCGAAATTATTTCAGCCTTATCAAAATTGAAATAAGAAAAAAAAATTAAAGTCCTTAACGAAGGAATTTATTTCAAATAGCGACTCTTTTTAATGTAGGTATTTCCTTATTTTAACGACTATAAAATCCTTGTTCGACGGTTGCTTCATTTTAAAGGACGGCGGCAATGAAGGATGATAAATTAAAAACAAAACTAAAATGAAAGAAAAATTAAAAATAGATATTGTTTCTGATGTTGTATGCCCTTGGTGTACCATTGGTTACAAACGTTTGGAAAAAGCAATTGTTGAATTAGGTATTGAAGATCAGGTAGAAATTGAATGGCAGCCTTTTGAATTAAATCCGAATATGCCGGTGGAAGGTCAAAATTTACAGGAACATATTGCTGAAAAATATGGTTCTACGTCAGAACAACAAAAACAATCGCAAGACCAAATGACGGAAGCTGGTGCTGAACTAGGCTTTGACTTTGACTTTTTTGAAGACATGCGTATGGCAAATACTTTTGAAGCCCATATTTTGTTGGAATATGCAAAAGAATTTGGCAAGCAAACAGAATTAAAAATGCGCCTAACGGCTTCTTTTTTTAGTGAGCGAAAAGATGTTTCAAAAAGAACTGTTTTAAAAGAGGCTTTGTTAGCCGTAGGTTTAAATGCTGAAGAAGCTTTGGCAAGATTAGACAACGAAGAAATAAGAAACGAAGTAAAAGAGCAGGAAGGCTATTGGCAAAAATTAGGTGTTCGTTCTGTGCCTACCATTGTTTTTAATAGAAAAAATGCCGTTACAGGAGCACAACCTGTTAGTGTGTTTAAACAAGTGTTAACTGAGTTTCTCGAAAATAAATAAAGTCTAAAAAGGAATGACTTGAATTAATTTTAAATTAGTGTCTGTTCTGTTCAAACCTTTGACTTTATAAATGGCCGTAAAATGTTGGTGTTTGGGCAAGTACTTTTTTTCAAACTGGGCAATGCTGTCTAAATTTGTAAAATAAGCTACGGTGGCACTTACACCAATATCGTGCTGTGAAAAAAACACAAAATGTTCTTTATTTCCAATGCTCGCATATTTTGAAACAATTGCGTATTCTTCCGTTGTGGTTTTAGAATTTAATGGGATTTTTATGTCCTTTATTTCCGGGTGCTTGGAAACAACTAATTGCTCTTCTTTAATTTTACAATAAGGATTCCCTTCATTAAAAAAAGTAAGAAATTGATTTTTGTTTTTGGTAGGCCCTACATAAATAGCATTTCTTTCTTTTATTTCGGGAATAGAAGTTTGTGTAGAAAATCGAATTTCAAATTTCCGATCATGCTGCTGATAGAGCTCTTGTAATTTCTGAGTGGTAATAGCACTCATTCTGGTGCTATAGCTATATTGTGCCGGTTTTATTTTATCTCTTAACTCTGGTTGTGCGTCTAAAAGTTGGTAAAACTCATTGGTGGTATTGATATTAAAATCACGTGTCCAACCGTAGCCATTGGTAATGGTAGTTCCCGTAATTCCAAAATGATCTCCGATAAATAAATTACTATGCTCCTCTGTTTCTAAAAAGCTTTTCCAAATTTTAGGTGCTTTTGGCGTGGTATTCATTGAAATAATAGTAGCAATGGCAATAACCAAACCTGTATAAGGAATTAGTTGCTTCCAATTTATTTTTCGTTTCGGTTTTGTATAAATTTCAGATTTAGCAAAACTTACCTTGTATTGTCCTTTTTCTATGGAAAGTCGCCAAAGATCTTCTTTGCCTTCTTCGGTATAATAAGACACAAGTTTCTTCCTTAAGTTGTACACATTTACCCGAACTCGAGGATTGTTGCGCTCTTCAATTTCTTTGCTGCCAAAAAATTCTATGTCAATAACCCCTTCTTTTAAAACCGTGTTTTTTAAGGTAGCTTCATGTAAATATTGCAATAAAGCACTGCTTGTCGGCGCATTTTTTAAGGTACTGCTATTTCTTATTTTAGTAACAATTTCTTGTTTTTGCGAAGGGGTCAGTTGCATGGTCTTTTTTAGTATTCGTTGTATTTGCTGAGCATTTAAAGATTCATTAACCGTTATAGCTACCGTTAAAGCTGCGTTAAAGTTATGAAAACAAAAGCGTGTGACTAAATTTGAGGGAGTGTTTTTTAAATTTCGTTTTAAAAAGCCAATGACCGTTTCCTTTAGGATATTAAAATAAATGCAAGCGCATGAGAACATTTTTAGATGATGATTTTATTTTGGAAACTTCGGTAGCGAAGGAACTCTATCATAACAAGGCGGTGCATATGCCTATTATTGATTACCACTGTCATTTAGACCCAAAGGTGATTGCTGAGAATAAGAATTTTCGAAATCTGACACATTTGTGGTTAGACGGTGACCATTACAAATGGAGAAGTATGCGTACCAATGGAGTGGATGAAAAATTTTGTACTGGTGATGCCAGTGATTGGGAGAAATTTCAAAAATGGGCAGCAACTGTTCCGTATACTTTAAGAAATCCTTTGTATCACTGGACCCATATGGAATTAAAATCTTTTTTTGGTTACGAAGGTATTTTAAATGCTGATACAGCCAAAGAAGTTTGGGACCTAGCCAATGACAAACTAAAAACAGAGGCTTACAAACCGCAAGGCTTAATGAAAATGATGCAGGTAGAATTGGTGTGTACCACAGATGACCCCATTGATTCTTTGGAATATCACAAACAAATTGCGGAAAGTAATTGTACAACCAGAGTTTTGCCTACTTGGCGTCCCGACAAAGCAATGGCGGTAGAAGAGGTGAATATTTACAATGAATACATAGATCGCTTAGAAAAAGTTTCAAATAGTCGAATAAATACATTAGAAGATTTGATGGCAGCTTTGAACCAACGTCACGATTTTTTTGATGCCATGGGCTGTAAAATTTCGGATCACGGAATTGAGGAGTTTTATGCAGAAGACTATCAAGAATCAGAAATTAAAACCTTTTTTTACAAGCTTCGTTCTGGAATTGAATTGTCAAATAAAGAAATTCGTAAATTCAAATCGGCCATGTTGTACGAGTTTGGTTTGATGGATCATAAAAAAGGTTGGACACAGCAATACCATTATGGGGCTATTCGAAATAATAACAGTAGATTGTTAGAGAAATTAGGGCCAGATGCGGGTTTTGACTCCATTCATGATATTAGTGTGGCAGGTTCTATGTCTAAATTTTTAGATCGATTGGATCGAAGTGATCAATTGGGCAAAACAATTATTTACAATCTAAATCCGGCACACAATGAAGTAGTGGCAACCATGATTGGCAATTTTCAAGATGGTTCTGTTCCAGGGAAAATTCAATTTGGTACCGGTTGGTGGTTTTTAGATCAAAAAGCAGGAATGGAAAGTCAAATGAATACCTTGTCTAATTTAGGTTTGCTGAGTCGTTTTATTGGTATGCTGACCGATTCTAGAAGTTTTTTATCCTATTCTAGACATGAATATTTTAGAAGAATATTATGCAATTTATTGGGGAACGATTTAAAAAAAGGATTGATCTCAAGCGATATGAAGCTATTAGAAAAAATGGTGGAAGATATTAGTTATTACAACGCAAAAAATTATTTCAAATTTCAATAAAATAAAATGAAAAAAACACATCAAAAACTAACCTTACTTATCTTGCTTTTGAGTTTTGCAGTAAGTGGAATGAAAACTGACACTGAAAAATTCAACAATTTACAAGCCAATCCAAAGAAAACAGCAATTCAATATTTATCAGGAAAAGGAAAAGACAGCATGGTAGCATGGGATTTTTATTGTTCTGATGGACGAGGAAGTAAAGAGTGGACAAAAATTGGAGTTCCTTCTTGTTGGGAATTGCAAGGTTTTGGAAATTATAATTACGGTCACGATGAAAAATCTAAAAAAACAATCTATAAGGAGTATGGACTTTACAAACATCAATTTAAGGTTCCAAAAGAATGGAAGAACAGAGAGGTGAAAATTGTTTTTGAAGGCGTGATGACAGATGCCGAAGTGAAAATTAATGGAAAATTGGCGGGAGAAATTCACCAAGGTGCTTTTTACGAGTTCAAATATTCCATTTCTAAGTTGTTAAAGTACGATGAGGAGAATCTTTTAGAGGTAAAAGTAAACAAGGTTTCCGCAAATGCTTCTATCAATTTTGCAGAACGCAATGCCGATTTTTGGATTTTTGGAGGCATCTTTCGACCTGTTTATTTAGAGGCTTTGCCAAAAGAAAATGTCAGTCGTGTGGCTATTGATGCCAAAGCAGATGGAAGTATTGTTACCGATGTTTTTACAGATTCTAAAAAAGCAAAGTCGGTTGCCCTGTTTTTATCGGATGTTAACGGAAACAAAATACAAGAGTTGTCTATTTCTAAAAGCATGCAAGAAAAAGGAAAATGGGCCTTAACAACAAAAGCAAAAAACATCAAATCGTGGAATCCAGAACAACCAAATTTATACGATTTAAATATTCAGCTTTTAGATAAAAACAAGCATGTGTTGCACATAGTAAAAGAGCGAATTGGTTTTAGAACGGTTGAAGTTTTAGAAGGAGATGGAATTTATGTAAATGGGGTACGTATCAAATTTAAAGGAGTGAATAGGCATTCTTTTTATCCTTCATCGGGTAGAACTACCTCAAAAACTTTGAGTATCAAACACGCACAAATGATAAAAGATATGAATATGAATGCGGTTCGTATGTCTCATTATCCTCCAGATAAACATTTTTTGGCCGCTTGCGACTCTATAGGTTTGTTTGTAATTGATGAGGTGTGTACGTGGCATTCTCCGCATTTAGATACAGAAGTAGGAGAAAAAATTGTAAAAGAAACTGTGGTTAGAGATGTCAATCATCCTTCTATATTGTTATGGGCCAACGGAAATGAAACAGGTTGGAATACCGAGTTAGACGATGACTATGCTATTTGGGATATTCAAAAAAGAGAGGTGTTGCACCCTTGGAATATTTTTAATAAAACCAATACCATGCACTATCCGAGTTATCATGTGTTTGCTTATGATACTTATGCAAAAGATAAAATTTATTTTCCAACGGAGTTTTTACATGGTTTGTATGATGGTGGTCATGGAGCGGGTTTAGAGGATTATTGGCAACAAATGTGGAACATGCCTTTGTCGGCTGGTGGATTTTTATGGGATTTTGCCGACGAAGCAGTGGTTAGAACAGATAAGAATGGAATATTAGATACCGATGGAAATCATGCGTCAGACGGAATTGTGGGACCTTATGGAGAAAAAGAAGCGAGTTATTTTACCATCAAAGAAGTTTGGTCGCCTATTTCAATAGAAAAACGTTATATAAAACCAGATTTCACGGGTGTTTTTAGGGTAGAAAACAGATTTCATTATACCCATTTAAACGAATGCAAGATGACGGCAAAATGGGGGCAGTTTAACGGGCCAAACGGAATAGATACAATCAAAATAATTTCAGAAAACTCGATTGATTTGCCTGATTTAAAACCTTCAGAAAAAGGGACGTTTAAAATAGCCTTGCCAAAAAACTGGAAAACGGCTGATGTGCTGACTATGACGGCAACGGCGCCAAACGGATTGGAAATATTTACTTGGAGTTATCCTGTAAAAACACCAAAGGAAATAAACAAAAATCTTGTTGATTTTTCAGAAAAAGGAAAGCTAAAAACTTCGGTAACAGATGGATTGATTCATATAGAAGCAAACGGAGTTCATTTTTCATTTTCAGAAAAAACAAGTTTGTTGCAAGAGGTTAAAAAAGGAAACAAGTTGATTCCGTTTACCAATGGACCTGTTATTTTTGAGCATAAAGACAAGATTGAATCGGTAAAAATAAAGAAACTGAAAAACCGAGTCGAAATTGTTACAGTATTTGAAATGTCAGACAAATCTCCAGCTTGGGCAAGTCATAAAGAATATAGTTCAGACAAAATTACTTGGACGGTTTATGCAAATGGTTTATTGAATTTAGATGTAGAAATAAAAGGAAAAAAAATAGTAAAAGGCTATAAAGGAATTACATTTTCTTTTCCAGAAACCGAAGTTGCAGGGATGAAATGGTTGGGAGATGGACCGTACCGTGTTTGGAGAAATAGAATGAAAGGAACAAAATTTCAAGTATGGGAAAACGACTATAACAATACCGTTACGGGAGAATCTGGATTTGTATATCCTGAATTTAAAGGGTTTTTCTCTAGTTTGAATTGGGTTCAGTTAAAAGGAAAAAACAACAATGGATTTACGGTCTATTGCAATTCTGAAAATACTTTTCTTAGAATGCTAACTCCAGAGAGTCCGAAGGAAGACCCTAGGAAAAGAGTTTCTCCTCAGTTTCCAAAAGGGGACATTTCCTTTGTAAAAAATATTCCAGCTATTGGAACCAAATTCCAAACAGGAGATGCTATGGGTCCACAAGGAAATTCTGAAAACTATTTTGGAAATGATGATGAGCCGATTAGTATCAACTTAACGTTTGAGTTTTACTAAAACAATATTTTTAAATATGAAAAATTATATAACGGTATTGATAGGTATGTTGATACTTTGTTCTTGTCAAACAAAAGAAAATGTGAGCAAGGTAGAGGAAAAGTTTCCATTCTTTATTCCTAAAGAAAAACCAAACCGTAAATTAAGTGCAGCGGTAGCTCGTAATTACGATGCTTATGAAAATATTCGTCCAGAACAAACAGAATTGTATTCACAGTTTAAATACACCAAGCTTAAAGGTTTTGATTACAACGGTGGTGATGGAACGATTACAAGACGAGATCCTTCTAAAGTAATTTTTGAAAATGGAAAATATTACGTTTGGTATACAGGTAGAAAATCTCCGGTACGACCTGTTGGAATGTCACATGCAAAAGAAGCTACAGATGTAATTCCATCTGCGGATTGGGATTTGGCAGATATTTGGTATGCGACTTCTGAAGATGGATTTACTTGGAAAGAACAAGGAATTGCAGTGGGGCGTCCACCAAAGCCACAACCAGGTTGGCGTTCGGTAACCACAACAGATATTTTAAAATGGAAAGGGAAGTACTATTTATACTTTCAAGCTTTTGAAGAAGCTAGTGGGTTAAGAGGAGATTTTTGTCCAGTTTCTGTTGCTTGGGCGGATTCACCTGATGGACCGTGGACACATACCAACAAAGTCGTATTGCCCAACGGACCCAAAGGTTCTTGGGATCAATATTCTATACATGATCCTTATCCGCTAGTACATGATGGGAAAATTTATATGTATTACAAAGGTGATTTTGATAAAAGACCAGAATTCAAGCCTTCAAAAATACGTATGCAAGGTTTGGCAATTGCAGAAGATCCGTTGGGGCCTTTTGTAAAACATCCTTTAAATCCGGTAATTAATTCGGGGCACGAAACAACATTGTTTCCTTTTAAATAAGGAGTAGCAGCGATTGTTCAAAGAGATGGACAAGAGCACAATACGATTCAGTATGCCGAAGATTGGGTGAATTTTGAAATTGCAGCCATTACAGAATTGTTACCTGTTGCGGCCGGACCATACATTCCTGATGCGTTCACAGATACCAAAGATGGAAAAGGAATTACTTGGGGAATTTCTCATTTTATCAATGCAGGAGGAAACTGGAGACACTCTATTTTAACTCGTTTTGATTGTGATTTAAGTACCGAAATTCACGATCAAGACATGAAAGACCATTATTACAATTACAGTCCAGAGTTTCATTACAAACAACATGGGTTAAGTGGAAAACAAAAAAATAGAATTAAAGAACAAAATCAAAAACGTAAAAATGCAAACTAGTTTAAAATACATTTTAGGAATAGCAACAGTTGTTTTGGTGAGCTGTACCAGTATTCCTAAAAAAGAAAAAAAAGTAAAGGTGTACAAGCCTACTTTTGAATCTTTAAAACAACACGGAGCTGCTCCAGAATGGTTTGCAGATGCTAAGTTGGGAATGTACTTCCACTGGGGGCCTTACAGTGTTCCTGCCTTTGGGAGTGCTTGGTATCCGCACAATATGTATAAGGATACTAATGGAATTCGCAAGCATCATGAAAAAACTTACGGAAGTATTTTTGAATTTGGATACGAAGATTTTATTCCAATGTTTAAAGCTTCTCATTTTGATCCAGATAATTGGGCAGAACTATTTAAGCAAACGGGGGCTAAATTTGCTGGGCCTGTAGCACAACATCACGATGGTTTTGCGATGTGGGATTCTGAAGTGAATCCTTGGAATGCAGCTGATATGGGACCTAAACGAGATATTTTAGGAGAAATTTTTAAATCTTTAAAAAAGAAAGGATTAAAAACAATTGCTACGTTTCATCATGCTCGTAACGGACAACGAAATGCAAACAAACCAGAAAATTGGAAAACAGCGTATGATAGTCATTATGTTTATCACCCCGATTTACCAACAGCTACTACAGATCCTAAATTGCGTAAGTTGTTTGGGAATTTTGAAAAAATAGAAGAATTCAATCAATATTGGCTAGACCAAGTAAATGAAGTCGTAGATAAATACAGCCCAGATATTTTATGGTACGACTCGTGGTTGAATTTAATTCCAGAAGAAAAGCGAAATGAAATGGCAGCTCATCATTTTAACAATGGAATGAAACATCACAAAGAAGTTATGTTAGCGCATAAGCAACAAGATTTACCTTTAGCGTATAGTGTGTTAGATTACGAACAAGGAGGACGTAAAGATTCTTGGCCAACTCCGTGGATGACGGACATGACCTTAGGAAAAAATAGATGGATGTATGTAGAAGGACATCCGTACAAAACGGCCGATTTAGTGCTTAGAAATATGATTGATATTTGGAGTAAAAACGGAGTGGTATTGTTAAATGTGTCTCCTACTGCTGATGGAGTGATCAATCAAGAACAAAGAGATGTGTTAAAAGAAATTGGCGATTGGATGAAAGTTCATGGAGAAGCAGTTTATGGAACGCGACCTCATAATATTTTTGGATTTGGAAATGCAGCTACAGGAGAAGGACACAATGCAGGACAATCTTCTTCTGTAGAGTATACGGCAGATGATGTTCGCTTTACGGTTGCTAAAAATAAAAAAGCGCTATATGTTTTCTTTTTAGGGCAACCAGAACAAGGAAAAAGAATTCAGATGAGAGCTATTGGAGGTTATCATCGTAACATTCCACCATCTCCAATAAAAAAGGTAACACTTTTAGGAAGTAATACTTCTGTAGAATGGGAAGTTACTAGTGATAGTTTTTATTTGACAATTCCAGAGGTAGAAATGAATAAATTGGCGACGGTTTTTAAATTTGAATTGAAATAAGATTCATTTTAAATATTTTTTAAGCGACTGTTTTTACTGGGTGAATTCGCATAAATAGGAAGCTATTTAGGATTTATTCAGGGAGTACAGTCGTTTTTATTTTGTGTAATTCTGAAAAAATAGTTTGCTATATGATTTGGTCTATGTAATGTTTGTATAGTCTGTTTCAGGTATAGGTTCAGGCTTTGTCTAGTTCAATTTTCCCAATTGTTTTTTGTTTTGAGTTAATTTTGAGGAGCTTATGTAATTTCTAAGTTTCGATTAAACAATTGTTAAAGCGTACTTGAAATACTATTCGATTTAAAAAAACTAAATTTAAAACAAACGACATGAGGGTTAAACATTTACTGCTTCCAATATATTCGATTATTGTATTAGGTACAATGGGATTTAGTTTAAAAGAAAAAAGAAGCAACCACAACCAGATCATAAACCAAATATTCTTTGGATTGTGACCAACGATCATCGTTACGATGCAGTGGGAGCATTTAATAAAATGTTACACAATCGAGAAATGAGTGAACTTGGGTATGTCGAGTCGCCAAATATTGATCGTTTGAAAAAAATGGGGAAGTGTAACAAAGGTGTTTTATAGCAATTTTGCTACGGGAGCTCATGATTATAAATTGAAATTAAATATATTCGGATTTACTTCTAAAATAATGAATTAAATTATTAATTGTGAGTAATGTTTGTATAGTATCCTAATTAGTTCATTTGAAGCTTATTTACTGTAGAATTATATGTTTGATTTTAGGACAGTTTTTTAAATTAGTAGGACGAGAAAAAGAATAATTTCAATTTATTTCTTAGAAGAAGTAAATCAATATATAACGGAAAAAACAAAAACGAATGATGTATAAAAAATCGAATAAATTGAATCAAATTTTTACTGCTTTGCTAGTGTTCATATTAATTTCTTGTGGCAAAGAAGCTACTTCTGTTGAAGCAGGTAATGAGAATTCAGAAAAATTAAGTGGCTTTCCAAATAGGTTGCCTATGGAGAAACCAAACAGAGAAATGAGTGCTGCATTGAATCGATTGTATGATGCCTATCCTGCGCCAAAACCGCAAGCAAATGAATTGTTTTCTCAATTTAAATACACCGATTTAAAGGGGTTTGATTATAACAATCACAATGGAACCATTAGTAGAAGAGATCCTTCAAAAGTAATCTTCCATGAAGGAAAATATTATGTTTGGTATACCTATAGAAATACACCAACGCCTCCACAAGGAGCAAAAAAATCTTCGGATGTCATTCCTTCTTCAGATTGGGATTTGGCGGAAATTTGGTACGCTACAAGTACCGATGGTTTTACTTGGGAAGAACAAGGAGTAGCAATTAAAAGACCGGAGAAACCCATTGTTGGATGGAGATCGGTAACCACAACAGATATTTTACAATGGAAAGGGAAATATTATTTGTATTACCAAGGGTTTATGGAAGCTAGCGGAAAAAGAGGAGACGATTGTCCAGTAGCTGTTTCTTATGCCGATTCTCCTAACGGACCTTGGACGGCTTACAACAAAATAGTCATTCCGAATGGCGCTAAAGGAGAGTGGGATGAATATTCAATCCACGATCCCTATCCATTAGTTTACAAAGGAAAAATTTATTTGTACTACAAATCTGATTTTGGAGTCAAAGGAGATTGGATTCGTATGCAAGGCTTGGCAACTGCCGACAATCCATTGGGACCCTTTACCAAACATCCCTTAAATCCTGTTATTTCTTCTGGTCACGAAACCTCTTTGTTTCCGTTTAAACAAGGTATTGCAGCATTGGTTTATAAAGATGGGAATGAGCATAATACCGTGCAGTTTGCAAAAGATGGAGTGAATTTTGAAATTGCTGCCATTACTGAAATGATGCCTTATGCGGCCGCTCCTTTTGTGCCTGATGCTTTTACAGATACCAAAGATGGTAGAGGAATTACTTGGGGATTGGCACATTTTATTGGTTTGGGTAAAAAAGGACAATTTCATTCTATGTTAACACGTTTTGATTGTGATTTAAGTCAAGATTTGAATGATCATGAAATGAAGGAGCCTAGAGTTAAATATACGCCAGAAGATTATTTCAAACGTAGTTTGAGTAAAAAACAACGTGTGCGAATTGAAAACGAAACTAAGAACTTAGAAAAATAATAAACGAAATCAATAATTTGTAGTAAGTTTAGAATTCTAAAAAGACGAGTGCTTTTTTTAACAAAAATTCTAAAATTTTACCATGAAAAAAATCGCTATTTCCATATTACTAATTGTTTTAGCTGCTAGTTTTCTCAATGCGCAAAAACAAAAGTCAGAACAACCCAATGTGGTTTTAATTTTTATAGATGATGAAGGTTATGGAGATGTGGGCTGTTATGGAGCTACTGGATTTGAAACACCAAATTTAGATCAATTGGCAAGTGAAGGAATGCGATTTACGAATTTTTATTCTGCTCAGCCCGTATGTAGTGCTTCAAGAGCAGGTATTTTAACGGGTTGCTATCCAAATAGAATTGGAATTTCTGGCGCTTTATTTCCACATCATAAAGTAGGTTTAAATAAAAAAGAATACACCTTAGCAGAAATGTTTAAAGACCAAGGGTATGCAACCGCTATTTTTGGGAAATGGCATTTAGGTTGGCAAAAAGAATTTTTGCCTTTGCAACATGGTTTTGATGAATATGTGGGACTTCCATATTCAAATGATATGTGGCCACACAATAGTGCGACAGGTCATAAATTACCAAAAGAAAGTAAGCGCAGTAAAATGGTAGAGTTGCCATTAATTGAAGGAAATGAAAAAATAGGAGAAATTACAAGTTTAAAAGATCAGGATAAACTAACAACACTATATACAGAAAAAGCCGTCGACTTTATCAATAGAAAATCGGACGAGCCCTTTTTTATGTATGTGCCGCATACCATGGGACATATTCCTTTAGGGGTTTCCGATAAATTTAGAGGAAAAAGTAAGCAAGGTTTGTATGGTGATGTGATGATGGAAATTGATTGGTCGGTGGGCGAAATTGCGAAAGCTTTGGAGAAAAATGGCGTTGCGGATAATACCATTTTTATATTTACAACAGACAATGGGCCTTGGTTAAATTTCGGAAATCATGCTGGTTCATCTGGTGGACTTCGAGAAGGAAAAACAACCAGTTGGGAAGGTGGACAACGAGTGCCTTTTATTATTCGTTGGCCAGGAAAAACGCCGGCAGGAAAAGTTTGTAATAAATTGGCTTGTGCCATTGATTTGTTGCCTTCGTTTGCCGCAGTATCAAAAGGGAAATTGTCTGAAAATGAAATTGATGGTGTAGATATTACCGCTCTTTGGAAAGGCGATTTTGACAAAGATCCAAGAACTTCTATTTTATATTATTATGGGAAAAACAATTTAAATGCAGTAAGAAAAGGAAATTGGAAATTGGTGTTTCCTCACAGCTATAGTTCTTATAATGCACAACCAGGAAAAGATGGCGTTGGTGGAAAAAGAATAAAAAGTAGAGTCACTGAAATGGAGCTGTACAATATGATGCGAGATCCAGGTGAGCAGTTCAATGTGATTAAAACTTATCCAGAAAAAGTAGAAGAGATAATGCTCATAGCCGAGGAAGCTCGTAAAGAGTATGGCGATTTAAATGTGGGTGTCAAATCGGGAACTGGAACAAGAGAAATTGGGAAGTTAGAATAAATAACAATCTTAAGTTAAGTAGGAAATGGTATCTTGGTTTTAAGAGAAGTGTTTACAAATCATTTACATAATCTTCCAAACTATCATTTCTTTCCAAACCTATTTTTTTTCGAATTCTAGACCTTGAAATATGCACACTATGTGGCTCGATATTTAAAATTCGGGCCATTTCTTTTGTTGAAAATTTAAGTTTGATCAGTGCTAAATGTTTTTGTTCGGTAGGGGTAAAATTTGGATGCTTTACTTTTAAACGTTTGTAAAAATCTAGATTCACTTCCGTAAAACGTAAATTAAATTCATCCCATAAATCGGCAGCTCCTTTTTTATGTTTGTTCGATAAGGATTTATAAGAAGAAGGTTCAGCTTCCTTTAATACTTTTAACAACTCATCAATAGCACTATCTTTATCAATTAATTGGAGTGCATAGGAGGTGAGCTCTTTGCTTTTTAGTTTTATTTTGGCTTTGCTTTTTTCTTTGGATAATTTAGATTCTAAGGCGGCTTCCTTTTTTTCTAAAATAGTCTTTTTTAATTTTAGTCGAATTCTAGAGATAAAGAACAATGCAGAACCCAGAATAAGAACAAGAACGATTATTATTTTCAACCAAAATTGTGTTTGTTCATTTTTTTCAATAATGCTATTTTTTTGTGATAAAATAGATTCCTTCTCCTGTAAAGTGGCTAGGTATGAGTTTTTTATTTCAAACAATTCACTGTATACCTCCGTTTTTATTTGAGTCAAACTGTCGGCAATTTTATTTTTCTGACGTAAAAAGGAATAGGCTTTTTTAGCCTTGTTTTTTGAAAAGTAAATTTCTGATAGTGGACCAAGTAGCTGCGGAGAAAGGTTTTTTTCGGTATGTGAAGTATTAATTAATTTCAAACTTTTTTCAAAATAATAAACCGCGCTATCTTGTTCTTTTAAATGCAATTTTAAAAGTCCCAAATTATAGTAGATGCGTATGTCTTGTTTGGCATTTTTATCTAAATGTTTGCGCTTGGTGGTTTGAAGTATACGATTGGCATTTTTATAATCGTTTTGAAGTAAATAAATAGTGGCACGTTCCATAACCACTCCAAAAGTAACATAGCTTGATGTTTTTATCTGATTTTGAAAGGCTGCACAAGAATCTAAGTAGCTATGTGCTTTGTCATAATTTTTAAGTTTTCGCTGTTTGACGGCTAAATTTAAATAGCTCGAATTTAATTGAACGGGCTGTTTGTTTTTTTTAAGAAGTAGTTTTTTTGAAAACACCAATGCTTGTTCGGAGTGGAATAGCGATTTTTCTTGTTTGTTAAAAGCATCGTATAGCTGTGATAATTTTCTGTGTAGAATGGCTTTGTATGTATCGTTTTCTGTTTTTTCTACCCAATACAAACCTTCCCATAAGTGATCAAAAGAAAGACTCATTTTTCCTTTTTTCTTTTGAATGTCGGCCATTGTTAATAAACATTGTACCACCCGATCATAGTGCTTTGCATTTTTAAAAAAGAGGGCACTTCGTTGTAAATCCTTGTAGGCAATGTATTGTGGTAGATTGGCTTGATTGAGAGCCCTAGAAATTTTGCTTGTATAATAGGAAATAGAATCTTTTTGAGTGTTCTTAATGGATGACTGGGCATTTACATTTCCGTGTATAAACACGAAGAAAAGAACAAGCATACTTGTTAATTGGTAATAGGCTGTTTTGTATGAGGTTATCTTTTTCAAGCGATGGAGTATAACAAAAGGTTTTTATAAGGTCATAAAAGTACAAAAAAAGGAATTGTATAATGCTTGTGTAGTTGTCATATGTGAAATTAGTTTTATATATGGTACATTTGAAGAGGAAGTGAAGTTGATTTATCAATTCTTTTGTAAAACATATCTAGAAAAGCCCACAACATGAAATTATTTTTTAAGACTGCATTGTTGCTAATTTTTACAATAATACAACTACAAGCTCAAAAACCGAAACCCAATATCATTTGGATTTTTACAGATGATCATTCATACCAAACTATTGGTGCTTATGGAGGCAGATTGCAAGGATTAAATCCAACCCCTAATATTGATAAATTAGCAGCTGAAGGGATGCGTTTTGAAAAATGTTATGTAGAAAATTCTATTTGTGCTCCTAGTAGGGCGACGTTACTAACCGGGAAAATGAGTCATATGCATGGCAAATTTAACAATACCAAAAAAACGGTTTTCAATCACGACCAGCAACAATTTCAAAAATTATTGCAACAAAACGGTTATGA
This sequence comes from Flavicella sediminum, assembly GCF_006381105.1. GTDB lineage: Bacteria > Bacteroidota > Bacteroidia > Flavobacteriales > Flavobacteriaceae > Flavicella > Flavicella sediminum. Next base: position 751,226 of record NZ_VDET01000002.1, on the reverse strand, counting down.
AACAGCAATGATTGGTAAAATTCATATGGATGGAAAAATGCAAGGTTTCAATTATTGGGAAGTTTTAATCGGACAAGGTTCCTATGTTAATCCTATTTTATTATCAGAAAAAGGGAAGCAGCAATACCAAGGATATACCACAGATATTATTACCGATAAATCTTTAGATTGGTTGCAAAATAAACGCGTACAAGACAAACCCTTTATGCTTATGTTTCATCACAAAGCACCTCATAGGCCATGGGTTCCTAAAAAAGAACATATGACACTGTATGAAGATGTTCATATTCCAGAGCCTAAAAATTTACATGATGATTTTGCTACCAAAGGTGCTGCAGCTCACGGACAAACACTGAGTATTTTACCAGATATGAATTTGGATCGTGACTTGAAAATGAAAGCATTGGAAAAAGAGTGGTTTAAAAAATCGGGAATTGATGAGCGTTTTGATGACAGAAGAACTAAATACAAAAATTTAAAAGCTACAGGAAACGATTTATTGGCTATAAAATACCAAGAGTACATGAAAGATTATTTGCGTTGTATTTATAGTGTTGATGAAAATATAGGCCGTGTGATGAACTACCTAAAAGAATCGGGATTGGATAAAAATACGATTGTGATGTATTCTTCAGATCAAGGTTTTTATATGGGAGAACATGGTTGGTTCGATAAGCGTTTTATGTATGAAGAATCTTTTAGAACGCCGTTAATTGTAAAATGGCCAGGAACTGTAAAAGCAGGTTCTGTAAATACAGACTTGGTTCAGAACATAGATTTTGCAGAAACTTTTTTAGACATTGCCGGTGTTGAAGTGCCAAAAGAAATGCAAGGAAAAAGTATTCTTCCCTTGTTAAAAGGAAAAAAGCCGAAAGATTGGCGTAAGAGTTTGTATTACCATTATTACGAATATCCAGGTGCTCATTCTGTTAGAAGACATGAGGGAATTGCCAACAAACGGTATAAATTAATTCGTTTTTATGGCGAAGATGTGCCCAACGGTGAAGAATGGGAATTTTACGATTTAAAGAAAGATCCTTCAGAAATGAATAACACTTATGGAGAAATGAAAGCTAAAAAACGAGTGCTTTCTATGAAAAAGGAATTGCAAGACCTAAGAAAACAATACGAAGTTAAAGAATAAAAACAATCTTATGAAAAAAATACTTTTTATGTTGTTGATGTTTTGTATAGCTACAAGTGTCAATGCTTCTGAATCAGAAAAAAGTGTAATACAGGTTGCAGAGCAATGGAAAGTCCGTGATTTTAAATTCAAGGCAAAACCTAAAACTAATAATCCTTTTATAGAAGAGTTTACAGCTATCTTTAAGCACAAAGATGGAACGGAATTAACTGTACCTGGCTTTTATAATGGTGGTGCTGAATGGATTCTTAGGTTTTCTTCTTCTAAAATTGGAGAGTGGTCTTATATCACAAGTTCTAAGAATAGAAAGTTGAACAAGAAAAAAGGAACTTTTTATGTGTTGGAAAACAAAAACAAAAAAGAACATGGTGGAATTATTGTAAAACCTGAAAATCCACAGCATTTTTACTATGAAGACGGCACCCCTTATATGCAAATGGCTTATGAGTGTGATTGGTTGTTTGCATTGGATTTTGAAAATAAAACAGCAGCGCCAAAAACAAAACTCTTATTGGACGATTTAGAAAAAAACAGATTCAATCAAATTGTTACAACAGTTTATTCTTACGGAGCTAAGTGGAAACGTGATCCAAAATTAAAGGAGTATCCACAATTTGATTATAGCGATGATTTGTCAATCTATCCATTTTTAGGAACTAATAAAAATCCTGATTTTAGTCGTTTGAATGTAGCTTATTTCAAACAAATGGATAGAACCATTGAAATGATGCAAGACAGAAATATTTCTTTGCATTTAATGATTTATGTGTGGAATAAATTGGTGACTTGGCCAAACGCTAATACAGAAGCAGACAATATGTATTTCGACTATATCATTAAAAGATACCAAGCCTATCCGAATGTTGTTTGGGATGTTGCCAAAGAAGCTTATGAGCGAACCCGTTGTTCTCCTAAATACATATTAGAACGTATCGATCGTATCAAAAAGCTAGATGCGTATAAAAGATTATTGACGGTTCATGAATATGATTTTTGTATTAAAAATCCTGAATCTGTTGATATGATCTCAGCACAAAATTGGAGTGCTACCATTTATCATGATATGTTGAAAGTTAGAGAAGCTTTTCCGAACAAGCCTATTTTTAATATTGAGCATGGGGGGTATGCAGAATCTCCTTTTGAAGTTTTTCCTGGAGATTATGTGTCACCAGAAATTTGTTTGCGAAGAAATTATTTAATCAATTTTTCAGGAACCTATAGTACTTATTATTGGCAAGGTACTTCTTGGTATGTTATGATTCATGATGCCAGCAATATGCCAGATAATCTATTAAAACCGAAATACCAGTACTACAAATATTTTGTGAATTTCTTTGAGAAATATCCTTTTCAAGATTTTGTTCCTGACCTAAAAAGTAACAATAGCGGGTATACGTTAATCAATAAAAAAGGAGTGTTTTTAATGTATCTGCCTAAGTACAATTACCAAGCGTCAATAAACTGGAAATCTCCATTTTTTGCCAAAACAGGAACTTATCAATGGTACAATACCTTATCAGGTGAATATGGCGAAATCTTTAAATTTAAAGGAGGACAATTTAAAAACCCTTGGTATAACAAAGCCGATGCTATTTTAATTCGCAAGCATTAAACAACGTAAAAGAAAAATATTTACAATGAAACAACTAAGATTTATACTACTAACAATTGCAGCTGTTTTTATGGCAAGTAAAACAGTAATAGCACAGCAAAATAAACAGCCAAATGTACTTTGGGTTTTAACAGATGATCATCGATATGATGCCGTTCGTGCTTTCAATAAAATGTTGACAGGTAATGAAAATAGTAAATTGGGTTATGTAGAATCGCCAAACATTGACCGTTTGGCAAGTATGGGCACAACATTTATTAATTCGTATTGCCAAGCACAAGGTTGCGCACCTTCTCGTGCTTCTATGCATTATGGTCGCTACCCATTCCGCTCTGGAATTTATGAATTTGAATACCATAATAACAATTCAGATAATTCATATCCACATTTGCCAGAACAGATGGCGAAACTAGGATATCAAACATTGCATGTAGGAAAGTTAGGGGTTCGTTTAAGAACGATTAAAAACGGAAAAGCGGTTTCTCCAAATATATATCAAACCGATATTGATTCTAGAACTTTGAGTAATGAAGGTTTGGCTGAATGGGGAAAAATGACTTTGTTAAAAGAAATTGATGGTCAGAAATTAAAGAAACCTTTTAGAAATATCAAGTATTTAAAAACGGAAGATGGGAAATACCACTATTTTTCTAAAGAATTAGAAGAACAAAATCCGCAGTTTAAAGGCATGGCTGAAAATATTTACAAGCAATTGGATTTGTTGCGCAAGCATACGCCTAAAAAGAAAGAAACGGTTTACAGTGATGGAATTTTAGGAGGGGTTAGTCCAAGACCTGCTGGTAAAACACGAGATGGGTATTACAACTCATCCTTTATTGAATTTTTAAAAAATGAAAACAAAGAATTTAATTTAGGAAAAGCAACTTACAAAGGGGTAGATCCTAGTAAACCATTATTTTGTCATATCGGTTACGATTTTCCTCATACGCCTGTACTTCCTCCACTAGCATATAGAGAGCGTTTTCAAAAGCACAATTATAAAATTCCAGAATTGACAAAAGAGGAATGGAAAAACATGCCTACACAACTTAAGAAGCAAGTAAATAATGCTTATTCTAATGATTTTACGAAAGCCCAGAAGTTAAAAATGATTCAAGATTATTATGCTTTTTGTGCCTATGGCGATGCTTTGGTTGGTGAATCAGTAGATGCATTTATTGAATATAGTAAAAAGAAAAAACAACCTTGGTTGGTGGTTTATGTAAACGGTGATCATGGTTGGAAATTAAATGAGCATGGTGCCTATTCAAAATTTACCCCTTGGGATATTGATGCACACAATCCAATTGTTGTTATTTCTTCTGATAAAAAACAATTTCCAGCAGGGAAAATAGTAAGAGATTATACAGAGTTTGTAGATATTGCTCCTACTATTTTAGCGTATGCTGGCGCAGATTTGAAAAATAAAAAATTCAGCTATTTAGATGGAATGGATTTGGCAAATATAGCTGAAGGAAAAGCACCAAAAAGAGATTATGTGATTGGTGAAAGTCATGCGGTTACAGGACCAAGAGCTTTTATCAGAACCAAAGAGTATGTGTTTTCTATGCAAACGCGCCCAAGTAAAAAACGAGGTGAAAATATGGAATGGGCCTTATCGGCTCCTTATAAAGAGTTAGATCCTGCGCTTTTTGATATGAAAAAAGATCCTCAAGAAATAAACAATTTGGCCTTCGATAAAAAATACAAAAAAGTAGCTGAGCAAATGAAGAAAAAATTGATGGATATTGTTTTGGGTGATAATAGAGCTGAGATTAATTGGGGAAAAGGAATGAATGCGATTAATACGAAATTTTATCACAGTAATTTCGCTCCTGGTGCGCATGATTATAAATTGAAAATTAAAAAATAGGATTCAAAGAAATTACTTCATCTAAATTATAGGAATTATAATTTGTGTGGATTGAATAATAAATTTAAAAAAATGAAGAAATTGATATGTATAGCCTTGCTAAGTAGTTTTGTAAATCTATTTGCTCAAACTAAATCACCAAATATTATTGTTTTTATGGCAGATGATATGGGATTTGCTGATGTTGGGTTTTCGGGGTCGAAAGATATTAAAACCCCAAATTTAGATAAATTAGCGGCTTCTGGAGTAGTCTTTAAAAATGGGTATATAACACATCCATTTTGTGGTCCAAGTAGGGCTGGTTTGTTGGCAGGACGATACCAGCACAGGTTTGGTTTTGAACACAATCCTCCATCTGATCCTGCGAATCCAATATCTGGTATTGACGTTAACGAGAAACTTTTTCCAAAACGTCTTCAGGAGGCTGGTTATACTACGGGAATTATAGGGAAATGGCATCTGGGATCAGCATCACCTTATAATCCGATGAATAGAGGTTTTGATTATTTCTATGGTTTTTTAAATGGTGGGCATGATTATTATACAATAGATGTAACAGAACCGATAGGTACTGGCTATAAACAAGGATTAGTGCGTAATAAACAGGTTGCAAATTTTGAAGGTTATTTAACAACAGCATTAAGTAAGGACGCGGTAAATTTTGTGGAAGACAATAAGGAAAAACCTTTCTTTTTGTTTCTTTCTTACAATGCTCCTCATCAACCCTTGCAAGCACCAAAAGAAGATATTGCGCGTAATGCCCATATTAAAAACAAAAAGCGTCGTGTTTATGCGGCTATGGTAGATGTAATGGATCGAGGAATTGGTGATGTGGTGACTTCATTGGAAAAAAATGGATTGCGTGAAAACACACTGATTTTCTTCCTTAGCGATAATGGTGGGCCAATATCAAGTAAGAAAAGCCCTAATAAAGGAAATGGTTCTTCAAACGCACCTTTTAGAGGAGGAAAAACCGATTATTATGAAGGCGGAGTTCATGTTCCTTTTATCGCTTCTTGGCCTGCAAAAATTAAATCTGGACAAGTCTATAAGCAACCTGTTATTTCATTGGATATTAGTCGGACTGCTGTTGAAGTTGCCGGTGGTTATGCTATTTCTGGAAATGAAATGGAAGGGGTTAATTTAATTCCATTTTTAAATGGAAAAAAATCGGATGCACCGCACGAAGCTTTGTACTGGCGTTTTCTTGGAACAAAATCGATAATAGCAGGTGGTTATAAGTATATTCAGAAAGGAAAATCAAATCCTGAACTTTTCAATTTGGAAAAGGATATAGAAGAAAAAAATAATATTTTGGGTGCCAATGCGGAACGAGCAGCGAAGATGAAAAAACTTTGGGGACAATGGGATGCGAATAACGTAGAAATGCGTAATCCTGTATATGCTGAATATTATAGAGCGCGTGATGCATTCTTTGAAAGTGCAATTCCCGAAGGAGCAAAAAAAGAAGGTTACAAACCTAAGTATGAAAAGATGTTTCCTAAGAAATAACAATTTAAAAAGATAATGATGAGGAAAATTGCGTTTTCCATTTTATGGATTCTTGTCGTTGCTATGGGGAACGCACAAAAAATAAAACCGATAAAAGCTGTTTTGTCGGCTGGTAAAGTAGTGGCCTTAACGTTTGATGATGGTCTAGAACCTGAGATTCATAAAAAAATGTTGACGATCTTAAAAAAGGAAGCTGTCCCGGTTACTTTTTTTATGATTGGATCCAAACTAAGCAATAAAAAGCTAATAAAACGAGCACTACAGGAAGGTCATGAAATTGGAAATCATTCAATGACGCATCCTGTGCTACCCAAATTATCAATGGAGGGAATTAAAAAAGAAATTATTGGTTTTCAAGAAAAATTCAAACGAGAATTTGACTACAGTCCAAAGCTATTTCGTGCGCCAAAATTGCAATACGATGACCGGGTAATGGAGGTGCTTGTTGCTCAAAAATTAATTCCCATTAATGCAACGGTAGGTACAAAAGATTATTTAGAAATTACTTCTGTTGATGATATTGTTTTTGCCGCAACAGAATCGCCAAAACTTGGAGATGGCGCTATTGTTTTAATGCACGAAAAGCAGAAAACATTGGAAGCCTTGCCACGAATTATTGCTTTTTATAAAGCCAAAGGTTATAAATTTCTAACGGTGTCAGCCTTGCTAAATCTGAAATAAGCATTTTCTTATTCAAGTTTAGAAATGGTTTATGGAATGAAAACACCGATAATTTAACTACTGATAAACTACATATATAAGAAAAAACTCATTTATTACTAAAACAAAATCATTTGTCTGTAGTATAGCTTTATTTGAATGGTACATTTGAGTAGTTAACTCAAATAGCCCAATTCAGAAAAATAAGAGCTGTCAATAAAAACGAGTTTATTTTTTTATTGGCAGCAAAATAAATGACAGATGAGAAACCTATATTTTATAATCAGTATTTTTTTTGTTGTTGCGAAACTTCAAGCGCAAACGAATAAAGAAACCAAACCAAACGTACTATTAATTTACACCGATGATCATCGCTATTCTGGAGTCCATGCTTTGGCAGGTGAAGCGGTAAAAACACCTAATATTGATAAGTTAGCCAATGAAGGATTGGTATTTACCAATACCTATTTGATGGGCGCTTATGCTGGTGGGACATGTATGCCGAGTCGAGCGCAATTGTTGTCAGGAAGAAAATTATTCGATTTAAAAGGGATTGGAAGAACTATTCCAAAAGAGCATGTGAGTATTGGCGAAACTTTTCAAAAGGCAGGATACAATGCACATATAGTGGGAAAATGGCATCAAGACAACCAATCTTTGGGAAGAATGTTTAGCAGTGGAGGTTCTGTTATGAGCAGAGGTATTTATTTAGTAGATCATTACAGAATGCCTTTGTGGAAATGGAGAGCAGATGGAAATTACAAAAAAGAGGAAGCTTATATTTTTGAGTACGATAAAAAAGGAAAAATTGTCAAACGGTCTGTACGCAAAGGAGAAGTTAGAGGGCCAATTAATAATGAAGATGATGGGCCACATACTTCTGAAATTTATGCGGATGAAGCCATAGATTATTTGACCAAAAACAAAAAAGAAAAACCGTTTTTTATGTATTTGGCTTTTCATGCACCTCATGATCCTCGTCAGGCTCCAAAGAAGTACAAAAAAATGTATCCAGAAAAAAAGATGCAATTGTTACCCTCTTATATGCCGCAACATCCTTTTGATAACGGACATATGGCAATTAGAGATGAGGCTTTAGCTCCTTGGCCAAGAACTCCAGAAATTGCTCGTAAAGAATTATCAGATTATTATGCAATTATTACACATTTAGATGCTCAAATAGGACGTGTAGTAGAGAGTTTAAAAAAAACAGGACAGTATGAAAACACCATTGTTGTATTGTCTGGAGATAGTGGATTGGGGGTTGGAAATCACGGTTTGATGGGAAAACAAAATGTGTATGATGAAGATGGAATTCATGTACCTTTTATTATTTCAGGAAAGATAAAAGGAAACGGAAAAAGATTCGATGCCTTAAGTTATATTCATGATATTTATCCAACGGTTTGTGACATTGCCAATGTGAAAATACCAAGTTCAGTATCGGGGAAAAGTTTGTTACCTGTAATTAATGGAGAAAAAAAGCAGGTAAGAGATTATACGTATCATGCCTATAGACAACACCAAAGAGCTTTTAGAAAGGGGGAGTATAAATTGATAGAATTTGTGAGAGCACCCGATATAGATAACAAGTCGAAAACAGAATTTATAGCAGGTACTAAAACCACACTGCTTTTCAATTATAAAAAAGATCCTTGGGAAACTACCAATCTTTCTTTTTTACCGGAATACAAAAGTTTACTGACTTCTATGCAAAAAGAAATGAAAGAGAAAGCCATTGAATTGAATGATTACAAAGAGCACAATGCGTATCCGTACGATTTTTGGGATTATTATTAAAAATTAATTAAATAGAACAAAGTGAGAAATACGATAAATATTTTGCTGTTTTTAATGCTTGTAGTTTGTACAGCGTGCAGTAAATCGACAGAAGGGAATAAAAATGAAAATTTTGATTTTGACTGGAAGTTTTATGCAGGTGAAATAGCAAATACAGAAAATCCAGCTTTTAATGATTCAGATTGGAGAACCGTAAATTTACCACACGATTGGAGTATTGAAGGGAGCTTTAGTAAAGCCAATCCTTCATTTTCTAGAGGTGGTTGGTTGCCAACTGGAAAAGTAGTTTACAGAAAATCATTTACAGTTCCTAAGGATCAAAAAAATAAACGGATGGTTATTTATTTTGATGGCGCTTACCGTAATTCAGAAGTTTATTTAAATGGACATTTATTAGGAAAACGACCTTTTGGCTATATCTCCTTTCATTATGATATGACTCAATATATCAACTTTGGAAAAGAGAACGTAATTACCGTAAAATTAGATAATTCTAACCAACCTGGTTCACGTTGGTATACAGGTACAGGAATTTATCGACACGTAAAATTAATTACAACTGATAAATTATATATTCCGGTTTGGGGTAATTATATAGTTCCAAAAAATGTTTTAAAAAATGAAGCTACACTTCAAATTGAAACGACTATAAACAATGATTTTAAAAAGTCTAAAGAATTTGAAATTGTTACTTCAATTATAGATAAAAAAGGTATTGTTGTTGCTTCAAAAAAAGAAAATCAAAGTTTAGCAGCCAATGATTCAAAAATATATAAGACTGCATTAAAAGTGGATAATCCGAAATTATGGAATACAGATAATCCATATTTGTATGCAGTAAAAACAGAATTACTTCTGAATAATGAAATTGTGTATACCGAAACGAATAGCACAGGTATTAGAAAATTGGAATACAGTACTACGGAAGGTTTCAAATTAAATGGCAAAGTAGTTAAATTAAAAGGTGTTTGCTTACATCACGATGGCGGTCCGTTAGGAGCAGCTGTTTATAGGAGAACTATAGAGCGTCAATTGGAAAAATTACGAGAAATGGGGTGTAATGCTGTTCGAACAGCACACAATCCTTTTTCTGAAGAATTTATGGATGTTTGCGATGAAATGGGGTTTTTAGTAATGAATGAAGCTTTTGATGAATGGGAAAAACCTAAAGAACCCGCAACGATTCAAAATGGTGAAAAGAAAAAGTTACTCGTTCATAATTATGCACATCAATTTAAAAAATGGGCCGATAAAGATTTAACGGATTTTATATTGAGAGATCGAAACCATCCTTCAGTAATTATGTGGAGTATTGGTAACGAAATTGATCAAATGCGTGCTCCAGAAGGAGCGCCAATAGGTAAGCGATTGGTTGCTATTGTTCATAAATTAGATTATCGTCCCGCAACAAACGGAGTGCACGGTTACTGGGATCCTAAACGCCCTAACCAAGAAGCTGCTGCAACAAGTGATATTTATGGGTTTAATTATATCAAACAAGCTCGATTAGATCAAGAACGTGAATTGCTTCCGAATGTTATGGCAGTTATCACTGAGCACGAATCAGCTCAATCATTTTATCCACGTTCTACCTATTTGTATAATAGTGCAAAAACAGCTTGGTGGGATAAGCTTGGGTATGAAAAAGAGGATGCTTTTAATTGGGTGGAAAAAAGAGATATTCGTGGGGAAAATGGTATGGAAGCTTGGAGATTGGTTAAAGAAACTCCATTTTTAATGGGGCTATTTATTTGGACAGGTTGGGATTATTTAGGGGAGGTTATTCCTTTTGGTTGGCCTGCACGTTCATCTTCATTTGCACCTATTGATTTAGCTGGATTTCCAAAAGATGGTTTTTATTTCTATCAAAGTCAGTGGACAGACAAACCTATGGTACACATTTTTCCACATTGGAATTTAGAAGGAATGGAGGGTAAAAATGTAAAAGTTTATGGGTATACCAATGGAGATGAGGTTGAATTATTTCAAGATGGAAAATCGTTAGGGAAACAAAAAAATGATGTAAATAAAGTTGAATACCAAACTTGGAATGTTGTTTACAATCCTGGGGAATTAAAAGCTATTTCGTATAAAAATGGCAAAATTATAGCAGAAAAAATTGTGCGTACAGCAGGTAAACCTTCAAAAATTAAAATTGAAACCAGAAGAACTGAAATGAAAGCTAACGGGCAAGATTTAATTTATGTTGAATGTGCCATTTTTGACAAAGAAGGAAACGAAGTTCCAACTGCTAATAATTTATTAGAATTTGATATTGAAGGAGCTGCTACTATAGCTGGTGTTGGTAATGGTGACAATATGGGGTTAGAACCTTTTAAAGCAAATAAAAGAACAGCTTTTAACGGCAAATGTTTGGTAATCTTACAATCAACGAAGGAATCAGGTTCAATAAAACTTACAGTTAATTCAAAGGGATTGGAATCTTCAATCATTAATTTAAAATCAAACTAACAGGAAAATAATACAGCAAGTATTATAAAAAAATATTGCTTGTCAAATTCAATAAAAAGAAGGTAAAATGAAAATATTCAAAGTATCAATTGTGTTGTTTATAGTTACTGTTAGCGCACTTAGTGCACAAAACACGAAACCAAATATCATTGTCATTTTTGCAGATGATTTAGGTTATGCAGATTTAGGAAGCTATGGAGCCGAGTTTTTTAAAACACCAAATCTTGATAGCATGGCTAATAACGGGATGCGTTATACAGATTTTTATGTAGGAGCATCGGTGTGTTCCCCCTCTAGAGCAGCTTTACTTACAGGCAACTATCCCATCAAAAGTAATATGCATAAAGGGGTGTTATTTCCTTTTTCTAAAGGAGGGTTATTACCTTCTGAATTAACAATTACAGAAGTTCTAAAATCGAATGGATACAAAACAGCTTGTATAGGAAAATGGCATTTAGGACACGAAACTTCAGAGTACATGCCGAACAATCAAGGGTTTGATTATTACTATGGAATTCCTTATTCTAATGATATGGATGCTAGAAATTATCCAAACCAGAATTACAAAGCCCCTCCTCTACCCATGTATAAAAACACAGAAATTGTTGATGAAGGTATGGATCAACGATTTTTTACCAAACGATTTACAAAAGAGTCCGTTGAATTTATTACAAAAAACTCTGATCAACCTTTTTTCTTGTATTTGGCACATCCCATGCCACATACACCGGTACATGTGTCTCCAGATTTTATGCACTCAAGTAAATATGGTCGTTACGGAGATGCTATTCAAGAGTTAGATTGGAGTGTGGGAGAAATTATAAAAACAGTAGAAGCTCAAGGAATTACAAATAATACACTCATCTTATTTACATCAGACAATGGACCTGATCAAGGGTTTTGGATGGGGACAAATCATGGAAAAGCAACGCCATTAAAAGGATCCAAAGGAACTACTTGGGAAGGTGGAATGCGAGTGCCTCTTATTGCTACTTGGCCAGGAAAAATACCAGCTAATACCACCAATGAAGAATTGGTTACGGCTATGGATATTTTTCCAACAGTTGTAAATATAACACAGAGTAAATTTTCTGAAGTTAAAAATATAGACGGACGTGATGTTAGCAATTTGTTATTCAACATGTCATCATTTAAAAATAAAGATGCTGTGTTTTTCTATTACGCAACCAATGGTAAAATAGAAGCCGTCCGTAAAGGAAATTGGAAACTACATATCGCCAAAACCAAAGGATGGGATCAAACTCAAGGAAAATTTCAAATCTGCTTGTTTGATTTGTCAACAGATTTTGGAGAAATAAAAGACTTATCAAAAGATTTTCCTAAAAAAGTATCAGAATTAAAAGCATTAATTAACGATAAAAATAAAGCCGACTTAAAATGAATAAAAACATCTTATTAATTATTTTAATAATATTAGTGTTTTCAAAAGAAGGTGTTTTTGCACAAAATGGAAGACCCAACATTGTCGTCATTTTTGCAGATGATTTAGGGTATTCTGATATTGGCTGTTATGGAGGAGAAATTGAAACACCTAATATTGACAAACTAGCTGATGAAGGTATACGATTTACACATTTTATAAATGGTTCTAAATGTGCACCCTCAAGAGCTTCATTGTTAACAGGTTTGTATCCTGTAGAAACCGGTTGTGTTGGGCCTCCAGATCAAATAGTAAATGGGGTTACTATTGCCGAAATGCTAAAGAAAGCAGGTTATGCAACATTGATGTCTGGAAAGTGGCACGGGAAAGAACATCCTGTAAAAAGAGGGTTTGATCATTTTTTTGGGACTGTTAGTGGGTCTTTTAATTATTTCAAACCAGGTGCTAGTCAAAAGTATATGGAAGATGCAAAGGAGTTGGATTCCTTTCCGCCAGAGCTAAAAGAAAATTTTTATACTACAGACGCTTTTACCAACAAAGCCTTAAAATATTTAGAAGAACAAAAGAATAGTAACGATCCATTTTTTCTATATATCGCTTACAATGCACCACATTATCCGTTACAAGCTTGGCCAGAAGATATTGCTAAATACAGAGGCAAGTATTTAAAAGGTTGGGATAAAATTAGAAAAGATCGATTTGTTCGTCAACAAAAAATGGGAATTGTTCAAGCAGATTGGAAATTATCAAAAAGAGACCAAAAAGTAACTTCTTGGCAAGAGTATCAAAATAAAGATATTGCAGATTTAACCATGGCAACCTATGCTGCTATGATAGATAGAATGGATCAGAATATTGGAAAATTGATTGAGAGATTAGAAGAAACAGGTAAAAAGGAAAATACGTTGATTGTTTTCCTATCAGATAATGGAGGAAATGCAGAAGGTCATATGTGGGATGGTAAAAATCCAAATAATAAACCTGGAGAAAAAAACTCACAAGCTAAATTAGGAATTGAGTGGGCAAACGCAGCCAATACACCTTTTAAAAACTACAAACGCTCAACGTTTAACGGTGGACAGGTTACTCCTTTTATTGTAAGTTGGCCAAAAGGAAACTTAAAACTAGGAAGTATTACCAGACAAAAAGGAAATCTTGTAGATTTAATGCCTACATTTTTAGAATTGGCAAAAGTAAATTATCCAGCAGGTGAAATTTGGAAAGTACCCGCTGAAGGACAATTAAAAACATCATGGGAAATAAGGCCTTTATCAGGAAAAAGTCTGGTTCCTGCTTTTAAGAATCAAGCAGTAAATAGAGAAAATTTTAAAGGATATTTTCAAGGAAGCAGAATGTTAATTGCCAATGATTGGAAAATTGTAGCTAACGGTGGTGATGGTGCTATTTTACATTTAAAAGATGAACCTTGGGAGTTGTATAATTTGAATTCTGATGGAACGGAAACAACTAATTTAATTGATAAATATCCTAAATTGGTCGACTCTTTAGATGTCGTTTATAGAAATTGGATTGATGAAACAGATGCTTATACATCTTTAAAATCTCACGAATATTATCAACCTTATTATACCAAAGCACAACATGTAATTCTTAATAAATTATCAAAAGACAAAAAGTATCAATCCCTTTTAGCTGAAAGAAGAAGCATTGGTTTAAACATAATAGAAGCTTTAAAAAGGCAAAAAACAAAAATGAAAACATCTTTAGGAATGGATAAATTACCGATGTCTTATTATGGAATTGTTGATCAAGGAAAAAAATATACAAATACAACTTCAGAGCTAAAAACTTTGTACAGTGCTTGGGATGAAACTACCGCTACAACCAAAAGTTACTGTAAAAGTTTAGGACATGATTATGCTGAAGTCTGGGAGATACAAGAAAAAATCAGACCAAGAACAACGTCTTTGGAAGTGAATTAATTTGAAAAACATGATCTTTAAGTCGAAATATAGTCCATTTTTATTACTTGCTTTTGTTTGTTTATTTACTTGTAACACGTTCAATAAAAACAAAAAAGTAAAGTCCAATGATAGGCCTAATATCTTAATCTTATTTTTAGACGATCTAGATCCTAATTTTGGATGTTATGGAAATAAATTGGTGCATACTCCCAATATAGACAAACTCGCTTCGGAAGGAATGCTATTTACACGTTCTTACGCCGCAGCAACAGTTTGTAGTCCTAGTCATACCACTTTGTTTACAGGTTGTTATGCATCAACTATTGGAGCAGCAAATCATAGAAGTTCTTATATAGATAAGTTGCCCAAAGGGTATCATATACTTACTGAGTTAATGAAGGATGCAGGTTATTTTACGGTTAATTTTATCAGTGATGGAGACCTTATGTACAATAAAATATACGGGGCAACTGCCAAGACAGATTTAAATTTTGACAGAGGGAAACCAGAAAATAACAGAGAAAGTGGAAAGGAAGTTTTTGAACATCTTCAAATAATAAATCCTAAAGACATTGCTACTTATTTCAAAGGCGGTCAATGGACTAAAAAAGATAAGGAACAACCTTTTTTCGCTTATGCAAATATAGAAACCGGTAAGAAACATGGATTTATTCCTGGTAGAATTTGGGCAAAAGAAAATGGCGTTGCGGTAGATTCTACCCAAATAAAAGTTCCATCACATTATGCAGATACCGATGAAATTCGTTCTGTTTTAGCGGCTAGTATGGATGCGGTTTCACATTTAGATGTAGAGGTTGGGAAGTTTTTGCAAGCACTTGAAAAAGAAGGTTTATCCGAAAATACGGTTGTTATTTTGGCTTCGGATCATGGGGCTACTTTGCAAAGACATAAACAACAGTTATGGACAACAGGTACCAAAGTTCCGATGATAATTCGTTGGCCAAACAACATTAAAAAAGGCACGGTAAATTCTGAATTGGCTAGTATTATTGATGTAGCTCCAACCTGTCTCGCTGTGGCTAAAACAACGATTCCAAAAACGATGGAAGGTTTGAATTTATTGAGTGAAGCACCAAAAAACAGAAAATATCTATTTGCTACTAAAGACGGAATGGATGGTGTTTTTGATTGTTCAAGAATGGTGATTTCTAAGGACTATCAATACATTCATCATTTTTTTCCTGAGTTAGCCTATAATTCTAATGGTTATGCAAAAAGAGCATTGACTTTTAAAAGTATGGCAAAATTGTACAAAGAAAATAAATTGACAGATTTACAAAAAGCATATTTTGAAAAGAAGCCTAAAGAAGAATTGTATGACTTAAACACTGATGACCAGTCGGAAGAAAATTTAGCTTCCCAAGAAAAATTTAAAAAACTGACCTCAAATTATCGTAAAGTGCTTTTTAATTGGCAAAAGGATTCGGGAGATGTGGTGTTGAAGGCAAGAGAATTATTAAACGTAAAAGAAGTTCCAGAAGGAACAAGAGTGGATAATCTATTAAAATTGAAGTATGAAAAAAAGTAAGAGTTTGGCAATATTGTTTTTTGTTTTAGCGATTTCGGTTTCTGCACAAAAAAACAAGAAAAGACCCAATATATTATTTGCCATTTGTGATGATGTATCCTATCCGCACACTAGTTTTGCAGGCAGTAAATTCGTAAACACACCTTCATTCGACAGAGTTGCGCGCGAAGGAATTTATTTTGAAAATTGCTATGCAGGCTCTCCTGGATGTGCACCTTCAAGAAGTTCTATTGTAACAGGAAGACATCATTGGCAAAATGAACAATCGGGTCAGCATGGTTCTTCTTGGATGAAGAAATATGTGCCATTTACAGATGAATTAAAAAACAATGGATACGCAGTAGGTGTTGCGGGGAAGGGTGTAAGTCCTTTTAGATATGCTACGAGTGATAAAGATAAGCTGTGGAGAAAAGGAGATGCGGCTGGTACCTACCATAGTAAAATTGTTTATAAGGGGGCAAATGATAGAAGGCCAACCAATAAAATAAGTGACAAAAATTATTTTGAAAATTTTAAATATTTCATGGAAAATGCAAACGAAGATAAACCCTTTTTCTTTTGGTATGGAGGTCACGAGGCACATAGAGGGTATGAAAAGGATTCTTGGAAAAAAAACAATAAAAAATTATCTGACGTTGAGGTTCCAGCATTTTTTCCTGATACCGATGTGATAAAAGGGGATCTATTAGATTATGCCGTAGAAATTGAGTGGTTCGATTTGCATTTGACTAAGATGTTAACGTATTTAGAGAAAATAGGTGAATTAGAAAATACAGTGGTTATTGTCACGGCAGACAATGGAATGCCATTTCCAAGAGCCAAAGCCAATTGTTATGATTACGGAGTTCACGTTCCTTTGGCAATTCGTTACCCAAAAGAATTTTCAATAAATAAAAGAATTAGTCAGCCGGTTGGTTTTGTAGAATTGGCACCTACCATTCTTGAAATTGCGCAAGTAATTCCTTCTAATATGCAACCCATTACAGGAAAAAGCTTATTGAAAGTATTGAAAGGAAAAAAGAAATTGAGTTCTAAAAAAGCGGTGTATTCAGGAAGAGAAAGACATACTTCTGCACGATATGAAAATATGGGATACCCTCAAAGAAGTATTCGAAAAGACGATTATTTGTTGATTTGGAATCTAAAACCAGAACGCAATCCTGCTGGTGATCCAAAAATGTTTCCAAAAGGAAAAAAACAAGGCAAGTTGGTGGATAATGTATATGCAGATATTGATGGATCTCCTTCAAAGTCGTTTCTAGCAAAAAACAAGAATTCTAAAGACTATGGCTATTATTTTGATTTAGCAACTGATAAAAGACCAGAATACGAGCTATATAATATTAAGGTTGATGCAGCATGTTTGAATAATTTATCAGGGATTGCAGAAATTCATAAAATTGAAAAATCTCTTAAAAAAGAATTACTAGCAGAGTTAAAAAGAAGCAAGGATCCTCGAATTGTGGGTTCTAATAAAGAAATTTTTGATACCTATAAAAGGTATTCTTCAATGCGGTATTTTCCAGAAATAAAATAAGACTAAGTTATGAGTAAATTTAAATTAAGCCTTTTTTTATCGATATTTTCTTTAGTCTCACTTTTTGCAAGAGAATATAATATAGCTAAGTATGGAGCTATAAATGACGGACTAACACTAAATACAATTGTAGTTCAAAAAGCGATTGACGATTGTAATAAAAATGGAGGAGGAACTGTAATGGTAGATGGTGGAGGAGTCTATGTAATTGGAACCATTTTTATGAAAAGTAATGTAACATTGCATGTTGATAATGGAACAGTATTACAAGGAAGTACAAATCAAGCAGATTACCCCTTGGAAGGCGTTCATAAAAACATGTACAGCAGAGAGCCTTCTAAAGATGCTTGTTTGATTTATGCAGAAAATGCTAGCTCAATGGCAATTGAAGGGCATGGAACTATTGATGGAAATGGACACTATAAATATTTTCCTCGCAAAGGTAGAATGAAACGACCTATGCTAATTCGTTTTAAAGATTGTTCTAATATATCTATGCGAGATATTCATTTAATAAATCCAGTTGCCTGGACAACAGCTTGGTTGTATTGTAACAATATTACTGTAGATGGTATTACCATTGTAAGTAGAGCAAATTTTAATGGCGATGGATTGGACTTTGATGGCTGCCAGAATGTACGTGTAAGTAATTCAAACTTTGATAATAGTGATGATTGTATTTGTTTACAAGCTTCTTTGCCTCACAAACCTTGTAAAAATATAACAATTAACAATTGTAATTTCACAACAAAATGGGGAGGTATGCGAATCGGCTTATTGTCCCGTGGAGATATCGGTTATGTTACAGTATCAAACTGTACTTTTAAAGATATTCAAGATTCAGGTCTTAAAATTCAACAAAATGAAGGAGGAGAAATGAGTCATATGACTTTTAGTAATTTAGTAATGGAAAATGTACCAAGACCAATATTTATGACTTTTTGTCAACAAACAGCAAGTGTTGATACGCCAAAGGGAGAGTACGAACCTTTAAAGAGAATGCATCATATGAAATTTGATAATATTGTTGTAGATAATTCTAAAGGAGATCGCCATTCTGCTTTTTTCTTAACGGGTATTCCTGGTCATGAAATTGAAGATATATCAATTACGAATGTAGATTTTATTGTAGCCGGAGGTGTAAATAAGGAAGATGCTAAACAAAAGGATGTAAAAGAATATACCCATGATAATATGAAAAGGTGGCCAGAGTTTTATGTTGTGAAGGAGTTACCGGCTTATGGTGTATATGCAAGACATATTAACGGTTTAAACTTGGAGAATTTTTTCATAACTACTTTGAAAGAAGACAAACGTTTACCTGTTATTTTGAATCAAGTACGAAATGCTACAACAAGGAATATTAAAGCGAATGGGAAGCTTATAAAACTAAAAAAATAAAAATGAAAAAATTACTAGTAGTACTGTTTTTTGTAAATGGTTTCATAAGTGTAAATGCTCAAACTATTCCCTTAAAAGTAGAAAAGGGAGATTTGTTATTCGCTGATAATTTTGACAAATCTGAAGACGACAAAACATGGACGGTGCATGAAAAATTTACGGGTGCTTTTAGCAAAGTAAATGGCGTTTGGGTGACGAAAGAAATAGCAGGTGCAGGGCATGGTTCTACTGCTAGAGTTCATTTTGATTATAAAGATGTGATCATTGAATTTGATTTTCAATTCAAAGGCGGAACTCGATTTAATATTGTTATGGATGATAGCGATTGCAAATCAGTTTGGGCGGGTCACATTTGTAGAGCTTCTTTTTCAAAAGGAGGTTTTATGGTGCAAGACGATAAAACCGGAACGATGGATTTGAATATTAGAAATCAGATTAAAGACAATCCTAAAAGAAAAAAGGAATTAAAAGCGTTTTTAGATGCTAAAAAATCATTCGTAAAAATGAAATTTGAAGAAGGGAACTGGTATCATGCGGTTATAACGAAACAAGGCACTGTTTTAGAATGCAAGGTAGGAGATAAAATAGCGCAACTAAAATCTGAAGGAATAGGGCATGCTAAATTGAATAAATTTGGTCCAACAATAACTGGGGCCGATATCTTATTTGATAATTTGTCTATGTGGGCTTTGAAAAAATAATAAACTAGTTAATTGAAACCTGTTAGGCGTTTTGAAGATGTTTATTTGTATGATTCCTAAAAAAGCAAGCTTCAAAAATTTAGTTAAGCACTTCCAGTTCCATTAACTTACAGTTAAAATCATTTCTCTCTATTCCCCGAACCTCAAATAAAGCATTAAAGTGTTTAGTAGTTCCTTGTAATTGTTTTTGAAATTCTGAAAGCCAAATTTTACTTGTGAATTTTCTTACTGTTGCCAGTACGCCAATGTCATTGTTTGAAACAAAATACAAGGCACTATGGCCGCTTTCTGAAGTATTGTAGGAAACCATAGCATATTCTACATTTAGGTTCGTTCCAAACTTGGTATTGTATAATTTTTCAATACTGTCAGTTTTATACTTAAATCCATCTTTAAAAGTTGAAAATACTTTACTGTCTTTCAGAAATAAAGATTTAGATAGATTCATAGTTTTATACTGACCAATAAAAATAGTATTATACTTTTGTAGATCTTCATATTTAAGTTTACTCTCCAGTTGAAGATGAAAGTCATTATCATTAAAATCAAACCACTTACTTAATGTTTTAACAGTATAAGGTGCCATTTTAGACATCAAAGTATAATCTGTTATTTTTAAATCTTTGTTCGGATGTTCTTGTGTGTATTGTATTAGGTCCTTATAGTTGTTTATTTCTGGGTATGAAACTCCATACATTTTCCCGTCTTTCATTTTTTCATAAACAATGAATTGATCAGAAATGATTAACAAGTTTTCTGCTTTTTTTTCAAAATAAGCCTCCCAAATAAATGTTGGTTTTGTAATAAGAGTTCTTACAATAAAAAAGGAAAATACGGCAATTAGAAGCAAAGCAAGAGCGATCTTAAGATGTTTTATGGGGATGATTAAATTTTCGCCTTTTCTCGGTTTTGATTCAAAATAAGTATCAGCAGATAAAAAAGTTAAATTGTATTGCCCTTTTTTGATGTCAAATATTAAAAGTTCCTTCTTGCCATCATTTTCGTAATATTTCGAGAGTTTCTCACGCAGCTTATACATCTTTGAACGAACAGTTCCATAATTTTTATCGTTTTCATAATTCTCTCCAAATAAATCAGTTCCAATGGTGTATTCTTTTAAATCTTCTCCAACGAGAGCTTTTTCAACCAAATAGGTCAATAAAGAGGAATAAGTAGACGAGCGTTTGAACAGCTCATGTCCTTGAATTCGGTTTAATGCTTCGTATATTTCTTTTCGTTTTTCTATTGAAATCATCCTTTTCAAAAATAGAATTTGAAGTTGGTAATAGAAAGGAAAGGAAGCTGTTTTTTTGAAAACTATATTTTCAGTCCAAATTTGAAGGAATAGTGGTTTTTGTTTTTAGTGTATTGATAATTAGTGAGTCATGATTTGTGTTTAACGGTTAAATGACAGTTGTGAATACAGTTTTTCTAATGAAATTTTATAGAAGACTTTCAAAGCTTTGTAAACTTGTTCTCATTGTAATCGATAAAATATTCCTAAAATGAAAATTATAACAAATCATTTGATTCTATTTTTCCTAATTATAGGGAATTTAGCAAACTCGCAAACTTGGAGAAATTCCAATGCAAATCTCGATACTCGTATTGATGACCTATTATCTAAATTAACTTTAGAAGAAAAAATCAATTACTGTGGCTCTAGAATTCCTGAAATTAAAAGATTAGGAATTCCCTATTTTGAATGGTATGGGGAAGCACTTCATGGAATCATTAGTTGGAATTGTACCCAGTTTCCTCAGAACAATGCTATGGGAGCAAGCTGGAACCCGGATTTAATGTATGATGTAGCAACTGCAATTTCTAATGAAGCGAGAGCTCTAAAAAATGCGGGTAAAAAAGAAGTAATGATGTTTTCTCCAACTGTAAATATGGCTAGAGATCCAAGGTGGGGTAGAAATGAGGAATGTTACAGTGAGGATCCTTTTTTAATGTCTGAAATTGCACGTATGTATATCCGAGGGATGCAAGGGAATGATCCAAAGTATATCAAAGCAGTGACCACAGTAAAGCATTATGTCGCAAATAATATAGAGAATAAGAGAGAAATTAAACAGTCTTATATTGGGAAGAAAGACTTGTATGAATATTATTTTCCAGCATACAAAACCTGTATAATTGATGAAAAGGCAACCGGCATCATGACTGCCTTAAATGGACTAAATGGGGTTCCTTGTTCTGCGGATGATTGGTTGGTCAACGATGTTTTAAGAAAAGAATGGGGATTTGAAGGTTATGTGATTGCAGATTGGGCTGCAATACAGGGCATTGAGAAGCGCATGAAATATGCCAAAACTCAAGAAGAAGCCGCTGCAATGGCAATAAAAGCAGGTGTAGATCAAGAGTGTTTTCGAAATAAGGTTAAAAAAGCTCCTTTTGTGGAGGCATTACCTAGTGCTTTAGAGCAAGGGTTGATTACAGAAGCTGAATTAGATATTACTGTCCGACGATTGTTGAGATTGCGTTTTATGATTGGTGATTTTGACGATCCAAAATTGAATCCTTATTCTCAAATTCCTACCAGTGTTTTAGAATGCGACGCACATAAAAATTTGGCTTTAAAGGCTGCTGAGCAGACGATAGTTTTGTTGAAAAACGAAAAGAATATTTTACCATTAAAAAAAGATATTGAGGATTTAGCAGTTATTGGGCCTTTTGCGAACAGGTGTTGGATGGGGATTTATTCTGGGAATCCTAAATCAAAAGTCTCTCCTTTACAAGGAATTAAAAATGTAGCAAAAGGCAAGGTGTCTTATGCTGAGGGATGTTCTATCAAAGAAGGTGTGGACGATACTCAAAAAATAAAGGAAGCTGTAGCCTTGGCAAAAAAATCGAATTATGTAGTTTTGGTAGTTGGAAATGATGAAGATACTTCAACTGAGAATACAGATCGTATGTCCTTAAAATTACCTGGGAACCAGCATGAGTTGATTAAGGCGATTCGAAAAGTTAATAAAAATGTCATTTTGGCTGTCATTCCAAGCGGATCCACAGAAATTGGTTGGGAACAAAAAAATGTACCTGGAATAATTTGTGCTTGGGCGAATGGACAAGAGCAAGGAAATGCATTGGCTAATGTATTGTTTGGAAATGTAAATCCAAGTGGGAAATTGAATACGACTTGGTATAAATCGGTGAATGACTTACCCGATTTTGAGAATTATCACATTCAAGAAGGTAGAACCTATATGTATTTTGAAGGAAAGCCATTGTATCCTTTTGGGTTTGGTTTGAGTTATACAGATTTTGAGATCAATAACGTTTCCTTAGATAAGAAAACGTTAAATCCGTCGGAGTTTTTAACGATTACTGCAAATGTTAAAAATATTGGTAAAGAGGATGGTGAAGAAGTAATTCAGGTTTATGTCAAAGATGTAAAGTCCTCTCAAAAAACACCTAAAAAAGCATTGAAAGGTTTTCAGAAAGTAGCTGTAAAAGCTGGACAGTCAAAGTCTATTGAAATTAAAATTCCTTACGAAGCATTTACGTATTACAATATAACTAAAGAGCAATATACTGTTGAAGAAGGTAAATTTGAAATTTTAGTAGGAAATGCAAGTGACAATATTACCGCTGTTGAAAAGGTGAAAGTAAAAGGAGGAATTGTTCCGAAAATTAAAGTAGGGCAAAAAAGTGCCTTTTATAAATTTGACCCTAAGAAGCATGGATTGAATTGGGATTATTTGTATAAAAATAAAACTGAAATGGGTTCCTCAGGAAGCATAAAAGCAGATAATTCCGAATGGGTAGAATATGAAATTACCTTTGTAGATCCAGGATTTTATGTGAATACTTGGGATGCTGAGTTGCGTTTTAAATCGGCTTCAAAAGAAGCTATTGTAGAAACTTTTATGGCGGGTAATGCTATTAAAACCTACACGATTTTGAATAATCAAAGAAAATTAAAAATTAAAATCCCTATTCCTCCAGAATATGGAAAGCCAGTGCGATTAAGAATTAAAACAAGAAAGGGGCAGGTAGTACATGAGTCTGTGAAAATTATACCACCTGGAGAAAAGCCTGCGTTTACAATCTCTGAAATAATTAGAAAGTCTAGTTAAGGATTTCAGAAACGGATTATATTAGTTATTGGTTGGCTTGGTAGGTTTAGGTTCCTTTTTTTCTAAGCCTCTAGCCAACGAAATTCTCACTATAGGCAGAAATAGCTATAATGTATGTCATTTTCTTGGGCGAATTTTTTTTCTTCAAAAAGTGCATAGTTTGGTTTATTTCTGTTGAAGGTAGAAGGCTTGAATATTGAATGTGTTTAAAAAAATCAACACATTCAATATTTCATTTTTTTATGCTAGCGCTTGACATTTATTGAATTGCTTGTAAAAATTCGGTAAGAATCGTTTTTCTTGGAAGTTGCATCTTTTTGCGCAATCTGCTTCTCGAAGTATTAATTCCTTCAACACTTAAACCCATAATTTGCGACATGTCTTTGCTGCTAAAACCTAGTTTTATAAAAGCACACATTTTTAAATCGGTTGGTGTCAGTAACGGGAATTTTGATTTTAAGGAAGTGTAAAAACCATCGTTTACAGAGGTGAAATGCGATTCAAATTCCTTCCATTTGGTATTTGTATTAATTTTTAGCGAGCTTTTTAATTCTTTTACAATGGCTATATTGTCACCTTTTACGCTTAACTTGTCTAGCTGTTTTTTAATTTCAGTTTGCAAGGAATCTCGTTCCAATAATTGGGTAGCCGAGGTCAAAAGTTCTTTGTTTTTCAATTCAAGAATTTCTTCTTTTTTTTGAAGTTCAAGTTGCTGTTGTACGATTTTAATTTTATTTTTTCTTTTGAAGTGATAAAATACAAAGCCGAAAAAACTACTTAAAACAGTAATGATTAGTACTATTTTAAAACGCCAGAATAATTGCTCTCTTTCTAATGAGCTAAGACGTTGTTTTTGCAATTCGTTTTTATGTTTTTGAAGTTGAATTTCATATTTATTCTTTATTTCAAAAAGTTCCTTGTTTTGCGATTTATTGCTGTTAAATAATTGGTCGCTTAAAGCAAAGGCCTCTGTTAGTTTTTGGTAAGCTTTTGAGTAATTCCCTTTTTGAGAATATATTTTTGAAAGGTTTTTTAAAGTCTGCAATTTTTTATCCGCATGAATATTATAGGTGTCAATTGCAGCAATACTCAATTCATAATAATAAATGGCAGAATCCTGTTTCTGTTGCATTTTATAATACAAGCCCAATCGCTCGTATAACAAACCGTGAATGGGTTGTAAGGGTAAAGGATAGGCATCGTTAACTTTAAAAAGATAAGCTTTAGCTTTTGCTAAGTCGCCCATGTTTAAGTAAACTTGCGAAAGATGTAATTGACCATAATGAACGGCAATTTTATAGTTTTCTAATTGTTTGCTATAGGTGATGCTTTTTAGCGCTAGTTGCTCGGCCTTTGAGTAATTTTTGTGAGCCTCTAGTTGAATCCAAGCACCTTTTGTATATAATTTGGCGAGTAATTCTATTTGTGTTTGTTTATCTGTAATTTGATCTAAGGCTAGTTTTTTCGCTTTTTGATAGCTTTCTTCTGCTTTTTCATAGTGTTCCAAAACCATATAAAGGGTAATAAGTCTGTATAAAATTTCAGTTTTTTGAATGGTGTATTTCGGAGATTCTACCATGGCAAGCAATGTCCAAATTTCATCATAGCTATGGCTGTACAAACCAATTCCTGAAAAATGCTGTACAAGATCTAGTTTTGAATTAATGATTTCTAAAGTGTCCTTATTTTCTAAGGCTTTCAAAATTTTTAATTCTAGTTTGGTACGGACACTGTCTTTTTTTTGTTGTGCGTAAAGATTGTTTTTCGCGAAACATAAAATTAGTGTTAATAGGCCAATTTGTAAGATGTATTTTTTTAAAAATGTCTTCATTGAAAGATTTGTAATTGTATATGCCGCTGATAACGCCTATGATAAAAGTACTTCTTTATCTTTAATGCTGTGTTTAAAAATGAGTGAAAATTGCTCATTGCTATGTTTATGCTAAGGTGGTAAATTGATTTTTAAGGCTTTTTAAAACGATATTTGTTGGCGTTCAAAATGATTTTCAAAAGAATATCATAGAGCATATAAATATCAATTTTTAGAGAAATGATACAATGGCAATCAAAATTAATTAAAATATAAAATGAAGAAAAAAGAACAATTGAAAATAGTAATTGCATTGGTTGTTTTCCTTTTTATAGGCAAAATACAAGCGCAGGATGTTGAGCGTTCTAGACCTGAACATTGGGAAGGATTGGTTTTTGGTGGACGATTAATGGATCGTTTTTTACCCATGCCAGCTATGGGTGAATTAAGTCATGATACTTGGGGAGCAAAAGCAGTAAAACCAAGATATATTCAAAATGGAATTGAAGATACAACTTGGTCTTATTGGGGAGGGAATATACTAAAAGATGCCAACGGAAAGTACCACCAGTATTTATGTCGTTGGCGTGAAGATTCTGAAAAAGGACATATGGAGTGGCCTCGATCTGAAGTGGTACATGCTGTTTCTGAAAGTTCAATGGGACCTTTTACTCCTAAAGAAGTCATTGGAAAAGGACACAATCCTGAAGTTTATAAATTGAAAGACGGGCGTTATTTTATATATGTAAATGGTGGCGGTTATTTGTCAGCCAGCTTAGACGGACCTTGGGAATATCAAAAATTTACTTTTGACCAAAGAGAGCGTGCTATTGTAGATCATGTGACAAATAACACTTTTGCACAACGTGAAGATGGATCTTATTTGATGGTTTGTCGTGGTGGTGAAGTTTATTTCAGTGAATCAGGTTTGCCTCCATATTACCAAGTTAGCGAAAAAAGTACCTATCCACCTTATGAAGGGCATTATGAAGATCCTGTGGTTTGGAGAACAAATATTCAGTACCATATGGTCGTAAATGACTGGATGGGACGTATTGCTTATTATTTACGCTCAAAAGACGGAATCAATTGGAAAGAAGATACTGGTGAAGCTTATATGCCGGGAATTGCTCGTTATGAAAATGGACAAGTTGAAGATTGGTATAAATTTGAGCGTATGAAAGTGTTACAAGATGAATATGGACGTGCTTATCAAGTAAATTTTGCTGTGGCAGATACCATAAAAAAACAAGACAAAGGAAGTGACAGCCATAGTTCTAAAAATATTGGAATTCCTTTTACTGTTGGTCGTTTATTAACAGTTTTGAATAAAGAAAAGGTGGATGCTTCCACAAAGAGTATCGAGGTTTTAATAAAATCAGAAAAGAATTTCAATGCACACAAAGATTTAGATTTAAAGTCACTTCGTTTTGGAGCTTCAGAAGAAGTGAATTATGGAAGAGGTTCGAAAATAAAAAAGACAATAAAGTTAGAAAATGATCTAGTCTTGGTTTTCAATGCCAAAGGCAATGGATTGACGAAAGAAAACTTCACAGGGAAATTATTAGGAAAAACGAAGAATGGAAAATTACTTTTTGGTTATGCGCGTCTTCCATGGGTAAATTATAAAATGCAAGCTTTGTCGGCTAAATTCCCTGTCTTAAATGGCGTAAGTAAACACAATTGGAAAGTCGAAATTGAAGTCCAAAATTTTGGACAAGTATATTCGGAGCCTTCAAAGATGAAGATTGAATATTTAAAAGAGGGTACATGGAAAGAACTTATCAAAGGTATAGTTCCGATTTTGGCGCCATTCGAAAAAACGATGCTGACTTTCAATGCAAGAAAATTTGCGGAAAGAGACGATACAGCTAGAGTCCGAGTTACCATTTTACAAGAAGATCAAAATTCGTCTGTTTTAGAAGGAAATATAATTGTAAGATGAAAAATAATACAATTTAGTCTTTTATGTGACTTTTGTTACTGTACTCGTTTTTGTACTTGTCTACATTTGCTATAAGAAAATTATCGAAAATGAAATTAGAGATTATAGTTATTGGAGGTCTTTCAGCAGGGCCTTCTGCTGCGGCAAAAGCAAGAAGACAGAATGAAAATGCAAACATTAAGATGTTTGAAAAATGTAGAAATATTAGTTATGCTACTTGCGGTATTCCTTATGCTTTATCGGGTGTTATTAAAACAAGAGAAAAATTACTAGTTGTTGAAGCCGATTTGTTAAGAGATCGATTTAATATCGATGTGCATTTAGAGGAAGAAGTTATTGAGATATTGCCAAAGGAACATAAAATTAGAACGACAAAAACAAGCTATAGCTATGATAAATTAATTTTTACCACAGGGGCTAAAACAATTGTGCCAAAAATCACTAATCTGGAACATGCTCTTAATTGGTCTCCTTGCAGAACTCTAGAAGATTTTGATAAAATAATGAAGAAAGGTGCGATTGACCAAGCCGAGCATATTACTATTATGGGTGCGGGGTTAATAGGGGTAGAAGTTGTAGAAAATTTAGTGGAGCTCGGTAAAAAAGTAACTCTTATTGAAGGAGGTGATGGTGTATTGCCTATGTGGACTTCAAAGTTTCGGAAATTTGCTCAGAATACTTTAGAACAACACGGCGTTGAGGTAATAACAAATACTTTTGTTAAGGAAGTTGAGGTGAAGGAAGGCGTCATAACTTCTGTAGTGACTCCCTTAAAAAATATTGCAACAGATTTTTTAATTATGAGTGTAGGAATCAAGCCTAACACAGATTTATTGTTAGAAAAAGGAGCAGAACATATTGGTAATGGGGCTTTAAAAGTGAACGAAAAAATGGAGACATCATTGCCTGATATTTATGCAGCCGGCGATTGTGCAAGTATTAAAAACACCTTGACCAACGAGCATGATTATTTACCACTTGGAACCCATTCTAACAAAGGCGGTAGAGCTGCTGGTGCAAATGCAGGAGGAGGAAATCAACTATTTAAAGGGGGCTATAAAACGGCTATTATTCAAGTTTTTGAAAACGTGTTGGGAAGAACTGGCTTGTCTCCAGAATATTTAAAAAAGCATCAAATTGATTTCAAAACAAATTTGATCATTGCGGGGGCAACGCCTGGGTATTTTCCTAATCAAAAAGATATAATTATAGAAACCTATTACGAGGCGACGACAGGAAAAATACTAGGCTGTGAAGCCTATGGTGAACACGGAGTAGATAAGCGAATTGATGTGATGAGTACCGCTATTTATGGTGGATTAACTATTGAAGATTTGTGCAATTTAGACTTGGCCTATGCACCCCCTTTTTCTCCTGCTAAGGATCCTGTGGTGGTGGCTGGTTTTGTCAGTAGCAATGCTTTAAATGATGATTATGATGAAATTTCTGTAGAGGAATTAAAATTAGCTTTGGAAGATTCCTCTAAAGAAAAATATCAGATCATAGATGTGAGATCTCCTGATGAAGTGCTAAAAAACGGAAAAATTTCCAATAGTATCAACCTGCCTTTGGATGCGATCAGAAAACTTAGTTTGAGTCGTTTTGACAAAGAAAAAGAAACAGTGGTTTATTGTGCCAAAGGAATGAGAGGGTATTTGGCTTTTTTACAGCTAAAAGCAAAAGGATTTAAAAAATTAAAAAATCTATCCGGAGGCTATACCATATGGAATAAAGTATCTTAAGAATAGCTATACAGGAAACCCCTAGACCTGCTTGCTTAGAATTCATGGGCTTTGGATAATGTTAAAAGCAATATTTTTAATTGTTGATTGTTTGTACTAGGAATAAACCCATATGTTTTTATCTTTTTCATTCAGAATGTTCATTTTTGATGCACTATTAATTTCAAAGATGAAAAATGAAAATAAATAAATTTGTAGCCGCACTCTTATTGATAGGTTTTACTACAGTTTCAGCACAAGAAAAATTTACTCCTACATGGGAGAGTTTAAATAAACATAAGGCTGCTCCAGAGTGGTTTTCCAATGCCAAATTGGGGGTGTATTTTCATTTTGGTGTATACAATGTTCCTGCAAATGGAAATGAGTGGTATGGTCGTTTTATGTATGAAAAAGACCGTCAAAAAAATTGGGGTAAGGATGTTTACGATTACCACACCAAAACTTATGGAAGAGCGCATCAGTATCATGATTTTATCCCTCAGTGGAAAGCTGAAAAATTTTCTGCAAAACGATGGGTAGACATGTTTCAACATATGGGAGCCAAATTTATAGGAACAATTGCCGAGCATCACGATGGATTTTCTTTGTGGGAAAGCGAAGTGAATCCATGGAACTCGAAAGACAAAGGACCTAAAATTGATATTGTTAAAGCTATTGCTGAGGAGGTTAAAAAACGTGACTTAAAGTTTATGACCACTTTTCATCATGGTTTTCATATGCTATTTTATCCTAAAAAAGAAAACAGTGCACTTCGACCATTAAGTGAGCACAATGTGGTGTATAAGAATCCAGAAGTTCCGCAAGATGAAAAATATCGCTTGCTTTATGGAAATATCAGTTATACGGAAGAATGTGATTTATGGTTAGGAAAACTGAATGAGGTAATAGACACCTATTGTCCTGATTATATTTGGATGGATTTTGCGCAAGGCTATATTCAAGAAGAGTATCGCAAACAGTTTTTAGCAAACTATTTCAACAAGGCTAAGGAGTTAAACAAAGAGGTTGTGGTAAACACAAAAGGAGACTTTTTTCCAACAGATTTGGCGCTTGTGAATGTTGAAAGAGCGACGATGGAAGATATTATGCCATTTGTTTGGGTGACCGATTTTCAATTGGGAAGTTCTTGGGGCTATAATAAAAACAAACGTACAGCTGTTGATCCGAAAAAACTCATAAGAATTTTAGCTGAAGTAATTAGTAAAAATGGGGTGATGATTTTAGCAGCTGCCCCAATGGCTGAAGGTGTTATTCCTGTGGAACAAGCCAAAACAATGGAAGGTATTGGTGCTTGGCTAAAATTATATGGAGAGGCAATTTACAATACAAAACCATTTGTTGAGTTTGGACAAGGGCCAACTAAATTGGTTAGAAACCCAAATGATGATTGGAATGCTTATGGTTCTATCAAAGCAGGCTTGAATGACTTAAATAGTCAAGACGTTCGCTATACTAAAAAAGACGAATATGTGTATGCAATTCAGTTAGGATGGCCAGGTTCTAAGAAAGAAATTGTTCTCGAAACATTTTCCGAAAAATCGAAAAAGTTTAAAATTAAATCAGTGTCTGTTTTAGGTTCTAAAGAAAGAATTACATGGAGGAAAACGAGTCAAGGTTTATTAGTAACTTCTCCAAAAAAGAAACCACTAGAAGGCGATGCTGCCATTGTTTATAAAATTAAAGTAAAATAGAATTCAATAGCATAGCACCCAAAAAAGCAGAATTTATTTTCTGCTTTTTTGGGTTTTAATCATTTGTGTTAGAAAGAAAATCATTTGCTTTCTATGTTTTCATGAAGAAGTCTCATTTTTGTGGAACTTTAATTGACAATGATGAAAAAAAGTATTTTAGCTTCAGTAGCAGCACTTCTAATAAGTGTACAAATCTCATTTGCTCAAAATGAAAAACCAAATATTCTAGTAATCCTAGCAGATGATTTGGGCTATGCAGATTTAGGTTTTACGGGGGCAAAAGATATAAAAACGCCAAACTTAGATAAGTTGGCCAATCAAGGAGTTATTATAAAAAACGGGTATGTAACACATCCTTATTGTGGACCTTCTCGTTCTGGGCTTGTCACTGGGCGTTACCAAGCTCGTTTCGGAATGGAAATTAATTTGACTAATTCCTATTATGATATGTATTGTGGGTTGCCTTTAACCGAACAAACTTTTGCAAAACGATTGGATAAATCGGGTTATAAAACAGGAGTTGTTGGAAAATGGCATTTAGGAGGTTCTGATCCTTTCCATCCAAACAATAGAGGTTTTGATTATTTCTATGGATTCTTATCGGGTGGGCATTCGTATTTTCCGCAAAACGTAAAAACGCATATGCCTTTAATTAATTCGAAAGATAATAAACCACATTACGGTGCTAATGAAGGAAGTTACTGGCCATTGACAAGAAACAACAAAGCAGGAGAGTTTACAGAATATTTAACCACAGCTCTAAGTAAAGATGCGGCCAAATTTGTATCTAAAGGAAAAGACCCTTTTTGTTTGTATTTGGCTTATAATGCACCCCATTTGCCTTTAGAAGCTCCAAAAGAAACGATAGAGAAATACAAAGATATAAAAGATAAAAAGAGAAGAGTCTATGCTGCTATGGTGGATGAGTTAGACCAAGGAATTGGAATTGTAATAGATGCCTTAAAAAAATCTGGTAAGTATGAAAACACATTAATTTTCTTTTTATCCGACAATGGAGGTCCGAGAAAAGGTGGTGAAAGATTTGCCAGCAACGGAAATTTTAGAGAAGGAAAAGGAAGTATGTATGAAGGAGGTTGCCATGTACCTTTTATTGTAAATTGGCCAAATGGAAAATTTAAAAATGGTGAGTTTAAAGGCTTGGTGTCTGCCTTAGATATTGCCGCTACTGCAGTTGCTGTTGGTCATGGAGATACTTCTGGCTATGCTTTAGAAGGAACAAATTTAATTCCCTATTTGACAGGTAAAAAGAAAGGTTCTCCGCACGATGCTTTGTATTGGCGAATGGACGACGGAAGAGGTTGGGCTGTAAGAACAGAAGATGCTAAATTTTTAAAACTAAACAAACCTACCTCAAAACCTGAGTTGTTTGATATGGAAAAAGATCCTTTTGAATCTACTGATATTGTGTTCAAAGAAAAAAAGAAACGCAAAGAGTTGGCAAAACTTTGGAATGCTTGGAACAAAGAAAATAAACCCAATTTATTTTTACAATCTGGTACGTATCAAAAGAAACGACTAGAGATGTATAAAAAATTATATGAGGAGCTTCAAGAAAAAGCTTCTACAAAAGAATTGTTGGAAATAGAGTAAATCATTTCCTGCAATAGCTTCGTAAAATAGGGGCTATTAATTAAGTTGTTTTAGCACTTGGTTAGAGGCCCTTTTTTAAGAAAAACATTTTTTTATTAGGGAATAGGCTTTGCTAATATGACCTTCTACCGTTTTGATAGAAATATCAAATAAATGGGCTATTTCCTTATGTTTCATGCCCTGAAACTTAGCATGTACAAATACGTTTTTACATTTATCAGGAAGTTTTTGAATACAGGTTTCTAACTTAAACAATCTTTTTTCCTTTTCTTCCGTATCCATTTCTACCAACTTAATCAATGACTCTTGGTAATACGCATCTAAAAATTGATCACGTTTTTTTTTGACCCTGTAGTTGTCAATAAAATTGTGAAAAACAGACTTGTATAAATAACTTTTTAGGGAGGTGTTTATGTTCAATTTTTCTTTGTTTAGCCAAAGTTTGATAAAAGTATCTTGTACAATATCTTCAATTAATTCTCTGTTCTGAGTGTAATTGAGTAAATAAATACACAGGCTTTCAAAATACTCTGAGTAAATTTTTTTAAAAATTTTAGAATCTCCTTTTTTTAAGTTAAGTATTGATAATGAGTGGTTTGGTTGTTGTTTGGTCATTAATTATTTATGGTTAGCCAAAAAAAATAAAAATTTGTATGTTTTTAAGCGAGGGTAATTTAGAAATTATTCGTCATACCTACAAATGTTAAAGAATGAGCAATAGAGAAATTGACACGATTATCGTTAAATATCTTGCAGATAAAAGTACTGAAAAAGAATTGGCTTTTTTAAACGAATGGTTGAAACAATCGGAAAACGAAGAATATTTCAATGCATTTGTAGAAATGAATTTTCTATTGAATACAAAGCAAAAGTTTGACAAAGAAAAATCTTTAGCCGAAACAATGCGTACGTTGAAATTGGAAGAAGATCGATGGTTAAATAAGGCGTTTAAATATGCGGCTATTTTTGTCGGGTTTATCGGTATGGCCTACTTTTTTATAATTCAAATAAATGAAAGTCCTTCTAACTATAGTAAAATAGGGGCAACTCAAGAAATTATTTTAGAACTTGAATCGGGGAAAACAGTACGTTTAGAAACTACGGAATCACAGAAAGTCATTAAAGCCAATGGAAAAACGATCGGCGTTCATAATGCTCGAAGAATCGATTATCAAGATGTTGTTGGAGCCAGTGAGGAGAAGTTGGTGTATAACAAATTAATAGTGCCTTATGGTAAAACTTATCAAGTGGTTTTATCTGACGGAACCAAGGTGCATATAAATTCAGGATCCACCTTACGTTATCCTGTGCGCTTTCTGAAAAATCAAGAGCGTCTTGTTTTTGTAGATGGTGAAGCCTTTTTTGAAGTGACATCAAACAAAGAAAATCCTTTTGTTGTCAATGCAAAGGAAATGAATATCCGTGTCACGGGAACAAAATTTAATGTTTCAAACTACCAAGAAGACTTAGAAGTTAAAACAGTTTTGATAGAGGGTATCGTTGATGTCTCCGAAGAAAATAAAAGTGAAACGAAACGAATAGCGCCTGGCGAATTAGCTGCTTGGAATAAATCGAACCAAAAGTTAACGGTAAAAGAAGTGGATACTTCTCTTTATACCGATTGGATAAAAGGAATATTAGTCTTTAAACATATAAAATTTAGAGACATGGCAGTAAAGCTAGAAAGAAAATACAATGTGATCATTAAAACTGAAAATGCTGAACTAAACGAAAGAGTATTTACAGGAAGATTTGAAGACGCCACTTTGGTGCAAGTATTAGAAACCTTAAAAAGGAGTTACCATATACACTATACAATTCAGGGAAACAAAGTAATAATAACTTAAAACAAACTATATATGACTTAAAAACAAGTAACCAAAAGTCTTTATAAAAAAGATCGAAATATGCGCCAACATACTCCGACCCTATAAAGCATTTAAACAATTCATTTAAATAACTTAAACTATCACAAAAGTATGAAAAAACTTATTAAATTAAGAGGGAAGATTTACGCTCTTTTAAGAAGAAATCTGACAATGAAATTAACCGTATTTCTATTTTTACTATCGCTGTTTCAAATACATGCAACAAGCTATTCTCAAAAAACAAAAATCACTTTGAGCTTAGAAAATGTTACAGTAGAGGAAGCTTTGAATCAAATTGAAGCTCGGTCAGAATTTAATTTCTTTTACAGTGATGAAGAAATTGATTACAAAAGGCAAGTGTCTGTTCGTGTTGATAAAAAATTAATTTTTGATATACTAGATTCCCTATTTAAAAACACAGCTGTTGTTTATGAGGTTGTCGACAGAAATATTGTTTTAAAGTTAGACACGAATATTTTAGCGACTTTAGAAGCTGAAGAGCAACAAAAAACAATTTCAGGAACTGTTCATGATGAGGTCGGAATGCCACTACCCGGTGCCTCTGTTATAGCAGAAGGAAGTACAACTGGAGCTACTACAGATTTTGATGGAAATTTTACCATAAACGTTTCTGAAAGCACAACAAACCTACTAATATCTTATGTTGGGTTTAAAACACAATCCATTACTATCACAAATAAAACAAGCGTAAAAGTTGTATTGCAACCAGATGCCGCTAGTTTAGAAGAAGTTGTTATTGTTGGGTATGGAACTCAAAAAAAAGAAAGTATTACTGGATCCATTGCAACGGTAAAGTCTGAAGTACTAACCAGCGTTCCTTCAACAAATACAAGTGCTATGTTGGCCGGTCGATTACCAGGTTTGGTAGTTACCCAAAATAATGGTCAGCCCGGTGGAGATCAAGCAAATATTAGTATTAGAGGATTTGGAAATGCTTTGGTTATTGTTGATGGTGTTCCTAGAGATTACCAACAATTGGATCCTAATGAAATAGAATCTATTTCCATTTTAAAAGATGCTTCTGCAGCGGTTTACGGGGCAAGAGCAGGTAATGGAGTGGTGCTTGTTACCACCAAAAGAGGTAAAGTTGGTGCTCCAGAAATTAGTTACTCAGGGAGTGTTACTTTTCAACAACCTACCTTTTTGCCTAAACTTGCAAGTGCTAGTAGTTTTGCTAAATACCAACAACAAGCAGAATTGTTAGAAGGTGTTGCTGTTGCAGACTTAACATATTCGGATGAAGCTATTGCCAAATATAAAGCAGCTACGGAAGAAGGCTATAAGGGAACCGACTGGCAAGATGTGGTTTTAAAAGATTGGGCTACAACAGAGCAACATAATTTCAACGTAAGAGGTGGAACGGAAAAAGTAAAATATTTTACGTCTATTGGTAAATTAGAACAAAACTCATTGTTAGAATCTGGTGATGGAAAATTTGAAAGATTCAACGTCGGAGCAACCATTGATGCTGAAATTAATTCAAGATTAGACATCGGAGTAAATCTTAAATACAGAGAAGAAGAAACAGGAAGGCCAAGTGGAATTTCTGGTGATAATGATAGTTATATGCGGATTTTTAGATTTTTGGCTTCCATGAATCCTACCATTCAACAGAACCCAGATCCAAGTTTGTTAACGGCAGCACATCCTTTAGAAAGTAATGCTGTTGCTTATTCTACAAGTGCTATAACAGGTATAAATGATACCAAAAGAAAGCAATTTGATGCCGTATTAAATTTTAAATACAAACTGCCTTATATCGAAGGTTTAAATGTAAATGGAACACTTGCGCACCAAACGGTAAACTCATTAAATAGGTTAACCAGAGTTCCTTTTACTACCTATCATCATAATTTTGAAACAGGTGAAAATACTGAAGGTTTTACAACCGCAGAGAATTTAGTTAGTTCTTGGAGTAATAATTATTCGCAAACAACAACACAAATCGGATTGGATTACAAAGGAAGTTTTAACGACCATAATCTAGCTGGAGCATTGATTTTAGAGAATAGGTATATCGATAATTATGCATTCAATGCCAGTAGAACAAATCTTTTATCTTCAGATATTCCTTACCTTTTTGCTGCCACAGGTACGCAAGAAAATGGTGATAGTGTTTCTGAAAATGGACGTAAAGGAGTTGTTGCTCGTGTAAACTACGATTATATGAATAAGTATTTAATCGAAGGTTTGTTTAGAGCAGATGCTAATATTCAATTTCCTGAAGCAAAACGATGGGGCTATTTTCCAGGGGTGTCTTTAGGTTGGTTATTATCAAAAGAAAAATTTCTTGAAGATTCGCCAGTCATTGACTTTTTAAAATTGAGAACTTCGTTTGCTAGTTTAGGATTTGATGGGACTTCTAGTTTTGACTATTTAAGCGGATTTGGTTTGCAAAATGGTAGAGCAAATACCTATGCTTATGGAACTACAGGTGTAAATACATCGTTAAGAACTATCGGATTGGCAAATCCAAATATTACTTGGGAAACCATGAAAACGTATAATTTAGGTGTAGATGCCAATATGTGGAATTCTCAGTTAGGGGTCGAGTTTGATGTGTTTTATAGAAAACGTTCTGGGCTTTTAAGAAATAGATTGCAACAATTTCCAGATACTTTTGGAGCCAATTTACCTCAAGAAAATTTAGGGATAAGAAACAATAGAGGTTTTGAATTGGTGTTGACACATAAAAATAGCATTGGCGATTTGAACTACAATATCTCAGGAAATGTTACTTGGACTAGAGAGAAAATTGTAGACAATGTGGAAAGAGAATTTGATGCAGAAGAGCCAGATGATGCTAGAATAAATCAACAAAATGGTCAATGGGCTAATCGTCGTTTTGGCTATAGAACAGATGGTTTTTACGATACTCAAGAAGAAATTGACAATGACGGAATTACGTACGATCCTAGCATTGGTGAAGCGAGTTTAGGGGATGTAAAGTATGTTGATAAAAATAAAGATGGAAACATCGACTGGAGAGATCAGGAATTAATTGGGAGAGGACAAACACCAGAATTGTTTTTTGGTTTGGGTGTAAATGCTGATTATAAAGGATTTGACTTTTCGATGCTTTTACAAGGAGCTAGTAATTTTGATGTTTTAGCCAGTACAGGAGAGCTTGGAGCTAATACGAGTATAGGTCAAGTGCCTTTTCAATATCAAGTAGATAATGCATGGTCGGCAGACAACCCGTCAGTTGCAAAATTACCCGCTCCTAATACTTCGGGTTTGAATATACATAATAATCAGGTGTTAGATATTTATGTAAGAAACGGTGCTTATTTGAGGTTGAAATCAATCACTTTGGGTTATAGTATTCCAAAAAAGTTCTTAAGTAAAGTAGGTTTAAAAAATGCGAGACTCTATGTGTCTGGTTATAATTTATTCACCTTTAGGACCTCAAGTATTTTCGACCTAGATCCTGAAGCAAGAGGGAATGATGGGGTAGCGACTTATCCTGTGCAGAGGAACATTAGTTTAGGTGTAAATATTGGACTATAATTTAAAATTTAACAAGTATGAAAAGTATCAAAATATATATAACAATTTTCACAATTGCGAGTATTTTATTCTCTTGTGAAGATCCATTAGATAGAACAGCAGTAGGAATATTTTCTGAAGAAAATGTTTGGAAAGATGAAGGTTTAACTGATTTGTTTGT
Source organism: Flavicella sediminum (assembly GCF_006381105.1). GTDB lineage: Bacteria > Bacteroidota > Bacteroidia > Flavobacteriales > Flavobacteriaceae > Flavicella > Flavicella sediminum. Next base: position 713,198 of record NZ_VDET01000002.1, on the reverse strand, counting down.
GGCAAATGTATTTGCGCGAACTAACTTTTTGCCAGGTGCCGGAAATGGTGATGTAGGAGCTTTAGTTGTGGACGCCTGTGCTGGTGGATATTGCAGAACATTTGGAGGTTGGCCAACGGGATATCAGTTTACGAGAGGCGCTTTTAGTAGCCAAGGAACAGGAAATGGTTCCAATGAGTATTGGAAATGGGACCTTGTACGTGATATTAATACCGGAATTGAAGAGTTGAGCAAAACGACGAATACCTTATCTACAGAGTACAAAGATATTCGTTTAGGAGAATTACACTTTTTAAGAGCTTGGGTGTATTTTCAAAAAGTGAAACGATATGGAGGTGTGCCAATTATACAAAACGCACAGTCGTTAGAATTGTCTTTCGACGAAATATCGGTTCCAAGAAATTCAGAACAGGAAGTGTATGACTTTATTGCTGCTGAATGTGATGCTGCAGAAGCGCTATTGGAAGGTAAGGATTTGGAATATGGAAGGCCAACATCTTGGGCAGTCTTAGCTTTAAAAAGTAGAGCCATGATGTACGCAGGAAGTGTTGGTGAATTTGGAAATATGCAATTAGATGGTTTGTTAGGAATAAATAACGCTGATAAATACTGGCAATTATCTTATGATGCTTCAAAAAAAATAATTGAACAAGGAGGCTTTGCATTGTATGGTACTGGAGCTGCCAGTTTTGAGGAAGCTGAAAAATCGTACTATGAACTTTTTACCAAAGCGGAACAGAATAACGAAACCATTATGGCTGAGGTTTTTATAGGTGAAGGTTCTAAGTCGGAAGACTGGGAACGTTGGAATGCCCCAGCGGTGGTTAGTGGAACTACTTTTTTGAATACCTATTTAGAAACATTTGAAATGTATGAATATACAGATGGTTCTTCGGGTAAATTAGATAGAACTACATTGGTTCCAGGAGTCTTTCATGATATGGCAGATTTTATAGGAAAAAAAGATCCTAGATGTAGAGCCAATATATTTTTACCTGAATCAAGTTATGGAGGCCAAACTGTTTGGATGCATGAGGGTCTTTATGTGAACGGAGAGTTAAAGACGGCTAATGTAGATGGAATTGATGTTCCTGCAAAAGGCCCTGCTCGTGATATTGAACGTACTGGTTTTTTCAATAAAAAAAGATCAAATGAGGAATATTTGGTAGGTCCTGGATTTGAATTAGGAGGAACTGATTATATGGTGTTTCGTTTGGGAGAAATGTATTTGAATCTAGCAGAAGCTGCTTTTGCTTTGGAGAAAGATGCAGAAGCGTTAGAGGCTTTAAATACAGTTCGTAGACGTGTAAATATGCCTGATAAACCAGCTATCTCTTGGGAGGTAATTCAAAGTGAAAGAGCTGTAGAATTGGCTTTTGAACAACATCGCTATTGGGATTTAAGAAGATGGAGAATTGCGCATTTGGAATTAGACCGTAGAGGGAATAAATATTCAGGTGTGCGTTGGAGAAAAGATTATGACAACCCTGGGATGTACGAAATTATTCATACAACAACCGGTACGGCAACGGATAGTTGGGATAGAATATTTGAAGACCATCACTATTATTTTCCTATCGGATTAGATAGAATTCAAAGAAGCCCTGCTTTAATTGAAAATCCGGGATACGAATAAAAGTAGAATGCTATTTTAGCATTTAAAAAAGCCCCCATTGGAATTCCCAATGGGGGCTTTGCTTTGTATTGATAGGATTAAAAAGTAACCACCTTTAAAGTAACTAGGTTTAAATTGGTTCTTTCTTTTCCTTCGGCTTCAAATACGGCAGTAAAGTTTTTGTTTCCAATTTTGTGTTTTTTGTCAAAGGCTGCTAAAGAATCTAAGTTGGTGAATTTTTCTACAGTAGCTTTGACACCAATATCGTGGTTTGAAAAGAATAAAAAATATTCATTGTTAAACGGACCTTTAAATTTTGAAACTATGGCCATGTCGGTATTGTCTCTTCCTCCGTTATCAGATCTGAAAAATTTATATTTCTTTGAGATGGAATCTTTGTAAAGAACTCTACTTTCATCAATAGTGAAATATGTATTAAAGGTATTAAAAAGTGAAATAAATTTATTTTCATTTCTTAAAGGACCTGCGTAAATAATATTTCCTTTTTTTATATCTACTACGGAAGTATTTGAAGAAAATCGGATGTCAAATGCAGCATTATGTTTACTGTACAATTGGGTTAAATAATGACAAGAAATTACTCCCATACTAGAAGAATAGGTGTAATTAGAGGGTCTCGTTATTTTTTCTAATTCAGGTTTTTTAGAAATTAGATTTAAGTAGTCACTAATATTATTCAAACCGTAATCTCGGGTAAATCCATACGATCCTGTTATTGTTTTCCCTAAAATCCCAAAAACATCTCCAATAATTAAGGTAGTCTGTTTGTCGTTGGTAAAAAACACCTTCCAAATTTTCGGATAATGTGTGCTGTAATTTTGATAAACATAGGTGGAAGTAACGATGAGCAACAAAATATAAGGAATCAAATATTTTGGTTTCACCTTCCGAAAGAAAGATTTTGGTTTTATTTGTTTTTCAAAGTGAACTTTGTATTGTCCTTTTTCAAGAATTAATCTCCAAACAGACTCTTTGCCTTCCTGCTCGTAATACTTTTCAATTTTTTTTCGAAGATTGTACATGTTTACACGTACCCGAGGATTGTTTCTGTCAAAATCAGATTTTTCACCAAAAAATTCGAGATCAATGATGTCTTCTTTTAAATAAATATCCTCTAGGGTTGCTTTTACCAAATACCTTAGCAATGCTGAGCTTTTGGGTGATTTTATAAAGAGCGAACTCTTTAAAATTTCTTCGGTAAGTTCTGTTTTCTTTTCGTTAGAAAGCATACTTTTTTTTTGATGAAAAATAGTTTTTTTTAGTGAAATTAACCGTTACAAGTACAGTTAATTTTGGTTAAAGATAGTTCTTTTTGACAAATGAGTTAATTTAGACGGTGCAATTCGGAGTATTTACGTGTGGGAACACGAACACCTCTATTGTTCAATACATTTGAAAGAGAATAGAAAATTTTATAAACTATAACAAGAAGCAACAATGAAAAAAACAATTACCTTATTAGCTTTAGCTTTAACCCTGCTAAACGTAAATGCTCAAAAATCCAAAGCACTTTTTAATGGAAAAAGTTTAAGAGGGTGGGAAGTGTTAAATGGAAAAGCAGAATTTAAAGTTGAGGACAAAATAATTATAGGTGTTTCAACCATGAATACACCCACTACTTTTTTAGCTACTAAAAAAGAGTACACCAATTTTATTTTAGAATATGAATATCAAATTGGTGAAGGTTTAAATTCGGGTGTTCAAATTAGAAGTCATAATACGAAAGAGAATCATTTTTATGGTTTGCAGGTAGAAGCAGATGATTCTGAAAGAGCTTGGTCTGGTGGTTTGTATGAACAAGCTAGAAAAGGTTGGCGTTACCCATTAGAGTATAATCCTTCAGCTAAAACAGCTGCTAAAAAAGGATGGAACAAAGTAAAAGTTATTGCCTATGAACACCATGTTGCTACTTGGTTAAATGGAGTCAATGTTGCCAATCTTTTAGAAGAAACGGTTGAGACAGGATGTTTTGCCTTACAAATTCATAGTATCGGAAATAGCAAAGGCAAAGCAGGTAAGTTAAACAAATGGAGAAATATTACTGTAACAGAATTAAAGTCGGAACCTGATTTTGGAAATTTAACAGCTCCATTGGTTAGTTATATTCCAAATGAATTAACCGCTCAAGAAAAAAAAGAGGGTTGGAAACTTTTATGGGACGGAAAAACATCTAAAGGATGGAGAGGTGCCAAAAGTGATGCTTTTCCAAATAAAGGATGGAGTATGAAAGATGGTGTATTAACAGTTCATGCTTCTGGTGGAGGTGAGTCGGAACACGGAGGAGATATTGTGACCACAAAAGCTTATAAGAATTTTGAATTGGAACTAGATTTCAATTTTACCAAAGGTGCCAATAGCGGAATTAAATATTTTGTAGATACTGAATTGAATAAAGGAAAAGGATCTGCAATTGGTTGTGAATTCCAAATTTTGGATGATAAGTTGCATCCTGACGCAAAAAAAGGAGTCGATGGTAAACGTACAATTGGTTCTTTATACGATTTGATCAAAGCAGATTCTAGATTGCATGTGCATGGTTTAAAACCTGTAAAATATGTAAATGCTGGAAAATGGAACAGAGCACGTATTGTTGTCAATGGATCAAAAGTTGCACATTATTTAAATGGTTGTAAAGTGGTGGAGTATGAAAGAGGTACCCAACAATGGAAGGCCTTGGTTGCATATAGCAAGTACAAAAACTGGCCAAATTTTGGTGAAGCAAAAGAAGGCTTGATTTTATTGCAAGACCATGGTGACGAGGTACATTTCAAAACAATTAAAATTAAAGAATTAAAATAATTCAAAAAACTAGCTCAATGACAACAAGAAGAGAATTTATAAAAAACACAGCTTTAACAACCGCTGGATTAAGTTTGGTAAGCGCAGCAGGATTTTCAAATATTATAGGTGCAAATAGTAAGGTGAATATCGCAATATTAGGATGTGGTGGTAGAGCACATAGTTTGGCCAAAGCAATTGCAGATAGCGGAAATAGTAGCGTCACTCATATTTGTGATGTGGATAAAAATAGATTGGAAAAATTCCAAGGATATTGCACAACAACCAATGGGAATACTCCTGAAATGGAGTCTGATTTTAGAGTATTGTTGGAGAATAAAGATATTGATGCGGTTGCCGTGGCTACACCCGAACACTGGCACGCACCTATGGCTATTATGGCTATGCAAGCAGGAAAACATGTATATGTTGAAAAACCTTGTAGTCACAATCCTCATGAAACAGAATTGCTAATTGCTGCTCAAAAAAAATACAAGATGCAATGCCAAATGGGGAACCAACAACGTTCTTCTGTGACTTCAACTTTAGCAATGGCGGATATCAAAGATGGAATTATAGGTAGAGTTTATGCGGGTAAAGCACATTATAGAAATGCTCGTAAAACTATTGGAATTGGTAAAAAAGTAGAAGTTCCTTCGTTTTTAGATTGGGATTTGTGGCAAGGACCGGCTCCTAGAGAAGCCTATAGAGATAATGTGCATCCTTACAACTGGCATTGGTTTAAAGCTTGGGGTACTGGAGAAATTCATAACAATGGAACTCATGAAATTGATATCTGTCGTTGGGCTTTAGGTGTTGATTACCCAACAAGAGTCGTTTCGGCTGGTGGTAGATTACACGGTCAGGGTGATGATTGGGAATATTATGATACCCAAATGGCTAGCTATGAGTTTGAAGATGGGAAAATGATTACCTGGGACGGTAGAAGTTGCAATTCTTATAAACCAACAGGGGGTCGAGGAGCGACTATTTTTGGAACTGAAGGTTCTATTGTTTTAGATAGAGGTAAGTACGAATTGTTTGATATAAGAGGAAAGAAAATTAGCTCAAAGAAAGAAAATCAACAGGGGACATCAAACAACACGGCAGATACTAGAGGCTTTGATGGTTTGACAGTGAATCATATGAAGAATTTTGCCAATGCTATTTTAAAAGGAGAAAAACTGAATGCTCCTATTGCTGATGGTGCCATTTCAACACAGCTATGTCATTTAGGAAATATTGCACAAGCAGTTGGCGAAAGTTTGGATGTTGATCCAAAAACAGGAAGAATTCTAAAAAATAAAAAAGCCAATAAACTTTGGAAAAGAGACTACGAAAAAGGGTGGGAGCCTAAATTGTAATTTCAAATATATTCAAAACACGTTTTATTCAAATTTGTAGTGAAACGTGTTTTTTAATGCCTTAAATTTCTAGTGAATCCAACCGACTAAATTTATACCATGAAAAAAATTAGTATTTGTTTATGCATCAGTTTTCTTGTTCTTACAAGTTGTAAAAGCAGAAAAAAAATAGCCGTTTTAGTAGATACTGCTAAAATTGAAAATAGTACCACAGCAAAGGAAGTCAAAGAATTAACGACAAAAGTAGCCGATTGGCAAATTGCTACATTTGAACAAATGGGGAAGTACAGAGCACTACCTGTGGGAGGTGAAAGAAAAAAATGGCATAATAGAGAAAAACACCACGATTTGGATTGGACCTGTGCGGCTTTGTATGCAGGGATGTTCGAGTTTTCCGAAATTACAGGCGATCCAAAATATTCAAAATGGTTATACAATATTGGTCAAAAGAATGGATGGAAGCTTTACAAAAGAATGTACCATGCAGATGATCATGCTGTTGGTCAAAATTATTTGAATATGGGAGAATTGTTTGGTTATAGCAAACTAATCAAACCTTTAAAAAAACAATTTGACGCCATTTTAAATAGTGATCAAAAAGATAATTTTCACTGGACATGGTGTGATGCCTTATTTATGGCACCACCAGTTTGGGCGAAGTTATCAGAGGCTACAGGCAATGAAAAATATCTAAATTTTATGGATCAGCAATATCATAGGACTTATGATAAGCTGTTTGACAATGAAGAACAATTGTTTTTTAGAGATAAAACATTCATTTCAAAAAAAGAAAAAAACGGAGAAAAATTATTTTGGTCTAGGGGAAATGGATGGGTGTTTGGCGGTTTATCTATAATGATACCAGATCTACCTGAAAATTGGGAAGGAAAACCATTTTATGTTGCTCTTTTTAAAAAAATGGCTGAAACGATTAAAAAAACGCAAAGAAAGGATGGTACTTGGTCATCTGGATTGTTAGGAGGTGAAAAGGCCTACCCAACTAAGGAGATTAGTGGTTCTGCTTTTTTTGTTTTCGGTTTGGCATGGGGAATTAACAACGGGTACTTGCCTGCCAATGAATACACTTCCGTAATGTTAAAAGGTTGGAATGCTTTAACTGAATGTGTAAATGAAGCGGGATTAGTAGGATATATTCAACCTATCGGCGCGGCTCCTGGTAATAGTTTTAAAGATTATACTGAAGTATATGGTGTTGGGGCATTTTTGGCTGCGGGTGCCGAGATGTATAAATATTTTAAGGAAAAAGAGCGTAAAATTGTAGTTGAAGAAAATAGCAATGCGCTTACTTTTATGAAAGATGGTGGTTGGTGTTGGTACCAAGATCCTCGAGCGATTATCAACAACGGAAAATTAGTAATTGGTGGTGTTAGTGGACAAAGTGGTGATGTAAAAGTGAGTGTTTATGATTTGGATAAAAAATCAGATCAAGGAACAGTTATTTTAGATAAAAATTTCCAAGTCGACGATCATGATGTTCCTGCTTTTTATGCGCGTCCTGATGGAAGTGTACTTTCTGTTTGGGCAAGACATGCAAATGAAAACAAACATTATTACAGTATTTCTTCTACAACAGATTATACACAATGGGGAGAAAAACAAACTTTTGTTCATGAGTATAAAGGAAGGGGCGGAGTTACTTATATGAATCTTCATTATTTAGAAAATGAAAAAACACTGTATAATTTTTTTAGAGATGGACCCTCTTTTAATCCGAGTTATATCACATCAAAAGATCATGGAAAAACTTGGGGTAATAGAACGCATTTTATTGCAGATGATGTGGAAGGGAGACAACGTCCTTACGCTCGCTATATTCAAAAAGATGAAAATACCGTTGGAATTTCTTTTACTGATGGACATCCTCGTGCCTATGGGAATAGTTTGTATTATGCCGAATTTAGAAATGGAACTTTTTACAATGTAGATGGAACCAAAATTAAAGAAGCAAATGGAGAGCCTTTGAGAACTCCAGAAGCTGAAAAATTATATGTGGGTAGTGAAACAAAGAAGAAGCCTCACGGTTTTGAAAGTGTACCAAACGCTGCTTGGACTTGTGCCATGGGAAAAGATGCTGAAAATAATCCGCACCTTGGATATACTTTGTATTTGAGTAATGAGGATCATAGATTCAGAATTAATAGTTGGAACGGTAGCAAGTGGGTTGATAGAGAAATTGCCTACGCAGGAACTTGTTTGTACACCATGGAAAGTAGTTATACGGGTTTAATGGCTTTTGATCCTGAAGATCCAACACGAGTGTATATTTCAACAGATGTAAACCCTTCTACGGGAGAAAAGATGAACAATATTCATGAAATTTACACCGCTAAAATAAAAGAGGCTGATGATATTTCAACCATAAAATGGGAAGCGATTACTGAAAATTCAAGTTTTAGAAATATTCGCCCAATTGTAGTTGCAAATGAAGGGCACAAAGTTTTAATTTGGTTAAGTGGACCGTGGAAATCTTTTGTAAATTACGCTTCAGATGTAAAAGGAATTGTTTTAAAATAAATAGATGAAATTATTTAGAATTACAGCGCTAAGTTGCCTGTTTTTATGCACATGTTTGTCGGTAGCACAATCCAATAAGAAAAATATTTTATTGCTCTGTATTGACGATTTACGGCCAGAGCTAAACTGCTTTGGAGCATCTTATATCAAGTCTCCAAATATAGATGCCTTGGCAAAAAAAGGACTCATTTTTAAGAATCATTATGTCAATGCGCCAAGTTGTGGGCCTTCTCGTTACACACTTCTAACGGGTATTTATGGTCCTCCGCAAAATGATGCTATTTTTTTAAGAGCGAAAGCATTGAAAAATAAAAACAATTCGGTTAATTTAAGCATGCCTGAATGGTTTCGAAAGAATGGATATACCACGGTTTCTATAGGAAAAGTATCTCATCATCCTGGAGGTGAAGGTGGTGTCGATTGGAATGATCCGAATGTTATTGAAATGCCCAATGCTTGGGATAAACATCTAATGCCAGTGGCAGAATGGTTGCACCCTAGAGGAGCAATGCATGGTTTGGCAAATGGTGAAATTCGGAAAAATTCAAAAGATATGGATGTTTTTCAAAGCACTGAAGGTTCCGATATGATTTACCCGGATGGGTATATTGCAAAAGAAGCTTTACATCAACTAGAGCAATTGACTGCCGACACAACAAAACCCTTTTTTTTAGCTGTTGGAATGATAAAGCCTCATTTGCCTTTTGGGGCACCAAAAAAATATTTGGATTTGTATAAGGGAGTTCAATTACCTCCAATTCCTTCTCCAGAAAAACCAATAGGAATTTCAACATGGCATAAGTCGGGTGAATTTAGAAGATACAATCTTTGGGATAAAGATCCGAATGTGGATAAGCAATTTGCCGACGAGGTTAGAAGACATTATGCTGCTTGTGTTAGTTATGCAGATGCTCAGGTGGGTAAAATTTTAAAGAAATTAAAAAAGACCGGCGCCGATAAAAATACCATAGTTGTTTTATGGGGTGATCATGGTTGGAATTTAGGTGATCATGCTATTTGGGGAAAACACAATTTATTTGAAGAAGGTTTGCGCTCGCCTCTTATTATTTCTTATCCAGGTATCAAAACAAAAGGAAAAAGCACAAGGGCTGTGGTAGAAACTGTAGATTTATTTCCAACTTTTTGTGAGTTGACAAACGTAGAGATACCAAATTTCACCAACGGAACCTCTTTGCTTCCTTTGTTGAAAAATGAAAAAAAACAAGGGCATGTGGCTTTTGCTTATCGTGGTGGTGCTCATACCCTACGAACTCAGAGATATAGATTTACGCTTCATGATAAAAAAGGTGCAGAACTATACGATCATGAAAAAGATCCTTTTGAGACAACAAATATTTCAGATATAAACCTCGATAAAGTAGCAGAATTGACTTTGCTTTTAAAGGAGAAAATACAAGCGAAAGCAAAAAGTACTTTCTAAAATAAAGTCTTTACGAAAGAGTTTTTTGATCAGAATTTTTTAAAAAGCTCTATCTCTTTTATATTGCAACACCCCTTGTTTTAAATAATCAAGGGGTGTTGTTTTGTTCATGTGTTTCTTCAAAAAACACATATACTACACAAACAAAATCATTTGTTTAAAGTTGAATTGTTGCTTAGGAGTAAATTTGTGCTGTATGTTTAAGGGACATTCAAAACTATTAACCGAAGCAAATGAAACTACAATTATATAAAATAGTATTACTGTTCGTTTTTCCTAGCTTAGGAATGGCACAAGTTTTTACCAGTGGTTTTGAGAATAGTTTGGCAACAGATTGGGATGCCGCAACTAGCGGATCAGGATTGGCTAACTTCGAAATAAAAACTGCGGCAAAAAATCAAGGTACGAATGGCTTGCATATGAAGTTTACTGCTACGGGGCAAAAAGGGAATTTATGGACTCCAAAAAATATTGAATGGAAAGACGGTGTTGCTTATACCATTTCATTTTACTACAAAGCGCTTAGCATTGGCACAAATAATGAGCCGAACATAAAAATTTTTAATAATTCAGGTACAAAAATAGGACACATAAATATGACCTTGTCTAGTACAAACTGGGTCAAATATTCTACGGTTTTTACGGCTGCTGAAAATAGTACGGGTGGCTATGTGTTATTTTCTATGCGACCAAATGATGATGGTTCAGGTGAATTCTATTTTGATGATTATGTCATAGAAGAAATGGTTCCAGAAACTGGTTTTTTTGTAGATATCAAATCTAAAGACATCGCTTCTGATGAAAGCATAAAATGGGTGCAGTTTGGTCCAGGAATGAGTGGGAATAATACCTGTTTCTATACCCATCCAACTGATGCGAATATTGTTTTTACAAGTCCCAATATGGGAAATTCTTACAGGTCTACAGATAAAGGATTTACCTATGAAACTATTTTAAATGAAGACGCACCATCTTATCATTCTGACTATAGAGGTGCTATTGAAATGTATTCAGTTGATTTTTCGAGACAGGACGCCGATTATGGTTTTATGACAGGAAAAAAGAAAGGAGATTTGTTTTTTTCAACCGATAAAGGAAAAACTTGGGCCAGACAAACTGCTACTCAAAATGTCATAGGGAATTCTTATTTGGCTTGTGTTTCAGTAGATCCACAAAATGAAAATATTTGGTTTTTAGGAGCCGGAAGAATGCGTGATTATGGACGTCTGTTGTATCCTCAATCTGCTCCGAAAGGAACACAGGTCGATGTAAATAGTCAGGGTAAAATTTGGAAAAGTACGGATAAAGGCTTGAATTGGACTTTGACTAGTTCGGGAATTCATTCAAATGCAGAGGTAGAAACCATTCGTGTAGACCCAGTAAATTCTTCAATTGTGTATGCAGGTACCAATTATGGTTTTTATAAAAGTATAAATGGCGGCTCAACTTGGAGTTTAAAGTCAAATGGAATAGATCATGACATGATTCGTTCTATGGATATACACCATGATACTTCAACGGATGTTGTCACAATATATGCTTTGAGTAATATCACTTGGAAAGCTAATGGCACTACTGTTGAAGATGATGAAGGGGGTGTTTTTAAAAGTACCGACAAAGGGGAAACTTGGACAAATATTGATGGAAATCTTGGTGTTGACTTGTCCTATTTTTCAGATAATTACAACATAAAGAAAGATTATTACCAATCTATAGCACATTATTTTGGTTTGAGTTCTTGGGAAGAGGCGCAAACAACCTATCCAACTTTACCAACAAATATTAGTTCTCGTTTTAATCTGATTACGGTAGATCCGTTTGATGTGAATAATATCTATTTGGTAAATAACTATTCCAATGCTTCTGAAAATAATTTTAGACCCGGACAAATTTGGCGGACTACAAATGGAGGAACTAGCTGGTTTGTTACCCTCAGAAATGGAAAAAATTGGAACAATGGAAAGGATGATGCTTATTGGGTGACCCAAAAAAACAATCCGATGGGGACAAATATTACTATGAAGTATAAAAGTGATTGGGTAAATAGAGATGATTACGAACGTAAGGGCTGTAATTTTGTTCGATTTAGCGCTGATGGCTCGGTCTTGTATACGCAAATGGCCAAAATAGGATTTGTGTCGTACGACAAAGGAAGCACTTGGTTAGATATTGATGATGAAGCTACCGCAAGTAATGACAGTTGGGTGGGAGCAGGAAATAGCAATGTGCCAGGCCATGGTTTTTATCAGTCACCTTTATTGCCAAACAAAGTATTTTGTCCTTCTGGCGAGAACAGTTTGTGGCTTACAAATAATGAAGGTGAAAGTATCAGAGCAGGCGCTCAAGGAGCACAAGTAATTGACATAACAGGGGGAGAGCATTCGGTAAGTTCAGTGGTTGTTCATCCCACAGATCCAACTATTTGGTATGCAACATTTTTTAGACAAGAAAAAAGAGGACAAATTTTAAAATCTACAAATAGCGGTGCAACATGGACGAGTATAGGTACACCAATTCCAACTCCTTGGCCCGTTTTAGGAGGTGGTGATCAAGCCGTGCATCAATTGAGTTTACAAATTGATAAAGACAATCCAAATACGATGTACTTCTGTGTTCCACGTTCTACTTTAAAACTAGAATGGGTGGGCGATAGTGTTACTGGATATGGAATTCATAAATCTACTGATGGTGGTGTTACTTGGACAGAACCAAATACAGGCTTACCGGCTTCTTTAGATGTTTCTAGATTGGTGATGGACCCGAATAATTCAAGTGTTTTATATGCTACCGTTATTGGTGATAATGGTGGTTTGTTTAAGTCCATAAACAAAGGTGAGACATGGAGCGAAGTCGCTTCTACAACAAGTATTTCTGGTGCATCAGGAATTAATGACATTCACTTTGGGGTGGATGGAAAAGTATATATTACAGCGGGTTTTAAAAATGAATCTGCGGATAGTGGAGGTTTATGGGTGAGCGATGATCAATTAGCTTCATGGACTAAAATATTTGATTATCCTTGGACAAACCGTGTGGAGGTTGCGAAACACGATGCTGCGATTATTATGGTTTCAACCTTGCCAAATGCGCAAGTTTCTTTTAGAAATGCAGGAACCTATTTGTCGAAAGATGGAGGTGAAACATGGGTGAAGTTTAACAAAGGAAACGGCCAGTCGGATAGAGTAAATGATATTGCCATAGATTATACGGTACCTGGGAAATATTATGCTTCAACTAGAGGAAGTGGGTGGTATATGGCCATGGACCCTTCTGCCAACTTAGCGGTTCCTACAATTCTTTCGGAGAATAATGAAATACGTGTTTATCCAAATCCTGTTTCTGATTTATTAAAAATTTCAGGAATTGAAAAAAGTTCAGATCTTCAAATTTATTCTTTAGAAGGCAAACTTTTAATGACAGCTCTTTATAAGAAAGAAGGAATTACTATTTCTGCCTTAAAGTCTGGAATTTATTTTTATCGCATTCATTCAGAAAATAAAATTAACACGGGCAAATTCGTAAAAAAGTAACTATGAACTCATTAAAAATAATAGCAATATTTGTTTTAGTAATTGCTTCAACAACTGTAAAATCGCAATCAAAAGAAAATTCAAAACCAAATGTCATTGTGGTGTTAGCAGATGATATTGGGGTAGGAGATATTTCTCATTATCGCCGTTTACACAAAGGAAAAGTTGTTTTAGAAACTCCGAATATTGATAAATTGGCAAGCGAAGGAATGTATTTTACAAGTGCACACGCTCCTGCCGCCTTATGTGCAACTTCTCGTTATTCTATCATGACAGGGAATAATAATTATAGAAGTCCATTGCCTTGGGGTGTTTGGTCTGGTTATGCACAGTCAGTAATTTCTAAGGAACAACCAACGCTTGGTAGAGTTATGAAGAAGGCAAATTACCATACAGCATTTATAGGAAAATGGCATTTGGGAACAAGTTTCGCCAAAAAAAGTGATCCAAATGAACTGTTTGCTGCGACTAGAAATAAAACAAGTTTGAATATAGATATCACTAAAATTAAGGATTTTGGTCCTAAACAAAGTGGTTTCGATTACAGTGTAACCTTGCCTTCAGGAATTCAAAATGAGCCGTATGCCATTTATGAAAATGACCAATGGTTGCCTTTGAAAAAATCATCTGAAATTGCCTTGATTGATAAGGTCTATATGGAAAGTATTGGTGCTGTTTTGGATAAAAAAGAAGGCTTGGGTGATTCTAATTGGCAGCCTTCAGAAATAGGCCCCATATTGGCAAATAAAGCTGTGGAATTTATTGCCAACAATGCGAAAAAGGAAAACCCATTTTTTATGTATTATTGCTCACAAGCTGTGCATACACCGCATCTTGCAGCAGCAGAATTGGATGGTGTAAAAATAGCAGGAACAACACCTTCTCGTCATATGGATATGATCAAAGAATTAGATGTTCAAGTAGGTATGTTGGTAAAAGAATTAAAAAAGCAAGGTGTTTATGACAATACATTGTTGATTTTTACGTCAGATAATGGGGGCTTACATACCGATGGTGATTCTTGGAATGCTCATCATTATCCAAGTGATATTTACAGAGGTTGCAAAAACGATCCTTATGAAGGTGGACATCGAGTGCCTTTTATAGCTTCTTGGCCAAAGCAAATAAAAGAAGGACAAAATAATAATACACCTATTTTAGGAACTGATATTTTAGCTACCATTGCAGCCGTTGCAAACTCAAAATTAGCAGAAAATGAAGCAATGGATTCCTATAATTTAGTACCCTTATTTACAAATAAAGAAAAAAAACATACACGTGGTCACATCCTGATTCAAGGCGGTTCTCAAAGAGAAGTGGTGATTATTGAAAAGGATTGGAAACTAATTATTCAAATTGATAAAAAGGACAAGACTAATATGAAAAGAACTCCGATTGCATTGTTCAATTTAAAAACGAATGATACAGAGGATGAAAGATTCAATTATGTTGCAGTTAAGAAATATAGAAAAAAAGTAGCGTATTTGTTGCGTAAATACAATGAAACTAGAGACAGTAAAGTTGTTACCGGAAGTCACATTTAATGAAACAGTTAATAAATAGAAAAGTAAAGTATGAGAAGTAATTTTTTTAGGTGCCTAGTCGCACTGATTGCGTTTAGTTGTTTTACAACAAATGCACAAACCGTAAATTTTGATGCTTCCTGGCAGTTCTACAATGCCGAAGCAGATGGTGCAGAAAAACCAAGTTTTGATGTGTCAAAATGGAGAAAATTAGATTTGCCTCATGATTGGGCAATTGAAGGGCCTTTTGATGAAAAATACAATGCCCGTTGTGGTGGACTTCCTTTTCATGGAACAGGTTGGTATCGTAAGAATTTTGCCATGAACAAAGAAGCAGAAGGAAAAGTTGTTCGTGTAGAATTCGAAGGAGCCATGTACGATGCTCATGTTTGGGTAAATGGAAATTTTGTAGGAAATCGTCCTTATGGATATATCGGATTTGAATTTGATATCAGTAAGTTCTTAAAATACGATGGTTCAAATAATGTAATTGCGGTTCGTTTACGTCCGCAAGATTTGTCTTCTAGATGGTATCCAGGTGCTGGTTTGTACCGCTCAGTTTGGTTAAAAGTGGACGAAACTGTGCATGTGCCGATGTGGGGAACCTATATTACTACGCCAACAGTAACGGAAAAAATTGCTGTGGTTCAAAACGAAACAACCATTGAAAATAAATCGAACAAAGAAGTGGAAGCTACCGTTCAGCATGAATATATTTCTCCTGATGGAAGAGTAGCGGCAAAAACAGAAGATAAAATCAAAATAGCAGCCAATTCAAAGAAAGTTTCTGCTGTTTGGTGCAATATTGAAAATCCTATGCGATGGGATACTGCAACACCAAATTTATACAAAGTAGTGACTACAGTAAGCCAAAATGGAAAAGTAGTAGATACTTTTGAGTCTCGAATTGGATTACGTTCCATTGCTTATACTACAGAAGGATTTTTCTTAAATGGTAAAAAAGTTCGATTTAATGGTGTTTGTTTACACCATGATAATGGCGCCTTAGGAGCTGCTATTTATAGAAGAGCTGACCAAAGAAAGCTAGAGATTATGAAAGAAATGGGTGTAAATGCCATTCGTACAAGTCACAACCCACCTTCTAGAGTGTTTTTAGAATTGTGTGATGAGCTAGGTTTGTTAGTTTTAGATGAAGCGTTTGATGTTTGGAAAGAGCCTAAAGTTCCAAACGGCTACAATCTATATTTTAACGATTGGGCTAAAAGAGATATTCAAGACATGATTCGTAGAGATAGAAATCATCCTTCAGTAATTATGTGGAGTACTGGGAATGAAATTCATGAACAGCATGATAAAAAGAACGGTTGGAAAGTAGCAAAAATGTTACATGACGCGTGCAAAGAAATCGATCCATCTCGCCCAACAACGGTAGGAATGAATAATTTTCCTGCACCTTATAAATTGAATTTTGCACAGCAAGTAGATATTGCAGGGATCAATTACAAACCTACAAAGTATGGTGAGTTGATTTCTGATTATCCAGGCTTACCATTTTATGGTTCTGAAACGTCAAGTTGTACTAGTAGTCGTGGAGTATATCATTTGCCTATTGAAAAATACAAAACACATCCCTCTAAGCATGTAAGTAGCTACGATTTGATAGGACCACCTTGGGCTTATCCTCCAGATGTTGAATTTCATTTTCAAGAAAAAAATCCAAATATGATGGGAGAATTTATTTGGACAGGTTTTGATTATTTAGGCGAACCTACCCCATACGGAGGGAAAGACAATTCGACCAATGGGTATTGGAATGGAGATTGGCCTTCTCATAGTTCTTATTTCGGGGCAGTTGATTTGTGTGGTTTCCCGAAAGACCGTTTCTATTTGTACCAAAGTCATTGGACAACAAAGCCGATGATTCACTTGTTGCCACATTGGAATTGGAAAGGTATGGAAGGTAAAACAATTCCTGTGTACTGTTATACAAACTGCGATTCAGCTGAATTGTTTGTGAATGGAAAATCGATGGGGAAAAAGGTAAAAGGAAAAGACTTAACAGAATTGATTGTAAAGTTTATGCGTTATGAAGGTGAAACTTTTCAATCAAAATACCGACTTTCTTGGGACGTTCCTTATGCAGCAGGAAATATCAAAGTTGTTGGTTATAAAAATGGAAAAGCGGTTCAGGAAGAACAAATTTTCACAGCAGAAAAACCAGCAAAAGTAACATTGTCAGTAGATAGAAAAGAGATTCAGGCAGATGGTTCTGATTTAGCTTATGTGACCGTTAGAATTGAAGATAAAAACGGAAATTTATGTCCGAATGCTGAAAACTTAGTGAACTTTTCCGTGAGAGGTGAAGGGAACTTAGAAGCGGTAGATAATGGGAATCAGATTAGTTTGGAGTCTTTTCAAGCAAATCATAGAAAAGCTTTTAGTGGTATGTGTTTGGCAATTTTAAAGTCTTCTAAAAAAGGTGGAAAAATAAAATTAACGGCCAAATCAAAGGGCTTAAAAAGTGCTAGCGTAGTGGTTTTAACAAAATAGTATTAGAAAAGTAAAATTGAATTAGTGTTTGTTAAAAAGGGACTTCATTTTTGGAGTCCCTTTTTTTAGTAAATTTAAATAGCATACATTTATTGCGAAATTATTTTAAACAAATTGAATTTATATGAAGAGAATACTACTTGGACTATTGATGTTGCCCTCATTGTTTTTTGCACAAACTGAAAAACCAAATTTTGTTTTTCTTTTGGTAGACGATTTAGGTTGGGGCGATTTTGGTTGCTATGGTGCAAGCTTTAATGAAACTCCAAATATTGATAAACTAGCAAGTGAAGGAATGTTGTTTACCAACGCATATGCCGCTTGTACAGTCTGTTCTCCTAGTAGAGCCGCCATTCTTACAGGAAAATATCCGGCTCGTTTACAGCTAACGGATTGGATTGACGGTCATAAATATCCATACGCTAAATTAAAAGTGCCCGATTGGAAAATGAAAATGGGCCCAAAAGAAGTCTTGTTGCCTGAAGCTCTAAAGGAAGAAGGCTACAATACTGCCTTTCTAGGGAAATGGCATTTAATGCCAGAAGGACAAGCAGATTTTGAGGAGCACTATCCTACAAATCATGGGTTTGATGTGAATATTGGTGGTAGAGAATGGGGAGCACCAAAAGGACCAGGAAAGTATTTTTCTCCTTTTGATATGCCTAATTTAGACAATGGAAAACCAGGAGATTTTTTAACAGATAAATTAACCGATGCTGCTGTTTCTATTTTAGATACCATCAACAAGCAAAACCCATTTTTACTTTATTTTTCTTACTATACAATACATGGACCTGTCATGGCACCGCCAGAATTGGTGAAGAAATACAAACAAAAAGCAAAAACATTTACCAATTCAAAAAATGAATATATGGATCCGGCAAGGGCTGGAATGGTGGAGAAACTAGACGTGAGTGTGGGTAGGTTGATGGCTAAATTGCAAGACTTGGGAATTGATGACAATACGGTAGTTATATTAACGGGTGATAATGGTGGTAATTATGACGAAACAACAAATGGTTTAAAGGGCTTTAAAGGTTTTTCTCATGAAGGAGGTACAAGAGAACCTTTTTTAGTAAAATGGCCAAACAAAATTAAAGCAGGTACTGTTTGTAAGGAAAAAGTAATGGGAACAGATTTTTATCCTACGATGTTGGATTTGGCTGGATTGAAATTGCGAAAAAAACAACATATGGATGGTGTCAGCATGTTGCCGCTTTTGACAGGAAAGAGGAAGGAATTAAAAAGAAAAACCTTGTATTGGCATTATCCACACTATCATAGAACCAAACCCTATGGCGCTATTTTAGATGGTGATTGGAAGCTAATTGAATTTTTTGAGGAAGGGAATTTAGAATTGTACAACTTGAAAGACGACCCCTTTGAATCGAATAATTTAGCAGCTACGGAAAGTTCAAAAGCTAAGTCCTTACTTAAAAAGCTAAAAAAGTGGAGAGTTTCTGTAGGGGCACAAATGATGGAAGTCAATCCCAATTATGATACTACTAAAGCTGAAAAACAGCTCAAGAAAAAGAAAATATCAAAAAGAAAAAAACTAACCGAAGGATTTAAAATTTAAATGCTTCGGTCAAATTAGTTGCTTGGTTGTTCCATTGAAAAATAATGGAAACGATGTTTACCTAGAATTATTTATGCGTATTCTTTAAAATAGTAACTAAGCCACCTTGTTCTTGCCATTTTTTAGAGATAGCTTGTTTTTTATCGGAAGTATAAATATAAGAATTACTGCCTAGTAAAATATCCAAATCTCCGTCGTTGTCAATATCCGCAGAGGTAATTAGCATAAAACAACTATTTTTTACATTGGGAAGCGTATGTGTTTTAAAATTCCATTTTTCGGTGGTGTTTTGACCTTGGTTTTCAAAATATAAAAAGCTTTCTTGATTGGCATTATATAAGGAAGCGTAATAGCCTATAGAAGCAATGTCAATATCTCCGTCATTGTCATAGTCTGCACAAGCCGTTCCGTATGCGCCTACTTGCTTGTGAAACCAAGCTTGTTTGTACTGATTCTTGCCTAAGTTTTCAAAAAGTCTAATACCATGAAAAGGTTTTACAACACTTGTAAAGTCGCCATTGTCTCCACTAGAACAAATAATATCCTCGTCACCATCCTTATCAAAATCTAATAGTTCAAAATGTGTCGTTCCATAATAGGGAGGCAAGCTGAGAAGCTTTTTTTTAGTGAATTTAAAGTCGCCTTCATTTAAAAATAAGTAAATACTTTCATCCTCTTGAGAAATTAGTACATAGAAATCTTCTAAGCCATCATTGTTAACATCTCTTAATTCAAACTTAACAGCACCAGGTTTTGAATGGACATTGTTTTTTGAATTTTCTCCGCGTGTTGTGTAGATATTGATGCCTCCTAAATTCTTGCCAAACTCAGCTACTAAAAGGTCATCAGAGCCATCATTATTAAAATCTTTAATAACAAAATCAGCAGGTCGTTCAAGTGCTGAGATAAAATCGTAAAGCGTGTCTTTCTTTATTAAAATCTGACCTTTGGGGTCATCAACGCTTGCTAATGGTCCCATAAGTAAAAGCAATTCTATTTTTCCTTTAGTAATACTCTTTACTAATGGATAAGGAATCTGGAAATTTTGGATTTCTTGGCCGGTTGTATCTGTAACAATATAATGACTCGTTTGTTCTGAATTATAGCCTAGTTGGTAGTTTCCGTTTTTAAAGTTTAAGTAGGTTAGACCATCACCAGTGTGTTTCCAAGGTAAAATTTTAGTTTCAAAATGAGGTATGCCTATTTCGAATTTAGGCAACAGTTCTGGCATTGTATGCTCAGGAGAATTTTTTGAATAATAATTCGTAATTGCTTTCCATTCTTCATCATTTAATATCTGTGTTTCAGGATAAATTCGAGCTTCGGTTAGTCTTTTTTTTGCAATCGGGTTGTTGAGGTTTGCTGAGATCAATTTTTCTTGTTTATGCAGGTATAAACCCATTACGGGTAATACTTCTTCCCAATAAGCTTTTGGTAAAACATGGGGTTCAGGAAATTCATGACAACGTGCACAATGAGTTTTGGCAAGTGCTTCTCCGTCAATTTTTTTGATTGTTTTGGTGTCCTTGAATGGAGTGTTCTTTTTAGAATCAGAACAAGCCGATAAGAAAAAGCTAGAACACAATAAGGAGATTAGGTATACGTATTTTTTTTCATGTCTTTTAATAAGCTCTAGATACTACCAATGATTAAATTTCCTAGTATTGTACCCCCGTTTTTTAATTTAAAAAATAGGATAGAATATCAATATCCGCCTCTTAAAAGAAATATTTTAAAAGACGGATAAATTTAGAGACTAATTTTTTAATTCACAGAAGCTAATCGAGTTTTAGAGTTCAAGGTCTCTGTATTTATTGTATTTGTTGAATAAATACAGCACCTTGTTTCTGTGTTTAGGATTATTGACAAGATTTTTGCTTTTGTTTTCGGTAGGATTGTCTTTTAAGTTATACAATTCTGAAGGTGTTCTGGTTTTGTCTGTTTTATCTTTTTTATCCAATTGAATAATCAATTTCCAATGGTCTTCTGTAATCATAACTTGTCTGCTCGTTCCTGCTTGTGTTATTAAAAAAGGATGTAGGTTTTTATCGCTTTCATTTAACAAAATAGACAACATACTAGAAGAATCCATGGCCTGTTTTTCTTCAATAGGTTGGCCTGCCACTTCCGCTACAGTCGCTAAAATATCCAAACCTAGAACAGGGATTTCTGATGTGCTTCGTTTTTTAATTTTAGTAGGCCAATGGGCAATAAAAGGAACTCTTGTCCCTCCTTCATAAGCTTGATTTTTTCCTCCTCTATAAATATCGCTAGATCGATGTCCCGACTGCATGCTTTCTTTTATTTGTAAACCTCCATTATCTGAAGTGAAAATGAATAATGTGTTTTCAAAAATGCCTTTTTCTTTTAAACTTTCAACAAGCATTTCCATTTGCACATCCATTTCCTTTACCATATCTAAATGTTTGGAAGGGGTTGTCCCAGCAATTTTTTTACCATTTAATATTTTTGATGGTGTATGTGGTTTGTGTACGGCCTGAGAACAATAATACATGAAAAAAGGAGCTTTCTTATGGCTGTTGTCTTCAATAAACTGCACGGCTTTTTTTACTAATAAGGGCCCCATGTCATGTGGATTCCAATGAGAATCTCCTAAGCCATCATCTTTGTCTAATTTTACACCTATTTTTTTCATGGCCTCATAAGTGATATGGGTAATTTTAGAATCTTTATGCAAAGGCATCATAGTACCATTTTCAAAAACGGCATAAGGAACATCTTGTATTCCGGCAGGAAAAGTAAAACTATAATCAAAACCGTTTTGTTGAGGGCCACCACCAACTATTTGGCGAATGTCTACATCTAATTCTGGTTTTTTTCTTGCAGATCTATAGATCTCAGATGGATTGCTTTTTCGTTTGTAATCTCCTCCAATATGCCACTTTCCAAAGAACCCCGTTTTGTAGCCGGCTTGTTTCATGATTTTTCCAAGTGTCAATTGATTTTTGTGAATCGGAGATTCTTGGTAGGATCCCCAAACTCCCCAAGGAGCAGGACTTCTAAAGCAATGTGTTCCTGTCATAATTGCGTATCTTGAAGGAGCGCATAAAGCAGCGGGTGCGTGGGCATCTGTAAATACCATTCCGTTTTTAGCTAATTGATCTAGGGTAGGGGTCTCGACAATAATTTTACCATTATGTTGTTTTCGATAATAAGAAATATCGCCTAAGCCAATATCATCGGCTAGAATAACAACGATGTTAGGTCGCTCTTGTGCAACTAATTGAAAATTGGCCAAACAAAGGCTGGCAACGAGTAGTATTTTAGTGAAATTCATATGTTAAGAACCTGTTGTAAATTTAAAAATGGACGAAATAGAAATATTGCCTGCTGTATCTTTTGTATGCACTTTCCAATAATAGGTAGTATTTGCATTTAACGTAATTTCAGAAGTATGCATCTCACTTGTTGTGCTGTTTATTAAGTTAGGAGTATCGTCTGTATCTAGGTATATTGTGTAGGATTCAATATCATTATCTAAATCCTGTCCTTGCCATTCTAGTGAAACAGTAGTTGTATCTATAGTTGCGTCATTTGTAGGAAATATGACTACTGCGGCGTAAGGAACATGATTTTCAACTCCAGAAGCAGCGTTAAAAAAGGTCCATTTTTCACTTGTTTCGGTTTCGTCTATTTCGTTTGATAGGGAAATAACATGCCATTCATAAGAAGTTCCCTTGTTTAAATCAAAACTACTATTGTTTTCTGTCGTTGTTTTTTCTTGAATTTGATCGTTCTCTAAATTTTTAACCTGGATGGTGTATTTGTCCGTGTCATTGGAAGTATTCCATTGGAAACTAACTGTGCTTTTTGTGTCAGATATGGAATTTCCTTGGTTGCAAGATTCATCTTTGGCGGGGCTGACAAGTAAGGCTGCACTTGGTGGTGTAATTGTTTTAGGCGAATCTTCTGTAGCCTCATCACCACCGCAATTGATGGTTGTTAAGAGGACTATGATTGCATAAAGGATTGATTTTAGTAGTTTGATAATCATAGGTTTTAATTTTTGAATATGGTTGTTTTTTCAGAAGTCAATTTTGTGTTAACTGAAAGAATATAACTTCCTTTGGATAAAAATTCTGTGTTTAGAAGAAGTTTATGATCAATGATCTCTTTTTTTTGCTGGTACGCTAAGCTGCCCATTGTTGTAAAAATTGTCACCATAGCTTCTGTACTGTTATCGAAGCTAAAATCTAGAATTAATTGGTTTTTAAAAGGATTTGGATAGCTAGAAATAGTGCTTTTTATAAAAAACGTTTCTTCAAGTATTCCTTGACATTCCTTTTCTGAAGTAATTTTTAAATTGTTGATTCCATAGTGCAATGGCAAAGAATAGCTAGAAGAAGAGCTGTGGTATAGGTCATCATTTAAAAGAATTGTATAATTTTTACTTCCGGATACATGCAGTTGAACTTCATGTTTATAAGGATTTATTTTTGAAGTCATGCCGAGGATATCAGGTGCTGAAATGACCAAGCCGTAATTTTCTTCGAAATTCGGGTCATTCGGATTTTCTATTTTTAATTGATAATTTCCAGGTTTTAAGTTTTCAGTGGTAACGTTCATAGAAAAATCAAAACTTTTGTTGAAGTTACTTCCTGTTAAAGTTGCCTTGTATAGGGTATTCGACTCTGTGGAAATAGCAAGAATTCCATTAGCACTGTCTACGCAAGTTGCCGCTGTGGTTTTAATAATAAAGGTGTCCTTAGGTGTTTTTAAGTCGGCAGCTATGATGCCTTTTGCCCAACCACTACCTTTGAGGGCTACCCAATAAACACCTTCTGTATAAGGATCCGGTTTTAAGTCCGTAATTGTATCTGGTTGTCCAAGGTTTTTATTGGCTTTTATCCAAGTCAAGCCGCCATCTCTAGAAATATAAGCTCCAGGGTTGAAAGTTGTTGCGCCTTTGTTTTCATGTTGAAGAGGAACGTTGACCGTAATAATATTTGGATTTACGGGAGAAGTTTCTGTTTGCCAAACATAAGGCATGTCAAATATTTTTTCCCAGCTTGAGCCTTCATCTTTACTTCTCCAAACACCACCTTCATTAAAACTGCCC
Organism: Flavicella sediminum; assembly: GCF_006381105.1. Taxonomy (GTDB): domain Bacteria; phylum Bacteroidota; class Bacteroidia; order Flavobacteriales; family Flavobacteriaceae; genus Flavicella; species Flavicella sediminum. The sequence goes on along the minus strand of NZ_VDET01000002.1, from coordinate 689,221 downwards.
TCTTCTGTTCCGCAGGAAATATAGATGTATTTGTTATTTCTATCTACAAAAACATTATTTACGGCTTTAATGCTTGAAGGGATATTCATTTTTGTCCATTGGTTACCCTTGTTTGTTGTTTTGTACAACCCCCCATTAGCTCCATCGGTTCCTTTGTTTAAAGCAGCATATAAAATATTGGGATTGTCGGTATCCATTTTTAGTCTGCGCACACTTGCATTATTGGGCAATCCAGTATTTTCTATAGACCAAGTTAAACCACCATCCTGACTTCTATAAACACCAAAATCGTTAAAACCTGGAATGGTATGTGATCCGCTCACTTCCGCTATTCTATTGGAAATTACACAGAAATACATATTGTTAGGGTTGTCATAATCTATAGTTAAAGAATATTGAAAAACATGATCGCTAGATTCATTTCCTGTTAAATTAATAGGTTTTGATACATTGAACCAGGTTTTTCCTCCGTCGGTAGATTTTCTTAATTGTCCCCTTTGATCTTGCCTAAACGTCAAAAAATAGATAATATTTGGATCGTTTGGGTGCACTGCCACAGTTGCAATTGAGGTAGCTCCTTTCGTGTTTAGTTGCCCTTCTATTTGTTTAACAGCCACCGCATTTTTATTGGGATAGCTACCTAGGTCGGCAGACTGCCATAAGCCATGTTCACCACTACAAAATAATTGCCTGTTTTTAATTCCTGTTTCTAACAACATAAATCTTCCAGGTAGGTTACTTCCTCCTCGACCTACCCATGCATTGCTTTCAGGAGCCGTCTCATTGTCGTCTATTTGTTGCCAAGAACTACCTTTGTCGTTAGAACGCATTATTTGTTGATCCAAGCAGATAAAAGCTTCCCCTTTTGAATTCAGCTGTAAAAAACGATTTCCATAATATTCTTCACTGTCTAGTTTTTCGGGCTCAATATGCGCAAATTCTGTGTTTACACCACTGGGATTGTTTCTGTTTTGCCAATAAGAATTATTTTTTTTATCCTTCCAATAGCTTCCTGATCTTGCTGTTGTAAACCAAGTTTCTCCCCCGTCTTCTGTTTTCCAAACATCTCCAGGTCCAAATGCATAATCGTGTTTTACGTTATGTGATAAATATATTTCGTTTTTATTTAAGGGGTTGACTTTTATTCTGTTGAAAACTGAAAGTATTTGAGTAGGATAATTTGGATAAGTTGCTTTTGCTTCTGTTTGACTGATATCAAACCAGTATGCAATAGCCCTCCAATATTTAGAAGTAGAGGTGTAATTCGTTACTTGGGTCAAGTCGATACCCAAATTTCCAGTAGCATTGGTCCAGCTTACACCGCCATCTGTACTTTTGTAAACACCTCCTGTCGATTTTACAGAACTTCCATCAGCACTATAAAATGTTTGTTCTATTACATATAAAATATACTCCTTGGTGTTCGCGTCAAAATATGAAGTCATATCTCGGGGTGAGTTGTTTGGCAATCCGTTGCGACTTGTAGTCCAAGTTTCTCCTTGGTCTGTACTTCTATAAATCCCGGAATTGGTCGCCATAACAATATGCTTAGAATTTCTTGGGTCCACAATAATTCTACCCACATCTAAAGTAGCAGGCAATCCTGATTTTATTTTTTTCCAAGTCTTGCCTTGATCGGTACTTTTGAAAACTTGTCCATAATCGGAATATGTATAGACATAACCCAAAAGATCATTTTGTTTGCGATGGTTTGCTTTTACATTCCAAAAATCGCCTCCACCAATATACCAATTGTTGTCATTAGTTGGGTCTACGGCTAGCTCAGCATGTTTGCCACCTAGGTCTTTGATAAATTCCCAAGAACGACCTCTGTCGATACTTTTGTACAGTTCTCCTCGGACATCAATTGCGTAGCCCAAATCAGGGTTTTGATGAGAAAATACGATGGATTGCACTCTTCTCATGTCTTTTCCTGTTCCATCGTAATCTTTAATAGTGTGCCACGAAAGTCCGTTGTCCCAAGTTCCATAACTATTGTACATGTCAGGCGACATAAACATGACGTTTTCATCGGTAGGGTGGCACCAAAATTCTTCACAATAACCCGCCATTCCTGGGCCAAACTGATTCCAAGTAATTTCTTCCGAAGAGCTAATTTTTTCAGTTTTTAATTTTTGGAAATAACTACTGTTTAGTTGTGCCTGTGCAATTGTGTTGATGCATAAAAAACAGACAAGTTGTACGAATAGTTTCATAGCTTTTTATTTTGTTGAATGAAATTCTAAGGTTTCAGAAGTAAGTCCATTACTAGATGCTGTGAATTTTATAGTTCCAGGTATTTCATTGGTTCTAATAATCGCCAAGCATTTTCCATTAAAAGCTTTTCTTTCTTTCGCCTGAAATGAATCGTGGTTGAAATTATCTCCGTTACCAACACCGATGACAGTAGCTTCCCCATCGATATTGAATTTTATTAAATTATCTGCTTTAGGAACCACATTTCCATCTTTATCTAATACCGTACATTCAATATAAGCCAAGTCTGTTCCGTTGGCTTTTAAAGAAGTTCTTCTAACAAATAATTTAATTTTAGCTGCTTTACCAGCCGTTTTAATTTCTTTTTCAGCGAATTTTTTTCCATTCTTGGTGGCAATGGCCTTTAAAGAACCTGGTTTGTAGGTAACTTTCCAACTTTGGTATTCCACATCATTTGTATTATTTGTTTGTGTGCCTAATGATTTTCCATCTTGAAATAATTCAACAGCATCTCCGTTCGTATAAGCGTAAACAGTCACTTCCTTTCCTTCCATACCCTCTAGATTCCAATGCGGAAAAATATGAACCATCGGTTTTTTTGACCATTGCGATTGGTAAAAATAGTAGCCATCTTTAGGGAAACCACATAAGTCAATAGGAGCGAAGGACGAAGATCTAGCTGGCCATCCGTAAGGAATTACTTCACCTAGATAATCCCACCCAGTCCAAATAAATTGGCCCATAATATTTTCTCTATTTTTAATATCTTTCCAAGCTTGAACACCTCTAAATCCAATTAATTCTCTTTGTTCCACCCAGTCAAAAGCATCTTTATGCTCGTAATTTAATTTGTCCCAAAAAGCCTTTTTTTCTTCGTTGTACACATATGTACCTCTGGGGTAATAAGATTGGGCAGAAGCACATTCAGTAACAATTCCCATGGCATGAGGAGCGATTTCGTTTTCTCTATCCAAGCCATTTTCTTTGATGTAGTTGTAGCCTCTAATATCACTTGTTTCAGCAGCACCTTCGCTTGGCCAAGCATCCCATCCGTAGCCAATTAATCCGTTGGTAACAGGTCGGTTGTCTAGTTTGTGAATAATATCAAGTAGTCTGTTAGCAATCGGAATTCCTTCATCCGTTTTCATTTGGTCAATTTCATTCCCAATACTCCACATAATTACAGAAGCATGATTTCTATCTCTTAAAACAAAATCTGTCAAATCTTTATCGGCCCATTCTTTAAAAATATCCGCATAGTAGTCTACAGGAATTCTTACTTTTTTTCCGTTTTGAATGGTAGTTGGGTTTTTTACAATTTCCCACTCGTCAAAGACTTCGTTCATGACTAAGAAGCCCATTTCATCACAGATATCCAAAAATTCTGTAGAAAACGGGTTGTGAGAAGTTCTTACAGCATTACAGCCCATTTCTCTTAAAATTTCTAATTGTCTTTCAATGGTTCTTCTGTAAACGGCAGATCCTAAAGGCCCACCTGCATGGTGTAAACAAACACCTTTTAGTTTGGTTTGTATGCCATTTATAGAGAATCCTTTGTCTTTGTCGTAGCCTAATTTTCGAATTCCTGTTTTAACAGTTTCTTTTCCTATAACCAAGTCTCCATTTTTTAGCACCACTTCTACGGTATATAATTCTGGTGTTTCTGGAGCCCATAATGTTGGTTCGGGGATTTTTAGATCTACAGAGATTTCTTTTTTTGTATTCGGAAAAATTTCGATTTCTTGTTTTTGTGTGGCTACAATTTTATGGTCTTTTATAACGTTTGTTTCAACGGTAATTTGTTGAGCATTTACACATTCAGTTTTTACTTGAAAAGCGGCATTGACAACAGCTTCATTTTTTTCAATAACTGGGGTGGTTACATACAAACTCCAGTTTGGAATGTAGGTTTTATTTCTGATTTTTAAGGTTACATCTCTATAAATTCCTGTTCCGGTATACCATCTAGAACCTGGTTGTGCAGAATTGTCCAAAGTTACGGTAAGTACATTGGTTCCGTTAAAATTGATGTGTTTTGTCAAGTCATATTCAAAACCAATATAACCCAAAGGGCGGTAACCTAATTTTTGTCCATTGATATAAACCACAGAATTTCTGTATGCCCCATCGAAGTAGATAAAAACTTTGTTGTTGGCTTCGTTTGCGTTTACCTCAAAGGTTTTTCTGTAGGTGCATTTTCCTGTAGGAAGCCATCCTCCTCTTGAAAAAGAGGGGTTTTCTTTAGAAAAAGGACCTTTGATACTCCAGTCATGAGGTATATTCACGGTTTCCCATTTCGAATCGTTATAGGTTGGAAGAATGGCTTCCTTTATGTCTTCTTGAACAAACTTCCACCCTTTGTTAAAATTCAAATTAGCGGTTTCTATAGGTTTGTCTTTACAAGAAACAAGTAGAATACTAGCTGCGAAGAAAAAATAGAGCACTTTGACAGAATTGAATTTCATGATGATTTTTTTTGCGTGTTGTTGACTACTGCAATATCTTAAAAAGGCTGAAACATGATTGACACGTATGTTTTTAATAGTAGAGTAAATGGCTTATAATCCTTTTGCTTTAAAGAGAATAAGGAGATGAGGTGAAATTGATAAGTTTGGTATTTAGATTTTTTGAATGAAAAAAGGCTCCCATTTCTGAGAGCCTTTTAAACTTAATTTAGTAACGAATCTTAGATTCTTGTTTCTGTAAGTGCAATAGTAATGTCATCATAGTAAACGTTACAGTCTCCTGCTGGAATTGTTTGTACTTTAAATGTAGATTCACCATCCGAAGTTGGAATGAAGTCTATACTATATTCAACCCATTGATCTAACATGATTGTGTTGTTGTAGTTGTCATTAAATGTTTTTCCTCCAAGAATAAATTTAGAAAATTTACTAACATCTGTTCCAGTAGCAATATATCTTTTGAATTTAATCGTGTAAGAAGTACCTGAGACAAAAGAAATTTTTGCAATTGAGTTAACTACGGCTTTAGAACCATCTGGCGAAAAAAGATGTAAGGCTTGAGTTCCTTTAGAAGCTCCTCCGGTTGGGGCTTCAAGAGTTGCGGTTCCGGTGCCATTTGTACCTGCATTCGTATAATTATCTGCAAAAACTCCTTCAAAATCACCAATAGTTCCTAAGAAGTCATCTTGATTCATTACAACTGTTTTTGCAGCGAAATCAGAGATAATTCCTCCTCCAACAGAGGCAATTTCACCAGGTCCAGTATAAGCTACTGTTATGACATCATTTCTGAAAACACCTTCAACTAAAGTTATATCAAGTATTTTTGAGTCTGAAGAATTTACTGCAATTGTAGCGATTGTTCCAACTCCTCCATTTAAACCAATAACAAATCCAGCCTTGGCATCTGTAGCGTTGACAAGGGACGTTGGGTCGATAGCTTGATCAAAACCAATTTGAATTTTGTCATCACTAGTTTCCATAATAGCACCTGTTTGAATAATTGGTTGTGGTACATACACGGTTATTGGAGCGTCTGAAAATGCTTGTAACGGACGGTCATCTAAAGAAACAATTTTAGTTCCACTATAAGATACAGTAATAGTTTTACTTGCATCTGAAGGTACTAAAGGAGTTTCCAGGGTTAAGGCAATTTTAGCAATACGTTTGCCTTCTAATTGAGCATTTTGATTTGCTGCTGTTGCTACAGGTCTTACTGTTCCATCTACTTTAACTGTAAAATTACCGGCAAGGTTTTCAGTGAATGCTTTTAAACGATAGTTTATTGGAATTAAAATAACATCACTATCAGATTCCACAACAGCTTCTGTGCTGATGATTTCTAAATTTTCTGCTACGGGTACTACATTTATAATCATTGGTGTTTCATAAATGTCTTGACTTTGTCTTAATGTTTCTGTTCTGGCTCTAGTTGCTGTTAATTCAGCTCTAAAGGATCCTAGTTGCATTAAAGGATATTCTTCAATAAGAAGTTTTTCCATATCTCCATCTCTAGTTTGCGTTCCTATAGTTCTGTAAGTCCAGTCTTCTTCATTGTCTTCAATGGTGTGCAAACGCCATCTTGATTCGTCGGGTCTTGCGTTGTTGTTTGGTAAAAAGTTACTCAAATCTTCAAATACAAGAGTGTCTCCAAAGGTAAATGTCATAGATGGTGTATCTACATGATCAATAACAGTTCCATCTGTTAATCTTAATTCAGCGGCTGCTACAACCGTATCGTAAACATCTAAAATGAAATTGTGTTCAGCAACCCACTTGTCTCCAATTTTTATTGTCTTAATGGTGTCTTCAACATTTGCGTTGATAGAAGAATCCCAGAAAGAATTGTAGATAAAAGAAGTAGAGTCGTTAAATTCACCATAGTATTGAATGACAGTTGCCGTATCTCCTTTTTTGAATAATACATGTACTGTTTTGTCTGAAGAGATCGTATCACCTGCATTGATGATGTATTCATCATGGTTTGTTAAGTTGTTAGGAATAGGTCCTTTTAAAAAGAAACTTCCTTTAGGAATTCTCCATTCATGTTTTACGGCTCCCGCAGACATGTCCATTAATGAAAAGAATCTGTTTACTTCTGCTTCTCTTGCAGAAGAGGCTCCAGAGGTTAAGGCAATAGAAAGATCGGTAAAGCTTTCTGGCACCTCGTAGTCATTCTGATCACAGCTAGTGAATACCACCAGCGTAAGTAAAAAGAACAATTTAACTATGTTTTTTATGTTTTTCATAATTGTATATTTTGTTAAAAGTTTCAGGTGTTGTGCTGAATCTTAAATTATTGATCCCATTTTAAGTTAGAGTTGATCTCGTCTTGAGGAACAGGTAAATAAGAATGTAATTCTTCAATAAAATTCACTGAACCTGTTAAATGATCTTTTAAATGTGCTTCATTGGTTCTTCTATTTCCATTCACATTTGATTCGTCATTTGGAGTATTTGGGTTGTCTAGAATTCTTAAAGGATAAATTGGTACAAGCGGGTCGTTGTATACAATTTGATCCGCAGGATATTCTCCTCTAGGAGTAATAAAACATCTCCATCTAGTCGGGTTTTTTCCCATTCTGTTGTTTCTAAAATGCCACGCATCATAATCTGGAATGGCTATTTTTTGTAAAGTTTCTTTCCAAACACCCCAACGTCTTAAATCAGTAGTTCTTTCAGCTTCTAAAGCCAATTCTAAAGGTTTTTCCGTAAATCTTAAGTGCTCTGTCAAAGCTGCTTTGTCGTAGGTAAGCTCATCATAGGTAGTTTGTGCACCTGCAAATTCAGCGCTTCCATCTGATGATTTTCCTAAAAGAATTAAATGAGAACGTTTTCTTATTCTGTTGATATATCTTAAGGCTTCTGAATTGTTTCCTTCCTCAATCATTACTTCTGCGTACAAAAGATAGATTTCTGCCAAACGTATTACAGGAATGTTAATTTCTCCTCTTTGTCTACCATCAGCACTTTCATCTTCTCCAGAACCTCCATTAGCTGTATTCCAGCTAGTGAATTTTTTCCAAAAGTTCGCAAATTGCTTGGCGTGAGGCGATGCGTCAATATGTGAACCATATTGTGCACTTTCAACACCATACATCATTTCATCCCTGTCGTCTACGGATGACATAGAGTTCCCCATACGTTTGCTGTACATTCTTACAACGCCAACTTGAACAGAGTCTAAATCACCATTTGCTAAATACGTATTTCGGTCTACTAAATTAGCAGGATCTAAAGGGTCAGGTCTTTCATCTCTATATTTTAATGCCAACCAAGAAGTTGGTTGCACTCTGTTTCCGTTGTTTAGGAAGTTAGAAATTCTTTGAGAAAGTTGTTGCTCGTCTAATCCTAATGGATTAATAGTGTTTGAATAATTTATTTCAAAAATCGATTCTGAATTGAATTCTGAGATTCCTGTAAAACATTTTGATAAATCATCTACCAAAGCATAATCGTAATTGTTCATTACGTTTTCTAAGTAAGGTTTTGCTTCGGTGAAATTATTTTCATTCATATAACTTTTAGCTAATAAAGCTTCGCAAAAACCACCAGTAACACGACCTAAATTTCCATTTCCGACATCAGACTGCCATGCATTGTAGGTTCCAGGTAAGTTTTCAATACCGTATTTCAATTCCGCTCTGTAAAATTCTTTTACAGCGTCAGCCGTTGCAAAGGTTTTTTGAAAATCTTCAAAAACTTTAGGTACTGAAGTAAATAAAGGTACCGAACCATAGTTGTAATTCGTGTGCAATACATAATATAAATAACCTCTAATAGCTCTTGCTTGGGCTTCAATTCGTAAACCAGATTCAATAGCTGTTTCTGTAGTAAAGGTTTCTTGTAAATTGTAATAAGCATCTAAAACCTGATTGGCTCTAAAGATTCCTAAATAACAAGCATCCCATTTGTTTTGTACTTCATTTGTAGATAAGTCAAAACTTTGGTCATAGATTGGATTTCCTGTTACATTACTTCTTTGAGAAAAAGGTACACAAATATCCGTACGAGTTGTTTCCCAGGTAATTCCTAAAATATTCTCGTCTCTAAGTGCTGCATAAGTCGCGTTCAATCCGGCATTTAAATCACCGGCATTTTGCCAAAAACTACCGTTGGTAAGAGCGTTTGGGTTTATTTGATCTAATTCATCTAAACATGCCTGAAATGTTAGGGCAAGTACCAAAAGAGGAATTATTTTTCTAGTTATAAATTTCATCATTTCTGCTGTCTTTTTTTTGGTTTCTGTCTTCATTTTTTTCATTTTTAGCTAATTAAAATTGAAATTGTAGACCTGCCTTGTATTGAGAAGATACTGGATATCTTCCTCTATCTATACCACGAGTACTTAACCCGTTGTTTCCTACTTCAGGGTCAAATCCTGAATAGTCTGTAATTGTAATTGGGTTTTGAGCTTGGATGTAAAATCTTAATTTGCTCACGCCAAATTTTTCTAATTTCTTTTTAGGAATAGAATACCCTAAAGAAATATTTCTTAGTCTGATAAAATCTCCATCTTCTAGGAAGTAGTCAGAACCCCCTCTGTAAGATCTTGTGTTGTTACCATTGTACCAAGGGATGGTTGCATTTTGATGGTTTTGTGTCCAAGAGTAAAATAAATCGCGGTGGGTACCTACTTGATACGCATAGGCTTTACTTCCGTTCATTACTTCAGCTCCAAAAGACCCATACCATTGCATGGTAAAGTCGAACCCTTTGTAATTGGCATTGAAATTTAATCCAATTTCATAGTCAGGTGTTCCTGAACCAGCATACACTTTGTCGTTGTCATCAATTCTACCGTTTCCAGCATCAGGAATACCATCGTTATTTGTGTCTTCGGTCAGTTGATCTATATACATTAACTCACCAAGTTTTGCACTTGGGTCAATTTGTTTGTAAATATCTAACTGTTCTTGTGTTTGAATAACTCCGTCTGTTTCGCGTAAGAAAAAAGCAGCGGCCTCATAACCTTCAGTAATAACACTAACCAATTCATTTGTTCCAGCAGTTGAAATATTACTATTGTCCAATCTAATAATTGGATTGTTTGGACTTGTTTTGGTAACAATATTGTTATTTTGAGTATAGGTACCCGCAACATTCCAGTTCAAACCAGATCTACTTTTGTGTTTGTATTTTACGGCATACTCAATTCCTGAGTTTTCCATGTTTCCAATATTGAAAATAGTGTTTCTGTTTTGACCAGATACCCCTGTTGAAGGAGGGTTTACTACTTGGTATAACAAATCTCTTTTTTCATTTTTGTAAATGTCAGTTGTCACGGTCAATTTATTTCTAAACAATCCGATGTCGTAACCAATATTTGTTTCAATGTTGGTTTCCCATTTCAAATCTTCATTTGAATATTTTAACTGAGTTGTTCCTAAAGCAACGGCTTCAGCACCAGGATTGGTAAGATTGTCGGCTGCATTGTCTGATCCAAATACGAAATCGGTACCTGGCTGAACCACTGTTTGATTGCTATAAGGTGTGAATCTGTCATTACCTGTAGTACCGTAACTAGCTCTAATTTTAAATGAGTTTACAACGTCTTTAATTGGGTCCCAAAAATATTCGTCAGATACATTCCAACCTACAGAGGCAGAAGGGAAGAATCCCCATCTGTTTCCGTCACTAAATTGAGACGATCCATCATAACGACCACTTGCACTAAATAAATACTTACCGTCGTAGTTGTATTGAACTCTGGCAATGTTTCCTAATAAAGTTCTTGTATAATCAGGTTGACCTGCATTAGGTGCAGATTCAATTTCCCAAAGTAATTCGTAATTGTTTAAAACGGTAATTGCTGGGTGTAAGTTATTTCTTACTTCAACTCGGTAACTTTCGTACGTAGATTTTTCAAAAGACGTACCCGCTAAAAGTGTTAGGTTGTGTTTTCCGAATTGTTTTTTATAAGATAAGAATTGTTCTGAAGTAATTTTAGAAGAAGTAATTCCTGTTGTTTGGTTTGAAGTAATATTGTTAGGATTTGTAATCAAATCACCTTCTGTATTATAGATATCAAAACGAGGAACAATTTTTACATATTTGCTGTCAGAATACGTAGCTGCAAATCGAGCCGTTAATTTTAATGCTTTGGTTGCATCATAGGCAAATTGAACATTTCCTGTATGGCTATTTCCGTTTCTTATTTCATCTGTTTTGATAACTCTTACCGCATTGGCAAGTCTTCTAGCTTCATTTAATTTCCAATCATTTCCTGGATCATCCAAACTAATTTCAGAAATATCTGCAAGTGCATCTGTATCTAAACTAATAGATGGTTTGAAAGTTTGGTATTGGTAAATTTGATTCATCATTCCTCCAAAGGGAACTTGCTTAGAGTCTCTTTTGAAAGTCAATCCTGTTGTTACTTTCCACTTTCCTTTTGTGAATTGTGTATTTGAACGAACATTAAACCTTTTGTAGTTTGAGTTGTAAAATACCCCTTCTTGGTCAAAAAAGTTGGCGTTAAAACTATAGGTTAATCCGTCTTTACCTCCAGATACATTTACTGAATGATTTTGAATGGCTGCATTGTTAACCAATAAAACATCGCCAATATCTGTGTTATTTGTAAAGTAGCTTGAATTTCTGTGGATGTCACCATCTACCCCTCCTTGCGATTTGTCAGAGTTTAAAGCGCCTCTTAATAAATGAATATAGGTGTATTCTTCTTTTGACATTGGGTCAAAACGAGAAGTAATGTTTTGAACACCATATTCTGAATTTACGCGAATATTCATTTGTCCAACTTTACCTTGTTTTGTAGTAATTAAAATAACACCACCTGCACCACGTGTTCCGTAAATAGAAGCAGAAGCAGCATCTTTTAGTACATCAATAGATTCAATTTCAGAAATACTCAATTGAGGATCTGAGTCAAAAGGAATTCCATCTACTACATATAGCGGACTGTTTTGTCCATCCATTAAGGAACTAAATCCACGAATTAAAATATTCGCTTCTTCACCTGGAGCACCAGAACTAGCTGTAATATTTACCCCCGCAATTTGTCCTTGCAGTGCTGATCCAAGATCTGAAGTTGTGGTTTTAACCAAATCTTCGGCCTTAATAGAGCCAACTGCACCTGTTACTTCTTTCTTCTTTTGAGAACCATAACCAATAACAACGACTTCTTCTAAAGCAGATACATCAGATTGTAAATCGACATTAATTTTGGTTTGATTTTTAACTTGGATTTCTTGAATTACAAATCCGATATAGCTAAAAAGTAAGGTTGCTTTTGAGTTTGTTTTAATTTCATAGTATCCATCAAAGTCGGTCGTAACTCCATTTGCAGTTCCTTTAACTAATACACTTACCCCTGGTAAAGGGCCGCCATCTCCGGTTACAATTCCTTTGATGACACGCTTTTGAGCTTGAATTGACCCAAAGCTCATTAGCAACAAACACAGGGCTGTGCATGTTTTGAGCTTCCAATAATCAAGTAGTTTGAATTTCATATTGTTTAGTTTTAAAGTTAATTTCTACAAAGGTTGAAATTATTTAAGTTGCTAGATGGAACAAATGGTTTTTATAAAGTTACTTATGGATTTATTGATTGGAAAATTGAATTTACTACCTAAAAAGGCTTAATTTTAATCTAGATAAAAACTAGATCGTCTTATTTTTGACTTTTTTTAATCCTTGTATTTGGAACAGATGTTTTTATCTTGCGGAAAGAATAAATTTACAGTATTCTTTTTCCTTTTTATCTATTAATACTACATAAAATTTATGAATAAAATACTTCAAGCCTTAGTCCTCAATTTTGTTGTCATCGGATTTTTAAATGCGCAAAGATCTCTTGGAATAGATCATTTGTCTTCTGAAGATGGTTTGTCGCAAAATGATGTGAATTGTATTTATCAAGACAAACAGGGATTTATGTGGTTTGGAACCCATGATGGTTTGAATAGATATGATGGATATGCTTTTCGTGTTTATAATTTAGATCCTTCAAATCCTAAGAGTATCAACAGCAATTTAATTATGGATGTTGTTGGTGATAAAACCGGGAATTTATGGATAGGAACCACAGGTAGTGGTTTGAATTATTTTGATAAAAGCACGGAAGAATTTCGTCATTTCATGAATGATAAGAATAATCCTAGCAGCTTAAGTAATGATTATTTGACTTCGGTTTATATTGATAAATCGAATCATTTGTGGGTGGGGACTAAAAATGGAATCAATATGTTGGACCTTGATAAGTCTTTAGATTCTGTAACTTTTCAGAAGTTTAAATTCAATCATGGAAGTGATATGAATTTTAGCAATAAAATTAGAGCGACTACTGTACATTCTTTCTTTGAAGATGAGAACTACCAATTATGGGCTTGTACCGGAAATGGTTTGTATAAATTATTGGTGAATAATATAGGAGATTTTTATTTTCAAAGAGTGAATAAAAGTTTAGGATTGCCAATTACCCCTGTTAGGTCTATGGCGGCAGATGCCAAGGGGAAATTGTATTTTGGAACTGGAAAAGGGGTGTATTCTTTATCCAATCAATCAGATGCGGAAAAAGTTACTTTGATGTATCCAGGAAGCTTTCAAAGTATTATTGTTGATAAAGGATTTCTTTGGGGAGGGTCCACAAATGGCTTGTTTCAAATAAGATTAAAGGACAATAAATTATTGACCCGTTCTAAATACGATCCTGAAAATCCAATCAATAGCATTAGTAAAAATTCTGTAAAATCTTTGTATTCAGATAAAACAGGCGTGATTTGGTTAGGTTTAAATGGAGGTGGCGTTAATAAATTTGATCCGAAAACCAAAAGAATCAAACATATTCGAAAAACCTCACGAGAAGAAAGTTTGAGCAATGATAAAATTAGGGCCATTTTTGAAGATAGCAATAAAGATTTGTGGATTGGAACTGAAGGTGGAGGTTTGAATTTGTTATTAGAAGGTGATACGAATTCCAATAATCGAAGTTTTCAACATTTTAAAAATGCCTTAAAAGTATTTTCAATTGCTGAAATTGTTGAAGGTGATAAAAAGAAATTATTTGTTGGAGGAGAGCAGATTCCAGGATTGTTGGAGCTAGATATAACCAAAAAACAAGCTTATAATGAGAAGGATTTTGTTAAGATCAAAGATATCAAAGCAAGTGTATTTAGTATTCTGCAGGATTCTAAACAAAATATATGGACGGGTACCTATTCTAAAGGGGTGTATAGATGGTTGACGACGGCTACACCCGGCGTATACAAAAAAACACTTTTAGAAGAAGATCCAAACAATCCGACTAGTATTCCAAACAATATCATTAGAGACATTTGTGAAGATCAAGAGGGCAATATATGGTTTGGTACAGGTGATGGACTGTGTAAATTAGAGGCTTCGGAAATTCATGAAAACAATCCTAAAATGATTGTGTATAAAAATGATAAAACGAACCATGAAAGTTTGAGTCACAATTACGTAATGACCATTTTTGAAAGTAGTTTGGGCGATTTATGGATTGGTACTTTGGGAGGTGGTTTGAATAAATACATTCCTCCATCAGAAAATAAGAAAGGGAAATTTATTCGCTATTCAATAAAGGACGGACTGCCTAACAATGCCATTAAAGGAATATTAGAGGACAACCAGAAAAATTTATGGGTCTCCACAAACAAAGGTCTCTCTAAATTTAATCCTGCTACAGAAACTTTTAAAAATTACGATGTAAATGATGGGCTCCAAAGTAATGAGTTTGGTGAATTGGCTTGTTTTAAAAAGGAGGATGGAGAATTTTTATTTGGAGGTGTAAATGGTTACAATGTATTCAATCCTTCAAAATTATATACCAACAAAATCAATCCAGAAACTGTTTTTACAGGTTTTTCTATCTTTAAAAAAAATGTACAAATAGGAGAGGAAGTCAATGGACGGGTTATTCTTGAAAAATCGATCAATGAAATAAATGAAATTGAATTGAAGTATGAAGAGAATAGTTTTTCTTTTGAATTTGCAGCCTTGCATTATGCGGCGCCAAATAAAAATCAGTATGCGTATAAATTAGAAGGATTTAAAGATGATTGGATTTATACTACCTCAAAAGATAGATTTGCAACGTATACAAATTTAGAGCCTGGCTCGTATACCTTAAAAGTAAAGGCTTCTAATAACGATGGTGTTTGGGATGATTCTCCTGCGACATTAAAAATAATTGTCACGCCACCAATTTGGCGAACACAATGGGCAAAATTTATATACTTGTTAATTTTTATAGGGCTGCTAGTTGCCTTTAGGCGTTTTACAGTCATAAAGACTTCTAAGAAATTTGATTTGGAATTTAAATCGTTGGAAAAAGAAAAGAATGATGAAATTCACCGACTAAAACTTGAGTTTTTTACCAATATATCACATGAGTTTAGAACCCCCTTAACCTTGATAAAAGGTCCCTTAGATTTTCTATTAAAAGAAGGAGATGCAATCAGTCCAAAGGAGGTCAAAGATAAATACAAATTGATGCAAAAGAACACCAATTATTTGCTGCGCTTGATCAATCAGTTGCTAGATTTTAGAAAGATGGACAAAGGAAAATTGGATCTTATGGTTTCTAAAAATGATATCGTACAATTTTTAAAAGATATTTGTGAGCCGTTTCAGTTTTTGTCTCATAAAAAAAGAATTGAATTTAAATTGGAAGCATCAAATGAAAAAATAGCCACTTGGTTTGATTCTAATGCTTTGGAAAAAATTGTAAATAATCTTTTATCCAATGCCTTTAAATTTACGCCTGAAGAAGGTGAGGTTCAGATTGATGTAATGGAGGGAGATAAATCCAATGGAGAAATAAAAAATAAGTATCGAAATATTGATTTTGAAAATTATATTTTAATAAAAGTAAAAGATTCAGGGCCAGGGATTCCTGCACATCGAATTAGTCATGTTTTTGAACGTTTTTATGTAGAGGTTGATAAAATAGGTGTCAATAAAAAAGGAGCAGGAATTGGGCTTTCTTATACCAAGAATTTGGTAGAATTACACCAAGGTATTATTGATGTTAGTAGCGATCCAAAAGAGGGGACTACCTTTTTTGTTTGGCTTCCAAAAAATAAAGAAGCCTATGAAAACAAAGAAGAGATCAGTTTAGATTTGGTAGCAGCTAAAGAAAATTATGTCAGTCAAACCGATGCGGAATCTCATGCCATTAGCGTTATTGATGATATTGTAGATAAAAATATTTCTAGATCTAGATCAAAACTACCCGTACTACTTATTGTAGATGATAATGAGGATATTCGATCTTTTGTAAAACAGGTTTTAGGTGAAGAGTATTATATTTATGAGGCGGAAAACGGAAAACAAGGATTGGAAGTAGCGAATAAAGTCTTGCCAAATGTTATTGTTACCGATTTGATGATGCCTATCATGGATGGTGTGGAATTGTGTGAAAAATTAAAGACAGCACAAGAAACAAGTCATATTCCTGTAGTAATGCTTACCGCAAAATTATCTCAAGAATGGGAGATTGAAGGCCTAAAAACAGGAGCTGATGGTTATATCAGAAAACCTTTTGATATGGAGTTATTACGACTTAAATTATCGAATATTTTAAAGAATAGAGCGGAGCTAAGAAAACGTTTTAATAGAGAAATTACCTTGCAGCCTAATGAGGTTACTGTGACTTCTGCGGATGAGAAATTTTTACAAAATGCCATTAAAATTGTTGAAGAGCATATGGCGGATAGTGAATTCAGCGTGGAAATGCTAGTGAAGGAAATGTGCTTGAGTAGAAGTAATTTGTATTTAAAGTTGAAAGAAATTACCGGACTTTCTTCAAGTGAATTTATTAGAAATATTCGTTTAAAAAGAGCCATGCAGCTTATTGAAAGCAGCGATTTGTCAATTAAAGAAATTATGTACAATACTGGGTTTAGTACAGGATCTTATTTTTCTAAATGTTTTAAAAAACAGTTTGGAGTCATTCCTAGCAAGTATGTGCGAGATAAAAAGAATAGGGAAGAATAAGTAAGTTGAATTAACAGAACAATTTGAAATTAAAAGAATAATGAATTTTACAATAAGAAAAGCTTTAGTATCCGATATGAAAGCTGTGCATACCTGTATTTGTGAATTGGCTCATTTTGAAAAAGAATCGGATGCAGTGGAGGTAACCGTGAAAGATTTGGAACGAGATGGATTTGGTGAAAACCCACTATTTGAAGTTTTTGTTGGACTGGTAGATGAAGAAATTGTTGGAATTGCTTTGTTTTATTATCGTTATTCTACTTGGAAAGGAAAAACAATTCATTTGGAAGATTTAATTGTTAAAGAAGCTTTTCGAGGGAAAGGAATTGGAAAAGGTTTGTACAATAAAGTGCTTGCTTATGGTGTTCAGTTGGGCTTAAAACGAATTGAATGGAACGTGTTGGATTGGAATACCAACGCAGTTAAATTTTACGAAAGTACAGGTGCCAAAATATTAGACGATTGGCAAGTTGTTCAAATGGATGCGGAAAGTTTAAAAAAGTATGTAGAAAGCTTATAGCTCACTTTTTATAAAAAGCGAGCTGTTGTTGTTTTATTGAAAAGCTTTGTCAATAGGTTCCCAAAGCTCAATTTTGTTACCGTCTAAATCTAAAATCCAAGCAAATTTACCATAACTAAATTCTTCAGGTTTGTCAATTAATGTAACGCCTTCTTTTTCCAGTTCGATCAGTAAATTGTCTAAATTACTAACCCGGTAATTTAGCATAAAGTCTTTTTTAGATGGCTCAAAGTAATTGCTTTCTTGCTTAAAAGGAGACCATTGCGTTGTGGCAGCTTTGTGTTCTAAATCATTCCACCAAAAAGTACTTCCGTAGTCATCTGTGGCAAAACCCAAGTGTTTTTGATACCATGCTTTTGTTTTTTCAACATCTTTGGTTTTAAAAAATACACCGCCAATTCCTGTAACTTTACCTACGTCTTCCGTTTGTTGAATTTGTTGATTTGGGTTCGCATAAATGTTGTAAAATTTGGCAGCGACTTTATCTACACAGGTTTGTGCAAGTTTTTCTTTGGATTCAACCGTCCAACCCGCTACATGAGGAGATAATAAAACTTGTTCGGAATGAATTAAATAGTCAAATGCCGGAGGGAAGGATTTGTTTTCAAATAAATTTTCAAAAGAACCTTTTTCGTATTCTAAAACATCCAAACAGGCACCCAATATTTTACCTGATAATAAACCTTCAACTAAATGATCTGTAACCACTGCGGAACCCCTTGCGGTATTGATTAAATAAAAAGGTTTTTTAAAAAGGCTGATCATTTCTCTATTGATCATTTTGTCAGAAAGTTCGTTGTATGGTGTATGAATACTTAAAACATCTGCCTTTTCTTGAATTTCTGTTAAGGTTGTTTGTCGGCAATTTTCATCGCTTACATTTTCTTTAATGTCATAACAAAGAACTTCCACATCAAAACCTCTAAGTTTTTTAGCAAAAGATTTCCCCATGTTTCCATAGCCAATAAGCCCAACAGTTTTGCCATCCAACTCTAAGCCTCTGTTTTCTTCACGCAGCCATTTGCCTTTTCGTATTTGAGCATCGGCCTGTTTAATTTTGTTAAAAAGTGACAATAACATGCCCAGTGCATGTTCTCCTACTGCATTTCTGTTTCCTTCAGGAGCAGAAATTAGATAGACTCCTTTTTTTTCGGCATAATCAATGTCAATACTTTCCAATCCGGCACCAACTCTGGCTATAAATTTTAACTGACTGGCCTTGTCTAAGAATTGTTTGTCAATTTTAAAGCGACTTCTAATTACTATGCCGTCATACAAATGAATTTTACTTTCAATAGCCTCTTTATTCGACGTGTAATCTTGGTGATTTGTGCAGCCTAATTTTTCTAAACCCAGTTCTAAAAGTGGGTGATTGCTATCTATATGGAGAACCTTCATGTGTTACTGAATTTTGAAATCTGAATTTCTAATACTGTTCTTTGTCACTAGGAAAATCTTTCGACTTTACATCTTTGCTGTATTGTTTGAAGGCATTGGACATGTCGTCAAATAAATTTAAATAACGACGTAAAAATCTAGGATGAAATTCGTGAGTCATTCCTACCATGTCATGGGTAACCAACACTTGACCATCCACACCATTTCCAGCTCCAATACCAATTACAGGAATGTTGATGCTTTCAGCAACTTGTTTTGCTAAGGCTGCAGGAACTTTTTCTAAAACAATAGAGAAACATCCAAGTCGTTCTAAAAGCATGGCGTCCTCAATTAATTTTTCTGCTTCCGCTTCTTCTTTTGCTCTAACGCTATAAGTACCAAATTTATAAATAGATTGAGGTGTTAAACCTAAATGTCCCATTACAGGAATACCTGCTCCAAGTATTCTTTTGATCGATTCTTTTATTTCTTTACCACCTTCTACTTTAATAGCATGGCCTCCAGATTCTTTCATGATTCTAATGGCCGATCGCAAAGCTTCTTTTGGATCAGATTGATAGCTTCCGAAAGGTAAATCAACTACTACAAGACTTCTAAGGGAAGCTCTAACAACAGAACTTGCATGATAGATCATTTGGTCTAGTGTAATCGGCAAAGTAGTTTCATGCCCTGCCATCACATTTGAAGCGGAGTCTCCAACTAAAATGACATCGATGCCCGCAGAGTCAACTATTTTAGCCATGGTGTAGTCATATGCGGTAAGCATTGAAATTTTTTCACCATTGTGCTTCATTTCAATCAATGAATTAGTGGTCACTCTTTTGTATTGTTTTTTTGCTAAAGACATTTTTTCGATGTTTAAAAATCAGACGGTAAAAATACGTAAAGATTTGTGAAGTTTTGGAAGGAGGTTCTATAGAAGTGAATTTTGTGGAAAATAAAATAGCGGGAATTCCAAAATGAAATTCCCGCTATACTATATTGGTGTTAAAAATTAGGTGCTATTTTTTTGAAGCCTTTTTTTTCTTTTTGTACAACTCGTCAATTGTCCAATAAGTATCTCTTTCATTGGCTTCCTTTCTAATTTTATTTAATCTCCAACCTGTTACGGGTGAAGCATCATTTAATTCCATACGAATATAAGTCAATACACTTGCAAGCCATTCATTGTCTTGGTGTTTCATACCTGCCATCACTCCGGCATATTCTTTTCCTTCAATAGGACCCGTTAATCCGTTCATGACAATTTTCGCCGTAATTTCCCAATTGCCTTTCACTCTTTCAGAGCCTACTAAGCTAGGAGCCATTCCTTCAATTCCTTTACCGTTTATACCATGACAAGCAGCACAAATGGTTTTGAAATTTTCGTATCCTTTTACGATGTCGTTTTTAGTCCTCGAGCTTTCAAGAATGTATTTCTTTTTAAGTTGCTCTACAATTGGCGGAACTTCAATCAAACCAATTTTACCTACTTTCGTAATTACTTCATTGGTAGGTTCTCTGTACATAATTTGTCTGATGATTTTTTTAGCTTCATCGCTTTTACTGTCTCTTAATGATAACAAAAGTTGCACAAGTACATCTTTATCTTCCTCTTTTTGTAAAGTTGCTAAAGCTGTAAGAATTTCTTCATTACCTTGTTTTAAATAGCGTTCACTAAGTCGGATAGCAGCATTTTTAACACGAGTATCTTCGTCTTTTAATTTTTCAATTATAAAAGAAGGATCAATGGCATCCATTCCTTCTAAAGTCCAAAGTGCATGCAAACGCGCCAAGGCATTTTTATCACTTTTAGCCGTGTCCTTCAAATTAGATAGTACTGATTTATCTCCTTTTAAAATTATTAATTTTTGAGCGTTCATTCTATACCAAGAATTTGGATGTCCTAAGAAAGCTAACAATTCCTGAGAAGATTTTTTAAGAAGCGGAGTGGTTTTACTTGGCGTCATTTCATCGTGTACAATTCTGTAAATTCTACCTTTCTGAATGTTTTTATCCAAACCTTTACGTTCAATAACAGGGCGTAAAAAACTTCCTTTTCTTGTCCAGTTCCCTTCTTGAATAATTCCTCGGTACATATCTACGATATACAAACATCCATCAGGTCCAGTTTTTGTATCTACAGGTCTGAAATTGGCATCAGTTGCGGCTAAGAATTCTGTTTCAGGATAGGCACTTTTTAAAACAGTTTTACCATTTACTCTAGATACTTTTGCACGTCTAATTAAACGACCTACAGGTTCTGGAATAAATAAATCTCCATAGGCAGGTAGTTTGTCACCTAAAAATATTGATTGACCACAACTTGCTGTAAAGTGATTTAAGGTTCCGTCTTCACGCAAACGTTTTAAACCTCCTTGTACATCAGGTGTTCCAATAATTGGCCATACTTTTTCGAAATCTTTTTCCCATTTCCCTGGCATTTCAAGGGTTCCATAGTAAGGATGTTGTTGGTAACCAAGAGCAGCAGTTTCTCCACCAGCACTTGAGTAGTACAATTGTCCTATTTCGTCTTCGGTTAATCCCCATTGACCATGTGGTGCATCTGCTAAGGTGTCTGTTTCTATTTTACCTTTGGTAAAACGATATCTTATAGAGCCTCTCGATAAATACATGTAATTATCAATGCTCCAAAGCATGCTTGCCGATTGATGTTCCAAATTGGCATTGTCACGTTTAGGTTCGTGTAAAAGCAATATTTTCTCATCTGCTTTTTGATCGCCATCGGTATCTCTATAGCTCCACATATCTCTGTTGTAAGTTTCACCTACAATCACTCGGTCATCTAAAGGTAAAATAATACGAGGAAGGATCAGGCTGTCGATAAAAACAGTGCTTTTGTCCATTTTTCCATCTCCATCAAGGTCTTCTAAGACAGAAATTCTACTCCATGGTTTGTTTTCATTAGTTCCATCTACATCTTGCATATACGTTAACATTTCAGCAACATATATTTTTCCATTAGGATCCCATGCCATGGCAACAGGTTCGTTAATCATTGGTTCACTTGCCACAAGTTCTACGTGGTAACCTTCTGGAAGATGCATGGTTTTCATGCTTTCTTCCGGAGATAAAAAGCTTATCGGCGGATCTTTTACGATAGCCGGTTTGGTGTAAATAATGTCTTTGTACTCTTTTTTACCATTGCAACTACTTAGCAGAAGTAGCGTCGTAAGAAATGACATCGTTGCCATTGAAAAACGAGTGGAATTTATTTTCATCGTAAGTGATTTTTGGTTTAATTTTTATAGTGGTCTAAAGTACATTTAATTATAAATATAATTGTGTGAATTATATCATTGAAGAAAGTTATACAATGTTTTATGTTTGATTTAAGGTTTGAATGTGTTTTATTTTGCTATTATTCAAGTTGTTAAGGTTGCTTTTTGTTCGTATTGACGGGGGCTTGTTTTTTAAAGCATTTAGGCTACGCTAAATAGCACAGTTTTTTTGAGGCGATTGAAATTATAATTTGATTGAGTAGAGAGCTCTTTCCTTGAGTAAAAATAAATAATCAGCCTAAAAGAAATCAAGATTGCCTATATTTATCCTCTGTAAAAAATAGATGTAATAGGAAAAAATCAATGACTACTGATACAAAACATACATTAAATCCAGATAAATGGATTGATTTACATGCGGATTACCTGTATAATTACACAATTTCAAGAGTTAGTAAATCTGAGGTTTCTAAAGACTTGGTACAGGAAACATTTTTTGCAGGTTTAAAAGCAATGAAGAATTTTGAAGGAAAGGCAAGTGAGCGAACATGGCTAATTGCAATTCTGAAAAGGAAAATTATTGATTATTATCGAAAAATCAATTCGAATAAAGGAAAAGCTGAAGTTCGAATGAATTTTTATAATGACGGAGAAAATGAAGGGGATTGGATAGAGGAGCGTGTGCCGCAAACTTGGGGCAGCGATGCTGATAAAGCTATAGAAACTGAAGAATTAGGAGCTACTTTGGCTGCTTGTATAGAAAAACTTCCAGAAAAATATGCCTTGGTATTTAAAATGAAAACAATGCAAGATTTTGATACGGAAGAAATCTGTAAGGAGCTCGATATCACGTCGTCTAATTTGTGGGTTATCATCCATAGAGCAAGAACACAGCTTAGAAAATGTATGGAAGATAATTGGTTTGTTAAATAAAAGGGAATATGTCAAAATTTAAATTAACCTGCGATGAAGCTACCACAATTTGTGATAAATCACAATATGGAAAAGCAACAATAGTAGAAATCATCAAATTAAGGTTTCATTTTTTAGGATGTAAAATTTGTGCCTTATATACAAAACAAAATACAATACTTTCTCGATTGTTAAACTTGAACAAAGGTGGAACTACTATTTGTTCTATGACTGAAGAAGAAAAAGCATTGATGCGAAAAAATATGGAAAACTTTAAAGAATAAGTTTTTTAGTACTTTTTATTCGTTACAAAATACCCAAACAATTATGGATTTTCTACCAGAAAAATTGGATGAGTATGTGGTGGCACATTCTCAACAAGAACCTAAATTATTAAAAGAGTTAAATAGGGAAACTTGGCAAACGGTTTTAAACCCACGTATGCTTAGTGGTGGGTTTCAAGGTCGTGTTTTGTCCATGGTGTCTAAATTAATTCAACCTAAAAATATTTTAGAAGTAGGAACGTATACTGGATATTCTGCGCTTTGTATGGCTGAAGGCATGAGTTCTCATGGAAAACTACATACCATTGATCGCAATGAAGAACTGTACGATTTACAGCGAAAATATTTTGATAAATCCGAATATGGTCCTCAAATTGTGCAATATGTTGGGAATGCTTTAGAGATTATTCCTGCTATTGATGAAAAATTTGACTTGGTTTTTATTGATGCTGATAAAGCAAATTATAGCAATTATTTCGATTTGATTATTGGTAAAATGAATTCAGGAGGGGTGATTCTTTCAGATAATGTTTTGTGGAGTGGAAAGGTTGTAGAAGAACTCAATCCGAAGGATGTGGATACCAAAGCCTTGTTAGCCTATAATAAATACATCAACGAAGATCCTAGAGTAGAAACGGTTTTATTACCAATTCGTGATGGGTTAACTTTGACTAGAGTCAAGTAAAATGAGTGCTATTAAAAATTTCTTTTAATAGGTCCCGTTACATCATCCAAATTTTCTTTTACCGAATCAATTTCTTTTTTGATGTCTTTGGTGACATCTAAATCAATATCGTGTTTTACAGCACTAGTATTAATTTCTCGTTTTATATCATTGGTAGCATCTTTTATTTGACGCATTCCTTTTCCTAGCCCTCTTGCTATTTCCGGAATTTTGTCGGCTCCAAACAACATCACTACAATAAGTAGTACAATCATCACTTCAGGGGCACCAATAAATAAGACCATAGGTATAAAAATTTTACACAAAGATAGTAAATCGTCTTGAAAATGGAACTTTGTTTTTGTGCCAAATAAAAGAATTTGAATTTCCGTATTTTCTATAAGTAAAGAAACTTTTAAATCTTCCACTTTTAGCGAAGTGCCAATTTTTATTTTAAGTATATTTAGGCTCCAAAAAAAAGAAAATGAAAAAGATTGCCTATCTAGTACTTTTGCTAGTAATGCTTGTTGCTTGTGAAAAAAAAGCGCCAGAAAAAGATGTAATTTATCAGTTCAAAGAATATATTTTTTCAACTACTTCTGGGCTTGTTTCTAAAAGTAATCCCATTGAAATTATAGTAACTCAAGATATTGTTGGTTTTGAAGTTGGATCAGAAATTCCAGCAGATATCGTTGAAATTAAGCCAAAAGTTACCGGAAAATTGGTTTTGGAAAGCTTGAAAAAATTGGTTTTTATTCCTGAAGATTATTTAAAGTCCGATACCGAATACAGTATTGCATTGCAATTGGGTAAAGTATTTACTGAAGTGCCAAAAGAAAAGCAAGAATTTCATTTTTCATTTAAAACAATTGCGCCAAATTTTACGGTAAACACTAAAGATTTACAGTCTTATACTACGGAATTACAATATTTAGATGGAGTTGTGAAATCTGCCGATGTAATAAGTCTGAAAGAAGCGAAACAGTTATTGGTGGCAAGTCAGGATGGAAAACAATTACCCATAAAATGGCACGGTGATGAAAAGACATCGAGCGTGTATTTCGATTTTGTCATTGATAGTATTTCAAGACAAAAAAATGATTCAAAAGTGCTGGTAAAATGGGATGGTAGCGTTTTAGGTTTAAAAGAAAATGTAGGGGAATCGTTTGTTACAATACCAGGAAAGAATAATTTTTCGGTAATGAATGTGTATGTGCGACAATCGCCGGAACAACATTTGCGAATTAATTTTTCAGATCCTTTAAAAAAACAACAAAATTTAAAAGGACTGGTGGCCATTCAAAATGCCAAAAGCCTAAAATATGTTGTGGAGGGAAATGTGTTGAAAGTTTACCCTAAAAATAGAATTTCGGGAGCTGTTAAAGTGGATATTTTTACAGGAATAAAAAATAGCAGTAACTATAAATTGCAAAAGCAGTTTTCTGAAAAAGTAACCTTTGAACAAATAAAACCTGCTGTGCAACTCATTACTAACGGACTTATTTTACCGGATTCTGAAAATTTAAAATTTAATTTCAAAGCGGTCAATCTAAAAGCTGTAGATGTTGAAGTGATAAAAATTTACGCAGATAATATTTTACAGTTTTTACAAGAAGGAAATCTTAGCAACTCCAATCGATACGATATAAAAGCTGTGGGGCGACCTGTGGCAAAAAAGACAATTCCTTTGGTGAAAAATGATTTGGAAAACGATGGGAAATGGAAAAATTATGCAGTTGATTTGAGTAATTTGATAGCAACTGAGCCGGGTGCTATTTACAGGGTTGAATTGAGTTTTGATCAAGTGTACTCCTTATTTTCATGTGAGGGTACTTCGGAAAATGTGGATTATACTATTCCGAAAAAAGATGCGATTGCCCTGCAAAATGAGAAAGATCGAGATGCCGCCTATTGGGATGGTTTTGCTTCGAACCATTATTACGAAGACTACAATTGGCGAGATAGAGATAATCCATGTACGCCTTCTTATTATTACAATCAGAAAACTGTAGGGGCGAATATTCTTGCGTCTAATTTGGGGGTTATTGTAAAAAAAGGGAGCAGTAATACCTACTTTTTTGCAGTGACATCTATTTTGACTACCGCTCCAATAGCTGAAGCAAAAGTAGAATTGTACAATTATCAGCAGCAATCTATCGGAGTTTCCGCAACCAATGAAGATGGAATTACCCTTTTGGATTTAGATGCTCAGGCTGCTTTTGCCGTTATTTCTAAAGGGAACGAGAAAACCTATGTAAAATTAAACGAAGGAAATTCATTGTCGCTGAGCAAGTTCAACGTGGCTGGAAAGCGAATTAAAAAAGGCCTGAAAGGTTATGTTTATGCAGAACGTGGTGTTTGGAGACCGGGCGATACCATTCATTCTGTTTTTGTTTTGAATGATGCTGCCAATCCAATCCCGCAAGGGCATCCTATTAAAATGGAAGTGACCGATCCACATGGGAAATTGAAATATCAGAAAGTAAGTACAACAGGTCTCAATGGCTTTTATCGCTTTCATATCCCAACCGACGATGGAGATGCTACCGGAAATTGGAACGCCAAAGTTTCAGTAGGAGGAGCTACATTTTACAAGGCCTTTAAGGTAGAAACTGTAAAGCCAAATCGATTGAAAATAAACATCGATTTTAAAGATGATTTGTTAACAACTCAAAAGCCAATTGTTGGGAATATTGAAGTGAAATGGCTGCATGGGGCTACCGCTAAAAATTTGAAGACAGAAGTAAAAATGAAATTAACGCCCTCTAATAAAGGTTTCGAAAAATTTCCTAGCTATGTTTTTAAAGACCCAATTAAAGATTTTTCAACGGAAGAATTGGTTGTGTTTGATGGAAATATAGATGTAGAAGGAAAAGGAATAATTTCGAAAAAAGTGAGTGTCAATAGCAATGCGCCTGGATTGTTAAAAGCTACTTTTTTAACCCGCGTTTTTGAAAATGGAGGTGATTTTTCTTCGGATGTCGTTTCTAAAGATTTAGCTCCATTTCAAAGTTTTGTCGGACTGAAATCTCCGGTTTCCAAAAGGTATGGTAATTCCTATGTAACAGGTGAAACAATTGATTTTGGTATTGCCACAGTCGACAATCAAGGAAATCCTATTGCTCGTAAAAATTTAGAAGTAGAATTGTATAAAATTCGCTGGTCTTGGTGGTGGAATGCTGCTTCCGATAATTTAGCATCCTATGTAAGCAAAAAACATTCAACGCTTTATAAATCTTTTAAAGTCACAACCAATAAACAAGGAACGGGAGTTTTAAATATTAAAATCCCTGAAGGAAGAAGTGGGCGTTATTTGATTCGAGTAAAAGACCCTATTAGTGGTCATGCTACGGGAAGAACAGCTTATTTTTTCAGAGATTGGTGGTCCAATAGTTCAGAAAAAAATTCAGAATCGGCCACTATGTTGGTGTTTTCTTCGGATAAGGAAAAATACAATGTAGGTGAGGAGGCTACACTTACTTTTCCTTCTGGAACGGAAGGAAATGCTTTGATCAGTGTAGAAAATAGTTCTGAAGTTTTAGAAACTTATTGGGTAAAAACAAAAAAAGGGCAAACAACGGCTAGCATTCCTATTACCGCAGTAATGACCCCGAATGTATATATCAATATTTCGTTATTACAGCCACATGCTTCAGTGGCAAATGACCTGCCTTTGCGTTTGTATGGTGTGATTCCAATTTTGGTTGAAAATGAAAAAACTCGTCTAGATCCCCAAATTTTTATGCCTGATGAATTGGAACCTGAAAGTACTTTTGTGGTAAAGGTTTCAGAAAAATCTGGTAAAAAAATGACCTATACGCTGGCTGTTGTAGAAGAAGGTTTGCTAGATTTAACTCGTTTTAGAACCCCCGATTTATGGAATGCCTTTTATACTAGAGAAGCTTTGGGAGTGAGAACTTGGGATGTTTTTGATGAAGTTATTGGTGCCTTTGGAGGAACGGTTAACCAAGTTTTTTCTATTGGAGGTGATGACGAAGGGCAGAAAAAGAAATCGACCAAAGCTAACCGATTTAAACCCGTGGTTACGGTATTAGGTCCTTTTGAATTGGGGGCAGGGAAAAACGCAACTCATAAAATTAAAATGCCAAATTATGTAGGTTCTGTTAGAACGATGCTTGTTGCTGGAGATGCTGCAAATGAAGCTTATGGAAAAGCGGAGAAAGCAACTCCTGTAAGAAAGCCATTGATGGTTTTAGCTAGCCTGCCTAGGAAATTAAGTCCAGGTGAAAAAGTAACACTTCCTGTTACGGTTTTTGCAATGAAAGAAAATGTAAAAGATGTTCAGGTAAGCTTAAAACTAAGTCGAGGAATAAAAAACAAAAGTCTTTCTGTGCAATCCATCCATTTTGATCAACCCGATGAGAAAATGGTGTATTTCGATTTGGATGTTCAAGACCTTATAGGAATAAATACGGTAGAAGTAATTGTGCAGGGTAATGGAGAACGTGCTACTCAAAAAGTAGAACTAGAT
The DNA here is from genome assembly GCF_006381105.1 of Flavicella sediminum. GTDB lineage: Bacteria > Bacteroidota > Bacteroidia > Flavobacteriales > Flavobacteriaceae > Flavicella > Flavicella sediminum. The sequence goes on along the minus strand of NZ_VDET01000002.1, from coordinate 661,069 downwards.
GTGGTAAATCCAAATCCTGTTTCTAGTAAATTTATTGATATTGAGTTGCAAGCCAATCAAACGATAGAACGTGATTTTACCGTTTTTGGAGATCGAGGAACCAATTATGCAGAAATTGAAGTATCAACACTTCCTCCAATGAATTTTACAAAACGTTTGAGTTATTTGATTCGCTATCCACATGGCTGTGTAGAACAAACGACTTCTAGTGTGTTTCCGCAATTGTTTTTACCCACAATTTTTGATTTGGAGTATGAAAAGAAAACAGAAATCAAAGAGAATATTGAAAAAGGGATCAAGCGACTAGGAAAATTCCAAAAAGCAAGTGGAGGCTTGTCTTATTGGATAGGTGGTGCTTCCGCAAATGATTGGGGGACTAGTTATGCAGGGCATTTTATGATAGAAGCTCAGAAAAAAGGCTTTGTATTGCCATTGACATTTATGAGCAATTGGCTTCGTTACCAAAAAGAAACAGCCCGAGCTTGGCGACCAAGTTTCAGTTATCGTTATTCTGATGTGGCACAAGCCTACCGTTTGTATACCTTGGCCTTGGCAGGTTCTCCGGATTTGGCGGCTATGAATCGATTAAGAGAGTTTACAAATATTAGCAATACGGCAAAATGGCGTTTGGCAGCAGCCTATGCTTTGGCAGGTCAAAAAGAGGCAGCAGTTCAACTAGCCGGAAAAGCAAATTACGATTTTAGTCGGAAATATAGAGATTATTATACCTATGGTTCTTCCGACAGAAACAGGGCGATGGCAATGGAAACTTTATTGTTATTGAAAGATTCGGAAAGTAGAACTTTGGCCAAGACCATTGCCAAGCGTTTGTCGTCAGACTCTTGGATGAGTACACAAACGACTGCCTATTGCTTGTTGTCTATGGCAAAAATGGTGGAGTTGAATGGAGGAAAAGAAATAGCAATAAAGTATCAAATTAACAAAAGCCAATCTTCTATTAAAACAGAAAACACGATTGCGCAACGAACATTGAAAATTTCGGAGACTTCCACGAATAAATTCACGATCACAAATAACAAAGACAATGTGGTGTATGTACGATTGATCAATTCTGGAATATTACCTGTTGGGAATGAAATTGCGGTGCAAAGAAATTTCAAATTGTATGTCAAATATGTGGATGATGAAGCAAAACCTATTACTTTTGCAAAGCTGAAACAGGGGACTGATTTTATGGCTTTGGTAACCTTGTCAAATCCGAATACGGAGAAAGTTGCAGATATTGCGTTGACACAGATTTTTCCTTCAGGTTGGGAAATTGTAAATACACGTTTTACTGATTTTGGAGAGGCTACTGAGAATAAAGCAGATTATACGGATATTAGAGATGATCGTGTGAATTTTTATTTCTCTTTAGAAAAGAATGAAACCAGGACATTTAAAGTTTTGCTAAATGCATCTTACCTCGGGAAATATTATTTGCCAGGTGTGCAGGCAGAAGCGATGTACGACAACGATTATTTTTCTAGAAGTCAAGGGCGTTGGATTGAAGTAGTAAAATAAGCATCAAAATGAAGAGAATACATATCAGTTCAGGATCTAGTTTTGAAGAAAAAATGGCGTATTCACGAGCTGTTGTTGTAGGTGATTGGGTTTTTGTTTCAGGAACTACAGGCTTTGATTACAATACCATGAGTATTGTGGAAGATGTAGAATCTCAGGTAGAACAATGTTTTGTGAATATTGAAGCGGCATTGGAGAAAGCAGGTGCGAAAATGGAAGATATTGTAAAAGTACAATATGTGCTGCCCATAGCTACAGACTTTGAAAAATGTTGGCCTACGATGAAAAAGTATTTAGGAAATGTTCGTCCGGCAGCAATGATGATATCCGCAGGTTTGGCGGATGAAAGAATGAAAATAGAAATTGAAGTTACAGCTTTAAAAAAAGAAAAGAATGGATAAAAAAGTAGCAGAGTATATAGATGCAGAATTGAAGACGATTGCAATTTTAGACGAGCACAATGTTGGGTTTGAAGGCGTGAAAATTTACGACTTTAGAACACATCATGAAAATGGTGAAATTTTTAAGCACCAAAATGGGGAAACGTATGGAATGGCTTTTTTAAATGCCATTACTCAGGAAAGTGCAAATTTAATTACTAGAGAAATTAAAAAGAACAAAAACTTAAGTCTTTATGGTTTAAGAGAATTTGTTGATAGACAGCGTTTAAAATGTTATGTAAAGGGCGGGTCTAGATCTTATGATTCTTGGAAAACAGGTGATGTAGGTGTTGCCTATTTAGAATTTGATGATGAAAAAAGAATTATTCTTCCAAGATTTAAGAATGAAAGTGTTGAAGATTAATTAACTGAAAAATTCTTTTGGCTCAGAACCGTACTTTTGTAAAGCGACATAAAATTAAACTACTTGTTGGTTTTTGTTGTTTGTTATGGTTCTATTTTTGTCTGCCAGAAAAACTATTTAACGACCCCAAATCTACAGTAATTGAAAGTAGAGAAGGGGTTTTATTAGGCGCCAAAATTGCCAAGGATGGACAATGGCGTTTCCCAGAAAATAAAAAGATACCTGTTAAATTTGAAGAATGCATCCTCGCTTTTGAAGATGCTTATTTTTACAAGCACTTTGGGTTTAATCCCGTTTCCATTGCAAAGGCAATTGTGAAAAACAGCAAATCGAAAAGGATAAAAAGAGGAGGTAGTACTCTTACTCAGCAGGTCATTCGTTTGTCTAGAAAAGGAAAAAAAAGATCCTATTTTGAGAAATTAAAAGAAGTACTGTTAGCCATTCGTTTGGAATTTCGTTCTTCAAAAAAAGAAATTTTAAGTCACTATGTTTCCAATGCTCCTTTTGGAGGAAATGTTGTTGGTTTGGAAGCTGCTTCATGGCGTTATTATGCTTGTGCTCCGCAAAATCTTTCTTGGGGAGAAACAGCTACTTTGGCAGTATTGCCAAACGCCCCGAGTTTAATTTATCCGGGTAAAAATCAATACCGTTTGTTGGAAAAACGAAACCGACTTTTAAGAAAATTATGGAAAACAAAAGTAATAGATTCTCTTACTTGTTCTTTGGCTTCTTTAGAAAGTGTGCCTCAAAAACCACATAGTTTACCACAAATTGCTCCTCATTTATTGGCTAAAATTGATGCCGAAAACCCAATAGAAAAAGTAAAAACCAGTCTTGATATTGCGATTCAGCAACAAGTAAATGCCATTGTTTCGAAACATTACAAAGATTTGCAGCAAAACAATATTTACAATATGTCGGTTTTGGTGTTGGATGTAAAAACAAGAAAAGTGTTGGGCTATGTTGGCAATACACCTACAGACAAATTGCATCAAAAAGATGTGAATATTATTCACAAAGCAAGAAGTACCGGAAGTATTTTAAAACCACTTTTGTATGCAGGAATTTTAGATGCGGGAGTTATTTTACCCAATACTTTAATTGCAGACGTGCCAACACAAATAGCGTCTTACAATCCAAAAAATTTTAACTTGGAATACGATGGTGCTGTTCCTGCAAGTAAGGCTTTGTCGAGGTCTTTAAACGTACCTGCTGTTAAAATGCTACAAGAATTTGGTGTAGATCGATTTCATGATTATTTAAAAAAAATGAAGTTGACGGATATCAAATACCATTCGAGTCATTACGGACTGTCGTTGATTTTGGGTGGAGCAGAAAGTAATTTATGGGATTTGTGTAAAACCTATGCCGCTTTTTCCGGGACAATCAATCATTATGAAGAATCTTATGGGAAGTATTTTTCTAAGGAATTTGTGGCACCTAGTTATTATGAAAATGAAAAAATTGACTTTGGAAAGGCTTCGACAGAAAAAACTATTTTTGATGCTGGTTCCTTGTTTTTAACTTATACGGCTTTGAGAGAAGTCAACCGCCCACAAGGAGAAGAAAATTGGGAGTTTTTTGATTCTTCAAAGGAGATTGCTTGGAAAACAGGAACTAGTTTTGGTTTTCGTGATGCTTGGGCTATTGGAAGTACCAAAGACTATGTTGTTGGTGTTTGGGTAGGAAATGCAGATGGAGAGGGTAGACCCGGTTTAACAGGAGTTTCCACAGCTGGACCTGTCTTGTTTGATGTTTTTGATACATTGCCTTCTAGCACTTGGTTTGAAGAACCGAGTGATGAATTGGCAGAAGTTGTTGTTTGTGGGAAAAGTGGCTATAGAGCAAAAGAAATTTGTACAGAAAAAGATACGGTTTTGGTGCAGTTGGCCGGACTAGATACCAAACCGTGCCCTTACCACCGTTGGGTGCATGTAACAGAAAATGAGCAATACCAAGTCAATACTTCTTGCCAACCGTTAAACAAAATCAAACACAAAAGTTGGTTTGTTTTGCCTCCTTTAATGGAGTTTTATTACCGTCAGAAAAATCCGTTTTACAAAACATTGCCTAATTATAGAAGGGACTGTTTCTCAGAAAAACAACGGGTGATGGATTTTGTTTATCCTAAAGATTTTTCTAAGATATTTTTACCCAAGGATTTTGATGGATCTCAAAACCAATTGGTCGTAAAATTGGCGCATAGTATTTCGGATACAAAAGTATTTTGGTATGTAAACGAAAAGTATTTGGGTGAAACAAATGCTATTCATGAAAAATCTATTGCCGTAAAGCCAGGGAAATATGTGTTGACGGTGGTTGATGAATTTGGGAATGAGTTGAAAAGAAATATTGAGATTGTTGATTAACGCTGTTCGGATTGAATCCATTCAAAATTTGAAATTGAGACTCCAACAAAACAATCATCTGCACAGTTCTTTGAACTATAGCCACAATCACTTAGAAGACCGGCATCGTTTGTTAAAAAACTTATATAGTTTGTGTTTGCATCAACAATTAGGTATTCTCCAATACAGGTTTCGTACAATTCGTCTATGGTTTTTATAGGAGCTCCTTTAGTGTGTGAACCGAGTTCATTCCCCGTCTCAGTGTATGTTGTCAAAGCTGGTTTTATCATGGCTCCTTCTGTTAAGAAATCTTCGTACTTTCTAGAAATGACGTTTCCATTATAGACTTCAATTTCTGTGCGGTTTCCAAAACCAATATAAGAAACAAACTCGATCGTGTATTTGTATGAATTTCCTTTATTCGCTTTCAATGTATTCCAAGTATTTAAGCTTTCATGAAAATTATGGCTTTTAGAGATCATTGAAATTCTATTTCTTAATATGGAAATATACTCTTTTACAGCATCCGGTTCATTTTGATACTCAAATGTTATTTTATGAGTGCGTTCTCCAGATTGAATTTCAATCCATTCTGCTCCTCCATCAGCACAATCTGGACAGCCAAAGGTTTCTTGTAGTTTTGAGAAATTTTTGAAGTTGATTTTGTTATTTAATAACTCCCAATCATTTAAATCAATGTCTATTGTTTTTTCAATTTTAGGAAACAAGGCATTGTCTCCCCAACTTTCTTTATTGTAAACAATTTTTGAATCCGTAATGTTTAGATGTTCATTGCAATAGCCATAACAAAATCCGAATGAGGTACCATATTTTATAAAGTCTAAGCTTTCGGTGTTGTTCTCAGCACCTTTTTCACTGCAAGCTATCAGAAGAAAAAAGATCAATGTTTTTACAAGTATATTTTTCATAAGAATACCAATACTGTTTTAAGTAAGTGAATCGGGTCTTTTTTATAAGATGCAAGAAAGAACAAATGGTTGCTTTATAATGCAGATTAGTTTTTTTGAAAAACTTTAGTTCTCCTGTCATACATTACAATACTTCCAGCTACAGAAACATTCAAGCTCATAGGGGTGTCAAATTTCACTAGGTGATGTGACTTTTCTATGGCAACTCTAGACAAGCCATGGTCTTCTGCCCCTAATAAATACACACAACGTGTTGGGTGTTTAAAGGTTTCTAAAGATACGGCTCTTTCATCCAATTCAACACCAACCAACATAGCTCCTTTTGGAAGCTGCTGGTAAAAATCATCAAAAGTAGTATAGTGAAAATAGGGCATGGCACCTACAGCCTTGTGTGTATCACAGGCTTGTTTGGCATAGCGGTTTCCGATGGTGAAAATATAACTGGCTCCCATGTTTTGAGCAGAGCGCCATAATACCCCTAAATTTTCTGGAGTTTTACCATTAAAAATTCCAATACCAAAAAAGCCTTGTTGTAAATTATCAATCATTTTTTTTTCTTGTAGATGTTGGGAAGTGAAATATTAAAAGTGACCGCAAGAATACGAATTAAGATAATTGAAATAATTGGGATAATTTGTACGTAAGGATTTTCGACATCAAGTTTTGTTAAAACTAAATACAAAATTCCACCAAAAATACTAGCCGTGGCGTATATTTCTTTTTTGAAAATAACGGGTATTTTATTAACAAGAACATCACGAATTACGCCTCCAAAAACACCGGTTACAGTTCCTAATAGTACACAAATAATAGGTTCTAAATTAGCGCCTAAACCGATTTGCACACCTGTTATAGTAAATAAACCTAGTCCAACAGAATCGTAAAAGAACATCGGTTTGTTAAAGAAATCCAATCTATCTTTTAATACCATAGCGATGATTCCTCCCGTTAGAACGGCATAAATTATTTTGGTTTCGTACAACCAAAAAACATCTCTTTCCGCCAAAAGCATATCTCTTAAGGTACCACCACCAACGGCAGTAATAAAGGAAACAATTAGAATTCCGAAAGGATCTAATTTTTTTTTGATGGCTGTAAGTGCGCCTGATATAGCAAAAACAAAGGATCCAACAATAGTAATATGGCTGATGATAAGTTCCATCGGGTTCATAGAAAAACTATTTTTTTGTCAACATTCTTTTGATCTCATTCAGCTTCATTAAAGCTTCAATGGGTGTTAAAGTGTCAATATTTGTTGTTAAAATTTCTTCTTTGATGTCTTCTAAAAGTGGGTCGTCTAATTTGAAAAAACTCAATTGTAAATCGTCTTCCTGACTTGCTGTTTTTAGTTTTTCTTTGACATCTTCATTGGTATGGTTTTTCTCTAACTGCTTTAGCATTTTATTGGCCCTGTGAATTACTTGTGTTGGCATACCGGCCAATTTAGCAACATGAATACCAAAACTGTGCTCACTTCCACCCGCAACCAGTTTACGTAAGAAGATAACCGTGTCTTTCAATTCTTTTACAGAAACATTAAAGTTTTTTACCCTTTCAAAGGTATTGGTCATATCATTTAATTCATGATAATGCGTAGCAAACAATGTTTTTGCTTTGGTAGGATGTTCATGTAAATATTCTGCAATGGCCCAAGCTATAGAAATTCCATCATAGGTACTAGTTCCACGTCCAATTTCATCTAATAAAATCAGACTTCTCTCAGAAACATTGTTCAAAATACTAGCAGTCTCATTCATCTCTACCATAAAAGTAGATTCTCCCATAGAAATATTATCACTGGCTCCAACTCGTGTAAATATTTTATCAACCACGCCAATTTTGGCATTTTGTGCAGGAACATAACTTCCCATTTGTGCTAGCAAAACAATCAAAGCAGTTTGGCGAAGGATGGCTGATTTACCCGACATATTGGGTCCTGTAATCATAATAATTTGTTGGGAAGTCCTATTTAACACCACATCATTGGCAATATATTCTTCGCCAATTGGCAATTGTTTTTCTATAACAGGGTGTCGACCGTTTTTTATTTCCAAATCGGTGCTTTCATCTAAAAGCGGACGAACATAACTATTTTCTGTAGCGGTTTTTGCAAAAGAAGTCAGACAGTCTACTTGTGCAATAAGCTGTGCATTTAATTGCATTTTTTGAATGTGTCCACTTAAATAATGAATCAATTTAGCATACAATTCATGTTCTAACTTGCTTATTTTTTCTTCAGCACCAAGAATTTTAGTTTCATATTCTTTTAATTCTTCTGTAATATATCTTTCTGCATTGACTAAGGTTTGCTTACGAATCCACTCTTCGGGAACCTTGTCTTTATGAGAATTACGCACCTCAATATAATATCCGAAAACATTGTTAAAAGCTATTTTTAACGAAGTAATTCCAGTTCGTTCAGTTTCTCTAGTCAACATGGCATCTAAATAATCCTTACCCGAAGTAGATATTGCTCTTAAGTCGTCTAATTCTTGAGAAACACCAGAAGCAATGCTGTTTCCTTTGTTGATATTCACTGGAGCTTCTTCAAATAAAGTACTCTTAATGGTATTTCTTATTTCAGCACAATCGTGTAATTGTTGTCCAATTGTTTTTAAAGAAGTATTGCTGCTTTTTTCAGCAGCTTCTTTGATCGGAATAATTGCGTTTAAAGAATTTTTAAGATTGACAACATCTCTAGGTTGAATTTTACTGGTAGCAACTTTAGAAACCAATCTTTCAATATCGCTAATTTGTTTGATTTGATAACTTACCGTTTCAAAGAAATCAGGTGTGTCCATTAGGTATTTAACTACCTCTTGGCGTGTTTTTATTTCGTCAATATTTTTTAAGGGCAAAGCCAACCATCTTCTTAATAAGCGTCCGCCCATAGGAGAAATGGTTTGATCAATAACTTTTAAAAGAGTTACCGCGTTTGCTTCCGTTGATGCGTATAATTCTAAATTTCGAATGGTAAATCTGTCCATCCAAACATATTTATCTTCTTGTATTCTTTGAATACAAGTGATGTGTTCAATTTTATTGTGTTGTGTTTCTGACAAATAATACAAAACAGCCCCTGCAGAAATAATTCCTTCTGTTAAGGTATCGATACCAAAACCTTTTAAAGAGTTTACTTTGAAATGATTTTCTAAGCTTTCATTGGCAAAATCACTTTGAAAAACCCAATCATCTAAATAAAAAGAATGAAAATTAGTGCCAAAAACTTCGGTAAATTTTACACGGTGTTGTTTTTGAATTAGGACTTCACTTGGATGAAAATTCTGCAATAATTTATCGATGTATTCAGCAGAACCTTGTGCTGTAAAAAATTCACCCGTAGAAACATCCAAAAAAGAAACTCCCAATTGTTTTTTTCCAAAATGAACGGCGGCTAAAAAATTATTGGTATTGGATTGTAAGACTTCATCATTAAATGAAACACCAGGAGTAACCAGTTCAGTAACGCCTCGTTTTACAATGGTTTTGGTCATTTTAGGATCTTCTAATTGATCGCAAATAGCCACACGCATTCCTGCTTTTACCAGTTTAGGCAAATAGGTGTTTAACGAATGGTGGGGAAAACCAGCCAAAGCAGTTTCGGTTTCACTACCGGCACCTCTTTTGGTTAAAGTAATATTTAAAACACGTGCACATTTTACGGCATCTTCTCCAAAAGTTTCATAAAAATCACCAACTCTAAATAACAACATGGCATCAGGGTATTTTGCCTTGATTGTGTTGTATTGTTTCATTAAAGGAGTTTCCTTTTTCGCTTTTGTTTTTGCCAAAATTACTGGAGTTTAAATATGAAAAGCGAATTTAAGGCTTTTGTTTGTAGCAGCAAAAACTAGAGAAATTTTTGCTGATTTATTTTAAAGAATATAGGTCCTAGTAAAAAATAAAAAACCTCCTTTAA